>NZ_JACHEF010000039.1 GCF_014207355.1 Mesorhizobium sangaii | reverse complement strand
CGTCCATCTCGTCAAAGCCGGCCCATGTGAAGAACACCATATTGGGGCCATAGCTGAGATCGAGGCCGGCTTGCAGGGCGCCAAAGGCGATCTCACCGTGGTTGTCGCTCCGATGGTGATCATGGCCGGTTCGCCAAGATCGAGATAGGAGCGATCCCACAGATCGGCCTCGACGATCCGCCAGCGACCGATCAGTCGGCAGTTCGCCGGCGCGGTCATGTCGGCACCGCCAGCAGCTTGGGCAGCCGCACCAGATTGTAGGCGGCGGCACTGAAGGTGAAGGCCCATCCGACACGGTCGCGACCGCGCAACTTGGTTTGGCGCTGACCGGCGACCGTCTTGATCCAGCCGAACGCCTCCTCGATGCGCTTGCGGATGCGCTGGCTGACAGCATAGCCGCCGTGCCGCGTCGTGCGCCCGTCGATCGCCGAACGACGGCCGTTCGTGTCCTGCGCCACGTGCGGCGTCACCTTCATCGAGCGCAACTCGTTGATGAAGTCCTGCGCATCATAGGCCTTGTCGGCGCCGAGCGTGATCGCCTGCGGCCGGTCGGCCCGGGGCTCGATCATGTGCAGCGCCGCCACCCGTTCGGCATGCCCGTCTGCCAGTGTCAGGCAGGCATCGACCAAGAGCCCGTGGCGGTTCTCCATCAGACCATGCCCCATGAAGCACAGCTTGGCCTCCTTGCCTTTACCTTTGCGATAGAGCCTGGCGTCAGGATCGGTGGTCGAGCCATGTGTATCGTTCGACCGCTTCTGGCCATGGAAATCCGCTTCGGCGTTGCGCCCGCCGCCTTGAGCCGGCGGCTCGCCCGAGCCGTCTTTCGGCTTGACGCTCTTCATCGACGCCCACGCCTCGATCAGCGTCCCGTCGACCGAGAAGTGATCCGTCGACAGAAGCCTCTTGACCTTGGGCTGCGCCAGCACCGCGCTCAGGAACTTTGCAGCGATGTCGCCCTCCAGCAACCGGTCGCGGTTCTTGGAGAACACAGAATGATCCCAAGCCGCATCGTCAACGCCAATCCCGACGAACCAGCGGAACAGAAGGTCGTATTCCAGCCGCTCCATCAACAGCCGCTCCGAGCGGATCGAATAGAACGCCTGCAACAGCATCGCCCGCAGCAGCTTCTCCGGCGGGATCGATGGCCGTCCGATCGGCGAATACAGCGCCGCGAAGTCCCGCT
>NZ_JACHEF010000038.1 GCF_014207355.1 Mesorhizobium sangaii | reverse complement strand
TGGTTGCCGATGCCGGGCAGCCGGTCGGCCGCATCGAGCTGCTGTCGTCCGCCGAGCGGACGTATCTGCTGGAGGATCTGAACCGGACGGCTGCGGCCTATCCTTCGGAGCGGTGCATCCACGAGCTGTTCGAGGCGCAGGTGCGCCAGGCGCCGGAGGCGGTGGCGGTGGTCCATGAGGACGAGCGGTTGAGCTATGGCGAGCTCAACGCGCGGGCCAACCGGCTGGCGCACCATCTGATCGGGCTCGGGGTGAGGCCCGGGGATCGCGTTGCGACAGTGCTGGACCGCTCCGTCGCCCTTGTGGTGGCGCAGCTGGCGATCCTGAAGGCGGGCGGAGTGTATGTGCCGATCGATCGCGCTCTTCCATCTGCGCGACAAGAATGGCTGATGGCCGATTGTGCTGCGCGCCTGGTCCTTAGCGAGAGTGACGATGATGATCTGCTTGAGGTGACGATCCCTGTTCTGGCGATTGAGCCGCTCATGACCGGACCAGGGTCCAGTGCCGATCCTGGCCTGGCATTGAGCGCCGAGGCTGCCGCTTACGTGATGTACACGTCCGGCTCGACCGGCCTCCCCAAGGGGGTTGTTGTTGCTCACCGTGCGGTCAACCGGCTCGTCATCAACAATGGCTATGCGCAGTTCAGCTCGAGTGATCGTGTGGCGTGGGTGGGCAATCCCGCGTTTGATATCAGTACCCTGGAAGTGTGGGCACCGCTGCTACACGGTTCAAGCCTGGTTGTGATTCCACAAATCGATGTGCTGCAGCCAGAGGTGCTGCGCCGTGTGGTTCAGCAGCATGGCATTACCGTCCTGCATCTGACAGCTGGGTTGTTCAGCCAGAGCGCAGATGATTTAGGCCCGGCGCTGGCAAGCTTGCGGTTGCTATTGGTCGGCGGTGATGCGGTTGATGTGGCGGCAGTAGCACGGGTCTTGAGGGGGAGCCGACCGCAGCATCTCTTGCACTGCTACGGTCCGACCGAGACGACGACCTTTGCGACAGTCTGCGAGATTACCGCGATTGATGAGACGTTTGGCCGGCTCCCGATCGGCCGTCCGATTGCGAACACGCGGATCTATCTTCTGGACGGTCATGGCGCGCCGGTGCCGTTCGGGGCGGTGGGTGAGCTTTATATTGGCGGGGCGGGGGTTGCGCGTGGCTACCTGAACCGGCCCGAGCTGACGGCGGAGCGGTTCAT
>NZ_JACHEF010000037.1 GCF_014207355.1 Mesorhizobium sangaii | reverse complement strand
TGACCTGCCACTGAAATTTCATCCGGCTGCAGTTAGAGCCTCGGCGGGTTTTACGCCGTATGGCGCGGGTTGAGCAACGGGTGATCGGCGGAGCTGGTCGGGGTTGCGCAGCCGATCGTCCGTTGCGGTGAGATTGGCGGCATAGGCCGCAGGCGTGATGTATCCGAGCGCCGAATGTGGGCGCGATCGGTTGTAGTCGTCTGCCCATTCGGCGATGGTTGTTCGGGCATGGTCGAGGCCGAAGAACAGGGTTTCGTTCAGCAACTCGTCCCGCATCCGCCCGTTGAAGCTTTCGCAGAAGCCGTTCTGCATCGGCTTGCCCGGCGCGATGAAGTGCCATTCCACCTGATGATCCTTCGACCAGGCGAGGATCGCGTTCGAGGTGAACTCGGTGCCCGTGGTCGGAGACGATCATGTCCGGCTTGCCGCGCTGGGCGACCAGGTCCGTCAGTTCGCGGGCAACGCGGCGACCGGAGATCGACGTGTCGGGGACTGCCGCCAGGCATTCGCGCGTCACGTCGTCGACGATGTTCAGCACACGGAAGCGTCGGCCGCAGGCGAACCGGTCATGGACAAAATCCAGCGACCAGCGCGCATTCGGCTTCGCCTCGACCAGAATCGGCGCCCGCGTACCGACCGCTCGCCGCCTTGCCCGGCGCTTGCGCACCGTCAGGCCTTCCTCGCGGTAAAGCCGGTAGATGCGATTGACCCCCGATGCCTCACCCTCGCGCCGGAGCAGGATGAACAGCCGCCGATAGCCGAAACGACGGCGCTCGTTAGCAAGGTCGCGCAACCGTGTGCGCAACTCCGTCTCCGGTGGGCGCCGAGACCGGTAGCGGACCATCTTGCGATCGGCACCGACGAAGGAACAGGCCCGACGCTCCGACAGGGCCATCGTGGCCTGCAGATGCGCGACGGCTTCGCGCCTGGCGGCGGGCCCTACCATTTTTTTGACAGAAGCTCGCGCAGCGCCGAGGCTTCCAGCATCTGGTCGGCAAGCAGCTTCTTCAGCTTCGCATTCTCGTCTTCCAGAGCCTTCAGGCGCTTGGCGTCGGACACGTCCATGCCGCCATACTTCGCCTTCCAGTTATACAACGTCGCCTCGCTGATCCCGTGCTTGCGGGCCAGGTCGCCCGCCTTCGCACCCGTCTCGTGCTCGCGCAGAACCGCGATGATCTGTTCTTCCGTGAACCGCTTTCTCTTCATCAGTCCGTCCTTCAATCAAGGGCCGGACTCTAATCTCAGATGGAGGAAAAACTCAGTGGCAGGTCAC
>NZ_JACHEF010000036.1 GCF_014207355.1 Mesorhizobium sangaii | reverse complement strand
AGTCGACGCAGCAGGCAAATAAGACAAAGCCTTCCCCGCAACCAAATCACAAACGCCCGTCTGGCCAAAAGCCAACGGGCGTTTTGTCTTTTGGGAGGACGTAAGCCGTAGATCGGAAACGCAAACGACAATGTCTGCGTGACGCGACAAACCCGACAGAAATGACGTCCTAAGCGCGTCGGTGGTCCGATTCGAGTTTGCGCCTGTCGTCGCGCGCATGCTGGCCAGAGATGACGACCGCGGGCATCGACTTTGCATGCCGCTCCTCGATCACGCCGGCGCCCTCAAGGCTGAGGCGACATTCCAGTCTTGCCGAATCAGGCGACGGCGTCTCTCCCGGAGCCGGATGGCGGCAAGGTGGAGCATGCCCGAATCAGCCCGATTGCTAATAGTTGACATCTATTGCTATCCGCGTTGGGCGCCCCCATAATCCTTGCAGGAGGTTGCCATGCCAAATTACGCTCTAAACGACCACTATGAGAGCTTCATCAGGAAGCAGCTCGAATCAGGCCGCTACAACAATGCCAGCGAGGTTGTCCGCGCGGGCCTGCGCATGCTCGAGGACTTCGAGGCGGAGCGAGAGAAATGGCTGCGTGAAGACGTACCCTCGCGCCTGGCCGAGCTCCAGCGGGATCCAACGAAAGGGATCCCTGCCGACACGGTGTTTTCGCGGCTGGAGGCGCGTCATCGCGCGAAGCAGGCGAAAGCCAAGTAGGGGATGGAATATCAGATTGTCTTCCACCCCAAGGCGGAGTCCGAGCTGGAAGCGCTCTATGACGATATAGCGGAACGCGCATCGCCTGCGATCGCCTGGAATTTCGTTGTGGGTATCCGTGAGCATTGTCTCGGCCTGTCGACTTTTCCACAGCGTGGCACTGAGCGGGTCGAGATCATGCCTGGGCTGCGGATTGTTGGGTACCGGCGCGCTGTCAGCATTGCATTCGCCGTCGACGGCGAGCGGGTGCTGGTTTTGGGCGTCTTTTACGCCGGCCGCAACATCACGCTGGAATTGCTTGAAGAACGGCTCTAACCGGCGCTCAAGCAGGGGCTGGCCATAGCGCACCGCCTGGCGCGACCAGCGATTGTCCGGCCGATGGCACAAGCTCGGCGCTGATCCGGTGGCGTGCTTCCTGGGGATAAGCTGCGCCGGAAAGCCGGTCACAATCGGGCCAAGCCAACTCACCAATTCCGGGCTCGCCGAGATATCCACGAGAAATCGAAAAAAGGGTGATCTTGGCTGTTGACACTTGTTGATGGTGGCGACTATATACGCCTCACCAACGAGGGCGGCACGCCGCTGGCGACGAAGAAGTTTGCTTCTAAGCCTGC
>NZ_JACHEF010000035.1 GCF_014207355.1 Mesorhizobium sangaii | reverse complement strand
GTCAACATCAGCAAATCACTCAAGGCAGCACCTCCTGCCACCTTGAATCACCCAACAGATATCAACTCAACAAATTAATGGGTCCTGACCCTAGCCTTAAAAGGGTTTGAGCCCGTGACTTGGACGTGGCCCCCGGTCGGAACATCGGAAGTTCTGGCGCATTGCTAGTGGACGCCATTGCCGCTCACCCTACGGATTCGAAGTGCGACCCTCGATCACAAATGTATGGGACTTGGTGCGAGAAAGCGTAGTCGGCTTCATCAACGACAATGCTCTTAGTCATGGCGCTGCGATGGCTTTCTACGCCGCCACGTCGCTGGCGCCAATTTTGCTGATTGTGGTCGCTATCGCGGGTCTCGTTTTCGGTCACGATGCTGCACAATTGGCTTTGTCTGCCCAGGTCTCCGGGCTGATGGGACCAGAAAGCGCAAGTCTCCTTCAGACCGCGGTCGAGAGCGCATCTGACAAATCATCCGGGACTTGGACGGCGGTCATAGGCATCGTCACCTTGTTCGTGACCGCTTCTGGCGTTTTTGGTGAAATGCAGCAGTCGCTGAACACAATTTGGAAGGTCGAACCGCAAGGCGGTTCCTTATCGCGTCTGGTGCGCGCACGTGCAG
The DNA here is from genome assembly GCF_014207355.1 of Mesorhizobium sangaii. GTDB lineage: Bacteria > Pseudomonadota > Alphaproteobacteria > Rhizobiales > Rhizobiaceae > Mesorhizobium > Mesorhizobium sangaii. Next base: position 795 of record NZ_JACHEF010000035.1, on the reverse strand, counting down.
CAAGTCTGGGTTTGGTCGCAGCACTCGGTTTCATGTTGCTCGTATCTCTCGTAGCCAGTGCAGCGATCTCGCTGCTGGGCAATTTCATCAACGCTCAGATCCCGTTCGGCACAATCGTCCTCGACGTGATCAACACGGTCGTTTCGTTTGCACTGATCTCGGCGATGTTCGCTGCCATTTACAAAGTTTTGCCCGATCGAACTCTCGAATGGCGCGACGTAGGGATTGGTGCTGTTGTGACCGCTGCCCTGTTCACGCTCGGAAAATCACTCATTGGCTGGTATATCGGCACCAGTGCGATCGCGTCCTCATATGGTGCCGCCGGTGGACTGCTCGTCATACTCCTCTGGGTTTACTACTCATCCGAAATCTTTCTTCTCGGGGCCGAATTCACTCGCGCCTATTCCGTTCGACATGGCAGCAGATCCGATCTGGACGCGCTGGTTCACAGTGCTTTGCCCGCAAGAGACGTCCCAGTTCGCGCAAAGCAAAAGTCCAACTCTGCTGGCGTCGTCGTGCTGTTAGCGGTGGCATGCGCGAGCGCAACGATGACCACCCTTATGCTGGGTCTTCGCCGGCCGTAAACCTCGCGGCAGGCGTTCGGAGGCATGCGAAGACAAGGCGTGGCGAGGCAATGGATTCTGATGATCTCAACACGAAACGGATCGTCACTGTGTTCGGCGGAACAGGCTTTCTCGGGCGTATCCATCCGGTGAGGGACGCGGACGGACCTATTTGTTTCCGTCGCGATGGATGGCGATGAGGTTTTGAAGGCTTTCGATGCCGAATTCGGAG
>NZ_JACHEF010000034.1 GCF_014207355.1 Mesorhizobium sangaii | reverse complement strand
CAGATGAGGTGGATGGCTCCCGCTCCCGGCATCTCGGTGCCAAAGTGGGTTTGCTGTCAGGCAACCCGAGCAAAGGAGCCATCCGCCATGCAGATTACCACCGTGGGCCTTGATCTGGCCAAGCGTGTTTTTCAAATTCATGCCGTTGACGCGTCTGGAGACGTTGTTGTGCGCAAGGCACTACGGCGATCGCAAGTTCTGCCGTTTTTCACCAAGTTGCCGCCCTGTCTGGTCGGTATGGAGGCCTGCGGGACCTCACATCATTGGGCGCGAGAGCTGACAGAGCTCGGCCACGAGGTCCGCTTGATGCCGCCGGCCTACGTGAAGCCCTATGTGAAGCGCGGCAAGAACGATGCGGTGGACGCTGAGGCGATTTGCGAAGCGGTGACACGCCCCACCATGCGTTTCGTGGCGATGAAGTCAGCCGAGCAACAGGCGGCCCTGTCGCTTCACCGTACACGTAATCTTCTGGTCAAGCAGCGCACGCAACTGGTCAACATGATCCGTGGCCTCTTGGCCGAGTTCGGCATCGATATCCCCGAAGGTTTGGAGCGGGCGCTTGGGCTGGCGCGCCAGATCGCCGCGAAGCAAGTGACGCCGGACGTGCCGTCAATGGCAACGCAGATTCTCGGCCTCCTGTCCGGTCAGGTACTCGACACCCATGTCCGTCTCCAGGCGATCGACCGGTCGATCATTGCCCTGCAAAGATCTGACGACATGGCACGGCGTCTATCGACCATTCCCGGCATCGGCCCGGTCGGTGCAACAGCACTGGCGGCATCGGTTGCCGATCCGGGACAGTTCCGCTCGGGTCGAGAGTTTGCCGCCTGGCTTGGGCTCACACCATCGCAAAACTCGAGCGGTGGTAAGGACCGGCTCGGGCGCATCACCAAGATGGGTGACCGGTATCTGAGAAAGCTCCTGGTGATTGGCGCGACCTCTTTGATCCGCCGGGCGAGGCATAAGCCCGAGACGGCCGATCCGCGCCTTATCGCGTTGCTTGCCCGGAAGCCAGCGCGCGTGGCGAGCGTAGCCATGGCGAACAAGATGGCCCGCGTCGTCTGGGCGATCATGGCCCGCGGCGAGACCTACCAGGCCCGCCATGCCCCACAACAGGCAGCGTAAAGTTGCGAAGACCTTGAAGCAGAAAACAGTTCGAGCCGATCAATCGGCTCCATGAGGTGTAAGAGCGACGCGATGTGATGGCGAAACCGGTCAGGCCGGGAACAGGGACAACCCGTCGAATGTCCGAGGCATCATAGCCTGATAAGCAGATTGGGACCCTGTTCGCCGACCCCATCAGGGCCAGCAGTCTCTATCGGCTGCAACAACAGGCCGGACAGAAGACTGCACCCGACCCAACGCGCCAGAACGTCGAATTACCTCTTGCAATGCGGGAGCCATCCACAGAGGAC
>NZ_JACHEF010000033.1 GCF_014207355.1 Mesorhizobium sangaii | reverse complement strand
CGCAGCCGTCCGGTTCAGATCCTCCAGCAGATACGTCCGCTCGGCGGACGACAGCAGCTCGATGCGGCCGACCGGCTGCCCGGCATCGGCAACCATCGCCCGCAGCAGCGCCAGCAGATAACCACGCTGCCGCTCGATCGTCGCCTGATCGAACAGCGCCGTGGCATAACCCAGCGTTCCGGCTATGACCTCGCCGTGCTCGCCAAGGCTCAGCTCCAGATCGAACTTGACCTGATCGAACCCATCCCCGGCAACCTCCACACTCAGCCCGGGAAGATCGAACGGCTCAACGGCGTTGTTCTGCCAGGCCAGCATCACCTGGAACAGCGGCGTGTGATCAAGATGCCGTGGCGGCTGCACGATCTCCACCACCTGCTCGAATGGCAGATCCTGATGGTCCTGGGCAGCCAAGGCCGTGCGCCGCGTCCGTTCCAGAAGCTCCGACACGCTCGGCTCGCCCGACAGGTCCAGCCGAAGCGCCAGGGTGTTGACGAAGAAGCCGATCAACTCTTCGATCTCGCCCCGGCCTCGATTGGCGCTCGGCACGCCGATCACAAGGTCGTCCTGCCCCGATAGACGCGACAGCACCGCCGCCCAGGCCGCCAGCACCGTCATGAACAACGTCGTGCCATGCTGCCGGCTCAACCGCTTCAGACCCCGCGTCAGATCCGCATCGATGACGATCGGCACAGCGGCCCCGGCATATGACTGCTGGGCCGGTCGCGGCCGGTCCGTCGGCAAGACAAGACGGGCCGGAGCGCCAGACAGGGCGTCGCGCCAATACTGCGCCTGGTTCTGCAGCCGTTCCCCCGACAGCCACCGCCGTTGCCAGGCGGCATAATCCGGGTACTGGATTGCCAGCGGCGGCAAAGGATCGTCCTGTCCAGCCTCGAACGCCCGGTAAAGCTGACTGAGTTCACGCACCAGCACGCCCATCGACCAGCCGTCCGAGACGATGTGATGCTGCGTCAGCAGGAAGACGTGCTCCGCATCCGACATCCGGATCAGACGCCCGCGGATCAGCGGGCCACCCGCAAGATCGAATGGCGTGCGCGCCTCTTCATGGCACAGCTCCAGAAGCGCCGCTTCCGCATCCGGCCTGTGCCGCAGATCGTGCTCAAGTACGGGCAGCCCCGCATCCGGCGACAGAACCTCAACCCAGGGCTTGCCATCCGACGCGACAAAGACACTGCGCAGCGCTTCATGACGCGCAAGCAAACGGTCAAGGCTGCGCTGCCACGCGGTGCGGTCGAGCACACCACGCAGCCGCAGGGCCAGCGGCATGTGATAGTTGGTGCTGCCCTCGTCCAGCTGGGCCAAAAACCACAGCCGCTGCTGCGCAAACGACAGCACAAGCGGCTCATGACGCGACACGGTTACAATCGCCGGCAGGTCTTGCGGACCGGAGCGGCTCAACTGCTCGACAATGCTTTCTGCCAGATCGGAAAGCACCGGATTGGCGAACAGCGTCGTCAGGCGCAGTTCGACGCCAACAACCTGCGACAGTCGGCTCAAGAGTTGCACGGCCAGGAGCGAGTGGCCGCCCAGCTCGAAGAAGTTGTCGTGGCGTCCGACCCGCTCGACACCGAGAAGCTCCGCCCAGATCTGCGC
>NZ_JACHEF010000032.1 GCF_014207355.1 Mesorhizobium sangaii | reverse complement strand
CGCTGGCCGCTACGCTCGCCGTGGTACCCAGTGTTCCCGTTGCTGGCGTGGCTCTGATCCTTGGCGTCGACCGCTTCATGTCCGAATGCCGGGCGCTGACGAATGTGGTCGGTAACGCGGTGGCATCGCTCGTGGTCGCCCGCTGGGGGGCGAGCCGGATGAAGTTCGATCGGCAAAGGCCCTCGCGAGCGGCCCCTCGACGCTTTGACGGTGGAGGATCAAGACGTTCGGCCTGGCGAAGGGCGGTCGCGGCCAGCCAGCGCGCGCGAGCGCCGCTCAGCCATTGGGGGCAGGGCGTGAAGCGGTCCTAGAGGAATTGCCAGCTGGCATCGGCACCGAGAGAGCCCCGGCACTTCCCGTACTCCGGGAAGTGCCGGGCAAGCGATCAAAAGCGATGACCGGGTTTACGCCAAAGGCACCGTTGCTGCCCTGCTGTTCACTGTTAATTGGAGACCGCCCATGTCCAAGCCAACCCCCGGCCTTGTCGTCACGATCGCCCTTTTAGCCCTCGCCCTGCTTTTTTCCGCGCTGGGGGCGCTACATCATCCTGCTGTCATAGACTACCTGCAGCAGCTCGAAGACCGACGCCAGCTCGCGGCGGAATTGAAGATGCTCATTGCCGCGCGGCGCGACGCACTCTTCAATGACCCCGCTTCGCCAACCGCTGGCAATCCGGAAGGCGACGTCGCTCTGGTCACCTTCTTTGACTACAACTGCCCGCATTGCCGGGAGGCAGCCCTCAATATCAGGCAAGCCATCAAGGACGATAGGAGTCTGAAGCTTGTGTTCAAAGAGTTTCCGATCCTGGGACCGACTTCCAAATTCGCCGCGGTGGCGGCACTCGCCTCCCACAAACAGGGAAAATACGAGGCGTTCCATCGCGCCCTCATGGGTTTCCGCGGCCTGGTCGACGAAAGGTCCACCTTGACCATCGCAGCACATGTGGGCCTCGACGTTGAGCAGCTCAAGCGGGACATGGAAGACCCGGCCATCGCAGACGCCATTGCGCGCAATCGCGCGCTCGCCGGCGATCTGTACATCACCGGCACGCCGGCGTTGGTGGTCGGCGATGAAGTGATCCCTGGGGTGGTCGATGTTGCCACGCTGCAACGCTCCATCGCCGATGCGCGATCAAAGCCGAAGGGTTGAGACGGTGTTTGAAATCTCCAATATCGGCATTTTGACAGCACTGGCGGCCGGTGCAATCTCGTTCCTCTCGCCATGCGTGCTGCCTGTCGTGCCGGGCTATATCTCTTATATGATCGACAAGCCCGTAGTCGGCCGACCATATCGTGCTCTCGACAGCCGGCTTTCCATATTGCTTCTCGGCACCTTGTTGGCCCCCAGCGTCTCGACCGTATTCGTGACGCTGGGGGCGGCACGCTGATGGCCGGCCGTGACGACACGTTCGACATCGTCGGAGCCGGTGCCGGTCGGTCTTTTGTTCGCCGAATCGCTTGCGCCGCATCGCTTGCCCAGAGCGAACTCAAGGTGCGGTTGTTGACAGCAGTCACTGGAAAGGCTGGCGAATCCGGCTACAGCATCGATAGTCCGGTGGGGTTGCCGAATTCGACGATGCGAGCCTGCATGGCGTTGAAAATCAAGTAATTGACGCCACAAGATCGAGAACCTGTTCGCACGCCTCAAGGACTGGCGACGCATCCATACCAGATACGGGATGCAAGGGGTAATACCGCGTTGGATAAGTGCATCGCGGAAGCCGATGGAGCTATAAGCTCGGTCGGCGAGCAGATAGCGCGCTGGCGGTAAGGCCTCGACTATCGTATCCATCCGGCGTGTCGCGCCTTGTTCGGGTGATGAACGAGTGGTCTTAAGCGTGCTCTTATGAGCGCACTTAGGAGCAGTTGATGGGTCA
>NZ_JACHEF010000031.1 GCF_014207355.1 Mesorhizobium sangaii | reverse complement strand
TGCGGCGCGGCAATCAACGTGAGAGCGCAGCGTCAATCAGGATGAGAATGCCGGCGGATTGGAACGCAGGGAGGGCGTAGCCCGACTGGAGTTTCAATCCGCCGGCGGCGCGTTCCTTTTTCGGGGGCGTTCGTCTAGTGATCACGGTCGACCGGGTATGCCGGTGGTTTTTCCTGTTGGGGAGGAATCACTTTGTGCCCGGCCGCCACGTAACCGATCACCAGATGAGGCTTTTCATGAAGTTCCGGCAGACCAATACGACGGCCGTCGCGGCGGCGAAGGCGTCGATCAGCACGGCCACGGCCTATCGCATCGAGAAGGATTTGAAGCTGCCCTCGCAAAAGAAGGTTCCGCGGCAACGGCGCCGGCCCGATCCGCTCGCGGAGATTTTCGACGCCGAGATCGTGCCGCTGCTGCGGGCGGCTCCCGGCATCCGGTCGATCGCCATCTTCGATGAGATGATCCGGCGTCATCCCGAGCTTGGAGCTGGCATTCGCCGCACGATCGAGCGCCGGGTCCGAGCCTGGCGCGCCGTCCATGGCGAGGAACAGGAGGTCATCTTCCGGCAGGTTCACGTACCTGGGCGCATGGGATTGTCGGATTTCACCGACATGGCCGCCGCCGGCGTCACGATCGCGGGCCAGCCACTCGATCACCGGCTCTACCATTTCCGGCTCGCCTATTCCGGCTTCGAGCATGGGCATGTCGTGCTCGGCGGCGAGAGTTTCGTCGCTCTGGCGGAAGGCCTGCAGAACGCGCTGTGGTCGCTTGGCGGGGCTCCCCGCGAGCATCGCAGCGACAGCCTCTCGGCGGCATTCCGCAACCTTGACAAGGACGCCCGGGAGGACCTGACGCGCCGCTACGACGAACTGTGCGGCCACTACGGCATGATCCCTTCCCGCAACAATCGCGGCATTTGCGCATGAGAACGGCTCCGTCGAAGGCCCGCACGGCCATCTCAAGCGGGCGATCAATGACGCGCTGCTGATGCGGGGATCGAGCGATTTCGACGACCTGGCAGCCTACCGTCGCTTTGTCGACGATATCGTCAGCCGCGTGAATGCTCGCAACTCCAAGCGCATCGACATCGAGCGGGCCGAACTCCAGGAACTGCCCGCCCGGCGCACTTCCGACTACGAGGAGGTCACCGTGCGCATCACGTCATCGGGCGGGTTCACGCTGCGCAAGGTGTTCTACACCGTGCCCTCACGCCTGATCGGCCACCGCCTCAGAGTGCGGCTCTTCGATGATCGGCTGGATATCTTCATCGGCGGCACGCATCTCATGACGCTGCCGCGCGGGCGCGCCTCTTCAACCGGCAAGCACGACCAGGTCGTCAATTATCGGCATGTCATCCATTCGCTGCGCCGCAAGCCGATGGCGCTGCTCAACCTCGTCTATCGTGACCAGCTCTTCCCCCGCGAGGCCTACCGGCGAACCTTCGACATGCTCATAAAACGACTGCCTGAGCGGCAGGCCTGCCGCACCATGGTCGAGCTTCTGGCCATGGCGCACGAGCGCGGCTGCGAGAGCGAACTGGCTGATCAATTGACCGCCTCGCTACAGGCACGGCGATTGCCCGACATGGCTGCTTTACGGGAACGGTTCGCGCCGGATCCCGCCCGGTTGCCGAGTGTCGTCGTGCGCCTTGCTCCGCTCAACGCCTATGAAGCCCTGCTTGGCGCCAACCTGACAGGAGATGTGGCATGAAGACGAACCCCGCTGTCGATTCCGCCAGGGTGAGCTTGCTCCTCAACGAACTGCGCCTGCCGGCCATCAAGGTTATGTGGCCGCAGTTTGCCGAACAGGCCGACAAGGAAGGCTGGCCGGCCGCTCGCTTCCTGGCTGCGATCATTGAACATGAACTGGCTGAGCGCGACCGGCGACGTATCGAACGCCATCTCGCCGAGGCGCGCCTGCTGCCGGGCAAGACCCTCGACACATTCGAGTTCGAAGCCGTTCCGATGATCTCCAAGGCCCAGGTGATGGCCATTACCGCCGGCGACAGGCTGGCTCGAGAAGGGAGCTAACCTGCTTCTGTTTGGCCCTCCAGGCGGCGGAAAGAGCCATCTCGCCTCGGCCATCGGACTTGCCCTTATCGAGACCGGATGGCGGGTCATGTTCACCCGCACCACTGATCTCGTCCAGAAGCTTCAGGTCGCGCGCCGCGAACTCGGCCTCGAGGCCGCCATAAATCGCCTCGATCGCTTCCACCTGATCATCCTCGACGACCTCGCCTATGTCACCAAGGACCAGGCCGAAACGAGCGTGCTGTTCGAGCTCATCAGCGCCCGCTACGAGCGGCGCTCCA
>NZ_JACHEF010000030.1 GCF_014207355.1 Mesorhizobium sangaii | reverse complement strand
GTATCCATCCGGCGTGTCGCGCCTTGTTCGGGTGATGAACGAGTGGTCTTAAGCGTGCTCTTATGAGCGCACTTAGGAGCAGTTGATGGGTCAGATCACGTTGCTCACAGGCCCCGAACGTCGGCGGCGGTGGAACGAAGAGGAACGGCGCCAGATTTTGGAGGAGGCGTTTTCGCCCGGAGCCTGTGTGACGCAGGTGGCGCAGCGGCATGACGTTTCGACGGCGCTGATCTACACTTGGCGTCGCAAGCTGTGCGAACACGTCCCGGACCCGTGCCTTACAGAGGCGGTGGTTGTCGATGAAGACGTCGGCCATCCACTGGAGCACCGGCCGGCTATTGTCGTGGAGCTGGTAAAGGGCGGCCGGGTGAGCATCTTCGCGGGAGCGACGCCCACGCTGGTTACGGCAGTGGTAAAGGCACTGCGGTGATCCCGTCGGGCGCGCGGGTGTGGCTGTCGATGGGCCACACCGATATGAGGAAGGGCATGCAGGGCCTGGCTTTGCTGGTGCAGCAGCACCTGAAGCGCGATCCCCACGGTGGTGATCTCTACGTTTTCCGCGGACGCGCCGGATCGCTGGTAAAGATCATCTGGCATGACGGGATCGGCATGTCGCTTTATGCCAAGCGGCTCGAGAAGGGCCGCTTCATTTGGCCCCAGGCGAAGGACGGTGCAGTGTCGCTGACGAGCGCTCAGCTGGCGTGTTTGCTCGACGGGATTGACTGGCGCAACCCGCAGTACAGCTGGCGTCCGGCGAGCGCGGGATAGGACGCGGATTTCCTCAGCCAAAGCGGCATTTTTCGGTTGCACCGAGAGACAGGTGCTGATTCATTTCGGCCATGGAAGCCGCCGTTTCGCCCCTGCCGGACGATGTCGAAGCGCTTAAGGCGCTGGTTGTTTCGATGGGGGCCGAACTTGCCGCCGCGAGGGCTAAGGCGTCGGCTACGGAAGCTCTGATCGGGCACCTCAAGCTGCAGATCGCCAAGCTCAGGCGCGAGCAGTATGGCCCCAGCGCCGAGCGCAGCCGCCGGCTCCTGGACCAACTGGAGTTGCAACTCGAGGAACTCGAGGCCACAGCCAGCGAAGATGACCTTGCCGCCGAGGCGGCGGCGACCAGGACGACCAGTGTCACCGCCTTCGAGCGCAAACGGCCAGTGAAGAAGCCGTTTCCCGAGCATCTGCCGCGTGAGCGCATCGTCATCCCCGCGCCATGTTCGTGCCCGACTTGCGGCGGGACGCGGCTTTCGAAGCTCGGCGAGGACGTGACCGAGACGCTGGAGGTGATCCCGCGTCAGTGGAAGGTCATCCAGACGGTGCGCGAGAAGTTCTCGTGCCGGAACTGTGAGACGATCACCCAGCCGCCGGCGCCGTTCCATGTCGTGCCGCGTGGCTGGGCAGGTCCTGGCTTGCTCGCCATGCTGCTGTTCGACAAGTACGGCCAGCATCAACCCTTGAACCGCCAGGCTGAACGTTTCGCTCGCGAGGGCGTGCCACTTAGCCTGTCGACGCTCGCCGACCAAGTTGGCGCGGCCACTTTCGCGCTCATGCCCCTCTATCGCCGGATCGAGGCTCATGTTCTCGCCGCCGACCGATTGCACGGCGACGACACAACGGTGCCGGTCCTCGCCAAGGGCAAGACCGATATCGGCAGGCTGTGGGTCTATGTCCGCGACGACCGGCCATTCGGCGGCGCCGATCCGCCCGCCGCGCTGTTCCACTATTCGCGCGACCGCCGTGGCGAACATCCGCGAGCCCATCTCGACAGCTGGTCCGGGATCCTGCAGGCAGACGCCTATAGCGGCTATGGCGAACTCTACGCAGCCGATCGTCGCCCAGGGCCTGTGCTCGAAGCGGGCTGCTTTGCCCATGCGCGCCGCAAGTTCTTCGAACTCGCCGACGTCGAGGGATCAGCGCGCAAGAAGAGCCGCGGCGAACGGACAGGGGCGATCTACCCGATCGCACTGGAGGCGGTGCAGCGCCTGGATGGACTGTTCGATATCGAGCGCGAGATCAACGGATTGAGCGCTGAAGCGCGTGCTTGCGCCCGCCAGGAGCGCAGCGCTCCACTGATGGAGGACCTTCACGCCTGGCTGATCGCCCAGCTTGCCCAGCTCTCACGCAACCACGATCTCGCCAAGGCCATCAACTACGTGCTGCGCCGATGGCCGGCGTTTAACCGCTTCCTCGACGATGGCAGGATCTGCATTACGAACAATGCGGCTGAACGGGCCTTGCGCTGCGTCCCGCTCGGTCGCAAGGCCTGGCTGTTCTGTGGCTCCGATCGTGGAGGCCAGCGCGCTGCAGTCATCTACGCCCTCATCGGCACCGCCAAGCTCAACAATGTCGATCCGCAAGCCTGGCTTACCGATGTGCTTCACCGCATTGCCGAGCACCCCGCCAATCGCCTCGACGAGTTGCTGCCGTGGAACTGGCGGCCCAAGCCCGCCGCAATCGCAGCCTGACAATGCACATCAACAAAATGCATTCCGTGCGAACCATCGCGCTCGTCGCCCGGGACCTCGGCGAAGATGAGGACTGGCTCGGCCAAATCGCTATCGAAATGGAACCCGAGGACGGTCTGATCTGGGTCTACGGGCCAGACCACGAAGACGGCGTCATGGCCTTCTCCGAATTCGGCATCGAAAGCCTTCAAAACCTCATCGCCATCCATCGCGACGGAAACAAATAGGTCCGTCCGCGTCCCTCACCGGATGGATAC
>NZ_JACHEF010000029.1 GCF_014207355.1 Mesorhizobium sangaii | reverse complement strand
TTCTGGAATAGGCGTATCGTGCCCATCAGCAGGATTGAGATGGCAACGATGATTGTGGAGACGACAGCGATGACCGGGGTGAGATTGAAGTCGATGTCCTCGAACAGCTTCCTGGTTATCGTCTTGCCCCCAATACCGGAGATGAAAAAGGCGACGGTTGCCTCATCGAACGAGGAGACGAAGGCGAAAACCGCGCCGGTGATCACGCCAGGGGTGATTTGTGGCAGGACGATCTCGAAGAAGGCGCGGCCGCGGCCGGCGCCGCAATTCAGCGCGGCCATTTCGAGAATGGGATCGAAGCGCTGCAGGGATGCCGAGACGGCAATGACTACATAGGGAACGGTCAGCATGGTGTGCGCCAACAGAAAGCCGAAGAAATTCCCCGTCAGGCCAAGCGGCGCGAAGAACAGATAAAGCGCGATCGCCATGATGATGTGGGGAACGATCAGGGGGCTGAGCGCCAAACCGAGAACTAGCGATTTCCCCGGCAGATCGCCCCGGACCAGCGCGACAGCGGCGAGGGTTCCAATGATCGTCGCTGAAATGGTGGTGAAGAAGGCGATACGCAGGCTGAAGAGCGTCGCTGCGATCCAGTCGGGATCGCTGAAAAATTCACCGTACCATTTCAACGTCAGCCCGGAGGGCGGGAACTCGATGTAGGGGGCCCTGCCGAACGAGATCGGTATGACGATCAGGGTGGGCAGAATCAGGAAGAACAGGATGAGCCCAATAACAGCGCCTGCGGCGAGTTTGCCGAGCACGAGGGGACGAAACGAGCGCGTCTGGCTCAAGGCGATCGTCTCAGACATTGGCAAATCCTCTAGACGTGGCCAAGACCCTGCGGAACATGAACGTGAGCACCAAGGTGACCACAAGAAGTACCGTCGCCAGCGCGCCCGCAAACGACCAGTTGAGCAAGACCGTCGTCTGCTGTCCGATCAATGTCGCCATCATCAGGGTCTGAGGGCCGCCCACCAAGGCCGGCGTGACGTAGAAACCGAGGGCAAGGATGAAGGTCATCAGCGTTCCGGCGAAGACGCCGGGCAGGCTGAGCGGCAAGGTCACCTTGAAAAAGGTGGTGAAGACGCCGGCGCCGAGGTTCGCAGCGGCCTGGGTCAGTTCCTTTGGAATAGTCCGTAGGGCGCCGTAGATCGGCAGGACCATGAACGGCAGCAACACATGTGTCATGGCGACGATCACCGCGCCTTCGGTATAGATCATCCTGAGCGGTTCTTCGATGATGCCGGTTCCAATGAGGATGTCATTGAGGACGCCCCTGCGCTGCAACAGAATGATCCAGGCATAGGAGCGCACAAGAACCGAGGTCCATAACGGGATCAGGACGCAGGCTGCAATCCAGAGGGTGAGCTTGCCGCCCGCCCGCGCCATGGCGTAGGCAACCGGATATCCAAGGACGAAGGCACCGACCGTCGTCACAAATGCGATCCAAAGCGTACGCAGCAGAATTTTCAGATAAAGCGGTTCGATGAACATGCGGACGTAGTTGTCGAGGGTGAAGCCTGGGTCGAACAGGCTGCCGACCAGCATGCGACCAACCGGGTATAGAAAGCTAAAGAATAAAAGCAGAAGGAGGGGCAGCAGCAGTAAAGCGGTCAAGAGCGGGGGATATCTACCGCCGGTTCCGGTGACCACGAAGAGCCGCCCAAAACGTGGCGCGGGGGCGGGACTGACGGGAGACACGTCCAGACTGCTCATTGGCCGTCGCCCTTGCCTGAAAACAAGTGAATGGAACCGGCCCGGAACAGGATGTCGACTGCATCGCCGCGCGCGAATGCCGACAGGTCTCGGCTTGCCGATGTCTGGATATGCAGTAGAGGACCGTTGTGGCCATCGATGTTGACCAGAAGAATCTGGTGCGTGCCGAGATAGATCGAGGTTTCGACGGTTCCGGGAATGGCGTGCGAGCCGCCGGATCCGCGTGCCGCAAGGGAGATGTTCTCCGGCCGGATAGCGGCCTGCAGTGACAGTCCGGGAGAAAGCTGAATGGCGTGTCCGTTGAGCGAGCGCGTCACGCTGAGCGTCGAGGCGTTGGCGACCCTGATCTGGTGGCCGGCCTTCTCGGATCCCAGATATTCGACCGGCAGGAAATTCATCTTACCGATGAAATCTGCGACGAATGGAGAGGCGGGCTCGCTGTAGAGGCTGGCCGGGCTGCCGATCTGAACAATTTGACCATCTTTCATGACCGCGATGCGGTCCGACATGGTCAAGGCTTCCTCCTGATCGTGGGTCACGTAGATGACGGTAACGCCAAGACGCTGCTGAAGAGTCTTGATCTCGATCTGCAGCTGTTCGCGCAGTTTCTTGTCCAGCGCGCCGAGGGGCTCGTCCATCAGGAGCACGGGGGGCTCGAAGACCAGCGCCCGCGCGAGGGCAACACGCTGCTGCTGCCCCCCCGATAATTGGGTGGGCATCCGGCTGCCGTAGACATTAAGCTGGACCATGGCGAGAGCCTCGCCGACCCGGCGGGTGATCTCGGCCTTGTTGACCTTCCGCATGCGCAGGGGGAATGCAACGTTGTCGTGCACCGACATGTGGGGGAAGAGGGCATATTTCTGGAAGACCATGCCCACATTGCGCTTGTTGGGCGCGACGTAGGTCAGGTCCCTCGCGCCGATTTCAATGAGCCCCGCAGTCGGCAGCTCAAAGCCCGCGATCATCATCAAGAGGGTCGTTTTGCCGGAACCCGAGGGCCCCAGGAGCGAGAGAAACTCTCCCGC
>NZ_JACHEF010000028.1 GCF_014207355.1 Mesorhizobium sangaii | reverse complement strand
ATGAACCGCTCCGCCGTCAGCTCGGGCCGGTTCAGGTAGCCACGCGCAACCCCCGCCCCGCCAATATAAAGCTCACCCACCGCCCCGAACGGCACGGGCGCACCATGACCGTCCAGAAGATAGATCCGAAGATCGGGGATGGGCTCTCCGATCGGACTACCCGAGTTGGAGGTGTCAGATTGATCAAGAGGTCGATAGGTAACATGCACGATCGCTTCCGTGATGCCGTACATGTTGATCAATTGCGGGCCACCGTCTGGATGCCTTTCATACCACGGCTTTAGAATTGACGGTTCCAGAGCCTCCCCACCAAAAATCACATATCGAAGGCGGTTTCGAACATTGCTCTGGCATTCTACATCCATGAAAGCTTTGAAAGCCGAGGGGGTCTGATTGAGAACCGTGACGTCAGATTTGCAGACTAGCTCATGGAAGTCGGGAGCAGAACGGGCGGTACTACTCGGCACGAGAATCAAACGCCCGCCATAGCGCAGTGCGCCCCACAGTTCCCACACCGAGAAGTCGAACGAGATGGAATGGAACAGGCACCATACGTCGTGTTCGGTGAAGCCATACCAGTCCTGGGTCGCTTCGAACAGACGAGCAATCTGTGCATGCTCGACCATGACGCCCTTTGGGGTTCCGGTTGAGCCTGAGGTGTAGATGACATACGCGAGATGGCGCGCGGTGAGGCCAAGGGCGCGCGGCTCGGGATCGCAGGCGGGCAGTTCGGCCCAGGCCGGGGAAGCCGTATCCAGATCGACCACGCTCACATCGGCCAGTGCCTCGGCGCCGAGAGCTGCGCGGCCGGCCGCATCGGCCAGCAGCAGCCGCGGCGCGGCATCGTCGAGAACCTGCCGCAGTCGCGCGCAGGGATAGGCCGGGTCCAGCGGCAGGTAGGCGCCGCCGGCCTTGACGATCGCCAAAAGCCCGACCACCATCACCGGGCTGCGCTCCACGCAGATCGCCACCGGATGGTCCGGCTTCACACCCAGTGCGATCAGATGATGCGCCAGCCGGTTGGCCCGCGCGTTGAGCTCGCCATAGCTCAGGCGCTCGTCCTCATGGACCACCGCCACCGCCTCCGGCGCCTTTTGCACCTGCGCCTCGAACAGCTCGTGGATGCACCGCTCCGATGGATAGGCCGCCGCCGTCCGGTTCAGATCCTCTAGCAGATACGTGCGTTCGTCGGCCGGCATGATGTCCAGGTCGCGCACCGGCGTATTGGGGGCATGCTCGAGCGCCTCTGTCAGTTGCTCGAGCGCCCGCTGCATGTAGCCGCAGACCCGATCCGCAGACACCGGCTCCACCACTTGCGCCGTCAGGCCGAGCGCCTCGCCATAATCCTCCACCGACAGGGTCAGCGGATAGTTGGTGCGTTCCTCCCCGCCCAGCCATTCCATACCCGCCAGGACATCATCCGGTCCGCAGCCGGTCATGGCCGCCGGCGTGTTGTGGCGGTAGTTCAACAGCGCGCTGAACAGCGGCGCCGGCGCCGCAACGCCGCTGCAGCGTTGCGCCAGCGCCAGCGAGGCATGCTCGTGTGCCAGCAGCTCGGAAAGCCGCGCATGCGTGATGCGCACGCTCGCCTCGACCGCGGTTCCGTCCAGGTCAAGCCGCACAGGCAGGGTGTTGATGAACAGGCCCATCGCACGGTCGGCGCCCGCACCCGCATGCATGCGGCCTAACAGCACCGTGCCGAACACCACCTGCTCTCGCCCGCTGCTGCGAGCCACCACCTGACCCCAGGCCAGATGGCACAGGCTGGCCAGGCTCACTCCCAGCCGCCGCGCCTGTTCCCGCAGCCGATCGTTGAGCGCCTGCGGCAGCATCCGATGCGCCTCGCCGACCCCGCTGCCGTCGCCGCGCACCTCGCTCAGCCCGAACGGCAGCGTCGGCTCGTCGATGTCGGCCAACTGTTCCTGGAAGAACTCCTCATGCGCCTTGGCATCGACCCCCAGCCGCGCCTGCGCCACCAGATTGCGGAACGGCTGCGGCGCTATAAGCTCATGCCCGCGACCCTCCAGCACGGCCCGCACCTCGGCATGCATCACTTCCAGCGTCGTGTGATCCCCGATCAGATGATGCTGCAGCTCCAGCAGCAGCCAGCGTGTGCTGCCGGGCTCGCGCGCGATCACAAACCGCAACAAGGGCGCCCGGCCAAGGTCGATGCGGTACTGGCGCGGATCGAACCGCCGCTTCATCTGCTCGGAACCGCCATCCTCATCCAGCTCGACCTCGCTCACCTGCAGCGGCGCGCGACGCCACACCACCTGGGCCGGGCTCGACAGCCCCTCCCAGACAAAGGCCGTACGCAGAATGTCGTGCCGGTCCACCACCTGCTGAACCGCGCCAAGATAGCGCTCCAACAGGCCACGCTCGGCAAACGCCATCTGCGAGACCAGCAAATATGGATCGCCCCGGCTGGCCAGCAGATGATGGAACAGGATGCCGTCCTGCAGCGGCGACAACCCATAAATGTCCTGGATGTTGCCGACGCCGCCGGGCACCGTGGCGACGATCCGGTCGATCTCCGGCTGGGCCAACTCGATGAGCGGCAGCATCTGCGGCGTAATCGCCGTACTCTGTTCGGTGATCAGGTTGGCAGGCACCGCCACCTCGTGATGGCTGCCAAGGCTAGCGGCAAGATCGGCCAGCACCGGCCTGGCGAACAGGGTGCGCACCTCGACCCCCAGCGCCAGCCGCCGCAGACGCTCCATCAGTTGCACGGCCAGGAGCGAGTGGCCGCCCAGCTCGAAGAAGTTGTCGTGGCGTCCGACCCGCTCGACACCGAGAAGCTCCGCCCAGATCTGCGCCAGCGCCGTCTCGATCCCGCCCTGCGGCGCCTCATAGGCCGCCCGCGCATAGGCGTCGTCGGCCGGCGCCGGCAACCCGTTGCGGTCGAGCTTGCCGTTCGGCGTCAAGGGCAGCGCCGCGAGCCGCACGAACGCAGCCGGCACCATGTAGTCCGGCAGCCGCCCGCTCACATGCGCGCGCAAGGCGCCGGCAAGCCCGCTTCCATCGTCCTCGTCCGAGCCTGCCTCGGGTCCACACACGACATAGGCGACAAGGTGCTTGTCGCCGGCGCGGTCCTGGCGCGCCACCACCACCGCCTCGCGCACCCAGGCATG
>NZ_JACHEF010000027.1 GCF_014207355.1 Mesorhizobium sangaii | reverse complement strand
AGCCCCGCAGTCGGCAGCTCAAAGCCCGCGATCATCATCAAGAGGGTCGTTTTGCCGGAACCCGAGGGCCCCAGGAGCGAGAGAAACTCTCCCGCCTTAACATCGAGCGACACATCTTCGACCGCGGTAACCGATTCGTAGCGCTTCCCGATTTGACGGACCGTGACCGTTTCACCCTTCATTACGTCTCCATGTAAGTTAATTCAGTGCAAATCTGGCCGGTGGTGGGTTGCGCCCGTCCGACCACACAGTCTTGCCATTTTCTAATCAAAGCCGGCGCAGATTATGATCCAAGCCGATTTGTTATGGCTGGAGGAGGTCAATTGCCCGCGCACCCGGCTACCCGTCGGCGTACTTGTTCGTGAAAATCGAGCCGGTCGCTTCCAGCGGTGTCGGGCTGCGCGATGGCTCGGTCGGCGGAGTTGTCCATGGCAGCTTCGCTCCCCAATAGGATTGATCTATTTCACGATCAATCAGGCGGTCCCCTTCGACCGCGCGTCGTGTATTGCTTCGAGGCGTTGCAGGTCTCTTTTATGAAAGCCATCGTGGTGGGGCAGGAGATCGATCAACAATTGAACCAGCCCGCCGTCCGTCCTTCCTGTATTGAGATGGTAGGAGGACCGCGGACGTTGTCCGCTGCAGAAAAGCAAGTCAGCTCGGGCGAGCAGCCGTACGTGTCGCTCAACGCGCTTCCGAGGCAGATCCAGAATCTTCGCCAGCTCGCAAACGGTCAAGTCGGCATGCGCGCAAAGGCCCAGGATTCGAAGGCGATCAAAATGCGCTGCCGTCTGTAGGCGACTGACCAGTGTCATCATTGGTCAGCATCACGCCATATAGCCGCAGAGATGGACCGCAATTGGTTGATTCCTTTCCGTCAGGATGAACGCTCTTCTTGCCATTAGCTGTAGACCCTCTTGCATTGGCAGTCGGAGCATGAAGCGGCACCAGATGTTGTCGCCACTGGAACCCAGACGTTATGGGAGCATACCACCACCAACGATTTTCGATCGCAAAGAGTCTATGAATTTCATTGAAGGATCTGTTGCAACGCTCGACCGAGACGCAACGTGTATTTGGCCACCTGCGGATCAGGCAGTGAACTAGCGTACTGCTTGGCCGGGTAGGATCCGAAAAGGGTAATCGGCTGACAGTGCCGCGTGAGCGGGCGGTGCCAAGCATCCATGAACAATCCTATCATCATCGGATTGATCTCGCCAATAATGTCTTTCAGCTTCACGGAATGCGGGCCGATGGCTCCGTTGCATACCGCCGAAAGGTGTCACGGGCCAGGTTCCTGCCATTCCCTTCAGAGCATCCGACGTGTCTCGTGGCAATGGAAGGACCACTGGGGACGGGAGATCGGGAAGTTCGGCCGAGGTTCGCCTGATTGCATCTCAATATGTCAAGCCTTTCGGTGCGCCCCGATGGCGCGTATTACCAGTGGAGGAAGGATCCACCCCGAGAGTTGTCGGTTGATCTGGTAGCTGACGAGCGGGTGGACGAGCAATCGGACGGATCGAAGCCTCGTGACAAAGGTCGCTATAGGTGGCCGAGCAATCCAGCGGGCCGTAACGTGAGTGAAGCCTGAGCATGCCTCGAAAGTTACGATGTGAACGCCGACCCGGTCGAATGGCGGGGAAGGCCGCGCAGCCAGGGAAGCAATCGACATGTGCACCTCGCTGGTTCACCGGGGTAATGGGCATGGCACGTTGGAAATGTAATGTGGGTAATCGGGGGATACCCGTCCTGGTCGAAGGTCGCGCCTTCAGCATCGAGTACGTCGATGGACCGGACGGGAGTCGGACAGGGTTGTAGTACCGACGAAGCCGGGTAATTCCGGCGGAGGAAAGGACCCTGACTTCAGGTGTGCTTTTGAAGATGGCGATGGAAAGGGTAGATTGGCGATGAGCCTGGAAACGCCCGATAAGAACCTTCAGAGAAAGCTCTATTGCAAGGCGAAGGCGGAGCCTGCTTTCCGCTTCTATGTGCTCTACGACAGTCTGTCGTGAAGACATTCTGAGTCACGCCTTTGCGTTGGCCCGCACAAATGCGGGTGCGCCGGGAGTGGACGGAATAACTTTCGAGCAGATCGATGCGTCGGGACGAGAAGCATGGTTGGCGGGCCTGCGCGAAGAACTCGTCACGAAGACTTACCGGCCCGATCCGGTGCGGCGGGTGATGATCCCGAAGCCCGGCGGTGGCGAACGACCGCTTGGTATCCCGACAATCCGGGACCGGGTCGTCCAAGCTGCTGCAAAGATCGTACTGGAGCCAATCTTCGAGGTCGGATTTTGAGGACGGCGCTTATGGGTATCGGCCGCGTCGCAGCGCGGTCGATGCCGTCAAGCAAGTACACCGGCTTGTGTGCCGGGGCTACACGGACGTTGTTGACGCCGATTTGTCGAAATATTTCGACACGATCCCGCACTCGGACCTCCTTAAATCGGTGGCCCGACGCATTGTCGACCGGAAAGTTCTGCGGCTGATCAAGCTGTGGTTGAAAGTGCCGGTGGAAGAGCGGGACGGCAAAGGGACACGGCATATGAGTGGCGGTAAGAGCAGCACGCGTGGCACTCCGCAATTTCGCCCATCCTAAGCAACCTCCTGCTCGACGACCTCGACAAGGAGCTGGCCCGACGTGGTCACCGCTTCTGCCGTTACGCGGACGACTGCAATATCTATGTTATACCAAAGGTTCTGAGGGCTGACTCTCTAGGGTATCCGCAGCGATTGATCCGTGATTCCTTGTCGCGAGGAGGATTCGGGCGATGGGATCAGCGGTGAAGATACGGACGGACTATTCGGCTGCGGCGCTTCGGCGACTGGCGAAGGTGGCGAATGACGTCAACCAGAGCAGGCGCTTGTTGTCACTGGCTGGGGTCGTGGACGGGATGAGCCGGGAAGATGCTGCACGGATCGGCGGCATGGACCGCCAGACGCTGCGGGACTGGGTGCATCGCTTCAACGAGGATGGCCCTGACGGACTGAAGGATGCCTGGTATGGCGGACCCACGCCGCGCCTATCGCCGGAACGGAAGGCCGAACTGGCGCAAATCGTCGAGACGGGACCGGACCTGGCGGTTGACGGCGTGGTGCGCTGGCGGCGCATCGATCTGCAGCGCGTCATCGAGGATCGTTTCGGCGTCGCCTATCACGAGCGCTACGTGGGCAAGCTGCTGAATATAGCGCGACAATCTGGAAGAGAGGTGCGCGACAATCTGGATGAGAATCTGGTGTCGCGGCGATGCTGATGATCGCGGCATTGATTGTCGCGCGCAAGAGGTCTTATTGGTTTGATTGTCGCGGCGCGTCAATCAGGATTGACGTTTGCGGGCGTCGCATATGAGGCCGGCCGGCCTGGCCCTCGCTTTCGCTCGATGGCCTCTGACCTGCCACTGAAATTTCATCCGGCTGCAGTTAGAGCCTCGGCGGGTTTTACGCCGTATGGCGCGGGTTGAGCAACGGGTGATCGGCGGAGCT
>NZ_JACHEF010000026.1 GCF_014207355.1 Mesorhizobium sangaii | reverse complement strand
TGTGGCGGACGACGGGTGACCAGACGACACAGGGCTTCCGCAACGGGGAATATGATGCCGGCTTCATGTGGCTGACCCGCACCACCGCGCTCAAGAACGAAGGACAGCCCATCGCATGGTCATATGATGGAGTGCTTCTGGTGGGCGATCGCTACGCCGTTGTGAAGGGCGCGCCCCACAAGGCGGAAGCGCTTGAACTGCTGAAGTTCTTCCTGGATTCGCCTGAAGTGCAGGGGAAGATTTGCGAAGCCCTGGCCTGTACGCCGCCGAGTACGGAAGCGCTCCAGTACATGAGCGCGGAAGCGCGTGCCAACATGCCGACCGCCGAGCAGATCAGTTCCGAAATGGTGGTTCCGGACGCCGAGTGGATCAACGCAAACAAGGCAATGCTTATCAACCGCTGGAACGCCTGGATCCAGAACTAACCACCCCCCCAAAGACTGGGGCTGCGGCCCATAGGCCGGTAGATCCATTTTACTTTGCATTCTTCAATGGGATTCGAAAACATGTCGCTGACACGAGACGTCGCCAATATGGTCGCCAACCTCACATATGACGAGTTGCCGGCACACGTATGCGACAAGGCGAAGCTTCTCGTCCTCGATCATGTAGGCTGCATGATTGCGGGAAGCACGACGCGCGGGGCCCATCAGATGACACCCTACCTGGGGCGCATCGATTCAGGTGGCCCCAGCACCGTTTTCGGCACGTCGCTGCGCTTCCATCCCGCTAATGCGGCCCATGCCAACGCGCATGGCGTCAGCATGTTGAGCCTCGACGATTCCTACATCCTCTTCGGCCATCCAGGCGCGTCGATTATCCCGGCCGCTCTCGCCGTCGCCGAAGACGTGGGCAGCTCCGGCAAGGAGCTGATTACAGCGATTGTCGGCGGCTACGAAATGTCCCTGCGCCTTGGCACCGCCATGCGTCCCAGCGAGGACCGCGACCGCCAGGTCAAGGGTTACGCCACTTGGCAAATCTTCGGCGCCTGCACCGCGGCAAGCCTGTTGTACCGGTTTACCGCCACGCAGATCGTGGATGCCTACGGCCTGACCCCAATGCATGCCCCACTCCCCTTTCTGCGCAAGTTCCACTCGCGGCCGATGAGCCTTTTGAAGAACAATTACGGATGGGCGAACAAGGGCGCCATCACGGCGGTCGACCTTGTACGCGCCGGTTTCCACGGCAATCGCACCATCTTTGACGGCGATGACGGGTTCTGGGCCATGGCCGGGTCCGACCGCTTTGAACCCGGAGACATGCTCGATAGGTGGGGCGAGCGCTATTTTATCCTCGAGACCGGCTTCAAGCCGTTTGGCGTCTGCCGCTGGATCCACACGGCGGTTGACTGCTTGCGCGCGTTGCTGAGCCGCCACCGTTTTAGCCACGCCGACATCAAGGGCATTCACGTTGAAACGGTGAGCGAGTTCGTCCGCGACTTCAACGGCCCTTGGCCGCAATCGACCGTCGAGGCCGCGTTCCATATCCCCTATGCGCTCGCTCTCGAACTGCACGACAAGTCGTCCGCGACGGGCCTGCGCGAAGACGACTTGGCGGACAAGGACCTCCAAGAAACAGCGTCGCGAATAAGTCTTTCGACCCTCGCCGGCGCCGACGAGAAGTTCTATGCGGAAAAGCGCCTGCCTGCCCGCGTCAGTGTCACTCTCGAGAATGGCGAAACTCTCTCAGCCGAGGCCGACGTTCCGACGGGCGCCCCCGGCGGACCCGCTTTCGGACCGGCGCAGGTGGAAGCCAAGTTCCTCACTCTCGTGAAGCCCGTGTTCGGTGAAGCGAATGCTGTGCGTTTGAAGGAATCCCTCCTCGAACTTGAGTCTCTTTCCGTCCGTGACGCACTTAAATCCTGCGCCGTGGCGTGAGTGTCGCGCATAGGTGCGGCGGCGCTGAAGAGGCCGTCCTCCCTTCCGAAACTAACAAATCAGGAACAAGATGAAGATGTCCACACAGAGCACACAGCCCAAGCCCGTTCAAAAGGAGTCTTCTGGAGGGGCCTTCTATGCCGGCCGCGGCGTCACCAAAACACCCATGATTTCGCATGCCAAAGGCATCTTCTTCTGGGATACCGACGGCAAGCGCTATCTCGACGGGTCGTCCGGCGCAGTCGCCGCCAACATCGGCCATGGCAACGAGCGCGTACGCGACGCCATGATCGAACAAGCGAAGCGCTTTAGCTATGTCGTTCGCACGGCGTTCACCAGCGAGGCGACCGAAACGCTATCCAGGATGATCGCGGAGCTTGCGGGCCCGGGATTTGACCAGACTTTTCTTGTCTCCGGCGGTTCAGAGGCCATCGAATCAACCCTCAAGCTTGCACGTCAATACGCCGTGGTCACGGGTCAACCGAAGCGCTCAAAGGTCCTTGCGCGTATGCCTGGTTATCACGGCTCGACGCTCGGCGCCGCTGCAGTCACCGGCGACCCGGATCGGGACCAAATGTTCGGCCCGATTATGCGGGTAATGCCCAAGATCCCGGCACCATTGAGCTATCGAATCCCCGATGGCTACGACGTCCATTCCTATGCCGATCACTGCGCGGACGAGCTCGAAAGACAGATTCTTGCGGAAGGTGAGGACACCGTACTCGCTTTCATCATGGAGCCGGTCGGCGGCGTCGCCACCGGCGCATTGGTCGCGCCGAACAGTTATTATTCCAAGGTCCGAAAGATTTGCGACCGCTACGGCGTTCTACTGATCTTCGACGAGGTGATGTGTGGTGCCGGCAGAACTGGAACCTTCTTGGCCGCCCATCACTGGCCGGACGCCCTGCCCGACCTCGTCGCCTGCGCGAAGGGCTTGAGCGCCGGATACACGCCGCTTGGCGCGATGATCGCCCCCAACAGGATCGTCGACAAGGTCGTGGAGTCCGGCGGCTTCCTTCACGGACACACCTATTCCGGCAATCCCCTTTCCTCGGCGATCGGAGTTGCGGTTCTCAGTGAGTTGGTGAACCAGAATCTGATGGAAAATGCCCAGCGCATGGGCGTCATCCTTCGTCAAAAGCTAAACGCATTGAAGGACAGAAGCACAACTATTGGCGACGTGCGCGGCATAGGGCTTTTGAACGCAGTAGAGATCGTCGAAGACAAAGCCACCAAGGCTATTTTCCCCGCCGCTAGGCAAGCGTCTTACCGCGTCTCGGAGATCGCCCGCGATCTTGGCCTCCATATTTATTCGCGCCGCGCCGCGAGCGGAAAGTTCGGGGAGTGGTTCATGGCAGCTCCACCGCTCATCATAACCGAGCCGGAAATCGGCCTTTTCATGGAGCTTCTCACAGAGACGTTCCGGATTTTTGAAAGCGAGATCTGATGACGCCCGCTCGTCTCCATCCTGACCCGACGCAATCGACGCTGGGTGCTTTTGATGTGCAGAGCCCCCTACCTCTGCCCCCACAGGCTCGCATCGCCGGGATGATGCCGGACAAGGATCTCATAACGGCAGCGACGGCTTGGCGCCGCGATTTTCATCGCTATCCTGAGCTTCTGTTTGACGTCGACCGCACGGCCGCACGCGTCGCCGACCTCCTCCGCAGCTTTGGGTGCGACGAGGTCGCGACCGGCATCGGTCGAAGCGGGGTCGTTGCGGTCATCCGGGGCGGAACCGCACCGGCGAGTCGCACCATCGGCATCCGTGCCGACATGGACGCTCTGCCTATCTTTGAGGCAACCGGTCTGCCCTACGCCTCGACGGCGCACGGACGCATGCACGCCTGTGGGCATGACGGGCATATGGCGATCCTGCTTGGCGCCGTGAAGCATCTTGCCTCGACGCGCGCCTTTTCCGGCACCGTGGTGGCGATTTTCCAGCCTGCCGAGGAGGGAGGTGGCGGCGCCAAGGTAATGCTCGAGGACGGCCTCTTCGAACGCTTCGGCATCGAGGAGGTCTACGCACTCCACAACATGCCCGGTATGGAGGTCGGGACTTTCGCCCTATCGGGCGGCGTAATGCTCGCCGCATCCGACCGCTTCGACATCAAGATCCTAGGCAAGGGCGGACACGCGGCCCGGCCTCACGAAACCATCGATCCGATCTCGGTCGCCAACCACGTGGTCAGCGCACTGCAGACGATCGTCTCAAGGAGCGTCGATCCCATTGACCCGGTCGTGCTTTCGGTCACGTCCATCCACGCGGGCGATGCCTACAACGTCATCCCGTCCGAGGTCGTGCTGAAGGGCACTGTCCGCACTCTGTCAGAGAGCAGCCGCGACAAGGTTGAGAGCCGAGTCGGCGCAATGGCCACCTGCATAGCCGAGGCATTTGGCGCCAGCGTCAAACTAGAATACCGGCGTGGCTATCCGCCGACCGTGAACCATCCCGCCCACGCCCGCATTCTCGGTGACGCGGCAGCACGCGTTGCTGGAGATGCCGCCGTGCAGCGCGACATCGCACCCATAATGGCTGCGGAAGATTTCTCCTACATGCTGAAGGCGTGCCCCGGCGCCTTCATCTTCATGGGCAACGGCATGACCGCCGCCCTTCATCATCCCGAATACGACTTCAACGACAACGCCCTGCCAATCGG
>NZ_JACHEF010000025.1 GCF_014207355.1 Mesorhizobium sangaii | reverse complement strand
ATCGACTTCAATCTCACCCCGGTCATCGCTGTCGTCTCCACAATCATCGTTGCCATCTCAATCCTGCTGATGGGCACGATACGCCTATTCCAGAACAGAGCGAATTCTTGATCATCTTCCCGCTCGGGCTCCGTTTCAGGTGACATGAACAGCGGCTGGCGAGGCCCTCGCCGGCGTTGCGCGGCTAGCCCGACGCTTGCGGATCGTTGTCACCTGCGCGGTTTCCGGGTTCAGAGTGACCCGATGAGCATAAGAGAATTGCCACCGTAACCGGGGCAGATTGCCGGGCAGTCAGGCTTGAGCGGCTTGCCTAACGAGATCCGCGAGCGGCGGAATCAGCGGTTGTGCGTGTATGCCGAGGCGGTCGCCGAGAAGGCTGCGGCGACCAGTTCTTCGCGGGCATAGACCTTGGAGCCGAAGGAGCCGGAGAGGTCACGGGCAAGCCGGCTCGGATGGCCGGTCCAGTGGCCGAGCTCGTGAAAGCTGGTGCGGTAATAGTCGATCTGCTGGAAGAATGCCGGCTGCGGCGGCACCTGAATGTAATCGCCGGCCAGAGTGTAGAAAGCGCGCTCACCGCCGATGCGGAAATCCGCGCCGCTTGAGCGAACAAGCGCCTCGGCCTGCGGGATGGTTTCGCGTTCGGGCAGCGGCGCGGCGGCGGCAGGGAAGTGCTCGGGCAGGCCGTCGCACTGAGCAACATTGAAGACGGTGAAGCGCTTGAGGTACGGCACGGCCTGCGGCTCGTCGCCCTCGGCTGCTGCAAGAAGAGACGGCTTGCGACGGTTCGTCTCGATCTCCAAGTCTTGCGGAATCGCTTTGTCCCGACTGATTGGAAGCTGGCGCACCTCGCCAACGGCCAGGCGGCGCCTCGGCCCTAACGATGACGAGTCTGGGCCGTATCCAAGGGCATGCCCGACCTCGCTCGTGACCAATATGAAGGCGTTGCACCGAACGGTGCCGCTGCATTCATAGCAAACAAAAAGCTGTCGCCATTGAACGAAACTGTCGCGAGACGAACAGACGAACTGTAGCCGAAACGTTTGCTTTTCGTGCTCAGCTTGACCCAAGACAAAAATAGGGAAGGAAGCGCGAACAAAGGTCCGCCGGCACACTTGAGCGTCAAGCCGCAGCTGGGTCGTCAGGATGGCACGCCATTTGCACAGCCAACTCTAGAAGCCTCTCTGACGACACGCCCACAACTAGCGGAGGTGACCATGATTGGTACAGAATCTTGAATGGGGTCATTTCGGCGATAAGCCGCAACGCTTGAATCCGGTTCTGGAAAACGCGCTTAAACGAAAAGATGATCATGCATAAACTCAAGCGACTTCTGCATCCGAAATCGATCGCTGTATTCGGCGGCAAACAGGCGGCTCGCGTCGTCACTCAGTCGAGCAGGATTGGTTTTTCTGGCGAAATTTGGCCTGTGCATCCAAACAAGGCTGATGTTGATGGCTACAAGGCATACCGTTCAGTCGCCGAATTGCCCGGTGCTCCTGATGCTGCTTTTGTGGGTGTCAATCGTCACCTCACGGTCGACGTCGTGAAGGCTTTGGCCGAGCGTGGCGCCGGTGGGGCCGTTTGCTATGCAGCAGGATTTCTAGAGACCGGCGCATATGACGAGGACGGTGAGAGGCTGCAGGCCGAACTCGTTGCCGCAGCCGGCCAGATGCCGATTATCGGCCCGAACTGCTATGGCCTTATCAACTATGCTGACGGTGCGCTTCTGTGGCCTGACAACCATGGCGGTGTCAAACTGGCAAAAGATGGCAGGGGGGTCGCCATCGTCACGCAGTCCTCTAGTGTAGCTATCCACATAACCATGCAGAAGCGCGGCCTTCCGCTCGCCTTCTTGATGACGGCCGGCAACCAGGCGCAGACCGGCCTTTCAGAAATGGCGCTCGACCTGATCGAGGACGAGCGCGTCACCGCGCTTGGCCTACACATCGAGGCTTTTGACTCGGTCGCCGGCTTCGAGAGGCTGGCGGCAAGAGCCCGCGAGCTGAAGAAGCCGATCATCGCCATGAAGGTCGGGCGCTCAGAACAGGCACGGCAGGCAACCGTGTCGCACACCGCCTCGCTCGCCGGCTCGGATGCTGCTTCCGACGCCTTCCTGAAGCGACTCGGCATCGCGCGCGTTGATTCCATTCCAGCCTTTATCGAGGCGTTGAAGCTCCTACACATAACCGGCCCGCTGCCAGGCTGCAGGCTGTCGTCGATGAGCTGTTCGGGCGGCGAGGCCTCCATAATGGCCGACAGCGCTGAAGGGCGCTCGGTGCATTTCCCCGTGCTGGCAGCTGACCATCGTGTCCGTGTGAAATCGACTCTCGGGCCCCTAGTGGCGGTTGCCAATCCGCTCGACTACCATACCTTCATCTGGAACAACGAACCGGCAATGACGGCCACTTTCTCCGCCATGGTGTCCGGCGGCTTCGACCTCAACATTTTGGTGATCGATTTTCCGCGTCGCGACCGCTGTTTGAACGTCGACGAGTGGGGCTTGGTAACATTGCGTTCCTTTGAAGCCGCGCTCAAGACCAACAAGGCGAACGGCGCCATTGTTTCTTCCATACCCGAGAACTTGCCGGAGGAGTACGCAGACCGACTGATCGTTCGTGGCGTCGCGCCATTGTTCGGTATCCCGGAAGCTATGGATGCCGCACAGGCAGCAGCCTTCATCGGCAACGCTTGGCGCGAACCGCTCGCGCAGCCAGTCGACACCACGGCTGTCGGAAGATCCGGCACCAAGCGCTTCACACCCGACGAAGCTGAAGGCAAAGAGAGGCTGATCAAAGCCGGCTTGCCGGTACCGAAGGGCGAGCGTGCGAACAACGCGGTCGAGGCAGCTAGCTTATCCCAGGCGCTCGGATTTCCTGTGGCGCTGAAGGCGCTGGGCGTCGCCCACAAGTCGGAAGTGGGCGCGGTGCGGCTGAACCTCAAGGATACTGAATCCGTCAGCAATGCCGCACTTGACCTCCTGCCGCTCGGCACTGGCCTCTATGTCGAGCACATGGTGCGAGACGGTGTCGCCGAGTTGATCGTCGGATTCACCCGTGACCCGATGTTCGGCGCGGTGATGACGCTCGGCACCGGGGGCGTGCTGGTCGAGCTTTTGCGCGACAGCGTGATCCTGATGCTGCCGGCGACGCGCGACGACATCGAGGCGGCGCTGCGTGGATTGAAGTTCTACCCACTGTTGGAGGGCTATCGCGGCCGACCGAAGGCGGATGTCGGGGCCGCCATCGACGCCATCGCCGGCATTGCCGACTTCGTGCAGAAGAATGCCGGTGAGATTGAGGAACTCGACATCAATCCGCTGATCGTCTGCGCCGAAGGCAATGGTGCCTGGATCGCGGATGCCCTGCTGGTGCTTGGAGAAAAGAAGAATGACTGACGTCATCACCACCCGCCGCGAAGGCGCGATCCTCGAAGTCACGCTCGACCGGCCCAAGGCCAACGCCATCGACCCGCGAACGTCCCGCCTGATGGGTGAAGCGTTCATGGCGTTCCGCGACGATCCGGAACTTCGCGTCGCCATTTTGAAGACCGCCGGCGACAAATTCTTCTGTGCCGGCTGGGACCTCAAGTTTGGTGCAAGCGGCGATACCGATTGCGACTATGGCGTCGGCGGCTTCGGCGGGCTGCAGGAACTGCGCGACTTGAACAAGCCGGTGATCGCCTGCGTCAACGGCATGGCGGTGGGCGGCGGCTTCGAGCTGGCGCTCTCCTGCGACCTCATCTATGCCTCGGACCATTCTTCCTTCGCGCTGCCCGAGATCCGCGCCGGCACACTAGCCGGCGCAGCCACCATCAAGCTCCCGAAGCGCATCCCATACCATGTCGCCATGGACCTCCTGCTCACCGGCCGCTGGATGGACGTGGCCGAGGCGCATCGCTGGGGCCTGGTCAACGAGGTGCTGCCCAAAGAGAAGCTTGAAGACCGCGTCTGGGAAATCGCGCGGCTTTTAGCCAGCGGCCCGCCGCTGGTCTTCGCCGCGATCAAGGAGACGGCGCGCGTGGCGGAAGCCCTCAGCTTCCAGGACGCGATAAACCGCGTGAAATGCAATCAGCTCGTGACTGTCGACAATCTTCATCGGTCAGAGGTCAAACTTGAAGGTCCCCGTGCCTTTGCCGAAAAGCGTAATCCCGTCTGGAAGGAAAAATAATGGTCATTGCCGCAATACTTATCTTCAGACGATTTCCCCCACGGGAGGGGAAGCGGCAGCTTGGGCAACGGCAACTCTTGTTTAGCAATGGAGTATAGCCCCATGGATCTTATGTTCACAGAAGGTGATCGGGCTTTCCGGGAGGAGGTGCGCAGGTTCTTATCTGACAATACGATCCCGGAAATACGCCAAAAATTGGCCGAAGGCTTAGAATTGTCGAAAGACGAGATCGCGGCTGGAACGCGGAACCTTTACAAGAAAGGTGTGCCAACTTGGCCTCAGGAATATGGAGGCACGGGGTGGACCCTCGTCCAGCAGTACATCTTCGAAGAAGAGGTGCGTGCCTTTCCAGCGCTAGTCAAGTTGGGTATGGGTCAGGACTTGGTAGGTCCAGTCATCTACACCTTTGGCAATCTGGCGCAGAAACAGTACTATTTGCCCCGCATCGCTAACGCAACTGATTGGTGGTGCCAAGGCTTTTCGGAACCGGGAGCTGGCTCCGACCTGGCCTCACTTAAGACGCGGGCAGTCCGTCATGGCGACCATTACGTCGTCGATGGCCAGAAGATCTGGACATCATCGGCGCACTACGCCGACTGGATCTTTTGTCTGGTAAGGACCAATCCAGACGTGAAGAAGCAGCAAGGCATCTCCTTCCTTCTCATCGACATCAAGTCGCCGGGCGTCACTGTGCGCCCGATCCACCTGATCAATGGCAGTCACGAAGTCAGTGAGGTATTCTTTGATAATGTCCATGTCCCGGTAGAAAATCTAGTTGGGGAAGAGAACAAAGGGTGGAGTTACGCGAAGTATCTGCTTAACAACGAGCGGTTCGGCGATGCTGGTGTAGGCATTTCCAAGGAGCGTATGCGGCGCGCGCTGGAACTTGCGGCTCAGACCTATGTCGGCGGCGAGCGACTTGTTGATCAACCCTCTTTTCGTGAAAAGGTCGCCGAACTCGAAGTTCAGTTGAAAGCACTTGAGATCACTCAACTCCGCGCAATCGCAAATGCGTCAAAGCAGCAACAAGGAGTACAGGATCCCGCAAGTTCCATCCTAAAGCTGAGGGGCTCGGAAGTTGAGCAGGCCGCCGCGGAGCTCCTAATGGTTGTCATGGGACCTAACGCATTGCCTTACACCCCGGACGAGGAGCTTGGGAGTCGCAACGAGCCGCCAATCCTCCCGCGATGGGCCGCGAAGATCGCCCCCACCTATTTCGATAGCCGTGCGGCGTCGATCTATTCGGGATCCAGTGAGATTCAGAAGAACATCATCGCCAAAGCGATCCTCGGCCTTTGATGGATCGTGGTCACTGGCAGCGGTAAGTTTCGGGAGATATTTGCAGTGAAGTTCGATCTATCGGAAGAGCAGCGGCTCCTAACGGAAAGCGTCGAGCGACTTATGCTCGACAGTTATGGCTTCGGCGATCGCCGCAAGTACGGAGGTGAGGTCCCCGGCTTCAGCGAGGCGATGTGGGAACGCTATGCTGAGCTCGGTCTCCTGGCGTTGCCGTTTTCGCAGGAATATGGCGGCTTCAGCGGCGGTCCGATCGAAACAATGATCGTGATGGAGGCTTTCGGCAAGAGCTTGATCTTGGAGCCTTATCTCGCAACGGTGGTCCTTGCCGGTGGTTTGCTTCGCCGTGGTGGGAATGAAGCACAAAAGACAGAGCTAATCCCCCTGATTGTGAACGGTAGAGCCAAACTGGCCTTTGCATATGCCGAGCCACAGTCGCGCTATGATCTTTTCCACGTTGAGACACAAGCAAAGAAGCAAGGTACCTTTTGGGCTCTAAGCGGGGTCAAGACCCTCGTCCTTCACGGCAACGTGGCCGGTAAGATAATAGTCTCGGCCCGGACAGCCGGAGGTACTCGCGAGAAGAATGGGATCGGGCTCTTCCTTGTTGACGTTCATGCGCCGGGCCTCACTCGCCGCCCCTTCCTGACACAGGATGGTCTGCGTGGGGCGGAAATTGCACTGGAGAATGTACGCGTTGACGAGAGTAATTTGATTGGCGACCCAGAAGGGGCGTTCCCAGTTATCTCGAGGGTGGCCGATGAGGCTGTCACGGCACTCTGTGCGGAAGCCGTTGGCTGCTTCACAAAAATGCAGGCTATCACGCTCGGTTACCTCAAGACGCGTGAACAGTTCGGAACGAAGATTGGCAGCTTCCAGGTGCTGCAGCATCGTGCTGTCGACATGCTTGTGGAGTTGGAGCAATCTCGATCGATGACCCTGTACGCCGCAATGATGGTGGGCGAAGACAACGCGATTGAGCGCGAGCGCGCAGTTTCGGCGGCAAAGGTTCAGATCGGTCGGTCATCCAAAGCCATAGGCCATCAGTCAATCCAACTTCATGGAGGCATTGGAATGACGATGGAATATAGCATAGGCCACTACTTCAAGCGTGTCGTGATGATCGACACGCTTTTCGGTGATGCAGATCATTACCTGAGGCGACTGGCGGCACTTGGAGGGCTAAGGAGCGAGTCCATCAACTGAGCCCAAGCGGCATGGCGCGAGTGAAGCGGTTAAGAAATCGGAGAGGAAACATGGCAACGTCAGAGGCAAAACTCAATGCGACGCAGGAAATCGATACAGGCCCGCAACAGGCGCACGAGATGGACCGCGTAAATAGCTGAGGCCGTGCAGCCCTGAAGTCCCACGGCAAGAATTCGTCGACTCGATTGATTGGCCAAGCCCGCGCGATGCGCTCGAGGGTGCGTGAGCCAGGCGCTCGCCAAGTTCGGCAGTCGACATAGACCGCCGAATTGGTCGTTGACACTCGGTGCAGTTATCACCCTCAAACGGGCTAATATAAGACCGCCCTCCTTACGGAATTTGCAGAACCTTCAGCACACTACCAATAACGATTAGCGAGTTCCCATAACGGACCGTGAGTTGTCAGACAGACGTATCTACCATGAAATACATTTGTTCACGGCCCTTTATCAGGAGACTGATCAATGATCAGGCGCGAAGTACCTCAAGTTGAGTGCAGCAGCCGGGATGAGACCGCTCATTCCGGGATGACGCTCGCCCAATCCTATGCCACACCCGCCAACAGCCTCGCTGATTGACGCGCCGCGACAATCAAACCGACAAACCCTCTTGCGCGCGACAATCAATGCCGCGATCATCACCTCCGCCGCGACACCAGATTCTCATCCAGATTCGCGCGCTTCTCATCAGAATTGTCGCGCCACAATTCCGCGTCATGCTTCGAGAACGCTACCCGCAGCTTGCTCTCATCGCCATCTGGGATGTGAGGAGGGCTTGGCTGATGCGCCAAGCTCTCGCTGATTGGCACCCGCTTTGCGGCATCTACAACGCCTCGGTCGGCTCGTGTGAGTGGCTGCGGCGAAAGCCGCAGGCCGGGCACGCGAGTTGGTGGTCATCACCTGTGAGCTGACTGACGACGGCGGCGCTTGCTTCGAGAAGGCGCGATCGATCACCGTCGCCTCCAAGGCCGGTGGATGGGGAGATTTGTCGCGCCAGCAACAGCCTTGGTCGCCGCGGTGGGCCACAGAAGCTGCTTGAAGAACGGCCATCGTTCGCGGCCTTGCTGAGCCTGGTGCCGAAGCAGCGAGCCAGTGTGTCGGACCTGCCTGTTTGGCATCAGTGAACAGCGATCGGCATCTGCGCACGCTAATGACAATGGCGCTCGCGGTTTGAACTGGGTTGGCGGCAAGCAGATCCGCGAAGCCTCTGGCTCGACAAGCTGCGGCAACAGCGGCATCACAACGTCGCAGCCTTGCGCTTGCCAATGCGCATAGTGTGGGCCATGCTCGGACGACAAAAGCTTCATCCGCGCTACCGCCTGGACGACTGCTGTAGGCGACGCCCGCGGGCGGCCGTACTTGCAACCTGTGAGACACCTGGTCCACGGCGCTCGCGCAGTGCTGCCGCGCATCACGATCCCAGGGTCTCGACAGCTATGGGGTGGTATGCCAGTGTGAATACTCCACCGCTTTAAAACGCGGTGTCCTCAGGGTACACTCAAAGCCGAATCAGTCCGCCTTCTGCGGAGTCATCCATAAGTCTTGAGCGGAGGCAGATCAGCTCCTCTTGGCGGATTCAGGCGGCGATTGCATCTAACGCTCCCTGAGAGGGCCGGACCGACTAGAGGCGACTTTGCTATCCCAAGTGGCGCTGCAGCGTAGAACACGCGTTCGCCGCTCGATCCGTCGATGATCCTGCTCAAACCATTATTAAAGCGCGGGTTCTGGCGGAAGCGAATCGGTTTAATTAGACGCCGCCTCTATTCCGAAACAGTTCTCGACTCGCAAGGTTGATTGCCTCCGAGAACTAAAGAATAGCCCGTAGCGACACCACCATCCTGGGTAGGCGCGCGAGCCGAGGTTGCCGTCTGGCTTGCAAACGCAGACCGGGGAGATCACTTCGAGAGCGTGGCGGTCGAAAACCTCCAATTGTACGATCCTTCCTGTTGTGTCCAGGAGAGTGGCTTCGAGTGTGTGGATTTTCTCTCCGCCTCGGACGCCCAAACAAGGTCACCACGATCTCGATTTGCTAGAGACGAAGACATCAGCTTTGTCCAGGCACTGCTCATGGAAATGGTCGCGCGGTTCGAGTGGCTACTCCCGCCGTCACCAAAACGTGGCAGCATCGAGGCGGGCTGATGGAAAGCGCCCCAGCTTATTGCCAAGCAACTGCCAATCACTTTAACGCTCGGCGATTTCCGAAGGATGATATCGGCGATGAACTAAGACGCGTGCCGATCTGGCGTTTGAAATAGAGATCGGGATAAGGTATGATGCGTGCTTCAGTGAGATAGGTCGTAACGTGGGCTGTCGGAGGTCAGGCGACCTCGATCTTTGAAAATGAGTAGCGCTTGTACCGTATAAAACGACCAAGTGTCACAACCCCTTGGTATAGTAGATATTATCGGGCCCAGCATAGTTTGCTGAATCGCTTCGGCTGCCGGCTGAAGCCAATCCCGATCCCCCGAGACCAGCCAGTCTCCGTGCCGAATTACAGCGCTGGAATTTGAAAAGTCTAGCAGGCTGTTGAAGAAGGATCACGAGTGGCCTTGAGGATGGCCTCGTCGCCGTTGTGGTAGGCGTATGGGATCTCGATCGAGCCGTCGTCGA
>NZ_JACHEF010000024.1 GCF_014207355.1 Mesorhizobium sangaii | reverse complement strand
GTTCTTCCGTGAACCGCTTTCTCTTCATCAGTCCGTCCTTCAATCAAGGGCCGGACTCTAATCTCAGATGGAGGAAAAACTCAGTGGCAGGTCACGTGTTCACCAGTTGTCTTTGTTAAAATCTTTGGTAACAGATTATTGATAATGACTTTTCTTATTAGCCTCTACTTTGCTTGTAGTCGGGCCATTTGAGAATGTTCATTGTGATGGAGCGCCGAGCCGTAGAGGTAGGCTCTGATGGTCTGCGGCTGGGCGCGTCTGACAGGCGTCGCATGCGGCCATCGATGATGGCCTGTAGACGTCAAAGGCACGGTTTGAGAGTTAGTTCGCGCAGAGATTGCCAGATGTTCTCGGCCGGCGCCCGTGAGGGCGGCATGGGCTCGTGGCGCCACGTGCCGGCTGATCTCGTCGAGATTAAGCTGCATGGCCTCGGTGTCGGCAAACGCCAGCGCCAGCGCCGCACTTGACGGCGGCAACAGCGTTGTCTGTGAGCGTGATCATGGGGACGATTTCTCCTCAGTTCGTGACGCGTTTCAGGCATGTACCGTGCCAAAGGAGAAATCATTCAAAACAATAATCTTCTCGGACAACAGCACGGAGCAGACCTCCAACGGGACCGTGACCTGGTAGGAGGGAGGCAGTTCGAGTAGCATTACATCGCGCCGGGCAAGCCATGCAGAACGGTCTGGTGGAGTGCTTCGTCGGCCGGCTCTCTTCACCAGTCACGGCACTCCCGCGACAGCATTGAGGAATGGAAGATAGACCACAATCTGAAGCGCCCGCACACGAACCTCGACGGGCTCATCGCGCACGAATTTGCAACCCGGTCCAGAGCGGACTTCAACGTGAACAGGGCTAACCTAGTGCCCGTCCATAGTGTGCTGCAGCAAGCAGAAGGAGGTTCGATGGTGAACTGACAACATGCTGAGAAGCTGCGTGAAAGATGAGGGTAGGCCCGGGCTCGCTGGCCTGCTTCGCGGCGCCTACTGGAAACTCGTCCGTCGGGGCTGGACGGCGAGACCGACAGTAAGGCCGTCGCCGGCTTGCGGAGCTGCCTCGTGAGCGGAACGTAGCGGAACCCTATCGCCTGTCGGAAATACCCTGACGGCAGCCGTTCTTGAAAGATTACATGCGGGACGGTGAAAAGATGGAATCCTGCTCTTGATCACCTCCAACTGCGCGAAGCAATTGCCCCACGCACGCTTCAGATAGCTTGAGCTGGCAATCTCCACCTGTGGCAGCTTGGACCCGAGCGGGGTGCAGGTTGCAGATGCCTTTTTTCGAGTGTGCTACCGGTGCCGTCGCTTACTCGTCGCGATTGAGATAGTCTTCAAGCTTCTTCGCCAGGATGCTCACATGCGGCGGAGCGATCATCGTGTAATGGTCACCTGGCACCTCGTGAATTTCCAGGCGGCCTTGCGCGAACTGCTTCCACCCAAGATCGCCATCAGGTTGATTGGTGGATATGCGCAGTCCCTTCTTGGCCGCAAAAAGAACGGACCTGATGTCGTGGGGCCGAGGCGTATAATCATACAGCGCAATTCTATTTGCCTCGGCAACTGTCAGGATATGATCGAGCTGCGTGTCACTGATGGCGGGGAGGTTGCCTGCTTTCCTTCCGAGCTCGAGCAAGGCAGTGACCTGACGCTCACGTTTGATGGATTTCAGCTTTCGCCAATGTTTCTTCAGCGCGGGAAAAAGGACGCTCAACATGATTGCCTGCTCGCTCAGCCAGTCAGGAACGGGACTGTTGCCGAGCAAGCGATGGTACCGGCCGCTTGTGTACTCTTCGTGCTTGTGAAGCGCTTTGGCATCGAGCAGCGCAAGTATTGCTATCTCGTCACCGGCATCGCGCAATTGACAGGCCATTTCCCAAGCGATGCTGCCGCCCATGGACAAGCCGGCGAGCTGATAAGGGCCGCGTGGACTTACGCTCTTGATGGCCTCAACATACTCGCGCGCCATCTCCGGAATGCTCAGGTGAGGTTTTGCCTCGCCGTCGAGACCGCGTGCCTGCAGGCCGAAGAGCGGTTGCTCCGTGCCCAGTGCTTTAGCCAGAGGCGTATAGAAGAGGACATGACCGCCAAAAGGGTGGGGGCAAAACAGAGGCGCGCGCGAACCGCCGGTTTGTATCGGCACTAGTGCGCTCGGACGCGCGCTTCCACGAGTCTTCGAGAGGGCTATTGCGAGCCCTCTTGGTGTCTGGTGTTCCAGAAGCAGGGATACAGCCAATCTCTCTCCCGTGAGCTGCTCGATGTGATCGATGACGCTTAAGGCGCTCAACGAGTCGCCACCAAGATCAAAGAAGCTGTCGGTCAGGGCAACGTCATCCAAGCCCAAAATGTCCCGATAGACCGCCGCAATTTGGCGGTCTAAAGCTGCCTCAGCAGACATCTCAACCACAGTCGGACTGCGCACCCCTTCGTTCCCAGTCGGGCGATCGACGGATCTGGCCGCAGTATTAGGCTGATTCAAATCGGCATTTTGTCCCTGCTCCTTGGTGGCGACCGCATCGAGCCAGTAACGCTTGCGATCAAAAGGATAAGGCGGGAGAGGGGTACGCGAGGGGGGCTTATGATCGTGCAGGCCAGACCAATCAATGCGAACGCCGCAGGTCCAAAGCTTGCCCAGTGTCTGTAACGGTCTCAAGCGATCGCCTTGCCCATGATCGCCTCCTGGCAAGGCCGCAAAGGTGACGGGCAGGTTGCCCTTTGACTTGAACTGCCTGGACAGGGCCGCTCCAGGCCCCATCTCAATGAACAACTCGTGGCCCGATTGCACCAGCCGATCGAAAGCCAGATGGAACTGCACCGTCTCACGCAGATTGCGGACCCAATAGCTACCATCAAGCGGCACGTCCGCCTCAAGCCAGTCACCGAGCACCGTTGACATGAAAGGTACTTGCGGCGCGTGCAGCTCGACTCGTTCTGCATGAATCCTAAACTCCGGCAGGATTGGATCGAGCAGGGATGAATGCACGGCATGACTTGCATGTATTCGTTTGCTCGCAATGGATCTGGCCTGCAATCCCTCATGAAACGTTGCGATCTCGGATGCGGCCCCGGAAACGACGCACTGACGCGGCCCGTTTATTGCCGCCAATGAAAGGCGTTCGTTCCAATAAGGCTGGAGCTCTTCGGGCGACAGGCTGACTGCAACAATCACGCCGGCAGGCACACGCGACGTTAACTGTCCCCTTACTAGTGTCAGTCGAATAGCATCGGGTAACGAGATGATGCCGGCAATATGAGCGGCTGCATATTCTCCGATGCTGTGGCCAATCACAGCTGCAGGGAAAATGCCCCACGAGATGAAGAGCTTCGCCATTGCATATTGCGTAGCAAAGATGACAGGCTGTATGACGGATTCCAACTGAGGCTCAAGCACGCCATCAGATTTGCCTTCGCAGTACAGTAGGGGGCGGAAATCAATCTGTGCGAGCTCGTTGAGCCACTTTGCGCATTCATCGATGGCGCTGCGGAATACCGGCTCTTCTTCATAAAGCTCCCGACCCATTCCGATCTGCTGCCCGCCCTGGCCGGAAAACATGAATACGATGCGGTGTTCACTGCTCGACACCTCTCGCGACGCATCCGCATTCAGAGCCGCATGATCGAGTTGGTCGGCTAGTTCCAACAGATCGGATCCCACGAAACTTGAGCGATATCTCAGAGTAGCTCGACCCTTTTGCAAGGTGTATGCGATGTTCGCTGCGCTGTGCTGAACATCGCTTCGGCGCATAAAGCCGGCCAGTCGCCGGAGCATCTCAGTCAGTGCCGACCTGCTCGCCCCCGATACTGGAAAGACGTGCAGCCTGCGACCGTCTTGCTCACCGCTCCGCGGCGGAGCCTCTTCGAGAATCGTGTGTGCATTCGTGCCACCAATGCCAAATGAGCTGACACCGCCGCGCCGTGGCTCACCACCCTTGGGCCAAGCGATGCAGGTATTGTTTACGAACACCGGGCTCTCCTGAAAGTCGATATTTGGGTTGGGTTTGTCGAGATGCAGGCTAGCGGGAATGACGCCCCTGTTCAGCATTGTGGCGAGCTTGATTAATCCCGTGACACCTGCTGCGGCGTCGAGATGGCCGACATTTGTCTTCACCGAACCTATTGCGCAGAATTGTTTCCTTGAGGTGTGAGACCGGAAGGCCTTGGTCAGGCCGGAGATTTCAATGGGGTCGCCAAGATAGGTTCCCGTACCATGCGCCTCCACATAACCAATGGTGTCCGCAGAGACGTCAGCGTCGGTGAGGGCAGCTTGAATCACCGCAGCCTGTCCGTCGGCGCTGGGGGCGGTGAAGCCTACCTTGGCGGCGCCATCATTGTTGATGGCGGTCCCCTTTATGACTGCCCAGATGTAGTCGCCATCTCTACAGGCATCGCTCAGCCGCTTGAGAACGACGACCCCAGCTCCACTGCCCCTCACCGTTCCTTGTGCTTTAGCATCGAACGCACGGCAGTGGCCGTCGCGAGAAAAGATATGGCCTTGTTGATGGAGATAGCCTTTTCCATGGGGCAGGGAAATCGATGCACCGCCTGCCAGCGCCATATCGCACTCATTGCTGCGCAGGCTCTGGCGAGCGAGGTGGACAGCGACCAGCGAAGTGG
The DNA here is from genome assembly GCF_014207355.1 of Mesorhizobium sangaii. Taxonomy (GTDB): domain Bacteria; phylum Pseudomonadota; class Alphaproteobacteria; order Rhizobiales; family Rhizobiaceae; genus Mesorhizobium; species Mesorhizobium sangaii. The sequence continues at coordinate 7,110 of NZ_JACHEF010000024.1, read as the reverse complement.
AACAGGCCGTCTGAACTGACACGCAGGGGCCGGTCAAGTTGAGCTTATAGGCGATACGCGTCGCCGTGAAATCGCTGCCATTGAGAATGCGGATCTGCAACTTCTCTGAATCCAGCAGGTCGCGGCCTACTTCGCAGTCAGCGAGATAGTGGTTGGCCCCCACGCCAGCAAAGACACCGACACGGCCTCCTGCCGTCTCGCGCGATCCGTATCCCGCATGGTCGAGCGCCTGATACGCCGTTTCCAGCAGGATGCGCTGTTGCGGGTCCATCCACGCTGCTTCCTTAGGCGAGATGCCGAAAAATGCCGCGTCAAACAGATCAACTCCGCTGATAACGGCTTCGCGCCTTACATAATTGGGCGTGCGCAAAGTGTCGGGATCGACGCCAGCTTCTCGCAATGTCTGTTCATTTAGATCTGCGATGGACTCTATGCCATCCACCAGATTGCTCCAGAATTGATCGACGTTCTCCGCTCCCGGGAACCTGCCCGCCATCCCGATGATCGCAAGAGCATTGCGGTCCTGTTTGGGCTCGTCTTCGCTAGCTGCCAAGCTAATTGGTTTCGTTAAATCCTGAGCGGGGCAAGCAACGGCTGGAATTGCGGCCAAGTGGGCAGCGAGCGTTCTTATGGTGGGGTGCTCGAACAAATCCAGAATCTTGCAATCAATGCCCAAACGATCGTCGATGCGTGCCTGAACCTGGACGATGGCCAGGGAATGTCCGCCAACATCGAAGAAATTGTCTTCAACGCTGACGGTGTCCAGCTTCAGCACGTCCTTCCATATTTCAGCCAGTTCAGTCTGCAACCCACCGGTTGGTAAAGTTGCGGCCTTTAATTTCGAGGCGTTTCTCGGCCCGGGAAGAGCACACCGATCGATCTTGCCGCTACGATTGGTTGGTAGCTGCGGGAGGAACACGAAGTGTGAGGGAACCATGTAGCCAGGCAGCGCGGCGCGCAGAAAGGACTGAAGTTCATTGGTATCCTCCGAACTGTCCCGTCGCCTCACCACGTAGGCTGTCAGGCTCGCATTTTCATCGGGACCGTCTGTCAGCGTGACGCAGCATGCTTTGACGTTTTCGTGCTTCATCAGGTGCTGCTCGATTTCGGCAAGCTCAACCCGCATGCCGCGAATCTTGATCTGTCCGTCTTTCCGGCCCAAGAACTCAATCGTGCCATCTGACCGATACCGGGCCAGATCCCCAGTTCTGTAGAGCCTGGATTGCGGATCATCATCGAACGGGTTTGGCCGGAAAACCTCCCGCGTGAGTTCATCATGATTGATGTAGCCGCGGGCTATGCCGATGCCCCCGATGTAGAGCTCGCCGATTGCGCCAACCGGTGCGGGATTCCCATAGCGATCGAGGATATAAGCCTTAGTATTGATGGCGGGGCGCCCAATGGGTGGCCTTTGCCCCCCGGCTTTCACCTCGGTCCTTATGCAATAAACGGTCGTTTCGGTAGGCCCATAGGAATTGAAGATGCGGCGATTCTCACCCCATCGCTCAATGAGGCTCGACGGCAAGGGCTCTCCACCTGACTTGATCACGGTAAGATCAGGAAGATCAGTCGACGGCAAGGAAGTCCACGCTGTCGGCGTAAGACCGGCAGCGGTAATGCGCTCACGGCGCATGAACTCGACAAGCTCTGCTCCAGGCAGCGACGCTGATGGGGGCGCCAGGCACAATTGGCCACCAGAAGATAAAGCCAGCACAAAATCAAACAGCGATGCATCAAATCCGCAGGAAGCGAACTGCAACACCCGGCTGTCTGGCCCCAACTGATAGGTGCGTTTTAGATCCTCCGCCATGTTACAGGCGCTGCGATGTTCAACCATCACGCCTTTCGGCTGACCCGTAGAACCGGACGTATAGATCACATAAGCCAAATCCAAGGGGCCGGCGGGGCAGTGCGGAGGCGTGACCTCATGCAGAGCAATTTCAGTGCGGTCCTTGTCGAGGAGAACCACCGCGCATCCATTCGCACCTTCAATGTTTAGCCCTGACAGGGCTTTCCCGAATGTCTGTGCTTCAAGCTCCGCTTTGCTGATGACCGCAGTGGCGCCAGCGTCCCGCGCCATGAACCGGAGGCGCTGGGGTGGCAGTCGCGGGTCCAGAGGAAGATAGACGGCCCCCGCCTTCAAGACGGCTAGAAAGCCTACAATGAGATCGCACGAACGCTCAACGAGAACGCCGACTACGTCTCCGAGGCGGATACCCTTTGAAATCAGATGGCGGGCAAGCCTGTTCGCCCTTTGCTCAAGTACGGCATAGCTGAGGGCCTCGGCCTCGAATGGACAGTTGACAGCGATATTGTCTGGGTAAGTGGCAGCCTGCGCCTCGATCAGGTTGTGCAGGCAACTATCGGACCGAAAAGGTGCAGCTGTCTCATTCCAACCGTGTAGAAGCTGGTGCTCTTCCCCTGGCGGCAGAAAATTATAGTCGCCTATCTGTCGCTCTGGCGCATCTGCAATCGCCTTAAGCAACAAACAATAGTGCTTCGCCAGCCGCTCAATGGTGCTGCGATCCCACAAATCCGCATCGTATACGACGTCCAGGCGGAAGTTTTCTCTACCGGCCAGGATTCGGAAATCAAGATCGATCCAAATATCGGTCTCGCAAAAACGAATCTGGGCAGCCAAACCGGAGAGGTCGACGTCGCATGGCGTGAAGCCAAGAGAACTCACCGCTTCCGGGGTGAAGTTGAAAACTGCTTGCGCGAGCGGATTGCGACAAGGTGCAGGGGGTAGCTTGAGCTTCTCTAGCAGCAGGGGAAGAGGAAAATGTTGGTGGCTGCGCGCGCAGCGCATTAGGTGACGCACCCGCTGCAAATGGTCGAGGAAAATGGGATTTCCGGAAAGATCCTGCCGTAGGCCCCCTAGGGTCACAAAGTAGCCGAATGTCCCCGCAAAATCTCCCGCCGGACGACCGAGACGTGGGGCGTAGACGGTGATGTCATCCTGGTCACCACAACGATGCAGCAGGACATAATAGGCAGCCAGCAGAACGGTGGCGAGCGTTACTTTTTCTTTGTGCGCCAGTCGCTTCAGGCGCGCGACCAGGGGCGTCTCGATATCCAGGGAGACAACAGACCCAGTGCGCGTGGCAATGGCAACTCGCGGTCTGTCGGTCGGAAGGGCTAGCTCCGGCTCATGATCGACAAATTGGTCGCGCCAGTAGGCCCACATACGTTCTCGGTCGTCGCCAGCAAGGAGGCGCTCCTGCCAGGTTATGAAGTCCTCGTAGGGAGCCGCCGTGGCCAGACTCGGCATGTCCGTATTGCCGCAGCACGCCTGATAGAGCCTGCCGAATTCGTGCAGGAAGGTCCGAATGCTGTACGCGTCGGAAATGACGTGATGGAAATTGAGGAGGAGAATCTCTTCCGTGGCACTGCGGATGAACAGGTGAGCGCGAAATACTGGCCCATGTTTCAGATCGAAAGGCGAGCGAGCTTCCGCCGCGATAGATTGATGGAAGCCCGCCTCTTCGAAATCTGTCAGCCGAACGACATGGAAGCTCAGAGAGACTTTCTCATGAATGCGTTGAACGACGTGCTCGCCTTCCTGGTGAAAGGTCGTGCGCAGCATTTCATGCCGGTCAATCAATGATTGGAGCGCACGCCGCAGGGCGCCAATGTCGAACGGCGCCTTTATGCGCAATTCGACTGGGAGATTGTATTCACTACCGGTTGGCCTTTTTTGGTGATGTAGCCAAAGGCCCATTTGGCCATGCGAGAGCGGACGCGTGACGGAATCCATTGCTTTCTCCAGCCATTGATTGTGCGGAGAATGCTACTCGCCTTTTCTTGACAATGGTTTGAATTTTCGGAGAATTATTCAGTCTTCAATATGAAACTATTGTGTGACAGAATACATCTTCTCCGGCAGTTAGAATTATGGATGACTGGCGTTTATGAACTTTGAAATAAAAATTCAAAAGAGGATCGCGGAGCATCAAACCATTTCGCGATTGTTGAGGTGACTTCATATATCTTTACACATCGCGAGCCATCGGCAGTGTAGGTGGCTCCTGGTCAGTAACGACTCGCGCCATCTAAGGCCGCTGAAGGGTGTGAACGGCCAAGCGTGAACGACTTGACCATTGTGCTGACCAGGCAAGGGCGTGTGGTGGAGCACTCTGTGATGCATGCATTCGAATAGGCAGTCAGGCACAATCGACGTTTGGGTTTTCCGGCATTCACAGCTGACGATCCCAACGTTGCACATGCGTGAAGTGCTGAGTCCAGCTGAGCGAGAACGGGCGGAAAAAATTCGTCACTTAGATCTGCGTCTTTCATATCTTCAGGCAAAGTTTGCTTTTCGAATCATCCTTGCTGCGCACTTGCAGGTCCCGCCGAGAGATCTCCGTGTGACCATTTCGCGCTTCGGCAAGCCCCGATTGCCGGCGCACGACATTGCAGTGAGCCAGTCTCATAGCCGCGATTGGTCCGCCGTCGCCGTATCAGCCTTGACCTTGGTTGGGATAGATATTGAGCATAGGCGCCCCTTGGGAAATTGCCGCCAGTTGGCTTGCCACATTATGACCGACCAAGAGGCAAGCATTTTCGAAGGAATTCCGCGCGAGCTAGCTGCGCGAAAGTTCCTGGAGTTGTGGACTAGGAAAGAGGCCGTACTGAAATGCGCGGGTCTCGGTTTAAACCAAGACCCACGAGGCCTTCATACGGGCTGGGATGAGCCGGCCGTGCAATTCGGCGGCCTGCAATATTACCTCAACGCGCTCCCAGACTACGGGCCGTTGGTAGGGCATCTAGCGTCGCATGATCCTCACCAGATCATCATGCGCAGCCTGCCAGCACAATTAGACGCTTGGTCGATATGCCGTCCTGCGGCCGCCTTCTAAGGCCTTCTCTGATTGGGGTTTGAGGTCGAGATCTTCCTGCTTTTTTTTCCGGACGATGTCGCTCCGTGGGCCACTCGCTTCTCTTCGCGGTCGGCGCAGGGCCGCCGCATGATGGGGTCAGTAGAGCGAGGCTTCTCAATCTGTTGAACGACTTTGGGGGAGTTCGCCCCAGGATCGTGCCTGCTAGCGAGATCGCCTACCCATCGTCACACGGGAACGATCCGGATCACCCTTCTGGGCGAAACCACTCCTTCTTCATCTGTCCGTTGTCCATTTCATACCGATACGGGACCGGGCTCCTTGCCGTAGCGGAATTCTGTCGCATCAACCCACATGTGATGCAGGATGACGGCGAGTTTGCGGGCTACCGCGACGCGGGCTCGCGCCATAGCGCGCCGCTTGGCGACGCTCATGCCCCACGCGCGCAGGCTCGACTACTTTTTACTGCGCACAAGCAGTGTGTGAGCCGCTTCGTAGAGGGCAGTACGGGCAAGCTCGTCGCCGCAGCAGCTGACTTTGCCTTGGATCGGTCTCACCGGACTGATAGCGCGCCGGGGTCAATCCCAGATGCGCGCCGACATTCCTCGAAAGGCTGAACCACTCCGGCCGGTCGATCGTGGCCCGGAAGGCGAGCGCGGTGATGGGTCCGACGCCGGGAGCGCTCATAAGTCGCCGACAGACCTCTTCCTTGCGAACGAGACCGAGAACCTGCTTCGTCAGGCGGCGAACTCTCCGACAGATAGGTCGTATGTTCAGCTACCTCATCGACCTTGCAGCACAACCGGACCCCGCGGCTGCCGCTGCCAACGGCTGGCTTAAGAACCACGGGCAGGCCGATCTCCGCGGCAGAGCTCTCTACCTCCGCCGCATTCGCTGCTCGCGATAAGCAGGTATTGGAACGCCGGCCTCCGCGAGGAGTTGACGTTGAGCGAACTTGTCGCAGCATCGTTCAATGGATTCGGCGTTCGGTCCCGGAAGATCGAAATGCCGGCAGAGCTTGCCAACTGTCGCATAGAACGACTCTGCGGAGGACGTAATGCCAGCAATGTCATAGGTGGCACGGAGCCGGGGAACATTCGCGGATCAGCGCATCAAGATCGTCTGTATCGACACGGATCGCCTCAACGCCTTCCGCCTCAAGATAGTCATACTGAACTGGATCGGCCGACAGCGCAATTGGATGAAGACTAAGACGTTGGGCCGCTTGGATGTATAGCAGACCATTGCTCCTCGTGGCTTCAACTAGTATAAGCGCTCTTCTTGCCATTGTCTGTCTCCCAACGTTGCGTGTTGTGCGGCGGTCCGAGCGCAAACCGACATCACCTTTCTTAGCCGTGCCTCGCCTCAGACTTCGGGTGAATGTACCACTATCAGCGATTTGCGGTCGTGAAGACTCTGTAAATCCATTTGAAGGATCTGTTGCAACGTTTCATCGCTGACAGTGTAGCAAGGAGGGTCTCGACGAAAATCGAAGGTTGCGAGTTCAAGCGACCCTAGTAAACGGTAGCCGGCAACGCCAGTCGGCAACGGAAGTTAGCAGGCTTCTCTGATTGGGGTCGTTGAGGTCAAGCTCCTCCTGATATTTTTCCGGACCATGTCGCCCCGCGGGTCACTCGCTTCTCTTCGCGGTCGACGTTAGGCCGCCGCATGATGGGGTCAGTAGAGCGAGGCGTCTCAATCTGTTGAACGACCTTGGGAGAGTTCGGCCCAGGATCGTGCCTGCTAACGAGATCACCTTGCCCACCGTCCCCACGGGAACGATCCGGATCACGCCCTTTCGGGCGGAATCAACTCCTCCTTCGTTGGTCCGTTATCCCTATTTCATGCCGATACGCGGCCGGGTGCCTTGCCGAAGCGGAATTCTGTTGCATCACTCCACATGCGATGCAGAATGCCAGCGAGCTTGCGGGCAACGGCAACTCGGGCTCGAGCCATACCGCGCCGTTTGGCGACGTTCATGCCCCACGCTCTGAGGCTCGACCATTTCTTGCTGAGCACGAGCAGCGAATGAGCCGCCTCATAGAGGGCCGTGCGGGCGAGTTCGTCACCGCATCGGCTCACCTTGCCCTGAATGTCCGTTTCGCCAGATTGGTAACGTGCCGGGGTCAGACCCAGATGCGCGCCGACATCCCTCGAGCGACGAAAGCGGTCCGGCTGATCGATCGTGGCACGAAAGGCGAGCGCGGTGATGGGTCCCACACCTGGAACGCTCATGAGTCGCCGGCAGACTTGCTCCTGGCGGGCGATAATG
>NZ_JACHEF010000023.1 GCF_014207355.1 Mesorhizobium sangaii | reverse complement strand
TCAACATCAGCAAATCACTCAAGGCAGCACCTCCTGCCACCTTGAATCACCCAACAGATATCAACTCAACAAATTAATGGGTCCTGACCCTAGCTGGGGAGCCCCAGCAGTCCCAAGCAAGCCGACTCGGCTGAGGATGGCATCCGCACGGTCGTCGGCACAGCGATCCGGGTCAGCGTTCCGGCTTGTCGTCCCGGTCGATCAGGATGCGCTCAGCGGCCCCGTGAAGATCCTCATATTGACCACTCCTCAAGGCCCACAGAAAGCCGAACAGCCCCAGCGCGCCAAGGAACAGAGCTGCTGGTATGAGGTAGACGAGCGTCGTCATGACGGCTGCACCGATGCGCGAATGCCCGAACGCGTCGCCGAGGGAGCCCTCGTCACCTCGGCGAGCACAAAACCCTGCAGGCGCAACGCATTTCCGATGACAAGCAGCGACGAAGCAGACATCGCGATTGCCGCGATCAGCGGCGTGACGTGCCCCAGAATGGCGATCGGCACAGCAATCATGTTGTAGACGATCGCGATGGCGATGTTCTGGCGGATCAGCCGCCCGGCCTTCCGTGAGATGTCTAGGGCAAGGGGTATTGCCAGAAGGCTTTCGCGCAGGAACACAAAGTCCGCGGCGTTGCGGCCAATATCGGCAGCGGTGGCCGGCGCAATCGAGACGTGTGCTGCCCCCAGCGCAGGCGTATCGTTGAGTCCATCGCCAACCATCAGCACCCTGTGTCCGGCTTTCGCCAGCGTTTCGATGCACTCAACCTTGCCGGACGGCAGCAGGGCCGGCACGAAGCTGCCTATGTCCAGGGTCTCCGCGACGTCGCGACAGGCCCCAGCGGTATCGCCCGACAGCATTTCCACCGACACCCCGGCTGCCTTCAATTCCAGCATGGTTGCCCTGGCGTCGGCGCGCGGCGCATCCTCGAAGTCGAAGGACGCGACAATGATCCCGTCTTTGGTCAGAACCGTCCCGCCATAGCCATGGTTGCCTTCGCCGCCAGTTCGGGCCTTCCATCCAGCCCATCCGCGTCGGCCCAGCCGCCAGCTACTTCCGGCGTCAGTGGCTTCGATACCGAACCCCGGATGCTCGGCGACGGCATCGAATTTGTGCTGTCCGCCAGGACGAGCAAAACCGGCTATGGCTTTTGAGAACGGGTGACGCGAGTGCGCGGCCATGGCGGCTGCGATTGCCCGCATGGCCGGATCGATCGACGACGCATTGATGAGCCGGGGCTGTCCGAGCGTGAGCGTGCCAGTCTTGTCGAACACCGCTGTATCAATCGTCGCCAGGCGCTCCATGGCCGAACCATCCCTGACCATGATGCCGTTCTCGAACAGGCGCCGCGCGGCGACCACCTGAACGATCGGCACGGCGAGGCCGAGCGCGCACGGACATGTGATGATGAGGACGGCAATGGCGATGGTTATCGCCCGGTGCCAGTCGCCGGTCGCCGCCATCCAGCCAAGGAATGTCGCGAAGGCGGTAAGATGAACCACTGGAGCATAAAGCACCGAGACGCGGTCGGCGATGCGGCGGTAATGCGCGCGGCCGCCTTCGGCTGCTTCCATCATCCGAACCATTTCCGGCAGGAAAGAATCCTTGGCGGCGGCTGTCGCCTCGATGGTCAACGGGCCGGTGAGATTGAGCGTGCCGGCCTGCACGGTTTCCCCCGACGCCGCGGTTCTGGGTGTGCTCTCACCGGAAACCAGGGAACAGTCGAGATCCGAATAGCCTTGATTGACCTTGCCGTCGACGGCAACCCTTTCGCCTGCCGCGATCAGCAGCTGCATGCCCGGCTCGATCTCGCCGACGGGCAAGTAGTCGCGCGAGCCATCGTCGCGCAGCACCATGGCACCACGCGCCGCAAGCTGCGACAGGCCTTTCACGGCGGTCCGGGCACGGTCCCGCATGACATGATCCAACGTGCGGCCGATCAACAGGAAGAACAGCAGCGATACCGACGCATCGAAATAGGCGTGATCGCCATGATTGATCGTCTCGTAGAGGCTCATGGCGTAGGCAAGCGACACCCCGACAGCGATCGGCACGTCCATGTTCATGCGACCGTGGCGCAACGCATTCCAGGCCGAACAAAAGAAGATGCCGCCGGCGAAGGCGAGTGCGGGGATGGCGATAAGCGCCGAGACCCAGTGGAACAGGTTGCGGGTCGCGCCTTCGGCACCGGACCAGACCGAGACTGAAAGCAGCATGATGTTGCCTGCGGCAAAGCCGGCAACCGCGACGGCTCGGATCAGTTCCGAAAGCGTCCTGTCCTTAACTTCAATGTCGGGATCGAACAGATGTGCCTGGTAGCCCAGCCGTCCGAGCGCGGCGACGAACGGTGGGACCTCCTCGCCACGCCACTGGACGGAAACCCGTTTCGTCGACAGGTTGACGCGTGCGCTCTCGACACATGCGAGTTTTCCGAGCGCTGTCTCGATCGTCTGGATGCAGGCTGCGCAATGCACCGCCGGTACCGAGAGATCGGTCTGGCGCAGGCCATCGCCAAGCGAGCGGCTCGCCAATCTGATTTCCTGGCTCGACGGCAGGACGGACGTACCGCTGTCAAGTTCCAGCCCCATTTCGGCGCCCGGCGCACAGCAGCTCATTGCAGCGCTCCTTTGGAAATCATGATCCGACGGACGTCGCGATAGGGTTGCGTAAGGCCGGCGTCGGCATCGACTTCAACGATCCAGACGCCATCCTTGGGCGTGTAGTGCGCAGCAAATTCCCGGCCCGAGGCAAGGGCAAGAGTGACAGCCTTGTCCTCGGCCTCGTAGGCAGGATGACGAAACAGCACCTTGACGCCGCGCAAGGGAACCGGCTTACCGGCGGCGTTGCTCAGGCTGTAGCGGACCTCGCCCAACGCGATCGTCAGTTTGCCAGTCCAGCCGAGCGCGGCCTGCGCGCGCCCTTCCTCGGCCCTCCTGTTGAATTGCTGGCTGGCCACATAGGTATTTTCGACGACAAGGCCGGTCCAGCTCGTGTTGGCGAGCGTCGCCATGGTCAGATTGACCGCGGTGACCACCCCGAAAAAGGCAAGGATGATGGCCAACATGTGCCTGCCGGTGAATTCGCGGGATTTTTTCGCGGTGGCGTTCATCTGGCGATCTCCGGTGCATTGAAGGTGGCGGTGTACTCGTCCGACTCGAAGCTCGCCTTGTCCTCGACCCTGAACTTGAAGGTTTGCGCTTGGCCTTTGATCTGTTCCGCCGGCTGGCGCACGAAAACCTTCAGCATCTTCAGCCGGTCGGGTTCGACCGGGATCGCGAAGGAGCGATTCGCGGGGAGATCGACACCGGCGACGCTCATCTGCGCACCCGGCAAGCCCTGAATGGTGACGATGATCGTCCTCGGCTCGGGGATCATGTTGAGCAGCTTGACGGTGTAGCCATTGCGGATGGAGCCTTCGGACAGGGTCACGAACTGAGGGTTGCGGTCGTGCAGGACGTTGATCTCAAGCCGATCGCGCGTCAGCAGCGAATACAGCAGACCAAGACCGATCAGCGACCACACAGCCATGTAGACGTAAGTGCGCGGCCGAAAGATCTTGCCGATATGAAAATGGGCCACCTTGTCGGAGAACTTGCCATTAACCGTCCTGACCAGCGAGGGGGTCACCGGGCAGGAGCCGCCCGCGGTCGCCAGCATCACGTTGGCGTTGTAGTCGGACAGCGTCGCATAGGAGATCAGTCCGCGCTCCCTCCCGAGCTTATCCATGACACCGTCGCAGGCGTCGATGCACAGCGCGCAGGTGATGCATTCGAGCTGCTGGCCGTCGCGAATGTCGATCCCCATCGGGCAGACCGCGACGCAGGCATTGCAGTCGACGCAGTCGCCGACGGGCTGCCCTGCGGCAAGGACCTTCTTGGCGTGACGCGAACGAGGTTCGCCGCGCCAGTCATTGTAGGTGACGGTGAGCGAAGTCTCGTCGAGCATGGCCGCCTGGATGCGCGGCCACGGGCACATATAGGTGCAGACCTGTTCGCGCATCAGCCCGCCGAACGTGTAGGTGGTCGCGGTCAGCACGGCGATGGTGATGTAGGCGACGGGTGCCGCGGTTCCCGAAAAGACCTCGCCGACCAATGTCGGCGCGTCGGCGAAGTAGAAGATCCAGGCGCCGCCGGTCGCCGCCGCTATCACCAGCCAGGTGGCGTGCTTCGATACGCGCAGCCCGAGCTTGCGCACGGTCCAGGGGCCGGAATCGAGCTTCATGCGCGCGTTGCGATCGCCTTCGATGGCGCGCTCCACGACCAGGAGCAGATCGACCCATACGGTCTGCGGGCATGTATAGCCGCACCAGGCGCGACCGACAGTCGACGTGACCAGGAAAAGCCCGATGCCGGCCATGACCAGGAGGCCGGCCACGTAGTAGAATTCCTGCGGCCATATCTCGATGAAGAAAAAATAGACGCGCCGGTTGGCAAGGTCGACCAGCACGGCCTGATCAAGCGCGAACGGCCCTCGATCCCATCGCAGCCACGGCGTCAGGTAGTAGGTGCCGAGCGTAATCGCCATCACCAGCCACTTGAAGCGGCGAAAGCTGCCCGAGGCGCGTTTCGGGAAAATCTTCCTGCGCGAGGCATAGAGCGGCTGACGGGCCTCGGCGGAGTTGACCGATTCGGCTTCGAGCCGTTCTATTTGCGTATTATCACGCACGAGAAGCTCCATTCACCAGTGACGATTTGGCGGCGGAAGCCCGACCGTTCGGTTCTGGCTGATGGCCACGTTGAGCACGCTTTGCCGCATGGCGAACTGCACCGCGTTGAAGTCATTCGCCGGACGCCGGAATGGTGTCGAGGCCCGGCGCGCGCCGGGCCTCGTCGCTTGGCGGGGAGGGGCGAGAATAGGCTTCCGTTCCTATTCTCCGCCGCCAAGCGAATGGACATACACTGCCAGTTCTTTGACCTTGGTCTCGCCGAGACGGCCGATCCAGGCCGGCATGACGCCGTGCTTCGGCGCGCGGACCTGCGCAGCAATAGCCGTTTCGCCCGGTCCATACAGCCAGATGGCGTCGGTCAGGTCGGGCGCGCCGAGTTCCCTGTTGCCCTTTGCTGTGTCGCCATGACAGGCGACGCAATTTTCCGCGAACACCTTGGCACCGGGCTCGATCAGGCTTGCGTCCTGGACCAGGCCGGACAAGCTGGCAACGTAGGCGCTGACCTGTTTGATCTGGTCCGCCGTGATGATGTCGCCAAAAGCCGGCATTTCCGACAGGCGCGTATCCGGGTCTGATGCGAAGCGGATGCCGTGGGTGATCGTCTGCTGGATCTGCTCGGCGCTGCCGCCCCACAGCCAATCGTCGTCGTTGAGGTTGGGAAACCCCTTGGAGCCTTGCGCGCCGGAGCCATGGCACTGCACGCAATTGACCCTGAATGCCGCACCGCCGGCAGCGACGGCGAACTCGCGCAATGCGTCGTCGTCGGCAATCTCCGAGACGCTTTTCGATTCCACCGCCGCGACATATTTGGCCTTGGCGGCTTCGGCGGCGACCAGTTCATTCTTGACGTGGTTGCGGCTCGAATAGCCGAGCACGCCCTTCGTCGCGGAAGACAGCATCGGCCATGCCGGATAGGCGATGGTGTAGCCGATCGCCCAGACAATGGTGATGTAAAAGGTCGTGACCCACCAGCGCGGAAGTGGGTTGTTGAGCTCCCGGATGTCATCCCACTCATGGCCGGTCGTTGAGATGCCCGAGACCTCGTCGATGTGCTCGCCGCTCATGATCAATCGTCCTTGAGAGGAATTCGAGCGGCTTCGTCAGCTTGCCCGCGGCCGACAGGGCGAAGCGCGAAGGCAACGCATCCGACAAAGAACAGCGCCATGGCGAGCAGGCCCCAGCTGTCGGCGAATTCCCGCATCAAATTGTAGTCCATCGTCGCTCTCCTCAGCGGTAGCCGGCGGCCTCGTCGTAGTTCTTGAAATCGACCAGCGCGCCAAGCATCTGGAGATAGGCCACGAGAGCATCCATCTCGGTGACCTGTTGCGGATTGCCGTCGAAGTCGCCGAGCTTGGCCTTTGGGTAGCGCGCTTCAAGGCCGGACGTATCGACGTTGGGATTCGCCTGCGCCATCAGATCGACATTGGCGTTGGCGATCATGTCATCGGAGTAAGGGACGCCGACACGCCTGTTGGCGATCAGATGCGTCGAGAAGTCTTTCACCTCAATCGGCCTATCCTTCAGGAACGCGTAGCTCGGCATGATCGATTCCGGCACCACCGAGCGCGGCGCGCTGAGATGCTGTACGTGCCATTCGTTCGAGTAGCGGTCGCCAACCCGGGCAAGGTCCGGTCCAGTGCGCTTTGATCCCCACTGGAACGGGTGATCGTACATCGACTCGGCCGCCAGGCTGTAGTGCCCATAGCGCTCCACCTCGTCGCGGAACGGTCTGATCATCTGGCTGTGGCAGAGGTAGCAGCCCTCGCGCACATAGATGTTGCGTCCGGCGAGTTCGAGCGGCGAATAGGGCCGCATGCCTTCGACCTTCTCGATCGTGTTGTCGAGATAGAAGAGCGGCGCGATCTCGACGATGCCGCCGACGGTCACCACAAGAAGGGACCCAACGAGAAGAAGCGTGGCGTTCTTCTCGATGACGGCGTGTTTATCGATCAAGCCCATTTTCCGGCTCCTGATCGCGCACGCTGGAGGGCGGGGATGGAGCCCGGCATCGGATCCTCCTCGCGTTGGTAGCCAAAGATGGTCATGGCGATGTTCCAGGCCATGATAAGGGCGCCGGACAGATACATCGCGCCGCCGATGGCACGCATGATGTAGTAGGGATGCATGGCGGCAACGGTTTCGGCGAAGGAGTAGACAAGGAAGCCCTGCTCGTCGTACTCGCGCCACATCAGGCCTTGCATGACGCCGGAGACCCACATCACCGCCGCGTAAACGACGATACCGAGCGTAGCCAGCCAGAAGTGCCAGTTGACCAGCCTCAGCGAATAGAGCCGCTCGCGGTTCCACAGCTTCGGCACCATGAAATAGATCGCGCCGAACGAAATCATGCCAACCCAGCCAAGCGCGCCGGAGTGGACGTGCCCGATCGTCCAATCGGTATAGTGCGACAGCGAGTTGACCGTCTTGATCGCCATCATCGGGCCTTCGAAGGTCGACATGCCATAGAAGGCGATGGCCATCACCATCATGCGGATGATCGGATCGGTGCGCAGCTTGTCCCAGGCGCCGGACAGCGTCATCACGCCGTTGATCATGCCGCCCCAGGAGGGCATCCAGAGCATAATCGAAAACACCATGCCGAGCGTCTGCGCCCAGTCGGGCAGAGCGGTGTAGTGGAGATGGTGCGGACCAGCCCAGATGTAGAGGAAGATCAGCGCCCAGAAGTGGATGATCGAAAGGCGGTAGGAATAGACTGGGCGGTTCGCCTGCTTGGGCACGAAATAATACATCATGCCGAGAAAGCCGGCGGTGAGGAAGAAGCCGACGGCATTGTGGCCGTACCACCATTGCGTCAGGGCGTCCTGTACGCCGGAGAAGGCGGAGTAGCTCTTCGAGCCTAGCAGAGAAACGGGCATCGACAGGTTGTTGACGACATGCAGCATCGCGATGGTCACGATGAAGGACAGATAAAACCAGTTGGCGACGTAAATGTGCGGTTCTTTGCGCTTCAGGATGGTGCCGAGGAACAACAGGAGATAGGCGACCCAAACGATGGTCAGCCACAGGTCCACATACCATTCGGGTTCGGCGTATTCGCGGCTCTCGGTGATGCCGAGCAGGTAGCCTGTCGCAGCCATGACGATGAAAAGCTGATAGCCCCAGAACACGAACCAGGCGAGATTGCCGCCGAACAGCCGGGCGCGGCAGGTGCGCTGCACGACATACAGGGATGTGCAAAGCAGCGCATTGCCCCCGAAAGCAAAAACGACGCCCGACGTATGCAGCGGCCGCAAGCGACCGAAATTGAACCAAGGCTCGATGTTGAGATCCGGATAGGCAAGCTGCAGCGCGATGACCACACCAACCAGCATGCCTACGACGCCCCAGATCACCGTTGCGACGGCCCCGAAGCGTATCGGCCCATCCATGTAAGCAGCGCGGTCGATCGGAACTGCTGGCTTGAAATCCGTGTTGCGCAACAGGATCGCAGTGAAGCCAGCCACGGCGAAGAACAAAACGCACATATGCTGGCGAAAAGGTTCATCTACGCCGAAGCCGGCAGCCACCAGGGCCGCAAAAGCAAACAGGCTTAGAAGGACGATCTCTGTGCCGAATTTCATCGCAAGTCCCGATCTCCAATTCCGGCGGACCCAAATCCGCAGCGCATTAATTGCGCAGCCGCCGCCTGCTCGCCCTGATCCATGTCAGAGCCGCACGATTTTGCTTTGGGCAGCATCGCGTTCTGTGCGATCAGAAGGTGGCGATTGAACGAGGAAACGCAGCACGGGCCGCCCCGCCCATGGACAAGTCCGGTGTCCGCGGGCCGGCCGGCGTGGAGGCGATTGCGTGCGATGTGATGAAGCGCGCCACAGGGAAAAACTGTAGCTCTGCAATGCTCTGGAAAATATCGCTGATGCGTTGCCGAGCATCAATCGCCTGAAGTGCCTCGGCACGGCTAACGCAATCCTCCCATTGTCGCGCAAACGTTCATCAATTTGAAGAAACGATCGTCTTTCCCGCCTACGAGGCCGCTGTCGTCGGCGGCGATGCCAGTCTCGCTTCTACCCGGCGGTTGCGCGCCCGAACACGTCGCAGACGAGTGCTTTGCTGGTGAGGTGACTGAATTCTGCTAGCGATCGGCCATGCGAGCGGAAGCCGTCGGGTTCATTCTGCACGGCTTCTTCGAAGGCTTGCGGCGACACATCGCTTTCGAACGCAAACATGTCCTGCCGCGGGTCGGGGTAAGCGACGCAGGCCCCGCCGCTTAGGTCTCATTTAAAGGGCTGTTGCGCGTCGCGCCGCCGCAGCGCTGCTCCAGCCGCTTGACGTTGTCCACCGTGACATGGCGATTGTTCTCGATCCGGATCACGCCGTCCATTCTCAGTCTGGTCAGCTGGCGGCTCACAGTCTCGTTTGTAAGTCCAAGGAAATCAGAGATGTCGGCACGCGTCAGCGGCAGATCGAAGCACGCCGACCTAGCCGCCGGGCCAACACTGGAATCGATATTCCGGGCGATCATAAGGAGAAAGCTCGCCACCTTCTCCGGTGCGGTCTTGCGCCCAAGAGCCACCATCCATTCGCGTGCCTCGTCGAGTTCGTTCAGCGTCTGCTTGAGCAGGCGATGCTCAAGTTCCGGTGATTCCTTCATCATCCGTTCGATGGCCGCCCTCGGAAACGTGCACAGCGAGACAGCGGTTACCGCTTCCGCATTGATCGCGCTTTTCACCTTGAAGGGCCGTCCCAGAAAATCCGGTGCGAACTGGAGGCCAACGATTTGCTGGCGGCCGTCGGAAAGGCTCTTCGTCAGCTTCACCACGCCTGAAAGCATGTTTGAATAGCTGTCGACGGCCTCGGCGTCGCCGATCAGTTCGACCCCCGGCTCGATCTTGTGCCGCGACGAAGTCTTGGCGAGCCGCGCCAAATGGTCTGGATCGAGCGCACCGCAGACGCCGCGGTGCCGTGCCTCGCAAGGTAGGCAAAGAACGGGAATGCCGGAACTGTGAATATCCTGCCGTACTGTCATTCGATCGCTCTATCGATCCCAAGTGACGGCAGGATAGCAATCGACGGTAGAAAAATCGTTGCGGCAGTTTGTCCGTGCTGGAGGTTGACCGAAATCAGGGCTTTGGCTGTTCGACGCGTCCAGAGTTCCGGCGACTCAAACACGGTGGACCACGACATGCGACCGGAATTAGCTGCCAGACTTGGCGAGAACGTCCCCCGCTACACCAGTTACCCGACCGCGCCGCATTTCCATCCGGGCGTCGACGCGGCGGTCCAGAAAGGCTGGTTGGAGGCGCTCGAAGGCGGTGACGAGATATCGCTTTACCTGCATATTCCCTATTGTGACAGGCTCTGCTGGTTCTGTGCGTGCCATACCAAGCAGACGCGCCACTATGAGCCAGTGACCGCTTATCTGCGCTCGCTACGCGCGGAGATCGCGACGGTTGCCGCCCTTGTCAGCGGGAAGGTCTTCGTCCGCGCAATCCACCTCGGCGGCGGCTCGCCGACAATGCTGAAGCCTGAGGATATGGTGGCTCTAGGCGCGTTCTTGCGGGACAGCTTCGATTTTGTTGCGAATACGAGAGTCAGCATCGAGATCGATCCGAACGATATGGACGAAGCACGCCTTAATGCACTTGCCGAAATCGGCATGACCCGGGCGAGCCTCGGCGTGCAGGATTTCGATCCGAAAGTGCAAAAGGCGATCAACCGCGAACAAAGCTTTTTGCAGACCAAGGCAGTCGTCGACGGAGTTCGTTCCCGCGACGTCGAGTCCGTCAACCTGGATCTGCTCTACGGCCTGCCGCATCAAACCAGGGAGAGCCTGTGTTCCACCGTCGCGCAGGCGCTCACCCTGGAACCGGACAGGATGGCGCTGTTCGGCTACGCTCACGTGCCCTGGTTCAAGAAACATCAGGCGATGATCGACGAGGCGTGGTTGCCGGATTCGGCCGAACGCTTTGCGCAGTCGCAACTGGCCGCCGGCCTGATGCTTGAGGCAGGATATGAAGCGGTGGGCTTCGACCATTTTGCCAAGCCTGGCGATGCGCTGGCGGTCGCGGCCCGCGCGGGCACCTTGCATCGCAACTTCCAAGGCTACACCGAGGATGGCTGCGAGACACTGATCGGGCTTGGCCCGTCGTCGATCAGCCGGTTTCGACAGGGCTATGCGCAGAACATGCCGGTGACCGCCGAATATGAACGCAGGGTCGACGCGGGAGACCTCGCTATCGTCCGCGGCATCGAGCTTTCCGAGGATGACCGTGTCCGTGGCTGGATCATCGAGCGGTTGATGTGTGATTTTGCCTTTTCCGCGATCGACCTCGTGGAGCGTTTTGGCGACGCCGGCCAAAAGCTTCTGCTCAAGGCGAGTTCCACCGCACTTCATGACCCTCAGGGGTTCCTTGAACTCCAAGGCGACAGTTTCGTCGTGCTGGCGGAAAGTCGTCCCTTCGTGAGGAGCATTGCGGCGAAGTTCGACAAATATCTCGAAAGTGGAACGGCCAGGCACTCGGTGGCAGTCTGAGCACCGCAGAGGAACGGTCACGGTTTTCAGTCGATCGTGAACCGATTGCGCTACGTTTTGACCATTCATCGGCTACCGTCGCATTGCGGAGACAACGCCAAATGGCTGGTCATAGCAAGAGAACGGAAGGAACAGCTTGCTCACATACCGACTGCTGAAAAACCATGCCGGCATCTTGCTGATCGGCGACTCCACCTCCCTGCGCTGGCTGCACGAGGTTGTGCATGGCGTCAACGAGAGGTCGCCGCTTGTTGGGGACAAGGAGGGAATGTTTCTCGGCCTCGCCTATGATGCACGCAAAGCCTACGAACGCCAACGTGAGATCATTCAGCCCCCCGCGCACTACGAAGAGATGGGCATCCGCTATGGTATACAGCTTCTATGGCCGGTACTGCTGCTTCAACAAAGGACGCTGTGGCCGTCCCTCACATATCTCGACCATTCGGCCAAGACACAGGCCGTCGCTTACGCATTGGAGGCGATCATCGAGGAAGCACTTCAGCAAGATTTTACAACACAAGGAAAAGACGCAATAGCGCTCTGGCAACGCTTTAATCCTGCGCAACTGGACGTCTTCGACAAGCTTCAAAGCCGGGGCGCAATCTTTTGCTCGTGGACGAAGGCGGAACGAAAGCGAAATTTTCTGCAGCTTCTGACCAGTTTCGATCCGATGTACGATAGCAACCATATGTTCCGCCTCCAACGGGGGGAGAGGAACCTCTTGTCTCCAGGGGAGCTAGAGTTGTGGGCTAGCGCCGAATGGCCTGATACGCGCTGGTCGACTGCAACGTCTGGAGAACCTCAAGCGACGCCGTACCATCCATGCTTGGAAATCTGGCCCAAAACGATCTCCCAAGGGCTGCAAATGGCCGCTAACACGCAAACTCGCGTTTCCGGTCCACCACAGGGAGTGGCCGGCTGCCAAAGGATCGTCGAGGAACTCGGCGCGGGCGTCTCATGCGCCCGCCGGCCTTCCCGAGCATCGCCCAATGCAGCTAGGGTCACGACCTATTAAATACCTTGTGGGTCGTTCAGCGCCCGGATTCATTGTCGGCGGAGGTGCCACAATGAGTGAGCTATTGATGTTGTCGCCGGAGCAGATGCGCGGCATCGAGCCGTATTTTCCGTTGTCCCATGGTGTGCCGCGGGTGGACGATCTGAGCGGGATATTGTTCGTCATCCGCAATGGGCTTCGTTGGCGCGATGCGCCAGCAGGATACGGACCGCACAAGACAATCTACAACCGGTTCATCCGCTGGAACCGGCTCGGCGTGTTCAACCGAATCTTGGCTGAACTTGCGGCGCGTGGCGGCGGCTCGGATCAACTGATGATCGATGCCACCCACCTGAAGGCGCATCGCACTGCCGCCAGCCTGCTTAAAAGGGGCTCTACCCCGATGTATCGCGCAGCCGAGGCGGACTGACCACCAAGCTGCAAGCGGTCTGCGATGGCGATGGCCGAGGGTCAGGCCAACGATCACAAGGCTGCCGCAGCGATAGTCGGTATCCATCCGGTGAGGGACGCGGACGGACCTATTTGTTTCCGTCGCGATGGATGGCGATGAGGTTTTGAAGGCTTTCGATGCCGAATTCGGAGA
>NZ_JACHEF010000022.1 GCF_014207355.1 Mesorhizobium sangaii | reverse complement strand
CTTGAGCGCGGTGGTGCGGGTCAGCCACATGAAGCCGGCATCATATTCCCCGTTGCGGAAGCCCTGTGTCGTCTGGTCACCCGTCGTCCGCCACAAGCTGACGTTTGGTCTCAACTCGTCGAGCTTCTTGAAGGCGCGGTCGACATCCATCGGATAGAGATCCTTGATAGCGATACCGTCGGCCACGAGTGCTACGGTCAATTGCCGCCAGGCGTCCGACTGGGAGGGCATGGCACGCGCGCCGGGGAAGGTCTCGGTGTCCCAGAATTCCTGCCAGTTCGCGGGGCCACCATTTGGGAAACGCTCCTTGTTGTAAGTCAGAAGCGTAGCGCCGCGGCCGAAGAGAACGCCCGATGCCTTGCAAGTGCCGGAGGGCAGATCGGCGCGGTTGCTGAACTGGGCGCAGAAGTCTGAAATGTCGTCCGCCCTAGCCAAGTGGTCCGGCGCCTCCGCGTCCATTTCGCCTTCGATGAAGATGTCCCAAGTGACGTTGCCGGACGCGATCATAGCCTGCACCTGGGCACGCCGTTCGGCGGTGTTGCCGGACGGGACGACGACAACCTTGATGCCGGTGGCCTGTTCGAAGGGGCCGAGCCAGTTCTCGCGAATGACTTTCTCATAGGCGCCGCCATTAGATACCAGGACGACTTGGCGGTCCTTCGCCATCGCCGGGCCGCAGACACGGTCTGCGAGAATGCCGTGAATGCATAAAGGCCAATCATGAGTTTGGTCCTCATTTTAGCGTCTCGGATGATGATCGTTGACACAAGGTGGGGTCGCGGATCATCGGGAAACTCCGAGGACGAAAGCGTCTCTCGCAATGCCAATATCTGACGCGACCCGATATGCTGCTGTCCTTCCTTCGTTCCATCGATCGCGATGTCTCCCAAGACATGAATATCGGTCGGCAGCTCCTACCGCCTCGCGACAGGGGAGTTTCAAAAGTCGTGCCAATTGCGCAGTAAGAGTTTCGGGCAGAAGTTTCCGCTTACTAGTCAATGGCTTACATGAGAGTGCAGCAGGAAGCTGAGCCGAACACCACTGTGTCGCGGACTCGATAAACCCGACGTAGGTGTCGGTTACCCGGCGTCCTCCCGGGAATGGCGGACAGGATTCCTCCGCGGTTAAGAGGAATTCACGCCCCATTTCCACCGCGTTCCGCGCTGTCGAAAACCATTCTGCCGGCCGAGCAGCTCAGGCCAAAGCTGATGCGCCGGCGTGCGCAATGGATGCGCTACCAGACCCGCATTGACCCGACGCGCCTGGTCTTCCTGGATGAAACATGGGTCAAGACCAACATGGCACCATTGCGCGGCTGGGGTGTGCGCGGCAAGCGGCTGATGGCCCACGCGCCATATGGCCATTGGAAGACGATGACCTTCATCGCCGCGCTACGCCATGATCGGGTAGAGGCGCCTTGGGTCATTGACGGCCCGATCAATGCGCAGGCCTTCCGCGTCTACGTCGAAACCGAACTCATCAAAACACTGAAGCCGGGTGACATCGACAATCTTGGCTCCCACAAGGGTCAAGCCGTCCGCGACATCGTCAGGGCCGCTGGCGCAAGGCTCTTCTTCCTGCCGCCCTACAGCCCAGACCTCAATCCATGTATGGATGGCTCCTGCGGGTCAAGGGTGTCGGGTCGGATTTGGTGAACAGGTCGGTTGCGGCCATGTATACGGCGTCTGAATGTGCAACGGGATCGCTGCGCGCCCTGATGAATATCCGCTTGGAGAACAGGTCCCACTCAATCGAGCGCGCTCGAGGCGCTTCGGATTGATCGGGGTGTCCTGGTTCTTCGTCTCCATTTGTTCGCCATCACCTCACTTTGTCCTGACCATTCCGAGAGCCTGTCAGGCTGCCTGCGGCTCGTAACGCGATCCGTCCCTAAGGACGGCGAAGATTGTTCTTGCCATGCGATGCGCCAAAGCGATGGCGACGACCTTCGCCTTCTTCCGATTCAACATGCTTGATAGCCAATCCGATCTCGGCTCGCGCTTGAGTCTACGTTCTAAGCATGATCTGCGCCATGGCGCCCAGATACAGCAAACGTCGGATATAACGGTTGCCCATCTTCGAGATCCGGCCCACCCTCTGCTTGCCTCCGGTGGAGTGCGGTTTGGGCGTGAGGCCGAGCCACGCCGCATAGTCTCTCGCACAATCAAAATTGACATCCGGCGTCGTCGCCGCGATGATCGTCGCCGTCAGCATCCCCACACCAGGGATCGTAGCCAGACGCTGGCTTGTCTCGCTTTGCTCGTAGGTCTCTTCGATGTCATCGGTCAACCGCTCGATCCGCTTGTTCGTCTCAGCCAACTGATCGAAGAGCAAACTCACGGGCATCCGGGCCACTTCCGGCAGCAGATCCAGTTGTTCCTTCAATCGATCGACGTTCTGCGCGCCCTCCGCCGCTATGACGCCGAACTCCGTCATGTGGGCTCGGATAGCGTGCCGATCTGCGTGCGTTGGCGAACCAGAAAGTCCCGCGTGCGGTGAAGAACCAGAACCGACGAGCAGGCTTCGCTCTTGATGGCGACAAACCGCATGGGAGGGCGCGTCACGGCTTCACAGATGGCGGCCGCGTCTGCGGCATCCGTCTTCCCACGCTTTACTAATCACGAGGTCCCCATAATGCGGAGGAGCACGGCCTGATCGGTGGATTTTCGCCGTTCTTGTCCATGTTCCTCCGCATTATTCAGAGTGTGTCGAGCCAGGCGAGCACGCTTGCATCACGCTTCCAAGATGGCTGGCCGCCGGGTGTGGCTGGAACGGCGACCTTTTCCAGGGCTTTCCGCTTCGTTTCCAGATTGGCCCTGGCATAGTGGTTGGTCGTGTCGAGGCTCACATGGCCGAGCCAGCTTCGGATGACCGTAACGTCGACGCCCGCCGAGATGAGGTGCACGGCGGTGGCGTGCCGGAAGGCGTGTGGCGTTACGTGCTTGGCACGCAGCGTTGGCATGGTTTCGGCCGCCGCCTTCACGTAGGCGGCGAGCTTGAACCGGACTCCCGAGGCGCTGGGCGGCTCACCATAGCGGTTGACGAACAGCCGCTGGTCGGGCGCCCGCGGTTGCCGTTCAAGCAGTTTCTTCAGCAACATCACGGTTTCCGGCCATAGCGGGCAGATACGTTCCTTCCGGCCCTTACCGGTCAGACGCACGCAGTTCGGGCTTTCGAACCGGATTGCTTGGGGGCACAGGTCGAGCGCTTCCTGTATTCGTGCGCCGCTGTTGTAGAGGAACGAGAACAGCGCATGATCGCGCATGCCCTCAACGGTCGAACGATTTGGCTGAGCGAGGATCGCCGTCACTTCCGCCGGATCCAGATAGCAAGGTGCCGACACCGGAGCGCGCTTGATCGGGATGTGGAGGATTTCGACGCATTGAGCGATCGATGCGGGATCCCTGGTGGCCACGAAGTGGAAGAAGCTGCGGATCGCGGCAAGCCGGCAGTTGCGCGTGCCGATCGTACCGCCACGTTCACGTTCGGCGTGACGGAGAAACGGCGACCTCGCTGGCGGCCAGATCGGCCAGCGTGATCATAGCCACCTTCTTCCCAGCACGCTGTGCAACGAACCGAAGCAATAGCCGCCAGGTGTCGCGGTAGGACCGGACTGTGTGGATGGACGCGTTGCGCTGCTCGACCAGCCATTCATAGAAGAACGCACGCATCAGATCCGGGAACCGATCATCCCTGCTCATGACCGCACCTCCTGCCGCAGATTGAGGCATGGTGCGCCAACTGCCCGGAACCGCTCATTTGCATAATGCAGCAGGTCCTGCGTCACGGTGATGTAGACCAGGGTAGAGTTGATGTCCCGATGGCCGAGGTAGGTCGCGAGGAACGGCAGGCGATCCTGTGGATTGATGTCCGTCCGGTACCATTCGAGGATCCTGTTCACGACCATCGAGTGACGCAGATCATGAACACGAGGGCCCGTTTTTCCTCGCAATGGCTTCAACCCAGCGCGGCGTATGACGTCGGCAAGCAGCCAGGTGATCATTTCCGGCGTGTAATGGCCGTCGCCTCGCTCGTGCCAGAACAGGCCGGAGCGCGCGTCCTGTGATCCACCGGCACGCCGCCGCGCATCGATGTAGGCCCGAAGCTCGACTACAACGCTGTCGGGTAGCGGCAGAATCCGGGTCTTGAAGAACTTGGTCTGCCGGATGGTTATCGTACCGTCCTGCAGGTCGACGTCACCAAGATCGAGACGGGCAAGCTCGCCGCGCCGTAAGCCTGCGCAATAAGCCAGCAGCAGCATCGTGTACATGCTCCGCGGTCGAAGCGGCACCCGTGGCGACGGATACGTACGTGCGACGTCGAGCATCCGTCGCACGTCGGCATGGCGAGTAGATATGGGGCTTCGCCATTGCCTGGCGGCCTGCTTCCTCGGTCTCGGGTCCGGTCGCCGCTTAGGCATCGACGGGTCGCGGTGACGAAGGATTTTCGCCAAGACGCGCTTGAGCTTTTCGCATTCCTCCGCGTGGTGACGCGTGCCATTCGTTGCCGCCCATCGATCGATCATGGCGCTCAGCGGTTCGGTTTCCGGTCCCGGATGCGACTGCAGGAACCGGTCGAACCGCAAGAGCAACAGGGACTGCGAAGTGTATTTGTATCCTCTGCGCCGCATCATCGCGACATGCTCGGCCATCATTTTTCCCAGTACGCTGCCGAACGGGCTAGGCTGGCGCAGTTCGGCAAGAGCCTGTTCCGGATCCCGCGACGCCAATGCCCGCCAGATCGGCATGCTCTGCTTGATATTGCACTCATCGCGCAGAGCGGCGACGGGATTGCGTTCGATCGCGCCGATTTCCACCAGGCGTTCGAGGAACCGGTCAATGGTGCGGGTGCGGTGCAAGAGCGTGGATGCCGCCCGGCGAATGGCTGATTCTCGTAGCCAGGCCAGCAGCACTTCTTGACCGAGTGCCTCGTAACGTTCGGCGACATCCTGGAAGCCATGCAAGACCTGCCGATAACAGGTTCGGCTTTTCATGCTGCGCAGATCAAGGCTCGCGACATAGCGGCCGATGTTCGCGCGGTCGGGATCGGGCCAGCGGGCGGTCATGCCAGCACCTCCATGCCCGGCACGTCAAGCGCGATAGTCCTGAGGTCCTCGGTAGCAAGCTTGAGGTAGGGAGCCGTCGATCCTGTCGAACGGTGTCCCAGGAGGTCGCCGATGACCTTTTGAGGCACCGCGGCCCGCAGCATTTCGACCGCGTGCGCATGACGGAAGATATGAGGTCCACACTTACCAGGCGGTTGGACGCCAGCGTCACGGAGCCGCCGGCGAACCACGCTGTAAAGCTTGTCGAGCTTGCGATAGGGCGCGCGCGTGCGGATGAAGATCTCCCTGGCATCGGTCACGGGCCGTCCGGAACGCAGATAGGCGAGCACCGCTTCGCCGACCGGCTCAAGCAGGGGCAGGAATGTGGTGGCTCGCGTCTTGTAGTGTCGAACATGGATGGCTTCCGTTCGCCAATCGATGTCCTCGATCCGTAGATGGCGGATCTCTCCAGACCGTAGACCGTAGGCTGCAAGGAGTTGCAGGATTGCATGGTCTCGCAAGCCCGCCGATGTCTTGTCCTTCTTGGCGCTCTCCAGCACAGCGGCTATCTGGCCGCGGTCCAGTACTGACGGTATTCCTTCGTATGCATAAAGCGTCGGGGCTATGACGTGCCCTGACAGGTCCATCGTGACGCGACCTGTGATGTGGAGATAACGCAGCAGCGAGCGAAGCCGCTCTGCTACAGCCTTCAGTGAGCAGCGCGTCAGTTTCGGCGCGCAAATCTATATAGCGGTCAACGTCATTAATGCTGAGGCCCGTCCACCCGTCGATGCCGCTATCGTTCTCCCAGGCAAGGAAGTTCCGTGCTTCCCACATCAACGCTGCGACGCTGGAGCAAGCCAACCCGCGTTCCTCACAAATTTCGTATTCGTCGCAAGTTGCAAATCGGGCCACATCGGCCGCGCAGATAGGCTCGATAGCTGGTGGCCATTGACCGTGAGCAAGCCGCAACAGGGCATGAATTCCGGAGCGCGGAACCTCGTGCCAACGCGCGCTGGGACGTCGACCACGCTCCTTTTCGAACATTACGATCGCGTTCTGGAAGACCGCCTGAAGCTGACGTTGAATATGGAAAAGACCCATATCACCCACGTCGATGACGGGTTCGTCTTTCTGGGGCATAGGATCATTCGCAAGCTAGGGTCGAACGGGCACATGTCCGTCGTCACGACGATATCCAGGAAAAGGCCAAGGCGTTTGTTCGCAAACTGACCGAGACCCTTTCCGGCAATCATGATGTTGGCAAGGTCGACATGGTGGACGGCCTGAACCGCCAACTGGCGGGGTGGGCGGCCTTCTATAAGTTCACCGACTTCACAGCGCGCACCTTCCGGCATGTTGACCATGTCGTGTTCTGGAAACTGGCGCACTGGCTGGCACGAAAATATCGGTCACGTATCAAGCCCCTTGATGCGGAGCTGGTATCGAGCGCCGGATGCGGGTAAGGCAAAAACCTGGCTCGTCTACGGACGAAGTGAACGCGGAGACCGTGCTGGCAAAGCGTTGCGCCGAATGGTATCGAGTCTCAAGGCGCAGTTCCGATGGCGGAAACCGGAGATCAATCCATACATCTTCCGGAGCGAATCTCGCAGCACCGTTACCTCAAACTATCATGATGTTGCTATGGCCCTGGGCCAAGATTGAATAGGGAGCCGTATGTGCTGAAAGGTGCACGTACGGTTCGGGGAGGAGAAGCGCAGCAGCGCTTCTTACTCCACTCGCACTGCCGACCCGCTTCGTTTATGTCGCCGTCATTCTGGACGCGAGCTATGCTGGAATTTGGGTGACGAGGCTGATCAAGCGGCGCTCTGCGCCTTCGTTTCGATGACCTCGATTCCGTCCAAGAACCTGGCACCTGCGATGAGTTTCGGCAACTGATTTTGTCCTTTCAATCGTCGCCATGTCCTTGGCCGCGGCCATGACCAGCTTGAAGACCATCAGCCTGCCGGTTTTCGAGGATAGCGAGCTCTTGGTACGCACCGTGCGGTGGCGAACGGTGGCAAAGACGCTTTCGATGGGATTGGACGTTCGCAGATGATCCCAGTGTTCGGCGGGGAAATCGTAGAACGCCAGCAACGCATTCTGATCTTTCGTCAGGCACTCGACCGCCTTGGCATATTTCGCGCCATATTTTTCGACGAAGACGGCAATTGCCGTCTCGGCCGAGGCCCGGTTGGAAGCGAGATAGATTTCGCGCAGGTCAGGACGACTCCATGCTAAGCACCAAGAGAACACGAGGTCGTGTTCAGCCGTGTCCGGTTGAAGACGTCTATGTCTGGAACCCGACATGCTGGGGCGCAAGGACCGAAGTCGCGGTGCGAAACACGTGGTTTTGCCCCTCTTGTTCGCACAACTTCTTCGGTGGCACGCCGATTGCATGGGACACGGTGAAGGGCGCGGGGTCCAGACGAGCTGCTCCCCTCAATCAACCAAATCCGAGCGAATGAACGTGACAGCAGGCAAAAATCCAAGGAGAAGCTCATGCGGGTAGCCGTCGTGTGGAACCATGATCATGCGGGCGTGATTAACCGGTTCGGTCAGCCTAGTCCGGAGTACAACGATCGCGAGAAGGGCGAAAGCCTGGTGGCGGCATTGCAAGAGGGCGGCCATGAGACGCTGCTGTGCGAAGGCGATAAAGGACTGCTCAGTACGCTTGAGCAATTCATGCCCCCCGATCCGCAAGGCCGCCCCTCCGGAATCGTATTCAACTGGTCGGGCGGAATTCAGGGGGAGTGCCGTTTCACCCACGTTCCGGCCATGCTCGAGATGGCCGGCGTTCCGTACACCGGATCGGGCCCGCTCGCGTTTGGGCTGGGCGCCGACAAGGTCATTACCAAGATGCTCATCCGCGATCAGGGCGTGCCGACGCCGAACTTTCGCGTGATGCGTCGTGGCACCGAGAGTACCGGCGACCTGCGATTCCCAGTCGTGGTGAAACCGCGCCACGAAGCCAGCAGCCTCGGATTGCAGCTCGTACATGAACATTCTAAGTTGAGGCAGGCCGTGGAAGTGATCGTCACGCAGTATGCGCAGGATGCGCTCGTGGAAGAATACATCGAGGGGCGGGAAATCTGTGTTGCGCTGCTTGGAAACGGAGAGCTCGAGGTGTTGCCTCTGGTGGAGCAGGACTTCGGCGATCGCGAAACGCGTCTTATGACTTGGGATGCGAAACACGTGGCGGCCGCGGCGGTGCCGAAGATTTGCCCGGCGCAAATCGAGAGCGGGCTGGCGACGGTGCTGCGGGATATCTCGGTTGCGACCTTCCGTGCCTGTCACTGCCGGGACTATGCTCGCGTCGATTTCCGGATCGATCGCTCCGGCCAGCCGTTTGTCCTGGAGATCAACTCGCCGGAGCTCAGTATGAGCTCCTCTTATTTCCTAGCCGCAACGACCGCCGGACACAGCTACTCGAGCTTGATCAATCGCATTCTCGATGTCGCACACACGCGGTACTTCGGAATCGGCATCCGCTAGAACTCTGTTGAGCGCCATTTGATTCAGCACCAACCCAATCTTACTTCTGTTAAGAGCAGTTTCTGGCCGTTTATTGCCCCAATCGAGTTCTGCATAAAAAGAGGCGGATTCGGTAGCCTGCCTCTGTCTTTCCGTACTCGCGATCTGTGGCGCCGAGTGGACGATTGAAGACCGCCAGTGTCCGCTCCCTTGCAGGTCGGCAACTAGTGGTTCTGCACAGGGGTTATGACTCTTTGGCTGGTGTTGGATAGGCCTTGGCTAATTTGAGGCGGGCCTGCTTGGTTGAGAACATTTAGTTGATGCGGGCGCCGCTGTTGTTTCGCTGGTTTTCCCAGTCGGCAACCTCGGCAATGAGGCTGCCGCGAGTTTCGATGCGGCGGTCGAGGCATTGGCTACGCAGAACGCCGATCTCGATCTCGACCATGTTGAGCCAACTGGCTTGCTTGGGGTGTAGTGGAACTCCAGTCTTTTGAGGATGCGTCGCGCCTCTGATGGCGGCAGGGCCCGATAGAGCGCGGCGCGTGTGTGGGTCGACAGATTGTCGAGGACCAGGCGGATGCGCTCGGCCTCGGGATAATGGATATCGACGAGATCGCGCATGCAGTGGGCAACTCGTGTGCCGCACGCCGCTCGGTGACTTTGACCTTGCGCCAGGATCGGTGCGCGTCTAGGAAGACAAACAGGTTGGCGGTGCCGTTGCGCTTGTACTCGCAGTCATAACGCTCCAGCCGTCCCGGCGCGGCCGGGATCGTCCACATATGAGCCGAGTCAACGCATTTCTCGTTGTCGCATGTCCGACCAAGTCGGACATGCGAATAACTGGCGCGTTGCCTCACGTAATTTTGTTACCGACTGCCTCACCAGGAATGTTACCCGTACGCATGGTGCGCCTCGGCATCTGGAGCAAGCGGTCGATCGTCGCGGCGCTCATCGACAGGATCTTGTGGCGTATCTCCTCCTCGAGCTTCAAGGGTTCGCTGCGGCCGCGTAGCGGCCCCTGACCGCATTGGCGAGTTCCATGCGTATAGCAGGCGTCATCTTCGTCTTCATGATTCGTCCTTGGTGGTGAGGAGGCCATCATGGCGGCATTCGCCTTCACGGGTAACATTTTAGGGTGCGGCAACGAACCCACTCGGTAACATTTTCCTTGAGGCAACGCGACTGTCAATACCGGGTGAAATTTCCCCAAAAGTGCCGAAGTAAAATTCCCCAGTTATGCCGTCTCGGACGGCATGGAGTATTGGGTATTTTTCGGCGGCCGACCGCGCTGCCGTGATGGTGGAGCGAAGGACGGTGGGGTAATCAGGGCTTTCGAACGGACGTGTTCAGGCATCAATTCGGCATGCTGGCGTAGCCTGTAGCTTGGTCCTTCGATCTGAACGACGACGGCATGATGCAAAAGCCTGTCGAGAAGCGTGTGCAGCACGGCGACCACGCCGATAGCGGCGCCCAGATGCTTGGGATCGGCGGCCGCCACCCTCAAGGCTTCGGATGCGGCCTTGAACAGGATCGTATAGACCGCCGCCTTGTTCTGGAAGGCGATCTCAGCGATCTGGGCCGGCAAGTGAAGACCACGTGGAAGTACGGGACCGGCAACAACTCGGCCTGACGCTCGGCAAGCCACTGGGCGCGGGCAGGCCCTGGCACTTAGGGCAGTGGCGGTTGCGGCAGGAATTATAGGCCTGCCGCACGAGGCCGCAGTCGGTGCAGTGTTCGGCGTGACCGCCCAGGGCCGCGGTCCGGCACGCCTCCACCGCGGCCATGACCCGGCGCTCAACGCGTCCGAGATGGCCGGCATGATCACGGCGATAATCAGCCCCGTGACGGTGGAATACATCCTCCACTTCCAGATCGGGGCGCATGGCGCGCGGCTCAGCCGGGCGGCGTGATCTCCATGTGGAGTTGGTCAAAAGGACTGGCGGTCCGGCCGATCACAGCCGTTGAGACCTGGGCGTACAGTGTCGTCGTCGCCAGGCTGCGATGGCCCAGCAGCACCTGAATGATCCTTATGTCCGTGCCGGCTTCCAAAAGGTGGGTGGCGAAGCTGTGGCGAAGGGTGTGCACCGTCACCCGCTTCTCAGCGCCCAGGAACTCGCAGGCCGTTCGACAGGCGATCCCCAAGGTCTGCGGGTGAATCGGGCCGCGGCCATCGCGCCGGGGAAACAGCCATCGCCCCGGCTTGGTCAACCGCCAATAGACGCGCAAAATCTCCAGCAACTGCGGCGACAGCATCACATAGCGGTCCTTGCCGCCCTTGCCCTGCTCGATGCGAATGACCATCCGGCTGCTATCGATGTCGCTCACCCGCAGACGCGCCGCCTCCGCGGCGCTCAGCACGACCGGCAACTTGCGCGGCGTCCGGGCGTAAGCGATCCGCTCAGGCAGATCAGATCGACCCAGCGTCACGCCGTGGAAGAAACGCAAGGCGCAAACGGTCTGGTTCAACGCGCCCCACGAGACCTTCGGCCCACCAAGTGGGCCTGATAGGCGCGCACCTCTTCGTATCCCAGTTGATCGGGTGATTGTCCAAAAATCGACTGAACTTCGCCACGTGATGCACGTAGGATCGCTGGATCTCCGGTGACAAATTGCGGATCGTCAGATCTTCAATCATCCGCTGACGCAGAGGGCTTCTAGACCAGCAGGCTGCAAGGTCCGAACGTACTCGGCCCTGTCCCAGCCCCGTTCCTCCGCATTCGTCGCCCTCCGCCCGAATTGACGCGCCGGGTGACCCAATCCGAATTCCAAAGGCGAGGTATTTCGAAATGTCATTACTGCGCCTAAAGCCGGCCGAAATCGCTCGCTCCATGATGCGCGCGATTGTCACGAACGACAGATTGCGTGACTGCGGCCAGCTCTCGCGTTTGCGAAGGATCAGAGAAGGTTCTCAGCGCGTCCGCAATGCGAAAGTACCGGAGAGTGTCTTCAACAGTTCGTCTCGCGTGAGCCAAACTAGCCAGTCATCATGGCTTATCCCTAGGGCAGGCAAGCGCAGGATGGACCCGTATTCTCGATGCTGATATCCGTAGCGATCCACTACACCTTTTTCGATGTTCCAGCCGGCAACTAGCGCGTAAATCAAATCTGGGGACCATTTGGCCCATGCTAGCCCCAATGCAAGGCGACCAACAAAGCTCGTGAGGTTGCGGCCTCGAAAGTCCTCCCGCAACCACACGTCGCCATGATATGCCACCAACCCCTTCATGGTGTCAGCCGTTGGCGCGGAGCAAATGCACGAGGAACTGGGCCCGGCTTTGAGGTCAGGGTCGTCGAAGCACCCTTTGAGCGATTTAAGATGCTCAGCAAGGCTGGTGTGGGATATATCGTCTAAACGCATTGCTTGGACATGCGCTATACTTCCTTCCCGATCCCGACCGACGATCCAAAATGCCTTTCCAGGTGGGAGAGCGGAACAGTCCGGACGGAAGTGTGGAGTGGTCGGCGGCTTTCCGGGAAGTCTGCTGGTGATTCGGACATACTCGTCAAAATTCTCGCCGGTCGCAATCCGAAGGCCGGACTTGCGGGCCAGGTCGTCTAGTGCCCAGATGCTTTTTGATAGTTCCAGTATCGTAAGGTTATCGTTCATATCCGATGGTCCTTCGCTCAGCGGTTGGAAATAGAATAGGTCATACGCATTATTCTACGAAGGTGATGGTACTTGGATAATCGTTGATATTGGCATATCTGTGGGTTATCTCTTCACCAACTTGTATGTCCTTTAGCGCTACGATGCTTGCCCACGCGCCCGTGTCTTCGTCGATCCATACTATTTGTGAATTCGGGTTGGATGAGTGATTCACTATCGAAGCTAACCCGAAAACAACATACCCGGAGCGTTGATTTCTAATAGGTTTAGTTGTCGGTCGAACAAAGTAGTACTTGAACAGTCCCGTGCGCTCCAATAGTTTTTCATCCGATCTGTTAAATCCCCATGTCGGAGCTCTTTCAATTAAATCGCCGATTTTGAATGGAATATTGGCAAATACGCCGCGCCCCTTTTGAGGAACATTACTTACGTATATGGGGTTTCGCCGGTCACCGATTGCTCCAGTCATCGCGTTTTTCCTTGTCTGTACTGCTCATCGTGAGGTGCCGCGCTCACGCGGTCTACCGACTGCCACTGGGCCTCTTGCAATGGAGATGCCTTTCGACACGTCGGGCTATCAGTTTCTCTTCGTCGAGATCCCTGACGATCATCAACACCTCTCAAGCTGCCGTGTTCACGTTGCTGCCGATCACGCTTTCGATAGCGTCCTCGAAGATGTCGAGGCCTTGGCTAAGCTGATCCTCCCCAATGACAAGAGGTGGCAGACACTTCACGACCTCGTCTTTGGGACCGGCAGTCTCGACGATGAGGCCCCTCTGGAAGGCGGTGCTGATGACTTGCCCCGCAACCTCGCCCGACTTGAGATCGATGCCTCGCATCATGCCACGACCCTTGGCTGACGCTCGGCCTGGGTCGTACTTCTGCGCGATCTGCTCAAGTCGGCTTTTCAGCAGATTGCCTTTCTCCCTGACGGACGCTGCCAAGCTGTCCGTTCGCCAGAAGTGCTCCAGGGCTGCCCGGGCGGTGACGAATGCATGGCAGTTGCCGCGGAACGTTCCGTTGTGCTCTCCCGGCTCCCACTTGTCGAGTTGCCGATCGATAAGGACGAGGGCCATAGGCAGGCCATAGCCCGATATCGATTTCGCCATCGTGACGATGTCCGGGCGGAGACCAGCCGCCTCGAAGCTGAAAAACGCATCGGTCCGGCCAACACCCGCCTGGATGTCGTCTACGATCAGCAGAGCTCCGTGTTTGCGCGCAATGGCCGCCACCTTGCGCAGCCACTCCGTCCCGGCGACATTGAGGCCGCCTTCGCCCTGAACTGTCTCGACAATTACCGCCGCCGGGGCGTCCACGCCGCTGGAGGGATCCGAGAGCAGGCGATCAAGGTAGTCAGCGGTGTCCACGCTGGACCCAAGATAGCCGTCATAGGGTAGCCGGGTCACGCCGCCGAGCAACTGGCCGGCGGCTGCGCGGTGGTATCGGTTGCCGGTGCAGGAAAGAGCGCCGAGGCTCACACCATGAAAGCCGTTGGTGAAAGCTATGATGTTGGAGCGTCCAGTGATCTTGCGCGCAAGCTTGAGGGCTGCCTCTACCGCGTTGGCGCCGGTCGGGCCTGGAAACTGCACGACGTAGTCTAGTTGGCGCGGCCTAAGGATCGTCTCGTGGAACTCTCGCAGAAAAGACTCCTTGGCTTCGTTATACAGATCGAGGCCATGCGTGATGCCGTCACTCGCAATGTAATCTGCGAGCGCGGACTTCAGCTCCGGGGGATTGTGCCCATAATTTAAACTCGAGCAGCCCATGAGAAAGTCGAGATAGGCTGTCCCATCGCGCGCAAACAGCTGGGCCCCTCGCGCCGTCGCGAAAACGACGGGAAAGCTGCGGGCGTAGCTGCGAACTTCTGACTCAAGATGGTTGAAGATCGCAAATTCCTCCTCGCGATCCGACGCACTTTGGTCAGTCATCGTTGCCTCCTTATCTAGGTGGGTAGGGCGGAATGCCTGCAGGGCTGATGGAGCGTACAATGGGGCCGGTGGCTATCCTGTATTCGTTCTCATGCCGTCCTTTGAAATGGACTTCGTGGTCGAACCAGGGAGCTTGCCGGATTGGCCCACCCCAGGTCCTGAGCCACAGCTGCGAAGAACAACTTGGACGAACACCAGTGCCTCGCGTCGCGTTTCACGAAGAGGACTTCTCAAAAGTCATGCCAATTGCCGCCCAGGGAGCCTTAGAAATATTTTTCCGAGTTTTGTTCAATGATTTGACCGGGAGTGCAGCAGGCAACCAGGGCGAAAACAATGTGTCGCGGATTCGACAAACACGACAGAAGGTGTCGGTTGCCCGGCGTTTTCTCAGGAATGGCGACGGGGTTTAACAACGGGGCCGGGAGCGGATCATATTGCGATCGGCGCTGACGACGGAGCATGCTACAGGCCGGAAATTGGACTGATATAAGTGCGTCAAATGGATACTTGAGATCGCCTTTGGCGCCCTGCAAGCCGGCCTCGATCTCAGCTATGGCCCCAATATGGTGTTCTTCACATGGGCCGGCTTTGACGAGATGGACGAGGCCACTGGCGATGGCTCCGCTGAATTGCTCGACGACGGCTCGATCGAGATCCCATACGCCTACCACAACGGCGACGAGGCCATCCTCAAGGGCCACTCGTGATCCTTCTTCAACAGATGGGGTGATTGGGGTCTCGCCCGAGCCAGATTGAGGGCGGCTGCTCCTGTCGAGATGTGAGAACGTGGTCGATGTAGATCGCCACAAACATCAGGAGGAGCAGCCATGAAGTATTTTGCCGGACTTGACGTGTCTTTGGAAGAGACCGCGATCTGTGTCGTCGACGAGA
>NZ_JACHEF010000021.1 GCF_014207355.1 Mesorhizobium sangaii | reverse complement strand
GCGTGCCCCGGCGCCTTCATCTTCATGGGCAACGGCATGACCGCCGCCCTTCATCATCCCGAATACGACTTCAACGACAACGCCCTGCCAATCGGAATCGCGCTATGGGTCGATCTGGTGAACGCTCCTCACCACCCTCCTTTATGTGGACGGATCGACCGCGACGGTTTCATCGCCAGGAACCGAGGCCGGGCCGTTACCTCGCTGTCAGCATCCCGGGAAGGAAAGTGAAATGTCTCTTATCCAGATCTCAGACCACCTCTGGCAGTTTCGGGACACTTGTAACGTTTACGTCCTGAAAAGTGGTGACGAGGGCCTACTGATAGATGCCGGTTCCGGTGCTATTTTGCAGCACCTTCATACCATCGGAATCAAGCGGGTCGCCTGGATTCTGCATACTCATCATCATAGAGATCAGTGCTGGGGCACTCCCATCGTTCAGAGTGCGGGAGCAAAAATTGCCGTACCCGAGTACGAGCGCCACCTATTCGACAATGTCGAAGCCATCTGGCAGGCTCGGCGTATCTACGATAATTACAACAATAATAGCACCTTCTTCTCGCTGGGACAAAACGTCCAGGTCGACGCTGTCCTTGCGGACTATGAGACTTTTGCTTGGAAGGACTTCGACTTCGAGGTGTTGCCGGCCAAAGGTCACACATATGGCATGATAAATTTGATCACTACTGTGGATGGTAACAAGATCGCCTTTACTGGCGACCTTATGAGACGCGGCGGTCGACTGTACCAACTTCACGCAATGGAATACAGCTATGGTGACCTCCTCGGGATCGAATTTACAATGCAATCTATTCTTGCTTTGAAAAAGCAAAACGTCCAAACGGCGTATCCGTCGCATGGCGATCCTGTTTGTAGCGTTATTTCAGACATTGAAAGGCTCGAATCGCGGCTTGTGACACTTGCCGGCGTAGGCAGGCTCTTTACGTCGGGCCATGGGAACCCTTTCAAGGACATGCAGACGATTTTTGAAAGCCGGTTGGAACCCATTAGTGAACATCTGCTGTGGGCAGGGCCGTACACCAGCTCTAACTTTTACGTTGTGCTCAGCGGAAGCGGACATGCCATGCTGATTGACTATGGCTTTGCGTCATTGGGGCATGTCCATTGGGGTCCCGAGCACGATAGCCTGCAGGCTCTGCGTTTCG
The DNA here is from genome assembly GCF_014207355.1 of Mesorhizobium sangaii. Classification (GTDB taxonomy): domain Bacteria; phylum Pseudomonadota; class Alphaproteobacteria; order Rhizobiales; family Rhizobiaceae; genus Mesorhizobium; species Mesorhizobium sangaii. The sequence goes on along the minus strand of NZ_JACHEF010000021.1, from coordinate 14,300 downwards.
TCGAGCACCATCTTGATCAGCTGCGCGACGATTATGGAGTACGGCATATTGAACTCGTCGTTCCCACGCACATCCACGATGATCACGTCTCCGGAATACCGTTTCTGCAACGACATTTCGGCACTAAGTGCTGGGCCCTCGATTGCGTCGCCGACGTCATTGCCGATCCTGCTGCGTGGGCAAGTACGCCATGCTGCTACCACAAACCGATCCAGGTCGAGCGGATTCTCCGTGATGGCGAGACATTTCAATGGAGAGGATTTGAGTTCGAGGCGCACTACGCCCCAGGCCACACCGAATACCACGCCTTAATTCTGGGCGTTATCGACGGCAAACGGGTCGCTTTCGGAGGAGACAATTTGTTTCTTTTCAATCCTGGGACTGGGGAGCTTGATCGGGAGATAGCTATACAGAGTACCGTGTTGCGCAACAGCTTTCAGTTGGACATGCTCCGCCGTTGCGCGAATGTGATGCAGACAACCAAGCCTGATCTCCTCTGCCCCGGCCATGGCGAACTGATTACCTTGGACCACTCGAGGATCGCCGAGTACACACATTATATTGAGCGCACGGAAGCGGCGTTCCTAGAGGCAGTAGATGCACCAGCAGACCACTACATCGATCTATTCTGGGCACGAATGCTGCCGTATATTTCGGTAGTCCGACTAAATAGCAATGTGAGCTACACGGTGAGGGTTCGAAACAATTTGGAGCGCACTGCTATATACGGGGCGCGCCTCCTTCTGCCGTCCGGTTGGGCCTCAGATGGAGAGTTTGAAAGCATTACGCTTGAACCTACCCAGCGAGGCGAGATATTACTCGGGGCCACTTCTCCGTCCCAGGTCGACACGCAGAGAAGACTGGTCACGGCCGAAATCCTGATCGACGGAGTATCACAGGGTCCTGTTTGCGAGGCGCTGGTGTCAACCGCATCAAATTAGTTTCGTCCCGATCAGCGCTCCTGCTCTCGGCGGTGGCGCGGAAGAGCAGGCCGTAGACGAGCGCCTTGTTCTGATAGGCGATGACGGCAATGTCGGCCGGCAGCGTGAAGACGACGTGAAAGTACTGGGTGTCGAGAAGCTCGGCGCGACGATCCTCCAGCCATTGCGCGCGGGCCAGCGACTGGCAGCGGGGGCAGTGTCTGTCGCGGCAGCTGTTGAAGGCGATGCGCTGGTGGAGGCAGCGATCGCACGCTTCGACGTGCCCGCCGAGCGCGGCGGTCGAGAGCGACGCGTCATGTTGGGAACGATAGGCATCGCCGTAGCGGCGGACGATATCCGCCACTTCAGGCCCCGAGCGGGCCATCGGCTCAAGCTCAGAAGTACTGAGGCTTGGCTGGTGGCGGCAAGGTGGGTGCTGGACGCGGCAAGAGTTCGAAGGGGCTCGAGGTGGTGCATACCTTGTTGGTGGCGATGCGCAGGTAATGGGCGGTGGTCGCGAGGCTGCGGTGACCGAGCAGCAGCAGCTGAATGGTGCGCACGTCGGCACCGGCCTCCAGGAGATGGACGGCGAAGGCGTGCCGCAAACTGTGCGGCGTCACCGGTTTGGACAAGCGGGAGAGATCGTGCGCTTTCGCGCAGGCTTTGCCCACCGCATCCCTAGTGATCGGCTGGCGGGCGCGATCGCCGGGGAAGAGCCATGTCTCTGGCCGGCGCACCTTCCAATAATCGCGCAGGATCTCCAGGAGCTTTGGCGACAACATCACATAGCGGTCCTTCTGGCCTTTGCCCCGCTCGACGCGGACGACCATCCTCTGACTTGCACCGCTTCCGAAATGCGTAGGCCGGCGGCATAGCAACGAGTTCGGCGTCATTCGCCGGCTTTGCCTTTACCGCCAGAGACGCGATCCGACCAGCTATGTGCCCGAGCACAGGTGGGCACCCGTGAAGGAGTCGACCTTCTTCCCCTAAATTTTCAGCCAGGACGAGATCCGCCGAATCCTTGCTGTCGCTTCGGCGCATCAGGGGCACTTCATGTGGGCCTCAATGCTGCGCAGGCTTGTTCTTGTGCTCTATTGCACCGGCCTGCGGCTTGGAGAAGCCGTGCGCCTCAAGATGGCCGATATCGATCTCGAACACGGCACCCTGACGATCCGCGACAGCAAGCGGCGCACGCGGATCGTGCCAATGAGGGATGACCTTGTTGGAGAGTTGCGGCGCTACATCGACGATCGGCGCCAACTCCTCATCGACCAGCGTTGTGTAGATCCGCAAGCCCTGTTGGTTCGCCGCAATGGCGCGCCCCTTACGACCGCCGCCGCATCCGCTGCCATCCGCCGGATGCTCCGTGGCCTGGGGATCAAGCCCGCACACGGACGGGTCGGCGCCCGACCGTACGAGTTCCGCCATGCCTTCGCGGTCCACCGCCTCACAATCTGGGCCGAGGCAGGCGTCGATTTACACGCCAAGCTCCCCTGTCTGTCAGCCTATCTCGGCCATCAGAACATCCTCGGCACCGAGGTTTATCTGAAGGCGACGCCACAACTGCTGGAACTGGCCAGTACCCGGTTCGAACAGCATCTGCGATACGCCCGCCAACCCGAATGAGCCAAGCCCGATCACAGACGCTTTTCGCGCTCCTCGAATCCTTTTTCACCACCTATCTGCCGCGTCAGCGCGGCGCGAGCCCGCATACAATCCGCGCCTATCGCGATACGATCAAGCTGCTGTTGTTGTTCGCGGCCCAGCGTCAGAACCGCGAGGTTGCCGCGCTCAGGCTAGACGATCTCGATGCCAACATGATCGTTGCCTTTCTGGATCATCTCGAGACCACAAGGTCCAATTCCGCCGCCACACGCAACTGCCGCCGTGCCGCGCTGCGCAGCTTCTTCAAACACCTTCTGCGCCACGACCTCGATCATGCGCTCCGCTACACGCAGGTGCTCGCGCTGCCAGCGAAGCGGGCGCGATTTAGACCCGCCCACTACCTCGAAGCTCCCGATATTCGGGCCATCATCGACGCCCCCGATCGACAGACCCGCCAAGGCTGGCGCGATCACACGCTGCTGCTTTTTCTCTATAATTGCGGCGCACGGGTCAGCGAGGTGACCGGCCTGCTATGGACTGATCTGTAACTGATGCCGCACGGCAGGTTCGTCTGCGAGGTAAGGGCCGCAAGGAACGGCTGGTGCCGATATGGTCCCAAACCGCCGATGCACTGCGCCGCCTGCACAGCATGACGGCTGAGGATCAGCAGCACGTTTTCGTCAACCGCCACGGTCAGCCCCTGACCCGCGACGGCGTGGCCTACATTCTGACCAAGCACGCCTCGGCAGCAGCCCAGGATCGGCCGACCATGGCGCGCGATCCATCACGCCACACGTTGTCCGGCACAGCTGTGAATGCCGCTCTCGATGATGCGGGCGGGTGCGGCCGCCTGCACGACGCCGTCCCAGCCCTTGTAGGCGTATTTGGGACGGCGCGTGATGATCACTCGGAACTTCGCCGGGGTCACGTCGAGCCGCTCGGATACATCCTCACCGATCATCACCCGCTGAGCCCCTCGCAACCGGCCCGAACCTCCGGATCGATGATCACCTCGACCCGTTCGAGATGGGGCGCAAAGCCTTTGCGCGGTCGCGGCGCACGCTTGGTCTTCGACGGCCCCGCCGCCTTGTCGACCTGCGCCTTGATGGCCGGTTTCGTTCTCGTCGAAGACGAGGGCGTATTGCTCCTCGCTCAGTGACCCAGCATGCAGTCGCTCGGAGCGGCGCCCAAAGCAGGCCCGCTCCAGCACCTTGAGCATCGCCGTTATCGCGCAATCCGCTCTTCGGCGTCCTTATTCTCCGCTTCGAGATGTCTGTTGCGGACCTCAAGATCCGCATTGCGGGCTTCAATCTGCGCCCGCTGCTCGGCCATGGCGACGACCATCGCCTTGAGCGCGTCGACGTCGTCCGGAAGCTCGAGATCAGGGGCTGGCATGGCCCTGATCAGAGCATACTCGCCATCGGTTTTCCCGGCCTTTTCGCCCTCTGATTCACTCTGCCGCAGGCGCCCCTAGTTTTCAGGGATCAGATCACAACACTTTTCCCGGCGACGAACACTCAACTCAATTCATTCCATAAGAAAATGTCGACGCGAATAACGCGGGCAACCTATTCACATCGCTGACATGCGGCTTGACTGCATGGCGATTTGCCGGTGCATCAAACTTCGTATGGCGGTTTGGTTGCAAGTGGCGAGCGGATTCACGTTTGCGGCGGATCGCAATTGCAGCGTACTGGCCCGAAAGGGCTGGGGCAATGGTGGTCAAGCAGCAAGTCGATCACCCGATTGTCAATGGGGTGATCTGCAGTGGGAGATATAGATGGTGCAAGTGATTGCCTATGAACAACTCGAGCAGTGGGAAGGCCAGGAGATCGGCGTCTCATCCTGGCTCCAGACGGACCAAGCACGCGTGAATATCTTTGCAGATGCAACAGGCGATCATCAGTGGATCCATGTTGATGTGGAGCGGGCAACTCGCGAGCGTGGTGGAACAATCGTTCATGGTTTTCTCACGCTTGCGCTGATAGGGGTGTTCGCACCGGAAATTTGCACGTATTCTGGTGTTGGACTGAGTCTTTTCTACGGGCTGAACAAGGTTCGGTTCACGAACGAGGTGCCCGTTGGGAGCAGAATTCGGGGCCGGCAGCGCTTGCTGTCGGTAGTACCGAGGTCAGGTGGGAAACTGTGTACCTACGAATTCGTGATCGAGATAGAAGGCCGTGAACGTCCAGCCTGCATTGCCGAAGGGCTTGGCCTTGTCTTTCCGGAAGGTCACTAGCTTGAATCCTTCCCTGACAATTCCCTCCGATCGGCGGCAGCGGAGTGAAAATCCTCTCTCGGGAGCGGGTTGTGCGCCGCCGCGGGGCGAGATCGCAAGGTGAGGCAATCGACGCGCGAACGCTCGTTCTGCCTGCTTGGGCTGTGAGGCCGGCGGATGACACCGAGTGCCATTTGCTTGGACGGCGATCTTTCCGGCCATGAAGTGCTGACTTGAAAAAGTCAATTGTCAGAAGAGGTTGAGGAATGCGCCCATCCAGCTGTCCAGCTGCAGCTAAGTCATGAAAAACACTGGCGGAAACGCGCCCGCCCGGCATAGTTCGGCGGCCGGCAAAAACCGCAAAGCTCAACGACGTCGATCCGCAAGCCTGGCTTGCCGATGTTCTCTCCCGCATCGCCGACACGCCGATCACCCGGCTCGATGACTTGCTTCCGTGGAATTGGAGCCCTTTGATGATCGCAGCAGACAAAGCGTTGCGGCGCGGCCTTGCGGTGATCGTCGAGAATGACGCTTACACTCTCAGCGAAATGGTCCGGTCGCTGATGAGAGAGCTGCAGGTCGAACTGGTCGAACTCGACCATCGGATTGCGGCCTATGACCGGCGGATACGGGAAATCTTCCGCGCCAGTGAGCAGTGCCAGCGGCTTGGGAAGATCGAAGGCATTGGCCCTGTGACGGCGACAGCCTTGATCGCTGCCGTGGGCGATAGGACCTGCTTCAAGAACGGCCGCCAGTTCGCCGCCTGGCTTGGTCTGGTGCCGAAGCAGCGATCCAGTGGAGGGCGAGCCCGCCTGTTCGGCATCAGCAAACGCGGCGATCGCTATCTGCGCACGTTGATGATTCATGGCGCTCGCGCCGCTTTGAGTCGGGCTGGCGGCAATCAGGATCCGCCGTGCCTCTGGCTCGGCAAGATACGGGAGCGGCGGCACCCAAACGTCGCGGCCGTCGCGCTGGCCAACAAGAATGCGCGGATCGTGTGGGCCATGCAGCGGAGACCCGCAGCCTGTCAATCGGCCCGGAATTGGGACCCTGGATCGGCGCGCAAAAGGGGGTCTGACGCACATTTGATGAAGATCGGGATCATACTGCACCGATCAGCCTGGCTTGCAGAAGGTCGAGCTTTCCGCGTCCATACATCTGCCGTTTCACAAGCTTGAGCTTGGTGGTCTGTCCCTCAGATTGACCGTTGGACCATGGTTCGGTGATCGCGGCGCGGACGGCAGCGCGGTCGCGAATGATGCCCTTGGCGAAAGATGCAATGAGGCTTTTGCCGGCATCGGCGATCCACGGCTCGAGATCATCGGCAAGTTTCTTGCGGATCATGGAATGGAAACCGGCGATCAGGTTGCGTGCTTCCACCAGCAGGGGCACGCCCGCCTCAATGGCGGCAATCATGACTGTGTCGGCTTTGCTCAGATGATCGCGGGCCGTCGTCATCAGCCGCGCGATCGTTCTGGCTGACGGTACCTTGTGGAGTTGCTGATCGGATGCCTGCTCGGCGCGGCGCCGGCGCCTTGCCCATTCGCTGACGACGCCCAGTCGCCCCCGAAAGCCTTTTGTCTTCAGCCGCCGCCAGAGCTCGCTTGCATTGTGGCAGCCCGACATCCATTGCCCCTCCAGGAACGGCAGCCATGCCTCGAGCGAACTCTGCCGGACGCGGAAAATATCGGTTCGCTGGCCACGGATCACTTGGCGCATAGTTTGCGACTGTGACCGGTGCGGCGCACGATCTCCTTGATGGGGATGCCTTCGCCGGCAAGTTTCATGATTGCCGCGTTTGTCTCCTCACGCCGCAGATAGCCTTCGTATTGAAGCTTCTCCGCGTAGGTGAGCAAGTCTGGATTGATCGTCATAGCGCCGATCGCAGTTCGGATTATCCGCATCGACTTGCGAACGGCGTCGAGGAAAGCCGCGCTCGCATTCTCCATGAGATGTGAACCGCATTCGGTAATGCCTTGGCGGTGGCTTCGCCGTAACCGCCGCCGCGGTCGCGCGAGACGGTTTCGATCTGAGGGTGGTTACCGAGCCACGCTTCGACGGTGGCAACCTCACGATCAGGCAACAACGTCACGATCAGCCGCCGCTCCAGATCACAGGCGATGGTGCCGTAGCGATGGTTGCGACGGAAAGCCCAATCATCGATGCCGACAATTTTGAGAGGGTCTGTTCGTAAACAGGCACGTCGCCGCACCACCCGCAGCAACGTGTCATTGCTGACCATCAGCCGCTTTGCAAAGCTGGCCGCCGGCCGCCCGCCGAGCGCCGACCCAAGATGATGAACAATACACTCCAGTCGCGAGGTCCGGCGAGATCGTTCGGCGACAACGCCGTCGTCAAAGCGTTCGGCGAAGATTCGTCGACGGCACAATGGCGCATCGCAGATGAAGCGGCGCGCCACGAGCCGAAGCTCTACCTTTGTTCCGGTACAGGGAAGATCCGATACCCGTCGACCATAGCGGCTGTGAACCCGGCGCGACACTCTGTGGCAAAGTGGGCAAGGCCGCGCCGGCACCCCTGAGCGGGCGGTAACGGCGATCACTCCTTCGTTCTCAGCGATCGCCTCGACGACCAATCCCGCCGGAATCAAGGACGACAAACGCAAATTTCTCATCATGGTGCTGATTCCCCTCAGAAAATAGCACCATGCCGCCATGCAAAATCATCAAATGTGAGTCAGCCCCCTTATTCCACACGATGACGTAATTGCTGTCGTTGCTCCTTTGAAGGAAGACTTCGCCGAGGGCAGAAGCCGCCGACTTGGATAAGGAGGTCGCAGTGAAGCAATATGTCGGGCTGGATGTCTCGCAGCGGGAGACCAGCGTTTGCGTGGTTGATGATGCTGGAAAGATCGTGTTCCAGGGGAAAGCTAAGTCCAATCCGGGAGCATTGACGGAACTGCTGCGCAAGCGCGCGCCTGGCGCCGAGCGGATCGGCTTCGAGACGGGCGCCATGTCCAGTTGGCTCTGGCACGAGCTTAAGCGGGTCGGATTGCCGGTCGTCTGCATCGATGCTCGGCATGCGAAGGCGGCGCTTTCGGTGCGGATGAACAAAAGCGACGAGAATGATGCCCGCGGCCTCGCCGAGTTGGTTCGCGTCGGCTGGCATCGTGAAGTGAAGGTGAAAAGCGCCGAAGTCAGGCCACCCGATCCATGCTGGTCACCCGGTCACGACTGGTCGGGATCCGCCGCGATCTCGAAAACCAGGTCCGCGCGATGCTGAAGGAATACGGTCTGCTATTCGGACGGTCCATCGGTTCGCAGTTCAGGCGAAAAGCCCTGGAGCTGGTTGCTGACGGGCATGAGCTTGTGCCGGTTGTCCAGCCTCTATTGACCATTCACGAGCAGGTCTGTCGGGAGCAGGAGAAGCTCGATCGGCAAGTCCGGCGTCTTGCTCATGCCGATGAAACCACCCGCCGGCTGATGACCGTTCCAGGCGTCGGTGTGGTGACCGCGCTCACCTTCCGACACACGATCGACGATCCGTCGCGCTTCCGCTCGGCCGCCAACGTAGGCGCCTATCTTGGCCACCTCGACGAAAGCAGTCCGGCAAAACTGACATAAACGGCCGATCGCCTGTTGCGGACCTATCTATACAAAGCGGCCAGCGTGCTCATGCACCGGACGAAGAAGTGGTCGACTCTGAAGGCGTGGGGCCGTTCGTCTGTCGAAGCGGGTGGGCATGAAAAAGGCGAAGGTGGCAGTCGCTCGCAAGATCGCCGTTCTCCTTCACTGCCTCTGGGTAGATGGCACCAGCTTTGAGCGGGGAAACGAAAAGATGGCGTAGCAGTTCGACCGCAAACCAGTTCTCGAGCCTCCCTTCGCGGAGCTCGTGATGTCCCCGCCGGGACGGCGGTTGCGGTGACCTCGTTGTTTCGGCTGAGGACGACTCTTCCGTACCTCGTTCCACACGTTGAGGCACCCGACCCGAACATCATCATGAGGCATTCGACCTCGGAAAGGACCATGACCCCGGCGATGGCAGAACAGGGATCGAAAACTATCTGCAACTGCTGATTAGCGCCAACCCGCCCCGTCGGGGCGTGGTGCGGTGACCTCGTTGAATCGGCTGACGTTGGCTCGCCAAACGTCTTTGCACACGTTGAGGCACCTCGACCGGGACTTTGATGCCGGCAACGGAAGGAAAGAAATGGCTTGACTACTTGCCGCAATTAAAGGGCCTAAACACACGCAGCCCTGCCGTCTTTCTGAGCGCGCGGGCTATCATGCCGAAGCCTATCAGAAGTCGGCCGCCGTCCGCTGTTGTTGGACTGACATGCTCGTGGCGGTTTTCGTGGGATCAGGTGTTCCGCCCCTCTCCTGCAATCACGCGGCCAAACGGTCGGGACCGGAAGGGCTGAAATTATGACGGCTTCAAGATGGCCCCATAACAATCAAAGGCCGGGCATAACAACTCGGGCCTAGCCCCCAGGATTCATTTGGCTGGAGCTCGGCTCCAAAGGAAAACCATGAAAAAAGGGAGTGGTCCCATGCCTAGTAGACGTCATTTCATCAAAGGTGCCGCGCGCTTGGCGCTCATTTCATCGAGCCACTCCTGGGTGAAGTCCTAGGATTGCGGGAAAAAGGTTGGGGTGCACCCTCGCCGGATAGGCGAATCCAAGAGGTACGGTTGCGACCGGCCTCACCCCGATGGAAAGAATACTGGCATCCGCGACGAACTCGATCGCGCTCACACCGAGCGAACGGCACCAGCGCTCCGCTCAAACACTAATAGAAGCTGCCGCTATGACCGCAATAGTTAGCACTCAGCGCCACGGACAGATACTTGTTGTCACAATTGACAACCCGCCGGCGAATGCCATTCTCGCCGTACGAGCCGAGAAATTTATGCTGCGTTTGCAGCGTTTCAGGAAGACGACGACCTACGAGTGGCAATCCTCACAGGTGCCGGGGACCGCATCTTCAGCGGCGGTTGGGACCTGAAGGAGTCCGATGAAAGCCTAACCGCTGACCTCTATTATGATTCGGAAGTCGGTAACGGCCCTGGGGGGTTCGGTGGCATTGCGGAATTTTGGGGTTTGACCAAGCCGGTAATAGCCGCTGTCAACGGCTCCGCAGCGGGAGGAGGCTTCGAGATCACGCTCGCGTGCGATATGATCGTAGCAGCCGAGCATGCGCGCTTCGTTCTCCCCGAAACGCGGATCGGGCTTTTGCCCGTGGCGGGCGGCATTCAGAACCTACATCGCCGCATACCATACAACATTGCAATGCACCTCATAATGACGGGCGAGCCAATTTCCGCGCTGAGGCCGCTAGATGGGGCCTTGTGAATGAGGTTGTTCCCAGGGGAGAGGCTCTGGCTGCGGCGATCCGTCATGCCGAGAGGATCTGTGAATCTGCCCCGCTCGCTATTGAAGGTCTCAAAGAAGTGATGCGCTACACGTCGCACCTCTCTGCAAAGGATGGGTTTGCAGCGGTTAGAAATCCGCCGAGTGAACTGAAAGAATACAAGGCTATAGAGAATTCCGTGGACAGTCTCGAAGGGCCTCGGGCCTTTATGGAAAAGCGTAAGCCCCAGTGGAAGGGCAGGTAATCGCGAGCGATATATTCTGCGGGACTCCTTGCCTCTGGCCTTCGCAGGCCGCGGCCGCTTCCACCGCCGACCTCGTTGCCGCAGCCAAAGCGGCGGGACAGCCGAAGGTGTCGTGACTGCCGGCACTGGGGTCTATTTCGACACGCTCAAGGAGTTGTTCTTCGATCCCTTCACCAAGGAGACTGGGATCGAGACTGTCCTCGTCAACAACGGCAGCTATTCTGAGGTCTTAACAAAGGTGCACGCCATGAGCGAAGCGGACGCCATGGAATGGGACGTCTTCGCGACGACCTATGACACGGTGCGGTCGCCGGCATCGCAAACTATGTCGAGGACCTGGGTGATTGCTCGGAGTTGACTGATGTTGTGTCCGAGGGGGTCGATGGGTCTTGTCAAGGGAAGTCGGGTTCTCTGGGCCGCGACGGGGTATCGCCTACGACGAAAGCGAGTTTCCGAACGGCGGCATGAAGAGCTGGGCCGATTTCTGGGACGTAAAGGCGTTTCCGGGGCCACGCGCCCTCCCCAATTTCGGCAGCCCTTGGTTCGCGCTGAGCGCCGCATTAATTGCGGACGGCGTCGACCCAAAGGAGGTCTACCCGCTGGACGTCGATCGCGCGTTCAGGAAGCTCGACGAACTCAAGCCGAACATCGTCGTATGGTGGACCAGCGGTGACCAGGCCCAGCAAATTGCTGCGGACCGAGGAAGTGGTTGCAACAATGGTCTGGAATGGACGTGTCGCAACTCTGCGCAGAGAAGGCTTCCCGATTTCCTTCGTGTGGAGCGGCGCCATGCTCGACGCAGATGCGCTCGGCATCACCAAGGGCGCTCCTCACAAGATTGCCGCCATGGCACTGTCTCAAGCACATATGTTCCGCCATTGAAGACCTTGTGCTCCTTGCCCTCTACGAGCTCTAACTCTCCGCTCAGGTACTGCTGCATGAACTCGGCATTTTCGCCAACATACGATGAGATCATCTTCTTGATCTGCTTCGTCTTCAGCAGCAGGCCGAGGCCGAGGCCGAAGTCGTCGACGCCGCAGTTATTCGACGCGATCGTCAGCTCCTGGTGCCCGCGTCCCGGATCGCGCTGATTAACAGTTCGGGTATTGCACAAAGACCAAATCCGCCCGCAACAATAAACATTCTGTACAACAAGCCTTCCAGCGCCGAACCTTCGTCGCCATAGACTTTGTTCATGTGGCTCACCCAGTACTTCATCGTTAACGCGAGTCGCCCCATCCAAGCGCGCCAGCTCAACAGCTGCCGGTGGTGCTTAGCGGCGCGAGTTGTTTCGCAAACTATGCTCGAGTAACACATCTAGTCGGAATGCCTGCCTGCACGCGAGCATTGACAGTTATTCCGACGACCGAAGATCTATGATCGGGCGCCATTCTCCTCGCGCTGCCGAAGGGCGTGGCAGAAACCCGTGGTCTGCTGTCTTTTCTGGGCACGCCGCGCTACCGAAGCATACCGGAAACCCGCTGCTGCCCGATGTCATCGCCGCCAATGGCGGAAAACGCCAACTCTGCGGCCGCTCATTCGGGCGCGTGACCTGTTCGTGCACGCACAACGGCCGGGGGTGGCGCTAGCACCGCGACGGACAAGACCCTTGCCGACTGCCTATCCGGAGCCGGGGTAGAATATTCCCGTCTGCCATCATCGTCTATCAAGCCGATGAGGTTTGAAGGTACTCCAGATCATAACAATCGAGGGCCTGGCATAACAAATCGGGCCTAACCAAACAGCGTCGTTCGGTTGAAGTTAGACCCCATAGAGCCATGTCAAAGGGGAGTTTTTCATGCCTAACAGACGTCATTTTATCAAAAGCGCCGCGGGCCTGGTGCTCATGTCATCAGCACCTAGCCTTTGGGCTTCGCGCGCCGCGGCCGCCTCGGTCGACGAACTGGTTGCGGCGGCCAAAGCGGCAGGACAGATGAAGGTGGTCGTCTCTATCGGGAGTGGCGTCTACCTCGATACCCTAAAGGAGTTGTTCTTCAATCCCTTCACCGCCGAGACCGGGATTGAGACGGCCTTTGTCGGCGGCAGTTATTCTGAGGTCTTAACAAAGGTGCACGCCATGAGCGAAGCGGACGCCATGGAATGGGACATCGTCACGACGACCGTGGACAGCGTGCGGTCGCCGACGTTTGCGAACTATGTCGAGGATCTGGGCCATTGCTCGCAGTTGTCCAATGTTGTGTCCGAGGGGATCGAGGGGTCGTGCCTCGGAAACGCAGTTCTCTGGGCCGCGACAGGCAACGGCATCGCCTACGACGAAAGCGCGTTTCCGAACGGCGGCATGAAGAGCTGGGCCGATTTCTGGGACGTAGAGGCGTTCCCAGGGCCCCGAGCGCTCCCAAACTACGGCACCCCTTGGTACGTGCTGAGCGCCGCATTGCTCGCGGACGGCGTCGAGCCAAAGGACGTCTACCCACTCGACCTCGACCGCGCGTTCAAGAAACTCGACGAACTCAAGCCGAACATCGCCGTATGGTGGACCAGCGGTGACCAGGCCTTGCAATTGCTGCGGACCAAGGAAGTGGTTGCAACAATGGTCTGGAATGGACGTGTCGCGAGCCTTCGCAAGGAAGGCTTCCCGATTTCCTTCGTGTGGAACGGCGCTATGCTCGACGCAGATGCGATCGGCATCACCAAGGGCGCGCCGCATAAGATTGCCGCCATGGCCCTGCTCAACTATCTCTACACGCGCCCAAAAGCAGCCGCTGAACTCGCCAAGCGGTTGAACTACTCGATACCTAACAAACATACGGGGGATTTCGTGGATGCCGATGTGGCGTCGAATCTGCCGACCGCGCCGGAGAACTGGTCCAAACTCATGAAGTCGGACTCGGCTTGGCTGGCGGAAAACAGCCAGAAGCTAATCGAGCGCTGGACGACTTGGATCAGCGGCTAGACAAATTCACTCTGTTTTCGGTACCACGGCGGGAAAACGGCCGGAGTAAAGAATTCACCACTTACTCCGATCATTCGTTCTGCAATTTTAGCGACCCGCAATGGGCAGTTGACGCACTCTCAAATGGCAGTTTGAGGCTGCCCAAACACTGCGTGGACCGGATGTCGCGAAGCCCGGTCATAAACGTTTGCCGCCCGGAATAACTCTTGTTGGAGGAGGAAATCGTGAATGGTATCGGCCCCGACTGGCAGCCCGACCCGATGAGGCCCGGCGCGCGGATCATTCCAGCAAAGGAGTGGGATCTTCCGCCGTACAACCGCTGGACGTTTCAGCGTGCTCGCGAGTTTGTGCCGACCGCGCAAATTTGGCGTGGCCGGGGGCCTGTCTTGCCGTTGCGGGAGCGATCCACGGACATCGATGGTATCGAATTCGAGGTTGCCGGACGGCGTTCCACCATTCGCGAGTTTTTGGACAAGAGCTTTACCGATGGATTCCTCGTCCTGTCCCGCGGCGAGGTCATAGCTGAAAGATACATGAACGGCTTCACGCCGCATTGCCAGCATACCGCCATGTCGGTATCGAAGTCGATTACGGGGACAGTGTTTGGCATACTTGTCGACAAGGGGCTCATCGACACGGACAGCCTGGTGACGCGGTATCTGCCGGAGCTTGAATCGACCGCCTATCGCGGCGCCACGGTGCAGCATCTGCTGGACATGACGGCCGGTGTGTTGGTCACCGGACCCTACACGAAGTCTGGTACCCACGCGCAGATGCTCATGGTGGCTGCGGGATGGTGGCCGATGGAATATCCCGACTACCCTCAGACTACGTGGCAGCTCTTCCTGAAACTGACCGAGCGGGAAGCTCCGCATGGCGAACGATTCAAGTACCGGTCGCCCGAGAACAACTTGCTGGGCTTTATCATGGAGCGTTCAAGCGGGCGGCGGTTCGCGGAGCTTATCAGCACCGAACTGTGGGCGCCGATGGGGGCGGAGGAAGACGCCTATATCACCGTCGACCGTGGCGGCTTTCCCTGCACGGATGGCGGCTTCAATGCGACTCTTCGTGA
>NZ_JACHEF010000020.1 GCF_014207355.1 Mesorhizobium sangaii | reverse complement strand
GAAACTCCAGTCGGGCTACGCCCTCCCTGCGTTCCAATCCGCCGGCATTCTCATCCTGATTGACGCTGCGCTCTCACGTTGATTGCCGCGCCGCAGCTGAAGGAACTCGACTTCTCGCACATGAGCGCGCGGCCGCGCCATCCAGCGCAGAATGCCTGGGTCGTGGAAGAGTTCAAAAAAACTTTACGCGCACGCCGCCTGCGAGGCTTGGCAGAAGCTCATCGCCCAACCCGAAACAATCACATCAATCGGAATGCGAGAGTGGGCTCACGCGGCTGATCTCGTCGAGGTGAAGCTGCATAGCCGCGGTGTCGGCAAACGGCAGCGCCAGGGCTGCTCCCTTGCCGCGCGCCGGGCAGATGGCGCCGAACAGGTATGCGCTTTGATAGCGCTGGTCGGCGGGCTGCCTGGGCCGCGTGCCACGGCGCGCCCATTGCCGCACGACACCGTTCTTCTGGCCAATTCTGGCTTCATCTTGAAACCACACTTCGACGGGCTTGCCCTTCGGCAGGTCGGCGAGGTGGGCGCCTAGCGTCGATGATGGCGTCGTAGTCGAAGGCGCGGTTGGAGAGCCAGTTGGCGCGCAGATATTGCCAGACGTTCTCGACCGGGTTGAGTTCCGGGGCTCGCGACCATCACGCCGCTGCTGCTGCCGTTTTCTCGGCACTTTCAGCTTGGCGGTCGTGTGCCAGCCTGCCCGGTCGAGCAGCAGCACGGCGTGCGCGCCGCGCGCCACATGGGCGTCGGTCGAGCTTCATGACCCTTGGTATTAGCAGTCGCCGCGCCGGCGAACGGGTCATGGCCTCCGTCAGCCGGTTCCTGACCAAGAAGCTGCGGCTGAAGGTCAACGAGGCGAAGAGCGCGGTGGCGCGACCGGAGGAGCGGAAGTTCCTGGGCTTCAGCATCTCGAATGACGGGAGCGAGCGGCGCATCGCGCCAAAGGCTCTCGGCAAATACTGATCCGGGACATGACACGCCGGACCCCGGGGCGTAAGTCTGCCGCAGCTGATCAAAGAGCTGAAGCCATACCTCGTCGGTTGGCGCGGCTACTTCGGCTTCTGCCAGACGCCTCGAGTGCTCACACACCTGGAAGCGTGGATCCGCCGAAGACTACGCATGTATCTCTGGCGGCAATGGGGGAACGGGCACAACCGCTTCAAGGAACTGCGCCGTCACGGCATACCAAAGTTCGGAGCTGCGGTTGCCGCCGGTTCACCGACGGGATTCTGGCGCATGTCAGGACACCCGGCGGTCCAACACGCCCTACGCAACCATTACTTCGAGAACGCCTCCGAGCTCGGTGATGCCCATCTTGCGGATCACCTGGGCCACCGGCGTGCCGCTCTCGACCTAGCGCAGAGCAAAGGCGATTTGCTCTTCCGTGTAGCGCGTCTTCTTCATGGCACTGACCCCCCTTATGGATCAAACTGGCCGAAAAAGTTGTCCTCCCAAATGGACCAGTTTGATGGGTCAGGACCAGTTCGCTCGCGGCTCTAAATCACCACCACCACTTTGCCCATGGCCTTGCGGGCGGCGAGATGGCCGATGGCCTCGGCGCCGCGGGCAAGGGAAAAGCGCTCGGAAATGTGCGGCTTGATCTTGCCGCCGGCATACAGGTCCAAAAGCTCCTTGACCTTCTGCTGGTGCGCCGCCGGATCACGAGCGATGTCGAGGACTCCGACAATGTCGCATCCCTTAAGTAGCGGCAGGTTCAAAGGGATGCGTGGAATGCCGGCGGCGAAGCCGACCACCAGGTAGCGCCCCTCCCAAGCCATCGAGCGCATCGCCGCCTCGGCGTAGTCGCCCCCCACAGGGTCGAGGACCAGGTTCGCGCCATCCGGGGCTGTAGCCTGCTTGAATATCGCGGAGAGCTCCTTCTGCCCATCGCGGTCGAAGGGGCCGCGGGGATAGACAACGCCCGACTCGGCGCCCCGAGCCAGTGCCAGGTCCAGTTTCTCCTGCGATGACGCAGCCGCAATTACCCGCGCGCCTATGGCCCGACCGAGCTCCACTGCCGCCAGGCCGACGCCGCCAGCCGCGCCGAGCACGAGCAGGCTTTCGCCTGGAGTCAAGCGGCCGCGGTGCTTAAGGGCGTAGTAGGAGACGCCGTAAGTGTAGATAAACGCCGCTGCCTCGTCGAAAGGCATCGTGTCTGGAATGCGGATCAACTTTGCCGCCTCGATGGTCATCTCCTCAGCCATGCCGCCGAAGTTGGACGTGCCCATCACCCGGTCACCCGGCTTAACATTAACAACACCCTCGCCAACTTCCTTCACCACGCCCGAAATCTCTCCGCCCGGCGCGAAGGGCCGCGGCGGCTTGACCTGGTATTTGTCCTCGATGATCAGCACGTCGGGGTAGTTGACGCCCACCGCCTTCACTTCGACCACCGCGAACCCGAGCGCGGCCTTCGGGTTGGGCACGTCCTCCAACACCAGGGTCTGCGGCCCCCCGGCGGCCTTGCTCAGCAACGCCTTCATGAACTTAACCTCACTTTGTCTTCACCCGCATTTCTGGCCACGGCAACCCGGAGTTTTGCAGGCTAATTAATAGACTTGGGCCAGAATCTTGGGAACCCAAGTTATGGAGTTGGGCTTTTCATCCTGAAACTGCATAACTCTTAAGACTTACTTGCCATGAAAGTTAGGCTTTCTCTTCTCCAAAAAGGCTTTGGGGCCTTCCTTAGCATCTTCACTGGCAGAAACCACTACAGAGCAGGCTTTTTCGATCTTAATACCTTCCTCAATTGTGGTTTGCAGCCCTTTCGTCACTGCCTTCATTATTCCGCTAATCGCAACGGGTGCTCCCTGGGCGAGCCTGGCAGCAAGTGCCTTGGCCTCAGCAAGGACTTGGCTAGCTGGAACGACCTTATTGACTAAGCCGAAGCTAAGCGCATCTGCTGAACTCAACGGGTCCCCGGTCAGCATCATTTCCAAAGCCTTGGTTTTACCAATCAATCTGGGCAGGCGCTGGGTACCGCCCCAGCCGGGAATG
Organism: Mesorhizobium sangaii; assembly: GCF_014207355.1. GTDB lineage: Bacteria > Pseudomonadota > Alphaproteobacteria > Rhizobiales > Rhizobiaceae > Mesorhizobium > Mesorhizobium sangaii. The sequence continues at coordinate 17,842 of NZ_JACHEF010000020.1, read as the reverse complement.
ATCCCCAATCTGACCTCCGGCAGGCCAACTTTGGCAGTATCGGCCAAAATTCTAAAGTGGCAAGCCAAGGATATCTCGGTTCCTCCACCGTAAGCGCTTCCCTGCATGGCTGCAATCACCGGTTTCGGATAGTTTTCAATTTTTGAGAAGACATCGTTGCCTTCAACTTTAGGCCTGTTTCCTTCAGTCTTGTTTCCGGCTTTAACCGAGTCAAATTCGTTTATGTCTGCTCCGGCGGAAAATAGCTTTTCTCCGGTGCCTGTAAGCACAATAGCCCGGATTTCAGAATCTTCTAAGGACTCATCCAGCAAAGTGTTCAGGTCCATTAGGATCCCTTGCCCTAGCGCATTAGCTGGCGGATGGTTGATGGCAGCCACCACATAACCACTTTCTTTTTCAACGACTAAGTTTTTGTACGCCAAAGCAATTTCCTTCCCTTCCCAATTTTCGGTGTACTCACCCCTGATCTTGTCTGAATTTCCTCCACACCTGCTGATCGACAAGCATAAAGAAATTATAGTGACCGCCGACTCAAAGGGTCCTCTTATTTAGACTTATTCCATTTTTCCTGGAGCTTTCCGATCTCTTCCACACTCAGGCCATATTGCGCTAGGACCTCGACATTGTGCTCGCCAAGGTCGGGAGCCTTCCTCATCTGTAAAGGCGTCTTGGACAAAACATGCCAGGGTCCCCGTGCCCGTATCGTCTTGACTCCGCGCGCCTGCATACTCGTCGGTGCAGGGATATCGGTTATGGCACCTCTGGCTAGGAGGTATTCATCCGTCACGAGATCCCCGACCGACTTAACCTTGATGCTGGGAACACCGAATTTATCCAGCTTCTCCAGTGCAACATTGATGTCGTCAAAGCTCGCCACCCAGTCCTCGATGATGTTATGGAGAAGGGGAGCGTTCTTCATTCTCGACAACTCGGAGTCTGATCTCGGGTCAGTAATTAGGTCCGGGCGCTCCATGGCTTGGCAAAGCAATCCCCAGAGCTTTTCATTGTTGGCAGCTATTTCACAATATTGGTTTCCCTTCCCCTTATATGTGCCAGCGCCTGGATATGAGGAAAATCGACCGGTTCTTGTTGCCTTGATACTGATCCCCGAAGCAGCTCCTTCTGCAACTTCTTCAAACCTATCATTCATACTGAACGCGCAACCAACAAGCGAGGTATCGATATGCTGGCCTTCCCCGGTCTTTTCGCGGTGGTACAGCGCGGCGCATATCGATCCAAACGCGTTGATGCCAGTAGAGTGGTCGATAATCGAAATACTGACCCTAGTAGGAGGCCCATCAGGCTCACCGGTCATATCCGTCAAACCGGTGTATGCTTGGGCCATCTGGTCATAGCCCGGCTTTGTGGCCTTGGGACCCGTCTGCCCGAACGCAGAAATAGAGCAATAAACAACGCTGGGATTGACTTTGGAAACTGATTCATAGTCCAGACTGAATCGCTGCATAACTCCGGGCCTGAATGCCTGAAGGATGACATCCGCATCGGCGACCATCCTTTCGATGATCGCGAGTCCCTCCGGGTCGGTCAGTGAAATGGTTACAGACTTTTTTCCGCGATTGAGCCATGTGTACCACGAGAAGCTTTCAATTACGCTGGATCTCCACCTTCTTGTATCGTCGCCGAATATCGGCCTTTCAATTTTGATTACCTCTGCACCGTAGTCAGCAAGCAGAGCACCCGCTCCCGGTCCGGCTACGTTGTTTGTAAAATCCAATACCTTAAGCCGTTCAAAAATTCTTTGGCTCATACTATAACCATTCCTTAGATTGGGCGAGCGTCATCCCGGAATGAGCGGTCTCATCCCGGCTGCTGCACTCAGCTTGAGGTACTTCGCGCCTGATCATTGATCAGTCTCCTGATAAAGGGCCGTGAACAAATGTATTTCATGGTAGATACGTCTGTCTGACAACTCACGGTCCGTTATGCAGGCTCCCTAATCGTTATTTAGGCTCTTCCGCACTTTTGGTGCAGCCGGTGCTTCATGCGGGGATTCACGAGGGAACCGAAAGAGTCCTTAGAGTCGGATTGCGAACAGCGGCGGTGGCTGAACGTGTCGCGCGGCTTCGTAGAGCAACGTCCGCATCATTCCGGCGCCACAAAACGAGATGCGACCGATGCAGTGGCTCTCGCCCGATTGGTTGAGAATGGGCGTCAGCCCCAGGATAGGCCCTACCGCTTTGGAGGTTTCTGAACCGCTGAGCAATGTCGATCGTCGCGGTGTATGCCGGCGCCACGACCGGGCCGACGCCGGCGACTCTGCCGCAGCTTGCCGCGCGCCTCAAGCAGCGAATCAACGATCTCGGCCAGATCAGGCATGTCTTCAATAAGCTCGCGGATGCGAGCCTCGAACTTGACGGCGCCGACCCATGCCAACCTGAGATGGGGTAACGGGCCGCCAAGCAAGTCGCTCGCTGCGCTACGGCGCTGTGAGTGGCGCGCTCCGCTCGCGGCCTGCTTGGCGCAGCGGCGGTCGTCCCTCACACTGATGGTGTGAACGGCGTCATGGCCGAAGCCAGCGCCAAACATCAAGGAGAGACGACCATGGACCATTATGCCGGTATCGACGTGTCATTGGAATACTCGAGCGTGTGCGTTGTCGATGCAAGCGGCAAGATCATTCGCGAGAGCAAGGTGGCAAGCGAGCCGGAGGCGTTGATTGCATGGTTTGCTTCGCTCCGCCTTCCACTGGTTCGGATGGGCCTGGAAGCCGGGTCGCTGTCGCAATGACTCTATGCGCAATGCGGCAAGCGGGACTGGCGGTGGAGCTGCTGGAGACGCGACATGTGCGCGACGCCTTCAAGGCGATGCCGGTGAAGTCGGAAATGACGCGCGTGGGATCGCGCAGTTGATGCGGCTTGGCTGGTTCCGACTGGTGCATTGCAAGTCGCTAGCCGCGCAAGAGGTGCGGGCGGTGCTGACGGCGCGCAAGAGCATGTCGAGAACAGTGTGCGCGGCATTTTGCGCGGCTTCGGGCTGAAGGTCGGTAGGACCACACCGCGCGGCTTTACCGCGCGCATCCACGAACTGGTGGCTGACCATCCGAACCTGAAGATGGGGACCGCGGCGCTGCTTTCTGTGCATGCCGTGCTACTGCGCGAGTTCCAAGCTTTCGAGAGAAAGGTTCGCGCGCCGGTACGCCTCGATGTCCGAGCCAGGCGGTTGATGTCGATGCCGGGGGTCGGTCCGATCGTTGCGCTCACCTTATGCTTCTGCGATCGACGATCCGGGGCGATTTCGCTCGTCGAAGCGGGTAGGAGCGCCTTTCGGCCTGACCCCGAAGAAGTATCAATCCGGCGAGACCGATTATAGCGGGCGCATCAGCAAGATCGGCGGTGCCGCGGTACGAACGGCGCTCTATGAGGCAGGCCCACACCATGCTGGTCAAGCCGCTCAAGGGCTGCACACGGCTCAAAAGCTGGGCGATGAGGATCGCCCGACGAGCCGGAATGAAGAAGGCCAAAGTGGCGCTGGCGCGCAAGCTTGCGGTCATCCTCCACCGCATGCTCGCCGACGAAACGCTCTTCAACATCGCAGCCAAGCCGATGACGGTGGAATAAAAGGAGAACCACGGGTTTCGGGCGGCCACGACACCAGGCCTTCCCGAAGCGAAGTCCCTTCGCCGGGACGATGGATCAGGTCAGACCGCAACTTCGGACGTCGGCATTGCGGCCACGCGGCTTGAGATTGGCTCGGCCTCATCCTCTTCAAACCCCTTCACGTGGCGGCCGTCGCGCCGACCCCGTACAGAAGCGAGACCCCGGCGATTGGATGACGCAAAAGAGGATTGACTTGTCGAGGCCCGTTACAGAAGTCCGAAGTGCGCAGCAAGCCGCGACTGTCGTTCTCAATCGCGATGGCTTTTTCCTGCAAGAGCTTGCGGGCGGTCAGCAGCGCCCGGCGCTTCTGGCTCGTCAGTGTCTTCACATGCACCGGGCGAAACGGTTGACCCGCATCATCTGCGCCATGCCGCGGGCATCATTGCGGTCGGTCTTGTTCACCTGCGCCTTGGTGTGACGGGTCTCGATACAGATCACCGGCAGGCCAGCTGCGTATTTCAGGCGATCGTGAGCACGGATTTCACCGCATCGTGAGCTCGGATTTCACGGGATCATGAGCAACGATTGCAGACGATCGTGAGCAACGATTTCAGATGATCGTGAGCACCTTTTCGGAGGTGCGGGACGCTTCGGCCGACAACTCAGCCAGTCTACAAGATGCCTCGTTCAAAACGAGGAAGCCTGATGCCAACCCAGAGATTGTCGATGCGCCGGATCACAGAAGTTTTACGTCTCTAGGGCATGTCCAGGCCCTGGACGGAATGCGCGCCCTTGCTGGTGCGTGAGCAGAAGCTGTTGATCGAGGTGCTGACGGAATTACGGCGGTTCCTGCCATTCCAGCTTCTCGGGTTCGACACGGACAATGACAGCGTGTTCCTGAACGAGACGATACGCGATTACTGTCTGGATGCCGGCATCGAGTTCACCCGCTGCCGCCCTTACCGCAAGAACGATCAGGCGTTCGTCGAACAGAAGAACGGCGCCGTGGTGCGGCGCATTGTCGGGTATCGTCGGCTGGAGGGGCTTGAAGCCGCTGCGGCCCTTGCACAGCTCTATTCGACGGTTCGGCTGTTCGTGAACTTCTTCCAGCCCTCGTTCGAGCTGGCGGGAAAAGAGCGTGACGGCGCCAGGGTGCGCAAACGTTACCACCTTCCGGCCGGCAACACCCTGCCAGCGGCTGATGGGAAATCCGCAGACACCGGCGTCCGTTCGCGCGAAGCTGGCGCAGATCGCAGCGCAGCTGGATCTGCTGAGCGACATGCGAGCCGCACAACAGCGCCTTGTGGCCCTGGCGCTCGATCAGTTCCTCTCAAGCTTGCGAACCGCGTGGAGGGAGGGCGAAATACGACCTACTGCGAAGCCGAAACCAAAACAGAAGCGGGAACGGCGGCGTCCTGACCCATTTGCAGGAGTCACCCACGAGCTACGTGGCTGGTTTGAAGAAGGTGCCGTGGCAAACGAGCCGGGAATTGCTGGCGCGGCTGCAGTCGGAATACCCGGGGAAATATCCCAGTCTCCTTCTGCGCACGCTGCAACGTCGCGTCAAAATATGGCGAAAGGAAAGCGCTTCGCTTGTTCGATCATGGCATCGCGTACGCGCTCGTTGCCATGGCCGATGTTGGCGGCGACTGCGCCGGACGACCCGTCGAGATAGCGCTTGCCGTCGGTATCCCAGAAGAAGATGCCTTTGGCATGCGAAATCATGGGCATTTTGTTGACGCCGCGCCCGGCATAGAAGGCCCCTCCGGAAGACTCCTTTTGAACGGGTTTGGGCTGCGTGCTCTGTGTGGACATCTTGCTGCCTATTCCTGATTTCTTAATTGGTTCGGAACGCGGAGGGCGGCCTCTTCAGCGGCGCCGCACTTATGCGCGACGCTCACGCCACGGCGCATGATCTAAGTGCGTCGCGGACGGAAAGAGACTCCAGTTGGAGGAGAGCTTCCTTCAAACGCACAGCATTCGCTTCGCCGATAATGGGGCTTGCGAGAGTGAGAAACTTGGCTTCCACCTCGGACTCGCCTGGGGCGCCGGTCGGACACGAGACGTTGCCAATACGATCGGCACCCCACATATGACGAGCTGCCGGCACACGCGCGCGGTAAGGTCAAATTCCCCCGTTCCAGACCATGTCGGCTGGATGATCGCGGGAAGTACGACACGCGCCGGCACTTGGCGCCGAGTTCCGCGGAGTTGCCGGTCGGGACCACGACAACCTTGATGTCGGTTGCGTTTTCGAAGGGGTCCAGCCAGTGCTCACGGATGATCTTGTCATCGACGCTGCCGCTGGAACCGAAGGCGACCTTGCGCTCCTGCGCCATCGCGGGGGGGCATGGACGGGGCCAGTGAGAATCCCGCGAGTGCGTATCGGCTAATCACCAATTTGGTCTTCAATTCAGTCAATCCAAGGTTTGATGTTCATCGATATAAAATGGCATTATGATCACGAGGGAGGTCCGAGGAGACAAACGTCTTTCGCAACGCGGATATCTGACGCAGGCGTGGCATGCTGCTTTGCTTCCTTCAGTCCATCGATCGCCATGCCACCCGCGGGATGAATATCGCTTGGTACGCTCCTGCCACCTCCCGCCGAAGTGCCTTCAAAAGTCGTGCCAACTGCGCGGAAATGGCCTCAGAGGACCTTTTCGGTATCGGCCAAGGGCTTACAGCGTGCAGCGGGGAGTGAGGCCGATGACCACCGTGTCGCAGACTCGACAACCCCGACGAGGTTGCGATTGACCGGCATCGCCCGGGAATGGCGGACAGTATTCCTCCGCGGGGAAGCGAAATCCAAGTCATTCGAGCGCGTTCCGCTCATGTCGCATATCCGACTCATGTCGGACATGCGACATAGCGGTGTTAGCGCGACCCATTGTTTTGACGTGATTTTTGCCTTTGGCACGAGACGTGCGTGTTCATCCGCAAACGCGTCACGGACCGAGGAGAAATCGAACCATGATAACGCTCACCGACAACGCTGCTGCCGCCGTCAAGACCGCTCTTTCCCGCGCCAGCGACCCGGCGGAAGGCTTTCGCATCATGGTCCAAGCGGGCGGCTGCATCGGCTTAAAATACCTAATGGGCCCTGCGAGGGCGATGCGATCATCACGGGGCTCGAATCCTCCGGCTTTGTCTTCGACAATCCCAACTCGCGGGAGAAGTGCGCCTGCGGCAAGTCTTTCGGCTGACCGCCCGAGAGAAGGAGAAGGGCCATGTTGGACTATAGCGAAGGTTAACGAATGCTTCTTCATCCGAGCGGATGCGAAACCGCTCAACGCACCGTCATTCCTGCGGGATGACAGCTTCCATGGGCGCTACTACCAAACCGATACGACATGGCAGAGAAATGATAGTTTAATTATAATATTGAACAAGTGAACACAGTGGACTATCCAGAACACTTTCAATTAACGCTCTTCATTTCTGAAATACTTTAGTTGGATAATCACAATCATCAGAACAGTAAGAATGGAAAGCACATGAAACATCAATTAGGCGCCCCAATTTCGTTATCCGAGCTCGAAAGGTACTTCAGCGAAGATTACTTGCATTTTAGCGATTTGGTCAATCCGCCGGAGAAAAGCGACCGGGAAGTAGGAGCAATTTGGGAGCTTCTTTCACTTAGGCAAGGCAGCTCAGTTCTTGAACTCGGATGCGGTTATGGGAGGATTACCAACCGATTGGCGAAAAAAGGAGCGCGGGTAACCGGATTGGATATATCGCCGATCGTATTAAGAAAGGCCGAAGCAGATGCGGCGGAACGCCAGGTAGATGTTGAGTATGTTCTTGGTGATATACGTTCACTTCCCTGGCGAGAACGCTTTGACGCGGCTTTTCTGTGGTACACGACGTTTGGCTATTTCGATGAAGCGGATAATGAGAGAGTTGTTCGTGAAGCCGCTTCTTCGCTCCGAAAGGGCGGGCGTCTGCTAATCGATCAGCTCAATCGCTTCGCTTTGCTACGCGACAAGTCGCCTACCTGCGAGGTCGTGCAGCGTAACGACGATCTAAGAATCGATATTATAGAATACGACGCGTTAACCGATCGTCGAAATTCCGAGAGGATCGTCGTCCGCAATGGATGCGTTAGACGAACGCGTCTTTCTGTCAGACACTATGGATTTTCTGAATATGTACGCTTGTTACGAAACGCGGGGTTCGAGACCGTTAAAGCCTATGGACAGGAAGGCGGGGAGTTTACACCTTATGGCCCGCGCCTCGTGGTTGTCGCGTACAAGTAAGTGGTCGTTCAGGGCAATGGACGGTGATCGCTTCCCAAGGACTTGCCCGGGATGCTCGTCGCAAGAAAAAACATCATTTTATGCCGTGCGCGCCGGACGTTTCCCAAGATCCTTCAGGATTTCCCGCGATGCATTGTGGCCGGGCACGCCGGAGACACCACCTCCGGGATGGCACGAAGCTCCGCATTGATAGAGACCTCTGATCGGCGATCGATAGTCCGAATAGTGAGGCACGGGCCGCATAAAGAACATCTGATCAAGGGACATGTCCCCGTGATTGATATGGCCGTTAGGAATGTTGAGCTGCTCCTCGATATCCTTGGGCAGGAGGAGCTGCGTATCGATCACACCGTCTGAAAACCCGGGCGCTAATTCGTCGATGGTGTTGAGCACTGACTTCAGGAATCTCGGGCGCTCCTGGCCCCAAGAGCCGTTCGTCAATTCATATGATGTATGTCCACCATAGATTTGAACAATATGCTTTCCTTTCGGCGCTAGGCTGGGCTCGAGGACGGTCGGGATCGTCATGATCATGGACGGTCGCGAAGAATACCAGCCGGGCTTCGCCTCTTCATAGGCCTGTTCGAGATATCCCATGTCGGGAGCGATCTGGACGATAGGTGGGCTGTCTAGGCCCGTTTCCTGTTTGTTGAAAGATGAGAACTGTGGAGCTCTCTCGCATGCAATATTCAACTTGAACGCGGCCCCGTTCGTCTTGAACTGCGCGATGTCCGAGACGAATTCACTTGGGAGGTCACTTGTCGCCACGAGCTTTCCGAATAGCACTTTGGCATTGAGATTCCCCACAACAGTTCCTGCGGTGAACTCATCTCCGCCACTTGTTACGACGGAATGCACTCGGCCGTTGCGCGTCTGGATCTGCGTGACATCGCTGTTGAGGCGAATCTCAACGCCATGATCCTCAGCGCACCGAGCCATGGCCTTGGTGATGGATCCCATCCCACCGACGATCTGACCGCTGATGGCATCTTCATCCGCATGGCCGGTACTGCCGCCGTGCAGCGCGAGCCAGGCGGACCCAGGGCTCTTGGGCCCAATCAAGCTCCCACCCACTGCAAACGCGAACGCGGCCTTCACTTCACTGCTTTCGAACCAGCGGCTCAGATACTCATCGGAACTCTGGGTAAAGAGATCTATGAGTTTGTAGAAATTTTCGCCAACATTGCGGTGCTCCCACAGGAAGCCCGCCGTCTTCAACCGTGAGCCTATCGAACCGGCGACGAGGTCGACCGGCGTCTGCAGCTTCAGGTCGTGGACGAACTCGGAAACGCCCGAGAGATACTTGCGGAATTCCGGGTACCGAGCGGCATCGGCCTTGGAGAACCGGGACAGCACCGCCTGCATCTGTCCGATGTCGCCACCGACCATCATGGAGCGCTTTTGGTCCACGGGTCGGAAGATGCGATAATCTGCCTTGAAGGATCGAAGTCCATACTTCTTGAGTTCGAGGTCGGAGACTACCTTGGGATGAAGCTGGGCGGCGACATAAGAGAAAACGGAGAAGGTGAAGCCGGGAATAATCTCCTCGGACACGGCCGCGCCACCAACGAGGTGGCGACGCTCAAGCACAAGCACTTTCAGGCCGGCTTTCGCCAGGTAACAGCTGCAGGCGAGACCGTTATTGCCGGCCCCAACTACGATGGCATCAAAGACTTTGGACATGGACCCTTTCGGTGCTCCCACTAGTGATTAGTTCTCTTACTCAAGATCGGTTTGAGAGCTCAGGTAGACAGACTTGCTGCAAGAAGATCGCGCTGGCGCATCGCCTCGGCGAGGATCGCATCCTGATCCATTGTGGTGAGGCGGCCCTTCTCCATCACAATCCTACCGTCGATCATGACAGTATCGACAGGGATCATAGATGAGGACAGCGACAACAAGATTCCGGTATCGTCACGCCAGGACAGGTGGGTGATGTCGCGAGCCTCCCTGATCACGACGTCCGCGCGCTTGCCGACCGTTAGACTGCCAAGCCTGTCGCCGAGGCCCACATTGTTCGCCGCGTCGATCGTCTGCATGTAGAATGGATCAGCGTCGTTTAGTCGTTCCCCGAACGACGCGGAAAGATAAAGACTGAGAAGCCCAGCGATTCCGATCGGATGGATGATGGTTGTGTCGACGCCGAGCGATACGCTTACCCCGTTTTTGTAGAGATACGGAAACCAGCATTTATTCGGCGGCGTTATTCGATAACCTAACGCATTGTTGGGGCACCACGACAGGCCGGGCTTTTTTAGTAGTATGAGCTCAATATCCTTTTCATATAGGACGTTCATATGCGCCAGCGTGGTGTTGGGATTCAGAGCACCTAGCCTGTCCATACGCACTGCACCGGTATCGCCCCACTTTTTCTTTTCTTCGACATCGAACTCGGCATTGAATGACTGGTGCTGCCAAAAAATTGCTTTTGAGTCGGCCGCCAGCTTCACGGCTTCTCGCGTGAGTTCGTCCGTGGCCGTAGCTTCTCCGTAAAGTCCGACAAATCCGCGTACGAGAGCGTTTTCGTCCTTGTTTCGGGCAATCTCGTGCTTCCACTGATCAATCACGCGGCGGCCATCAGCGGGGGCACGATTTTTCAGCGCATCGGGTAACATATGCGGCCAGACCTCTTCATACGTAGACAAATCGTCCCAGGCGAATGGGGCCGAGACCATCGCACGAACTCCGCACTTGGTCATCGATTCGGCGAAAGCATCCGTCTCGAAAACCGTGCCGGCTTCGAAGAACAGCGTGAATCCACGTTGCAGCATCGAACATGCGGCTGCAGCAGTATATGCAGCCGTAATTGTCGGGTTGGTTGCGCTCTTAAGCGTCGAATAGTTAACTTTTGTTGAGGCGGTGCTCTGAGGCGAAAATGGCGCGCCGTGGTAGGCCATTGCCGTCATATGCAGGTGCGTCTCGATGAAGCCGGGATGCACCAAGGCACCCCGAGCATCCACCTTCTGGGTACTCTCGTAAGAGGACAATATTTCGGACTCGGGACCAACGCCCACAATGACGCTATCCTTAATGGCAATCGCACCGGGTCGATAGTGCGGCTGATCCCTGTCTCCGGTGAAGATGTCCCCATTCACGACCAGGGTGTCGACGGTCTTCTTGTGCATGATGTAAATCCCAGGCGGCTATTTCTCTTATCGGTACCGCAGATCCGATTGCCGAGTTCCATATCGGCCTGCGAATTGCTCCCGCGACCGCAATGCCCAGTTCAGCAAGGCGGGCTGGGCGGGAGCAAAACGCTCCCACCATCGAAATTTGTTAGCTTATCCGCTAATCCAGACCGTCCAGCGCTCAATGAGCTTCTGTCGATTTTCCGCCAGCCAGGCCGGATCCGACTTCACGGTCGTGGGCAAATGCGCTGTCACGAGCGTCGACTCGAAATCGTCGTCCAAGAATTCGCCGAGATGCTTGTTAGGCGGCGCGTAATTTAGCCGCTTGGCGTGTTCCGCGTGCGCCTGCGGGCGCGTGTAGAGGTAGTTCAGCAGCGCTTTGGCTGCGATCGCATGTGGCGCGCCTTTGGTGACGCCGAGCGCGGTCGCGTCAAACATCGCGCCGTTCCACACGATGGAGATCGGAAAGCCTTCCTCGCGCAGCTTTACGGCACGTCCATTCCAGACCATTGTTGCAACCACTTCCTTGGTACGGAACAGTTGCTGGCTTTGGTCACCGCTGGTCCACCAAGCGACGATGTTCGGCCTGAGCTCGTCGAGCTTCTTGAACGCGCGGTCGAGGTCGAGTGGGTAGACGTCCTTTGGCTCGACGCCGTCCGCGAGCAATGCGGCGCTCAGCACGTACCAAGGGCTGCCGTAGTTTGGGAGCGCTCGGGGCCCTGGGAACGCCTCTACGTCCCAGAAATCGGCCCAACTCTTCATGCCGCCGTTCGGAAATGCGCTTTCGTCGTAGGCGAGGACCGAGCCCGCCGCGTCGAAGAGAACCGCGTTCCCAAGACACGACCCGTCGATCCCCTCGGACACAACGTTGGACAACTCCGTACAGTCTCCCAAGTCTTCGGTATAATTCACGAGCTCCGGCGCCCGCACGGAATCGTTGGTCGTCGCAACGATGTCCCACTGCATCGTGTTCGTTTCGCTCATGGCGCGCAGACTTGCTATTCGCTCCGAATAACTGCCGCTGACAAAGGCCGTCTCAATCCCGGTCTCGGCGGTGAAGGGATTGAAGAACAACTCCTTTAGGGTATCGAGGTAGACGCCACCCCCGATAGCGACGACCACCTTCATCTGTCCTGCCGCTTTGGCCGCCGCAACCAGTTCGTCGTCCGAGGCGGCCGCGGCGCGCGAAGCCCAAAGGCTAGGTGCTGATGACATGAGCGCCAAGCCTGCGGCGCTTTTGATAAATTGACGTCGGTTAGGCATCGAGACGCTCCTCGTTTTTATTCTGACGGCTACAATCCAAGGAAACGAAGAGTCAGGGAAGGCAAGAACTGTTATGCGCCGTCACGTATCATTTTGCGGGGGAAACGATTTGGACTCCGAAGCCTTTGCGTCGTAACACACTGGCCGGGCATGCTTTAAGTTTTCTCCCTGTCACCACGACCGCACGTTCACATCACCAAATCAACCGGTGATGAGAATACAAGCAGCGCCCGTCCCCCTCCGGGTCCGTGCATATGATGTTTCCCGTCGATCGCACCCTGATAAGCACGCTTGCCCACAGCCAACGTTACCAACTCAGCCAATCCGATACCCCACGCCGCGTCGGCACTCTGCAATTAGAATGGCTCCCCGTCGTCCAACGCTTGGTGCATCCGCAGACGGCACCAAGTTTACCATGGCCGCCGCTCGCATAGTATGAAACATTGTCGTGTCGACAAGAAGGGGAGACGCAATCCCTCTTCGGCTATGTTCGGCGAGCAGCAAGGGCCCGCCGTATGTGCCGCCCGGCACAATGCATATGGGGTCCTCATTGACGCTCCCACACTTTAGCAGTAGAAGTATTGTAACTGGAATAACGGGATGGAGCGATGTTTTCATCGGCCCTCCTCAACCAGTCAGCGGCCGTCGTACGCGTTGCGTGGTCCGCCGACGAGGGCAGCACTTGATCAACACGGATGAATTCGTTCGCCGCCTGAACGGCGGAAGCAGTTTCCGCATCGAGCGTGCCGACGGAAGCGAAGCGACCGGCACCTACCGACTACTGCCTCCCGTGGAGCACGCCCTGGGTCACGTGGTGGGCTATTTTGACTATGAGAAGCCCTGTCTGACAATCCGCAAGCTGCAGGCCAAGGACGAATTTCACGACGACGAACTAGGCCTTGGGCGCATGGTGTTTCTGCTCCACCTGTCCGGATCGCGACGGATCGAGCTTGGTAGCGCGCATCAGCATGAATTGACTACGCCGACGCTCGCCGTTTTTTACCAGCCGCAGGGACTTAACAAGCGAAGTATCTGGAACCGCGGCGCCAACGAGCTGTCTCTGTCCGTCGGCGTCTGGCCAGATAGACTGACCTCGCTGTTCGGTTTTTATCCGATCTGCTTTCCGAATTTTTCAAGCCTCGACGGTAATAAGGCCGAGGCATTCTGGTATTCACGACCACTCCCGTATGCTCTTATGTCAGCGGCTGAGCAATTGCTGACCCCTAGCATTCATCCATTGCTCTCCAAAAGCCATATCTTGATCAAGTCCCAAGAGCTCCTCTGCCTCAGCCTGAGCACGCTCCTGTCCGATGGCGATTTCCTGTCCCGTTCCGACCTGGCCTTGAATCGCGTCGAATACGTCAAGACCATGGTCGACCCAAACCTGAACAACCCGCCCTCTCTGGCGGAACTCGCCACTACACTCGGCGTGTCCACCCAGAACCTGTCGGACGAGTTGCGCAAAGAAACGGGCGTCAGTTACGCCCAATACATCACCGAGCGCAGAATGAAGCGGGCAAGGTTGCTGCTGGAGGGCGGCGATACCTCCCTCAAACGGGTCGCCTACGAGGTAGGCTACGCTCACACCTCCAACTTCTGCACCGCCTTCAAGCGCCAATTTGCTACTACGCCAAAGGGCGCACGCGGGCAGTAGACACAGGAGCTTCTTAGATTCACGCGCGATGCTGTGGGCCGCCGTGTACGTCGATCGAGCGTAAAAATCGGCCGGGCCGGCGCGGCCCGGGCTAATCTGGAGCACGACATAATCGAGCCAGTGTTGTGCACTGAAGCGAATCACCGAGTCTCCAACGTTTCCGCAGGGCCGGCCGGTCGACACTCCATAGGCTCGGGCCCGAGGGCATCATAATGAACGCCGTGTCTCCGAGGGCGACCGCGGGCGCCCCCAATCTTAGCCTCGACCGGCGAGCTTGGTGGCCAAACATGCAACTCCGTATCCGGCGGGACAGTGATGATTTAGGCGATTGGAGCCTGATCATAAATCTTCGCCCCTTGGAATAACTCTCGCGGCTCGCGCGCTGAATCGCATTCCGATTAGATTCATCCAGTTAGATCACTGGAGCGATTTCATGCCCGCTGGACGCAAAGTCATCATCACGTGCGCGGTGACAGGCGCGGCGCACACGCCCTCAATGTCGCCATATTTGCCGATCACTCCGGAGCAGATCACCGAGGAGGCGATCGGTGCGGCGGAGGCGGGCGCCGCCATCGTCCATTTCCACGCCCGTAATCCGGAGGATGGCCGTCCGACACCGGATCCGGACGTATATGCGCCGGCAATCGATCGGGTGCGCCGCGAGTCCAACGTGATCGTCAACATCACGACGAGTGGCGGGCCAAAGGCGACCGTCGAAGATCGGATCGCGGCCGCCCTGCGATTCAAACCGGAGTTGGCCTCCCTGAACATGGGATCGCTTTCTCCCTACGGACGGCAGAGGATCCTCGACAAGTTCGAGCACTGGCAGCACACTTGGGAGCAGGAGCTATTCATGGGCGCGCCGTCCCGGGTCTATCCGAATACCGAGGAGATTATCACACGGACAATAAAGGAAGTCGGTGCTGGCGGCACACGCTTCGAATGTGAATGCTACGACGTGGGGCATTTGTACAACGTCGCCTACTTCGCGGATATGGGCCTGCTGACGCCGCCCTTCATCATACAAACAGTTTTCGGGTTCAGCGGCGGGATCGGCCTCGATGCCGACAACATGACGCACATGCGCAACGTCGCCGACCGGCTGTTCGGCGCGAATTACCGCTGGTCGGTCCTTGCGCCCGGAAAGCATCAGTTCCGGCTGTGCACTATGGGCGCAACCATGGGCTCGAACGTGCGGGTGGGGATGGAAGACAACCTCTACCTTGAGAAAGGCAAGCTCGCCCGGTCCAATGCGGAGCAGGTGGCGCGGATGCGGGACATCCTGACCCTTTTGTCCTTCGACATCGCAACACCGGACGAGGCCCGGGAGATGCTCGGGCTCAAAGGGCAGGGGCGTGGCGATGGCTGAGATGCGAAAGGTGATAGAGCGCGTGACGGTCACGAGCGCAGTTTTAATCCCCGAGGCGCCATACATGGCCGAGACTCCCAAGAGCCACAGCCAATTCCTATCGGCCTCCGGCCACCCCTTCCTCCTGTCTATCGATCGGCCAACGGCAACCCCGCCAGGGAACGATCAGTCTTTCCCCTCAGATCGCATGGCGGAGGACTGTGAAGCTTTGGTCGACGCGTTCGGAGCGTCTGCCGAGCGCTAGCTATGGCTGGCTTTGCCACGGCAATTGACGCTGAGCGCTTATATGAGGGGGAGGGCCAATGATCGAGAAAGCGACTTTAAATCCCATCCGGACTGAACCAGGGCCTTGGAGCGACGAGGACATCAGGTGCATGCCGACCCGAGGATTTCAGAAGACTCTTGGGATTCAGCTCGACGAGGTCTCCCCGGAATGCATCACCGCGCACATCGACATTGAGAATCGGCACATCAATTCTGTCGGCGCGGTGCATGGCGGGATACTTATGTCACTTGCGGACAGCCTCGGCGCGATGGGGGCGCTGCAAAATCTCGGTCCGACGCAGAGAACGGCGACGCTCGAATCCAAGACGAATTTTGTACGACCCTGCGCTGGGGCGAGAGTTACCGCCGAATGCCGACCGCTTCACTTGGGCCGGCAAACATCGGTATGGCAAACGGTTCTGCGGGATGAAGACGGGAAGATCTGCGCATATGTCTGGCAGACGCAAATCCACATCGATGCCATGACCTGATTAGCTCGGATCGGGATATCGCACAACGGCGTCTGGAAGGAATGCATCCAGCCCTAAGCCGCAGGGGTTTGGATCAGCCGCAAGACTAAATCGCCTATGCGCGCATCTTCGGTGTCATAAGAAAGCCGTTGGGGCAACAGTTAGGCGTTCCTCAGGCCTTTAAACGCCTACATTGTTGGATGAACCACCGGTCACGGCCTAGTTCCGTTCTCTGGTCACCAGTTCGACCCATAGCGCGACGCCGATTGGCAGGGCGTTGTCGTTGAAGTCGTATTCGGGATGATGAAGGGGGCGATCATGCCGTTGCCCAGAAAATGAAGGCGCCGGGGCGGGCCTTCAGCATGTAGGAGAAATCTTCCGCAGCCATTATAGGTGCGTTGTGACGCTGCACCCCCGCATCTCCAGCAACGCGTACCTCTCCGATTGTGGCCTTTGCCCAACTCTATGGTCTTGCTGAGCTTGGGCTGCCCCGTCAGGCGGTTCCAGGCAGCTTTGGTTCTTGGACAGCCATTTAGCTAGCTGTGAGCTTTCAGTAGGTTGTCCATCCGGTCCAGACCGGGAAGCTGAGGTTGTCGAAGCTTCAGTGATTCTCGGAGGACCGGATGAACGTCCATAAGAATGCCCGGCTGACGCCACGCGGTCGAGAGCGAATTGTAAGGCAGGTCGAGAGCGGGCAGACGCCGCAGGCCGTCGCCGAAGCCGCAGGCGTCTGCCCGCGGACGGTTCGGAAGTGGGTCGACCGATATCGCCGCGAAGGCTTGACAGGGTTGCAGGATCGCTCATCCCGGCCGCATCGGCTGCGCCAGCCGACGCCTGCAGCGATTATCGAGACCATCGAACGACGGCGCCGCCAGCGCTGGACGGGCAAACAGATCGCCGCTGAGGCCGGCGTCTCGCCAGCGACTGTCAGCCGTGTTCTGCGCCGACTGGGCTTGAACAAGCTGAGCACCTTGGAGCCAGAACCCGTGCGCCGCTATGAGCGGGAGCATCCCGGCGAGCTCATCCATCTTGATATCAAGAAGCTCGGCGGGATCGGCTCTGTCGGACATCGCATCACCGGACGACAAACTGGCATGTCAATCGTCACCTTGGCATCGGCTGGGAGTTCGTCCATGTCTGCATCGACGATGCTTCGCGTGTCGCTTTCGTCCAGGTCATGCCCGACCAACGCAAGCAGAGCGCTGTCGCCTTCCTCGAGGCCGCCGTTGCTTATTACGCCAGCCTCGGTTTCCGAGTGCAGCGGGTAATGACCGACAACGGTTCCTGCTACCGGTCAAAGACTTTCCGGGCAGCCTGCAAACGTCTCGGCCTGCGCCAGATCTTCACCAAGCCTTATACTCCCAGAACCAACGGGAAAGCCGAGCGCTTCATTCAGACAAGCTTGCGCGAATGGGCCTACGCGCGCGCCTACAACACCTCAGACGAACGCACCGCCGAACTGCCACGATGGCTTCACCGCTACAATTGGCATAGACCGCATGGCAGTATCGGCTCAAAACCACCCATCAGCCGACTCGGTCTTACCGAGGACAACCTGTTGAGGCTCCACAGCTAGCAGGCTGTTGAAAAAGGCACTCGCCACCGGACCGCAGCGGTGATTCACTGGGTCCCGAAGGGATTCGGAGGTGATGAGTGCGCGGCGGCGACGATCTAACTGGCGAACTGTTCAGCTATGTTGACCTTGAGGCGCGGGTGCGGCGCGATCATCCGTTGCGGGCGATCCGGTTAGTCGTGAGCGAGGCGCTGTCGGCGTTGGAGCGGGTGCGGCGCGGCAATCAACGTGAGAGCGCAGCGTCAATCAGGATGAGAATGCCGG
The DNA here is from genome assembly GCF_014207355.1 of Mesorhizobium sangaii. Classification (GTDB taxonomy): domain Bacteria; phylum Pseudomonadota; class Alphaproteobacteria; order Rhizobiales; family Rhizobiaceae; genus Mesorhizobium; species Mesorhizobium sangaii. Next base: position 41 of record NZ_JACHEF010000020.1, on the reverse strand, counting down.
CGGATTGGAACGCAGGGAGGGCGTAGCCCGACTGGAGTTTC
>NZ_JACHEF010000019.1 GCF_014207355.1 Mesorhizobium sangaii | reverse complement strand
GAGCTGATCGTGCCGATCGCCATGGAAGAGAAGCTGCGCTTCGCCATCCGTGAAGGCGGCCGCACCGTCGGTGCCGGCATCGTCGTCACCATCAAGGAATAACCGACCCCGGCATCCGCCGGGTCAGGTTCGAGACAGAAAGGGCGGTCCTTGGGGCCGCCCTTTTCCCTTTCGCCCGGCGGTCGTCCGGTGTTGTCGGTCGAACCCTGTTGCAAGCCTTTGGACCTCGTCTAGGATCTCGTCTAGGATAGCTTGCATGGCGGGGCTTTTCCAAATGGTTCCAGGGCGCCTTTTGCATCGTCGGGCTTTGTGGTCGCTGCGGCTGGTCTGCCTGCTGGCCTCGCTTGTCGTGGGGCATGCCGCCTTTGCAACGGGTACGGCGCCGGATCTCGGTCCGACGATGCGCTTCGTCGTCGTCCGCAGCAACGCACCGGGCTGCGAGCCGATCTGCCCGGAATGGATATCCGCCGAAGGCTCGATAGAAGCCCGAACGCCGGTTCTGTTCAAACGCATGCTCAAAACGCTTGGCGGCCGAAATCTGCCGATCGTCGTCGATTCTCCCGGCGGCAATGTCGAGGCAGCGCTGACGCTCGGCCGGTTGATCCGCAAGAACAAGCTCGATATCGCTGTCGGCAAGACCCGGTTCGACGGCTGTCTGCCTGATGCGAAGGATTGCGCGCAAAACGATGGCAGGGGCGCCCGCTATTTCGGCGATGCCTACGCCAGCGGCGCCATGTGCAATTCCGCCTGTCCGCTGATGTTTGCCGGCGGTATCAGGCGGTTGGTCGGTGAATCGGCCTATCTCGGCGTCCATCAGATCACCACGACCTATATCCGCACGAAACTGCAATATCGTACCACCTATCGCATCGTGGGCGGCAAGAAGAAGGTACTCAGCACAAGGATCGTCAGCCGGAAGAGTGCCGGCAGCTACAAGACCTACGAAATGAGCAAGGCGGTGGAGAAAAGGCTGGCGGCCTATCTCGACGGGATGGGCGTCGGACCGGGCGTGCTCGAAACGATGAAGGACACCTCGGCCAGCGCAATCCACCAGCTGGAAGTGCAAAACATGCTTCGGATGAAGATGGTCACCAGCCTGGATTCCGTCGACATGCTGACCGCGGGAAGCATCTGCCGCGCCACTCCATTGCCAGGCAATTGCCGGGAAGTGCCGGCCCCGGCAGACAAGGCCACGCGGCCGGCCGCTGCCGAGGCGGCAAAAGTCGAGCCCGCCGCCGCCGCGCCGACCGAACCCGAAACCGTGCAGCAGGACAATGTCGCCGACATGCGCTTCGTTCTGGTGCGCGGCAAGAGTTTCCTCTGCGATCCCGATTGTCCGGAGTGGATCGCAGCAGAAGGCAGGATTACGGCCGAGACACCACAGAAGCTCCGCCAACTGCTTGGCACCCTGGGGGATCGGCGGCTGCCCGTCGTGATCAACTCGCCGGGAGGCGACCTTTCCGGTGCTCTTGCCGCCGGGAGGCTGATCCGCGAACGCAGGCTCGACGTGGTGGTCGCAGGCACGGAGTTCATGGAATGCGAGCCGGAGAAGCCGGACTGCACGGCCCAAGACGGCGTCTATGTCGGGCTCACAAACGATGCGTTGGGCGAATGCGACGCAGCCTGTCCGATCATGCTTGCGGGCGGTGTCAGACGTCTGGTCGGCCCCCATGCGCGATTGCGCTTGCGGTCACTGGACCTGGACCAGCAGGTCAAGACCTACCTCGAAGAGATGGCGGTTGGGCCTGACCTGCTTGCCGCGGTAAAGCTGCATTCGAGCCAACGGCAGCTCGACCCCAGGAAGATGCTCAAAGTCGGGCTGACGACAGGGCCTCAATCGGCGGATGAACTGACCGGCGCTTCCATTTGCAAATCGGCCCCGAAGCCGGGCAATTGCCGCCTGGTATCTGCGCCCAAACTCCAGGCCGACGCGCCCACCAAGTCATAGTTTCGGCAGCACGTTCGGGGCAGACTGGCCGTCGAGGCAGGTTGAGCTGTCCCCGATAGTTCCGCTATCGTCATCTGGCATTGCCATCTCTGGCACTGCCTGAGGGGTTGGTGGAGGAAAGGAAAGTGAGCCAGGACGTTCCGACATTGTACGAATGGGCTGGCGGCGCCGAGGCGCTGAACCGCCTGACGGAAACCTTCTACGACAAGGTGCTTCGCGACCCGGTCGTCGGGCCGGTGTTCAGGACCATGTCGCCGGACCATCCAGCCCATGTTGCGGCGTTCATCGGCGAGGTTTTCGGTGGACCGAAAACCTACAGCGAAAAATTCGGCGGCCACCGCGAGATGGTCATGCATCATCTGGGCAAGCACCTGACCGAGGAGCAGCGCCGCCGCTGGATCAATCTCCTGGCCGATGCCGCCGACGCGGTCGGCCTGCCCGACGATCCTGAATTCCGCTCGGCCTTCATGGGCTACGTCGAATGGGGCTCTCGGCTGGCCAAGATGAACTCAAATCTCGGCGAGACCTGCGATCCCGAGACGGAACCGATGCCGGCCTGGGGCTGGGGCGTTCCCGGCGGGCCGTACAGCCCGCCGGAAACAAAATAGGCCCCAGTCGCCACGGGAGGTGTCGGGCTGATGCTGGAAGATATGAGGATCGTGCGCTGGCACGAGTGGGATGGACCCGGCCTCGAACACCTGCTGCTGCAGGAGCGGGCAGCGGAGGTCTCGGCCGACTCTGTCGTCATCTGTTCTGGTGAAACGCCTTTTGCCGTCCGCTACCGCATCGCCTGCAACGCGAACTGGCACGCCAGGAGTGTCATGGTCGACGTGATCGGCAGCGGCCAGACACTTGTCCTTGCCGCCGACTGCGATGGTCGCTGGACTAGGGACGGCCTGCTATTGCCCGAGCTCGACGGCGTCCTCGACCCGGATCTCACCGTCACGCCGTTCACCAACACGCTGCCGATCCGGCGCTTGCGGCTTTCGACGGGACAAAGTGCCGAGATCACCACCGCCTTCATCGATTTCCCGGCCTTCACCGTCGTTGCCAATCCGCAGCGCTACACATGCCTCGAAGAGGGCAGGCGATATCTCTACGAATCGCGCGCCAGCGACTTCAAGCGGGAGCTTGAGATCGACCGCGACGGGCTGGTCGTCAGCTATCCCGATTTCTGGCGCAGGGGTTAAGGCGCGTTTGCTTGCAAACCACTCTTTACAGAGCGTGCGGAAGCTTTTAGGAAGCGCCTGCTGCGCCGACATGCGCACGATACGGGCATAGCTCAGTTGGTAGAGCGGCGGTCTCCAAAACCGCAGGTCGTAGGTTCGAGCCCTGCTGCCCGTGCCATTTCTCGAAATGGCACTCAACGTGATATTTCGCCATTTCTCGAAATGGTCCTCAAAACGATATTTTGCGCCTGGCCTTTGAAAATCGGCGACCCGCTTGCCATATTAGGCCGATTGGGGCATAAGGACGCCATAGCCGGGACGGAACGACTGGATGGTTCCGAGGCGGCGTTTGGTCATAAAGCGGACACTTGCCACTTGCGTGGATCAAGAATCGGTTTTATGTAGACGAAACAGACACGCGACGCGTGGAGCTGGGAAGCCGGCTTTACGCGTCTGATTTGCATGGGCGAAATGATTGCGCTGATTCGGCGCGAAAACAGGCTCAGGCGGCACGTCCCGGCCAGCGGGATCATCCAGGGGACCCGGCCAACGGGTCTTGAAGACAGAGCGGCATATGGCTTCGAAAACCACAAATCCTTTCGTCTTTCTCCAGCAGGTTCGCGCGGAGACCGCCAAGGTGACTTGGCCGTCGCGACGCGAAACGATGATCTCGACGGTCATGGTCCTGGCTTTCGCCGTGATCGCGATGATCTTTTTCTTCACCGCCGATCAGCTCATGGGCCTCGCGGTCGAGCAGATTCTTGGCATCGGACGCTAAGTCCGGCGATTACGGAGAAGTCTTGAAATGACTGCGCGGTGGTACATCGTCCACGCCTATTCGAACTTTGAAAAAAAGGTCGCCGAGGACATCGAGAACAAGGCCAAGCAGAAGGGCCTGTCCGCCGATATCGAGCAGATCGTGGTGCCGACCGAGAAGGTCGTCGAGGTTCGTCGCGGCCGCAAGGTGGATGCCGAGCGCAAGTTCTTCCCGGGCTATGTGCTCCTGAAGGCCAATCTGACCGACGCGGTGTTCTCACTGGTCAAGAACACGCCGAAGGTCACCGGCTTCCTGGGTGACTCCAAGCCGGTGCCGATCACCGAGGCGGAAGCGCAGCGCATCCTGAACCAGGTGCAGGAAGGCGTCGAGCGGCCGAAGCCTTCGGTCACGTTCGAGATCGGCGAGGCAATCCGCGTTTCGGACGGTCCCTTCGCGTCGTTCAACGGTTTCGTCCAGGAAGTGGACGAGGAGCGGGCGCGGCTCAAGGTGGAAGTTTCGATCTTCGGGCGCGCCGTGCCTGTCGATCTCGAATTCGGACAGGTCGAAAAGGGCTGAGCCGAAATCCCGCCGCCAAGCGCGGCAGGGAAGGGCGGCGCGGAGATCGCGCTGCTTTGAGAACGGTGGGAGACGAGTGCGGCTTAGCCGGCCGCATGGATCGCACCACCAGACTGCAACCGCCGGCAAGACCGGCATTGACAAAGGCAGGAAAAGAGATGGCTAAGAAAATTGCAGGCCAGCTCAAGCTCCAGGTCAAAGCGGGATCGGCCACGCCGTCTCCCCCGATCGGCCCGGCGCTTGGTCAGCGTGGCATCAACATCATGGAGTTCTGCAAGGCGTTCAACGCGCAGACCCAGGAAATGGAAAAGGGATCGCCGATTCCGGTCGTCATCACCTACTACCAGGACAAGTCCTTCACCTTCGTCATGAAGACGCCGCCGGTGAGCTACTTCCTGAAGAAGGCGGCGAACCTGACGTCGGGTTCGAAGGAGCCGGGCAAGATCAAGGCCGGCACGATCGGCCGCGACAAGGTTCGCGCCATCGCCGAGCAGAAGATGAAGGATCTGAACGCAAACGACGTCGAGGCGGCCATGCGCATGGTCGAGGGCTCCGCCCGCTCGATGGGTCTGGAAGTGGTGGGCTAAGATCATGGCAAAGATTGCAAAGCGTGTATCGAAGACCCGCGAAGGCATCGATCCCAACAAGGCTTACGCCCTGGGTGAAGCGCTGAAGCTGCTCAAGGACCGTTCCTCGGTCAAGTTCGACGAGACCGTCGAAGTCGCCATGAACCTGGGCGTCGACCCGCGCCATGCCGACCAGATGGTCCGCGGCGTAGTCAACCTGCCGAACGGCACCGGCCGCTCGGTTCGCGTTGCCGTGTTCGCCCGTGGCGACAAGGCTGACGAAGCTCGCGCCGCTGGCGCCGACATCGTCGGTGCCGAGGATCTGGTCGAGATTGTCCAGAAGGGCACGATCGACTTCGATCGCTGCATCGCCACGCCGGACATGATGCCGCTGGTCGGCCGTCTCGGCAAGGTGCTTGGCCCGCGCGGCATGATGCCGAACCCGAAGGTCGGCACCGTCACCACCGACGTTGCCGCCGCCGTCAAGGCATCGAAGGGCGGCGCCGTCGAGTTCCGCGTCGAGAAGGCCGGCATCGTTCATGCCGGTGTCGGCAAGGTCTCGTTCGAGGTCAAGGCCCTGGAAGAGAACATCCGCGCCTTCGCTGACGCGGTGACCAAGGCAAAGCCGACGGGCGCCAAGGGCAACTACGTCAAGAAGGTGTCGGTCACCTCGACGATGGGCCCTGGCCTCAAGCTCGACGTCTCGACGCTCGCGGCGTCCTGATAAGCATTACTTCGGATCGGCCGTTAAAGGGCTGATCCGCAAAAGAATTCCGGGCCTCCAACCCAGGTTGGCGGCCCGGTGCCGGAAGTCGAAAGGCTTCCGGACATCCTGTCCGAGATTGCAGGCGGCCCGAGCCTTAGGTTGAAAAGGGGGGCCTTAATTCATGTGGGCCTGCATGAGACGGGTGAAGACCGGACAACGGAGCGACTGCTCCAATGAAAGGTTCGAACCGTGTTTGCCTTTTGTCTGCGCATCGTCGGCTTGGCCGTCGATGTGGCGAAAGGGGGCAGGATCCTCGAGCGTCGTTCGGGAGATCCGTTACTGGATGGCCCGGCCGACAAAAGGCAACCCGACGCCTGTCCTCGTGAATGGGAATGTTCCCGTTAACAGGATGGGGGTCAACTGGAGATAGGCAGTGGACAGAGCGGAAAAACGCGAACTCGTCACGGGCCTGAACGGTGCGTTCTCGAACGCAGGTTCAGTGGTCGTGGCCCACTACGCCGGTATCACCGTCGCGCAAATGAACGACCTTCGGTCGAAAATGCGCGCCGCCGGTGGCACCGTCAAAGTCGCGAAGAACCGTCTCGCCAAAATCGCTCTTCAGGGCACGGACTCCGCATCGATCATCGACCTGTTCAAGGGACAGACGCTGATTGCTTATTCGGAGGATCCGATTGCGGCGCCGAAGGTCGCGTCCGATTTCGCCAAGGGAAATGACAAGCTCGTCATTCTCGGCGGCGCAATGGGCACCACCTCGCTCAACGCCGACGGTGTGAAGGCACTCGCCACACTTCCGTCGCTCGATGAGCTGCGCGCCAGGCTGGTTGGCATGATCGCCACGCCGGCAACCCGGATCGCCCAGATCGTCAATGCGCCAGCGGCTTCGGTCGCGCGCGTCATCGGCGCTTACGCCCGGAAGGACGAGGCGGCATGAGGCCGTTCCTCGCTATCACAAACACACGTTCGAACCTTATGAAGGAATACAACAATGGCTGATCTCGCAAAGATCGTAGACGACCTTTCGAAGCTGACCGTCCTCGAGGCGGCCGAGCTGTCGAAGCTTCTGGAAGAAAAGTGGGGCGTCTCCGCCGCTGCTCCGGTGGCTGTTGCCGCCGCTGGCGGTGGTGCGGCTGCTGCTGCTCCGGCCGAGGAAAAGACGGAATTCGACGTCGTCCTCACCGAGGCAGGCGCTCAGAAGATCAACGTCATCAAGGAAGTCCGCGCCATCACCGGTCTTGGCCTCAAGGAAGCCAAGGATCTGGTCGAAGCGGCTCCGAAGCCGGTCAAGGAAGGCGTTTCCAAGGCCGACGCTGACAAGTTCAAGGCCCAGCTGGAAGCAGCCGGCGCCAAGGTCGACCTGAAGTAAGCGTAAAAGCGGCGGACGGCCTCGCGCCGTCCGCCACTCCCTTCGGCAGGAGGGGGCACGCGTAGCGCGAGACGTACGAGAACCTCTTTCCTGAGGGCCGAAACCGGCCTTCAGGAAACGGGTTTTCTCCCGTTTTAGCCGGCCGCCGACAGGCGCCGGGAAAACAGACAAAGGGTCGCCGCCCAGGTGGCCCAGAATGCAAGGCGAGCCGCGGCGAGGTTCGTCCCGAGTTTAGAGCTAAGGAGCGACGATGGCCCAGACCCAGACTTTCAATGGCCGCAGACGCGTACGCAAGTTCTTCGGAAAGATCCCGGAAGTTGCGGAGATGCCGAACCTGATCGAGGTTCAGAAGGCATCCTATGACCAGTTCCTGATGGTGGCGGAGCCCAAGGGTGGGCGTCCGGACGAGGGACTGCAGGCCGTCTTCAAGTCGGTCTTCCCGATTCAGGATTTTTCGGGCTCCTCGATGCTGGAGTTCGTGAAGTACGAGTTCGAAGGACCGAAATTCGACGTTGACGAATGCCGTCAGCGCGACCTCACCTATGCCGCACCGCTGAAGGTGACGCTGCGCCTCATCGTATTCGATATCGACGAGGATACCGGCGCCAAGTCGATCAAGGACATCAAGGAGCAGGACGTCTACATGGGCGACATGCCGCTCATGACCTTGAACGGCACCTTCATCGTCAACGGCACCGAGCGCGTCATCGTCTCGCAGATGCACCGCTCGCCGGGCGTCTTCTTCGACCATGACAAGGGCAAGTCGCACTCGTCGGGCAAGCTTCTGTTTGCTGCGCGCGTCATCCCGTATCGCGGCTCGTGGCTCGACATCGAGTTCGATTCCAAGGACGTCGTGCACGCCCGCATCGACCGTCGCCGCAAGATTCCGGTGACGTCGCTGCTGATGGCGCTCGGCATGGATGGCGAAGAGATCCTGTCGACCTTCTACAACAAGATCACCTACAAGCGCGCCGGCGACCATTGGCGCATTCCGTTCAACGTCGAGCGTTTCCGCGGCCTCAAGGCCGTCGGCGACCTGGTCGACGCCGATACGGGCGAAGTCGTTGTCGAAGCCGGCAAGAAGATCACGGCCCGCCAGGCCAGGGCGCTCGGCGAAAAGGGTCTCAAGGCGATCAAGTCGACCGACGAGGATCTACTGGGCAACTACCTGGCCGAGGACATCGTCAACTACGCGACCGGCGAGATCTTCCTCGAAGCCGGCGACGAGATCGACGAAAAGACGCTGAAGGTGCTGCTTGGCACCGGTGAAAACGAGATCAAGGTTCTCGACATCGACCACGTCAATGTCGGCGCCTATATCCGCAACACGCTCAACGTCGACAAGAACGAGAGCCGCCAGGACGCGCTGTTCGACATCTATCGTGTCATGCGCCCCGGCGAGCCGCCGACGCTCGAGACCGCCGAAGCCATGTTCAACTCGCTGTTCTTCGACAGCGAGCGCTACGATCTGTCGGCCGTTGGCCGCGTCAAGATGAACATGCGCCTCGAGCTCAAGGCCGAGGACACCGTGCGCGTGCTGCGCAAGGACGACATCCTGGCCGTGGTCAAGACGCTGGTCGAACTGCGTGACGGCAAGGGCGAGATCGACGACATCGACAATCTCGGCAACCGCCGCGTGCGGTCGGTCGGCGAGCTGATGGAAAACCAGTACCGCGTCGGCCTGCTGCGCATGGAGCGCGCGATCAAGGAGCGTATGTCCTCGATCGAGATCGACACGGTGATGCCGCAGGACCTGATCAACGCCAAGCCGGCGGCTGCCGCCGTGCGCGAGTTCTTCGGTTCCTCGCAGCTGTCGCAGTTCATGGACCAGACCAACCCGCTGTCGGAGATCACCCACAAGCGCCGCCTCTCGGCGCTTGGACCGGGCGGTCTGACCCGCGAGCGCGCCGGCTTCGAGGTGCGCGACGTGCACCCGACGCATTACGGCCGCATCTGCCCGATCGAGACGCCGGAAGGCCCGAATATCGGTCTGATCAACTCGCTGGCCACCTTCGCACGCGTCAACAAGTACGGCTTCATCGAGAGCCCGTACCGCAAGATCGTCGACGGCAAGCTGACCAATGACGTCGTCTATCTCTCGGCGATGGAAGAAGCCAAGCACCATGTCGCGCAGGCCAACGCCGAGCTCGACAAGAGTGGTGGCTTCGTCGACGAGTTCGTCATTTGCCGCAGCGCCGGCGAAGTGATGATGGCGCCGCGCGAAAACGTCGACCTGATGGACGTGTCGCCCAAACAGATGGTTTCGGTGGCCGCGGCCCTGATCCCGTTCCTCGAGAACGACGACGCCAACCGCGCCCTGATGGGCTCGAACATGCAGCGTCAGGCCGTGCCGCTGGTACGCGCCGAGGCGCCGTTCGTCGGCACCGGCATGGAGCCGATCGTCGCCCGTGACTCGGGCGCCGCCATCGGCGCCCGCCGCGGCGGCATCGTCGACCAGGTGGACGCGACGCGTATCGTTATCCGCGCCACCGAAGATCTCGATCCGGGCAAGTCCGGCGTCGACATCTACCGTCTGATGAAGTTCCAGCGTTCGAACCAGAACACCTGCATCAACCAGCGTCCGCTGGTCCGCATGGGCGACCGGGTCAACAAGGGCGACATCATCGCCGACGGTCCGTCGACCGAACTCGGTGATCTGGCGCTCGGCCGCAACGTGCTGGTCGCGTTCATGCCGTGGAACGGCTACAACTACGAGGACTCGATCCTCTTGTCCGAGCGCATCGTCGCCGACGACGTCTTCACCTCGATCCATATCGAGGAGTTCGAGGTCATGGCGCGCGATACCAAGCTCGGTCCGGAGGAAATCACGCGCGATATTCCGAACGTCTCGGAAGAAGCGCTGAAGAACCTCGACGAAGCTGGCATCGTCTATATCGGCGCCGAGGTTCAGCCGGGCGACATCCTGGTCGGCAAGATCACGCCGAAGGGCGAAAGCCCGATGACGCCGGAAGAGAAGCTTCTGCGCGCCATCTTCGGCGAAAAGGCATCGGACGTGCGCGACACCTCGATGCGCATGCCTCCGGGTACTTTCGGCACGGTCGTCGAGGTGCGCGTCTTCAATCGCCACGGTGTGGAGAAGGACGAGCGCGCCATGGCGATCGAGCGCGAGGAGATCGAACGCCTCGCCAAGGACCGCGACGACGAGCAGGCCATTCTGGATCGTAACGTCTACGCGCGTCTTTCCGACGTGCTCGTCGGCAAGGAAGCGATCGCTGGACCGAAGGGCTTCAAGAAGGGCTCCACGCTGTCCAAGGACACGCTCGACGAGTATCCGCGTTCGCAGTGGTGGCAGTTTGCGGTGGAGAACGAAAAGCTCCAGAGCGAACTGGAAGCCCTGCGTGGCCAGTACGACGATTCCAAGAAGGCGCTTGAACAGCGCTTCATGGACAAGGTCGAGAAGGTCCAGCGCGGCGACGAAATGCCTCCGGGCGTCATGAAGATGGTCAAGGTCTTCGTGGCCGTGAAGCGCAAGATGCAGCCCGGCGACAAGATGGCCGGCCGTCACGGCAACAAGGGTGTCGTGTCGCGGATCGTTCCGGTCGAGGACATGCCTTTCCTCGAGGACGGCACCCATGCCGATATCGTGCTCAACCCGCTGGGTGTGCCGAGCCGCATGAATGTCGGCCAGATCCTGGAAACGCATCTGGGCTGGGCTTGCGCTGGCATGGGCAAGAAGATCGGCGAGCTGATCGACACGTACAAGGCAGCCGGCGACATCAAGCCGCTGCGCAAGACGCTCGAGAGCTTCATGCCGGCCAACGACCGCAACGAGCCGGTCCGCGAATATGACGACGAGAGCATCGTTCGCCTCAGCGAGCAGATGCGCCGCGGCGTCTCGATCGCGACCCCGGTGTTCGACGGCGCGCACGAGGCTGACATCAACATCATGCTGGAGCAGGCGGGCCTGCACACCAGCGGTCAGTCGCAGCTCTATGACGGACGCACGGGCGAGCCGTTCGATCGCAAGGTGACCATGGGCTACATCTACATGCTCAAGCTTCACCATCTCGTGGACGACAAGATCCACGCGCGTTCGATCGGTCCGTACTCGCTCGTCACCCAGCAGCCGCTGGGCGGCAAGGCGCAGTTCGGTGGCCAGCGCTTCGGCGAAATGGAGGTCTGGGCGCTGGAAGCATACGGCGCCGCCTACACGCTGCAGGAAATGCTGACGGTGAAGTCGGACGACGTCGCCGGCCGCACCAAGGTCTACGAGGCGATCGTCCGTGGCGACGACACCTTCGAGGCCGGCATTCCCGAGAGCTTCAACGTTCTCGTCAAGGAAATGCGGTCTCTCGGCCTCAATGTGGAGCTGGAGAACACCAAGCTCGACGACAACCCGGTCCGGCTGCCCGACGCGGCCGAGTAAGGCAACGGCGCGCCGCGGAAAGCCGCGGCGCGCCATGAGCATGATCCCGAAAAGTGGCTACCGGTTTTCGGACAGGATCATGCTCAACCAAGAATTATTCGACGGCCCGTGGCCGACAAAGACGGCGGGCGTTTGGCTCGCGACTAGATGCAAGGGGTTTTCGAGGCCCCCGAAAAGGAGAACGGCATGAACCAAGAGGTCATGAATCTCTTCAATCCCCAGGCGCCGGCACAGGTGTTCGATTCCATCCGGATATCGCTCGCCAGCCCTGAGAAGATTCTGTCCTGGTCGTTCGGCGAGATCAAGAAGCCGGAGACCATCAACTACCGCACCTTCAAGCCGGAGCGTGACGGTCTGTTCTGCGCGCGCATTTTTGGCCCGATCAAGGACTATGAGTGCCTGTGCGGCAAGTACAAGCGCATGAAGTACAAGGGCGTCATCTGCGAGAAGTGCGGCGTCGAAGTCACGCTGTCGCGCGTCCGCCGCGAGCGCATGGGCCATATCGAGCTCGCTGCGCCCGTGGCCCATATCTGGTTCCTGAAGTCGCTGCCGTCGCGCATCGGCACGCTGCTCGACATGACCCTGAAGGACATCGAGCGCGTCCTCTACTTCGAGAACTACATCGTCACCGAGCCTGGCCTCACCGCGCTGAAGGAGCACCAGCTGCTCAGCGAGGAAGAGTACATGATCGCCGTCGACGAGTACGGCGAGGACAGCTTCACCGCGATGATCGGCGCCGAGGCCATCCATGACCTTCTGGCCGGAATGGACCTGGAGAAGATCGCCGGCGACCTGCGTTCGGAACTGGCTTCGACCACCTCCGAGCTGAAGCAGAAGAAGTATCTGAAGCGGCTCAAGGTCGTCGAGAACTTCATGGAATCCGGCAACCGTCCGGAATGGATGATCATGAAAGTGGTTCCGGTGATCCCGCCGGACCTGCGTCCGCTCGTCCCGCTGGACGGCGGCCGTTTCGCCACCTCGGATCTGAACGATCTCTATCGCCGTGTGATCAACCGCAACAACCGTCTGAAGCGGCTGATCGAGCTGCGCGCCCCCGGCATCATCGTGCGCAATGAAAAGCGCATGCTGCAGGAAGCCGTCGATGCGCTGTTCGACAACGGCCGTCGCGGCCGCGTCATCACCGGCGCCAACAAGCGTCCGCTGAAGTCGCTGTCCGACATGCTCAAGGGCAAGCAGGGCCGGTTCCGTCAGAACCTGCTCGGCAAGCGCGTCGACTATTCCGGCCGCTCGGTCATCGTCACCGGTCCGGAGCTCAAGCTGCACCAGTGCGGCTTGCCGAAGAAGATGGCGCTCGAACTGTTCAAGCCCTTCATCTACGCCCGTCTCGACGCCAAGGGTTACTCCTCGACCGTCAAGCAGGCCAAGAAGCTGGTCGAGAAGGAACGTCCGGAAGTCTGGGATATCCTCGACGAGGTCATCCGCGAGCATCCGGTGCTCTTGAACCGCGCGCCTACGCTGCACCGTCTCGGCATCCAGGCGTTCGAGCCGATCCTGATCGAAGGCAAGGCGATCCAGCTGCACCCGCTGGTCTGCACGGCCTTCAACGCCGACTTCGACGGCGACCAGATGGCCGTTCACGTGCCGCTGTCGCTGGAAGCGCAGCTTGAAGCCCGCGTGCTGATGATGTCGACCAACAACATCCTGCACCCGGCTTCCGGCGCGCCGATCATCGTGCCGTCGCAGGACATGGTTCTGGGTCTCTACTATCTCTCGATCGTCAACCAGAACGAGCCGGGCGAAGGGATGGTGTTTGCCGACATGGGCGAACTCCAGCATGCGCTCGAGACCAAGGCGGTGACGCTGCACTCCAAAATCCGCGGTCGTTTCCGTTCGGTCGATGCCGATGGCAAGGTCGTGTCGAAGATCTACGACACCACTCCTGGCCGCATGATCATCGGCGAGCTTCTGCCGAAGAACGTCAATGTGCCTTACGAGACCGCCAACCAGGAGATGACCAAGAAGAACATCTCCAAGATGATCGACACCGTCTACCGCCACTGCGGTCAGAAGGAGACGGTCATTTTCTGCGATCGCATCATGGCGCTCGGCTTCAGCCATGCCTGCCGTGCCGGCATTTCGTTCGGCAAGGACGACATGCTGATCCCGGACGCCAAGATCAAGCTGGTCTCCGACACCGAGGCTTTGGCCAAGGAATACGAGCAGCAATACAATGACGGCCTGATCACGCAGGGCGAGAAGTACAACAAGGTCGTCGACGCCTGGGCCAAGTGCTCGGAAAAGGTCGCCGACGAAATGATGGCCCGCATCAAGGCGGTCGAGTTCGAGGACAATGGTCGTCAGAAGCCGATGAACTCGATCTACATGATGTCGCACTCCGGTGCGCGTGGCTCGCCCACCCAGATGCGCCAGCTCGCCGGCATGCGCGGCCTGATGGCCAAGCCGTCGGGTGAAATCATCGAGACGCCGATCATCTCGAACTTCAAGGAAGGCCTGACCGTGCTCGAGTACTTCAACTCGACCCACGGCGCCCGCAAGGGTCTGGCCGACACCGCCTTGAAGACGGCGAATTCGGGTTACCTCACCCGTCGACTGGTCGACGTGGCGCAGGACTGCATCGTCAACTCCGTCGACTGCGGCACCGACAAGGGCCTCACCATGCAGCCGATCGTCGATGCCGGCCAGGTCGTCGCTTCCGTCGGCCAGCGCGTGCTGGGCCGTACGTCGCTCGACGACATCAACCATCCGGTGTCGGGCGAGGTTCTGGTCAAGGCCGGAACGCTGATGGACGAGCGTGACGTGGAAAGGATCGAAAAGGCCGGCGTCCAGTCGGTCCGCATCCGCTCGGCGCTGACCTGCGAGGTCAGGGTTGGCGTGTGCGCGGTCTGCTACGGACGAGATCTTGCCCGCGGCACCCCGGTCAACCAGGGCGAAGCCGTTGGCGTCATCGCGGCGCAGTCGATCGGCGAGCCGGGCACCCAGCTCACCATGCGTACCTTCCACATGGGCGGTACGGCGCAGGTGGTGGACTCGTCGTTCCTTGAAGCCTCCTACGAGGGCAAGGTCGAGATCCGCAACCGCAACGTGGTGCGCAACTCGGATGGCCAGCAGATGGTCATGGGCCGCAACATGGCGGTGCTGATCCTCGACGAAACCGGCAAGGAGCGCGCCACGCACCGTCTCACCTATGGTTCGCGTATCTTCGTGGACGATGGCGACAAGGTGAAGCGCGGACAGCGTATCGCCGAGTGGGATCCCTATACCCGCCCGGTCCTCACCGAAATCGAGGGCAGGGTGTCGTACGAGGATCTGGTCGACGGCATTTCCGTTCAGGAAACGGCCGACGAGTCGACCGGCATCACCAAGCGTGAGGTCATCGACTGGCGCTCGACGCCACGCGGCAACGACCTCAAGCCGGCGATTGCCATCCAGGACGCCAAGGGCAAGGTCGGCAAGCTGTCGAAGGGCGGCGACGCCCGCTTCCTGCTCTCGGTCGAGGCCATTCTCTCGGTCGAGCCGGGTGCTCAGGTTCGCCCCGGCGACGTGCTGGCGCGTATCCCGATGGAAAGCGCCAAGACCAAGGACATCACCGGTGGTCTGCCGCGTGTTGCCGAACTGTTCGAGGCACGCCGTCCGAAGGATCACGCCATCATCGCCGAGATCGACGGCACGATCCGCTTCGGCCGCGACTACAAGAACAAGCGTCGCATCATCATCGAGCCGCATGACTCGACGCTTGAGCCGGTCGAATACCTGATCCCGAAGGGCAAGCCGTTCCATCTCCAGGACGGCGACGTCATCGAGAAGGGCGACTACATCCTCGACGGCAACCCCGCGCCGCACGACATCCTGGCGATCAAGGGCGTGGAGGCACTTGCTTCCTACCTCGTCAACGAGATCCAGGAAGTCTACCGTCTGCAGGGCGTGTCGATCAACGACAAGCACATCGAGGTTATCGTTCGCCAGATGCTGCAGAAGGTCGAGATCACCACGCAGGGCGACTCGACCTATATTCCGGGCGACCACGTCGACGTGATCGAACTGGAAGAGGTCAACGAGCGCCTGATCGAGGACGGCAAGAAGCCGGCCGAAGGCCAGCCGGTGCTGCTCGGCATCACCAAGGCATCGCTGCAGACGCCGTCCTTCATCTCGGCCGCCTCCTTCCAGGAGACGACCAGGGTGCTGACGGAAGCCGCGGTTGCCGGCAAGACCGACATGCTGCAGGGGCTGAAGGAAAACGTCATCGTCGGCCGGCTTATCCCGGCCGGTACCGGCGGCACGATGAGCCAGATCCGGCGCATCGCCACCTCGCGCGACGAACTGATCATCGACGAGCGCCGCAAGGCCTCCGGTGTGGAAGTCGCCGAGCCGATGCTGGCCGACATGACAACCGCCGCGCAGTAAGCGCGGCGGTCAAACAAGGAATATAGAGCGGTTCATCGTTTCGATGAACCGCTCTAGGAATCTCAGGCACCAGGGCCGTCGGGGCAACCCGGCGGCTTTTTTGTTTGTGCGAGACTTTTGTGCTTTGAATTGGATCGGAGAAGAAAACGATGAGCAGAAAGACCTGGGCTGCTGTCGACGACTACATCGTCGACGCCCTGTTCGAGGCGGATCCGGCGCTCGATGCAGTTCTGGCCACCAACCACGACCAAGGCCTGCCGGCGATCGACGTGTCGCCGGCGCAAGGCAAGCTGCTCTCGCTTCTGGCGAGGATGCAGGGAGCCAGGACGGTGCTCGAAATCGGCACGCTGGGCGGTTATTCGACCATCTGGCTGGCGCGGGGCTTGCCTGCCGACGGCAAAATCGTGACACTTGAACTTGATCCGCACCACGCCAGGGTCGCGCGCTCGAACTTCGAACGCACGGGCGTGTCGGAACCGGTTGAACTGCGGGTCGGACCGGCCCTGGAATCACTTGCCGCGTTGAGTACCGAGGATGCCGGGCCGTTCGACCTCATCTTCATCGATGCCGACAAGCCAAACAACCCGCACTATCTGTCCTGGGCCATGCGTCTCTCACGCCCAGGGACCGTCATCGTCTGCGACAATGTCATTCGTGACGGTGCGGTACTCGATGACGACGGCCATGACGCCAACGTCGAAGGCGCACGGGCGGCGTTTTCCTTCATCGGGAGCGACAAACGATTGGACGGCACCGCCATCCAGACTGTCGGCGCCAAGGGCTATGACGGCTTTGTAATCGCTATCGTGGATTGACGGCGTTCAGTCGAAAAACGCTTCCACCACATTGCGTCTGCCGAGCATGAAGGCGTCGGCGACATGCTGAAGCGGAGCCAGGTCGACATCGGAAACGCCGGCGTGCACGATCTCGGCAAAGCGCTTGTAGAGCATCGGGTATTCCGCTTCCGGTTCGTCATGGACGACGCGGCCGTCAATGGCGAGCTTCGAGCCGCCGCCCGACAGCACCATGGCGCCCTTGTCGGTGTCGGCGACGATGTCCCAGCTTTGCGGGCCGGTCTGAAGCCAGTCGAGATCCATCGCCACCGGCAATCCATTCGAGGTGCGGAAGGTGACCTGTGCCGCGACCGGGGCGGCGCGGTTTTCAGGAAAATCGAGCACGGCCGAGGTGATGAACATCGGCGGCAGGATGTGGGTCACGATCGACAGCGCATTGATGCCGGGATCGAAGACGCCGAAGCCGCCGGGAGCCCAGATCCATTCCTGGTTCGGGTGCCAGCGGCGTACGTCTTCCTTCCAATTGATGGCGGCGGACTTGATCTTGGCCGAATTCAGGAAGGCGCGCGCGGCCTCGACCGCCGGCGCATAACGCGAATGCCAGCTGGCAAACAGCGAAACGCCGTTCTTCACCGCCAATGCCTTGAGGTTTTCGACCTCGCTGACAGTGGCGCCGGGCGGCTTCTCCAGGAAGACGTGTTTCTTCGCTTCCAGCGCTGTGCGGGCCGCGTCGTAACGAAACTGCGGCGGCATGCAGAGCGAGACGGCCTCAAGCTCCGGCACCGCGTCGAGCATGGCTTCGATATCGAGAAAATTCGGAATGCCGTCGACCTTGCCGTGCCGGCTGGCGGCGGCGATGAGGCGATAGTCCTGGTCCTTCGCCAGGGCCGGCAGGTGCTGGTCGCGGACGATCTTGCCGACGCCGACGATGCCAATCTTGATGGGCTGGGACACGGCCGCTCCGTCTGTTGAATGATGGTGGTGGCTTCTTAGAGCAATTCCAGGAAAAGTGGGAAGCGGTTTTCCGTCCGGAATTGCGATAAAACAGAGAGATAGGGCGGTTCGCCGTTTCCGTGAAACGGTGAACCGCTCTAGCAGAACACTTGCCCCCGACAAGCCGAAGCCGGCGAGCCGAGGCCGAAAAGTCAGCCCCAGCTTTCCTCGAACGGCAAGGTCAGTTTTCCACCTGCCAGGAAGGCCTCGATCGCCGGTTCGAAAGGCGAGGGGTCGAGGCTGTTCGCAGCCAGCCATTCGTCGGAATAATAGGTGTTGGCATAGCGATCGCCGGAATCGCAGATCAGCGTCACCAGCGAACCCGCCCTTCCTTCCTCGATCATGCGTGCGGCCTGGAAGCACATGGCGACGAAGTTGGTGCCGGTCGAGCCGCCGACGCGGCGGCCAAGCCGGCGCGACAGGACCCGCATCGCTGCCAATGAGACCGCGTCCGGCACCCGCAGCATATGATCGATGACGCCTGGCACGAAAGACGGCTCGATGCGCGGCCGGCCGATCCCCTCTATGCGCGACGGCTGTTCGCAGCGGCAATTGCGATCATGCGTGGCAAACCCGTCGAAGAAGGCCGAGCGCTCGACGTCGGCAACCGACAGCCGCGTCGCATGCTGCTTGTAACGCAGGAAGCGGCCGATCGTGGCGGTGGTGCCACCGGTGCCGGCGCTCATCACGATCCAGGCCGGAATCGGATGCCGTTCCTCGCGCATCTGCCCGAAGATCGATTCGGCGATGTTGTTGTTGCCTCGCCAGTCGGTGGCACGCTCGGCGTGGGTGAACTGGTCCATGAAATGGCCGCCCAGTTTCGCCGCGAGTTCGGCCGACTCGGCATAGATGCGCCTGCCGTCGTCGATGAAATGGCAGTTGCCGCCATAGTGCTCGATCGCGGCGATCTTTTCGCGCGAGGTCGATCGCGGCATCACCGCATAGAACGGCACCCCGATCATGCGGGCAAAGTATGCTTCCGACACCGCGGTCGAGCCCGATGATGCTTCGATCACCGGCGCGCCTTCGCGGATCAGGCCATTGCACAGAGCATAAAGAAACAGTGAACGCGCCAGCCGGTGCTTCAGGCTGCCGGTCGGATGGGTCGATTCGTCCTTAAGATAGAAATCGATGCCGGCCAGTGCCGGCAGATCGAGCTTCCACAGATGCGTGTCGGCCGAGCGGCGCTGATCGGCCTCGATCGCCGCGACCGCCTGGTCGGCCCAGGTTCGGGGCGCAGGTCCAACCGCTTTTGGTCCGGTCACCATCTTCGGCGCGCCCCGGTTTCAGATCGGCACGTCGAACGTGACGATCGACACTTCGCCTTCGAGCGCGCCCTGGAAGGCGGAAAGGTGCGGCTCATCGTCGGGTGTGCCGTCCATGTCGCCGATCTGGTCGAGTTCGGCCTCGGCGTAACCTTCGGCCGCAAGCGATTCGAGTGCCCGGCGTACCGCCGAATCGTCGTCGGGGGCCACCAGCATCACGTGCACGCCTTCGGGCTTGCCGCCCTTTTTCTTCCACACCCGGCCGGTGATGATGGTGACCGGGCGCTCTTCATTGTCGTTCACGGGCCGATTCCTCTTGGCAGATTGCGGGCGGGCGAGGGGATTTTGACTGCTCATGCGGCCTTTTCGCATGAAGCAAGGCCGCGCAACAGCGCAAAGCCGGTCACTTTCTTCCTCGCCTTTGCAAAATTGCGAAACAAAATTACATGCGTTTTTCGCATGGCTGCCGAGCCTTGGTTGGCGCGCAATATTTGGCGCTCCGGGCTTGACGGTTCGCGGTCTTACGAGTAGAAGCCGCCCAGTCAGAACCGATGTGAGGCTCTCCCTTCCGAAGCGACACGCTTTGGAGTTTGCCTCAAACAGGGTTCGTTTTACGAGCGAAAAGACATTTCCGGCGTGCACGAAGCGGTTCCGCTTCCTCTGCCATTTGTTCGGGCAAAGACCGCGAGGCGCGGTTTGTGGCCCGAATTTGCGTATGGAAATGACGCTTTGAGCGGCCCTGACCGGGCGAGACACGGAATTGAGAGACAAGAGGGTTTAATGCCTACCGTCAACCAGCTGATCCGCAAGCCGCGCATTGCGCCGGTGAAGCGCAACAAGGTCCCGGCCATGCAGCAGAACCCGCAGAAGCGGGGCGTCTGCACGCGCGTCTATACAACGACGCCGAAGAAGCCGAACTCGGCGCTGCGCAAGGTGGCCAAGATCCGCCTGACCAATGGTTTTGAAGTGATCGGGTACATCCCCGGCGAAGGTCACAACCTTCAGGAACACTCCGTGGTCATGATCCGCGGCGGCCGCGTCAAGGATCTTCCGGGCGTTCGCTACCACATTATCCGCGGCGTGCTCGACACGCAGGGTGTGAAGAATCGCAAGCAGCGCCGTTCGAAGTACGGCGCCAAGCGTCCGAAGTGACCGAAGCGTAGCGAAGGTCATCCCGGGCAAGCATCCGGGATCAAGGCCACCACGCATAATTGAGGCAGAGAAAAAATGTCGCGTCGTCACAGTGCAGAAAAGCGTGAGATCAATCCGGACCCGAAGTTCGGCGATCTGATCGTCACCAAGTTCATGAACGCCGTCATGTATGACGGCAAGAAGTCGGTTGCCGAGACCATCGTCTATGGCGCGCTCGACCAGGTTCAGTCGAAGACCAAGCAGGAGCCGGTCACCGTCTTCCATCAGGCGCTCGACAATGTCGCGCCGCATGTGGAAGTGCGTTCGCGTCGTGTCGGCGGCGCCACCTACCAGGTTCCGGTCGACGTGCGCCCCGAGCGCCGCCAGGCTCTGGCCATTCGTTGGCTGATCGCCGCGGCCCGCAACCGCAATGAGACCACCATGGTCGACCGCCTCTCCGGCGAGTTGATGGACGCGGCCAACAACCGCGGCACCGCCGTCAAGAAGCGTGAAGACACCCACAAGATGGCTGAAGCCAACCGCGCTTTCGCGCACTACCGCTGGTAAAGCGCGTACGAGACTGAGAGGCAGCTACGATGGCCCGCGAATACAAAATCGAAGACTACCGCAATTTCGGTATCATGGCGCATATTGACGCCGGCAAGACGACGACCACCGAGCGCGTCCTCTATTACACGGGCAAGTCGCACAAGATCGGCGAAGTCCACGACGGCGCTGCCACCATGGATTGGATGGAGCAGGAGCAGGAGCGCGGCATCACCATCACGTCCGCCGCGACCACGACCTTCTGGAAGGGTCGCAGCGGCAAGATGTACCGCTTCAACATCATCGACACCCCCGGACACGTCGACTTCACCATCGAAGTCGAGCGTTCGCTGCGCGTGCTCGACGGCGCCATTGCGCTGCTCGACGCCAACGCCGGTGTCGAGCCGCAGACGGAAACCGTCTGGCGCCAGGCCGACAAGTATCGCGTTCCGCGCATGATCTTCTGCAACAAGATGGATAAGATCGGCGCCGACTTCTACCGTTCGGTCGAGATGATCGGTTCGCGCCTCGGTGCGCATGCCGTCGTCATGCAGCTGCCGATCGGCGCCGAGACCGAATTCAAGGGCGTTGTCGACCTCGTCGAGATGAACGCACTGGTCTGGCGCGACGAGACGCTGGGCGCTGCCTGGGACGTCGTCGAGATCCCGGCCGACCTCAAGGCTCGTGCCGAGGAATACCGCGAGAAGATGATCGAAGCCGCCGTCGAAATGGACGAGACGGCACTCGAGAATTACCTCGAAGGCAAGATGCCGTCGAACGACGAGATCCGCGCGCTGATCCGCAAGGGCACCATCGCGGTGAAGTTCTACCCAATGTTCTGCGGCTCGGCCTTCAAGAACAAGGGCGTGCAGCCGCTGCTCGACGCCGTCGTCGAATATCTGCCGTCGCCGGCCGATGTTCCGGCCATCAAGGGCGTCGATGCCAAGACCGACGCCGAGATCGAGCGTCACGCCGACGACAACGAGCCGCTGTCGATGCTCGCCTTCAAGATCATGAACGACCCGTTCGTCGGTTCGCTTACCTTTGCCCGCATCTACTCGGGCAAACTCACCAAGGGCATCTCGGTCGACAACACCGTGAAGGGTAAGAAAGAGCGCATCGGCCGCATGCTGCAAATGCATGCCAACTCGCGCGCCGACGTCGAAGAGGCTTTTGCCGGCGACATCGTCGCCCTGGCTGGCCTCAAGGACACGACCACCGGCGACACGCTGAGCGATCCGCTGCATCCGGTCATTCTCGAGCGCATGGAATTCCCTGATCCGGTCATCCAGATCGCGATCGAGCCGAAGACCAAGAACGACCAGGAAAAGATGGGCCTCGCCCTTCACCGCCTGGCCGCCGAGGATCCGTCCTTCCGGGTCAAGACCGACGAGGAAAGCGGCCAGACGATCATTTCCGGCATGGGTGAGCTTCACCTCGACATCATCGTCGACCGCATGCGTCGCGAATTCAAGGTCGAGGCCAATGTCGGTGCGCCGCAGGTGGCCTATCGCGAGACGATCACCCGCAGGCACGAGCAGGACTACACGCACAAGAAGCAGACCGGCGGTACAGGTCAGTTCGCTCGCGTCAAGATCGTCTTCGAGCCGAATCCCGACAGCAGCGAATTCGAGTTCGAAACCAAGATCGTCGGCGGTGCGGTTCCGAAGGAATACATCCCCGGTGTCGAAAAGGGCATCAACAGCGTCATGACCTCGGGTCCGTTCGCGGGCTTCCCGATGATCGGCGTCAAGGCGACGCTGATCGACGGCGCTTACCACGATGTTGACTCCAGCGTTCTGGCCTTCGAAATCGCCGGCCGCGCCTGCTTCCGTGAAGCTGCACCCAAGCTTGGCGTGCAGTTGCTCGAGCCGATCATGAAGGTCGAGGTTGTGACGCCGGAAGATTATGTCGGCAGCGTCATCGGCGATCTGAACGGCCGTCGTGGCCAGATCCAGGGCCAGGAAGCACGTGGCGTGGCAGTGGTCATCAACGCGATGGTGCCGCTCGCCAACATGTTCAAGTACGTCGACAACCTGCGCTCGATGAGCCAGGGCCGCGCGGCCTACACGATGCAGTTCGATCACTACGAGCCTGTGCCGACCGCGGTCGCCCAGGAAGTTCAGAAGAAATACGCGTAACTCGAACGGGTTGCAGCGGTAACTTAATTCAAGGCCCGCACGGGCGAGCAGGATTGGAGACATCACATGGCAAAAGGTAAATTCGAGCGTAACAAGCCTCATGTGAACATCGGCACGATTGGTCACGTTGACCATGGCAAGACGTCGCTGACGGCGGCGAT
>NZ_JACHEF010000018.1 GCF_014207355.1 Mesorhizobium sangaii | reverse complement strand
CTGTCGAACCATATCGGGGCACCGATCAACGCAACTCTGATTCTCGATCATTGGGATGATCTGCTCCATTTGGCGGCGTCGATCACGACGCGATCAGTGGTGCCGTCTACAATCCTGAAGAAGCTGTCAGCATCACCGAAGGAAAGCCAGCTCGCAAGGGCGCTACGGGAACTTGGCCGGATCGAGCGATCGCTGTTCATGATCGAATGGTACTCAAGTCCAGCGCTACGCCGGCGTTGCCAGGCCGGCCTCAACAAGGGTGAGGCGGCGCATAAGCTGAAGCGCGCCGTCTTCTTCCACGAGCGCGGCGAAATCCGTGACCGATCGTTCGAAAGCCAAGCCTTCCGCGCCTCCGGCCTCAACCTCGTCGTCAGCGCCATCGTCCATTGGAACACGGTCTATATCGAGCGGGCCGTCACCCACTTGCGCAAAATGCGTCGCGAGATTCCGGATCACCTGCTCAAGCACATCTCGCCGCTGAGCTGGGAGCATATCAATCTGACCGGCATCTACACATGGGATAGCGATCAGCATCTGCCGGAAGGGTTCCGGTCGCTGAGACTCCCGGTTGGGCTACGGCGTGCCGCATAAGTTCTCACTACGTTCGCTCTTAGCGCAAGATTTTGAACTGCTCTTGTCCTGACCCCTGCTTGGCGGCAGCGGCTGGCGCTTCGCTGCGCCGCCGCCAGCATGCGGCTCGCCGGCCGCGCCGAGGACGCGGCCGCCCTACGCGACGCCTGGTATCTGCGCCAGGCCGGGTCCGACCCCGGACCCGCCGGCACCATCTTTGGCGCCTGGCGGCAGTTGGCCGGGGAGCCGCCCGTCGCTACCCCTGACCGGCTCAGGAAGATACTCGACCAGCTTGGCCTCCATTGGGATGTCGAGGCGCTGGCTGCGCTTTGTGAACACATCGACGACCTGGCGCGCTCGGGGCGGCCGGCACCGTTTGCCGCCGCGGCGATCGCCGCCCGCGTCGTCGCCATGCGTCCCGATGCCGAGCTTTTGGCCTGGTGGCTCGCCGACCTGGTGCTGGCGCAAAGCCTGCGCTGGCCGCGACCGCTGCCGCTCCTGATGGCGCAAGCCTTTGGCCCGTCCTTCCGCGCCGAGGCCGGCGGCGGCAAGCGCATCCGACCCGCGGAGAGAGATTTTGAGCGCGCGGTCTGCGTGGCGTTTGTTCAAGCGGCAGCGGAGGCCTGCCGGCTGGCTGACGAGTTGTCGCGCCGCGCCGCAAAACTCCTGGCGGTGGCGCCGAAATTGCGCGCCAAGGGTGCCGGCGAAGCAATTTTCCTGCTGCTCAACGAAGACGCTGTCTCCGGCTCGCTGACGACCAAGAATTTGTCGCGTTTTGCGGCACGGCGGCTGTTCGAGCGGCTGCAGCAGCTCGATGCCGTGCGCGAGCTGTCGGGCCGCCCCACCTTCCGGCTGTTTGGACTTTAGCGATGAGCGAAGCCTCTTCCCGCCACAAGCCGAACGATCAGCCGGCGCTGCTTGACACCGAGCTCGATCACCTGCCGCTGGAGCTGCGCTGGCGTGAGTGGATGGGCCGGGTCGAAGCGGTGATCTTTGCGGCAAATGAACCGGTGACACGTAGTGTCCTCGCGCGGGTGGTGGGAAGGAATTGCAATCTCGAGCTGATCATCGACGACATCCGCGCCGAGCTCACCGGCCGCCCCTATGAACTGGTCGCGGTCGCCGGCGGCTGGCAGCACCGGACCAAAAACGCCTTTGGCGACGTCATCCACGCCGCCTTCGGCCAGCAAGGCGGCCAGGGCGAAAAAGAACTGTCGCAGTCGGAGGCTCTTGTCCTCATGTGTATCGCCTATTTCCAGCCGATCACCCGTGGCGAGCTGTCGTCCTTCTTCGGCAAGGAGGTGTCGCGCGACCTGATCGGCGTGCTGCGCGGGTAGGACCTCATCGCCTCGGGGCCGCGCAGCCCGCAGCCGGGGGCGCCCTACACCTATGTGACGACGAAAACGTTCCTGTCGCAGTTCGGGCTCGACACGCTGCGCCAGCTGCCGGATTTCGAGGCGCTCGAGGACGCAGGGCTGCTGTCGAAAGAAAAGCTGCTGGCTGGCGGTATCCCTGCCGGTTTGGCTAACAGAGAAGGCGAGGACGATTTCGTTGGAGATCAGATCTCGTAAGTGGGGCGTTGCGGCGTTAAGACCTTAAAGACACTCGATGACGCGTACCGCAGTTGCGAGCATGCCTTTGCGCCGTCGTTAAGCGGTCGATCGGTGATCGTCCTGTCGAACAACGCCGGCTGTGCAGTGGCCAGACTCGCAGTGCAGACGTCGCCTTGCGACGATCTACCGCGACGGACGTCGGCGGTGAATGGGCCATTGATCAGGTTAACGCCAGGTTCGGCCGGAATACGCTGATCCGGTAGCGATGGACTTCGAGCGCGGCTGATCGAAGAAATTCGAGGGAAAATCCCTTGTTTCACGACCCGATGTGAGGACCTTCCAAACCTGGTTTCTTTTTCGTCACTTTTCTACGCCTCCTCTCTTGTAAGAAAGCATTGGCGTTCACATCTGACGCCAACACTTCGACGCAGAAGTTGAAATTTGTATTATGCAAATTATTGGCGGGAGGAAACCCAAAAAATGGCAGACTATTTTGAGATCGATTTTCTTGGCGTTGAAACCAAGAAGAGCGGAGACGCGATCGCGCTGCGGTACGAGAAGGACGGCGCGACCTACATCCATGTCGTTGACGGCGGCTACGTCGACACCGGCAAGTCGTTGCGTGACCACATCGTTGCACACTACGGAAACCCGACGTTCATCCACCACGTCGTCGCCACCCACAATGACGGTGACCACGCCCGCGGCCTCGTGGAGATCCTCGAGCACTTCGATGTTGGCGTGCTGTGGATGAACCGGCCCTGGATCCATGCTGCGGAGATTGTCGACAGGTTCGAGACGTACAATGACGTCGACCGGCTGCGCTCCAAGCTGCGCTCGGCGTACGCGAACCTGGCAGCACTGGAAGAAATCGCAGAGCGGAAGGGCATCGAGATCCGCGAAGCGTTCCAGGGGGCCGCGATCGGTGCGTTCCGCGTGATGGCGCCGACGCGTAACCGTTTCCTGGACCTGGTGGTCACCTCCGACAAGACTCCGGAAGCCAAGACCGAAACGTCGGCCTTCGACGGGTTCCTGACCACGCTGGTGGAAAAAGCCAAAAGCGCGGTGGCCTACATCCGGGCCGCGTGGGGCGCAATGATCCATCGCGGCGCCAATCTACACATGACGGAAGGGGTGAGCTTCCGGACAGCATGGAATGCTCCGTCCCGGGAGGGGTGGAGCCCCGCGACCTTGCTGTCCACCGGCTCTCCGAGCATCAAATTCAGCAGTTCTGTCGTTAGGTTGCGTCGGCCGCCATGGTGCGGGACCTGGAACCGGTCGACGCCCGGAAGCTGCAGGCCCGCAGAGGGCGCATAGGCGATGACCTCCGCCAGCCCGTCCCGCCCAGTGTCGGCGGTCAGAAGGATCTTCTTACCGCACAGGTTTGCAGCCTCATCAGGGTCATTTCACCGCGGTCATCAGCTCCGCCAAGGAAGACGAAGACCATCCGCGCAAGGTGGTGATGCGCGCCGGCTGCCTATCCCGAAGAGTATGAGGAATAGGCTATGGCCATCCCCTTGACTACCGATATCGCTCAGATGTTCGACGGCTATGGCCGGCAGGCTCGGCTGTTTCCGGGCTTACTGACGATCTTTCCGCCACTGCTGGCGGTCTTTGCCTGGTTCCCCTGGCTGCTTCTGTCCAGTATCGGCGCAACGCTGTTGACGGTTGCCACTTCGTGCGGCCTCCTCTACGCGCTCGGGTCCTATGCCCGCACCAAGGGGCGGCGCATTGAGCCGAGTCTGCGGAAGGCATGGGGTGGGTGGCCGACGACCATCATCCTGCGCCACCGCGACAGCCATCTCGATCGGCACACGCGCCAGCGCTACCTCAGCTTCCTGGGCTCGGCGGTGCCGGACTTGCCGGCGTTCCCCACGGCCGAACAGGAAGCTGTCGATCCGTCAGGAGCTGACGCGGTCTATGACTCGGCGGTTGTCTGGCTCAAGGAGATGGCGCGGGGCAAAGACTTTTCGATGGTTCATCGGGAAAATGCGCAATACGGCTTCCGCCGCAACCTGCGTGGCCTGAAGCCGGTGGGCATCATCATCTGCGGGCTGACGCTGGCCGCGTCGGCCTGTGCGATCGTCTACAGCAATCCGGGGTTTTTCAATCTGTTGCAGAAGCACGACTGGCGCATGGCAATCGGCGCGCTCGTGCCGCTCGGGCCGGCCGTGCTTTCGGCCATGGCCGTCAATGCGGCCGCAATCATCATCTGGGTCTTTGTCGTGACCAGGCAATGGGTTTGGGAGGCCGGGGTGCAATACGCGACCGCGCTGCTTTCCGCCTGCGATACGATCAGGCTGCGCCGCATGCTGCCCAACGCATCGACGACGGCGGCCTAGATGGATCTCAGGATTTTTGACGTTGAGCACGGGCAGTGCTCGCATATTGTCACGGATACCGGCCGGCATGTCCTGATCGATGCCGGTCATAATTCTACGACAAACTGGCGGCCGTCCACCTATCTGCCCGGCAAGAACATTCGCCATATCGACAAGCTGATTATATCGAATTTTGACGAGGATCATGCGAGCGACCTACACAATCTGGTGCGGGTCGTCGACATACGCACCTTGACCAAAAATCCCTCGGTGTCGGCGCACAGCCTTCGCCGATTGAAAAAAATCGGCGGAATTGGCAGGGGCATAGACACGCTGGCAAATATGATGACGACCTATACGGGACCGCTCAGCGGCGATGTCGATTACGGCGATTTCAGGATTCGATGCTTCTGGAACAACTACCCGTCCGACTTCGAAGACGAAAATAACCTGAGCCTGGTGTCAATCATCGAGAGCCACGGCATCCGCATCTGCTTTCCCGGTGACATGGAAGTTGCGGGATGGGAGAGACTGCTGCAGCGGCAAAGTTTTCGGGCAGCGATGGGCGAGGTTGATATTCTGATAGCCTCCCATCACGGCAGGCGCAACGGCTGCAGCGATCGCCTATTTCGCGAGACTGGCCTGTTCCCCTATTTTATCGTCGTATCCGATTCTGGACAGGAATACGCCACCCAAGAGACGCAGCGTTGGTACCGGGAGCGATGCCGCGGCATCGATTTGAACGGTAAACGCAGACGCGTGCTTACCACTCGTAAGGATGGCCGTGTGCGAATTCAGACCGGTCCGCAGGGAGTCCTCGTCGACGTGTTTTAGGTGGCAGCCGTAGCTCAGTACCGATCGCCGTCTTTGATGAGCTCTAGCATCTCAGTTGCGCTGCTTTTGAATTTTGGTTTTGAAGCGAGGATTGTCAGCCGCCTTGTGACATCTTCGAAGTCCATAAACGGTTCGATGTCTTGTTTTTTCAACACATCGAACGTTCCTCGATCACTGCTGTTGATCTGAGATGTCAGCCCTTTGAGGACCTGTAACAGCCCTTCATTCGATTTGATGTGCGCAGCCAGTTTTCTGCGCGGTCCTTTTGCATCACCCGCCTGAAGCCAAGCGTAAAGCAGGCTCAATGGGCTGCGCGATTGTAGGATTTCGGCGACGGCCATCGCTTTGTACCGCTTGAGCATGATGCGCATTGCGGCATCCAGCTGCCGCTCGCTAACCAGCAGCCAATCGCCGGCGGGACGATCCTGATCGCCATACCGCCCGTGTGCGAAAACCTCACGTCTGAAGACGAAGGTGAGCCAGCCAATCGCTCTGCCGGATTCAAACATCTCGTTAGTTGTACGATCGCGCACAGCTGGCGTGAGACGAGTGGAAACGAGACGGATGAGGGGAAGAGTCCTGTCCCACAGGGAATTAAATGCAAATCCATCAAAAGGGCGCAGCCGGAAAGCTTCGTCCATGCTGTTGCCGAGGGCCAGGAGTAGGTTGCGAGACTGCGGGACATCCAAAATCTCATAAGCCCCGCCCTTGATCCGCTCGACCATCAGATCGCATTTGCTGAGCAATCCCGTGGCCCTTTGAGCATGCAGCGCCAGCAGCAACGCAGAGGCCTCCTGCGGACCGGATGCCAGCGCTCGCCACATCGCATCGAAGTCGGCTTGTGTAAGGGCGTGTGACGGGCTCGCCATGGCAAAATAGAGCCTGTAGTGATCAGGACTCGCCAAACGCCGCTTTCGAATCGCGATGTCTCTCTTCCGGTCATCAACTTTTTCGAAAAGTTGGAATGGAGAATCGTCCTTTGCAAAACTGGGTGTGAGGCCCGGCACCTGCGAAGCAAACACATGCCGATACATGTGATCGTCGAACGCAGACTTCCCAGCCGCCGCTTCCAGCGAGGCTGATTGGAGGTTTTTCTCGGCGTCGTCGATGCGCGCTGTGCCAAGAGACAGCGCAGCGGCCGATCCACAATAGGCTTCAATCCAGCGATAAAGGGACGGATTTCCGTCTTTTATCAGTTGTAGCCAGACGAGATCGGCGAGATCGGCATGGATGTCACGCAAGGGAGGCCAAAAGAAGCGGATTGCATCCAGAGTCCTGACCACAGATCGAGGGGTGCGCAGTCGGCGGCCACCTTCATAATCTATCACCTGACGGAGGCGCTCGCGTTCGTCATCGTCTTTGACGGAGGCGATCTGCTGAAGTTCCTCGGCAAACCACTGGCGCAACTGAAACGCTTCCGGCTTAGGTACCATGACCGTCAGCTGAACAATCTTCTCCAGAAATGCACCCCCGTCCTGGACGCTGGCGGCTTCTTGGACGCTGTGGGCAAGCACCTCGCTGTCATAACAAAGCAGATAGATCATATTCGGGAGATCGATCACCGACTTAACCAGGCGGAGTGTTTCAAGGATTTCGGCTGGTTCCAATCTATCTATATCATCGATCGTCACCACGAAGCGATGGCCGAGGTCCCGCAGGGATTTAACCAGCTTGTCTTTGAGAGACGCTAGTTGCGGCGGCGCTTTTTTGCCGGCGACAGCATCTCCCACGACCTTAATGCCTGTGCCAGCGTATTTGAGTGGCCCGACACCCGTGATATCGCCTACAAACTCAACCAAACCGCCAGCCTTGCTTAACCCCGACATGAACGCTTGAAGGGCTTCGCCGGCCTCCTTGGCCTTTTTGATCGATATTTTTGTTGCATCGCCAGCGGCCAGCGCAGCCTGATCCAGCTGGTTAGACAACTCAGTAAACAGGCTGCTGATCAAGGCATCCCGATTGCCGATCAGCCAGGGCCGGAAATGAATAACAGTCGGCCGTCGCGAGAGTGGCAGATTCTCGAGTTCTTCACCGACCAGATAGAGCAGGCTGGATTTGCCGGAGCCCCAAGCCCCCTCCAATCCCACAACCAGTCCGTCCTCCGAGGCCCGGTCGACAAGTGATACCGCAATTCGTTTCGCAACCTCGCGGAAACCAAGCTTGTCTTCATCGCCGTCGTCAAGGGCGCGATCACCTCTTACGGAATGGTCGGTCCGTTTCATATGTAGGTCTCATCCCCAGCAGCGACTCCGCGGAAATTGCTTCCCTGCGGCCCTTCTATCGGTGGCTCCGATAGTATGGTCGCATAGGTTCCGTTCTTGCGGAAATAGCCTCGAACGTAGGTCGTCTTCGGAAGACCTGTAATGCAGCTAATGGCCCCGTGCTGATTTGGGGGAACACATGCCGACAAAGTTCCACCTGGCGATGGCGAGTATCCGCGCAATGACTACATTCCACCGAAGCAAATGTTTGACCGGGAGCACGAGACCAGACGAGCCAACGATCATCGGGAATAAGAGCTGCGCGTCCACAAAGAGTAGTGGTTGTGGACGGGGGATGGCCCATATCTGCTAATGGATCGCGCGCGGGAATAGAGGATGCCACGATTGGCTCGCTTCGGCGCGCGACGGTGAGTGTAGGATCGGTAGCGTGTTGTTGGGACAGTTCACGGGGAAGCTGACAAGCAAGCCTTGATCGCCGAAGCCGAACGGGTTGTGCGGATAAATCAGCGAGCCGAGATCCCGACACAGTGCCTTCGCCCTTTCCTTCTCATCCTGGCTCGCCCAGATGCCCAGGTCTTTGCCAAAGGCTTGCTCTCGCGGCCCAATGATATCGACGTACCGCAAGTCGAACTGCAGCCAGTCGAACACGCCCATGGCATCGCGAACCATCTCGTCGCCGTCAGGCGTGACTGCAAGCGCCAAAGCGGTAACTGGGATGTTCATTTCACGCAGCAAAACCTCATTCACGCTTATAAAGCGGCTCAAGTTCCTAGCAAGCGACTGACCGCTCGCAACCAGATCGTCGAGGAAGAGCAAGGCCGCAGGTTTTAGCCCGGCCCCCATCTTCTCTCGCACTTGTTCGGAGAAGTGGTACGGGGCGATGATGCTCTTAGCGGCGAGCCCGTTCGTTTCCGCATAGCGAGATGTATAGAACTGACCGCTCTTGCCTTCACCGTCAGCATAGGTGAGCAGTACGTCCGACCGCCTATCGGTTCGTTTGCGGATCACAAACGTCGGCAACGATGGCCGGATGAAGCTGTGTAAGGTCTTGAGCGCTTCGCGGATCTCCACGTCGCCGTAGAAGCGCAGGTGCTGCAGGAGCTTGAACAACAGACGCTGCTGGCGGTGACCTTCGGCCTGTTCGAACCAAGCGCGCACCTCGTCGCCCGTGATCTCGCGCCCCTGATAGGTAGGCCAGCTCCTAACCAACGCGGCGATCTCGTTTGACTGGACAAAAGCCTCATCCTCGGCAGCCTGAACATGGTGCGCCAGTTCCTCCCCAAGCGCGTCGGCGATTAGCCGGCTGCCCCCGACTTCAACCAGCCATGCACGGAAGATCGGCAGCACGAAAGTATATTGGCCCTGGTTCTCACGCAGCACCGATCGGCCGACAAAATTGTGCAGCACAGGCACGATCTCGGTGTCGGGCAGCATCAGTCCGTGTTTTTGCGCGAGCAGGTTCTCGATAGTGACCGGCAGGTTTCGCCGTGCCGTACGCGCGACTAGCACCAACGTGCGGCAGCGGCGCAGGATGTCCGGCTCGCGTTCGTTGACCGGCTTGTGGATGCCGTCCTGCCAGAGATGGGCAAAGGCGTTGGTGTCGAAGGTCGGCACTTGGGCGGCGATAGCCGATCGGACCTCCTGGCCCGTGACATCCGAGTCGCGCTCGCGAACACAATCCTCAAAGACTGCAGCACACACGATCTTTGCGAAGAAGGGATTTCCTTTCGTGACATTGAACACCTCGGCAATCGCGTCTTCATGCCATTCGAGCACGTCGGCACTGGGCTTCTGAACAAGAAGCTGAAAGTCTTCCCACTCGGAATCGCGCGAGAAATAGTCGAGCGGAACCCGGACGAACTTGTTCAGCTTCTGGCCTTGCCTATCCATCACGAACGGCATGTTCTCGCCGCCGACGAGGATCAGGCAGACGTTCTCGCAAGTCGTGAGAGCGCGGATGTTGGCGAAAAATGTTTCTGCAAGATTGCCATGCTGGTAGAGTTCGGGGTGGATCTCGTCGAACTCGTCGATCACGATCACGTATTTCAGTCCGGGGCGAACCTTTGCGGCGATGTCGGCGAGGCGGGTGAGTGCGGCGATGCTTCCGTCGAAGCTGAGTGCGGGCGTCTGCACCCCAGCCGGGAAGCTGTCGATTATGAACTCGGCAATGTGTGTGCCCAACTCACGCAGCGAGGCCGCAGGGTCGGCGTTGGCTATGGCGCCCCACAAAAGATATTTGGATTCGATCCCCGGCTCTGCCGCGTGCTCCTTCGCGAACGCGACAGCCGCTAGGGCAAGTGATGTTTTCCCGACCCGCTTCTGCCCAGTGACGTAGAAGGACTCCATTGGAGTCCGGAGCATCTTGTTGCCGAGCGCCTGGACTTTGTCGACACGCCCTACGAAGGTGTCGCCCTTGGCGACATCGGTGCTATAGGGACGCCGGTACGTCTGGGCCTGCCAGTCGATATCACTGCGCTGGGCGTTTGCAGTTGCCATGAACTCGACCCCTTGGCGCTCTGAACCCCCTGTCTCGTCCCATTTAACCGACACCAGGAACACGACGGCATCGGTTTCAGTCATCACCTCGCCGTTGAATACGGCCGAGAAGTCGCCCGCGGCGACGCTCCCAAGTAACAGCTCCTCGTTGGCGAACAGAAAACGTTCGGGATCAGCCTCGATCTGAACCGTCACGTTCGAAGCGATCCCGGGTCCGAGATTCCGGAGGGGAATTGAAAGCTTGATCTGGCGACCCGCTTCACGGAAGGGGTAGCGCTTTTGCAATATGCCGCCGTCGCTCAGGCGGGGGACGATCTGGGCTTTGAAGCGCCCGCGCACAGAGGTGAGGAATTTCTCCAGCGCCGCATCCGCGATCGTGAGATAGGTTGCGAAATACCGCTTGGTCAAAAAGTTGGAATGCGCCTCGCAGTAGGCGAGCTGATCCCTGATTGCCTGCTTGCAGTCCATCATGTTCGCCGGCAAGCTGGCCGTGTCCTTGAGGAGGCGCGCCAGCTTGTTGTTCACCACCTCAAACCCGGCCCGGATTTGAGCCAAGTGCGACGGCGCGCAATAGGCCTTCAGCAATGGGTTATTAAGCGTTCGCGCCAGAAGTTGGCGAGCGCCCAGAACCGCGTCGAGATCGGCCGGCACGTTGACGAATGGCGCAAGAGTCTCTTCGGCGCGTCCGTGAACAGTCTTAAGGACCTCGTATTTCTCATAGGTCTGTCGCTTCTGAACGGCGCCGCAAAAGCTGGCAAGCTCTGGCAGGGCGCGCTCGACGATCGTCACGACAGGGCGCTCTATGGATGCCTCACGCGCGCTGCTGACCATCGCATCGCGACCCAGGCAGCGCAGCAAAGTCGCTGCCTCAAGAGATTGCATAGCATCGCCTTGCGCGGCTAAAGCCTCGATCGCGTCCGCCACGCTGCCACTCTCGGGCGAGTTTGGCAGCCGCACAATTAAGGTCTGCCGCAGAATCGTGCGAGCATCCTTCTCCCGATCTTCGCTGTCCAGCGCGTCCTCAAGCTGCGCGACTAGCCTTTCAACTTTTTCCAACCCTGAACTTACAGCCACAAGCACCAATCCTTCCTGTTATTTGGGTTAGACAGGAAAGGCGGCGAAGGGTCCAGATGAAATTGATGCCAATCCATCGCGGTTTCAGCACCCCAATGATGGCCAGTCTTTAGTATCCGAAGCGTCGGCCCGTGAAGGGCAGGAATCGTACATTACTCGTCCGAAACCTGTCGGTCAGCAAACGGCCCCGAAGCCGACGTTAATCACCATCCCGCACGCACTATTGATCGGGCACGTCCACCCGGGGATCGTCAGCCCGCACGGAAGCTCGCAACTGGGCGGGATCCACCTTCTTGCGCTGTGCCCACTCGACAAGGTTGGCCGGGCGGTATGTGGGATCAGCCCGCCACCGCTCGAACACACTGGCGTCGATCGTCTCGTTGACGTTGATGTGGCTTCCATCTTCCCGAACGTCCGGCTCGCGACCAATGGTGCGATAAAGAGGCGGAGAAACCATGGCGTACAATCCTGAGCCAAACGACTTATAGGAGTCGGCAATTGGTGCTGTCAGAGCATCTCCATCCAGATCGACCTCCGATCGGAACGAAAGTCCCTGCGATTCCGCCCGCTTCATCATCCAGCGTAGCGGGGCCTGTGCAAGAAGATCAGTCTGATAGCCGCCCCCGACATTGCCATGAGCACCCACAAACCAGCGCTGCTCAACGGCGGAGAGCGACCGCGCCTGTGCGATGACTGCGTTCTGATCTTTCGGGTGGCGAACATCCCAGAGCGTGGGAGCGAAGTCGTTTCGGTGCTCATCAATGGCAAGGGCGTGATAGCCGTTCAGGATATGGATGCGTAGTCCCGTCTGGAGATAATTGAACGTGGAGCGGCTAAAACCCGGAATATTCCCAGCCGCCAGGCCAACGGAACCGACGGTATCCCACACACCGATTACCTTCACTTCTGCGGACTGGGAGTATTTGAGCAGCCATTTGTCCTGCTCTGTCAGGTTGCTGAAGTCTCCCGAAGCTGCCTTCTCCTTCAATTTCCAGATGGTTTCCTCGTCTCCTTCTTTGTAGCGATCAAAAAGTTCGGTCACGCCGATGGGGGAGCCTGCTTTCAGGATTCCATCGATGGCGACCAATCCAGCCAGGCTTCTGGCTGTAAATGCGCCCCGGCTGAAACCGAAAATGAAGATTTCATCGCCATCGTTATAGTTTTCGACAAGCCATTCGTAAGCCAGACGAATGTTCTCATCGAGCCCCTGGCCGAAAACACCGCCCAGGAAACCGTTGACCCCGACCTCGTAGTAAACGAGCTGGGGCTTGCCATCCTTGCCATTCGCGGCACATAGCGCTCGCATGCGCCAGACGTTCGTATTGCTGTTGACGCTGTTCCATGTGCCGTCAAGAAAAACCACGAGGCGCTTTTGCTGCCGCTCTGCGCCTGCAAAGCTAGGCTGATTGCCACTTTTTTCCGAAGGACGACCAATAATTACCCCAATCGCGACGATGGCCACGATGCCTAGAACGAGCGCGAGCCAGTGTGCGATCCGCTCAATCAATCGCAGGGTCTTCATGATCTAATTCCCGGCTACACGCCCTTGGCCGACTCACCAGAGGATCGGCGATCTGGCCGCAGAATAAGACGTCTGCTGATTCGGCGCACGTCGCGCGCTCAAATAAAGCCCCGTTTGGCCCGGTTTGTTCTCGCGTGTCTAGCGAGCAATCCGGCTTAGGGAGTTCGGATGAGGTCGCGTCGTCGACTTAAGGGCTGGATTTCGCCGTAAGGTCCGCCATGGGTCAATGTCACTACGACGTTGCGCCGACTCAAATATCCGCTCTCAAATGTTCGAGGCCTGAAGCTGCCCGCCCGATCACGGCCCCAGGCTGCTACAGTGCAATGTACTCCAGAGCAGAGACGGCCGGTATGGTCGTTCTATGCCGCAAGCAGCCGTTTCTGCGTCCTGTCTTTGGAACGTCGGATAGTGGACTATGTTGAGCAAATCGACACCGAGGAGATGCCGCGTCACGCGGATATCCTCTTCTGGTCTGCCTTGGCCGGTCGTCACCAACACGTAAGTCTCAGTATTGAGCCGCCTTCTCGGAGCACCGCTAGGCATCTTCTGCTCAACTGCTCAACGATCGATAAGCCGCAGCTACGACTGCCGCAGTCTGTCCCCACAATTCAGCGTTAAGGGCGGTCCAGATTCATATTGATCCTTCTTGCGCCGAATGCGGTCACTCCTTGTAGAACCTAACGACCTCAATGAATAATCACTTGATTTGGATAGGCACTAACGCGAAAAGATGTTGGCAGGGGAACGGGAGGGCCTTTCATGAAAATCAACAAAGTCTACGCGCGTTTTTATAAATCCTTCAACTACGATCATCACCGCAAGGCGCATCGCGACGCTGAACCTCGCCCGTGGGAAATGATCGGAGAGTTGTGGTACCCCTACATAGAAGTTCCGATAGACGCTCGCATCACTACTATTGTCGGCGCCAACGAATCCGGAAAAAGTCACTTGTTGGGCGCGATCAGCAAGGCTATTAGCGGCGAGGATTTCAAGCACCAGGATCTGTGCCGATATTGCGACTTTTTCAATGTCGAGAGAGGGAACGACTTTTGGCCTCATCTTGGTATTGCTTGGAGTGACGTGACAGAGGACGAGGTCGGCAAGATCCGTTCCGAGGTAGCAAGCGCGCCTGACAGCTTTGAGTCTTTCCTGATGTTCCGCCAGGGTCCTGACAAGCTCGAGCTATACTTCTCGACGTCAACCGGAATCTTTCATCGTGAGGAGCTCCTCAATGCTGCCGCACGCGACTTCGGCAAGTCCGTGCTACCTCGGGTCTTCACGATCCAATCAAACGTCGCACTACCTGGCGCGCTGCCGACTTCTGAACTTGTCACCGGACAAAGTGGCGTTTTGCGTGACCGGCAAACCCGCAAGCGCTCATTCGACGTTCTCGACATCCTTCGTGGTGTTTATTCCGCCGACCAAACGCGCTTTGCTAAGGACTTGCCAGGCCTGGCGCCTAAGCTCGGTCCAATTATTTCCGAACTGGATGAAAGCCCTGCCACACAGGATGAGCTCAGAAAATCTTACACGCTTGCTCGTAAGCTATTGCTGCATCTTGCGAACGTCGAGCCCGAGCGCCTTGTTGAGTTGGGGCAGTTTATCGATGCAGGCGAGAATGGCCACGTCACGGCTTTGGTCGAGAGCATCAATCAGCAGTTGGAAAAGCGGCTAAACTTTCCGAAATATTGGGTGCAGGATCGCGACTTCCAGCTTCGTGTTGCAGCGCTCGAGTCCGATCTCGTCTTCACAATCCGGGATCGGACTGGAACTCAATATACGTTCGACGAGCGCAGCGCAGGGCTCAAATACTTCCTCTCGTACTTCATCCAGTCGCAAACGCACGAGCCCGATCCTGATCGACCTGAAATCCTGCTAATGGACGAACCTGATGCCTACCTCTCGGCCGAGGCCCAACAGGATCTCCTCAAGATCTTTCGCGGCTTTGCCGAGCCTGACGGAGATGCGCGGCCGGTTCAAGTCGTCTATGTGACCCACTCGCCCTTTCTGCTCGACAAGAATCGTGCCGAGCGCATTCGCGTACTTCAGAAGGGCAAGGGTTCAGATGGTACTCGCGTAATCAAAGATGCCTCGCAGAATCACTACGAGCCGCTCCGCTCAGCGTTCGGTTCGTATGTCGGCGAAACGGCTTTCATCGGCGCCTGCAATCTTCTCGTCGAAGGCACCGCCGACCAGGTTCTCCTCGCAGCCTTTCACGAGCGATCCAGCGCCGCGGCGTATCGAGCGAAAGTGAGTTACTAGATCTTAACCGTACCGTTTTGGTGCCATGCGGATCAGCCAGCCATGTTCCATACATGCTCTATCTGATCCGGGGTCGCGATAGCGATGCGCCAGGCCGTGATCATTCTCCTCGACTCCGACAAGAGCGGCAACGAGGCCGCCGAGAAGCTGCGCAAAAATGACAAGAAAGTCCGCCGTCTCCTCAATCCCGACTATGTGATGCAGTTTGCTGATTTCGACATCGTCCAGGATCCAAGTTATGCCATGACAGAACCGGAGGATCTCCTACCTATCGAACTCGCCGTCGCTGCCGCAAATATCTATTTCAGAGAGGTCGCTGAATTCCGCGAGGGTGGGACGATCACGTTGACCCCCGCCGAAGTCGTACCTCACTTGAACAAGCAGGTCGGCATCTATGACGCACTGAAGGTGGCGGCCGAGTCTCATGCTAGCCATATCGATAAGATTGGTCTCGCTCGTGCTATCGTCGCCTTGTGCGAGACCTCGAAAGCGGATCAAGCACTCGAAGCTAGCATCGTCGTCTTTCTAGATCGAATGAAGGCGCTCTTCAAAGGACTGAACCGTAAGCGCCGCGCGGCAGAAGAGGAGCGATTGCGTCATCGTGTCAAAGCCTTGGTCGAACAGCAGCGCAAAATCTTCCTCCAAGACCACCCTGAAAGCGCCACTCGCGAACAGGGTCTTTTTCTCTTTGAACGGATTGGAGATGGGCTCGACCAATCACTTGATGCCAAAGGAATTCGCGACCAGATGCTCGCTCTATCCGTCGAATTTGGTCTTGATGGGGAGGCCAGCGAGGCAATACCAGACTATGACCGCTTCAAATCCAAACTTCAGGTGCTGCAGGATGCATTCAGCATTCAGCGGGAAGATGCGTTGAGAGCTTAACTCACCAACGCTCCCGCACGCACAGGCGCAGAGCCAGTCGGTACCAGTGCCGAGTTCCTGGCTCGCTCCCGACTGTGTGCGGGAGCAGCGGGTGAACATTGGCCATGACCGGGTTGGGGTCGCCGGCGGAATGGCACCATTCAGGCTAGTTTGCTCCAGAACCGGACCGCCTGCTTCCGGCCCGGTTCGATCCATTGCCAATGCTCGCCGGAGCCGCGGAATGGCAGGGTTATTGACGTCGAAACCACACGACGCGCTCTCAACGTTCGCCTTTTGTGCTCCGAAAGTCGCATAAAGGGCAGACTGGAATTCGGCCTCATAAGGCAACATATCATCGATGGAAATCTTGGTGCCGCTTCTGACTCGCCACTGCTAACGGCGAAAAATCGGATCTGGCCAAAAACACCCTAGCTATCCTGGCAAAGCTGATAAATGCTTGTCGCGCCTGTTCGGTTGTCATCTGCCCGGCGATCGCGGCGTTGCAGCTTCTGATAGCACAACTGTACACCGGTCCCGACGGGCCTTGGGCCATTGATTCAAGAATACCAGCGCCTCCCGCACCGAGTTGATGTCGTGGATCACGTCGTTGGTCTTAACGTGGACGGGGGCAAGGAAAGCCAGACTGGTCATTTTTACCTCCCTGTGATTGCAGATTGATTCAGCTTCCATGAGGCGGCTCTTTCGTTTTGAGTCTGCCGGACGGGTAGCCGTTCACGCAAAGGGTTCGAACGTTTTGTCGAGGCCGCTCAGGTGGATCGGTGTCCACGACGAAATGCAGTTCCTGCCTCTCAGGGAAGGCCAACCGCTGCTTCCCTGATCGGAAAATTCAGCTCCACCTGGGTGAGCGTGTCGCTGCCGCCCGCCAGCGCAGCTAGCTCAAGGGCCCATGCTGGCGCATCCGTTGGCAGCGCGAATTCGCTGTGGACGTCCCCCCACTTGTTCGAGAAATCGTG
This sequence comes from Mesorhizobium sangaii, assembly GCF_014207355.1. Taxonomy (GTDB): domain Bacteria; phylum Pseudomonadota; class Alphaproteobacteria; order Rhizobiales; family Rhizobiaceae; genus Mesorhizobium; species Mesorhizobium sangaii. The sequence continues at coordinate 6,611 of NZ_JACHEF010000018.1, read as the reverse complement.
GCAACGACCATAGGTCTCATTCTTCATGGCAGCGCAACGCCGATAGGCCGCCCCGGTCAAGAAGTCGAGGCCGTAGTCGCGAGCGGGGGTCGTGGACCGCCCTCTCAAACCGCTTTATCCGAAGCCTCTAATCGGGAACCACCTGCGGCACGGTACGGTAGTCACCGAGATCCGCCTCCTTCAACAACTTCCAATAATCGACCAGACGCCAAGGGCTGTTTGTTACGATTCGCCCTCGATCGTTGCGGAAAAAGGTGGACATGCCGGCATGGCTCCAGATCATCTGCTGGTGCATTTGTTGGATTTTCCGATTGTAACGTTCATATACATCTTGCCGGCATTCTACTTCGACAAGCTTATTCTCGCCCATCTGACGCAGAACACTCAGCACGTAATCAATTTGGCTCTCGATTGTGAAGATGAAGCTGCCGCGATGGCCGAGGGCCGTATTGGGGCCGTAGAGCATGAAGAAATTCGGGAACCCCGCTACAACGGTGCCAAGGTACGCCTGACAGTCATCATCATTCCAGACCTCACGTACCGTCCGACTATTGCGTCCGATCACCTGAACAGGAAGTAGATAGCGTGTGGTATCGTAGCCTGAGGCGACGATGACAACGTCTGCCCCATGCGTTTCACCACTAATCGCATGGATCGACCTGCCCTCAGCACGCGCAGCAGCTTCGTCTACCAGGGTAACATGCGGCTTCAGTAGGGTTCTGTACCAGCCGTTGTCTAGGAGCATCCGCTTGCCGAATGGCGGGTACGACGGGATGACCTTGGCGACAAGGTCAGGGCGCCCCGCCAGCTGTCCCTCGATGTATCGTGTGTAAGTCTCGCGGTCGCCGTCGTTGACCGCATTCACGGAACGGTCCGGATGCGGCCAGGCCGGATCCTTCTGCAGGGCCTCGTGCACTTCACTGTCGAAAATCCAACTCAGCCGGAGCCTGTACAGCCATTCGTAGTGTGGCACCTCGCGGAAGAAGAACTGCACCGGTTCCGGAACCGGCTTTTGAAATTTCGGGAAGGGCGCCGCCCATTGGCGTGAGCGCTGGAAGATTGTCAAAGCCCCCACCCGATCTGCGATGGCGGGAACAACCTGCATTGCCGAAGCCCCATTACCAATCACGGCCACGCGTTTACCGTCGAGCGCGACTTCTGGATCCCATTCCGAGGTGTGGACCACCGGGCCGTCGAAGTCGCGCAGGCCCGAAACGTTCGGCCATTTCGGCGTGGTGAAGCCCCCCACGGCCGAGAGGACCACATTGGTTACGAGGGTTTCTTCCGTACCGTTGGGCAAGCGTAACAGGGAGTGCCAAGTTAGGCTCTCTTCGTCATAGCGGGTGACCAGGCACTCGGTGCCGTAGCGGATGGAGCTCTCGATCCCAAAGTCGCGGGCAACACGCTTGAAGTAGTCGTCGATTTCCTTTTGTAACGGGAAGAACTTGCTCCAGTCGCCACTGGCAAAAGTGTAGGAGTAGAGATGCCCGGGCGTGTCCACTCCGCAGCCAGGATAGTGATGTGAGTGCCAGACCCCGCCGGTGCTGTCTTGCTTTTCGATCTGGATGTAGGAGATGCCCAATTGACTTAACCGAATCGCGGCTGCGACACCGGACATGCCCGCCCCGATGATGAGCACACGAAACCCCTCCGGCAAGGACACCGGATTCGGAATGGCGCCTGAATATCTCCGCAGCTTATGAAGCATCATGTCAGCGTATTCTGGCGGGATAGGCTCAGCCTCCGACACAGTCAGCATGCGGATCAACTCTTCTGCCGACAGGTCCTGCTTGGCGACTTGTGCGCCGCGGCGCCAAGAGATGATGGCGGCCAGTGCTGCACTGCGAACCTTCGTCTGCAATTCGTCCGCGAGCCCCCCTGAATCGTTGTCGCCCCAGCCACTCTTCACGGGAACAAACGGCGGGTTGAGCCAGTACTCCTTTCCTGTGAACCGGTACAGAAGGAGTAGTAGGGTTGGGATATTGGCCGAAGGGAGCGCCTCGGCGACGCGTTGGCGGAACAGGTCGAGGTCCGCAGAGTGAGCCATGATTTAGGTTCCTACTGTTGCATGTATCCGGATCCACCCGCCAGACGCTGCACTTCAATGCAAGTTTCCTGCCTGGGCTTCGGCGTAGTTTCCGCAATCGGCAGCAGGGAAGCTTCGGCAAGCGAGTTGCCGAATCTCTGATCCAAATCGCGCTTGAGCGCGTCGGCATCGATCACTTCTCCCACGCCCGCGGCAAGATTGCAGCGCCCGAAACCCGCTTATGAAGCGAGGCGAAGGTCGTGACGGCGGGGGTTTTCTCGGCGCCCTCGTGCCGGTAGCCGGGGCACGACAGCGGAATATGCGCCTGTGCTGCCTCGACCAGGCGCGAACAGCCAGTTACTTCTGCATCTGAAACGATCCGCTCCTTGATGATCGGAAGTAGGGCTCGGCAGAAACCATTGTGCTATCATATCGATATCTCCGCGCGATAAGTCGGTCCGTGGCGTGTCCTGCAAATGCCTAGAAGCAATATGAGTGCCAAAGGAAGAACTCTTTCTAATACAACGAAATGGCTCAAACCGGCGCTCTCGCATGTCCAGCATTGTCGTACATCGGACGAGCCTCAACGCGACATTGACCTACCGCAGTCAACGCACTCCGCGCCCAGGGCCCTGTTCGACGACGCCGATGTTGGCGGCGAGCGTCTCGACTGTGAACGAATCACGATTTTTGGGGCGCTGCAGCCTTGCGAGATAGGCCTGCGCGAAACTGTGGTTTTGTGGGGGCTCCTAGCATCTGGCGATGCCCGCCAAGGCGCCGTATGTAAATAGGCAAAGCCGACAAATTGTCGGATATCGCTCAAAAGGCTGAGCGTGGTCGGACTCGCCTGTATGAATAACGCTGTCGGAACAGCTGCGATGATGCGAGCGCCTTCGCCCGAACAACGAGTGGCGGACGATTGCGACCGTTTCTGGGTTTGTCGACCGTGAACAATGATCGGCGCTAGGCGCGCGCGGTTTCGCTCTGCTGTGGTGGCAGGCAGCAGTAGCCACAAAAGCATCCTCAGCCAGTTGAGGAGGATCGAGAAGTTGTAGCCTGAAGCGGCCAGGACGGCATTGATGGCATCGCCGTGTTCGCCGGCGAGATAGTTGTGGCCCATGCGCCGCATCTCGCGCTTGATCGCCGGCGTGACGCGGTGCTTCTGGTGAAGACCCGGAACCGGTGGCTTTCGGGGCATTGTGGCCGCGGTAGCCGGCGTCGGCGAGCATGCGCTCGATCTCATCGCCGATGGTTTTCTCGATGTCGGAAATGACGGTCGCCAGCGTGTGGCGAGGGATTGCCGGGCAAAGCCTTGGCATACAGCGCGAACTGGCCGCCCTTCGAGCGTTTCAGCGTGGTCGCGACCGAGACTTGACGCCTCATGTCATTTCTTGTTCTGTTTAATTCACCTTCTCTAACACGTGAATGTCTGAGCCGGCGTTGTCTGAGAGCACGTCGATTGACACAAACCCCGCTCGGTGTGCACATTTTTTGAAAAACAACTCAGAAAATGAAAGCGAGTTCTTTAGATGCAGTCGATCACCACTTAACAGTATAATCTCTTTACCACCAAGGCAAAAGTCCAGATCCCTTTTGACCACCGCAGTGTGCATGACTTGCATGAATTGGTCTTCACCTCTTACATCCGACTCATACTCAAATGCCTCGGGATCGAAATTAGCGTCGACCGGCAGCTCTGCCTTCATTCTATGGAACACGTTTAGCTGAAATTCAGGATGCGCTTCATAGTAGGACTTCGCCACATCCCTCCTCAGATCTGAGCCAATTGAGATCGCAACCCAGCACCTCTTCGCACTATTCGATATTTTCTTCAGCGTCTCGACGACCGCCTCCACGGGGGGCGTATCATTTATTCGGGCGGCAAGATTTCCAAATGTCCGGCCAAACATGACAACAAATGCCGCTTCATCGTCGCAAAAATAGCGTCGCCCAGAGAATATATCGTCGCGTATGAACTCGATTTTCAACCCCAAAGCGGACGGCAATTGCGCTATGTCCCCGAGGAACTCTTTTGACCGGTCGACGAGCGTGCAACGTGAGGTTTCGCCGCGCAGACCTGTTACAAGGGGAAGCGTTTTCTGTTGGAAGGCTAGCACTGTTCCAGGCCCATATTCCAGAACCGACACCCCTTTACGACATCGTTCGTCCTGATGATACCATTGAACATAATCTCTCACTCTCTCGTGAAGTTTTTGGGTCAACTTGAGTTCAGCATCCACCATATTGGTTGTGCCAGTGACGAGCGCATTACTGATCCTCTGAGCTTCAGCCTTAGCCCATAACAATGCGCCACTCATTGGATTGCCATCCCGGTCGACGCCAGTGTGGTGAGCGTATTGTTCTGGACCTAAGTCAGGCGCATATTTCTGCTGAAACAGCTGCAAACTCGTTTCAAGAAAGCTCAAACTGATCTCCTCTCGACCCTTTAGCGGCTCCTCGGATTTCCCCAGTTGGCTCACTTACCGCCGTAAACGAAGGTGGTGCGCGTAGTCCGCGTATGCCGTCACCGATCCCCCGCCAAAGCGCGGCTCGCTCGTCAGAGCAGAAGCGCGGCGCAACCACCGATAAGCCCGTTGAGTCTGTTCATGGGATATCTCCATGAACCCAGAGGAGAGGCTACAGGATTCGAAGGAGTAATCCTTGACATAGATCAAGGGCAACCGGAATTCCGGGACGGTGCACCGACCGTTTTCGGCTATTCAGGAATCGCCCAAACGAGAATCGGACGTGCCGAAGGAAAGCCGTTTACAATATATGGGCCTTGGTGCACGGATCTTTTATTGGTGTGGGTTTAGGCAAGCGGTAACCGCAATAGCCTTTGTAGCGTAGCCATGCCTTTCAAACACAATACCAGCCGCCGCCATCATATTGAGAAGATGAAGTTCAGGGTGACGAACTGGCCAGAATATGAGGCAGGACTTCGTCATCGCGGCAGTTTGGGGTCGGAACAAGAACCGTTCCTGCAGACACGCTAAGGTCGAACGAAGCGCGAACACGCGCATAGATCTGTAGATGAAGCCACCGGGCTGGTTGAAAGCTTCCGGCCGGTGGCCAACCACTTCCCCTTGGAATTTAGTGTGCCGAGGGAGAAGGCGAGTGGGTAGAAGACGGCTTGTCAGTTCAAAGGAAGCGGCGATACTGCTGGGCATAGCGACGGACGAGGATAGTCTGATCCGTCACTTTACTCTGGACCCGGCAGATAGATTGGAATGCGAACTCCGCCGGCGACCGCAGAGCTGGGCTTCGCCGTTCAACTCTGCACGATGCGACAAACAGGGCGGCTCTTGTGGGACAACGAGCAGCCACCTGCGGCTGTGATCACCTATCTTGCGGATCAGCTCGGTATCGACGCGCGCCTCTACGCCTTTTATGCGCATCGAGTACAGACGCGTTTCGATCACAGCCGATCGTTGATGGCTTACCTCGGTCTCCGGACTGCATCTAGAGACGATCGCCGCGCCGCTCTTGTGGCTGCAATCGATGCGGCGGCCAACGGCGATCACGGGTTGCCGATCGCGACAGCAGTCATTGCCGAGCTCCGGAAACGAAACGCACTCCTGCCTTCGCTGCATTCCATCGAGAAGATCGGCCTCGGCGGTCGCGCGATCGCTCGCCGACGGGCTGAGAAAGAACTTATCGAGGGTATCTCGCCTGATCGGCTTGCGTCATTGGACAAGCTGTTGGAGGTTGACCCGGCCCTCGGCCAGACGCGCTTTCATTGGCTGCGCTCGGCGCCAGAAGCGCCAGGTGCGTCAAACCTGGTCGGGCTGACCGAACGGATTGCCTTCCTGCGCAAGCTGGAAATCGACGCGAAATTGCAGGTGTGCATACCATCTGGACGATGGGATCAGATGATCCGTGAGGGCAACGCCACACCTGCATGGCTGGCCAACGACTTCAATGCCAGCCGTCGATCGCGCTGATCGTGGCGCAGATTATCAAGCTCGGCCAGAAGCTCACCGACGATGCAGTGTCGATGTTCATGAAGCTGATAGGTCGGTTGTTCTCGCAAGCCAATAACCGCAAGAAGCAGCGGCACATGGACTGCAGGCCGGATACCGCCAAGGCACTGCGCATGTTCCTGCACACGATCACAGCCCTGCAGTCCGCGAACGATTATGGCCGGAACGCATTGGAGGTTCTCGATCAGGAAGTTGGGTGGCACCGGTTGATTCGGATGAAGCCTGAGCTTGAGTCGATGGTCGAAGACAACGAGGCGTCGCCATTGACCTTGGCGGCCGAGCAATATGCGACCGTCAACAAATATGCCGGTGCGTTCCTGCAGGCGTTCACGTTCCGCTCAGCGCGCCGCCACGATCCCCTTCTTGCGGCGATTTCGCTGCTGAAACGGCTCTATGCCGAGAAGCGGCGGACCCTTCCGGATCGCGTCCCGGTCACCCACCTCAGCCAAGCTGATCGACGGCTAATCCTTGGGCAGGAGAAGCCCGATCCGTCTCTATGAGATTGCAACGCTCGCGGCTTTGCGGGACCGGCTTAGATCTGCGGACATCTGGGTCGATGGCAGCCGATCCTTCCGGCCGATCGACGAGCATCTTATGCCGCG
>NZ_JACHEF010000017.1 GCF_014207355.1 Mesorhizobium sangaii | reverse complement strand
GTCAACATCAGCAAATCACTCAAGGCAGCACCTCCTGCCACCTTGAATCACCCAACAGATATCAACTCAACAAATTAATGGGTCCTGACCCTAGTCAGAATATTTCCCGTGGGCGTAGGCCATGGCGGACAGGAAAAACGGCGAAACTTCGATGTCCGGCCGGGGTGGGGCTGACTACGACCTGATCATCGTTGGTGGTGGTCTTGCAGGTTCTTCGCTGGCCGTCGCCCTAGCAGGTCGCGGGGCCAGGATACTCATTGTTGAACAGCAGAATCCGTTCAGGGATCGCATCCGTGGCGAAGTTCTTATGCCATGGGGAAGTCTTGAGGCGCAGCGGCTGGGCATCTATGATTTGCTTGTCAAAAGCTGCGCCATCGAGGCGGGCTATTATACCAGGTTCAGGACTGGCTCACCGCCCGCGGTGCGGGATCTGCACGCCACAACACCAGGTAAGACCTGCTGTGTGACATTCCCCCATCCCGAGATGCAAACGGTTCTCTTGAATCACGCTGAGGTCCTGGGAAGCGAGGTCAGGCGCGGAAGCGCCGCCTCTGCGGTGACATTTGGAAATATGCCACGCGTTCATATCGGGAGCGATACTAAAGGTGTCTCAGCCCGCTTGGTCGTCCTAGCACACGGTCGGGATTCACGGCTGCGTTCGCTCCTTGGCTTTGAGGTCAGGCACGACCCGAAGCAACTCATTACGGCCGGCATGATACTCGAGGGCGAAGTCGATTGCTCGGAGCTACTCGTGGGCAATGCTCAGCAACCGGCGAATACGATCAACCTCTTCTATGATCCCCAGGCCGCACGGATGGTCATCGCCATGCGAATAGCGCCCGGGCGTAACCGCATCTACCTGATCTACCACAAGGACGTCCTGCCGAAACGTTTGTCCGGTCCCCGTTCGGTGGCCGAAATGGTGCGCCAGCTTCAAGCGGTAGGCGCGCCGGGGCACTGGTTTGACCGGGGACGGCAGGCAGGTCCTTTCGCCAGCTTCGATGGATCGCACCGTTGGGTCGACAGGCCCTATCGCGATGGAGTTGTGTTGATCGGCGACGCGGCCGCTGCCACCGATCCCGCGTGGGGCAGGGGGCTTTCGAGGACATTGCGCGACGTCCGACTACTAAGGGACCGATTGCTTGAGAACTTCGACTGGCGATCGGCGGCGGAGGCGTATGGCCGCGACCATGATGATTTCTACGGTCGGATGCGACAGTTGGAAGGATGGAAACAACCCTGCTGTTCGAGCGCGGGGAGGCGGCTGACCAGCGACGTGAGCATGCCTTTGCGCTTTTTGCTGCCGATCCAACACGTGTTCCCGATGTAGTCGGCCTTGGACCCGAGGCACCGTCGGATGAGCGGGCTCGTGCCCGTTATTTCGGAGAAATTTGAGATCGGCAAGATAGCTGACAGAGCCGCTTTTTGGTCAGGAACGACCGACTCAATCACCTCGCCGGATCGAACTTAGACCGAGCACCGGTCGACTGTCCTCAAAGCCAACCCGGCAGCGCGAGTTCCGCCGTGACGACGCCTTGACTGTCCGCCATCCCGCCTCCATCTCCATCAGCCGATTGACCAGCACTGGCGAGCGCGGCTCCGCACGCAGCCAATCCTAAACCTAAGTATGTGTGACCCTTACGCATATCGTATGCGGCCCAACCTCCGTAGAATAGATTAATTTCAGCTCTGTGATTATCGTTAGTCACAGCACGAAAGATAATGGGAGAATAGAACCTAGGCGAAAAAGAAGGAGAAACGCTATGACGGCGCCAATTCACACCACGTCAATGCACGCGTTGTTGAACGCTATCGGTCGCCAGCTGCAAGACAATTACTTGCCGACCGTTCGAAATCCGCTGCCAAGCGAGCTCAAGGATCTCGTTACTCAGCTAGTTGCGCTCGAAGCTGGTATGCGAGGTCCAACCGAGCCCCGCCTAATCGGTGCGCCATCGGGCCCGAAAGAGTATTCATATGAGCCAGCTACCGAACGAACAATTCGCCCGCCTACTGCTCGACAAGATTGCTGAGGCCATCACCGAGATTGAGGCAAGCAACAGCTTTACCCTAGCCACGGCAGGCCAACTGGTTACCAGAGAGGACACGATCTGGCCCGAGATGCGGGTCGCCGTATGGCAGTTTATCGAGAAGGTCTGGGACGCGCGTCGTGGAAGCTGAGGCCTTCGATCACATGCGCCCTCATTTTCCATCATCGGCAAATCGCAGGCGTCAGCTCTTGCAACCTTCTGTCTGCCAAGCGTTCAGCACGGAGTCAGAGCAGCCTATCAGAAAGCGTCGCGGTGTTTGAGCGACAAGCCGCAGCATATCGATGCTCGAGCTCTCCAGTGAGCTCGCCTGGGATGCGTCACTTATCGTGACCAGAACCTCGCCCGGGCCTGCCAAAGGACTATTAGCCGGTCGCGGTGTGCCGGAGGAGGGCTCAGGCGCACGCGTATGAGCCCGGCACACGGCATAGGGTCCACTAGATCACCCGTTCGGAGCGGCGATTTTTCGGCCTGACTTCGCCACTCTCATTCTGACGCGCGCAGTAGAATCACGCGGCCCATCGACGACAAATGGCCGTTTGAGTGCAACAAGCAGATCTCTCAACCGAACATGTCCGTAAGTTCGCGTATCGAAATCGGTGGTCCGGCTCTCAAGTTCACGTTCTAGAAGGTCAATCGGAACCCAGTCTGCGGGATGATCTACAAGCCTGGCCATAGCGCTTTTCACGACGACCTGGGCATCGCCGAGCGGCCGCAGCGGCTTCATTTTGGGATGATGAGGGCCATGCAACGGATCGAACCGCAGGTTCTCGAGATAAATGAAGCGGCTGCACGCCTGCTTGAGCCGTTCAGGTGAGCTTTCACCCCCGAAAATGTAACACTCGAGATGCTGCTCCCGAATGCGGATCGCCAGGTTGGCGAAATCGCTGTCGCTCGACACGATACAAAATCCGCCGAGGCCGCCGCAATGCAGAAGATCCATCGCATCAATTGCTAGCGCGATGTCAGCACCATTCTTGCCCCTGCCGGGAATCCCCACATGACGGGGCACGATTGCGTGCCGGACCAACGTCTCCTGCCACACCACACCTTGTGGTCCGGCGAAATCGCCATAGGCTCGCCTCACCACTAACTGGCCGTATTTTTCCATCTCTGTGATGACGCGGCCGATCGTCTTTGCCGGGACGTTGTCGGCGTCGATCAAGAGAGCGAGGCGAGCGGAGCGCTGTTCTGTGGGCACCATGGTCTCAGAGTCCTCATGTGCTTAGCGCTGTAGGGGAACTTGTCAGAGAGCGCCGGGGTGCGCTGGCGACAAATTCCGCAAGCTGCCGCTCGAGCTCACCAGTGGGCTTCCCTGACGACGCGTCGTTTTTCCGCGCTTTGCAAAATGGCAAGGGCCCAGGAAGCTGGACAATCCTGGCCCTTTCAAGTCCGTAGTCTTGGAGGTAATGCTATGCTGCATCACACATGGACATTAGCTTTTTTCAAAAGCGGGTCAATTGCAAATTCTACCGACTCCACATTTATAGGACGTTGCCAATAGGAGCATGCTAAGATGGACGATGAACCTGATAGAGTTAGCGAACCAACGACATCTGAAACGATAGCAGACATGAGTTTTAATATGGAAAGGGAGTGGCACGATGATTTTAAGCTACGAGCTGTCAAAGAGAGAATTTCCATGAAGGAACTTCAAGAGATCATACGCCTGATACAAACGCAATAGCTCCCTGTAGACAGGTAGCACGTAAAGGTATATTGAAATGACGAATCGATTTCGTCATATGAATTGTAAGTAATCTATGATTTATCTATGTAGTCAAACGTAGGAGTTTTTCACGAAAGGTCCAGACACGATCGTCGACAGTTCGCTTTCGCTGCACGGATCAATCACGCAGCCACCTCCCTCCTGTTCGATCGGAACAATCATCAAATCGACAGTGCGCCCCAACCCGTTCGGCGACGCTCGTGTTGAATTCATTCGAGGCTGATGATCGACGCAGGCGCAAAGGTCGTCATCTTCTTGAGACCGCTGATCATGCCCTCCCATCGAGGCGCGCTGTCTGCCCCTTTGAGCCAGCATTGGCTCTTCCGCTTCCTGTAGGTGAATCCGATGCAACGATCGTTGCCGACGTAGGCCAACCTGCACTCCGATGCGGTTACGCCCTTGCCATAGGGTCTCCGGGACATACTCTGCCACGCAGATCGACATTTTCGAACAAGGCCGTCTTCGGGTCGATCACTCCCATCGAGAATGTATTAGGTTCGGGATCAACGCTGCTCAGAAATTTGCCAGAGATAACAGCCTTCCTTGTCCGGAATGTAGGTTGCGAGTGCCCTCATTGTTGGAAGGCTCAACCAGAATTCCGGCCTCTCCGGCGGCTTCGACAAAACGGTTTCGCTCGTCTTCGGCCGAGCGCTCGCCTTCGAGCCCTTTTTCGGCCGTTTCGAAGGCATCGCGATGCAGCGGTGTCCTCTCCCCGGACCAATCAATACTCGCCAGGAGCGCGCATGCTTCGTGAGCAGATCGGACCGCGGGATTATGCCGTTGGCAGAGAAGAGCGACGTTATAGAATTCTCGAAGAGTTGTTGTCCATGCCGAGTTCCCCGACTTGCATTAGCGCGTTCAACGCGCAAGGTTCGGGGAGGCTGCACCATGGTGATGTCCGGAACGATTTGCCGTAATCGTCATTGTCGCGGCGGGGTCGGGCATGCTCATCGCAACGTTCAACATTAACAACGTCAACCGGCGGCTGGAAAACCTGCTTGCATGGATGCGAAAGGCAAAGCCTGACGTAGTCTGCCTGCAGGAGCTCAAGGCCGAGGACTGGGCTTTCCCGGCCGACAAGCTCGAGCGCGCCGGCTACGGCGCCGTGTGGAAGGGGCAGAAAACGTGGAACGGTGTTGCCATTCTTGCCCGCGGAAAGAAGCCCGTGCTCACCAGGAAACAACTCCCGGGCGATCATGAAGACGGGCAAGCGCGCTACATCGAGGCTGCCGTCAATGGTATCATTGTTGCCTCGATCTACGCTCCAAACGGCAATCCGCAACCGGGGCCGAAATTCGACTACAAGCTTGCCTGGCTCGGTCGACTTCATCAGCACGCGACGGTCCTGCGGAAATCGGGTGCTCCGATCGTGCTTGCTGGCGACTACAATGTCGCGCCGACTGACCTCGATATCTACCCGACAAAATCATGGGAGAACGATGCGCTGATCCAGCCCGAAAGCCGTGCCGCCTTCAAACGCCTCGTCGGCCGAAGCTGGATTGACGCCATGAGAAGGATGCACCCCAACGAACGCATCTACACTTTCTGGGATTACATGAGGAACCGCTGGCCCCGCGATGCTGGCCTTCGCCTTGACCATCTCCTGCTTAGCCCGAACCTCAAGGACCGGCTCTCAGAAGCCGATGTCGATCGAGAGGTGCGCGGCGTCGACGGCGCCAGCGATCATGCGCCCGCCTGGATACGGTTGCGAACCTAGGGCCGTCACGCCTGCCATGGCCACTTTGCACATTCCTCCCGAACTTGCGCAGGGCTCAGCCCCAAGTCTGCCAGCTGATGGTCTTCGAGTTCGGCTAACTGTTCCCTTTGGCGATGGCATTCGATCCAGCGCACAACCGATGCCATCGACCGCTCTAAATTTTCCATAACGCCATGGGCCTTCGTTTGTGGCGATGACCGCCTGGGCGTTCCAGTCAGCAGGGGGTTCAACATGTTCTCATCCTTCCAGCATCCGTGTTGACGTCTGGCGCTGAAAAGCTCCAATCTGCCCACGGGTGCAAAGCATGGTTTCTCGTGCTTGGCCCAATTTTTCTCATGACATGGTGCGAAATTGGCCCGCCGATTGCCATCACTCAATGCGCTCAAAGCCTTCGAGGCGGCGGCGCGCCACGAGAGCTTCACCAGGGCGGCGGACGAACTTTCCGTGACGCAAGGCGCGGTGAGCCATCAGGTGAAGGCGCTCGAGCTCGAATTGGGCATCAGGCTGTTCGATCGCGAACGTCAAAAGCTGAGCATCACACGGGCCGGTCTCTCCTATCTGGAGGTGGTGCGTGATGCCTTCGACCGCATAGCTCTCGGCACGCAACGCATCCAGCATCTATCTCGGGCCGGAGCGCTGACGGTCAGCACGTCGCCCGACTTTGCCGCCAAGTGGTTGGTAAATCGCCTTGGCAGGTTTGCTGAGACGCACCCCGACATCGATCTCAGGATTTCCGCAACCATGCATCACGTCGACTTCGCAAGAGAGGACGTCGATCTGGCCGTGCGACATGGTGACGGCAATTGGCCAGGGCACGATGTTGTCCGCCTGTGCTCCGAGCAGCTATTCGCGGTCTGCAGTCCCAAACTTCACCAGCGGATGCGCGAGCCGTCCGACGTGCTGACGTTTCCATTGCTACATCTTGATGACCGAAAAGACTGGTCGGAATGGTTCGAGGCCGCTGGCGTGGTCGGTGCCGAACTCTCCCACGGACCGGTCTTGAACCGTGCCAGCATGGTCATAGATGCCGCTGTTGACGGCCAGGGGGTCGCACTCGCCCGCACCACGCTCGCGGCTTGGGACCTCATCAACGGGCGCCTCGTAAGACCATTCCCCACGGCTCTGCGATTGTCCAAGACCTACTGGATCGTCTGCCCCAAGGCGACGTCAATGCTCCCCAAAATCGCGACATTCCGCGGCTGGTTGTTGGCCGAGGCCGCCGATGATGAGCGGCGGCTAAAGAGGCTCGGTCCGTAGGATCAACGTCTTCCGGATCGCGATGGTCATTTCCACACCTGCATTCCGCCTTGACGAGCATATTGTGCTTGGTTCCTTGCTCAGCCGATGGTGCGACATAGCAATAATTGAGGAAACGCTGGTGCTCAGGGTGATCAAATCAATTGAGCTGCCGTCTTCCGTCGGCAGCTGGGCCGCCACACCAACGCCCGTAACAACGACCGTAAGGCTGCGCCTGACGCGCCAGCCAAGATGGCGCGTGCAAAGCGGAAGGCCAATTGACCCGCCTATCGATCGCCGAAGAGCTTGAGAGCGCGGCGGACCGCATCGCGGCCATGTCGCGGTCGGATTTACAGATCATCCTGCGACGCGCTGCCTGATGCTCCGCAACGTCGCTGGTGTGCCGCTGGAGCCGGCGACCGAAGACTCGCTCAATTCCATAGCCGCCGAAGTGAAGATCGGCCGGTCGGACCTCATTCAAACCGTGCTGCGGGAGTGGCTGGAACGAACGCCTGTCTGCCGGTCCGGATGATCGACGAGGAAAACGAGACGAACGGGCGCGCGTAGGCAACCGAAGAATCGACGATCAGACGTATTTCTATATTAGCGCCTGCGAATGTTATATGATCGACTGTGACGACATCGGTCGCGCCTCTCGGGGACCATTCGAGTGCTTGCGGTCGGAACACGACACATGGTGGGGTTAGCAGGCGTGATAGCCACGGCTGCGGCGCTGGAGGATGGTTCTGCGTTCGGACACAGTGCGCATGATGGCAGTTGGACCTATCCACCGGCCTGCTGTCACGGCGATCCGGTGACGGGCGAATGCGGTAAGATCCCCAGCACAACCGTGACACCACGACCTGACGGCTACGTCATAATCTTGAGCCCGGGCGACCACCACAGGGTGACCCACCAGAACCGATATTTCGTGCCCTATGACGAGGTAATTCCGTCTGGCGATGAAAACTTTCACATCTGCTTGCATCCGACGGAGGAAGACGAAAACTGCTTCTTTGCGCCGTCTGAAGCGATGTAGCCGGGTAGCCCTAACGCTTACCTTCGGCGTGATCGTCTCGACCCGCACCTTGTCGCCGATCTGCTTGGCGAGATCGAAAGCCTTTTGCTTGTCCTTGGTGGTCAACACGGTCCGCCAATGCGGCTTCTCGAAAACGCTCACCACGTAGGTTGTCACGGGCTTGTCGGTCATCCGCTCCTCGTCAGCCCGCCAAGCCGCCTTCGCGGTGCAGCATGGCATCGGCGATGACTCCGAACACGGGTCCGACCTCCTCGCTGATTTCATCGGTCCGGATGCCTTCCTTGTCTGCGGCTTTCATCGCCTGGTCGGCAAGGTCGCTGATGGCGGCCGGATCGTCGGTCAAGGCGTTCGGCAGGTGCTCTGCCATCCATTTTTCGAGGAAGTCGATCCCGCGCTTGCTCATCTCGCCACAAGCTCGCTGACCGGCTTAGGTTCCGTCGTCGCGAAATCCTGCAGCGTGACATGATCGGCATGGCCGCTTGCCTCCTGAGGGCCGGGCATGGGCGCCTATATGGCTGTTTCGCTAGCGCTTCTCGAACGTCGGCTTCCAGTCGCGGTTCCCGCTCCCGTCTGCGACCTGTATCATTTTAATACAATCCCCAATTGCTAGACTCTCGCCGTGCGCAGGCAGTTAGTGCAACTCGTCAGGCCATGGAGGGGAGGCCGCGGCGGGAGGAGCAACGATGGCGGTGCAAAAAGAAGACTATCGAACGAATAGAGCCGACTATGTGATTGCGGCGAAGCGTGGCCAAGCTACCACTGATGACGGCGTTCGAGCTGAGCTAGTGGCAATAAAAAAGAAGTCCCTTTGGCTGAAAGACCGGCGATCCGCCAAATTGGCTGCAAACCCGGCGGAAAGTTCGCCAGGACCTAAAGGCAGACCGCGCGTTTAGTTGTCTCTGGTCAGAAAGCGGGCTTCTCGTATCAGCGAACGCAAAAAAAGCCTCGCTGCTCCTTTTCGCGAAGCGGCGAGGCCCCCAAGTTTTGCCCCCAACATTTTGGTAGGCTAAGAATCATGTGTCGTTTGATCAACTTGGAGATTGGGCGTATGCGGCACCTGCAATGGAAGTAGGGTCCGCGCCGCATCGCTAGATTTCAAGGATGCATGAAATCGCCTATAGTTCGCTAGCCGGCGCGGTCCCCCAACCCCCCGCCCCGGTCAGGCCCGACAATTCTGCTGGCCATCAAGCCGTGGAGAAATGCCGGGCCGCCTTAGTTTTGATGCCGGAACGTATCCCCTATTTGCGGCGTTGGCCGTTGCAAGGAGAGCGTGTCCGTATGGCCGACGACC
Organism: Mesorhizobium sangaii; assembly: GCF_014207355.1. Classification (GTDB taxonomy): domain Bacteria; phylum Pseudomonadota; class Alphaproteobacteria; order Rhizobiales; family Rhizobiaceae; genus Mesorhizobium; species Mesorhizobium sangaii. The sequence goes on along the minus strand of NZ_JACHEF010000017.1, from coordinate 19,052 downwards.
CAGATAAACCACAATCAAGGGACGGCCCGGTCATTCAGCGCTTAATCAGGGAAACAGGGATCACGGCAGAACAGGCACGTGACCTCATTAGCCTATTGGGCGAAAGCAATTGGTCGTCACTCATGCGAGAGGCCAGGCTGTTAAAGGCGGGCCGCTAGATCAAGCCCACGCCGCGCCTCGCGAGCGCCTAAGCCCGGATGGTTCCGCGATCACACCATAGGCCTCTGCATCTCGGTTATATTAGCTTGTGCTTGTGGAACTTTTCCGCCTGGGCCAGCGTTCTCCACCCCAACAATTTGCCCAACAGCGCGAAGCGGGAAGTGAGGGGGGCATGAGCAACTTAGGCTTATGGGTCGTATTCGCTACTGCGACCATCGCGATCATCTACCTGTTGTCGTATGTCTCGATCACAATAATGTAGGGGCAGCGCCGCCCGGCCGCGTCTCTAAGAGTAAATGGCCGGTGCGGTTGGGCTCTTTGGAGTGGCGGACCACACCGGCCACTGCGGGTTTGGTTTGGACGTCCCCCGCGCTGCCTAAACTATGAGCATATTAGCAATCGCGCAATTAAGCCTATTGGCTGGACTAAGACTGAAGTCCCAGTTCTGCGCTACCCAACCGTAGGAGGCCGCACCGGTCCTGTGGTGTTCCACTGGATGAACTCGACTTCCTTCCCGGTCACGTCCCGCACGGTCTTCAACAGCGCTTCATGCAGGACACGCGTAGAGCGGTAGTGGTCGCAATGCGGCGATATGAACGGCTTAACGATGCTCCTGTGCAGCGCTTCCGCTGCCACAAGAAAGCGCTCGATTTCAGCCTGCGATAACTGCTTGGATGGTTTCGATCTGGCCATTTGGCGATCTCCGTTTGAAGGGTCGCCGCAACGGAGGATTATATTCCTCGCCTCGATCTCGCTGGCAAGGGCTATTCGGGCAAGCCAGGCTCATAATGCACGATTGCATCCAAGATCGTGTTGTAGACGCTAACGGTCTCCTCCTCGATCTCGGTGCTGCTGATGCCGAGCGCCCTGGCGTCTGAAAAGAGCTTCTGGGTCAATTCCGCGACTGAGATGATGTCGGCGCCGACCGTCTCCATGACGTTGTTGGAAATCCATTTGTGCAGGAAGTTGACGCCGCGTGTGCTCATCTCGCCATAAGCTGGCGAGTGGTATTAGGTTCCTTCCTCCCGAATCCTGTAGCGAGGCATGGCGTAGGTCATCCTCGCCCCGCAGGTGCTTCACACGTCCGATCAGCCCCGGCTTCACCCATTGCGTTGCCGGCCGCGTCATGCCCTTGGGCGGCGGTCCGGCGTGTTCCTGGACGCGCTTCCATAGCCGCTCGCGGATCGCTCGGCTGGAATTAATGAAAGCCGAGCCGACATAGCGGCCGGTGCCCCGCTCAGCCATAAGGGCAAAGGCTGGTTTGCCTGCCTCGCGCTCGACGCCGAGAAGTTCGTATTCATCGATGGAATAGCACTTGGCTTTGAGCCAGTTCGTTGATGGTCCAGAGCGGTATCTGCTATCCCTGCGCTTCGAAACCATGCCCTCGAGCCCTGCTTGGTCGACCAGACGGAAGATCGCTTTGGCGTCACCCGGCAGCGCCTGGCTGAATTGGATGCGGCCACCTTCCGGGATCATCTCGGCCGGGATCTCGCGGCGGTCCTCTAGCGGCATGTCGTGGAGGTCGTGGCCGTTAAGGTGCAATAGATCGAAGGCGACGAAGTAAAGGTCGTGCTGCCGGCGGGTGATTGCCTTGCGCAGTGCGGCGAACCGGCCTCATTGGTGACGATCACCTCGCCGTCGATGATGGCATCCTCGACATCGAGCTCGCCCGCGGCTTTGGCAAGGTCGCGATATTCGGATGTCCAGTCGAGACCGCGGCGGGTGAATATCCGCGTGCCGTCGTCGTCGATGATCAACTGCGACCGGTAGCCGTCGAACTTGACCTCATGAATCCATCCGTCGCCCTCGGGTGGCTTTTCCACCAGGGTTGGCTCGGCGGGATGAACTTCAAACGCATGCACTGACTCGCAAAACCGCGATTCAATAAGCACGTGCTAAAATGGTTCCGGAAAAGAAAAAAGCCCGCCGCCTTTCGGCAGCGGGCCAGTCTGTGGCAATCACTGGGGGACAGTGATCCATCTGAACGTCGTCGGCGCGACAATGTTCCCACGGTCAGGAAAAGGCCCGCCCGAAATGGGAACGGGCGGGCAGGTTCTGGAGTGGGATCAACCAGCATAGGGGCAACGAGCGGTGGAGGGGTTGGTTGCGGGCGACCATAGGTTCTTGCGCCGGCCTTGCCACGGATCACGGTTCGCTGATTTCACCCTGTGACCAACCCCAGCAGCTTTCCACTTTCCTTCGCGCTGAAATTGTTGGCCATCAGTTTCTTGTAGAGCGCCAGCATCTCTGCGGGGACTGCGAAGCCACGCCGAAAGTCTGCCGCGGCTTTCGGGGTGCGGGTGATGCCCAACTGGCTGGCCGTAGCCTTAACAGAAGCCACGCTGCAGTTAAGCCGTGAGGCTATAACTTTCGGGCTCTCGTTGTTTGCATACCCTTCCTTGATTGCAATCCGCCGTTCTGTCATTCCCACGCGCTGACGAACACTTCTATCCATCTGATTTCTCCGAACTTTCCCGGAGATACAACAACCGCAGAGGTAGGCTGTTCCACGCCACGGCTTGGTTAAGACCATTGCGTTTTGCCGATCAGACTTAAGTCCAAGACCACTTAGCGGGTTTCTGCCCGCGCGCTTGCGAGAACGCGAGCCAACCAAGTTTTGGAGGCGTTGGTTGAGCAGCCCGAGTATTGGAATGAGGCTCCAGCTGCCGCAGAAACACGCTGTTTGGATCGAAGTTCGGAGCGCCGACAAGCCGGATCATGAGGCTGGAGGCAGTCATCGGTTGCGAGCGTCATTCAAGCTCGGCGGGTAATACGCCCTGTGGCAACTGGCTAAGCCGCAATTCATCGACCCAATAGGCCCATTGACCAGTTCACGCGCGCGGTAGGCGCCACCCCGAAAAGCTCTGCGCGGTGATGTAGACCTTGTATCGATCGAGCGCCTTGCGGACCGCGGCGCGCTTGGAATTCTGGCCTGTGGCGGAACTGGCCATGGCTACGCACTCTTACACCAAGAGTTGGCCCGCGCCCCCAACACAAGGACGCGGGCCGGCCAAGCAGCGCTACCCAGGGCAGGACGTAGCTTCGTGCAACTTGCCAAGTGTCGCAGCGTTCCCGCTAAATGAAAAAGCCCGTCACCTTTCGTAGCAGGCCAAGCGCCTCTCAGCACGCTTCACAAATTGGCCGCAGCTAGTTGGCGCCGCCGAGTTGCTTGGTCATCTTGCAGAAATTGTCGTGCTCTTTGGCGATGGCCTCGTCGCCGCATGCCTTCATAATCCCGGCGCGTTCATCTTCCTTCATGGCCATCCAGGCGGCCTTGAATTCCGCCTCGGACTTCATGGTCTTCATGCCGGCATCGGTGAAGAACGGCGACATCTTTGCCGGGTCGTCGAGCGCGGACGTTCCGGTGCTGGTGCCGGCAAGTGCGCCACCCGTCATTATCGCAAGTGCCATCGCGCCCATCGTGAGCATCTTGGTGTTCATAGAAAATTCCTCCGCTTTTTTTGGGCTGCCAATGCAGCAGCTTGTTGTTTCAACGTCGGTCCTTGGAAAAGTTTCCCTCACAACCACGAAAAAGCCCGCCACCTTTCGGCAGCGGGCGAGGAGGTCACGCAGAGTGCTGGGATCAACCAGCATAGGGATATCTAGCTGCCGTTCACACGCTCGGCAATGGCGAACGCTTGTAGGTTCTTTGCCTTGCCGTGGTCCTCATCCGCATGGGCAATAATCGAGAAAAATGCCGCCCTGGCGATATCCTTCTTCGAGGCTTTTGGGTGCTCTTTCCGAGCCGCCTTGACCAATTGCTTCGGTGTCATGTCTGGCGTGACGATCCGCATGAGGGTGTCGCCTATTGCCTGCATTTCTTCCGCGTCCATGATCGGAACTTCCAACTAGTCCACCAGACGGGAACATAGCAGCGCGGCTAGGACGCTGCCACCAACTTGCAGGCGGGCCAGACCTAAAAGAAGCCCGGACAGGCGCGCCGGGCTAGGGAGGTCTTGGGAACCACCGAATTGAGGGGATCGGTTCATTCGGCGTTCCTAATTTGCCTTGCCACTATGACGACCCGATGAAGGCTCATTGGGCCATATCTGCCTGTCACCAAGCATCAGCCGGTAGCGCTCGTCCAAGCTGGGGATGATGGTGAGCGCTTCTGCCTTCGAATAGAACACAGCAACGGGGATGGACCGGCCATCTTCAATGCGCTGTAGGCTGTAAGCCTCGCGCTTCGGCATATCGTCGTCCACCTAATATTTCCCGAGGGGCTAACATTAGCGGGCGTTCATGAACCTTTCATGAGAGCGGGTTCGTCATCGCCTTACTCGTCCGCTGGATCTCGGGCCATGAACGCAAAAAGCCCGCCACCTTTCGGCAGCGGGCAAGGGTCTGAAGTGCTGGGGATCAATGCCAGCATAGGGTCAACGAGCGGCGGAGGGGTTGGTTGCGCCAAACGGATGCCCAAGTGGTGTTGACACAGGTTCAACAAGCGAGAAGTGTCGGCGGAGTAAAACAGAGAGGGTATGATGCCAGACAACATGAACAGGACGACGGAAAACGAACTTGCCGAGGCCGTTTTATCAATTTTGGCTTTAAGGAAAAGCGGAGAAGGCGAGTTCTCCAACTTGTTCAAATTAATCCCAAAGATTCTGACGCTGACCGATGAAGACATGGCCCAATCTGATAGCCGTCCTGCCGAACACGTCTGGCAGCAGCGTGTGCGAAACATCACTTCTCACAAGAACGCGGACGGCAACTACATAAACGCCGGTTTCTTAGAAGAAATCGACGGGGGCCTAAAACTGACCGATGCCGGCCGCGCACGAGCGAAGCCGGTCTAATGATAATCCGTTTCGCGCTCTAGTGCCTTCCGGCACGGCGGAACCCACATCAGCTTGGGCGGTTCGCCCTGCTTGCGCTTATCCCACATAAACCAAGCATACCCGGTGGCGGTCGACGCCTTTCGGTCCAGCCGTCCTTTGACCATAGGGACGCGCTCGACGAATTGGGCGAAACCTGTCGGCGGCCGTTGCAGGAAGATATTCTCGTAACGTCCGACACTTTCGAGGAAGACTGTGCGGGCTAAGATGGCAACGCCGACGCGCGCGACCGTGAGCGCCCTGTCGACGAATTGTTCCGCAAGGCGGAATGGCGGATTGGTGATTACCCAATCGTGAGAGCCGGCTTCGAACGGATATTCGAGGAAGTCCCGGATCTTACCGAACCCGTAGTGATACGCGTCAGACGATTGGACATCGCCAAAAAATTCAGCGAGTGGCTTCGACATATGCCCCTGCCCACACGCTGGCTCTAAGCAAGTCATACCGCGAAGTTCCCGCAAGTCGCCAATGACGTGCTCAACAAGCGCGCGCGTCGCCCAGGGTGGCGTGGGAAAGTTGTCGGTGCTGTCGTTTGCTTCGAAACGCTGGGACATGACCGCGTGAGAGGTGTTCTGCATCTGCCGCTCCGATTATGAAAAGCGACCATACGCTGCTTCGCTAAAAAAAGATTCCCCTAAAGGCCAATCATTTTCGAGGTCGCCCACATCTCACTCTTCCGGCGTCGGCTTGAACTTCCGCACGATCATCTCGAACAGGATGTCCGAGATCCACATAGCTGAAACGCCAATGAGGAATGCCGCTGTAGCGGAGCCGAAGTTATCAACGAGTGTTGTCCTTTCACGCCGCAGTTGCGACTGAAGTCCCATGAGGATGCGCAAAGGTCCCAACAGCGAAACAGAAGGAATTCTCGCTCATTAACAGGAAACCGACGAGCCGAGTCCCCTCATCGTCGGTTGACTCGGGTGCTCGCCATATTGGGTTGGGCGATATGGCGAGCACTCCATTGCCTTCTTGGCGTAGGCGTAAAGCGCTCCGTAGCGGGGAGCCGGCTTGCGGTGCTGGTAGGGGGCCGCAGAGGCGGCTATTAACCCTTTATTTACGATCAAATTGCGGTGCCGTTCGGCGGGTGCTTTATTAATAGCGCTGGGAGGGGAGCATCTTTGTTCATTGACTACTACGAGACACTGGAAATTGGCCCGAACGCTAACTCGGAAACGATCGACCGGGTTTTTCGTTATTTTGCCATGCGCTTCCATCCAGACAATCGGGGCACCGGGGATGAAACGCGCTTCAGCGAAATAGTAGAGGCGCATAATACACTGAAAGAGCCAGCTAAGCGGGCACAGTATGACATCCAATATAGAGAAAACTTGAAACTTCGCTGCGAGTTGGTAGAAGAAATTACTGGCAATAAAGGCATCGAACGAGAAGTTGTAACGCAGGCCAAGGTGCTTTCGCTTCTCTATGTAAAACGCCGACAAGACGTTAACAGTCCCGGTATTGGCGACACGGAACTAGAGCGGATATCAGGCTGTCCGCGTGAACACCTCGAGTTTCATCTCTGGTATCTGAAAGCAAAGGGATGGATCGGCAGGACCGAAAACGGGACGTTCGCGATCACTGTCGAAGGCATCGATAGAGCTAGCTCTGAATACCGTCGTGAGCCAACCGTGAAACTGCTGGATCATGATCTTCATAGCGCCTAATCGTTTTTGCTGGTGCCCGCCGGGAAGCGGGCCGCGCTCACACAACGTAGGTGGTCACCGGCTTATCGGTCATCTGGCTGATCGAGCGTGTGTTGCCTGATCAATCCCTGCGCAGCTTTAATCACGGCCTTGCGGCTGTTACCGTGTTTTAGGATCAACTCCCAGGCGAGGTCCGGTGTCAAACCGTTCTCCAAGGCGAAATATTCGACCTGGTGGTCGTGAATAGCATCCTGCCTGCGCTTATCGCCGGCCATTTGAGCCTCCGCGCGCCAGTTCGGCAGCCTGTTGCTACCGTGGGGGAATGGCCGGTGCGGGGGATGCTTGGGTGAAGCGAGCCGCACCGGTGGTTGCGGGTCAGTCCCCCGCATTGCCCAAGCTAAATGCATATTAGCAGTAGCTCAACTAAGACTGAAGTCCCTAAGCCCCCCGATCGAACGTCGGTTTCCAGTCGCGGTTGCGCCGCTGCCGATCGCCTTCGTAGTCACGAATGCAGTTGAAGAACGCCGGCCGGCGATCGCGGCCGGCAGCCTTGCAATCCGGGCAGCCGAACAGCTGGACTACATCCCAATGCATAGAACCGTGATCCGGCCCGAGCCGGTCGATAAGCGCTTGAATGTCGAGCTTCGTTGATTTGCAGCAGGCCGGATGCCCGCAATGGACATACATGGTTTCTCGGGCGGCCAGGGTGTCGGCGAGGGTCTTGGACATGGCGATCTCCGTTGAAGGGGGTTCGCCGCAACGAAGGATTATATTCCTAATTATATACGTGACAAAGTAAATTCGATGTGCGTTAGACGGAATCGAGGTCACACCTCAGATGGTGGCGGCGGGAAATCGTGTGTTTGCCTCGCTAGACGAAGTTCTCGCAGCAGTTCCGTATACGCTGGCAGAAGACGTTTATCGCGCGATGGAAGCGGCTCGTCGTGCAGGAGGCACATGCACTCGTTGAAACATTCCAACAGATAGCCGATTGCGTTGGTTATAACATCTAGCTCGATAGTTTCTTTTGGTCCCGGGAGCAGACCTAGATTGCCGCGCCCAGATTTCATGGATGAAGTAAAAACTTCAAAACCGCTCTCATCAGCGAGCACCAGGCTATGCGACGCAGCGTTTCGTCCCTGTCGGCACTCATCGAAAAGATTGCAAACCTGAAGGAAGAAAGGGGTGTTGGCGTCTTCGGAATGGAACCTGTTCAAAATATTCTTGCACAAGGTCAGCAGCGAGACGTTCGATAGGTCAGCGGTGATGCACTCGCCCATCTCGTAATCGAAACCGGCGAGGCCCCAAATGGCGATTTGCATCATTTGCTCACAGAGGTTCCAATCCGTGTTAATTTGGCCAATGAGCTTCAGCCGCTTCGGTGCATAGGCGCCTGTGTGGCTGAGATATTTGAGATGTTCGGGCACTTTACCCATGGCTGATCCAACAAAACGAGTGATGACGACCGGCGGTTCAACGAGACGCTGGAGCGGATGCTGAAAACGCCGCCTAAGCAGCATGAAACCGGAAAAAGGATGAGGGGCGATCAGTAGTCTCGCGTCCCAGCCAAGCCGATTCGCTGAAGCAAAAGCCGACCAAGAGGCGTTAGGCTAGTGGAACCGGCCTTCATCATACCGGTTTTCTCGTCAAACTCCGGCAATTGCCCCTTTGCTGGTTTGCTGTAGCGATAGCTGATCAGATCCAAGGTTCGTAATTGCGTTTGAGCCAGTTGATGGAGGGTGCCTTTGTCAACTTCAACGGCATCCGAACGTAGATGCACTGGGACTGGCCGCAAAATATCCGCGTGAGTCGTCCTAAATGCCTGATCGTCGCGGTTTTTGTGCAAATAACTAGACAGAATAATAACTTGATCATCGTCTAGAGATTCCAAAATTCCAAGCAATCTCTTAGCTTGGATGCGTTCCTGCGCTTCACCGGTCAATCCAAATGCGACTATTTTAGAAATGTATTCGATCCTGTCTTGCGATATAGCGCGGGCAGATTGAATTACACCCTCTTCGAACAGGTCAATTTTTTCTGCTTTGTCAAAATGCTTTTTGTTGAGGGTTTCGTCTATTTGTTTGAATTGTTCATGCAGGCTTTTTGCAAATAGCTCTAAACGGTCCATGCGCTGTCCAGGGATCACTTGGCCAACTATCTCGCCGACAATCGAGCCAACACCGGGAATAATTCCAGCGAGGCCCTTTAGGGCGCTAACTGCTAAGTCCGTCTTGGTTGAGCCGATAGGCAGTATCTCTTCTTTTTTGGTCACGTCGCTTCCCTCCCCAAAGGTTGTCGAAATGTCTGTCGCCAAACTAGCTACGATAACCATTATCTTTGCGGGCGGCCTAGTTTTTTCTTATTGGCTGGCATTGATAGGTGAGTCGCAGTCAAATTGGTTTTGGTGCAGCATGTTAAGTGCATGCCGCACTCTCTTGTGGTGAATGTCATTTCGATTTTACTTTTCGCCTACGTAGGAAAGCGCGAGCCTTCTGCTTAGGCGTGACTGGCTTCACCAATCCGACGATAGGTAAGGCGCTTGCCTTCGATCATGGCAAGCAGCTGGTCGTGGCGCTCGGTGTCGGTGACGCCAAGAGCGGTGCGGCGATTGTAGCGGAAATCGAATTCCGACAAGTAGCGGTGTAAATGAGCCTCGCCGCAATGCTGAAGAAATTCCGACCATGCCGCGCTTGAAAACTGAGAAGGTGTTCTCAATCGTGTTGGTGTGGACGATGCGGTCTGCCTCGTAGCGAACATATTCGCCGCCAGTGTGCTTGACGGTTGCGTGGTCGGCGAACTCCTGTCCGGTGATCGAGTAGAAGTTGGACTCGTCGGTCATGAGCGTTGATTTGCGGTCTGCATTTCGGACCAGCACGTCGCGGACAGACGCCTTGCAGCGAGGCATGCCGCAAATCTTCCTCGCGCGCAAGTGCTTCACGCGGCACGCGGCCGATCAGCCCCGGCTTGACCCATTGCGTCCCCGGCCGCTTCACGCCCTTCGGCGGCGGCCCCGCTTCATGGCCTTGCGCCGATTCTCAAAGACGATGCGCCGCCTGCCCTCACTTCTGGCAGGCAACCGGCGCGATGGCGAATGAGGGGCTTCCGATTGTCAGCTTCGCAGGTGGCACCGCGAAAGGATCAGTGCTTGCCCGAGTCCTCCCCGCTCATCAGCAGGTGAATCTCGCTCCCCGGAATAAACTCCCCGACGGTCGATTTCAGAAGCCGTAAGGCGCCGGGCAAATCTTGGGCGTCGATCCTGCGCTTCATTTCGTCGAAGATGCGCACGATCAGCGCTCCCTCGATCGACCGTGGAGATGCGGCCAGGATCCCCGACGCACCGGTCCCGCTCAAGGTTTCCTTGTCGTCGAAGAGTTCCTCGCAAAGCTTTTCCCCAGGCCGAAGCCCGGTGTAGACTATCTGAATGTCGGTGTCCGGGCGGTGCCCCGAGAGACGGATGAGATTTCGAGCAAGATCCACGATCTTCACCGGCGAGCCCATGTCGAGAACGTAAATTCGGCCGCGCTCCTGCTGCCGCTCGCGGCTATGCGCCGCCGCCTGCAGGACGAGGAGGCAGGCTTCCGAAATTGTCATGAAAAAGCGTTCCATTTCCGGATGGGTAACTGTCACAGGGCCGCCGGCCCTGATCTGCTTCTCGAACAGCGGGACCACGGATCCGGCCGAGCCCAGGACGTTGCCGAACCGAACGGTGACGAAACGTGTGCCGTTGACCGCCGAGTCCAGATCCATCGCCTGGCAGAACATCTCCGCCATCCGCTTGGTCGCGCCCATAACGCTAGCGGGATTCACAGCCTTGTCCGTCGACACCATAATCATCGTGGAGACGTTGGCACGAAGCGCGGCCTCAGCGACATTACGCGTCCCGATCGCGTTGGTGAAAAGGCCTTCAAGTGGCTGAGCCTCAACGATCGGCACATGCTTGAGTGCTGCTGCGTGGAACAGCACCTCGGGCCTATGGGCGGCGACGATTTTGTTGACGGCGTCCTTTTCGCGCACGTTGCAGAGGGCGGCATGCAACTCGAGGCTCGGGCGGGTGCCAGTGAGTTCAGTCTCGATAGAGTAGAGAAGGTGCTCGCTGGCGTCCACGAGAATGAGGCCGCGTGGGTTCAGGGCCGCAACCTGTCGTGCCAGCTCGGATCCAATCGAACCGCCCGCGCCGGTGATCATGACGGTCCTGCCCTCGATCATCGACGCGATCTTAGGCGCATCAAGTGTAACGGGCGGCCGATGCAAGAGATCTTCCAACTTGATCGGACGCGGCTCGATTTCAGCATCGATGCTTTGCATATCGAGAAGGTTCGGGAGCTTTAGGATTTCGACTTTCTGCTGCGCCGCAATCTCCACCAACGCCTCGATGCTGGCGTGCTGTTGATAGTCCTCGCGGGAACGCGTCAGGATGAGCGCTTCGGGTCGGCGCCCCTGCGCCTCAAATCGATTGAGGATTTGCGGCAGTCTTTCCAGCGGACCCAACACTGGAACCCCGCGAATAGAACGTCCGGTCCTGCGCCCCCGTTCGTCGATTATCGCGAGGATATTGAATGACGCATTATCTCTTTCCTTAGTGGTCCTCAGGAAGGCGTCGGCGTTGTCGGTGGCTCCAACCAGCAGCACGAATTTGCAGGTGCCGCGATCGAACAAGCGACCGGTGTCGTGGCGATTGCGATAGAGCCGATACGCGGCACGCGGCCCGGCTAGCAGCACGATCAGGAAGGCCCAGGCGATCAAGATCGAAGAACGGGGAATCGAGCCCAGTCGATCCAGCAGGAACTGGGCCACTGTGAAACTAGCGACGGACGCGCTAGCAGCATAGGTGATTGCCAGGAGATCCGTCAGCGACGCATAGCGCCAAATACCACGGTTCAGCCCAAACAAGAAACCGACGCCGCTGACAATGACCCCGAATAGAGCCGCTGCACCAAGGAAATACGTCAGGTTTTGAACGACAATATCGAAATCAAGCCTCAACACGAGCGAAAGCAACATCGCGGCAGCACCCATTATTCCGTCGTGAACCAGCGCCAAGCCCCGCAATACTATCAGCCGAGAAACCCTCCACGGCCAAGTCGTATTGTTTACAGTATAAACACGCTCTCGTCGTTTGCGTTCTGCTGGAGACACTAGTTTAGACCTTTAATAAAGGCGGCAATCATCCGCCGATGTCTAATTTCCAAACAACCAAGGCTCGGTCGCTCGGAGTCGCAGTATAGGGCTCTGGCGCTGGCATGTGCCAGCAACTTCTGAAAACGGGAATCGTTCACGCGCCGAGAGATCTGCGAGCGGTAGCCGTCGAACTGACCTCGTGAATCCACTCGTCACCCTCGGGAGGCTTTTCCACCAGGGCCGGCATCAAGGGCGGGATGAACTTCAAACGCATGCACTGACTCGCAAAACCGCGATTCAATAAGCACGTGCTTAATTAGTTCTGGAACATTTTAACGAATCGTTGACCGCGCTGTCCCAGAATAGGACGGCGCGGTCAAACCCCAACCGGACTGCGCAGGCGGCTCCGGCACCCAAGCACCCCCCAGTGTCGGAGCTGCCACCACACTCCTCTAGTATGCCAGCAATGGTTGAATCAACTGTTACCGCAGGCGCTTTCTATTGCATAGCGGAGCCTTACTTTGCCACCTTCGGAAGCATCCTTGTCAAAATCGCATCTCGTCGGACGAAATGATGGTAAAGCGCAGCCAAGGCATGCAGGCCGGCCGCTATCAGAATGCCATCCGCGCACAATGAGTGAAGTTCTCGGATCGTGCGAGCCGTAGTTCGATCTGGTGCAAATGGAGCCGGGACCGTAAACAGGCCGAAGAAGCTCAACTCATCACCCCTGAACCAGGTCAAAAGGATGCCTAGGACCGGGATCGCAATCAGCAATGCATAGAGGACAAGGTGGCCAACCTTGGCCGCCGCCCGCTCTGGAGCCGACATCTCATCCGGAAAACCGGGGGCTCCTCTCAGGCCGCGCAGAACGACCCGCCAAAGCACCAGGCCAGCCAACAGAAGGCCAAACGAAATATGCAGCCGCCAGATGGATTCGACGGTAGGATCGCCACGAGGCAACAGGTTCTCGCCGTAGGTCAGTGCGTAAAGCAAGAGGACGAGCACGAAGAGAGACCAGTGCAAAAACTTCTGGGTCGACGTGTATGCGGCAGAGGTCATCCGACGAGGGCTCCTGTCAAAAGGATCTCCCTCTTCCGTTTGCTTCCTGGCAGACTTGTGGCCGCCTAATTACGATTTTGTAACGATCTCGCTCGGTCCTGCCTTCCACGGCGTCCAGCCCGGCGCGCTCGGTTTAGATCGCTGTCGGGCATATATTAGCAACCTCTTGACAACCACGCGCGCCGCTCCACAATCCTCTCCATGCCGCGGGATATCAATATCGGTGACAAGGTGGCGATCATCGCAACGGTAGGCAAGCGCATCGAGGAGCGCGTAGCCTTGCATATCCCGACCGCCAATTTGCCCTATTCGATCATCGATCCGAAGGCCAGCCCAGGCGACAAGATGAGATTCGAGGGCGAAGTTGTGCACGTTGACGACGATCTAGGCCGGGTAACGCTACAGGCGCTCGGCCGCGTCACGGTCGACGCTGAGACGGTCCATCTGGTGAGGAAATTCCGTCGGAAAGGCTCGACGCCGCTGCTCGAAAAGCCGATCTGAGAGTTCTCTAGACTCCATGTCGCAACGGTAGCATCCTCCCTGTGGGGAGTATAGGGCGTGGACAAATACCGATACGACAATCGGTCTGACCAATGGCGCAAACGGAGAGGCGCACAGTGGCTGCGCGCACGCCTGCTGGCAGGCGTTCCGAAGCGGCTCGTGTTCGTTACGCTCGCTGCAATGGCCGCCTATGTGACGCAGTTCGTCGTGCAGCACAGTGAAAGCGCTCCCGACCTCAACCTGTCTCACTGGATTGGGTCGACACCGGCACCGATCGCCGGGGTGGCTTCAGTCATCGACGGCGACACGATCGAGATCCATGGACAGCGCATTCGCTTCAATGGCATCGACGCGCCCGAGTCAGGTCAGCAATGCGACGACGCCAAGGGCTTTCGCTACCAATGCGGCGAGAAGGCCGCAGCAGCACTCGACGGGTTCTTGGCCGAATCGAGGCCGGTCCAATGCAGCTTTGTCTCCTGGGATCACTACGGCCGCTTTGTTGGAGACTGCCGGCGCGCGGATGGCGCCAGCGTCGGCTCATGGATGGTGGAGAACGGGCAGGCGCTCGACTGGCCCCGCTACAGCCGTGGCGCCTATGCGTCGCAGCAGGTGAAGGCAGAAGCGGCGAAGGTCGGGCTATGGGTCGGAACGTTTCAGGCGCCGTGGGCTTGGCGCGCCGAGCATCGCGACAGTGGACAGTCGGCCAGCGCACCTCTCTTCGCGGCGGGCAACGGTGGGTGCAACATCAAGGGCAACATTTCGGCCGACGGCGAGCGAATCTATCATATGCCCGGGCAGAAATTTTATGGCGTGACGAAGATCTCTGAGGCGAAGGGCGAACGGTGGTTTTGTTCCGAAGACGAAGCCCTGGCCGCAGGTTGGCGACGATCGAAACAATGACGATCCTGGGGGCGGTTCCGGTGCAGGAACGGCAGTGCGTAGTCTTTAGCCGTGCGGGCGATATGCGAAGGCGACAGGCGGCGGCAAGGTGACCGCCATTTCCTCCAATCTCAGCCATAAGATTGGCGTTTGAAGCCAGACCGGTGAATGTCCACCATTTCCTCTAGCTATAGCGGCAATGGTTGACGTGTGACGTCGAACACCTCTAAGACCGCGACTTTCACCAGAAACAGCCTAGCCTCTGTTTGAGTCATACAGGCGCCGCCAGAGGCCGCCAATGATTTCAGCCACTTCCTAGCATCCGACAGCACCAAGAGACTCAGCCGGCCTGCGCGGCCTTTTCTGTGGACCGTCAGAGGGGACCGGAACCGTTAGCGTCGAACCGGAAGCGTTTTCCCGGACCGGAAGGGTTGAAAGCTACATCATCCGGTCCGAACTGAAAGTTAGGCCGCGCGAAGCGCGGGCAAGGCCGAAGGCCGCGCAGGGAGGGCGCGAAGCGCCCGAGTAGACGGGCTTACCACCGCTTCGTGTTGTCCACCATTTTCCAACGAAGTTCTTCTCTTATTTCTTACTGTCTTATCTAACTTACTTACTTAAGGAGAAAATGGTGGACATTCCTCTGCTGCCAACGCGGTTGAGGAAACGGTGGACACACCTATGCCAGGCTCAGTCGTCATCGTAGGAATAGTTCCTCTTTTTCTCCATCGGGGTTCAGACTCTGCTATACTGAAGTCGCACTCGAATGATTGCGGTTCTTGGCGGAATCGGGCGGCACCTAACTGGTGTCGCCCACATTCGCCCGTAGTTAGATCGATCGTCGGCCCCGCCAAGCCGTAACCCAATCGTGTCGAAGGTAATACCACCTATGCTCCCATGCGCAGATCCAGCGCCCAAGTTGCCGTTGAGAAAGCTCGTCCAGGATTGGAAGGATAGGTCCAACGCCAGCACTCAAAGGTGGTTTGAGCAGCGGGGCGACGCCCAGCGGGCAGTGTGGAGAGCGACCGCCCGAGCCGACTATCATGCCAAGGCAGCCGCCGAAGGGCGCACAGTTCGGTCTTATGCACGACTGGATAGCCTGGCGGCTGAAGACCGGACCAACCACGAGAGAGCCAAGGAACGCGAAAAGAAGCAGCGCTACCGCGCTAAGAGGAAAGCAGCCGACGCCGGCAAGCTCACGGCACTGCCCCTATATGGGCGCTTTTAAGGAGCGCTATCGGTAGTCCGCTGGCAACTTTGATTCCGCTTGGACACCCATTCCGAACGACACATACGGCCGGCTCGCTCTGGCGCGCTCGCCGCGATCGAGCCGTGCGCCATTACTGGCAGACGTGAGCCTGACAGATGGTCCAGGCGCATGGTCACTGAGATATGGCCGGCAGCGTGAAGCCTATGCCGTCTGTCAACAGATAATGAACAGTGTGTTCGAAATCGAGAGCAGCGAGACCGCTACAGGGTAAATGTCGACGCTCCTGTCGGCTGACAAAGGATTTCCAACATAATGACCACATTCCTAGATGCTATTCGTGACCGCGTGCGGTCCGAGATCGACGACGCCCGACGCGCAGGAAACAACCCGGACTACGGGGTAACCGAACTGATTGCTGATCGCCTGTTAGCCCAAGTGCAAGACTGTTACCTCGCAATTGATGCCCTCGCGGCAATTGTCGGGGCACCTCGCGACCCGTGGCCGGGACTCACCGACACAATGGTCAAGGAAATGATCGGGACTAAGCGAGAGCGGATCAACATCGCTAGCAAACTTGGCTTCTATAGCCACCGGGGTGCTGGAGCCAACAGACCGTGTGCTACTGACGAGAAGTGGTTCGCGGCGAAAAGCCGAGACTGGTTAGAGGCTAGCCCTGATTTCGAGGGCACGCCTGGAGCCGCCAAGGGTTGCTCGACGAGAACCAAGCCGCGTATCCGCGTCCAGGCAGAAACGCGACAGGTGGCCTGACGGATAGCCAACCCTCACTGCCGATGACCGAAAGGCCCTATTCGATAGCCTCGACACCAGGGGTGTTATCGAGCACGTCGCGCATGTCACGTTCGGCGAGTTCAAAAGCACTGGTGAGAGTTACGCTTTGTGACACTCATGAACTAGGTATGTTGCTAACTGCCGGGTGACGGTATCCCGTCGACAGCCACATGACACATGCGAAGGGCGGGGATCAAACCGCGCCCTTCCTATTTCCCGCACACGGCAGCTACTTGAGGAATGTCAATGTTGACATTGTTCTCTTCCTCAATGGCCCGGGCTTCTGCAGCGAACATTGCAGCCTGTTGAAGCACTATCCGTTGCGCCGCATTACAGTCGGCGATTGAACTGAATTCTCTGTCAAACTTGGCAGGGTCACGTCCGGTGACAACCTTGGTGACCGTGAGCTTGTAGAAATCTGGCTGGCTGGGATTGAGAGCCAAGCCCACCAGTCTTTTGAGATCGCCCCAACCAAAAAGGCCCGCAACTATCGCGATCACGGCTACGACAACAGCACCACGAGCCCAGAACAGTATTTTAGCGTTATACTCGCTAGACCTCCGCTGGAGCTCCGCCCTCGCTTTCAGCGCCGGTGCTAAATCATTCAAGCTGGAAATCTCGACCAGCTCGCCCTCCGTAAGGCGCTTCGCCTGTAGCTCCATATCGGCGGAACTGCCGGTGAGTGTAGCCATGTTCTCCCCTCAGCTCTTTCGTTGCCCCGCCGCGATCTGTTTGGCCTTCACTGCCGCCAGCTTGGCCGGACGCACGAACAGACGGTCAAGTAGGTCAGCTGTTAGGTCTTCTAGCGCTTCCGCTTCAGCGGCCGTGTATGGGTCAACGTCGTGGACGGCGTCGTTGCCGTCCAGGGCAGCAACGTCAGCTAGCTCTACAATTTCCTCATCAAGAATTTTTAGCTCGCCCAGCGCCTTCAAGCGGCTTCTGAGGGCATCGGCTGGTTTTCGGTCCTTCAGCCGCTCATCGGTGGCATACAAGTGCTTGCTGGCAACGTCGATCGTTTTGCGGAAGATAGCCCCAGCAGCCTCGTAGCGATGTGCCCGCCGGCTGATTGCAGCTTCCCTGAAAAGGTCTGCCACACGATCAGGAACACTCGTTGAAATAGTCGGCGCCGCGAATTCAACGATGATCGGATCATGGTGATAACTTCTCTGAGCGTCTAACGCTCCACGTTCCTCGACTGGGTTGCTTTGAGGTTGTCCGTGATAGATGCTCCCCCGTATGCACGACTGACACACCATAAATATTTCTGAATTGAGACCGTCATATTGCACGAAGCCGCGAGCGATCATTTGCACGCTCTTCACGCCGCAGCGAACACAATCACGAATCAAGAAACCCATCGATACCCCCACGCTATGCATTCGTTCGACCATAGCGACAGGACGACATCGGGAACAGGCATGATCGCCTGTGTCGCCCGCGCGGGCCGGAACCCGAAGCGCCGCGCGACCTTTTCGACTAAGCTAGTTGCGAATCACTCGTGTTGGACGTTTGAGATGAGCGACGGCACTGAAGCACCGGAACCTCCGGCAGGTTTGGACTGGGAGACATACTATGCTCACAGGAACCGATTGGACGAAATCCGCGTTGAGCAATCGTCATCATTCGATAAGTCAATCCTGACCTTATCCTCGGGCGCCTTGGCTTTTTCTCTTGTAGTTCTAAAGGGATTTCATGATCAAAATATAAAGGTTGCTCTTGGATTTTTAGTGGTGTCATGGACGTTGTTCGTCTTCGCCATTCTGTTCAATGTCCTTTCCTACTTCGTTAGCTCTAAGGCGGCAGAAGTGGCAATAGAGCGCTTGGACACGTGCATGAGAACTCAAAACTGGGAGGTGGAGGTTTCCAAGTTTTGGGACAAAGTAACGCGTAAATTAAATTCAATGTCTGGTATTTTGTTCGCGATGGGAGCAATTTGCCTGCTGATTTTTGCCTATCAGGGCGAATGAGGTCTAAGATGTTCAAACCTACTGTGAATCCTTTCGTGACAGCCGTTATCTCTAATTCTGAAATATCGACACACGGAGCACTCATGCCCGGTCAACCCATACCGCGACCATTGTTCCCGACCTCGGCGCCCGTCGCAGCAAGTCCAGTCGCAGCAAGTCCAGCCGCAGCAGTCCCGGCGCCAGCCGCTCCGGTTTCCTCGCCAGTTGCCGAAACGCCAACTACGACAGGGAAGTAATATGAGCTTACCCCCACGTCCCGCTGCTCCGCCACCTAGGCCTTCGCCATCTCCTCCACGGCCGACGCCGGGAACAGGAACCCCTATAGGTCCGCCACCACAGCCTCGACCGCCAAAGCGCTAATCGTCGACAATCATAAGGACGGATATAAACATGGCTAAACCAGTGAGCCCGACGCCACCGAGACCTTCAGTCATCGTTCAAAACGGTGTGACGATGACAAGTGCTCCTGTTCCAAGACCTGCTTCGCCGAAGCCTAAAAAATAGCAGTCCATAGCACCTAAAAAGGTGACCTAGAGTGCCTCACATCAAGAAACTGAAATCGTCATAAGTAACTGATTCCGTTGAATAAAAATCAGATGGCTGGGGCGCCAGGATCCTACGGCGCCGCCCAGAGGTGAAGGCCCCAGCAAGCCGCTGCTGCAGCCATATCCGGCATGTGGGCCGGAGGTGTTGCTCCGGCATGATGTGGGAACCTTGCAGGACGATCTTTGTCATGAACCAAAAACCGACGAAGCGGCGGTTAGACGGTTGTGGGATCCAGTAGGCGCACTGCCGGCGCTAGGGTCAGGACTCATTGATCCAGAAGATGAAGGCTGCAGCGAAGGCGATCGCCGACAGGAAGGTGTGAGCACATCGGTCGTACCTAGTGTGG
>NZ_JACHEF010000016.1 GCF_014207355.1 Mesorhizobium sangaii | reverse complement strand
GAGGCGCCGCAGGGCGGGATCGAGACGGCGCTGGCGCAGATCTGGGCGGAGCTTCTCGGTGTCGAGCGGGTCGGACGCCACGACAACTTCTTCGAACTGGGCGGCCACTCGCTCCTGGCGGTGCAGCTGCTCAGCCGAGCATTAAATCTCGGGGTGAACTTTAGCGCCGCCGACCTCTTCCAAGCCCCTGTTCTGAAGGAACTTGCATCGAAGATTCATTTGGAGCCACAGCCCCGTAGTCCGGGCGTGATTTCCGTACAAGCAACCGGATCGCAGCCACCGCTCTTCTTTGTTCCCACAGGCTCGGGCGATTGTTCCTATGTCCTCGGTTTGGCGAACGAAATGGACATAGACTGTCCCATTTACGCTCAACCATGGCCGCCTTTCAATGAGGTTTGTCCACCATCTCTTGAGGCGATGGCCGCGGACATCATCGTGGCGATTAGAGAGATCCAGCCGCAGGGTCCGTATCGCTTCGCTGGATACTCATCAGGCGGAATCTTGGCTTACGCAATCGCCCAGCGCTTGCTGAGTCTCGATGACGCTGTGTCGTTCATCGCTCTCATCGATGTTACGCTACCTGCAAACGTGACAAAGATATCACCCATCCAAATGGTACGAGACGTGGTGTTCGATTCTTTTGAATCCTTAGATGATGAGAGCTTCGAAGTGCTGGAGCAATTTGCTGGACAAAGTTCAATCGCTCAGCTGCTTGAAAAGGGGCAGCAAATTGGGGCAATACCTCTGGATCGTAATCTCGATAACGATGTTTTGATGTATGAAAGGACCGCCCGGTTCCACAAGGCGCTGCAGGCGTACCAAGTCCCAACCCTGCCAATTGAGATACATCAGTTTTATGCCACCGAGGCTCTCTTCAGTTCTCGGGCACGACAATCTAAGAGTTCATTCTGCCCAGAGGCACGTTCGCCTATGCGCGGTTGGGACCGCGTCTTGAGTCCGGAGGACATTACTGCCGTACCGATTATAGGCGACCACGTGACGATGATAAGTGTTCTGGAAAACCGCAAAGCTCTGGCCCGAGCCATTGTCAACGCCCTTAACCGGGGCTCTTGATCCCTAACGAACCGCTCGGAAGGGGTCTGGCACCCCGACCATGTTCAGTCTCGAGATTCCGACAATACACCAAATGTCGGCGTTGGTGCATGGGTCCGGACTTGATCGGATGTCGATCTTTGAAGTGGCAGACTATGCCGTGGCCGCCTTGCGATTTCGGGCGTGCGCAGGCAAGCATGCGGTTGAGGACGGCGCAGCCGATGGCGACTTCGGTCTGCTGAACGGGAAGCGACCGTGCCCGCAAACGCCGCCCGATGGTGGACTTGTATCGCCCTATGGCGGTCTCGACCAGCGAGCGTTTGCCATAACCGTTGGAGACCTGCCATTTCATCCGGCCGTCTCTGCCGATTGCGGCGATATGCTGGTCCCTTTGGCCGGGAGGTCTATCGTCGAATGGTTCGACCGCGCTGGCACGAGGCGGATGACGATTGCGGCGGCAGCGCTGTGATCGATGACTGCGTCGTAAGTCGGTTGTGGCGCGACAATATCGCGGCTGGAACATTGATAATGACCCGGTCGGGCGCGTCGCTTGCCGGTATCGCGGCCGGCAATCGCAATTTCCAAGCCCCTGTTTTGACGGACCTTGCATCGAAGATTCACTTGGGATCACAGCCCAGCAGTCCGGGAGTGATTTCCGTTCAAGCAACCGGGTCGCAGCCGCCGCTGTTCTTTGTTCCCACAGGTTGGGGCGATTGTTCCTATGTCATCAGTTTGGTAAAGGAAATGAACGTAGACTGTCCCGTCTATGCTTTGCTATGGCCGTCTTTCGATAAAGCTCGCTCACTGACCCTTGAAGCGATTGCTGACACGGTCATCCTGGCAATCAAAGAAATTCAGCCGCAAGGTCCATACCGCTTCGCAGGATACTCCTCGGGTGGCATCTTGGCTTACGCCATAGCCCAGCGCTTACTGGGTGTGGATGACACCGTGTCTTTCATGGCATTCATCGATGTTACGCTATTTGCAAATCGATCAAGCATATCCCCCTCTCAGATCGTCCGAAATATGGTGTTGGAACGTTTCGAATCCTTGGATGACGAGAGCTTCGAAGTGTTGGAACGCTTTGCTGGACAATGTTCAATTGCTCAGCTGCTTGAAAAGGCACAGCAAATTGGGGCGATACCTCCGGATCGTGATCTCCACAATGACGTCAGATGTCTGAAAGAATCGCCCAATTTCATAGGGCGCTGCAGTCGTATCAAGTTCCGTCCCTGCCAATTGAGATTCATCAGTTTTATGCCATTGAGCCTCTCATCAGTCGTCGGGAACCACCTGACAAACCCTTAATAGGTCCAGAGGCGAACTCGCCCCTGCGCAGTTGGGACCAGGTTCCAGGTGCGGCCGTTCGCGCCCTACCGATCCCAGGCAATCACGCAACATTGATGAGTGTTCCACAAAACCGCGTAGTTCTGGCACGCGCCTTATCACGAGCCTTAGGTCGTGTGGACGCTAGGGATTGAACGTAGCCGGTGACGTCGATTTGATACGATCTTTCGGACGTGGAGCTTTCCGAGGCATTGACTTCGCCCTTCCTTCCGGCCGTTTCGCAGGTTTCCCGATAGGGAGCCGACCCCGGAGCGGACGGGGACGAGATTGAGCTTCCTGCCGAGCTTGTCGGCAATCAACTGGACTATGTCCGGATCGGCCCCGATGACGGTTGCCGCATCGGTCGCATAGGTGGCGATGGGCGGCGTTCCGCTAGGGGAGATGGCGACGGTGAAGGCGCCGTCCTCGACGAATTTGAAATGCTCCGGGATCGAGCCGATGAGGGCCGGGTCCTTCTCGGTTCGGGGGCGAGCGGACTGTTCGGGGCTGAGGTCGAAAGGCTCCGATGCGAGCGACCTGAGAGAGGCCGCCAGAAACGCCGAAATGCCAATGACGGCAGGGATAGCTTTGGTTCTCAAGTACATTGAATGGTTCTCAAGTACATTGAATGTCCAACTTTCCGTGACTGTTGTGTCAAGACGCCGCCGGGGTCCTGGCCTGATTTGCCTGAGAGCCGTCCACACGCCTGCATGACTGAAGTGCGTATTCCACTGAATCCGGACAGTGATTCCGAGACGAAACCAATCGCGTCCGGTTAATTCTCGGAATCGCGTCCGGTTTTTGATCGGAATGCCGTCCGGTAAATCGTTGGAATCCGCAGCAGGATCACAGATTGTGTCGACCTGGCGGCCTTTGAACATCGCAATCCTCCGAAATGGTTGAAGGATCCCTTGCCACTCGGGAGTAACAAAAACGTTACAACACATCCCGCGTGTCTGCGGGAACAGTTCGTGTCCCGGCTCCCTGTACTCGCGGGCTGCCAAGGACCCTGCAAGCCAAGTTGGGTCGTTGCCGCAGGCAGTTGGCTTCTGGCGCGGCATCCTTCAACGCCGCATTGTCGAGCATGTCGTCGGCCAGAAGCCGCTTCAGCCGCGTGTTCTCGTCCTCCAGAGCCTTCAGTCGCCGAGCCTGGAGACATCAATCCCGCCGAAGCGGCCCTTCCAGTTGTAATCGAGGCGTCGCTGACCCCGTGCTTGCGGCACAGATCGGCAACCGACACCCCGGCCTCATGTTCCTTCAAAATTCCGATGATCTCTTCAGAAAAGCGGCTACGTTTCATGTCCTGGTCCTCTCGATGGTCCAGAACGAACGTCAACCGGATTAGATCAGCGGGGCAACACCGCATGTCGGCCATGAATACGCCAACCCGATTACATTGTTGGAAATAAGTAACTCGAGCGAAAATGTGCAATCTTTCTTTGGCACGTATCCTAATCGCGCAGGGAGATCAATTTCCACGTCCTGGAATTCAAGAAAATCATTGTACAGTGGAAAATAGGCTTTATATACAGCCTCCTTCAAAACGAAGAGGTCCCGCCGTTGAAGCAGGCGTAGATCGTACATGCGTTGCTCGTTAGGGGTAGCAATCAATTCGATCAAGTTCTCCGGCAGGGGTTCATTAGGCTCAATGTCGATGCCGAGCGCTGCAATCCTCTTCGTACCTGCAATGGCGGCGGCTGCTACTGTATCGTGGTGAGCCAAAGATCCGACGATGCCGGCTGGCCAGATCGGAACACCAGAGCGCGTCTTTAGGATCGGCAGTGGTGGGAATCCCAGTTGCCCAAGAAGTGTTCGGGCAATTACTCTTGCAGCACCGCTTTGGCGGCGTACTTTGGGAACAGCGCGTCCCGTAGACGTAACTTCGGAAGCGTACAAGGTCGATTCGTCAGCCGGCTCTATTGGACGAATGCCGACGAGGATGTTCTGTTGATCAATCGTGATAATCTCCATTTATCTGGTTCCTATGGGCGTTGGTGCACGGATCGTTTATTGGTGTGGGTTTAGGCAAGCGGTCACCGCAATAGCCTTTGCAGCGTAGCCATGCCTTTCAAACACAATACCAGCCGCCGCCATCATATTGAGAAGATGAAGTTCAGGGTGACGAACTGGCCAGAATATGAGGCAGGACTTCGTCATCGCGGCAGTTTGACCCTGTGGGTGACGCCGGAAGCCCTGTCTAGGTGGCAAGCGCCAAGACGCAAGACACGTGGCGGCCAGCACCGCTATTCTGATCTGGCGATCGAGACCACCTTGACGCTGGGCCTTGTGGTTGGCCTGCGGCTGCGCCAGGCAGAAGGCTTGCTGGAATCGGTGCTGCAACTGATGGGGCTGGCGCTCGCTGTCCCCGATCATACCACCCTGAGGCGTCGGGCGCGGACATGGCAATCGCCGAACAAACGGCATGATCGCCAGGTTCCGCCGGAGGGACCAGTGCATGTTCTTGTCGACAGCACCGGCCTGCAGGTCTACGGCGCGGGTCAGTGGCTGGAGGAGAAGCACGGCGCCAGATCCCGTCGCAGTTGGCGCAAGCTGCATCTGGCACTGGATGCCGACAGCGGCGAGATCATTGCCCATACCCTGACAGGACACTGGCGATGTCTCTCAAGTTGAGCCACTACTTGACCAGATTGGCGCTCCGATCGGACAGTGTACTGCTGACGGCGCCTATGACGGAAAACCGACTTACGACGCAGTCATCGATCATAGCGCTGCCGCCGCAATCGTCATTCCGCCTCGCGTCAACGCGGTCGAACCATTCGACGATAGACCTCCCGGCCAAAGGGACCAGCATATCGCCGCAATCGGCAGAGACGGCCGGATGAAATGGCAGATCTCCAACGGTTATGGCAAACGCTCGCTGGTCGAGACTGCCATGGGGCGATACAAGTCCACCATCGGGCGGCGTTTGCGGGCACGGTCGCTTCCCGTTCAGAAGACCGAAGTCGCCATCGGCTGCGCCGTCCTCAACCGCATGCTTGCCTGCGCACGCCCGAAATCCGCCCGCCGCAAGGCGGCCACGGCATAGTCTGCCGCTTCAAAGATCGACATCCGCTCAAGTCCGGACCCATGCACCAACGCCGGCGAGACGCAATCTGATTTCCGTCGGACCTCGGCACCGAGTTCACCTCGAGGCCATGCTCGCCTTGACGGCAGGGGGCCAGCATGTTGTCGCTCCAGGCAAGCCGATGCAGAACGGAATCTGCGAAGCCTTGAACGGCCGCAGCCGGACGAGCGATTGAACGATACTCTCAGTATGACCTCGATCACGCGCTATCAGTGATCGCTAGATGGGTCGCCGGATACAGCGAACGGCGCTAGCATTCGGCGCTCGGATCACACCTGCGGCCCTATGCCGCCAAGCTAACAGCAACACACAGCTGCGCAACTCGACCAGCTCCAGCGATCGCCTGTTGCCCAATCCGCTCTCAGACGCGCAATTCTCAACCGAGGACTCTGGCGTCAGCCGGTGCCAAAGCTGGTCACAGCATTTTGTCCGAGTCCGATTGACGACAATCTGTGTTCAGATCCAGACATACTAGGGGTTAGGATCAAGCCGGCCAGGGGCGGCTCCTCCGATTTGTGGTCGCTGCGTTTGGTGGCATGCAAATTGCACATTCATAGCCATGATACGTGTTCCGACGTGGCCCGTCGCGCAGTCTTTAGCCTAGGAACCAAATCTGTTTATGTTCAAGCGTTCCAAACGTTAAAATCTGAGAAAAAGCTGCACAGTGCGTTGGTATTTGTAAGCCAAGGGTTTGTGAGAACAGCGGCGATGGAGAGCGTGCTAAGCTCAGTTCCTCGAGAGCTAACTAACTGTTACAATAATATGAACGAGAAAGTTGGGATTGAAATCGAAGCGGCAGCCAAAATCATTGCCGCAGCGGCAAACGGTACATACGATCACCGCACCGATATTGTATACTTCAGCCAGAGATAGTATACATGAAGAAGCGACTTGTAAGCAGTGTTATAATATTTCACCCATGTGACCATGATAAGGCATTGTTCATTGAACACCTCAAGTATGGCCGGTTCATGCTTCCCGGAGGCGGCATTGAGCCAAATGAGTCTCCGCACGATGTCGCAATACGTGAAGTTCAGGAAGAAATTGGAATCGAAATTAAACTTTTGGCTCCTCAATTCCAGATATGCGGAACGCCGACGGTGCGACATCCATTATCATGCCAATCGCTGTCCTAAATGAAAGTATCGGCGAAGGACAATTTGCCCTGAAACATATTGACTTCATTTTTGTTGCTCAGGCTCAATCAGCTATTGTGAAGCCGCGTGAAGCACTAATCAAGTCAGCTCAGTGGATACCCGAGTCGGACATCGAGAAAATAAATACCTTCGAAATGGTGAGGAAATTAGTTTCTGCTTCGTTAGCTGTAAAGCCGTACTTCAACGTGGATGCCAAAGGGTGATAAACAGTATGACTTTATTGAAAGTCGACAGAATAAAAATATGCTGCATCATGTCACAGCAAGATGCAGACATAGCGATTGAATGTGGGGCCACCTGTTTGGGCTTAGTGGCGCAAATGCCAAGCGGTCCTGGAATAATTGACAATACTACGATATCAAACCTTGTACGTTATATCGATAATCGTGCGAGGGCGATCGTTTTGACCTCCGAGAAAGGGGCGAACGAAATATTGCGTCATGTAGATGCTGTTGGCGTAGAAACAGTGCAAGTCGTTTCTCCCGTTGACCCTTCGGTTATAAAAGAGATCAAGCGGCTTGCACCTGCTTTGGAGGTTATTCCCGTCGTTCACGTAATCGACAAGTCTTCGATAGACTATGCGTTGCGATTGGGGGAATACGCTGACGCAATTCTCCTCGATACAGGCAATTTTAATGTCGAACCTATTGAACTGGGTGGGACAGGACGCACCCACGATTGGGAAGTATCAGCACATATTGTAAGTCGATCAGAGAAGCCGATATATTTAGCGGGCGGGCTTGATCCTGAAAACGTTATTGCAGCAATCAATCAGGTGAAGCCGCATCATATCGATGTATGCTCTCGCCTTCGCCGCGATGGCGCATTGGATAGAAATCTGTGTCGCGAGTTCATAGCGAGGATCAGATCCCACAGCTGGAATTAGTTTCATGAACCGGGATTACGCCTTATCCTTTATTGCCTCATCTGTTGTTGCCATAATAATGGTTCCGTTGCAAATTTTCATACCGGCACAGAAACTGAGGGGGCGGCAAGAGCTTCACGCTGCGGCGATGATTTCAAACTGTTCAGCAATCGACGGATTTGGATTGTAGGCGTACCTCGCCTGCCGTTTGCGCATCATGTGGATCATCTCGACTCCAGCCAGTGTTGCAGTCGCGCTTGCGAATGACTTGAAACCGAGCATCGGCCGCACCCGGCGCTTGATACGCCGATGGTCCTGCTCGATGCGGTTGTTGAGATATCGGCTCTGGCGGATGCCAATCCGTTTGGGAGCGCGCCGGGAGGGACGGCGCAGTCGGTTTTCGGCATCGCACGAGACGAGCGCCTCGCGGTTGGTCTGGCTGCCGTCGATGACCACCCGCGCGGGCCGCCCATGGCGTTCAAGCGCTTTTCGGAAAAACCGTTTGGCCGCCAGCAGGTCCCGGTGTTCGCTGAACCAGAACTCGACGGTGTCGCCGGCGCTGTCGATCGCGCGATAGAGATACATCCACTTTCCGCGAACCTTGATATAGGTCTCGTCGACATGCCATTTTCTGGTCACCGCGCGCTTGCGTCGATTGAAACGCTCCAGCAGCCGAGGCGAGAAGTGAACGACCCAGCGGTGGATCGTCGAATGGTCGACGCCGATGCCGCGCTCCGCCATCATTTCCTTCAGGTCGCGCAGGCTCAGGCCATAGGCCAGATACCAGCGCACGCACAGCAGGATTACGGACTTGTCGAAATGGCGGCCCTTGAAATGAACAACTCTCCGGCAAAATGCCGGTCACCTATGACACGCCGGCCGTAAGCGAAAAGTTTGCAACGGAACCGAAGTGATTGCTGGTTTCGCGCGACGCACGCCAACACGCTACGACCAGCTTCTCGCGATCAAGGCGCGTTTCGGGTTGCCGATCTCACGAAGCCGATTCGCGCAACACTTCGGGCGTGGTTGGAGGCCGAAGCTATTGGCCTGACCGATGGACTCGTTTTGTTGAACAGGTTCCTCGACGAACTGCGCGCCCGCAAGATCGTCATTCCCGGCATCAGTGTCGTCGAGCGCATGGCGGCCGAGGCGACGCACGCGGCCGAACGCAGGATCATCGCCGATATCGACGAGACATAGCAACCCGGAGCCGATTGGACGCGCTTACCGCCGAGAAAACGCATGATCGGCAAAGCCGATTCTCTTGGCTACGGGAACCCACGCCGCGCGTCGCCTCGGCCTCGCTCGTAGGTATTCTGGACAAGATCGCACTGGTTCGCGACATCGGCGCGCAGACGGTCGTCACACACACGCAGTATGAACCGCGGCTGGCGCAATATGCGCGTGAAGGCGTCCGCTACACCGCTCCTGCGAATGCAGACCTGGCATATGCGCGAAGAGACGTTCCGCGCCGCACTCGCGTGTTTGACCGATGCCATACATGCCGAGCCGATGGCGTCGTGGTTCGGCGAGGGCTGGCGCGCCTCGGTCGATGGCCAGGCCTATTATCTCGGCGGCGCCGGCGAAGCGGGTGGCCTCGTTAACGCGCATTATGGCCGCGAGCCGATCGTCAAGATCTACACCACGATCACCGACCGCTATTGATCGCGGGAACCGCTGGTGAAGCGATCCATGCCCTCGATGGCATGCTCGGTCATGAAAGCAGCGCCAATCTTTCGGCGCTGCACGTCGATGGCGGGGGAGTCTCCGATATTGTGTTCGCGGTCATGCATCTGCTCGGGCTCGATTTCGAGCCACGTATTCCGCGCCTGTCCGATCGCCGCCTCTATGCCTTCGAGACACCCAAGCGCTACGGTGGCCTGGCACCGCTGTTCGGACACAGGCTCAACCGCGATTTGATCGTCAATCACTGGCCCGATATTCAGCGCGTCATCGGGGCGATGCGCGACAGGACCGTCACGCCATCGCTGATTCTCAAAAAGCTCTCCGCATACCGGCAACAGAATAGCCTTGCCGCCGCACTGCGCAAGGTTGGTCGCATCGAACGCACGCTATTTACATTGAGATGGTTCCAGGACCCTGCGCTCTGCCAGCTCGTCACCGGCGAACTTAACAAGGAGAAGCCCGCAACAGCCTGGCCCGCGCGGTTGCTTTCCATCGGCTGGGACGCTTCCGGGATCGTGGCCTCGAAAATCAGCAGATGCGAGCGGCGGCCCTCAATCTCGTTACCGCCGCGATCATTCTGTTCAATTGCCGCTATCTCGACCGCGCAGTAGGCGAATTGCGAAAGCGCGGAATGACGCTCGATCCCGAGCTGCTTTCGCAGCTTTCTCCTTTGGGGTGGGACCGGATCAACCTCACAGGAGATTATGTCTGGTCAGACAGCATTGAACTCGACGCTGATGGCCTCATGCCGCTCCAATTGACCGCTCGCCCGTGATCGTTACGCTACCGTGAATCCATGTCCGAATAATGCATTGGGGCCCTCCTGATCAAAAAAAGTGTCCAAATATTCTGCGTCGTAAGGCTGATACTGAGCATTCCAGCAATGCCGTTCACCACGCGAATAGAACAGCAAAACGTCATGGATTGGCCCGTAACGTCGTGCGCTACTATGTGCGCTAGTTCTTTTCCAGATTACCTCGTTCAGAAAATTCGTCGGGCCGAAAATCGCGTCGAGAATGATCTTGAGGTAATGGCTCGCCGTTGGATCACAATGCAAATAAAGGCTTCCTGTTGGCCTTAGAACGCGTCGTAACTCGTGCAACCGTTGCGCCATCATGACCAAATAGGCCATCATATCGCTGTCCCCGAGCGCTGCATGCAGAGCATGCACAATCGGCGTGACACCACCGCCAGTGTGCATAATCTCATCGAAAGCCCACTTGGCCTCTGGCCCCCAAGTCCACGTATCTCGGAATGCCTCTACTTGAGCGCTGGCGGCATCTTCATCGGGAGTTCGAAAGAGGACGTTGTAGTTGACTTGGCTGTTAAACGGCGGATCGAGATAGACGAGATCCACGCTTTCGTCTGCAATTTCTTCCCGGAGAATCGTCAAATTATCTCCGAACCAAAGCTGATTTTTCATCTCGGACCCCACTGCTGCGAATGATACTTTGCAGGAACTTCACTGATAAGCGGTTAACCATTGCCCGGGCCACCTGCCGCCCTGGTCGGCCGCTCCCGCCGCAATGCGTGCACGGCTCATCGATACGCGGACTCAACAAGCCTCTGGACTTCCGTACAGAATTTGCGCAAGTATTTTTCCGGGGGGAAATCAATGAAAATGATAGCGTTTCTTGCGAGCGGAGCAATCTTCGTCAGCGGCTGCAGCACGAGTGCCAGTGTCTCAGACAGCGACCTGACCGCCATGAACACCATAAATCTCTGCCACGCCCTCGCGAGCAGCACTGACGAACAATATCGAAGCCGAGTGGCGGCCCTCCTAGTGCGCCGCGGTGCAACGGCGAAGAAGTGCACTAGGCTCATACAAACCGACAACGCCGTAGCGACTGGAATTGCTGTAGCGGCGGTAGGTGGCGCAGCGGTCGCGGTTGCCGCCAACAATGGTGGTGGTGGATATTACCGTCCTGCTCCAGCGTACGGTGTCGCGTGGGACGAGTTCTACGGACAGAACTATGCTCTAATATGGCGGTGCCGCGACAAGGCCACAGGGCGGTTCGTCGACGACTACTACTGCAACGGCGAGCCCCTGATCGACAGCACATGGCCAGGTTGGTCGGCCTAGGATGGCCGAACTGGCCGCCTTGCGGCTTGGTCGGCCTAGGATGGCCGAACTGGCCGCCTTGCGGTGGCGCCTATCAATAGGAGGGGAGAATGTTCGAAGTCGGAAGAGACTACCGGATCACCATGATCGTCGCGGTTCCGGGCGCCTGGAGCGATGAAACCAGCACTTGGACCGTAGCGGCAGTTGACGCGACGCTGGTGAAACTCACCAACCCATAACAACCCCGACATGATCCTTAACACAGCTTCCTGGCATTTCGTACGCGCCGAGCTAGTGAAGGTGTGAAGCTCGCGCGCGCTGCGATCGGCCTCGTGCTCTTGTCGGCCTGCTCGGAAAGCAAGCCGGTGCAGCCAATGGTGATATTCTGCGAAAACGCGATCCGGGAAGTCATAGCTGCCCCATCCTCATATATGCAACTCGAAGCCGAGGAAGATTGGAACACCCAGAAGGCCCTAGTCGAATTCGACGCCCAGAACCCTTACGGAGCAACCGTCAGATCGGTAGCTGCCTGTGGGTTTGATCGGGAGCTTGGCATCACGGCGATGGTGATCGATGGGCGTTCCGTTGAGGTTCCGCAACACCTTCGATCAACAGAGTGGAAGCCCGGTCCGCTGCCGAGTTTCGATTGAAAACCGACCCGCGTCCGGCATCGGTGTGTCGGCCGCTGCTCCTGGTCAAGCCGGCCAAGGGCATCATCCAATACAGTGAGCACGTTGAGTGTGGCGGCGTCGACTTCTACACTGGCGTCGAGAAGTTGGGCCTAGAGGGCATGGTCTCGAAGCGTCGGAACAGTCCCTATCGCAGCGGCCGTCCGACATCTGGGTCAAGACCAAATGCTGGGAGGTCGGCGATTTCGAATTACTTGGTCTGAAACGGGAGACCGGGCAGCAGACCGTTGGGCTCATGGCACGGGAGGGCAAATATGCCGGTCCCGCCACCATTGCGCTGACCAAACAGATGCGTGAACGGCTGATGGAGCGCGTTCGCAAGGGTAGACAACCAGAGGGTCTTCCGGAGGCGATCACGGGGCCAGAGGTGGAATGGCTCAAGCCTGCTATCAAAGCGCGGGTGCGCTATCTGCGTGGCGAGAACAAGCTGCGCCACGCTACGCTGCAGGGGCTGGTGGACGACTAGTCGTGAGCTCTCGACGGAACCTAAAGTCTGTCAGCATCTTATCGCGTCATGAGCACTCGTGGCACCAACTTCCTGTATCAGTGGATCTCGGCAATATGCCCGAGACGGTCGGCGCAGATATCATCTCGGTGAGTGATTTGACCGATAAGCTCTTTGCGGACGCCTACGAAGCGATATTGGACGCCATCATCCATCACGACTCTGGCTTGGTCGATTGAAGCTCAAGCGCTGCCCCACGAAACGCTGCAGGGTGGGTCGAAGACAGGTATCGACCTCAAAGCGGCCTCCATCCAGGTCCGTAGCACGCCGCAGCATTCTTTATCGATTGTGCAAGCCACCCCAGGGAGGGTTTCTGTCAGGCGATTAGATCGATTGGGTTCGCTATCCCGTTCGCTACCCTAGTCTCCTCAGCAGGTGGTCGCCCAAACTGCTTCAAAAGGCCTTTCGCTATCTGACGTGGTACCGCTTGCGAAAACAGATACCCCTGACCGAGCTGACACCCGATCTCCGCAAGTAAGACCGCCTGGGCTTCGTTCTCGATGCCTTCGGCGATGACCTGGATGTCGAGCTTGCGAGCGATGCCGACCAAGCCCTCGACGATCGCCAGGCTCGGATCTCCCTGGACAAGGCGGTCAATGAAGGATTTGTCGATCTTGACGATATCGACCGGCACCGTCAGCAGATGCGTGAGCGAAGCGAAGCCGGTTCCGAAATCATCGAGCGCGACGCGCAGGCCATGGGCCCGCAACGCCTTGATCTCTCGAGCGACGACCGGATCGCGCTGGCCGAGATAGACCGACTCCGTGACCTCCAAAATGATATGCTTCAACGGAACGTTCTCGCGGCCGAAGGCGGCTTCGAGACGCGCGTAAAGCGTGCCGCTATGAAAATCGGCTGAGGTAATGTTGATGCCGACATGCTGCAACGGGATACCTTGATCCAGCCACGAACGCGCGTCCGCTGCGACGATCGCCATCATGCGTTCCGTCAGATGCGAGGCGACGCTGACATCGGAGGTTGCCTGATGAAAAGCAGCGGCGGAAACGACCTCACCATCCGGCTTGCGAAGGCGGCAGAGGGCCTCCATGCCGACGATCGCGCGGGTGTCGAGCCGCAGGATCGGCTGATAGAACGCGTCGATCCGCCCTTCGCGCAAAGCTACGTCGACATCGCGGATCACCTCAATCCGGGTCTTGATTGCGCTGCCGATTCCCGGCGAGTACAGCACGAAGCCGCCTCGCGAAGTTTCTTTGGCGTGGTAGAGCGCGAAATCGGCGTTTTGGCGCACGCTTTTCGCATCGACGTCCCCCGCCGACAGCACTGCGCCGCCGATGGTAGCCTGTGCCAGGATCATGTGCCCGTCGCAGTCGGCGGGCACAGCCAGAGTGTCGAGAATATGACGCGCCGTGCTCTCGATGCCGTCGGGCGCTCCGGCTCGTTGAAGGATTACGACGAACTCGTCGCCGCCCATGCGGAACACGCGGTCAGGCGCCAGGCTTTCGGCGAGACGTGACGACACCGCCTGTAGCAAAGCATCGCCGGCCGCATGGCCGAAGGTGTCGTTGATGGTCTTCAGGTTGTCGAGGTCGATGATCAGGACTGCCCAGGCGCTAGGTTGGCCAAAGGACAGCCGCTCCAGGGCGACGTCCAAACTCGCCCGGTTCGGCAGGTTGGTGAGGGCATCGACATAGGCGCCGCGCTCGCCCTCGATGACCCGCTGGTGACGCTCAAGCGCGATGGCGCATAGGGAGGTACACGAGGCGACGACCTCCGCCTCGCGCGGGGTGGGGCCGCGCTTCTCCGTAAAGTACAGGGCAAAGGTGCCGAGCACAGCGCCCGCGGCGTCGCAGATCGGGCTCGACCAGCAGGCCTTCAGGCCCAGCGCCAGGACTGGCTCCTTGAAGCTGACCCAGCGCGGGTCGGTCGCGATGTCCTTCGCAGCCACGGCTTTTCCGAGATAGGCCGCACTGCCGCAGGAGCCCACAAGCGGGCCGATCATCAGGCCTTCGAGAAGAGCCATATATTCATTCGCGAAGCTGGAACCTGGGAGGGGATGCAACAAGCCATTACCGTCAACGCGCAGAACGGAACACCTGACGCCCGGCAACAGTTTCTCGATCTGGCGGCAAAGATGGTCCGTCGTCGCTTCGAGCGTTTCGCCCCGGGCGATCATTTCGAGAATATTGTTCTGGAGATGCAGCACGTTACCCCGCCAATCCGCGTTCCTAAATACCCTGCAGGCATTCCTGGCGAAATCCCTCTGAGGAGACGCAGTGTACGAGATGATAATGTCAGGTAATTCTTTACAAGTTGAACGAACCCGCTCCGCGGATCCGAGTTGAGCGCGGTGTATTTTCCCTTGAGGCCAGCCCGTGCCTCCAGTCCCAGGACCACCGGCACTCCAGGAGTCGTCCTCGCCTGATAACAGCAGCTCTGCGGGCGAAGGTCCCGAATGGGGCGGCAATGGAGGTTTCGTCGACACTGGAAACAATCGGGGAACGATGCCGCGCCAGGGTACCAGGGTGATTTCGGTGGCGGTTAGCCGAGTGATCCTCCTATGGCGGCAAGGCGGCAGGTGATGCCGCAAGTTGAGCATCGCTCGCACAAAGGACTCAACGATCGCGCCGAGAAATCGCATGTGCCGCTGCGAAAACGGTAACGGGCCACGCAGGGCAGCGAATTCACCTCGAAGGCCATCCAGGCATGGGCCGGGTCCGTGTCGAATGGCACTACATCGTGCCTGGCAAGCCGATGCAGAATGCCTCCATCGAGGGCTTCGACGGCCGCCGCGACGAACTGTTGAACGAGACGCTGTTCAACTCACTTTCACTGGTCCCTGGCCCCGATGGCGCGGCGACTACAACAGCGCGCGGCTCAAGTCTTCGGAATGTCGAAGCCCCCAGCCTCCTT
Organism: Mesorhizobium sangaii; assembly: GCF_014207355.1. Taxonomy (GTDB): domain Bacteria; phylum Pseudomonadota; class Alphaproteobacteria; order Rhizobiales; family Rhizobiaceae; genus Mesorhizobium; species Mesorhizobium sangaii. The sequence goes on along the minus strand of NZ_JACHEF010000016.1, from coordinate 14,994 downwards.
ATCCAGATATTGAAAGGTCAGGCTCGATGGCGGGGAAGGTGAAGGATTGACTGGTCGGGTTTGCGGGCCGAGCTTGTCGGCCGCTCAATCGAAAGCGTCATTTGAGGCGCTTCCTCGCCCGCGTGCAACTGGAAGATGCGCTCGTCCAGTTCCTTGTCTACTTCCGTGAGACGATGGTTTAACCGAAGGTAGTCCGTCCAGGTCGGCGTGCGGAATGTCTCTGTCCATTGCATAGGCTTCTGAAGGTTGCGCTGGAGCGTCCAATTCCGAGCACCGACGCGGCTGTGGACATGACGCCGCTGCCGCATGAGGTCGAGGAAGGCCTCGAGATTTCTCTCGGCTATCAGATATTCGACCTTGACCACGATCGGCCCGCTTCTTGGCTTCAAATTGAGAGCGACAGCTGGGGCGTCGAATTCTTCCAAAGGATCGGGCTCGGACTCGCGGCGCTCGCGAAGAGGAAACAGCACGCCGGCTGCGGCGACGAGCAACAGAGCACCAGCGGAACCCTCCAGGGCCCAGCTCAGGGAATAGGTCTGGGAAACCGTGCCCCATACCCAACTGCCGGCGGCGATGCCGCCATCTATCAAGGCATAGTAGATCGAGATGGTGCGTCCCACGACCCAGCGCGGGCTGGCCAGCTGCACACTCACGCCAACCCCGGACCAGGCGGTGACCCAGCCCGCGCCGCCCAAGGCAAGCGCAATTGCCGCCACCGCAATGGAAGAGGTCAGTGCCAGGGAAAGGGAGCATGCCGCACAGGCGACGCAGGAGAGCCTCATCAGCCTTTCCTGCGATAAGCTCCGCCTGAATGTGCTGTTGGCGAGGCCGGCGAAGACGGCGCCCGTTCCGAAGCCGGCCATAAGCGTGCCATAGGCGAGGGGTCCCCCTCCCAAATGATCGCGGACAACCAGCGGCAGCAGCGCGAGTATGGCGATGCTCGCCAGGCCAAAGAGGGTTCCGCGCGCGATCGCCGCCTTGATTTCCGATGACATCGCCGTGAAGCGCAGCCCGTCATAGATCGCCGTTTTCATCGACTCACGCGGGAGAGGTGAGGAGCGAACCTTCCACTTGCAGCGCCATATGGTGCCTAGCGGGACCATATAGGTGAGGGTGGTTACGGCAAAAGCTGCCAAAAGCCCGAACGAGGCAACCACGATGCCGCCGAGGGCCGGGCCCACGGTCCGCACAGTGTTGAAGCCGACGGAGAGCAAGGTGACGGCGGCGGGAACATCACGTCGGTGCACCATATCGCCAACCGAGGCCTGCCAGGCAGGATCGTTGAGAGCGCCGCCGCTTGCGATCAAGAAGCTGAAGCCGAGGATCATCCACGGACTGACAAAGCCCAGCGCCACGGACGCAGTGAGCATCCCAGAGGCTATCACCATAAGGCAGCGGCCGGCGAACATGACCCGGCGCCGACTGTAATTGTCGGCGAGAACCCCAGCGAAGACGGACAAGATGAAAGCGGGCAGGTTCGATGAAGCCTGCACCAGCGCAACCATCAGATCGGAAGTCGAGATTGTCGCCATCAGCCAGCTGATGGCAACAGTCTGCATCAACCAGCCGAGGCTGGAAACCTGGGTGGCGAGCCAGATCGACCGAAAGGTCGGATTCCCGAGCGGCGCAAATGTCGTTGGTGCAGCCAAATCTTCATTTGATCCAGCCACCCTACTCATTTTGCGAGCCTTTGCTTTCCGAATATTGGCAGGTGTCTCGCACGCAATCTCGACTGGATCGTGGCGGCTGGTCACTGAGAGATCATGCCAATCGCGAATTCCTTACGCGTCGACGCTCCCTGGAGCGGGACATCGAGTTCTTGACGCCGACCAATGCCTGCACGGCGCCAGCAGGAGAGCCGGCCGATCGCAGCGGCACTGAGGAATGGAGCGGGACCCATCGGGCCAGATTGTCCCGGAGTTCCGGGCGCAATGTTTCTTCGACGACCTCATTTGTTTCTAGGCCTTTGGCCAAAAGGGAAGTAGGACCTTTACATCGGCGATAAGGTGCCAAAGGGCGTCGTCGGTTGAGCGATCGTCGCGCTTCGTGTTAAAACAGGGACGGAGCGATGACCAATTCGGAAAAATCCCCAAGCGGCATAGCCTACCCTGACGACCTCGCGTTGCTGAAGCGGGTCTATGATCGGATCTGCGAAGAAAGAGGGATCCGCGCAGGCTCTTCTGAAGCGGAGCAACTGGCGACGCGAGCCATGGACCTATTTGGTATGGGCATTTTCGAAGAAGATGCTCTTTACAAGAACCTGGCATAGCCGGCTAATCATTTTTTGGGCCCAAAGAGGGGATAGTCGCGAAGACGGGAGGAAATGATCGATGGACTCCGAACTTGGTATTGGCAATCAAGATGACGATCAGCCTTATGAGCTTACCTGTTTCGCTAAAAAGCATGGCCTGACGCTCCCGATTGCGGATGCCGTACTGTTCGCAAAAGGGCACTCTCGAACGGCGTGTGACACCGCTGCTTTGGCTTTCCTCTGCGCCGTCGCCACATATGCCAGGAAAGAATCGGCGCGTTAGTTTTCGTCGAGAAAATCCAAGTAGCGAAGCGCGGCGCAAGTCCGATTTCCCTGGCAGGTGTCTGATGCGCCCGGTCAGGCTGCCTTCACCCATTATGTGGCCGGCGCCTCATGCCTTTCCGTACTGGCGGGAGCTATCCTATACGTGCTTCCAAAGCCAATCCGGCATCTCCCGTTCAAATTGATTAAGGCGCTGCCGACATAACGGTCGGTTTTGGCGCTCCGACGTGAGCGCAAAAGCCGGCTGAACTCGCGTTGGACGCCAAGCAGATCGTATCAACGATCGGGGGCTCATCTCGCCGGCCGGCGGGAAGCATTAGGCTCCGCCAAAGAAGCAAAGATGGACTCTAACCAGAGTTTTGCGCCCGAGGGCCGCCTTACGCAGACCCGGGCTGGTTCATCTTGCCTTCAACCACGTCATCCAAGGTGCATAGTTGTGGGAGCCCGGATTCTCGCTTGTCGTTTCACTCATCATGCTTCATCAAAGGGCACTTTGCTGAGCGATGCCTTTTCGCGAGACGCGACCATGTTCCTTCGTTGGAAACTCACTCACCAGCGGCGTTGGATGCGCTGAGTATGTCTTGGGGAGAATGAGGACGCTTGCAGATCTTCGACAGGATTGACTCGCTGATAGACGCAGAAGATTTTGGGGCCGCGATCGAAGAGACGCGCGCCCTGCTGCTTCAGCTCGAACAAAGGTCTGACGCGCTCACACATGCGATCGACGACTTTCTGCTCGATCTGAGGACGCTGGCTTTCATTGTTGAATGTTACGGACGCGGCTTTGAACTTTTGGCGCGAACGCTTGCCCGTAGAAGACTGGCAAAGGTCAGGCTTCTGTCGGGAGGGGTCCACTCCGCCAGGCAGAAATGACCCCCAAAGTCTGATGGCTGAAGCGGCGGTCGCCCGGCGTTGCGCACAGTGACGAAGGTAATGGAAACACCAAAAAAATAGGGCCATCGGAAAACCGAGGCCCTTTAGGTGTGAAGGTCAAAACCTTCAGAGGAACAGCTGATACGATGGAATGGGAGGAAACCATCGCGTGCATCAGCTGCAGGCTTAATGGCTAAAAGTTGTGCAATGCGCAAACACATTTTGTGCAGTGCAGCTATGCAAGAACGGCGAGGCTCCCTCCTTCCCCCAAATTTGCGCCCGGAATGTTCGTGCTGGTCCCCTGTGTGCGTGCCCGGCGCAATGCGGCGGTCACCTGAAAAGCGTGATCCCGGCAGGAAGGCTTTGCCTCGTGCGGCTCGCAAGATCTGGCTGCATAGGCGCTCGTCCACGCCCTTACCGCCATTCGCGGATGATGCGTTTCATGATCGCTTTGAGCATCTCGGATCGCTTTGAGCATCTCGCGGTCTTCGCTGCGACAGCGAACGCCGACACGAGAGTGTCCAATCGAAAACCGGGCTTAAACTCTTGCATTGACCCCCGAATCGACAGGAAGGTGCCGCCGTCCTGGAAGCTCGCCGATCAGGTCATCACTGCGGGGGTTCGCGGCATCCTATTTCCATCGCTGCGCCAGATGGATTTAAACGCGCTGCGCTATATGGGCGTCGAGCCAGACATTGCCGTTGAGGTGGACGCCAACGGGCACGAGGCTGCATTCATTGCGGCCGGTGTCGGGATTTCGGTGACAAACAGTGTCGTCGCGAAGGAATGCGCTTTCTTTGGCCTCCGGTTCCGGCCTTTTGAACCCAGCGCAATTTGTCACTACGTCGTGTTCTGGCAGCGGGGCGGCCAGTTAAGCGGCCAGCTGCAGCTGGCAAGGGAACGGCTCGCCGATGCGCTGCGGGATCCCACATGACGGAATCGCGGCGACTGCCGTCGCGGCCATGCCCTGGCAAACCGAAGCGAGGACGCCTCGGAGAGGTTGACGCTGCCGATCCGGGAAGTATCCCGTGCCCGGAAAGGACGCCCGTGCTACGCATTTTCCGAAGTTGAAGCTGGCTGTCGTCGCGGTTTTTTCGGCCTATCGGCGGTGTTCGTACCCCTAGCCTTCAAGTAAATGGCCCAGCGCCTTCAGCGGACGCAAGCGATCACAAATGATCTTCACAATGGCCAGCACAGGAACAGCCAGGATCGCTCCGGGCACACCCCACATCCAGAACCAGAATACCAGCGACAGAATGACCAGCACGGGGTTCAAGGTGAAGCGCCTCGCGAGCAACATCGGCGTCAGCGTCTCTCCCTCGACGAGATGGATACCGAAGTAGAGGGCTGCCGGCAACAGCGCCCATAACAGGCTGTCGAAGGTGAGCATTCCCGCAAGGACGAAGATGCTCATCCCGAACAGCGGCCCCAGAATGGGGATGTAGTTGAGCAGGAAGGCCGTCGCGCCCCACAAGAGAGGATCTCCGAGCCCACAAAGATACATCGCGGCCGCGGTGGCGATGCCCACCGCGGCATTCATGCCGGTAATCGTCACCAGATAGGCGGACACATCCCCCTCGATCTGCTGAGAGATATCGACTGCTTGCCGCTTTTCGCTCAGTCGCGGCAGGATCTCGACAAATCGCCGAAGGAAAGTATCGCCGGACACCATCAGGAAGTAGAGCACCAGGACGGTCGTGAACAAGCCGTCGAGGACGGCGCGCGTACCCGAGAACAAAGCGCCAGTCAGGCCGAGGTCACTGCGGATCGAGACGGTCGAGCCTTTCTGTCCAGGATTGTCGGCGATCTCTTCTACCTGCTGGATGAATTTCTGCAGCGCCTGGATCGGACTTTTCAGGACCACCAGATGTGTTTCAAGACGCGGTATCCCTTGCGGCAGTCTCTCCGCCCATGTCGCTGCAGGCCCCGACAAGGCCGCAACAAGACCGACCAACACGGCGACAACGAGTAGAATCGGCAGGAGCACCCCCAAGGCTCTTGGCAGATGGACACGCTCCAGCAACCGAACGACAGGCTGCAGGAGGAGCTTCAACACGAAAGCAAGCACGACAGGAAGGACGATGGAGCTTGCCACATTAGGTCGACGCTCACCGTGAACAGACCGCCAAGAAAGAATGTCTGCGGATTGGATGGCAACGGCATCTCCGTTTCGTCGACCATCCGGCTCGGCTCGGCATTCGGTTCCGGCTCAGACGCCTTCCGGTCCGTCGACGAAGGCGGGCGCTGCGGTGGTCGTGCGATTGGACCCATGGTTGTGGTTCACCCTTGTCCCCGTTGCCTCACTTGGCTGCGCGCATATGCTGTCTCGTAGATGAGTTGTGCTCTACTCCCGATCAATCAGATATCACGGGTCAGCGCGACGACTTCGAATCGTTTCGCAAGTTGCACCCGGAAAATCATCATGGTCCAGTATCGAAATCCGATCTCACACACGAGACTCCGGCATGAGGCAAAACCGCTCGTCATATAGTGCCGCGGCACGCCGCCAATTGCCCATGAAGCGCTTGCGCCAGTGGTGTAGGGTTGGACGTAGTGGAGCCTCGAGATTTCGACATCGGTGACAATCAGGCCCGAGCGCTCAGCGGCAGCGAAGACTTCGCAGAGAGATGCAAGATCTCATGAGTTACCGAACCACCTGACTGCCTATCGAATATTGCGACAAGATCAGAGAAACACTTGCGAGCAATCTATTCTGATCTGCATAGTCGCAGTAGTCAAAAGCAAGGTGTGCTGGAGAACCAGAAACAATGCCCGGGGACCGTCATTCTTGCGTCGGAAAGTCAGGAGCGGACCATGGCGCTGTCAGCCAACCTCTATGTTCATCTCGGCAAAATGAGGTCTGTCGAGCGCAGAGCCGCGGGCGCATTTGGCACGTATTCAAAGGGCTCTGGGTAATACCGCTATCCGTACAACAGAAGTTCGCGCATAGTTTCCGAAGAGAGATCGCCTTTGAATTACGATTTTAAGCCCGGTTCGGCCAATATACGGAAAACAGTTGGTTGCCGAAGATATTGGTTTGAATGACTCGCTAATCGACTGTCGGAAGTGTACAAAGTAGATGTTGTCAGCCTGTGAGTGGGCGCTGGCAATTGAAAGAGTCGATCACGCTTTCGCCCCCCTTTACCACGGGAGAAGCGCGATGGCGGTCAACGGCATAGCGTGCGCCGTCCGGTTAACGACGTGTCCAGCGTAGTCGCCAAGTCCGAAGAGCAGAAGGACGCCGAAGCCGAAGTCGAGGGCTTTCAGGACGACCTTGGCCCGTTCGTGGTTGCCGCCGAGACGACACGAATGGCCATGGTTTTCACCGATGCGAAAGAGCCCGGCAATCCCATCATCTTTGCCAATGACGCGTTTCTCGCCCTGACCGAATACGCCAGGGATGAGGTCAGCCATTCAATTTCCTGATGGCGAACGGCGCCGACACCCGAGCCCTGAAACGCATCAAGGTCGAGTTCGAAGCCAATGCGGAGACGGGTACGGAAATCCTTTACAGACGCAAGGATGGCACCGAATTCTGGGCGGGCCTTTTCGCCAGTCCTGTCCGAGACAAGAGTGGCGTCATTGTCCAGTACTTTACCTCCTTCGTCGATCTGACCAGACACAAGGAGGAGCAGGCGCAATCCAAAATGCTCATCGACGAACTGAATCATCGCGTGAAGAACACGCTGGCAACGGTGCAGTCCATCGTCTGGCAGGCGTCGCGAGCCAATTCCGATCCCCAAGTAATCCGCGAAGCCGTCGAGTCCCGGTTGTTTGCGCTCTCCCGGTCGCACAATTTGCTGACCCGTGAAAACTGGCACAGCGCCGGGCTGCTCGATGTTCTCCACGATGCCCTGGAACCGTTCGGTGTAACCGACGGGCGGGCCGAGCGATTGGTGATAACAGGCGACAACATCCGCCTTTCGACAAAGGCGGCACTGGCGCTTGGCATCGCCTTCAACGAACTCGCGACCAATGCGATGAAATACGGCGCGTTTTCCAATGACAAGGGCTCTATCCGGATCGACTGGACGATCGAGCCGACGTCTGTGGGCCGCCGACTGATCCTGTCCTGGCAAGAAAAGGACGGACCACCGGTTACGCCACCGTCACGACAGGGGTTTGGCTCGCGCGTGATCGAGCGCGGCCTGACCCACGAACTCGAAGGCGCTGTGCAACTCGACTATCGCCCGGACGGGTTGATCTGCACGATGAACATTCCGGTACCGGGATCTCGCAATGGATAGACTGCCTTCTGGGGATAAACTGCTTTCTGGCCGGCGCATGCTCGTTGTCGAGGATGAAATTCTGGTCCTGATGATGATTGAGGACATGCTGGGCGACCTTGGCTGCGAGTCCGTCACCTCCGCGGCCACGATCGACAAGGCGATCGCCCTTGTCGAGACGCAGGCTTTCGATGCCGCCATGCTGGACATGAATCTGGATGGCGACGACAGCAACACAGTGGCCGACGCGCTTGCCGAGCGCGGTGTGCCCTTCATCTACTCGACTGGTAACAGCGATCGCGATATGCGCGAAGGCTTCAGCAACCGTGCCGTCCTTCGCAAACCGTTCAGCTTTGATGAACTGACCGCCAAACTCGAACGCCTTCATGCCCCCTGATCGAGGGAACAGGGGGCCTTATCTGGGCCGCTGTTGGTATCCGCCCTCGCGCCCCGCTGTTGCGAACGACACGCTACTCCTAGTGTGGCCGCACAAATTTGCCAGGAGCCAGAAGACTTTAAAGGCCACGCTGTGAAATCCATGAAAATCGCGGTGATCCGGTCTTCCGAAGAGCCGTAGCCTCTCACGATCAATGGCTGCCGCCCGGGTCCCCTTGGGCCGGATCCGCTGGGTCGCTTTCGTCGTCGGGCTCTATCAGGTCGATTAGCGCTGCCACCCGTGTTCCAGGCAGCGGTCGTCCCTGGCTCATCAACGCCTCATCATTAAAGGCCCATGCCCATGCCTCTCTCAACTCCTCGATCGAGGCACCGGACGCGATGATTTCCCCAATCGTCACATCGTCTACGGGGCCGAGGACCGAGACAACGTCTTGGCGTGTTATGGTCATCCTTTCCTCCGTTCGAAATACCAGCCAAGCAGATGGGTATTCGATGGAGCGCTTGCCATCAGCCATTCGAGGGGCGGTCGTGAAACTACCTCAGCGTCCCTCTTGACGCTGCGGAAGTCAATTCCCAGCTCATCCTTGCCGGCCGCCGCGGGATGGGCCCCGATGTGTCAGGGAGCGCCATGCTTCGGCATGCAAGCATGCTTGGCGTCCAACTCGTCAAGGGCTATCGAAATCGTTCCAGGCAGACGGCGCGGCGGCTCCGAGGCAGCAGCTGCGAGTCGATAGTATCGGGCACGTCCTCAACCAACTTCTTGGGACAGCGGTAGACGACATAGGCCAGAGTGCCGATGACGAGCAGACAGAACATGGTTGCAGGCTGCATTTGGCTTCCCCTTCGACCAGTCGCAGCAGGGCAGATTGAGAGCGGCGAAGCTTCCGCTAACACGCACCTTTCTCCGATATTCCCGCGATGCATTCCTCCAGGCATTCGAGGCGGAACTTCGCATTGCGAAGCTCAAGTCCTGCTTCGAAACGTCGATGGCGTCCTTGAGGTGTGGTCGCCATGAGGTCGCGCTCCAGTTCCGCAATGCGCGCACGCACCTGCTGAGCGTCGTCCTGGCGCAATGCCTTGATCCATCCACGCCCGCGCATCAGTCTTCCTGCCAGCACCCACCCAAAAAGCCATGCGGATTTATCCACCGAGACCCTAATTTCCGGCAAGCCTAAACGCTCGAAATTTAACTTTGGCTATTTTAGCGAAGACAAAGAGGTTCTTGGGAAAAGGGCGGCGGCGCTTGGGAGGACGAACGAAGTGATATCAGAAGGTCGTCCGTCCTATCGGCCATCTTCGGCTCTGATGCCTGCGCAATCTGTTTGAGGAGCGCTGCAACGGCTTTGGGCATGCCGCGGACAAGCGAAGTAGCGCCGGTCAAGCGCAGTTGCGATGTAGGCATCGGGAGCGCGGTTGGTGTGTGGATAGTCAGCCCTGGCCTATTGTCCATTGAGCCAGCCGGCGCGCATTTTCGCATCATGGTGGCGGAGCATGTTGAATTGGCGCTGTTTGAGCAGTCACTCGGCAATATCGAAGGCCTGCATCGGCCGTTCTGTGATCGTGTGGCTGACGCTGCCGAGAAAACCGCTGGATCGGTTCTTTTCGATGTCCGTGTCGACGGCGATATCTGCGTTCAGCGCATGGCTGCGATTGGATATGGCGTGACCGGCACGGCAATAATCGTAATGGAGAAGAACGGACAACTTAGATGCGCATCGGTAAACGGGGACACCGCTCTCTTGGTGGCAGAGTTGGCTGCCTGGGATGCGTCTCCGCTGCGTGAGCAAGCGAAGATTGACCCCTGCGGAACGGCCATCATCCTGCTAGCGAAGCTTCGGAGCTCAGGTCACTTCGCCCTTTTCTAACCGGCTGAGCGCCGCTTTCTACCTTGCGGGCAAAGCAGCGGAGAAATCATGTTCGGCTGCAAGTGTGCCTGGCGTCCAACTCGTCCATTTCACCGGCTATCGAAAACGTTCCAGGCAGATGGCGCGGAGGTGATAAGGAAGCAGGCGCGCGAACGGCGGCCAGCAGCAGCCTCTCGGCAGTGAGACCCGGCTTCGTCCCCGTCCTCAAACTGTTCACGTTGAACGCCGGACGCGACGGGCTCCGGCCGGATCGATCCAAACCACCCTGGCATCACCTTCGGACAAGAAACCTGCCGTGACCTGAGACCCTGGCGCATCCTAATTTTGCAAAGGTTTACGGTCACCTGCAAGGACTATGTGTTGCGGCGAATGCGCCGGACGGCTGTCCTCGGAGGAGATCATAGCCATAGACATGGCTCTGCCAGGCTTCAGATCCAGCGGTTGTTTTGGGCCATGTGAGTGGCGGAAACGGAAGACGTGCCTCCTGGCGATAGGGTCATGATGAAGCGCGCGAGTTGCTGCCGGCCGATCGAACCGGGCCTTGCAAATTTTTCGTTTTTGCTGCGCCTAACGCAGAAGTTTCGGTTATGAAACGGGACTGGCCTAACGGCCTGCCCACGTTGCAATTGTTACAAAGGAACACACATATGGCGACCGGAACCGTGAAGTGGTTCAACAGCACCAAGGGATTTGGATTTATCCAACCCGACAATGGCAGTCAGGATGTTTTCGTCCACATTTCCGCCGTTGAAAGAGCGGGCCTTTCGACCCTCGCTGATGGTCAGAAGATCAACTATGAAGTCGAACAGGACCGCCTCACGGGCAAGTCCTCAGCTGGCAGCCTCAGCAAAGCTGGCTAATTTTCTCCTGCCTGCTGGCAACCGCAGGATGGACGCGGTACGTCGAGGAAGGACTGATGGCCGCTCGATAAGAAGCGGGCGAGAACAAGGCTCGACCGGAACGCTGGAGCAGGAGATTGCTGCAAGCCGGCGCGAATCCTGGGGAAACCAAGCTATTTGAAAGGAAAGGCGGGGTTGGTTCCCCGCCTTTTCATATTCCGCGCAGACTTTGTCTGTTGCGCGCGCCACAACGAACCTCGAGAGATAAAGTCAGGCGGCGGCTTTCTTGCGGGTCTTCGCCGGCTCCGTTTCCGGCTCTTTCGGTTTGCGGCCGAGCCCCATCGTCTTAGCCAACGCCGAGCGCGCAGCGGCGTAATTCGGCGCGACCATCGGATAATCTCCCGATAGACCCCATTTGGCGCGATATTCGTCCGGCGTCAGCCCATAGTCGGTCGACAGATGGCGCTTTAGCGATTTGAATTTCTTTCCGTCCTCAAGGCAGATGATGTAGTCCGGGGTCACCGACTTCTTGATCGGGACTGCAGGGTTAAGGACCACCGGCTCGTTTGCGGAGACGCTGCCGGCCGTGCCTTTCAGTGCTGTGTGCACCTGGCTGATCAGGGCAGGGAGTTCACCGACCGGGACCGGATTGTTGGAGACATAGGCTGAGACGACATCGGCGGTGAGCTCGATGAGGACGTCGATGTTCTTGTCGGCTTCTTCTGTCATGGAACTCTCCGGGTGGCTTGAAAGACAGCTGGCGAAGTGTCGCTACATAGTGGCGGTTGCTGTTGAAAGCAATAAAGCCCCGGCAAGACTTTTGCCATGCTCGTCCTGCACCGTGGTCAATAGCGACGCATCCCGCCGTCTTGCTCGTGCTGATCCGACCGCGGTTGGAGCATCCATGCTCGATGTGGTGAGGAGGCGATCCTGAAACGCTGCCAAGCCCGTTCTAGGATCTCTTCTATGCTGAAGATCGGAATAGTTCATTCGGGAGAATTCATGTCCGGCGCGCTCGACAATGGCTGCCCCGAGAGCAGAGCTGGCCGCCTGTAAAGCAGCAGGATCGAACTCACAATGATCTGGGATCTGGTCGAGACGATTGAACAAGCACGTCGGGCGCCAAGGCGCGTGCTCACGGGGAGAGGCCCGGTGCCCAGCATCTGGAAGAGCCGGCGGCTGGCGCGTTCAGCTTCATCCTCGACCAGGCTTCGCCCCGACGACCTGCACCGCGACATTGACGGAAAGGGGAGGGGGAAGACGCCTCTGGCCAATCGTCGCCAAAAAAAGCCCGCCGGAATGAACCGGCGGGCGACGGGAGGAAACTCTTTTTGTTGCAATCAGGCGGCCAGAACCGCCTTGGGTTCGACCAACTCGTAGCCGAGCGCTTCGGCGACAGCGCGATTGGTGATCTTGCCCCTGTGGACGTTGAGACCGTTGCGCAGGTGGTGGTCGTCGACCAGCGCCTTCAGGCCCTTGTCGGCAAGCTGCAGGCCGTAGTGCAGCGTCGCGTTGTTGAGCGCGTGGGCCGACGTGACCGGCACCGCGCCGGGCATGTTGGCGACGCAGTAGTGGATGACACCGTCAACCTCATAGGTCGGCTCGGCGTGGGTGGTGGCATGCGAGGTCTCGAAGCAGCCGCCCTGGTCGATGGCGACGTCGACCAGCACCGAGCCCTTCTTCATGCGTGACAGCATTTCGCGCGAAACCAGCTTGGGTGCAGCGGCGCCCGGAATCAGCACGGCGCCGACGACGATATCGGCCGAAAAGCACTCCTCCTCGAGCGCCTCGACGGTCGAATAGCGGGTGTGGACGCGGCCGGTGAAGAGGTCGTCGAGCTGGCGCAGGCGCGGGATCGAGCGGTCGATGATGGTGACGTCGGCGCCAAGGCCGACCGCCATACGGGCGGCATGCAGACCGACGACGCCGCCGCCGAGTACGGTGACCTTGCCGGGCAGCACGCCGGGCACGCCGCCGAGCAGCACGCCGCGGCCGCCATTGGCCTTCTGCAGCGCCGTGGCGCCGGCCTGGATCGACAGCCGTCCGGCGACTTCCGACATCGGCGCCAGCAGCGGCAGCCCGCCACGGTCGTCGGTCACGGTTTCATAGGCGATCGCGGTCACGCCGGAGGCGAGCAGGCCCTTGGTCTGCTCCGGATCCGGAGCCAGGTGGAGATAGGTGTACAGGATCTGGCCGTCGCGAAGCTGCGCCCATTCATTGGGCTGCGGCTCCTTGACCTTGACGATCATGTCCGACTTGGCGAACACGTCGGCAGCCGTCTTGGCGATCGTGGCGCCGGCGGCGCGGTAGGCGTTGTCGTCGGCGCCGATGCCGGCCCCTGCGCCGGTCTCGACCAGCACTTCATGGCCATGGGCGACATATTCGCGGACCGAGCCGGGTGTGAGGCCGACGCGATATTCGTGGTTCTTGATTTCCTTGGGGCAGCCGACGCGCATTGTCTTCTCCTGATCCGGCCCTTTTGGGCTCGTTCCCTGTATTGGGGCCGGAACAAGAGCTGTTCAGAATCTTGCGCTAAGGCCGAACGGAAAGTGAACGCCCGGATGTTCGCTGTGGATACGCCATTTGCCTCCTGTACCGCTAGGCTGCTTTGGACCGAGGTTTGGCCACTACCGTTCTAGCGTGGAGTGGAAAGTGGCCAGACGTGCGCTTCTCAAAGAACACGAACGAAAGACGCTACTCGACATTCCGATCGACGAAGACAGTCTGATCCGCCACTATTCTCTTGCGCCGGCCGACTTGCTGGAAATCCAGCTACGGCGGCGCGAACACAATCAGCTCGGCTTTGCGATCCAACTCTGCTTGATGCGTTATCCCGGCCGGCCACTGTTGGCTAACGAGGTTCCCCCGAAAGCTATCCTTGACTATGTTGCTGGGCAAATAGGTGCAAGCTCGACCGCATTCAGGTTGTATGCCCGTCGTGAGGAGACCCGCAGCAATCACATTGCTCATCTCCTAGGTTATCTACGGAAGCGAAACGCAACTGCCGAAGATCGGCGTACCGCATTGCTGACGGCAATCGAGATGGCCTCAACAACAGACGCCGGTGCTTCGATAGCTGGCGCCATTGTGGCGGAGTTCCGCAATCGAAATTCGCTGCTCCCGGCAGCCAACATTATCGAACGGATGGGGCTCGCGGCTCGCGCTATCGCTCGTCGGCGTGCGGAAAAGACGCTGATCGAAGGCCTTTCGTCTGATAGGCTGCAAGACCTCGACCGTCTTCTGGAGGTTGACCAAACGATCGGGCAGACGCGCTTTCATTGGCTGCGATCAGCGCCAGATGCGCCAGGTGCCTCAAACCTGGTCGGGCTGGCCGGACGTATCGCCTATCTGCGGACGCTGGAGATCGATCCGAAACTGCAGGTCCGCATATCATCGGGTCGCTGGGACCAGATGATCCGTGAAGGCAATGCTACGCCGGCCTGGCTGGCTAACGACTTCAATGCCAGTCGTCGACACGCGCTGATCGTGGCGCAGGTCATCAAACTCAGCCAGAAGCTCACCGACGATGCTGTGACGATGTTCATCAAGCTGATGGGAAGGCTGTTCTCTCAGGCCAACAACCGTAAGAAACAACGGCACATGGATTGCAGGCCCGATACCGCCAAGGCGTTGCGCATGTTCCTCGACACGATCACTGCCTTGCAATCGGCGAACGACTACGGCCAGAATGCTTTGGAGGTCCTCGATCAAGAAGTTGGCTGGCACCGGTTGCTCCGAATGAAGCCTGAACTTGAGTCGATGGTCGAGGACAACGAGGCATCGCCATTGACCTTGGCGGCTGAGCAATATTCGACCGTCAACAAATATGCCGGTGCGTTTCTGCAGGTGTTCACATTCCGCTCGGCGCGTCGCCACGATCCGCTTCTTGTCGCAGTAGATGTATTGAAACGCCTCTATGCCGACAGGCGACGAACGCTCCCGGATCGCGTTCCTGTCACTCATCTCAGTCAAGCCGATCGAAAGCTCATCTTCGGGCAAGATCAGCCTGACCGGCGTCTCTATGAGATCGCCACGCTCGCGGCTTTGCGGGACCGGCTTAGATCTGCGGACATCTGGGTCGATGGCAGCCGATCCTTCCGGCCGATCGACGAGCATCTTATGCCGCGGTCAACATTCACCACCATGAAGGAGGAGGATTGCCTTGGACTGGGCGTCCAAGGTGACGGCGCGCAGTGGCTTGCCGAAGCGCGTCAGATGCTCGACTTCAACCTGAAGCGCCTCGCGCACAGAGCACGGTCCGG
>NZ_JACHEF010000015.1 GCF_014207355.1 Mesorhizobium sangaii | reverse complement strand
CACACTAGGTACGACCGATGTGCTCACACCTTCCTGTCGGCGATCGCCTTCGCTGCAGCCTTCATCTTCTGGATCAATGAGTCCTGACCCTAGCTTAGGCTAAGCCGCGCTTGACGTTGATTTGTGAAAAGCCCCTGTCGCTCGAAGGCCTGCGTCGCTCGGATTTGTCGTGTCTGGCTGATCCAGATCAAGGTTATCTCCTCATCGGCGTGGTTTCGTCGACTAGCCTTTCAAAGGAGAACGCATGTCTAACGGACAGTTTAGTCGTCACCATCAGCGTCTTGGCGGGTTTTGGACTTTTTTTATGGTAGTGGTCGGCTCCTTCAATGGATCGCGCCGCCGAACACCTCGGCGACCGGTCTGGATCAAGACCGACACGAAGAATAGCCAAAGCCAAAAGTCAGCCGAGGCGTTGGGGCGCGACGCGGCGGCCAGATTGTTCTCGGGACCGCAAACGCCGAACGCGATCTTCTGCGGCAACGATCAGATCACCGGCGGCGCGTGCAACACGCTGCGCGAGATTGGCCTGGCAGTACCTGCCGACGTCGCCATCGTCGGATTTGACAACTTGGACGTGATGGTGCGTGCGGCGCGATCGCAGCTGACCAGCATCGATGTGAACCTGAGCGCGCTCGGACACGAGGCTGTTGACCGCGTGCTGGAGACAATCGCCGAAGGGAAGCTGAGCGGCGTCAGGCGTCGGCCGTGTTCACTGGTCGTGCGGGCATCGTCGAAGCCGTGAGCACGCCAATGCGCTTCATTGCAGGAACGGATGCGTTCCAATGAACGAGTTCAAGCCGGTTCAGTTCGTTGATGTCGCGCTGGAGGGGGAATTCTGGCGCGAGCGGCTGGAGACGGTGCTGACACGGACCATTCCCACCCAGCACGTCCAGCTTGGCAAGCACGGTATCTTGCAGTCCCTGACACTGCCGAACCCGCCGCCGCTGAAGTCCGCGCCCAACCAGCACAATTTCGTGCAGGTGTTTTGGGATTCCGACGCCGGCAAGTGGATCGAGGCGGCATCCTATGCGCTGTCACACAGACCCGGCGCCGACATCGAGGCCAGGATCGAAAAGATCGTCGACGATCTCGAAAATGCACAGGCTGCCGACGGTTATCTGAACTGCTGGTACCTGCAGCGCGAGCCGGACAAGCGCTGGACCAACCTGCGCGACTATCACGAACTCTACAATCTGGGACATCTGCTCGAGGGCGGCATCGCCTACTTCCTCGCGACAGGCCGGCGCCGGCTCCTTGACATCCTTGAGCGCTATGTCGACCACGTGCGCGAGACGTTCGGTCCGAACCCCGGCCAGAAGCACGGCTATTGCGGCCATCAGGAGATCGAGCTTGCCCTCGTTAAGCTCTATCGCTTGACGGCAGAGAGAAAGCATCTCGACCTCGCGGCCTATTTCATCAACGAGCGCGGGCGCCAGCCGCACTACTTCGATCAGGAAGCGGTCGCGCGCGGGGAGAACCCTAGTGATTTCAGAGCGAAGAGGTATGAGTACAACCAATCGCACAGGCCGGTGCGCGAGCAGACCAAGGTGGTCGGCCATGCCGTTCGGGCGATGTACATGTTTTCCGCCATGGCCGACCTCGCGGCGGAACTGAACGACGACAGCCTCAAGAAAGCATGCGAGGTGCTCTGGGCCGATGTCATGACCTCGAAGATCTACATCACCTCCGGCTTGGGTTCGGCTGCCGCGAATGAAGGCTTTACTGAAGACCACGACCTGCCGAACGATACGGCCTATGCGGAGACCTTCGCCTCGGTAGCGCTGATCTCCTGGGCGCATCGGATGCTGCATCTCGATCTCGACGGCCGCTACGCCGACGTTATGGAACAGGCGTTGTTCAACGGCGCGCTGACCGGCCTGTCGCGCGATGGCGAGCACTATTTTTACTCCAATCCGCTGGACAGCGATGGGCGACACAGCCGATGGGCCTGGCACACATGCCTATGCTGCATGATGAATTCGTCGCGTCTCATCGCTTCGGTCGGAAGCTATTTCGTCTCGGCCAGCCAAGACGCAATCGCCTTCCATCTCTACGGCGGCATTTCGACGAACATCCGGCTTGCTACGGGAAATGTGTTCCTGCGGGAAACCAGCGCCTATCCATGGTTCGGCTCGATCAGGATCGAGGTCAGGCCTGACGCCCCGGCCGAGTTCGCCGTGAAGCTTCGCATTCCCGGATGGGCGCACGAAGCCGAAGCCTCGGTCGAGGGACATCCGATCGACGTGGAGGCATGCACACGCAACGGCTATCTTTCGATCTCGCGGCTATGGAATGCCGGAGACACGATCACCCTCGAGCTGCCGATGCCTCCCGAGCGCATCTATGCTCATCCCAAGGTCAGGCAGGACATCGGCCGGGTGGCGCTCAAGCGCGGACCGTTGGTCTATTGCGTCGAACACGTAGACAACCCCGGGGGGCGAGTGCAGCAGCTCAAATTGCCGCGAGACGCCTGGATCGAAACGGAGGAACGGGGCGATCTCTTCGATGGGGTGGTCACGTTGACCGCCCCCGCGAAGCGCGTCGTGGACCAAGGCTGGGGAGCAAGCCTGTACAGGAATGCGCCGCCCGTCGTTTCCGACTGCAGGCTAATCGCCCTGCCATACTACCTTTGGAACAATCGGGCGAAAGGCTCGATGCAAGTGTGGCTGCTGGAAAGCTGAATTCGGCGCTGTCGCCGCATGGAGAGCCCTCTTCTCAACTCAAGAATGTCGACAAGATGCAGTCAAGAAAAGTCTCGGATAGCATTTTCACTCATCTCGGGGACGGTCCAGCGATCCGTGCCCTAGTTTACGAGTTCCACGACCTGATTGAAAGCGGCTCTGCATTCAGCGGGGCAGGGCGCTTCACCGGTCAGGAACCGATGGCGTGAGAATCTCGCTTGCCGGCTGGCCATCCGCCTGGCTGGGCGGACCCAAAGACTGGTGCGACCAGCTGCGTCCGTGCCTGATAAGACTGCATCCGTCTTTGCCCATTTATGCGGACGTTCATGCGCAGTGGTTTGAAGCGATGCGGCGGGCACTGGAACCCAGCGCAATCGGTCCATGGTTTGCAGCTCGACTCCACCAGCATCTCACGCAGATAACCGACGCGATGGCGGCACGCTGATGGCCGGCTCCGACGACAGTTTCGACATCGTTATCGTCGGAGGCGGGCCGGTCGGACTTTCCTTCGCCGCGTCGCTGGGGCAGAGCGAACTGAAGGTGGCAGTTGTTGAACAGCAGCCCCTTGAAAGGTTGGCGGATCCGGCTTTCGACGGTCGCGAGATCGCGCTGACCCACGCCTCGATCAGAATCCTTCGCGAGCTCGGCGCCTGGGATGCCATCCCCGCTTCGCACAAATCACCACTGCAAGGCGCGCGTGTGCTCAACGGATCGAGCCCTTTCGCTCTGTGCTTCGATTCTCCCAGAGGATCTGGGGAACCACTCGGATTTCTGGTCCCAAATTGTGGCATCCGCGATGTCTTGTTCAAGATCATCCGCTTGCAGGATCATGCTCAGCTGATATGCGGCCACTCGGTCGTCGATGCAGCAACCAGCCATAAAAGAGCAGTCATAACGCTCTCTGATGGCAGGCGGTTGACCGCTCGGCTTCTCGTTGCGGCGGATTCGCGTTTGTCGGCAACGCGCGACCTGCTCGGCATCGGCGCCGATATCAATCGGCTCGGCAAGGCGATGCTGATTTGTCGGGTGAGGCACGAGCGGGCCCATCACCAGATCGCAGTCGAATGGTTCGATCACCATCAGACGATAGCGATGTTGCCGCTCATGGAAGGCGTGTCGTCGCTGCTTCTCACTTTGCACTTAAACGAGGCCGATAGATTGCTTGCTTTGGACGACGATTTGTTCCTGAGGGAATTGACGAACCGGTGTCGAGGGCGCCTCGGAGAGTTGACCTTGGCAAGCAACCGCCATAGCTATCCGCTGGTCACGACGTGGGCGCACAAGTTCTGGGCACCGAGCGCCGCACTCATCGGCGACGCTGCCATTGGTATGCACCCGGTGACTGCGCATGGCTTTAACATCAGCCTCAGTGGCCAGAAGCAACTCGCCCATAGAATCCTGACAGCATGTCGCGACCGGCGCGACATTGCCGATCCCGACATGCTCCACGGATACGAAAGCTGCCTGCGCCGGTCGGCTGCACCGCTCTATAATGCTACGAATTTACTTGTCGGACTCTACTCAGGCGAGCACTTGGCGGCACGGCTTGCAAGACATGCGGGGCTTCGCTTTGCCCAATATCTTCCCTTTGTCCGCCATGGCATTTCGGCCATGCTTAGGCGATGAAATCGCAGACAGTCTGGACTCCTGCGTTAGCAATCCAGCGTCCATGTGTCGTCGCCGGTACTAAGAATGATGCGGATGAAGGCGCGGCGCGGGCAAGACCTCAATGCGTTGCAATGCTGATCGACCTGGACGGGTTCAAATCCGTCAACGATACTTACGGTCACAGGACCGGTGATGAACTGCTTGTCAGGATCGCCCGCCGCATAGAGGAGGAAGCACCGGAAGGCGCAACGCTCGCCCGCATCGGCGGCGATGAATTCGTGCCGGCGGATCGGCAAACCCTGCACGAGCTTGGCTGCAGGATCGCTCAGGGCTTCCTGTTCTCCAAGGCGGTGCCCCTGAGCCAAGCACTTGACGTGGCAGTAAAAGAGCATGCCAAGGAGTTGTGACCGCCACCAGCCGCGCCGTCGCTCGCGGCCGCGCGCTCATGCATGGCGGATACAGAGATTTTCTTGTTTGACGTTGACAGTCCGCGCTGTGCGTCAGCCGGCGAACAGTTCCTTGTAGCCGGTCGTCACCATCCAGTTCGCCCGGTCGATATGGCTGCGAAGCCGCCTTGCGGCCGCGTACAGGTTCAAGGGCCGGGTCGATGCCGAGAATGAGATCGGCCATCTCCTCTTCGTTGTAATTCCGAGCGGGCGACCGTGCGCCTGACGGCGCGCGCCGGGTGCTCGTGAACCGAGCCCGCTTTTTCTTCGGCAAGCTCAGGCGGTCTCGGCCATTCGGCTTCGCCCCCTGCCGCGGGCAGCCTGTCGGCTGCTGACGGTCGCCGGCCTGACGGCCGGCGCGGTTTGTTAGTTGGCGCGCGATTGGTGAGCGGAGGATGAAACGATGCGTGCAAACAGCAAGCGTTCCGCCGGCGGAGAGGCTGGCGCAGGCAAGGGCGGGCGGCAAGGCGCCAGCCTCTATCAGGAAATAACCGACCGGGTCATCGTGGAGCTGGAGCGCGGCACCGTGCCGTGGGTCAAGCCATGGGGGAACGCAAAGGCCGGCCTCGGCCTGCCGAGGAATGCGGCCCCCGGTCGCTTCTATTCCGGCATCATATCCTGATCCTGTGGGGCGCGGTGATCGAGCGCTCATACCCCAGCCAGAACTGGCTGACCTTCCGGCAGGCGCTTGCCCTTGGCGGCAATGTCAGGAAGGGCGAACACGGCACGACCATCGTGCATGCCGACCGCTTTGTTCCCAAAGACGAGAAGGACCGCGCACGGGCCGATGGCGACGAGCCGCGGGCCGTGCCTTTTTTGAAGCGCTTCACCGTCTTCAATGTCGCGCAATGCGACAACCTGCCCGAACATCTCTGTGCCGCCGGCGAGCCGCTGCCTCAGCGCGAGATGTCCCGCAGGCTGAGACGCTCATTAGAGCCAGCGGCGCGGATTTCAGGATCGGCGGCCGTGTCCGACATCTTGCCATCCGTCCGCGCGCGGCGTCCTTGTGCCGCTTCTTGTGCGGCCCAACGGGTCGCTGGAAAGCTTCGAGATCGTCGCTGGACGGCGACGCTATTTCGCGGCCAAATCGATCGCCGACGAACGCGGCGAAGGCGATGCCTTGCTTGCGCCATCATGGAAGACGGCGATGACGCCGATGCGCTGGAGGGGTCGCTGATCGAAAACATCGCCCGCCTCGGTCCCGACGAGGTCTCGCAAAGGGAGACGTTTTCACGGCTAATCAGTCAGGGCCGCACCGTTCCCGACATCGCCGCGACCTTCGGCCTCACCGAGCTTTTGGTCAAACGCATTCTGGCGCTTGGCGACCTCTTGCCCAAGATCCGCGAAGCCTATCGACGCGAAGAGATCGACGCCGAGACGGCGCGCTATCTCACTATGGCCTCCAAGGCGCAGCAGAAGGACTGGCTGGCACTATCTGCCGATCCCGAACAATACGCGCCGCGCGGCTACCAGCTGAAGCAATGGCTGTTCGGTGGCCAGTCGATTTCGACCAAAGTGGCGCTGTTTGCGATTGAGGATTATCCCGGCCTGATCGTCTCCGACCTGTTCGGCCAGGACAGCTATTTCGCCGATGCCGATCTGTCTGGCAAAAGCAGAACGAAGCGATTGCCGCCAGACGCGACGCCTATCTGGAAGCCGGCTGGTGCGAGGTGGTCGGGCTGGAACCGGGAGAGCATTTCCACTCATGGGACCACGAAAAGACGCCGAAGAAGAAGGGCGGCAAGGTCGTCGTCACCGTCTCGCATCGCGGCGAGGTCGAGTTTCACGAGGGCTTCATGTCGCGCAAGGAAGCCCGCCGCGCCCGCGATCAAGGCGAGGGCGGCAACGAAGCTGAAACGCCCGCCAAGCCCTCACTTCCCGAACTCACCGGCCCGATGCAGAACTATGTCGACCTGCACCGCCGTGCGCGCCGCCATGCTCGACCATCCCGCCGTGGCGCTGCGCCTGATGGTGGCGCACGCCATCGCCGGTTCCGGCCTGTGGCAGGTGCGCCGCGAGCCGCAGCGCGCCGCCAACGAGACGGTGGCCGCCAGCCTTGCCGGCTGCAAGGCCGAAGCCGCCTTCGTCGAAAGACGGCGCGAGGTCTTGGCCCTGCTCGGCTCCCCGGACCAGGACGGCGCGATAGCCGGCGGCACTGGCGATGCCTTTGCTGTCGCCAGCGTCTTCGCCCGGCTTTTGTCGCTCTGCGACGACGATGTCTTGCGCGTTCTCACCGTCGTGGTGGCCGAGACGCTGGAAGCGGGCAGCGCCGTCATCGAGGCGCTCGGCAACCATCTGAACGTCGACATGGGCGCTTACTGGCAACCAGACGACGCCTTCTTCGACTTGCTGCGCGACAAGGAAGTCGCCAATTCGATGCTCGCCGTGTCGGCGGCAAGCATGTCGCGGACGGCAATGTCGCCGAGAAGGTCAAGACGCAAAAGAAGATCATCCGCGACTTCCTCACGGGCGAAAACGGCCGCAGACAAGTCGAGGCCTGGCTGCCGCGCTGGATGAAATTCCCAGCCGAAAGCTATACGGCACGCGGCGGTTTCCGCACCGCCGATCAGTGGGCCAGAGTGCAGCCGCTGTTCGCCTCAGAATCAGAATCAAGCCCGAGCGGCGGTTCTCTCAAGTGCCGCCGCTTGGGCGCCCGGGCGCCAGCATGCTGACTGGAAAGCGCACTTGACCGGAAGCGCGTCAGCGGCAGTCCCCTTATGCTGACGCACCGGTCTGCCATCAAAATCGAACTGTTAGATCTGCCTTGATGCCGTTCTCGCTCACGTCGCCCGAAAACTGGCCGGCGTAGGACAGACCGACCTTCGCGTTGGCAACGATGCCGACGTCAAAGCCTGCCTCGACGACAAGCGCATCCCTGGCGACCGACAAGCCTTCGACCATGAACGCCTGGCCGCCGGCGAGGGCGAGGCTCTGTTCCGCCGAGACATCGCCGAAGGCATGACTCCAGCCGAGCATGCCGCGCGCCGTAAGCGCGGTGTTTTCGCCAGCCAGTAATTCCTGCGAAAACCGCATGCCGAGTCTCGTGACACCGACATCGGTCGATCTGGGGAGCCCCGTGAGCGCAGTCAGCCCCCCGTCCTCCTGAAAACCATTGGTTTGCAGATGCACGTAGCGCGCGCCGGCAAAAGGCTCAATTGCGCCGTAGGCGGTATCGACCCGATAGCCCGTCTCTCCGAAAAGCTGCACAGTCTGGCCATCGTATGACGACGCATGCCGGTTGACGACGCCGCCGGGCAGCATGGCATGCCGCGCGGTGTCGATCTCATGTTGGGCGAATGTGGCACCCACACGCAGGCCAACGGCGTCCCACTGCGCGCCGCCATACAAACCCACTTGATAGCTGTCTACTGAGGCATGGCCGGTGGTGGAATTGACCGAAGTGCTGCCGTGACCGAGCAGCAGGCCAAGCCGCCACGTCTCGTTCACCATGCCATCGATACCGGTGACGATGCCGCCAAGGTGACGGTTGAAATCCGAGGCGTTGCCGTCGC
Source organism: Mesorhizobium sangaii (assembly GCF_014207355.1). Classification (GTDB taxonomy): domain Bacteria; phylum Pseudomonadota; class Alphaproteobacteria; order Rhizobiales; family Rhizobiaceae; genus Mesorhizobium; species Mesorhizobium sangaii. The sequence goes on along the minus strand of NZ_JACHEF010000015.1, from coordinate 26,274 downwards.
TGCCGATATTTGCCCACGATCCATAGGCCTCCCCCCACAGCGTGATACCATGTCTGGTTGGCTGCATGGCGGCAAAGGCGGAGTTGGGGGCCGGTGCGGCTTCCGCTCCGTATTCGACCGGTTCGACAGTCGATTGCGGTCTTCCCGCCACGCCGCCGAAGGCGGAACGCATCCGATCGATGGCCGCCTGGCCGATGAACTGCCCGTCTTGCGCCAACACCCCCTTCAGCGTGGCGTGAATTTCTCCCGAAAGGGATTGGTACGTAGCGGAAAGGCTGTCCGCTGGGGTTGCCAATGCGACCGTGTTATGGATCGCATTGCCAAGCCCAAGCGCTTCAAGCGCGGCGGCCGTCGTCTTTTGGTTTCTGGTAAGGGCAAAGTCGGCAAAGCCGTGGCCATTGCGAGATACATCGAGGCGAACTTCATTCGGCAGGTACGACAGCGTCGTGTCAAAGAAAACAAAGCCTTGCGTGCCGTCGAATTTGCCGCTGACCCCGCCGGTCGAGGTGACGATGATATAGGTCTGGTCCATCAGCGCCTTTAGCCGCCGTCGCGGGTCGGCGCTGGCTTCCGGGGTGACCACCACCACGCCCCCCAACAGGGTTGTCGCGCCGTTGACGACGAGCTGATCGCCGTTGTTTCCATCAATCTCGATATGGAGCGCACTGCCCTTGTTGAAGATCACGTCGCCGGTCGACGTCAGCGTGCCGATCGAGTTGCCGGGCGACACGACGCCACCGCCGGCTGCTTCAATGCCGCCGACTGCGCCGATGCCGCCCAACGTGCCGAGGCTATTGACGACGACCTTCGAGGTGATCGAGCCGTCCACCGCAAGGAGGCCGCCATTGATCAATGTATCGCCTCTATAAGTGCTGCGGCCGGTTAGCCGCACCGTCCCGGCGCCGGATTTGGTAAGGCCTCCTAAGTAGTTGCCGGGGTCGGTAAGTTTGGCGGTGAGTGTGGTCACGAGTGCCTCATAGGCATTTAACTCGGAGATTGCGCCGGCGACCCGCTCCTCAGCGATTCCTCCCCGTATCGTATCAAGGTTCCCTTCGGGAGTACCGGTGAACTCGACGAATTGGGCCGTCCGCGGAATGCTCGTGTTGGGTGTCAGTGCATCGAATGCTTTCCAGAGGGCGACGGCGATCGGATTTGCCTTCATGGCCTTATCAGCCGCGTCGAGGGCCTCTTCGGAGCCGCCTTCAAATAGCGCGTCGTCTGCTTCCTCGCGAGCCCGCACCAGCTCGATCGCCTTGTTGAAGGCGTCAGGCGTCACCTCTGCCGCGACGTCGTTCCTGATTTTCTGGATGACCTCCTCGGTCACCCCGTCCTGCCAACGCTCGGCGATCTTCTTTGCTTCCCAATCGGCGATCCTCCGCTGGTCCTCGCCTCTGCGCTGATCCAGGGCGTCCTGCGAGATGTCGTTGCTCCAGACCTCCTCGCGCGAGCCGCGATAGAAGCCGGGCAGCTTTGCCTCGAAGCGCTCCAGGAACTGAGCGGGGCCTTTCAGCGCCTTCTCAAGATCGATGCGCCCCCAGCCGAAAACCGCGTCGACGCCGGCTTCGCCGAGGTCAGTTGACGTCGTTTTGAGGATTTCGTTGACCTCGCCATTGGCCAGGTAGGGGTAGCGTTCCTTCAGAACGGCGAAAGCGCCGGTGGCGAATGGACCGGCCATGGAGGTGCCGTTGAACTTGTCATAGGTCGGGTGCAAGCGGTCGTCGTTGACGATGTCGCCCGGCTTGAGGCCGGTGATGTCGCCCGCTGGAATGCTGCTGTTGATCTGGGTTCCCGGCGCGGCGATGCAATAATACTTCGCGTAGCCGCAATTGCTGGAAAAACTGCTCTTCGAATAGCCTTGCGGGCTTTCCGCGTCCGCGACGACGCTCATCGTCGTCAGCCAGTATTTTTCGATGTCGGGCACGAAGCTGGCAAGCCCGGCCATTGCGTCCGGCTCCAGGCCGTGGTCGTTGCCGGCCGAGAATTCGACGACGATACCGCTGCGCGCCGCCTTGATGGCGCCGTCATAGGCGCCGCCATCGGGGGTGCCGCGGATCGCCTCGATCTCCTGGAACTGCGAATAGGCCTGCGCGTAGGACCACGGCGAACGCGAGAGGCCGATGCCCCAGCTGTTGGTGATGATGTCGACGCCGGAATCGATCATCGCCTGCCAAGCCGCGCCATAAACGGCGCCGTCATTGCCCCTCACTCGACCATCCTCGGGTCCGGGGTCGTAGTTGCTCGCCGCGAAAAGGTCGGCGTCGAACGCCACGCCCATCGTGCCAGCGCCGTCCCTGTTGGCGCCGGCGATGCCCGCAACATGGGTCCCGTGCATCGAAATATCGTCACGGTCGATGAACTGCCGGCCGTCGGCGACAAACGGATCGCCGGCTTCCACCGGAATATAAGGGTCCGTATAGACGCGTGTCCCTGAGGTGGGGAGAAAGGTCAGCCGGCCGGCAAACTCTGGATGCGCCGCCCACACCGGCTGGTCGATGAAGCCGATTGTCGCGCCCTTGCCGGTGAAGCCCAAGGCATAGGCGGCATCTGCGTTGATCCCTCCGAGCCCGACGTTGCCGTTGAATTCGACGTCATGGCGCCAGCTCGCACGCGCCCCTTCCAGGTCGGAGGTCGTGCGGCCGTCAGCACGAACATACTGCTGCGCCTCACTTCCCGCCGACGCTGCGGCGAGCAGCGCCGCCGTTAGTGCCGTCGTTTTGAGATACTTGCGAAAGGTAGAGAGGGAGCGGGGATGCGCCGAGCTTTTGGTGCAATTGTTATAAAGCGTCATTTAAGAAGTCCTCTTACGCATCTTCAAGTCGAATTCTCCTTCTCCACCTTCGACGTTCGCGCGTGTGCGTGCAGTCAGCCTTCAATCAGTGTTGCCGCATCTCAATTAGCAAAGACCGTGCCAGCGCGCTCAGCGGGCAGTAAGCGCATGGTTACGCCTCGAAAAACCTCCACAGTGACCAGGGATGGCCGATTGCACCGAACCCGACATGTTTTCTGCCGCTGTCAGGTTTCGGACAGGCATCATCCGCGCTTCAAGGCGGTTCCGCGCCGCCGATCAGTGGCCGCTTGGGGCCTTTCCGGGCGGCGACGACTGCACAATTGACCGTCTTCGAACGCGTACTGCGCGAGGAATCCCGACGCCAATTCGACGCCATTCGGCAGCCCTGCAGCACGCTGGCATCTTGCTGAGGCGCCATGCGCATGGGCATAGCTGCCACTTGGGCAGGCCTCGGAGCGTGGGCGGACACCGGCGTCTGCATTGCCGCCTGCTTGTCGTGCTCGTCCGATCGCGCGGCCTTCTCTTTTGCTCTCTTCAAGGACCATTTCCCTGCGGCTGGCTTGTTGACCTATGGGCAGATCTAGCCCGCCCGAAACCCTCGCCGCCAGCTTTTTTCCCCGCCGCCTGCGGCGGCTTCCTCGCGCCGCTTCGCTTCAAAAAAGCTGCCCGCTCGGGTCCTTCGCTGCCGCTGCGGCCCGGTCGCGTTCAGGCGGGCCGGACGCGCCCATCACGGTCCGCCATCGCAGGGGAATGGTCCCCGGCGACAGCAAAAAGGAGACTTCCAAATGACCGCGATCGGTTACGTCAACAAGCAGGATAACGGCGGCTACAAGGGCCAGCTCAAGACGCTCAGCGTCCGCGCCGACATCGACATCGTGCCCAATCGGGCAAAGAGCTCCGACACCCATCCAGACTTCCGGGTGCTGACGCAAGGGGTCGAAGTGGGTGCCGGCTGGATCCGCATCGGCGAGGCTTCCGGCAAGGATTATGTGAGCCTGTCGATCCAGCCCCGAGTTCGGACCGCGCAAGCTCTACGCCAATCTCGGCCGCGCCGCCGGCCAGGACGATGATGACACCTACGCCATCATCTGGAACGCAGTCGACTGAACCGACAACCTCGGGCCTCGCGCCGTACCCGGCGCGGGGCTCTTTCCAGGTTTCTCCTGCGAAGCTGGTCCGCCCGAAGGGGCGGCGAAAACTCTCACCCGACTCTTCGCCCGTCCCCGAGACGACACCTCGCTCGCCCATCCTCGCCTTCGCCTTCCGACAGCGAAACGAGGATCATCATGGACGACGAAAACGACCCCGCGGCCCGCGCCAAGAAGGGCAGCCCGTTTCTAAACACAGCCCAAGCTGCCTTTTATATCGGCCTGTCCCAGCGCACGCTGGAAAAGATGCGGCTCAAAGGCAACGGCCCGCAATTCCGCAAGCATGGCCGCTATGTCCGCTATCACATCGACGAGCTCGACGAGTGGTCGAAGGGACACCCGCGGGACGCCACTTCCGAAGATGTCGAGGGCGGTTCCAATCCTCACGATGATGGAGGCCGCTCATGAGCCGGCGCCCTTCCATCCGTCTGCTCGGCAGCCGTTTGCGGCGCCTTCGGGCACACAAAACGATCGCCGTCGCCACGATTGGCCTCAGCCTGATCGGCTTCGCGGCCTTCGTCAGACCAACGCCCTGGCTGGTCTGGAACGCCTCGGCCAGCGCGCCCGTCGGCCTTTATCGCATTGCGGCTGGACCATCCGCGCGTGGCGATCTGGTGCTCATCAGTGCGCCTGAAGCCATCGCCAGTCTCGCTGAAAAACGCGGCTATCTGCCCCCCAATATTCCGCTGGTGAAGCGGCTTGCCGCGCTGCCCGGCGAACACGTCTGCGCCTTCAATGAAGCCATCATCATCGGCGGCGAGATCGTCGCGCGCAGGCTCGCAACCGACGGCCAAGGCCGTCCGATGCCATGGTGGAACGCGTGCCGAAAGCTTGGCCGTGACGAGATTTTCCTGCTCGGCAGCGACAGAAATCGCTCCTTCGACAGCCGGTATTTCGGGCCCATTCCCACTCAAAACGTCATCGGGAGGCTCGTGCCGCTATGGACCGAGTGACCCTCCTGATGCTGGGCATGGTCGCCATTGCGCCATGCGCCTGTTCCGCCTCGACCGGCGCTGAGCCGGTCGTCATCTCCCCTGGTCCGCAGCTTCAACCATGGCAGGGCTTCGTAGCGGAAGCAAGCACACGCTTCCGCTTTCCCCAACCCTGGATTCACGCCGTCATGAACGCCGAAAGCAGCGGCAAGACCATGCTCGACGGCCGGCCCATCACCTCACGCGCCGGCGCGATGGGCCTCATGCAGGTAATGCCCGGCACCTATGAGGACATGCGCATCGAATACGGTCTGGGGCCGAATCCGCACGATCCGCACGCCAACATTCTGGCCGGAACCGCCTATCTGCGCGCCATGTATGACCGCTTCGGATTCCCAGGCCTGTTTGCCGCCTATAACGCCGGCCCGAAGCGCTACGAAGGCCATTTGAAGCGCCACTGCCAAAGGAGACGACTGCCTACCTCAAACAGCTCAAGGCGACGGGGATTTCCGCAGCCGACATGAACGAATTCGAAGGCGAGCCCGAGGCACCCAAAAGGCAAAACGCTCCCTCCGGACGCTCGCTGGTTCTTCCATGGTGATGGCGCTAGTGCCGGCGAAAAGAACGGCGATCTTTTCGTGCCGCTCGGGAAGGATGGCGCGCGGCCAAAGACGCCGGATCGCTAGCGGCGGCTGGCGGGGGGGCGTCCTGGAGGGGCGGGCGGGGGGGGTGCCCGGGGAGGGAGGGCGCGTAAGGCAAGATTAAGGCACCGCCTCCACGAGGCGGGCAAGTCTTTGTCTGCACATCGTTTTTCCAAGAGGCCGACCCCAGCGCCAGGAGGGTTGGATGCGTAAGCCTCTGCCTTTGCTTGTAACTATCCGGAGGCTGGTATGAAGGACGATGAATTCAGGCCGAAGCTCGGCAAGATCGGGTCGCGCGGCTCGAAGGCAGGCAAACGCTACGCCGGCCAGCGCGCGGCGGCCGCTTCACCGGAAGCCGGGCAGGGCGCGGCGGGGCGGCTGCCGCCCTGCTCAAATCACGCGACAGGTATGCTGCCTTCCGCCACCGCAGGGTCGTCGTCAAAGCACGGGTCGTCAGGCTGGCCGGCAAGGGTTGGGACGGTGCGCGGGCACATCTGAGCTACATCCAGCGCGACGGCGTCACCCGGGAAGGCGAGCCTGGCGAGCTCTACGGTGCCGAGAAAGACCGCGTGGGCGGCAAGGCCTTTCTCGATCGGGGGGAGCGCAAAGCCTCAGGACGGTAGGCGCCTAACCCGGCGCACTGCGGACCTTCGGGGAACTCAAAGCGAGCATCGACGGTGGGGTGGACGAGAGCTTCCGGATTGATTTCCCGGAGTTGACCTGTAACCCAGTTTGGCGGTCAACCATGACAGCCAGATGGGCGTTCGGCTCGCAATCGCGCCTGTCATACCGGCCACCTCGCAATGTTGGAGACCGCCGGCGGATGGAAAGAGGGGCAGTGCCGTGACCCGATCGGCTTTGGCAAAGTCGCTAGGCTTGGGCAGGAAGCCTACTCCAGCCAAGAAATCTGCTGCGAAACGCAAGGCAAAGGCCTGAGAGGTGGCCGTCAAGGCCAGAGGGAGCTTTTTGGCATGCCAAGAAATGACCAAGATCAGATCGGCGCCCATGATGTGTCGATCAGACAGACGCCAAACTGCAACAGATTTGGAACTGCCGCTAAGTTCCATAATATGCGTTATGCGACTTTCATCAGTAAAGATTGATATTTCTTAATAGTTCAAAGTATGGATGGCTCTTGTTGCGGTCTTATCGACGATAATCGGAAGTCAAACGGTCAGTGTTTCAACACGCTTACTCGACGTCTCGGTTCGACAGATAGATTCTACTTGCGACCACCTCGTCATCTGATAAAAATGGACGGGAGACTCTGAACTGTTCTGAATCGCCGGCGTCCCAAGTCAGACCATATCGGCCTTCGCTCGCCTCCCCTTTCGGCGCACTCATTTGTGCGGCATGCAGTAGACTCCCTCGGATTCCATCAGTACCGCGCCACCCTTCAACTCGCTCAGTGCGCCGACCCACGCTTCCGAATAAGTGCGGCTGGCATCCACGGCGGTCAGCCAAAGAACGCGATTGTCGGCCAGTTCGACTTTAACTTCCTGCTGCAAAGGGCTTGCCTGAACGGTCTGTTGATAGTGGCGTTTGATCCTGACATTGCTGGCCGGGAACTCAGCTTCGTTGCTGCCGTAGTTCAGCACAAATCCAGTGTGGTCCTCAGCCACCGAGCAACTGCCATTACGCTCACACACGATTTTGGCGGCGGTCTTGCAGTCCCATTTGAGTGAAGCCGGCCACATAGGATTGTCCACGCTTGATCGCGGCCTGTCGCTCTGACCAGCAGCCGTCAACACTGCGCCTGTGTTCAAAATCACAGTGGCCAGGAGAAGCGCCTTGAACACTACAAACCCCCTAAATTGTGACCCTCAAAGTGACTCGTTCTGCGTGATCACCTGACTTATGGCATGTTGAGATTAAACCAGCTTTTCTGGCGTATGCCGTTCGCGTCGTCATACTCGATGAACCAGGGCTTTTCTCGCTTCGGCCGAGAGATGGTGTAGTATGTGGAACCGTTACCAAGAGAATGCCCTCTATCGTTGCCCGTGATTTGGATTTTTGCCGTCACAAACTTTCCGTCGATCTCGATTTGGGCCTGTCGAGATCCGTTGTCATGATTCCGGCCGAGGGGATTATTCATGAAAGTGACAGGCAGCGTGAGCCTGTCGGAGTCGATGCGGCAGATGTTCCGTTCTTGCCCCATTCCGGGCCGGTCGGAGTTGGCGCCGACTGCTTGCCAGCCGGACGGACAATCCTCATACTTCTCAACTTTCGCGGCGCTGGAGTTGGCTTGCGGACAGGTCGGCCAGTTGAAACCCGGGGATTCCATCGCCGCAATCAACTTGGAGATTGGCGGGTGGCACGAGGGGGTACCCTGCCAGTCGCCGGACAGACACAGGAGGACCTGACATCCCCATTCCGACGCTCTTGATTGGGATGGAAGAGCCGCGGTGCCCGCGAGGGCGACGGCACCCATCAAAAGGAATTTGAGCATGGTCATAGCCTTTTCCTCGCTGCGGATTTTGATAGTTTACTATGGATGATCCGCGAGAAAAAGGACAGATAAAAAGGCAGGTTTGTGCGACTACACCGATTTATGAAACGAGACGACGCAGGCGCGGTCAACAACCCGTTACGCGCCAACATCGCTCTGACGCTTGAACGGGAGAGAGCCAAACGTGGCCTATCCCATATGCACATGGCCGAGCTGTTTCGGACCGCCGAGGGCGAAAAACTGGCCTATCGAACCTACATTCAGACTGTGCGTCAGAAAAATAATGTCACATTGACGACGCTGCAGATCATGGCAAACGGGCTTCATGTGGCTGTCGCAGAACTGCTCTCCGGCGGGAAGAAAAAACTCCCCGAAAGGGCGCATCAGCTGGACGAAACTGCGATCCGCAGGCGCCTTGCACACATCATCGACATGGAGCGGCAACGACGCAATATGCTCCGCTATGAGATGGCTGAGCTCATCGGCGTGGCGGAGGCCACATTCATGAAACTGGAGCGCGCGAGCGGGAACATCAGCGTGGACACGATTGCCGCAATCGCCAAGGCGTTGAAACTGGATCCGGCGACGTTCCTATTTCGGGATAAGGTCCCGCCAACCTGATTTACCTGTTATCGATGCAGCCGGAGGCGCAGGCGCGCCCACAGAGAACTTTGCTGGTGAACTGACCGGCGCAAACTCATGATCGCCGGGCCGACTTGTCACCACACGACAGAAACCGCCTCAAGCTCAAACCGGCCAACAAAATGTATGGCGGCATGGCGAGCGAATAATGACCACAGTTTAATTCCAAAATATTTGGCCTAGCTCCGGCGTCCTTTAGCCTCTGCATGAACCTCTCCGATAGCTCTGGCAACACCACTTTGTCTCTCTTAGCCAACACAAGGTGAAGATCTAGATCAGGCCGTGCCAAACTATGTGCGTAATTCTCCAAGTTAAGTGGACCCCAGGCCCTTCTGAGATCGGTCAGCTCAATCTCAGGCTCGAGGCTAGCACGTATCAATCGTGTCGCGCGACCCGTCCAAACCATATCCGCTAGACTCCCCGCCGTCAGAAACAACGAGGCTTTTGACACAGCCGAGTCGTGCGCCGCGAGCACCCCCGCAACCCAGGAGCCTAAGCTCATACCGAGAACCGAAATCTCTCGATAGCCTTCGATCTTCAACCAACGTATGAGTTTTCGCCCATCCAACACTGCCTGCCTTACAGATTGGATCGTTCGACCGAGATTAGGGCTTAGCATATAGTCGGCGTGCACGGAGCCGGGACGGCTGCGCTCGAAGTGATAAGGCATAGCAATCTCGACAACCGTGATGCCACGCTGAGAGAAAAAGTTGGCAATCTGACGATTCCGGGAGCTTGCATTCCAATGGTGAAAAATCACCATCGCCTGATCGAACGACCCGCTTTCTGTGATTTTCGCCGAGACGACATTGTTCTGTTCGATATCAGTAGAAATGTCCGATGGAAATTTGAGCCACCCATCTAGCCTTTCAAACCCCAGATCACTTACATTCGGGTCATCGAAAAAGGCTGGATCAGCCGCGGCTTGGTCCGCAAGGGCACAGAATTCCTCGATACTTGTTATCTTATTCGCACCTGGAAAGGCGCGTTCCGCGTCAAGGGCGAAATCCGTTGGTTTCTTCCCTTCCTCACCGCGTCGCGCCCGCCGCTCATCCCAATGATCAAGCCAACTATGATACATTCTGATTGTTTCCCAACTTACTCGCTTGCCATCGCCCCAACCCTGGATCAAACAGGCCGTATATTGCGAACAGCACTCCAACGCCCAGAAGGATCGAAAAGCCAGCAAATGCATCGATCAACAAGTAGCCAGCCACGAGTAACGCTACGATCGCTGACATCCTCCACAAAGACATACAAAACCGAAGTTCGACACCTAAACGGATGGAGCCGTACAGAAATACCGCACAGGTCGAAATAGCGATAAGAAGGCTACTGTAATGGGTCGGCCTACGGTAGCTGATCCAGGCGCTCACATCATTGCGCCCATAAAAGGCGGAAGACATATCGCCGACCAACCAATCCACAATATTCTCTCCACGTGATGTGAGGTAAGCACTCTGGAGCTTCATGACTATGGCGATCAAAAGCCCCAAAACGGTACACCGAAAAATCGCACGCATAACCCTGAGGCTGGCTTCATGAAGCTCGTGTTGATAATTCACCTCCGGCCGATCACTCGCTGCTTTTCCAATTCTCCAAAGATCATGGATTACTGTATAAAACAAAATGAGCCCTACGAAGAACAGATAGAAACAGAGGCACATGTATAGGTAAGCGATCCCCGTGAATACGATCGCTTCCGGCACCGATATCACTTCAGGACGCACAATCGCTAACGAGCCCCAATCCGTCGCATAGTTGCCACCACCTTTGAGCAACGGGATTAAAGACACGCCGATCCACTGAAAAAGACCGGCGAATACCACACAAATCAAAAAAACCGCCCAAAATGAATACGAAGAAGCTTGTACGCTGCGCGCCCAGGCATCGTCGCTTTCCATCTTGTCGCCCTGCGCTACAAGCTTTGGGCGGCCTTCATCTTTCCAAAAGGTCACCAGCTCGGTCACGAAGGCAAAAAACAGTGGCAGAAATACCATGAAGACGAATGTCCAATTCGCTGTCCAAAGAAATCCAACCTGCTTGACGACGCCATCCGCCCGGCCATATGTCACGCTGTGAATCCCCGTAAGATACGACAAAAACCCAAGAGCGGTGACACCCGCAAACACCGACGCCGGTAAATTCAGGGGAGATCCGCGACTAAAAAACGCCTCCGATTTCCTCGCTAGACTAAAACGCCGGCTCGGCCCCTTGGCGTCAGTATCCCGGGTCAGCTCTGCCGGGGGGTCTGTCTCGTCACCGAAGGTCGCAGTCAGTGCCGTATCTGGAATCTCCTGGGCAACGCTGCTTCCGGCCCTCTTCCATTTTCGTCTCTTGGCGGATAACCGCGATTGCGCCGCACTAAGCTCGATCTGCCATTCGCTAGTTGCGACTGGATCATCGCATCCGAAAATCCTCGCCAACCAACGAATGTTGGCAGTGCTAATTCCCTTCTCGTTCTCTTGAAACCAAAGCTGCACCGTTCGCAGATCGACTCCGACGTGGTTGGAATCAATGTGTGAAATCGCCTCTGCAAGAAGCTCGGGCGTCCATGGGCCTGCAGGAAACCCGTCTTTGCCCAAAGGCCGACCCGCACCCGCCGCCGCCAGTGGCTTGAATAATTCTTTGAAATCACTCCCGTCTCTCGGCGGAGGGAGAAATAACTTTCCGTTTCTGAACAATGACTTACAGGCTCTAGTTTCGTTCGAGTTCGCTAGACTTCGTATCCTATCGTGCCTTCATCCTCAATCAACGTCTTTTCTCGCCTCCCCAGGTATCAGTTACGTGGAGCCGGTCGATGCCTATTCAATTAGTCTTTAGCAACGGACAGATGGTAGCGGCTGAAGGCGTCGCGAAACTGATTGCGAAACATCGCCAGAGCGTCGCTGAGCTTGAACGTCTCGGCAAGCGCGCGATGGAGGCCGAGGGTTCGGACGCGATCTTGCTTGGTCAAAAGCTGGACGCGGTCATGGCGGAAGAGGCCGCTGTCCGAAGGCGTGCTGCCATTGCTCCAGTAGCCACTATCGCGGAAATGAAAATGAAGGCTGCTTACTTCCAACGGCTGACGGCTCATGGCTGGTGCGAGATTGATGTCGACGACTTGCGGGCGTTGCTCGGTTCTTTCACGAAACTGCAATCCTAAGAGAAGAGTGCCGAAATCCATGAGGCCACGGTATTCCAGGCCACGTAGATTCCCGCCGGCACCAAGATGATCGCGATGAACGCAGCTGCTCCGCCAATGGCGCCGTCACCGCGTCCTTCCACGGGATAGTAATGTTTGTGCGCTTCATCGTCGTGTTTCATTGTTGTCTCTCTGACCGCTTGTTCAGCAACAGTTGCACAGGGTGCTGAAACGTCGTGCCCCACAGACCTGTGCGTTTCATCTTGGCGTTGATTTCCGCGACGAGGTAGTTCTCATTGACGGCTTTGCCCTTTGCGGTCGTTGCGGCGAACGCGTATCCGGTCGCTATGAGCGCGGTGCCGACGTCAATTGTTTCGCCATTCAGCTGCGCACCGCACACGACAAAAACCGCCTTGTCGAGGGCGTAGCCGATTGGCTGGCATGTCACCGCGGCGCTATCGAACAGGGCTGCCAGGTGCGCCAGCGAGGTGTTCCCGCAATCGATTTTGTTTCCATTTGGCTCTTCGGCTGACGTACCTCGAAGACAGGACTGGACGCCATAGAGGCGGAAAAGTTGATCTCCGTCACGCCAGGTATCCCCGGTCAGCAGTTGAGCCGATTTCGATACCGCGAAGGGAGTTGGTACGCTAGCGTTGGTGACATCCTGCGCCCGTGCCGATGCGCACACAGAAAATGCGGCCAGCACTACCAAGCTCGCCTGCTTCATTCCTGGAACCGTCCGCCGAGGTCGGCGGAGTGCTCCAGATCGGGGCGCAGTGACTTCCCGTCCTTGTTGCGTCCGATCGTCGCCATGTCGAAAAAGACCATTTCGTCATCGTCGTAGGCCACGTTGTACGGGTCGTTTGCATTGCCCGCACCCACGAGAGAGAAACACGACACGGCGTCGGGGTCACCCTTCTTGCTTTGCAGCACTAGTGTTTTGCAAAGCACGACAGATGCACGATCGTTGTAGATTCCTTCTTCATAGTCCTGCGCGGCCTGCGTGCAGTCCCACTGCTGCGTTTTGTACGTAATCTTCGGTTTTGGGCAGGCCGTCAGGCCGCGCAGCCGGTACGTCACGCCGTTGATGACGCGCTCGGTCGCCGACGGCACCTTGACCGGCGAGATGAGGGTCGCCGCATCGCGCTGAAAGAGCGCACCGTTCGCATCGTAGCGCTCATAGACGAACACCTTCTCGCCCGGCTTCGCAAACTGGAGCAGGTAGCGGTCCGACGGCTGCGCGAAGGCACTTGGGGCGTCGGCGCCGGCAGCATAAGCGACGGCACCGTGGAGCAGCAAAACGGTGCAAAGGGCAGTCTGTTTCATCGAAATTCGTCCCTGCGGTGCATATGGTGTTGACACTTTACTAGGGCTGCGTGTAGCCATAGTAAAGTGTTAAATTTTGGCGACAGTATGAACACTCGATTCGCTCTTCTGCTCACCCTGTGTGGCGCTACAATGTCCTTGGAAGCGCAAGGCCGGGACCTGGCATCAGACCGCGTAGCAGTCGCCTTTGCAACTACGCCGGCACAAGCCCTTGCCCCGGTCGGGGCGCAAAGGCCGGGGGCCTGTAAGACTGGAAATCGTGCTGAGGTCTCCCAACTTGTGCGTTCAATCGCGCAAGACGAAGGGTTCGACGCCGATCTGGCCGAGGCTATTGCATGGGCTGAAAGCGATCTCGGTGCGAGCCAGGGTCCGTCCAAGGCCGGAGCCCTGGGGATCATGCAGCTGATGCCGGGCACGGCGGCCGATCTCGGCGTGCGGGACCGTTGCGATACAGAGGCAAATGTCCGGGCTGGCCTTCGCTATCTGAAGTCACTCTATGGCGAGTTCCAGGATCCGCTGCTGATGCTTGCGGCTTACAACGCCGGGCCCAACAGCGTCTATAAGGCGCAGGGCATTCCGGTGAATCCGGAGACGGCTGAATACATCGTGAAAATTTTGAACCGCTGGAAGTTCGGCGGTGTCGTGGAGAAGTCCGCCCTGACCAAATCCGAAACGCTCGCGGCCGCCCCGCCAGCAAGTGAGGACGATTGGCAGGATGGTCATGTCATGGATTTCGGCAACTGAAAGGAGCCAAGGGTGGAATACAGGAAAGCGGGCATACTTGCACTGAAACTGGCCTTGGCCTCAGCGGTCGGAATAGCCCTCGCGCCAGCCACTGCGTATGCCCAGTCGGCCGCGCCAGTCGAAAACGTGCTGGAGTGGTTCGTCGGAGTTCTGCAGGGCAACATAGCGCGCTCATTCGCCATCATCGCGGTCTGTTTTCTCGGCTTCCTCGCCATGACGGGCCGGCTTGCGTGGATGATGGCCTTTTCCATCATTATTGGCATCGCTCTGATCTTCGGCGCTGCCCAGTTGGTGGATGCGGTTCGCGCGACCGCGGGAGGCAGCTGAGACATGGATGACGAGGAAGTCTATGTCGAGCCGGTTAGCCTGCCACTGACACGCCCCCCGACGAAATGGGGGGTGCGATATGAAGTTTTTGCGCTGAACGGCATCCTGGCGGTGATCGGCTTTATCGCCACGAGCAGCTTCATGCTCGGTCTTGGCGTGTTCGGCGTGGTGCATCTGGTCAGCGCATATCTGTGCCAGCGCGACCCCTACATGTTTCATATTTTCGAGCGGCGCGTCTCCAAACGCGGAGCGGTGGCGAACCTTACTTTTTGGGGCGCGAGGAGCTATTCGCCATGAGCCTCGATGCCGACCTGAAATTTGGCCGTGAGCGCCGCCGCGAAAAACCCGCGGCGATGCACATCCCCTACCTTCGCCATGTCGATGACAATCTGATCGTGACGAAGAGCGGCTTTCTGGTCGGCGCCATCCAGCTCAGCGGCCTGCCGTTCCAGACGATGGACCAGGCCGAGTTGAACAGCCGAATGTTCAACCGCAACACCACGTTCCGCAATCTCTCGACCTCTCGCTTTGCCCTCTACACAACGATCATCCGCCGCCACGTGACGCCGGAGATCGAAGGCGACTTTGACAATCCTTTCGTGGCCGAGCTCGACGCCCGCTACATGGATGAGCTCGGCTCGAAAAACCTCTTCGTCAACGAGGCGTATCTGGCGGTCATACGCCGTCCGATGGTCGGCCGGGTCGGATGGGTGGACAAGGCGCTCAATGCATTCCGCATCAGCACCGCTGGCGAAGAAACCCGCGAAGAGGCAATAGTCGAACTGCATGACATCCTTGACGGGATGGTCAAGGATTTCACTGCTTATGGGGGGCGTCTTCTCGGTGTCGTGAAGCGCCGCGACAGCTTCTTTTCCGAGCCTGCGGAATTCTTGGCGAAGATCCTCGCCGGCGGCGTCGACGTGGAAATGCCTCTGCCGCGCATGAGCCTTGGCGATGTTCTGGCGACGCGGCAGCTGTTTTTCGGCAAGTCGGCGCTGGAACTCCGCGGGCCGGATGAAGGCAAGCTCGGCGCCATGGTGTCGATCAAGGAATACCCACCGTTCACCGCGCCGGGCTCATTGGACGGTCTCTTGCGCCTGCCACATGAGTTTGTCCTGACGCAGAGTTTCGCGATCGAAGACCGGGTAACGGCGATGCGCAGGATCAACACCATCGCCAACCAGGTTGAGGGTTCAGACGAGGCTGGCACGACGGTCGAGGAGTCCGTCCATGATGGCGCCGATAAGCTGGCCGGCGGCGAAGTCGTCTTCGGACAACATCACATGAGCGTCATGGCATTGGCGCCGGACATGAATGGCCTCAACCGTGCGCTATCCGACATCACGGCCGAGCTTTCGCGCATGTCGATCGTGCCGGTCCGCGAGACACTGAACACGGAACTGGCCTTCTGGGCGCAGTTGCCGGGAAATTTCAGCTACATCGCGCGACGTGCGTTGATCTCGTCCCTAAATTTCGCCGGCCTTTTTTCAGGGCACAATTTCCCGTCCGGCCAACGTGAGCGGCTGCATTGGAAACGGCCCATCGCATTGCTCGAAACGACCAGCCAAACGGCATACTATTTCAATTTCCACGTTCACGATGTCGGGCACTTCACGGTGTTCGGCCCGACCGGCTCGGGCAAGACTGTGGTGCTGTCGTTCCTGATGGCGCAAGCCATGCGCATCGTGCCGCGGCCGCGATGTGTTTATTTCGATTACATGCGCGGGGCTGAAATTTTCGTTCGGGCGCTCGGCGGTCGCTACGAGGTGATGGAACCTTCTCAGCCGACCGGGTTCGCGCCATTGCAGCTTGAGGACACGGCAGAAAACCGTTCTTTCCTTGAAGATTTGCTTCTCTACATTCTGACGCCGGAAGGCGGCGCGCTGGACGTGTCGGAGATGCGCGTCATCAACGCCGCCGTCGACATGATCTACAAGATTCCGCGCGAACAGCGGACCTTCGACCTGCTGCCGGAAGTGCTGCGGGGCTCGCTCATGCCTGGCATGAATGATCTGGCCGCGCGGATACAACCCTGGCTCGACGCGAAGGACAAGGGCTGGCTTTTCAACAATCCCGTCGATCTGGTTGATTTCTCGAAACCCGTTGTCGGGTTCGACATGACGAAGATCCTAGGCGACCGAAAGCTGCGCTCGGCGGCGTTGCTCTACATCTTCCACCGTCTTGAGGACGTCATCGACGGCTCGCCGATCATGCTCTTCCTCGATGAAGGTTGGAAGCTGCTGGACGACGAGGTTTTCGCTGCCTTCATCAATGAGACGCTGAAGACCATTCGTCGCCGCAACGGCGTGGTCGGCTTCGGCACGCAGACAGCCGAAGACGTGGTCAGTTCCTCCATCTCGTCGTCACTGATCGAGCAAACGAAGACCAACATTTTCTTCCCCAACCCGAAGGCGAGCAAGGAGTCCTACATGGAGCGCTTTTCGCTGACAGCGAAGGAATTCGAGTTCGTGCGCCGCACCGCGAAGGAAACACGCACCTTCCTCGTCAAGCACGACAGCGACTCGATCGTAGCCAAGCTCGATTTGTCGGCGATGCCCGATCTCATCAAGGTCTTGTCCTCGAACGAAGCCAACAGCAAGGAATGCGCACGGCTCCGCGAGACCTTCGGCGATGAGCCGGAGATGTGGCTGCCATACTTCTGCGGATGGGAGAACGAGCATGACGAAGCGGCTTAGCAGCGCTTGTCTGGCCGTGGCTCTCGCGACGGCGGAAAGCATGAGCGTGGCTGTCGCTCAGATCGCGGTCATCGACGGGCCGAACCTCGACAAGCGGCAAGAGGACGAGCAGCACAGCACGAAGTCGGATGAGGCCAAGAAGGACGAAACCGACAAGAAGAAAAGCGTCGTCTGCACCTACTCGAACAAATACCGCTCACAGATGTTTCGCCGATCCCCGGCCGAAGCGTTGCAGCGCGACGCGGGCAACGTGAAGATGATCCGTTATTATGCGCAAAAATACGGTGTGCCCGAAGGCCTGGCGCTGTCAGTTGCCTATCAGGAATCGCGCTTCGACACATGCGCCGGGAGCCACACCGGCGTCAAAGGCGTCATGCAGCTGACCAAGGGCACCGGTAAGTCCATGGGACTTGACCGCGACGTGAACGAGCAGAATGTCGAAGGCGGCGTCAAATATCTCGGAATGGGCGTGAAGCAATGCGGGGCGACGAATTATAGCTGTCTCGCCTCCTTCTACAACGGATCGAACGCAGGCGAGCAAAGAGAGTGGGCCGGCGGTGTCGGCCGTTGGAACAGCTACTTCAACGACTATGTGTCGAGCGGCAAGGCTCCGGCCGCCGCGCCGCCACCATTCTCGACCGTAACGGCCGACGGCCCAGGCGGCTCGGCCCAGGACGCGGCTATGGGCACGGTGAGGAAGGCGGCCGGCGGCCTCGATGCAAGCTCATCGCAGATGGGCGCCAACGACGCGGCAATCGACGCGCTGGCGGGTGCCGTTGGCCAGGTGACTGAATACAAGGACGCTTGGGAGCTGAATTCGTCGGCTCGAGGGGTCAACGCGGGTGTCACCAACCAGTACCTCGCCCAGGCGGGGGATTTTACGGCGTTGCTGGCCCAACTTCTATCGTTGCAGAATGTTCAGGCATCGCAGTCGTCCAAGCTGGTGCAACAGCCGAAGAGCGGCTCTCCAAACCCGTTCTCTTGTGATCCCGCGGAACTGGAGCGGTTGAAGATCGATCGCGGCCGGTGGCTACCATGCGCGGTCGAGAACGCGCGGGCAAACTCGGCCGACAGCCGCTCGATGATCATCACCAGTGATCCTGCCGGCGCTGCCAGCGTGATCAATTCTCTACAGCAATAGGAGGCTGACATGAAGAAATTCGCGATTGCTGCCGGCATGGCGCTTTGGACAAGCGCGGGCTTTGCACAGATTGCGGTCATCGATGGCGCCAATCTCGATGTCGCCCGCAAGAATGCGGAGAACACCAACTCCATCATGGGCTCGGACAAGGATATTTTGAAAAAGAGCGAGGAGATCCTGCAGGCTCTCAGCGGCAGTCGTGACGGTTCGCTCGGGATCGGACAAATGGGCCTTGGCGGCAATATGTCGATTGCCCGGGCTCCGTCATTCGGATCGATCCTGAACGGCGGCGCGCTTTCGTTTGGTGGCCTGTCGCCCGAAATCCAGAAAATCGCCGGCGCCGTCATCAATGGGCTGCAGCTCGTGAAGCAACTCCAGCAGATTGCCGGCAAGGAGACGAGCGCGGTCAACACAGCCTATGGCGGCAGCGTCAACGTGGCCTCGCTGCTAAGCGCGCTGACTTCGCAGGCCTCGCAGGGCGTCACCCAGCGCCAACAGTCCTTGCAGTCCGCCAGCGGGCAGATAGGGCAGTCGCAGGACGTCAAGGGATCGGTGGACCAGAACACACGAATGCAGTTGGAAAACGCGCGCGCGGTCAACGAATTGATCGGCGTGCAGAATGGTGCGGTCGCGGCCCTGAATGAGAAGCTGAAAGGAGATCTTCTTCGCCAGAGCCAGGTGCAGAAGATGATGACGCCGCGCAACGTCAATCCGTTCGCGGAGTTTGGCAAGAGCGGAGGCTAGCACTTGTCGAGGCAGGCGTTGCGCATTTGCGCTGTGATTGGGCTCGGCGCAGCGCTTTTCGGATGCGCAAATCGCGAACTGAAAGCGCCGTGCGGGCTTTTGGCGTATGCCCACGCCGACGAATGCGGCGCACTGAAGCCGGTCAATTCAACGCCGTTCGCCAGCATCATTGAAGAGAACCCATGAACGGTCTCGCCGAAAGCATTCTAGGTGGCATTGACAACATCGGCGAGGACTTCGTCCGCACCGTCTACATGCAGTTGGGCAATGCGATGGGCAACGTCTTCACCCTCATGCTCACCCTCTATATCGTGTGGTGGGGCTATTCGATCCTGAGCGGGCGAGAGTCGATTTCGCCGCTCGAAGCGGCCTATCGCCTGGGCCGCGCCGTCATCATCTATCTGCTGCTGACCGGATGGGGCACATTTTCCGCGACGATCTACCAGCTTGTTCAAAGCATTCCGGATGAGGTCGGTAAGGTGATCGTCGGCGCCGTGTCGCGAGCCACCGGCAATCAACTCAGCGATCAGGCGGCAATTCCAGCGCTTATCGACAACCTCTACCAAGGGGCCCAGGACGTCGCCAATCAGGTCTATAGCGGATCCTTCTATGACATTTTTGGCGCGCTCTTGTCGCTACTCGTCCTGCTGTCAGCCATCATCTTCGCAGCGCTTGCCATTGCCGCAATCATCGCCGCCAAAGTGATGTTGTTCATCACGCTCGCCTTGGCGCCGATTTGGATCATTCTTTGGCTATACCGCTGGTCCTCGCGCATGAGCGAAGGCTTCCTTTCGCTCACGACCTTTCTGATGATCCAGCAAATCCTGATTTACGGCTTTCTCGGCTTCTACTTCTCGCTCGTCAATGCGGCGCTGAACACCGCCACGTCCGGCGGAGCGACCATGGACAGCAAAATGTCGCTGGTTCTGCCGCTGGTGCTGGTGACGATCATCGGGATCTACGTTCTCATGCAGATCCCGTCGATTGCTTCGATCCTGAACGGCGGCGGGTATCTCAGCACCGTGGGCGCGTACAACCCTTATAGAAACTTCGGCGGAAACGCCGTGCGCTACTCCGGTGCAAGATGGGCCGCCGGCCGGGCCGCTCGGGGCGCGCGGCAGCTCGCAGCAAACAGCTTCCGATCTCCGCGAGCAGCAAGGGCGGACGACGCAGCTCGCTCCGCCATCCAGCAAGGTGCGCGCGATAACGCCAGGCCTCTGGCTTAGAACACAAGAACGATCATCTATCGCGACGCTGGATCAGGATGCGTCGCGCAAACGAGGCAATAGTAAAGTGTCAACACCATCGGAAACGGCTGCTAACAGCGGCGGCGAGATCGTCGACAGACGCTATTACAGGGCTGGCGCGACCTGGGAAGACGACACCCACAGGTCAATGCGGCGATCGCGTACATTGGCATGGATCGTCAGCGGCGTTTCCGGACTGGTGGCGGTGCTTTCGCTGCTGGCGCTCGTGCTGATCCTGCCGCTCCGGCAGTTCGAACCGTACGTTGTCGAGGTCGACAAATCGACGGGCTACCTCGAGATTATGCGCGCGCTGAAGCCTGGAGATTTGTCGCAGAACGAGGCCGTCACTGCGGCCAATCTGGTCCGCTACATTCGTGCCCGCGAAACATACGATTCCCGCGAACTAAAACAGAATTACGACCTGGCGCAGCTCTACTCCACCAACACGGCGTCCAAGGATTTGACATGGCTTTTCACGCCTGCAAATCCGCAATCGCTGGATAAGATCTATGGCCGCAATGCCACTATCTCGGTCGAGATCAAGTCAGTATCCCTGCTCAATCGCAACACAGCCTCGGTGCGCTTTGCCACGACGACGCGGCGAGACAATTCATCCACGGTCGACAATTGGGTGGCGGTGTTAAAATTCCGGTACACCTCGACGCCGATCAAGAACGAATGGCGTTTCGACAACCCGCTGGGATTTCAGGTTACGGATTACCGCCGCGACCAGGAATCGGCGCCAGCCGCGGGGAGCCTGCAATGAGATGGCGCGTGAACCTCGCCCTGTCAGCCGCCCTTCTGCTCGGGACGATCCATGGCGCGACCGCACGCGACGGCCGCATCCGATATGTCACCTTCAACAATGACGACGTGACGTCGGTGCGTGCAGCTCTTGGTATTTCAACGATGGTCGAGCTCAGTCCGACCGAAGTCATCGAAACCGTGTCGGCTGGCGACACGAAAGGCTGGTCGATCATCCCCAAACGCGGATCGCGATTTCTGTTCGTCAAGCCGCTGGAGCGCGATGCTTGGACCAACGTCAACGTCGTCACCAACCGTCGCGTCTATTCCCTTCTGCTGCAGGCGACTGACAATAGCCGTGACCGGGCATCCTTCCAGGTGCGGTTCAAATACCCGGACGAGGATGTGAACGCGCGCCTGCTCTCACAGGCCAAAGAGAGCGCCGCCGATCCGAACTTGAAGGATCTTAACTATGCCGATCTCAACTACGACTATGCCTACAAGGGCGACGACAGCTTGAAGCCGCGCACCGTATTCGATGACGGCACCAAGGTGTTTCTGGAGTTCAAGGGGGACATCCCGGCGATTTTTGTTGTCGACGACAAGCGTCATGAGTCCTTGGTCAACGTTCGCACACAGGGCAAATACACCGTCATCGACAAGGTGGCACGGCAATTCACCCTGCGGGCCGATGGCAAGACGCTCTGCCTCTACAACCGGGCGCGACCCAACGCTATCGATCCAGTCGAGCAAGTCTACGGTCCAACGAAACTGACAGGTGGTTTCCTGTTCGGATCCAGCGGAGGGCGGTGATGACCCAGATCGACTATAACCAGCTGGACGGCAGCTCGACGGTCGCGCGCCGCGGTGCGGGCATGGGTGCCAAGGTCGCTCTGGTTGGCCTCGGCGTGGTGCTCGTAGGCGCGCTGATATGGCTGAACTGGCCTCGAGAGCCGGTATCGCGCGATCTTCGCAGCGATGGCGAGGAAAATTTCAACCCGCCGGAGTTCCGCCCGCCAGCGTTGAACGAGCCGCCGCAACCTGCCGACGGCACGATCGACCAGATCGTGGTACCCCCGCCGGCCGCCAACCAGAGTGGCACGCAGCAGGCTGACAATGTCGATCAGACCGTGCAGGAGGGCGCGGACCTTGATGCGCAGCGGCGGGCGCTGGAGGCACAAATGGCAGCCGAGGAAGCTCGCCGCAAGGCCGAGGCGGAAGAAGCCCGCCGCAAGGCCGCGGCTGAGGACGAGGCTCGCCGCAAGGCTGAGGCCGCCGAGCATGAAAAGTCGGTGTGGGAACGCCTGCGGTCGAACCAGATGGTGACGAATGATGAAACTGGGTCGACGGAATCGGGCGGCGCCCAGGCGGCACAGGTCGAAATCGCGCCCGACGGTCAGATCATTCCGGTCCCCGGCGCCGACAGTGATCCCAACAAGGCATTCCTGGCGCAGTCTGAGGCAAGTTCTTCCGGCATCGCCAAAGCCAGAGCTTTTCGACGCACCGATGCGTTCATCCCAGAGGGAACGATCATTCGCGGCTATTTGGAAACCGCGATCAACACCGACCTTCCCGGCGCCGTGCGCGCCGTCGTGCGTGAGGATGTCTTCTCGCTCGACGGCAGGCGTGTCCTGATTCCGAAGGGCTCGCGCCTGACCGGGGAATACCGTTCAGGGCTTGCGCGCGGTCAAAAGCGTGTTTTCATCGTCTGGAGCAGGGTCATCCGCTCGGACGGCATTTCCGTCGATATCAAGTCGCCAGGGGCAGACGCGCTCGGGCGGGGCGGCATGGGCGGCCGTGTCGATACGCACTGGGTTGAACGGTACGGCAACGCCATCATGCTTTCCGTCGTTGGCGGTGTCTCTGAATATCTGTCCTCGCTTGGCGACAGCAGCCAGGGTGGACAACAACGCCAAGTCTCGACGATCGATCCCGTGACCGGTGAGACCACGACCGTGACTTATGGTGGCAATGGCTCGCAGCGCGACGCGCGCAGCATCGTCTTTGACAAGTCATCAACCGCCCTGCAGCAACTTGCGCAAGAGGCGTTTCGCGACACGCAAAACATTGGCCCGACAGTCTACGTCGACCAGGGCACATCGATCGTCGTGCTGGTGCGGCGAGATCTCGATTTCTCGGATTTGTACGCCGATCCCATTCAGGAAGAAGTGGCGCGCCTGAAGGCAGGTGGGCGGCCGAAGACCGCGATCGATCCGACGCCTCTCTACGAGGCCCAGACGGATCATTTTTATCCCGGCTATGGGAGCCCGGTGAAATGAATGCCGTGCATCCCCTCCCCGACCCTTGGGCGAGAGCCCCGGTCCTGCGCGCTCATCTGGAACCGATATGGCCCTATTTGAACGAAGATACGGTTTCCGAGATTGCAATCAACAGGCCGGGTGAATTGTTCATCGAACGCCTCGGCGCCAAGGAAATGGAGCACGTCGTCAAGCGCGAGGTCACGCCCGGCTGGATTAGGCATATCTCGACGGGCGTCGCCTCGGCGACAAATCAGGTCATCAACGAAGAAAAGCCGGTCCTGTCGGCTGCGCTACCCTCAGGTGAGCGCATCCAATGCATCTTGCCGCCCGCGGCCCCCGACGGTGGCGCGATCTCGATCCGCAAGCAGGTCATCATGGATATGAGCCTTGATGCCTACAAGGATCTCGGCGCATTCGAAAACACGGCGATGGGCAGCGGCCTGGCGCTTTCAACCGAGGAAAAGCGGCTTGTCGAAATGCTGCACGACACGTCGCCAATGAACTTTCTGCAATATGCGGTGCGCAACCGCGTCTCGATCGTCGTTTCAGGCGGTACGTCGACCGGCAAGACGACGTTTTTGAATGCGCTCTTGAAGGAGATCCCGGCCCATGAACGGATCATCACGATCGAAGACACCCGCGAACTGAAACTGCCGGCTCCGAACAATGTCACGCTGATAGCCTCGAAGGGCGACCAGGGCCTTGCCAAAGTCTCCGCGCAACAGCTGCTTGAAGCCTCGCTTCGCATGCGACCCGACCGTCTGTTATTGGGCGAGTTACGCGGAGCTGAAACCTTCGCGTTCCTCCAGGCGATCAACACCGGCCACCCAGGTTCGCTTACGACCGTTCATGCCAATTCCGCCCGGTCCGCCTACGAGCGGTTGGCGCTGATGGTCATGCAGGGCAGTTCGGGCCTCTCACGAAGCGAAATCCTCGACTACCTGCGCGAGGTCATTCCGGTGGTCGTCCAGATGGTCCGCACCGAAGGCGGACGACGCGGCATCAGCGAGATCAAGTTCACCAAGGCGGAGACGATCTAGCGAGGGTCCCCCATGCAGAAAATCGCAACAGCAATTTTCATGATGCTCATGGCGCTGGCCCTGGGCGCACTGCTCTTCATGGTCGCCTATGCCGCGACTGATTGGTACCGGACTGGCGCCCACGTCCTGTTCAACCAGCTGAACGCCAATCCCTGGCCGGTCGTTCGTCAGGCCTGGGCGGACACGATGGCGAGGAATTTTGGCAGGATACAATACGCCGTTGCGGCAGGAGCATTGGGGTTTCTCTTGCCACTGGTCAGCTTGTTTCTCATGCGTCCGAGAAAGCGCAATGACTCTCGCTTCATGACCATGAGCGACGTATCAAAAACCGGCCTGACGAAAGTGGGCGGCGTCTTCGTCGGTCGAGCGGGCGGCAGGTTTGCCGAAATTTTGTCGCCCGGCCGCGATCAGCGCTCCGGCAAGATCCACTTGACCCAGCGCAAGCTGATCGGCGGCAAGAAATTGTGGATTGATGGCGATGATGTCGGCGGCTTCGTCATAGGGCCGCCGCGCTCCGGTAAAGGCACGTCTCTCATCATCCCGAACGCCTTGACCTGGCCGCATTCGCTCGTGGTTCTCGACCTGCGGGGCGAGACCTATGCGGCGACTGCTGGTTACCGTTCGACCATAAGCCGTGTGGTGCGTTTCGCGCCGGCTGATCCGGACGGTAATACCGCATGCTACAATCCGATGGACTTCATCTCGCTGGACTCAGCACAGCGCGACATCGACCTTCGCAACATTGCTGCGGCGCTGTTTCCGCGCCCCCCTTCGAACGCGGATCCTTATTGGGTCAACGATGCCCGCCTCCTTTTTACCGGCATCGCGTCCTTCGTCATGGAATCGCCCGCGATCCCGAACGAGAAGAAGACCTTTGCCACAATCCTCGAGATCATGAACGGCGCCGAGCAGCCGCTCCTCGAATTCATCGGCTCGCTGCGCGAGGAACGCCGCCGCGAGTGTTCGCATTTCACGCTGCAAACCCTGTTGCCGTATTTTGAGATGTCTGAGCGGCAGTTTTCCGGAATCTACGCCGGCGTCCGGACCGGCATGGCGCCCTTTCTCAACGAGCGCCTGATTCGAGCTACGTCGCGCAGCACATTCGATATTCGCAATCTCAAGCGCGACCGGATTTCTCTCTATCTCGACGTGCGGCGCGAGCAGATTACCTCGCTTGGACCGTTGTTCAACGTCCTGATTACGCAGATGATGAACTTCATGTCGGAAACCATGCCGCGGGCGGACGAGCATCCGGTGCTTGTGCTGCTCGACGAGTTCCAGAACCTCGGCAAGCTCGAGAACGTGACCGAAATGGCGAGCGTGCTCGGCGGCAACGGCGTTTCCATGTGGTTTTTCGTGCAGTCGCTGAAGGCTGTAGACGAGATCTATCGCCAGGAAGGGCGCAAGACGCTCATCAACGCCGCTCGCGTGCAGATCTTTTTTGGTGCGCAGGACGCGGACGATCTGCGCTACGTTTCCGAGCAGCTCGGCGAAACGTCGGACGTGCAAAAGGACGTGACGCGCACCAAGGCAACGTTGTTCGACACTTATTACACGCGCTCGGAGCACCGCAAGGAAGTGCGGCGGCCCCTGATGCGGCCAGATGAAATCCGTACGCTAGACAAGAACAAGGTCATCATATTGCCGCGCGGCGAACTGCCAATCCTCGGTACCCGCAATTTCTATTTCGCCGACGGCCAGCTCGCCAAACGCGCGTTCATGCCCCTGCCCGCCTCTACCGACGTTTCGCGCACGAAAAATCCTGCATTGGACGCTTCCGCGGCGGTTCCCTCTCCTGCGCTCCCGACGATTGTGCCGACAGCACCCGCGTACCGCTCAGGCCTCTTGCAGACCCGCCTGCGGCGCGGCGCGACATTTGCCGCAAAAGCAGGCCCTATAACTCCGCCGCCGCGCCGGCGCGCAATCGTAAAAGAACGGCTGAAAGCAACGGACGCTGAATCCGTACCAGCTTATGCCGCTATAGATTTTACCGCTTTGGCCGCCAAAGCGGTGACAACACGCATAGCGCCCGACAAAGAAGCGGCGGTTGCGGCGATCCTGAACAAGGTGCGGTCTCTGCGCGCAAACGCATCCGACATCGAGACTTTCGATCGAAATCTCAGCATCGTCGAAGATGCTTTGCCTGATCTAGTCGATTAGCCGAGCAATCTACGGCGATCGCCGACAGCTAGGGTCAGGACTCATTGATCCAGAAGATGAAGGCTGCAGCGAAGGCGATCGCCGACAGGAAGGTGTGAGCACATCGGTCGTACCTAGTGT
>NZ_JACHEF010000014.1 GCF_014207355.1 Mesorhizobium sangaii | reverse complement strand
AGCCCCGCAGTCGGCAGCTCAAAGCCCGCGATCATCATCAAGAGGGTCGTTTTGCCGGAACCCGAGGGCCCCAGGAGCGAGAGAAACTCTCCCGCTTTCACATCGACGGAAACACCCTCGACCGCAGTGACCGATCCGTAGCGTTTCGCGATATTGCGGACGGTGACACTTTCACCCTTCATTGTGTTCCCACTCTGGTTTGTTGCTTAAACTCACATCGGGCTGACGTCCACCAAGGGTTCACGCCGATCCCGATCCGAACGGTCTCTGCCGTTTTATGTGGTTATGTTAGACACAGGGAAGTCGAGCACAAGCCCGTGCTGTTATGATCTAACCCTATTGGTTATGACCGGAGAGCGTTAGTCGGCGCCTAATTGTGGTGCGGAGCGGGCCGAGACTGGTGAACCAGAACGCGCGGATTGCGGGAAAACGTTAACCTCGACGCGAGGCCGGCGGGACTTCCGGACTGTTTTGCATTCTTGTTCCGCTGAGGTCGCACAAAAAAGCTGTGCGCGGGACATGAAAGATCACGATGCTCATCGCGTGCTAAGTCAGTTGTTCGCTGCTCGAGCCGTTGGCCGCCGATCCCGCCATGGTCTAGCTTCCTTCAGATCGCGTGCGAGACGGACCAGCGTGGCCTCTTCGCCAAAAACGGCCGACGATCTGAAGGCCGATCGGCAGCCCGTCGGCGCTTTGCGCCAGAGGCAAGGATACCGAAGGTTGCCCGGTGATATTGAATACGGGCATGTGGCAACCTTGGCAAACCTTCTCCGTCCACTCTTCTGCGGAGATGGTCGGGTGGATCAGACTATAAATGCCGCCATGCGGATGGGCGACGATCGGCTGCGTGGGGACGAATTGTCTCGAGGTATAGGTTTTAGGGTCCGCCAGAGGATCCGGTCTGATTCACGGATTGCCGACCGATTCTGGAGGCGGGCGATGTCCACAAAGATTACGGAAGCGGATTGGGCGGTGGCGCTTGAGGTCTTCCGGGCCTCGCTGCCACAACGCGGAGCCAAGGGCCGGAACGACCGACTGTCCCTGGAGGCTCTGCATTATTTCTTGGTCCACAACATCACCTGGCGGGCGCTGCCGGAGCGTTTCGGCAATTGGAACAGAGTGTGGAAACGGTTCGACCGGCTGAGCAAGGCGGGTGTATTCGAAGCCTTCTTCGACCACCTGGCCGCACTTTCGTCTTCGGCGCATCTGGTGCAGATGTTCGATAGCACCGAGTGCGCGCGCATGTGTCAGCCGCGGGCGCGCCTTGATCCGGACCTTGCGTCAACGCTTGTCACCGCGCCCGACAATCTGTCAAAAGTAGTCAAAATGGACCCCGACTGGATTGCCGCCAACCGTGCGGCTGTGATGGAGCGCTGGACGACTTGGATAAGTGGGTGAAATACCTCCGGTGGAGTGGTGTTTGATGCCGCAAGCTCTGGTGTTGTTGTTCTTCCGACAGTCCGGAGCCCAGCATTCCGGGCACGACGAAAGAAATAGCTGTCGGTGTTGGGGCGATAGCTCTTGAACAGCCGGCTTCCTTGTTCCTGGAGGCGGCCAGCTTCAGTGGCTCCGAAATCCTTGCGAAGGAATGGCACACCATTGAAGAGTCCAGTGTCCACGCTAGCAATGGTCTCAGCATCTGCGTAGAACTCGATGACAGCGTTGACACGCGGATTGACTTCGTCGTTAGCCTCGCGGGCTAACCGCGTCAGTTCTATGGAATCTATTTCACCGGCCTTCACGAGAGAAGCCAACCCGGTGGCATCGTATTCTACGTATTCACTTAACCTCATTTCAATTTCATCTTTCTTTGCCAGGTACCGTTAGCACCCGGTGAGGACCGCCTTGTTTGTGAGGAGGTGAAGCGCTGTTGTCGTGGTTGATTTCAATGACCACGATGCAAGCAGCGAGGATAGCCACGTGTCCATTCATCGGATGGAGATTGTGAGTGGGACGGGTCGGCGTCGGAGTTGGTCGACGGCGCTGAAGGAGCAGCTTGTCTCAGAAACGCTGGAGCCCGGGGCCACGGTGACCGAGGTGGCGCGCCGCCATGATCTCGATCGGTCGCTGATTTATCGCTGGCGTCGCGCCCTTGGGGTGAGACGCGCTCGTGCGGCCGGCGCCTTTCTGCCGGTTGAAGTCGTCGACGGCGCCGCGGCAGCGACAGAATCTTCGCCGCCAAGGATGACCAGTGCTCCTGCGCCGGGTGCGGGGCGGATCGAAATCGTGTTCTCTGATGGTTATCTCGTGCGGGTCGACAATCAGGTCGATGTCAACGCTCTTGCCCGTGTTCTGCGGGTTCTGGCGCGCCAGGGATGATTCCGGTCCCGACTGGCGTTCGGGTGTGACTGGCCACTGGTCACACCGACATGAGGAAGGGCTTTCCGTCGCTGGCGCTGCAGGTCCAGGAGGTACTCAAGCGCGATCCCTTGAGCGGCCATGTGTTCTGCTTCCGCGGCCGCAGGGGTGATCTTTTGAAGGTTATCTGGCACGACGGCCAGGGGGCGTGCCTGTTCACCAAACGACTGGAGCGGGGACGCTTTTTGTGGCCATCGCCGGCCGACGGCGCGGTGACGATCTCGACAGCCCAACTCGCTTATCTGCTCTCCGGGATCGACTGGCGAAATCCGCAGGAAACCTGGCGCCCGACATCGATGGGATAACGGTTTTGTCTTTGCGATCGGGGGGAGGATGTGATTCGCTCACGCCTGTGAAATCCGCCCTTGATTCGCTTCCGTCCGATCTTGCTAGCGCCCATGCGATGATCCTCGCCGAGCGGGCCGCGCGCATGGAGGCGGAGGCCGTTGCGGCGCGTGCTTAAGCGGTGAGCTCCTCGACAGAAGCGTTGATCGCATACCTCAAGCTGGAGATCGAGAAGCTGCGGCGCGAACTCTACGGCAGCCGCTCGGAGCGCAAGGAACGGCTCCTGGCGCAGATGGAACTGCAGTTGGAGGACCTTGAGGCGGCCGCGACAGAGGACGAGCTGGCGGCCGAGAAAGCTGCGGCGCAGACGCAGTTGGTCAAATCGTTCGAGCGCAAGCGGCCGTCGCGCAAGCCGTTCCCAGAGCACCTGCCGCGCGAGCGCGTCGTCATCGCCGCGCCCGAAAGCTGTCCCTGCTGCGGTTCGGCGAAACTGTCGAAGCTGGGCGAGGACGTCACGGAGACGCTGGAAGTGATCCCGCGCCAGTGGAAGGTGATCCAGACGGTGCGCGAAAAGTTCTCGTGCCGGGAATGCGAGAAGATCGCGCAGCCGCCGGCGCCCTTCCACGTAACCCCGCGGGGCTTCGCCGGCCCGAACCTTTTGGCGATGATCCTGTTCGAGAAGTTCGGTCAGCATCAGCTGCTGAACCGGCAGAGCGAACGATATGCCCGCGAGGGCATCGATCTGAGCGTGTCGACGCTGGCCGACCAGGTCGGCGCCTGCACGTTGGTGCTGCAGCCGTTGCATGCGCTGATCGAGAACCCCATGTGCTTGCCGCAGAGCGGCTGCATGGCGACGACACCACCGTGCCCATCCTGGCCAAGGGCAAGACGGCCACGGGCCACATATGGACTTATATCCGTGACGACCGGCCGTTTGGCGGAACCTCGCCGCCGGCCGCGCTCTACTACGCTTCGCGCGATCGACGACAGGATCACCCCGAGCGCCGTCTGCAAGACTTCACCGGCATCCTGCAGGCCGACGCCTATAGCGGGTACAACACGCTTTACGATCCGTCGCGGGCTCAGGGACCAATCACGCCGGCGCTGTGCTGGGCCCATGCGCGACGCCAGTTCTTCGAGCTGGCCGACATTGCCGCCAATGCGCGGCGCGGAAAGAAGGCGCCGTCGATCTCACCGGTGGCGTTGGAGGCGGTGAAGCGCATCGACGCGCTGTTCGACATCGAGCGCGGCATCAACGGCCTGCATGCTCAACAGCGGCTGGCGGCACGCAAGGAAAGAAGTGCCCCACTGTTAACGAAGCTCGAAGAATGGCTGCGGGACGAGTGCTCCCGCCTGTCGCGCTCGGCCTCTGTCGCCAAGCCGATCGATTATATGCTCCGGCGGTGGGGCGGCTTTGCCCGCTTCATCGAGGACGGCCGGATTTGTCTTACGAACAATGCCGCCGAACGGGCGCTGCGCGGTTTTGCCCTCGGTCGAAAGTCGTGGCTGTTCGCCGGCTCCGAACGCGGCGCTGCCCGGGCGGCGGCCATGGCGACGCTGATCATGACGGCGAAACTCAACGACGTCGAGCCGCAGGCCTGGCTGGCCGACGTCCTCGCCCGCATCGCCGATACGCCGCAGAACCGGCTTCAAGAACTGCTTCCGTGGAATTGGCAGCCTCGCCAGATCCTTATGGCCTCGGCCGCGTCAACAGCGCGCGGAACAGTTCCTCCGACCGCTGAAGACCTTCGTCCGTCACAAGGACTTCGCCTTGTTCACAGGGTCTGCAATCAGCCCCTTCCGATGCAGACGATCCGTCACATCCCAATCGAAGCTCTTCCAGGCGCATCGCTCATTGTGCAGCGTCAGCCAAAGCAGCGCCAAGACCGCATCATCGATCTTGTCCGCGTCGATCTCCATCCGCCCAATCTAGCACAGATCGCGCGTCTGCCGCGGCCCAGACCGGATGGTTACCAGGTACCGATCGACAGCTCACGAGCGGAAAAACCAGTTGTCGTTCTCGATCCAACCCTCGTTTACGATCGTGAACAGACAGCTGAGGGGATTAATGCAGACGATCCGTTTGTCACGCACCGGCCAGCCACTCAGCTCCAGCCACTCAGCTGCTGGCCAGGGCATCCCTGATGGCGCAGATCGCCGGACGAGTCATTTTCTGCGCTTCGACAGTATGAGCCAGCTCCGCTTTCGCTGCAGAAGACAATGCCGCTTCGGCGGCTTGTTTAAATTTCGTATCTGCCCGCACCGACCATGAGGTGATTTGCCAATATTGGTGGGGCTGGCACGACAGCTTTACGACAGCAAAATCGGCTTCCGGGTCCATGTAAATCAGCTGGCCGCCATGGCCACCATGGCTATAGTCGCGCCGTTTCGGGTCATGGATCGTGAAACAGTTGTGGTAAGCACCAGGTTCTTCCCCGTGTATCTGGAACAGATGGTCATCAGCTGTTCGCGTCTCCTCGATCCATTCCGACGGGACGATCTGCTTCCCGTTCAGCTTTCCGCCGCGCAGGTGCAGTAGCGCGAACCGGGCATAATCACGAAGAGTCGCATTGAAGCCGCCATCCGTGCAGGGAAAGCCGCCACGGTCGACGGTGATATAGGCGTCTTCCTCCGCCCCCATCGGCGCCCATAGCTCGCTGCTGAAAAGCTCCGGAATCATCTTGCCGGTAACCCGCTGCATGATAAAGCCCAGCACGTTGTTCTCGGGCGAGCGATATGAGAAGCGCGAGCCATGAGGTGCCTCCTGCTCAGTCAACCTAAGGACGGCCTGCCAAGTGTTCTTAGGATAATCTGGGTATTTGGCGTATTCGAGCGGCCACCAGCCAGCCGCCAGCTGGAACATGTGTCCCGGCGTATATGGCTCGGTATACGGTCCCGCGACCTTCACGCCTGCCGTCATGTCCAGCACATGCTGCACCTTGGCGCCACGATAGGCGGTCGCTTCGAGTTCCGGCAGATACTGTGTCACCAGTCTGTCCGGGTCAATGAGTCCCTTGCCGACGAGTATGCCGAACAAAGTCCCCGTAATACATTTGGTGACAGACATGGCGAGGTGAGGAGTGTGCGGCTCCAGGCCGTTCATGTACTTTTCAGCGACGACTTCGCCGCGGTGCAGAACGAGGAACCCGTCAGTATAGCTGTGGTTCAAAAACTCGCGAATGGTGTGGCGCCGTCCTTCGACCTCGAACGTGATGCCATCGATGTCGGTAGGCCGCTGCGGAAGCGGCTGGACGGGGCCCGAACCGCGCCAGATCGAGGCGGTGGGCGTCCACTCGCGAACATGCTGAAAGGTCCAGCGGTTGTATGGCGAAAGATCCCACCCCGTCCGTGGAATCATCGGCGCATCGGGTCTCATCGGATCGGGCAGCCAGTCGTGGCTGGCGTCCATATGAGAGACCGTGGATTGAGCCTTCCCCGGTCCCGGGAGAAATGGGACCGGGGCAGCAGCGATACTCATCTTTAAAATGTCGCGATTGTCGGTCATTTAACTCCGCCCCTCGTGATTTGCATAATGAGTTTTAGCCTCGGCCATATGCAACCTGATAGCCAGGATTTGTTATGCCCAGCCTTCGACTGTTATGATCCCAGCAAGCTCCACCGCGACAGCTTCCGGCCGGGGAGCGCGCGGGCTGCACGGCGCCTCGCATATTCGCAGGCGCCCACCAACTCTGGCTCGTCGACCTCACCTCAGACACTGTCGGCGAATTCGAACGGCGCTTTGGCAGCGAGTTGCACGGCGATGTACTCGGGCGCAGATATCTGGTTCTCAGTCAGCAAGAAGGATCAGCCATGAGCCTTCACCCAGAGGCGATCGTCACGATCTCGGCCCTAACCAAGGCGAAGATCACGCTTGTCATCGCGGGAGCACCCCCGTCGAGCCTTCCGGCGCAAAGACGCCATGTACGGTAAGGTTGCCGAAGGTAGGTCCCAAGCCGCCATTGATCCCGCAGGCATACTTCCGGCAATAGCGATGAAGGCGACGATCCCGGCAACCTTGATCCGATGAGAATCAGAATTCGAATTCGCCTTATGACTTGGTCGACATCAGGTTGACGGTTAGCAGCGCCATCAGCACGACGCCGATCAGCCAAACGGGAACCCTGATCCACGACGGGAGGATCACGGCCTAGGCAATGGCCTCGATCGCGACCACACCACCCAGAAATACAAATACAGCCGGCCGCTCAGGAACCTCGCCCAGTGGCCAAGGCCCGATGCGCGAGAACTCCGGGAAGGACTGATGCCGGGAATGGCCATAGCCAGCTCGCGCAGCATGCCCATGATAACCCCGCCCAGCGCGTAGCGGAGGATCACCGCCGGTCCAGCCACGACGATGGCTGTCAACGATCGCGGAATCGGACTCCATATTTCCGCGCAATAAGCAGGACCCCGCTATCAACACAGCTGCCGATCGCCCCGGCCGGGGCTAGGCGCCTTCGCGGCTGGAGAAGCACGGCTACTTCTCCGACATTCACCACAAGAAGCCGAAAGGCCGGCCGATGAGCGAGGCGATGGCACGGGCCAATGGCCGGCGCTCAAAACTCCGCGCCTTCGTCGAACACTTCTTCGCGCAGCAGAAGTCCCGCAGGGGCCTCTTCGTGCGGCGGACCATCGGTATCGCACCGGCCAGGACAAAGATCGGCATGGCCAATCTCGCCTCAAATGGGCTACATCTGGCACGAGGGGCGAACTGCCCCCACATGACGGCGAAATCGGTGAAATCGGCAGCCACCGGCCGAGTTGATCCCCCCTCGAACGCCCGAACTCATCAACCTGCCCCGGTCCTCGCTACTCGTTCAGGCCAAAAGGGCGGTAAATCGAGGTGTCCAGCTGGCAAGCCTCGCTCAGCCGGGCGCTGGCGATCGCTGCCGCCCAAGCTCGGCGGCGCGGGTGCGCACACTACGCCAGCCTTCGAGAACCGGCAGCATAATAAGGGCAAGCGCTTCCCGACCGGCAACCAGGCCGCTGGACGTTGTCTTCAAACTTTCCGCCTTTGCTCAGACCGAACGTCTTCATGAGCCCGCGGATCTGGTTGGAGAGATCGGTCGTATCCTGACCAGTCTGGTCCGCGCAGCCACCAGCGTGCGGACCAGCATGCTGTCATAGCCGTTTACCCGGACTTCGCGGTAGAAGCCGAGCCCAGATGGGCCGAGCCATCAGCGTCGTTGCCATTCGTTTTGTTCGGTGCGCCATGTCGAGCGCGGCCTTGGCACGGCGGGCGTCCATGCAGATCGCCGGAAGCCCTTCTGCGCCGGATGTCTCCGCCATGCTTCCGTCCGTCCGCGCGCGCGGCGTGCTCGTGCCGCTTCTCGTGCGGCC
This sequence comes from Mesorhizobium sangaii, assembly GCF_014207355.1. GTDB lineage: Bacteria > Pseudomonadota > Alphaproteobacteria > Rhizobiales > Rhizobiaceae > Mesorhizobium > Mesorhizobium sangaii. Next base: position 36,726 of record NZ_JACHEF010000014.1, on the reverse strand, counting down.
CAGCGGTGATCCGGAGATTTCGAGATGCCTACCGATGCCAAATCGACGGCGCGATAATCATCTGAGGAGAGTGGCCTTCGATCATAAATCTTCGGCCCTTGGAATAACTCTCGTTGCTCGCACGCCGGCAGCCATTCCGACTAGAGTGTCACGTGAGCATAGTTTGCGAGGCAACTCGGCAAAAACGCAACCAACACCTGTTGATCTGGAGCGACCGCGCATAAGACGGACCGCATCATCAACAATGAAGTACCGACTAATCCTTGGGCGAGCTACATGAACAAAATCTATAGCGATTCGGGCTCGGCGCTGGAAGGTGTATTGTTTGACGGGATGTTCATTGCTGCAGGAGGGTTCGGTCTTTGCGGCATTCCGGAGCTGTTGATCAGCGCGATCCGGGAGGCGGGCACCAAGGGACTGACGATCGCGTCGAACAATTGCGGCGTCGACGACTTTGGGCTGGGTATGCTGCTGGCGACGAAGCAGATCAAGAAGATGATCTCGTCCTATGTCGGCGAGAACGCCGAGTTCATGCGCCAGTACTTCAACGGCGAATTGGAGATCGAGTTCAGCCCTCAGGGGACGCTGGCCGAGCGCATGCGCGCTGGCGGCGCCGGCATTGCCGGCTTTTATACGAAAACCGGCGTGGGCACGGTCGCCGAGGGCAAGGAGTGCAAGTCCTTCAACGGCGAAGCCTATGTGCTTGAGACGGGCATCGTCGCAGACCTGTCCATTGTGAAGGCGTGGAAGGCGGACACCTCCGGCAATCTCGTTTTTCGCAAGACGGCGCGCAACTTCAATCCGCCAGCCGCCACGTGCGGCAGGATCTGCGTCGTCGAGGTCGAGGAGATCGTACCGGTCGGCAGCCTGGATGCCGACCAGATCCACCTGCCCGGCATTTACGTGCACCGCCTAATCCAAGGCGCTCACGAGAAGCGCATCGAACAGCGCACAATGCGCGCAGCGGTCTGAGGGAGGGACAAATTAATGGCGTGGGATCGGGACCAGATGGCGGTGCGGGCCGCCCGCGAACTTCAGGACGGCATGTATGTCAATCTTGGCATCGGCATTCCAACCTTTGTTGCCAATCACATTCCCGAAGACGTCCGGGTGATGCTGCAATCGGAGAACGGTCTGCTCGGTATCGGCCCGTTTCCAACCGAAAACGAGGTTGATGCAGATCTCATCAACGCCGGGAAGCAAACGGTTACCGCATTGCCGCATTCGGCGTTCTTCGACTCGGCGCAGAGCTTTGCGATGATACGCGGCGGGAAGATCGCCATGGCGATCCTCGGGGCGATGGAGGTGGCCGAGAACGGCGACCTCGCCAACTGGATAGTTCCGGGCAAGCTCGTCAAAGGAATGGGCGGCGCGATGGATCTCGTCGCCGGCGTGAAGCGGGTAGTCGTGGTCATGGACCACACCAATAAGGCCGGGGAATCGAAGGTGCTGAAGGCTTGCACCCTGCCGCTGACCGGCAAGCGCGTGGTCGATCGGATCATCACAAATCTTGGCGTGCTCGACGTCGTTGAGGGCGGGCTCAAGGTGGTGGAACTCGCCGAAGGAGTAACCGGCGCCGAACTGCATGGGGCCACTGAAGCAACAATCGTCAACTGAGCTTGATCCGTCCCCGCCACAGCCAGGGCTCAGTTCTAAAAACACAGGAAGCCATCGTGAGCAAAACTTCAATCGTCGTCGCCAGCGCCGCCCGCACGCCGGTCGGGTCCTTCAGCGGCGCCTTCGCTGCCACTCCGGCGCATGAACTCGGCGCCGTGGTCATTAAGGAATTGCTGTCGCGCGCTGGCGTCGAAGCGGCTGAGGTCGACGAGGTCATCCTCGGCCAGGTGCTGACCGCAGGGCAGGGGCAGAACCCGGCTCGCCAGGCCTCGATCAATGCCGGCCTGGCTAAGGAGACCACCGCCTGGGGCCTCAATCAGGTTTGCGGTTCGGGCCTGCGCGCCATCGCGCTCGGCATGCAGCAGATCGCCACCGGCGATGTCAGGGTGATCATTGCCGGCGGCCAAGAATCGATGTCGCTTTCGCCGCACGCCCAGCATCTGCGCGCCGGGGTGAAAATGGGCGACTACAAGATGATCGACACCATGATCAAGGATGGCCTGTGGGATGCCTTCAACGGCTACCACATGGGCAGCACCGCCGAGAACGTCGCCCGCCAGTTCCAAATCACCCGTGACGACCAGGATCAGTTCGCGCTGGCCTCGCAGAACAAAGCCGAAGCGGCGCAGAAGGCCGGCAAGTTTAAGGACGAAATCGTTGCCGTCACCATCAAGGGCAAGAAGGGCGACACCATCGTCGATCAGGACGAATATATCCGCCACGGCGCCACGCTTGATGCCATGACCAAGCTCAAGCCCGCCTTCGACAAAGAAGGCACGGTCACCGCCGCCAATGCCTCCGGCATCAATGACGGCGCTGCCGGCGCGCTGCTGATGACGGAAGCCGAGGCTGCCCGGCGTGGTATCACCCCGCTGGTTCGTATCGCCTCATGGGCAACCGCCGGCGTCGATCCGGCGATCATGGGAACCGGCCCGATCCCGGCCTCGAAGAGGGCCCTGGAGAAGGCCGGTTGGTCTGTTGGCGACCTCGACCTAGTCGAAGCCAACGAGGCCTTCGCGGCGCAGGCCTGCGCCGTCAACAAGGGCCTGGGCTGGGATCCCACTATCGTGAACGTGAACGGCGGCGCGATCGCCATCGGCCACCCGATCGGCGCTTTCGGCGCCCGCGTCTTCAACACGCTGGTCTTTGAGATGCGACGCCGCGGCGCCAAGAAGGGCCTAGCGACGCTCTGCATCGGCGGGGGCATGGGCGTGGCGATGTGCGTGGAAGCGACGAATTGAGCCGATTGATCGGTGGGCTTCTACCCCGCTTGTCGAGATTTGACCTGCAACTCCCTAGAGCGTCCAAAAAAGGAGATATGGATGTGTGCAAAGACAGCTGCGAGCTTCGTGCGGGCCTGGCGATGATCATCGAGCGGCAATCGTGAAGACCCCGTCACCCGTCGGCTTCGGCGCCCGCGCGGGCAGCACGGCCTCGGGAGGTGAGCGATGCTAGCCTCCACCACCAGTTTTCTGCAGAGCGTCGACAAGAACTTCCGTCACGCGATGTCCTTCCTCGAGCTTCCCGAGGGGCTTGCCGAGCGGATCGTTCAATGCAACTCGACCTATACAGTACGCTTTGGCGTCAGGCTGCGCGGCCGCATGTACAGCTTTGTCGGCTGGCGCTCGGTGCACAGCGAACATTGCGAGCCGGTAAAGGGCGGTATCCGCTTTACGCCTGATGCCGATGCTGAAGAGGTGGAAGCGCTTGCAGCCCTTATGACGCTCAAATGCTCGCTGGTCGATGTGCCTTTCGGAGGGTCGAAAGGAGCGCTAAAGATTGATCCACGCGAATGGACACCCCAAGAACTCGAGCGGATCACCCGCCGGTTCACTCAGGAGCTGAACAAACGTGGTCTGATCGGGCCCGGCCTCAACGTGCCGGCCCCGGACGTAGGCACGAGCGAGCGGGAAATGGCCTGGATGATGGACGAATTCCGCCGTGCCAACCCCACCGATGTCATCAACGCGCGCGCTTGCGTGACGGGAAAGCCGCTGTCCAAAGGCGGAATCGCCGGACGCACGGAGGCGACAGGCCGCGGCGTGCAGTTCGCCATTCAAAGTTATCTTCGCGATCCGCGTACGCCCGGCATTGTGGGACGGCGGGATCTGAACCCGGCAACTGTGGTCGTTCAGGGGTTTGGCAATGTGGGTTATCACGCCGCCAAATTCCTCTCAGAAGAAGATGGCGCGCGCGTCGTAGTCATTGCCGAACGCGATGGATATATCGCCAACCCAGAGGGCCTTCCCGTTGAGGCGCTGAAGCAGCATCACATGCGCACCGGCAGTATTCTCGGTTTTGACGGTGCCAAGTCCTTCGCGGGCGACATGACGGGCATCGAGGAAGCATGCGACATCCTCATCCCCGCGGCTATGGAGAATGCCATTCACATTGACAATGCCGAGCGCATCAAGGCGCATCTCATCGTCGAAGCCGCGAATGGCCCTGTGACCTTTCAGGCCGATCAAATACTGCGCTCCCGAGGCGGGACAATCCTTCCCGATCTCTACGTCAACGCGGGCGGCGTGGTCGTGAGCTATTTCGAATGGGTGAAGAACCTGACCCATATCCCATTCGGGTTGATGGAAAGGCGGCGGCGGGAGCGGCGCAACCAGACGATCGCCACAGCGCTGGAGCGGATGACAGGCAAGCCGTTTCCCGCCGACATGCGCGACGAATTCCTAGAGGGAGGCGCCGAGATTGATCTGGTTCGGTCCGGCCTCGAGGACGTCATGCGCAGCACTTGGGCACGTATCGCCGACCTCCTTGAGGAGCAGCCGGAACTCGGCGACTACAGAACGGCCGCCTACGTCGCGTCCATTCGACAGATCGCCGGCGCATATGAGGCCATAGGGATATGATCGATCACTGCAACGGCGTCGATCGTGGCTTTCCCTATGACGCGTTCAGAAATGAAGAAGCGGCTATCGAGCGCAAATGCATAGTCTGCCGCCGCTGTCCGGTCGCCACGCGGCCGCGACTTTTGCGCGGCGCGCCCTGCCGGTGTTCCTCCCCACCGGCAGGGTGATATTTCAAGCTCCATGGGAGTACTTGCAGCGCATCAGCGATCGACGAATTGAGAAAGAGGGTGATCCGCACACTCGAATTGCACATCGAGCTTCGACGTCTTCCCTACGCAGCGGCCTCGGCCTGTATGAGGCTTCCGGTGCGCGGGGGACAGAGCGCACCGCATCAAGCCTTTGACCCCGGGCCGCTGTGTTGCAGGAACATCCCGGGGTCCATTCGCCGAATGCACAAGCGGAGGGCGTCCTTATCAATCCGGAAGGCAGCCTTGGCCATCGGTGCCGACCGGTTCGCCGCAGCAAGCAGCTGATTGGCTGCGCTCATGCAGCTGATCGTCGCGACTACACGTCGGGGCGGCGCACAGCAGAGAAATCGATCATTGAGTTCAAGGCATAACGAAGGACATGCAACTCGTCTTTGAGACATTCCTGGAACAGCTGTCGGAAAGTGTCGATGAGGCGGATTTCCGCGAAGCCATGGCTGGTGCGGCCGCAGGACTGGAGCTGATCACCTTTGCCTATTTGTCCTTGCCACCGCAACGTTCAGGCAAGCCCAAGCTGATCTCGAACTATCCGGCTCGCTGGACCGCGCACTATCTGCAAAATCGGTATCAGAAAGTCGATCCGGTCATTATTCGTGCACGTTGTGGCGGATGCCCGTTTCGGTGGGGATCGGATATGCGCGGCTTTGCGACATCGCAGGTTCAGCAGAGGCTGTTCGACGAAGCGGCCGAGTTCAGCATCCGCTGTGGTTTGACGATTCCGATTGTCGATCGCCGCGGCTGCATTGCCGCGGTTACTTTTGCCGCTGATGAGCCCAATCCGGCGTTCCTGCGCATCGCCGAGCGATATGAACAGGCTCTTCAGCTCATGGCGACCTGCTTTCACATCTACGTTCGCCGAAAGCTGTCCGGCACTCGAATGGTTGACGGCGTTTCGCTGACGCCCCGTGAATATGAGTGCCTGCAGTGGGCGGCCCGCGGCAAGTCCGCCTGGGATATCGCCTGCATCTTGGGCATCAGGCCGCGCACCGCCGCCTTCCACCTGGACAATGCCAAGAAGAAGCTCGGCGTGCGCACCAAAAATCAGGCCGTAGCGCTGCTGGCCTCCTCACGATTCTCCATTCTCTGAGAAACTGATTCGTCTTTGGTCCCCTGTGTATGTGCACGGGCTGTTTCGGCTGGCGCATTCGCCTCCAATGGCAGGGTTATTTCTGCCCGGAGGCCCTCATGATGCAGCTTATCGCACCCGATTGGTACGGCGACTTTGCCGACGAACTGCACGCAATGCATCGTCTGCGATACCGCGTTTTCAAGGAGCGGCTCGACTGGGACCTGCGGACGAATGGCTAGTACGAGACCGATTCCTTTTGGTGCGCTCAAGCCGCATTCCGATGGTCGTGTCGATGGATGCGTCCGCCTGCTTCCGTCGACCGGGCCGACGATGCTTCGCGACACTTTTCCGGTGCTGTTGGAGGGGAAGACGGCGCCCGAGGAACCGAGCGTCTGGGAAAGCAGCCACTTTGCGCTCAATGTTTCTTCATCCGCCCCGAAGGGTACCGGCGGAATTGCTGTCGGCACTTACGAGCTCTTCGCCGGCATGATCGAGTTCGGCCTGTCGCGCTGTCTCAGCCGAATTGTCACCGTCACCGATCTGCGCATGGAGCGCATCCTTCGCCGCGCCGGCTGGCCGCTTGCGCGGATCGGCGAACCCCACACGATCGGCACCACCCGCGCCGTGGCCGGATAGCTCGACGTCTCCACCGAGAGGCTGGATGCCGTTCGACGGAACGGCGGTTTTCATGGGCCGGTGCTGTGGGCGCCGGTGGCCTGCAGGGCCGCGTGATGTCTGGTCGTTGCTTCCGTGCTGCAGGCAGGCCTGGGTCATGAGCTGGGCAGAAGGCAGCGCCGCCGACTGGCCGGATTGGTGGGATAAGACCTCGTACGACTACACCGCTCATCTGACCCGGAAAGACTGGGCCTGGGAGTTCTTGCGACGCAGTCCGGCATTCCGGCATGATTTGGCTCATGCACTGGAGCGGGCCGAATGGCGGGAAAATCGGACATCGCTCGACATCATTGCCTCGCGCGTCGACCTGACCCGTTGGGGCGTTCTGTTTCGCCGACTCTCTCAGGCGTGATGCAGCTGTATTCTGGTGTCCACGCCGGCATACGTTTTGCCGGTTGCCGCGGAACAGGTGTCCTCATCGTCGGCGACGCCGCCTTTCGACCTGAGGCCGCTGCCATGCAGTGCAGCGGTCCTGCTGTCGGACGACGGCCGCCAACATGTTCTGTTGCGGTGTGCCGACCGGCATCTCCAGCTTGTCGTGTCTGGCGCTAGCGTTTTTGCTGCCCGTCCGACTTCATCTCGACGCAATCTGGCCCACCAGGCAGTTGAAGCATCGGCTGTGGACACTTGAGTGTCTCAACAGTCTTACCGCGCACGGACGACTGCCAACGACCTTGTTTCCGCCGGAAGCGCGCGGTCGCCGCCTCCGCTTCGTCCTTCAGGCGCTCGACGGTTCGCTTGCGGGGGCTTCGCACCGGGAAATCGTGGAAGCGCTGATCGGCCAGCCGCCGGTCCAGGCCGACTGGAAAGATCCTCGCGACAATCTGCGTAACCGCATCCGCCGCGCCATTCACCGCGGCCATGCGCTCATGAATGGCGGGTACAGGGACTTCCTTGCTTGAAAGCGCGTCGGAACGCATTGCCCGTTTCGTCAGCTGGCGAACAAATCCTTGTAGCCGGTCGTGACCATCCAGTTCGCACGGTCGAGATGACTGCGAAGAGCCTTCCGGGCGCGCTCCGGTTCGCGTGCCGGATCAATGCCGAGGATCAGATGCGCCATTTCTTCTTCGCTCGCGTCGTCGGCGGAGGCATCGAGCAACTGCATATAGGTCGTGAAATGCTCTTTGTCGTAGGCCGTGAGGCCGTCCGACCAGGGGACTTCTTCTATGATTTCCGGCTTCATGACGAACTTTAAATCTTTTCGGGTTTCCAGCGCATGTAGGGCGGTCCGGTGGTGATCCGCACAAAGGGCTCTGTCGACCGGTCCTCTATAGCGAATAGGAACGATCATTCCTAGAACGATAGTTCCCGTTCAGGTCCCTATCTCGCTGTGGATCTCAAAGAGATCATGGCCATCAATATGCGTCGTTTGCGCCATGAGCAGGAACTGAAGCAAGGAGAGCTAGCTGCGCGCGCTGAGCTTAGCATGCGCTACGTGGGCTCGATCGAACGCGCCCGTGTTTCTGCGAGCGTAAGCGTGCTCGGGCGGTTGGCGGCCGCACTGAACGTCGATCCCTGCGATTTGATCAGACCGCCGCAAAAATAGAAGCAATGTTCGCGATCCGGGGTGCCCGAACTAACCATCCGCGAACTCGGGCTGCCGCTGAATGGCGCCTGCGCGCCTGGAGATCGCCGCCCTCGCGGTATTTCGCGGTCATAGCGGCCATACCTGTTGACGTCCGGGAGACTGATGTCGGCAAGGAGTGCCAGCCGCAGCATTCCATAAACAACGGCAAAGCCATCCTGCTCAAGGTGGGTATAAGCACTTCCATTTCAGGCGTTAGTCGAGGCCGCGTTGACCATAGGTATTCTTCCTGGTCCGGCGGAAGCGGGGGCCGCCCTCTCGACAACGGCCCCCACCAGCGGCTGCTATGCGTCGGATGGTCATCGATAAATTTGATCAGAACGTTCCCCTGTTTTCCGGCACCTCCCAGCCCACGGGCAACAAGGCTGCCTGTTCGAATGATCCGGGTCGATTCGCCTGTGCAGGGCCGAGGGCAAAAAGGGCGCACAAGGCGCCCTTCATTTCAGATCGGCTGTCAGCAAGCCGCTTTCGCCTTTCGTTTCAGAAGCGGTAGGTGACACCTGCGCCAATCAACCAGGGATCGAGCTCGGCCTTCCCCGTCAGCTTCGCGCCGTCCACCGTGACGTCGAAGTCTGGCTTGAGGAAGAGCTTCTTCACGTCGAAGTTGACGCCCCAGTGCCGATCCACCATGTAGTCGAACCCGACCTGCAGCGCGGCGCCGAACGTGTTCTTAACATTGAGAGCATCGGCACTGCCGACATCCTGGTTATAGAAGATCGTGTAGTTTACGCCGCCACCGACATAGGGCTTGAAGGCGCCGAAATCGGTAAAATGATACTGCAATGTGAGCGTGGGCGGCAGCAGCCAAACCTTGCCGACGTTGCCCAACCCGCCGATCGTTCCTTGGCCGTCGATGTTGGCATAGGTGGTGCCGAGTACGAGTTCGGTGGCGATGTTGTCCGTGAAGAAATAGGTGATATCGAGTTCCGGGATCACGGTGTCCGAATAGGAAAGACCGGAGCCGGGCACCGCATTGACGTAGCCCGAATCCTTAGTGATGACCCCCAACCCACGCAGGCGGATCTGCCAGGGGCTTGGCGCTTCGGTGACCGAGGCTCCTATCTCCGGGACGCTTGCGGCTTGCGCAAGATCCGCCGCGACGGCCTGCTGTCCCACCACGATGAAGACGACGGCGGCTGTTACTCCCCGCGCCACGCCCATTCGCTTTCTCGCCATGATATTCTCTCTCCTTTATCTTCAGAAATGACGCACTTTGCTATTTACGAATACTGCCAGAATTACTTGAAGTGACGGATGCCCATGCTCCTCTTGCCTGAGACTGTGTTTGCGCTTTCCCGCAATCACCGACCTGTGCTGACTTTATTGAAACATTGCCTTTGTCTGGGTTGCGCCTACCTATCGAACGCGATCGTCTTGCCAGCCGATGGCACTGCGAAGGAAATTGGTGCCAAGGGCAATGAATGCTGCCCGCTCCCGATTGTCCTTGCCGTAGCCGTGCCCGCCTGCGCCGGGCCCGTAGAAGTAAGCGGGATAGCCCAGAGCCTGCAGCTTTGCGGCCATCTTACGCGCGTGGCCCGGATGGACGCGGTCGTCCCGCTTCGTGGTGGCGAGCAGGATCGGCGGATAGGGCTGTCCCGGCATCGCGGCGTGATAGGCGGAGATTTCCTTCAGGAAAGTCCAATCTTCCGGCTTGTCGGGATCGCCATATTCGTCAATCCAGCTCGCGCCCGCCAAGAGCCTGGTGTAGCGGCGCATGTCGATAAGCGGAACTGTGCAGAACAGCGCGCCGAAACGCTCGGGATAGCGGGTAAGGATATTGGCGATCAGGAGGCCGCCATTTGAGCCGCCCTCGGCGGCAATCCGCCTCGGCCGCGTAATGCCCCTCCGCACCAGGTCGGCGGCAACGGCGGCGAAATCGTCGTGGGTGAGGCGCTTGCCCTCCCTGCGCCCGGCCTCGTGCCAACGGGTGCCAAACTCGCCGCCGCCCCGGATGTTTGCCACTACGCACGTGCCGCCGCGTTCGAGCCACAGCTTGCCTAGCGAGGAGTTGTAGTGGGGCAGGCGCGATATGCCGAACCCGCCGTAGGCGGTGAGATGAACCGGGGCATCCCCGGTCCCGTTCGCCGGACCGACCTGCGTATAGGGGATCATCTCACCATCAATCGAGACCGCCTCGTGACGCGTGACCATCAGCCCGGATGCGTCGAAATTTTCCGGGTTGCGCTTCAGGATCACTGAAGCGCTGAGAGGCGGCGCGGCATCGAGGTCGAACAGGAGAAGCTGCGGCGGCGTGATCGGATCCTGAGCCCAAACCAGGATCTCTCCATTCGTCTCGTGAAGTTGCGCATCGAGTGACCAAAGGTTAACAGTCCCGCGGCCGGGCACGGTGTCCAGGGCTCGGCGCGTCCATTCCTGCCGGCGCGGAGTGAACGTCTCGAAACGCGGAACGAGGTTCACCAGGTAGGAGATGATGAGCTCCCCGTTGTTCCAGAAAAATGACTGCAGGGAGCGCCTCTCGCCTGGTTCAAACAGGGCGACAAAGCCGCGCTCGCCGGCCATGAAAGAGGAAAGCGAGATGCCGATCAGCGCGTCGGCGGCATAGGTAGTCCCTCCAACCGTCCAGGGCTTGCGCGGCTTTACCGCCAGCCAGTCATCGAAGCCATTCCACCAGGCGTCCCGAGGAAGGTCGATCTCAACCTTGGGCCCGCTTCTATTGCCAATGCGGACTATCTTCTCGAAGTAGGCCGGCTTTTCGATGAACCAAAGGCGCTTGCTCTCGACGGTGCGGTCCAGATAGCCAGACACGCTGAGGGATTCGGAGCCGGTCTCGAAGATTACCGGCGCGGTGAGCGGATCCGCGCCACGCTTCCACAGCCGCACGGTGCGCGCGTAGCCGGAGCGGGTGGCCATGCCATCACCAAGCGCACTGGAAAGCAGAAGCGTGTCAGGGTCGAGCCAACTAATGCCGCCCTTGGCCTCGGCGAGATTGAAACCGTCGGCGACAAAGCTCAGAGTCCCAAGATCGAATTCGCGATGCACGACCGCGTCGCTGCCGCCGCGCGACCCGCGCAGAACGGCTTTTTCCCGTCTCTCAGGCTCGATCGACGCGCCGCCCCAGATCCAGTCCTCTCCGTGACTAACGGCGAGGGCGTCCAGATCGAGCAGTACCTCCCATTGGGGATCCGCCTTCATGTAGGCGGCAAGGGTGGTCCGGCGCCACAGTCCGCGCGGGTTACGGGCATCTTGCCAGAAATTGTAGAGGTACTGACCGCGGCGCGTGATCAGGGGAATCTTGTCGGGATGGTCGAAAATCGCTGTCAGGGGCGCGCGGTCGCGCTCGAACTGCGTTCCACCGAAGTTCTCCAGGGTCCTGGCCGACTGGCTGGCGGTCCAGGCAAGTGCCCGTTCGCCTTCTATATCTTCAAGCCAAAGATAGGGATCATCGTCGGGAGCATTCAGAGTTGGACGGACATCGAATGCGGTCATGTACGGACAACCCTAGGAATGAAAGCGCAAAGGCTTCCGTCGGCTCGGGAACGCCCAGTGTTAGCGGCGGCGACCGCACGTTCGAAAAGCGTGATCATGGGATGAGTTCTTCTCAGTCGGTGCGGCGCGGCAGGGCGTTTGCGGATAGGACTGCATGTGTCGTGCCAACTAGGAAAATCGTTCAGAACAATGCGATCACTCTGATAGCGTTGTGTCTCATGTCCGACATCGTCGGAGATCCGACAATGACTGCAACCGTAAGCGCCTGATCGATCTCGTGCGCGAGCTCGCAGGACACCCTGCAAAACTCAAGCAGTGAAGTTCACAGCGAACTTGGTTGGGACGCAACATCTTTGCTCCAAGACGCTTCACGTACCCGGCTTCGATCAGCAGATACCCATGAGTTGACGGACGATCTGAGCGAAAAGACCGGCTGCGCGTCTGATCAACACCGCCAACGAAAAGAGTCGAAGACCCGAGAAAAAGGGAACCGGGGCACCGGCCGGCCGACCTGATGGTTGTGCAAGTCTGCCAGCATTCTAGGCTACCGTCCGCTTGACGCATTTGAAGTTTATATCGATCGCGCCAGCAAGCTGCGTTCGAACGGACGCATGCGATTGATCCTCACGACAACTTGGCCTGCAGTCGGGCCGTCATCCGATATGCAAGGTACGAAGGTTCAGGAGACCGGGTGCTCCGGCTCGGTGGAGTATCTCGGCGAGAGACCAGGGTGTACGGTGTGTCGCTGACGCTGCGCGGATTGATGTGCCCGCGACAATGGGCAGTGCGGGGCAAGTCTGCCTGGGAAATCGGCTGCATCCTGGGGTCAAGCGGCGCACAGCCGCGCTCCATCTCGATACTGCCCGCAGAGAAGCTCGGCGTGAGCCCCACCAAACAGGCGATTGCGCGTCTCGCCGGTTCGGTTTTTTTCGATTCCCTGATAAGTCGGCTTCACCTGTGCAACTGCACAGGCTGCCATAGTGTGAAGGTTCGCCTCCAATGGCGGGGAAATTTCCCCGAGGAGGCCTTCGATGACCCAGCTTATTGCGCCCGGCGCTACGACAACTGTGCCAACAAACGGCGTGCAATCCACCGTCCGCGCTACCGCGTCTTCGAGGAACGTCTGGAACGGGTCGCAGAAGTCGATAGCGGCTATGAAATCGACTCCTTTGACCCGCTCACACCGCGCTGGCTGTTGCTGCGCGGTTTCGACGGTCTGGTCGCTGGTTGCGTGCGTCTTCTGTTCTCGACAGTGCCAATGGCACACGGTTCGACAAAACGGCGCCTTTGACGTCCGGTGCTTTCGGCGCCGGTGGTTTGCCAAATGGCATGATGTTTCGACGTCCTCCAAGCGGGCAGGGGAGCCACAGTCATGCCTACAGTTCTTTTGACTGGGCTGATCGGGCTGACTGGCGGGATGAAAGATCGTACGATTCACCGCTCGTCTGACGCTGCGCGAGTGGGCCGGGGAGTTCTTACGCCGCGATCTAGCATTCCAGCGTGAACTGCTCGCCGCGCGCCAGCAGGCCAATACTCTGTCTCGCGAAGCCTTTATCGACGTGATCGCGTCGGCGGCGATCTGTCGCTCTGGGGTGTTCTGTTTCGCCGAGTCTTACGGGCGCAATTCGGTCGTATTCTGGTGTGAGCGCCGGTGCGTAAATGTGCTGCCGGTCATTGCCGAACAGCTGTCTGCATCCTCGGCAACATCGCCGTTCGACCTGGCGGCATTGCCATGTCGTGCGACAGTCCTGCTTGCGCCCGACAAGAGCCAAAATGTGCTCCTTGGCAATGTGGAGCATACCCTCCAGCTCGCCGTCTCGGGCGCGGACATCCTGGACCCAGTTTGCCTGCGTACCGAGGCGATCTGGCCCGCGATGCTTTCGAAGCCTCGCCTGAGGGCGATCGAGTGCCTCAATGCCCTCAGTCTGGGTCAACAACTGCCCGCTCGCTTGTTTCCGCCGGAAAAACGCGCCCCCCTTTTGACCTTCGTTCTTCGTGCGCTCGACGGATCGCTCGCCGGAGCGCCACATCGCGAGCTCGCTGAAGCTCTGATCGGTCAACGGCGCGTCCACGCCGATTGGAGGGATCCTCGCGATCACCTGCGCGACCGCATTGGCCGCGCCGTCTCTCGTGGCCGCGCGCTCATGCATGGCGGATACAGAGATTTTAGGTGACAGTCCGCGCTGTGCGTCAGGCGAACAGTTCCTTGTAGCCGGTCGTCACCATCCAGTTCGCCCGGTCGATATGGCTCCGAAGCGCCTTGCGGGCGCTACCGGTTCAGGGGCCGGGTTCAGGGGCCGGGTCGATGCCGAGAATGAGATCGACCATTTCCTCTTCGCTGGCATTGTCGGCGCAGGCGTCCAGGATCCGCAGGTAGATTCTGAAATGCTCCCTGTCGTAGCTTCGCGAGGCCTCTGCCAGAGGACGTCGTCGACCACACGCGGGTTACGTGACATGGGTTCTTACCCTCACAATTCTGAGCTTCCACCCGTGCCGGTTAGAATACTCCGTGGTGAGATGCTCTACAGGAGCTGGCCTCTCATATATGCAGATTCGAGAAGTCTTTGCCCGCAATCTGCGACAGCATCGACAGACAAAGAGGCTATCACATGACGCGTTGGCCCATGAGGCCGGCGTTGACCGGACTTACCGCAGTGCGCTGGAACGTGGCGTGTAAGGCGCCACTATGATCGACAAGCTTGCAAGGTACTCGAAGTTGAGCCTCAGTCTTGTAGGATCGGCGGGCACAGACAGACGCGCAATGATGATACGCGGGAAAGTTTGACAGCGCTACGCGCCGTCCCAGCATCGACTGACAGCGCGCTCGAACTAGACGTCGCACTCGATTGCGAGAGCCGTCGCAATCGATCAGGGTGTGCCTGGCGTGCAGTGGGTCCCGGTTGCCCGGCGCTGTCTCAAGGAATAGCGGACAAAATCCCCCCGGGGAAACTGATTCATGCGCCATTCAGCCACGTTCAGCGTTGTCCGATACCCGACAATGTCGGATACGCAACGCAGCATAATCTGATCCATCAGTTGTTTTTAAATGCTTTTTTGCTCTGGCACGGTACATGCAAGGTCTACGGCAAAAGGCGTTCGGACTGAGGAGAAGTCGTCTCATGGCCCCGAAAAACCGCTGACTTACGCCACCTCCCAAGGCGTACCCGGCCCGGCAGCGAGCTCAGGCTCCTGCCGGGCATTCGGTTTCAGGGTGTATGTGCCCCTGGTGTTCAGGAGTTGAAGTTGGGCGGCGGCAATGTTCGGCTGATGAGGATTGCGGCGAATGGAACATGGGAAGGCAATCTCCAACCGTCTCGAGTGGGATTGCCGACGGCATTAAGAAGCGCCGGATAGACTCAGCGCCCAGGGGCGAGGAACTCGTCGTCGAAGAGCTTTTGTTCGCCGTCTTGAGCGACCGAAGCCGGCGTCTGTTCGACGGGATGATCGCGTCGGCGCCGTCCGTGAGCTGGCGCGAGATCTCCATGTCCATCGCCGCATGAACAGATCCACGACGACAACTCCTGCGCCCAATCAAACGCGACGCTCGGCTGCTAATTGTCCGTCGCTGCTGAGATACCCCGCTCGAATCGGGGGCGCCCTCGTCACCGAATTCCCGATCGATCGGATCCTGAGGCAGATGGCCCCTTCACTCAAATTGATATTTGTCCCAGCGAGCCCGCTGACGTGAAAACCACTGTCGCCGCGATCGCTGACGTTCAGAATCTCCCGGTCGATGCCGTCGCGACGGCGGTACGATCAAACCTTCGCTCCCTGCTGGGGCGGCGCCCTTGACGGGGTTAGAAAAATTGTAACCTTCGTGCTACATATTTGGCCGTTTTGTAGTGCGAAGGTGTCAAAATACCAACCCCACACAACCCTCCAGTGCGGCGCGCCCTGCGTAAGCTTGGGGCGGACATTCACGATGCGCGTCGACGGCGACGGCTGCCGATGGCGGTCGTGGCCGACCGCGCCTTCACGTCTCGCTCGACACTCCAAAGGGTCGAAGCCGGGGACAACAACGTCAGCATCGGCATTTATGCCGGCGTCCTGCAGGCGCTCGGCCTGCTAGAGGGCCTGAGTCAAGTCGCCGACATCAGAAACGACAGCGTCGGACAGGCGCTGGCCAGCGCCGATCTGCCTAAGCACGTCCATCTCAGGCGGCCAGCCGGATCATCGCGCGATGACTGACTTCGAGGTGCATATCGATCTGGACGGTCGCATACACCCGATCGGAATGGCGAGAGGAGCAATCGCGTCCGAGGCTCGGAGACCATCCTTTTTCGAGTATGACGGCGCAAGGCTTGAGGAGCCGGACCGCTTCTCGCTGGAGCCAGCTCTTGCTCTGACCCGCGGGGCCTTCGCTCCTTCTGCCGGTCCTGCGACTTTCAGGTCCATCAGCGACTCGGCGCCAGATACTTGGGGTCGCCGCCTTATGCAGCGCGCCGAGCGCCGCCAGGCGGAACGCGAAGGACGCGCCGTTCGCACCCTCACGGAAAGCGACTATCTGCTTGGCGTCGCCGACGAGACCCGCCTTGGCGCACTCCGCTTGCGCTGGGTTGGCGACGAGGTTTTTCAGGCACCGACCCGCGATGGCGTTCCCGCCCTGATCGAGCTTGGCCGGCTGCTCCAAATCACCGGGCGAATTCTTCGTGACGAGGAAACGGACGAAGACATGCAGCTCATCTTTGCCCCTGGCTCCTCCTCGGCCGGCCGAAGGCGTCGGTCATCGACCAACATGGTCGCCTCTCCATCGCCAAGTTTCCGAAGGAGACCGACGACTACAGCATGGAGACCTGGGAGGAGATCGCGCTACGGCTGGCCGGTCAGGCAGGTATCGCCACTCCCTGCACGAGCTGATCGATGTCGCCGGAAACGCGGTCATGCTGTCGCGGCATTTCGATCGTGATGGTGCGATCCGCATCCCGTTCCTATCGGCAATGGCGATGATGGGCGCCAAGGATGGCGAGCGTGGCAGCTATCCGGAGATCGTCGATGCCCTTGCGCAACACGGCGCACAGGGAAAGACGGACGCCCATGCCCTCTATCGGCGTGTCGTTTTCAACGTGCTGATCTCCAATGTCGACGATCACCTGCGCAATCACGGCTTCCTGTGGCTGGGAAAGGCGGGATGGTCACTCTCACCGGCATACGACCTCAATCCCATCCCGACCGATCTCAAGGCGCGGGTGCTCACGACCTGATCTCGAGGAGGGCACCTGTTCGCTCGATCTTTTGGAGGCTGCGTCGGAGTTTTTTGCGCTCACGCTGGCGCAAGCCCGTGCGATTATCAAAGGAGTCGCGGCCGTGACCGCGACATGGCGGGATGCCGCCCAGGCAGTCGGCGCCCGCTCGGCCGAGATAAACCGCATGGCCAGCGCCTTCGAGCACGACGACCTCAAGCGGGCGCTGGCGCTGTGATACCTTCACAGTTTCGATCCAGCAGCGTCAGTCCCGGCGGCCCCGCGTGGCATGAGATACGACACAGATAAACGAAAAGGAACATACAGTGATTACCCGAGGGGTGATCCGGATCGCTCCTAAGGGGACGATGGGCAAGCGATCTCGTTGGCAGTCTAGATCCTGGATGGACCCTCCCAGGCTCGTTCAACAGATTGAGAGGCCTCGCTCTCCTAGCCCATCATGCGGCCGGTCCGGCGCGGACCGCGAAGAGAAGCGAGTGACCAACGGGGCGACATCGTTCGGAAAAGACGGGAAAGCCTGACCTCACCGACCCCAATCGGAGAACTCCAGCTTCGCCAGCGCCTCCGCGTTCTCCAGCAAGGCCTGCACCGCCTGCGCCGCGCCCTTGGCATCTAGGATCTTGAGGATATCGTCCTTGCTGAGTTTCTGGCCGCCGAGCTCGAGTTTCCCCAGCGGCTCCGCATTATCCACAAAGGCCTTCAAAGCAAGTGATCCCACCGGTGGCGGCGGAAGCGATGATATCCTCGCACGACAGTGCCAAAGAGTTCATCGGCCAAGTATTGCTGTGGACGAACCTCCCGGAGCGGGGCACGCAACGTATCTGGGACTGCGGCCTTGGGATCGCAATCCGTTCATCATCCAGCCGTTTTGCTTCGCGCCAGATGTTCCCCACATCCAACCGCGGGTCTCGACCATAATGTCCCGATCGCTGCCTCCTATTCCAGGCGCAACCCCAAGGATCGCCCGATGCCAATCTGAGCTGATGTCGCGCAAGCATCGGTCAAGTAGCGTTCGCCCTGCCGGACGCAGGCGAGCCACGCGATGCCGTAGGCTACCGGCAATCGTCTGCGGATCAAGATCAGGCCGCCCCCAGAAGCTTCAGTCGATCGAGCAGTGGGTTCGCCGCCACGGGCGGACCGGTGAAGCCGCTGATGTACCGGCCCACGCGGCGCGCCACTGCAAACAAGGGACCTTGCTGGACCACTTACCTAACTGCAACTCGAAACCTCGAGGCCTTCTCGGCAAGGAACGCCTGATCGCTCGCAAGCTCGTCCTCCGTCACATGCGCGCCCTCTTCGTCGACAATGCAGGCGCTCGTCTCGTCGAGAAATACAACCAGCCAGGGTAGTACTTCAGGATTGTGTCTGCACGGGTGCGGAGCCGCACGCCGGCACCGCGTCGAGCAACGATACTTCGTTCCCGTATTCGGAGATCGCTCGTGCAATTGCCCCATCTGCGAGCCCTGAAGCAGGTTCTTCAGATCCCGCCCATGCAGAGATATTTCATTTCGAGGTAGTCCTCGAGGCCATGGCGGGAACCCTCCCGCCCAATACCGGACTGTTTTATCCCGCCGAAGGGTGCCGCTTCCGAGGACATGCGTCCGGTGTTGATGCCAACCATGCCATATTCCAAGGCCTCGGCGACACGCCAGACACGCTTCAGGTTTGAGGCAAAGAAATAGGCGGCGAGGCCGTAGATCGTGTCGTTGGCCTCACGCACGACCTGATCCGCATCGTCGAAGCGAATGATCGGCGCCAGCGGCCCGAAAGTCTCTTCCTGCGCAACCGCCATCACGCTGGAAATTTCGGTGAGGACCGTCGGTTCGAAAAACGTGCCATCCTTGCCGATGCGATTGCCCCCGCATCGAATTGTGCCGCCTTTTTCGACGGCATCTGCGGTATGGGACTCGATCTTGGCCAGAGCATGCTTGTCGATGAGCGGCCCGATGTCCACTCCGGGAGCGAAGCCGTCACCAACCCATAAACGCCGGACTTTCTCCACGAATTTCTCGACGAACTCGTCGTGAACGCTCGATTGGACGTAAAGGCGGTTCGCCGAAACGCAAGTCTGGCCGGCGTTGCGGAACTTCGCCTGGATCGCACCCTCGACCGCAGCGTCGATATCGGCGTCGTCGAAGACGATGAAAGGTGCATTGCCGCCGAGCTCGAGGCTGACCTTCTTGATCTGGTCCGAGCACTGGCGCATCAGCAGCCGGCCAACCTCGGTCGACCCGGTGAAGCTGATCTTGCGGACCTTGGGATTGGCGCAGAGTTCACGGCCAACCGCATCACCTTCGGATGCATAGATCAGGTTGACGACGCCTTCGGGAAAGCCAGCCTGATGAGCGAGGGCGAACATTGCGCCAGCCACGAGCGGTGTCTGTTCAGCGGGCTTGAGGACAATGGTGCAGCCCGCGGCCAAGGCTGGCGAGATCTTGCGTGCCACCATGGAGGCTGGAAAGTTCCATGGTGTTATCGTCCCGACGACGCCGAGCGGTTGCTTGATCACCATCATCCGACGGTCCGTCGATGGTGCGGAGATGGTCTCGCCATAGATGCGATTGGCCTCCTCGGCGTACCACTGCAGGTACGCCGCAGCATGCGATACCTCCGATTTGGCTTCGGCAAGCGGCTTGCCCATCTCCGCCGTGAGGATTGCGGCGAGATCGTCGGCATGGTCGATGATCAACTGATGCCAACGCCACAGAACGTCGCTGCGCTCACGTGCGGTCAATCCTGCCCATCCAGGCTGCGCGACATAGGCCTTGTCGATCGCAGCGCGCGTCTCCTCGTCACCCATGTCGGGAAGCTCCGCCAGCACTTCGCCGGTCGACGGGTTGAGGACCTCGAATGTCCGCTTGCTAACTCGCGTGCCAAGTACCGGCAGGCGATCAATGGGTCCAAACAGCTCGGGGGCTTTCAGGTGGCGGATCATCGGCAGGCAAAGGGGCAATACCGGATTCCTCTTCAACACAGCGAGTGTATGTAGCAGGCTGCGATGTATTCCGCGACGTCCGGGTTCCTTAGGGCCTCGGCCGGGCAGCTGGTAGACCACCGTACCCAACGGGAGAGGGAGAACACTTTGAATTCTCCGAAAGATGGCTCGCGGTTCCATTAGTCGAACGAATGAACAATGGACATCGGCTTGGCCATCCAGACGCAGTGGATGCTGGCGGCCTACGCCCAGTCTGCGGGCCACGATCCCCGTTCTCTAGCCGCCTGAAGAAAGGTTAGGGTGAGAAGGAGCGCGCCACAATTAGGCGGATCGACCGCCTGAACCGGCAAATGCCTCTCAAGGCCCGCGAAAACCGCTCCGCGGGCCTTTAAAAAACCTCACTAGCCACCGAACCGGACTTCGCTCCCCACGCGAAAAGGCCTCAAGGGCACGAGGAAGACAATTAGGCTCCTTGGCTTATCCTTTGCTCCCCAGCGGCGGGCCAACGACCATAATGGCGGGCTCGGCCGAAAGCAGCTTCTTCGCCGCAGCCTTGGCCTGGTCAAGCGTCACCTGATAGATGAGAGCGGAGCGGCGCTGGATGTAGTCGGTGCCGAGATTGTCGAGCTGCAATCCGACGAGCGTGGCTGCAATCGAGCTGGAGGAATCCAGATCGTTGATAGCATAGGCGCCGATCAGATGCTTCTTGCTCGCCTCGAGCTCGGCCTTCGTCGGTCCCTTCTCCGCCATATCCTTCACCACCTGACGCACGATGCTCAGCGTCTCGGCGGCGCGGTCCGAGCGTGTCGCCGTCGTAACCAGCAGCGCATGAGAATGCTCGTAACCGGCCAGATTAGAGCCGACGCCATAGGCAAGGCCGCGCTTTTCGCGCACTTCCTGGAAAAGACGTGAGGTAAATGGCGAGCCTCCGAGTATATCGTTTATCAGCTGCGCGGCATAGAATTCCGGGTCGCTGCGCCCGATGCCGGGAAAAGCCAATCGCAGCGAGGTCTGCGGAAGCTCGTAGTTTACCTCCACCTGCTGTCCGAGTTTCGCGGCGACATCGGCAACGGGGGAGAGCGTCTGCTTCTCGTGCAAATCGCCGAACAGCTGGTCGAGCTTTTCACTCAGCCTCTTTGCGTCAATGTCACCGACCACGGCAACATGGAGCCCGTCGCGAGCGAAAGTGGCCTTGTGGAAGGCGCCGAGATCGGCCGACGTGATTCCGGCGAGGCTCACTATGTTCCCTTCGTCCGGCCGGGAATAGGGATGGGTGCCATAGATCGCGCGCAGCCATTTGCGCTGAGCGATCGCCTCGGGGTCGCGCTCATTCGCGATGATACCGGAGAGCACCTGGGCGCGGATGCGGTCGACCGGCTCCTTGTCGAAGCGAGGCCTGTTCACCGCGAGCTTGACCAGATCGAAAGCGGCGTCCTGGCGCTTGGAAAGCAGGCGTATCGAGCCATAGATGCCGTCACGCCCCGCGTCGAAGCTCATCTCGGCGCCGGCGTCGTCAAGCTTCACCTGGAAGGCATCGCTGTCGAGACCGCCGGCGCCTTCGTCGAACAGGCCGGTCATCAGGTTCGCCAGCCCCTCCTTGCCGACCGGGTCCTGGGTAGAGCCGCCGTCGAAAGCGAAGCGGATGGTGATGATCGGCACCGTATGGTCCTCCACCAGCCAGGCGATGATGCCCTTTTCAGATTTCACCTCCTGGATATTCATCGCCGCATGGGCCCTGAGCGCCGGCAGGACGAGGAAGAGGATGGCGAGGAGGACGATGGGCAGTGGGGTGGCGAGGCGCGCGACGCTGCCTTGCGCCGCTGAACGCGGAAAAGGCAGGGCTTGTGCAAAGGCGGCACGGTGTTGGTTCATCGTCACATCAATTCTCCGTCTTGGGCAAGAGATAGCCGGTGGTCGAATGGTCGGACCCGAGATAGCGGGCGGCAACCGCTTTGACATGATCGGGGGTGACCTCGCGGATGCGGTCCTGCCATTCCTCGACGTCGTTTGCGGTGCCGCCGGTGGCAAGCGTGGAGCCATACATGCTGGCGAGTTCGTCCTGGTTGTCGCGGGCGAAGATTACCGATCGGACATGGCGGTCCTTAGCCTTGTCCAGTTCGTCATTGGTGACGCCGTCCTTGGCGATGCGGGCCACCTCGGCATCGACCGCAGCCTCAAGGTCGGCGAGCTTGGCGTCGCCGCGCGGCGCGCCGTAGACGGTGAAATTGGTGGCGTCGAGCATGGTGCCCTGAAACCAGGCGCCAGCCTCGGCGGCGATGCCCAGCTTGACCACGAGCTGCTGGTAGAGCCGGCTGCGGCTGCCGCCGCCGAGGATTTCGGCCAGGAGGTCGAGCGCCTCGGCCTCGCCGCGCTCAGCGGTGCGATAGGACGGCACAACCCAATGCGTCGAAAAGTTCGGCACCGACACGCGCGCGTCGGTCAGCGTCACCGTGCGCCTGGTGTTCTGCTCCGGCTCGACCGGCCGGACTCGCGGCAGCAGCTCGGGTCCACGCGGTAGCTTCCCATAGGTCTTCTCGGCCAGCGCCTTTACCGTCTCCGGCGCGACGTCCCCGGCCACCACCAGCACGGCGTTGTTGGGGTTATAATATTTGTTGTAGAAGGCGACGGCGTCGGTGCGGTTCAGCTTCTCCATCTCCTGCATCCAGCCGATGACAGGTATTCGGTAGGGCTGGTTCTGCCAGAGCGTGGCGTCGACCGCCTCGTCCAGCACCGCCCGCGGATCGTTGTCGATGCGCGAGCGGCGCTCCTCCAGGATGACGTCGCGCTCGGTCTTGATATCGTCGTCGGTGAGGCTGAGGTTGCGCATACGGTCGGCCTCGAAGCCCATCATCTGCTCCAACGCGGAAGGCGCCACCGTCTCATAGAAGGCGGTATAGTCGTAAGAGGTGAAGGCGTTGTGCGAGCCGCCGATCTCGGACACCGCGCGGTTCAGCTCGCCGGCACCGTGATTTGCCGTGGCCTTGAACATCAAATGCTCGAAGAAATGCGCGATGCCGGATTTGCCCGGCGGCTCATCGGCGCTGCCGACCTTGTACCACACCATATGGGTGACGATCGGCGCGCGGTGATCGGGGATGACGACCACCTCCATGCCGTTGTCGAGCAGGAAATTTCTCACCATGCGGTCGTCGTTGGCGGCCAGAACCGGAGCGGTCGTCGCGAAGACCAAGGCGGTCGCAATTAATGCCCTCAGCCACCGAGACGGAGGTTTGGTGGATGGCTCCGGTTGTGGTGGCCTCGGCAGGGGTCGAGGCAAAGTCATTTGTTCCTCATTTTGAAGGCTCTGCGCCCCCGTCTCCTCTTGCGCGAGAAGGTGGATCGTCGCGCAGCGCCGAGCCTGATAAGCAACCGTCTTCGTGTTGCCAGGCCTTGCTCGAGCCTCGTCTTTGGATGCATCCGGGAAACCCCTCGCAGTATTTTTCGATGACGTGATCATGGGACGGCTTCTCCTTGGTCCGTGAGGCGTTTGCGGATGACAGCGCAAGTGCCATGCCAAACTAGAAAAGCCTTTCGGCAGTGTGATTAATCGGACTCTGCTATGTTGCGTATTCGACATTGTCGGACATCGGACACCCCCGAACGCGAAGCGTTTGCGACAATATCTTGCTCGTGCGGAAAACGATTGAGCGCGCTGCCGCGGCGGAGGATAGGAAGCTTCTCGAATTGGCGGCGGCACTGAGGAACGAAAACGATTCGGAACGCTTTCCTCGACAGGCAGTCCAGGGCAACGCTGAGCGAGCAGCGGGTCAGGAGCGTGGCCGGTGGAAAGAGCTGGCCGCCAGGCTATTCGCAGTTGAGGTGGCGGAGAGGCGAGGGGAGCTTGCCAGGCCGACGTCAAGTAGGCTCAAGGGCACCTGGCTAGAGCGTCGCATCGCCGGGTCTGACCTGGGAAGCGTGCTTGTCAGAGTTGTCCAAAGCTATTCGAGATCGCGAGGCAATGTGTGTACACCTCCCGACTAGACGCTGGGCCGTGCACCAAGCCGACAAAGAGCGCATTGCCGTTTTGAAAAACCAACAAAACAAGGCAGCGACGGGAGGTGCTCTCGTGGGCGCCATGCCGAGTGCGCTATTCACTGAAGTCCGTGTGGCGTTGACCGTTTTCTTTTCCGATCGGAGCGGCAAATGCTGGAAAGGTGAGCAGTTGCAGCCGCCGCTGGCCGAAGGGCGACGGAATTTTGCAGAAGCGATGCAGGCAGTTTTTGCGCGCTGGGTGAGCCGCCGAACAGATCGAGCCTTCTAACCGGGGCCGGCTCTAAGCTCAAGGCTATGATGCCAATAACAGCCTGACCCTGGTCAATTTCAAATGTGCCAACCGCCGCGCCGGATAATGGAACATCTCTGGGGTGTTTTCTAAAACAAATACCAGGGTCATCAAATCAAGCAGGAAGTCGTCGATCGCCTGGGCGATTGTTTGTGACTTATCATCGAACTGGTCCAGCAAAACGCGCGCCCTATCGATCGCATCCGCGCTGGCCGCATCGATCAACGCCTCGATCCTTTCGAAACAATCCAATCCCGAACTCCTTCAAGCCCTCGCCAGGGTATGCACTAAGGTGCCGACGTCAACCACCCGGCATTGACCCAGTGGCACGAGCCACCATCAGCAGATCGAGCCGCGCCGCGTCCTGCAATTTTTTCGTTTTTGCTTTGCCAGTCTCAGCTATGAATCGGACTGGGCAAATGGCCCACGTTGCAATTGTTACAAAGGAATACGCATATGGCGACCGGAACAGTGAAGTGGTTTAACAGCAGCAAGGGATTTGGATTTATCCAGCCCGACAATGGCGGTCAGGATGTTTTCGTCCACATTTCCGCTGTCGAACGCGCGGGCCTTTCGACCCTCAATGACGGTCAGACGATCAACTATGAGATCGAACAGGACCGTCGCACTGGCAAGTCATCCGCTGGCAACCTCAGCAAAGCTGGCTGATTTTTCGGCTGCGTCCCGCAAGAGCCGGAAGCACGCGGCAGGGTGGGCTGACCCGCTCGACAAGTGTGGGCGAGAACATGGCTTGACCGGAGAATCGGTCGGCAGACTGCTGCAAGCCGTCGCGAATTCCTGAGACCAGGCTGTCTGCAAAGACAAGGCGGGGTTGCTCCCCGCCTTTCATATTCCGCGCAGATCACGCCAATGGCAGCAGCGCACTCCAAAACGAACTCGGTTGCCGAGATCAAGCCGCGACCTTGTTGCGGGTCCGCTTCGCCGGCGCCGGCGTTTCCGGCTCCTTCGGTTTGCGGCCGAGCCCCATCGTCTTGGCCAATGCCGAGCGCGCTGCGGCGTAGTTCGGGGCGACCATGGGATAATCCGCCGGCAGGCCCCATTTCGCGCGATATTCGTCCGGCGTCAGCCCGTAGTGGGTCGACAAATGGCGCTTTAGCGATTTGAATTTCTTCCCGTCCTCAAGGGAGATGATGTAGTCCGGTGTCACCGACTTCTTGATCGGGACTGCAGGCTTGACGACAAGTGGCTCTTCTGCGGGGACGCTTCCAGCCGTGCCTTTCAGAGCCGCATGCACTTGGCCGATCAGAGCAGGGAGGTCCCCCACCGGAACCGGATTGTTGGAGACATAGGCTGAGACGACATCGGCGGTGAGCTCGATGAGGCTGTCGATGTTTTTGTCGGCTTCTTCTGTCATGAAAATCTCCGGGCGGCTGGAACATATCGGCGAAGCGTCGCTTCATAGTGGGGGTTGCCGCTGAACGCAACAATTGTCTCCACAGGATTATTGCGATGTTCACCCAGCATCGCGGTCTATAGCGCCGCATCCCACCGTCATGCACGTTGATCCGCTCGGTGTTGGCTGTCCCGTAACTTGGTCGGAGTTGGCTTTGAGTCTCGATCGCCTCCGTTTGAATTCTGCAAAATGAAAAAGCCGAAGCTATTTCGCGCCGCTGAAGGCTTCGTACGTCATCGGATACATGGCTTCGACCCTCAAAGTCTCCGCGATGCCTTTCCGCTTTGACATTGTCATGGTGGTCGTCGCCACCCCCAAGGAGTCAACCCGGCCGTCAGCGCGAGCAAATTGCGATGGCGCCGGCCCCGTGTTGGGATCCACAATCGGTGCGTTGGTCACAGCCTGGGTGGCGGTTTCCGCCATTCGATCACAAGCCCGATAAAGTCTGGCCGTCAGGCCCGGGCCTCTCCCGCCGTTGATCTAGCGCAGGGCGTCCACGAAGCGCATATCCCACAATGGCTTCGGTGCACAACGCTCGGAGATCCTTTATGAAAATGTTATTCACTGCGGTGGCTGTCGCCTTGCCGACCGCCACCGCTTTTGCTGCCGAACCGATCCCCGCCGACCTCAGAGAAACGGCATTGGGCACTTTCAAGGCTTTGCCATCCACCACGCCGGCAGTCGCCAACAACCCGATCACACCGGAAAAGATCGCCCTCGGCAAGGCACTGTTCTTCGATCCGCGCGTCTCGGCGTCAGGCGTTTTGTCGTGCAACTCGTGCCACAACTTGGCCACCGGGGGCGACGACAATCTTGAAACCTCGATCGGCCATGGTTGGCAAAAGGGAGCGCGCAACGCGCCGACGGTGCTGAACGCTGTCTTCAACATCGCTCAGTTCTGGGATGGTCGCGCCGAAGACCTGAAGGCTCAGGCCAAGGGACCGGTCCAAGCCGGTGTCGAAATGGCCAACACACCGGGTCAAGTCATCGCGACGGTCAAGTCGATGCCGCAATATGTCGATTGGTTCAATGCAGCTTTCCCAGGTGAGGCCGATCGCGTCACCTTCGACAACTTAGCCAAGGCAGTTGAAGCCTTTGAGGCGACACTGGTAACGCCGGCCCCCTTCGATGCTTTCCTCAATGGCGATGACGCCGCCATGACTTCCGAACAGAAACAGGGCCTGGCGCTTTTCATGGAGAAAGGGTGCTCGTCCTGCCATGCCGGCATCAACGTTGGCGGGGAGGCCTATTACGCATTCGGGCTTATTGAAAAGCCCAGCGCCGAGGTACGGCCGGAAAAAGACAAGGGCCGCTTTGCCGTCACCAATTCAGCCGACGATAGCTATGTTTTCCGCGTGGCGCCGCTGCGCAACGTGGCACTCACCGCGCCATACTTTCATTCGGGCAAGGTTTGGGATCTGAAACAGGCCGTGGCCATCATGGGGACTACCCAGCTCGGCGAAGAATTGAAGGTCGAAGAAGTCGACCTGCTCGTTGCCTTCCTTAACTCGCTGACCGGAAAGGTACCCGATGTCGTCTTGCCTATCTTACCCGCCGAAACGGCGACAACGCCTCGACCTGCATCGCAGATCTTAGGGAAATAATGGCCGGAGCTGACTACGGAAAGTCGCAATCAAGAATGATTGGGACCATTACTGGTAGGAGACGATCGCGACCTCTTTGAGAAGGCAATGCCTGGCATGATCCCAAAGTGCAGGCAATGCTTCCGTCCCCAGCTCGTTGCGATGGCATCATGCTGGTAACTGGCGCAAGTCAGGCCAAAAGAGTTCGAAAAGTTGGAGGATTGTCGGAGATACTACAACGAGGAGCGCCCCATATGAGGCGATAGGGCACAAGGCCTCGGTCGCCGGTTTCAGTCTGTGCCAAAGTCAACGGCGTTTCACCGCCCAGTTCCGCTAATTCCCTGCACAGCTACCTGTTCGCTTTGCCAGAAGCTCTCTTGACTAATTGGTGGCGATGTACAGGCTTTCCCGAGAGCTTAGTCTCACACTGTGCAAAGCCCTCTTACGGCTGAGGGAGGGGAGGGACGCTTGGACGAGCACGATCCGAAGGAAGAGCTGATCGAGACGATTTTCCGCAACGGCACAATCACCGTGGTGGGCATCCTGCTTGCTTTTTCGCTCGGCTTCGTCACGCATTGGGCGGCAAACCCCGTGCCATGGCGGCTCTACGACCTGTTCGCCGTTGTGCCGATTCTGGTCGGCATCGCGTTGCAGATGCGGGCCCTGTCCAAGCTGCTCGACATGAGTTCGCTGCGCCGACCTATCTACGAACGCGCCAACCGCATCTTCATGGCGGGCCTCATCCTGACCGCGTGCGGCGTCGGGCTGGCCATCCTGCTCGATGTCATCCAGATGTCAGCGAAGGGTACGCTGCCGGGCGCTTAACGGCCTGTCACTGCGCTTTGGCAGCCCATCGTTGTCACTCGATTATTGTATCCGCCGCAGGTCCGCCTCTTAGCAGTGTCGCATCATTTGGCGCCGGTTCTTACTGTGCATTGGTTGCGCCGGCCCCCGGCACCACGTGATCGTAGGCGCGCAGCGACACATCGCAATAGACCGGCAGTGGCGAGGCGAGGCCGAAGGGGCAAACGCCGCCAACCGGGCGGCCGGTGATTTCCACCACGTGCTTGTGCAGCGCGCGTGGCTGGCCGTCGAACGCATCACGCGATTTGCGGTTGTCGATGCGCGCGTCAAGCCGCCAACGCCGACGGCGATGCCGATGCGACTGGACTTGTCAAATTTAGAACCTTTCGGCTTGCCGGAAATTAGGGTCTCGGTGGCATAGCCCCACAAGGTCTTTGGGTGTTGGCAGGAAGACCGAAGCGCGGGCGTGAATGGATCTAAGCGTTGCGTCAGGGCGAGGCCTGGCAGGTGCCCGCGCGCATAGCCGAACTGGAGCGCGACTTCATGGCGACCACACCCATGGGGAGCCATCGACGTTTCGAAGCCGGACATGAACTTCGCAATGCGAAGTTCCGCCTGGAGCGTCTGAATACCGGAGAAATGTAGGCGTTAGCGAAGCTTCGTCGCTCTCAATCCTTGCCGCGCTGTCGGCTGGCGGCGGGGCAACATATGACGCGGGTTACCCGCGGGAAGAGCCGGTTGCGGGAAATCCGCCCGCGCGGATCTGTGAGGGCGAAAGCCGAATGGCTGAGCTACTCGACCACGAGCCGACGAAAAGTCACGCTCTACAACGCGCCCGTCGACATCTCGGCGACGATGCCGGATCAAAGAGTGGGAACTGGGCCGCTTCGGAACGGCCGGACTGATGACCTCTCCAACTAAGTCCAAGCGGCGGCGTGAAGACCAAGAGCTGTGGTTTCTTTTTTCGGGGTTTGCGCGAAAAATCTTTAGCCCAGACCTGATTATTGTGATCCGCCTGTCGTATTTCCAGTTGGTGTTGCACGGTACAATGACCGCTTCGCCGTGTGCGGCAGGAGGCCACGGCATAGGTTGAAACACGGAAAGACGGCGCAGACCGTCACACTCTTCAAAAGAGACTATTCTTCCAGGGGATCGTCATCATCGATGCGGCGGTCGGGAGGCTCGGCCGGGCTGTAGGAGGGCGTTGGCAATGATGCGGTCAGGAGATGCATGGCGTGATCCACGCCAGGTACCTGCACGGAACACCTCCCCAAAATGGCGGCCCGGTCCCGGAATCGAGCCGCCGTCGCGAGATTTTCGCGGCCGCGGAGGCTTCGCTGTCTGCTGTCCACAGGCCGAAGCGCGCAGCAGATGAGAGCGGGCGGCGGGTGCGCCAATGCGCCCAAGACTTGCAAAGCCTCGGCAGGGCTTCAATTATTCAGTGAAACATGTCGAGCAGGCAGTTGTCAGCAAGTGCTGAATCCGATCGCGAATACGAGACCTCCGACCCTCGGAGTTCCTTGCCGAGGTCAGAACCACGGCCGCGAGGGTTATTCGCTCAGAGAAACCACGGGTGCAGCCGGCGGCGCACCGCAGACACTCGAAAGAATTGCCCGTCAGAGTAGCGCAGACATCTCGGCGAAACAAATAAGTGACGATCTCTCGACATCACGGCAGGTGGCAACTCATATGTATTGGGCTTCGCCGCCGCTGCCATCGAAGACGCGGGTCGAGATGTTAGCCATGGCTTGCCTGCGCTCTCGGCCACTTAAGCGCAGGAAATTTCCCCCTTCGTGGCTTCAACGTTCCATCATGCCGTAGCTGCGGTTGATCTCGGGATCGTAAAAGCTGGCGCAGCTAACGCCCGACTTGAAATGTCGGGAACGATCAGTCGGGGAACGCCATCAAAGAAACGAAACATCCTGACATGAGCACCGATCCAGTCGGGAAGTGTTTGCGTCCAGGTCGCTTTGGCATATGTGAAGCTGGATGCTCCCAGGACCGCCACGAAGATCTCCGCCTCGCGGATCTCGCCAGTGTGTCGATCAACGATCGGTATCTTCTTGCCGGAATAATCCACGAAGACTTTGTCGCCCGCGCGTGTTCCTGGCGTTCATTGATGCTAGTCCTCCAGCGTAAAGATGGTTTACTTTTGCAACTCGCTTTGCCAGAGCGCAGGTCGCTGTCCACGCCTCCTCATCGGATCTTTTGACCGGTTGCCGTGGGCGCGGAGCCCAAAAAAGCCGGTCTAGCGCAAGACGATCTGCGCAATCCGGGCGCCAACCTGAGAATGCATCAATGAAGTACTGCTGCAACCCAGGCCAGAAAAGTGGCAAGATGGTGCAATCTACCAAATGTTCAGCTTATTTTCTGGGACACTCCCTTGAGAGCGTCGTAAAGCAATTTGATAACGCCGGATTCCAAAGTCAGGCTCAGGCTCCATTGCTGAGCGAGGGATTGAATTCTAATAAGATCGGTCGGGTTGTCCGGTTCCATGGATGCCATGAGGCTGTTAAGACTTCTTTCTGCTTCAACAGTAGCATTACCGAGACTGCTACTGATACTGCTGACGGTAAGGTTATGGCCAGAAATAGGCGACATAGTTATCTCCAAGGTATCGGTATTTCTTTATTACGGTACCACCATTCATATTGTATTGATCACCTCTGTCGCCGCGCCTATCGCGTCCACTATCGCCGCCAAAACTTCGAATTCCTGTTTCGAAACGCCAGCATCCATTTCACGTTTCAACAATTGCCGGCAGGTATCGAATTCCTTCTCTAGGGCGGATCTCTTTGCGCCGTCGAAATCCCTTTGCAACTGTCTCTGAAAGTCAAACATGGCTATGGCTTCGCTCACCCGTTTTCCTCCTCCACCGTCCATTTTGGCTTGCTCGGATAAGGAACATGCATCTCATCCCCGCCGATGCGCACAGAAATTCCGCCTCGGTCTATGTCAACGATTTGGCCCAAGCTCCCGAGACTGTCGCCAATCTTCAGGCGCGTTCCATTCTCAATGACGATGAACGGCGTTCGGCCAAGGTGTACGCCTCTGGGCGCCGGCAATATGACCGGCGTGAACTGCGTCTCGAGCGGGATGTAGGGTGCGAACCTCTCCTGAAATCGAGAAGCGACATTCTGCCACGCTTCAAAAGCAGTCGGAGCCAGAGCCCCCGAAACGAGAACGCCGTCTGCCTTCGTCAAGACGTGAATGGAGCGCCGCAGCTGGGCCGTCATCGCGGTCTCTAGAAAAACGCGAGCGCCGTCGGGTGTCACGATCGCGTTTTCAATTTCGGTTATCCCCGGAATATCCTGCTGCAGTCGATGAAGCGCTGCTTCGACCTTCGCATCGCTGGGTCCATATCCTGTTATCGTGATCTCTCCGGCGCCGATCACGCGGACGCTGCCCTCGATTCCGAAGCCGCTTATGACCGTCGTCACGAGGTCGATGAGCTGCGAAGCCGATAGAGTGGTCGGTGGTTTGGATATCACTTCCGCCTCAAGGCCAGCGTTGTTCAGGGCGACTCGTAGTTCAGCATCGTCTCCGCCTCGGAAGTCTCCTTGGATGACGAGTTTGTCATCAACCCAGGTAATGTTGACGTTTCGAGCGCCATTCAATTCGTGAATGATTTGTCGCACGATCCTCATCGGGTCAGTGGCCGGAGACGTTCCTGAGGCGGAGGGGGGAACTCGCCCTATGGCGGCCCAAAACACGACGAAGGGCATAATCAGGAGCGTGCAAGCTACCGCCCCGAGCCGTAATCGCCGCGGTATCGAACCTGCCATGAGATGGATCCGTCGGCCGATCAAGGCCGACGCCAGCTCGGGAGGGGCAAGCGGCGCGGAAGTGTCCGGCTCCCCGTTTCCTATGGAGTCCGCCTCGGGAAAGCTGCTCCCGGCCGGCCCGATCACAAAAATCGTCCGCCCGACCTGTACCGGTGTTAGCCGATCGAGCACCGTCAAGTTCCCTACGGGGAGATCTTTGGTCCCGATGCGCACCCCCGCTGCGAGCGCAATAATATGGATGCGTCCCGCCTCGACGGTAATGCGAAGATGTGTGGCAGCCAGTTCCGGATCAGCGAAGGTGAGGTCATCGGTATAACTGGCACCGATCAGCCAGACGCCTTCCTCGAGCGGGGTCTCTGCACCCCGGTTGGGACCGGACAGCACGCGTAGGCTCAGCTTGGCATCATCGCTAGCCAGACCAACATATTCCATGTTCGTACCTCTCACGACAGCGATATCCTTGCCAGCGGCTGTACGGAGATATCGGGGGCAAGTTCCTGATAGGAGAGCACGGGTAGCCCGTAGAGATCGACTTCGATGATCTTGCGCAAGTATCGGCGGATGTCGATAGAGGTCAGTAGCACTGGCTTATGCGGTTGCTGGCCGACATCGCCTATCGCATCCCGCACCTTATCAATGATTTGCCGAGTGATGCCAGGGTCGAGGGCGAGATAACTGCCCGCGGAAGTCTGCCGGATAGCATTACGCACCTTATCTTCCACTTCCGGCATAAGAATGTAGGCGGGCAACAGGGTCCTGCCGACAGAATGCCGGAAACAGATTTGCCTTTTCAATGCACAGCGCACATGCTCAGTGAGCAGAACTGTGTCTTTTTCCTTCGGTCCCCATTCGACCAGCGCGGTTAGGATAGCGCGCATGTTGCGCAGCGAGACCTCCTCGGAAACCAGTCGCTTCAAGATCTCAGAAATGGTCTGCAGAGGAACGGTCCGCAGCACCTCCTTTACGAGTTCCGGGAAAGATCCTTCCACTTGATTCAGCAGAATTTTTGTTTCCTGGATTCCGATAAACTCATCTGCTTGCCGACGCAGGACGTGTCCAATGTGGTAGCTGAGGATCTGAACCGGTTCAAAAAATGGGATACTGGCGGCTTGCAACGACTCGCGATGTTTGATGTCCACCCACGTGGTCTCGATCTGAGGCAGGAATGGCTTATCGAGAACATACGGAATGCCCACAAGGTCGAGGTTCTCGGGCATATCACGAGCCAGAATGTGCTGCGCCCGTAACGATCCTTCACCACATGGAATTTCATTTACCATGATCGTGTAAGCGCCATCCTTGTTGCTGTCGCTGACACGCAGATTAATGCCTGGAAAGGGAACGCCAAGATCGAGAAGAAGCGCCTGCCGCACAGCGGCCAACTCCTTGTTCAGCCAGTCTGGCCGGACGATGCCCTGAACGTCTCGACCAATGTCGAGCATCAGAGGAACCGTGAGCGTGATGGCATCGCAGCCTTCGCCGCTCCGTTCAGCCGGCCCGTCCGACGCCGTCACCGGCGCCCTGACGCCGGCGACCGAGTAGGAAATCGATGGCGCTGAAAGCGGCCGCCTGCGCTGCAATAACCAGCCGCCGCCTCCAGCCAATACTGCCAATATCACGAAAATTGCCGAAGGAAAGCCAGGTACCAAAGAGAACAGAATTAGGATGACGGATCCTGCGATCAGGGCACGTGGCTGGGCTTTGACTTCGTCTCCAATCTCACTGCCGAGATCTGAGCCCTTTTCCCTGTCGCTTATCCTCGTGACGATGAATCCTGCCGTGATTGAGGTGAAGAGAGCCGGAATCTGACCGACGAGCCCGTCGCCGATGGTCAGGATGGTGTAAATCTCGAGCGCTTCGTACAAGCCCATGCCCTTTTGCAGGGCACCAATCGCAATGCCGCCCATGATGTTCACGAAGATGCTGATCACACCTGCGATTGCGTCACCTTTGACGAACTTCATTGCACCGTCCATCGCGGCGTACAATTGGCTCTCGCGCTCGATGGCGATGCGGCGGCGACGGGCTTCTTGAATATCGATGGCGCCGGCACGCAGGTCGCCGTCGATGCTCATTTGCTTGCCTGGCATCGCATCCAGGGAGAAGCGTGCGGCGACTTCAGCCACGCGCTCGGACCCCTTCGTTATGACGACGAACTGCACGATGGTGATGATCAAGAAAGTAACTGCGCCCACCACGAGATTCCCAGCCACCACGAAATCGCCGAAAGTCTTGATGATTTGGCCGGCGTCTGAGTGCAGTAAGATCATGCGTGTCGCAGCGATACCGAGGGACAACCGAAAGAGCGTCGTCAGCAAAAGCACCGACGGGAAGGAGACGAACGCGAGGGGTGACTTAATATAGACCGCCACCATCAGCAGCAGCGCGGAAATCCCAAGGTTGATAGCCTGCAGCACATCCATCAGGACGGCCGGCAGCGGAATGATCATCATAAAAATGATGGCAACCAATAGCCCCGCCAGAATAATGTCGTTCCGGCCCGTCGCAACTGCCAGGACCTTGTTGAGAAAATTCACGATGTCCTTCCCCGCGACGCACCCGGCACGGCCGCCTGTGTCAGCAGTATTGTGACCATTCGCTGACAGGCTCTCGCCTCGGATCTGAGGCCGAGTTTCCAATAAGCCTTGACCCGCACCTGCAATATCCGGAATCGCTCCTCATCATTCAGCGCGTGCAGAAGAAGCCGACCCGCCTCGGCAGCGGCCTCCTCGCAGTCTCCCGCTCGCAGCAATGCCAGACAGCGTGCATGTCGTGCCCAGCCCCATGCAGAGTCGAGATGCTCGAGAGCGAGTAGGAGCTTGGCTGCATCGTGAAGAAGGCCAAACTTAATGTAGAGATACGCTAGCACCGATAGCGCATCGCGCTTGTCGGCACTGATAAACGGTTCAATCATTCAGGTTTATCCTCGCATCAAAGCACGGCAGGCGTCGTCGAAAAGAAAACGGTCGAATTGCGCCCGATCGAGTACCGAGAGCGCATCCCGGAGCACGGCACGATCAGGGTCTCCCGTTTGCGCAGCCAAATCGGCCAGCGATGCATGTGCGGCTTTGAGCGTCACGGCGTAAGTCGGCGACTCGAGAATTCCGGGATTGGCGATCGGAGGCGCGAAGGCGGCCATCATCAGGTCATCGACGGTGGGAGCGTCGTATAGCTGATCGAATTGCAAAGCCGACCGAGCATCGACTATGAGGCCTGTTCGGCGCAGTTCCGCCGATCCAGAGACGGTTGGAGCAGAATAATTCAAGCTACCGGAATCGATTCTAATCATATATCACCGCGCTGCGGCATCAATTTCGTCGACGAGCCGCACGAGAACCTGCGCTCCGGTTTCTAGAGTTGGAAGATCGATGCGATTCTCAGCAATGCTGATGAGCAGGACCAACAACGCCTCGCCATAAAAGGCGACGTTCACCATGTGCGGAAGCGCACGATCCGGGTGTACCGCCTTGAGAGCTGCCGCGGCGATCCCTTGGCGGTGAAGCGGCAAGGGGCGCGTTATGTACATTACGACAGAGCCATCGCGACACTCGATGTGGAGATCGCCCGATCGTTCAAAACGCAGCGTTAATGGGGGCGCCTGCGGAGGAAGTCCCATCGCCGAGCAAAAAGCCTGAATAGAAGCGAGGGCGCTCATGCACTCTCTTCCTGTTCAATGCGGATGTCCATCGCTTCCTCTACTGCCCGCAACGTCGATTCTCTTGCCTCCAAGTCGCGGTAGACCCCGACCGGAATCATCGCGAGAAGATTTCGACAGTCGCACAGTGCGGCAATCTGCAAATCAAGGTGAACGGGAGGGATTCCTAACCGTTCCAGAAAGGGGATGACCTTCGACGGACCAGGAACGGGATCTTCGACTAACGGTAATAAGTGCCACATCACGCCTGCAGCGGTGATATTGATGATATTTCGCCGCCGCATCCGTTCGACCATCTTTTCGCAGGATTCGTGCACAGTATCCAGCACCCGCAGCGCCGATAATCCGCTGAGGATCTCATATAGCCGAGCGGGCTCGACCGACGGGCCAGCAGAGGCGATGTCCTCGCCGAGCGCACGCGTAAGAAAGGCGACACGCCATGCAAAGCCCTCGACTCCAGACTTTCTGAGAATCTCCCTGTAAACCTGGAACGGTCCTGGATCGCTGGAGACCGTGGCCCGATAGAAATCACGCAGCTCTGCAGCGAGTCCTTGATCTCCCGCCGCTAGTTCAGACGCTGCAACGGAAATATTGAGGCCGGCACGAACAGCCACCCCCTGCTCGGCCATGAGTTGGGCCTTGGCACCATCCGTCCGTACGGCAAGCTTGTCGAGGCCCTCGCGTCGCAACTCTCGCGCCGCTAGATCGAGTTCCGCATAGGCACAAGAGGGGTCAGCGAACCGCCAGCGGACCTTTCGGAGTATATCCTGCAAGGCAGAATCGTCGCTGCGGATATCGCGCAACAGCCCTTGCAACTCGGCACGGTCGAAACACGGGAGACGTTCGAAATAGGATTCTATCTCGTGGACTGCGCTGAGCGGCGGCGCTCTGCGCTCCTCGGAGATTTTGCGGGCTGCTAGCCCCTTCGACTCCATCGCCTCGGAAAAACCGAAAGTGCGCTCTTCCTTTGCTTGTTCCAAGAGAGTCGCCTGTGTAGGTGTCACCATGCGAACAACTTCACCGCGCCATGAGCCCAGGTGCACCGGGACCGACTCGATCGCTGTCCGATCAGAGCAAAGGCGCGAAAGCGCCGTTTCGAATACCGTCCCATCAGATATCACTTCGGCTCCGTGCGGTCTTATGGCGGATTGTCTCGGCGTCCGGCCGACCTCTATCCTTCTGGGGCCAGGCGGCATTGCACTGCAGAGTGTGCGGGCTTCCTCGCGGGCCGACTTGCCATTCCGTAGCTGGGTGGTGCAAGGCTGGGTGGATCCGCATTTTTTCCCACCATCTAGGGCTCAGGTGCTCGCTCCTATCGAAGCTACGTCTGGGCAGCGCACATCGAAGCGAACTGTGCCAGTGGGCTGCGCTCATTCCCTTTCCGACGGGCCAACGAGAGTCAGTCCATACGTTTTATAACTTCATGACATGCATAACAAATATGAAGCCGTTATGAGTACATACAAAATGCATATGGGAATCAGAATATGATCCGGCACCGAGCGAAATATTGTATCCATCCGGTGAGGGACGCGGACGGACCTATTTGTTTCCGTCGCGATGGATGGCGATGAGGTTTTGAAGGCTTTCGATGCCGAATTCGGAGA
>NZ_JACHEF010000013.1 GCF_014207355.1 Mesorhizobium sangaii | reverse complement strand
GCAGTTCTTTCGCGCGAGTGATCGAGCCGCAAAGCGCGGCGACATCAACTTGCACTATGGCAGCGAACCCGGATCGAAATTCTACAGCCATCTGTGTCAGATCAATATGGTTACTTCAGCATCCTGCCCATCAGCCCGACCGAAAGCGAGGCGGCCTATGTGCTTGATGGGCTGTTCGATCAGGACACGATCCTCGACATTCAGGAACACTTCACCGATACAGGCGGTGCAAGCGACCATGTCTTCGGACTGTTTGCCTTGATCGGCAAGCGCTTTGCGCCACGGCTACGCAACCTCAAGGATCGGAAGTTCCACACCTTCGAGAAAGGCGATACATATCCGGCGCTGTCGAACCATATCGGGGCACCGATCAACGCAACTCTGATTCTCGATCATTGGGATGATCTGCTCCATTTGGCGGCGTCGATCACGACGCGATCCGTGGTGCCGTCTACGATCCTGAAGAAGCTGTCAGCATCACCGAAGGAAAGCCAGCTCGCAAGGGCGCTACCCGCTGCGCGCTCGTCTTCGTATTCCAGCTCGCGCGCTGCTTTCGGAATCAAGGTCAGCCATACCGGACCGACGCGTTCTATGGCCTCCGCGAGCGTGTAGTTCATTTCGGCCAGCCAGTCGGGCCGGTTTAGCTCGCCATACTGGCGGCATGACAGCGGCCTGTCCCAACCAACCTTCATGACACAGAAAAAACTTTGCAACACAACCCTCTCAACTCCGGGCTCCATTTGGACACAGCACGATGTTCGTGGCTCACCGGCGAGGTCAGAGCGGAGCAGTCTCAACAACGCCATCCGACATCTTTTGTCGGGTTTGTCGAGTTCGCGATATGGCCATTTTCAGTCGATCTCTTGCTTTGCTTCAAGCTAATCGACTGAAAAGCAAT
Source organism: Mesorhizobium sangaii (assembly GCF_014207355.1). Taxonomy (GTDB): domain Bacteria; phylum Pseudomonadota; class Alphaproteobacteria; order Rhizobiales; family Rhizobiaceae; genus Mesorhizobium; species Mesorhizobium sangaii. Next base: position 59,592 of record NZ_JACHEF010000013.1, on the reverse strand, counting down.
CACAAAGTTCGTTCTTCAGCTCAATCAAGCAAGCTGGCATGACTCTTGAGAGCCTTCGTTGCCGGGCGGGCAACAGCTGCCGGCCATAACGTCACGGGTAGCCACCATGAACAGGCGAAGGACCGCAATGCTTCAGGCTCTCGATCTAAGGCAACGTATTCCTTCGACCATGACAATGGTCGCACCAAAAACGCGAATCATATTTGGAAACATAATTTATCTTCGTCCTAACCGACGCAAAGTACAATTTCATGGCATAACAAAATGAACGCTCGCAGCATCTCGATAACTAATACGCGCCTTTTGTGGTACAGGCGCATGTTCATTGCTGAACGATCTCTGATTTCCTTCGCGATGGGCGTTTTTGCGCTGTTTCCAGTCTACCTGTTGTCGGTTGGGCGCGACGAGATATTTTTCGGTTCGATCTCAGCAGCAGGCATGGCGGTCGCTATATTAGTAGTTTTGATCAGTCCTACGCTGACACGCCAGTTTAGTGTGCGGAGGCTCGCACCCATTGGCGGGCTTCTTTGTGCAGCAGCCTGCGCGACCATACTCTTGAACGAATTGTCGGGGGTGCGCGCGACATTCCCCTACTTCCTCAGCTACATGCTGCAATCAGGCGGATGGGCGCTGCACTTCACTATGGGCTCGATATGCATTTCCGCCCTCTCAAGCGATGCAGAGCGGCCATCGAGCTTCATGGCCTACTCTGCATTCTCCACCTTAGGGTTAACCTGCGGACCGCTGCTGAGCAGCCTCCTTACCCGGTACGCCGGCTTGGGCACGCTGGATATGTTCATTCTGGCAATGCTCGCGGCGACGGCAGGGTCAGCGTTGTCATCGTGGGCAGCGCAACGTGCGGCGAACATCCGCGAAGCCGATATTCCGAATAACGCCTCGATTGCGCGCGACCTTTTCGATCTCCTCTTCAGCAAATCTGCTCTGTTTTTTGTTCTTGTACTGTTGTCCGCAAGCATTTACACTAGTCTGATAAACTTTCAGGCTCTATTTGCGAATAATTCAGGTCTTCCGTACGAAATATTCTTTGGCTTTTGGGCCATAGGAGTAGTCGGCTCCAGATTTGCAATTGGTCCGCGCGTAACCCGCAGTGCGGCCGACCGCACCTTGCCGCTACTCCTGGGCGGGATGGTCGTTTCGCTTCTCGGCTTTCACTACTCCCCGGGCCACCCCGTCATTTACGCAATGGCATCGCTGGCGACCGGCATAACTTATGGGCTATCCTATCCCCTGATGCAGGCAGAAGCCGTCCGCGTGACTGCGCCGCAGTCCCGGACTTTGGTGCAGATCATCTTCAGCCTTTCCTATTTTCTTGGCCTGTATTTCTTCCCCATCGCCGCCGGGCTCGTCTCAGTCCAGCTGGGATATGACACGCTGACGCTGTTGATTGCCGGCTTGGCTCTACTGCAAACGGCTATCGCTCTCCTTGGCTATCGCACGATCCGGCGCAAGCCGACCCCGACCTAAAGGCTGAAGCAGGGCACTATGCACGGGAGATCACACGTCGTCATCGGAGCCGGGCCGGTCGGTCGGGCAGTGGCGCTGCAACTTGCGGACCAGCCGGACTCGTCCGTTGTCGTGATTGACAGGAGCCATTCTGCGCTTGCCGTGGCGCAACGGCTTCTGGGCAATCTCGAAAACGTCCGCTTCGACGTGTCGTTGGGTCCATCCGCTCTCTCGGTTCAAGCCCGATCGCTGATCATGGCTACGTCTTGGAGAGATTCCCAAGTTTTGGTCGGCAAGCTTTTGCACCAAACGCACGAGGCAGGTCTACACACCCCTATTATTTGCGTCGGCAGGCCGAGCCCTGGGGATCCTGACATTCTCCGGGTACCGCCTAACGGTCCGCCCGTAGTCTTGGGAGCGGGTCTCGAACCAGGACTGGTTGAATCTTTAGTCTCGCTGGTTGCGGCTGAAATAAAGGACATAGAGAGCATAGTAACTCATTGCGGAGGGATTCCCAGAATTCCGGAACCTCCGCTGAACTATGCTCTCGCCTTTGGGCGTCGGCTGCCCATAGAGCAGAGGCTCGCGTTGGCTCGAATCGATGGCCAAGCCGTAACGCGAAATCGATTCGAAAGCGTATCTCAGCTGTTCGTGGATGGTGTCGGCCTTCTCGAAGCATACGATGATGCAATGGTTTCGTCGACGGCTGCAGGCGCTCATCCTAGCATTCCAACGCTTCGACAATTGACTGTGCGGTGGCCTGGCTTTGCGGATGGCGTTCGGATGTTGCATCGCCTCGGGCTGCTGTCCGACGAGGAGATCGAAATCGGGAGCGCGCGCCTGCAGGTCAAGGAGGTCACGGAGGCGCTTTTAAGTCGCCGGAGCCCAAATGACGATGGCGACCAGGTCGTCCTTGACATCGCCATTGACGATCGCCAAGGGCGGGTTGGCCGCTGGACGTGCATCCTGCGCTCCGAGCTTCAGGAGCGAGGCATCTCAAGCATGGCTATCGCCACCGCAGTTCCGGTGGCCGCAGCCGTGGATTGCGTCACGCGTCAACAGTTGCGGGGTCCCATACACCCCGGCAAAGCCGCGCTCGCCGATGTCGCCGCGATGGCCCTCGAGCAACTGAGGAGAAGCCGGATCGCTGTCTTAGCCGAGCGCGCGACCGGGCTGTTGGAAACAAGCACGATTTTGGGAGCCGGTCATGCAAAGACGAAAGACACTGCTCGTGGGGAGCGGACCAGCAAACCTGGCACTACTGACCTGCCTCAAGGAGTGGGGATCCTCAGTTCTGGATTCGCTGGAAGTCCTTGAGCGCCGCGACAGCGCAGAATGGCACCCGGGCATCGCTTTCGAGGATTCGATGCTCCAAGTGTCGTTGTTCAAGGACCTGGCGTTCCTGAGGAATCCGGCAAGCCCATTCACTTTTTTCTCGTTCCTGCGTGACAAGGAGCTTCTCTATCACTTCATCCATACGAACAATCTGTATCCGTCAAGGAAGCTGTTTTCCGACTATCTGGTCTGGGTAAGCCGGTTCTTTGCGAACAAGATTTCTTTCGGCAAGGAGGCGGTGGCGGTCAGGTTCCACGAGAAGCCGTCGGGAACCCAAACCCTTGTCGTCATGACCAGGGATGTCTCGAGCGGAGATGTTTCAGAAATCGAGGCAGACGACGTGGTCGTCAGCCTTGGGCATGAGCCATACATCCCCGAAGAGCTGGCCGTCGACTCCGGCCGCGTGGTGCATTCAAACTTCTTCCTATCCCATGCGAACGAGGGAATGATCAACGCTAACGCTCGCGTTGCGGTCGTCGGGTCCGGGCAAAGCGCCGGCGAGATAGTCAGATTCCTGCTCCAACATCGGGAAGTGTCGGAAGTTATCGTCGTTGGTCGGCGCCACCTCTTCGAACAGACGGATGACAACCCGTTCGTAAATGATTTCTACACTTATCCACACTCGCTGAAGTTCGCGGAGTTGCCACTCGAAGATCGCAAGAGGTTTCTTTCCGACACGAGGAACACGAACTTCTCCACCGTCACCAAGGACGTCCTCAAAAGCATCTACGATCTTCGATTCAAGGACCAGGCGTGCGGACGCGACAGGTTCAGGCTGTTCCCGTATACTAAAATCACGGCGGCAAAGCGTCTCGAGAATGGTCTTCGTCTTGACCTTCGCGGAATCGGAGGCAGGCCGGACTCGACGACGCTTGAAATTGAACTCCTGGTATGCGCGACGGGCTTTTCAAACCGTCGCCATCTATCATTCTTCCAACTGCTGCAACCGCGAATGGAAGATGCCGACGTCGTTGTCGACGAGTCCTTCGAAGTGGGACTCGATCAGATGCCAGAATCGTGTCTCACCGGTCCGAGACCTCGCGTTTTCTTGGTGAACCACTCTTTTGGCCTTCGGGGCCCAACGGAGCACACACTCGGCGGTCTGGCCGAACGGGCTGCGGTGGTGGCGAAGGCGCTGCAAGACGGGCACGTGCTTCAACCTGCTCAAGGTCGCCCCGAGACCTTGCCAGCGGCATGGCCAACCGGAAATTCGAGAGTGGAAACGAAATGATGTGTTCGCAAGTAATAGATCTCAAAAATGAAACACGCGCGGTCCCCATCTCGATCGAAGGGGGCATCGTCATGCATGATCCCTTCCCGGAAGGGGGCGACGTTTCCATCCGACTATTGAAGCTCAGTCCAGGCGCGACCACTTGCCGTCACAACCATACGGAAGTCGAATTTTGGACGGTGATCTCTGGCGGCGTTCGAATTCATCTAGACGAAAAGACGTTCCTGCTGCTTGGCGGAGAGAGCATTAGGATGGACCCGCTGAGCAGGCACAGGATTGAGGCTTTGGACAGCGGTGCAGTCATGCAGACGGTGTGGTGGCACAGCCGCGCAGCCTTCGAAGAGGCGACTTCCACGAACGAAGCGATAGGAAAGAGCAGACCGCTGCTGCTGGTGCCCGCAATGCTTACCCCGAATGGGAACATGCATATAGGTCATGCTTCAGGACCGTTCCTCTACGCGGATGTGTTGCGCCGAATTGCCGAGACCGGCGGCCGAGAGGTTTTCGTGCTGCAGGGCACGCACGGTCACCTTGAGCACATTGCAATTGCGGCCGACGCTGCTGGACTGGAATACTACCAGCTGGCCGAGAAAAACACGGCTTCTTTCCAGGAGGCTCTGCATCGGCTCAATGCAGTTTCGGATATTTTCCTTGGGACAAAGCCTGACCGCCGCGGCAAGGCGGTCGTTCTCGAGGTCTTCAAGCGACTTTGCAGCAAGGGCCTGATCGCTGAAAGAGAGCATTTGGTCCCGTATGACGTCCAAAGTGGGCGCTTCAAGGTGGACGCCTTCGTCCACGGCAAATGTCCATATTGCGGCGGCTATTCCTCCGGTCACGAATGCGAGGATTGCGGCGCGCTGGTCCTCGATGCCGAACTCCAGGATCCGGTCGATCTCGACGGGCGCTCGCTGGAACGTCGTCCCCTGAAGCGCCTTTTCCTGAACCTCGCTCCATTGCATGACGCACTCGAATCCTTCGCCTCGCGGAACTTCCTGCCCATTTACGCCAAGCTCTATGTCGAGTCCTGGCTGTCCCGGGGGCTTCCGGCAGTCTGCATCTCAAACCCAAACCGGGAGGGAATTCGGATTCCAATCCCAGGATTTGAATGCCAGCGGTTTACCATCACCATGGAACACGTGCCTCGGCACTTGCTCGCCTTAGAAACGATAAGAGAAAAGAGCGGATGCCCCGCCTTCTGGTACCAAATCCCACGGGACGAGATGCCGGAGCTGGACATTCTCTTCGGGGCGGACAACGCCTTCGGACGTCTGTTGGTTATTCCCGGGGTACTTTCGGCGCTCGATCTCCATGAGATGCTCCCCCGACGGATTTTCGTCAACCAGATGCTCACGCTTGAGGGGAAGAAGTTCTCAACATCACGAAATCACGCAATCTGGGTGAACGACATCGCTGCGGAAGAAACTGCCGAGCCGCTTCGCTTCTACTTGTGTCGGTGTCGTCCGGACGGTTCTGTCGAGGACTTCTCCATGGGTGCCTACGAGAGCTGGAAACGGGACTTCTGGGACGGACGGCTGTCGAGATCGGTCGCGAAGGCTAACGAGGTCATCGGGCGGGTCGCGACAGACGAGCTCCCGTGTCCTGGCCAGTGGTCAGCCACCGACATTGCGTTCCTCGCGGACTGCAGACGCTTCAACGCGGAAGTGCGGGCGCGATTCGAAGCGGATTACCCGGACGTACGTCAGCTGACACGCGCAATCGAGGCGTTCGTCGACGCAATTGACCACTATTCATGTTCAGTGCTGCAAGTTCCGGCTGCGCCGAAGGTGAAGGAGGCGCTTGCCCGGACTGCGGCCCGCGCGGTGACCTTCGCGCTCGTCGGACTCTGTGTCGCGACATACCCGGTCGTACCTGATTTCGCCATCTCCATCGCAAGGAGTCTGGGGCTAGAGATTCCCAAGCTCAGCTGGTTCGACCGCGACTGGATGGCCGAGCCAGTCCGTCTGTCTGCAAGCCATGACGCCGGAGGCCGTTGAATAACCGATCAAAGATTTCGGGCGTTCACCGCAGCCACTTTTCGAGAATCAGCCCGGAGGATGCGGGCAAGCCAGGAAGTGCATCGTGGACTTCGTCTTTGATCAGCCTTGTCACCGAAACGACGCCCATGTCGTCCGGCTCGGGCGAAGTCTGAAGTGTTGATGGCTTTTCAAAAGCGCGGCTAAACGACGACAAGAGTTGGTTGTGTTGGAAAGTTTTTTCTGTGTCATGAAGGTTGGTCGGGACAGGCCGCTGTCATGCCGCCAGTATGGCGAACTGCTCGGCCAGGGAGGGATTTGGATTGAACGCGTACCTCGCCTGTCGCTTGCGCATCATGTGAAGCATTTCGATCCCCGACAGGGTCATGCTGGCGGTGGCCGGCGACTTGAAACCCAGCATCGGCCGCACACGGCGCTTGATGCGCCGGTGGCCCTGCTCGATCCTGTTGTTCAAGTATCGACTTTTCCTGATCGTGATCGGGTTTAGCCAGCGCCGGGAACGATCCTGCAACCGATTTGCCGCATCGCAGGAAGTGATGGCTTCATGATTGGTCTGGCTGCCGTCGATGACGATGCGATCGGGCCGGTTATGGCGCTCCAGGGCTTTCCTGAAGAAGCGCTTGGACGCCAGCAGCTCGCTTAACCAGAATTCGACCGTGTCGCCGACACTGTCGATGGCGCGGTAGAGATACATCCACTCACCGCGAACCTTGATTTAGGTTTCGTCGACATGCCATTTGCCGGTGACGGCACGCTTGCGGCGGTTGAAGCGCTCCAGCAACCGCGGCGCGAAATGAATGACCCAGCGATGGATCGTCGAATGATCGACGCCGAATGCCGCGTTTGGCCATCATTTCTTTCCAGTCGCGCAGGCTCAGATTGTAGGCCAGATACCAGCGCACGCATAACAAGATGACGGACTGGTCGAACTGACGGCCTTTGAACATCTCGAACCTCGCGAAAATTGATGCAGGGTTCTCCCACGCGACCAGTTACAGCAACACAACCTGGCGGCTGCCATCCAACTGGGGCAGCATCTAGGGCGTGGTGACGATTTAACTATCTGAGCCAGATAGCGATAGCGGCGAGTTTAACGAAGCCCATGAAGTTTGCCAGCAGCTTGTCGTATCGTGTTGCGACCCGGCGGAACTGCTTGAGCTTGTTGAAGAAGCGCTCGATGATGTTGCGCTCTTTGTATAGGTGAGTGTCGTAGGGACGCTGGACCTTGCGGTTGCGCTTGGGTGGGATGACGATTTCGGCCCCCGTTTCAGCGATCTTTTCGTGCAGGTGGTCGGCGTCATAGCCCTTGTCGGCGATCGTGGCGCCAGCCTCGAAGCCATCGACGAGATCATGGGCAAAGGCGATGTCGTTGCGTTGTCCGGGGCTGGCGATCAGCCGAACCGGGAGCCCGAGCGCATCGCCGGCGGCATGGACCTTGGTGCTTAGTCCGCCGCGAGACCGACCCAGCCCTTGGGCATCCGCCCCCCTTTTTCCTTGCGCGCGCCAGCGGCGTGCTGATGCGCTCGCACGATAGTCGAGTCGATCATCAGCCATTCAAGATCGGCTTCGCGGCCAGGACCGCCAACATGTCGTCGGGCACACCCATCTCGATCCAGCGATAATAGCGCCGCTTCAATATAGCGTGGTTGCCAAGCCTTTCCGGCAGGTCGCGCCAGCGACCGCCCGAGCGCGCCATCCACAGCAGCGCATCCAAAAACAGCCGGTTGTTCGTCCTGGGACCGCGCTTGCCTTTCGTTGCGCCGGGTACGAACCCTTTGATCCGTTCCCACTGATCATTCCGAAGCGCATCACAATCCACCGCTGACCTCCAAAAGTCAGCGTTGAATCTGATTTGCGCCCAAAGGGGAATCCCCAAACCTTAAATCGTCACTACGACCTAGGGACAATCGGTGCGACATTGCTCGCCCTGGCGGGCAAGAACAGTGACACGGGTCGTGGCAGCCCGTCCGACTTCGCGGATGCGGTCGAGCGGCTGCGCGGCAAGGTGCGAATCATTATCCAGCGGGGGCGTCTCGCGAAGATGCGCCGGACACCGCGTATCGCGGCGGTGCTGGACCAGTTCGTGCGCGAGGTGGATTTCGACGAGGCTACCCATAGCTGGCATCCGAAGGCCGCACTGGTCCGAACACGCAGCTTGGAGGGTGAGATTCGAATATCCTGCGATTGAGCGCGCGCGGTTCGTGGGACGGGGTCGTCAAGGACGCGGAGACGAAACTCTCAGCGTCGCCATCGCATCTCACGCAGCGGTTTCGCGAGGCGCTTGCAACCGAATTCGGAGAGCCGGTGCGCGAGAAGCTCGAGTTAGGGAGCATGAGGATTTGTGGGGCAGTCACGTTGCGGCCGACCAAACGGGCACTTTCTGTGGCGCGGTTCCGGCCCGCTCAGAGAGCCTCCGTAACCAACCGCCCCACAGTTCCTCATGCTCTCCAGGCACGCTCCTCGCACATGCCTCAGCCCGGCTTTAGGCGCACGCGCTAGACGCTCGTCTTGAACGGCGCACACCCAAGATCTAAAGGAGCAGATGACGAAGCTCCAGGACCAATCGGGTGAGATCGCCCGTGTAGCTTGCGACCATCGCTGGCAAAAATGTTTCTCTTCTGACGCGACTAAAATCCATGGGATATCCCGCGCGCTCGCCGAGCATCGCCATGAATGACAGTTGCGAACGGCCATTGCCTTCTCGGAAGGGATGGATCGCATTCAGTTCGCCCAGGAAATGGGCCGCCTCGGCCACGAAAGCACCAGCGGTCTCCGCTCCGATCACCGACGGAAGCGCACCGAAAAGCCGTTTCATCTCGCCGTCGATATACTCCGGAAAGCAGAACGGATTGCCGGCCTTCGCAGTTCGCACCGTGCGGTACTTGCCAGCCCAGCTGTAGACATCCTGGAACAGGTGGTAATGGACGCGGCGATAGTGGCTCGGGTCATAACGACCACGCGGTAGCGGCTCGCCAGCGCGCAGCGTTGTCATTTCAAGCTCGAAGGCCTCGAGCAATGTGGGATCGCGCAAGGCAAGCTTGTTCTTTAGGGTCGTGGTGCCTTTATAGGCGTAGGGATCGTCGAAGGCGTCGTAACCGACCGACATCACCCGCGTGACTTGGCGTCCTGATAAGCGCGGATAATCTCAGCCCGCTGATCGTCAGGCGAAAGCTTGCGCTTCTTCAGATCCGCGAGACGCTTACGGCTGGCCGCGCTCAAGTTGATGCCTTCGACGGCTGTGATCGCCGCGAATGTGCGCTGTCCGAGGATATGGCCGGGCGCGCTAGGCGTCGGACCCTTGGTGGATTTCTTCATGCTTCCCCTGTCATCGAAGGCGGCAGTGACCGACTAGCGGTCGAGCAGCTTACGCGCCTGTGAAATGCGGTCCTTGAGCCCGGCCTGGAAGCTTGGGTCACGTCTGCGGGTCTCGATATGGGTGGTTATCGCTGCCCGAATAATATCGGACACGGGCCGATTTTCAACGCTGGCGACCATCTCCAGGGCCTGAGCTTGCTCTTCGGAGAGGCGAACAGTCATCGCTTTAGCTTGTTTCATGGCGCTGTTTTGCACCAAAACAAGCCTCTTGTCAACCACCTTGGTATCGTGGTATCACGGTATCAAATTGTGGAGGTGACGATGAGCGAAATGCAGAATGACGCTGAATCAAATTCCGAGTAAACCGCCATTAATCTGACGGGCCCTTCTCTACAGAGAATTTGAAGCTGATACTGACTCATTTGAGGCCGCCGCAGCCTGCCATAGGATCCAAACAAGGTCCGCTGCGGGCCATTCTGAGGGTCTTTCCGCTGTCCGCTTGTGGACGGCCTGCCCGGCCAGTCGGCGTACGCCCCTGACCTTGCCAGGCGCGATCCCTGCTAAATCCTCGCGCCCGCGTTAACAGCGGGTCTTGGACTGAAGTAGGTAGCTAATGGCGGCTTAAAGTTTTGCGCAGCGGGCCGTTGATGTAGGCTTGGCAGGCGTCCTTGATCGCATCGAGGCGCGCCTTCCGTTTCTTACCGCTCAGCGCGTCGAGCTCCTCGATGGTCCCCGGTTCGCCAATGTCGTCCCGAAACACCGTGACGTCGATATCCTGTGAGAAGCGGTTGATCAGACCGAAACCTTTGGACAAGGAGGTTCCGCCCCTGAAAAGGAGGCGGGGTCCCCCCTCTTTCAGTCCATTGAACAAGGCATGCCGAGGCGCATCGCCGTAGTATCGAAAGCGCTTAACATCGCGTCCGACCCTGCCGCGAGGACCTCGTCGAAAGCCGCATTCATGTCTTCGCGGTCCGGGTTGCGCCGCGCTTGGCGGTTCGTGTCTTGCCGGCAGAGTGCGGTTTCGGCTTCCGTCGGCCGATGGCTGCGTGATCATCGTCGCCGTCCCTCGTTCGTTGTCGCTGACGATCATGATCAGCATCGGCACCAGCATGATCATCATCACCGACATGCCAACGACCAACGCCAGCGTCGTTTTCGACAAGCGGCTTGAGAAACACCCACATCCAGGTTGGTAGCGCCGTCATACCCGCAGTGATGTCAGCTTTCAGCTGCAGGCCCGCAACTGGATCTTCGAAGAGCTTGGCGAGCTTGCGCTTGACGTGATCACTCTCTCCTTCACGGACCAGGAGACCGCGGAGCCAGTGAAGCGCCTGGACGACGCGCATCGCAAGTCGCCCGGCCCAGAACAACTTGCTGGGCGCAGTCGGACGGAAGGTGATTGTGACGTTACCGAGCTTAATGGCGCGACGGCGGGCGTCTGTGTGCACCACGATTTTTGCCGGGACGGCGTCGGTCAGGCCCAGATCGTTTGCTGCGGTCATGCCATCGACAAGCATCCGGGTTTGGTCGCGTCGGCCAACGGCGTCGATGACCGAGCGCGGATCGGGCGGGTTAGTTTTTTGGGTGAGCTTGTTGAAGCCAGGCTGATCGTAGAGTCCTCGATCGATTCGCCTGAGAGTTTGCGCGTTCGTCAACCGCTGCAACGCCTTATCGACGGCGTCCCGCGAGGCGAGATCCACGAAATCACTGGGCGTCCACACCTTGCGCGGCGCGTCGGCACGGATGCGGTCAAGCATGGCTGTCTTCAGATCGGGCGAGTCGCTGCTCATGTCCGAAAATTGTAGACGTTTTTCGGACGATCAACAAGCAGCTGTCCGAAACATATATACAAATTTCGGACAGAGCCATCTCGTCTCCGCTTATGACTTACCCGGTTGCCAGTCGCTCATCTGCAAAATGTTTCCGCCGAGTTTTGCGAACGCGCGTTGGCGGCAGGAGAAAACGAGAATCTGCTGATCGCGTGATTGACGATGCAAAGCGTCGAACATGCACTCAATGCGATCGTCATCGGAATAGACCAACGCGTCATCGAGGATAACCGGTGTGGGTCGCCCGTCGCGGGCGAGCAGACGGGCGAAGGCCAGCCGGGTCAGAACCGAAAGCTGTTCTCGCATGCCGCCACTCAACCTCTCGACATCCTCGTCCTGACCATTGCGACGAACGGTCTGCGGCAACAGTGTATTCTCATCGAACACTATGGAGATGTCGTCGAATAACAGTCTGAGCAGCGGCCGCAGCTCGGACATGACCGGCGTGAGATATAGATCGCGTGCCGCCGAGCGCGCAGCGACCAGCGTTGTGCGCAGCCGGTCGAGGACGGCCTTTTCGATTTCGAAGCGTCCCACTCGCTCTTCAGCGACTTCCAATTTTTCTCTGGCCTCGCGCCAAGCTTCTTCCACCGCGTCGTCGGACCGGGTCCGAATATGGCCATTGACATCGGCTAGAGTTACACGCAACTGACTTGCTTCCTGCGTGGCGGCATCCTGAACCGAGCGGGCACGGCGCAGAACGGCTTCGGCGCTGGTGAGATCGTGAGCGCCGTCGCGCAGGGGTGCAGCGCGCGTTTCAGCCGCTTCGCGCAGAGTTTGTCGCGAGGTGGCCTCGGTGAGGAGCAAGCGCTCCTTTTCCTCGCGCTCTGCGTCAGGCCCCAATATGACCTCAAGGCTGGTCAGTTCCGCCTGGATGGTCACGTAAGCAGTCTCCGCGGCCATGACAGCCTCGTCGGCATGGCTGCGCAGGGGCAGGGCCTCGCGCACGTTGTTGCGTGTTGTCGCCACACGCTGCTGGGCTGCTGCATGATGTTGCCGGATCTGTTGCGAATCGACTTTAAGTTCGAGGTCCCCGGCCGCGAGGGCACTCAGTCGGGCAAGCTCCTCGTGCAATTGCTGTATTCCTTTGGGCGCGAGATCGCCAAGCCGCTGACGCGCCAAGCCCAGTTCGGCAGCCTTGTCGCCCGCTTCAACCAGGCGCTGGCGTGCCGTCCTGAGGCTATCGACACCAAGGGACGCAAGCAGGCTGTGGTGCTTCGCTTCGGCTTCTTCGATGGTCCGGTTGGCTTGCTGTGGCCGATTTGAGCGCAGGGTCAAGGCTCCGATGCCGGCAATATCTATGCGCACGGTGCCAGCAAAGCTTTGGTCTTCTGCATGGGGCAAAGGCTTGGCATCGATGGTCACCAAATCGGCGGCGCCGTCCCGGTATTCCATGCGTAGTGTCGGCAGGGTTCCCAGTTGAGCTGCACGAAGGCCGGCAATGTCGATTTCGAGCGCTTGGAGCTGCTCGATAGCCTGTTCCGGCACCGCCAGCATAGCCAGCGCTGCCTCTCCATCTTCGATCTGGGTTCTGGCGACTTCGGCTTGTTTCAACCGGTTGTGTAGGGTGGCCAGTTGTTCGGCTGCGTCGCGTGCCAAGAGGGTCGCATCCAGCCGCGCGAGCAGTTCGCGAGCTTCGCGCTCTTCCTGTTCGGCTACTTGAACTTCGGCCATCGCTCGTTCGTTTTCGGCTATGGCTGAAGCGCGCCGATCGAGAACCTCACTGCGGCGAAGCTGCGCAATCGTCGACTGCTCGCGCAAATCGGCGGCTCGTTTGAGCGCGGTCCGAAAACTATCGAGGGCCTGCTTCGCAGCGTCGTGGTGAATTGTCGCCAGGGCAGCTTCCGCTTCAGCAGCTTTCAGGGCTTCGCTGTGCGATTTGGCGGCCTCGACCGCGGCTTCGGCTACCGAGATGCCCTCCCGCCGGGTAGCGCCTTCTTCGGGGTTTTCAAGCTCAGACAGACGCGCCAACGCCATGCGCCGCTTGTCGAGCGCATCGCGCAGACCGGCAACTTCGGCGCTGAGGCGCAGCTCTTCTTTCAGCAGTTTGTCACGCTCATCGAGCGCCGCCGCATAGAGACCGCCGCTCTTGGGACGCAGCGTTGACGTAACCAGGCTATAGAGTTCTTCTTCACATGCGGCGGCGATTTCGGCCATGCGTCGCCCGCCGGTCAGGGCTTCAACTTCCCCCTGAACCGAGGATAGTAGGCTTTCGCGCACGCGTTTTTCGCCATCCTCCTCGCTTTTGCTGCGCTTTTCGATGCCGGTGACCCCTTGGCGAACCCAGAGCAATCCTGCCGGTCCTGCGGCTCCGCCATGGATTAGTTTGCCGATAAACGCTTCGGCCTCGTCCGCTTGAGCCAACAGTCGCCCCCGATCGAGGTCGATAACGCTTGCCAGCTTGCCTCCATAAAACTGCTTGGTAAGCCGATAGCGTCCTTCTGAAGTAGTGATGTCGGCCTCCACCACCGGGTTGCCCCCACTATAAGGCCGTAGCAGTCTCACGCCTTCGGGCGTCCCCGTATGAGGCTGGAAAAAGAGTGCATGGAGTGCTTCGAAGAAGGTTGATTTGCCGAATTCATTGACTGCACAAAGCACGTTGACGCCGTCGCCTATGTTCTCGATGGCGACACCTTGCCCAGCGAACCGTTTGACGTTGTGGAGCCGAAGGGCTGTAAGTTTCATGATCCCATCGCCTCGCAATAGCTGTACAGCCGAACCAATGCTTCTCGCGATATGTCGCGTTCGACAGTCGACCGCCTTTCGTCAATACTTTCATCCAACAGTGCCTGCGCTGCCTCGCGAAGGGCACCGGAGCGATCGATCCGATCCAAATCGCCGCTTTCGCAGTCGGTCGCAAGCCCGTCCCCTTGCAGCTCCAGATAGGCGTAGTCGGGCGCGACTGCCGCGACCGCCGCTTCGAGGGCGGTTCGTCCGCTTACCCGTACCCGGCCAGACGCGACAATTCGCAGCAAGGTCTGACGCCGCAAGGGTGCCGGTGGTAGCAACGCTTCAAATGCCGCCGCGCTGTCGTCGCCAGACAGCAAATGCAGCGGAGCGGTTTTCCAGGAAAAGCTGGCTGTCTCGACGGCCACAATCTCGGGCATGGCACCTGGCCCGGCAATGGAAACGACAAGGGCCTGGCCGCGTGTATCATGCTTGAAACGGTCAGGTTCGGGCGCACCGCTGTAGCGGCTGCGCTCATTGATGGTGACGGGCCCGTGCCAGTCGCCAAGTGCCAGATAATCGAGGCCGGCCTTGGCCGCGCGATCTGGTGCAATGACGTCGGACGCTGCTGAATCTTCGGAAAAGTTCTGAATGGCGCCATGAGCAAGGCCGAGCCGGATGGCGCCTTGCGGCGTCGCGGCGCTGTTCATCCACTCGGTAAGGTCGCGACCGGGTCTGCGGGTCGTGCACGGTGCGGGCAGCAGCGCCACGTCCGCGCCAATAGTCAGGATTTCGGGCCGGGTCGCCAGCATGACATTGTCTGGCACAACGCTACCCGCCGCGCTCCACAATTGATCAGCTAACAGTGAATCGTGGTTGCCGGGCAGCAATATCCAGCGCAAGGGCGTGCTCTGGCTCATCTCGGCAAGGGCCTGCCGCAACATCGCTGGAGTGGGCGTTTCGGTGTCGAACGTATCGCCGGCCAGAAATATGGTGGATGCACCATGGACGCGTGCCTGTTCTGCCAGCCGGCTGATCGCGCTATGGCGCGCCTCACGGAGCCGCCCGCGCAGATCCTCCGGCATGTTGCCGAACCGCTTGCCGATATGAAGATCGGAGCTGTGGATGAAACGAAACATGGAGTCTCCGAGACTATGTCGATGCCAGGTAGCGCCGGGCGCGATCGATGGCCTCATCCAGCCGGGAGCGTGATATCGCCGCAAGTCGCTCGACGCCGAGCATACGTGCAAGGTCGAGAGCGGGATCCGACTGTTCCAGAACGTCTTTGTTCGCGACGACGACAGCGGCTAGCTCGGCGATTGGAATGTCGGCAATGGACCGGCGAGCATGGGCGTCAAACGGCATGCGATAATCAAGCAGATCGACCACCGTCCCCTTCTTCCATAGGAAGCTGCCGCTGGATTCTTCAGTTCTATCGAAATCGCGCAGATGCAGGTCGATCCGCTCCCGAATCTTGTTGCCCGTTCTGAGCCAGCCATGCGCCCGTGCGATGCGCTGCGCAAGGACGTCCTCTCGCAGCGGACCTTCCTGTTCGATCACTGCGTCGACCATTGTCCGCAAAGTGCCTCGGTAGGCGAAGTCGTAAAAATGATCCGGGCTGCTAGCGAATGCTGATAGGTCAGTGAGGCGATAACGGTCGTCCGTCGGTACGGAATCATGCGTCGAATTCGCGGCCGCGGGCGAAATTGCTCCAGATGCCGATGGGCGCTCTCCCGTCGCGACGGGTGCGGCGACAAGTTCTGGCTCTGATTTTATCGGCAGATGTTCCGGTTCGCCGATCGATGCAAACTCTTCGGCTGGCAATGGGGCTATGGGGTCGACCTTATGTCCCATGTCCCATTGGATCGTCGCTTCACTTTCCTGTTGTTCAGCTTGCTTGCGACGGCTGTCCTCGAGCAGCGCGGCCAGGCTGGCATGAAGCCTCTCGGTGCAACCTTCGAGATCAAACCACCAATCGGTTGACCATACCCGGACAATGTTCCACCCGAGGCCTCGCAGGACCTGCTCTCGGACCTTGTCTCGATCTCGCGCCGTGGCAGAACTGTGATAGGCAGCGCCGTCACACTCGACCCCAGCCAGATAGGCGCCGGCGAGATCGGGATGCCGGATCCCTATATCCACTCGAAAGCCAGAAATGCCAACTTGTGGAACGATGGTCCATCCGCGCTTCTCAAGCTCGGCGGCTACAGCCTCCTCGAAAGGGGATTCCAAGGCCCCGACCGATCCGCGTTCCTGCGCTGGCAATGCCACGGCGCCGCGCTCGGCAAAATCGAGGAAGGTTTTAAGATGCTGTACACCGATTGCCTTGGTCCGGTTGGGGTCGATCTGGTCGGCGGTAAAACCTGAAAATACTATCAGTTCCTGCCGCGCACGCGTCACCGCGACGTTCAGCCGGCGTTCGCCGCCGTCCCGATTTAGCGCGCCGAAATCCATGCTGCGCTTGCCGGCGTTATCTTGCGAGAAGGTGATCGAAAACAAGATTATGTCGCGCTCGTCGCCCTGGACATTTTCCAGATTCTTGACGATGACGGGTTCAATACGATCGTCGGCAAAGAACCATTCAAGCTCAGGCTCCATCTGTCGCGCCTTGTCGAAAAAGTCGAGGATGAGCGACTGCTGTTGCGCGTTGAAGGTGATGACTCCGAGCGTGGGTCGATCCTTTTCTGCAAGGGCCAGCCAACGCCGCATCCTGCTGACCGCCTCATCGGTGACCGCTTGGGCTTCTATGCGGTTGGTGCGACTTTTTCCTCGGTCGTAGATGCCGGTCGTGATTTTTCGCAGCTGCACCGCCCGATCTTCCACCGTTGGGGAAGGGAATGTGATGAGCCGGTTCTGATAGTAGTGATGGTTGGAAAAGGCGATCAGCGACTCATTGCGGCTACGATAATGCCAGCGCAGGTCACGCACCGGGATGCCGGCCGCTTTGGCTTCATCGAGAATGCTCTCAAGATCCTTTTCGTGCTCGACGACTTCCTCGTCCTCCTCGTTGCGGCCAAAGAAATTGGTGGGCGGCAACTGCTTGGGATCGCCTACGATAATGGTTTGATGGGCTCGCGCGATAGCACCGACAGCGTCCCAGGTGGTGATCTGCGATGCTTCGTCGAAAATGACCACGTCGAACAGCGCCTGGTCGGGAGGTAGGTATTGAGCGATTGAAAGAGGCGACATCAGCATGCAGGGCGCGAGCTTGGCAAAGCTCGACGGCATAGCGCCGATCATCTCGCGGATTGACCTGCTGGGCCGCTGCAATTCCATCTGATGGCGCAACAGGCCCAACTCGGAATTGCGAGGGACGCTTTGCACAGCGGGCAGACCATGAGCGATGGCACTGATGACGCGAAGGCTTGCTTGAGCGCGGACAAGATCGTCGATTTCCCGGAAATCTTCGATGGCATGCTCGTGCTGGAAGCGCCGGAAATCTCGCAGCACCGGATCGGCATCCAGCGTGGCCGGCAGCCACCAGCGTACATAGGCCAGGCGGAACGCGGATTGAGCTTCGGTTGGTTGCACTAGACCCGCCTCGATATCGTCGACCAACGCTCCCAGATTCTGACTGACAGCTCTGCGACGAGTGCCGCACCACGAAGTCCAGTCCCGCAGAAGATGACGGGCATTGAGCAAGTCTCCCATCGCGGTCATCAATTCGGTCAGCGGGTTATTATGTCCTGCCCACGAAGGCGTCTTTCCAGCAGCGATCGCAAATTGGGTCCTCGCAGCCTCGAATGCTGTAGAAGCCGCAAGGAAGCGGGCTGCCCCATGGCGCATCGTGCTATCTGCTGCACCGCTTCGCAGGCTCGGGGCGGTTGCTTGGAGGAGCGCTCTGAGATCCTCCGTGCCGAGGCCGGGCAGGCGTAGCGTCTGTCGAAGCCTTTCGGCGATCGAGAGTATCTGATCGATACTATGGGTGTCGGTATCAAGTGCAGCAAATCCGACCGGCTTCCCAGATAGGATGTTGGCTTCGACAGTGGCGCGGCGGTCCTGCATCACGCGCAACAGTGACAAGTCCCGCTGAGGATCGGCCACGCCCTCTGTTACATAGCATTGAAGCAGCTTCTGGACTTTGCGTTTGCCCAACTGACTATTTGGCCAGAACGCAGAAGCGGCCTGTTGCCATTGCTGCTCTATGTCCTCTACCCGTATGCGCGCAACAGCAGCCTCGTCATAGTGTGCCGACAGGCCCGTACGAGACGCGCGATACTCCCCGATTGCATCATTTAGAGTCGCGAGGGCTCCCCGTAACTGGGAGAAATCTCGATCAAAGACAATGCTGAGGTCATAGCCGGCGCTGTCCTGGAGTGCCCCTGCTAGTTTTCGCAGCGCTTCGAGCTCCGCTTTTGACGCATCGCCTTTTGCGCGCAGGCCGATGCTCACCAGGAAGGCGTCAAGTGCGGTCGCTAGAACCTCGGACGCACTCTTGAGGGTCTTTGCCCCTTCGAGCAAATTGTCCTGCCAGCCTGACGTCCACTCGGTGACATCTATGAGACGCAAGACCGGTCGCATCTCAACTGACTGAAATGCGAGACCTGTTTCGGCGGCAATATGCTCCAGCGCCAGCCGGCTTGCCTCGTCCAGGCCATCGCGCGATGGCCAGGATAATCCCGGAGCGTGCTGTTGCTTGTTCTTGAGAGCGATGCCAAGCGCCAGATAGGGCGTGAGGCCATTGATATGGCGCCGATGCAGCGCTTCGACATAGGCATTCAGTTCGTCGCGACGGACGCGAAGCCGCTCGTTGATCGCAATCCACTCTGCTGCGTCCACGCGCGCGCCGCTTTCCCAGCTGATCCTGAGCTGGTTGAGAAAGTTGCGTCGGTCCGCCTTGCTGGAATGGAGTTCGAGACAGTGCGCGCCCAGGCCATGTTCGCGCAAGCGGCGATACACCACATCGAGCGCCGCCGTCTTTTCGGCCACAAACAGCACGGTTTTGCCAACTGAAAGACAGTTGGCAATCATGTTGGCGATGGTCTGGCTCTTGCCAGTGCCGGGAGGACCGATGATGACAAAGTCGCGACCCTCAGCGGCGGCAAGGCTTGCCGCGGTCTGTGAAGAGTCGGCCGGCAGCAGCGAAACGATATCGGACGGGGCATAGTGCCGATCGAGTTCGCGCTCGTCCCGGAATGATGAACCATTGCCCTCGAACGCTATCTCCGGCGTATCGATCAGGTGGCGTACGACGCGGTTCTCGCGCAGCGCATCGGTACGCTCGACCAAATCCTTCCACATGAGAAACTTGGCGAAGGAGAAGGTAGAGAGCGCCGTCTCGTCCACCACCTCCATGCCGGGGACGTCGCGCACTGCCTGTCGCATGAGACTTAGCAGACGCGGTACATCAACGCCGCTTTCGTCTTCGGGCAGCTCACCAGAGAACTGTGGCAGTTTGAGCTCGAAGTCGCGCTCAAGAAACTGCAACAAGGTTGCGTTGAACCGCGGCTCATCTTCATGAAAGCGCAAGGTAAAACGCGATGTTGCGCTGCGGCGCTCGATTTTGACCGGCACGAGCAACAATGGCGCGCGATAGCTGCGCTCGTCCTCCGGTTTTTTCTTCCAGCGCAGGAAGCCGACCGCCAGGAAAAGCGTATTCGCGCCGCCCTCGGCAAAGTCATTGCGTACTTGACGGTAAACATCGATCAGTCGGGATTCCAATTGGCGTCCATCGAGCGTCGATGGGAGCTCGTCGCGCAGGAGCGCTTCTGCTGCGAAACCGCGCTGCAGGTCACGTCCATGGACTTCGCGATAGAGAGCAGCATCACGCTCGCCCAATGGATTCTGTTCGGGCAGCGAAATCACCCGGATCGAGGCGCCCGCCATCAGGCGGTCCTCGAGGTAGCCGACATCGGTGCAAAGAAAAGGAATTGTCTTCTTGGAGTCGGGAAAATTGAGCAGTCGGTTTCGCAGTGTCAAATCAAGGAGCTTTTTCTGCCAGCGGTCGATCCGCCCGGCCGCGGTCGTCGGCTTCACCTCGACGATGTCGGCAGGCAGGGCTGTCACTACCGGTGCCGCTGGCAGCGGCAGCGCGATTTCGGTTGCCACCTCGGTATCCACGCTGCGACGCATCGGTTCGTGCGAGGCAAGCGGTGTAATGCCGCCGCTACGCGAGCGGCGGATATCGATGGCGGCGACAAAGGAGCCTACCTGCGTTTCGTCGAGCCGCTGTTCGATTGCCCGTTGCGCAGCCTCCAGCGTCATCGCCGGCCGATGCGTTACGCCGGTCGTCTCAAACACGATCAGTTCGCGCGATGCCAGCGCCTTGCGGATCTCCATGGCATCGGCTTCGATGGCATTGGCGAGCGTCTTTTGTGTCATCCAGACGCCGACGGCAGCGTGGCCCTGGAACATAAGCACGACTGGGTGCAGGCCCGTCGCCTCCAGGGCGGAGGCGAACAACAGACTGGCATCGAGACAGGTTGCCAGCCTCTCCGCGGCAATTGTCGAGGGACGTCGGATTTTTTGGCCTCGGCTTTCGAAGCTTGCAGGAGGCTCTGCATAGTGCAGGGATAAACCGGCAACGGCCGAATAAATTGCGGCCGACAGCATGAACGCGCGTTGCGGATTGCCGCTTTGATAGCCATCGAGGCTGGAGGCATGACCATGCGCTGCGAGCCGCTCCGCTGCGGAACGAAGCAGTCCTGCGATCGCGGGGTCGTTCGGCATGACGAATGCAGGCAACAGTTGCGCCATATCGATGACGCCACCCCATTCGTCGCGTGCAAGCAGGCGCACCGCAACGCGCTGCTCGGCCAGCACTGCGTCTCCTGAGGTGAGCCGCAGCGTTATCTCCCCGCGCTCAGCCTCGTTGAGACCGGCCAGATAGCTGGCGTCGAGATCGATTTTTCGGTCGCTTAAGGGAAGCCGGTCGCCAGCAAGGATCCGATCAATTGTCCAGCTTTTGGCGCGCAAAAAAGGTGGGTTCGATGTCAGCTCGAGAGTGCATTTTTCGAAACCCTGCTGGGTCGGGTTGTTGAGCGCGATAGACCGGATCACCGGAATAGCATTTTGGAAGGACGCATATGTAAAGCTGGCGGCGATGTCCGCCACGACTTCTATTACGGGCGCGGTTGATATACCGGCGGCATCGCCAGTGTCCGAACTCGTTTCCATGCCCCATCCCCTATTTTCATTTACGATAGAACTTTGCGGCCAGAATTTGAAAGTAAATTCTTGGTATGGTCGCCGCTTAGTTCTTCAGCAGCATAAATCTCAGAAATTCGAACCGCCTCCGTCAGCTCGACAGTTGTCGACCGCTGCAGGGATTGTGATCCTTGCCGCCGGTACAGCACGCTTTTGGCCCCTTGTTGAAGGCAATTTGCCTGTCTGCAGGTATTGCGTGGTGAGGCAGCTGCTCGAGGAGGGCAGCCGCGCTTGCTTCCACGTTTCTTCGAGCCGCGCTGGTCGCCGTTTGTGGCTGCGCGCGTTCGTCGGGACACTGCAACTGGTGGGTCTTTGGTCCGACTCCTTTGAAGACCATAGGTCATCGCTCGAAGAAAAGAGACTCCGCGACCGTCGTGGCGGCCTTGGCCCAACAGATCGGCAAACTGCCCGAAGCGTTGCGACGTTCGCTAACGTGGGACCAAGGAAAAGAGATGGCGCGGCACCAGAGCTTCACCGTTGCAACCGATGTACAGGTCTACTTCTGCGATCCGCGCAGCCCCTGGCAGCGCGGCAGCAACGAAAATACCAACGGTCTGCTCAGGCAATACTTCCCGAGAGGAACCAACCTCTCCCATGTCTCCCAGGCCCAACTCAACGCCGTTGCCCTGCGGCTCAATCAGCGCCCCCGAAAAACCCTGGACTTCGAAACACCGGCCGATAGGCTGCACAAGGTGTTGCGATGACCAGTTGAGCTCAACGCCTAATACCGGCCATTGCGATTGGCATTCCTCTGGCCCGTAAGCCGATATCGCGTTCGAGCCAAAAAGTGGAACTTCCATGGCGCGTGGTACGATCTGGCCCAGCAAATTGTTTCTACCGACAATTTCCGGCCTGTCCTTGGGTGTGCTAGCCTAGGGCGCGTGTGATCGCCGCTCCGCGTGGCCGCAGTGGCACCCTCCGGTAAGGCACTCGCTAGGATCATCACGCAAGATATCACTGCCGACACAGGGACCGTCATCGAACTTGGTCCCGGCACCGGTGTTTTCACGGCGCAATTGCTGGAGCGGAAGACCTGACATTGGTTGAGTACGGCGCGGAGTTCGCACAGCATCTCCAGGCCGCCTTCCTCGGGTGCGCGTACTGCACATGGACGCCGCTGCTATCGGAAACATTGCGCGCTTCAAAATGGGGCGGCCGGAGCGGTCATCAGCGGCCTGCCGCTTCTGAGCATGCCCAATCAAAAGGTGATAGCAATCCTGGACGGAGTCTTTTCACTGCTGCGGCCCGGCGGCGCCTTCTATCAATTCACCTACCGTCCGCGCTGCCCGGTGCCGCGTCCGATCCTCGCGGGACTGGAATTGCGTGCCGCGCGCATAGGACGCGCGGTGCTAAACGTACCACCGGCGGCGGTCTACCGGATTTCACAGCTGCGAGCTTGGGATCGAGCGTATCGGGAAGAGATAGCTACGGTGAAGACTGAGGGAATTTCTGCGCCGATTGCCTCGCTTCTTAAGCTCCACAAGCTGCTGGTCCGCTATCGTGAACATCTCGGTCGTTCAGTGATTGGTATATCTGGGTGTCTCACCATCAGCGTACGAGGAGGCTTGCCATGTAATGGGCCAGGAAGTCGCCGCGATCGTGATTGCCTGCATCCTGCAGCGCGCTCAGCACATCAACTCGGCAGGCGGTTATCTGCGGGTGCCGACCGACAAGGCGAGGACAGGGCAGTTCTCTGTCGGACCGATGCTGATGGCCGCGCTGAAAGCCAACGGGCGACGGCGAGAATGACCGGATGACCATCTTGGCGGAGCAATCTCGACCAAGCCGGCCCTTTTTATGAGTTTCGAGGAGGTTCTGGACGGACCAAGGCGTCCAGAACCTGGCTTCATCGCGAAGCTGCGGAGTGAGGGCTTGGGTTTTGAACCGGGATGCCGGCGATCTTGGCGCGCTTGGCCGCCGCTTGTCGGCAAGGAATGCGCATATGGCGACTGGGACGGTGAAGTGGATCAACGCCTCCAAAGGCTTTGGCTTTATTCAGCCGGACAATGGCGGACAGGACGTTTTCGTTCACATCTCGGCCGTGGAGCGAGCTGGCCTGTCGACGTTGGTCGACGCACAGAAGATCAATTTCGAGATCGAGCAGGAGCGACGAACCGGCAAATCTTCACTTAAGTAAAGCGTAAAGGCGCGCTTGATCCGACCTAGGTAAAATTTTCTAAGCTGGCGGCATTTCGAAGATCATTGACAAGCCTCGATTCGCCGCCATCTCGACGATCAGGTGTTCGATCGCCTGATCAGAGACGTTTGACTGCGTCAGAGTCCGAATCTGCTTGACGAGATCATGGACCGGCAAAGGACCAACATCCGTGTCATCGAGCAGTTTGCCGATCTCGATCACCACATCCGCATCGATATCGCGTGGCAGGTCTCGCATGTGCTTCTCCTCGATGATGGGCAACATCGCGCCGTTTTACCTGGCTGTCGAGTGCGACAGACGAAACGCCTGCGTGACGGGAAGAGAGGTATCGATGCAAGTCGCGCCATCAACCGGTGATATATTGATGAAAATATGTCTGCCTCGCCTCGACAGTCGGCCGCAAGGCGAGATATGCGTGCATGTCTGAGATGACGACGTGCTGGCACTGACATCAACAGACCGACCGATCATGGCTATTTCCATCCCTCCGCGACGCGAAGGTTCGCCTCCAGAGGAATGGACGACTGGAGCCCGATGACACTGTTGCAGAAGAACTTGAGAGAGCGGCCGATCGCATAACGGATATCCCGTGCGCGGACTTGCAGATTATCCTGCGCCGCGCTGCCCTCATGCTCAGAAACGTCGCCGGCGTGCCATTGGAACCGGCGACCAAGGATGCCCTTATCTCCATCGCCGCTGAAATGAAAATTGGGAGATCGGATCTCATCAAGATCATTTTACGGGAGTGGTTGGAGACGAATGCCTATTTGCCGGTGCGCATGGTCAATGAGGACGGCGAAACGGAGGGAAGCGCGTGATCTCGGAATTGCTGTGGCACAGGCTCGTAATATTTTTGACGTGGGTTCCCTGTTGTATTAGCGCACAAGGGTTCAGAATCGCGCGCACGGACTTCCAGGTAGTCGGACTTCCGGAGCGAGCGCTACAAAGCTGGCCAAGGACCGGAATGAGCTTCGTTTTGGGCTCTCGCTCGTGAGATAAGAATATAGTCAACGAGAGGATGATCGTGATGACAAGTAGCATGCGGCAGATGAAGGCGAGTGAGATTCCAGCCTTCATCGACCAGGTGATCGGGGCCGGCTGCGATATCTGCGCTATCGGCCACAGAGGCTATGTACTCGGTGACCTGGAGGAGATGGTGACGGCGGCGGAGGATATCAAACGCATAGGCGAAGAGTTTGGCGATCGTGATTTTTTGCTAGCGGAGATCGTCGCCTACCTGCGCTCGATTGGTCGGTACATAGAACCCGGCTCGCCAGCGTCGCATTGGTCCGAAAATCAGAAAACACAGTAGAGAAAGGCGCTCGGTCGGCAACCTACGAGCGCTCGCTGTCACAGGGACCGGCCAGGGGGCGGTTCGCGGCCTTCAGCGGCGGCCAAAGGCCAGGACCTCGGCTGTGTAGGTCTCCACCACCAGGCTGAAGGGCTGGTTCGCCCCGGTATAGAGGATGGCCCGGTGCCGCAGCACCTCGTGGGGAATGACCAGCGCCCCCTTCCCCGCCGCCGGCAGCGGCGTGTCCATCTCCCATCCCTTGGGCAGCGGCGACCACAGCAGCTCGGCGCTAATGGTCTGCCGGCGGAAGTGCAGCGGCTGGACCACCTTCCCGAAGGGCTGGTCGGTGGTGTCGAGCACCTGGTTCATCTCGGGTGTGAGGCGCGACGGGACGTACCAGTTATCGGCCTCGGAGAGCACGAGCTCGCCACAGGCGAGCTGCACGCGGCGGTAGTGCACGGGTTCGTCAGCGCTGATGCTCAACGCTTGGCGGGCATTATCCGGCAGCAGTTTGTCGTCGCCCTTCACGCGATGGGCGACGATCTTCGCCTCCGGCGCCAGCCCGTGGTCACCACACCACCGTTCCAGCGTGAGCGTGGCGCTGGGGTGGCTGAGCAGGTCGGCGTTGAGGGTTTCCACCAGAGCCAGGGCTTGGATGCGGGAGGCGGTGTCGTTGGTGAAGGGGGTGCGGGCCTCGGAGGGTGACCCGACGGTCACCGTCATGGCGAGGAAGGCTGCTGCGATGAAATTTCGAATACCCATGCGATGAAATCCTTTGCGTTGTGTTACGAAGCGGCGTTTGCAAAACGCAGCCTGTGCGCGAATTGAAAACATGGCGGCGCAGCCGCAACCACGAAACGCACCCTGCGCGCGACCGCTGTTCGCGATAATGCCGCAGGACCTGTTGCGCATCGCGAAAAGATGGCGCGCACAGGGTGCGCTCTTATAAGAAGCGCCGCTCTTACAGGCCCTTCGCGGCCTGGGCTACCGCGCCGAAAAGTGTGCCGGCAGCGACTAGCAAAATTATGAGTGCGATTCTCCCTTGGCAACCCCCTGAGTGGCTCATGGGCTCAAACGGTGTATTTGGCGCAGGCGAGAGGGTTCTGCGAGCTAACAAAAGTATTAAGGCCCGTTTACAGACATAGGCTTTGCGAGGAACGCAGCGACAAGATTGACGAGGCCCGCAAAGCAGTCGTCGGTCTTCTTCCTAGCCCGGTGCGATGCGTCGGAATGCCTTGAGTTGGCAGAAGGAGTTCTCCACCAGATGACGCCATCTGGGATGGGCCCGGCCCGATCGGCCTTGGATCGGATGACCGCTGTGGCGCACAGCAGCCTGTCAACGAGACCGCGCCGTAGGCCATGGCGAGCGTGCCGACCACCGCTTGGCAGCCCGCCCTATGGCGAACAGAATGAATTCAGTCATTGGCGTCTTCAATTGAAGTGCCGCCGTATGGTGCCCTAGATCGGGCAAGGACCTGCCCCTGTAGGCAAAAGAGGTTCGCCCAAAGAAAAGGGCGGCATCGCTGCCGCCCTTTCTGAGACTGTTGGGGTACGGGGGCCTTAGAAATCCATACCGCCCATGCCGCCCATGCCACCGCCGCCCATGCCGCCAGGCATGCCGCCGCCAGCCGACTCCTTCTTCGGAGCCTCCGCGATCATGGCTTCGGTGGTGACGAGCAGGCCAGCGACCGAGGCCGCGTCCTGGAGAGCCGTGCGAACGACCTTGACCGGATCGACGATACCCATGGCGATCATGTCGCCATAGTCGCCGGTCTGGGCGTTGTAACCGAAGGTCGCGCCCTTGTTGTCGAGGATCTTGCCGGCAACGATCGATGCTTCCTCACCGGCGTTCGACGCGATCTGGCGGGCCGGAGCCTGCAGCGCGCGACGCACGATGGCGATGCCGGCCGTCTGATCGGCATTGGCGCCGGTGACGGTGATAGCCAGCGAAGCACGCAGGAGTGCGACGCCGCCGCCTGCAACGATGCCTTCTTCGACGGCCGCGCGGGTCGCGTTCAGCGCATCGTCAACGCGGTCCTTCTTTTCCTTGACTTCGACTTCCGTCGCGCCACCGACGCGGATCACCGCAACGCCGCCGGCGAGCTTCGCCAGACGTTCCTGCAGCTTCTCCTTGTCGTAGTCCGAGGTGGTCTCCTCGATCTGCTGCTTGATCTGGGCGACGCGGCCCTGGATCTCGGCCTTCTTGCCGGCGCCGTCGACGATGGTGGTGTTCTCCTTGGAGATCGACACCTTCTTGGCGCGGCCGAGCATGTTGAGGCCGACGTTCTCGAGCTTGATGCCGAGGTCTTCGGAAATGACCTGGCCACCGGTGAGGATGGCGATGTCTTCCAGCATGGCCTTGCGGCGATCACCGAAGCCCGGCGCCTTGACGGCGGCGATCTTCAGGCCACCACGCAGCTTGTTGACGACCAGCGTGGCCAGAGCCTCGCCTTCGACGTCTTCCGAGATGATGAGCAGCGGCTTCGAGGTCTGCACGACGGCTTCGAGAACCGGCAGCATGGCCTGGAGGTTGGAGAGCTTCTTCTCGTGGAGCAGGATGTAGACGTCCTCGAGCTCGGCAACCATCTTGTCGGCGTTGGTGACGAAGTAGGGCGAGAGGTAGCCGCGGTCGAACTGCATGCCTTCGACGACTTCGAGTTCGGTCTCGGCGGTCTTGGCTTCCTCAACCGTGATGACGCCTTCGTTGCCGACCTTCTGCATCGCTTCCGCGATCATCTTGCCGACCGACTCGTCGCCATTGCCGGCGATCGTGCCGACCTGGGCGACTTCTTCCGAAGTCTTGATCTTCTTGGCGTTCTTGACGAGGTGAGCGACGACTTCGATGACGGCGAGGTCGATGCCGCGCTTCAGGTCCATCGGGTTCATGCCGGCGGCAACCGCCTTGTGGCCTTCCTGGACGATCGACTGCGCCAGAACGGTCGCGGTCGTGGTGCCGTCGCCGGCAATGTCGTTGGTCTTCGAAGCAACTTCGCGGACCATCTGCGCGCCCATGTTCTCGAACTTGTCGGAGAGTTCGATTTCCTTGGCGACGGTGACGCCGTCCTTCGTGATGCGCGGGGCGCCGAACGACTTGTCGATGACGACGTTGCGGCCTTTGGGGCCGAGCGTGACCTTCACCGCGTCGGCGAGGATGTTGACGCCGCGCAGCATGCGCTCGCGGGCATCACGGGAGAATTTTACGTCTTTGGCAGCCATTTTTAACTCCTGGCAAGGGCTTGGATTGAGCCCGGGAATTCAGTTGACGGAAAGTGCTGATATCAGCCGATGATGCCCATGATGTCGGATTCCTTCATGATCAGAAGGTCTTCGCCATTGAGCTTGACTTCGGTGCCCGACCATTTGCCGAACAGGATCCGGTCGCCGGCCTTGACGTCCAGCGGGACGAGCTTGCCGGCTTCGTCACGAGCGCCGGAGCCGACAGCGATGATCTCGCCTTCCTGCGGCTTTTCCTTTGCCGTATCCGGGATGATGATCCCGCCGGCGGTTTTCGCTTCGGATTCGACCCGGCGAACGACCACGCGGTCATGCAGCGGCCGGAAATTCGACTTTGCCATTTTTGGATGTCTCCCTGGTACGGATGTTGAATGGTTCTCAGTTGCCGGAGAGCGTTAGCACTCGACCCAAGCGAGTGCTAACGTGGCGGTGAAATAGGCCGTAGGCAGGGACTAGTCAAGACGGAAGGTCGGCCGTCGGACCCATGGGCGGGAATTGGCGCCGATATCAGGCCGCGACCGCGTCCTGGAACGCCTTGGCGAGGTCCGTCTTTTCCCAGGAGAAGCACGCGTCGCTGCCGGCCTTGCGGCCAAAATGGCCGTAGGACGAGGTCTGGGCAAATCGGTTTCCGACAACCATATACTCGTCATGTGAGGGGCACTCGGTCCTACCGAACAGGCAATGGCGGCATTTCACCATCGGCCGTCCGCCAGATCCAGGAATCGAACTCAGGTCGGGATGCGATCAATTCGCCCAGCGTTTCCTCATATGCGCCATCGGAAGAAGGAGGAACAACGTAAAGTCCAACCGGTCGCGGCGGAATTTGCAACATCGCGGCCACGGCCGGCTTATCCGCCGGCAGGTTGTAGCGCAGACTCTTCACGCTGCGCTCTCTCACCCTGGCGAGCGCATCGAGCAGCTTCTTTTCATAGGCGGACTCGTAGGGTACCCAATTCTCCGCCACCACCATGACGGCCATTTCCTCGATCACCGCAAGCCCCGCCGGTGTCAACCCAAAGGTGGCAATGGCGATCAAATGCGATGCCTCATCCGCACCCCAGAGAGCCATCTCGTTTTCAAAACGGGTTTGAAGCCGACGATGAAGGCTCTCACCCAGCAAGAACACGAACCCCGGCATGTGCTTGACGATTAACTTGTGGCCGCTGCGAGCCGTGCCGAATTCCTTGACCTCGCCGACAAGGATCATCAGCTTTCTGGGACCGCTCTTCGGGGGCAGCGCGGAAGCAAGCGCCTCTGCGCGCCTTTGCTCGATCACCGTTTTGTCGGCGGACCGGAACGGCTCTGGCACGAACAGGATTTTGCTGAGCGGTCCGCCCCTGACCGTCATCTGTCCGGCGGCTTCGACGAGGTGCCGCCGGATATTCCACCAATGGCGCTTACCAGCCCATCGCGACGTCCAGACGGTGAGTTCGGCTTCATGCCAAAGGTAATGAAGTAGACTGCGCAGGGACAGTTTCTTCGTGTCCCCGACCACGCTGTCCGAGCCTCCGGCGTCCACAGGAGACGCCGATCGAGCGCCAACTTTCGAAAGACTGAAATCCAGTTTGAGCGCCGCCATCCCGCTCTCTGAATCGACCTGGATTGCGCTGCCCATCAGCATGCCGAGGCCGGAGAGCTCGTCTGGAGCCTCGTAGGCCGAGCAGGAGGGATCATGCCCGTCGCCCGAGAGCGGCATTCGCTTGACGATGTACTGGTCGCCGACCTGTGCGATGTACATCGCCACACCCGGCTCCTTGCACAGGCAGAGTGGCCGACTCTTGCGCTGGTAGGCATCCGCCAGCACGACCTGCAGGTCAGACGCCGATTCCTCTATGACCTGGTCAGCAATTCTGAATCGTCGCATCTCCATGCTCCGGACGCCGCCGCATCTCCTTGACGCGCATTGATTCATGGTTTCGCCATCGTGGCAACTGCCATTGTTCTCGCCATCGGGCGAATGCGCCGGCGAGGGCGTGGCTTGGCTTATCCCGGTGGTGACCAGGCACTGGTAATGGTGGGGCGCGTCTGGCCGCAGGACCCGATTGCGGTTGCGCTGGGGCCGGCCTGCGGCCAGTCCCCAGCTTTCGCGCAGAGACGCAATAGCTGCCGCATGGGCGGCGCTCGGTCTGGCTTGGCCGGCGCCGAGAGGGAGAGGGTGGAGCGGAATGCTTTCGGCGGGTGAAGGCCGGGAGAGAGGCTCCTGGCACCCGCCGCGGAGCAAGAGCTATGACCCAGATGCAAATTCAGGCGCCGACCCGGATCGGGAACAATGGTTACAAGGTGGATGTCAGCCGCGGCCAGCGCATTGGCCGCGTCTCGTCTGAGTGGTTCAACCGCCCGCCGGACGAGCGATATCTTTCATTGTCCGATCTCCACAACTCGGTGAAGCGGCGATCCGATCGCAGCCGTACGCGCATCGTCGACAGCGAGGCAATCCGCGTCGAGGCCAGCCGCGACGATCCCGAGCGCCTGACACTGATGCTGCCGCAGGCAGACACTCCCGTCGCCCCGACCCACTGGAGCTTCGGGCAACTCGCCGGCCTGGTCGGCGCACCGGCGACCTATTTGCGCCAGTTGCCGGCAGCGCTCGCCGGCATCAACCTGCAATATGGCCTTTCCACGCACCGTGCCGAGCAGGTGAAGACACTCGAAATCGAGAATGGCCGTCTCGAGCTTCGGGCAGTTACGGGTCCGGATTACGGGAGGATTTTCGACCACGAGCTCGTCGAGGCGGTGCGGAAGATCGCCGGCAACGGTACCGGTGACACACGCTGGAAGGTGCCCGGCGTGCTCGACTGGTCGACCAGCATCTACAATCCCAACGTCGACATATCGAAGGACACGACGACGCTTTATGCCTCGGACCGCGACATCTTTGTATTCCTGGTCGACGATCTTAACCCGATCGAAGCCGGTCGGCTGCCGAATGGCGAACCGGATCTCTACTTCCGCGGATTTTACGCCTGGAACAGCGAGGTCGGCTCGAAAACCCTCGGAATTGCAAGCTTTTACCTGCGTGCCGTGTGTTGCAACAGAAATCTCTGGGGCGTCGAGGATTTTCAGGAAATCACCATCCGCCACTCCAAATACGCCGCCTCGCGCTTTGCACTCGAAGCCGAGCCGGCACTGATCCAGTTCGCCGAATCCTCGCCCATGCCCTTCGTCAACGGCATCAAGGCAGCGCGCGAGCGCATCGTCGCCCGTGACGACGACGATCGCACGACATTCCTGCGCAAGCGCGGCTTCTCGAAGGTGAAACCACGAAGATCATCGAAGCCGTGCTCAGCGACGAAGGCCATCCGCCAACGTCGGTTTTCGATTTTGTGCAGGGCATCACCCGTGTTGCTCGCGACAAGCAGCACCAGGACGTCCGGCTCGAACTGGAAGGCAAGGCCAAGAAGCTGTTCGACCTCGCTAACTGATCAGGCTCGTCGGCACCGTCGGCTTTCCGATCATCGCCACTCCAAGGCGCCGCTCCTCCCAGCCAGGAGGACGGCGCCTTTCGTTGTGACGGGTCAGGAGGTCGTAGAGGACTTACGGCCGCCCGTCACGGAGCAAGCCTGATGAGTAAAATCGCCCAGAATCCCATGCCCCTGCTGGCGCCTGATCAGCGTGAACAGCTCCTCGCCAACGGCCGCCGGAGCGGTCGCGACCATGTGCCGGTGGTCAAGTTCTTCAATCCGGTCGGCATCGGCACCTGGCTCGCCACCGAGCTCGACGCGGACGGCGACATCATGTTCGGACTGACGCAGCTGAACGACCCGCCGGAACTCGGGTCCTTCAGCCTCGAAGAGCTTGCCACGCTCGAGCTGCCGTTCGATATGCATATCGAGCGCGACTTCTTCTTCACCGCCGCGTACCCGCTCTCCGCCTATGCCGAAGCCGCGCGTAGGACCGGCAGCATCACCACAGCCATCCGCATCCTTTCCAATGGCGCGCGGGCTGAACGCGGGGAGGGGGCCTGATGCGTTTCCGTCCCTGGCCAAAACCCGAACCCTATCGGGACACGTCGCGCAAACGTGCAGCCTTCAAGCGCAAGCAGCGCCTCGAACGTGAGGCCCTGCCGCTGTTCGCGGACATGATCGCTGCAGGCCAGCATAGCGTCGACGAAGAAATGGCCCGCCGCCACATCTGGTGGGATGAGCGCGAACGCGAGCAGCGCGCCCTGCGCGCCGCCCGGTGGCACGCAGCCCGTGCCCGGCTATTCGCCCTGCCCGACGATCTTCGCTGCACTGTCCGAGAACTCTGGCGGGGTTGTCCCTATCCCGCTGATCCCACCTATCTGCTCGATCTGCTTCATCAGATCGCCGTCGGCCGCGTCGATCCTCAGCGACCGCCCTGGGTCTTCCACGGCAAGCTGACAGCGCGCACCACGCCTGATCCGTCCAGCTTTGACGACGCCTTCCGCCAGATCGGGCAGCGGAAGATCGGCGGCGGCCCGAAGACCACGCCGGCCGTCGAGTTCCTGTTTTGCGGCAATCTCGGTTCGGGCATCCTGTTCCTGCGCACCCGCGTCCGGCTCAACGATCCACCTGAGAGCTACTACACCCCCTCCAGCCACCGGCTGCGCGACTCCCATGTCAGCCGGGCCGGTCACTGGATCGATCTCGAGGTGCGCGGCGACTGCTCAGATGCCGAACTCGACCTGATCCGCCGCCTCGCCCAGGAAGCCGACGCGCGGCCCGTGGTCGTGCGCCGTGTGGCGACGCTGACAACCACCGGTGAGGAAGTCGACGCATGAAATCGATCCTGATCCCGGCCCCGCGATTGCTCATCCTCGCCCGCTCGACAACCAAGCGTCACGACCCAGGTCGGTACATTACGGATTCCGCGATGCCGCCACGCCGATCGCGGACTATGACGCGCGGCTCACGCCAGATCTGGCCGAGCGCATGATCGCCGGCGGCGTTACGACACGCTGGCCATGCCCCCGCCGTCGAAACGGCCCTGACAATGCCGGCATGCATCCCGGCGCCGAGATCGCGTCCATGTCGCGCTGGGGCGCTGCGCAAGGCTGGCCGGGTCGACCTTGCCGAACCAGATGGGGTAGCGAGCTACTCGGGAAGATCGAACCGCTCGATCGTCACGGTCCGGTCTACGTCCACTGTGATCTCCAGCACTTCGTTCCACGCCTCTTCACCGTCCAGTTCGGAAAGGGCGAGGAGGAAGAGCCGTACCTGAAGATCGAGACTCATCAGGCCGGGCGCCGTGTTGAAGGCGATCAGACCGACATGGAGTTCCTCACGGCCGTAAAGCCCACGAAAGTCCGTCGTGTTGTGGGTGACCAGGACATAGCCGTCATCGACAGCGCGTCTAGTAACCACATGATCCTTCGCGCCCGCCAGGCCCAGCCAGCGCACGTGACTGGATTCCAGATACCCGCCCTCTCGCGCGAGCTTCGCCAGGTCCGGGCTGAGGCATTCGTCGATCAGGAACTTCACGAACCCGCCGGCAAATCGTCGAGACGGACCGTGCGCGACAATTTTGACGGCGCGGTCCGCCAGACTGGTTTCACCGGCGGACGGCCACGTCGGGGATAGGCAAGCGCGTAGTCCGCAGCGAGCCCGATCCGGTCGAGGGGCAGCTGCGGATAGGCGGAATGGATCGCCTCGACCGTATCGCCGTGGGCAAGCATATCGGCGATGTCATGGACCAGCACACGCGTTCCGTCAAAGACCGGCTGACCGCCCAGAACTTCGGGGTCCCGCGTGACCATCGCCTTTGCCTTTCTTAGCCGCGTAAGGCCGGTCTTCACCTCAGCCGCAATCGGCTTCAGGTCGACCTTCAGCGGGTCGGCAGCAACCACCGATGTCGCGTTGTTCGCAATCGCGCGCTCGACGATGCGCCGCCGGGCCGTCGGTGTCAGTGTCTCGGCCGTCAGCCAGGCCAGACGCAGCCCGACCAGGCCCGATCCGACGATGACGCGGCTTCCACCACGCATCTCGACACGGCCGCGCAGCAGGCCAGCATCGATGATGCGATGCACCTGCTTGAGCGGCACGCGCGTAACCGATGCCGCCTCGTTGGTGGTGAGCACCTCACTGCTGAACCCGGCCATCACAATAATCCTTCCACGTTTCTGGAAGATATATAGTTCTCTCTCGGGCAACAGTCCAGCACGCGCTGCGACCGCCGACGAGCGCTGGCGCGCGGCCGGCAGAGGCAGAGGGCGGAGGGGAGGGTTCCTGACGGGTTTGGTGGTTCGGGGAGAGGCCCCGGGCCGCCCGTCATGGAGACCCTGATCATGGCAAAGGCCAATCAGAAGATCGCAATGAACCCCTCGGAGAATATTGCCTACGACAAGCTTGTGCTGTCGCAGGAGAATGTGCGCCGGGCGAAGGACGGCGTAACCATCGAGCAGCTCGCCGAGGATATCGGCCGGCGAAAGCTCCTTCAGAGCCTGAACGTCCGTCCTGTGCTCGACGGAAATGGAGAGGAGACCGGCACCTTCGAAGTGCCCGCCGGCGGCCGTCGCTATCTGGCGCTCGGCATTCTCGTCAAGCAGAAGCGTCTGGCAAAGAATGAGCCGATCCCCTGCATTGTCAATCGCAGCGCAACGACGTCGGTCGAAGAGGACTCGCTTGCCGAGAACGTGCATCGCGAGAACCTTCATCCGCTCGACCAGTTCCGGGCTTTCAAAGCCCTGAGCGACCAGGGCCTTGACGTCGAGGAGATCGCCGCGCGCTTCTTCGTCTCGGCGGCTACCGTCAAGCAGCGCCTGAGGCTTGCAACGGTCTCTCCAAAGCTGCTCGAGCTCTACGAACGGGATGAAATCCGTCTCGAGCAGATCATGGCATTTTCGATCTCCGATGACCATGTGCGTCAGGAGCAGGTATGGGAGCGCATCTCCAAGAACTCGAACATGCAGGAGCCCTACTACATCAGGCGCCTGCTGACGGAGACCACGGTTCGTGCCGACGATCGCCGGGCGGTCTATGTCGGCGCCGAAGCCTATGAGGCTGCGGGCGGCGTTGTCCTGCGCGATCTGTTCGAGCAGGATTCCGGCGGCTGGTTCCAGGATGCAGCTCTTCTCGAGCAGCTGGTTTTCGACAAGCTCAAGGCAGATTCCGAGGCCGTTCGCGCCGACGGCTGGAAGTGGGTCGAGGCGGCGATCAGCTTCCCCTACGGCCACACCTCCGGCATGCGGCGCGTCTACGCCGAACGGGCGGAGATGATCGCCGAGGAGATCACCCGTTACGACGCGGCGAAAGCCGAGTATGACGATCTCGACGCCAAGTATGCCGAGATGGAGGAACCCGACGAGGCGATCGAGTCCAAGCTCGATCAGCTTGGCGCCGAACTCGACGCTTTCAGCGATCGGCCCCAGGTCTACGACCCGGCGCAGCAGGCCATCGCCGGTGCGTTCATCACGCTGGCCGCTAGCGGCCAGCTGCAGATCGAAGCCGGTTTTGTCCGTCCCGAGGACGAGGCGCGGGTCGAGACGGACGAGGACGACGAAGAAGCCGACGGCGAGGATCGCGACGCGTCGCAGGCAGACGATGACGGCGCCAATGGCGTTGTCGTCAACGGCAGGTCCGTGAGCGGAGCATCCGACGGCGCAGAAGAACCCGAGGATGAGGGCATCAAGCCACTGCCTGATCGTCTTGTCTTCGATCTCACCGCGCAGAAGACGCTCGCGCTGCGCAACGCGCTCGCGAACGACGTCGACATCGCCTTTGTCACGGTCCTCCATGCCCTCGTGCTGCAGGTGTTCTACCGGTTCGCCAAGGACAGCTGCCTGGAGGTCAGCCTGACGAGCAACAGCTTCGGCCAGGTCCAGGGTCTCGCCGAGACGCCCTGGGCGAAGGAGATCGCCGAGCGTCATGAAGCTTGGGATAGGGATATGCCGGACAGCAACAAGCTGTGGGATTTTCTCCTTGGTCTCGACGAGGCGAGCCGCAAGGCGCTGTTCGCGCACTGCGTGTCGCTCTCGCTCAATGCCGTCGTCGAGGCGTGGAACAAGCGGCCTGGCGCGCTGGCCCATGCCGACGCACTCGCCGCCACGCTCCAGTTCGACATGGTGGCGGCCGGCTGGGAGCCCACCGTCGACAACTATCTCGGCCGCGTCACCAAGGCCCGGATCGTTCAGGCGGTCCGCGAGGCTCGCGGCGAGGACTCCGCCCAGCTGATCGACCACATGAAGAAGGACTTGATGGCACGTGAGGCCGCCCGTCTTCTCGAAGGGTCGAACTGGCTGCCCGAGCCGCTGCGTCTCGATGTGGACGAGGCGGTTGCCAATGCCGGAGAGACCGTCACTGACGATAAGCCGGACGATGCCGGGCGCGATGGCGATGCCGCCGAATTGCCGGCCTTCCTCGCGGACGATGCGGCTCCGTCTTCCGAAGAGTCCGAGACCATCGCCGGCGACGAGACAAACCACCTCCAGGCCGCCGAGTAATCGGCCTCCCGCTCCGCACCGGGCCCGGCATATTCCGCCGGGCCCTTTCCGTTTTCCGACATGGAGAAATACATATGTCCGCACATACAATTTACGATTGCGCTTCTCTAGGGAGCGTCGTCCGTTACTACGACGCCACACCGAAGCCGCCGGCCCGCTTCACGAAAAAGGTCGTCGCGTGGGAAAGCCGCAATGGCACCGGTCGCCTGGTCAGGAAGGAGCCGCCGCGGTCGCGGGCGACCTATAGCTCGCCGGCCTGTTTCACCTTGCATGAGGGCGATTTCGGGCAGGGCGGTGTCATCATCGTCTCGGTCCGGCGCACCTGGTCCGTCGAGAGCGACCTGCGTTTCGAGATCGTCGAGCGTCCAGCAATAGCCATGGTCCGCGTTCTGCAGGACCTCGGCGACAGCCCGGAGCTCCTGCATCTCGCAGAGAACCGTGAAGCGGCCGGACGCTGGCTCGCCCGCAATTCGTACAGCCGGGCTTATCTCGAGGAGGTCTCTGCCGACGAGGTCGGCGCTGATGTCATCGAGGGCCGCGCGGCCGCCTGACGTCTTCACCGTTTAGAACCAACCGACAACAGGCCCGGGATCGCACAAGCGATCGCCGGGCCTGTTCCGCTTCATGGAGATCGACATGTTCGACTGGAACAGAAGCTGCTCCTATGACGAGCAGCAGAAAAGACGCTTTCACACGACAGCGCGTTCACGGCTGAAGAAACTCGCCGCGGAGCTGGCGCTGCCGCCGGGCAGCTATATCGTCCGATCCAACAAGGCCGGGGTTGCCATCTCGGGTGAGGTTACCCTGCACCACGACGGCGTCTACATCCAGGTCGGCCAGTTCGCCCTGTCCTCGGGTCACGGCATTCTGATCCGGACTTGCAAGGGGCGCAAGGACTATATCGGTGGGCCCAACCACTTCGTCGCGCTGACCATGCTCGACGACATTCCGGCCCTCGCCGCGGCCGTCCGCGCCATCACCGGTGTCGGTCGTGATGCCGCACTTTCCTCGGATCGCCGCGCCGCTTGAACCCCCCGCCACCGCCGATCCCGTCATCCCCCGACGGTCACTCGCCGCAGCGCAGCCGCGGCGGGTGGCCCGGCCATTCCGGAGAAACTTCATGTCCAACCATCCACCGTTTCGAAAGGTGTTCGAGGGCGTCGCGACGCGCGAGCAAATGTTCGCCCTCTTCAATCGCCACAGCGATACTCCCGGTGTCGATCCCCTGTCCGGCAAACCATATGCGTCGGAATGGTTCGAGATAGGAGGCGCGGAATATCATTTCATGCTGGGACTTCTGCCGCCGCTGTTCCAGAGGACCGGCATGTTCGGCATGTCCGAATACAAGGCGGGCTACGTCACCAGCGTTTTCTTCGCGATCAGGATCCGCGGTCGCGAACGGTGGTTCCATGGATTCTGCGATCTCTCCGACAAGCGCAGTCCTGACGCCATGCGTGCGGCGATCATTGCTCACGAGACGGGCGCCGTCGACAGCATGACGCGTGAGGAAAAGCTCGAGGCGATCTGGAACGCCACCCACCCCGACTTCAAGGGCATCGCCGGCGAGGCCAATCCCGACGCCTGGCCCGTCGAACACCACGGCAAGCGGACCATCCTGGTCAACGCCAGCGAGCAGGGGACCGTCCTCAAGCTCCTGGAGGATCTGTCCGACGAAGAGATCGACAGCCGCATGCCGGCAATCCGCCCACGACGCACGAGGAGGGGAGGAGGCAAAGATGCGGACCCATCGTAAGCAACCGTCGCCGGCGGCCACGCGCACCTACGAGGCGCATTCGACCTATACCGCCGGCCTGGGTGTAGCGGATCGACGGCGATACCGGCGCACAGCGCCCGGCGCGCCGACGGTGGCTGATCTCGCCAGGCCCGGCGACGCGGTTACGACCTCCTATAGCACCGGTGGCGTCGTGATCGAGGTAAAGGAGTACTTCTACGCCGCGCCAACAGGCGAGACGCTGTCGCATTGGACGATCGTCTATGTGCCGCCCGATCGCGTTGCAAAATACGGCGATCCCGATCGTCACTGGCTCAACGAGTGCGTCGCGGTCGGCAACCGCATTCTGATGCTGTTCGAGGCGAATTCAGACGAAGTGTTCGTCGTCGGCCGTGCTCGATCAGCTCAAGCCCAGAGCTTCAGAACCATTCTGATCACGTAAGCGCCTTGCCGATACGCGCTGCCACGTCGATCGGCTCTCGGCGCGCTGCAGCCGTCATGCCGGCGGCAAGTCCCCTCAGCCCCGCATCGCACTCTCTACCTCATGCCGAGGCGTCGGCCATCGTAATTCATTCTGGAAAGGAAACCGCCATGGCCAGAAAGGTCTTTTTCGCCGCCTTCGTCATCGACGAGGAGGCATACACACCCGAGCCCGGTCCCGTCGATCACCATTTTGTCGCCGCTGATCTCGCCCAGTCGAGTTTCGGCGAACAGTCCGGCGTGTCGAATATCATCCTCTGGAACTCCGCCGAGGACCTGATCGCCGATCATCAGCAGCGCGGTCCGATCACGGTTGCCTATCTGCGCGACGACGAAGCAGAGC
Organism: Mesorhizobium sangaii; assembly: GCF_014207355.1. Classification (GTDB taxonomy): domain Bacteria; phylum Pseudomonadota; class Alphaproteobacteria; order Rhizobiales; family Rhizobiaceae; genus Mesorhizobium; species Mesorhizobium sangaii. The sequence continues at coordinate 20,975 of NZ_JACHEF010000013.1, read as the reverse complement.
ACGGTGCGAGCTTCACGCATGGGCCGGAGAACTGCCCGGCAAGCCACTGGAACCGCGGCGACGACATCTGCGCCGATTGCGGCGCCAATCTCAACAAACTGCAGGCGAAACCGGCAACACCACTTACCGATCGCTGCCCATCGTTCCGAGACCATCTTACGCCAACAATGCGCAACACCCTCACCTTCGAATATTTCGAGGTGAGACCCTGCATCGAGCGCGATCGTCAGGTCACTTCCTACCGGGACGAGGATGAGTTCGCCGCCGACCTCGCGAGAGCGCAGAGGGCCGGCAGGGAATTCCGCGCATTCTGGTCACTTTATGGAGTGGACCAAAACTCCACCACCGCGATCGGCGACTTCGTCTCGAAAAATGCCGCACGTGAGGTGCTGAACGCAATTCTTGCCGTCCCTGCCGCGGCCCGCAACGCACTCCACGCCGAGAATTCCGCTCGACGACGGACCGGCGCTGGACTGGAAGTAGCCCGATATTCCGTAGCCGATTGGCTCGATGACATGATCAACCAGTCCTCTAACAACCAGCCGATCTGACAGCCGGTCGATCCCCGTCTTCACCGTACATGCCGGCCTCGCCGGGCTTGCGCATTTTCGGGGCTCGCGCAAGCGGCCCACCAGCCAGGGAGAACCTCTATGTCACAGCCAGCGATGGCCGCCTCTCCGTCTGTTCCGCCTTCCGACGCGCTAACCCCCACTTTGCGTCCTTCCCGGCACCCAACCGGACAGCCACATTCACAACAGGAGTACCGTAATGTCCAAATTTACGATCGAAACCACGTATCGTCTTCCTGTTTATCGCCAACGAGCCTACGAGGCCGCAACACTGGAAGATGCGTGCCTTCTCGCCATAGATGACGATGGATGGGGTGACGCCAAGGAGGATGTCGATACCTCCGGCGAAACCTACGTCACCGGCATCTGGTCCGGTGCAGATGCTGCTCATCGCGGCGAAGCTGCCGCCATTCCGTCCCAGTTCCGCGAGACGGTCCAGCGCAAGGCCGAGCACTTTCGAGATTTGCTCGACCAACTCGCCTATGTCGCCCAACCTACGGGCCTGTCCATGGTTGATTTCGAGCGTTGGCTGCCGAATGCGATTGCCGCGGTGGAGAAGGGAAGGGCGATCATCGAGGAACGGAGCAATCCCGATGAGCAGAATTAGTCATCGCGTCAACGGCGCAGAATCTTTGGCAACCGCCGTTTCCAACGCTGCCCTCGGGGGGAATGTTGGCTCGCCGTAGCGCCTGATACGCTTGCGCGCTGGCCGGGCAGGCGCTTCGGCAGGGGCCGTGGCAAGATGCTGCCCGGCATGCAGCGAAGGCCAACGGTCCATCGCCTCAGCACTTTGGATCTAGGGCTCCGGCACCCACGCGATTCATCCGCGTGGTCCGTGGCGCCAAAGAAAGGTGACGGGGGAGCCGCTTGCCGAGATCTCTTCGCCGCCCCCTTCGTCCACGTAGCTGGAGGGAGAGCGGGGCCGGAAGGAATGCGGCCTTGCCGGGGCGCAGAGAGCGTGCCGGCGGGGCGGACACTCACTTCCGCGAAGGACATATCCATGAACATCGTTACGACCTCATCGGCCGTCGCCCCGACGGCCGCTCCCCTTGCCAACCCGACCCCTGACGCCATCGACACTGCGCAGGCGATCCACCAGGCGGCCACACAGCTTCTGCCCTTCTTGGAACAGGGCAACGCGATCACAACCAGCGCACTACGGATCGCCATGACCGACAGCTTCGGCGGCACCGACGCACAAGGGTTCTGGGTCTGGAAAGACGCCTATGAGGCGCTCGAAGCCGCCCAGGTTCTGTTCATCCAGAAATTCGGGCCGGCGATCCTGTCCCGGTCAGCCTCGCCGCAGGTGACGCTGGCGATGATGAAACGCATTGCCGAACTCGTTCCCACCCACACGCGCCGCTCCGACGAGAGCCAGGCCATGCAGCAGCTGTCGACGCCGCTCCCGCTCGCTTTCGTCACCGCCCACGCCGCCGCGATCGCCGCTTCAGACCTCGTTCTCGAACCCTCGGCCGGCACCGGCCTTCTCGCCCTCCATGCCGAGACTGCCCGGGCTTCGCTCGCGCTCAATGAGCTTGCAGCAACACGCGCCGATCTGCTCGGCCTGCTGTTTCCGCGGGTTCCCATTTCCCGGCATGACGCAGCCCATATCGACGATCATCTCGATCCCGCCATCGAGCCGTCCGTCGTGCTGATAAACCCGCCTTTCACCGTCGGCGCCCATGTCGACGGTCATGTCGCCGATGCCGCATGGCGACACCTTTCCTCCGCATTCGCACGCCTACGCGCCGGCGGCCGTCTTGTCGCTATCACCGGCACCGGGCTTTCGCCCGAAAACCCCAAATGGCGGCCTGGCTTCGAACGACTGCAGCAGCAGGGCAGGATCGTCTTTACCGCGGCAATGGACGGCCGTGTCTATGCCCGCCACGGCACGACCGCCGAAACCCGCCTGACCATCATCGACAAGGTTCCTGCGACCGACGCATCCGCGTTCGCCACCTCGCTGGGCAAGGCTCCGGATGTCGAGACGCTGCTCTCCTGGATCTCTGACCTGCCGCCCCGGACACCGGGCGGCTTTCGGGACTCGATCGGCGCGCTGTCGAACGGGATCCTGCGCAACACAGCAATGCAGATGGCCGGTCGGCCCGCGGTAAGCACCGCCCCCATCGCCGCCTCGGTGGCTGCCACGAAGACCAGCCGGCCAGCCCACCCGGTTGCCCGGACGAGGTCCACCCGCCCAATCGTGCCCGGCACCACGCCCGCCGTCCCGCTCGCCTATGAGCTCCGCGACTGGATGGCGGAGGAGGGCGGCCGCCTCACCGACACGATCTACGAGCCCTATGCGCTCCAGTCGATCGACATTCCGCGGGCAAAGCCGCATCCGACACCGCTGGTCCAGTCGGCCGCCATGGCCGCGGTCGCGCCGCCGAAGCCGTCCTACAGGCCCCTCCTGCCTGATGCGATCATTGACGAGGGCTTGCTGTCCGACGCTCAGATCGAAAGCGTGATCTATGCCGGGGAAGCCCACTCCGGCCACCTCGCCGGCGCCTGGACTGTCGACGAAACCTGCGACGTCGTCGCGGCCGCGCCCGAAGGCGCTGCGAACGCTTTCCGCTTCCGCCGTGGATGGTTTCTTGGTGACGGAACCGGCTGCGGCAAGGGCCGACAGGTCGCCGGCATCATCCTCGACAACTGGCTGCAGGGTCGTCGTCGCGCCATCTGGATCTCCAAGTCCGACAAGCTGCTCGAAGACGCCCAGCGCGATTGGGCCGCGCTCGGCCAGGAACGTCTCCTCGTCGAGCCGCTCTCGCGCTATCGGCAGGGCACGCCCATCCGCCTTGCCGAAGGCATCCTCTTCACGACCTATGCGACGCTCCGCTCGCAGGAGCGTGATGGCAAGAAGTCGCGGATCGCCCAGATCATCGACTGGGTGGGAAAGGATTTCGACGGTATCATCGTCTTCGACGAGGCGCACGCCATGGCCAATGCCGCCGGCGGCAAAGGCGAGCGCGGCGACGTTGCGCCCTCGCAGCAGGGCAAAGCCGGCCTGCGGCTCCAGCATGCGCTTCCCGCTGCCCGGGTTGTCTATGTGTCGGCGACCGGAGCCACCGCGGTCGACAATCTGGCCTATGCGCAACGTCTCGGCATCTGGGGCAGCGAGGATTTTCCGTTCGCCAACCGCGCCGAGTTCGTGGCGGCCATCGAGGATGGCGGCGTGGCAGCAATGGAGGTCCTCGCCCGCGACCTCAAAGCGCTCGGCCTCTACATGTCGCGCTCGCTCTCCTATGACGGCGTCAAATACGACCTGCTCGAGCACGAGCTGACTGACGAGCAGATCCGCATCTACAATTCCTATGCCGACGCCTTCCAGGTCATCCACAACAATTTGACCGCCGCGCTCGAGGCGGCCAACATCACCAGCGAAACCGGAACGCTGAACCGCAACGCCAAATCGGCGGCGCGGTCGGCCTTCGGGAGCACCAAGCAGCGTTTCTTCAGCCATTTGATCACTTCGATGATGACGCCGACGCTGATCGGCGCCATCGACCAGGACCGCGCCGACGGTCATTCGGCCGTCGTGCAGATCGTCTCGACCGGCGAAGCGCTGATGGAACGGCGTCTTGCAGAGATCCCGACCGAGGAATGGGCGGATCTGCATGTCGACGTGACGCCACGGGAATACGTCGGCGGGTACCTGATGCATTCCTTTCCGACGCAGCTGTTTGAAGAATACTCGGACGCCGAGGGCAATATCTATTCACGGCCTGTCCACGACGCCGACGGCAACCCGGTCCAGTGCCGGGAAGCAGTCCGCCGGCGTGACGAGATGATCGAGAAGCTCGCCTCGCTGCCGCCGGTCGGCAGCGCCCTCGACCAGATCCTCCACCATTTCGGTACCGACACCGTCGCCGAGGTGACAGGCCGCTCGCGGCGTATCGTCAAGAAGACCGGCCGCGACGGCGTCGACCGGCTTGCAGTCGAGAACCGTCCGGGCTCAGCCAATCTCGCCGAGACGCAGAGTTTCATGGATGATGCAAAAAGCGTGCTGATCTTTTCCGATGCCGGTGGCACCGGCCGCTCCTATCACGCCGATCTTGGAGTCAGGAACCAGAGGCTGCGCAAGCACTATCTGCTGGAAGCCGGTTGGCGCGCCGACAACGCCATCCAGGGTCTCGGGCGGACCCACCGTACCAATCAGGCGCAGCCGCCCCTGTTCCGGCCCATGGCCGCCAATGTGAAGGCCGGCAAGCGCTTCCTGTCGACCATCGCGCGACGACTCGACACGCTCGGTGCAATCACGCGCGGCCAGCGCCAGACCGGCGGGGCAGGGCTGTTCAGGTCGGAGGATAATCTCGAAAGCCCGTATGCCCGTGCCGCCCTGCGTCAGTTCTACTGGCTCTTGCACCAGGGCAAGATCGAAGGCTGCTCGCTCAGGACCTTCGAAGCCGTCACCGGCCTGTCGCTGACGACAGACGAGGGCGGCTTGCGCGATGAGTTGCCGCCGATCACGACCTGGCTCAACCGTTTGTTGGCGCTGCGCATCGAAACCCAGAACCTTTTGTTCGAGGTGTTCGAGCAACTGATGACGGCGAAGGTCGAGGGCGCCATCGTTGCCGGCAACTACGACAGGGGTCTGGAGACGATCACGGCGGAAAGCATCGTCGTCACCAATCGGCGCACCGTCTATACGCATCCGGTCTCGGGCGCGCAGTCGCATGTGCTGACCGTGGCGCGCAAGGATCGCATCCGCCCGCTCGGTCTGGTAGACGCGCTGGCCATTGCCCGCGCGGAACCACAATCAATCCTGCTGGTCAACGCGCGCTCGAACCGCACCGCGATACAGCTGCCGACGGCGAGCCTGATGCTCGACGACGGCGCGATAGAACACCGCGTGCGCCTACTGCGGCCAACCGACGAGCTGCGCTTTGGCCTCGACGCCCTTGCCGAAACCCACTGGCAGCGGGCTGACAGAAAACTGTTCTGCGAGCTGTGGCAGGCTGAAGTGGCCGCCGTCCCGGAGTTCACCACCAGCACATTCCACATCGTCACCGGCCTTCTGCTGCCAATCTGGCGGCGGTTGCCGGGCCATGACTGCCAAGTCTACCGCCTCCAGACCGATACGGGCGAACGCATCATCGGCCGTCACATCGCGCCAACGCTGGTCGCGACGATGTTGCGCAATCTCGGTCTCCGCGATGTGCCGACGCTTGCACCCGACGATGCATGGGCTGGGCTCGTTGAGGGCCGGATCGGCCTGCAGCTTGCCGACGGCCTGATCCTGCGCCGCAGCCGGGTCATGAACGACTACCGCATCGAGTTGATCGGCTTCACTGACGCGATGGTCGCGCGGCTGAAGGCTCTCGGCCTGATCTCCGAAATCATCTCCTGGAAGCTCAGGCTGTTCATCCCAACCAGCACGCAGGGTTCGGTCATTCTCGCCCTGCTGCTCGACCGCCATACGCTGGTTGGGGTCACCGATCGCATGGCAGCGGCTTGAACGGAGGCGAGCATGACAGGCTCGGCCTCCGATCTGGCGCGCCGTCTCGGCGACCATGCCGAGGCGGTGTGCCGCGAATATCTCTCCAACGGCCATCGCTCGGGCAACCACTGGATCGTCGGCGATGTCCGCAATACGCGCGGCCGCTCCATGCATGTGCGGCTGAAAGCCAATGCCAAGGGCCTTGCGGGTAAATGGGTGGACGAGGCGACCACCGAATTTGGCGATTTGCTCGATGTCATCCGCGAAAGCTGCGGTTTCGTCGATTTCCGGGATGCAGCGGATGAAGCGCGTCGCTTCCTTGCTATGCCGCGAGCACCCTGGTCGACCTCCCGCGCGCAGCCCCAGCAAGCCGCGAAACGCGGCTCTCCTGACGCGGCGCGTCGCCTCTTTGCCATGTCGCAGCCGATCGCCGGCACGCTTGCCGAACGCTACCTTGCCGGCCGCGGCATCCTGCTCGCCGCGCGTGAGCGCGCTCTGCGCTTCCATCCTGGCTGCTACTACCGGGATCTCGTGACCGGCGAGACGCAGACGCTTCCCGCCCTGATCGCCGCCGTCACCGGCCTCGACGGGCGCATCACCGGCCTGCAGCGCACTTATCTCTCCCCTAGCCTCTCCCCTGGGCTCGACCCGAGCGGCAAGGTCGGCAAGGCGCAGCTCATCGATCCCCGTCGCTCGCTCGGTCATCTTCTCGGCAACGCCATCTGGCTGGGCCTTGAGCCTGGTGCCCCCATTCCGGTCATGGCCGCCGGCGAGGGCTTCGAGACGATGGCCTCGCTGCGGACGGTGATGCCGGCACTGCCGGTTGCCGCCGCGACCTCGGCCAATCACCTCGCCGGCCTGACCTTCCCGCCCGGCTGCCGCCGCCTCTACATCGCGGCCGATGCGGACGCCGCCGGCCGGCACGGCATCGAGCGTCTCAGCCAGCGCGCAGGCGAGGCCGGGATCGAAGCTCTCGTGTTGCGGCCGCAGCTCGGCGACTTCAACGACGATCTGCGCCATCTCGGCACCGCCCGTCTCGCGGCGTGGCTCACCGATCAGCTCATCCCGGAGGATGCCCGTCTGTTCCTGCCGTCCGGATGACCGGCTCGGGCCGGCAGGCGGGCAGGGGCGGCGTCACCGGAGGGCTCGCAGGCATGGCGGTGGTCCGGCGGGAGGCCGCGCCCGCGGCCTGCCTGAGAGGCGATCCCTGCCACCCCCCGGTCACGGCCGCAACGGCTACGCCGTCCTCCGCTTTGCTCCGGCCTTCGGTGCGGCCGCGCCCGGGGCGCGGCCGGGTTTCGCTGTCAGGCCGCGATGGGCGCGGCCGCAACCGACGGATACGCGCCATGACCTACGAGCTTCCTTTCGACGACGCCTACGAGCCCTACCACGCCTCCTCGCCGACCGATCGCGTCATCCTCGAACTTCAGATGTACGGCCACCGTCCGCATCAGGACGAGCCCGATCCTCGCCCGCTGCCCGACGACGAGGTGATCCGGGCCGGCCTCGCCGGGATCGTCGAGACCTTCGCCGGCATGCTCGGCGACACCAGGCTCGAACCTGACCTCGACGACCTGCTCTGGAGCTTCGCGAACGTCTTCCACCGCGCCGCCGAGCGCGTCGCCCGCAGCCTCGACCGTAACGAGGACGCCCAGCGCTCGAGCCAGAATGAGCAGGACGGCTCGGAGGTGAAGTCCGTCGAGCTGGAACGGCTCACGGCCGAGGGCATCACCTACATCGAGCGCCGCAATGTTCTGGAAATCATGCGCGACGAGGCGGCCGACCTCTACGAGGCACAGACGGGCTCAGCATGGCGGCCGCGCACCGGCTCCAAGGTCTCCCATCAGGCGATGACCGCGGCGGTGATCGACAGCCGGGACTTCCTTGCCGCGCGGCGTCGAGCCGAAACCGAGGTGCTGGTGCCGGCCGGCACCAAGATCGCTTTCGCCGGCGGTCTCGACTGCAACGATCACGACCGGATCTGGGAGGCGCTCGACAAGGCCCACGAGAAGCACCCGGACATGGTCCTGCTCCACGGTGGCAGCCCGCGCGGCGCCGAGCGGATCGCCGCCTGCTGGGCCGAGAATCGCAAGGTCACGCAGATCGCCTTCAAGCCGGACTGGAACCGGCACGCCAAGGCCGCTCCGTTCCGGCGCAACGATCAGCTCCTGACTGTCATGCCTTACGGCCTCATCGTCTTCCCCGGTTCCGGCATTACCGAAAACCTCGCCGATAAGGCCCGCCGCCTCGGCATTCCGGTCTGGCGGTTCACGGAGGATGGCGCGTGAGCGCCGCATACCTTCGGCACATCGAAGAACCCGGCCGTTCGCGGTCGGGTTCTTCGATGCACATCCGTTCCAGCCGCCGAATTCAGCGCGGCCAGGCGACAGGTGCGCCAGATGCGCGAAGGGCTCATTTATCCTCCGACCCGGTCCGGGCGCGCCGGCCTGCCGGCCGACCGGGCTCTAGTCGCGGCGTTCCGCCGCTCCCCGAGCCGGCCTCGCCGTCTTGGCCTTCGGTGACGATCCCTCGCGCGGGAGAGGCAGAGGAGAGCCGGGCCGGGGCGGTTGATTTGAGAGAAAGGAAAGCGACCATGACGATGATATTCCTCGGTGGTTCACGCGACATCTTCGAATTGCCAGTCCCCGCGATCGAGCGGATCGGCGCGATCGTCGCGGCCGAGCACGGCGTGCTGATCGGTGACGCGCCAGGAGCCGATGCCGAGATGCAGGGCTTGCTCGCGGGCTACAATTACGAGCATGTCGGCGTCTTCCATGCCCGGGCCGAACCGCGCAACAATCTCGGTGATTGGGCCGCCTACCACATTCCTCCGCCGGTCGATGCGCAAGGCTTTGCCGTCCACGCCGTGAAGGACCGGGAAATGGCCCGCCGCGCCGACTTCGGGCTGATGGTCTGGGACGGCGCATCGCCGGGCACCTGCCTCAACATATTGCGCCTCGCCGTGATCGGCAGCTCCTGCGTCGTCTACGACATGATGCGCGGCAGGGTGGCGACCGTTCACAACACTGCGGACTGGCGCGCCATGCTGCACATTGCGGGCCCTGACGTTCGCCGCGGGGTTGAAGCCCGCATGACGGCCGAGGAGCGCCTCGCGCTGCCATCTGATTGCCGCGAGCCCCGCCGGGACCGGGCGGCGCAAGCCGCTCCCTTGACCCGGCCGAAGGCCGACCCCGGCGCTTATGCCGGCTGCGGCGATCGTTTGCTTGCTCCTTTCGAAGCCAGCCCCTTGCGAGGCCGGCCCTTGCGGCTCCCGGCAATCCTCAGGAACATCCTGCCCGTCTGTCGCGCCAGGGGCAGGGCAGTTGCGGATCAGGCAGAGCATTCCCGGCTGCCGCGCCTGACCGGGGCGAGCCCCGCCCGTGTCGGATCAGAGCGCCACCTGCCGGCACCGATGTCGAAACCGGGCGCATGACGGAAGACGGGGCAGGGGACCTCCTCAATGGACCGTGGGTCCGGAGGGTGATGGAGAGGCAGATCCGCAGGCGGGGCAAACGCATGCCTGCGACCGCAGCGCCCGGCGTGGTGGATCTGCGATGGTGGCCGGAGGCATCGCCTTCGTTCACATCCGGACCAATCCCTTGTCATGTCGCCTTTGTAGTGGACCGCCTGCTTTTGCGGTCAACCCCCGTTGGGGGTACGCTCGACAAAAATTCAGGAAAATTCGATTTCAATTTTTTGCTTGCGGGCAGGCGAAGGGCCTGCCCGCGGTTTTCGCAAATAGAATTTTCCAGAATTTGTGCCGAGTGACCGCAGCAGGACGGTCCTCTCCTTTGGCGCCATCGGGAATGGTCCCGATACAACCGAAGGAGAACTACCATGGCCACCACGATCGCAAACCTCACCACCAAGGCTGACGGCTCGATGGAAGGCGTCTTCGCCACGCTCCGGGTCAACGCCCCGATCACCCTGATCCCGAACGCCAACAAGTTGCGCGAGGATGCACCCGACTACCGCATCGTCAACAAGCGCACGGGCTTCGAAATCGGTGCCGGCTGGAACCGCATCTCGCAGCGTTCGGGCGAGGAATACCTCTCGGTCAAGATCGAGGCCCCCGAGATCGGCGTGATCTTCGGCAACCTCGCCCCCGCCCCCGGCGGCGACGAGAGCAAGAAGGTGATCCTCTGGAACAACCCGCAGTGAGGCATCAGTGGCCGGCCCCGCAAGGGGCCGGCTTCCCTTCCAACAGGAGGCTGCAATGAGCCGTTACACCATCACCGTCACCGAACTAGGTCGATCAGACCCCGAGGCCATCATTGGCTACGATCCGCCGCTGCGGACCCTCTTCCTTCAGGCTTTCCCTCACGAGGTGACCGACGATCCTGCGGTGTGGCTCGGCACGAGCGACCGCGAATATGAAACGGTCGACGCCCTGCATGCAGCAGCTCTTGCCAGAGGCTTCGACTTCATGCCGCTGCCCGACGACGTCGCGTTGCTGCTCGCCGACGACCTTGCAAAGCAGGCCAACCGGCCGCCGCATGACGGTCCGCTCGCCGCGTTGCTGCGACATCTTCAGTCGAAGTAGTCGCTTCGACCGAGAGGCCCGCGCCGGACGACGATCCAGCGCGGGCCTCTTTTTTTGCCGATCCTGACCGCTACCCTCGAACGTTAAAGTTGCGATTGGGGACACTGTATCTACCGCCCGCCGCGAAACCGCGTCCTGTCTGCGCGAACCCCGTGTTCCGGACGCAGAGCACATGCGTCACCTGTGGCAATTTTTCTGTTACGCAAAGTGCATCGCGCCGTGTGGGCGGAGCGCCGAAAACAAAATGCAGAGCTTCTCGCACATCCGATGCTCGACCGGGAAAGCTGCGCGCTGGCAACATCCCGGATCGAAGAGTGTGAACGTATTCTTGCCGATCTCCAGCAAAACCGGAAAAGTGATGATGCCTGAACCTCCAAATCCGACAAAGTCGAAATCGCATGAAACGCGTCGCCGATATACTGCACTTCGCCTTCGTCAGGCGCTGAATCGGCTTGTCACGGGAACCCCGCAACAAGGGCGGCCTTCTCGGCTCACCGTTGCTGCGCTCGCACGTGATGCGCGGGTTAGCCGCAACACAAACTACGCCGAACATAGCGAGTTCCTTGATGAACTGGCCTCCGAAATCGGCATGGGCCGGCAAAAATCTGTCTGCTCCAAAACCAGAGACGGCCGCGCTCCGACCTTTGATCGGGCAGCTCCAGGAGCAAAAGCGTTTGCTCGCGACAGAGAATGCCGGTCTGCTCAAGCGGCTGATCGACGCCGAGAGGGCAGTCGCCCGCCTGGAAAAGCAGAACGCTAAGCTGGTTCAGGACATCAGCGTGGTCCGTCGGCTAAGCGCGACATGAGGATCGGGTGCTGAAGAAGGATCGATGCGGAAATGCCAAGCCCTTCGATCAGCATCTGAGCACTCGGTTGGCTTTCTTATGTCCGAGCCCGTGGGAACCGAAGGTCAGTTACTTCAGATATCCCATCATACCATGCCGGAACAGTCCGCCTCGAGCACGAGCGGTACCCCCAAAATGCTGTGCATTTTGGCTCCCCCACTCGCCGGCTCCGCCGGTCGCCTACGGCGATCCTCGACCCGATCTGCTCCGGCATCGTGCACGTCTCTCGTCTTCAAACAGAGGAGAGACACATGCTTACGATCTACGACGAAATCCAACAGCTGCGCACCGAGCTTTCCGCTTGCATCCTTACGCCCAACGAACGCGCAGCAGCTCAGGCGGAGCTCGCAAAGCTTCTCGCAGAGCAGGCAGCGATTGATCGCCAGTTCGACGCGATGATCGCCGAGGAGGAGCCGCCCAAATGACGGCACCTTCTTCCAACAGGACATTTGACCAAGACCTAAAAGCGGAGGAACCGATTTCAGCTCCGACCCTGACGGGCCGGATCAAAAATCGGTTCCTCCGCTTGCCGCCTTCGGCGGTCGCGTGGCGCGATCCTTGACCCGATGCTCGACTTGCCCGTCGCCGGTCTCCGTCATCAAGATGAAGGAGATCATGACATGGCACACAACAATCTCATGCTTGTCGCGCAGCTCTCGGGGCTCCGCATCAGGTTCTCGCCAACCGTCTCGGCTGCGACAGCGATCTCACGCGCAGCGTCCACGGCAAACTTGCATCTGTCCTCGCTGAAATGGTGGAAGGTCAGCGCAAGGTCCTCGCCGCCGAGCGGGGCGCTTGCTGCGGCGCTCGGGACATCGGACGTGGAGGACGTCTTTTTCGATCTGCAGACTGCGTACTGCGAGACTGGCTGCTCGAAACCGTCGCGCTTCTGGACGCGTATCTGGTGGACGACCTCACTCATGAATTTTCAACTTCCGCACCGGACGATGGTATCACCGCGACAGGTGCCGATCGTCGTGGCGGTCCCGGCCAATAAGCTCCGCAGTCTCGCCGAAATCATCACCGAGATCGAGGACACCTCCGGTGTCAGGTTCAGCGTCGATCAGGTCTACTACAGCGAACCCGAAGCGGAGGCCGCTGGTGGGAGACCACGGGCTACGGGCCGGATACCTTCTTCGCAATGAAAGAGGAGGGCCGCGCGTGAAAAAAAGAGGTCGAGGCGACGCAAGCCGTCTCGACCTCTTTTTTTGTCAGGTCGACTTTCGCTGCACCAGCTCGCCGCGTTAGGCCCGTGAGGTATCTGTTCGCCGCACAGGCCAATATTCCCTCTCCGCTCATTCCTTCGGCAATTTGTGCTTGTGCACGCGAATGTAATCCTGCACCGCCTTTCGCAGCAATTCCGTCATGCTGTGGCCGTTGCTGATCGCCAGCAGCTTGAAGTGACGCTGCTCCAAAGCCGTCAGGTAGTAGCCGCAGCGCACCATCTCCTCCTCGCGAATCTTCTTGCCGGCGATCGGGTCCTTCTTCTGACCCTGCCGCAGCAGCTTGCGAAAATCGGGTGCGGCGGCCGATGTGGGCGTCGACGGTTCGTCTGACTGCGCCACTGCTGATTCCATCTTCGCTTGCGCTGCCTCGGCCTTCGGTGGAATGAACATGCTCGGCAACGCCGGCGGTTGCGTCGAGATCGCCTTCATCATGCGGGCTTTCTTGTCATCGCCCGATTTGGGTGTGGTTTCGTCGCTCATGCCGCGTTCCTCGTGGCTTCAATGAAAGCTTGGAGGACGTCATCGAAGACGCCTTCGCTTTCGCCAATCGCCTTCGCGTCAGGTTCGGCGGGACTGTAAAGCGTCTGTCCGGTCTGGAGATCGCGATAAGCAACGCGGTTATTCAGGACGTGCTCGGCGATCGGCGTGCCATTGGCCTGGATGATTGTACGCAGTTCGCTTAAGGCGCGCGCCCTGCCATCGATGATGGTCTGTTTCGTCAGCACGAACACTGCGGGCAACGGTCGGCCCCGGCTTTCGACTGCCAGCGGGATGTAGTGGTCGGTGATCTGGATTGCAGCGGTCACGTCATCGAGGGCGAAGTAGATCGGTACGACGACAATATCGGCCGCGAACAGCCCGGCCATCAAATTGTCGTTGGTGGTGCCTTCGGTATCGATCAGGACGACGGATCGCTCGCCATTGTGCGAGGCAGAGGCATCGAGGATTTCCTGTGGGGTCATCGCGCTCACCAGATGGAGCCTGTCAGGACGATTGCCAGCGTCACCCAGCATCTGGAACCAGCGGTGCATGTTCTGCCGCCGATCGCCATCGATAAGAGTGACCGAATAACCCCGATGCAGCGCGACGGATGCCAGGGTGCGCAGCATCGTCGATTTGCCAGTGCCGCCCTTTGGGATCGCAGCGGAGATGATCATGTGGGGCCTTTCCCGGCGTAGGCTCCATGTTTCCATGTTAACATGGAAACAAGTCATCATGGACACATGGAGCGATGTCACGGTCGAAACATGGTGACATAGTCAACGGGACAGACCGGTTTGGCAACCCAGGCGCGCGCCAATCAGGAGCCCGCTCAGGGACGCAGTCGCTACGAGGCTGCTATCTCTGTGAGGAACAGATCCGGCAGGCCGTTCGTAACTGCGAACCGGCTTTGTTGTTTCCATGTTAACATGGAAACAAGTCCTCAACGCATCATCGACACATCGCATCAAATCACGATGGAAACATTGCGACTGGGCCCCTGCCGTCGACAACTGGCTGGTGAGGAAGGCGACGTAGGTTTTCTTCTTTCTTTATTGGCAGGATAGCCTATTTTGTGATACGCACAAAATAGGCGGCGCGGCCCTGGCGGGCCTTAGCGCCCGCAAGCGGGCTTGAGAGATGGATGCAGACGCCCAGAAAGCAGCGGTCAAGAGCGCGTCACGACGCTATGGCGAGGTGACGCACATCCGGGTTTCGGCTGACGAGCTGGCCAGCCTGAAAGCTGTTGCGGAGCGGGAAGGCGTAACCGTCAGCGAGGTCGTCCGGCGTCTGGTGCGGGCAGAGGTCGGGCATCTGCCTATCGCATCAGAGGCGTTGCGGCCGGCGATCGTGGACATGACCGATCAGCTGCGGCGTGTCGGCGTCAATTTCAATCAGGCGGTGCGCGCCATGAACGACGGCCGTGTTGCCCATGATGAGGATCTTGAGCAGGCGCTGATCGCCGTGGGCGATCTCGTGCGGCAGTTTCGCGAGGAACTGAAGGCGATGACTGGCGGGTCCCGCAAGGCGAGGGAGGCCAGGCCATGAGCGGTCGTCTTGCTGGCTACGCGGTCGAAATCGAGCGCTATCTTCGAGGCGGGTCCAGCGTGAAGCGCGAGGACCTGGACGATGACGAATCTCTGACGGGCGCCCGGCGCGAGGCCAGCGAATTTCAGGCGATGAAGAGTTATGAACGGACCGGTGGCGGCGGAGGGCTCGGGCAAGGACAAGCCGGCTCGGCTGTAGGTTCCGGCAGCAACGCCCCTCGTTCGTCGCCGGGAGGGACAGGAGTGGCGGGGAGCCCCGTGTCCAGTAGGGCTCCGTCCACTGCTGCTGCGAGCTCCCCCAAGGCCGCTAGCGCGCCGATCATGGTCTATGGCGCCACGCTCGCCGGTTTCCGGCCGGAAGAGGAGGAGGAAGACTGGAAGCGCCGCGGCGGCGGCCGCGGCGGTGGTGGGGGTCGCCCGAGCGGTACACGACGAGCGGCGCGGGTCGCCTATCAGGCGCGGGCCGTGGCGGCACGCGCAGGCTACGCGGCGGGCGCGCAGCCTGCTGTGTTCAAGGTCATGCCCAATCCGCCATCGACCAAGAAAGCCGCCGCTCGGCTGCTCAATTACATCGGGAAGCGCGAAGACGAAAAAGGCGAGAAACACGACATCGAGATTTTTGACGAGGATGGACAGGTTCTTGCGACAGGCGGCGCGCGAAAAGCGTTCCTGGAGACGTTTTGCGAGACGTTCGAACCACCCTTGGAAAATACCAATTTCATCGAGGTTCGTTTCGAGCTCGCCGGCGAGGTCACCGGTGCCGCCTTGAACGAGGCGCTGAACAAGGCCTTCGGTTCGAAACCGTTCATCTATGCGCAGGACGGACAGACGGTGCAGGTGTACGCGCACACCGATGAGCGGGCCGGACCGCTTGCGAGAGTCCTGGCCGGTGGTCGGGAGAATTCGCGCAGCAAGGCGCTCGACAAGATCGAGGCGCGGTTGTCTGAAGCTATGGGCGCGGCGGGGGTGGTCGCCAAGGCAGACGTTACGGCGGCCGTCAGCCGTGAACCCAAGGCGAAATATTTCCTGCAGAAGTTCATTCGCACCCACAGCCAAGTGCGGTTTGCAAATGGGGAGCCTGTGCCTCGGGCAAAGAACCCTACCAAGGCGGCGGCTTCGGTCTATGAACAATGGCGCCCGCAGTTTTCGGGGCGTGAGCGCCGCAATGCCTATCACCTGCTTTTCTCGGCAAAGGCCGGCACCGATGCCAACGCCGTCATGGCCGCGGCGCGCGCCGTGCTCGAGGAGCGAGCGCCAGGATACAAGTTTGTCCTGGCGCATCACAAGGACACCAAGCACGTCCATATCCACGCGATGGTGCAGGCACGGTCAGCAGACGGCGAACGCCTGAAATTCTACAAGCCGGATCTCGCAGCCTGGCGCGAGACCTTTGCGGAAAAAGCACGCGAGAACGGTATTGCGATGGTGGCGACGCGGCGGATGGATCATGCGATGACACGGCCATTCACGAAGGAGCATGCCGGAGCCTACAGCCGCGCCCAGAGCGATCCGCGCTACCAGGTCAGCGCCAGGACGATCGAGCGAGTGGAGGCCAAGCGGCAACGCCGTTTGGATGGACAATCCCTTGTCGTAAACGGCGATGCAATCGCTGCCGCATGGCAAAAGACTGTGACGACGATGCGGACTGCGGGCATAGTCGGTCAGGCTCTCACGGCAGCGGAGTCGATAGGCAGCAATTTTCTGCGGTTCCGTCGCGATCGAGCAGGGGATGGGCAGCCAGGTCCTGCGGCAGAGAGCGGAGCTGATCAATCGGGGCAGAAGTCTTTCCTGTCCCATCCCGGTATGAGAGAATTGAATGCACTGATAGGAGATTTGAACATGGCGCAAACCCCCTTGGAAATGCGGCGTCAGATGGCCCGCGTCAATCAGGCTCTCGACAACATGCGCGAGACGCTGCCGCCGGCGCATCAAGGACAGTTCGAACAGTACAGTGAAGAGGTCAACGACAAGATGCACGACCGTCTCGCGCGGCTGCAATTCGAGCGGCAGCAGCAGCGTCGTGGTGGTGGCGGTGGCGAGCCGATCCCCGAGCGCGAGGCGCGAGGGCGAGACCTTCCAACTCGGGACGATTCCCGCCAGCCGGAGCAGCCGCGCACAGGCACCGAGCAGGAGAAGGTGGGAGCCAAGCAGAAGGACGCCAACAAACAGAAGGCACGGCAGTCGGAAGAGCAGGACCGTAAGACCCAGCGCTCGAATGACAACGATTACGAGCGCTGAACAAAGTCGACATCTTCACCCCAGCCGAATGTGCTAACTACTTCAAAGCCGCAGGATATGAACCGGATTAAACAGGACTTGCTCTAGGCCATTTGAGAAGACCAAAACACCAGAGGTTGTGTGGGGTCGACCATAGCCGACCTTGTGTCGGTGGCTCCCAATGCTCGCTTATATATCAAGCGAACGACCAGGCCGACGTATCCAACCTGCAGAAGGACCAGTGCAAGGATAGTCCATCCGAGCGCCGCCCAGACGGATCCGGTTTCGAGGTAAGCCCAGATTGCGACCACGGTCGTTGTGGCAGACATCCCCACCAGAAACTGCGGAAAATACATGCTTTGCCCAGCCGATCTCGGAACCTTCGCGGTTCGAGAACGGTCCCCTTTTGCCCTATGTCCCTCCACCAAGGTTTCACTAATTTGGCAATTACGCAATTATCCGGTTTCAAATATCGGTGCAGCACGACGTCGCATCGCCTATCGCCGCTTGTCCGGAGTCACGGCGTGGTTTGTTAAAGCCAGTTGTCTTAGTGGTCCAGGCCGGCGGGCCGATGGGGCTCGCCGGCTGAGGCGATATTATACCCCCTCTTCATGGCCGCGCAAATTCCTCCTGGCGATTATCGGCCGCACATTGTCGCTCATGCAAAACCCAAAGTCCCTTCGTAACACCAGGTCTGAACGCCGTGGAGTGGTCATCAGAAGGCAGAGGCCAGCATTCGCCAGCAATGGTTAACGGCTCGTTGGGGAAGTTCAGGCAAGCTTTGCTCGATGGTGGGGCAAGTGTTGTGATGAAAAATCAGCTCTGGTTCGGCGACAATCTGACCGTTCTGCGGGAGCAGGTCGGATCAGAGAGCGTCGATCTTGTTTACTTGGATCCACCGTTCAATTCCAATGCTACTTACAACATCCTCTACAAGACGCCTGTTGGTGGTGATGCACAGGTCAAAGCATTCGAGGATACGTGGCGTTGGGAAGATGGGGCTTCGAAGGCTCTCGACGACTTAAGCCACGAGGACATAACCACTTTCAACATGCTTCGCGCCCTCCAATCGTTTCTGGGTCGAAGTGATATGATGGCATATATGGCGATGATGGCGGTTCGATTGGTCGAACTGCGACGCATTCTGAAACCCGGAGGTTCGATTTACCTCCACTGCGATCCTACCGCCTGCCACTATCTGAAAATCTTGATGGACGCCGTCTTCAAGGGAGAGGGTTTCGTGAATCACATCTCTTGGAAGAGATCACATGCACACAGTGACGGTCGCCAAGGTGCCAAGCATTTCGGACGGAACTCTGACACGCTTCTGTTTTATTCTCGTTCCCCGGATCGTGTCTTCAACGTCCAATACACTCCCTATTCGGATGAGTACAAAGACAGGGACTACCGCCGCGTCGAGAAAGATGGACGGCGATATCGGTTGGACAACATTCAAGGTCCTGGCGGCGCGGAAAAGGGCAATCCCTCTTACGAGGTCATGGGAGTGACTCGATATTGGCGTTACTCCAAGGCGAAGATGGCCGCTCTCATCGAGGAAGGGCGGATCGTTCAGACGAGGCCCGGTGCAGTTCCTCAAATCAAAAGGTATTTGGATGAGATGCCTGGCGTCCCTGTCCAGGAGATTTGGACGGACATACCGATAATCAGCAACCGATCAAAGGAAGCACTTGGATATCCAACCCAGAAGCCACTCGCTCTGCTCGAGCGAATAATCGCTACCTCCACAAACAATGGAGACGTGATCTTGGACCCGTTTTGCGGCTGCGGAACGGCCATTCACGCAGCCGAGAAACTCGGACGCGTCTGGATAGGGATCGACATAACATACCTCGCTATCCAAGTGATCGAAGATCGATTCAAAACTTGGTTGCCTGCGGCGTCCTACAAACTGAACGGTATTCCTGCGGATGAGATGTCGGCAAGGAAACTTGCTGCACACGACCCATACACATTTCAGCAGTGGGCAGTTGGAAAGGTGGGTGGTCAATCACGAGGAAAGGGAGCGGACGGAGGAATCGACGGTGAGATTGTATTCCAGACCGGTGCTCAGACCTACGGACGAGGCTTGGTTTCCGTAAAGGCTGGCCGCCACGTTGGGCCGGAAATGATCCGATCGCTCTGTGCCGTCGTTCAACGGGAACAAGCAGACATCGGAATTTTCGTTTGCTTGGACGAAGCTACCCGGGACATGAAGTCCGAAGCCCATGGTTTTGGACGCATCACTCTTCCTGGCGGCGATCGCCCCAGGATTCAAATCGTCACGGCTTCCGATCTAATCAGCGGGCCAAACCTCGGGATATTAACTGCTCTCAACATCGTCGCGGCGGCACAGGCCGCTCGTTCAGTCGCTCGTAAACAGCCGCAGCGGCGGCCCTCTGCTGACGAACTGCGGAGGCAGCCAGAATTGCCACCAATGCCGATTTCTGGAGGTAAGACCTCAAAAGGTCAGCCGTCTTTGCCCTTGGAAGAGCCCCTTCTTTCAAATCCTCAGCCCGGACACGGGCGACGGCGGAAGCGCAGTTGAGGCTGTCCGTTCCGCACAGCGACTCACACGGTACCCCGTCGCTGTCACGATCAAGCTTGCCGCCCCAAGGCAATTCTCAAGGTACCAACGGGCCTCATCGCAAGAACTGATTTGCGAACAGGTCAGCCTTGGCTGGCAGGACCAACTTTGAGCCAGCAATCTCAACGGGAACATTTTACTCGAGATTGTACCACCCATCCTTGGAAGTATCGTTGAACCATATCGAGGTGGTTCGTGGGCAGCCGTCGCCGAGACGGACAACCAGCAACCGACCAAAGTAGTCGTGATTCTTTTCATGTCTTCCCCCAAGAGGCGTCACGCAATACGTAGCCTCTTACTATCTCTTTGACCGTCGCCAGCCTGCGGCACGCGCGTCAGCTTCGGAGCAAAACCACCTCTCACCCTTAGCCTCCGTGATTTTCGTAATGTCGTAAAACTTCTGTCAAGGAACGTGGTAGATGCGCTGACCCTCAGCAGAGATGTTTCCCCTGATGTTGCAGCCTGAATTGCCAAGCGCAAAAAGGGAGTGCCGGTCGATTGGTCCGTGTCACGATGCTCAGCACGCCAATCCCAAGGAACTTGAAACGATCCCTGCCACATGCCGCGTTTGGCTGCTTCGGCCTTTGCTTGTTGCTTCGCGTAGGCACCCCCGCTGTATTTTTGCCAGTCAAGCGCATAGCCGTTCTCGACCAACCAACTGGCGACATTGAGTCCGTCTACGCGAGCGCAGTTGCCAACGTACCTCCCGTAGCGATCCCAACTGACGAAATCACAGTGGACGGGTCGTGACGCAGACAGGAACTCGTCTAGGGCGGCGGCTGATTTCGCACCGCACTGATAGCGGAAGCCCTTTGCATCGTCGCACTGTTGCGCGGATTCTGGCGGGTCATCCCATTGAAGCGGACGCGCTGTCCGTGAAGTTCTATCGTGTCGCCATCGATCACCGATGCAATGCCCGTGATCGGATCGGCATGCAGCACCGAGCCCGGCAACGGCAGGCGAGACAACGCAGCGCCTCCATCTGACCCGAAGTAAGCTGCGATCCCCAACAACACCATCACGAGCCCTAGCAACAATTGAGGCCACTTAAGAACTGATCGCCTCGCATTTCGCTTTGTGTTTTTCGATCTTCCGAACTGAGTTGCTTTTGCCATGGCGCTTACGGAGTCATCATCATCCTTGCAGGATGTGCGGTGCTGAGCGTTACAATATTCTGCGGGTATGCCGTCGTGTTTTCCACGCAGCCCATGGTCAGGATGTACCGGCGTGCGCGGCGAGGCATTGAAGTTGTTTTAGCCGTCGCCTTTGGTTTTGCGGGGCTGCGGCTCCTGCTTTGGCGAACCTGAAAGGATCTCCTCAACAACTGCCTCGCGACGAGGAGCGGGAGCGAGGGTCAAGTCCCGGGGGCGGAGGGTATCTCTGGCACCGCTTTACGTGGCGGCTGGCGCATCAAAAATGCGGCCGAGAGCTAGGGTCAGGACCCATTAATTTGTTGAGTTGATATCTGTTGGGTGATTCAAGGTGGCAGGAGGTGCTGCCTTGAGTGATTTGCTGATGTTGACG
>NZ_JACHEF010000012.1 GCF_014207355.1 Mesorhizobium sangaii | reverse complement strand
GCTTTCGCCGATCCCCGGATAGAAATAGCCGAGTGCGACGCCGAGGGCGATGGCGGCAAGCACCTGCACGTAGGGCTTGGCGTAGAAGGCCTTGCAAGGCGCGGCGTCCGCGCTGCGGACTGGCCGGTTCAACATACTTGTCTCCCTGAGCGGATTGCGGTGGGTTCCTCCCTTCCTGGGCTTCTCCCATCGCGGCGCTGCGATCGAACGCTGCACCAAGGCCGCCGCAAGCGCCCTGCCAAAATGGCGGCGGCGCGAGAAACGCGCCGGACCTCACGCCGTGCTTGTGCGGATTTCTGCACACGCCGCTGGCGCGTGACCTTATCGAGAGAAGGGCCGAGTGTCGGAGATTGGAGGTCGCTCGGGGCGTTACACGCAGCCTGGCAGCGGCCAAGCGATTGCCGCTGCGACCCCGTATAGTCTGGCGCTCCACAAAATGACGGAAGTTGACCGGCCGCGTCGCGACATAGGCCCCAAGTTGCGCTCCTGGCGCGCGATCGCTGTGCTGCGGCCGCACCGCCCGGATCAGCTGCGCCGGATGCGAGCCGTCGACGCCAGCTGCGGATCTCGAAAAGAAAACGGGTCGATCCCCCAAGCGACCATCGGCTGACTTGAGTCCAAGCGCGGTGCCACGTTGGACCACGATCTCGACCTGGCTGCCGATCAATTGCTTGACCGCTTCAGCCAAGCGGGCGTCCAATATCGTGGATGGAGTTCGCGGCGTATCGTTCGAAGCGGTTGCGTCCAACCACGCTGCCCCAGTGCCGTGCGATCAAGCCCGAACAGGCTGGTACTATGTGTTTCATCTTTCCTCGCCCTTGGCTGATTGGAGTGGGTCAGCTCACGCGAAGGTCGTAGGTTCCAGGTCGGATGGGAAATCGGTCAGGCAAGGCTGAACACGCCCGAAAATACCGGCAGCATATGACGCTTGATCAGGGCGTGGAAACGAGCGTGAGCGTCAAGCAGTACGTCCAGATCGAAACAGAAGGGGGTAGCCAGTTGCTTTGTCACGGAGTGAACGCAGTTGGCGCGGGCACGACGGAAAGCTCGGCAAGAGCTTTCAGCCCCGCCATCGTACTATCGGATGGTTCTATTCCGGTCAGGAGGCAACTGCCGGCACGGAAAGGACCGAAAACGTCGACCGCATCAGCGAAAATAGGCAAATAGTCGCTGAAGACATACGTGCCTTTAAAGCCGCGGATGTATTTTCGTCGCACCTCGGGCGCCGACTATCTCGACACCAGTATTAAACCGTGTGACGCCTGCCTCCCGAAGTTGAGTAAGATATTCTATCCGTCGTACTCGGTCGTTCCTGACGCTCGGAGGAACCACCTGGGATAAATAAATGTCGTGTGCATAGCCTGCTTCACGCAGCCGTCGTGCGAGTGCCGCGTGCCGTTCGAGTTCTTTTGCTTCGTCCTTGATGCTCCCTGTGCAAGGCCAGACAAAGTCATACAGACTGTTGAAGTTATGACCGTTACGCTCAATATAGGAGAGGCACTCTTGGAAGTTGGATTGGTAGTCTGTGCTACCCCCGCCGCGTATGGCCATTACCTCCCATTTCGTTCTCCTTAAAGCAATAATCACAAGAATAGCAGCAATAAACATGATGTTCAAAAACGAAGCTGCGAGCGCCATTTTTGCGTGTCATGCCGAAATTGTACATACCGGTCGGCGCTCCGTCTGGGCCAATAAATTGACGGCAGGGTACGTGCTCGGTCGCACCATTGATTGTCGCGATCAACGCCTCACCGTCGAACATGAAGGGCGAATCGGAGTTCACTCTCGCGGTGATTTTCTTTCGGAATACTCCGTTGGACAATTCAATCTCGATGCGGGGGATCACTTGCCCCAAGATCGGTAACCGGGATTTCTATCGTGAGAAGCTGGACCCCATCGCGAAGTACGCCGAGGCGCATAACCTCCTCAATGCGAAGGTCATGCCTGTTTTCCAGCGCAATGCCAAATCGGGTCAATCGCTTGCTTTGAACACTCATGGTCCTCTCCCAATCCAACCTTATCGACCGGCGCTTCGGTCGGTCGGCTAAATCTCTCCCATTCGCGCAGGACACCGCAAGAACTGTACGAGCTGCCGGAGGCGCCGCCGGATCGCGATACGAGATACTGTTTAATGGTAGCGTCGCGCCAACCTTTGAGTGGGCGCAGGGGTTGTCGGTCGTGGACCTTCATGCGAGTAGTGGATCGAGTTCGCGCGCCAGGTCGCCAACGGTCTTGTGATTTGTGTCGTAGCGTTGGCCCGCGCCCTCAGGCCGTGTTGACCATGATGTATTGCTCGATGGATCGCCTCTGTCGTCGTGATGCTCCCATGCACAATCTGGGCCCATCGCGCGCATCCCTGAATTCG
Source organism: Mesorhizobium sangaii (assembly GCF_014207355.1). Classification (GTDB taxonomy): domain Bacteria; phylum Pseudomonadota; class Alphaproteobacteria; order Rhizobiales; family Rhizobiaceae; genus Mesorhizobium; species Mesorhizobium sangaii. The sequence continues at coordinate 72,928 of NZ_JACHEF010000012.1, read as the reverse complement.
GACCACAAGGATGCCCCATCAAAGTCGGATCAAACTCGGCTGGCCGCGCTCTTGGTGCCGGTACCATAAGTCCGCAAGTACCCCGACAACGCCGTCAATGGGTGGCCGACTCGGCTAACCGAAGATCCGCAGACGCAGTTCCAGTGCAACGAAAGACGCAGGCTAGACGGCCCTCTTGTTGCCCCACAGCAGAACGTGCAGCTGCGGCAGCACGCGGGCGTCGAACCACCTGTCGCCGGTTACCTTTTCAACCAGCCACTCCATGCGTTTCATTATTCCGTCCAGATCGACAGACGCGTCTTCGTTGCCAGGGCGGGGGGGCGTGTGATTGCCGGGTTGCAGGTAAACTGGAAGGCGCGGAAATCGCTCCGCGGCGCCCTTCGCGTAGGCGTAGTCGCTCTCGTCGAAAACAACGAGCTTGAGCACGATCTGCGGCTTCTCCTGCGCCGCATCGACGCACGCCTCGAGAGTGGCCCAATCCGTCCTCATTTCGCTTGAAGGCGGCTTGGGGCTGAGGACCAGCACGTCAAGGTCGGCAAACCAGTCCCTGACCACCGAACCTTGGGTCTCGAGCGCAAAACGGTAACCTTCACCATGGCCTCGCTCGATGAGCGCACGAAACGGCTGAATGGCCGGATTGCCGCCTGACAGCGACACCATCACTGGCCGGCCACCGGAAAGCGTAACGACGGTTTGCCATACCGCGTCGATTGGCATCATCTCCCATTCATGGCGGAATTGATTGTCCACCGCATGGAGACTGTCGCACCAGGAACAGCGATAGTCACACCCGCCGGTTCTGATGAAGACCGTCGGCAAACCAATGAGCACGCCCTCGCCCTGGATCGTCGGCCCGAAAATCTCGCTCACGCGGATTGCGGGATGCGTATCGGTCATGGCCGGTATTCCGCCCAGGTTTTCGGCGTTTCGCTCACCCGCACGGCCGAGGTTTCGGGCAGGCGTGCCTTGCACCATAGATAAAAATGTCTGGCCAGGCATTCCGCGGTGACTTGCTCATGTCCGAGCACGTCGTTGAGATGTCGGTGGTCGAAGCTCTCGTCGATATAGCGTTTGAATGGCGCCAAATCATGATAGTCGCGCACGAAGCCGTTGTCGTTCAGTCCATTCGCTGAAAGCTCCACTTCGACGATGTAGTTATGCCCGTGCAGGCGCGCGCATTGGTGATCGGGCGGCAACGAGGTGAGCTGATGCGAGGCCGAGAAGTGGAATTCCTTGGTGATGCGGAACATTATGCGGTCCTCCTTCGTAGCGCATCGAGCCAGAAGTCGGAATCCTCGTAGTCGGTGGGGTCCAGGTGCCCAGAGAGATGAAACGCCTCGCGCCGCTCGACGCAGGTCCCGCACCTCCCGCAGTGACGCTCGGCGCCCTTGTAGCAGGACCAGGTCTGCGCAAATGGCGTGCCGTATATTGCTCCATCCCTAACTATGTCCGCCTTCGTGAGATTCACATAGGGCGCAAAAAGGCGAACCTTCGCGTAGCCGTCGAGCGCGCGGTCTTGCATCATCTGGAAAGCGTCGATGAAGGCCGGACGGCAGTCGGGATAAATGAAATGATCCCCACCGTGCACGGCAGTCGCCACCGCTTCGACCTTGTGCGCGGCGGCGAGACCGAAGGCGGTGGCCAACATGATGGCGTTCCGGTTCGGCACCACCGTGACCTTCATCGTGTCTTCGGCGTAGTGCCCATCCGGCACATCCACACTGTCGGTCAGCGCGGAGCCGGAAAGGCCGCGGCCGATTTGGCGGACGTCGATGCTGCGATGCGGAACGTTCAGTCGTTCAGCGCAAAGGGCGGCGAATCCCAATTCCTTCCGGTGCCGTTGGCCGTAATCGAAAGATAGGAGGCCGGCGAGTTCGTACTCCGCTGCCACCTTGTGAGCAAGAGTAACGGAGTCCAATCCGCCGGAGCAGACGACGAGAGTTTTCATTGTTGGGTCCTTGTTTTAACCGGGTAGGCTGCGACCGGAGATTTCTCTGCGCTCCCAGTACTTCAGGAAATCCATTTTGTGAAGTGAACGGGGGACAAGTTTCATGCGCGGACGTGCCGCTGTGTGCAAGGCGCGCTCAGGCGGTGGGCCTGCAGGGAACACGGACTAGCGAAACGGGACGCTTCAGTGGATGTTCAAAGGCTTTGCGTACCAGAATATGCCCTGAAGAGGTCCCGATCTTCGGAAACAGGGTTCTCGACGCTTCGATCAAGCGCCCGGCGGTGCCGAGCTTCGAGGGACGCCACCGCGAGGGTTTCATGTACAAGACGGCTCGAGGATGGCTTGCCGCAAAGAACGGATTTACCAGGTGGGATTTTTTCGCAGCCGCGCCGAATGCAGATGCCTGGAATGATCACGACATCAATTGTCGCGGCAACTTGGCTAGCCGGCTCTTCGGGTTCCGTAGATCCCGCGCATTCCGCTTCAGGATCGGTTCGAACCGGAGCACGCCCTCGGTCAGTGGCCGACCGACCAAATGATCGGTCGTGAGCCGACATCTGTGAAAGCCGTGTGCGTCGATTGCAATGCCCCCTGTGTTGCGCGCAGTTACCTTATGGCAGTCGATGAACTGGATTTGATGGTTTTCCAGATGGCGGTCGAAAGCGTCCGCTCTCTCTGCTTAAGCTTCGCTGAAAAAGCCGCGGAGATAGCCACCAGGAGCTGCGGTATCCTGCTTTTCGACGTGCGGGTCGACGGTGACGCGGAGGTCCAGCGGGTCGCAGCCATCCGATATCAGGGCGACCAAACCGGCGCCGGCGTTGGACAGACAGGGCCTTGTTACCCACGATTGCATCGTCAATGGTACTTTCTCAAATTTCATTGCGCCATTGGAAACCTAGAACAGCATGCCTCTGTCGATGCAGGCCAAGATCGATGCCAACGGCCATGCCCAGTCTCTTCCTAGGGGCCTTGCGAAATGCCGGACATACGCTGGGCAGCTAGCATTTGGCTAGAACCATCCGGGATTTTTTGCATGGGGCATCGTTGCCGGCACCGCCGGCATGATTGTCGCGCTCGAAAACAGCTGCGGCGGCCTATTTTTTTGCAAAGTCGAATGTCCCGACTCCGAAGCCAAGGGAAGACTCCGACCACAGCGGAGAATAGTAACAATAGGGGCGACGCAAGCCGCCCTGCCCTTTTCAAGCAGGGAGGCGCTTCCGGTGCTCTCACCGACACGAGATCGCAAATGGCACGTGGGTGAGCACCAGAACTGGCGGCACCCATGGTGATCGGCTTGACTCGTTGGAGGAAGCGCAAGGCCTCGGGCGCCAGGCAGAGGCTGAAGCGACGGTCGAACACTGGCTGGCTGCTCAGGATCTGATCGAGGCGTAGTCGGACAAGGAAACGTTGTGCCCTATGTCGACGTTCCTAGAAGCGCGCCGGCAGCCTGGGCGGGGGGCTTGGGGTTAGACTGCCGGCGCACGCCACTCATAAAGAGCGGCCCCTTTTCGCGGTTCCGACACCCATAGTCAACCCGGCAGCGTCTGGGTGCTCGCTGTGCTCTTGTCAGAGCGGCGCGATGTCGGCCGCGTCGGCCGATCCTGCCCAACTTGGTGGGCCGCTCTCGTCGGCCAACCTGATGCTCCAGCCAGTATCGCGTTGCCGACCAGCATGAGTTCGCCGTTTAGCAATCCTTCGTCGCGAGCCGATGCTATCGTGTGTCGCAGTACTCCGGGCGGCCATATCGCCTAAGACAGCATGAAGAAGCGTTCCAACTTCCTATTCGGCGAACCCGTGTGCAATTCTTGACTCGGACAATTGGACGAGAATTCTCTTGGCGGTACTGCGCCAGAAGGCATTCGCGTCTCCTCGTTGTTCGTTTCCAGGACCCGGGCGCTCTTTTTTGACGTTGTGGTCAGCAACGGATTTAAGCTTCGACTATCAGTCGCAATTACACATCACAAGGAGCCGATCTTCCACTCATTTGCAGATTATCCGACATCACGCGGCGTCCGATATGTCCGACTCTGCCTCAAAAATTCCCACAGGTATGGACAGCGATCTCGCTATCCGATCCCGATAGCCGTTGTTGTACCTCAGACCCGACTCGATGTTTTGGATTTCCTCAGCGGCAAGCCCGCACGCCACTGCGAGGTCCCCGATCGAATATCCAAGGTGCTCACGATAAGCGCGGATGATGTGGGTCCCCTGCGACATAGCAGCCAAGACGGGCTCGGGAATGCGCGAATCCTTCATAGACACCTCCAAGAAGATAAGGAGCGCCGGATAAATCGGGAGATTTCCTCCCGGACCTGGCGCGCCCAGCAATCAAAAAAATGGACGTCGATTCGGCCGGACCGGCCTCATCCATGGAATGGGCCACCTGAAATTGGCAGCCGGGTCGGTATATGGCGGCTCACCTGCGTCTGATCAAGTTCCAAGAACCTGCCTGCCCTGGGATGGCCTGATCGACTGTACCGCATTCGTCCTGCGATCCCACGCGACCATCCTCGCCGATGGCATTCTTGAACAGCAACACGAACTTCCCCTGCCGCAGCCTCCAGCACCGTCCACCCAGCCTAGCCTTCGACCAATGTCTTCCGTCGATGCAGCGAAAAACGCGCTTATGTTTGAGTCCCACATCGATTACCGCTGTTAACCAAATTTTTTAAGCCGCCGATGCTTATTCGCAGACTGAAAGGATGAGGCGGCCGAGGATACAGCCGAAAGGGCCGCGGGCTTCTGTGCTGACGTCGGCTTGAGCAAGCTCAATCCGGCTGCCCTGCGCAATTGCCCGACCTGCCGAAAAAAGGATGGCGATTGTTGGATTTCATCCGAGCTTCAGTTCTAGTCACGTTTTGGCGCTTCCGGATGGACGAGCATCGCCACCTATAAGAACGTCACAGTCATTCGACGGTGACCGATTTTGCGAGATTGCGCGGCTGGTCGACATCTGTGCCCATGAAGAGCGCCGTGTGGTAGGCAAGAAGCTGTATTGGCAGCGAGAAAATTATCGGCGCGATAATCTCGTCGACGGCAGGCAGCACGATCGTATGCATGGTGTCGAGTTTCGATGCGGCTGCCCCTTTTTCATCGGTGATGAGGATAATCCGCCCTCCCCGGGCAGCCACTTCCTGCATGTTGGAGGCGGTCTTGTCGAAAAAGCGATCATGTGGCGCGATGACGATCACTGGCATGTTCTCGTCTATCAGTGCGATCGGACCGTGCTTCAATTCACCCGCCGCATAGCCCTCAGCGTGGATGTAGGAAATCTCCTTGAGCTTCAGCGCACCTTCCATCGCCAGCGGGAAACTGGTGCCGCGGCCGAGATACAGGACGTCACGACACTTTGACAGTTCGCGCGACAGGAACTCGATCTGTGGCTGGATGCTGTTGAGTACCTGGCCCATGACGCGCGGCACTTCGGCGAGGCTCCTGACGAGCGCCTGCACCTCGTCTTCGGTTACGGTTCCGCGGGCCCTGGCGGCGGCGATGGCGAGTGCGGCAAGAACGGCAAGCTGGCAGGTGAAAGCCTTGGTGGAGGCGACGCCGATCTCCGGTCCGGCAAGGATCGGGAAGACCGCATCGGCCTCCCGAGCGATGGTCGATTCGCGGGCATTGACGATGGCGCCAATTTTCAGCCCAAGCTCCTTGCAGTATCTCAGCGATGCCAGCGTATCGGCGGTTTCGCCAGACTGCGAAATGAAAAGAGCCGCCGACTGCGGCGACAACGGAATTTCGCGGTAACGGAATTCGGACGCAACGTCGATTTCAACCGTCAGGCGCGCATAGCGCTCGAACCAGTATTTTCCAATCAGTCCGGCGAGATAGGCGGTGCCGCAGGCAGAGATCGCCAGGCTCGGGATTCTGGCGAAATCGATGCCAGAAACCATGTCGGCGCGATTCTCTATGATGTTGATATAGTGACCGAGCGCATGCGCGATGACCTCGGGCTGCTCGTAAATTTCCTTCTCCATGAAGTGGCGATGGTTGCCCAAGTTGGCCAGATCGGCCACGGCCGTGGAGGTCTGGCGCGGACGCTCGACAGGATGGCCGTCGAAATCGAAGATATCGGCGCCCGTCTTGCCGATTACGGCCCAGTCGCCGTCGATGAGATAGCTAATTTCATTGGTGAAGGGAGCAAGCGCGATCGCGTCGGAGCCCAGGAACATCTCGCCGTCGCCGTGACCGATCGCCAGCGGCGGTCCATTGCGCGCCGCCATGATGGTCGCGGGATCATCCTCGAAGAGAATGGCAAGCGCGTAGGCGCCCCTGACGCGTTTCAACATGGCATGCATCGCCTCACCTCGCCCCATGCCCTCCCGGCGGTGTCTTGCCAATAGATGCGCGACGACCTCGGTGTCGGTGTCGGTCTGGAACTCGGCTCCCGCCGCCGCCAATTCGTCCTTCAACTCGGCGAAATTCTCGATGATGCCGTTATGGACGATGGCGACACCGTCGGTAAAGTGCGGGTGCGCATTGCGTTCCGTCGATGCCCCATGGGTTGCCCAACGCGTGTGGCCGATGCCGATGTTGCCGCTCAGCGGCTCTTCCTTCAGTCTCGTCTCGAGATTGACGAGCTTGCCCTCGGCGCGCCGGCGGTGCAAGGCGCCCTCGGTGATCGTCGCAACGCCGGCCGAATCATAGCCGCGATATTCCAGACGCTTCAACGCGTCGACCAACCGATCCGACACCGGCTGTTGTCCAACAATGCCAACAATCCCGCACATGTTCGTCTCCGCATTTTTCCCGGCAGCTTCAGCCCACGTGAGACGGACACCCACCCGGCCCGCTTTCATTCAGGGTCTTGTAGTAGTATTCGGTGATATCGGTACAATTGATTGTAAGGATAGCTACCATTCACTCTATGGATAGACCAAGACGCCGGCCCTGATCTAAACTCCTCGTTGCGCCTGAGACTCTCATTACCGAACGCAAGCTCACACCGCGGCACTAAGCAACAACCTCGGTCGACCGGCCATGCGCGGCCATCCCGGCTACGCACCTTCCCACGCAACCGCCGACGCAGCCCTTTCCTGAGGGTTCCCAATCCACTCGCGTCGGCAGATCGTTGGGGCAGGCAGGTGAGCGGCAGAGCGATTGCCCGTCATTCTGAATCGCGTCACCATCGCTATGGCGTTTCGCTCTTGGTCGCATCGACTTGGCGCAGGCCACAGAGCGGGTCCAGCGACCGTCTCAATGCCCATTGCACAATATCCTAACAATGGTGCAACATAATAGCCTAATCAGCGCGCAACTGAATTGCCTAATGGAGAGCAGCGCATAAACCTAGTAAGTGCGCAGCACAAAAACCTAAGGACCGTACAAAATGGCACCGCCCCATGAGAAATTGGCCGAGTCGCTCGCCGCCCTGAAGAAACTGCAGGATCAGCGGATCGTCGCCGTCCGTTCGAGTGATCTATCACGCACCCATCGCGAACGGCTCCTCAAAAGCGGCTTCCTGCAAGAAGTCATGAAAGGCTGGTATATTCCGGCCAATCCCAATCAGCGCCAAGGTGAGACCACCGGCTGGTACGCCTCGTTTTGGGATTTTTGCGCCAACTATTTGAACGGTCGGTTCGGCAAAGATTGGTGTATCGCGCCTGAACCCTCCTTGTCCTTTCATGCAGGCAATCGCACCGTCCCGGGCCAATTGCTGGTGCGGTCCCCCGCCGGAGGCAATAAACCCACTGCCCTTCTGCACGGCACGTCGGTCTTCGACATGCGGGCCAGCATGCCGACTGCCCGCGACATTGCCGAAACAGACGGTCTTCGCCTCTACGCCCTACCGGCGGCGCTCATTGAAGCCTCACCCACTTTCTTCGCGCAAAAACCGACCGACGCGCGGACAGCGTTGGCGATGTTCTCGGATGCATCGGAAATTCTCACGCGACTTCTCGAAGGAGGTCACAGCACAATAGCCGGCCGCCTCGCGGGCGCATTCCGTAACATCGGCCGCGAGCGCATCGCAGATGACATTGTCCGCAACATGCAGGCTGCCGATTACACGGTTCGCGAAACCGATCCGTTCGATACACGGCTGGAGTTGTCGCTGCCGCGCCGCGAGACGTCACCCTATGCCGGACGGATCAGGCTGATGTGGCAGGAGATGCGCGGCGCCGTCATGGAGAATTTTCCGGCGGCGCCCGGACGTCCAAATGACGCCGGTGCCTACCTCCGGCGTGTTGATGACGTCTATGTGACCGACGCTTATCACTCGCTTTCGATTGAAGGCTATCGGGTCAGCCCCGAGCTGATAGATCGAGTGCGAAGCGGCACCTGGAATGCGGATATGAATTCGCAAGACGGCGAGCATCGCGATGCGCTCGCGGCGCGCGGCTACTACCAAGCCTTCGAAGCGGCAAAACGCAGCGTGGCGTCTGTCTTGTCGAATGAAAACCCTGGCCGCGTCGTCGATGAGGATCATGGAGGGTGGTACCGCGAACTATTCGCCCCCAGCGTTGCCTCCGGTATCGTCAAGCCCGGCGATCTGGCGGGCTATCGCAGCGAGCGCGTGTTCATCCGCAATTCCATGCATGTGCCTCTACCGCCGAATGCCGTGCTGGATGCGATGCCGGTCTTTTTTGAGATGCTCGAAGCAGAAGAGCATCCGGCTGTGCGCGTCGTCCTCGGCCACTTTATCTTCGTATACATCCACCCCTACATGGATGGGAACGGTCGCATGGGGCGGTTTTTGATGAACGTCATGATGGCGGCCGGCAGTTATCCTTGGACCGTCATTCCCGTGCAACGCCGCGCGGACTATATGGCGGCCCTCGAGCGAGCCAGCGTTCATCATGACATCGTTCCGTTCAGTCGCTTTCTCGGGGAGTTGACACGTCAAGCTATGTCAGGGGAGACGACCGCGATGCTCCCGGCCAGTTAAGCGATCACTGCGCATGCTGAGGTGGCAGTGGGGATGGCCGGTATTGTGGTGATCGACCCTCCAGGCGACGCGCGCTCTGAAGACCCTTTCCATCCAGCTTGACGACGCGGACTTGATGACGACGCGCGCTGCCGGAAGTCGGCGAAGCGGTCGCGCCAGCAAGCACACGGCCGACGCCCGCGCCGCGTCCGATCCGGTTATCGTTACAGGCGCCCCGTACGCCTGCGTTAGCCCCGCGCCGCCGCGCGCGAGATCGGCTGTTGGCAAGACCTGATGCGGATGGCGCGACAGGAGCTGGTTGCATGCATCCTTCCGAGCTCGGTTCAAGGTCATCGTCGCGCATCGACGCCCGGTTTGAGCCGATTCATTCAAGTTTGGCAGCTCAGCCGGTCCGCGGAAATCGGCGCCATCTCACCTCGATTAGAACATGCGCTGGCTGGCGCCATGGCGAGACCCATAGCGCCAGCCACATCCAACGGATGTGCAGACAACCGCTTTGGCGCCGAACAGACTGGAATGGCGCCATAGCCTTATCTTTTCGGGACTTTTCGAAATCAGCGGATCACCGGCTCGCCATGGAAGCGGCGGCGCGATGGAGGAGAAACGCCGAAGCCGACTTCCATCATCAGCCGTGGCCCGCGCGCCGGCACGGTACCCATATGGAAGCCGAACGGATCCTCGACGAAACCGAGACCGGCCTCCCCGGTCAGCGTGACCGGGCTCTGCTCCCCGTAGACGTCCAGAACCTCTTGCGCGGGATGGCCGACGAGAAGCGTAAGCTGGTGCTTGAGGGCGCGGCGGTTATGACTGCCTCGGACATAGACATGGGGGCCGGTGCCCGCGTCGACGGGCATCAGGTAGAAGAAGAACTTCAGCATCCGCCAGTCGTCGAGGTCGAAGTGGTATTTGCCAAGCGAAGCCAGGTTCTTGTCGGCGTCGGAGGCCTGGCCGGTCGGGAAACTCCACCAGACACGCGTGGTGATCAGGTTCGCCTGGCCGCCGAGATAGTGCGCCGCGATATCCATGAGCAGCGGATCGTTTTGGATGGCGAGTGCCGCCTTGCAGCCCAGAATGCGCTCGAAATAGTGGCCGCTGAGCAACGGACGGCCAAACCGGACCTCAGCCTCCGCATGCTCCGTCGGCATGAATTCGAGGCGGCGGTCGAAATTGCCGAAGCAAGGTGTGCACTTGGCGAATGCGGCTACATCTTCAGAGACCATTGTTGGCAAGACGAGACCGGAAAAAAGCCCATCCGACCGCAGAGCGTCGACAACATCCTGGCGATTGACGCCAGCAAACATCGTGTCCTGGGCTTTCTGCGACACTCGAACAGGCTTTGCACCACGCCAGTGCATTCTCCGTGCCGGCATGGTGCGGGCGAGCATGAACATTGGCAGCCAAGCCGGATTCTCTCGAAGATCCGAGAGATAGGTCGGGATACGCACAGCGATGCGATGCAGGATGCTGCCGTTTCGCGCGATCGCCTCAAGGCTTGCAGCGCCGGCTTTGTCGGGGTTTGTAACGGTCATCAGGGTCCTCGGGGTGTGAATGCACTATCAACGAAGCATTGGTTCTCAGTGCTTCGTCCGTATTACCCAACCCAATTCCCGCAGCGTTAAGACTAACGGCGCGTCAGGTTTTGTGCAATGCACAATAAGCCCGTCATGGCAGATGCGGTCAGATCCCTGCGCGTTTTGAAATAAGCCAATTACTACGCTGTCACCACAATTACACCAGGAACTGTCTGTAGCCGCCGCCCATCAGGAAGCGGCCACGTTTGGATAGCGCGACGCACCTGATCGCGAAGATGGCTGCCCGGACGCGACCAATCTTCTTCGACACGCCGTCTCCCGAACAGGGCAATGGCGATCTCCTGGGATGCTCCGGCAAGCGAGCCATGCAAAGCCTGGAGCACGATACGCAGACGCCCTCCGCGGGGTTCCGGCGGAAGGCAAGCAGATGCCAAGGCGGCCGCAACCATTGATGTCATTCAGGAACTGAAGGGCAGCGACTTGGAACTTCAGGTGCCGCGGCGGCACGGTTGCCTCGACATATAGCCGCAACGGGCGGAGAACGGAGGCATTGGAAACGGCGATCTGCAGACTCCGACAGTCCTCCCTCAGCAACACGGGCTGCACGCCGGCAGGTGTCAGCAGGATGTCCTTGCCGCATGAGAGCGGAGAAAGATCAAGCGGTTCAAAATCGTGGTCGAGCCCAACCGGCTCCGCGGCCGCTCGTAGAATACGGGCGCAGTCGCGCGGATCCCAAAAGCCCCTTGCCGACGTGGCGTCCAATTGTGGCAAGTCCGCGAAAGGGAGGAAGCAATCTCAATGCTAGGACGCGGCCTGTGCGCCGTGTCTTCCTTGAGGATGATGTTCAAGCGAACGCGTTTCGCCGCCGTGCACGAGCGGATCACAGCTGGGGCAGCAGCGCGCCTTCGGCCGATTTCACTGAAAACGCCGCCGCGTCAACCAGAAGCTGGGTGGCGAGGATGGCCGGATGCTCGGCTGATGTGATCGCGACTGCCACATCGAGGCTCGACGGCAGCAATTTTGCCACCGGCGCCGCCGGCCTGAGCTTCCCCGGCTCGTCCCCGACGATCTGGCGATAGGTTGCCGCACTTGCCAGCGCCCGCGCGCGGGCGACACTCAACTTCGCCACTGCGTTGGCGCGCTGGGCATCGGCCTGCGCGACGTCGGTGCGCGTGCCTTCCCCAACCGCGAAGCGCGAACGCGCAGCACGCGCCTGTTCGGTCAGGAACTGCAGGTTCTGCTCCGTCAGCACGGCGACTTGCCGGTCGCGAATTACGTTCATATAGGCCTGAGCCGCGTTGAACAGGGTGTCTTGTTCGGCGTTGCGTAAGCTCTCGACCGAAGCGCCGACCTGCGCTCCCGCAGCCGCGACATTGTTCCTGGTCTGAAAACCGTCGAACAGAGTCTGATCGATTTCGACGCTGAAGTTGCCTTTGGTTAGGCGCGCGCTCCGGTTCGAGCCGTTAAGGTGGCTGCTGGAATACTCGATGTCCGCGGAGCCGTTGATGGTCGGACGCCAGCCCGACTTGGCGATGGCCACGCCCTCGTCCGTGACACGTGTGCCGGCGCGGGCCGAATTCAGCGAAGAATTGTTCTGATAGGTTTCCGAAGATAGTCTCTGCCGACGCCGTTAACGGCGGTAGCACGGTAGCACGGTAGCACGGTAGCAGAGCAAAAAATAATGGCAAAAATGCTATTGCGTACAGTCGGCAAACATAACCCTTTATTTTATTTCGTCATGGCAACTGCGCCGCGTCGGCGGTCGCGATCAACCAGCCGACACGACGGTCTCGGGGCCCTTCAGGCTCTATTCTTGCGCACGGAGAGAGCCTCCCGAGCGACCTTTTTCATTCCGGTCATTCTGCGTAAAATCGATTGTTTAGATGAAAACCCATCTACATGATGGATCAAACGGAACCAACGGCAAGCTGGAGGCATGGCGATACAGCGTATCGGCGATCGCAATAAAGTTCGCCATCCGGGAGATCGTCATTCGCCTCCGACGGCGGGACTGGTTCGAGAGTCAAGGTCGCCAAAATCGCCGAGCGCATTGCCGCCCGCCGGGCCGATTTTCGCAAGATGCCGCAGATGCCTTCAACCGGGACGGGACAAAGCACGGCAACGCCGCACCGTTCATGCGCAACGACGATACGCCGCAGCTCTTGCCGACTGGTGTCGCGGTCTTCCCCGGCTGGCAATCGGGCCAATCTTGCCGACAAGGCGCGCAAGGTCGGTATCCCGGTGTGGCGCATCGGAGGCGGCACGCTTAGCCTTGGCCTTGCACTAAGTGCCGCCGCCAAGAATCTGCGAGCTTCTGCTGGTGATCAGCCAGGTGCGGGACGCTTCGGCGTAAGTTCACGCTTTGCTGCCTTCGTGAGCCCAATTCACCATTATGGTCGCCTCCGTGCGGGATGTGTTTCCGCCATCGAAGGACAAAGCCGCCGGTGATGCAGCCTGTAGACGTTTACAGCTATCGCGATGCAAGGATCAGGATCTCGCCTGACCGGAGGCAGCCAACGGCCTGGTTGATCGTTCGCACGCCGAGCTTTGCTTTGGCGTTTTCCAGATGGAAGGTCAGGTGCGCTTTGAGACGCCGAGGATCTGGCTGACGTCCCAAGGCGACTTGCCGCGCGCCGTTCATTTCAGGCATTTCGAACTCTCGCGGGGTGAGCGTTACGCCATCCACCACGCGATCGTTGGCGAGCCTGCGCCGCACATGGGTATGAAAGTTGATCGCCACCAGCTGCAATGCTTTTTCATAAACGTGCCAGTGACCGCAAAGAGGCCGACGGGACTGGTCGGAAGCAAAGGTCAGCGCCTGCAAACCGGCCGCGATGATCATGCATTGACATCGTCAATCCGCCGCGGATGCCAAACTGAGCGCCACTCTCCAGAATTTGTTGGTGTGACGTGGGCAGACACTGCCGAGCGCGATCCACGCCCCAATCAAAAGTATCCCAGCCTTGCAGCCCGCGCAGGATCACCCGGATCAAGGCTGTGGTTCCGCTGCTGCAGATAACGAGATGTCCAGCGCGAAGGGTAGTTTGAGATCAAGCGCGGCGCATCGCCGGGGACCGACGGGTAAATAAAATAGGCGAAGAGTGGAAAGTCGAAGCCGGCTGCGGCGGATGCCATTGCCTCACGGAGATCGGCAGCATCAACGCTTGCAGAGAGTTGTTCGACGAAGTTTTCAAACACGCGATGCTGCGCTTTGCATAACCTTCGTGAATGTCGCTCGATGCCAGGCAGAGGGCTCGGTTTAAACGATCGCGCACCGATACAGCGCGTACGATCTTGTCCCCTTCATCGCCGCCATTGCTTTCCTTCTTCTGCTTGCGGAGCGTGACTCAACGCTGAGAACCTCGTTAATTCGTTGAACCAATCGGTGATGTTCTGACGTTGTCGATGAGCCGTGTTTCGCCGAGCCAAGATGCTGCAAGTAGGCGCGCCGGTCGGTCAAGGCTTGTCATTGGCTGTAGATCTGTTTCCCCGCGAAGCTCCAGGTATTCGATGTCGCGAAAGCCTGCAGCCAGAATTGCCGCGCGCGCTTCGGCAAGCGTTGGCAGGACGGGAGAGCCGCGCGCAAGCCGCTCAGCCGTCTCGATCAGGACCAATGCGAGATTTGGGGCAATGGCGCGCTCGGCTGGCGAGAGCCGGGCATTGCGCGAGGATAGAGCGAGACCATCGGCTTCGCGGACTGTCGGACATGGGACAACGGTGATCGGAATATCCAGATCCTGGACCACGCGCCTGACAAGCTGAAGCTGCTGGAAATCCTTTTCGCCGAAAAAGGCGAAATCAGCGCCGGTTTGCAAGAAGAGCTTGGCAACGACGGTCGCCACTCCATCGAAATGGCCCGGCCGAAACGCGCCGCACAGGCCTTCTCTGACGCCGGAGACTGAAACGGTCGTGGCGAAGCCCGGCGGATACATCTCCTCTGCATCCGGCACATAGAGCAGTTGCGCGCCCAGCGGCGCGAGCTTTGCCGCATCTTGGTTTTCCGTCCGGGGATAGGCGGCAAGGTCGGCGGCACTGTTGAACTGCTTGGGGTTGACGAACAACGTCACGATGACCCGCTCGGCCTTCTGAAGCGCTGCACGCACGAGGCTCAGATGTCCATCATGCAAGGCCCCCATGGTCGGCACCACTGCGACACTTGCGTCAGAGCGCCGCCATCCCGCCACAACAGCCCGAAGCTCGGCAACGGTTCGAACGATCGGCACGCTCATGCGACGTCTCCGGCCCTCGACGCGGTGGCGTAGACATGTTCGGCTGCCGGAAAGCGCCGGTCCCTCACATCGGCGGCGTAAGCGCCGATCGCCGCCTCGGCCCCTGAGCCTAGTTCGGCATAGCGCTTGACGAATTTCGGGCGAAAGTCGGTGAACATGCCCAGAACGTCGTCGACCACCAGAATCTGGCCGTCGCAGGCTGGCGAGGCGCCGATCCCGATTGTTGGGACGGCGAGTTCCTCTGTGATCCGGCGGGCGAGCGCCTCGGGCATCTTTTCGAGCACGACCGCGAATGCTCCGGCCTCGGCCACTGCCTGGGCATCGCGCAGTATGCGCTCGCCATCCTCTCCCTTGCCCTGGACGCGATATCCGCCGAACGTGTTGACCGCCTGCGGCGTCAGCCCGACATGGGCCATGACGGGAACCCCACGGCCGGTCAAAAACCGGATCGTTTCAGCGATGACCTCGCCGCCTTCCAGCTTGACGGCGGCGCATCCGGTTTCCGCCATCAGCCGCGCGGCATTGCGGAAGGCGTGGTCCGGGCTTTCCTCGTAGGAGCCAAACGGCATATCCACGACCATCAGCGCCCGCTCGAGGCCCCTGCGCACGGCTTGGCCGTGCATGATCATCATGTCGAGCGTGACCCCAAGCGTGGTCGGCAGGCCGTGGAGAACCATGCCGACGCTGTCGCCGACTAGCACTACATCGCAATGGGGATCGACCAGCCGGGCAATCGGGGTCGTGTAGGCAGTAAGGCAGACGAGCGGCGTTCCACCCTTTCGCGAATGGATATCCGGCGGGGGTGATCGCCTTGGTGTTAGCAACGGCACTCAATGAGGCCTCCTTCCCTTGCGTTACCAACCGCGAGTGTCGCCTTTGGCACATTTTTGTGCAGGTGCGAAGAGCTAAAATCGCGACGGTGCGTGATGTTGACGCGTCGACAGTTATCGTAGAAAACCGAATTAAATCGGTTCAGCTGCTTTTGATGGCAGGGCTCGGCCAAAC
Source organism: Mesorhizobium sangaii (assembly GCF_014207355.1). GTDB lineage: Bacteria > Pseudomonadota > Alphaproteobacteria > Rhizobiales > Rhizobiaceae > Mesorhizobium > Mesorhizobium sangaii. The sequence goes on along the minus strand of NZ_JACHEF010000012.1, from coordinate 57,328 downwards.
CAGTTCAGAGATCATGGACCATCAGGCAAAGGGAAGCAGGAAGGGCAGAGCTGGAGGCGCCAACGCGGTCAAGGCGGACCTGATCGCCATTGTCATCGCCGTGACTAACAGTGACCCGTGCGTGCTCACCATCGCGCAGGCAAACGCACTGCCCTCGGGTCCGTTCGAGCAGGCTCACCGTTCGCTGCAATCGGGCCTTAGGGGATGGGTAGAACAACAGACCGGCCAGCCGCTCGGCTATATCGAACAGCTCTACACCTTCGCCGATCGCGATCGGATCGGCGCGGAGGAGCGCGTAATCTCGATTAGCTATCTCGCGCTCACGCGGGACGAAGATGCGGGCGGCTCGGCCAGGCGCTGCTGGGCGAGCTGGTACGACTATTTTCCGTGGGAGGATCATCGCTCCGGCACGCCGACGGTAGTGCTAGAACATCTGCGGCCGCGCCTGAGGGAATGGGCGGATGACGCTGACGACACCGCCACACGGCTCGATCGCCGGCGGCGCGCGGCTGTCGCTTTCGGCTTCGACGACCGATCATGGAACGAAGAGCTCGTACTGCAGCGCTATGAGCTTCTCTACGAGGCAGCACTGGTGGAGGAAGCGACGCGCGGCGGCTTTTCAGCCGAGCCTACTCCGGTGCCGGGCAGATCCATGATCGCCGATCACCGCCGTATCCTGGCAACGGCTATTGCGCGGCTGCGCTCCAAGATCAAATACCGGCCGGTCGTGTTCGAGCTGATGCCGCCGCTCTTCACACTTCTGCAGCTGCAGCGAACCGTGGAAGCACTCTCCGGCAGGCTCATCAACAAGCCGAACTTTCGCAGGCTCATCGAGCAGCAGGAGCTGGTTGAAAAAACCGGAGAGACGACCGCCGAAACCGGCGGCCGGCCGGCGCAGCTTTACCGCTTCCGCCACACCATTCTCGACGAGAGACCTGTGGCAGGGACAAAATTGCCGCTCGCGCGCGCTTGACATCGCTTATAGTCACAACGAATATATAGGTCTTATAATCATATGGACTATAACTGGAGGCTCGATGAGCGCCGTCCTGCCTTTGGGTGCGTCCCTGTACGACCGCGTTCGGCGCGTCATCCCCCCAATCGAATGGCCGACCTTTCTGGACGACATCGAGGCAATTCTGGCGCTGAAGCGGGAGCGCAACGCCGTCATCCTGGCGCACAACTACCAAACGCCGGAGATCTTCCACTGTGTCGCCGACATCGTCGGCGACAGCCTCGCGCTTGCCCGCCAGGCGATGTCGACTGAAGCGGATGTCATTGTGCTCGCCGGCGTGCATTTCATGGCCGAGACGGCGAAGCTGCTCAATCCGCAAAAGACGGTGCTCATCCCCGACCTGCGCGCAGGCTGTTCCCTGGCGGACTCCATTACCGCAGAGGACGTGCGCCTGATGCGTCAGCGCATTCCGAATGTGCCGATCGTCACCTATGTTAACACTTCTGCCGCCGTGAAGGCCGAGTCCGATATCTGCTGCACCTCCGGCAATGCGCGGGCAGTGGTGGAATCGCTCGGCGTGCCGCGTGTCATCATGCTGCCCGACGAATACCTGGCCAAGAACGTCGCCGCCGAGACGGATGTCGAGATACTGGCCTGGAAGGGCCATTGTGAGGTGCATGAGCGCTTCGCTGCCGCAGACGTTCGCGAATTGCGTCAAGCACATCCCGGCCTCGTGGTGCTTGCTCACCCCGAGTGCCCGCCTGAAGTGGTGGCAGAGGCCGACTTTTCCGGTTCGACCGCCGCTATGTCCGACTATGTCGAACGGCAAAAGCCGCCACGCGTCGTGCTGCTGACGGAATGTTCGATGAGCGACAATGTCGCGGTCAAGCACCCCGAAGTCGAGTTCATCCGCCCCTGCAATTTGTGCCCGCACATGAAGCGGATAACGCTCGCCAATATCCGCGCAGCGCTCGAAGAGAACCGCCATGTTGTAACCATCGAGCCCGAGATCGCTCAGCGCGCGCGGCTGGCGGTCGAGCGGATGCTCGCCGTATGAGCGCCGATGTCCGCAGCTTCTTCGGGCGGCCCATTATCATCGGCGGCGGCATTGCCGGGCTGATGACTGCGCTTCATCTGGCGCCCGAGCCGGTGCTTCTTCTGTCCAGGACGCTACTCGGAACTGACACATCGAGCACCTGGGCACAGGGCGGTCTGGCCGCGAGCCTCGGTGATGACGATGATCCGACGCTGCATCTTGCCGACACAATTGCGGTCGGGGCCGGGCTCTGCGACAAGAATATGGCAAGCCGCATCCTCCACGACGCGCCCAGTGCGATCGAGGGGCTTGCGCGCTTCGGGGTCCCCTTCGACCGTGCGCTCAAAGGGTCGCTGCGACTTGGATTGGAGGCCGCGCACAGCCGACGTCGCATCGTTCATGCGCACGGTGACGGCACCGGGCGTGAGATCATGCGGGCTCTGATCGCGGCCGTGCGTTCCGCTCCGTCGATTGTTGTCGTGGAGGGCGTGGAAGCGCGCCGGCTGGCGGTGAAGGACAATGCGATCCGAGGCGTTTGGGCGAGCTGTTCGATAGGACCGGTATTTTTCGGCTCACGACGGGTCGTCCTTGCCACCGGTGGGATCGGTGGATTGTTTCTCGACACCACCAATCCGCTGGGCAGTTGCGGACAGGGCCTGGCACTTGCGGCCCGCGCGGGGGCGGTGCTTACCGATCTAGAATTCATCCAGTTCCACCCGACCGCGCTTGACGGACCAGAACGTCCCATGACGCTGATCAGCGAGGCTGTCCGCGGCGAAGGTGCTGCTCTCGTCGACGAGACCGGCCGGCCCTTTCTCCAGGGCGTGCAAGGGGCGGAACTTGCGCCTCGCGATGTCCTGGCGCGCGCCGTGTGGAACCATCTTGCGAAAGGTCACCGCGTTTTTCTCGACGCGCGGGAGCGGCCTGGCTTAGAATTCGCGCGACAGTTCCCGGCCATCGCATCTGCCTGTCGTGGAGCCGGCATCAATCCCGCGCGCGACCTTATTCCCATTCGTCCGGCCCAACACTACCACATGGGCGGCGTTGCCGTAGACGGCTCCGGTAGGACCTCGGTTAAAGGCCTTTGGGCTTGCGGCGAAGTCGCTTCGACAGGACTGCATGGCGCCAATAGGCTCGCCAGCAACTCCTTGACCGAGGCCGTCGTCTGCGCACGCTGGGTCGCTGAAAGCGTGGCGGGAACCCCCGCTCGCAGAACAAGGTCGGCGATCACAAACGATTACCCCTCCCCCGATCCAAAGACCGTGCGTCCTCTCTTGTCGCGCGCGCTCGGCATCGTGCGGGACGGTGACGGTTTGAAAGCAACAGCAGGTGCCTTATTGCCGCTCGCCGAAGCCAAGGACGCGGCATCGGATCCAGCGGCTGTCGGGTTGATGATCACGGTCGCCGCCTTGTCGCGCGAAGAAAGCCGTGGCGCTCACTACCGCGTCGACTTTCCGCATCGTGCCGCCGTCGCCCGACGTTTCGAACTCACTCTTGCCGATGCCTTGGCGGCAGCGCGGGAACTCGCACGCTCCCCAAGCCTCGAAGGGGCAAAGTGATGAAGCTGTCACCACTTCCCACGATCATGCTGGAGCCGCTTGTACGGGCAGCTCTTCTCGAAGACCTTGGCAGAGCCGGCGACGTGACCACGGACGCCGTCGTACCGAAGGAACACCATGCGAAGACCGTGCTGGCGGCGCGCCAGTCAGGAGTTGTCGCCGGCCTCGATCTGGCGATGCTCGCCTTCCGCCTGATCGATCCTGACGTCGAAATCTCGGTGGAGCGGGCAGACGGCAATAATGTCACGCATGGCGAGGTCATTGCATCCGTGGTTGGCCCGGCCCGGGCCATTCTCACAGCCGAACGGACGGCACTCAATTTTCTTTGCCATCTGAGCGGCATTGCTACGGCAACGGCATCGATCGTCGCTGCGGTTCGCGGACATGGCGCCAAGATCGTCTGCACCCGCAAGACGACGCCCGGTTTGCGGGCAGTCGAAAAGTACGCCGTGCGCGCCGGTGGCGGATCCAATCACCGTTTCGGTCTCGACGACGCCATTCTGATCAAGGACAACCACATCGCCATCGCCGGCGGCGTTCGCCTCGCGCTCGAGCGGGCAAGAAGCGGGGCCGGTCATCTGGTCAAGATCGAAGTCGAGGTCGATACGATGGCCCAGTTGGAGGAGGTCCTTGGCTTCGCTCCCGATGCGGTCCTACTCGACAACATGTCCCTCGACGATCTCCGCTGCGCCGTCGCAATCGTTGGCGGTCGCGCAATCACCGAGGCTTCGGGCAGGATCACATCCGATACGGCGCGAGCGATTGCCGCGACCGGCGTTGATCTGATTTCCATCGGTCGACTGACCCACAGCGCGCCGATCCTGGATATCGGCCTCGACTATCGAGGCTCATGACCGCCTGAGGAACGAACGAGAGCGGGTCAAATGTCCTTTCGGATTGTCGTCAATTAGACAGCAATGACCCCGCAAAGCCAGAACCGGAGGAACAGTATGGACATCCACGCAACGACGTCGACGCAGACAACGCCACAGGCTCAATCCCCTGACGCCGGGACGTGGACCCTGGAGAAGGCACGGGCACTTCACGATGCACCTTTCAACAATCTCATCTTCCTCGCGCAAACCGTTCACCGCCAGAATTTCGATCCCAACAAGGTCCAGCTCAGCCGACTTCTCAGCATCAAGACAGGCGGATGCCCGGAAGATTGCGGCTATTGCAGCCAGTCGGCGCATCACGAAAGCGGGTTGAAGGCGTCGAAGCTGATGGAAGTCAGGCGCGTCATCGCCGAAGCAACCAAGGCGCGCGATGCCGGCGCCACCCGCTATTGCATGGGTGCAGCCTGGCGAAACCCCAAGGCGCGCGACATGGATGCGGTGGTGGCGATGGTCGAAGGCGTCAAGGCGCTGGGCATGGAGACTTGCATGACCCTCGGCATGCTTGATCTTGAGCAGGCCGTTCGCCTGAAACAGGCTGGTCTCGACTATTACAACCACAACATCGATACGTCGGAACGCCACTACAGCGAGGTCATCAGCACGCGCAGCTTCGCGGATCGACTCGAGACGCTCGAGCATGTTCGCCAATCCGGCATCAAGGTCTGCTGCGGCGGCATTGTCGGCATGGGCGAGGAGGCAACCGACCGGATCGACATGCTGGTGACCCTGGCCAACCTGCCGGAGCCTCCCGAAAGCGTTCCGATCAACATGCTGATCCCGATCGCCGGCACCCCGCTTGCCGAAGCCAGGCCGATCGAGCCGATCGAGTTCGTGCGCGTGATCGCGCTGGCACGCATCATGATGCCGAAATCGCATGTGCGCCTTTCCGCCGGCCGCACTGCCATGACCGACGAAATGCAGGCGCTGTGTTTTTTTGCCGGCGCCAATTCCATTTTCGTCGGCGACACGCTGCTGACGGCGGACAATCCTGGCGAGGACAAGGATACTATGCTGTTCCGGCGCCTCGGCATCGAGCCGATGGACCTCGACACGCAATGAACGGGGCACCGCTTGCCCGCTATGACGCGACCTTGCAGGGGCTGGCGCGCAAGGACCGGCTGCGAACGCTGTCGCCGCGCGGCGGGCTCGACTTCTCGTCGAACGACTATCTCGGGCTTGCCGCCTCCAGGAGACTGGGCGATGCGGTTGCAGCTGCCATTGCGCAGGGCACGCCGGTTGGTGCCACCGGGTCGCGGCTCTTGCGAGGCAACGCGCCGGAGCATGAGGCACTTGAGGCGGACGCGGCGGCGTTTTTCGGAGCTGAACGCGCGCTGTTCTTCGGTAGCGGCTACATCGCCAATTTCGCTCTCCTGACCGCGCTGCCGCAGAAGGGCGACCTTTTGGTCCTCGACGAACTCGCCCATGCCAGCATGCATGAGGGGGCCCGCGCTGGCCGCGCTGAGTTCAAGCTCGCCGCGCACAACGACGTCGATGCTGTCGAGGATGCGATCACGCGCTGGCGCGCCGAAGGCGGCAGGGGATGCGTCTGGATCGCGGTCGAAAGCCTCTACAGCATGGATGGCGACTGCGCGCCTTTGGAGAGCCTGGTCGCACTTGCCGATCGGCACGAGGCATTCATCGTCGTCGACGAGGCACATGCCACCGGCGTCTGGGGACCGGAGGGGCGCGGCCTTGCCGCCGCTTACGAGGGCCGCGACAACATCGTCGCGCTCCACACATGCGGCAAGGCGCTCGGCGCGTCCGGTGCACTCGTCACCGGGCCGGGACTCCTGTGCGACTATCTCGTCAACCGCTGCCGGCCATTCATCTACTCCACCGCGCCATCGCCGCTGATGGCAGTGGCAGTGCGCGAGGCGATTGCCATGCTGTCCGATGAGCCCCAACGCCGTGTTCGGTTGCACGAGCGTGTTGCCTTCGCGGGCCACCAATTGGCCGAGCGCTGCGGCGTGGCACCCAGCGGTTCCCAGATCCAGCCCTTCGTCATGGGCGATAACAGGCGCACCATGGCGGTGGCGGCAGCACTGCAGGCGCGTGGCTTCGATATACGCGGCATCCGTCCGCCGACCGTGCCCGAGGGCACGTCGCGGCTGCGCATTTCGCTGACGCTCAACGTCGACGAAGCCGACATTTCGGCCATGGTCGAGACGCTCGTCGAGGTGTTGGCCTCGGCATGACCAAGCGCATCGTCATCACTGGAACAGACACCGGAATTGGCAAGACCGTATTTTCGGCCGGGCTCGCCGGCCTGCTCGACGGCTTCTACTGGAAGCCGGTGCAATCGGGCCTCGACGGCGAGACCGACAGCGAGGTCGTTGAACGACTCTCCGGCCTGCCGCCAGGGCGCGTGCTTCCGGAAGCCCACCGCTTGAACAGCCCGCTGTCGCCGCATCGTTCGGCCGAAATCGATGGCATCCAGATCGAGGCTGTCGATCTTTCATTTCCGGTCCTACCGACACCGCTTGTCATCGAGGGCGCGGGCGGGCTGATGGTGCCGCTCAACCGGCGCACAAGGTTCATCGACATATTCGCTGAATGGCGGCTGCCGGTTATTCTGTGCGCCCGCACCACGCTCGGCACCATCAATCACACGCTGCTGTCGATCGAGGCCCTTCGGGCGCGCTCCATCCCGCTCGCGGGCATCGCCTTCATCGGCGATGAGATGGCCGATACGCAACGGACAATCGTGGAATTCGGCGGTGTGCCGCAGCTCGGCAGGCTGCCGCATATCGATCCGCTGACGGACAAAACGTTGAGAGACGCAATGATTGCCGGCTTCGCCTTCGCCTCGATCGCGGGAGGGCAATGAATGTCGCGGTCACCAGTCTGGCATCCCTTCACGCAGCACGCGCTTGAGACTGCTATCCCTGAAATTGTCCTGACCGAAGGCGCCTATCTCCACAAGGCCGACGGTACGCGCATCCTGGACGCCATTTCCTCCTGGTGGGTCGTCACGCATGGCCACCGCCATCCCCATATTATGAAGGCTATCGAGACGACCGCGTCGAGCCTCGACCAGATCATCTTTGCAGGCTTCACGCATGAGCCAGCCGAACGTCTGGCCAAGGCGCTTGTCGGTCTCGCTCCGTCCGGCCTCGACTGGGTGTTCTATTCCGACAGCGGCTCGACCTCTGTCGAAGTCGCGCTGAAGATGGCGCTCGGCTATTTCCGCAACATCGGCGCGCCGCGTTCGCGCATGGTCGTCATGGAGCACAGCTATCATGGCGACACCATCGGCACGATGAGCGTGGGGGCTCGCGGCGTGTTCAATACCGCCTACAAGCCCTTGCTGTTTGAGGTCGACACCATTCCCTTCCCGGCCGCCGGGCATGAGCAGGAAACGCTGGATCGGTTCGAGGCCGTTGCCCGCGACCGGCGGGCCGCCGCGCTGATCGTCGAGCCGCTCGTACTTGGCGCCGGCGGCATGCTGATGTACCCGGCCTGGGTTCTGGCCGAATTGAAGAAGATTGCCGAGGCCTCCGGCACGCTGCTGATCGCCGACGAAGTGATGACCGGCTGGGGCCGTACCGGAACCATGTTCGCCTGCGAGCAGGCGTCTATCTCTCCCGACATCCTGTGCACCTCGAAAGGCCTGACCGGCGGTGCTATCCCGCTGGCCGCCACGCTCGCCACCGATGCCATCTTCCAGGCCCATTATTCCGAGGACCGGAAGAAGACTTTTTTCCACTCGAGTTCCTACACCGCCAATCCGATGGCCTGCGCGGCAGCGCTCGCCAATGTCGAGATCTGGCGCGACGAGCCGGTGGCCGAGCGGATCGCGGCCTTGAGCGGGATGCAGGCCGCCGGGCTTCAGCGCTTTCGCGATAATTCCGTCTTCAGCGATAGCCGGGCGACCGGTACGATCGCGGCACTCGACCTGCACGCCGGCTCAGCCGGCTATCTCGCCGAGATCGGTCCGAAGCTGCGCGCATTCTTCCTCGAGCGCGGCCTGCTCGTGCGTCCGCTCGGCAACGTCCTCTATCTTCTGCCACCCTATTGCATCACCGGCGACGAGCTCGACGGGCTCTACAACGCCATCGAAGAGGCCGGCGAACGCTTCGGCTCAAAGCCATGAGCCGATCGTCGCGCATTCTCGGGTTTGGCCATCATGTGCCGGCGCGCAAGGTCGAGAACCCAGAGATCGAAACCCGTCTCGGGCTCGAACCCGGCTGGATCGAAAGGCGTACCGGAATCCGTTCGCGCTTCTGGGCAACGGACGATGACACGCTGTCTGGTCTTGCCACGCATGCCGGCGATATGGCGCTGGCAAAAGCCGGCATCGATCGGAGCGACATCGGTCTGCTGTTGCTTGCCACCTCGACGCCTGATCACCTCCTGCCGCCCAGCGCACCCCTCGTCGCGCACAAGCTGGGACTTGGACGAGCAGGTGCGATCGATCTGACCGGGGCCTGCGCCGGCTTCATCTATGCACTGATGTTCGCGGACGGCTTCACCCGCCTGCACGGCAAATCAGCGTTGGTTATCGCCGCCAACATCCTCAGCCGTCGCATCAATCCGGCCGAGCGCGCAAGCTCGGTCCTTTTCGCCGATGCCGCCGGCGCCCTGGTGATCGGTCCGTGCGAGGATCCCGACCGGGGCATTCTCGGTGCCTCGGTGGATTCGGACGGCTCGCGTTACGGGCTGATCCAGATTCCGGCGGGCGGTAGCAACATGCCGTTCCACGGCGGCCTCGACCTCGGGCAAACCCGGATGACGATGACCGACGGACGCGAAGTGTTCGCCAAGGCTGTCGAGATGATGACCAATTGCTCGATAAGCGCGCTTGCCGCTGCCGGAGTGCGATCACAGAATGTCGGCCGGTTCGTGCCGCATCAGGCGAATGCTCGTATCTTCGATGCGGTCGGCAGGAACCTCGGAATAGCGGATCAAGCAATCGTCAAGACGATTGCCGATACGGCAACTCTTCCGCCGCGACGATCCCGCTGTCCCTGTCGGTAACCCATCAGATGGAGCCGTTTCGGCCAGGCGAGAAAATCCTGCTGGCAGCCGCAGGTGCGGGCCTCAGCGGCGGCGCGCTCGTCGTCGGAGTTTAGCGGGGCGACCGACCCGCCAAGAGGACGGCAAGAACCTAACCGTGTATGATCGATAGGGACAAAAGAACCAATGCGAAAAATAGTCGCCGGCAAGCTGCACGGCATTTACGTCACCGAAGCGAACCTCAACTACCACGGTTCGATAACGCTCGACCCGGACCACTGCGAAGCAGCCGGGATCCTGCCGATGGAATTCGTGGAGGTATGGAACAAGAATTCCGGTGCGCGGATTTCGACCTATGTCATTCTGGGCGAGCGCGGCTCACGCTGCTGTATTCTAAACGGAGCGGCTGCCCGCACTTGCCAACCCGACGACCAGATCATTGTCTGCAGCTCCATCTACCTGGACGAAGCGCATATTACCTGTCTGAAGCCGCGGATCGTCACGTTCGACCAGGATAACCACATCCTCGACCGCCTGAGCTACTCCGTCGATCTCGACGCACATGGGCGTTACAGTTTCTCGATCCTTGACGAGGCGGATGAGGCTTTGGCCATTCCTGCCCTGGTCTCCGGGGCATGACTTGCGCCGCATATGTGAGAGCCTCTACGCCCCGTTGCAACTTGCTCAGTGCTGAAGAGAGGACCTAAACGTCACGGAGCTGCTGACACTCCAGCTTTCGTGAGATGGCGCAATGTCCCGCATCTCCATAATGCGCGAACAGCGACGTGACTCTAATGTGATTTTGCGTGTTTGAACCGGTCTCAGGTTACTTGCGGTGGCGGCTTGCAAATTCTTGCTGCTTTTTCCAGCGCTACGGCCGCGTCCTTGACGACCTGGCTTTTCATGATCTTTGCCGCCGTGTCGATCAAGCAGGCCACATAGTCATCTTCCGCATCGGCAGCGGTGCCAACCATCATCATAAATATGGCCAGCCGGACGGCCACAAGCAGCATTGAAATGGCCGTTCGGCGATGTGTTGCTCCTGCGGGCGCCAAAGGCTCACCAGCCATCTGACGTCTCCCCAAATCTGGTGCCGATATCAGTGTTCGTCAAATCGGTGGCTTGCTAGCGAGGCCGAGCCTGGCTCGTTGGCCATCGGCGAAATTCTCGGCGGGAGACTGTGTGCTGAACCGAAGAACTGTTAGCTTGCCGTCCTCAACAACATGAACCACCCATCCCCCATGGGCGCGTTTGACGCGCACGTCATTTGGTTCGCCAACCACCATCACTGCCCCTCATTTTCATCGCCCTGGACCGAGACTGGAAGTCGTTCCCCTGAACAGCGAAAAACACGGGACCTTACGTAACGTCAAGCACAGATTTTCCGGACATGCTGCGCTGCCGAAGGTTCAGGAAGTCGAACAGTCTAAGGACCCGCGCATTCCTGACAGGGGAACTGCTTTCCGGTTCACCTTGCGCATCATCGAAAAGGAAGAGGTGGCCACTGCCCGGGCAGTAATCTGGTGCATGTGGTCGATGACGACTTTGACGTGCGTAAGTCGCTTGGCTTCCTTATGGCTACTGCCGACTTGGCCGTGCGTCTGCAGGAGTCGGCGACGGCTTTTCTGACTGCGGCAGCCGATAGTCTGGAAGGCTGCATCGTATCCGACGCGCGCATGCCCGGTATAGACGGCATCGAGTTCCTTGGCCAGCTCCGGAGCCGTGGACATACGCTGCCGGTCGTCGTCATGATGGGTCATGCCGATGTGGCGCTCGCGGTACAGGCAATGAAGGAAGGCGCGGCCGATTTCATTGAAAAACCCGTTCAATGACCAGGTTCTGATCGACTCAATCAGCTCGGCATTGGACAACAACCAAAACGGGTGCTGCAACGCACCCGCAAGCTGCGGTATCCTTGGTCATCGGGCAAGTCTAACTGAGCGCGAGCGGCAGGTCCTGGACGCACTGGTGTCCGGCCTGTCGAACAAGACCAGCCTATGCCCTGGGAATCAGCCCGCGCACGGTCGAAATTCACCTCGCGAATGTCATGAACGAGACGGGAGCAAGCAGCCTGTCGCATCTGGTACGAATGGCTTTGATCGTGGAGTCCAAATATTAAGGCGAGTCACGGAGAGGGTTGGTCGCGTTTGCCAATGCCCGACCTGGCTCCCAATCGCGCCAATGGGTCGGGTGAATGTCGATCCGGGCGCCAGTCACAGCATTGGTCCAACCGTCCCGCACCTTCCTGCAAGCAAATACAAGCGCGTGTTCGCCATCCGCGTCAAAGACGGCCAGTTCGAGGTTGCGACCAAACGGAGCGCTTAGGATTGGCTTCCACATTTCCCCATGATCTGCAGAAAGCAGCAGCTCCGCCTTGATCTGAATCATGCGCGAATTGCTCATTGTAACGGGGCGTGACCGAAGCTCAGTCTCGCGGGTATGGATGCGCAGCGGCCGTCCTATCGGGATGGACCGGCTCCTCGATCGATGAAGCACTATGGGTGCCCGGTAGACGGCAAGTCGAGCGATGATTCATCGCCGATGGCGCCACGATCAAGACTGGCGAGCGGATTGGTTCACATTGAAGCCGCGCTGCACGAGATCGTGGCGCCATCGAATGGCCGCGCGAGGATCGTGGCACGGTGAACGCTATTCTGGAACCATCTCGATTTTGGCGGTCCTGGACGATACGAGCCGTACCCGGTGACCCGTCTCAATGCGTGAGACTTCGGGCTCGCGCGCCTCAACGCAAACTCGAGGACCTATTCATATGCAAACTCAACATGCCGTCGCGTGGCTGGACCACCGCGAAGCCAAGGTGTTCTTTTTCAATCGTGAAGGAGTCGAAAGCATGAGGCTCACGACCCAGCTGTCCCACCACCAACTCCACAAGGCGGGCACCGTCGATGACAGAGACCGCCGAACAGGACTCGCCTATCATGTGACCAGGGAAGGACGAGTTTTTGCCAGCCATATCGATCGTCCCCATCCGCAGTTGAAAGGTCAGCATTGTCAACGTCGAAACGGCGGACCACCCCACGCAAGCGCGGATCGTGGCGCGTGCGCGGACATTCTTCCGTGCCGCCGACCGCATGTTGCCATAGACGCGTCGAATTTCGCTTCGGCTCTCTCATCCCGATTCGCAGTGCTTACGGGGCCACCCGGGCCAGAAAAGCATCGAATGCGGCAGCAACAGCGCGAATCACAAATTGATGCTCCTGCCGCACGCGAATGAAACCCTTTTCGATGTCCACTATCCCATCCTCCAGCATCGCTAAGCCTTCAGCTGAATCGAGAAAACGGATCTCGATCAAATCCGTGTGCGGCACAGATTGCTGGCACATCGACCTCGAGATCGCACATCAGCCGCTCGATGATTGCGGCTCGCACGCGGTCTTCGTCAGCGAGACGCTAGCCCTTCGACGTCGCCAGACGGCCAACTGCGATGAGCCGGGTGTACGAATCGCGTGTAACCTCGTTTTGGACGTAGCCCTCGCCGACACGGCCGATAGCCGCCGAAACCGATCAGGGTTTTGCAGGTGTCGGCCGAGTAACCCAGCGAGTTGCGCCCCAGGCGACCGGTTTTCTGTGCCAACGCGAGCTCGTCCTCCGGCAAGGCGAAATGGTCGAGCCCGATCTCTCGGTAGTCTGCGGCAACCAGCGTTTCGGCCACGGCCGCAGCCTGTTCGGCGCGGGCAGCGCTGTCCGGCAGTGCTGTCTCCTCGATCTGGCGCTGATTCTTTATCACGGACGGAATGTGCGCGTAGCCGAACACCGCAAGCCGGTTGGGGCGCATGGCGATCGCCGCCGTCGCGGTCTCGACACAGGACTGCACCGTCTGACGCGGGAGACCGAAGATGAGGTCGAAGTTGTTGCGGCTTACTCCATGCCGGCGCAGCATTTCGACGGCAGCCGCCGTTTGCGCCTCACTCTGGACCCGGTTGATCGCTTTTTGAACAACGGGATCGAAGCTCTGCACGCCGAGGCTCGCGCGGTTCACACCCGCTGCTCCTAAGGCTTCGGCCATCTCGGCCGTGAACGTGCGTGGGTCGATCTCGACGGCAACCGTAGCCGTTTTCCTGAAAGCAAAGCGGCGGCGCAGGAACTCCATCAGAGCGAGGAACTCAGCTGGCCCGACGAGGGTCGGCGTTCCGCCAAAATGCACGTCGCTCACGGGCAGCGCCCGCGACGCTTGCTCCGAGACCAGACGGATCTCGTCATGCAGCACCGTTAGATAATCGAGGATCGGCGCATCCCGGCGGGTGATGGTGGTAGGGAAGCCGCAATACCAGCACGTCGATCGGCAGAACGGAACGTGGAGATAGAGTGAAACCGGATCGTCAGCCGGTAGGTCCCTGAGCCATTCCGCATAAGCTTCTGCACCGACCGCCGCGGAGAACTCCGGCACAGTCGGATAGATAGTGTACCAAGGCAGGTGGGCCACGCGATATTTTGTCAGGATCGAGGTCTGCAACAATTACCGTCTCATGCTGATAACTATCATCTTTGCTGCTGCGCTCTCCCGTGTCTTTGCGCTATGTCAGTCCGTTCCGCATTCGGCGCGAAACTTCGATACCACCGATCAATCTTGGCTGGATGGCGATGGTATGAACACCTGGCCGGTCAGCTTCAAGCGCCATCGCGTTCCCGCCGAGGTCACTTGCGCACACCAACGGTTTTCGCGGCAAGCTCGTCGCCTTCCGGCCAACCGACAACGACGGCGTCTTCGATGCCTACTTCCGCCACCAGAAAATCCAACATCGACCTCAACGCGTTCCACCTATGGCATGGGAAACTGTTCGCGATGTCTTCGCAAGGATCGCCAGCTTTCCGCCCCCCTTGCTTGCCGATAAATGGTCCGACGGGGGGCTGGGATTGGTCGACAGGCCGAAGGGCCGGCACCCGCTGCCCTGCCAGACATTTCCCCCGCAAGGGCGAGGCCGCCAGCTTCACTACCGCGTAATCACGATCGTGGGGCGCTGGATTTCCCAGCCCTCGCGCTCCAGCTCTGCCACGCTGGTGTTCCTCGCTGGGGCACCTCCCCGCGGATTCCGACCGAAGCCGCACCTCGCAGCCGGCGGGAAGCATTAAGGCCCGCCAAAGAAGCAAAGACGGACACTAACCAGAGTTTTGCGGCCGAGACCCACTGTAAGCGGAATCGAGCCGGTTCATCTTGCCTTCGACCACGTCGTCCAAGCTGCATAGTTGTGGGAGCCCGGATTCTCGCTGGTTGTTTGACGCATCATGCTTCATCAAAGGACTGAGCGATGCCTTTTCGCGAGACGCGACGATGTTCTTTCGTTGAAAACTCACTCACCAGCGGTGTTAAATGCGCTGAGTGTGGCTTGGGGAGAGTGAGCACGCTTTGCAGATCTTTGACAGGATTGATTCGCTGATAGACGCAGGTGATTGCCGGGCCGCGATCGAAGAGGCGCGCGCCTTGCTGCTTCAGCTTGAACAAAGGTCTGACGCGCTCACACACGCGATCGACGACTTTCTGCTCGATCTGATGACGCTGGCTTTCATAGTTGAATGTTACGGACGGAGCTTTGGACTTTTCGCGCGAACGCTTGCCCGTAGAAGACTGGCAAAGGTCAGGCTTTTGTCGAGAGGGGTCGACTCCGCTATGGGGAAATCACACCCCAGGCCTGATGGCTGAAGCGGCGGTCGCCCCGCGTTCCGCACAGTGGCGAAGGTAAACGGTGCCGCTCTTTGCCAAAGGGCGCGTCATCATGGTAGCGTTGGCCTGCCTTCTGATGCGTTGGTCTCGCTCACGCTATCCGAATGTGCCCGATCCTGGGATGTCCGACTTTCAATTGAGCCCGGGAGAAATCGTGCGCCTTCAGTCTATCCCAAAGCGTAAGCGGGTCGGCGTAAGGCGGGACCCGCCGAACGTAGTCCTCCCCCGGGCAATCACAGGTGCATGGTAATGGATGTATCCATCCCGTGCATGGGTACCATCATAACTATCGATTTTATCAATCAGAGAATAGCGGATATGAAAACAACCTCGGGGTCTACTGATAATGCGAGCTGCCATTCGCGGGATGTCGATCCTATAGCCCGACTGGCGCGGTCGTCGCAGGACCAGAAAACAATAGTGTTGGGCCGCGCTAGCCTGGAGTTCTGCTATACGCTCCTCGGGGGGGGGCGTCGCGCGTGTAATTGAGGCATCGAGGGTGAAGTTCAATGAATATACAGCGGTCCTTTAGAGAAAGCCTGCCAATTTCTATACGGCGCACGGCGCAAGAGCTCCTGGAGCGCGTGCGGGAACCGATGTCTTCGTTAGGAGTACATCGGCAGATTGTTTCACTCCTCCAAAAGCCCAATCCTGTCATTTTGGACATCGGCTGCAATGACGGAACGGATACGCGCCGTTTTCTCAGGCTTTGCCCAAAGGCTCAGCTCTACTGCTTTGAGCCAGACCCTCGAGCGGCTGCTCGCTTTAAGAAATACATGAATCTGTATCTGGACAAAGTGAGGCTGTTTGAGATCGCGATCAGCAACCGAAATGGTACGATTGATTTCCATCCAAGCAATGGAGAAGGAAGTGCCAAGGAATGGGACCAATCTGGTTCGATACGCCGACCCAAGAATCATCTTGTCGAACATGATTGGGTACGATTCGATCGCCCTGTTTCGGTTGAAACTCGAAGACTTGACGACTGGTGCAGCGAAGCGAACCTGAACGAGATCGACTTCATCTGGATGGATGTGCAGGGAGCCGAGTCAGATGTCATCGCTGGCGGCAGACAGACCTTGAGCAACACGCGCTTTATCTACACGGAATACAGCGACCACGAGCTCTATGAAGGGCAGCTATCCCTGCAGGCCATTCTCGGTCTTTTGCCTTCGTTCGAATTGGTGACCTGCTATGCCCGCGGAGCGGAGGGTGATGTATTGCTTAGGAATACGAGCCTCTAGAACAGACCGTTCTGCTTCTGTCCTGCTGCAGCCCCTCCATCCTTTATTAGAGATCCACAAGCCGCTGGATTGGGCTGTGAGGATCGTACCGTGAGCGGTTGCAGCATGCTCGATTGTACCGAGGCCTGGCTGCCCGTGCAGATTCGTCGCAACAGGTTTCCGTAAAGCGAGGCAAGGAATTGGCCCCGTGAAGGCCTCACATTTAAGCTTGAGGCCACCTGAACCACGGGATTGTGCCGGGTTGAATCCAGGAGATGAAATAAACTAAATGTCGCGAGGCTTCGCCGAGCTCAGTGAGTCGAACAGGATCATGGATGAGGAGCCGCAAGGCGTCTTTTCCCTAACGAGGCGCAATCGCGAGACGATGTTGCCACACGTGATCGCGATCGCCACTGCGCTGGAGGTTTGCGACCGGGTACGAGGTTTTCGTCCGCTCGGTTGCAGCCAGTCGGCCTCGATACCATCGCCCCGATCCGTGCAAAGTTCAATAATTTGCACCGAACCTAGCGCGCTGGCCCTGTCCATGCCTAACCATCATTGCCTGCGAAGGTCCCAACGGCTGCTGAACTGTCGCCCCAAAGCGAGCCCGTTAAGAACAGCGATGCCGGGGCGGAAGGGGAAAACCGCGAATAATGCATAGACACAATAGACATCTGGAGGCCTGATGCGTGATCAAGCAACAGCCGGGTATGATAAGCGTGATTTGCGCTTCGCAGGAGCAAACACCCGAGATCTAAGCTTCGACTTCGCCAAGGGCGTACTCATTATTTTGGTGATAATCGGGCACCTATTACAATCTGTAATCTATAGAGACACTGACTCCTTTTGGCTGTCTCCATATTTCATGGCAATCTACATGTTTCATATGCCCCTATTTATGGCGGTAAGTGGATACCTTTCTTCTGGAGCGATTCTACGCAAATCCTTCGGTCAAGCTGTCGGCGATAGAGCAATGCAATTACTGCTTCCAATGGTAGTTTGGTGCGCCTTAATCTGTGCGTTAAAGTCCACATTTGTTTCTCCACCAAGAAGTTTAAGTGATGAACTTTGGGATTTTTCGAGGGAATTCACAGGTACGTACTGGTTCATCTGGGCGGCATTCGCTTCTTTCCTTCTTATTAAATTTCTTATAACTTTCAGTCGCTTATCGATGTGGATTATATCCGCGTCTGCAGTTGTGGTGGCATTTTTGCCCATCACATTGTCGATAGTTCCGTTGGCAAGATACACTTACGCATTCTTCTGTCTTGGGTTCCTGTTTTCCAGTCGACCGCAGCTGACGAGTGTGATCGTGCGCCCCGAACTGCCTTTGGTGGTCTTACTCTCGACGGCAACTTGCCTGTGCTTCCTTGCTTGGGGAAGGGAGACTTACGCCTACAACAATCTTGTTCTAGTTCACAATGCGCAGTCGGCTAGACAGGTATTGCTGATGTTCGCTGGCTCGGCAGCGGCCTCCGCAGTGGCTATGCAGTTTATGTTCCAATGCTGGAGAGCAGGCTGTTCAGCAAAGGTAGTCCGCTTCGTCGCAGTGGGGCTTGGTCAGAGCACGCTGCTGCTTTACCTGGTTCAGGGTGCCGTCTTTCGCCTGATGGATTTAATACAGTTCGGGCAACTCTGGGGTCTCATCACCAGAATCGTGGTTGCAAGTGTGCTTGGAGTGGCGATTGTTGTCATAGCGATGACAATTCGCTGGATGGTGCGCGACCTTGGATATGTCTCGCGGCTTGTCGGAGCGCCACCACGCCCAGGTCTGCTCAAAAAAGCTAATAGCTAAGCCTTCAATTCGGGCTGAGATCGCGCTGAAGTTGGGCTGGCGATCGTGGCGCCAAGCCTTTCCATGAGCTATCTGGCTTTCTCTTCGAGTTCAGCATTGCTCTTCACGAGCTCGGTCTGCGACATGCGGATCGTGTCCTCCATGGTTCTTGATGCGCACCATCCGGGCCTCGCCGGTGTAAGAACATTCGGCGCCGATCATCGCCGTGTGAAATGTCCGATCGCCGAGCCCTCGCCATCATGCCGGGTCAGGGCGCTGATCGTGGTAACCGGTTGGGTCTGTCGCCTCATATTTTCTTCCTTGTTAGGCACGAATTGTCCAGGAAGTCGCTGCTGACAACTATAGCACGTCGGTCGCTTCCTCCGCGCCGAGCTATATGGATGAGACCGCCCGGGAGCAAGCGACGCGTTCTGGGAGACGTATACCCTGAAAACAGACCGGGTGAGCAGGCAGGCTACAATGCCTTGGCGCGTTACGATCCCCAAACTCCGCCAGGTGGCCACGCAGGGCGTTTCGTTCCGGTGAAGAGCCAGGAGCAGCAGAGTGTGCTGATGCTGCATCGGGTCGGTGAGCTGCTGATCCGCCAGCGAACGATGCTGGTGAACGAGAAGATCAGCGAGATGGACAGCCAGATCCATGCTTGGCACCGCTCCAATGAACTGAGCCGACGCCTCGAGACAATTCCCGGAATCGGCCCAATCACTGCAAGCGCGATCGCTGCGACCGTAGCGGACGCGACGCTCTTCAAACCCGGCCGGCAGCTGGCGGCATGGATAGGCTTGGTGCTGCGGCAGAACTCATCGGGTGGCAAGGACCGCCTCGGCAGGATCAGCAAACAAGGTGATCCTTATCTACGCCGCCTTCTCGTGGTCGGTGCCCATGCAGTGCTCCGGTTCAGCGGAAAGGGCAAAGCGGCGTCTACCCGCTGGGCTGCCGAGCTGCTGGCGAAGAAGCCATAAAACGTCGTCGCCGTCGCCTTGGCGAACAAGATGGCGAGGATCGTCTGGGCGCTGATGATGACCGGCCGATGTTTTGAGGATTCCGCCGCCCGTTGAGGCGGTCGCGGAGGATGCAGAGATTGGTGAGAGTGCTGATGGTGTGATGGCGAACGGTCGAGCCGAGATCGGACAAACCCGCTCAGTGGGTGCCGCTTGAAAGCGCGTTGACCTGTCTGGGACCCGATCAGCGGACTACATCAGGGCCAGCGGCATGAACGTCGCTATCAAAGGCCGTATACATGCCTGCACCCGACCAACCGCCAGAAGCGCCGAAAAAGCCCTTGCCACGCGGAGGCCGTCCATACATGCCACTGAACTTTCATCCAGCGGCGATTAGAGCCTTGGCCGTTTTGCTCCGACACGAGCGGATCTCGTCATGCAGCACCGTTAGATAGTCGAGGATCGGCGCATCCCGGCGGGTGATCGTGGTAGGGAAGCCGCAATACCAGTACGTCGGCAGAACGGAACGTGGAGATAGAGTGAAACCGGATCGTCAGCCGGTAGGTGCCTGAGCCATTCCGCAAGCTTCTGCACCCGACCGCCGCGGAGAACTCCGGCACAGTCGGATAGATGGTGTGCCAAGGCAGGTGGGCCCCGCGATATTTTGTCAGGATTGAGGTCTGCAACAGGTTCCCTTCCTATGCTGAAACCATCATCCTTACCGCTGCGCTCTCCTGTGTCTCTGCGCTATGTCAATTCGTTGCTTCGGCGCGACCTTGTATTTCACCAATGTGAATGCCCACGCGGGCGATGTCGCCGATCAGTCTTGGCTGGATGGCGACGGGATGAATGGACACCTGGCCGGTCAGCTCACCGCCATCGCATTCCCGCCGAGACCATCTCGCACGCTTTTGGTTCCACCATCGCTTCCCTTCAGTCTGCGCCTGTCGCGGAGATGCTGCTGGAGCGCGGCATTGCCATATCCCTACGAGACGACGCGGCGTCGGGACCAGGCTTTGCTTGGCGGCTTCATCGTAAGACGCCGTCGCGCAGCGATATCTGGCATCTCGATGAGCGCGTGGAATCGACTGCCGGCAAGAGGCATTGGCAGTGGACCGCCGTCGATCAGGACGGGAATGTGCTGGACGAGATCGTCCACGTCCGCCGCAATGCTAAGGCTCCCAAGCGCCTACTGCCTCGCTGCTGAAAGCAGGGCTGCGCCCTCAAGGGGCATGATCATCGACAAACCGCGCTCCTATGGCCGCAAAGGGCCAGGTGGTGCGGCAAGTCGAGCATCGCTCGGACAATGGACTTAACAATCGCGCCGAGAAACGCGCATGTGCTGCTGCAAAAACAGAACGGGCCATGCACGGCTTGCGATCCAGAGGCGGTTTTACAACGGTTCGTGTCGATCTCTCAGCCTTGCGAAATTACTTGTCCGGTCTGATTGGCAAGCTGGCGCCCGGGATCATGACCAGCTTGGCCAGGACCAAGGCGAGGCCCTCCGCCCTAACGATGATGACGCCTACTGGGGAGCATCTCGCCTGACGTACCGAGACGGTGCCGTCGCATGATGTCTCAATCTCGAGGTTTCATAGCAAACAAAAGCCGTCGCCATTGTACGAAATTGTTGCGTATCGAACAGACGAACACATCCGAAACGTTTGCTTTTCGTGCTCAGCTTGACCCTCAAAGCAAAAAAGAAGGAAGCGCGGCCAAGGTACGCCGGCCAACTTGAGTGTCAGCGCGCAGCTACCTCTTCCAGGATGGCACGTCACTTGCCCAGTCAACTTTGGAAGCCGTTGTGACGGTGTACCCACAACTAGCGGAGATGACCATGGCGATTGACTCAGAAGTGCTGAATCCCCCGGGCCAACCGAAGACTTTGGCTGAAGAGCTGCGTCGAGGCACAGCACGCCGTGGCATAGGAGCTGCAGTCATAATGAACATCACGAGCCGTCTTCTCGGCTCAGCCGCAACCCTGATCGCAGTTTCGGGTGCTCGGGCCGCCGACGCGGTGACGGTCGCCGAGCCGGAACCGACCGAATACGTCAAGATCTGCGACGTCTACGGCGCCGGCTACTTCTATATCCCTGGCACTGAAACCTGCCTGCGCATCGGCGGCTATGTCCGTTACGACATTGGCCTCGGTGATGTCGGGTCGTATGACCCCGCAAGAACCTTTGTGAGGACTGGCAAGGATCAGGGCACATGGCGAAACAACACGCGCTTCACGTTCAAAACTTGGACCGGCCAGGAGACCGAACTCGGCGCTTTGAAGACCTATTCCGAAACCCTCATGAACTTCGGTAACCGCAACGCTTATTTGGGTCCGGACAGTCCTCAGAACAATGCTTTCAACACAGGCCTCACGTTGACTTCCGCCTGGATTCAGCTTGGTGGCCTCCGAGTTGGTAAGGACGAGTCGGCCTTCGATACATTTATTGGCTACGCTGGGAATGTCCTCAATCAGTTTCCTGTTCCGTACGGCGACTTCGATACAAGCGTGGTTCAGTACTACTTTGATGCCAGTAACGGCTTTTCGGCTGTGGGTTCACTCGAAGGAGGCTCTGGCGTAGTTGGGACTATCGACAGCTATGTTCCGCACGTCGTCGGCGGCGTGAAATACACGCAAGGCTGGGGCGCGATCACCGGCGTTGGCGCTTATGACAGCAACTACGAATCGGTGGCCGGCAAGGTCCGCGTCGACGTCAATGTCACCAGCGGACTGTCGCTATTCGGAATGTTCGGCTACGGTGCCAATGGCAAGCTCAACGATGACTCCACTAAGGCAATCGACGCTCATCGTCGCGGCTTCTACAAAATTTGGGGCGGCAACTGGGCATTCTGGGCCGGCGCCAGTTACAAGTTCAACGAGACAACTTCGTTCAACCTTCAGGTCTCCGGTGATCAGCTCAAGAACTATGGTTTGGCTGCGAACGTCGCCTATACGGTCGTTCCAGGTTTCACGGTCACAGCCGAACTCGACTATGACCATTACAGCGATTTCGGCGTCGGCATGGTCGGCCCTTCCAACGTGAACTGGACTGCCACTGACAAAAAGGACAGCGTCGGCGGCATCCTCCGTTTCCAAAGCTCATTCTAGCTGACGAATGAAAACTGAATCTCGGTGGTCCGATTGAGCGGACCTATCGCCGGATCCGTTTGAGCAAAAGCGGTGTTATGAGATATCATGAAAAACTCGAATTTTTCAGATCTCGGCATAGAGCGGGACAGCTCAATCTCCATGAATTCTATACCGCCTGTGTTGGTCTAACTTGGCCTTGCAGCACGACCTTGAAGACTACAGCAGCGGTGGACGGTCTGACGAAAGTCCCATTGCAGAGAAGAACTCGTTCCACGCCTCATCATCGCCCAGTTGATCAGGAACATGGTTTTCCTGATGGACACTGCAGCGCTCAAGCACGCAGCATCACATTGAGCTAGGCGGCCATGAGCGGCATCGCGCGGCTCTGAACCTGTTTTCCGCTATAAGCTATTTACGGAGGGTTCGTTCCTCGCCGACATCGTTCGGCCGAGGAAGGCAGCAGAAGGCGAACGCGAACGCGATCGTGATCGGCAGCTCGCTGGTCGGGCGGGCGTGATGACTTCAGTGAAGAAGAGCCTGCGTTGCAACCGATCCTTCAAAGAAATTCATAGACTCTTAACAGCTCCAAGCCGCATCGAATGGTACGCTTATAGCAACATCCGAGGGCAGTAGTGGGCCAAACCATGGTGTCGTTTACTATGCGACCGCCGAAAAGCATGCATTTCGGTTTTAAAGGCAATGGCTATAGGCTCATCTTGCTTCGAATATCGCCACTGTCAGCTCGAAACAAGTACGTGCTTACAAATGAGCACGTATCCTCGCGAGCACCTCGAGTGTTCGGTCACTGGGATAAGCAACACCATAATTGGTCGAAACCTGTAGCAGCTGTGGAGAACGCCAAATGACAAAGTCAGTAGGGCGGGCGCCCAATTTTTCCATATGGCTTGATGCTGACCAATGATGACGCTGGTCAGTCGCTTGCGGACGGCAGCGCATCTTGATCGTCTTCGAATCCTGGGCCTTTGCGCGCATGCGGACCTGACGGTCTGCGAGCTGGCGGAGATTCTGGGGCGGCGTCGCGAGCACGTTGTGCGACACGTCCGGCTGCTCGCCAGAGCCGACTTTCTTTGCTGCAACGAACGACGGCCCTCGTACCATCTCAAAGCGGGGAGCAAGGACGGTGGGCTGGTTCAATTGTTGATCGATCTCCTGCCCCACGACGATGGCTTTCATAAGCTAGACCTGCAACGCCTCAAAGCAATACACGACGCGGTCGAAGGCCCCGCCTGCTTGATCGTGAAATAGATCAATCCAATGGGAGCGAAACTGTCATGGACAACTTCGCCGACGGCGCCATCGCGCAGCCCGATACCTACGGACGGTCTCCCTTGGCCGCGGTCGATTGGCGCGTTCACGAACTGCTTCTAAGACAGGAGCGGCAGGAGCGCACGACGCTCAAACTGATCGCTTCCGAGAACTTCGCCTCTTCGGCCGTGCTGGAAGCGACGGGCTCGATTTTCACGAACAAGTACGCCGAGGGATACCCCGGTGCGCGCTACTACACGGGAAACGAGATCGTCGATGAGCTTGAGAACCTCGCCATTGAGCGCCTGAAGGCGCTATTTGGCAGCGAACACGCCAACGTCCAGCCTTATTCCGGCTCGCCGGCCAATCAGGCTGTCTATCGCGCGCTTCTGAGCTCGGGAGACAAGGTGATGGGCTTGTCCCTCCCCGGTGGGGGTCATCTGACACATGGATGGGCCGTCAACTTCTCAGGCACTGATTACAAACGCATCCCCTATGGGCTGCACGAAAAGACGCAGCAGATTGACTATCACCGCTTGCGCGAGACGGCCAAGCGGGAACGGCCGAAACTCATCTGGGTCGGCGGAACTGCCTATCCGCGTGTCTTTGACTATGCGGCAATGGCCGAAATCGCTTCGGAGGTGGACTCCTATCTGGTGGCCGACATCGCACACATCAGTGGCCTGATTGTCGCAGGAGCGCACCCGAACCCCGTCGGCCATTGCGACGTCGTCAGCAGCACGTCTCACAAGTCAATCCGCGGTCCCCGCGGGGGCTTCATTTTGTCAAGAAATGAAGATCGTTATCAGGCGCTCTATCATCCGAAAAGCAAACACAATCTCGCCAAACGTATAGACCGTGCGGTGTTCCCTCTCCTGCAGGGCGGACCGCATATGCATATCATCGCCGCTCTAGCTGTCACTTTGCAGGAAGCCGCGAACCCGTCCTTCCGTGTTTACGGTCAGCAGATCGTCAAGAATGCCAAGGCGCTGGCCCGGGCGCTTCTGGAGCGAGGGTATGACCTGGTCACCGCGGGGACTGACAATCACATGCTGATCCTTGATC
This sequence comes from Mesorhizobium sangaii, assembly GCF_014207355.1. Lineage (GTDB taxonomy): Bacteria > Pseudomonadota > Alphaproteobacteria > Rhizobiales > Rhizobiaceae > Mesorhizobium > Mesorhizobium sangaii. The sequence goes on along the minus strand of NZ_JACHEF010000012.1, from coordinate 32,871 downwards.
TGCGCAATCGGCCACTGTCAGGCAAAGCCTATGCCGAGCGACTGGCAAAGGCAGGCATCATTACGAATTTTAACATGGTGCCGGGCGACCCGCGCCATCCGGCGGTCACAAGCGGAATTCGCCTGGGGTCGCCAGCAGTGACGTCCATGGGCATGCGCGAGGCGGAAATGGTGCAGATTGCCGCCTTCATCGACCTGGTCTGCCGCCAGCCCGATGATCCGGATGTCCATGCCTGCGTGCGGAGAGAGGTCGCCGACTTCTGCGCTGCGTTCGAGGTCCCTGGCATCACCGACAGGTAAGGCGGGCAAATCGAAGGTCGCCACCTAACTCCAACATCTGAAGCGAGGACATTCAATGACTAGGCAGTTCGTATTCTCTTCCGAATCCGTCGGCGCGGGACACCCGGATAAGATGGCCGACAACATCTCGGATGCCATCCTCGATGCGATCCTCCGCACCGATCCGAAGGCGCGCGTCGCGTGCGAAGCGTTGGTGAAGACAGGGATAGTCGTTCTGGCTGGCGAGATCACCAGCGATGCGCAGGTCGATTACAGCCAAGTTGCCCGCGAGACGATTCTCGATATTGGATACGATGACGATGCCATCGGCTTTGATGGTCGGCGTTGCGCCGTCGTTCTGGCTCTCACCGAGCAGTCACCCGACATTAGCCAGGGCGTTGACGAGGGACGAGGGCAGGATCTCGACCAGGGAGCGGGGGACCAGGGCCTCATGTTTGGCTTCGCATGCAGCGAGACCGAAACATTGATGCCTTTACCAATCCAACTCGCCCACAGTCTGACGAAAAGGCAGGCGGAGGTGCGGAAGGCGGGACAGCTTGGCTGGCTGCGCCCGGATGTGAAATCTCAAGTGTCCGTCCGCTATGAAGGTTTGCGCCCGGTGGCGCTTGATACCATAGTCCTGTCGACGCAGCATGACGAGGAGGTCTCACAAGAAACGGTCCGCGAAGGCGTCATTGAGGAGATCATAAAGCCGGTCTTGCCTCCCTACTTAGACGCGACGGGGATCAGGTTCCTGGTCAATCCAACCGGCCGGTTCGTGGTCGGTGGGCCGCGCGGCGACTGCGGGCTCACCGGACGCAAGATCATCGTCGATTCCTATGGTGGGATGGGGCGTCACGGCGGCGGCGCCTTTTCGGGCAAGGACCCATCCAAGGTCGACCGCTCGGCCGCCTATGCCGCGCGGTACGTCGCAAAGAATGTCGTTGCCAGCGGCCTTGCGGAGGTCTGCGAGGTTCAGCTGGCCTACGCAATCGGCGTGGCTGCCCCGGTGTCTATCCTCGTCAACACTTTCGGGACCGCAAAGATCGAGGAAAAAAAGATCGAGCGCCTTATTCTCGACCTTTTCGATCTCCGACCGAAAGGCATTATCAAGATGCTTGATCTGTTGCGCCCGATTTACCGCAAGACCGCGACATACGGACACTTCGGCCGTGAAGAGCCGGAGTTCACCTGGGAGAAGACGGACAGAGCTGACGACTTGCTGCGTGAGGCAGGACCGGCAGCTGCGTGAGGCGCCGATGTTGGATCCAGCTACATGCGGCAACCCATTCCAACTCCCCAGACCCCGCTCGCGCCCGGGCATGGCAAGAAGCCGGCTCGGGTTTTTGGCGGAGACATTGATGCCGGATTATGACGTGCTTTGCATCGGCAATGCCATTGTCGACATCATCGCCCAGTGCGACGAGGACTTCCTCGAGACCAACGGCATCATCAAGGGCGCGATGAACCTCATCGACACCCAGCGCGCCGAATTGCTCTACAGCCGCATGGGCCCGGCGATCGAAGCGTCCGGCGGCAGCGCCGGCAACACGGCGGCCGGCGTCGCCAGCTTCGGCGGCCGTGCCGCTTTCTTCGGCAAGGTTTCCAACGATGCGCTCGGCGAAATCTACGCCCACGACATCCATGCGCAGGGCGTCGCCTTCGACACCAGGCCGCTCAAGGGCCTGCCGCCGACGGCGCGCTCGATGATCTTCGTCACCCCCGACGGCGAGCGCTCGATGAACACCTATCTCGGCGCCTGCGTCGAGCTCGGGCCGGAAGATGTCGAGGCCGACAAGGCTTCGGGCGCCAAGGTCACCTATTTCGAGGGCTATCTGTGGGATCCGCCACGCGCCAAGGAGGCGATCCGGCAGACAGCGAAGCTGGCGCACGCAGCGGGCCGCGAGGTGTCGATGACGCTTTCGGATTCGTTCTGCGTCGACCGCTACCGCGACGAGTTTCTCGACCTGATGCGCTCGGGCACCGTCGATATCGTCTTTGCCAACAGCCACGAGATCAAATCGCTCTACCAGACATCGTCGTTCGACGAGGCGCTGGCGCAGATCCGCAAGGATTGCCGAATCGCCGCCGTCACCCGCTCGGAAAAGGGCTCGGTCATCGTGCGCGGCGACGAGACCGTCACCATCGAGGCGACCAAGATCCGGGAGCTTGTCGACACCACCGGCGCCGGCGACCTGTACGCCGCCGGGTTCCTGCACGGTTACACGCAAGGTCGCGACCTCAAGACCTGCGGCGATCTTGGCTCACTGGCGGCCGGGCTGGTCATCCAGCAAATCGGCCCAAGGCCGAGGCAGAATTTGCGCGAAGAGGCTGAGCAGGCGGGGCTGATCCATTCCGGACATTCAAAGGACTAGTAGCCTACTTCCCGTTGTGCAGGCTATTCGAGGGAGCGCGAGGAGCGCAATCCCGCAGGGTGTAGGAGATCCTGATCTCGAACATGATGAAGGCGCTGGTGAAAGCCAAGGCCGAACCGGCATCTGGATGGAAGAGGTGCCGGTGCCGGAAATCGGCCCCAACGATGTGGCTGATCAAGGTCAGGAAGACCGCGATCTGCGGCACCGACGTCCACATTTACAATTGGGATCAGTGGGCGCAAAAGACGGTGCCGGTGCACTGTCCGGTCATGAATTTGTCGGCACGGTCGCCGATTTCGGTGCGGCGGTCACCAAATATAAGGTTGGCCAGCGCGTTTCAGGCCAGGTCAAAGGACAGGGCTGTGTGAACCGCATTGCCCAGGGGATCGAAGATCGCGGCGATCTCGTCCGGCACGTCGTCGGGGATCGGCACGACATTGTGCTGCGGGATCGCCAGATACTCGCCGAACGCGCCGGGGCGGTTGACGCCGACGCCGAGCGTGTTTCGGCACAGATGCCCCCTGCCCGCGCGGCAGCTGCGGCAGTGGCCGCAGACGATGTGGCCTTGGTCGGCGAAGACGTGCTGGTCACCTGCGCCGGGCCGATCGGCATCATGGGCGCGTTGGTGGCGCAGTGTGTCGGTGCGCGAAAGGTGGTCATCACCGACATCAATCCGGTGCGGCTGGCCTTGGCGAAAAAGCTCGGCGTCCAGCATGTCGTCGACACCTCGAAGGAAAAGCTACGCGATGTCATGCCGGCGCTCGGCATGGGTTTTGACGTCGGCCTTGAAATGTCGGGCGGGCTTGTGGCCGTATTCGGTATCGCGGCTGCCTTTGACGATGATATCGGCATGGGGCTCGAACAGGCTGACCAGCTTGTCGCTGGCCGGCACCAACTCGCCGGCCAACACCCGCCGCTCACTCTGTGTGATGATGCGTTCGACCAGCGGCCGACAATGACAGACCTGGGCCTGCCAGAGTTCGACGAGCGGATTGCTCGCCATGGCCAATTGCGCCGCTGCCTGCCGCAGATATGCCAAGGTGGCGTGGGTGATCCCGATCAGTTCGTGGTAGAGCGGAACACGATTGGGTGGACCACGTGTGAACTGGATCTTGCGGGCGCGCTTCTTGGCCGCGCGGCAGTGATCGTGCCATTCCAAGCCGGCGCCGCCGGCCAAGGCATCAGCCTGCTTCTGAGGTCACTGTGTTGTCCAGCCGCACGACACCGCCATCTTCCAGTTTTGCCTGCCGGGCATTCGACAGCAGCACCCGATTGATCTGCTCCCAGGTCTCGGGTCGGATCGCGCTGATCGTCTTTTGCAGCACCGACTTCTGCGGGCTCCAGGACCACGGCAGCCGCGCAAAGGCTCGAAATGACGCTGAATCCTCAAGATGGAAGGCTAACTCCTGGTAGGTCAACTGCCGGTTTTGCTTGAGAAGCGCGCAACGTAGACCGCTTCAGCAGGTAGGCCTTGCCGCCCCGATGGCCCTGACGCTGCACCGACCAAGTCTCGCGCCACCAAGCCGAGCAGATCGCGGTGCTCGTCCAGCCACCGCGACATCGCCTTCAGTTCGTGGCCGATCTCGTGCGTGGCGAAAGATCGAATATGCTGGCTTGGACGGTGCGTTCTTGGCGCATTGTCCGCTCCGGCGGTGGCAGAAACGCTTTGGAATCAGTGGCTTGATCTCGAGTGTATCTGAAACCGCCGGGCCTTGCCTGCCGAAAAGCAGGATTCATTCAATAATATCAGAAGCTTGCCGTTTATGGACGCGCACTAGCTAGGGCCGGATCGGTTGTTCAGGGAGGCTTACGGCGCGGTCTGCACCACTCGTGGTCGGCAGAACCCAATGTCTATCCATAGCGCGTTTCAGCGCGGCGTCCAACTCAGCGGCGTTCAGGTGCGAGGGCATTTGCGCCTCATTGATCCAACCAAGGCGGAGATATCGGAACTGTTCCGCGCGCACCGACCCGGCTTTTGTCCAGCTCCCGAACGAAGTGCGCCGACCAATCGTGGATAGTATATGCCTCAAGTTTATTTATCATCGACCGCCAGCGTTGGATGCGCTCTTCGCGCGGCATATTGGCCGCTTTTGAAATTGCGGCCGCGATCTCGTCAGGGTGGGTAGGATCCACCAGCAGCGCTTCATTTTGATCGAAGTCTTCGGCCGCACCTGCAAACTTCGATAGGACCAAAACGCCGGGATCGTTCGGATCTTGCGCCGCGACATATTCTTTCGCCACCAGATTCATGCCGTCACGCAAGGGCGTCACCACGCCGACACGCGCAGCGCGGTAGAGACATGCCAGTTGAGCCCGGGTGAAAGGATCATTCTCATAGAGGATCGGCCGCCACTCGTCCGTGCCATGCTCGTCATTGACACGGCTGACCAGGCTCTCAACGTTACGTTTGTAGTCTTTATACGCTTCGATTTCGGTGCGCGAGGGATTGGCGATCTGCAGGAGCACTATGCTGCGCGGCTCGGCTGCCAACACTTGACCGAACGCTTCGATCCGGACGTCAATACCCTTGGTGTAGTCGAGCCGGTCGACCCCGATTGCAAGCTTCGCGCCGTTGAGTTTCTTCTGCAAAGACGAGATATAGAGGTCCTGTTTCGCAAGCGACTCCGAAGCATGCTGTGCGAACTGGTTGGGATCGATACCGATCGGAAATTTCTGGCAACGCGTCTGCCCACGCGCCGAGATCACTATACCGTGCTCGACTTCCAGCCCGAGATGGGTATGGAGGCAGGCGCGGAAGTTGTCTAGGTCCCAGTTCGTCTGAAAGCCGAGCAGATCGTAGGCGAGCATCGATTGCATGAGCTCACGATGATTGGGCACTCGCTCCATGATGTCGGGTGCTGGCCATGGCGTATGGAGGAAAAGGCCGATCGGCTTGTCGACGCCGAGACATTGCAGACCAGCTCCAAGTGGAAGAAAGTGATAGTCATGCACCCAGATTGCATCCCGATCCCTGAAGTGGAATGCGGCTCCCGCCACAAACTTGTTGATCTCCCGATAGCTTTCATAGTCTTTTGCGGAGGCGGCCATTCGGTCAGGCAGCGAGTGCAACGCCGGCCACAATATCGAATTCGCGAAACCTTCGTAGTACCCCGAATAGTGCTCGCGCGGCAGATCGAGTTTCGCCACTTTGCCCTCGCCGTGCGGCCCGATATCCAAGGGCTCGTTGCCGTCGCCTAACTTGCCCGAGGAGCCCATCCAGACGGCGCCAGAGCGTTCCACCAGAGGCTCGAGGGCCGCGGCAAGCCCGCCCGTCTTCGGTTGAAGCGGGTCGAATGTCGCAATTCGGTTTGAGATGACGAGAAGTTCGATATTTGGTTGCAGGGCGGCCTCAATGAGATGGTCCTCTTGCTGGGCAGCGCTAACACGAGTGCAAGGGCCTGCACTGCATTCCGGCGCTGGGTGCTGTGCCGCGTCTCGCAGGTGCTGGTCAAAGGCTGCGTGCAGGATGGGAGAGGCTGCCGCGTGAACATTGTTATTAATTCTATCCATCTATACCTCCGTCTAGATCTCCAGTTTATACGTACCCATACGGTCTGTGGCGACGAATTCGTCCCTGCTGCTGGTCCCACGCCATTAGAGCACTTCCGTTCTGCAGCAGAGTGTCGAGCGACCTATTGAGAGTCCTCCGCGGCCCAGTCCAGCAGCCGAGCGAGTGAGAAAAACCACCTCCGGTTGGTCAGCTGTTCCCATTCACTTTCGCCTTGGGACCGGCGGTTGCGACTGAGCTGACGGCGTTAGCCGGCGGCCCAGGTCGGGGGCCAGCGACTCGAATTTTTCACGCAGTTCCTGGGTCAGTGCTCTTGCGTCGGCGTCACTGTCAACCACCCGCGGGTTAAGCAATATTAAGAGCTCAGTCCGTTCCTTGGCGTTTTCCGAGCTGCGGAACAGTCCTCCTAAAAGCGGAATATCCTTCAGCACAGGAACCCCAGAATTGGCTTGGTTGGTGCTATCTTGCATTAATCCGCCGATAGCGATGGTGTCGCCGTTTCGTACCGATACGGTACTCTGGAGGCGGCGCATCGAAATCACTGGGGATTGAACATTGGTGAGCGTATTCCTGTTGCCGGTGCTGACCTCCTCGAACGTATCGAGTGTTATGCTACCACCGGCACCGATTCTGGGGGTAACAGCCAAGATCACCCCTGTGTCGCGCATCTCGACGTCGCTCACGATCGGTGAGTGCTCGCTTGCGATAGATTGCGATGATCGGACGAGGATCGGGACCTGATCGCCCACCTGGATCGTGGCGGTTTGATTGTCGACCGCAAGAATGCGCGGCGCGGATACAACCTTGACCTCCCCAAGCGCGCTTAGCCCATGTAACACAATGTTGACGTCCGTGCCGGGAAACACATACGACAAACCATTTGGAACTGCGCCCAAGCCCTTGGTCGAGAGAAGATAGTCCACACCGTAGCGCAGACCATCATTCAGCCGCACCTCGGCGACGATGGCTTGGATGAGAACCTGTCGAGGCTTGACATCGAGTTGACGGATCGCGGCCTCCACGATCTTATAGTCGTGCGGTGATGCGAGTACTACGAGCGCGTTCTGCCCGGTGTCCGCCTGGATCCGCACCGGCGCCGAGAGGCCAAGACGGTTCGGTGACATCACCGTTTCGTCCACCGGATGCGTTCTCGAGACGGTCGCATCTGGCATTTCGGCCGGCAAACCTGGCACGTTGACCGGCAGGCTGGCTCGATTGGATGCGCCACTTCCCACCGATAGGTTGCCGAACATTCCCGCGGGCTGTGCATGGGGGACAGCACTGGGCGCCTCAGCGCCGAACGTTTGCGCCAGCACATGCGCCGCTTCCGAAGCCCGCCGGTAGAGCAGTGGACGCACGTGAATGTTAGCCGTCGCCTCCGACGCACTATCCAATTTGACGATCGCCTGGCGGACTTGCTTGAGAGCTGCAGCATCTTCTGCCACAACAAGGATACCATTCAGTCGCTCTAGCGCCGCAAATTGGACAAGGCCTCTCTTTTGGCCATTTTGCGTAAACAACAAACTGAGGTCTCGCTCAATGTCGGCCGGGCTCGCTTGAGACAGCGTGTATAGCGCGAATGACTTGTTAAGCATGGCGTCGGTGTCAAAAAGGCCGACCAGTTCCCGCACAGAACTGACGGATCCGGGCGGCCCCCTGACGACAATCCCCCTCCCTCCGGGCGCTGGCGTGAGATGCACACCCTCCTCCAAGTTCGGTCGGATTACCCCGATGGCCTCAGCCGGATCGACATACCGCACAGGAATAACTTGAACGTTGCTCTGCACGCCGCCGGCGAGGTCGGCCAAGCGCCCCACCCGAACTCCTTGATCACCTGAAGCCAATCCATAGCCGTGCGGCGCCAGCGCTTTGTCGAGCAGCCGTGGCACCTCATTCGCGGGCACCTGGCGGGCCGTATGAAGGGTCATTTTCCCTCCAACGCCAGGATCGATGGTAACGGGCATGCCCATAACGTCGCGTACGATATCCTGCACGACCTGACGGATGTCAGCATTGGCATAGTCGAGGCTCACGCGCCTTGTATCCGATACCACCGGCAGCTTCCGTTCCACTGTGGCTGCGACTGGCTGCGCCTGCCTCTGCCCCGGCACTTCAAAGCCTCGACTCTGCGGCCCGCGAGTTTCTCGCACAGGGGCGGAGTCGGACGCGACGAAGAAGGGCGAATTCAGCAAAACCCCGCGCTCGGGAATCGTACCACCGCCGTAGCACCCCCCTAGAGGTAACAGTAAACAGGGGAGACAGAGTAATGCAGTATCCCTGCTAGTAATAGCCATCCGTACACACCCTGCTCGCTCACCTTAGATTCGCGGGCCATGGGATTTTTATCCTGTCCGCTCGGCACCAATCCGCTCTTTACCTGATATTGCCGAGGATATTCTCCTTGGCTTTGCCATCCTTGGCCACCAAGTTGGTCGTGAGTTCAAGACACTGATTTACTTTGTCCATCAGGGACTGCAGGCGAATGAGCGCCATCTGCGTTTCGCTATTTGCGGTATCGATGCTCGCCTTTAAGTTGGAGATGGCGGCATCGAAGTCCGACTGAACCCCGGAGGTATCGCCCGCGTTCTGCTCGATAGCGATGCCGTTCGCGAGCATCCACTGATGGGTATTCTGGGTCTTTCCGTGCGCGTCCACAAACTCGCCATACGACCGTATTCCCTTGTCAGCCGGCCGGTTGGCGCGCAGCGCGGCCAGAGCGGAGTTCGCTGTTTTCAGCCAGTCGTTCCGCTTCTGCATGTCTTTGAATTCGTCTCTAACTTGATCCTCAAGACGATTATATCGCTCTATCTGGACTAGCAGTGCCAGCGCACACAAGTCGCCCCCACCACCAGGAATATTGGATGCATTTGGAAAAAATTGAGTTAGGAGGCTGACGTTTGGCATTCCATGACCTTTCCTATGCAGATTTAGCTTGTGCTCTCATCCCATGTTGGCAATCCTGCTCCTCGTCTCAGCTTCCGCGCGTCTCGTCTCGGAAAGCTTTTCCAGAACATCCTGGATCATCTTTTCATAGGCCGATTTGAACTCACTCTCGTCGTCGGCGCGAGAGCGCATCTTGGTACCCTCCGCTTCCAACTTTGCCTTTTTCTCCTGCTCACCGGTCGCCCCCATTTTGAAGGCGGCACCTGCGATCTTACCGACCTCGGTTATGCCTGAGGCGAGGCCGCTCCAGATCATGGTCGTCTCGTGGGCGACTTGCTGGGCTCTGTAGATCCTAGTCAGGTCAACGGGCGGCGGCCGGCTAGCCTCCGGGGATGGCCCTGGGACCAGCTTCCGTTCAGGCTGCTGCAGGTCAGCCCGGAAACTCGTTTCCTCCAAACCGCTGAACTTCGCATCGAGGCGAGTGTGTGCTTTGGTCGCGCCCTTGGTGCTGAGGCGCGCAGCGGCTGTCGTGAAGGCGCAGGTTAGGAGCGTGCCGACCAGCTTACGTATCCCAGAAGCGCGAAGCGCTCTGTAGATCCTATTCTGGTCAATGGGGGCCGGATGGCTAGCCTTCGGCGATGGCTCTGCGGCGAGCTTCGTATGAGCCCGAAAACCCGTTTCGTTCAAACCGCCGAGCTTCGCATCGAAGCGAGTCTGTGCTTTGCTCGCGCCCATAATACTGACGCCCGCACCGGCTATGCCGAAGGCGGAGGTTAGGAGCGTGCCGACCAACTCACATATCCCAGAAGCGCGAAGCGCCTTGGCAGCAGCTTCCTGTGCCGCAACATCGCAGTCACGCGCGGCCTGCCGGTCCAGTCTCGCAGATTCCCGGAACTTCAGACTGAGGCTGTGCAGCAACGCGCCAACTGCATATATATCGACTGAGGCGAGCCGTGCTCCCAGATCGGTTTCGGCACCATTGTTTTGGACGACGATGTCTCCCAGCGAACCGGCCGATGCCAACTTGAAGAGATCGGCCGGTGTTGTTATCAGTTCGCCGTCCCTCACGCCTATGCCATCAGACGTCGCGGACATAGGCAAAAAGGGCCAATGTTCATCCAAATCGCGGCCCGGCAGACGAGGGCCGCGAATGTCGTTTGCAGTGTGTAGCATGCATACTCTCCTAGCGTTCTGGTAGGCCTGGACAGCTATGATCGCTCGTCAGCCGAAATGCCGTATGACGGTTGACGCGGATCGACTCTGCTCCTCGATGGCATCGACAACACTTTGCGTCATGGTCTTGATGCCGAGGACCAATTCCTGGATGCGCGCCATTTCGTCCTCTTGAAGCTGGGCCAGCTTGGCAAGGAATTTCCTGATATCCAGCGTTTCCGCCCGGACGTCCGTCGCCTGCTTCTTGATGATTCCGCTAGCGGTCCCTGCGCAGAACTCAGCTATCGAAGCAGTACCTTCGCCCGCCCGAGCCACCATCGCAAGGCGCTGACTTGCCGCAGCAATCTTCGCCACCTTATCGCCCTGGCTTGTGATCTTCGTGGCAATGCTCGTCACCGCATTCCACCCACCAGACACGGCACCGGCACCCAAGCTTGCCAGCGAAGAAGCAAGGATGATGAAACCCGTAATGACAGTGGCCCAAATCTCGGCCTGACCCTGCGCCATTCCAAGGTCTTCGATCAGGCTCTTCGCAATGGCCTGCGTCATCTTTTCCATGACCCCCGTCTCGGTCAGGGTCCCCACGGCCACTGCCACTGCTGCAGCCGACAAGGCGAAGATCCCGCCGGTGACCACTGCCACTACCACCGACAGCGCGACCGCAATCCATCCAAATATCCTCATGGCGCTCGAACTCTTCTTCGCTTCCCTCAACTTCTCCGCCGCGTCGATAATCTTTCGGGCGATTTTCTCGTTCTGCTGCCGCTGCAGTTCACCTCGGTGCCGCACATCCTCCATACCAGCGGAAGTCTGGGCGTCGGCCATCTTCACCTTGAGGGCTAGAAACTTCGCGGCCAGTTCCATCGCATCAAAGGCCCGTGGTGGCGGCAGCATTGGCGCCGCATTCGACGCCGGAGCACCGACAAACACTGGCGGCAGCGCAAGTTCAGCGCCCGATTTGCTGAAACCAACCGAAAAATTGCTGGTGGGTGCCTCGATCTGAGTTAGCACCCTGGCTTTAAGTCGCATTCCAACGATCGGTTCCGTTATGCTCACATTATGCATCGCAGGCTCCTTTACACGCTGCTTCGGACCTGAGCTGGCGCAGCATCAGCGACGCGCGCTGAGCGAAAGCCTTATGCTCGGGCTTTCCACCGCTAAGCTCCAATACGCTTTCAAGCGCGCTCACAGCAGCTGCCCGCTGATCGAGCTTGATGAGGCATTTCGCAGCGTGAAGCGGGATCTGCGGATCCTCCCCGTTCAGCAGCGCAGCCAGTCCATATGCACGCACGGCATTTGCTGAATCGCCCGACATTTGACTGGCAGCACCGAAGCCGACCCAAAATCTTGGGTCCATGTACCGGTGCATGCATAGAAAACGAAAGAAGATCAGCGCCTCGCCATATCTACCAGAAGAATAGAATCGATGGCCGAGCGCGTAGACTGCCTCGAGTTCGTCATCCGTCATCCCAATGACAGCGGCCAAATCCGTGCGCCCTGCGATGATCTCTTCGGTAAGCCGCGCCAGCCGTCCGGCCTCAGCAATGTCCACTGCGCCACCGCCCCCTACTAGCTCCTCTACCTTCTGCATCACCGCCTTAGACCCTTTGCCGCATCGGTTTGACGCGCGGCGCACGTACTGGCTGCTGATTGGACGTGAGAGTCATGCTATCCCTCAGAACCGCCTGCCGCTGACATGTGTAAGCTTGCCGAAAACTCTCGTCTTGAGCCTCAACAAATGCGGAAATGACATCGCCGGTCGTGGCATATTCGCCCAAGAGCTCAGCTTGCCGATCAAGCTGTTCCCGACCTTTTCTCAAGAAGCTCTCCACCTGCGCGATCGTTTGCCGCGCACTCACCATCGCTCCATCGAGATCTTTGCCACCCATACGTCCACCCGTGGAATCGCAAGCGTTGCTCCAATGTACATCGCGCTCGCGCGCGAAGTTTTGATCCTTGGAGAGCAGCGACTGGTTGATGCTACGATCGCGCCGGCAGATTCCATTCCAATAGATCGCCGCATCGCAGAATGACACCATTTGTTCCCTTACAACCGCCCGATCGCCATCGATGTGATCAATGTCAGCCCACAGCAGCAGAGCACCGCCTTGATCGGCGCAGAGCGCCACCTGGACAGAAACACAGTAGAGCAGGTTCTCTCCGAGCAATTCACGGATCTCCAGTTCATTGTCCGGCACTGTCTTTGCAATCCTGCTGGTTAATCGCACGGATCGTACGCCCGTCACCTCAAGGACGATCCCAACATCGTCGACGGTCAGCTCAACGCGCACCACGCCCACGGACGAGGCGAAAAAACGATCTGAACTCTTCAACAAGTGCCCCAAGGCCACTGACATGACATGCTCTGTCGATGTTGGCGTCACGCCCGCGTTCCTTTTCTTCCTCAAGGCGAGAACAATCCCACAGCGACTTGATGGCGTTTGCGCCCCGGGTCTCAGACCGATAAGTCGCCATGGATGCGCCAGTATATTCATTATCTGAAGGTGCACGGAACGAGAAATATTATAGCAATATGTATACATAAGAATGTGCGATGGTATCGAAAACGACCAGCCAAGATGAATACGAACCACCTCTCCCGTTCAGTGCCATATGAAGAAACTATGGATGCATATTCACTTTGTATTTGTGCCGAGAGTTCTACAGAACAACATTGGCAGGAGAGAAATATGACGTCTTCCTGCGTGCCATCCAGTCGGCAAAAATCCTTCCCGAAGTGGCTGCCGGCGTGAGGATTAGCCGTCCCGGGTGCAAGTTAAGGATGAAACGAATGCCGTCGTCGCGGGAGCGATTTGAAGAGGCTGCAGGCGGGTTGGAATCGGTCCGTATGGTCACCGGAGGATGACGCGCGACTTGGCCAGAGAAGGGAAATTCGATATACGATGTCTCGTTCGTGTACATCTGTGCCACCGGAGAGTCGCACTGAAAAGGGGCTTGGCTTACGGCGCAATCTTGCCGAAACGGCATTCTTGGCTTGCATTTCGAACGACGTGGTGCGGGCCAGGCGGATTGCGAAAGGACTTAACGCTCTTGCGCCGGGCAGTAGGGAGTCCGTTATCGCTTACGCCGTTGCGGATCTGACGGCAGGAGATATCGAGGCAGCCCTGGAGCAACTCCGTCCGCTTTCGGAAACCAACGACGCATATGGGTTGGCGTTCAGCGCGCTGGCTCTCCATCTTGCCGGACGGCTCAGCGAGCGCGATGCCGTACTCAGGCGGGTTCCGGGCGGAGATTCCGATGTCGATGGACTCGTCGCCGCTTTTAGCAAGAACTCGATCGGACGTGCTGTAAAGAGGGACATCTAATGAGCGTGAACAGCATCAACCCACCGGCGCTGACGTCCGTTTTGCCATCGGACACTGCATTCGTATCGGAAATATCGACCGATTTGCGCGCCGAATTCAATCGGCCCGAATTTTCACCACAGCACGACAGGTCAGCGACCGTCGACCAGTCGACCGAGGTGGCGCGCGGATCTGGCGTCGCCCGCACACCGGGAGACGCCATCCTCAGCAGCATGGAGAAGCTAAGCGCCAACTTTACCCACGCCATCGAAGCCGCTCGTAGCACAGCGGGTATGGAAGAAATCGACTCAGGCGATTGGCTGAGCGCACAGCTCGCGATGTCGGCTTTGTCCCTACAGTGCGACATACTGGCCAAGGTGGTCGGCAAAGCGACGCAAAGCCTGGATACTTTCCTGAAAAACCAATGATCTACGCTGGTGGACGGGTGTGACGTTCGTGTTGAAGTGGCTGGCGACACTTCTCTTGTTGTTGACGCTGGGGAGCTGCGAATCGAAGCTCGAGCTGTACCGCAATCTTCCGGCGCACGAAGCAAACGAAATGCTCGCACTGCTCATGAGTCAAAGCATCTATGCCGAAAAAACGACGGACAACAGCGGCGCTGCCTCGTTGTCAGTAGATATTAAGGATGTTCCCACTGCCATGGAAGTGTTGAACGGCGCTGGACTGCCTCACGACCTCTACGCCGATATGGGCAGTCTTTTCAAGAAAGAAGGCATGATCTCATCGCCAACAGAAGAGCGTGTGCGCTACATCTATGGCATCACACAGGAGCTATCGCGGACATTGTCTATCTTTGATGGCGTGCTCAATGCCCGGGTCCATGTGGTGTTGTCACCCGAAGAGACGAGTGATGGTCGACACCCGTCCTTCCCGTCGAGCGCTGCCGTGCTCGTCCGTTACGCGCCCGGCACTACCGTCGATCAGATGATACCAAAAATAAAGGAGCTCGTCGCAAACAGCTTGGAAGCCCTATCCTATGAAAGGGTCTCCGTCGTGCTCGTAGAGGCAAGCCCGAATAAGCCTTTATTGCGTTCCGTCGATAGAACAGCCGTCGTCACGACAGAAGACAGCGGCGCAGCCCATCTAGTGATCGGCCTTGTATGCGGCATAGCGGTATTGCTAATCGGCAATGGCGTCCTCGGGTTCCTGCTATGGCGTCGCCTCCGTCAGACATCCGCCCTAGCGGCTCAATGAGATTAACCGAAATTGAGCAATTCAGCAGTGATCGCCGGGAGAACAGCAGTGTCGGATGAATGGGTTGAAGCACCGTGGGCGAGAGCCGTGATGTGCTGCATTGCCGATCCTGCCGCTGATCTCGATTTCACAATGGCGCATGGTTGGCCCGAATGGATGCCGCTCGATACCGCTCACACGGACCCGTTCATTCGTGTTAAGCTTGGGCACTGGCTCCTTCGTGGACAAGTTGATGAACCGTCCGCCATCATTTCCGCGGGCGCCGCGCGACGAAGCCGGCTCGCGTTCCTCCCCGCGCCGGACGCCGTGCGCCTCATGCGCCTGGCCGGCGCCTGGGTGGGTGCATTCGGCCTTACCGGACTTCTTCGGACGACCGATATCGCAGCGGTTCGCGCGGCCCTCGGTGAAGAAGCCGTCGCATTCGCCTCGCAAGCTGCACTAATGCCGCGACCGACTGCCGAACTGATGTCAGCGCTCGGTGCTTCTGACATTCCGTCCGCGCCCAGCGCATTGCTTCAATGCGGCGCGGCGATGTTCGGTCTGGCGATTGGCGGCATTCCGCAAATGCTGCGGGCTCGGCTGGGCTTGCGCCGTCCCGCGCCGATCTGGGCGGCAGTGGTGGACGCCTGTCGTGACGACAATGCTAACGAGGACGCATTTCATGCGATGCGGCGCCTGGTCCGTAAGAGGATGCCAACATGGTCGCATTGGTTCAGCTGACACCTGCATCGGCCGGTATCCTCGGCCCTGGGCGAATCTTGCCGGCCGGGAGCGCACAGGCACTGGTGGACGCCGAGCAAGTGCTTATGCAGGCGCGGCGCGAAGCCTGCGCGCTCATCGATGCCGCGCGCGCATCCGCTCGAGCGATCGAGGCGCAGGCCAAAGAGGCTGGCTTGGCTGCGGCAAAAGCGGCGATCGAAGCCCGTTTGACGGCGATCGCCACGGAGTCTGTGCGCATTATGGCGCAAAATGAGGAGCAGATCATCGATATGGGCCTGCAGATCGCGCGCCGGATCATCGACACCGTCGAGCCTGTCGAAGCGGCGGTCCAGATCGCTTTGCGCGGTCTGAAATTCGGGGGCCACAGCTCCCTCGTCCGGCTACGCGTGGCACCGTCTCTCCTTGAGGCAGTCCGCAACCGGTTAGACGATATCCTCCCGACGGCGACATCGCGCGCCGTAGTCGACCTGATTGGCGACGCGCGCGTAAATGATGCCGGATGCATTCTCGAGACCGATGCCGGACTGGTCGACGCCACGATCGAGAGCCAGCTTGCCGCGATCGAAAGTGGCATGCGTAACGGCCTATCAGGCTCTGCAAAGCCAGACAATTGTAATGTTCCAAAAGCATAAGAGATGTCCGAGCCAGCCGAGCCGACGAACGTAGTTATTCCCCCTGAGCACGAGGAAATCGATCGTTTCTTCCAGCTTGCGAAAAGAGCAGTTGCGCAGGCGCCGACAATGCACGTCCGCGGCCGTGTCCTCCAGATCATCGGGACGGTGATCCGTGCCATGGCGCCGGGCGCCCGCATTGGTGACCTTTGCACTCTCCGCAATCCCGAGAACGACTTCGAACTGTCGGCGGAAGTCGTCGGCGTCCAGGGCGATGTCGCCATTCTGACACCGCTCGGGGAAATGCAGGGCCTCTCCACGCTCACTGAAGTGATCCCAATTGGAAAGCCCCTCATGGTACCGACCGGTTGGAACCTGCTCGGGCGCGTCCTCGACGGTTTCGGCCGACCTTTGGACGCATCCACCAAGGGGCCCTTGCTTCCGGAAGCCCGGCTGCCTGTATACAGGGACGCACCGGATCCCTTAACCCGTCGTATCATCGACAAGGTTCTTCCTGTCGGCATACGGGCGATCGATGGTCTTCTAACGTGCGGCGAGGGACAGCGCATGGGCATTTTTGCCGCTTCAGGCGGGGGCAAGAGCACCCTGATGGCGATGCTGGTGCGTGGCGCAGCGGTCGACGTGACCGTGATAGCGCTGATCGGCGAGCGTGGCCGGGAGGTGCAGGAGTTGATCGAACACAATCTCGGCGCAAAAGCGCGATCGAGAGCGGTTCTTGTCGTTGCCTGTTCCGACCGCTCTGCAACGGAGCGGGCCAAGGCGGCCTATGTCGCTACCGCGATCGCCGAATGGTATCGCGACCAAGGACAGCGTGTGCTGCTTCTCATGGATTCGGTGACCCGTTTCGCGCGTGCGCTGAGGGAGATTGGTCTTGCGGCCGGTGAGCCGCCGACACGGCGTGGTTTCCCGCCATCAGTTTTTGCTTCACTGCCGCGGCTTATGGAACGCGCTGGGAACAACCACCGGGGATCCATAACGGCCTTTTACACCGTGCTCGTGGAGGGCGATGATATGGCCGAACCGGTGACCGATGAAACCCGATCCGTCCTTGATGGTCATATCGTGCTCTCACGCGCCCTGGCGATTTCGAATCAGTATCCCGCTATCGACATTCTGGCGAGTGTCAGCCGCGTCATGAGCGCTATCGTGTCGTCGGACCACGAGCGGTTGGCGGGCAGGCTGCGGCAGCTAATGGCCAAATACCAGGAGGTGGAGCTGTTGGTACGCGTTGGCGAGTACAGGAAAGGAGCCGATCCGCTCGCCGATGCAGCGATCACCAAAATAGAGCGCATACGAACCTTCTTGCGGCAGTCCACAAAGGAGCAGATCGGCTTCGCTGCAACGCTCGATGCGCTTGCCGCGTGTCTGGCATGATTCCCAGAGCCGTACATCGCCTTCTCGAATTGAAGAAAATGCGGCGCGGCCGCGCCGAAGATGCGCTGCGCCTGAGCCATGCGACCCTCGACAATGCTGTCGCGGCTGTCGGAACCGCCTTGGCGGACCTTCGTAGATGGCGCGAAGACCTTCCCGGTCGCGAAGCCGCGCTGTACGACCCTTTGATCGGGGAAGCCGCCGCTCTCATTGATCTTGACGAGGTGAACGCGAAGATGATCTCGCTGCGTCAACACGAACAGCTGCTCCAAAAGCGCCTCGAACAGGCTAGGGCACAAACCGACTTAGCTCGGCAGGCACGTGAGGAGGCGTACGGCATGGCGCGTGAGGCATGGCGCGAGGTTAGCAAATTCGAGGGTCTCGTTCGAGCCTTGCGCACCAACGCCACCCTCGAGGAAGAGCGCTCAGCGGATTTGGAATTAGAGGATTTCGTCCAGAGGCGGAATAATTTGGGCAAGGAGCAAGGCGATATTCTGGTAACCTGTTTCCCCAAGATTCTGCTCCGATACCGCCATGCGGTGAAAGATCGGATGAGGTCGTGATTGCCGCATCCACAACGCCCGCCATTTCCGGGATGGCGGCGGGCCGGAGTATTGGTCAGATCCGGCAGTCTCGCTCTAAGGCCGCAGCACGATGGATAACGGCCCTATCGTTGGGGGTGGCTGGCTCCACGGCAGGCAACAGGCCGGACGTCCTCATCGGTGCAATAGCCAGCCAGGGGCAACCACCTGCCCAGCCGTACCGCCCCGAGGTAAGCTGTCCATGCAATCCGGAAGGCGCTGATGCCCGGAATGGCTCCTGAAGCTGCATCATGGGCATTGATAGAGGAGCGGTGAGATGCGAATTGGGAATAACCACCTTAACGGCCTTTCGGCGTTAGACCGGCGGGTCGTTGAGGGACTGGTAGAGGCCCCGAGTGCAATGACTGCGTTCCACGAAGCGGTTCATTCACTTGCTGTGTTTCGTTCCCGGAATACGGAAACCTCACCTGCGAGGAATCAGGCACCGTCGAAGGGTGGGGATGGAAAGCACGATGGGGCGGCGGCGGAAGGCGGAACGAGCGACGGATCAATCCTTTTCGCGCGCGCGGTGAAGTACGGCTTGTGCCTCGCAGGCGCGGGCTGGGCCTACGATAGAATCGCCAACGACTTTCCCCTTTCCACCACCTCTCTGCATGATGGGAGAAAGGGCTTCACCAGCAACGAACGGCTTAGGACCGCCCAGGCGAAGGCGAGGGAGTACTACACACGCTATCACGCCGCCAGCCCCGAAGCTCAGCGTTTGAATGGGCATCCTCTCATTCCAATCCGCGCTTTCGGGGACAACCAGTTCGTAACTATGATCGACTACCGGGCGGCGACCCGCGTGCACGTCGCGCGCTTGGCGGATTCTACCCAGGCGCGCCGGGCACTCATTCTGAACCTAGCCTGCATGAAGGGCCATCTTGTGAAGGACGAGTGCGTGGCCAAGTACAGGCCGCCTCAGGTGCCGAAAGATTCGGACCTGACGAAGAGCCCGCTATACGATAAAAAGAACAAGTACGCGCTGACGGGTGTGCTCAATGAGGATACCAACGCCTATGGCTACACCTCGAGATCGGCCACTCAGCCTTTCGTGAACAAGGGCGCGCAGCACCTCCAGGATGCCTTTCAAAGCGAAAAGGGCCTAACTTTCAAGCAATGCACCGAGACGCTCGAGGGGCTGCTCGACAAGAATTGCACGCTTAGCGAAGAGGCCCAGTTCGCGGCCGGCCAGACCATCCTAAACTTCAGGCAGGTCTACGCTGCGCAAGCGCACTGGGGAAATGCCGAGAAGGTCGTGATGAAGACCCTCGCCGAGCACGGTTTTCTGTCACTGGCGGAAACTGAGAAGTTGGACGCGTCTCTGATGTTCGAGGATCCGTATAAAAGCCAGCTGAAGCGCAACACCAGCCTGATGGGGCCGTGGCTGCACAAACTCGACACCGGGCTTCAGGAGATGCATTCAGCTTACGATCCCGCGGTGGTCGAGGACCTGAACCACCGGGACATCGCAGAGATGAAAAATTTGCCCATTGCTCACTTCAAATTGAATGAGAAGGGCAACGGATTCGAGGATTGCTCAGGCCTTGGCGATTCATTCACGTGCGCCAACGCCATCGCCTGCATCAACCATGCGCGCTTGATGAGCGGACAGCAACGGCTCTCAAAGGAAGAGGTCATTGTAGTCATATCGTGCCTCAACGCGGTGTACGACGACACGAGTTCGATCCGGCATACGCTCCATGAGGTAGCGCGTGGCTGCTTCGCGGGCGCTGGGTACGCGATCGAGGATGCAGATGCGTTCTACTCGGATGTCTGTCTGAAGGCGGCGGAAGAGTATTATGGTGGCAGGAATCTAAGTATGATCTCATTCCTCAGGCCTAATCAGCCCAGGCGGATCCGGGCGCACGAGTCGGCAGGAAGCTTAGCCAAAAAAAGGCCGTGATGTAGGTCGCGTTGCCTCAACTGCGGCGCGACAATGAAGCTGGGAGCGCGCCCTCACGTTGATTGCCGCGCCGCAAGTACACGTCGGTCAGTGAGATACGGCGCGATCCTTTGGCGAGGCACTCCGAACAACAACCAGAAGGCCTTGAAGATTGGCAGGCAGCAGCGCACTTTCATCGTAAGCGGGACCTTTCGGGCTTGGTCGCTATCTGTGAGGTTGCCGGTTCTGCATTGGGATCGGAGATCGGCTTGTGTCTGGACTTCACCTTACGCTTATCTTGGGCTACCAGCGATGGCTCGCCGTTCATCGAGGCCTGTCCGATCGGTCGATCTCGCGACAGGGCCGTATGATCAAGCGCTTGCTGTTCGCCCTTGGCGAAGACCCACAGGCGTACAGCGCCACCACCATCCGTGCGGCAGTCCGCGCCGAGGCGGCGCGGTGCTCTCCCAGCCACGTCAGGACAATGACGAGCGATCTCCGAGGTTATCTCGCTTCCTCGCCGCGTCCGGCCTGTGCCGCCCTTTCACGCCTTGCTTGAAGCGTCGCGATTTCCGTAATGGCGTTGCTCATCTGTTGATGTGTCTGCGACATCCTCAGCAGATCGGTCGGGCTGAGCCGCTCGGCAATCTGACCTAGTAGCTCCGGGGGCAGATCAGGGACACTGATGTGCTGCATGCTGAGAGAGGAGGAAGAGCTTGACGCTTCAGGCTCAGAGCGCGTCTGCTCCACCACAGAACGGGATGATTGTCCGGGTCCTTCAACCCCAACAGCCCCTCGGGCGGGAGAATCGTCCGTAATATCACCTTCGATAAGCGCTAAATGTCGACATGGGCGCCTTGCCGCGCTAGTCAATGCCCCTCATAGTTCACCCCCTATGTGGAGTCCCCTCGGGCCGGACAGGATGGTTTTCAGTAATTGACCGGATAGCCGGGCTTTCAGGGGATGAAGGCCCATGGCAAAGCACCGAACCCACAGCGTCGAGTTCAAGCGGCAGGTTTCGCAGGAGTATTTCGGCGGCGAGACCCTGATGCCCTCTCGAAGCGCCACGACATCTCATGCAATCTGATCCGGATATGGATCGAGAAGTTTCAGGCGGGCGCTCTCGATGATGATGCGGCAGCGGCCGATCTTCTCCAGGCTTATGAGCCGATATCACATACGTCACCGTCGTCGGCGGTTTTGCCTATGTTGCCGTTGTCCTGGATGCCTGGTCGCGGCGGGTTGTCGGATACGCCATCAGCCGCTCGATCGACGCGCGGCTGGAAAACACCTGCCGAAGTCCTCGACCAGTTCCTTGGGGGACAGTATGATGCCGGTGTTGCGACGACCGGTTGAATCCGCCCAATATGCCGCCACAGCCTATCGCGATCACCTTGCCGCCCACGGCCTGGTCGGTTCCATGGGCCGGCGCGGCAATACCTACGACAACGCAAAGGCGGAAAGCTTCATGAAGACGCTCAAAGTCGAGGCCGTCTATCCAATGGCCTTCGAGACGTGCGAAAATGTCATCGAACACCTTCCGCATTTCTTTGACGAGGTCAACAACCGCCGACGGCTTCACTCAGCACTCGGCTATCTCAGTCCAATGCAATTCGAGGATCAACACACCCGGCAGACGGTCAAATCAGCGGCCTGACTCTGTCCGGCCCGAGGGGCCCACTCCAATGGGACCGACAAACTGAATGAGATCATCGTGATTGTCGCGCAGCCGCTATCGGTGATCATCAAGGATCTGGCCGCCGAAACTGTTGATCATCGACGAACTCGGCTATCTCCCGTTCGAAGCCAATGCGGCTCATCTGTCTTCCAGCTGGTGTAGCGCATGAGCGGGGATAGTGGTGGCAACCGCGATTCCTTGATCGTCTGCTTCATCATTCGACAGTGATTAACAGGTGACAGCTGCCACGTCGCAAAAGCGTCGTTCCGGCCTATTGCAGAATGCCGGAACGACGCTCGAGACCAACGAAACCGCAGATCAATGAGAGGGGGGGTCAAATCTCCCGTTTCCCGAGGGGTCAAATTCCCAGCTCGCCCTCGCCCGGGGCGGCCTAGGCAATAGGGCTGCCAAGGCGCGAGCCCGATACTCCGGTTGGGCAAGTCCGCCGGCAAGAGCAGTGATGCGCCGTTGTAGCTCGGGCTCCAGCCCTGCCATGCCTACTCCGAAGCCCTGCAGGGCGAAGATGCGAGGCCACGGCTGATCGAGCCCTTCTGCCAGGACGACGAGACGCTGCTGAAGCTCGGGCGCAAGCCCTCCCAGACCCGCTCCAAGGCCCCTCAGTGCCGAGCCGCGATGCACGGCGTCTTCAAGTCCCTCGGCGAGGACGACGAGACGTTCCTGGAGCTCTGGCGGAAGCCCCGCCACACCCGCTCCGAGGCCCCTTAGGGCCGACGCGCGGTCCGAGGGCCTACCGGGTGCCTCGGCAAGGACGACGAGACGCTCCTGCAGGGCGGGCGCAACCCCTGCCACACCCGCTGCGAGCCCCTCCACCACTGAGGCGCGCTCACCGGGGTCAAGTCCCTCGGCAAGGACGACGAGACGCTCCTGGAGCCCCGGCGCAATCCCTGCCAGCCCCGCTCGAAAGCCCTTTAGGGCCAAGAGGCAATTAGCGGGGTCGTCAAGTCCCTCGGCGAGGGCGACGAGACGCGGTTGGAGTGCAGGGTCAAGTTCTGCTACGCGTGCTCCGAACCCCAATAGGACCGAGACGCTATACTGGGGACCAAGTCCCTCGGCGAGGACGACGAGACGCTGCTGGAGGGCGGGGACAAGCCCTCCCAGACCCGCTCCGAAGCCCCATAGGGCTGGGACGAGATGTTCGGGCCCGAGCCTCTCGGCCAGGACCACGAGACGCTGCTGAAGCTCGGGCGCAAGCCCTCCCATGCCTCCTCCGAAGCCCCATAGGGCCGCGGCGCACTGCTTGGGCTCAAGTCCCTCAGCAATGAGGAGGAGACGCTGCTGCAGGGCGTGGTCAAGCTTTGCCACACCCGCTCCGAGGCCCTGTAGGGCCCTGGCGCGCCCAGAGGACTCAAGTCCCTCAGCAAGGACGACGAGACGCTGCTGGAGCTCGGGCACAAGCCCTCCCACGCACATTCCGAGGCCCCAAAGGGCCCAGGGACTATAGGGCTGGTCGAGGCCCTCCACCAGCGCGACGAGACGCTGCTGGAGGGTGGCCGCAAGCCCTGACGCACCCGGTCCGAGGCCCCATAGGGCCGAAGCGCGATCCCAGGGCTGGTCAAGCCCCTCGGCTAGCGCGACGAGACGCTGCTGGAGCTCGGGCGCAAGCTCTCCCACGCCTATCGCGAAGGCTCGGAGGGCAAAGGAGCGATCCCAGGGGTCGCCAAGGCCCTCGGCTAGCGCGACGAGGCCCTCCTGCTGGTCCCAGGTGAGGTAATTGAAGTTGGGCGCGAGTGATTGGATCACGCCACCATATAGAAGCGGGGCAAGGCGATTCTCGACGCCAACGCGCCCTTCCGTCAACCTTCTCCAGATGGCCTGAACCCGGATAGCCCTTTCACGCCTTGCTTGAAGCGTCGCGATTTCCGTAATGGCGTTGCTCATCTGTTGATGTGTCTGCGACATCCTCAGCAGATCGGTCGGGCTGAGCCGCTCGGCAATCTGACCGAGTAGCTCCGGGGGCAGATCAGGGACACTGATGTGCTGCATGCTGAGAGAGGAGGAAGAGCTTGACGCTTCAGGCTCAGAGCGCGTCTGCTCCACCACAGAACGGGATGATTGTCCGGGTCCTTCAACTCCAACAGCCGCTCGGGCGGGAGAATCGTCCGTAATATCACCTTCGATAGCGCTAAATGTCGACATGGGCGCCTTGCCGCGCTCGTCAATGCCCCTCATAATTCACCCCCTATGGACCGACAAACGCAGCCGCTATCGGCAATCGAAGGGCCGGATCAAAAAAGCCGCCAGTTCCAGCCGGCCCCGAACAATTCAACATTCTGTCGGTTGTGCACTGTGGTGGCGAATTTCAAACCGCTAGAAGCAACCTGCATTTTGCATCAGCCTTATGTGTAGGATCGTTTTCATCAATCAGATGGTTCCGAGCAAAAGACGTGCCGAGCATCCGGACTTATCTGCTATGCTGATTTCGGCACTGGCCACGGCTGCGATCCTGCGGCGTTGCGCCCTGCGCCGTTTGGGAGCTTGGTTCAAGTTGGATTCCGGATCTGAATTCTGGATGTGGCATCCATTTTCGACGTCATTATCGTCCGTTGCTCCATCTCCGCTCGATCCGGCATGCGCGGCAAGCGTGACGGGACCAGATAGTGGCCTTTGCCTCTTAGAGACCGTTTTGAAATTCACGGATGAGCGTTTCGCCGGATGAGATTGCCGCCCATTGCGACAAGGATCATGGCGTGAGAGACGTCGATGCGCTGCTCGTAGTCGCGCACGAGGCGGCGCCATCTTGTCATCCAGCCGAAGGTCCGCTCGACGACCCAGCGGCGGGGCAGGATCTGGAATCCCTTCTGGTCGTCGGATCGACGGATGATCTCGACCACGAAGTCGAGATAGGTGGCTTTGTCCATGAGCTTAGCCGGTCATAGGCGCCGTCGGCGAACAGATGCTTCACCCAGGGCCAGCGCTTGCGGATACCATCCAGGATCGCCTGAGCGCCGGCACTGTCGGAGATATCGGCGGTGGTGAGGTTGACCATCAACAGCCGCCCATCCGTATCAACGACGATGTGTCGCTTGCGGCCGACAATCTTCTTGCCGGCGTCGTAACCCCTTGTTTCAGCTTGCGGAGCCTTGACCGACTGGCTGTCGATCACGCCAGCCGTGGGACTGGCCTCGCGCCCGGCTCGCTCGCGATCCAGCATCAGCGCTACGTCGTGGATGGTCTGGAACAGAAAGCGCCGCGCCAACTCGCGGAACCAGCCGTAGACCGTCTGCCAGGGTCCAAAATGGATCGGCAGCATCCGCCAATCGCAACCGGAGCGGACCAGGTAGCGCACGGCGTTGACCACCTCCCGGAAATCAACCTCACGAGGACGGCCGCGATGCCCAGGCTTGGGCATCAGCGGTGCGAACCGCTCCCAGTCCTCGTCCGTCAAATCAGACGGGTAGCGCTTGATCTTCTTGGCAATTAGGGCCATCCGGCCACGGCTCTGCTCTGTCCACATCCACAGCTTGAATCATAACCCAGCCTCAGACGGAACCCATAGCCAGCCGATTTTCAAAACGGTCTCTTAGGCGATCGAGGCTGCCGCGGAGATCGGGCTGCGAACAGCGTCAGAGCCTCTTTCGCGGGGAAACGTTCTTAGGCCTGCCGCGCCGCTTCACATCTGGCATCTATTCCTTCGCTCGAAAGCAGACATGCCGAATGTCAACAATCCGCCAATCTGTTGGGAAGGCAACCAGCGCCCGCCGAAAGAAGGCGTATGTACCGCTGCGCAAAGTGGCCTGGTTATTGCGCTGTGCTTTATCGCAGCACGAAAAAGCTGGTTGCAGGGTTCCAGTTCACAATGCGGCATCGTGAGTGAATACTTCGCCTACGACGTTCCGCCTGGCTTCCTGCGGTAGGTGCTGTCCGTAAACTTCGAAGAGAGGCGTGATTATGAAATCAGCATTGAGTCAGAACTCAACCAAGATCCTTATCCTGAGTTCCTCTAGAGGCCCTAATGGGCCAGCGCTCCTCTGTAGCCAGACTGGCGGAATTAGAACCCTCTGATCGTGATCGGACGCGCTCTGCCGGGGTATCGGTGCAAGTCGAGGAAGTACGAGTTCGGTGTCCCCAATAGAAGACGAAGAGCGGCGGCCGCTCTGTCGCTGCGGGATTCGAATGCGCGTCTTTCCGACGGTTTTGACCAGTAGGGGCCCAGCGGCGAGACGAGTCGGCGGCGCAAAAAGCGCATGCAATGAGGATTTCACTCTTCATGCGCGCGCTTGAGCGCGGCGATATTCTTATTGCGAAGTACGTTGCCCCGCGGGATCGCAACCCGCGGCTCGCTCGCGATTCAGAACCCATCAATATCAGGGCAGAATGGGGTCACCTCGGCCCAATTGAAACCATGGTTGGTGCTGCCGCTGCCACAGCGGCTACAGAAGTAATCTTATTCTCTTCAACCTTGTCAAGGGCTATCCTCATGCAACTACGCCACCTCCGATATTTCGTAAGTATCGTCGATGCAGGGAGCTTCTGCCGGGCAGCGGCCACCATTCATGTGGCCCAGCCAGCCCTCAGCCAACAGATCGCTGGCCTTGAAGCCACGCTCGGCGCAACTCTGTTGCATCGGAGCGCACGCGGCGTTTGCCCGACCCAAGTGGGCAAGATCTTCTATCGGGAGGCCGTCTCCATCTTGCAGCGGATAGAGCAACTGCGAGGCATCGTTCGCTCCACGGAGGGAGAGCCAGAAGGTTCGGTGGGGCTCGGCCTTTCTTCGTCGCTCGCTGTCTCCCTCGCTGGCCCTTTAGCGGGCGCCTGCAGGACAGCACTCCCCAAAGTGACCCTGCGCTTGGTGACCGGTGACTTTCTACGCATTAGGTCGCTCATCGAATCGCACGCGCTTGACGTTTGCCTGGTCTTCGAGGACACACCCACCCATGGTGTTTCCCGCAAGCCGCTGTTCCGCCAGCGCCTCTATCTAATCCGGCCTGCCAACGCGGAAAATGTGGCGCCCTCAGTGTCCCTCGAGGAGCTGGCGGGAGTTCCTCTCGTGCTGCCAGCGCAGCCGCATACGATACGTGTCGCACTGGATCGGGCATTTGGAGCGGCCGGAGTGATACCGAACTGCGTCGCAGAGGCCGACACGTTCTGCAGCGTGCTCTCATTAGTCACAGCCGGCGTAGCAAGCGCGATCGTTCCCAAGGGGGATTTCTCGGACGTTCCAGGCTACGAAGCTCTGAGGCCTGTCGTCATCGATCCACCGATTCATCTGACGGCATGCCTCATCTCATCCGCCCACATGCCGCTCACCTCCGCCGCCGATGCGGCAAGTGCCTTGCTCGGCGCGCAACTAGAAAAGCACCTTAGCGAAGCGCGCCCCCTCGAATGGGAGCGCGTCGAAACTCAGTAATTGTCCACAGGCGAATACTACAGGCGGTATGTCTTTGGACGACTATCTTTATGGATCGAGCGATTGCGCCACAAACTAACCGCCCTTGTGAGAGCAATGCGCTGTGAGCGCTGCCCTATTTGGCCTTCCGTGGTAGCCGCCCGTAATGCAAAAGGCTTCTGACCCTCATCGTGTGATCGAGTGCGGTCTTCTGTCAGGCGCTTATGCCGCACACACTTAAAAATGATCTATTTGGCGATTAGCTTTGGGTCGAAGTGCCGGTGCGATTGCGCGGACCGAAACCGTCATCTTCGGCGTGCCTGTCAGAACCGGCCCTTCGAAGCCCCGCGGCGATTGATGGCGCCGCCAGATTTCATCCTCGATGCTCGCCAAGCTTGGCGTGCAGAATGCGCTGCGAAGCGCGTTCTTCAGGTCGTCGCGTGGCGCGTCCTTGACGAACGTCTCATTGGGATCGCAGGCGGGAAGCAGTTGGTCCGGAAGTTCCTTGTCCGTAGGCGTTGGATAGCTCTCTCCTTCATGACCTCAGGCACAGAATTCCTGACAGTCCTCGACAGGCGATCCCGAAGGTCTGCAGGTGCATCGGGCCGCAGCAATCGCGTCGGGGAAACAGCCATCGCGCGCCTTGGTCAACGGCCGGTAGACGCGCAAAATCTGCAGCAGTGCAGCGACAGCTCACATAGCGGTGCTTGCCGCCCTTGCCCGGTCGATGCGAATGAAATCCGGCTGCCATTAATGTCCATCACCCGCGGAGGCGCAGGCCCGGGGCGTAAGCCCACCGCATAAGTGGTCATTAGAGCGACCCGGTTGCTCGTCCCATTCACGGCCTGCAGAAGCCGACCACCTCATCGGCGCTCGGTATGACGGCAACCTGCGCGGAGTCCGGGCGTGGCGATCCGCTCAGGCAGATCAGATCCACGCCTTAGAAGAAACGCAAGGCGCAAACGGTCTGGTTCAACGCGCCCCACGAGCCCCGCGCCCTCCAAGTGGACCTGATAGGCGCGCACCGGGAAGGGACTCTGAGGCGACTCGTTTGCGAAGAAACATCGCCCAGGCAGGCCAGACGCTTCTGCCGTGCTTTGAATACCTGGAGACGATTTCTGGGGTACCACTTCCTGTTAAGAGCACCCAGGAATGGATGTATATCAGATCTCATTCATAAGAAGGGCAGATGATCCAATATCGACATGGTATTTGCTTCTGGCCCGCGTTGAGTGGATGGAATGTAAACGACCGTTCGACGATCGAGCGGATGCCCCCTTCCCGGCGAGTGACTGATTTCGGGATATCCGTCGCCGTGACGCGGAATGATCATTGGACCCCGAATGACTTGCATCGACAGCCTGTCCGAACCGATCGAGTCCATTGCGACGGTCGTCCGCATCGTTAGTCATCGAGCTGATGCGAGGCTGCTCGCTAGTAGGTATGCTGCGTTGGCGGCCGTCACGAAGAGTGACTGTTCCCCCCACCTGCGGCTAGGGGATGCACACATCTCGAAAACCACTGTCGAAACAAGTACTTGGCGGATTCGTCCAGATGTTGCAGTGCCAAGATGCGGCGAGCCCGGAAATATCCAGCATTTCCAAGGGCATGGTTTGCGGATCGCGACTCGGCAGCCGGTCGAGCGAAGATGAGATGTGTGAATGGCCTAGCCACCTGCGGGGCGGGCTACCGCGCCGGTGCCCGCACCTGGGACGTCGAGCGGTGCTCGCAAACGCTCCAGGAGCGGAATTTGCAAAGGTGTGGGTCATTGGACGACGCCCCGGCAAGGGTCTCGGCAGCCACGAGCTTGAGCGCAAGAACGCAGGGACGAGGTGCCGACTCGTCAAAAAAAGTTCCATTCCTTCGCGGCCCAACCGACGGTCTCGTGGGCTCCAGCCAGTTTTTCACTAGGTAGCCGAGAGGGCACGTGATCGATCTGCCTTGCTATAGTTCACGAGAGGCCGCCGCCATTTCGCGTCTTGCAACCCGGTTGCCGGCCGCTTTCAGCCTCGCTGGCATCGACGTGGCAGCCGTCATGACCGATTCGACACCTCTGCGTGTCCCGGCGGATTGCCGCCGGTTTTTGGCACGCCTACACGGCCACAATATCCGCATCGCGATCGACTCGACTCTCCTTCCGCCCATGGCGGTTACACATTGGCCAGACATCACGACGCTGCCACTGGATTCCGGCTTGCGGGAAATCCTGTTCGACATCGTTCTACGCGATGTAGCGATCCAGGTGGAACGATGGTGCGGTCAGCGGCCCATCTGGTCTTCGTCCGAGATCGCCGAAGTGCTCCCCTACGCAATTGGGCTTGTTCGCTTGGACGGTCCGGACAAACTCCTCGGACTAGTAGAATTCGATGCCGACGGACTCGACTGGATCACCGGCTGCTGCTGCGATGGGCTGCCGGTCGTGTGCGCACTCCTCGACGATCTAGCGTTGTCTCTGGATCTAAGAGTCGCTCGTGTGAGCCTTAGCTTGGCGGAACTACAGGCACTTGCGCCGGGCGACGTCATCCTGCTCGACGCCTCACCGGTCGCTCGTGACGGCGCGATGACCGTTCTACTGTGCCTCTCTGGCAATCCAGGATTTCGCGCCTCGATCATGGATGGCCGCCTTACAGTCCTCTCAGCGGTGGACCACATGATGGGTATATCAGACTCTCTCCCTTCGGAAACCTTCGACAGCATCGACCTACTGGTCGATGTCGAGGTCGGACGCCTGACCATGTCGCTCAAGCAGCTTCGTGAACTCGCTGTGGGCCAGATATTGGATCTCGGCTTCGACGCCACGACCAATATCACTTTGCGAGTCAATGGCCAGGTAATCGCTGCGGGCGAGTTGGTGCGCATCGCCGATCGGACAGGTGTGCGTGTCGCAGACCTGCGCCTACAACGCGCCGAGTCATGAACACCGGGTTGCCTGATCCCGCTGCGATGATCGCCTTGATCGGCGCGATCGCAGTGGTCCCGTTCCTTGCGATCACCGTTACGTCGTACGTCAAGCTCGTGGTCGTGTTCGGTCTGATCCGAAATGCTCTCGGCGTCCAGAACATCCCGCCGAACATGGCGATGAATGCGGTCGCGATCCTGCTGTCTGTATATATCATGCAGCCAGCGGCCAAGAACGCATATGAAGCAGTACGGCACAAGGAGATCGTGTTCGAAGATCTCCGTGGACTCGGCGAAACGATACCGCTTGCTGTGGAGCCCTTTCGCAATTTTCTCATGAAGAACACGTCCCAACAGGAGCGACATTTCTTCGCCAATGCAACCCGTGAATTATGGAGCGAAGGGGACGCCGCTGCGGTGACCGATAGCGATATAATGATTTTGATCCCTGCATTCATCACATCCGAGCTGGCGGACGCGTTCAGGATAGGTTTCCTGCTGTTCCTGCCTTTCATCGTCATCGATCTCCTGATTTCGAATATCCTTCTGGCGATGGGTATGATGATGGTTTCGCCGATGACGATCTCGCTGCCCTTCAAGCTGTTCTTGTTCGTCGCTGTGAACGGATGGCAGCGCCTGATTCACGGTCTGGTCTTGTCTTATGCGGGACCATCGTGATGAGTCCCGCCACTTTGGCCAACATCGCCGTCGACGCGCTGAAACTGACTCTCATTCTGTCGATGCCAACGATCGTCGTCGCGACGGCGGTTGGGCTGGTCGTCAGCTTGGTGCAGGCCCTAACCCAAGTTAATGAGCAGACACTTCCATTCGCGGTGAAATTGATATGCGTGAGCCTAGTTTTACTGACAACCGGCGGCTGGATGGGTGGGGAGCTCTACCAGTATACTCTGAACGTCTTCGACAATATCGGAGTGATGTAAGTGCAATGGCGCGAGAATATGCCCCGCCGGCCTGTCATCTCTCGCAGCAACTATGCGAGCGATCCCAGCGAGGCACTCTCGACCATCTTATCTGGTCCGTCTCATGTCGCCACTTGATCCGTCTCTCTTGCATACTGCCCTTGTCGTCTTTGCGCTCGCGACGACGCGTACCACGGGCATGATGCTGATTATACCTATTCTGGGGCGCGGCATTGTGACCGGACTGGCGCGCAACGGCGCGGTCGCGGCATTGAGCTTCCCGGTGATTGCCCATGCTTGGGCAACTAGGCCTGCCAACCTCGATACCTGGGATCTGAAGCTGATCATGGGCCTAGGGCTGAAGGAACTCTTGCTTGGGCTGGTACTCGGCATGCCAATTGCGGTGACCATCTGGGGTGTTGAGGCGGCGGGCACCTTCATTGACAACCAGAGGGGCGCCGCGATGGCGAGCCTCTTGAATCCGGCGAGCGGCAATCAGGTCTCGCCGCTTGGAACGCTGTTCGCCCAGTTCTTCGTCACATGGCTGTTTGCCACTGGCGGCTTCTCCGCATTGATCGAAGCGCTCTACCGCTCCCATGACGTCTGGCCCCTTTGGAGCTTGCAGCCTGCATTCGGTCCGGCATTCCCCACGGGGGTTCTGCATCTCGCAGATGTCGTAATGCAACTGACTTTACTTCTCGCCGGTCCAGCCATCGTTGCCATGCTCCTCAGCGAACTGGCTGTGGCACTGATCGGCCGCTTCGCACCGCAATTGCAGGTCTTCTTTATCGCCATGTCGGTCAAGAGTGCGGTGGCCCTCTTGGTCTTGGTCCTTTCGCTCATGATCGTTCTGGCCGAGGCCGATCAACGCGTGCCAACACAAGCCGCGATATTCAACCTCATCGGCAAGTGGTTGTCATGAGCGGCGAAAAGACCGAAAAGCCTACTCCCAAAAGGCTGCGCGACCTGCGCAGGAAGGGGCAGGTGGGGCGCAGCAATGAAGTCGTGTCCGCAGCACTGACAATCGCATTCTTCGCTCTGTTCTTCGCCTCCTTGTCCGGCATGATAGACCGGCTTGAGGCGATGATCCTGTTGCCTATACCGCTCCTCGAAGGCGACCTCCTGAGCGTCACTCAAAAGCTGCTGCAGTCCTATTTTGCCGAACTACAACGTATGCTCGCGCCCTTTATCGGCATCGTTCTGGTGATCGGCGTGGGCGCCAACGTCTTGCAGAATGGCCCGATGTTCACGCTCAAGGCGGCCGCCCCGGCGCTGACGAAGCTCAGCCCCAGGGAGAACGTCAAAAGGATCGTTTCGCTGGGGAATCTCATTGAATTGGGCAAATCGATCGGAAAGATCTTGGTACTCGGCTCGGTTCTGCTGCTCGTGCTGCGCGACGGTATGCATGCGCTCGTCTGGACGCCGAGTTGCGGGATATCCTGCCTAAGCGCAGTGACAGGCAACCTGTTGCTCAGTATCGCCATCTATACGGCATTGAGTTTTCTCACGGTGGCAATTGCGGACTTTGCGTTCCAGCGTCGGCAATTCACGAAGAAAAACATGATGTCGAAGGACGAGGCGAAGCGAGATTACAAGGAGAGCAACGGTGACCCCCTGGTCATAGCAAAACGCAAACATCTCCATAGGGAGTTGCTCACAAAAGCCATTATCCACCGGTCGCGCAGGGGACCGTCTTGACCACCAATCCCACGTATGTTGCGTGGCGATTCATTACCATCGGAAACGTACGCCCGTCCCCGTGACTGGTGCCATCGGTACCGATCTAGCGCAGCAGATGATCGAGGCTGTTGGCTACCATTATGCCGGTGATGCAAAACAATCCGCTGGCGCACGTGCTGCTGATTGACGGTCCAGTAGACGAACATAGTGCGTCACCGCTACCCGCTCCTGTTGCACAAGTTCTTTCGGACGCTCGGTAAGGGACACCATGTCCCTGCGATCGGTCGTGTTATTCAATGTTCCAACTGACCTAAGATGCAATATTTCGTATCCATCCGGCGTGTCGCGCCTTGTTCGGGTGATGAACGAGTGGTCTTAAGCGTGCTCTTATGAGCGCACTTAGGAGCAGTTGATGGGTCAGA
>NZ_JACHEF010000011.1 GCF_014207355.1 Mesorhizobium sangaii | reverse complement strand
GCGTGCCCCGGCGCCTTCATCTTCATGGGCAACGGCATGACCGCCGCCCTTCATCATCCCGAATACGACTTCAACGACAACGCCCTGCCAATCGGCATCGCGCTATGGGTTGATCTGGTGACCAGAGAACGGAACTAGGCCGCAAACGAGCTGGCCTAACACAAATTGAAACAGAAAAATGGCCGGAGGAACTCCCACATATTGCCTCAGTTAAATCTTACGGATATGCGCGCAAAGTCCGATTTTCACCGGATTGAACGTCGCTTTAGCGCTCCGAAAACTTTCCGAACGTGGCGAGGAACGCATGACAGTCCTCCGCTGCGCTCTGGGAAAAATTGATCGTTCGCTGACGCGATTGCCGTCGGCCGATCGTAAAACAGGGTGAATGGGTGCCGCCCGCCGCAGGAATTGGCTGTGGCTCTTGGAAGTCTCGGCCGTGTATGGCGCCTCGGGGACTTCAATTGCCCTCCTGACCGTCACGCGCTCTACCACCTGTCGCGTCTCAACCATCGGCATGCTCCCACCCTTTGAGACCGAGCATCTCCTGGTCTCGGCCGGTGTTGCGATATCAAAGGTCAAGAGGGTCGGGATTTCCCGCATCCGCGCCACCTGTTCCGCATTGGACCGGGCGAGCTTCCCTTTCTCAAGGTAGAGGTTGTCTTCCATCCCAACCCGTTCGTTCGAGCCCATGGTCGCCCCCAGGCGCCGGCTTGCCGCGTCCGGCGCCTCGATTGCCGAGTAGGTGGGGGCGTTACTGCCCCCACCCCTCACAGACCCGGACGTGCAGTTTTCCCGCATCCGGTTCCTCATGGTAGAGTTTCGCTCACGGTGGCAAACGAATGAAGAATCCTGGCTGGCGGCAGCGGATGGCGTTTCAGGATTTCGTTAAGGCGGGTCCATCGGAACACGCTTTGACGATCTAGCCGAGATAGCCATTTCCGCCATATCCTCACGACCTAGTGGGCGAGCCATCGCAATCGCCGAGCATTTCCCCCGACGCCATAATAGGCGAAGTGGCCCCGCATGCACATAATCTTGAGGCTGAGACATGGCTTCAGCATCATCCTTGCCTGCTCAGACTTTGCAGTGAAGGTACCGGTGTCAGCGATCTGCGGGCGCAAAGATTCTGTGAATTTTTTTGAAGGTTCTGTTGCAATGTTTTGGTTATCGGGCATGTGCACGGAGCGTCTTAAGGAATTTCGGAGGGTTGCGATGTCACCGGGACGCCAGTTTAACCCGCTTTGCGTGCGCTGGTACCTGGCCTGCAATCTCGGCCTGCGTGATCTGCCAAGAGATGATGGCCGAGCGCGGCATTGCGGTCGATCTACCGCTGGACTGTTCGCTTCTCGCCTCTGTTGCCGGAACGCTTCAATCCGCCGCAAGCGTGGCATCACCGGCAGATGGCATATTGACGAAATCCATCTCAGGTTCACGCTCTGCGGATGTATTCTAACGCGCGTCATTGACAGTTCGCTGAGCACCGCGATCTGCCTGCAGCGAAGCTGCTTTGTTAGCAGAGCGCCGAACTGTCATGCCGGCCGATCGCGTGGTCATCAATGGCAGTCAGACCAACCAGGAGGCGCTTATCTCCTGCGAGACCACGACTCGCCTGCAGGATCGCTCCCGGCATCGGCTGAAGCCCCCGGAGATTGGAAGATAGACGGGACTCAAGTCCTTCTACTTGGCGATATCAAAACCGATTGTGGCAATCTCTTCCATGGACGGCTCTCCCTAGGTGACTTTTGACAGCCACGCCATGGCACTTCGATGCCTGGAGCGGAGGCTGTCCACTTCATCACTCCCAAGCTTGGCAAAAATTTGCCGTGACTTTCTTTTTGGAGCAGGACGGCGGCACGCCGGTCAACTGGCGCAGTGTGCAGAACACGTGTGGACATCGGACATGATATTCGAACATTTATTACCGAGATTATACTTTCCGATAAGCTTTCTTAACCTACGTTTAACTCGATAATAACCTTCCGCGCCTCAGGAACGTGATACAGCTTTGGCGATGCTGGCCGAGGACGGCGGGCAGAGCCGCAGCCTTACAGCCGGCAGCTTTGTCAACCAATGACAACATCCAGCGCAAATGGCTGGGGAGCAGAGACTATGGAGCGCCGGCCAATGACCGCGGGCTCTCAACTTCGAGGGCTGGCAACCAGGGTGTCCGACCAGTTTTCTTTGGTCCCGTCGAAGGTCGAGTTCGGCCGATTTCTCGACCAGGCCAATGATAATGCCCAATCCAAGCAGTTATTCGACCTGTTATCTGTTTTCGCCCTGAATTTTGATTGTCCGTGGGTCGCCTATCGCTCTCTTACACCCAACCAAAAGGCGGTCCGACGCGATACGGCAGGCATCCTGAATTATCCTGGTGAATGGCAGCGGGTTAGGGATAACCCGTGGTCTCCACACCCTGCGACTTTCGATCCGCGACTGTCGGCTTATGGCTCCAGAGCCGCAGATTGCCACCTTCCTCGGCCATGCTGGGATAGAAGTTGAGCGCTGCGACGGTGTTGTGCGCCACCGCAGAAAGCTCGTAATCGTTCCCAGGACATACGAGTTGAGCGACATCGTCGTGGGGGTCCAAGGAAAATGTGCCGCTGCCAGACCAACTGAGAGCGCGACAAATATTAGCCTGACCGTGTTACGAACGGGCCAGCCGCAATTCAATGCCCTGTTTGTGAAGCTCGCGCTTCAACGCGTCGAATAATGCTCGGACCGGATCAACCAAATTCTCAAAAAGGGCGTCGACGTACGGTCGCGCAGTTTCCGCCTCTGCGAAATAGGTGGCTGCATCCTTCCTGTAATGGGATGCGCCGACATATTGTCCGGGCACCCCATCTTTACGCTCCTTGAGACCGGGACTGCCACTGAAGTTCGCAGTGATCTCGTCGGCTATTTCGGTGCTGAAGGCCTGCTTGATGTGCAGACCGGTGATCTCACCTTTCAGCACTGAGATGATCTCCGCAGTGCTGATCGAGCCGGTTCGTTCTCTGATGGCAAGAGGCGAGATGGCTGGCGGTTGAGATAGTTGGTTAGTCATTGGCTTGCTCCTGTAGTGCGTGATCAAGGATGGCGATGCCATGATCGAGTTCGACATCGGTGATGGTTATCGGCGGCAGGACTTTGATGACGTCGCGATTTGGCCCTGAAGATTCGATCAGCAGGCCATTTTCGAACGCGACATCGTGCACACGACCGACAACGGCCTGCGAACGGCACTTGAGGCCCGCCATCAGACCGCGGCCGCGCTTTTGTTCAATGAACTTGGGAAATTTCGCAATGAGGCGGTCAAGGTGCGTTTGCAACTTGAGGGCTGTCCGCTCGACGCCTGCAGTAAACCGCCCGTCCGACCACATTTTGCACATGGCCCCTGCCGTCACGAAGGCGAAATTGTTGCCTCTGAAGGTCCCGCTATGTTCTCCGGGATTCCATATGTCCATGTCGGGGCGAATAAGAACAATGGAGAATGGACTACCTGAACCGCTCAGGGACTTGGAAAGGCACACGATGTCCGGTTCGATTTTCGCGAACTCGAAGGAGAAGAAATCGCCCGTTCGGCCCGCACCTAACCTGCCTGAATGTCGTCGACGATCAAAACCACGCCGTGCTGCGCTGAATTTCTATGAGCCAAGCTGCGGATGCGGCGTTCATGCCGCCTTCTGCCTGGATGGTCTCCAGGATGATTGCGGCGGGCTTTTCGATGCCGCTCCCTGGGTCGCCCAACACGCAGTCGATGTAACTCGCGGTATCGAAAATTTGGTTCGGATAGCTGTCGTAAGGGACACGGATCACATCGTGACGAGCAACGCCGCCCAGCTCCCTGGTTGACGCGGAACCCGACACCGCCAGCGAGCCGAGTGACATGCCGTGGAACGCATTTGTGAAGGCCATGACGCTCGAGCGGCCGGTATATTTTCGCGCCAGCGCCAGCGCTGCTTCGTTAGCGTTTGTACCGGTCGGCCCAGGAAACTGTATCTTGTATGAAAGGTCCCTGGGTTTCAGAATCGACTCGACAAAAACCTCAATGAACTCACGTTTTGCCGCTGTATACATATCAAGCGATAGAAGAATGTTCTCGCCAACGAGATATTCGATTGCTGGTGCAATAATATTCGGGTTGTTATGTCCGTAGTTGAGTGCGCCGGACCCTACAAGGAAATCGATATATGGGTTGCCGGTCTCGTCCCAGATTGTCGCCCCAAGGGCTTTCGTAAAGACTGTCGGAAATGACCGGCCATAGCGGCGAACGTTGGACTCGTGTGCCGTGAAAGCGTCGGTATTCATTGTGGGGTCCTTTGCACGTGGGCATCGCGTTCATCGAGAGAGCGGTTAAACGTGTATAGTAGGTTGGCGGTTGTTCTTCAGTTTCACAAAGAAGACAGGAACAGTCCGGGCGAAAAGTTTGGATACAGCGGTGACTTTCAGAAGAATCTGCTGGCCACGCCGACATGCTCCTCAGAAGCTTCGCCATACAACGGAGACCGGACTTGCGCGGCAGCTCAACTGCACAGACGCACTTCGAAACCTCCATCGTCGTCACATTGCCCTGCATGCCGATATCTCTCGGTCAATGCGTTGTAACGAATTCCGTTCTAGAGTTTTCGGGCAGTCGTCGATACTACGGCATCTGGTAGTTGACGCACCTGCTTGTGGCCCACGAAAGCGCCTGCCGATCAATCAAATCATAAGCTTGGAGCCAGCAGCGGCGCCTTATGTGTGACAGGCGCTTCCGCCATGCAGCAAGCATTTCCATGCCGTGGAGCGCACCCACCGTGCGCATACAGCAGACCTTTACAACGGCCTTGGCAAGCGAGCCCCTATCGCGATCTTAGGCGGCTAGAATCTACAAGGCACATTGACCAATCACCGCAGGAGCGTGAGAACGACGAATGGCGGGCGCCAACAAAAACATTGGCAGTCGGCATATCCCCCTTCGCTCTCGTTCGCACTCCCTTTAGGGCAGAGATTCATGCCTGCCGGCGGGGTGATTAGGGATTGTTCTACCAAGATCACGCTAGGATGCTGACGTTCCCCCCAGTTTCTATCCAGCTTTGAGTTCGTTTCCGGCGTTGGGATTTGCCCTGATGGGCGGTGGAAGCGACGGGCGCTGGCGCGGAGCCTTTCGCATTGCGCAGCGCGAGCGACCGTCGCGGATTGAGGTCTGTGCTCGTTCGGCGTCTGCCGTCCGATCTGCGAATGAGGCCGCTCATGTTGTAGTCGGCGCCACAGGGCCAGGGAGGCGCGGGTCTGTGCGAGCGAGGTGAACAGCGTCTCGTTCAACAGTTCGTCGCGCAGGCGGTCAGCGAATTGGGCGTGTCGGCCGATGCAGTGCTTATCGGTCTGAAGGAAGGAAACGGCTGTTGCCATCCGCGCCGCGCGGATCGCTGCGTTATTTGGCAATTCGAAGCTCTGAAACCTCCTTCTGCATTATCCATCGTGTGGATGCGCTCCATCAAAACAATCGATTTTACGAAGAGTAGCGGAGATGAAAAAACGTCGCTCGGGAGGCGACGCCAATCGGAAGTCTCTCCAGTTATGCGGAAAATGGAGCGAAGTCCTTCTAGTTCGGATGCCAACGGACACCACTCGATAATCCGCTCGCTTTCTTGACGTGTCTCAAGGGCACAGGTGCCGCTCAGACGGTGCACGCAGGGATGATTGCATCGCGCTTTTTCGCACTGCAAGTCATTCGCACGTCCCGCTGACCATTCCTGTCAAAACGCTTCATTCACCCCCTTCATTACGGAAATGTCAGAGATGAGTTCACCCCGGCGTACGGCATTCATAACAGGCATCACCGGCCAGGACGGGGCGCTGCTTGCCGAACTGCTGCTTTCGAAGGGCTACATGGTGCATGGCCTGAAGCGGCGGGCCTCGCTGATCGGGAATACCCAGCGTATCGACCATCTCTATCAGGACCCGCATGAGGACCATCCCGACATGGTCCTGCATTACGGGGACATGACGGATGCGACAAACTTGATCCGTCTCCTGCAGGAAACGCAGCCCGACGAAATCTACAATCTGGCTGCTCAAAGCCATGTGCAAGTCTCATTCGAGACCCCCGAATATACGGCCAATGCCGACGCTCTCGGCACGCTGCGGCTGCTGGAAGCGATCCGCATTCTTCGCCTCGGGGAAAAAACGCGGTTTTACCAGGCCTCCACATCCGAACTCTACGGTTTAGTCCAGGATGCCCCGCAGAAGGAGACTACCCCGTTTTATCCACGCTCGCCCTATGCGGTGGCGAAGCTCTACGCCTACTGGATCACCGTGAACTACCGTGAGGCATACGGGCTCTATGCCAGTAACGGGATACTGTTCAATCACGAAGGGCCGACGCGCGGCGAAACTTTCATCACGCGCAAGGTGACCCGTGCAGTGGCTGCGATTATGGCCGGCAAACAGGACTGCCTCTATCTCGGAAACCTGGAGGCAAAGCGCGACTGGGGCTCGGCGCGCGACTATGTCGAAGGCATGTGGCGCATCCTGCAGCACCATGAGCCTGACGATTTTGTGCTCGCGACCGGCGAGACGCATTCGGTCCGCAGCTTTGTCGAGGCTGCCTTCAGGCGGGTCGGGAAGGAGATCGTCTGGGAAGGCGAAGGCGTTGACGAAGTGGGCCGCGAACGCCGGAGTAACCAGGCGCTGATCCGGATAGACAAGCGTTATTTCCGTCCGACCGAGGTTGACCTACTGATCGGCGACGCCTCCAAGGCCGCCACCAAGCTCGGTTGGGAGCCAAAGACCACCTTCGATGAGCTCGTCTCGGAAATGGTCGAGGCCGATTGCCGTGCCTCCGGAATCACGCTCGATTAGCGTGAAAAGATAATGATTTCGCTGGTGGGCAAACGCATCTGGTCGCCGGCTATAGCGGTATGGTTGGATCCGCACTGGTGCGCCGGCTGTCCGGCTTGCCTAAGGTAAAGATCCTCACGGTGGCAGTCGTGATCTCGACCTGACCGATCGCGCAGCGACGACCGCCTGGGTCCGGGCACAACGTACTGACCTGGTTTTCATGACTGCCGCCAGAGTGGGGGAAATCCTGGCCAACAACGAACGTCCGGTCAGCTTCCTCCAGAACAATCTCACGATCGAGCTCTCGACGATCGCGGCCACATTCGAGGCGGGCGTCGAGAAGTTCGCGCTGCTAGGCTCGTCCTGCATTTACCCCAAATTTGCGGCATAGCCGATCAAGGAAAGCGCTCTAAAGGGACGTTGCCTGACCTGCCAGCAAGCGGTTTCCCGAATCGAAGGTTCGCTGCATTCGGAAATCTACCCGAACTGGGCAACTGTCCATCGACGAAGGTGCGCGGCTTTGCCCCTTCTTAGAAAGCTTGCTCGCCACGATCCAGATGGTACTTTCGGTCGGTGAAGGCGAGTCGACCCGTACCGAACCAATCGCCGCGGTGTCTTGATCTCTCGGTTTCTGATACTCCGCAAACGCTTCTATTAATATCCTTGGGTGTCCGACAGGCACCGTCAAACATCATCAAGGAAGGCCGCTATGGCGATGGCAGTAAGGGACTCCGACTCCTACATCATCAAAGGGGGTAAAGAGGGCCGGGCGCGCCTTGCCGTCATTTCGCGCGTGCTGGCGCCTTCAACGCAATCGGTGCTTGATCGCTTCGAGCCGCTTTCGGATTCCACCGTGATCGACGCCGGCTGCGCGGGCGGCGATGTAAGCTTCGAGTTGGCGCAGCGGGTCGGGGCTAATGGCCGCGTCGTCGGCATTGACTTCGACGAAAGCAAGCTTGTGCTGGCGCGCGAAGAAGCCGCCGCGCGCGGCATCGGCAATATAGAATTTCACAACGCGAACATACTCCATCCCTGGCCGGCGGACGGAGCCACGCTGGTTCATGTCCGCTTCGTGCTCACGCATCTCGCCGATCCTGAACGACTCCTCGAACGGGCATGGGAGGCGCTCCTGCCAGGCGGCGCGATCGTTACTGAGGACATCGACTACGGCAGTCAGTTCTGCGATCCACCCTGCCCGGCCTTCGACCGCTACGTCGAGCTCTATGTCGAAGCGGCCCGTCGGCGCGGCGCCGATCCTTTCATCGGGCGCAGGCTTGTCCGCCTCCTTGAAGGCGTCGGGTTCGCGGATGTCGACTCAGCACTGACGCAGCCATACGGCCGACAAGGGGACGTCAAGCAGGTTCCGATGCTTACTTTCTCGGCAATCGCTAACGCACTGACGTCATCGGGTATCGCCACCAGCGACGAGGTCGGTCGTGTCACAGCCGAACTCGACGCCTTTGCTGCGCGGCCTGATACCACAATGTCTTGCCCGCGCATCTTCCAGGCTTGGGGCCGAAAGCCTGTGGGCGCTCAGTTCCGACCGTCCAAGAGCGCGGCCATAAGCTGAGGGACCATAGCTGATAGATTTTCCGCAATGAGCCCCAGCCCGAGTGGCGAGCTGCCTCCGCACGCACGGGACGGCCGCGCGGCGGCCTCAGAATGCTGGCATCCTCTGGGCCAGAGAGCCGGCTAAGCGGCCTCGAACGAACTTTCAGCTCATCGCCGTACGGCAGGACGGCGTAATCGAAACTGTCGAGCGTCAGCCGTTGCGGAAGGTATAGCCATAACCGTTGATCGCCGGCGCGCCGCCGAGATGCGCGTAGAGGACCCTCGACCCCTCCGGAAAGAAGCCTTTCTGGACGAGGTCGATCATCCCTTGCATCGATTTGCCCTCGTAGACGGGATCGGTAATCATACCCTCAAGCCGCGCGCACAGGCGGATCGCCTCCTTGGTTTCCTCGGATGGAATGCCATATCGCGGGTACGCGTAGTCATCGAGCAACACCACGTCATCGTCGACAACTTCCGTTTCGAGCTCGACGAGCGTCGCTGTATGTTGGGCAATGCTAAGCACCTGCGCCTTGGTTTTGGCGGGCGTGGCAGAGGCATCGATACCGATCACGTTGCGCTGTCGACCGTCCTCGGCGAACCCGACGAGCATCCCGGCATGCGTTGAACCTGTGACCGTGCAAACGACGATGTAGTCGAAGGCAAACCCAAGCTGTTTCTCCTGAGCCCGCACTTCCTCCGCGAACCCCACATAGCCGAGGCC
The DNA here is from genome assembly GCF_014207355.1 of Mesorhizobium sangaii. GTDB lineage: Bacteria > Pseudomonadota > Alphaproteobacteria > Rhizobiales > Rhizobiaceae > Mesorhizobium > Mesorhizobium sangaii. Next base: position 75,624 of record NZ_JACHEF010000011.1, on the reverse strand, counting down.
TCCATTCGGGTGAACAGACGCCCCGGCAGGTATCGCATAGGGCCTGCCGCCCCTTGCCTTGACCTCGTAAAGCGCCTTTTCCCAACTGCGGCGGATACCGATGTCAAAACCCTCGTCGACCAGATGCACCTCTGCTCCCATGATGCGGCTCAAGAGAATGTTGCCGACCCGGTCGTAGACGGCATCCTCATGTGGTACCCAGCTCTCCTGAACCAGGAGACATTTCATGCCGATCTTGGCGGCGACCGCGGCGACCATCCGGGTGTGGTTGGACTGCACGCCCCCGATGGTGACGAGCGTATCGGCATCTGACGCGATCGCGTCGGGAATGATGTATTCGAGCTTGCGCAGCTTGTTTCCGCCGAAAGCGAGACCGGAATTGCAGTCCTCGCGTTTGGCGTAGATTTCCACCTTTCCCCCGAGATGCTTGCCGAGGCGGTCGAGCTTCTCGATGGGCGTGGGTCCAAAGGTGAGCGGATAGCGATCGAATTTTTCCAGCATGTTCTCTCCAGCAACACGTGATTGAGCTGAACCAGCTCCGCCCTCGCCCATGGGCTTTTGATTTGGAGCCAGCTGCGTCGTCGGACGTTGCAGAAGGCTCCCATTTTTCTTTCCAGCGCCGCGTCGTGATCGAGACAAAGCCACCCGCATGATGGCGTGCTGCGACGGCTATTTTGTGCCAACCGAACCCAAACAGCTGGATTCACGCTAGACGGGCCAGGATGCGGTCACCTCTGCCCGTTTCAAGCACACCTACGCTTGGACGGTCAGCTCGATGTCCCTGGTTGATCCAAAGTGGCGTAGATCTCCCATGGATCACGACGCCTCAGCAGGGAAATGCCGGGCCAAGCTGAGGCACATCTGAAGAATCAGTCCTCACCTCATCATGGTCTGCCGGCTGGGATCGAACTTCCTTGCAACTACCGAAATGCTCAGTCCTTTCGCCAGCTCTGCTAGCGCAGCCAGACCGCCAGACCAGAAAGAGCACGCTTGCGAAGTAGGCCAACTGAAGGAGCAGCGAACACGCCAGCGTCGTGACGACCACTAGACGGATGGAATGCAAGGCGAAGTAGACAGTCAGAGCGTTGCTGCACAGGACCAACCACAGGACGCGATGAAAGATTCTAAAGGGCAACGCCGTTCTCCTGGTTTGTCCCATCAAGTCATGCTGCGACCTGGTCGGCCGCACCATGGGTCTGGCAGTTCTTCGGGCAGACGCGGGCGCAGGCTCCACAGCCAATGCAGCGGCCGGCATGATCGACAACCATGATCATGCGATTGAGCTCGCCGTCGAAATCGTCGTCTTCGCCGTCGCAGGCGCCGAGGATTTCACCCGCGTCGTCGACGCCGTGAAGGTGCATGACCTCGCGCGAGCAGACCTTGAAACAGCGACCGCAGCCGATACAAGTCTTGCCATCTATAACGGTCAGATATTCCGGCATCCATATGGAGCCGTCGCGGGTGGTGAATGTGCTCCTCATCGTAAATTCTTCATTGCAGCGAGCTCTCTCCTGGCACCATCCAACTCGGCAAAAGCGGCGTACGCTTTCTCGGCAACTTCCTCTATCTCAGTCCATTGGACCGGGAGATCCTCTGCAAGGTCGCGCAATTTCATCTTGGCAACCGCCGCGCGCAGCTGAAGCTTTCGGACCTTCTTTCCCATCTCGTCTAGGTTTGACATAAATCCTTCCTCGAAATCGGTTTCTTCACGCCCGCGCCTCGGGATAGGCAATAGCTGCAGTCGCATCGTCGACCAGTTTCGTACCGGCCTCCGCGAGTTTCCGGAAAGTCTCGAAGCCGAACCGGTGGACGTCTCGACAGAACGACCCAACCGCCCGACCGTGAAAACCAGGCGCTCGAAGCCCCCATCGGTTTCATCTCCATCATTGGCGATGTGATCAGGCCGGAGCCCTCCTCGATCGCAAGCCTGACGGCGGTGTAAAACATGTCCAGCCTCCACAGCACATCCGGAGCAGGATCGGCGATGATGGGGATGGCACGGCGCTGTTCCTTGGTGATGATGAAGTCGGCCAGCAGCTCGGTGTCCGCTCTGCCTTCCCATGAGCCGTAGGAGTCTTGAGCACGGATCAGCCGCAGGAGGCATTTGACGAACGGGTTGGCAAGGGCCGCCTTGTCCTCGTTCATGGCAGGGCCAACCGGGGCATCAGACATTTCGCCTTCTCCTCAATTTCAGTCCTCGTCCTCGATGGACGATTTCTGTTTTCGGGGACGCCTGCTTCGAGCACACTTGCGCAGCCGACGTCCGGCTCCGGGCGGCCGAATCCACGCAATTGCTGTCCCGCTAGCCGATCTTGAAGAGGTCCTCGACTGCGGGGTCTTCCATCGCGGCCAGAATTCGCGTCGAGCATCCCGTCTCCCGCGATGCGGCCGGAGGTCATTACAAGATTTGAACCTCCAACTTGCGGCAAGCGATGCGCCCTGTGCTGCAATGGACATACTTACTGCGGGCTCGCCGCAGACAATGGGCGAATTGGCCAGGGTTCAATTCCAATTGTCATCCCCTTGCGATCTTTGCTCATGAGGCGACTGCGGTTTGATTTTCAGGAGCCTTGTTTTGTGGAACCACACAAAGATCCGCGTAGCAGGCGTTCTCACCCGTGTAATTGGCCAGGGCTTGGAGCAATGGGCTAAGGTAGTGCTGTTTGATGTGGTCCGGCATTGTCTCCGGATCACCCAGAGATTTCAATGCCACCTCGATCAACTCGATCGCGCGATCCTTGTTGCCGCTCTCGTAATAATACTGAGCGACCGGGAGGTACCAACGGAATTTAAGGGGGCCGTCGCCTTGTGGAGGATTCAGTGTCAGGATCTGTTCCGAGAGCTTGTCGCCCATCGCAAAGCGCTCAGCACGGGGGAGATGGGAGTTCTCCATCGCGGGATCGAAGAGTTGGTTCAGGGCCATGACCATCCAAGACACGGCCTCGAATTTTTTGTCGATCGCGTCCTCGACCAATTGGCGCATGAGTGGCAAGCCGGCCCGCATGTCGCGCAGCTTGTGAAGCAGTAGATTCGCATGAGTGCGCCGGAACTCGATATTGTCTGGCATCAAGGCGAGGCCTTCTTCGATGGCCGCGAGTGCCGCCGTCCAATCCCTGGCCTCCATCGCCGGCCGAAGTTTGGCGTATATCGGCTTGGTCAGCGATTGTTCGCGCGCTGTGCGTTGGTGACTGGCAATCCGTTCCTTATCGGCGGCTTTCGCTTCATCGCTGGTGCGCCAGCTGCCGTTAAGCACTTTCGGCAAAACCTCATCGAGTTGCATCGGATGACCGATAAAGGCGATGTGGCCGTCTCGGTCGACCACGAACGAGGCCGGAATCCCGACAGACAAGCTGGGTTCCCTCCAAAGCTTGTTCATTTCTCCTGTGTAGTCGAACGCGATCCGATAGTTCAGGTTCGAGCACTTTTCGGTCAACCACGCGTCCAACTTGGTTCGGGCCTCAACGGCCGTTGGAGCGTGTTCCTCATCAGCCGCGACTCCGACGACCTCAAGTCCGCTGTCCTTGTATTTCTCCTGCAGCTGCATCAGATGGGGCATCGCCGCCACACATGGTCCGCACCAAGTTGCCCAAAATTCGACGATGTACACTTTGTCGGGCTGGAAGTTCGTGAGGGGCTCGCCACGCAGCCAGTCCTCCACTTTGATCAAAGGAGCCGGGGACTCCATCTGCAATACCATGTTGCTCTCCAAAGCTATTGCCAAAGGTTGCGCGCTTTATGCGCGAGCCTGTTTCCCCCTTAGAGACGGGGCAGAAGGTTCAAGGAAAGGAGAGTATCGCTCGTCTTGCTCGTCTGCATGCAGTCAGCCTTCACTCAGTGTTGCCGCATCTCAATTTGCAAAGGCCGTGCCAGCGCGCTCAGCGCGCAATAAGCCCATGATTGCGCTTTGAAAAACCTCCAGGTGGCTAAGATGGCCGGTTGTATTGAACCCGACATGTTTTCTGCCGCTGTCAGGTTTTGGACACGCATCACGCGCTTCGCTCCGCCAGAAAAAGCGTGGCCACGGACGACGCAACATATATTCGGGTTGAGAGATGAGTAGATGGACATCATGACTGCGCGGGCTAACGCCATGCTCTTATCATCGTCCGCCTCACACCACCTGGCTTGAGCTTCTTGCCGTTCCGGTTGTCAGGCTGTAGCGGATCTCGACATTTGCGATTGCGAGGCCCGCTCCATCCAAGCGCCGCCTGTGCCCTGCCCTCTTCCGCCTGCGATTGGATTCCTAGCTGGCCGCATAGGAGTTCTTCGACGAAGCCGGGCCAGCTGCGGCTCGCGAATACCGCCATTGTAAGATTGACGATGATTGTGGCGAAAAAGGCCAGGATGAGTGCCGGCATGTGCCGGCCGGCGAACTCTCCGGGATTCCTGCTTGTATCGTTATCTTCTGTGTGCCCTGTGCACAGGCGCAAAAGGGACCCCATGGTGCGAATGTGAGCGTTGTCGGAATTGACTGAGCCCAAAGACCGCCCGGTCGCCATGCGGGTCGGGCCGGACCGACTGAAAACGCTGAAGATGCGGCCGCCCTCGCCGCTACTGGCTACCGTCCCAGGCGATGATAACGTGATTGATGCCATCGATTCCCGCCGACTACGGCCAAGAGCACAACCGTCTCGACTTGAAGTTGAGGGCCTGGGCCACGGCACGGTCTTTGCTTCGTTCAGCTCCCAGCCAATAGTGAAGGAGATCGCGATAGCGCGCATGCGATGCCGCTACGGCTCCGAACTCGGCCTGCCGCGCTGAAATGGCTCTCCTTCTCTCCTGACGCCGACCTGCGAAGCCGTGGTTTGGCTCTCTATTGAGGAGCGCCTCTACCTCTGCGCGGCCGGTGGTCGCCGTTTTACGGGTCATCTCGGGCGAGCAGAACCGCCGAGAGCGCTCTAGCGACGTCCGGGATGGTTTCGGGGACGGCGCTTTCAGATTGGCTGCGAGGAGCTTCGCGAAATTTCCCGCGTTTGCCGCGACCTTTCTCCGAATTGGCATCAGGATCGGCGACCCAGGGGAGTCGAGCTTCCAACAGCATCGATGCTACCCGGAGCCAGTCAGCGAGCCAAAAACAACGGCAATGGCAGCTTCCCAACTATCCATCTCGTGACGCCGCCGAAGAGCCGCTCGCGCAGCCGCCGGCTGCCATAAGCGCCCATGACGATCATATCGGCGGACGTGTCGATTGCGTGCTGCGCCAGCACCGTTGCCACCGGTTTGCCGGCGCTCAGCAGCCTGTCAACCGACACCCGGGCACCGTGGCGAGTGAGATAGGCAGCGATGTCGGCTCCCGGCTCCGCGCTGTTCCCGTTGTAGTTCGCCTTCGGATCGACCAGGGCGACACAAACTTCCTCGGCACCGGATAGGACATCCAGGGCCTCCCGAACCGCACGCGACGCCTCGGCTCGCGAATCCCAGCCGACCAGCACGCGCCGTGGCGACAGGGTCGCCTCAGCGCCCTTGGGCACGACAAGCACCGGCTTTCCCGTATCGAACAAGCTGCCGTTGACAACAGGAGGTCCGAGACCATCGTCGTTGAGAAGTGCGGGGCCGACGATAGTCAGGTCGGCGTAGAGCGCCCGCTGTCGCACCACGTCACCGACGCTGGCCGGGTCGCAATAGTCGGTATCGACGTCATGGCATAGCGACATCGCTCTCAGCAGTTTCTGGATTTCGCTGTACCGTTTTTCCAGTCTGGCCATGTCCTGTGAAAATCTCTCGGTTTGCCGAAACCGTTTGTCCAATCTGGCGATGGCCTGTGCGCGTTGTACAGGCCACTCGAGGATGCCATCGGCGAGCGGCGGAGGCGACATGACGAGCGGCGGAGGCGACATAATCAGTACGGAAAGGTGCGCGCCGACTTCGGCACACAAGCCGGCAGCTATTCTGACGTCCCGATCGGAATGGTCAGCCCCCGTCACACACAGTACGCTTTTAAAACCCATTTGCCTGCTTCTTCCTGAGTATTCGTTTAGGTGCGTTTCAAAGCCGCAAGACCGGCTCTCAACGCGATGGAGATGCGAGTGGCACCACACCCGGTACCGATTCAGCCGTCCGGCCTCTCGAGCGAGTAGCCGGCAGACCTGGTGGTCCGGATGACGGTGGAGGGCGAGGCCGCCTTCAGCGCCTTTCTGAGCCGGCTCATATGGACATCGACGGTGCGTACACCGACGTGGATGTTGGCCGGCCAGGCCGCGCCGATCAGCGCGTCCCGGGTGAAGACCTTGCCTGGAGTCTCAAGCAGCAGCCGCAGCAGGTTGAACTCGATCGGCCCGAGATGGATGTCGTGGCCATTGCCACGAACCCGGTGGGCGTCGAGCCTCATCTCAAGGTCGCCACACGAGAGCCAGCCGCCGTTTTCAACCCCGTTCGAACCCCGCTTCGTCAGCGCTAGCCTCGCCCGTAGACAATCGAGCAGCTTGGCCGGGGCGATCGGCCGGACAAAGCTTTCGTCAATGCCTGCCTTCAGGAGATCGAGGTGCTGGTTCTCGGCGCCGGGCGCGATCAGGGCAATAATGGGCAGGCCGCCGGTCCGGGGCTCCCGCTTGAGCCGGGCGCAGATTGCGGACCCGGTTATGCTCGCTGGCCCGCAGTCCAGCACCACGGCCTGGAAGTCCCGTTCGTCGGCCAATGCAAGCGCTTCCTTGGCGCCGCCTGCCGGCTCACTGGTGAAACCGTCGACCTCCAGGATGTGGCTAAGGAACAGATAGAACTCGGCATCTTGCGAACAGATCAGGACGAGTGGCTTCATCAGCGCTACCCCAGGAACCAAATCGGTCTCGACCGCGTCGGTTGAGTGGACTGGCATCGCAGCTCCTCAAGGCCGGACATGCCCCCCTTGTTCGAAACTCGGTTCCATCACGCCCGCGCCACGTCGGGATAGGCTTCAATGGCTGCGATCGCATCGCCGGCCAGTTTCGTACCGGCCTGTGCGAGTTTCCAGAACGTCTCAAAGCCGAACCGGTGGACGTCGCGCAGGGTCTTCGAAAGCACGACCAGCCGTCCGGCCGTGAACAGCACGCGCCCAAAGCCCTCATGGCTCATCTCCATCATCGGCGATGCCATCAGGCCGCAGCGCTCTTCGATCGCAAGCCCGACGGCGGCATAGAACTTGTCGAGCCTCCACAGCACGTCCGGATCGGGATCGCCGATAATCGGGATCGCACGACGCTGTTCCTTGGTGATGATGAAGTCGCCCAGAAGCTCGGCATCCGGTTTGCCTTCCCATGACCCGTAGGAATCCTGAGCACGGATCAGCCGCACGAGGCATTTGACGAACGGGGTGGCAAGGGCCGCCTCGTCCTCGGCGACAGCAGGGCTAGCCGCGGCATCTGACATTTCGCCTTCTCCTCATTTCAGTCGTCCTCGTCCTCGAAGGACGGTTTCTTCTCGGCGACGCCTGCCTCCGCCAGCACCTTGCGCAGCCAGGGGGGAGGACACGTCCTGAGCATCATCTGCGTCCGCAACAGCACCTCCTGGATGCTTTGGGGCTGCGCCACCTTGATCGGATGGATTTTTGCCGAAACAACCTTGGCTGCCGAAGGTCCGCCGATCGCCAGACAAAACAGAAGATGACAGCCCTTCAGCGCCTCCACCTTCGGCGTGATGCGATCATCGCCCTCGCTCCGATGCTCCCCGCTCTCGTCGGAAACGTCATCGAAGGCCACGGCTTCCACAAGGTTCCATTCCTCGCGCGTCACGTCGTACACAGCAAAGCGTGTGGCCGACCCGAAATGCGCATTGAGGTCCTTCATGTCTTGCGTGGCGATGGCCACGCGCAATGCGCCTGCTCGTCGTTCCGGCATCGGTGCGTGAACCTCGTCAGTGACGAGCGACAGGCGACGAAAGGAGCTCATCTGGCATTTCTCGCTTACGGAATGGATCAAGTGCCTCGGGCGTCGGCGCGTGCTGGTTGGCCTGGAAGATGTTGGCAACCTCGAAGATCAGGTCGCGGGTGCCCTGATAGAGGATTGTGAGCTTGTGCTGGCTGCCGAGCCGGTCGAAGACCGGGAAGCCGACGCGCATGAGCGGAATGCCAAGGCGCTGCGCCGCCTGGCGGCCGTGGGAATGGGTGACGAGAAGATCAGCGCCGGCGGCAAGAGCTTCCAAATCGCCGAGATCGCCGATCTGAACCGACTGCGCCGGTACTTTTTCCAGAATTTTCGACATATCGGTCGTGGCGACGGCCGCCGCGATTTCGGAGCCCATGCCGATGAAGAAAGTCGCGAGTTGATAGAGTTGGTCTGGTTCAGCAGCGATCGCAATTTTCTTGCCTCCGAAATGGAAATGTCCGTCGAGCAACGCATCCTGCAATTGCGCCCTTCGGCGGCGCGCCCCTGCCGGCACAGGCTCGCCCGAAATCGCGGACAGCAGGGAGACGAACCGATCGGCGCTCTTCAATCCGGTCAGCGACTGGAACAGCACGTAAGGCACGCCGGTCAATTTCTGCAGCACCTCGGCGGGGCGGCGCATATGCTCGCCGATGGCGATGCAGTGCTCGGCTGTGCCAAGTTCGCGGATATCCTCGACGCTGATGCCGCCATAGGTGGTCGTGACCCAGCGGTCGGGCACAGTACCGTCAAGTGAGCCTGAGACGTCCGGCAGAATCAATGGCTCGAGTCCGACGCTTTCAACCATCTCACGCAAATGCTCGATGTCAGCCACGGTGAGGTTCCAGCCGGGCAGGATCGCGATCTTCTTCGACTGCCGCACCTGCTCGCCAGGCCGTGTAATGCCTTCGATCATCGCGGTGACAGCCTTGGCCCAGCCCTCTTCGACCGCGCCGTCGAAATCCGGCGTGTTGGCCAGAATGAGCTCCGTACCCGCGAGTTCTTCCGCGTGCTTCAGCCTGATGTCGGCAATGTCTCCTGCTGAATCTTCGCCACGGGTTTCCACCAGCGCCGTCGTGCAGACCCCGATCAGCTTTGGTTTTGTCCGAACCTTGAGGTTGAGGATCGCCTCTTCCAAATTGTCCGCCCCGCCGAGGATCGTCGTTACTTCGTCCATCGCGGTGGTCTGCAGGGGGATCGCTTCCTTGAAATGCCGCACGAAGAGCACGAGGGCGAAGCTGGTGCAGCCCTGGCTGCCGTGGAACAGTGGCATCGCGCCGTCGACCCCAAGAAAGGCCAAGGCGGCCCCAAGCGGCTGCGACGACTTCAGCGGATTGACCGCGGCTGATTTGGTCTGGGAAAGGATGTGGGCCATCGGATTTCCTCAACACTCGCCGAAATCGTCGGTCGTCGTGCCGGCAAATTCCTGGACAGCGTGCAAGGTCGCGGTCGCGCTCTTCGTGCCCGGCAGTTCGTCCACTACCGCAGGCTGGCAATCCCACGGTGCCGGCTCCCGCACCTGGGACCAGATCGGGTTATGAATGGCGAGGTCGATCTGGCGTACGAGTTCCACCATGCCGTCATAGCCGGCATAAGGGTGTTGGCGCTCCTGGTTGATATCGAGCCAGGGTGTCTTGGCCTTAAGCGCGATGAATTGCGTGCGCCCGCCCGACAGCATGATATCGGCCTTATGTTCTGACAGCATGGCGTAAAGCTCGCGCGCTGCCATCTGCTCGAACATGTGGTTGTCGTCCTTCAGGATCTGCTTGATGCGCTCCTTGTCTTCGACTGTGGATTTCTTGACCGAGGTGCCGACGATCTCCATGCCGATCTCCATCAGCGCATGGACGACCGACCAGGATTTGACACCACCTGTATTGAGAAGCACGCGCTTGCCTTGAAGCCGCCGCCGGTAGGCCTCGAGCTTCCTCCACGCAATCGCCTCTTCCACTGCGATCATCGTCTGTGTGCGGGCGAGGATCTCCGGATCGGCGCCCTTCCTCACGAGCAGCTCAGCAATGTTGCGAAGTGCTTCCGAGGTGTCGGCAATGCCGTAGAAGGAGCCTTCGAAGAACGGGATGTCCCAGCGCTCCTCCATCTTGCGGGCCAGATTGATGAGTGCCGTCGAGCACACGACCATAGCGGCCCGGGCGCGGTGCGCGGAAGCAACGTCAAGGAAGCGCGCGTCGCCCGGAATGCAGGCGCGCACCCGGATGCCTAGCCGATCAAGCAGCGGCTTCACCAGCCAGAATTCGCCGGAGAGGTTGAATTCGCCAAGGATGTTGATGTCGTACGGCCCGGCGTCGTCGGGTTCTACCGTGCCGATGACGTGATCGAGCAACGCCTCGGCGGCGAGCTTGTTGCCGAGGTTCTTGGAGCCGGCCAAGCCCGGCGCATTGACCGGCACCACAGCCAAGCCGAATTTCTCCGTCGCACGCTTGCAGACGGCCTCGATGTCGTCGCCGATCAGCGCCGTCACACAGGTTGAATAGACGAAGATCGCTGGGGGCGCGTAAGCTTCCTTGATCTCGCGGATCGCTTTGAAAAGCTTGCGCTCGCCCTGCCCCATCACCACGTCGAGTTCGGTCAGATCGGTTGTGAAGCTTGTGCGCCAAAGCGTTGCCCCCGACGAAGCCGCCCCCCGGTTGTCCCAGGAATTGCCCTCGCAGGCGAGCGGCGCATGAACCAGGTGCGCGACGTCGGTGATCGGCTGCAGGACGATCTTGGCGCCGTCAAAGGCGCAGCCGCCGGCTGCCGCGCCGGGGGTCAGCGGCTTCGAGCAGCCCTCTTTGCGCGCCTTGGCATCCTTGCCGCGGTTTCTATCGCAGGCGGGCTCATTGAAGACATCCTGAATTTTGCCGCTGAGCGAGGACATTGCGTCGGTCTCCAAAAGTGCATTGGAAGGCGGCCAGCCTTGGCGAAAGGCCGGCCGCCGCTGCTAGCGGGTGAGGTCATAGGAATAGTCCGTCACGCCCGTCTCGCTTGTCTCGCGATCGAGCTTGTCGAAGATCTTGTCGAGGATCGTCGTCAGGACGCGTAACCCGCCTTGGTAGCCCATGAGCGCGAAGCGATGGTGATGGTGCCGGTCGAAGATAGGAAACATCAGCCGGATCAGCGGCGTGCCGGTGTCGCGCTCCAGATACTTGCCATAGGAATTGCCGATCAGCAGGTCGACCGGCTCGGTGAAGAGCAGCGAACGCATCGCCCAGAGGTCCTTGCCCGGCCAGACCTGAGCGTCCTTGCCGAAGGGCGAGGATGCAAGCAGTTCCTTCATCTCGGCTTGCCACGCCGAGGTGCCGTTGGTGGCGAGGCAATGGGTGGGCTCGCCGCCGGTCTCCATGACGAAGCGGGCCATGGCGTAGACGAAGTCCGGATCGCCGTAGATCGCATATTTCTTGCCGTGCAGCCAGGACTGGCTGTCCGCCATGGCATCAACCAGTCGGCCGCGCTCAAGGCGAATTGTCTCGGGGATTTCGTTGCCGGAAATCGCGGAGACCTTCATCAGGAGTTCGTCGGTCGCCTGGACGCCGAGGGGGTAATGGAACGAGGCCGTCGCCTGCCCGACTTCCCGGCAGTAGTCCAGCGTTTTTCGGGTGTTGTAATACTGCAGCGAAAGCGTCGCCTCGGCGTTGAGTGCCTTCTTCACGTCTTCGATCTTCGTGCCGCCGTCATACATGCGGTATTCGCCGTCCGACGGCGTGTCGAACTGGTCAGAGGCGTCCTGGATGAAAGTGTAGGACAGGCTCATCAGATCGAGCAGGCGCTTGAGTTCCCGGTTGTTGCCGACGCAAAAGCCGTCGAAACCGGGAATGATGTTGATGGTTCCCCCGGCTTCCGTGCGCTCCTGGCCTTTCCAGAAGTGCTCCAGAATGCCCTTGACCATTACGTCATAGCCATCGACATGGCTGCCGACGAAGGCCGGCGTATGGGCGAAGGGCACGTCGAAGTCGCGCGGGACCGAGTTTTCGTCCTTGGCGTTCTCGATGAAGCTGTGCAGGTCGTCGCCAATGACCTCCGCCATACAAGTCGTCGAGACGGCGATCATCTTCGGATCGTAGAGCTGGTAAGTGTTGGCGAGCCCATCGACCATGTTCTTCAAGCCGCCGAAAACTGCTGCGTCCTCGGTCATCGAGGAGGAAACCGCCGAAGCAGGCTCCTTGAAATGGCGCGACAGGTGCGAGCGGTAATAGGCCACGCAGCCCTGGCTGCCGTGGACGAAAGACATGGTTCGCTCGAAGCCCGCGGCCGCGAACACCGCGCCGAGCGGCTGACAGGCCTTGGCGGGGTTCACCACAAGAGCTTCGCGGGCGAGGTTCATTTCGCGGTATTCCCACGTCTTGGTGAATTCGCGTTGATCGGTAACGATTTGATCCGGGTGCGGACATTCGAAATTCAGCTTCTTCTCCGCGAGCATCTGCCTGTATTCCGGCTCGCGGAAAAGGGGAGCGTGGTCGAGAATTTTTTCAGCCGACTGCGGCATTGGTGATTACCTCTTTTTCATCTGGCCGCCCCATAAGGCTGCTCAGGGGACGTGGAGACGTTTTCAGGTGCCCCGCGGGCCACGGGGCCGCGGGCGTTCATCGTCTCCCTTGGGGAGACCAGGCTAAGGCCCGGGTGTTATTCGGCAGCCATCGCCCGCCCACGGCTCGGGCTTTTTTTCCAAGGGGCGTCGTACAGGCCCCAGACGGGGTTGTTGATGGCAAGATCCACGTCGCGGGCGAAAATGGCAAAGCCGTCATAGCCATGATACGGTCCCGAATAGTCCCAGGAGTGCATCTGGCGGAACGGTATGCCCATCTTCTGCACCGGGTATTTTTCCTTGATGCCAGAACCGACGAGGTTAGGGCGAACCCCCTCGATGAACTTCTCCAACTCGTAACCGGTCACATCATCATAGATCAGCGTGCCGTTCCTTACGTAATGGCCGGTGCGCTGATAGTCGTCGTTGTGGGCGAACTCGTAGCCTGTGCCGACGATAACCATGCCGAGGTCCTCGTAGGCGGTGATGACATGGCGGGGGCGCAGGCCGCCGACATAGAGCATCACGGTATTGCCTTCGAGGCGCGGCCGGTACTTGGCAACGACGGCATCAACAAGTGGTCTGTACTTGGCGATGACCTTCTCAGTCTTCTCCTCGATTTCAGGCCCAAAATGCCTGGCTATCTTGCGCAGGGAGGCTTCGATCTGGGAGGGGCCGAAGAAATTGTACTCCATCCAGGCGACGCCATACTTTTCGTCCATGTGCCGGCAGATGTAGTTCATCGACCTGTAGCAATGGATGAGATTGAGCTTGGCCTTCGGCGCGCGCTCTATCTCGGCGAGCGTGGCGTCGCCCGACCAGTTGCCGACCACGCGCAGCCCTATCTCCTCGAGCAGGATGCGCGAGGCCCAGGCGTCGCCGCCGATATTGTAGTCGCCGATCACGTTGACGTCGTAAGGGCCGGCCTCGAACTCGACGTCCTTCTTCTCGAAGACCCAGTCGCGGATCGCGTCGTTGGCGATGTGGTGGCCGAGCGATTGCGAGACGCCGCGGAAGCCCTCGCAGCGCACCGGCACGATCGTCTTGCCGTGCTCCTTGGCCTTGTTGCGGGACACGGCTTCGGTGTCGTCGCCAATCAGGCCGATCGGGCATTCGGATTGCACGCTCATGCCGTTGTTGAGAGGAAAAAGTCCCTCAATCTCGTCGATGATCTGTTCCAGCTTCTTGTCCCCGCCGAAAACGATGTCCTTCTCCTGGAAGTCGGAGGTGAACTGCATTGTCCCGAACGTGTCGATGCCGGTCGTACCGACATAGTAGTTGCGGCGCTGCGACCAGGAATATTGCCCGCAGCCGACCGGGCCGTGCGAGATATGGACCATATCCTTGATTGGACCCCACACCACGCCCTTAGAGCCGGCATAAGCGCAGCCACGAATCGTCATCACGCCGGGTATGGACTTGATGTTCGATTTGACGTCGCATTCGGAGACGACCTCGCCTTCCTCGCCAGCCTCGTCCCCGCTCTTTGCGACGCTGAGGTGCTTTTTGCGGCGCTTCGCCGCCTTATCGGGATATTGCGACAGCACCTCCTCGATAAGCTTCGCATGGAGAGTGCCGTCATTCTCGTATTCCAGGCTCATGGGACCCCTATAAAGGTTTGAGTGACGCCTCACCGACGAGGCGCCGTTCTTTGAAAGGCGCGTCAGCTCAAGGCCGCGCCTCGTGGCGGCAGGGGCGGTTACTGAGGGACCGCCTTTACGGCTTCCTTGGCCTGAAGCTCGGCAAGCATCTGCTCGTCGGTCTTCATGATGCCGAAGTCGAGCAGCATATCCTCGAGCTCCTCCATGGTGATCGGGGTCGGCACGGTGCCCTGCCCCGAATTGCCATGGATCTTCTCGGCCAGCGCGCGGTATTCCCCCGCCTGCTTGGAGTCCGGTGCATACTGGATTACCGACATCTTCCTGAGCTCGGCGTGCTGGACGATGTTGTCGCGCGGCACGAAATGGATGAGCTTGGAATTGAGCCTGGAAGCCAGTGCTTCGGCTAGGTCGAGCTCGCGGTCGGTTTGACGCTCGTTGCAAATCAGGCCGCCGAGCCGCACGCCGCCCGAATGGGCATATTTCAGAATGCCCTTGGCGATGTTGTTGGCGGCATAGAGCGCCATCATCTCGCCGGACATGACGATGTAGATTTCCTGGGCCTTGCCCTCGCGGATCGGCATCGCGAAGCCGCCGCACACCACGTCCCCGAGCACGTCGTAGGAGACATAGTCGACATCGTCATAGGCGCCGTTCTCCTCGAGGAAGTTGATCGAGGTGATGACGCCGCGCCCGGCGCAGCCGACACCCGGCTCGGGACCGCCGGATTCCACGCACTTGATGCCTTTATAGCCGACCTTGAGCACGTCCTGGAGTTCGAGGTCTTCGACCGAACCTTCCTCTGCCGCGAGGTGCAGGACCGTATCCTGCGCCTTCGAGTTCAGGATCAGGCGGGTGGAGTCGGCTTTGGGGTCGCAGCCGACGATGAGGATCTTCTGCCCAAGGTCGACAAGTGCGGCGAGCGTATTTTGGGAGGTGGTGGACTTGCCAATGCCCCCCTTGCCGTAGAATGCGATCTGACGCAGACCTGACATGTAGCTTTCCTTCCTTCGTTCCATCCATCGCGGCTGCCCGCGACATGCCGGTCGGCAGCTCTTGCCGCCTCAAACCCAAAGGGTTTCAAGACTCGTGCCAACTTGGCTGATCGGACAGAAGAGAAATTTTGATATTGCTTTTCAGCTATTTAGCCTGAGGGCAAACAGTGCTTGTCGAACAAGCCCGTGTAGCGGAAGCGACAAAGGCGACGGAAAGTGTCGGATGGCGCTGCTCGAGACCGCTACAGGTTGACCTCGGACTATGCGCAGGTCATCAAGATTTACGGCGACGTTCCGGAAGGCACCAAGGGCCGCTACAGCCCCGCCGAAGCACCGGCGTCAAGAAGACCGGCGTTGAAGGTTCGCCCGATCTGGCGCACGTCAGCACGTCGCACGTCGCACGTTGAACGCCAGAACCTCACCATGCGCATGCAGATGCGTCGATTCACGCGCCTCACCAATGCGTTCTCCAAGAAGTTTGAGAATCACATGCATATGGTTGCGCTGTACACGGTCTGGTACAACTTCATTCGCATCCACAAGACGCTCAAGACCTCGCCAGCGATGGCCGCTGGCGTGTCGGCTACTCTCTGGTCAATGGACGATCTGTGCGAGAAGATGGACGCTGTTGCTCCGAAGCCGGGCAAGCGCGGGCCGTATCAGAAGCGAGTCGCCTAACCGGACCATCTTGCTAAGTCAGCATAGATGGCGCATTAACCGCCGTGGCCTAAAGGGGACAAAAGCCCCTAGGGAGCATGCGATGGTTGCCGTCTTAGAGCACATCGTCCACTCGGTAGCGAGTTGGGGACGCGCATCACGCAGTCCGAGTCAGTCGGTCATCAGCAATAGAGGTGAGCCCGCTCCAGAGGTTCACCGGGTTGGCGAGTATTACGCTGATTACAGCGCGCTCACCGACGCGGACTTAGCTGCGTCTGATCCAGAAGCGGATGCATTCATTGCGCGCAGCAGAGTAGTTTCCTCTAAGCGCTTGTGATAGCCACCCCTTATGGGGTGGACGTTCCTTCAAATCGACACGCTGCCAGATCCAGGCGACATTGTCTGGTGCAGATTCCCTATTCGCGAACGACCAGGTCAACACCTGGGCCGTGGTCGCGTCCTGCGCTTGTCCTTGAGAGTGATATCCACGACGACCCTCAAAACGAACACACGATTTGGCAGTGTGCTAGTTTGCTATGGCACCGATTTGCAAAAGATAGGGAAAAGGCCACACTTCCCGATAAAAACCAAGGCCCCCGCGATCGAAATTGGGCTGCACAAGCCGACTGCTTTCGGGCTAGATGGCGGCAACGTCAAGCGCCTTATTTGGTGCTCGGAATTCTTCGTTCCTCCCGACTATATGCGGAATCAGGGGCTGGCCATCGGTCAACTGAACGAAGCAGAGCGAGTAAGTGTGCGCGAACTTTTGGCGAAGGCCTAAATTTCAAACTGAGACATGAACGTCATTCGCGACCGGCAATAGCGGTGCTGACGGAACAAAACCTGCGGTTCCTGACCGATTAGCCGTTAGCGGCGCGTTCGCGCTTCGCGGTCGGCGAGGGCACACGTACTGACGTCGCCCAGGCCAACGCTTCGCGCGCCTCCGCCACGGCGCAATTGGCCGCTGCCCGCGAGCAGGTTATGGTGAGCGCGACGACCTATCGTCAGATCGTCGGCCACGAGCCGGGCAAGCTCAAGGCCGCTTCGCCGCTGTCGAAGCTTTTGGCGTCGAGCCTCGATGTGGCAATCGTGACTGCATCAAGCGGGCACCCCGCAATCCTCGCCTCCCAGCACCAGGTCGATGCGGCGGGTTTTCGGTGAAGTCGGCCCAAGGTGCGCTTCCGCCGGCGTCTCCGGCGCCTATCGCAACACCTTGCCTGCCGCCAGCGAGGAGGACGGTACGACCAATTCAGCCAGTATCGGTGCCACGTTGACCATACCGATCTATTCGGGTGCACGCACCTCGGCGGTTGTGCGCAGGAGTAAGGAGTCGCTCAGCCAGGCCCGGATCGAGGTCGACGTCAGCCATGAGCAGGTGCGCCAGGCCGTCACCGCCGGCTGGACCGAGTACACCGGGCAGCAAAGCCTCGCGGCCAACGGGCAAGTGATCGAGGCCCCGAAGCAGGCCTTGAACGGCGTCGAAGAAAGCAATGTCGGCCAGCGCACCAGGCTTCGACGTTCTCAACGCCCAAGCCACGGTCATCGACGCAAAGATCAAACAGATCAATGTTGAACACGACGTGGTGGTGGCGAGTTACCGCATCTTACAAGCGATCGGTCACCTGTCGGCCGAGCGGCTGGACCTGCAGGTGACCAAATACAAGCCAGGAACACTACAAGGCTGTCAGGGATAGTTGGATTGGTCTGCGCAGGCCGGATGGGCGATAAACTGCGGGGTGAGTAGCAATGTACAAGTTTGCTGCCAAAGACTTGATGGCAAGCGCCATCACCCCGACAATCATGCCGACCGCCTGTAGGCCTTGTGCGGGTAGTCAATGGCAGAACAACGGAAATCGCGGATGCCAAAAGATACGCCCGTGCTGCCCGCGACGGTGAAGGTGAAGCTGTCGCCCAGACCAGCCAAGCCTTGGCCCGGACGGCTCGGCGGGGCGCTCGCGCCCACGAGGTTGGTAGCAGTTCCAACTGCGGTCTGGCCAAGTGGTTTAAACAGCCACATAAACGCGCACCGATCCCTCGCGGTCGACCTGTTCTTCCTTTTTGAATAGTTAGGACCGACACAGGGCAGTTCGCGAGATAGCTGCGTCTCGGCGCTACGCCCTTCAGCTAGCCGCCTTATCCCTTTCGCCTTCTCGGTGCTCTGGCGATCTGGTCCGGCCCTGGCGGCGCTGCCGCCCAGGATGCGGTACAGCTTCGATCATTGAGCAACTGGTCCAGGCGGACTTTGGCAAGCGCTAGCTCGGCTGCGCGGCGGCTCTCCTGGGCGTCGAGCCAGATCCCGAGCCCGATACCACCCGACCGGTAATGGGCCTCTTGCAGCTGCTCAACTTCCTGCGCGGGCGCGAGGGCATTGCGAAGGCGACGCGCCTGTTCGGCATAGTCGGCCCGTGCACCGAGTGCGTCGGCAACTTCGGAGAAGGCCTTGAGCAAGGTAGAGCGGAAATTGAGGACCTCTTTTTCATACAATGCCCTGGAATGCGCAACCTTCAGCTTCACGTCCTTGAGATTGAGGACGGACAAGGCAGCGTTTGCACTTAACATCGCAACGGGATCGGATATGAACGCGAGCAATTCTGGGCTGCTGGTGTTGAGACCGCCGGTGAGCGAAATGGTCGGATAGAATCCGGCCCGAATTTCGTCAACGTCTTTCAGCGTGGCACGCAGCCTTGCCTCTGCGGCTCGCAAGTCTGGGCGGCGGGCGAGCAGGCCGGCCGGCAGTCCAGCCTGAATTGGGGGCAGCTTTTTACTTGGCAGGCGCTGCGGCTCTGGAACAGGAATGGGGGCGCCATTCAAGAGCACAATCAGCTTGTTCCGGAGAACGAGACGCTCCTGCGTCCGCGCCGACACCGTCGCTGCCTGCTCCTCCACCTTTTGCTCGGCCTGCCAGAGTTCTAGGTCGGAAACCGCACCGGCGGCCATCTTGGTGCGCACGAGCGCCCGGGTCTGCTTGACGTCGGCAAGGCTGGCTTGCGCGGACGTGAGCAACTGATTAGCGTACGCGATCTTGAAATACGCATCAATGGTTCCGGCGATGGCGAGGTGGCGCTCGGCTTCGTATTCTTCCGATTTCGCGTAGGCCTTGAAATCCGCATTGTCCCTCTTTGCCGCCAGCTTGCGCCACAGATCAATCTCATAAGACACATCGATAGAAGCCGACGATTTGGCCGCCTCCTCGCCAAGAAGTTCGGTTCTACTGTTGAAGCTGGGCAACAAGGCGTGCGCAGCGATATCTGCCTCGAGTAGGGCGCCATATGCGCCATTGGCCGCGAGGTGGACTTTATTGTTTCGGCCGAGGACGTCCCCCACAAGCTTGTCGAGATTTGGGTCCCCGAACGCCTGCCACCAACAATCCGCGCTGGCCTGCACAGCACCTGCAGTCGTAGCGGTCGACCAGCGGGGCCCGGCGGGGAGTTCGGGGCGATGATATGTGCTCGACAGGCTGCAACCCACGAGTAAGACAAGGTAACCGGGTACCGTCAGTCTGATGAGCTTCATTTCAACCTTTTTGAGAGCGCGGTATCAGGCGCGAGGCGTAAGGACGGGAAAGCAGCCGAAGCTCATGCGGATGCCGAGCGCTAAACAGGGGCGTGATCAGCGCAAACAGCTGCGAGGCGGACCTCATCATTTTTGTGAATGGCCTCGCCGAGAAGCTCGAGATTGGGACCCCAACACCAGCCAGCGGTAGACTGCGCTGACTTCGATGGTACCCGCTGCCGCACTGGTCAACGGGCCCACGCTCCGGGCCAGGATATATCCTCGAGAGGCTGGTGCAACCCGCGAGCAAGACAATAGACGACGTAAGATCAGTCTGACGAGCGTCATTTCTCAATCTCTTGACAGGGCATCCACGGGATTCAGGCGAGAAGCATTTCGGGCGGGAAGGAAGCCGAAGGTCAGGCCGATCCAGAACGCGACTACGCAGGCAGCGACAATAGCCTTCACGGAGATGATCATCGGGAACTCGCTGCCCGCCAATGTGCCTGCTATGCCGAGTGCCAGTGCCACGCCTAAAATTGAACCGGCGATGCAGATTGTGACAGCCTCGATCAGGAACTGAAGCATGATGTCGCTGCGGCGCGCTCCGACGGCCATGCGCAAGCCGATCTCGCGAGTCCGTTCCGTGACGGAGACCAGCATGATGTTCATGACACCAATGCCCCCGACAACCAGCGAGATCACGGCGACGGAGGAGATCAGCAGCGACATTGCCTGAGATGTGCGCTCCATCGTCTTGCGCATCTGGTCGATGTTGTCGACGACGAAGTCCTTCGTGCCGTGCCGACGAGTCATCAGGCCGACGACGGCGCGCTCGGCGACGCGCGTGTCGACAGAATCGGCGACCCGTACCATCAGCGCGTCAAGGCTTGAATCGGCATCCTGTAGTCTGCCGTTCACGGCCGTATAAGGAAGCAAGACCTGCAGGCTGTCATTCGAAAAAATCGAGGGCCGCGCAAAAACGCCGACAATAACGACGGGAACTTGGTCGATCACGAAGATCCTGCCGAGCGGTGATTCGCCCTGAGGGAAGAGAGTTGCGGCCGTCTTGTCACTGATCACCGCTTCTTGGCGGCGCTTAGAGATGGTCTCGGCCGAAAAAAATGAGCCCTTCAGCAGCTTGAGCGCGTAGACCCGGAAATAGTCTTGGCTGACGCCGATAACGGTCGCCGCGACGGAGATGCGCCCCAAATGAATTTTTGCGGATCTCGAGACTTCCGGGGTCACGCTATCGACGTAGGATTGGGCAGCGAGCGCATCGGCATCCGAGACGACCAGCGTCGTGATGCTTGAAGCGCGCTCGTCACCCCAACCGCGCCCGGGAGAGATCCGCAGGGAGCTGGCTCCGAATCCGCCTATCTGGCCCAGAATCGTCTGACGGGTGCCCTCGCCGATACCGACGACCCCCACAACCGCCGCTATGCCGATAAGGATGCCAAGCATTGTGAGGAAGGTGCGTGCGCGATCCGCGGCCCTCGATCGTTTCGCCGTCGGAAAGGCTTCCACCAAGCGACGCCCGAAGGCCGAGAGCGCAACGACCCTGCCGTCGTGGGACGCCCCCGGCGCCTGCCCATCGGTCTTGTGGTCACGAGTCCGGCGGTCGGAGAGGATGAACCCGTCGCGGATTTCGATAATGCGGTCAGCGTGACCTGCGACCCCCATGTCGTGAGTCACGATTATGATCGTATGACCGTCGGCATAAAGTTCCTTCAGGACATCGAGAACGGTTTCACCGCTCTTGTTGTCGAGCGCCCCCGTCGGCTCGTCGGCGAGGATGATGCGACCGCCGTTCATCAATGCACGGGCGATCGAGACCCTCTGTTGCTGGCCGCCCGATAGCTGGTTCGGACGGTGGTCGAGACGATCACCGAGACCCAGCCTGCGCAGAAGAGATGTCGACCTCTCCCGGCGCGAGCCGGCCCCGACGCCGGCATAGACAGCGGGCATCGCCACGTTGTCGGCCGCGTTAAGCGTTCCGAGAAGATGATAGCGTTGGAAGATGAAGCCGAAATGTTCCCGTCTCAACGCCGCCAGGTCGTTCGCCGTCAAGCCGGCAACACTGCGGCCGCCGACGCGATAGTCACCAGAACTCGGCTGGTCCAAGCACCCCAGGATATTCATCAGCGTCGTCTTGCCTGAGCCGCTTGCGCCGACGATCGCCACCAGTTCGCCACTCGCGATGGAGAGGCTGACGCCGGCCAGCGCCATAATCGTCTCGTCTCCGGCCTGGTAAACCCGCGAAACGTTCTTGATCTCGAGCAGTGTGCTCATTCGGTTGCCTCTCCGTCGGAGGGTATGATGACTTCGTCACCGACAGAGAGACCCTCGATCACCTGCGCCTTGATCCTGTCAGTCAAACCTATTGTCACCAGGCGCTCCGCGAGTGCGTGGCTTGGCGTGCGAACCTGCACATGGTAGCGACCTTGCCCATCGCGTTCAGTCAGAGCCGACCATGCCACGAGCGGTACGTTTTCGGCCTGGCCGCAAATAATCGTAACGACGGCGTTCATCATGGGTCGGAGTCGCCCATCCGGGTTCGGTGTGGCAAAGAGGCCGTTGTAGTAGACTGCCGATGCCGTGGTTTGCGCATCTGACCCCATGCTTGGCTCATCGGCAATCGATGCAGGCGCGGGCTCGATCTGTT
This sequence comes from Mesorhizobium sangaii, assembly GCF_014207355.1. Lineage (GTDB taxonomy): Bacteria > Pseudomonadota > Alphaproteobacteria > Rhizobiales > Rhizobiaceae > Mesorhizobium > Mesorhizobium sangaii. The sequence continues at coordinate 53,866 of NZ_JACHEF010000011.1, read as the reverse complement.
CCAGTACGCTTGCAGTAGGGGTTCGAGTGCCCCCCAGGATCGTGAACCGAACATTCTGACCTGGCTTTACGCGGCCGATGTCGGCTTCCGATATCTGCACGTTGACCCGCATGACGTCGAGCTGTGCAAGAACCACAATCGTCGGGACGGCCTGATTTGAGTTCAGCGTCTGACCCTCTTTACTCACGACAGCAACAACGACGCCGTCCATCGGCGCGGTGACCTTCGTGTAGGCGAGGGTTGCGAGAGCATCCTCAACCCCGATCGTTTTCTCGGCGATCTGCGCTTCAAGCTGCTCCACTTGCGCCTCCAGCGCCAAGAACTCCGCTTGCGCTTTCTCCAGGTCGGCGGCCGATACTACTTTGCTGCCACTCAGGGTCCTTTGCCTCCGGAAGGCCAGTTCGGCTTCTTTCAGCCGTATTTCGCGTTCCTTGCGCAGCGCCTTGACATTGGCGAGGCTGGCTTCAGCGGTGCGCAGTTTGTTCTGCTGTTGCGTAGCGTCAATTTCGGCGATCAAGTCGCCAAACTTGACCGGCTGACCGAGCTCGACATGCAGCGTCTTCAGTTGGCCCGATACCTGGGCACCAACTCTAACCGTACGGGCAGGCTCCAAAACGCCGTTCGCAAGAACGGTCTCCTCGACAGAACCGAGCACCACCGGTTCGGTGAGGACGGGATCGGGCGTTTTGCTGTCGAATGCGCCGGTCGCGGATGCGATGGCGAACACCACCGGGGCAATCCCCAGGACCCAAAGGAGCGCCCTTGTATTAGCCTTCAGCAACACTCACCTCCGCTCTGATAACACATTTTTGTTGCTGTCTCGGCTCATCCCCCGAGCTGAAACGAGATTGGCTCCGCATGTGCTTTCCTCTACTGAAAGGGGCCAACAAACACGGAAAACATGATCGCGAACGCGTCCGCGCGCAGATGAAGATGACGGTGAAGTACCGGGCGAGCATCATTGTCCCTCTCCGAGAGAGGTAGTAGCAGCAGCAAGCTCACGGCTAATGCGATGGGGCCGAAGAGAAGGCCGGCGCGAACGACGCTCCCAGTGCATCTGTGATTTTTGGGCGTTTGTTTTGGCCGCATTCCGGGGGCGGTTCCTGTCAAGCGGCGCCCGCTCGGGGGGCGCGGTTAAGTCCGAGCATGGCGCGAACGAGGCTCTGGATGTGATTGAAGCTCCCCGCGATCGTCGATAGAAAGCGCGACCAGACACGGAACGGATTAGCAGGCGCCTCATGCGCCCCTCGATCGATGCCCGAAAGGCGTCGGTGGTAGCGAGCTGTTGACGTTCACGAGTGTCATCAGGTCAGCAAACAATCACCATCCATGCTCCCAACGGGTTGTGGCCAAGATAGCGTGCTTCACGATTGAAGATCATGCCGCTTGCCCTAGTGCTTCTTTCGGATCGCAGATGGATTGCTGCCCTGCACAGTCAGCCAGTGATCGCTCCGGGGTGCGGCGGTAAGTCGATGCGCAGGTTTCGACGCGGAAGTGAACTGCTCCTCAGTTTGAAGCCGCTGCGTGCCCGCTCGCGCCGTGGGAGACGGAGGGTCGGCGGGCAGCGCTGAGCCGGTTGAGCACCGTCTATGTTTGGAAGCCCTTATTCGAGCCTCATCTTTTGGATTTGGGAGACCCCAGGCGAATTTTTTTCTGGCGAGGATCATGGCTTCTGCTGTCCCGTGACGCGTTTGCGGATGACCACGCATTTAGCGTGCCAGATCCAAAAGCGTTTTGGACAATGGATAAATCGAATTCTGCTTTGTTGCGTATCCGACATTTGTCAGACATCGGACACCTGAAGGAGGAGATAGGATGCGCTTCGCTGGCCGCCGGTTACAATGGACGGTGACCGTCGCCTCACATTTGCATCTCCCGCTCTTGCCAGGACGCTATCTGCATCGAAGCACCGAGAAAAGCGTCTTGCCCCTTAGGAAGATGTGACTGCTTCTCGCGCGCTCGGCGACCTTGCTCCGGATTCGCCGAAGACGAGCTGGTCGCCTCAATGCCCCCAGACACTCGATTGACTTTCCGTGCCAACAGCGCCGTTTGTCCTGGGATCTGCGATCGAGGTCGAGGTGTTGTCGCCGTTTCGGTAAGATGGGATAGGGCACCTCCGCTACCTTTCCGGTCAGCGACTTAAGGAAAGCAACCAGCAGGTCGATGTCTCCTTCCGTCAATTCTTCGCCGAGTTGGGTGGTCGTCACGATCGTGACGGCCTGTCTCAGGTCCCAAACCTTGCCCGAATGGAATGCGCAGCCACCCCAGAGCATGACTGGGCGAAACGCACGCCGTTCTCGACCGTCGCGGCCGTGCCGGAAGAACACCGACGGCATAATGGGATGCCATCATGCCGTAGCTGACGATTGATCTCGGGATCGTAGAAGCTGGCGCGGCTGACGCCCGACTTCAGATTGTCGGGGACGATCAGGCGGGGAACGCCAATCAAAGAAACGAAACATCCTGACGTCTGAACCAATCCAATCATGCAGTGTCTGGGTCCAGGTAGCTTCGGCATATGTGAAGTTGGACGCTCCCAATACCGCCACAAAGATCTCCGCCTCACGGATCTCGCCGGTGTCTCGATCAACGATCAGGATCTTCTTGCCGGAATAGTCGACGAAGACCTTGTCGCCGGCGGCGTGTTCCTGGCGCATCGTCGGGGAAAGCCGCTGTTCGAAGCTGCGAAAGAGCTCGCAGAACGGGCTGTAGCCATATCCGTCGGGATGACCTCCTCGATACTCCTCCCACAAAATGAGGAGTGTGACGCCCGGCTTCTTGAGCTCGACGGCAAGATGGGCCCAGTTCGGCTCTGTGCGACGCCGCGTGCCCCTTTGACGCCATGGCGAGCGAAGAGTTTGTTCTCAAGCGCGTCATCGGTCAGCTCGCTTGGCAGGGGCCAGCTCAACCCGATTTGCCGCTGCGGGCCGCAGATTATCCTGCACCGAACTGCGTGCTATGTCCCCTGCATCGAACGTGCCAGAAGGAAATTATGTCAAACCAACGGGCAGCAGGTTTGTGATCGGGCCGGGAGTCCCACCCGCCACGAGCGCGGATGAGATCGGTCGCGAATTCAAGCTGCTTGGGCCCTCCGCGACGCACGGCCGACAGGCAGAATTATCGAAGCAAGTTGCGTGTCGGGCATGGCGCCGATGATGCTGCACCACTTCTCCGTGCGCGCGGCCCGGCCCAGGTCACGCTTTCGTCGGGCTTTCGACATTCTCGTCCAGTCTCAGACACAACATGGTTTGCTTGTAGATATCTCACGGCGAAGCATCACCTCAGTCGCGCAAACGGAGCGACCTGCCCCGACCAACGCTGCGGCCACATCGAGCCAGAGCGGAAGCTGTCATCGCCCAACAGTACGCGACCGTTGTGCAACCTTCAGGGTGTGATTGGAAGCCCATCGCAAACTGCCTAGCTTGCGAGCGCTCTCGCGTATTTCCGAGCTTACCACATAGCCGATCGATACCACTTCGATCCAGGGAACGCTGATACGGTGACCTGGTCGAGCTCAGTACCTTTTGCTGAGGGGCGAGTAAGCGACTAAAGGCGCGCCCCGCTCCTGCTCGCGCCGAACGGTTACCTGCGAAGCAGTGAACCCCTGCTTCAAGTCAAATGGCATGGCGCTTGCGATGTAGTCCCTAGAACGCATCAAGCACATATGAAAGCCACGAACGAACCATGGCCTACACGCGAAGCTGCATGCAAGCGCCTGAGGAAACTATGCCCATTCCGGCTATACATCGGGGTATCATCCCTTCCAGACCTCCTTGCTCGGTAGCTGTCTTGCGCATGGCTGTTCTGGGACCGACGCGCCAATTCGTGGCGCTCCCCCAATTGCTGGACGGTCCTGATCAATGTGTGAGTGTCAAAGAACTCCCAAAAAGGGATGCCCAAGCTGACGTCGGCGCGTCACTGCCAACCACCTTCGGTACTCCGAAATCGGGGGTCTCTCGCAACGCAACAGTTGGCGCGTCACAGCCCTGTTTCGAAACTGACCCTTCCAATCACCACGCCTGTTTCCTCGATGACGAGCAGCGGGTCGTCGATGTCCCCTTCAGGCGATCGCCGCAAAAGGCTATCGGCGCCGCCCGATGCCACCAAGATCACCTATGTCGACATCGTTCGGGTGATGAAGACCAGAAGCCAAGATGCTCCCATCCCACGAGAATCAAAGCAGGTCGGGAACCGCAAGGCCTTATCTCGTGCCTTGGGCGCCGAGGCCGACATTTGTCGGCACGCCTAGAAGCCGTGCACAAGTTTTCTTCTAAAGGAGCAAGTTGATGACCGTCCACAAAAGGGTTCCCTTCGTCACCTTTCTCACGCGTGTGCGCGATGAGTCAGTTCAGGGGCCTAATCCATATCGCTGGGAAGAAAAGACATCCGACGACTACTTTGCCGGCAAGCGCGTCATCCTGTTCTCGCTACCTGGCGCCTTCACGCCGACCTGCTCGACCTACCAACTGCCCAAATTCGAAGACCTCTATGACGAGTTTGAGAAGGAGGGAATTGACGCCATCTACTGCCTTTCCGTGAACGATGCCTTCGTCATGAATGCGTGGGGGAAATCCTTGGGCCTGCAGAAGGTACGGCTCATCTCGGATGGATCAGGCGAGTTTACGCGCAAAATGGGCATGCTGGTTGCCAAGGACAATCTCGGCTTCGGTATGCGCTCTTGGCGCTACGCCGCCCTTATCAACAATGGCGTGGTGGAGCAGTGGTTTGAGGAGGATGGTTTCTCCGACAACTGCGAGGCCGACCCTTATGGCGTATCATCCCCGCAGAACGTTCTTGAAACCCTCAGGGCTGGCGCATGACCTAGCGGCGTCAAAGCCTCGCAGATCCCATTGGCCACCGCCAGAGCCACGCTCGACAGGAGTCGCGCTCACCATGCAATCCTCAGCAAGCCTGCTTCAGCGTCAGAAGCAATCTATGATTGCGTCGCCTCAACTGATTGAGTCGATCCGATTGCTGCAACTGGCGCATACCGAGCTGCATCAGTACGTGGGGCAGGAAATCGCAAAGAACCCGCTTTTGGAGCTGGCGCCAAGCGAGGAAGGGCCGTCTGGAGATGATTGGTCGATTCCGGGAGAGGATCCCGACATCGGCGTACGTGAAAAGGACTTTGACAAGCCGACCAGTGGCGAGGCCCCGGAAAGGTTCATGCAATCGAAATCGACCGGCAACACAGCCAACGCCCCGCCGGGCGCGGGCAATGCAGTCGACAATTTTTCCGTCTCCGCCGAAACATTGCACGACCACGTCGCGCGTCAGATCGCCCTCACTGCATTCACATCGCCGGAGAGGCTGATTGCTGGCCAGCTTGCCGCTCACCTGGAAGACACTGGCTATCTTAACGTAAGCCTTGTGGAACTGGCCAGCAGCCTAAACGTCCGGGCAGACGATGTGGAACGGGTGCTCGGAATCTTGCAGCACTTTGATCCACCGGGACTTTTTGCGCAAACGCTCAGCGAATGCCTTGAGATCCAGTTGCGCCAGCGAGACCGGTTCGACCCGGCAATGGCAGCGTTGGTTGGCAACCTTGAGATGCTTGCGCGACGCGATTTTCAGGCGTTGAAGCAGCATTGCGGCGTCGATGAAGAAGACCTTCTCGACATGTTGCATGAAATCCGTGCTCTCGACCCCAAGCCTGGAAATCAGTTCCACACCGGACGGCCAGAATGCGTCATGCCCGATGTCTGGGTCATGCCCTCGCCCGGCGGTGGGTGGCAAATCGAGCTTGATCCGAACACGCTACCCAAGCTGCTGATCAACCATACCTACTTCGCCGAAGTCTCGCGCGCGGCCGTCCAAAATTCGAAAGATCAAGCATTTCTCAACGAATGCTTGCAAAACGCGAACTGGTTAATCCGCAGCCTCGATCAGCGCGCCAACACGATTCTTAAGGTTGCGACTGAAATCGTGCGCCAGCAGGAGGCCTTTTTGGAACATGGCGTCTCCCACCTGAAGCCTCTCAATCTCAGGACCGTCGCTGACGCGATCAACGTGCACGAGTCGACTGTAAGCCGGGTGACATCCAACAAGTACATGCTTACCCCACGCGGTGTGTTCGAGCTGAAGTACTTTTTCACTGTCGCGATCGCCTCCTGCGAAGGCGGCGACGCGCACTCCGCCGAAGCTGTGCGTCATCGGATCAAAGCGATAATCGCCGGAGAATCGCTTGCTGACGTGCTTTCCGACGATGACATCGCTGTCCGGCTCAAGGAAACCGGCATCGATGTTGCACGCCGCACCGTCACAAAATATCGCGAAGCGATGAACATCCCCTCCTCTGTGCAACGGCGACGGGAAAAGCGCTTATGGCTAGATGGCGATCAAGGCTCCGCGGCCTAGCACCGCCGACGAAAGCGGCGCTTAATCCAAAGCGATCCCGTTCTTGATGTGTGCGAGGCGGCTTTCGCCTTCCTCGGGGCCGAAGCAGCTTTCGACATCATTGCATTCCCGGCAACTGGGCGCGGTGCATAGCGAAAAACCTTCGGCCTCGCAGAGCTTGCGGTAGAAGTACTTCTTCCATTTCATGTTTTGGGTGTTGCCGGCTGCCAAGGTCGGAAAATGCGTGGCAAGCAAGCGGCTGAGCTCGGCCCGATTGAGAAGGCCAAGATCCTGCCAGAGATGGTTGTTGCGCGTGGCACGCCGAGCGACGATCTTAGCCAAGCAGGCGCTCACCGGGTCGCCCGGCCGGGCATGCGCCAGCAGCAGGCTGTGCAGAAGTTCTTCTTCCATTTCCGGCTTGGGGTCGCATAGCTCGTCCAAGGCGAAGGCGTTTATCGCGGTAGCGGGGAAACTGTGGGTCAGCACGTCGCGCAGCTCTGCGCGCGAAAGGCCGGTCGACTCCGTCGCCGTCGCCTCGCCGGCCTCGACCTCCTCGAGCGCACACGAAAGCACACAGGCAAGCACATGCTGATCGAACCCCCTCTCCAGCTCGATCCGCGGCCATTGGCGGGCGCAGAGCCAACCATAGTGATGAGCGAACATGGTGCCGTTCTCCTTGGTCGTCTGCCGCGACCTTGTCGGCCGCAAGATGCGTCTGGCAGTTCTTTGGGTAAACGCGGGCTCCGCAGCCAATACAGCGGCCGGCCTGGTCGACGAGCATGATCGTGCGGTTGAGCTCGGCGGCGAGGTGTTCGCCCTCGCCGGCGCCGAGGATTCACTCGCTGATCGACGCTATGGAGGTGCACCGCGCGCGCGAGCAGACCTTGAAGCAGCGGCCAAAGCCGATGCAGGTCGTGCCGTCGAGAGTGGTCAGATATATCGCGGCATCCATCTGGAGCCGTCGCGGGTGACGAAAGCGCTCATCGGGAGTTCCCCAATGCATGGAGCTTTCATGCAGCTGCTGAGCGCCCGGGGTACCGCGGGCATGCGGAAGCTGCATCCTCGCTATGCGAGCGGCATGGCGACGCCGCTTCCGGGCCGCAGACCGGAGCCACAGCGATGGATAGCCTGGCAAGGCACTGGTTTGACTGATCTTCGACATTGGTTACCCCAACCCCATCGCCACAAGCGACCTGGAGATTCCGTCCTACCTTGTCCGCGCGCTTCTGCCTTTCGAGACGACAAGCAGATGAGGTGGAAGCTCAAGCCGTTGCGGATTTCAAACCCTCGCCTGAGGGTGGGACTTGTTGACCGCCGGGATGATCTTGTCTCCCCAAAGCTCGATCTGGCGCAGCATTGTCTTTTGGTCGAAATCCCCCAATTGGGTCTGAATTGCGATCTGGTCCGGTTTCAGGATATCCATCTCTTCCAGTAGGCGATCAATCACGCGATTCACGCTGCCGATCGGCAGGTTCTCGCGCATAGTCTCCAATGACAGATCCTGCTGCGTCGGCGTTTCCTGCAGCAAATAGCCGTCCAGGCTCTGCTGGCGGCGCTGATGCAGTGCTTCAGACAGCCGGCGCTGGAAGCGGGCATTGTCGAGATAGCTGTTTATCTCTACCTGGTCGTCGCTGGCATAGCAGCAACGCAGCAGCGATATCTTGGCGTCCGTGACATTCTTACCTTCGGAAGCCGCCGCCTCCTCGATCGATTCGCGCAGCGTACTCAAAGTCTCTAAGCCGTTGTGGAGTGCTGTGACAAAGAAATTGTGTCCCTCGCGATAGGCCCGGATCATGCGCGGGGGCCCGCCGGCGATCCAGATCGGCGGGGTCGGCTTCTGGACGGTGGGAACCGAAATCGCCGTCGGGGGTATCTTCTCATACTGGCCATCGTGCTCGAAGATGTTTTGGTTTAGGCCCTTCAGAAGGATGTCCATATATTCCGAAAAGATGGCCGGCGCCTCATCGATGTTGACGCCGAAGCGTTCGAACTCGAATTGCTGGTATCCCACGCCAACTCCGAGCTCGAGACGGCCGTTCGCAACGACGTCGGCGAAGCCGATCTCGGAAAGCAGGCGCTGCGGGTGATAGAGCGGCAGCACGCAGACGGCAGTGCCGAGGCGAATGGTGCTTGTCAGGCCGGCGCAGTGCGCCACCATCATCAAGGGCGACGGAACAAGGCTGTAATTGTTGAAGTGGTGCTCTGCGAACCAGGCGGTGTTGAAGCCAGCCTGCTCCGAAAGAACGGCTTGTTCGATTGAGTTGCGGATGACGCTGTCGGAGGATTGATGATAGCCGCGCTGGGCGGCCAGGATGAAGGTTGCGAATTCCATGGTCTTTCATGTCTCCAGAGGGAATTGGTAGATCAGGGGATGCGATCGGCATGCGCACAGAAGGCTTTGGCCGCAGTGTGGATCCGATGCATGGCGGCGGCATCGTCTTGCGGCAGACCGCTCGCATTCTGCGGTTGCACGCGCGCCCGCGAGCGGTTGGAACTGCTTCGACCGCGATGCGGACGTGTTCGTCGCCGCCGAACATCTTCGATCGCAGACAGCGCTGCGGGCGCAGCGCGGGCGGAGCTTGAAGCCTTGGATGTCGTCGGCTTCGACGAGCCGCAGCCCGTTGCTTGGCGAATGGCGAATGGCCGATAATCAACCCGCGTCCTCCGCAAAATATTCGTCATAGAATTCGCTGGCGTTTCCCGCATCGCCGAACGAGGTCCAGCCGCCGTCCACATAGAGGATCCAGCCGTTGATGTATGAGGCGTCAGGCGAAGCGAGGAAAAACGCCGCGTCTGCGACGTCTTCCGGCCGTCCCATCATGCCCATCGGGTTTCGACGTGCAATCGCTGTTGGGTCGATGCGGTCGGCCTTCACCAACTGAGCAAGTGCAGGCGTGCGGATGTAACCGTGAGCGACGGTGGCTGTCCGAATGCCGACCGGCCCGAGTTCGGCCGCCATGCATCGGGTCAGCATGTCCATCCCCGCTTTCGAGGCGCCGTAGGCATGGCGCGGCGCGAACGGCAGAAAGCTGTTGATCGATCCGAGGTTGAGGATCACGCCGCCAGGGCGCATTGTCTTGATCGCCTCGCGCACGCAGGTGAAGGCGCCGGTAAGATTGACATCCATGACGCGTTCGATCTGTTCCGGTATTTGTTCGATCCCCGACAACAAAGTCTCGGCGACAGCAGCACCGTTGACGAGGACATCGATGCGCCCGAAGCGTCCCCGCAGCTCCTCGAACAGCGCCACAACCTCGCTCTCGACGGCCACGTCCACGGATTTGGCCGGGTTCTTGCCGTCGAGCAATCCAGCGAGCTCTGCTGCTGCAGCGCCATCTCTGTCAGCAATCACGACGGTATCGCCGCTCGCGGCAAAGCGGCGAACCACGGCCGCGCCTATGCCGTTCGCGCCACCCGTGACGAGCACGATTCGCGCGTCGGTGCGTTCGACCGGACAGGAAAGTTCGGCTCGGGGCGTCCCATCCACCGGCGGGTGCGCATTCCCCGGCTGGTTGAATGACATGCAGCCGCCGTCGACCGCCAGCACCGATCCGGTGATATAGCGCGCCTGCGTGCTGGCCAGAAAACGCACAGCGAGGGCGATCGCGTCGGGGCGCGCCAAGCGCCCCATCGGCACGCGGCGGCGCACCGCGGCGAGATCCATTTTGCCCGCGCGTTCCAGTTCAGCGACCATCGGCGTGCGCATGTAGCCCGGCGCTACCGCCGTCACGCGGATGCCGCGAGAAGCCCACTCGCATGCGAGCGACTTCGTCAATGAGATCAGGACCGCTTTCGATGCTGCGTAGGCATTGCGCTTGGGATTGCCGACCATGCCCGCCATGGAAGCGATGTTGACGATAGCATCGCCCGGCCTGAAGAGCCTCGCCGCTTCGCGAGCCATGACGAATGGCCCAATCAGGTTTACTGCCAAGCCAAGTCGGAAGGCGTCGACACAGGTGTCGACAGTTGCGGCCATGGTGGGTCCCATCGCCGCGTTGTTGATGAGGACGCCGATCTGCGCGAACTGTGCTTCGACCCGGCCATAAAGCGCGAGGATATCCTCCTCTCGGGAGACATCGCACTCGAGGCCGAGATGCGGGTAGCCGAGACCATGGGCCAGTTCAACGACGCCGCTGCCCGGAAGGTCCACCGCAATAACAGTGTCTCCATTCTTGGCAACAATATCGACTAGGGCACGGCCGATCCCGCCCGCGGCGCCGGTAATGAGGACGATGCGTCCGGCGGTCTCGTGACGACAGAGCTGATCACTGTCACGGCCACGTCGTCGCGGGGCAGAAAGGCGATTTATCTTCGCCGGGCAGGCTTTCGCCGGGTGGCTGTGGCATTGCAAAGTTGTCATAGTCTGTCGTTGCCACTGCCGATGCGGATCTCCCGTTCGAAATCACTGAAGGCATCATGGCGAGAAGGACGCTTGCCGAGCGCATAGACCGGATCATCCGGATGAGGTGCTCCAATCGGCTGCCGCGGGCCGAACCGTTCCGTCTCTACGACGGCAGGTGGGATCTGCTCCTCTAACCAATCGTAGACCACCGTCCGTTCGGCAACTCGCCACTCCCCTTCCCTCTTCTGAAACAGATCACAGTAGCGGCCGCAGAGGAGCGTCTGGCGTACTTCTCCGTCTTCGTTCGGTCCGCGTTGCAGCGCGGTGAAATAGCTCTCGACCGCGGCCTCTGCCGAGCTGATGAATTCGATTAGGATGTTCGTGATCTGATGGATGTTTCGCGGTCCGGTCTTAAAGACACCGAGCGCCAACCGGATGAAGCCCTCTGCCGGGCCCCCATAGGCTCCATGATTGTCATGCGCATCGGGCCAGTACGCGCTGCGCAGCGCCGCCTCGTCCGCACGGTCTACCCCGCGGCAATACCGATAGAGGCAGTCGCGGATCGCCTCACGGTCGAGTAATTCGGTAATTTTTGCCTGGTCCATCGTCTCTGTCGCAAATTGGGTGATTGGAAGAGATGCTTCGCGAACCCCGCCGGCGGATGCGCATCATGGCAGCAGCTCGATGCCGGGGATGCCTTTGCGCAGTTGGACGAGGACGGGTGGGCAAAGGCCACGTGCCGTTCTTCCAGTGTGCGGCTACATGGTCGATCCCCCATTCAAGCCCGCCAGATTCTCGGCTCAATGACGTCCGATTCAACCCCGCGCAGCGGGTGTACGGTCGAGTTCCAGCGCACGTTCGGGGCAGGATTGCGCGCCTCGTGACGCAAGCCGTTGCTCTCCCTCGGCAACCTCAATGTCGCCGGGCAGGATGTAGCCCTCGTCATCAAGCTTGAAGACGTCCGGCGCTTGCGCCGAGCATCGCGCGTGCCCCTGGCATTTGGCTTTCTGGACGATGATGCGCATAGTCTACCTCCATTGTCTGTGCCTTCGGTCGGCTCGGGGCTTACTCAGGACCAGTCCAGGATCAGATTTTCGATCCCGAACACATGGCCACCATAGTTGATAGGTGCTGTACCCTTCTTGATCCGGAACGCCGGTATGCGCGCCAGCCACTCCTCCAAGCCAATGACAATCTCCCGCCGGGCAAGGTGTGAGCCAAGGCAACGGTGGGGACCATAGCCAAAGGCGGCGTGGCGGTTGCCCTCTCGCGCCAGATCGACCGTGTTGGGGGATTCGAATTCCGCCGGGTCACGGTTTGCAATCATTGTGGCGCAGGAAACATAGTCCCCCTTACGGATCGGCGCGCCTTCGAAGTCGATATCTTTCGTCGCCACGCGGGTGATCTGCACGGTCGGATAGGCGCGCAGTAATTCTTCGGCTGCGAGCGCGATCCGGTCCGGCTCGCTCCGCAGCAGTTCCTGATCTTTGAGGTTGCGCGCAAGATAGGCCAAGTCAAAACCTATAGCTGCTGCGACCGTGTCGAGCCCCGCGACGAAGATAAGCACGCCGATGCCACGGACTTCCTCGTCCGTGAGCTGGCGGCCCTCGACCTGTGTCTGCACGATGAAGGTCATGAAATCGTCGACGGGCTCCTTGCAGCGCATGGCTGCAAGTTCGTCAATGAACGCCACAATCGTCCGCGCCGCCGCCGGCCGTCTCACATCATCGCCGTGGAGCAAATCTTTCGCCCAGCCGACAAATGTATCGAGTCGGTGGTCCGGCAGCCCTAGAAAACGAAGGAAGATGTTGACCGCGAAAGGAAAGGCGAAATCCTTCATCACGTCACAGCTTGTGCCCGAGGCGGCGATCCTCTTGATCAGCATGATCGCTCGCTCGCGGATCGCCGGTTCCAGTTCCGTTACCCGCTTTGGCGAAAGCAGCGGATTGAGTAGTGAGCGAAAGACGCCATGGGCCGGCGGATCGAGTTCAAGCGGGATCATCGGCCATTTTTCGCCCAGCGCGGATGCGAAGATGCTGCGATGGCTGGAAAAGCTTTCGGCGTCCTGCAGCACCCGGCGCTGGTCTGTGGCGCGAGTGATGACCCAGGTGCCCCGGCCATCGCGCGTGTTGCAGGGCGAATAAAAGATCGGCGGCCCGGCATGGACGCAAGCGACAGCTGCGTGCGGATCCCCGTTGGGCGTCGGCGCCATGCCAGGCGACGTGAACAGACTGAAGTCCCTCACCATTTCGGGCGGGACATGATCTGGAACCGGGTTGGCCGCCATTTGCTTTCTCCTGAACGTCAGGCGTTCTTTGCGCTCGCTCCATGAAGCACTGCGAACGCCACTCTGACAAAACTGTCGGAGCAAGTTGCGTGCCGAGCGCACCGTTTGCGTTGCACCCTTGCCCGGTACCCGTGGCCCGGCCTTGGCGGCCTTTTGGTCGGGCTTGCGGACATTCTTGTTCAGCTTCGGACACAGAAGGTTTGCGGATAGACGCCACGGAGGAGCAAATGAAAGGGACCAGAGGCATGCAAACGCCGTGACCCGAGCCGAACTCGATCCCACGGCGTCCGGAGCGGTGCGCGCTTGCTGAAGGGCTGGAAGATGTCAAAGACCTTCCTCGACAGGGAGGAGTAGCAACTGTGCGGCAATGCGTCGGCCGGCCTGTCCGGAATGGTTTCCCGAGCCTGTGCGAAAGTGCTGATTGCCCCGACCAGACAGCACACTTCTCGGTCCTGGTGCCCGAGGATTGTTCGGGGCGCTCGATCTCGGCGAAGACACGGTACTCCTGCTCAAGCCAAAAGGGTCTCTGCAAAAAAGTAGCCGATTGGGTGCCTTTAAGTGAAACGGCATGGCGCTTGCGCTCACCGTTAGAGCCCATCAAAGCGCCAAGAGCTCCAAACTATGGCTGAGACACGAAGCTCAATACAACCGGCCAAGGAGACCGTGCCCATTCCCGCGGAACGTCTGGACATCGTCTCCTCCTCCGACGATGACAGCATCGTCCGGCTCAAGCAAACGGCATCGATATTGCGCGCCGCATAGTCACAACATGTCGCGAAGCGATGAGCATCCCCTCTTCCGTGCAACGCCGCCGGGAAACGCGGCGCTTCTGGCTTTAATGCGGGTCGACGCAGCCAACCCCATGTTGCAGCGCATTCAAACTGAAGAGCTTATTCATGAACGAATCGGCGACAGGCCTCACGGACGTTGTTCTGCACGACCCAGAAAAGCCCGATCAACGGTCTAGTCCCGCTTGGGGCGCGGTTATTTCGCTTGCCTTGGGCACCTTCGGGCTGGTGACGGCAGAGTTTCTGCCTGCCAGCGTGCTGACGCCACTCGCGCATGATCTCGGCATCACCAAGGGGGCGGCCGGACAGGCGCTGACAGCGACCGCAATCGCCGGGGCGATCTCGGCGCCGACGATGGCCATCATTACAAGGCGTCTGGATCGCAATATCGTCCTGTGGGCGATGACGCTGCTGCAGATCCTGTCCAACGTTCTGGCGGAGGTAGCCTGGTCGCTGCCGGTTTTCCTGACGGCACGCGTCGTGCTCGGCATAGCGCTCGGAGGCTTCTGGTCGATTTCGGCAGCGCTGGCGATGCGGCTCGTTCCAAGTCACCTCCTGCCGCGCGCCATGTCGATCATCCTTACCGGCGTTTCCGTCGCTACCGTTTGCGCGGCTCCAATCGGCGTCTATGTCGGCGAGATCTGGGGATGGCGAGCCGCCTTCATGATCGCCACCGTTGTTAATGCCGTTACACTTCTGGTTCAACTCATAACCATTCCGACGCTGCCTCCGGTTGAAGTGGCTACATTCCGCAGTCTGCTGGATGTGGCCAAGAATCCGACGATCAGGGTCGCGTATTTGGTCGTCCTGCTGGTCGCTTCTGGGCACTTCGCCAGCTTCACCTACATCCGTGCGTTTCTCGAGAAGGTTCCCGCGCTCGATATCGAGACGATCTCGCTGGTGTTGCTCGCTTCTGGCATCGGCGGCTTCTTCGGCAATTTGGCCGGCGCATTCCTGGCCGAGCACAGCCTCAAGGCAGTCGCGGCCCTGCCGCCCCTGGTCATAGCGATAGCCGCTGTCTCGCTGCTGACGGTGGGAGCATCGGCCTTGGCCTCGGCGATTGCGGTTGCCGTATGGGGCTTTGCCTTCGGCGCGGCGCCGGTGGGGTTACAGACGTGGACGGTGCTGCGCGCCGCTTCCAAACAGGCCGAAAGCGCCGGTGTGCTGATGGCGGCAACGTTCCAAGTGGCCATCGCAGCCGGCGCGATTTTCGGCGGACTACTGGTGGATAATGCCGGCGTTGCCAGTGTCTTTGCCTACAGCGCGGTTGCCATGTTCCTCGCCGCCCTGACAGTGTTCCTGCTCGGCCCGAAGCAGCGCGAAACCTAGACTGCCTGACAGAAGAGGGCCCTCAGCGCAGCGCGGCGAGAGATGCAATCGCATCAGCCGCGCGGCGCGATCCTGCGCACGATTACTTTGGCGGTTGCAGGCTTCGGCTCGCCAAATCGTATAGCGCCTGGATCGCGGCTACTGCTCTTCCACGTAGTTCCGATCCGGCATGACCAGCGCCGGGGCCGACCTTCAGACCGAGGCCGGCACCATAGGGACCCGTCGAAGGAACCGCGGTATTCAACCAGCTTGCCGGGCCCCTCCTCGAACACGTTCCAGATCGTTCGTTCCGGTTGCTCGACGTTGACGATGCGCCTTGGCGTCGGCGAACCAATAGCGTTCGCGCTTGCCGATGGTGCCGCCGCAATTGTCGAAATGGACGGGGTGCTGTGCACGATCAAGGTGGGGTCTGAACCGCCCCTTGACCGGCTGGAAGACCGTGGGCGCAACGGCTGCTCGGAACCGATGCCTCGGCGCGCCGCCGTTAGTAAGCACCTGTCCAGCATTCCCAGGACAACGTCTGATAACCGACATTTACGGTTGCTTTGTCGAGTCCTCGACACGGGACCGTTCGGCCTCCTGCACCTTGTTAAGCCATTGAATAATATGGAGAATGCTCTTTTTTAGGCTCTTTCTGCGATGTGGGCATGATTTTTGAGGCTTCCTTGTCGCGAGGCGTCAGGAGTTGCCGAACCGATATTCTCGTCGTGGTGACAATTCGTCGCCTGGCCCACCGGATGAGTGACGCCCGTGCCGGACGCGGGGTGCCGGCGGGCTGATTGGAGCGGGTCTTGAGTCACGCTTGCCTGCCGGTTCCCTGGGCGGCTATAGCGGAGCATATGCGTGAAGCTTACGTGCGATATATTGGACACTCGCCTGAGTAAACCCGACGTCATCATCGATGCGACTCTAGATAGACTCCGAAATAAGTTCGTTGATAGGCGCAAAAAACACCTAGGATATCCGTATAATCTCGACTTTGACGCCGAACCAATCTCTCAGTTCGGCGAGTTTCTAATTAATAACTTGGGGGATCCATATGTCGGATCGCACTATGGGACTGAGGTCTCTTGCGTAGAGCGCGAGGTGGTCGACTGGATCATGCGGGCCTGGGAATGTGGCGATCCAGAAGAATACTGGGGAGCCGTAGGCGCAAGCGGTACTGAGGGCAATCTGTGGGCCATATATCTTGCGCGAGAGACTCTTGGTAATCCGGTTCTGGTACACTCCAAAGAGGCGCATTATTCGGTCCCAAAGGCGGCGAAAATCCTCCGGATCGAGGCTTTGACGTGCGAGGCCGACCATACCGGCGCCATCTGTCCAGATGCTCTGCGCGAAGTCATCCAGGCAAATCGCCATCGCTGCGTCATTCTCGCATTGACCTGTGGAACGACCATGAAAGGGGCGCACGATGATATCGCCTCCTGCATCAGCGTTCTGGACCAAGTCGGGATCGATCCGAGTCGGCGCTTCGTCCACGTCGATGGTGCCCTGAATGCAATGGTCCTTCCCTTCGTCGATGGCTTACCGAGTGGTATCCGTCCCTCCTTCCGGCACGGGATCGATAGTATATCAACCTCGGGCCACAAGATGATCGGCACGCCGATGCCCTGCGGCGTACTCGTAGTCCGACGCGAACATGTCCGTCGAGTGGCCTCCACCGTGAGCTACTTGCGCTCGCATGATACTACCTTGATGGGATCGCGAAACGGCCACGCCGTTCTCGCGATATGGAACCGGCTGACGCGCCTCGGTGTCGCCGGTTTCCGTCATTTTGCCCGAACCTGCATCGAGCGTGCGGATGGCTTTGCGGGAGCACTACGCTCAGCGAGTGTGCCGGTATTGCTCAATCCGTGCTCCTTGACGGTTGTGTTTCCGAAACCGTCCGAGAGACTCGTTAACGAATACCAGCTCGCATGTCATGGCAACTGCGCCCATGCGATTGTCATGCCAAACGTCAAAGCTGTCTCATTGACCGCTTCGTCGGCGACTTTATCGCCGAGTGGCCCTGCAATTCTCGGCAAAAGGTGTTTTCATGAACGCTCATGTACAGACCCAGTATCACGGCATCGAAGCACCAAAGCGCTACATTCACTACCGCTTCGATCGATCCATCACTCATGAGATCAAGGCACTTGAGACTGACAATTGGCATGGCCCTCTTTACATCATGAAGGACTATGCGGTGATCGCCGCCGTCGCGTGGCTGGTCATTGGAGTAAGCTGGTGGTTCTATCCCCTGACTGTGATAGTCATCGGAGCGCGTCAGCGAGGCATCTCGACCATTTTGCACGACTGTGCGCACGGCGTGCTGACAAAAAATCGTGTGCTGAACTTCTTGCTCGGCACGCTGCTGACGGCTTGGCCCCTGTTTCAACGCCACTTCGCCTACAAGGAGTCCCACGTCCACAGCCATCACCCCTACCTGGGGAGAGCCGATGCCGACCCTGACCTGGGGTTTTTCATCGCGGAAGGTGTCTTCACACCCCAAACGGATCGCTCCTTTGTTTGGAAGATCATCATCTTGCCCCTGCTTGGATCGAAAACCTACGCCTATCTGAAGTACCTGCTCCGCAACAGATACCAAATGATCCTAGACACCCTCTCTCGCAAGGAGAGTTCAACGCGGGTGAAGCGCGAAGAGACGTGGCGTTACCTGTTCGATTGCTGGGGCTTTTACGCGTTCTGGGCTTGTGTCGTAACGCTCGCTCTGGCCTACGGCTGCTTCCAGGAATTGGTCCTTCTCTGGGTTGTCCCCTACCTCACCGCGTTTCATATCATCGGCTGGGTCATCGAGATGTCTGAGCATTGCAGCTCCATTGACAGCCGAACCGTGGACCTGGAAATGACCCGGAATCGCCGCAGCCGTCATATCGAGAAGTGGCTGACCGCGATCAACGGCGACAACTATCATCTCGATCATCATCTCGATCCAGCGACCCCGCTCTGGCGCTTGCCCGAAGCACATTCCATCCGCATGAGGGACCCCGTCTATGCGGCGCACTGTTCCGAAACGGGCGGTATCTTCCAGTCTGGCCCAAATGGCGAGCCTTCGATCCTGAAGCTGATCCGCGACCAGAACCGGAAGCGCTTCGTCGCAAGCGCGGGATTGCGGGCCTGAACGCTACCCATCGAGAACAATGTATCTCCGGAGAACTCGAAGTTGACCAAACTCCAGAAAAATGGCCCTGCAACACGATTGGATCCGACGCCGGCCCTTCATGCCGAGACGACAGTCCTGCATGGGGGCTATCGCTGTGATCCGGCGACATTGGCGACGACCGTTCCGATCTATCTCTCGAACGCCTATGCGTTCGAATCCATTGATCACGCATCGGACGTCTTCGATCTACGCCGCGAGGGACGCACCTATTCGCGGTTGATGAACCCGACGACGGATATATTCGAGCAACGTGTCGCGGCTCTGGAGGGTGGCATAGCCGCCTTGGCAACGTCCTCAGGACAGGCCGCGATTATGCTTGCGATCCTGAACATCGCCGTTTGCGGGGACAATATCGTGAGCTCCGCGCACCTGTATGGCGGGACAATCAATCTGCTCTCCAGCACGTTTCAGCGGCTTGGGATCGAAACGCGCTTCGTCGATCCGAGCGATCCCGAGCGCTTCCGCGAAGCCTCGGACCATCGCACGCGCTGTTGGTTTGCGGAAGGGCTTCCCAATCCGAAGCTCAGCCCCTTCCCGATCGTCGAAGTGGGGGCGATCGCGCATGAAGTCGGAATTCCGCTGATCATCGACAACACGCTGACCCCCCTCATTTCACGCCCTCTTACGCTTGGCGCGCATGTAACCGTGCAGTCCACCTCCAAATATATTTGCGGCCACGGCACCACGATTGGCGGCATTATCGTCGACGGCGGCACCTTCGACTGGGCTGCTTATCCCGAGCGCTTTCCGTTGATGACGCGTCCTGATATCTCCCATGGCAACATACTCTGGCTGGATGCTGCGCGCGATTTGCCCGGCCCGTATGGGGCCAGCCCGTTTCTGCTCAAGATGCGCAACACGCTCATGCGTGACTTTGGACCCTGCCCGTCCCCGTTTGCATCTTTTCTCTGCATCCAAGGCTTGGAGACGCTCCCTTTGCGAATGCCACGACATTGCTCCAATGCCCGGCAGCTCGCCGACTATCTCAAGGCGCAGCCTGGTGTAGTCGACGTGACCTATCCGGTTTTTGGCGGAACCGTCGAACGGCAACGCGCCGTGCAGAACATGGGCGATCATGGCGGCCCCATGATCATGTTCGAGATCGCTGGAGGTATCGAGGCCGGTGGCCGCTTTATCGAGCGCTTGCGACTGGCCTACCACGTCTCAAATATTGGCGACGCTAGAACACTCGCCACGCATCCAGCCTCGACGACTCATGCTTCAGTTCACCGCGAGGCGCGCCTTGCTGCCGGGTTCGTGATGGCACAATCCGCATCTCCGTGGGACTGGAGCATATTGATGATATCATAGCCGATATCGGGCAAGCCCTTGGGGGGGCCTGATTTGAACGCGATCCCAGATAGAAGTCCGGCGATCGTCGGTGTCGTTTCTTACCGCCAGACAGTAGACAGCGTGGGCTATGAGACGGTGCGCATCCGTTATCTCGAAGCCCTGCGTTCGACCGCGCGTGTTTTACCGCTCGTAATCCCAGGCGGACTTGAGGAAGAGAGTTTGCAGGCCTGCTTTTCGGTCCTCAACGGGGTGCTGCTGACCGGGGCGGAGTCGAATATCTCGCCCTCACTTTATGGGGGGCCAGAAGCTTGTCCAGAGACGCTTGATCTCGACCGGGACCGGACAAGTATTGCTGCTATCAAGATTGCTCTGTCGTCCGGCATTCCGCTGCTCGGAATCTGCCGTGGGTTGCAGGAACTCAACGTCGCGCTTGGCGGTACCCTCTCAAGTGACCTTTCGGAAGGTGAAGGTCGGATCACCCATGTGGAAGACCTCACACTCCCGCGCGACCTCCAATACGCCCGCTCGCATGCAGTCCTAGCTGAAGGCCACGGTTACATCGCCCAGTGCATCCGTCGCTCGCAAAAGAAACCGGTCCTGGTCAACACCCTGCATCGGCAGGGGATCGCGCGTTTGGCGGATGGCCTTGAGGTCAATGCGCGATGCGTGGACGGCGTCATCGAAGCCGTATCCGTAAAGGACGCGGCAACGTTTGCCGCCGCCGTGCAATGGCATCCTGAATGGTTTCACGCAGAGGATCCACTCAGCGTCGAAATCTTCCGTGCATTCGGCGAAGCCTGCCGCTCACACATGATAGCAACGAAGTCACAGCCATGAAGAATGCTTATTTGTCGTCGATCCTTGGGGCCGGTTTCGCCCTTCTCGCAGCTCTATCCAATGGAACCGTGGGGGTGCTTTCCTGGTCCGCCTTTTATGAAGGGCTCGACCCCACAGCGGTTGCATTCTGGCGTTGCGGCATTGCGCTTTCGCTACTCTCGATCGTCATCCTTTTGAGGTCTGGGGGCTTGGCTCGACTCCTCGCCGCTTTCACGGGATCGTGGAAGATCGCCGTCTGCTCTACGCTTGGCATCTTCACGCTTTATCATTTCGAAACGGAAGCTTTCGCCCTCGCGCCGATCCCACTTGTTGCCATCCTTGTTTTTACCGGCGGCCTTGGTGCAATCACGCTCGACATCCTCATACTTAAGGAAAGGGTGACCACGCGAAAGGCGTTCGCCATGACCATGGTTTTCCTTGGAGGCTACTTCCTGATTGCCGGCGACGGCATGATGGCTGGAAGCATTGTCGGCATCAGCCTCGCCCTTATCGCAGGGCTAGGCTACGCCAGCTTTATTTTCGCTTGGAAGTTCTTCAAGCTTCGCTCGTCCCTAGAAACTTTCTGGTGGTTCCTGGCTTATGGCTTTGCCATGCTCGCCGTTCCCTATGTCTGGAGCGGCGCGCCAATCCCGTCAGTGAACACCTTTCCAGCTTTGTTAGCGCTCGGGATTATCCCCTCGTTTTGCGGTTTCTACTGCACAATCCTCGCTCTTCAGCATATCGAGGCTTACAAGACGCAGGTTATCGAATCGAGTGAGCCATTCTTTTCCGCCCTCTTCGCAGCCGTGTTCTTCGGCGAATGGCTGACGGGTCCAGGAATGCTCGCGGCATTGGCCATCATTGTCGGTGCGTTGATCACATCCGTGCCTGAGCGCGGTGTCATCTCCATTCAAGTACGCCCAATTGGCGAAGGGGAGTAGGGCACCGTTTCCATTATTTCCAAGGACCAATATGCCTATGGACCGCGGGCGTGCTATTACGTGGAAGGATGGTCAAGATCGAGGTCGAGGTCGACACGCTGGAACAACTGGACAGCGCCTTGGCAACCGGCGTTCGACGCGCTTCTCCTGGACAACCTGTCGATCGAAGAACCGGCCGGGGCGGCGATGGTCGGCGGCCGCGCGATAACCGAGGCGTCCGGCGTGTGACCCAAGACAGCGCCGGCGATTCACAAACTCTGGTCAGCTTCTTTCTGTTTTCGACCTGCGATACAAATCCTCGGACAATAGGTCCTTAGCTCTGAGCCGTCGTATCAATGCCCGACCCGCCGCCCAACGACAAATCGCTCACGCCCTCCCGACGGCGCGCGGGATCGCGCGTCTTGTAGAGCTGCGCGAGGCCGGCGTAACCGCCGCTACGATGAGCCGTATTCAGACCGTGGAATGCAGGGCCGACACAAGGCGAACAACGCCTTTGGGTACGCGCCTTGCGGCCTCAGCCCGGCTATGGTTGGCGTCGAGCGGCACGTCGGAGAGCTGGTAGAGAACCGTGCAAGCCGGAGCACCTCCCCATCCCGTTCCAATCAACTTCCGAAGCCGGTGTGGCTGGCGATAACTCGGAAAGACTGAGCTCCCAAAACCCGACGGCACGCCGATCCGTATCGTGCGTTTCACCGAAAGTCTGCTCAACGACAGCGTCGAAATCCATGTCATCGGGGTGTGCCCGTAAAGGTCTTTGGGGTCGTCAAGACAATCGCGGACTGTTTCCGATATCGCAACAAGATTGGCCTGTCGGTGGCGATTGAGGGTCTCCAGGAAGCACTCCGCCAGCGCAAGGCAATAGCCGGCGAAATTGCTAGGCAGGCCGAGCAAGGTGGGGTTGCCACGGTGATCCGACCCTATCTCGAGCTGCCAATGGCTAAGGAGATCAAGAACATCGGTGCCTCGGTGCGCGCACGCCTTCTGCAATTCGCGAAGGCAAGTGGCCAGAGCTTCGACATGGTTTTGACCCGCTTCGCCCTCGAGCGGCTGCTCTTCCGGATCAGCCAGTCACGGCATGTCGACCGCTCGGCCATTTACAGACCGGGACAGTTTGCCCGCCGCTGGTTGCCCTGTTTCGCGGATTTTCGACCTGATGCGGCACCGCTGATCGCATGAGCCTATACCGCTTCCGTTCCGCTGCCAGATTTAGAGGGTGAGATCCAAGGCATTACAGAAGCCGGGTCTTCCAGTATGCAGGCCCGCTTGGCGAAGCTGATGAACGCCTGACGGACCACGCTGACCGGCTTGTAGCCGTCGTGCGCGTCGTAGCATGCTTTGAGTGCAGTCTTGTGGATCAAATCTCGACGGCTTTCGGGCCATCGTTCGAGAAAATCAATGGCGCCATCGACGCTGACAACTTCTCGCACAATGCAATTCCCGTCCTTCACGAAAACGGGGCTGCTGAATGTGGTGGCGTTCATCAAATGCCTCGAATTCTTTGAAGGGCTTGATTTCGTGAAAAGGCCGCTTTCAGCAACCATCGCAGAACGTGATGTCATGCAGATGACGGTGGAGAGGACGCTCATGCTCTTCCTCTGCCTTCGCCGTCCACCTTCGCCTGGAACGAGCCAGGCTCATCACAAAGGGATGCCCGCTCCCACCATGACGCTTTTGCAGAACTTGACGCACACAACGAGACAAAGTTCCACGCGGTATGAGTGGCCGTACATCAGACGGCAGCGATGGGTTTCGGATACCCGGGAAGGCAGTGCGCAGCCTCGAATGTGAAAGCCTGTGTAATTTTCACAGAAATTCCGGCCGCTATCCGCGTGGATTATTGGCGCCATCTTCGTCTCGATGGAACTGAGCCGCTCGAAGTGGCTGATTACATCTCTGTCGCCCGGCGGCGGAGAAAAGATTTCCAAGCACACGTTGGCCGGGGGCGACCTTGGAGGTTTGTTCGAACGCTTCGACTTTCTGCGGGAAGGCCCAGGCGCGCATGAGGCGAAGCTATCCGGTCATCGTGATCCAAGAAGCAGGCCTGGACGGGTTCTGACCACCGGGTTTTGGAAGGCGGGGATCGAGAGCCACGTAGTGGATCCGGCCTCCATCGCTGTCTCCCGACGAGCGCGGCGAGCCAAGACCGACAATATCGATGGCGAAGCGCTGGTGCGGGCTCTTTTGGCCTACAAAGCGCGGCGCGCCGGGGGTCGGCTCGATGGTGCGGGCGCCGAGCCGGGAGGAGGAGGATTGACGGCGCGTCCTTCGCGAGCGGAAGGCGCTGACCGCCGAGAGGGTCAGGCAATCAACCGGATCAAGGGCCTTCTGTTCGCCCCGGGGTGTCTGGTTACGAGCCCATGCGCCGGGGCCGCCGCGCCCGTCTTAGACGCTTCGCACTGGCGATGGTCGCGAGTTGCCCGGTTGCTTCAAGGCACAGGTCCTGCTCGAGCTCGACCAGCTCGAGCTGCTACTCGATCAGATCAAGACCATCGAGGCTGAAAGGGACGTATTGCTAGTCCGAGATCGAGCGGCAGCACCGGCAGCGATGCTGATGAAGCTCAGCGACGTCGGTGCTGAGTTCGGAGCCAGCAGTGCCTGTTCCGGAGCTTCGACAACCGACGCCAGGTGGCCGCCTACGCGGGCCTTGCGCCCACGCCCTGGTAGAGCGGGCAGATCGACCGGGAACAGGGCGTCTCCAAGGCCGGCCATCCCCGCCTCAGGATCACCCTCATCCAGCTGAGCTGGCTCTGGCTGCGCCATCAACCCCAGTTGGCCTCCCCTCTGGTTCAAAGAGCGGGTCCGCGCAACGGCGGCAGACTGCGCAAGCCGACGATCGTCGCCATGGCACGCAAGCTGTGGTGCTTTGGAAGTATGTCACAGCCGGCGTGGTCATTGAGGGCGAGGTCTTCACCGCCGCCCGAGACAATCGCCCGACACTCCCTTCGCCAGGACCTGATCAGTCCCGGCGGATCCAGGCGACGGACCGCTAGCTAACCATGGCTTCACTCGCCGACAATTAGAAGGGTCCCGTCTCCTGAGCCGACCGCCGCAAGCGGGATTGTGGTGCAGCCGCCCCGAGCGGCGACCGTATGTGAGGTGGATAGGTCTGCACGCAGACCGCGTCACCCAAAGGGCTCCGACCATGGATCCGCTCCAAGCTGGAGATTACGATATGCGATGACTACCCTGTTGACTCACCTAACCCCCATGTGAGGTAGCAACTGCAATCAGGACTCGCGCGCCTGCTAAAACTACGCGACGAGCGGCAAGGCCCATGATGCATTTTTGCTTCTACCTAATGCCGGATCAGTCCCTATGTCAGCATGGCGTTGTCGACCCGACGGTTTCACAACAGGACGACGCCTGGCAAATCGGCAACAGCCGAAAAATCTTGACACCAAACTAATTGCCATTATAGATGCACTTAACTCCAATATATGGCGTTAAGTGCTACCATGTTCACATTCAATATGACATCGCCGATGGAAATCATTGAAGGTGTCGCGGCGCGGATGAAGCGGCGACGAATTGATGCCAATCTTACCCAACGAGAGCTGGCTTCCAAGGCTGGAGTTTCCTACGGCTCCCTTAGAGTTTTTGAGGAGACCGGCAAGGCATCCTTCGAAGCTGTCGTAAAGCTCGCATTCGCTTTGGAAGCAGAAGCTGAATTTGAACGCTTGTTTCCTCCACGGCCGCCGAAGACACTTGAAGAAGTCGTTGGGCATCCGGCTAGGAAGAGGGTCCGCAAGAAATGAAGTTCAGGCCAATCAGAAAAATGAAGGTGATCCTCGATCTCGAGTGCTTGCAACGAGATCTCGGAACGCTTGCTTGGAGTTCCGAAGAACGGCGGGCTTACTTTGAGTATGCAGCCGAATTCACAGCCGCACCACTGCTGATTTCGCCGTTTCATCTCGGCGTAAAGGCAGGTCTTCTTCCGGCTCAGAACGAACCGTTCAATGGCCTGCATGGGCTCTTCAACGACAGCCTTCCAGATGGATGGGGACGCCTATTGCTGGATCGCCGCCTTCAAAAAGCGGGGATAGACTACCGCACGCTTACGGCCATGGACCGCCTTTCTGCGGTAGGGACTTCAGGAATGGGAGCATTGGCCTTCGTTCCTGAACTCCCCGATGACAAGCGAGGTAGAGACGACTTGGACTGGTTCGTTGAGCAGGTTGAGCTTGTTCAGAAGGAGATGGATACCGCTGAGATCGACGCGTTGCAGGGAGCTCAAGGCGGCTCCGCAGGCGCGCGTCCTAAGATCATGATCGGCTTGAATCCGGATCAGAACATCTTCGTGATTGACTACGGCCATCAATTGAAGCCTGGGCTCGAACGCTGGATGGTCAAATCACGTAGCTCCGACGACCCGATAGACATCGGCGTCGAGGAGCAAGCTTATGCGCTCATGGCACGTGCCGCCGGATTGGACATGGCTGATACGCGGGTACTGCAGACAAAAAAAGGAAATCGTCTGTTCGCGACGAAGAGGTTTGACCGCACACCGCAGGGGCGGCTGCATATGCATACTGCGAGCGGTCTCCTCTATGCCGACCATCGACAAGCATCGCTTGACTACGGCTCACTTCACAAACTGACGCATATGATGACGAGAGACAGCGCGGAGGTCCTCCGCATGTTCGCTCACATGGTATTCAATGTGTACGCACGGAACCGAGACGACCATTCGAAGAACCATGCATTCCTGATGGGATCGAATGGGCAGTGGAGACTCTCTCCGGCGTATGATCTGACTTTCTCGGCAGGCCCTGGAGGACAGCACAGCGCATCGATTGCAGGGGAGGGATCGAATCCAGGACGACAGCATCTGCTCGCCGTCGCCAAAGGCGCTTCCATTTCCGACCAAGAAGCGTTGAACGTGATCGAACGCATCCGCTCTGCTGTTGATCGCTGGCCACGGTTCGCGGACGAAGCAGGCCTCTCCAGAGCACGAACAAATGAACTTGATCTTGTCCTGAATGGACGAAGGCCTCAGCCTGCACAGACGCTACGCCGTGATACATCCCTCGACAACCTTGCTGTTTCCGAGCCCCTGCCCACCCGAAAGAAAACGCGCACCAACGATGACGAGTACGATCCCGGTGGCCGTCGGCGCTGATGTCCTGAAGGCATAGTTAAAACGTCTTAAGTGTTTGGTGGCAGTTGCTATCAAATGCACATACATCTGCCCTCGACGGTATTCTTAGTCGTCGTAACTTTCACCAAAATGTCAGGAACTTAACCATTTTCTGGTGACGTTTGCTACCTAATGCCGGAAAGTGTGGGTTTGAAGAGCCAGCCGCCGGCGTGGGTGGGCAAGGCAATAGGCGACGGCGGCCGCGGTATTCGCCTCCGAGTTCAGGCCCGTCCATCGGCTATGGAGTAAAGATACTTAAATGCGAAGCCCTTCAAAAAGCTCGGACGCTCCATTTTTGTATTCCGGTTATCTGCTCGACAGTCGTGGAGGCAAATCGCAGCTTCGTGGCTCTAGGAAGGAAAGCAAGAACATCGCGAAGCAGCTCTGACGCGGTCCATGCACGAACCTGCAGTCGGAGGCACCTCAACGTCTGCGTCACGTATGTTTGGACAGGGTGGTATCGCGCATTTACATGGATCTGATCACGTCAATCAGTGGATCATGCGGAAGGGCGGTCGATTCTAATTGTGCGCGCGAGAGTCTTTCCGTGATGTGAGAGGCTCGCTCGCATTTCGCGATCTGTAATTGCCAGCTCTAAGACCGTATCGCTGGCGAAAGCCACTCTTGATCTAAGTCGATCCCGTTCTTGATCCGTGTGAGGCGCTTTTGCCTTCCTCCGGGCCGAAGCAGCTTTCGAAATCATTGCATTCCCGGCAACTGGGCGCGGTGCATAGCCAAAAAACCTTGAGCCCCGCAGAGCTTGCGGTACTTCTTCCATTCCACGTTTTGGGTGTTGCCGCCGCCAGCGTGGGAACATGCGTGGCAAGCAGGCGGCTGAGCCAAGATCTTGGCAGCTATGGCCAGCCGCCGTCCCATGCTGATCAGCTTGCTGGTTATGCCCGCAGGGGGTGGAGGCGATGGCGATGAAGGGGTTCGCGAACAGCTCGTCCTCCGAGATCGGCGACCCGGCATTCTTCATCGGCAGAATCACATCCGCCTTGGCAGTGACGATCGCTCGTCGGACATCTGCTTGTAGCCCGAGAAACCCTTGCCCGTATTGACCGCTTGATGATGCCGTCGCCTGCTGTGTCGCTACCTGCGGCAAGGATCTTGCTGCCCTGTGGCGACAGCACTAACAGGATGCGCTTGCGCTCCATGATCGTGGCCGTCTGCTTTTCGGCCGCCTTCACCTTTGCATCCATCTCGGCCGCGAACTTTTGGGCTTGGCATCGACGCCGAGCTCTTGCCGACGACGCGGATCTTTCGAGGATGCCTTTATGGCGGTGGTGCCCCGGCAGCTCGATGAAGGGCCCGTTCGATTTCTTCAACACATCGGCCGCTTCTTTCGCGCCGCTGCCATGCAAGGCCAGCATGTTGGACGGATTGACCGACAGAACACCCTCCGCCGGCAGCTGACGCATGTAGGCGACATCGGTCACCTTCAGCGCGGCTTTCGGATAGTAGCTCGTCGAATTGCCAGCGACGAGATGACTTTCTTCGCCAAGCGTAGACGATCGCGGTGATGGAGCCGCCGATCCAGCGATCTGTGCCGGATCGGAAAAAACCGCTACGCCCTCATTGGCCTCGGCTGGCGAAGGGGCGGCCAGCAGAACGCCGAGCATCGGCGCGAGCACCGAGCGGAAATGAAAAGCAATGCGCATTGGTCTTACCTCACGCGGGGGTCGGGCTGGGAATGCGCGGCAGGCTCTCGGCCATGAACCGCCAGTCGCCGCGCTCGCGTTCGCCTTCCTGGCGCGTGCCGAAGAACTGGATGATCATCTTGCCGTCGGCGCCATAGGCTTCGAGAGACGTGACATGGCCGTCCCTGGTCGGCTTGCGCACGGCCCAGACCTCGCGGATGTGATGGGTCCTGAGATGCAGGTGGAAGGTCTCGTCGAGGACATTGATCCTGGACCCGATCGGCTTGACCAACTTGATCGGGCCGGAATGGATCTGAATGCAACCACGATTGCCGACAAAGCACATGATCGGCATCTCGCCATCGGCCACGCGTTGGAACATGGCGCCAACGGCATCATTGTCGAGCAGCCAGGCGTAATCCTGGCCGACCATGCGCATCGCCTGGCAGCGGCTGAGTTTCAGCGTCTTCAACATGTCGAAGAACTGATGCACGTCGGTCAGCCCGCTCCAGTGCTCCCGCAGGTTCTCGACCGCGGCGGCTTGGTCCGGGATCTCAGCGTCATCGTCGGCTCCGCTCGCCTTAACCGACACGATCGGCTCCTGGCTTGAGGATTCGAGTTCCGCCACCAGCTTCTCGTAGGCATAGAGGTTGGAGGCGGGCCTGAGATGCACCTTGTGCACCGCCTTGCCGGTGGCATCGAAGTATTGCAGGCTGCGGCGGATGTCGCCGCCATCGCGCTTCTCGACGGCGAAGCCATGCGCCCACACTTTCGGGAAGATGCGCAGGTCGATGTTTTCGCCGAGCACCATGGCATTGTGGTTGCCGGTGACGACCTTGTCATAGACGCCGATCTTCTCGTGCACGGCACTTTCATTGCACGTCAGCGCCATCACCTCGCCGACCGCTTCGAGGCCGGTCAGCAGGTCATTGACGCGCGGCTCGATGCGCACCGCGCCGAAACCGCAATGCGCCGCAACCAGTTCCGCTTCGGAAATGCCCAATTGGGCGGCGAGATCGCGCTCGCGTATATTCGGAATGTCTTCCCGCGCCCGCCGGATTTCGGCCGGCGAGCGTTCCACACGCTGGTCCATGTCGTCCACCTGCTTGTCTTCTGTCTGTTCACTTCCCTTGCTGATCCGCCTGCTTGTTGAGGATCAGCTGCCCTGCGGTGATCTTCAGCCGATAGAGCGCGCCGTAATGCTCGATCCCGATCGCGTGCTGGCCCAGAGTGCTGCTGGAAAGCGTGCGCATCGCCGTCGGCACCCGCTCGAAACCGGGCGTGCAGCTTGAACCGCGAGACGCTATGAGACCGACCGGCACATGCTGGTCTAATCCCATCTCAAGTCGGTCAATGGCCACCAGGCGGTGGTGAGCAATTGTGGGTATCGACGCCAATCGGCCGATGGAGCATTCGGTTTTCGCGGGCGGTGCTGCTTTCCCATAGAAAGCGGATCTGACCCAGACCTGACATGTTGCTTTCCTTCCTTCGTTCCATCCATCGCGAGGGACACCCACGAGACGATTATCGGCCGGCGGTTCTTGCCGCCTCGCCAAAGGGAGCCTCAAAAGTCGTGCCAATTGCGCCGAAGCAAGCTCAAGAAAAAATCTTCTACGTGCCACGCAACGGTTTACGTCAGAGGCGCAGGAACTCAGGCGGAGCAGTCCCGTGTCGCGGACTCGACAAACCCGACAGTACGGGTCGGCTGCCCGACGTCTTCCCAGCAATGGCGCACAAGATTCATCGCAGTGTTAGAGAGATCGCGCTGTTGTGAAACGGTTTTTTCCATTGGCACGGTCCATGCAGGGTAATCCGCAAACCGTCACCGACTGAGGAGAAATCACCATGATTACGCTCACCGACAACGCCGTTACCGCCGTCAAGACCGCTCTTTCCCGCGCCGACGAACCGGCGGAAGGCTTTCGCATCATGGTCCAGGCCGGGGGCTGCGCTGGCTTCACATACTTAATGGGCCTGGAGAGCGTCTCGCGCGAGGGCGACGCGATCATCGAGGCAGATGGGGTCAAAATGTTCGTAGACGCAGGCTCGCAGCCCCATGTCGCCGGCACGACCGTCGATTTCGTCACCGGACTCGAATCCTCCGGCTTTGTCTTCGACAACCCAAACGCGCGCGGGAAGTGCGGCTGCGGCAAGTCCTTCAGTTGATCGCCCCGGATATCGAGAAAGGCCATGTTGGACTATAGCGACAAGGTCAAGGAATACTCCTTCAGGCCGAAGAATGCTGCCGTTCTGGAAACGGCCAATGCAGTCCGTGCGGTCGGCGCGATCGCCTGCGGCAATGCGCTTAAAATGATCGGCACCGATCCGGTGACGGGAACGTTCAAAGCCGTACAATTCCAGGCATTCGGCCGCAGCGACACTCCAGCAAATTTGACTGATCGAAGACGCTGGCGCGGACATTGTGAATCTCGGCGGCGACAGGGTCTACGTCAAA
Organism: Mesorhizobium sangaii; assembly: GCF_014207355.1. Taxonomy (GTDB): domain Bacteria; phylum Pseudomonadota; class Alphaproteobacteria; order Rhizobiales; family Rhizobiaceae; genus Mesorhizobium; species Mesorhizobium sangaii. The sequence goes on along the minus strand of NZ_JACHEF010000011.1, from coordinate 23,339 downwards.
CCGTCGGCGTCTGTCAGTCTGCCTGCGTCACCAGCGGCGGCATGCGCCAGAGGCTCAATGCGACCGGCCTCGCGCCTCGCATCGTTCTGGTCAACTCAGGATTTCACGCATGAGGACTGTCTATCTTGATAACAACGCGACGACACGGGTCGATCCTGAGGTCGTTCAAGCGATGTTGCCGTTCTTTACCGACCAATTTGGCAACCCTTCATCGACGCATGGTTTTGGCGCCTCGGTTGGTGCAGCGGTGAGAACGGCACGACAGCAATTGCAAGCGCTGATCGGCGCGCAATTCGATGATGAGATCACCTTCACCTCGGGCGGGACGGAAAGCGACAATGCAGCGCTTCTTTCGGCGCTCGAGGGGATGCCTAATCGAACGGAGATCGTGACTTCCGCCGTCGAGCATCCGGCCGTGCTGACGCTCTGCGCGCATCTTGAGAAGACGCGCGACGTCAAGGTGCACACAATCCCGGTGGATCGCCATGGCCGGCTCGACCTCGATGCCTACAAGGCCGCCCTCACCCCACGCGTGGCAATCGCCTCGATCATGTGGGCGAACAACGAGACCGGTACGATCTTCCCCGTGGCCCAGCTTGCTGAGATGGCCAAGGAAGCTGGCGCCCTCTTCCATACCGATGGCGTGCAGGCGGTCGGCAAGCTTCCGATGGACCTGAAATCGACCGCAATCGACATGCTGTCGCTCTCCGGCCACAAGCTGCATGGCCCGAAAGGGATCGGAGCACTCTATGTAAAGCGTGGCGTGCGCTTCTGCTCGCTGATCAAGGGGGGTCCCCAAGAGCACGAACGGCGTGCCGGCACCGAGAACACGCCCGGCATAGTCGGGCTCGGCATGGCGGCCGAACTCGCGTTGAAATTCATGGACGACGAGACCACACGGGTAAAGTCGCTCCGCGACCGCCTCGAGAACGGGGTTCTCCAGCGGATTCCGAACACCTTCGTCACTGGCGATGCGCTGGAGCGGTTGCCGAACACCGCAAACATCGCCTTCGAAAATATCCAAGGCGATGCAATCCCACTTCTCCTCAGCCGCGTGGGCATCGCCTGTTCGGCCGGCTCCGCCTGTAGCTCCGGCTGCCTGGAACCGAGCCATGTCTTGAGGGCGATGAACATGCCACACGGGGCAGTCCGCTTTTCCTTCGCCCGAGACAACGGCGAAGCGGATGTCGACCGGGCGCTCGAGGTCATGCCGGCAATCGTGGAGAGGCTGCGTGGCGTTCGCAATTCTGGGCCGGGTAAGCGAAGTGCCGAGGACCTTCAATCGGGTCTATGCCCCGGCGCCGGAAGAACCGGCAGTCGCTCATGAACCGTGAAGTCTTTCTCAACGATACGACCTTGCGCGATGGCGAGCAGGCACCCGGCGTCGCCTTTACGACGACGGAAAAGCTGGAGCTCGCCGAATCTCTTGCGGCAGCCGGCGTCCCAGAGATCGAGATCGGCACGCCGGCCATGGGCGCCGACGAGATCGAAACAATTCGCGCCGCGGTCGCGAAGCGTCTCCCGGTTCGGCTCACGGCCTGGTGCCGGATGATATCGCAGGATCTCGAGGCAGCAATCGAGAGCGGCGTCCCCGCCGTCAATCTGTCGCTGCCTGCATCGGACATCCAACTCGCCGCCAAGCTCGGCCTCGATCGGACGGGAGCGCTCCAGATCATCGAGCATATGGTCGGGCGTGCAGCCGCCCGCGGCTTTTTCGTTGCCGTGGGCTGCGAGGATGCCTCGCGGGCTGACCAGGATCATCTCGCCCGCGTCATTGAGACGGCCGCGCGCGCTGGCGCGAGCCGCGTCAGGCTGGCCGACACGGTCGGCGTTCTCGACCCCTTTTCGACCTTCGAAATTGTCGGCCGGGTCGCGGCGCAGTCTCCAATCGACCTCGAATTTCATGGCCACAACGATCTCGGCCTCGCCGTCGCCAACACGCTGGCCGCGATCCGAGCCGGCGCGCGCCATGCCTCGGTGACCGTCCTCGGCCTCGGCGAGCGCGCCGGCAATGCCGCGCTGGAAGAGGTAGCCACAGCGATGGCCGTCCTCGACAGCGCAGATACTGGCATCGATCTGACCGCGTTGCCCAATCTCGCCGCCCAGGTGGCGCGGGCCGCCCGCCGACCAACGGCAGCCATCAAGCCGGTCGTCGGCGCCGATGTTTTCACCCACGAGTCCGGCATTCATGTCGCAGGGCAGCTGAAGGACTCGCGTAGCTATCAGGGGCTCGATCCGGCGCTCCTGGGCCGCTGCCGGCGTATTGTCATCGGCAAGCATTCCGGCGCCACGGCGATCGCCCATGTGCTGAGCGAAGGCGGCCGCGATCTCGACCCGGATCTGGCAGCCGCTATGGTGGCCCGCGTCCGCCGCAAGGCGGCCGAGACCAAATCAACCGTCACTGCGACTCAACTGGTCGAGCTCTACGATAAAATGAGCAGCGAGGCATGCCTGGCTGGTTCATCCCATTTCATTCCTCCAACCGCGGATTGCGCGCAGGTCGGCCCTGCGACGGACGCACCGACACCACAGTTTTCCGACCAGGGAGAATGCAATGAATTGTTCCGCTGACAGCCGCCCCATCGATGTCACGAACATCCTCGCGCGACTGAAGGGCCTGTCGGCTGCCGAGGAGTTCTTCGCCGTCCTTGGCGTCTCCTATGACCCGAAGGTGTTGAATGTTTCACGGCTCCATATCATGAAGCGCGTGGGCCAATACCTTGCCGAAGAAGATTTCTCCGGTCTGCCCGACCAGGTGATCGCCGCGCGGGTGCGCGCCACGCTGGAGCGCGCCCACGAGGACTTCGCGATTTCCTCGCCGCTCACGCACCGGGTCTTCAAGGTGCTCAAAGACCACGATCCGAACACGCCTGCCGCGCCGGGCCACGCCTTCGTCCCGTTCGACTCTGTACTGAAGCGGTTCGGAAAGGAATGAGCGCGACAAGGTTGCGACGCGACAATGTCGAGAAGCCGACAGATCCGGTCATCACGACGGCGTCCTCGGAAGCAACCAACCGAATTTCTAGCAGTAGGGGTACTCAAAACAGTTGGCACGAATGATGCAACCAAGGAGATGAACTGCCAGCCCGCATCCGGATAGGAGCCGAGAGAAACCGCCAATGCACATCGTAATCTGCATCAAGCAGGTGCCGGACTCGGCACAGATACGGGTCCATCCGGTGACGAACACGATCATGCGCCAGGGTGTGCCGACCATCATCAACCCTTACGACCTGTTCGCACTCGAAGAAGCACTCAGACTGCGCGACGCTTATGGTGGTGAGGTCACCGTGCTCACTATGGGTCCGCCCATGGCAGAGGCCGCGCTGCGCAAGGCGCTCGGTTACGGCGCCGACCGCGCGGTGCTCTTGACCGACCGCTATTTTGCCGGCTCCGACACGCTGGCGACCTCCTTCGCTCTTTCCCAGGCAATCGCGAAGGTTGGCGAGACGTTCGGCACGCCAGACATCGTCTTCACCGGCAAGCAGACGATCGATGGCGACACCGCCCAGGTCGGGCCCGGCATAGCCAAGCGCCTCGATCTCCTGCAACTCACCTATGTGGCGAAGATCGCCTCTGTCGATCTCGATGCGCGCGAAATCAAGGTCGAGCGCCGCTCCGAAGGCGGCACGCAGATGCTGAAGAGTAGGCTCCCTTGCCTCATCACCATGCTGGAAGGCACAAACGAGATTCGCCGGGGCTCGCTCAAGGACGCCCTGTGCGCCGCGCGCACCCGGGTCTTGAAGTGGAGTGCGGCCGACGCTGGCATTGAGGACCTCACCAAATGCGGCCTGCGCGGCTCGCCGACGGTCGTCAAGCGCGTATTCGCCCCTACTGCGCGGGCGGAAAAGGCGGTGCAAATCGATACCGCGGAGAAGACCTTGCGCGATATCGCTGACGCACTGATCGCCGCAATCTTCACCCGCCAGCCGGCGCTGGAACATGAGCTCGCCTTCAACGGCGGCGCGTGACGGCAAGGAGCAAAACGATGTCGACCGCGAACCGAGAAACCCCTCGCCCTGCCGCCGGCCGTGCCGGCATAAAGAAGGAGCTGCCCGAGCGTTTCAAGGACTACCGGCACGTCTGGGTCTTCATCGAGCTCGAACGCGGTCAGGTCCATCCCGTATCATTCGAACTGCTAGGCGAAGGCCGCAAGCTGGCTGATAAGCTTCAGGTCCAGCTTGCGGGCGTCGTGCTCGGACCGCCGGGAGAGGCCATCGGGAACGCCGTTGCGGAGGCCTTCGCTTATGGCGCCGACCTTGTTTACATCGTCGAGGCGCCAGTGCTCGTGGACTATCGGAACGAGCCTTTCACCAAGGCGATGACGGATCTGGTCGATACCCACAAACCCGAGATCCTTCTTCTCGGTGCGACCACACTCGGCAGGGATCTAGCCGGCTCCGTGGCGACTACCTTGCAAACAGGGCTCACGGCCGACTGCACCGAACTCGATGTGGATACTGACGGTTCGCTCGCCGCGACCCGTCCGACTTTCGGTGGTTCCTTGTTGTGCACGATCTATACGCTCAATTACCGGCCGCAGATGGCGACGGTGCGGCCGAGGGTCATGCCCATGCCGCAGCGGGCGGATAAGCCGGTAGGGCGCGTCATCCGGCACAAGCTGTCGGCAGCCGAGGACGAGATCGTTACCAAAGTCCTCGGCTTCCTGCCGGATAACCAGTCGGCAAAGGCAAATCTTGCCTATGCCGACGTCGTGGTGGCGGGAGGCCTCGGTCTCGGCGCGGCGGAGAACCTGCAGCTTGTCAAGAATCTCGCGCGAGCAATTGGCGCGGAGCATGGCTGTTCGCGCCCATTGATCCAGAAGGGCTGGATGCCGGCTGATCGGCAGATCGGCCAAACTGGCAAGACCATCCGGCCGAAGCTTTACATAGCCGCCGGGATTTCCGGCGCCATCCAGCACCGGGTTGGCGTCGAGGGGGCGGATCTCATCGTGGCCATCAACACCGACCCGAACGCGCCGATTTTCGATTTCGCCCACCTCGGGATCGTCACCGACGCGATCCGCTTCCTGCCCGCACTGACGGAAGCCTTCACCCGGCGGCTGTCGCCTCACAGTCGCGATAAGCTTGCGAGCTAAGGGAGATGGACATGATCGAGGAAAAATTCGACGCCATTGTTATTGGGGCCGGCATGTCCGGAAACGCAGCTGCTTACACCATGGCAAGCCAGGGGCTGAAGGTGCTGCAGTTGGAGCGCGGTGAATATCCGGGCTCCAAGAATGTCCAGGGTGCCATCATGTATGCGAACATGCTGGAGAAAATAATCCCGGATTTCCGCGATGACGCACCTCTCGAGCGGCATTTGGTTGAACAGCGGCTTTGGGTGATGGACGATACGTCCCACACCGGGATTCACTATCGGTCGGACGATTTCAATGAGGCGAAGCCCAACCGTTATACGATCATCCGTGCCCAGTTCGACAAATGGTTTTCGCGCAAGGTGCGCGAAGCCGGCGCGACGGTTCTGTGCGAGACGACCGTGACGGAACTCGTCCGTGATGCCAAGGACCGGGTGGTCGGCGTTCGCACGGATCGGGCCGGCGGAGCGATCTTCGCGGACGTGGTCGTGCTCGCAGAAGGTGTCTCCGGACTGCTTGGCCCGCGGGCCGGCCTGCGCGAGATTCCGAAACCGCAAACCGTGGCGCTCGCCGTCAAGGAAATGCACTTCCTGCCCGAAGAGGTCATTGAGCAGCGGTTCGGCCTCAAGGGCGATGAAGGCTGCGTGATCGAGGCGGTGGGCACGACCTCCCGCGGCATGGCCGGGCTCGGCTTCCTTTACACCAACAAGGAGTCGATCTCACTGGGCATCGGCTGCCTCGTCTCCGATTTCGCCGCAATGATGGAGAGCCCTTACGTCCTGCTCGATGCCTTGAAAAACCATCCTTCGATCCGGCCGCTGATCGCTGGCTCGGAGGTGAAAGAATATGCCGCGCATCTCATTCCAGAAGGCGGCTACAAGGCGATTCCGCAGCTCTTTGGCGACGGTTGGGTCGTGGTCGGCGATGCCGCGCAATTGAACAATGCCGTTCACCGCGAGGGTTCGAACCTCGCCATGACCTCCGGCCGCATCGCGGCTGAGGCAATCGTCAAGGTCAAGAGCCGCAACGGTCCAATGACCAAACGGAACCTCGCCCTCTACAAAGCCATGCTGGATAAGTCCTTCGTGGTCAAGGATCTTAGGAAATACAAAGACATGCCGGCCTTGCTTCACACCAATTCCTGCAATTTCTTCGCGACCTATCCTCGGTTGATGTCGCAAGCCGCGCAGAACTTCATGCGTGTCGACGGCACGCCGAAGATCGAGAAGGAAAAGGCGACCACGGCCGCCTTCATCAAGGCGCGCTCGCGCTGGGGGCTGGTCAGCGACGCGGTCCGCCTGGCATTCGCGTGGCGCTGAGGGGAGACGAGATGACGATCGCAGTGACTAAGTCACGTGTCGAGGACAAGCTTTACCAGAACCGCTACCTGGTCGATCCTGGCCGTCCGCATATCACAGTGCGACCGCACGAGAGGCCAAGCGCGAACTTGCTCGCGCTGACCCATGTCTGCCCGGCGAAATGTTATGAGTTGAACGACAAGGGTCAAGTGGAGATCACCCCTGACGGCTGCATGGAGTGCGGCACCTGCCGGATATTGTGCGAGACCAATGGCGAGATCGAGTGGAACTATCCACGCGGCGGCTTCGGTGTCCTCTTCAAGTTCGGATGACCGGCGCGCGCTTCGTTTCAAGAGCGTGAATCTATCAGACCTGAAGTTTCGGCACGCTGCTAGAATGATCTTTCACATTAGAAAGAAGCTAGTGAACACTGTGGTTTTGGAATTCGAATACAAAAAACGGCGCTTGGGAGGCGCCCCATGGACGACAACCCTGAGGTGTTTGCATGGCTCATGCACTGCGAGATCGGATCGATGAAATAGGACCTCGGAACATCCTGCCTGAACCACGGATCAATTCCATTCACGAAGCGGAGATCTCGCTTAGGGGAATCTACGAGATATCGAAGGTCCTGACCGCCCCCGCCCGGCTTGAGATCACAATTGCCAATGTCGTGAATACCCTCTCCTCAGTTGTGCAAATGCGTCATGGAGCAATCGTCGTCCTGAACGCTAAAGCGGAGCCGGAGATTACCGCAACCGCCGGCAGCTCCCACCCGCCTCAATCAGGAATTGGCCGCGCCATACCGCAAGCCGCGATAGACCGGATCGTCGCTACGGGGGCACCGCTCGTCATACACGATGTTAGCAAGTCCGAACTATTTCAGGCTGACTTTCAACCGTCTTCGAGCGGCGACACAATCCCAATTGCCTTCATTGGTATCCCGGTAAAGGCTGAGCGCGAGATCCTTGGGACATTGTCCATCGACCGCGTCGATGACGAGACCAGCTCCCCCTGCGCCAAGGATGTACGCTTCCTAACCATGGTCGCAGACCTTATCGGCCGGACCATTCGTCTCCATCGCACCCTGAGTATGGATCAACAGCGGTTCATCGAGGAGCAGCGGAGACCGGAGAAATGGCTGGACGAGGAGAGGATCGACCCAGCCCAGCATGTTAAGGTCGAGGGGATCATCGGGGAAAGTCCTGCACTCAAGCAGGTGCTCGAAACCGTAAAGGTCGTGGCAAGGACTAACTCCACCGTGCTTCTGCGGGGCGAAAGCGGCACCGGCAAGGAATTCTTTGCCCAGGCCATCCATAAGCTTTCACCTCGGGGGAAGAAGGCTTTCGTCAAATTGAACTGCGCCGCACTGTCTGAAAGCGTTCTGGAATCAGAGCTGTTTGGACACGAAAAGGGCGCCTTCACCGGGGCTATCTCCCAGCGCGCCGGCCGATTTGAATTGGCAAATGGCGGAACGCTGCTGCTTGATGAAATCGGCGAGATTTCGCCTGCTTTTCAAGCCAAGCTGTTGCGCGTCCTGCAGGAAGGCGAACTGGAGCGAGTGGGCGGCACGAGAACGCTTCAGGTCGATGTCCGGCTCATATGCGCCACCAACAAGGATCTCGAGACGGCTGTCCTAAATGGGGAGTTCAGGGCCGACCTATATTACCGCATCAATGTTGTGCCAATCATCCTGCCCCCGCTCAGAGAGCGAGCCGGCGATATTCCACGCCTTGCGAACGCCTTCCTCGACCGGTTCAACAAGGAGAACCATCGCGAGCTCGCGTTCGCGCCATCGGCGCTTGATTTGATCTCGCAATGCTATTTCCCTGGCAATGTCCGCGAGCTGGAAAACTGCGTGCAAAGGACGGCTACACTTGCGCGTTCAAGGACGATCACTCCATCGGATTTCGCCTGCAAGAACAGCCAATGCCTTTCGTCGCTCCTCTGGAAAGCAGCCGACCGTTCGCATGGCCGCAATGCCGTCGACGAACTCTTCCAGTGTGACACGATGCCGGTTCGGCGCATCGGTGCCCCGGAAGGCGAGGTATCGCCCGCCAAGTTCGTCTACCCGAACGATCCCGCTTGCCCTGCAATAGGCGCGCATCGGACGGAACGCGACCGCCTGACCGACGCGATGGAGAAGGCCGGCTGGGTTCAGGCCAAGGCGGCTCGTATCCTCGGGCTCACGCCGCGGCAGGTCGGCTACGCTCTGCGCCGGCATGGTATCGAGGTGAAGAAATTCTAGGCGTCCTGATGACGTCAACCGTCAGGCCTGAGTAGTCTTCCTCACACTCCGGGTGCCCAAGACGCGGTGCCTTTCGCGACCCGGGTCGCTTGTGCGCTGTCGGTAGCCCGACAAAATTGTGTCGGAGCAAACCGACTGAATCCGACACGGAAGGCCAATTTGTGAACTAAAAGCGCTCTTTGAGCTGGCATAGCTCTTGCGCCTTGAACTGCGACGTTACCAGGAACGGAGCCTTTCGATGTCCGCACCGATAATTTCGCTTGAGGGCCTGACCAGCACGACATCCTTCGACCAGTTGCTGGCGACCGCGAAATCCGGTGGCTGCGCATCTTCAACCTGCGGCTTGTCCGGAAAGCCTGACGACATCGATCCGGCTGTCTGGGAGAAGATCAAGGATCACCCCTGCTTTTCGGAAGAGGCGCATCACTATTTCGCCCGCATGCACGTCGCGGTCGCCCCGGCTTGCAACGTCCAGTGCAACTACTGCAATCGCAAATATGACTGCGCCAACGAAAGTCGGCCTGGGGTGGTTTCGGAAAAGCTGACACCCGACCAGGCGCTACGCAAGGTGATCGCGGTCGCCAACGAGGTGCCGCAGCTTTCCGTACTCGGCATCGCCGGACCGGGCGATGCCTGTTACGACTGGAAAAGGACAAAGGCAACGTTCGAACGAGTTGCCAGGGAAATCCCCGACATCAAGCTGTGCATCTCCACCAATGGGCTGGCGCTACCGGACCATGCCGCCGAGCTTGCCGACATGAATGTCGATCACGTGACGATCACTATCAACATGGTCGCCCCTGAAGTCGGCGCAAAGATCTATCCTTGGATCTTTTACGACCATCGCCGCTACGTCGGCATCGAAGCCGCCCGGATCCTCCACAAGCGTCAGATGCTGGGCCTGGAGATGCTGACCGCGCGCGGCATCCTCACCAAAATCAATTCGGTGATGATCCCCGGCGTGAACGACGAGCATTTGATCGAGGTGAATAGATGGGTCAAGGAGCGTGGCGCGTTCCTGCATAACGTTATGCCGCTGATTTCCGACCCGACGCACGGTACCCACTTCGGCCTGACCGGGCAGCGCGGCCCAAATGCAATGGAGATGAAGGCTCTTCAGGATCGTCTGGAAGGCGGCGCCAACTTGATGCGCCACTGCCGGCAGTGCCGGGCCGATGCCGTCGGCCTGCTCGGCGAGGATCGTGGCCAAGAATTCACGCTCGACAGCATTCCCGGCGAGGTCACCTACGATCCCAGCAGACGCGAAGCCTATCAAGAGGTGGTCGCGCACGAGCGCCGTGATCACGTGGCGGCTAGAAGCGAGGCGATCGGAATGGTCAAGGCCGCGGGTTCCGGCAAGTCCCTTCTCGTCGCCGTGGCTACCAGGGGCGGCGGCCGCGTCAACGAACACTTCGGCCATGCGAAGGAATTCCAGGTTTATGAGGCTTCGCCGAGAGGGATCAGCTTCGTCGGGCATCGTAAGGTCGAGCAGTATTGCCGCGGCGGCCGGGGCGAAAACGCCACCCTCGACGCCGTCATCGCTGCGCTGGAAGGCATAGACATCGTGCTGTGCGCCAAGATCGGAGACTGCCCCAAGGATCAGCTCGCGGAAGCTGGAATCCGAGCAGCCGACACTTATGGCCATGACTACATCGAGACCGCAATCAGCGCGATTTACGCCGCCGAGTTTGGGGTCCAACCCCTGGCGGCGACGGCCTGAGCCGTCTCTTCCAATCAACCAGGAGCTAAAATGACTTTCAAGATCATCGCATCCCAATGCACCCAATGCGGCGCCTGCGAGTTCGAATGTCCCTCCGTCGCGATCAAGTTCAAGGGCGAGGGCTACGTGATCGATCCGGACAAGTGCACCGAATGCAAGGAGGCCTTTGACACGCAGCAATGCGCCTCGGTATGTCCGGTGCCGAAGACCTGCGTTCCTGCCTGAATTCGGTTACCGACACGGCCGGCTCGCCGGAGGGCCCCTGGAACTCCTTTGCCGACAACCTGCAGCCTCGAGAAAAAGAAGGAACGGCCATGTGGCTGGGACGCGAACAGGAGGTCGAAATCCGCAAGCCTCCACGATTTATGCCGGGTGAGCGGGTCCGTGCCACACGACACATAAAGAATGACGGCACCTATCCTGGCAGGGAGATCGGCGAAAACCTCGTGCGGAAGGGTGACGAGGGTTATGTGCGCGACATTGGCACCTTTCTCCAGCGGTTCTTCATCTATGCGGTCGAATGGGTCGATCGCGGCACGATCGTCGGCATGCGAGCGCGTGAACTTATGAGCCTTGATAAAGCCGAGGTTCCTTGCAGTGTCCAAAGCACTGCAAATCGAGGAGCAGCAAGATGAAAGTAATGATCCGCAGGACCGGTGCTGGCTTGTCGGCGTATGTGCCCAAGAAGGACCTCGAAGAGCCGATCGTCAAGCTCGAGAACGAAGACTTGTGGGGCGGGGCCGTAACGCTCAGGAACGGGTGGCGGTTCGTCCTGCCCGACCTTCCACGGGATACGCGTTTGCCGATCACCGTTGAGGCCAGGAAGATTTCCGACGAGGTCTGATGCTGCCGGTTGATAAGGGCGTCGTGAGGAAACCAGCATGAACACCATCCTGACCTCGGGCCACCTCGTCGTCGTCCAGGACAGTTTTGCCGAAAAGCTGCTTGACCTGCTGAAAGAAGCGCTCGCGGCCGATGCGGTGATCCCATATCTCGGTCCGGGTCTCCTCAGCCTCAGCTCCGCGGAAACGCCTGTACCGCAGAGCCCGGAAGCCGTGGCCGCGGCGCTCAACACGCGTACGCCAGCCCCTTCCAAGATTCGCACCAATATGTGGTCGGTCGCACAGTTCATCGAACAGGCCCGGCATCGCCGGACGCTTCAAGCGTGGATGGCCGAGATATTCGCAGCGCCGGCGGCGCCGATCGTCCTCCACGCCTGGCTCGCAAAGCTGCCGCTCTCCCTCATCATCGACAGCTGGTACGACGGCGCCATGCGCGCAGCCCTCGCAGACGCCGGCCGAACGGACGTCGTCGAGATACAAGGCGTAACGCGGGTGAACGAATTCGGTGACATTTGGACGAAAACCTATGACTTGGCCGAGAGCGAACTCGAACCCGGATCGGCGGCAAAGACGGTTCTCTATTCACCTCACGGCAGCATTAGGCCGGCCGCAAATTTCCTCGTAGCAGATTCGGACTATGTCGAAGTCCTGACCGAAATCGACATCCAGACGCCGATTCCTGAGGTGGTGAAGGAGCGGCGCACGAACCGTGGCTTTTTCTTCGTCGGCTGCCGCTTCAACGATCAGATGCTGCGCACCTTCGCCAGGCAGATCATGAAGCGCTCCGAAGGCCCACGTTGCACGATAATGGATGCGGCAACGCTCACCAAAAATGAACGTCGTTTCCTTGCAGAAAACGCAATCACAGTCATTGACATGCCGGCAGGTGTAGCCGCGGCTCGGCTCGTCGGAGCAGGCACTGCTGCAGAAGGGGCCAGGACTAAACATGGCGGGCGCGTTTGATGATGAGTCGTCCGGCTTGCTTCAGACGGCGCAAAATTCAGTCGGAACACACCCGTGAGCAGTGATGCTGTTGGCACGACCTCTCTCAATTCGTCCGCGCATGTGGAAGCGGCCCGCCTGAGGCGGGGATTGAGCACGCTACTGCGCATTACGCGCATGAATTTGCGGCACTCGCGGCTGGTCGCCTTCGCTTTCGGATCGACGATCGTAGCGGCAATCCTCCAGATGCTCATTCCCCAGCTTCTCGGCCGGGCTGTCGACCAGACACAGATGGCCATCCGGGGCGGTGTCACGGGGATCGCTGCAGAACACGCGCTTTGGACCCCGGCTCTCCTGCTGCTCGCCGTGGGCGCGCTACGCGGCCTCTTCACGATGGCGCAGAACTATTTTGCCGAAGCCGTCGGGCATCACGTCGCGTACGAACTGAGGCTCGCTTGTTACGACAAGATCCAGCGCCTCAGCTTTTCCTTTCACGACCAGGTGCATTCAGGCGATCTGATCACCCTCGGCATGCTCGATCTCGACGGCGTGAGGATGTATTTTTCCACGGCCCTGGTTCGCGTGCTACTGCTCACCATGCTGATCGGGATCGGCGCCTACACGATGATCTCAACCGACCTGGTGCTCGGCGTAGTCGCGCTGAGCTTCGTGCCTTTCGTCGCCTGGCGATCGTCGGTCACACAGCTTAGGCTGCGCACCACCTGGCTCGACCTGCAGGAGCGGCTTTCGGTCCTAAGCCGCGTGATGGAGGAAAATCTCGCAGGCATCCGTGTCGTCCGCGCCTTTTCGGCACAGGCTTATGAGATGCCGAAGTTCGACCGCGCCTCGAAGAACGCGCTCGACCTCGCCCACGGCCAGGTTGACGTCTACGTACCCAACACGTCGGCGATGACCCTGTCCTTCTTTTTCGCCCTGGGGTTGGTCCTCTGGATCGGTTGCAACAGGCTCATCGCCGGCGAGATTAGGGTCGGAACCCTCACGACGTTCCTGGCCTTCATGACGATCCTGCAAATGCCCGTCCGCCAGGTGGGCCTGATGGTCAATGCCTTTGCCCGCGCTTCCACTTGCGGTTCGCGTATTTTCGGTCTCCTCGACCAGGATATCACGATCCGGGATGCTCCCGGCGCCAGACCGCTCGAGATCAGTGGAGGCACTCTGCGCTTCGACAATGTCTCGTTTGCGTATTCCGGCACCGGAAACAGCGCCGTTCTGAAGAATATCACCTTTGAGGCCCGGAGGGGCGAGACGATCGCGATCGTCGGTCCGCCAGGTTCGGGCAAATCGACGATGGCTCACCTGATCCCCCGCTTTTACGACGTCACCGGGGGCACCATCACCTTTGACGGGCAGGACATCCGCGGGGTCACCCTCGCGACGCTTCGCAAGGCGATCGTCGTCGTACAGCAGGATGCATTCCTGTTCTCCACCACGATCGAGAACAACATCGCTTATGGCGATCCCTGGGCGAAGGAACAGCGGATCGAGCGCGCTAGCGAATCCGCCCAGTTGCACAATTACATCCTCGGCCTCCCAGCAGGCTACGAGACGGTCGTCGGCGAACGCGGCGCCTCTCTCTCTGGCGGCCAGCGCCAGCGTCTCACGATAGCTCGCACCATGATGCTGCGCCCCTCAATCGTCGTTTTCGACGACTCAACGGCCGCGATCGATGCCGCCACCGAGCAGCGTATCGGCGCGGCGATACGACGTCTTGCCAAGGATAGGGTGACGATCATCATCGCCCACCGGCTGAGTTCGCTCATGCACGCCGACAAGATCCTTTTTTTCGACAATGGCGAGATCGTCGAACGCGGCACCCATCAAGAGCTTTTGGCCAAGCGGGGACGCTATAAGGCCCTTTACGATCTCCAGTTGCGCCCGGGTGATGACATCGCGATCGCGTATAGAGGCGCACCCTGATGGCCAAGGGGCACGCCAGCGAACTCGAGACCGAACCCAATGACGAAGGTAGACGCCCCCCGCGCGCGGTGGTCGGCTCCCATCGCATCGAGGAGGAGATGTTCGGCCGGGCTTTCGACAAGAACATCATTCGGCGCATCTGGGCCTTCGCTCGTCCCTACCGCGCCATGGTAGTCATCTCGGTTGCCGCATTGCTGATCTTCATCGGCACGCAGCTTCTCATCCCGCTGATCATTCGCTACGCGATCGACCACGCCATGACTCCCGCAGGCGTTGATCGCTCCGCGCTGCTTACGGCCGCCGGCGCGTTCGCTCTCGCCATTCTGGGTAATTTCGGCGCCTCCTACACGCAGGAAACCGTGGTGGGGAAAATGGCCCTGAACGTCCTCTTCGATATCCGCCGCGCCATGTTTGGCCATCTGCAGAAGGTTTCGCTCTCCTTCATGGACAAGACCGAGGTCGGACGCCTGATGTCCCGCCTTCAAGGCGACGTCAACTCCATCCATGAATTCCTCGAAACCTCAGTCTATTCCGTAGGCGATATTGCGCTCCTGTTCGGCATCGTTTTCGTGATGCTGTGGCTCGACTTCCGCCTAGGTCTCATGACGCTCTCGGTCTTGCCGGCTCTGTTGATCATCCGCATCGTCTGGTTGCCGCGTGCCCGCGAAGCCTTCATGGCTGCACGCGAGACCAATTCGGTCGTCAACGGCGCGTTGGCCGAAGCCATTCACGGCGTGCGCACCGTCCAGTCCATGGACCGCCAGCAGGTGAATTTCATTCTCTATGACGACAAGGCACACGCCGACCTCAGGGCTCACCTGATCGCTGCCAGGTATGCACAGGTCATGGTGCCGATCGTCGATGGCCTCACCGGCCTCGCCATGGCCGTCGTCATCGTGGCCGGCGGCTCCATGGTCATGAATGCTCGCATCGATGTGGGCGTATTGGTCGCCTACCTATTCTACATCCAGCGCTTCTTTGACCCAATTCGCTCACTCACCCTGCAATATTCGGTCATGCAGCGCGCCATGGCCTCCGGCAGGCGCCTGACCGATGTGCTCGACGTTAAGATCGAGGTCCAGGACAAACCGGATGCCAGGGTGCTTTCGCCGGAAATGGACGGCTCGGTCGAGTTCAGGGACGTCACCTTCGGCTACAATCCCAACCAACCGGTGCTGAGAAATATCTCCTTCCGGGTCAATCCCGGCGAGACGGTCGCCTTGGTCGGGCCGACCGGCTCGGGTAAATCGAGCGCGATGGCCCTCGTCCACCGCTTCTATGATGTTCAGCGGGGGCAAGTGCTCATCGGGGGGCATGATGTGCGCGATCTCACTCAGGAATCGCTCGGCCGCCAGATCGCCATGGTGCTCCAGGAGCCGTTCCTCTTCACCGGGACGGTGTTCGAGAACATTCGCTACCATAAGACGGAAGCCACGCGCGACAAGGTCATCGAGGCCGCCAAGGCGGTCGGCGCCCATCACTTCATCATGAGCCTTCCCAACGGGTATGAAGCCCGACTCGGCGAACGCGGTGGCAACCTATCTCTGGGCCAACGCCAGCTTATCAGTTTCGCCCGCGCTCTCGTTGCCGACGCCAAGATCCTGGTTCTTGACGAGGCCACCGCCAACATCGACAGCTACAGCGAAATGCTGATTCAGAACGCTCTGAGAAAACTCCTTGAAGGCCGCACTGGCCTCGTCATCGCCCACCGCCTTGCAACGATCCGCGGCGCCGACCGTATCATCGTACTTCAGAATGGCCAGGTCATTGAGACCGGCAACCACGACAAACTGATGGCTATGGGTGGGCTCTATTCCAAACTCTACAATCTTAACTACGCGTCCTTCGACGACATTGCCGAAGAGAAACTCGATACCCCCGCACTAGCGGGGTTCCGGACCTGATGTCTGGTCGCCATTGTCTGGGTCACCCGTTCCATCTGGTTGAGGCCGACGAGATCGTTGTGGCTGGGGTGCTTGTCGGCGACATGTTCGGCGGGCGCTACAATCGCGCACGGCCGCCCAGCCAGCCTCGCCATCCTCGTAGCGGATGACGCGATGCGTCTCCGATCTGATCAGCCTCGACAAGAATTTGTCCATCCCGACACCGGGGCCATGCGCGATATGTCGGCAAAGGATGGGGACCGATGCGCACCACTTTGCTGGCGGCGCGCTTAAGAACCTGGCCTTCCTCGAGGCGGTGTAAGACGCGAGATTATGCCGAATGTAAGCGGAGCGGAACCTGCCACCGGCGCAATTGCGCGCAATTGACGGGTTGCTTTACACAGCCATTCGGCATAGCTCGGAGCGTGGCGTAAACCGCCAAGTTCAACGACTTTGAACCCGTTGCACCCGAGCCGGACTTCCCACGACTGTAACCCCTGCGGGAACATCTCGAGTGACCACGCTGCCAGCGCCCACGACCGCATCATCGCCAATCGTGACGCCCGGGAGAATGATTGCTCCACCGCCGATCCAGACACGGCTGCCAATGCGGACAGGACGCCCGAACTGCAGCCCACTCTGCCGCTGCTCGGGATCATGCGGATGATCTGCGGTGTAGATCTGCACGGCAGGCCCAATTGCCGTTCCTTGGCCAATCGTCACCTCTACCACGTCAAGGATGACGCAGTTGAAATTGAGGAAGACGTGGGCTCCGAGGCGGATGTTGAAGCCGTAGTCGCAATAGAAGGGCGGACGGATGATCGCTCCGGGCTCAACCTCTCCTAGCCGCTCGGACAGGAGCGCATGCCACTGCTCGGCGATTTGGCCCAACGTGTCATTGTACCGCTTCAGCCAAGCCCCGGTGGCCAGTAGGTCAGCTTGGATCTCCGGATCCGCCGCACTGTACGGCTCGCCTGCGAGCATCTTCTCTTTTTGACTGCGTATCATAGTTCCTCGTCACGTGTCCCCTGGTGTGGTGTAGGAGTGCATGGCGGATTGCCCTCGGCAACGTTTGTGTCTTGGTCTTGCCGCGCCCCGGCTCAAGAACCGGGACTTTAGTATCGTCGGCGACCAGCTTCGTTCGAGCATCGCTGCAGAAGTGCTTTCAACTCCGAACCGCGAACCTAGTCTCTCGCTTGGTCATCACACTTCCCGTTCCACAGGGTCGGTGAATCGCAACCTCATCACCGCGCCATGACCACATCTCCTTTAGAGCGGTCGCTCTTCTATCTTCAGAGTTTCTTGCTGAACCCTTCTAACACTATCGAGCGGGCCCGGGGCGGACTGGGCCACATAACTACCGACGGGAGTTCCCCACCGTGGCTCCGCGATCTCGGCCATGACCACCGGTGGCTTCTGGCCGGCAGCACTCAGGCGACTATAGCGGGCCAGAGCCTGCCCTGCGGCTTCCAGACACTGTCGCGTACGGCTGCCACTTCCCCGCATTCGCCGAGGCGGCCAATGACCCGCTCTTCACAATAGTTAGCCGGCGAGCATCTGGATGCGAGAGATAAGTTACAGGAGCTATCTCTCATGGCTTCTACACCTGCCTGAATGCCAGAACAGCGTTCGTGCCGCCGAAGGCGAAGGAGTTGCTCAGTGCCACGCGCACCTTGCGCTCGCGTGGCACATTGGGCGTGACGTCGAGGTCGCAACCGGGGTCGGCTTCACGATAATTGGCAGTCGGCGGCACGACACTCTCGCGGATAGCCATCACGCAGGCGATCATCTCCAGCGCGCCCGATGCGCCAAGGCAGTGGGCATGCATGGATTTGGTCGACGACACCGACAGTCTGTAGGCGTGGTCGCCGAAAACGCGCTTGATCGCCGCGGTCTCGGTCTGGTCGTTGGCCTTGGTGCCGGTGCCATGGGCATTGAGGTAGTCGACATCCTCGGGATTGAGCCCGGCGTCGGCAAGGCAAGCGCGCATTGCTGCCTCCGGCCCCTCGACAGTCGGCGCGACGATGTCGGAGGCATCGGCGGAAAGGCCGGCACCGGCAATTTCGGCAAGGATGGTGGCGCCGCGTGCCATGGCATGCTCGTAGCTTTCCAGCACCGCCATGCCGGCGCCTTCACCAAGCGACAGGCCCTGGCGATCGGCCGAGAATGGCCGGCAAGTATCGGGCGAAAGCACACGGATCGCTTCCCATGCCTTCAGCACACCCCATATGAGCGGCGCTTCGCTGCCGCCGGCAAGCATCACGTCGGCCCGGCCGAGTCTGATCTGGTCCACCGCGGAGGCAATCGCATGGTTTGCCGAGGAACAGGCGGAGGTGACGCCGAAGACCGGGCCGCGCAGGCCGAGATTCATGCTGACCTGGCCGGCGGCGGCGCCCGGCATCGCCTTGGGTACAGTCAAGAGGGCGGCACGCTTACCGCCCAGAAGCATAGCGCGGTAGGTTTGCTCGATCACATCCCAGCCGCAGCCGCCAACGCCCACCGTCGCACCGAAGCGATAGCTATTTCCTTCCTTGGAGGAAAGTCCAGCCTGACGCATGGCTTCGCGCGCTGCAAGCACAGCAAGCAGGCTGAAGCGGTCCATGGAGACGAGCTGCCTTCCGTCGATGTCATGCTCCGGCAGCGCCTTGATCTCGGCTCCGATCCTGACCCTCAATTCATGGAGCTCGGAGTTGACGATCGGGCCGATGGCGGAGCGGCCTTCGCGCATCTCTCTCCAAATGGAGGCGGCGTCGGTCCCAAGCCCGCACAGCCCTCCGACCCCAGTAATCACGACGCGCCTGTCCATTCACGCCACCTTAGCGAGCAAGCCACGCACGGCTTCCACCATGTCGCCGACATTCTGGAGATCCGACCAGGCCTCGGACGTGTTCATCTCGATCTTGATGCCGTAGGCCTGCTCCAGGTCCCAGAGTACGTCCGCCAAACCCAGTGAATCGATGCCGAGTGACGTCAGTCCCGTGGCAGCCGTTATCTCGCCGCCCGAGGAAGGCGCTATATTGCCGCCCTCCGACGCCGCTCGATTCTTGATCATTGCGATTATTTCGTTGGTCAGTTGATCTGCCATCTTGTTCCTTTCCAGCTTGCGGTTTCGACGTGGCTCAATGCCTGAGCCGCGCCGCGTTGGGAAATCTGCCTCTCTCCAGCTTGTGCGGCTCACCAAGACCAACTGCTTGTGGAAACCGGATGAGTTCCGGCTTGTCTACGGCGTAGGCACCGATGACGAGGAACGTCGCCGGCACCCGATGTTCCGCCAGCACATGGAGGATCTCCGGATGGAGTCCTGGTATTTCATAGCTCTGGACCGTTCCGATCAATCAGGGTGCCGGACGGCCACTCGCTCATCGAGCGTCCAATCGGCACAACGAAGACAAGCACGTCCTCCACGCGCGTGGGCGGCAGGTCGGGATACACTTCTGGGTGGGTCGACCGAACGCGAACGCCCGATACAATGGCCGCCAGGCCGTTTCGGCAGACCCTCTCAAAGTTCGACATGGTCGGTCAGTTGCAACTCATTTTCCCAGCACAACCTCCACCGCACGTCAGAGTGCATGGAAAGATTTCTCCTTTCGGGCTCTTTTTAACGCACTGGTCACGCGATAGAGGCAGTGGGTGATCGGTGCGCGTCAGATGCTGTTGTCAATGTAGGATTCAGGAAGTTTGATAAAATCGTTTGTTTCGATGAAACGCATTCACGCTATGGATAACTGAAGACATGCGCTTCAAAGGGCTTGATCTGAATCTTCTCGTCGTGCTCGACGCGCTGCTGAGTGAGCGCGGCCTCACGGCGGCGGCACGCCGCATCAACCTAAGCCAGCCGGCCATGAGTGCGGCCGTCGCCCGGCTGCGTGACTATTTCCACGATGAACTATTTAGCATGAGCGGCCGCGAACGTATTCTGACACCGCGTGCGGAAACACTCGCCCCCGCAGTTCGCGACGCTCTCCTGCACATCCAGTGCTCGATTATTTCTTGGGATCCGTTTAACCCGGCTCAATCCGATCGCCGCTTCAGGATCATTGTTTCCGATTTCGTCACACTCGTGTTTTTTGAAAAGGTCGTCGAGCGTGTTGCACGGGAAGCACCCGCCGTCAGCTTCGAATTGCTGCCTCTCGACGACGACCCAGATGAGCTTCTCCGGCGCGGTGACGTCGATTTTCTAATTCTTCCGGAATTGTTCATGTCGAGCGCTCATCCAAGAGTGGCGCTGTTCGACGAGACGCTCGTGTGCGTGGGCTGCGCCACGAACAAACAGCTGCCACGCCAGCTTACGTTCGAGAGATACATGTCGATGAGGCACGTTTCGGTCAAGTTCGGGCGTATGCAGAAGCCCTCCATCGAGGAATGGTTTTTGCTTGAGCATGGTCTTAAGAGACGTGTCGAGGTCGTCGTGCAGGCATTTAGCATGATCCCGCCTATGGTCTCAGGCACAGCTCGCATAGCGACCATGCCCTTGCGGCTGGTCAAGCATTTCGAAAAAACATTCCCCCTGCAGATCGTCGACCTTCCGCTGCCACTTCCCGCATTTACCGAGGCCGTCCAATGGCCGGCCCTTCACAACAGTGATCCGGCAAGCATCTGGATGCGGGAGATAATGTTGCAGGAGGCGTCCCGCATGGCTACTCCAAGCAAGACTCCGGGACGTCGCGGCCGCTCCTAAAATCTGCTCAGCGCCTCACACCGGCTCTCGCGTCAATAATCCCGTCGGATGAGATCGATGCTGGCCGCAAGTGCGCCTGCGAGGTCGTCCAGCGCGTGGACTTCCTCGACTAGCTCGAACGAGAAGGGACCGGCATAGCCGCCATCGAGCAGCGCCCGGATCTGGCTGCCATTGTCGGAACCTCCCAGGACGCGATTCGGGTAAATCCAGAAGGTCGGATCGTTCACGCCTGAAATGTGCACGAGACCGGTTAGCTCGCAGGAGAAGAACGTCTCCCCGGCGAGGGTGTGGTGGAACGTGTCGTGCACGAGGCGGAAGACGGACCGACCATCAACCGCGGCAATGGCCTTAGCCGCTTCCTTCTTCGATCGAAGCGAGCAGGTCTTGAAGCCCAGCGGCTCGATAAGACCGATCAAACCGCGTGACTGGAGGATCGGCTTGAGCGCGCTCAAGGCGACGGGCAGATTCCCGTGGCGCTCGGCGTTCGCGGGCCACGAGCCGTCATTGACCGGCACCAGCACGAGCGCCTCCGCCCCGCAGTCAGCCGCATAATCGGCGATCTTGCTCGCCTCGGCCTGGCGCGCGGGAGTCCACTCATTGAAGCGCTGCAAGGCGTTGACAGTGATAATCGTGACGCCCGCCTCAGCGGCGGCAGACCGAACGTCCGAGGCCGGCATGCCACGTGCAGAGGCCGCCATGCCAGGTGCAAAAGAATTGCTGAAAAGAATGTCGGTCAGACCCTGGTCGCGGGCAAGCGCGAAAAATGCCCGAACATCAAGTCGGGAGCCCGCCAAGTGGTCGAGTGCAAAGCGGGGCGATGCCTGGCGCATGGCTTGGCTCTTTCCTTTCGTGAGGCGCGGCCGCCGTTCTCGGCTGTTTGACTTCTGCCGCGTGGCAACCGCTCGTTGATTCAACAGACCGGGATGACAGTCAATTGAACGTTCTTTCATTTGCGAAAGGAAACTCGAACGTTCATGATAGAATCCCATCAAGCTTCATATATTTTCCGGCAGATGAATGTCGAACGGCAGAAATGTCTGCCCCGGCGTCTCCACCGTGCCAGTCTCGATGGCCCGCGCCATCAGCGTCATCAGCTCCTGGCAAAGCCGGCGCAGCGGTGTGGCGACAGCCATGGTGATGATATTATCTGCGAGCGCCGCCCGGGATTCCGGCGTGATTTCATTCACGATCGCGACGAGATCCTGACCTTTACCCTCTTCCCGGAGCGCAGAGATGGCGCCCTCCATGCCCCCGCCGGCCACATAGAAGCCGACGAGCTCGCGTTCCCGCTGCATGAGATCGAGTGTTGCCTCGTAAGTGATCTGCCGTTTCTCGAGGTTCACGAGCGGATCGAGCACCTCGAATGTCGGCGCGTTCTCACGGCAATAGGAGCGAAAGCCGATGTCCCGGAGCTTGTGCCCCTGGAAACGGTGGCTGCCGACAAACACCGCCACCTTTCCGGGCCGTTTTGCGATCTTGGATAACATCCAAGCGGCCGTGCGCCCCACCTTTCGGTTATTAAGGCCGATATAGCCCTGACGCACGCCGGCGGCAAAATCGGAAAGCAGCGAGAAAACCGGAATGCCTTTGGCCTTGAGCTCCTCAACCGCCGCTGTAATCTTCGGGTGGTCCGGTGCCACCATGGCAATCGCGTGGCAGCGCGCGCCCAAATCCTTGAGCAGCGCAATCTGGTCGCCCGGCACATTTGACGGCGCGAATTCGATGTGCGGAATGCCGTTGAAGGACTGGGCCAAACTGACCGACGCTTCGACCTCGCGCGCGAAATCTTGGTAGAAATGCTGCGCCGGTTTTCTCAAGATGAAGCCCAGCCGATAATGCGGCAGGTCACACTGCAAGCGCTGCTTGATGAGACCGGCAGCATGATAGCCGATGGCGTGGGCGGCCTCGTGGACCCGCCGCGCGGTCTCCTCCCGAACCGGATGACGGGCGTTAAGAACGCGATCGACCGTTGCCACGCTGACTCCAGCTTCGCGGGCGATATCGGCAATTGTGGTGCGCTTGGTCATGGGTCCAATTCTGATTAGTTTTAACGCCGGCTGACCTCTGTCATCCAGCGCCTCTCGGCGAAGGTTCCCGGCAAAGTGAAGGCGTCCGCATACTCCATGATCGAAGCGTGACGAACAGCTATCCAAGCGTAACCGGGCGCGTGTCGATGTACAGTTCTTTTGCCTAGGCAGCCCGTAATTTGCACTCACCGCATTTAGCGCTCCTGATTTCATCTCCCCGCGAGGCGCTGCTGTTTGAGCCTGCGAGTCGATCGTTTGGTGCTTATGACCAGCCCGGCCCCTTAACAGGTCGCGAAGCTGTGACTTACTACTGGGCATGGCCGGTTTAATGCTCGGCAAACCGATGATCGCAGAAGGCGGCTTCCATCTGCGCTTGGTCCAATTCGCCTTCCCAGCGGGCGACCACGAGCGATGCCACCGCGTTACCGACCACATTCGTCAACGCCCGGCATTCGGACATGAAGCGGTCGACGCCAAGGATCAGAGCCACGCCAGCAACGGGAACACTGGGTACCACGGCGAGCGTAGCGGCCAGCGTGATGAAACCCGCACCCGTTACACCTGCTGCACCCTTCGAGGAAAGCATTGCAACGAGCAGCAGGAGGACCTGATCGCTAATTGACAGATCGGTGTTCGTCGCCTGGGCGATGAAGAGGGCCGCCAGC
>NZ_JACHEF010000010.1 GCF_014207355.1 Mesorhizobium sangaii | reverse complement strand
GGCACCGACGATCGTCGACGGGATGATATTCATCAGGAAGCCAGTGACGGACTGCTCGTGGGCCTTGGCGGCATAGCTATTCACGGCCTGGATGTCGAGCGAGGCCGGATCGATGTTGAGGCCGGCGCCAGGCTGAACGACATTGGCGACGACAAGGCCAACGATAAGTGCCAGCGTCGAGAAGGTGAGGAAATAGACCATCGCCTTGCCGGCAACTCGGCCAACCTTCTGGAGATCGTTCATGCCGGCGATGCCGGTCGTAATTGTCAGGAAGATGACAGGCGCGATGATCATCTTGACAAGCTTGATGAAAGCATCACCGAGCGGCTTCGCGCTTTCGCCGATCCCCGGATAGAAATAGCCGAGTGCGACGCCGAGGGCGATGGCGGCAAGCACCTGCACGTAGGGCTTGGCGTAGAAGGCCTTGCGAGGCGCGGCGTCCGCGCTGCGGACATGTGGAGCTAACACCATTTCTCTCCCAACCGGATAGGGGCCGGGCTCTTCCTCCCATCCCGGGCTTCTCCCATCGCGGCGCTCCGGTCGAACGCTGCACCAACTCCGCCGCAAGCGTCGTGCCAAGTGGAAAACCCGCGCTCAATTGTGGGTGTTCCCCGTTCGGTCACGTAGTTTCAGCGAGGCTTGTGCGGTTTCCGCACTGGCTGCTTCCAGGCGAAATCCCGCACTCAAGGCTCGACATCGTCCGGTAGAAGAGGGAGGATTGACAAGGGAGCCTTGCACCCATTGCTTTTGCCTGGCAGAACGGCCGCTGGTCGGTATCTCTGACGTCCCGGTGTGCCCCTCGTTTCTTTGTCGTGTTTGCGACCGACCGTGCACCGGAGTGGAGGATTCCCTACACGAGCGTGCTCCTGCCGCGCTCCCGCTGCAGCCGAGTGTACCTCGAAGGGGCCGTCGGGAAGACCGATTGATTCCGCCGGTCCTGGCGCACAACGGTGATTCAGGAGATGCTTGGGAGCATGAACACTGAAGCCGCGCTCGATGACACCTTCGGGCCATGGCATGCGCCGCACCCTGTTCTATTGTCAAGGGCATCAATAGCGAGGGAACGGCTGCCGCGGTCAACTCAGCGAGCCGGACCAGGCGACGTCGGCAGCGAGTACCGCTTCCGCACCACTTATTGGGGCAATGGAAGCACGCAGACGCGCTCCGTACGCTCAGCGCGCCGGGCACCGCTGAGACGTCGGGGTAAGCATTTCTGCCGTTCGACATGGATAGGCCGGCAGATATCTGAATTGATGGAATTCTATCATGTCCTCCTACTTCCTTTCATAAATGAAAGGAAAGCTCGATTGACTAGCCACCCTCGTTCCCGCTCTGTAGTTTCCCGCTCTGTAGAGCAACGTGTGGTTGCGCTCGGGAGGAGCCTGAACCGTGCCCCACTTCAGTAAGGACAGCAAAGCCATGCATCAAGCGTCGCCTCCGGCATCTTTCGTGCTTGCCGCTCAACAGGGCCTGACCGATGCCCAAAACCGTGACCCACTTTTCATCCTATGGCAGGCAGCATGCCGGCTGCGGAAGCCGTGCTGCCGCCCACGCGGCGTCACGACTACCTGTGTCAACGTCTTAAGCGCTTCGATGAGTGGCTCCCACGCGCGAGCAAGCGCGCCAATCATGCGGCGGCCTGCGGGGCGAATAAACTCGTGCTGGTGCCGGGCGCGGGCCCCGACGCCATTTGACGAGGGCGTCTACGCCTCGGGACGTCGCTGGCCCAGATGGCGCGGCGTTGCTTTCGCGGCCCGAGATCGAGGATGACATGCTAAATCAGGATAATAATCGCCAATCTGAAGAAAGTGCTGAGCAGACGCCGTCATGCTGCATATCGCTTCAGGACGCGAAAAGGGATGACTCAGAATCCGCTATTCTGCCGTCGCGCGCGAGCGCGCTTGCCGGCATCTGGGAAATATTGAAAGCACTCCCCGCCCCCTCCGGGCTCGAAGTCACGCTGGCCAAGGTCGTAGATCTCCTGCGATCGTTTCTGCCGATGCGGCACGGCATCATCTCTCTCTTCGACGGTGATGGTGAACTGGAAAGCATCGTAGGCGCCGGCTGCAGCGAGAGCTGCAGTGAGCGCTACCGGATGTATCTGCCGCGGAAGGTAATCGACCAGATTGTGACGACGGACACGCCCCTGGTCACCGAGAACATTGCGGTTCATTCGGCTTTCACCGCCGCCGACATGGACGTGCTCGGGGTCTCGGACAACAAGCCAGTGTCCTTCATCGGCGTTCCCATTCGCGTCGATGCGAATATCGTGGGCACGCTGACCATCGACCACGTACTGGACAATGGCTCAAGACTTTGGCTCGATTACAACCTCTGTCTGCTCCCCCTAATAGCCGACCTGGTAGGACAGACAGTGAAGTTGCGTCGCTCTTTCGTGGGCGACCGCGAGCAACCGATGGCAGAGCAGGACTTGCTGCCAAAGCAGTTCTCCAAGCTCAAGCACCCGGCGCGGACGCGTAACCAGATTCACGTGGAGGGGATGATTGGCGACAGTTTGGCGTTGCGCGATCTGCTTGAGAAGGTCGCGGTCGTAGCCAAAGCGAAGATTGCGGTCCTGTTGCGAGGCGAATCCGGTACCGGGAAGGAGCTGGTCGCCAAGGCTATCCACGAGTTGTCGCCGCGCGCCAAGCAGCCCTTCATCAAGCTCAATTGCGCGGCGCTGCCCGAGACAGTCCTGGAATCCGAATTGTTCGGTCATGAGAAGGGTGCCTTCACCAGCGCGTTCAACTCGCGCAAGGGGCGCTTTGAGCGCGCCGACAAGGGGACGTTGTTCCTGGACGAGATCGGCGAGATCTCGCCCTCGTTCCAGGCAAAGCTCTTGCGCGTGCTGCAGGAGCAGGAGTTTGAGCGCGTCGGCGGCAACCAGACCATCAAAGTCGATGTTCGCATCATTGCCGCTACGAACAAGAACTTGGAAGAGGCAGTTGCCAGAAATGAGTTCCGTGCAGACCTGTATTACCGCATCAACGTGGTTCCCTTGCTGGTGCCGGCGCTACGCGAAAGGCGCAGTGATATTCCGCTCCTCGCAGCCGAGTTTCTCAAGAATTTCAACGATGAGAACGGCCGTATGCTGACCTTCGATCCCAGTGCGATTGAAGTGCTGCTAAACTGTGATTTTCCCGGCAACATTCGCGAGCTCGAAAACTGCGTGTATCGGACAGCGGTTCTGGCCGCGGGACCATCAATCGGGAGAGACGACTTAGCATGCTGCCAGGGCCAATGCTTCGCTGCGGCGCTGCATAAGATCAGATCTGGCAAACTCGCGCTGCAACCCCGGCCGATCGTGTCGGTGCCAGGGGTTCCGGCCATACCGCCGGCTGCTGCCGGGAGTTCTGCCGCCGTCGCAGTCCCGCCTGAGACCGCAGGGCAGCCGCCACTGGGCCCTGCCGGCCCAGTGCACTTAAATGGTGCGAGAACGACCGATGCCGAACGTGTCATCGCAGCCATGGAAAAATGTGGCTGGGTCCAGGCGAAGGCGGCACGCCTGCTTGGACTGACGCCGCGCCAGATTGGCTACGTGCTGAGGAAGTACGGGATCGAGATCAAGCGTCTTTGAAACAAACGACCGAAGCGAGTAGCTGGGACAAATCAAGCAAGGTGCTTTGGCGCATTGAGACGAGTGGATGCGGGGGCTCCCGCGTCAGTGCCAATTCTGATCCGATCGAAACAGCCCGCCTGACCCCACGGCCGTCTACGACGCACCTGGGTGTGAACGCAGCGCTATCATCGATGGTGCAGGCCATGTCTCGATCACCGGCTCGCGTTGGATGCACTGGGGCTGTAACGGAGAAAAATATATGTCTGATGCAAAACTGGAAACTGTGCTTTCCTCTCTTTCGCAAGTGGCGAGACAGTTAGATGTTCTGCTATCCGACAAACCGGCGCCGGATGCGAGTTGCGTCAAGCTAAATACGAACGAGAACCCGTTTCCGTTGCCGACAGTCATAATGCAAAGTGCGATGGCGGCTCTCGAACGGCAGTATCTGTACCCAGAAGACGACAACGTCAGCTTGAGGCAAGCGGCTTCCGAAGCCTACGGCGTCTCCAAGGATCAGGTGATCGCCGGTAACGGATCGTCTGAACTGCTCGGGCTTATCTACAGAGCTTTCCTTGCCCCGGGCGACAGCGTGGCGATGATGTCGCCAGGGTTTTCGTTCAACCGCAAACTTGCGATGTTGCAGGGCGCTCAATTTCTCGAAATCGGATGGGGCGAAGCTGTTTCCTTGCCAATAGCAGAATTGCTTTTCGGTCCTGCCAAAGACGCCAAGTTCATACTGTTGGCCAATCCGAACAATCCGACCGGAACGTTTGTTCCTGTGGCCGATATCGAACGCCTCGTAGATCAATCAGACCGCTTGATCGTCCTGGATGAGGCCTACGTCGACTTTGCACCAGATAATGGTCTGCGCCTCATCGATCGTTATTCGAACCTTCTGGTCTTAAGAACATTTTCGAAAAGCTATGCCGCCGCCGGCATTCGCGTCGGTTTCGGTTTCGGTCACCCTGAAATTATTGACAGGCTCCGCAACATCCAGAACGTGTTCAACATGAATGTGATCGGGCATGCGGTTGGTATCAGCATCCTTGCGCATCGCGCCGCCTATGCAGAGAACCACAGACACATCAAGCATGAACGACAGCGAGTGACCTTGGCGCTGTTGCAACTTGGATTTTCCGTAATACCTTCCCACGCAAATTTCTTGTTAGCCCGTGTGCCTGCGGGACAGGACGGCTCATGGTGGCAAGCAGCCTTGGAAAGGCAAAAGCTCCTTGTTGCCTTCTTTCCTGACAAAGGTTTGCAAAATTACATTCGCATCAGCATCGGTACAAAAGAACAGATGGATGCCTTTCTTGCGACCGCGAGAGATATTTCTGGGAGCTTAAAGACGCCAAGGTCCAGACGTTGGGCAGCATCAGGCTCTGCTTCCGCGCCACGCGCGCGATAATCCGAGCGATCACACACCTCTATATCTTTGAATTGCTTGATCATCGCAAGCAAGAGAACTTCCCGCGTTAAACTTGGAGAAATCGAGTGACAAACGCCTTTCCTTCAACCCTGACCTTCGGCATCTTCGATCACCTGGATGAGGACGGCCGCGATATCGCCCGACAATACGCGGATCGCCTGATGTTGGCAGAGGCGTGCGATCACCTCGGTTTCTATGCATATCATCTGGCAGAGCATCACTGTACCCCGCATGGGAGAGGTCCATCGCCGAACCTGTTCTTATCGAGCGTCGCCCAGCGCACCCAGCGCCTTCGTCTCGGCCCGTTGGTAATGCTACTTGCCCTTTATCATCCGCTGCGAGCGTTCGAAGAGATCTGTATGCTTGACCAATTGAGCGGTGGCAGGCTCGAACTCGGTATAGGACGCGGCTCTTTCCCCACCGAAGTGGGTTACTTCGGGATTGGTGCGGACGCGGCGCCAGGCCAGTATGCGGAAGCCAGCGAGATCCTTATTAATGCGATGAAGGGCGGCACGCTGTCCTATCAAGGGCGCCATTTTGAACTGAATGACGTCCCTTTGACGCTAAGACCTCATCAGCGGCCCCATCCGCCGACCTGGATCGCCACCAATCGACCCGAGCCGGCAAGCTGGGCCGCGGCTAATGGCGCAAATATCGCGTGCGTGGGACCTTCCTCTTCTGTTCGCAGAACTACTGATGCCTTCCGCGCCGGTCGAGAGCACAAAACTGAGGCGGACGATCGAGCACCATTTCTTGGATTGCTCCGAATGGTAGTGATTGGGCGTTCCGAAGCAGATGCGTATTCGCTCGCGGGACCTGCTTACGAACGATGGCTTAAGAGCTTCAAATTCCTTTACGACCTCAATGGCATCCCGACTCCACCAAACCTGCCGCTGACCTTCGATGCAGCAATCGAGAGTGAATTGTGCGTA
Organism: Mesorhizobium sangaii; assembly: GCF_014207355.1. Taxonomy (GTDB): domain Bacteria; phylum Pseudomonadota; class Alphaproteobacteria; order Rhizobiales; family Rhizobiaceae; genus Mesorhizobium; species Mesorhizobium sangaii. The sequence goes on along the minus strand of NZ_JACHEF010000010.1, from coordinate 85,418 downwards.
GTAGGATCGGCAGCTTCTGTGCGAAAAGCTCTGCTTGGTCAGTTGGAAGAGGCAGGTGCCAACTACCTTCTTTGTCAACTGGCATTTGGGGATCTGCCGCTAGGTGCTTCCCTATACACCGCAACGACGATTCAATCCGAAATCATGGGTCAAGTCGGCTGACCATGAAATTCGCTGTCTGATTGGAGATTAAATCGTTGTCGAAGCGCTCCATGACGTGCCCGTGCAGTCTGCTGTTCGAGCGCTAGCAGCGCTTGGAGAAAGCGTTGGTACCGGTGCTGGTGGAAAGAGCGAGGGGTGTCGACGCGCGAGGCGAAAGGCGATCGTCACCGAGGAGCTGTGCGGCCACTCTTTCTCGGCCTCGACGGTGAGCGAGGAGGCTGCGCGGCGAACGCCGCGAGGTCAACGCCACCCCATTTTGCTGAACTTGACGCACATAACTTCCGCTCCTAGACCAAGGACAGCCCCGAGATGAAGACACGGAAGGCGGTACCCAACCCGCGGATGAGTGTCTGATCAACCGTCGTCTCTGAGTTCCACTTCTCGCCTCGTGCAGCTTCAGCCGATCCGCCTGCTCGCAACACCTACCAAGCAGCCGATCTCTCGCCCCAGTCTTGACAGGGAACATGAGAGCCGGTGTGAGGCGCTGAGCAGATCTAGGAGCGGCCGCGACGTCCCGGGGTCTTGCTTGGAGTAGCCATGCGGGACGCCTCCTGCAACATTATCTCCCGCATCCAGATGCTTGCCGGATCACTGTTGTGAAGGGTCGGCCATTGGAGGGTCTCGGTAAATCCGGGAAGTGGCAGCGGAAGGTCGACGATCTGCAGGGGGAATGTTTTTTCGAAATGCTTGACCAGCCGCAAGGGCATGGTCGCTATACGATCTGTGCCTGAGACCATAGGCGGGATCATGCTGAAGCCCTGCACGGCGACCTCGACACGTCTCTTAAGACCATGCTCAAGCAAAAACCATTCCTCGATGGAGGGCTTCAGCATACGCCCGAACTTGACCGAAACGTGCCTCATCGACATGTATCTCTCGAACGTAAGCTGGCGTGGCAGCTTCTTGTTCGTGGCGCAGCCCACGCACACGAGCGTCTCGTCGAACAGCGCCACTCTTGAATGCGCGCTCGACTTGAACAATTCCGGAAGAATTACAAAATCGACGTCACCGCGCCGGAAGAGCTCATCGGGGCTGGCGTCGATGGGCAGCAATTCGAAGCTGACGGCGGGTGCTTCCCGTGCAACACGCTCGACGACCTTTTCAAGAAACACGAGTGTGACGAAATCGGAAACAATGATCCTGAAGCGGCGGTCGGATTGAGCCGGGTTAAACGGCTCCCAAGAAATAATCGAGCCCTGGATGCGCAGGAGTGCGTCGCGAACTGCGGGGGCGAGTGTTTCCGCACGCGGTGTCAGAATACGTTCGCGGCCGCTCATGCTAAATAGTTCATCGTGGAAATAGTCACGCAGCCGGGCGACGGCCGCACTCATGGCCGGCTGGCTTAGGTTGATGCGGCGTGCCGCCGCCGTGAGGCCGCGCTCACTCAGCAGCGCGTCGAGCACGACGAGAAGATTCAGATCAAGCCCTTTGAAGCGCATGTCTTCAGTTATCCATAGCGTGAATGCGTTTCATCGAAACAAACGATTTTACCGATTTTGCTGAACGTCGCATAGGGAGATTGAAGAATGTAAGCCTAAAGGTAACTATCAATGTTTGCGCTGGCTCCGAGGAGCATTTTCCGGTGTACGCCGAACATCAACCGAGTCGCATGTCCATTGCGGCTAAGTTTCTTCGGTGATCTGCGCAAGCTAAATCGCGTCGGCTCGCCGCGACAAGCTCCCCTACGCGTAGGCGCTTACCTCAAGAAAACACCAACAAAGACGAGGTCTTTCCATGCACTCTGACGTGCGGTGGAGGTTGTGCTGGGAAAATGAGTTGCAACTGGCCGACCATGTCGAACTCTCCGACTTCTTCCGAAAGACCTATGCTGGGGCCGTCGACGTAAAGCCATTCGAAGGCGGCCGTAGTTGGGCCGGTGCGAGGCCGGAATTCCGCGCAATCGGCTACGACGCGCACGGCATAGCGGCCCACATTTGCATACTGCGGCGCTTCATCAAGGTTGGCGAGGTCGATCTATTAGTGGCCGAACTGGGGCTGTACGGGGTGCGTTCGGATCTTGAGGGATTCGGAATCAGCTTCTCAATGCATGCTGTGTATCCAGTGCTGCAGCAGCTTGGGGTTCCATTCGCTTTCGGCACGGTTCGGCACGCGATGCGGAACCATGTTGAGAGGGTCTGCCGAAACGGCCTGGCGGCCATTGTATCGGGCGTTCGCGTTCGGTCGACCCACCCAGAAGTGTATCCCGACCTGCCGCCCACGCGCGTGGAGGACGTGCTTGTCTTCGTTGTGCCGATTGGACGCTCGATGAGCGAGTGGCCATCCGGCACCCTGATTGATCGGAACGGTCCGGAGCTATGAAACATCTGGACTACATAAGCGAAGTGCCGAGTGAATGGGCTGGCACCGGCCGTCGCAGCGTCTATCTGACGTTTGACGACGGTCCCAATCCATTTTCTACACCGCAGATCCTTGATGTGCTGGCGCAAAATCGGGTGCCGGCGACGTTCTTCGTCATCGGCACCTACGCCGTAGAGCACCCGGATCTAATCCAACGAGTGATCGCAGAAGGGCACGAGGTGGGCAACCACACGATGACTCATCCGGATCTGTGCAAATGCGGCTTCGGCGAAGTGCAACGTGAAGTCTTTGAAGCGAACGGAGCCATCATGATGGCGTGCCCGCAGGCCTCGGTACGGTTCATTCGCGCGCCCTACGGTGCATGGAGCGAAGAAGTGTTCACGGCGTCAGAGACCGCCGGGCTGGCGGCGCTTCATTGGTCTGTAGACCCGCGAGACTGGTCTCGCCCCGGTACCGACGCGATTGTCGATGCAGTGCTCGCCGGCGTCCGGCCGGGTGCAATCGTTCTCTTGCACGACGGCTGCCCGCCCGACGAGTTGAGACAGGGCACTCAAGCCTGTCTGCGCGACCAGACCGCCCAGGCGCTCTCCCAGCTGATTCCGGCATTGAACGCTTGCGGATACGAAATTCGCGCCCTTCCACAACATCACTGAAAATTGCGAGATCCTATGGACCTGCTTGCCACAGCTAGTACTGTCGCCGTCTCGAGCTATGCGCTGCTGTCGGCTGCTTATAAAAGCATGCAGATGGCTTATGCTTTGCCTGTGGACCGTTCACCGGAGTCAGACAATTTGGTCGGTTTCGACCTTCTGTCGAGCGTGGATGTCATTGTCCCCTGCTTCAACGAGGATCCGAGCGCGCTCTCGGCGTGCCTGGCGTCCATTGCAAGCCAACAATATGCCGGAAAACTGCGGGTCTATGTGGTTGATGACGGTTCCTCAAATCGCGACGCTGTCGCACCGGTACACGGTGCCTTTGCGGGCGACCCGAGATTCAGCTTTATTTTGCTCGACAAGAATGTTGGCAAACGCAAAGCGCAGATCGCCGCGATACGCCGCTCATCTGGAGATTTGGTGCTGAACGTCGACTCGGACACGACACTCGCGTCAGACGTCGTCACAAAGCTTGCACTGAAGATGCAGGATCCAGCCGTCGGCGCGGCCATGGGCCAGTTGACGGCCAGCAACCGGAGCGACACTTGGTTGACCCGGTTGATCGATATGGAGTATTGGCTGGCTTGCAATGAGGAGCGAGCGGCACAGGCTCGCTTTGGTGCCGTTATGTGCTGCTGCGGCCCATGTGCAATGTACCGTCGCTCTGCACTCCTTTTGCTGCTGGATCAGTACGAGACGCAACTGTTTCGTGGGAAGCCAAGCGACTTCGGTGAGGATCGCCATCTCACCATCCTCATGCTGAAAGCAGGGCTTCGAACCGAATACGTTCCCGACGCCATCGCCGCAACGGTCGTTCCGGATCGGCTAGGGCCATATCTGCGCCAACAACTCCGCTGGGCTCGAAGCACGTTTCGGGACACGTTCCTTGCGCTGCGCCTATTGCCAAGCCTCGATCGCTATCTAACGCTGGATGTGGTCGGACAGAATCTCGGCCCGCTTTTGCTCGCCCTGTCGGTACTGGCTGGACTCGCGCAGCTCGCACTGACAGCCACAGTGCCTTGGTCGGCAGTTCTGATGATTGCAGCCATGACCATCATTCGGTGCAGCGTGGTAGCGTTTCGTGCTCGCCAGCTTCGATTTCTCGGTTTTTCTCTGCACACATTCATCAACGTCTTTCTCTTACTCCCCTTGAAAGCCTATGCGTTGTGCACATTGAGCAATAGCGATTGGCTGTCGCGCAAGGCGCCTACCCTAGCCAATGGAGGGGAAAAGCAGATCCTCATCAAAAACCCGATCGCCGGACCAAACGCTACAGGAGGTTCGGAAGTTGCTCACTCAATTCGCAGGACGGATCTTTCGCGCGGTTCTTCAGGCTTGGTGGAGTCTGAGAGCGTGCTCAGTGGCGAGTGATCGAGTGCGTTGGTTGGGTGGACAAGTCGTGAGCCTGGGCAAGAAATCAATTGATAGAGCGGAAAGGCGATCCGTAGCGGCTCGACCGCAATCGGTTCGAGTGGGAGCAACACACGCAAATGCTTCGGCTGTCACTTTCCCAATGAGCCGGCACAAATGGGATGCCTACTCTGGACCAGAACGCTCATCAGTGAGCGGCCGGCCGATCAGCTTCTTTTCAGCCTGAAATAGACGCATGTCAAACATAGCAATCAACCTTACCGGCGTAAACAAGTCCTTTGGCAACAAGCTCGTTGTGAATGGGCTGTCGCTCACCGTTGCGTCGGGAGAGTGCTTCGGCCTGCTGGGGCCGAACGGTGCCGGCAAGAGCACGATTGCGCGTATGGTCCTCGGCATGACACGGCCTGACGCGGGTCAGATCACGGTGCTCGGAGTGCCTGTGCCGGCACGGGCTCGCTTGGCACGCCAGGGCATCGGCGTGGTTCCCCAGTTCGACAACCTTGACCTGGAATTCACGGTACGCGAGAACCTGTTGGTGTTCGGGCGCTACTTCGGCATGAGCACACGCCAGATCAAAGCGGTCATCCCATCGCTCCTCGAGTTCGCCCGCCTTGAGAGCAAGGCGGATGCACGTGTCGCCGAACTATCGGGCGGCATGAAGCGGCGCCTGACGCTGGCACGTGCGCTGATCAACGATCCCCTTCTACTCGTAATGGACGAGCCGACCACGGGGCTCGACCCGCACGCGCGACACCTGATCTGGGAGCGCCTGCGTTTCCTGCTGGCGCGCGGCAAGACGATCCTTTTGACGACCCACTTCATGGAAGAGGCAGAGCGGCTGTGCGATCGGCTGTGCGTTCTCGAGCATGGACGCAACATTGCCGAAGGCAGCCCTCATGCCCTGATTGAGGAGCATATCGGATGCCACGTCATCGAGATCTTCGGCGGCAACCCACAGGAGCTGGGTTCGCTGATCAGGCCGTACGTTCAGCGCATCGAGGTGAGCGGCGAGACGCTCTTTTGCTATGCGCCCGATCCGGAGCAGGTGCGCGTGCAACTGCGCGGGCGCGCCGGTCTGCGGCTTCTGGAGCGTCCACCTAATCTGGAGGACGTTTTCTTGCGGCTGACCGGACGCGAGATGGAGAAGTGAACGATGGGTGAAGATTTTGCGGCGGCCCTACCCGCCAACGCGTGGAACTGGATTGCGGTGTGGCGCCGCAACTATCTATCATGGAAGAAGGCTGCACTTGCGTCAATTCTCGGTAACCTCGCCGATCCTATGATCTATCTTTTCGGACTCGGCACTGGCCTCGGAATGATGGTAGGTCGCGTTGAAGATACGTCGTACGTTGCTTTTTTGGCAGCCGGCATGGTCGCGACAAGCGCGATGACCGCGTCGACCTTCGAAACAATTTATGCGGCTTTCCCTCGCATGCGCGAACAGCGCACCTGGGAAGCAATCCTGTACACACAACTTACCCTCGGCGACATCGTTCTCGGTGAATTGGCGTGGGCAGCCACCAAGGCCTTTATGGCAGGTACGACAATTACGATTGTTGCCGCCACGCTGGGCTATGCGGCATGGCCGTCCGTCCTCTATGTGCTACCAGCCATCGCTCTCACTGGCTTCGCCTTTGCAAGCCTGGCGATGACCGTTACCGCGCTTGCGCCCAGTTACCACTATTTTGTATTCTACCAGTCGCTCTTCCTCACACCCATGCTGTTCCTGTCAGGCGCGGTCTTCCCGGTCACCCAATTGTCAGGCACCTTTCAGCAGGTAGCGCACTTTTTGCCGCTGGCACATTCGATCGACCTTATTCGTCCGGAAATGCTTGATCGCCAGGCTGGCGGCATCGCCCTGCATATCGCTGCGCTTTGCATGTACGCGGTGTTGCCGTTCTTCCTCTCGATGGTGCTGCTTCGCCGGCGCCTGATGCGTTGAGATAACTTCCGAGAGAAGGAGATCCGTGATGCAGTGCCACGAAGTTCGCGCGCAGGCGCATAATCATCCGGCCCATAGTTGGCCATTCGCTGCAAGCACCTCAAAGACGCTATCTCCGTTTTGCAGCCGACGTGCGACATTTCCACAGGAAAGTCCGCCTTACGGCGAGCGACATTGCAGCCCAGTCAGATGGAACAGTCTTGAGACGGGCAATTTGACTTTCTTGTCACGATAAATGGAGAACGAGATGATGGGACCGCGATCACAGATGATGGGTTCCGGCAAGGATCGGTTCGTCGTTTCTCGACGGCGCACCGGTTTTGGTGATTGCATTTGGTCGCTGGCGGCAGCTTGGTCCTACGCGCAGCGCACAGGGCGAACGCTAGCGATAGATTGGCGTGGCTCCTGTTATCTCGATCAACCCTTCACGAATGCGTTTCCGGTGTTCTTCGAACCAATTCAAGACATCGCTGGCGTACCGGTTATTTGCGACGACCAGGTCAACGAGCTCTCATTGCCTGGGCCATTCTTCCCGCCATGGTGGAATAAGCCATCGATCCACTGCGTTTTCCGCCCAGATGAACAGATTTTCCGAGAACGTGAAGAGCTGAGGGAGCTTTTCGAAGCCCAAGGTGACACTGAAGCCAACACAGTAGTATGCGATGCTTGCTTGATGTGGCGTTGCGATGTGGATGCCGAACTACAGATTTTTCGGAGTATCAAACCGAGGCCTGAAATTGAAGCTCGGATTGACGCCATCTACCAGGAGCACTTCAAGGATCACAGCATAATCGGGGTGCATGTCCGGCACGGCAACGGCGAAGATATTATGGAGCACGCTCCGTACTGGGCTGATCCGGAACTCGCCTTCCGGCAGGTATGCACGGCCATTCGCAAGGCTAAAGCGCTACCACATTCAAGACCTGTGAAGGTGTTCTTGTGTACTGACAGTGCGCAGGTGCGCCATGACTTGTCGGGCGTGATTCCCGATCTTTTCACTATTCCAAAACACTTCCAAGCGGATCGGGCCGGACCATTACACAGCGCGGCACTGGGCGTTAACGGCGGTTTTTCTGCGCTCGTCGAGATGTACCTCCTTGGGCGGTGCGATACCGTCATTCGCTTTCCGCCGACCAGCGCCTTCTCGCGCTATGCCCGCCTCTTCGCGCCACGTACTATTGAATTCGATTTGAACGATCCGGGTCGTTTGAGCTTAATTGACAACTCCTCCGAACATCTCCCGACTTGGTGAAAGTCCTGGCACCCCCGTCGACTCTGGTTCTGATGGGTAGACGCCCCTCGGCGATTCGGCGCTTTTGGTTTTCCGGCGAGACCAAGACCCGCCAGAAGAGGCGGAAAGCGAGAGTAAGCCATTGTGCCTACTGTCGAACTCCGGTCCACTGTTTGCCTGGAGCCGCCTGACCGTGATGACCAAATCCGTTGGCGAGGCCCGACCCAACAGTTTCGAATTCGAAACCTCGGCGCTGACCAAACCGTCCGGCTTTCGCGAATATGATGCGCGCTGGTGGTTCGGCCATCCGGCCTCGGAGGTGCCGCCCGAGCTTAATCTGATCGGCGTCCAGGCGCTTGGCATGGGGCTCGGCACGCTGATCCGCCGCCTCGGCGCCGGACCCGATATCGTCACCGGACATGACTTCCGTTCCTATTCGCTGTCGATCAAACTGGCGCTGGTCACCGGCCTGATGGCCGCCGGTGCAAAGGTGAGGGATATCGGCCTGGCGCTGTCGCCGATGGCTTATTTCGCCCAGTTCGCGCTGGAGACGCCGTCCGTCGCCATGGTCACCGCCTCGCACAACGAGAATGGCTGGACCGGCGTCAAGATGGGCGCGGCGCGGCCGCTGACCTTTGGTCCGGAAGAGATGAGCGCCTTGAAGGCGATCGTCCTGGCCGGCGACTTCGACCTCGCCGGCGGCGGCTCCTATGATTTCGTCCGCGATTTTCGCGCGACCTATCTCGACGACCTGACCCGCGACAAGCGCATCGCGCGAAAGCTGAAAGTGGTCGCCGCTTGCGGCAACGGCACTGCCGGTGCCTTTGCCCCGGAAGCGCTGCAGCGCATCGGCTGCGACGTGATCCCGCTCGATGTCGAGCTCGACCATACCTTCCCGCGCTACAATCCCAACCCCGAGGACATGAAGATGCTGCATGCCATCAGGGACAAGGTGCTGGAGACGGGCGCCGATGTCGGTCTCGGCTTCGACGGCGATGGCGACCGTTGCGGCGTCGTCGACAATGAAGGCAACGAGATTTTTGCCGACAAGGTGGGCGTCATGCTCGCGCGCGATATTTCGCTGCTCCACCCTGGCTCGACCTTCGTGGTCGACGTCAAGTCGACCGGCCTGTTCAACACCGACGCTGTCCTGCGCGCCAACGGCGCCGTCACCGACTACTGGAAGACCGGCCACTCCTACATCAAGCGCCGCGTCGCCGAGCTCGGCGCCGTCGCCGGCTTCGAAAAGTCAGGCCATTTCTTCTTCAATCCGCCCATCGGGCGCGGCTATGACGACGGGCTGGTCACCGCCATCGCCATCTGCCAGATGCTGGATCGCAGCCCCGGCAGTTCGATGGCCGACCTCTACCGGGCGCTGCCGCTGACCTTCGGCACCCCGACCATGTCGCCGCACTGCGCCGACGAAGTGAAGTATGGCGTGGTCGAGCGGGTGGTTGCCGATTTCCAGGCGATGCAGCGCGATGGCGTAAGCTTCGCTGGTCAGAAGATCATCGATCTGATCACCGTCAACGGCGTGCGCGTCGTCGCCGAGGACGGCACCTGGGGCCTGGTGCGGGCGTCGTCGAACAAGCCGGAGCTTGTCGTCGTCGTCGAGAGCCCGGTGTCGTCGCAGCGCCGCCGGCAGATGTTCGACGCCGTCGACGGCGTGCTGCGCCGCAGCCCCGAAGTCGGCGCCTACAACCAGACTTTCTAGTCGCGAGAGCCGAATGACCGAGCGGATCGTCAGTTTTGTCATCAGCGGCGGCGTCGGCTCGCGGCTCTGGCCGCTGTCGCGCCAGGACAATCCCAAACAGTTCCACGATCTGTCCGGCGATGGCTCCATGCTGGCCAAGACCTTGCGCCGGCTGACGGCAAAGCCGGAAGGCGAAACGCCGATCTTCCTGATCGCCTCGGAGCGTCATGCCGACCGCGTCCATGCCGATCTCGCCGGTCTCGATCTCGCCGGCGGCGGTCCGCTGTTCGAGCCGACCGGCCGCAACACGGCGGCCGCTGTCGCGCTGGCCAGCCTGCGCACGCTCTCCGAATATGGCGATGAGTTAGTGCTGGTGGTGCCCTCCGACCATGAGATTTCAACGCCTCACCAGTTCTGGGAGAGCATCGAGGCGGGCGCAGCGGCGGCCAGCGCCGGCCGGCTGGTGGTGTTCGGCATCAAGCCGACGCAGCCCGAAACAGGTTACGGCTATATCGAGGTCGCGACCGACCGGGACGGCGTGTTCGATGTCTCACGCTTCGTCGAGAAGCCCGATCTTGCAACGGCCCAGACCTATCTCGGGGCCGGTAGTTTCTACTGGAATACCGGTATCTTCCTGTTTCGCGCCGGCGCCATGCGCGATGCCTTCGCCGCTTTCGAGCCGAAAATCTGGCAGGCCACCGAAGCCGCCTACAAGGCGGCGACCAGCGATCTGTCCGGCCTCTATATGCCTCTGGAACTCTATTCGGCCATCCCTTCGACTTCGATCGACTACGCCGTCATGGAGTGTGCGAAGGATATCGCCATGGTGCCTGCCGGCTTCCGCTGGAACGATCTAGGTTCCTGGCAATCGCTGCTCGATGTCGGCCCCTCCGACAAAGAGGGAAACGTCATCGTCGGCGACGTCGTCGCCATCGATTGCGAGAACTCCTATATCCGCAGCGACGGTCGCCTGGTGTCGGCGATCGGGATGAAGGACGTCGCCATCGTCACGACGGTGGACGCAATCTTCGTTGCGCCGGTCAGCCACAGCCAGCACGTCAAGAAGATCGTCGAGCAGTTGGAAAAATCCGGCCGGTTGGAGACGAGATTCACGCCAGCGCATGACCGCGTCATCGACAGCGGTGCCTGGCGCCGTCGCGTACGTCACTGGCTGTTCGAGGAGACGCTGCCGCTGTGGTCGACATTGGGCGTCGATGAGCGCCATGGCGGCTTCCACGAGGCGCTGGCCTTCGACGGCTCGCCGGTGATGAAGCCTAAACGCATGCGCACGCAGGCGCGCCAGGTCTACGCCTTCGCGGTCGCCAAGGCGCGCGGCTGGGACGGCCCGGCCGAGCGGCTGATCGCCCACGGCATTGACTTCATGGCCGGAAAGGGTCGCACCGATAGAGGCGGCTGGGTGCGCACACTCAATGTCGACGGCTCGGTCGCCGATCCGGTTGAGGACGCCTACGATCATTCCTGCGTGCTCTTGGCCTTGGCGCATGCCCATATGTCCAACCATCCCGATGCCTTGCGGCTCGGCGAAGAGACTTTCGCTTTTCTTGATGCGCATCTCGAGGACAGCCGCATGACTGGCTTCCTCGACACCTTGGATGGTATGGGCGAACGGCGCTCCAACCCGCATATGCATCTGCTCGAAGCCTTCCTCGCTTGGCACCGGGCGACTGGCGAGCGCGCCCATCTGCGCCGTGCCTCGCGCATCATCGATCTCTTCCGCAGCCATTTCTTCGATGCCGAAAGCTGGACGGTCGGCGAATATTTCGACGACGGCTGGAAGTCGGCAAACAGCGAGAAAGCCACCTGGACCGAGCCCGGCCATCATTTCGAATGGGCTTCGCTGCTGGTCGATTTCGCCGACCGCAGTGGCCAGACCGAGCTCACCGCCTTTGCCCGCAAGCTCTATGCCTCGGCCGTCGCCAACGGCCTCAACCGCGCCACCGGCCTTGCCTACGGCGCCGTCTCGCGGCAGGGCCTGCCGCTCGACCGGGTGTCGCGCAGCTGGCCGCAGGCAGAGGCGATCAAGGCGGCGATTGCGCTTGATGATTCAGGCGGGCCCGACCTCAAGCCGGAGATTGAGGAGCGTGTCGGCCGTCTTTTCCGCTGGCACATCGATCCAGCGCCGCTCGGCCTATGGATCGACCGCATCGACGATCGCGGCCGCTCGCTCGCGTCAGAGGTGCCGGCCAGCATCTTCTATCATTTGGTCTGCGCACTGACTCAGTATTTGGACGGCACGGTAGAGAGGGAGAGCTGAGGGGCTGGAGTTGCCAATCTCCCCCGCAAAGCATTCCCACGGTGACTGCCGCCTTGCTGAAGGTAGCCTGAAAGCTGCGAGTCCTGGTGCAAGCACTGACGAGGCAGACGCGCTATACCGCCAAGCTGATGGTCCAGCTCCGCGACGCGCGAAGCGAAAGGCCTCGGCGCTCGGCGCCTCGATCCCCTCTTCCACAGCGTGGACAACCGCATCGAGACGATCCGCGTCGGCACGGCGCAGCCCCTGCGCGAGCCGACGTGCCCGGCCCTCCCCTCCGACAAGATCGCCTAGGTCGATCCGGCTTCGGCATCGAACGCCTTGGGGCGACAATCGCCGAGCCGCTCGTTTCCCGACACGCTCTTCATCGCTCGTTGCGGAGCAGAAGGCGGACGTTTCCACTCTCATCGATTCGATTCGATGCGAATCTCGGCACGGATCGTCTTTGCCGCATGGTGCCCGTGCAGCGGCGTGCCGGAACGACCCGTAAGGCGGACGGTGATGGCCATGGATGCCGGCGACACCTCGCCCGGTGATTGCCGCAGCCGGCAAGCATGCTGCCCAGGCCGGGGGCGATCGAGACGATTGCTGCTTCTGCGCGATCACCGTCCCGTCACGTTTACCTGGCGCGGCGTGCGCCGGACGTTGGAAACCGGTGCCGGGAGCTGTTGCGGGAGACGGCGCAGGCACATGAGATGCACATGAGATGGTTGTGCATGCCGGATCGATCAATCGCGACCATGTGCATATGCTGGTGTCGATCCCACCCAGCCTGTCGGTGTCTCGTGCGGTGCAACACCGGAAGGGGCGCAGTTCGCACAAGCTGCTGAGCGAGTTCGGGATACTGCGCCAGCGCTATTGGGCCAGCACCTTTGGGCGAGGGGCTATTGGGTGGTGAGCAGCGGGAATGTGACCGATGAGATGTTGGCCGAATACATCAAGAACCAGGTGCCACCCGAGCCAGGACAACTTCAATGTGACGTGAGTTCGCTCCCTGTCCGCCCAAGGGCGGACCCATCCGGCTTTAAGCCGTAACCTGAAGCCACCGCCCTACAGGCGGTAGAGAATTCACATCAAGCCGTTGAAGCATATCCGCGGCTATCCATTTCGTGGATGCGTTTCATTGAAACAAACGATTTCACCAATCTTGCGGAGCGTTGCATAGGAACAATTCAAGGATGAGCCCTAAGAATAGTTATCGATATTCGCGCTCGCTGGAGTGTTTTCTCGTGTACGCCGAACACCACTGAGGCGCATGTCCATGCGGCCAGATTCTTCCGCGCTCTGCGCAAGCTATATCGCGTTGGCTCGAGCCGACGAGGTTCCCCAAGTGCATAGGCGCTTACCCGATTTCGCGGGCAGCCGGCGGTGAACGTCGCATGCAGGCTGACCAGCTGCGTCCGAAATACAAACGTAAGCAGATGAGAATGAAGACATGAAAAAAGTCTATGTAGCGGGCCATCGCGGCCTTGTTGGATCCGCCACAGTAGGGGCCCTCGCGGCCTTAGAATCGTATGAAATAATAACGCGGACTCACGATGAACTGGATCTCTCCGATCGGACCGCGACCCGCGAGTTCTTTATGTCGCAAAGACCGGATTACGTCATTATGTGCGCCGCAAAGGTTGGTGGCATTCTTGCCAACGCAAGCTTTCCGGTTGATTTCCTTCATAACAATCTCGCGATTCAAGTCAGCGTTTTTGATGCCGCCCACGCATCCGGCGTCGAGCGGATGATCTTTCTTGGTAGCTCGTGTATCTACCCACGGGATTGCCCGCAACCGATACGAGAGGACTACCTACTATCCGGTCCGCTTGAAGCGACAAATCGTCCCTACGCTTTGGCAAAGATAGCAGGCGTTGAATCATGCTGGTCTTTCAACCGACAGTATCAGACGCGCTATCTCGCGTTGATGCCGACCAATTTGTACGGTCCCGGAGATAATTATCACCCCGACAACTCTCACGTTCTCCCTGCTCTGATGCGACGGTTTCATCAGGCCAGAATGAACGGTGACTCCTCGGTCGTGGTCTGGGGATCCGGAAGGCCCCGGCGAGAGTTCATGTACTCTTTGGATATAGGGGATGCCATTGCATTCCTGCTTGGCCTGCCGGATTCGGATTTTGGCGCCTTGACGGCTCCCGAGACCGCGCCTCTGATCAATGTTGGCGTTGGAGAGGACGTCACAATTCGCGAACTGGCGGAACTGATTAAGGCGACGGTCCGCTACGAGGGCGATTTGGTGTTCGACACGACGAAGCCGGACGGCACCCCGCGCAAGCTGCTGGACGTATCGCGCTTGCATACCCTTGGCGGGAAAGCCAAAACGTCTCTTGGTGCCGGATTGCAAGCGACGTACGAGGATTTTCTCCGCCATCATAAAGCTTGACGTTGGAGGAGCCGGAGTCTGGGCAGCCGTCACGAATCTCTCCGGTGCGGTTGTCGCGTCCGGACACTTTGTCGTCGATTCCTATGTGAAGAAGGTGTATCACCCAACCGGCGGGGTTGTGGGAGAAATCCTGGTGGGCGAAGGCGTCAGGTGAAAGCCGGCGACATCGTCATGCGGCTCGATGCCACCCAGACCCGCGCCAATCTCGCCATCGTCACCAAGCGACTCGATGAGCTGGCCGCCCCCGGTAGCACGGCTCAAAGCTGAGCGTGACGATCTGGCGGAGATCGCCTTCCCGAATGGCTGCTTGCCCGCAGACATGTTCCGGACGTAGCTTCGGCGATACAAATGAGACGCGGCTGTTCGAATTCCGCAGACAATCCCGCGAAGGGAGGCAGGCCCAGCTAGCGGAGCGCATTACCCAATATGAGCACGAGATGTAGGGACTCAAGGCGCAGGAGATTGCCTATGAAAAACGCATCGAGATTCTCCAAAAGGAAATCGCTGCCCTGAGTGGGTTGCGCGAACAAGGAATTGTCTCGGACCAACGCTTGAACAGCCTGAAGACGCAGGTGGTCACTTTCGGCGGCGAACGCGGTGAGAAGATCGCCTATCAGGCACAGTCGCCGGACGCATAACCGAAACGCGCCTGCAGATCGGGCAGATCAATCAGGATCTCAAGACGGAAGTCGGCCAGGAGCTCAGAGAGGTTCAGGCGCGCAAGTAGGGGAATATGTCGAGCGCAAGATGGCGGCTGAAGACCAAGTGCGACGGATCGATATTGTCGCGCCGCAATCCGGTGTCGTTCAGCCACTCGCGGTTCATACCGTCGGCGGAGTGATCACACCCCGCCGATCAGATTATGCTAATTGTGTGCCAGAAGGTGACGATCTCGTGCTGGAAGTACGGATCTCCCCCCAAGGACATCGATCAAATCCAGCTTGGCCACAAGGCCGTGCTGCGGATGTCGGCCTTCAATCTGAGAACCACGCCCCCCTGCGGTCGTATGGAGCGGCGAAACGCCAGGTCATGCTGCAGGTCGAGCACGATGGAAATCACGACCTCATCCAGGTCCCAGAGATCACGATGCGACGGTTTCTTACGCTGTAGTTGCTTGGCAAAGACAGGGCCCAACTTCCGACCCCATCGCCGGATGGTTTCACGAGAAACAATACAATAATGCCGCGTGCCATCAGCATCTCTTCGACCAGCCGTAAACCCAATGGAAAGCGAAAATAGAGCCAAACCGCCCGGGCGATGATATGTGACAGAAACTATGGTTCTTATAGTTGATGGTCGGCGAGCCCACCCTGCCGAATCTACAAGCGCGCCGTTAAACTGAAGTCAACGTGGCCGCACCATCTGTCATGCTACTGTGCGTGTGCTGGTACCTGCTTACAATCTCAGCCTTGAGGAGACGATGGCCGAACGCGGCCTATGCGTCGATCATTCCGTCGTGCATCGCTGGGTCGTGCACTTTTCGCCGCAACTGCTGGAGCGGTTCAACCGGCGCAAGCGATCCGTCACTGGCAGGTTATGGATGTGACCTACAGCAAGGTCCGCGGACCATGGATGTATCTCTATCGCGCCATCGACAGCGTCGGTGACACGGTGGAGTTGTCCCTTAACGAAAACCGTGACCTATCGGCGGCGAAGCGCTTCTTTCGTCAGGCTCTTACGCGCCATGGCCAACCGGATCGCATGATCATCGACGGCAGCCACACCAATCACGCGGCGATATGCCTCTGCGATGCGGAAACGCGGCTCCGGGATCGGTCACGGCGGTCGCTGAAGCCGATCCGCATCCGGCAGAGCCAATACCTTCCGGATCGAGAAGGATCACCGGCGCATCAAGTGCCGGATCCATCCATGCTTGGCTTCAGGTCGGTGGCAACCGCCACGACCATTTTGTCCCGCATCGAGATGATCCAGATGATGCGCAGACAACAGGCGAGGTACGCCTACAACCCAAACCCTTCGATCGCCGAGCAGTTCGAAATCCTCGCTGCCTTATAGGCAGGCAAAAACTCCTTGTTCACGGCCTACCTCAGAGTTTGCTACAGAACCGAAACCTTATGTAGGTTTTCTGTTCCGTAGGGGAATGCACGCCCCCAGAATAATGCGATGCGCCGATCGATCCAAAGGCTTGTTCGGTCACGATGATTTCGGAAAAGGCTCCGGCCTTCGCCGCAGCGGAGGCGGGACATCATTCCTTGGATGCCACCGCCGATGATCAGTAGTCATATCCCGCTGCCCATTTCTTCGGCCACGGGTTCGGGCCAGTTCTCGATGGAGGTACGGCTGATGAAGCCAGGGTGCTCGGGTTTCGCGCATGGCACGCGCCCCCGAAGGCTGTCGAGGATGCGACGCGCGCGCCAGGCCAGAAGGCTTAGGTTCGGATCGGCCAGCCCGCGCTGCCCGGGGCTCGCGTTCTGTACGAAGATGCGTCTGTAACGCGGTCCGTCCCAGCGCACCGAAAAATCCTCGCGAATGGCCAACTCATTGTCGATCTGCTCCAGCCGGTCCACGATCGGTTTCAAGAAATCTGGCAGGGCGTTCTGGTATCCAGTAGCCAGGATGACGATGTCGGCCGTGACTTCTTCGACCTCGTCCATGCCGTGCTGCAGGGTCAGCCTGTGACTTGCGCCGGCGTTGATGCAGTGCGAGACGGTGCAGCCCGGCCGCAGTGTGATGTCGCATTGGTTTGGCTCGAGAAATGCGTGGCGGTATAACGCCTGATAGATCGCGCGTAACGCGGTTTCCGAAATGCCGTCCGAGGCAAGCCCGAAACGACGCAAGAGCAGCTTGCGCTGCGACTCGCTCATCGCCGCGAAACGATCCGAAAAGCAGGGCATGAACAACTCGTTTGTGAACGGGCTGTTGTCCATGGGCAGGTAGTTTTCGCGCTGCGAGACCCAAGTGATCGATTGAGGCCGCCGTTCTTGCGGCAGGCCGACAAGGTGCAACAGCACCTCGGCTCCTGACTGGCCTCCGCCAACCACGCAAACATGCTTTTTCCGCACCTCAGGATGGATGTGCAGTAAAACAGATGAGTGGAACAGATTGCGTCCAGTCCAGCCTTGAAACTGAGGCGGTATTTGCGCCTGCTTGCCAATGCCGACCACAACATTTCGGGCGCCAAGAACCGCGTTATCCGTCCGAACCCGAAACTCGCCGTCAAAGCGGATTTCGCGCACCGTCTCGCCGCCGCGGACAAACGGGTTCTTATGGAAGGCCCAGTTCAGATATTGCTCGAACTCAGCTCTGAGCACGGCTTCGAACTGTGCGTTCAGGAAGTGGTACAGACGCCCGTTCTCGTACAGGTAGTTTACGAAAGTGTAGGCTGATCGCGGATTCACCAGCGTGACCAGATCCTTGAAGTGGCTGACCTGGAGTTCCGAGGATTCGAATGCGATGCCTGCATGCCAGCGGAAGTCGACCTGCCGATCCAGGAACAACGCCCCTTGCCCAATTTCTTCGTGTATCTGACACGCAAGACTCAAATTAGACGGCCCAGCGCCGACCCCAATGCAAGAAAGCTCCACTTGCTTTGCTCCTATTGGTGTTTCCCAAACTTAGCGGCATGTTCGCGGCGAATATCGGCCATAGCCATTGGGCTTACTCCCCCTCTCGTGGGCACTTTCGAGCCGCGGTCCCGACCGGATGTGCGAGTAAGCCAAAGACCTGCACGCCTCCGAGCCGTCGGTCTCAAGGTCGGCGACATCGACAGCGGGAGCGGCGTCATCCGGGTCTGGCACGGCACCGCTACGTGATGCTGTCGGGCGCATCTTACGGGGCTATTGGCGGCTGCCCCGACTGTAGGAATGGCTGTTTCCCGGCCGCGACGGAAGCGGTCCTTCCCTGTACAAGCCCTGTATTCGGCCTTCCGCCGGCCTGGCGGCACCCGACAGCGCAGTCTTCACGGCGGCGACGGCATTTTCGGTGAGCATGATCATGGGACGACGTCTCGCTGATGTGTTCGGAGACCCCCGTGCAAAGACCGAGCCAAAGACGAAAAACTTATTAAAGCAATGAGTTAGCTGATTTTCTGTGCAATCGGAAATCCGACACTGTCGGAAATCCGACATTGATTTGATGGCGGACGCTTCACGGCAGCGCCCCTCCCCCCGCTGCCGGGCATACGGGTCACGTACGACGGGGGTCGACCGAATTAAGCTTGGGCGCAGACTTAGAGACGGGAAGACGGAACTCGTCGAAGTAGTATGTGCAGCGCTTGTTGGACCGCCGGGTGTCCTAACATGCGCCAGAACCCCGTTGCCGAACCGGCGGCAACCGCTGCAACACGGCGGTGGGCCTCGGCAAGCCGCCGATTGATCGGCGGGCTCCGCAAGATCGGCGATCTCGCCGAAGAAGCTCAGCCTGCCCGAGGACTTCAGGACTGTGACGGGCGCCCGCATTTGGCTGGCGCGCCTCTCCTGGGTGCAACTCCAGGTGCGAGGAATCAGCCACCCGGACATGATGGCGCAGCAATCGGACAGCTTGCGGTTTCACTCTCTCGGACTCTCATCCACGCGGCGGGATGGGAGCCTTCTTACCGCGGCCCCACAGAATGAACGCTGAAAGGGCGAGCAGGATGATGTTGAGTGGTACGACCGAGGCTTCACCTCGCGATAAATGAAAGATTGTCGCTGCGATTTGCAGCAGCACACAACCGAGTGCAGCCAGAACGGTGAGGCGTGGCTGAATCCGAGTTAGCGCAGGCAACAGCACGCCAAATCCGCCCGCAATGTCGATGAGGCCCATAAGGTGCAGGAACCATGGGGGCACTGCGCCGGGCCAGACCCACATTGCCGCCAATTGTTCGACCGGCATGAACAGCTTCATGCCGCCAAACAGGGTAAAGGACGTGAAAACGAGCAATTGGGCGACCCACAGCCCGGCTCGCAGCGGCTTCCCTGCCGGCTGTGTAGGCGCAAAACTCAAGGTATTTGACATCCGATAACTCCATCAGGCTGAAAAGCAGCACCACCTCTCGGGGCGCAGGCAAGGTAGCCAGCACATACGCCGGCGGAGCGCGTTACTTCCTGCCTGTTCGAGTGATTTTAGATCGCAGCACCACCAAAGAAATCGATCAAATTTCGGTGTAGTTATTCAAATAAACTGATATAGTCGCTGTACACGGCGATCCGAGCGGAAATGGCCTGACGATCTGCGGCGCTGGTCCTTGCAGAGGCTTCTGGCCAACAATCGATGGAAGCGAAGTCAGAGTGACTGTGGGGCAGATGGCTACGCGCACTCGGCATCGGGAAGGTTGAATCGCGGGAATCTTGGATACTCTTTGAAAACGTCAGATCTTTGGGCATGACTATGGACGCGCTCACCCTCGATCAATTCCTGGTATTCGTCACGATCGTCGAAGAAGGCAGCTTTGCCGCAACTGCTCGCCGCATGAATCGGGCTCAGTCGGCCATCACCTATACAATTCAGAAATTGGAGGAACAGAGCGGGTTCCCTCTTTTTGATCGCTCCGCCTACCGCCCGGTTCTCACGGAAGCGGGCAAAGCCTTGTTGCCGCGCGCACGGCGGATTCTTGACGACGTCGCCGATTGGCGGCACCAGGCGCAAGGAATTTCAAACGGGCTCGAGGCAGAACTCACCCTGGCGGTTGTCTCCTACACGCCAGCGATCCTGCTGAGCCGTGTGCTTGGGGAATTCACCCAGGCTTTCCCTTTCGTTGAAATTCGCATCTTGACCGAAACCTTCGATGCTGCGGCCAAAGCCTTGCGCGACGGAACTGCTGACCTGGGTTTGCTTGCCGAGCGCCAACCTGATGAATTCGAACGGCGGGTGTGCGGTCGAATCGATCTGGTCCCGGTCGCGGCACCAACGCATCCGCTTGGCAAAATTGATGGGACGTTCAGCGCAACGATACTGCGTGACTACACCCAATTGGTTATCAGCCCGGCTCCCCAGTTTGACAGTGGGCGAGATTATGGCGTGCATGCAGCCAACCGGTGGCGCGTCAACGACCTTCAGACGAAATACGACCTCATCCTCGCCGGCGTCGGCTGGGGTTCAATGCCGCGATCACGGGTTGAGGGGGATATTGCCGCCGCACGGTTGATCGAGCTGAGACCAGAAAGCTGGGAGGGTTCTGATTTGATGCCAAGCTTCCCATTGGTTATCGCCTACAGGAAGGAAAAGGCACTGGGTCCCGCTGGAGCATGGCTGATCGAAAAATTTGTTTCCAAGTAGCCCGTCGCCACCTGCCATTACGCGTAACGTCATCCGGACGATTGTTTCCGAACATGGTTTTCGGACACGGAAGACGTTCGGGTTGCAGCCTAACGGCCACCGTTCACCGACGTGCGGAAAACGGACGGTTTATGGACAATACGTGCAGATGAAGGACCATGACCGACGAAGCGCCTGCGCAGGCTGGTACCCCCCTTCACGGGCAGGTGCGAAGGGCAGCTGACAGGCTCAGTGAGATTGTTGGCGATCATATGAACGCCGCATCATTCTTCGTGTTAGGCTCGATCAAGCTCACTTCCAGAATTAAATCTTACCCACCGCATTAGCACTTACTGTTTCGCACCGTATTGCTGGCGCGCTTCCAGGATACTGCCGATGTGGTCGGTAGCCCACGTCTGCAGGGCCGCCAGGGACGCCATCAAGCGGGCTCGGTTCACGAGCACCGCGTGCGCCGTAAGGCGTTCCGACGCCGTCAACATTTTCTTGGTGGGTTGGAGCTTTGGTTCAACTTGCCAAGAGCGGCGCCATGATGGTTTGATGATTAAAAGGAGATAAACCACTTGGCCACCGCCCCCTGGGCTGCCTTAGTCCTTGAATAGGGCGGCGTGGTCCGCCGCATAGGTCTCAAGTGACCGCGGGGGTTTGCCGGTCAAGCTCTCAACGCCGTCGGCGACAGCAGCCACCCACCCTTCGCGGACGGGATAGAAGATCGAGGCGAGATGGCTTGCAAAGTCGGCCGGCATGCCAAATCTAGCCAGATTGGCAATGAAGGTCTGGTCATCGACAGGCTGATATCGAATCTCTTTGCCTGCGACTGTGGAGAGAATTTTCGCTGCTTCTTGGTAGCTTAGCGCAGACGGACCAGTCAGGTTGTAGGCTCTGCCGTCAAACTGGCTGGTCCTGAGGGCGGCCGCAGCGCTTCCTGCGATGTCGCGGACATCGATGAAGCTCGACTTGCCATCTGCGGCCGGCACGGCGATCACGCCCTGCGCCTCGATCCCGGCAAGCCACGATAGGTGGAAGTTGTCCGCAAACCATGTGGGCCGCACGATCACGAAAGGCGTCCCACTGCGTTCGAGGAACAGCTCGGCCTGGCGGTAGGGCGTCCTGTCGTCGGCATCGACGCCGAAAGCCGTCTGCAGCACAACCTTTACATTTCCTTCGATCGCCGCCCGCAATATCGGCATGAGGTAATCGGAAACATCGAGGCGGCCGTTGGGGACGAGAACATAGACGCGGTCCACCTCATTAAAAGCGTCCCTGTAGGTTGACGGATCGGTTTGATCGAACCGGATCGCTTCTGCCCCGGTAATGGCCGTCGCAGCGCGCGAGGCCGCTTTCACCCGTTCACCGGCAGCGACGAGCTCGCGGACAAGGACTTGCCCCACGTTGCCGGTCGCGCCGACCACGAGAATCTTTCCTGACATGATGTATTTCTCCTAATATGGTATCCATATGATACCTGCTGTTAGCGAGATACTACCTAGTCAATAAGGAACCATGTGTTAAGAGGGAACCATGAGCACACCTGGTACCACCGAAGGAACCGTGCCGTCGGGGCACGCGAGCCCAAATGTATTTTGCGAGCACTGCCCAACGCGGCTTGTGCTGGATCGCCTGTCGGACAAGTGGGTCGTCCTCATTCTGGCGCGACTCTCGGAAGGGCCTAGGCGTTTCAATCAGTTGCGCAGAGAGATCGAAGGGGTGGCTCAGAAAATGCTGTCCCAGACACTGAAAAAAATGGAGCGCGACGGCCTTATCGGGCGCCAGGCTTTCGCTACCGTTCCTGTTACAGTGGAATATTCGATAACGCCGCTAGGACTGACGCTGGCAAGTAAGGTCGTGGAGATTGCGCACTGGGCCGAGGAAAACATCGAGCAGGTATTGGCTGCGCAAGCCAGCTATGACGCCAATTAATAGTATTGTTGGCTTCGCAGGCGCGCCCAGCTGCCTGGACTTTCTTGCGTGCGCGGGGGAGCGCCGCGACCAAGAGCCACCATATCAAAGACTTTGCGCGGAACGCATGCCAGGTCGACGTCCGCCGCGTCACACGACGGTATCTGGCGACCAATGCTCCTGCTTGTCTGTTGTAAGGTGGGGCCGCAAGATCTCTGATCGGTGGGACGGCCGTGGAGGACGATGATGCCGAGCAGTCTTTGAGCCGACTAGATGGTCACGTCCTCACGGTCGCACGAGGCCTCAAAGATTGGGGTCGAGGGCGGCGATATCGGTTCCTGGCCCGCGAAATTCGGCGAAGATTTACGCTTCTCGAGCGCGTGTTGTCATGACAAAGCCATCCTCTGAGGGCGCCAACGTGATGTTTACATCACCGATATCCGACAGCCTCTCCACATGGGTCCCTCCGCAAGGGATGATGACCTCGATGCCATCGAGGTTGCATCGCCACTGCCGAATTCCATCAAGCAATCCCTCGGAAGGCGTCAAACTGACCAACGAGTTCGTTTCCAGCCAGCGACCTGTCGTTCCGCTGATTTCCGCACCGACGATATGAAGTTTGCTGAGGAAGGCATCGCGATCAAAGCCCTTCTTCTTCAGCGACTTGCCCAATCGATAGACGTCCGTGGACACAGTCGGCTCGATAGAGGAGTTCTCTATTGCGGCCTTGTCGAGATTTGGCCGCCCAAGCGCATCGCTATCCGCGAAATCCTTCGTCCAGAACGGAACTGAAGCCGCATTCAGTGCCAACGCGGCAAGATGCGCCGCTGTATGCGGTATCGAGAGTGCCTTACGTCTACGCGGTTCAACCGTGAAGCGTGCTTCCTCGCCGACATAAGGACCGAGGTCACGATCCGACTGAACGATATGTACGACTACGCCCTGCCATTCCCCCTCGCCCTTCCTGACGGCTTTCGCTTCCTCCCCCATCAAAAGCACACCGGCGCCAGCATCGACCAGGCCTGTCCAAGCATCCGCAATCTCAACCACTACTCCATCCGCGAAGGTTATCTGACCTAGATCGGCGGGTTGGTCCGGCCAGCGAAAGCTGACGGGATGCACCGGCGTTCGGTCTGCGATGACGAGCCAACCATCTGCACAAGGCGCTGCAAATTCGATCCTGCCTTGTCCGGCAAGGGCACCACCCGGGAAGGTCACGAAGGTGCCGGCCGTGATCGAAGTCTCGAATTTCATGCTTCTGCTGCCTTTCCGATACGCCGGATCCAGGTTTTATTTTTGTCTAAGAATAAGACGCGCCCTGCCTCAAGTTCGGAAAGACGGCGAGATTGGTGAGGCGCTCATCCTAGTCGGGAAGGTGTTTGCCGACTTCCCGCAATCAGATTCTCCGGATGCGATGACGAATCAGCCCTGTTCGGACTTCCGGGCGGCGGCTGCAAGCATCGCCTCACCAACGCGCCGGTCGCCTTGGGCGTTCAGCATTTCGCCGGCATTGCTGATATCGCGGACCTCTTTGTTCTGACTGAGCTTGGTTTTGCCGACAAGACGAGTGACCTCGATCTCGAGACCGACGATTGCCTTGACCATTGTGTCGATAAAATCCCTCGGTGCGTCTCCCATCTTCCACGGGACAGGCTGGGCCGCCTCGTGCCTGTGAGTCAGTTTGGCGACATTGCGGCGGACATAGCGTTCATCGTCGTGGATTGTGATCCGTCCATATGCATGTGCGACGATGTAGTTCCAGGTCGGCACCTGTTTGTGGAACTCCTGCTTGCTTGGATACCATTGCGGCGAGATGTAAGCGTCGCCGGCGCGGAACACCACAAGAACCTCATCGCCGGTCGCCACGTCCTGCCAAACCGGATTGTTGCGTGCGACATGGCAGCGAAGGGTACCGTTTTCACCCTGCGACCTATTGAGGTCGAAGGGAATGTGATTGGCATCGAGCCCGCTCCTGCCATGGGTGATCAATACGCCGAGGGCGCTCGTCTCGATCAGATCGTGGAGAGCCTCTTGACTGGGTTCGTCGAAATGTGGGGGTACATACATGAAGGTTCCTTCACTGTCGGGCGGTTCACGGTTTATCGGAAAATGCCCGCCGGCAGGCGTTCCAGCGCCTCGACGATCTGACGCTTTGCTACAGCGGAGAGCGGCAGGATCGGGCGCGGAAGTTCAGCGCGGCAAATGTCGAGCAATTCGGCGAGCACATAGACGACGCGGAGGCTGGAGAACTGCTTGAAGAGATCCCAGATTGGCGTCAATGCGGCGCCGAGGCGGCGTGCTTCGGCCGCATCGCCCGTCTGCGACGCCCTGACAATCTTCATGCAGACCTCGGGCAGGATGCCGGCCAGCACGCTGTACCAGGTGTCAGCACCAGCGATCATGGCCTCAGTGGCATTCCAATCGCCGCTGTAGCCGATCGAAAAGCCTTCCGGCACGATGCTCCTCTGCCCAGCCAGATGGCTCTCGATCGCTTCGCTCTTGTCGGTTGGATTTTTGATGGCGACGATCCCCGGCACCTTGGCCAAACGGCTGACAAGTGCGGGAGTGAAATGGAAATGCGTCGTTCCGGGATTGTCGTAGATGACAATCGGAAGGCCACCTTCGCGCGCCACGGTCGAGAAATGTTCGAACACCTCGTCCTCGGTGAGCGGGGTGTACGAGACAGCCGCAAGCAACCCCGCGGCAGCGCCGAGGGCCTTGGCGTCCTGCGCGAGCTTGACCGCCTCGTCGGTACGCAGCGCGCCCACGCCCACCACGACCGGCGTCTGCCCACCGGCTTCGTCCAAAGCTTCGGCAAGGGCCGCTCGCCGCTCCTCGCGCGTGAGGTAAATGTAGGTGCCGGTGCTGCCGAGAAGGCCGATGGAATCGACCTTTGCGGCGCAAAGCCGTCTAATCAACCTGCGCAGGGCCTTAGTATCGACGCGGCCGTCACGGTCACTCGGCGTGATGGGGAATGCGGAAAGCCCGCTCAGGAATGCCATTGCGTTGCTCCAGATTTCTGCATGAGCGCCAGTGATGTTGGAAGCGAGATGGGAACCGGCTTATCAGAGCAGGTCCAGCGCCTGCCTCAGATCAGCAATCAAGTCGCCGGCGTCTTCCAGACCGACCGAGAGACGCATGAGGTCCTCGCCAACGCCATCGGCAAGATGAGCGTCCTTGCGGACGCTTTTACGGGCACGTGTCAGACTGGCCGGATGGCAGATGAGGCTGTCAGCATCCCCGAGGCTGACAGCTCGAGTGACCAGGTTGAGCCGGTCCATCATGCGGCGCGCACCCTCGAACCCGGCGTGGAGGCCGAAAGCCAACATGCCTGATCCCTCGGACATCTGCTTTCGGGCAATCGCCTGATCGGGATGCGAGTCGAGGAACGGGTAGCTCACCCAGGCCACCGCGGGATGCGCCTCGAGCGCTTGCGCGGTTGAAAGAGCCGTCGCGCTGTGCCGTTCCATGCGGAGCGTCAGCGTCTTCAGTCCGCGCAGGATCAGGAACGCCGACAGTGGTGACAGTGCCGCTCCGGTGATGTAGCGGAGACCCGTTTCGTGCAGCGTGTGGAGTGTCTGAGCGTCACCCAAGATCACCCCGCCGAGAGCATCGCCGTGGCCGTTGATATACTTCGTCAGCGAGTGGATCACGATATCGGCCCCGTGTTCCAGCGGCCGCTGGAGTGCCGGCGAGGCGAAGGTGCTGTCCACCGCCACCTTAACTCCGCGAGCGTGTGCGCGTCCGGAAATTTCCGCGATGTCGAGGATGCGGCTCAGCGGGTTGACCGGGGTCTCGAAGAAAACAAGCCGGGTCCGGTCAGTGATCGCGCCATCGAGATTGCTTGGCTCGGACAGATCGACCGCGACGACCTTGATCCCAAAACGCGGGACCGCCTGTTCGACCATGGCGAGCGTGTTCGCGTAAAGCGTCTTGTGCACGACGAGTTCATCGCCCTGCGACAGCAGCGAAAGGATCAGCGTGCCGAAAGCAGCCATCCCGGATGCCACGACCAGACTCGCCTCGGCTCCCTCCAGATTGGCGAGCCGTTTCTCGAGGATTTCCGTCGTCGGATTGTATTCGCGAGCGTAAAGCCTGCCGCCGAGCGCGGCTGCGGCCTCATTAGCCGCCACGCTCTCGAAGCCGTATGTGGAGGTCAGGAAGACCGGAGGCTGGACTGCGTTCGAAAATCCGATCGGATCGTAGCCAAAATGGATTGCGCGGGTGGCGAAGCCGAGGTCGGCGTCGCTGTGCGACCGCTCCGGAGCACACATCTTGATTGGATCGGTCGTGCGGGTCATCAGTTCGTGGCGTCCTCTTGGATTTTCGGCAGAATGCGCTCAGACTGGTTTATATGAAATGTCCAGTTGGCGATGATTGAAATGGTCCAGTCTCAAGATCCCGGTTCCGAGGGCCGTGTGCATGCCATGGGTGCACGCCAGATTTACATGGCGCTTCGAGACCAAATTCTTGGCGGTGTCTATGAAACCGGCAGTCACCTGCCGTCCTCTCGGAGTTTGGCGAGTGAGCTCGGCGTTTCGCGAACGACGGTCACTGTCGCTTACGACCAGCTGGCCGTGGAAGGTTTCATCGAAGTTCGACAAGGCGCACGACCCCGCGTTGCATCATCATTGCTCGAAGACAGCCCGAGCAGCGCGCGCTTGAAACGAGCCGGCCCGGTTAGACTGTCCGCTTATGGGGGACGCCTGCGCGCCAGTCCGCCCTGGCCGGATTACTTGCCGAACGCGCCGAAAATTGATTTCCGCTATGGTGATCTGGCGCCGTCCGATTTCCCGGCGCTGATCTGGAAGCGCGCCATGAACGCGGCGATGGCGCAACGTCCCGTGCGACTGGCCTATGACGATCCCCGCGGATCGCGTCGCCTGCGCCAGGCGCTGCAGAGTTATCTCTGGCGGGCCCGAACGTTGAGCTGCGACCTCGAGCAGATTATCATCGTCAGCGGCTCGCAGCAGGGTCTCGATCTGTGCGCGCGCCTGATGCTCGATCCCGTGGACCGCTTCGTCATCGAAGACCCGTGCTACCGGATGGCTCGCCAGGTCTTTGCCAGCACAGGGGCCTCGCCTGTCTCGGTCGTTGTCGATCAGGATGGGATGAAGACGGACTTGCTCAAAGGAGTCGAGGCGCGGCTGGCCTATGTCACGCCCTCGCACCAGTTCCCGCTCGGCGGCGTCATGCCGATCTCGCGCCGGCATCAGCTCCTGGAATGGGCGCGGCGCAACGACGCCTATGTGATCGAGGATGATTACGACAGCGAGTACCGCTACGACATCAATCCGGTGCCCCCGTTGCACAAGCTGGAAGACTGCAGTTCTGTGATTTATCTCGGCACGATTTCCAAGACTCTCTCGCCGATGCTGCGCATTGGCTATCTCGTGGTCCCCCCGGAATTACAGGACGTCTTCGCGGCGGCCAAACAACTCCTGGACAGGCACTCTCCGGTGGCCGAGCAGGAGGCTTTAGCAATGCTGATCGAGAGCGGCGCCTATGAAAGCCATGTGCGCCGCGTGCGCCGGCTGAACGGTGAGCGCCGGGAGAGCCTGCTGAGTGCCCTGCGACACCGATTCGGAGATCGGATCGCCATCGAGGGCGCCGACGCCGGGCTGCACGTTGTCGTCTGGTTCAAGGAGCTGCCGCGATCACTGGAAGCACCGCTGATTGAAAAGGCGCGACACTCAGGTGTGGGCATACACTCCATTTCCCCCCTATACGATCGTCGCGAAACGGGCGAAGGCCGTGCTGACCAGGTCGGGCTGGTCATGGGCTATTCCGCCTTGAGCATACAGCAGATCGAGAAGGGTGTTCGAATTCTGCTGGAGGCTGTCGAACAGATGAAAGGAGGATTCCCCGAGACCAATGGCGACGATGGCTTGGGGCGGGGCGACGATAAGCCGGGCTTGTGACATGAGCAGCCAGCCACCTTCAGCGTACTGGACTGGAAAAATATCAAAAAACTGGCACTGTTGATCAGACCAGTTCCCCAGCAGAGTTCTCCCGGGATTAGGTCCGTTGCCGTGGCTCCCCTAAAGGTCGGGGAAGAGCCCGTGCATATCCTAAATCCTGGCTCTCACTTTAAGGCTGCGGCCATGGTTTTGGAGGACAATGCATGACTTGGCGGGGAACGCTGCTTCACATCCACGTTGCACCCGCGGCGTCCTACGAGATGGAAGAGTTGACGGAAGCACAACTCGTTGCCGGGCGCGGCATTGTCGGGGATCGGTACTATCTGGGTACGGGGACCTACTCTCCGAAACCCGACGTGCGCGAAGTGACTGATCGAGGTCGAAGTCCTGGAAGCCATGGCACAGGGCGAGCCCAGGATTCCGGGTTTCAAGGCCAAGGTCGCGCCCGAAGATCATCGGCGGAACCTTACCACGCGCGGCGTTCCCTTGGGGCACCTGGTCGGCACGCGCTTTCGGATCGGGGAAACCGTCCTGCGGGCGGCGCGGATGAATTTTCCCTGCAAGTATATCGAGCAACTGCTCGGCATTCCCGGTCTCTACGAGGGCCTTCTGAACCGCTCTGGCCTAAACTGCGCGATCGAGGTTGGCGGCGTGATCCGCCCCGGTGATCCGATTCTACCAATTGACGGGTAATCGATATGGCCTCGCCCCGCATCATCATGAATGCTGCCAGCCTTCGAACCGGGCTCACACGTCGATGTTCATCTGCCTGATGGGAAAGTGCGCCAGTATTCGCTCTGCGGCGATCCGACAGGTCTGAGCCGCTACACAATCGCCGTCAAGCGCGAAGAGGTTGGTCGCGGCGGCTCGGCGTGGATCCATGACGCAGTGGCCGTCGGATGCACCCACCCGGTTTCTGCTCCTCGCAATCATTTCTCGCTTGCCCAACGCGAAGGGCCAACCGTGCTGCTGGCAGGAGGCATCGGAATCACCCCGATCTTGGCAATGGC
Organism: Mesorhizobium sangaii; assembly: GCF_014207355.1. Lineage (GTDB taxonomy): Bacteria > Pseudomonadota > Alphaproteobacteria > Rhizobiales > Rhizobiaceae > Mesorhizobium > Mesorhizobium sangaii. Next base: position 56,343 of record NZ_JACHEF010000010.1, on the reverse strand, counting down.
GCGCGCCCTGGAGCGGGAGGGCAAGCCCGTACCAGCTGCACTACTTCACCCGCAGCCGAGCACTCGCGCCTCTGTTGTCGGTCATCGAGCGGGAGCTCGACTGCAACACCGTGTGGCTGCATTTCGACGACGAACCGGAGACCCGGGAGGATCTTGAATCCTTGCTATCGACGCGTTCCTCCGACGCACAGCTCTATTATTGCGGTCCACCAGGTTTCATGGCGGCCGTGGATCGGGCAACCGCGCACTGGCCGGAAAGAACCGTGCATTTCGGCTTTTCAGCCGCCGGAACACGACGATGCGCCACCCGAACCTTTCACGATCACCCTTCGTGACGGGACAGTGGTTCCTGTCGCGGCCGATACCTCGGCACTCGCAGCGCTGCGCGCCGCCGGCGTGCTGCTCATGGCGTCGTGTGAGAACGGGGTTTGCGGGACCTGCGAATGCGGAATTCTGGAAGGGCAGCCGATCCATCGGGATGCTGTCCTGTCCAAGGACGCTCGGACTCATCGGTTCATTCCATGCGTATTGCGCGCAACCGGAGTGCTGAGACTCGATCTGTGAAGACAGCCCCTATCTGGAAACACCGATGTGACGCATCACTTGCGCAGAATTGGATGACATCGAAAACTGCCTATTTGAACCAAATCGAGCGGCGTGTCGCCTGGACGATACATAATGCCAACCACGTGCGGGAAGGCGATGGCCACCAGGCCTCCTTCGCCTCTCTCCGCACGATCATGACCGCGCTTTATCACGCCGCATTGTCGTCCGCAGGACCGGGTGGCGGTCAGGCCCCATGCCGCACCGATCTTCCACGCGATTCAGTACCTGTCGGGGGATCAGACGCGCGAGAAACTCGAAAACTTTGTGGCTCCCTTGAGCAGCCGCCGGGTGCCTTGCGCGGTTCCCACGATGTCGGTTGCGCAAGAGCCAGATCCATCCGAAGCCGATCACGACGGATGGGTCATGACTCTTCTGCGCGTTCGAGCACAGCCATTGAAAACAAAACAGGCTGATCGTCCGCGGCAGCATAGGAGTGCGGCTGATCGGTGACGAGCCGCGCGGCTTCGCCGGCCTGCAATGTCATAGTCTCCGAGCCGACGGTGATGTTGAGGCTTCCTCGCACGACCGAAAGAAGCTCACGGGTGCCCCGGCTGTGAGCGTCCGAGCGATGAACGTCGCCGGGCACAATTGTCCAGGACCAGATCTCGAACATCGTCCGGCCTGAGGTCGAGGCGTCTAATTTCGCCTTGCTTCCTCGCGGTGTTTTCCAAAGCGTAGCTGGGTTGGTGCGCTCAATCGGACCACCCGAAACCTCCTCGGATGACACGCCCAACAGATCGGTAACTGACAGAGAGAAGGCGACCGCCAGACGGCACAACACTCCAATGCTCGGATTGGCCTTTCCCTGTTCGATGGCCACGACGGTGCCCTTCGACAGACCGGAGAGCGCAGCAAGTCCATCCAGGCTCAAAGTCTGGGCCCGGCGCAGATGCTGCACCCTCAATGATAGTGCGGTCCCAAGTTGTCTCTCCGTTGCCTCTGCCGTTTCTTCGTCGGTCATTATATTGACTTCCGCTGACACATTGCATACGGTCAGTATAATGACCGGCGTGAAAAGTTCAACCGCGCTGTCTCAAACTCCAGGATCGTTGCCCGTGGCCATTCTGATCGCCGACAAGGTTTTGCCGCTCGCGGGCGGCCGACCCTGTATCTGCCATGCGAGCTCCCGCTTGGCTCCGTGGTCCCCACATGAGCATCCTGGCCGCAAGCTTGGCCGCAGCCACTTTCGGCGCTGGCGATTTTCTAGGCGGTGTCGCCGCGCGCGACTCGGATTGGCGGCAGGTTGTCTCGGTGGCGCTCGGCGTTGGCCTGCTCGTGCTCGGCGCAGCGGCATGCTTCGGCGGTGGACCTGCTGGCACGCTCCCCATGGCGTGGTGCCTGTCGGCAGGCACTGGGTTCGCGCGCGTCTCCCTCCTCTATCGCGCATTGGCCGAGGGGCAGATGACGCAGGTCGCGCCGCTCACCGCCGCCGTCGCCATAGCCGTGCCGGCGTTCGTGGATATTCTGGCGGGCAAGGCGGTGACCGGTCCTCTGGTCCTGGGGCTGGTTGCGGCTGGCTTCAGCGCAGCTTTTCTTTCAGGCTTGGTCGGCGGCTGGCGCGATGGCTTGCGGAACCGTTCGACCCTCATGGTCGCCCTCGGGGCCGGACTCGGCCTGGCCCTGTTCTACATTGGCCTCGACAGGGTCGAGGTCGCTGGGGGAGGTATCAGGGGCCTCCTGCTCGTCCGCGCTACGGCGTTTGTGGCGACGGCCGCCGTGACGCTGAGATGCCGAGGTGGGGCGTTGCATCCGCGCTCACTGGGTATTGCCGCCGGGGCCGGTGTTCTCGATGGAACGGCAAACCTGCTGCTCATGATGGCATTCGCCACGGGAGGGCTGGCGGAAACCTCGGCCATCGCCTCGCTATATCCCGTAGCCACGATTGTTCTGGCCATCGCCGTTTTGCGGGAGCGGCCATCGAGATCCCAGGCAATCGGGCTGCTTCTGGTCATCCCTGCAATCTTCCTTCTCAAATCCACCTAAGGAGCTTCTCGATGCACATAGAAACCACGGCAATACATGCGGGTCGGCGCGTCGACCCTTCCACCGGGGCCGTCACCCTTCCGTTCCATCCCAGCACGACCTTCGAGCGAAGCGCGGACGGCTCCTTCCCGTCGGGCTACGAATATATCCGGGATGACAACCCGACGCGGCAGGCGTTCGAGACGGCGATGGCCGCGCTCGAAGGCGGCCAGGCCGCTGTCGCCTTCTCGTCCGGCATGGCCGCGATCACCGCGGTGTTCGAGGGGCATGCTAGCAAGGGCAATCGCATCGTCGTCCCCGACGACATGTATTTCGGCATCCGGTCGCTGATCGATGAAACCGACATCGGGCACAGGTTCGACTTCGTCGCCGTTGACATGCGCGACATGGACGCCGTGCGCGCGGCTGTCGGTGCCGCACCCACCGGCCTCGTCTGGATCGAGACCCCCTCCAACCCGCTTATCCGCGTCGTGGACATCCGGGCGACTTGTGACCTCGCGCACGAGGTCGGTGCGCTCGCGGTGGTGGACAATACCTGGGCGACACCGATCCTGCAGCGCCCGTTCGATCTCGGGGCCGATGCTGTCGTGCATTCGGCAACGAAATACATCGGCGGCCATTCCGACCTGATGGCTGGGGTCGTCGTCTTGCCGGAGGCATCGGCGCTCGAACGCCCCTTGCGCATGATTCAACATCACAAGGGAAGCGTCGCGGCCCCCTTCGACTGCTGGCTGGCGCTGCGCGGGCTGCAGACCTTGCCGGTTCGTATGCGAGCCCATTGCGAGGGTGCTCAAAGGGTGGCCGAAGCGTTGCGAAGGCATCCCGCTGTCGAAGCTGTCCTCTTTCCTGGCCTACCGGGCGACCCGGGGCATGCGTTGGCCGGCCGGCAGATGTCGGGCTATGGCGCCATGCTTTCCTTCATCGTCGGCGGCGGTGCCGAGGCCGCCATGGCGGTTGCTGGCCGGCTCAAACTCGTGGTGCGGGCCACGAGCCTCGGGGGCACGCACTCGCTGATCGAGCACCGCGCCTCCGTCGAAGGGCCGAAGTCGATGGCTCCGTCGGGGCTCTTGCGGCTCTCCATCGGGCTCGAGCATCCCCAGGACATCATTGACGACCTCGATCAGGCTTTGTCGGTGGCCGGATGACTAGGCGGCTTTGTGCGACAGGCACGACCGGTCTCCCACAAGTCCGGGGCGTCCGTCTTACCCGCGATGTTCGATATCGCCCTAATGAACCGTAACGCAGAGCCTTCCCGCAGGACGGAGCAGCCATGTCCTTCACGCCCATGATCGCCCCCGAGATTTACGCCCGGCACTCGAACTTTCACTTGCTGAGCATCGTCGTGCGAAACGCGGAAGTCGGCGTGCCTCAGAACCCGGCGCTCGCTGACGTGATCGCGGCCGCGGAGCAGGCCGCGCTTGGCGACGATGCCCAAAGGGATGCGCATCTTGCGGCCTGGGCCGAAGCCTACCGGGCCTTCGGTACCAACGCTAATCGAACACCCTGCTCGGCTGCGGCGCTTCTCAAGCGGATACGCAAGGATGGCTCATTGCCACGGATTTCCCCGCTGGTGGATGCCTACAACGCCGTCAGCGTGCTCTACGGCATTCCGGTTGGGGGTGAAGACCTGGATCACTATCTGGGTCTTCCGAGACTTCTGATCGCGACGGGCGCCGAGCCGTTCGACACCGTCCAGCAAGGCGAACCGGTCACCGAGCATCCTGAGCCGGGCGAGGTCGTCTGGTGCGATGACGCCGGAGTCACCTGCCGCCGCTGGAACTGGCGCCAGGGGCGGCGGACTATGGTGACGGCCGATTCGCGTTCCCTTTGGCTTGTACTCGAGGCGCTCGAGCCCATGCCTTCGGAGCGGCTGAGGGCCGCTGGGGCGCAACTGACCGGAGTGATTGAGGCACTATGCCCAAATGCCCAGATCGAAACGCTGGGTTGAATACGTCAACCGGCTGCTTGAGCCACGCAGTGGAAGAGGAACTAAATGTACCGGCCCCGTCGATCTGTTGAAGACCGCCCCGATGTGCTTTTGGCCGCGGTCCGCGAGATCGGTTTCGCCACGATCGTGACGCCGACGCCTGCAGGCATCGAGGCCACGCATGTGCCGACCATCGCGCGGCAGGCTCCGGATGGACGCCTGATCCTCGCGGCCCACGTCGCGCGTGCCAACGCGCATTGGCGGGTATCAGAGGGCAGCGCCAGTCTCGCGATTTTTCAGGGCCCTCACACTTACATGTCGCCGCAGTGGTATGCGACCAAGCGCGAGACGGGAAAGGTCGTTCCCACATGGCTCTATATCGCCATACACGCGCACGGAAGCCTGACGGCGATTGAGGATAGGGCCTGGCTGCGGCGCCAGGTTGAAGATCTGACCGACAGGCACGAGGCCACACGCACAGCACCCTGGAGCGTGTCGGATGCGCCGCAAGAATATATCGACAGCATGATGCGGGGCATTGTCGGTCTGGAATTTCGCGTCGAGCGCCTCGAGGGAGCATGGAAACTCAATGAGGAAGAGAACGCCGCCGACCTGGGCGGCACACGCCTGGGGCTTGAGACCGCCGGTCATCCAGGCGAGCTCTTGGCACGAGCCCTCGCCGAGCGGGGAAGGTCGTAGAGAAGTGCCCGCCGCGGCGCGGGCTCGACCTGTAAGATCCAAGGAGGCGGACAGCGCGCTGATCCGCCTCGAGCGCAGCAAGAGGCGAAGCGGCTACCACGACCCCGACCGGCCGGAAGCCTAAATCAGCTTTCGGACCCCTTGCGGCCCTTGATAAGCAATACGATGGACGACGCGATGGATCCACAGCTGCCATTGACCGGCAGGCAGATGAGCGTCCGTCAAGTTAAAGGTCGGCCTTCTGAAACGAGATGTCCCATGCGCATGTATCAGGTAGATGCCTTTACCGACCGGCTTTTTGCCGGGAACCCTGCTGCTGTTCTCGTGCTCGACCATTGGCTGCCGGATGACCTGATGCTTGCGATCACCCAAGAGAACAATCTTGCCGAAACTGCTTTCGTCAAAGCGCGGTCGGATGGCGCGTGGGATTTGCGGTGGTTTGCTCCGGCGCATGAGGTCGATTTCTGCGGCCATGCCACCCTGGCGACCGCGCATGTGTTACTGACCGAGGCCAAGGCGGAAGCTCCGCTTGTCTTTCACACGCGCGTCGGCGAGCTGCGAGTTACACAAGGCCCGCATGGCTACCGACTGGACATTCCCCGTCTGCCCCCGGAGCCATTGGAGAGGCTTCCCGCAGAAATCGCACGTGTTTTCGACAATCCACCTGTCCGCATCTTCCGAAACTTCGAGAACATCTTCGCCGATCTCGGCAGCGCGGAAGCTGTGCGTAGCTTTGTCCCTGCCCTTGCCTCGATTGCCCGCCTCGGGTCTGTCGGCCTTGTCGTGACGGGGCAGGAAGCCGACAACGGGCGAGCGCATTTCGTGTCCCGTTACTTTGCCCCCGGAGCGGGTATTCCCGAGGATCCAGTCACCGGGTCAATTCATGCCACGTTGGTTCCTTACTGGGCCGAGCGGCTGGGTCGCGAGAGGCTGATGGCTTTTCAGGCATCGGTACGAGGCGGATGGCTTGATTGCGAATTGACCGAAGATCGAGTCTTTCTCGTCGGGAATGCCGTGACCTTCATGAAAGCCATGATTTCCCTTCCCAATGGCGCTGCGGGGACGCACTCAGCAACGGCAGCAGAGTCCCCTGGCAGCCGTTCAAACTTCGTGCGTCGAGCTTCCGCTCGCCACCCGAAAACGAACTCGACCTGAAGAGCCATCCATCGTAGCAACCCAAACGGCGGTGCCGGCGATGGTCGGGATGCGATCGCTGAAGCGACGCCGCAGCCGATTTTCCCTGGTGAAGATGTTCGTTCTGAGCCCATGCTCGCCATCGGTGAAGCAGAACCCGACGTTAAGCGCGTGATCACGCCCGACGCGTCGCTTCCCGAGCCGCCAACGGTTGAGGAAGCGTCGGTGCCAGAGGCATCGAATGCACCGGCTGGAGACAGACAGACCCGCAGGAAGAAGCGGTGGCAGGACGATGTGCCTTTGCCGCGAGGTGAACGATGGAAGCGGCGCCTGCCATGGGTGCCACCCCAGCGCCGGCGTTAGCGCTAGGATCGACTGCGTCAGGATTGAAGCTCCCTTTATCGAACTGCCTATGACAGCTGGAGTGCCACAATGAAATAAGGAAGGCCTTGAAGGGTACGGTAGGGGTTGCCTATCAGCCGCTCTCGGATTTTGGTGCGAGAATGAAATCGAAAACTGGCTCAGGCTGGCCAGGCATCGACTCCCGCAAAACAGCCGGGGAAGTTATGGCCGCTTCGGCATATACTGCAAGCGCAGCAGTTTTCATTCCGAGTGCGGCCTCAAAGCCCCGGTTCGGCAGATCCATCACCTGGCGAAAAAGCGTCGCAGCCCTTGTCGCATGGCGCGCGGCAGCGACCCGCTTTCCCTCGCGGAGTTTCACCCCGGCCGCCGCTAACAGGATCAATCCCTTGAAGAGCAAGCGATGCTGAGTGCTTTGTTTCGCAGCGTGCCAAATGGGCTCCCAAGCCTCGTGAGCTTCCCAGTAATAGCCGTGGTTGAAAAGGTCGATACCCCATCGAAACTCGTTTGAGCTGAGTGCTTCGTCAATGGCAACGGTCACCGGGTCGCTTTGGTAACTGTGACCCAAGGGGTCGCGCACCGGATGCGGATGTTTGCCAGGCAGGTATGCGTAGCTGGGGAAATTCTTTTCGGGCAGCAAGCGAGAACGTGACATAGACCCAGCAATCATGAAAGCCACGTCGATGGCAATTCATGTCGCATGGAATCTGATGGGATAGCTGCGCGCGCCCGTTCCACAGGACCTATCTCCGCGGCGCTCCCTCCTGACGCTTAGCTGCGAGTGATCGAAGCGGTGACGTGGTCAGCGAGCACGAAAACTTGCGGCACGCAGGTGGAGATTAAGTCGCAGTTTGGTCGATTTTACCTCCATCGCGCCCTATTGGAGCCGAGCAGGAATTTGGCCGCCAGGTAAGAGCAGCGCCGGGTCGGCTAGAGACGGCCGAAGTGACCTGAGCGCCGAAGCTTCGCTAGCAGGGTGCTGGCCGTTCCGCAGTGGTCAAGCCTCGCTTGCTCACGCAGCGGAGACGCATTCCAGGCAGCCAATTCTGCTACCAGAAGTGCGGTGTCTCCGTTTATCGATGCGCATCTAAGGTGTCCGTTCTTCTCCATCACGATTATCGCCGTGCCGGTTTCGCCATAGCCAATCGCAGCCATCCGCTGGACCCAGGTGTCGCCGTCGACGCGAACATCGAACAGAACCGACCCTGCGGTTTTTTCTGCGGCGTCAGCCACACGATCACAGAACGGTCGATTGAGGCCCTCGATATTGCCGAGTGACTGCTCAAACAAGGCCAATTCAACATGCTCCGCCACCATGGCTGCGAGAGTGCGCGCCGGCTGGCGCAATCGGCAAGACGCCAACGCTGATTATCCACATACCAGCCACCTACACGGCCTTTTTCATAGTCAACAGGCGCGCCTCCGCCTAAAAGCACCGTCTTGCCGGCGACTGAGAGCAAGAGCTGCTCGACGCGCTCGAAATGGGTCAGGGCCCACGACAATCCCGTCGAGACAATGCGCACGATCGCGGAAGCTCAGTCTTTCGGATCGGCAACGGGCAGATTGGTGCCCGTGGACGTATGGAAACACAGCGCGACACATCCTCGAGCGATTTTGCGACCGCTCGCGGGCGTTCGGCGTCGAGACCAGCCCGTAAATTGTGTAGTGCAATATCTTCGTACGGACCGTGCCAATGCGCCGTCTAGGCGAGGCGGATGCTCCGGACTTCCAAGCCTTTCTTGCCTTGCCCGCATTCGACAAGCACCTTTTGTCCCTCCACCAGCACGCTGAGCCCTGAGCGGGTCAGGGTGCTGGCATGAACGAAGACGTCCTTCTCACCGTTGTCAGGAGCAATGAAGCCAAAACCCTTTTCGGGTTTGTACCACTTGACCGTGCCCGCGCTCTCTAGCTGCGCACCCGTCTCGACGATGGTCCCTCCAGCGAGGCGCGTATGTGACGGAGTTTTCGCGATCTGATCGCCGATCTCCAGCACCTGCGCGACTTGATGACCTTTTGGACTTTTTTCGACCGTGACCTTCAGAAGCGTTCCCTCGGCAACATCTCGGCTTCCGGCCGCCTCCAACACTCGGACGTGCAGATAGGCCTCCTTGCCGTCCGACAGTTTGACGAAGCCAAAACCCTTGCTGACTGTGAACCACAAGACCTCGGCGTCGACGGGGTGCGCAGTCACGGTCGCCGGGCGCTGAAAGTAGCTTGGCTCGGAGGTCCGTTCCGAAAAGGAAACGGGGTCATCGTCATGGCGATGCCCGCGTGGCCCGCGATGGTCTCGATATTTGCCCATGATCATCTCGACTGGCATGGATGGCGAACTACGCTACCGTCAAGATAATCTCAATCGGGCGACGCGTTTATGTTAAATGGCCGTGATGGCCGCAGCTGTGCCCGGCCTATCGGTCGAACCCTTTGAAACTAGATTCATTTCACCTGAAACAATAGTGCCGGCGAGTCGATTTATTGACTCGCATAGGCTGTGCTGGAGGCGCGTGCGAAGATGGCGGCGCGGGCGAACTGGAAGGGCTTTATCAAATTCGGAGAGGTTGCCGGCGCGTTGCGCCGTGCGCGAAGCCAAGCTGTTTGTATTCGAGAAGCTCCCGAAGAATGCAGCCACATTACAGCGAAATGATCGTTTTGCAGTGGTTTGCCGATCACTCGCAACGGCTGGGCTGGCCGTTCTCCAACGAAAGCGAGTTCAAGCGCTTTGCAAAAACCGGAAGAGCTCCCGTTTCCTTTTTTCGGACTCCGCTGAAAAGTCTTCAGCCAAAACCTGACAATTGTGGTCCTCCTGTCGTATTTCCCAAGGCCATCGCACGGTAGAGTGACGGCGCTTCGCCGCGCGCGGCAAGGAATGGCAGAATGCCATGCCAAGCACGGCAAGACGGCGTAGACCGCCACGCTCTTCAAGCAAGAATATTCTCCAGGGGATTGTCATCATTGATCCGGCTGTCGGGAGGCTCGGGCGGCTGAAAGAGGGCGATGGCTATGATATGGTCAGGGACGGGATGCATTGTTTCCGCCAGTCACCTGCACGGATCACCTCCCAAAAATGGCGGGCCGGTTCCGACATAGAGACGCCATCGCGGGATTTTCGCGGCCCTGGTGGCTTCGCTGTCTGTTGCCCGCAGGGCGAAGCTCGCAGCCGATGAGGGACCTGCCGGGGGCTCAATGCGCCCGAACCGTGCGCGGCGAGAACCGCGATCTTTGCCGCTCTCTATGAGGATCTCCAGCGGGACGGCCAACCGTTGTTCGAGGCGCTACGTCGGCTCGATGTAGCGTAGGGCGGTCGATCGCGGCCGGTTGGCCGAAAGGCCAGCTGTGCGACACCATCTCAAGCGCCTTGGTGGATTTGAGAGGCTCGGCGCTGACATCGGCTGAGGGTGCCGAATTTGGCAGCGATGCCGAAAGCGTGGTGCGGGCGACCACCGTCTTGCGAGCGAGCTTGTCGAGCTCTCCCTCATCCGTGACGCCGACCCCCTAGTGATAGATGATTTCGGATGCATGCTGCTCGCGATCGCCTCGGTTTCGTCCGAAACATTGATCAAATACGCGCCCGAGTAGCGCGATTTCTTCGGGGAGTGAGCACCTCCCCGCCCAAAGGGCATAGGGCCTCCTCAAAACAGGTGGCAGTGACAAAGGCGCGCTTGATGCGAAGCTATGACGACCACCGTCCTGTCCTTTAGCATGATTTTCCGCGCGTCGGGCGCCGTCAGACTGCTCGTCGATAAGTCCAGAGCTGTGCGGGCGGGATGTTGCGGACGACGAAATCATAGTGAGACACGACGTAGCGGTCGGGCATTTTGATCACCGGCGACAAAGGCCCATAGGTGATTTGAATCACAGGTCGCCCAGCAGGAATGCGGGCCAGCAAATCCTCGAGCAAGGCAATGCGCTGTTCCATCGGAAAGCTCAACATCGGCACCGCACTTATGACACAGTCGAATTGCTCCCCGCTCCGCTCGGCAAGCACTTCCCCCAGCGCGAACGCATCGCCCAATCGAAAATCCACGCCTGGAAAGCCTCGCGTCAAGCGATGATAGAAATCTTTCGAATATTCGACCGAAATCAGCTGATGCGGCTTGATGCCTCTTTCCAGGATAGCCTTGGTGATGACGCCTGTTCCGGCGCCAAGTTCAAGAACCGGCATTCCCGATGCTGGGTTAATCACGCTTGCCATCCGGCGCGCGGCATGCACAGACGTTGGCATGAGCGCGCCCACACGTTTCTTATCCTTCTGCCAGCCCTTGAAGAATTGCACTTCCTCTTCAAACTTCCTGCCGAGGCGCTCCTTCAATCGAAAGACCATATCCACTCCCTGCTACGGCTATTTGTCTGGGTCATGTTGACGACGCACGTTTGTACAAGCCTTGCGGCATTTTCAAGCCTGGCTACGACGGGTTTCTCTCTCCTGAGAGCGTAACTTCTCTGATGAGCTGCCTGTTGGCTTAGACTCGGCGGGGAAAAGCGCACTGGAATATCATCGCACCAGCAGGATTGCCAGCGCGTCATAAGGCCCGCTATGTCCCCCATTCAACCCCCGAATGGCAACTCGCTTTGACGAGGGCTGGACCTTGCCGTCCGCATGCGGCTGCCCCAGGTGACCCGTCTCATTCGATGTAGGCGTTCGTGCGTGAAAGCCCGGCACGTCCCGTATGCGTGATCGCCCGGGCGCATTAGGCTGCTAATTTCTTTATCCGTTCGCTTCCGCGGCGATGCCCCCCGGTAGGCCAGCAGGCCGAGTCCAAACATACTGCTGCAAGAGCGGCTTACCAGGTGGCAAAGAATCTACATCGTTCCGACCATGCGTACGAAACGCTTGATGCATCTTCCGGCCTTGACCCGCCACCAGGAAGCGGCTCCGCCCTCTCCGGAAAGCTGGCTCATATGAATGCCGGTCGATCGCGCAACCTCCAAGCACTGGCCCCGGCCTCGACGTCGCTGCGACCAACCGTCCCCTATCCTCTCGAGACCAGCTTCGGCGCTTCTCGTCGGGATGCGAGACAACCAGACCATCGCCCCAAAGTGCCGGTTCTGCTATTCAAACACCTAGCTCCTGACCAAACGGCTTCGCGGCAATGCCAGGAATGTCGCCGATCCCGACAGGTTTCCCGATTAAATAGCCTTGAGCTTCATCACATCTGACGCGACGCAGATAGTCGAGCTGTTCGGGAGTTTCAACGCCTTCGGCCGTTACCTCAATTCGAAGCTCATGCGCCAACTCAACCAAGGATCTTACAATCGCGGCGCAGTCCGCATCGGTAAGCATATCCTGGACAAAAGATCGGTCGATCTTGAGCCGCGAAAGAGGCAATTTACGAAGATAAGTGAGTGATGAATAGCCGGTGCCAAAATCGTCAAGAGCAACTGTTACGGATAGAGAAATTAACGATTGTAATAATGAAATCGTTTCTTCAAAATTCGAAATCAGCACAGATTCGGTGATCTCGACCTCCAGTCTTCGGGGCTCCAAACCAGCTTCAGCCAAGGCCACCACAATTCCATCCAGCAAGGCTTTATTCTTAAGCTGCACTACCGACAAGTTGACGGAGACCCGCAAGTCGCACGGCCATTGCGCCGCGGCCAAGCAAGCCGTTTTGACGACCCAGTGTCCGATTGAGTGAATCAAACCCGTTTCTTCAGCGATAGATATGAACTCCGACGGAGGGATCGCGCCAAGGGTCGGATGCTGCCACCGCAGAAGCGCTTCAAAACCTCGGATGCGATCGCTCCCGAGGTCGAGAAAGGGTTGAAATGCGAGCGAAAGCTGGTCATTGGCGAGCGCAGATGCCAGATCGCGTTCAAGGGCATGGCGCCTTGCAGCAGCTTCATCGTCGCTTGCGCTGAAAAACTGGATGGAGCCCGCCCCCGGCGTCTTAGCCCTGTATAGCGCGGTGTCGACGCACCGCAGGAGTTGGTTGGCATCCAAACCGTCAGTGGGCGCCAAAGCGACGCCGATAGAGGCCCTGCAATATATTTCGCGCCCTTCGATCAAGAAAGGGCCGCGCATGACATCTATGATCAGTTTGGCCAAGGACCTGATTTGGTCTGGCCTGATATCGCGTGCAGCGATTATTGCAAATTCGCCGCCCTCCAACCTGGCAATGTCATCGCTCTCCCGCGTCGATTTGCGAAGTCGCGCAGCCACCTCGACCAACAGGGCATCCGCCATTGCTCGGCCAAAGCGATCATTCATCTCGTCGAAATTGTTAAGGTCGAACAAAAGTAGCGCAAAATGCCGGTCAAACTGCTTTGCGTCCACCAGCGCGTTCTCCAACTGCTCGTTGAAGCTGAACCGGTTTGGCAAACTCGTCAGAACATCCCTGCGAATGGCATTTTCGCTTTCCGCTTGCAGAATGAACCGTTGGGTAAATTCGAACGCGTGAGCAAGCACTGCACGAAACAGCGTGATGGCGTAGCTCACTAACAGGATTGCGACGGGCAGATTGACGGCGCCATCCAGCCACACAATCGCCACCGCCGAACCGATGAAGATCGGCAGCGTATACGCGATGGCCGCAATAGGAATGGTGTAAAAGGAAGCGGCACCGCCTGCGATCATCCCCGCGCTCAGGCAGGTAATGACGACCTGAGCTGCGCCTGTTGCCCCACTGAAGAACAGAACGGGAAGTGCTCCCCACCAAGTGCCGAACAAGAAGGCGTTCCGCACCAGGTTTTGCGTTGTTCGGCGAGACACTGACCTTGGTTTGACTGACTGAAACGATGATCTCGCTCTTAGGCCTACGAACCCAGCGGCGGCGATGATGACACTCGCCCAGAGGATGGCTTTCGTTTGGCCGGGCGAGCCCCAAACCGCCATAATAAAAGTGGCCGCATTGAGTATGTTTGCAACCATGCCAAGAGGCGTGTTGCGAAGCACGATACTGACCTGCTGCGCCCTGATTCGGCCGGCAAGTGGTTCGACTGTCGACGGCCCGCCAAAAACTCGCAGGTCTCCCGCCAGAAGATCACCAAACCTTGCGGCATACAGACGCTGCATCACTCTTTCACTCCCCCACGCTAGAGTAGTAGCTGCGTGTTGGTCCCCTAGCATCGAACACTTCGGAAAAAGTAAATTTCAACCGCAAAAATTGGACAGCCCAGTTGGGAACCGAGGGCTTCGGAAATTCGAAGGTAGCGAAAAACGCGATGCTCCCTTAGCACATCGCCGACCTAACGTGATCCATGTTTTCGCAATTGTGGCACTTGGCGAGCGATCGCGCTTTCTGTTTCGACGCCTGCTAGGCTAAGCCGGCTCAATGAACCGGCCATAGGCTGATGCGCTTTGCAATCCGGTCACGGTCATTGTTCGGCAATCCACGGATTGTCACATAACGGCGTCCGCGGTCACTGGTCGATTCAAGGATCTCGATTGGATAGATCTCAAATGCCTTCACCACGGACTCGACGATTTGAACCAGTACGAGCGCAGACTGAATCGCCTCGGTACGCCCAATTTCTGCACCGTCCTTAGAATCAGCGAAGGCACTCCAGTCGAGAACATCGGGTCCCATTGCTGCACGGAGTTCTCGCGCCCGACGGATGCCAGCAACTGCAATGGGTTGAAGGATTGGGTGTTCAAAAAAATTGCCGACACCGATTGCGCCACCACGCGGCTCGGCATTACTGCAGACGCGATATCCCAGACCGAGACGCCATCGTCCTGAAATGCCGTCAACGTGTACGACATCGCTTCGGTTACGAGGGTCAAGCGGTCTCTCTTGGGATCGAACGGCGTCGGCATGAGCAGGATCGCCCCGCCAGCCATATCGGCCTGGAGCCAATCCACCTGCTTCCGAAACTCATCGACAATACTTGGCCTGGTCGCGGCAAAAATTGCTTCGGCTATGCCGCCGTTCTGAACTGAGATTCAGCTACTTCCGAAGCGCTATTGCAGCCCCAGTTTCCTCTTCAGCTCGGCGTTCTCCTCGCGCAGGCGTCCCGCAAGCAGGCTCTTCAGTCGCTTGTTTTCTTTTTCGAGCGCGACCAGATCCATTAGTTCGTCACTAGCTGCCGGGAGCGCCGCAGCCTTCTTCCAGTGATAGTAGGTCTGTTCCGAAATGCCGACCTGCTTCACGGCGCTCTTGAGAGTGGCGCCGCCACTCGTCGACTTCGCGATCTGACTAAGCTTCTGGCCGCGCGCCTTTTCGGAGTGGACCTTCCGGCCAGAAGGCACGGCCGCTGCTGGAGCTTCCCCCGCTGGCGGTCCCGCATCGGCGCCATTCTTCCGAGTTCGCGGCCTCGGCTCAGCCTTTGCCTTTCGCGATCGTGAGGTTTGATTCTTCCCATCAGGCGTCGCAACCGTGGTTGCAGGCTCGGTTGCCATTTCTCCTGATTCAGTTGCTTTAGGATCTGCCATGAGAGGCTCCGCTCCGGGTTGATGCACGTGTGCAGCATCAAGGGCCACGACATTAGAGTCAACAAGATGCCGATTTGGCAGCTCCATCTCCTTGAGCTCTCTTGTTGTCTCGGCCATGGCTGCTGACAAATCAACGTCACCCCAAATCGAGTGACCCCGTCTTTGAGCGCTGCGCTTCTGTTTGATCTCCACAGTGAACGGTCGGGTCGGCCGCCTCATGATTGCTTCCTTGTTGGACGGGAATTGCACTGAAAGTTGCTAATGCGAGGATTGAACGTCCTGACGCTTCCTCTGTGGCGCAGAGCTTTATCGGATGACACCACCTGGGAGCAAGCGACGCTGATTGTGTTGCAACGCCATCGACTACACTCCTGATGGGATGGATATGAAGGCCTCGCTGCGTTGTCCGGATTTCAGCGAGTTCGCGCGCATGGACCAGAAGTTGCCGCAACATCATGGTCACGAGCCAACGCCACCTCGAAAATGTCCGCCGTCTTGGCGAGCAGCTTGCCTCGATGCCCTTTCCAAGCCTCGTCGCGCTCACGTCGTACGGCCATTGCCGCTTCATCACCGGGCATCATCCAATCGAGCACCAGAAGGTCGGGAACGTTTTCCATAAACCGCGTTTCGGCCTCGTCGCCACGCGTCACGACCTCGACCTGATAGCCTTCGGCTTCGAGATTGTAATGCAGGAGGGCACCCAATGGGCCATCGTCCTCCGCCACCAGAAGGTGCGATGTAATCATCAATCGACGCTTGCTCTCAACCCCCGCGCAGGGCTCGCAGAGGGCTATAGGGCAGTGCTGCAACGTTTCAATGACAGATACCTCACAAGCTAGATATCTGCCTTCCTCGATATGGCTGCTATGTGCGGATGCGCCACCACGCATGCGAGCAGCAGTGCTATTCATCCCGGCAACGTCCACATCCTCTTGCCTGTCATTGGAAAACCCCGGCATGATGTTGGCTGCCAGCAGGTTCTCCATCGACAGCAGGCCCGCATTCCTCGAGTCTTTCGACGTCGGGCTCTCCCCGCCATGCGAATGCCTCCGCAGGCCGTATTGCGTGCCGCAACCCGCGCCCGATCTCTCAGGCACTGGATCACAGTGGCTTTGCCAGAAGTCGGTACAAAATGATGCGTCCAGTCGGAATGATCTGAGAGAGATAATCGAAATCCCGGATGTTTCCGGTCAGGACGTTCGCACCCAATTGCCTTGCCTGCAGGAAGATCAAGGCATCATTGATAAAGCGTCGCTCGTGGCCCTTGCCTTTCGGCATCTTGCTCAGCCGCAAAAGCAAGCCAGCAATGATGCCGGCTTGCCCCCAAGCCATCGCGTCAGGCGCGTGAAGTCTGTGCCCCGGTACGTCTTCCACCGTCTGCTGGATAATTTCCAGGACCGATTTTGTCGACGCATGGTTCGGATCGAGGCGGCCAAACGCGTGGGTCAGCTCGGAAAGACAAACAGCCGAGTGGTGACAGAGCCGATACCTCAGCAGGGCGTCCACCGCTGCCGGCGATCGTCCCTGCAGGACATCCAAATAGACGCTCGTGTCCAGAAACAATGGCCCACCGATCGTGGGCTCGTCGTCTGCCCAGGGTAAATCTTCATCGGCTCGGCGTTCAAGCGTTCCCCACCGCTTTGGGACTTTAGTAATCGCAGTGCTTCGCGAAGATCAAACCCCAAGATCGATATCCGCCGGAATGCTGCCTTTCCGGCCAACAAGGCGGGCGCCAAAGTCGTCCTCTAGTGCCAGCCGCGACAACGCCAGTTCCAGCAGTTCAGTGTCGGACGTGACGTGAGCTCGCTTTTTGGCAGCGTCGATCAACTCCGACGGCACACGGCCCGATAAACGTGTATTCTTCGCAGCACCGAGAAGGCCAACAGCACGTGCCTGCTCAAGCACAAGCTTGTTGCGCTTTAGCGCAATCTGCTCCTCATTCTCTTTAGCAGAACGGACCTGGGCAACCATACTGGCCTCCTGTGTTGAACGTAACATAGATATCGTTCAACACAAAAGCAAGGTATCGCCAGCTCAACCCTGATCCTCCAGCGTCGAAAATTCTGTCGGTACGACGACGAATGAATTGGACGGTTGTGATGAAGGCGAACGTCAGCTGCTTACCGCTCGTCATCCAAGGGGTCGGAACAAGAGCTGCTCAAGATCGTACGCGGCGTTTATCAACCAAAGACCGCAATATCCTTGTGATCAAAGGCTTTTCATGCGATTCTTCGGGCTAATCCGAAGGAGATGGGAATGTCTGAAACGATGCTCGCAGCGCTTTCCAGCATCCGGACCGTTGAAGAAATGATCGCGGCCTTCCGGGATGAGCAGCATTGCCGTTGGTTGCTGGAAAGCATGGTGTGGCCGGATGGCCGGATCTGCCCCGCCTGCGGATACAAACGCTCGATTGCGCTTGCCGGTCGCGATACCGGCAAGCGTCGCGCCCGACCGGGTCTTTATCAATGTTCCAGCGGCGATTGCCGGTTCCAGTTCACGGTGACGACACACACGCCTCTGCACTCCACGAAGCTTGCCGCGGCGACCAGTGCCCATAGCGGCGTCTGCCGCCTGCTCGATGGCCGGAACAGCACGAGTGCCGTGACCGCATAGACGAACGCCATCAGGAAATGGGAGGGAAGGTCAGCATGGCGAGCTTGGCGATCGTGTAGGCGATCGCCCACAGCGCGGGAGGCAGGGTCGCCATTGCAACGTCGCGGGGTCTCATTGCCCCGTCGCCCGGTCGCCGAATCTGTGGCGCGGTTCAGTTGCCATCCATAAGCGAGACCGTTTCCCTGTATCGAACAGGTTTGGCGAGCGCGACCGCTTTCGCCACCGCCGTATCGAACGGGATAGCTTCGCCACCCTGCCCGGCAGAGCAGTCGGCTTTCAAAACGGGCTTCGCGGGCGTGAAACACGATCGCTCCTCCCTTGCGTTGGTCTCGAAACGCAAGGGCCTAGGGTTTTCTAACCTGACACACTCTTGAGATAGACGATGACGTTTTTGATATCGTCGGGATTCTTGAGGCCAGGGAATCCCATTTTATTCGTCGGCACTTTCGCCTTGGGATTGGCCAGATATTCCGTCAGGTTCGGCTCATCCCAGACGAGTCCCGCAGCACCGGCATCCTTCATGGCTTTCGAATACGAATAGCCAGGGACGGTTCCCGCTGTCCGGCCTACAACGCCTTTCAAGGTTGGCCCGACTTTGTTCGTGTCGGTATCAGCGTTGTGGCAGGCGGCACACTTTTTGAAGACTGTCTTTCCGGCCTCGATATCCTGGGCCTGGGCGACCGGAGGCAGTAACGCCAAAACCATTGTGGCGCCGACGAACAGGTATTTCATGCGGGAACTCTCCGTTTTCCATACGATTGAAGACAAGGCAGCTGTCGCGACCGGATCAGACGCGGCAGAATGCGTCGGGCTCAGCCAGCCTGATATTCCGTCGACCATTGGCGCGGCCGTTGTTGATGAGGAACTTCTTCTTCTTCTGATCCTCCTTGCCCCTGCAGGCAGCGCCAGGCGGCTTCCATGAAGGTCCTTGCCGTCCTTCGTCCCAAACTTGCCATCGGTATACAGCCGTTTCGTGCCGACGATCTTGCCGCCTTCGAAGGCAGTAGACGGTTCCTGGAAGTCGTGTTGCCCATGACGCGGAGCCGCTCGCACGCGGGCAACCAGATCGAGGGGCATCGTCCCACGAGGGGGGTTGCATCTGGGGATACCGCCAGACCATGGACTGGTGAGACGCTGCTGCTGCGAGCCGCGCGCCGTCGAATACCGCAGTTCGCCCATGCGGGCGCCCCGGACCGACCCGAGCCCGGAATTCACCACGCAATCGTGGTCGGGCTTGATGACGATGTGCAGGTCCTGGCCGTCCTGCTTGACGATGTTGTACATGGAGGGCGCATACCAGGCGTCCGTTTCCCCAGCCTGCTGCTGGGAAAGGTCGCCCCCGAAAGCGTTGGAAGCGGCGGCGGTGCCGCCCTGCTTGTTGGTCCAAGTGTAGGCGTGATAGCCGCATCCGACGATGCAGTAGTGGTAGGTGACGTTGTGTTTCTTCGCGTCGGCCGGGATGATCGGCCGGCGGTCGATGTGACGTTTGTAAGCCATGATCCGATCCTCCCTTAGAGTACGCTGCTCAGGCGGCCATAAAGAAGCTCGTCGAGACCCTCGGCCGTCCATTGCCCCAGAATCTCCTGCCCTCCGGCCTCCGCGTCGAAGCGCGAGTAGTGGCCAGGACAGTTGAAGGAGTGGTCCTCGGCGTTGTAGTCGAGCGGGAATCGCTTATGTGGGCACGTGGTCGACAACCCGACGATGTCGCCATCCGGACCCGCGCCGCCTTCCACTTTGGTTCCAAGCTTCAGCAACACCCCGGACGCGTTTTCATCAGGATAGCTGACATCGAGAGGTTCGTCTGCCTTGAGGTCGGCAACGTTGGCCAGCTTATTCGAAGGGTATTCTACCAGAGCCAGACCGGGAGCAGCCTTGGTTTGCGCGGGCAAGGCCACCGATGTGGCCATTCCTGCTGCGGCAGATGCTCCTCCCCTTAGAAATTGGCGGCGGCCGACGTCGACCAGCTTGTTGCAACGATCCATGCGTTCCTCCCATTGGCGAAGTCTCGTTGCCAAGGGCTTTGCAACGCCTGTGCCAACCGGAAATAAAGTGAAGGAAAGCCACAGCCCAAGGATCCGCCGTGTCCGGAAATCCGGACATGCTGCGCTGCCGAAGGTTCAGGAAGTCGAACGGTCTAAGGACCCGCGCATTCCCGGGGCATGCCGGACATCAGCAACTACCGACGCAGAAAAGCGTATTGTCATTCCGTGTTCAGAACCACCGAAACGGCCGTCAATTTGGGACGGTCATCGCCGCTTAGCGCAGCCAGACTCCTTGCGATCGCGTCTCCTCCAGATGTCGCCTGCAATTGCACGCGCGTCGGATCGCGCTTTTCATGCATACATTCGACTTCGAAGTGTGTTAGGCCATCGGCCAAGCTGATGTGGCGCGCAGCGCGCTGGACCATTGCCTTTGGGCCCTTCACTCCGGCATGGGTAACGAAATCGAGTGCCGAGCAGAGACGTACGTCAATCAGGTCGAGCAGCTCTTCCGCAACGCCGGCTATTTCGTTCCGCTTGACCACCTCGCGGTGGTGATAGGCTTGGTTTCGCGCTTCACGAACCCGCTTAAATTTGTCCTTGAAGACGGCTTCGTCCAGCGCGGAGCCATTCAGGGAGCACGGCGGGGAGCTTTCCTTTTATCACCGCCCATTGTTCATGAATCAGCTCTTCGATTTTCGCCAGGCTCATGACTTCGTGACCCGTGGCATTGTCGAGGATGCGTCGATCCAGCCCGATCTCGCTCCACGTTCTTGATGAGGTTCTCGATCACTCTGCCTGTCCCATGCGTGATCGGAATCTTGTTGATCGATTCCACTTGGTCGGCCCTACCCAGGTTGTCCAATTCGCGTATGGGAGCCGGCGCATAGCTCCTCGCGGCCAAGTGTGGTGCTATTCCTCACCAATCATGCCGACATCCTCTTCCGCGTTGCTCGCGAAGCCCGGCATGATGTTTCCCGCCAGCAGCTTTTCCTTGCTGAGCAGGCCTGCATCCTCGAGTGCTTCCATATCCGGCAGGTCGCGAAGCGTGTCGAAGCAAAACTGGGACAAAAACGTCTTCGTGGTCACATAGGTATAGGGGGCGCCGGGCTGCGGCGAACGCGGCCCTGACGCGATAAAATCCTGCGAGCGAAGCGTACCGATCAGATCGCGAGACACCTCCTTGCCGAAGAAGCTCGAAAGCTCGCCGCGCGTGATCGGCTGGAAATAGGCGATGCACATCAGCACGAGAGCCTCCGCCTGCGACAGGTCTTTTTGGCCCTGGCTGCCTTGCTGTGCACCCCCGAGTGCAGCGCGAACGACATCGGCAAAGGCCTTTTTGGTCCGGTGCTGCCAGCCGCCGGCGACGGCGACCAGTTCGTAGGGACGTCCGCGCAGCTCGTCGCGAATGTCGTCGATGAGGAGGTCGATGTTGCAACTGGCCCCAACCACCCGCGCGAGGACACTACGTGTCACCGGTTCGCTGGCGGCAAAGATCACCGCCTCGACGCGTCCCATCCATTCGCGCCAGCGCAGTTCTGGCGGCAGATTTTCCAGCTCGGTGTCGAGTAGCGCTAGCTGGTCGCTTTGCTTTCGGCGGGCGGACGGTTCTGCCATCACTACAGCCCGAACAGCCGGAAGGTCGGGCGGCCGGAGAGCTCGCGCACCGCCTCGAACTTCTGCAGCCGCTCGAACAGGCGGCGTGCCCCAAAGCGCGACAGGTTTTTTGTTGCCAGCGATCCTGAGACGGCGTCTTCATTGAGGAGCAAGAAAATCACCTCGCCGGCGCCCTTGGCGCGCAGCTTTGGCGCTACCGCCATCAACCGACCTGCGCGCCTGCCGAGCTCAGTCCCCAACCGGCAGGCCTCAGCGGCGCCTTGCGCCACCGCCAGGCACACCGCGCGCTCGAATTCTTTTTGCTCACCAGGCCGGATTTTTGTCGCTGCCGCGCGCGTCCCTTGGGAGCGCAATGCCGGCGCAAAAGCCTGGGCCATCAGCAGCGGCACCGGCCGTGGCCAGCGCAGCTTTTGCGCCACCACCAGGTCGGCGAGCCACCAGGCCAGCACCTCCGAACCCGGCGACAGCGCAATAACGTGACTGGCGATTGCCGCGGCGGCGAACGGCGCCGGCCGGCGCTCGCCGAGCATGTCTCTGATCATCCCAGGCAGATCGGCGAAGGCGTCATCCCAGCGCAGGCCGAGCAGTTCCATCACTTTGACCAGCCTCTCGCCATCGATCACTGGTGGCTGCGAAGCGAGTCGTCGCCACGCGTCCAAAATTGTGCCGGCAGGTCCGGGATCGGCGCCGGGCTGGCGCAGGTGCCAGACATCGCGCAGGGCCGCCTCGTCCTCGCCGCGGGCGGCCAGGCGCACTGCGGCAACCGCGGATTTGAGCGCCAGCCGCTGGCGCCAGGCGCCGGCCCAAGGGGGATCACTACGCACCAGCTGATCGAGCGAAGTCAACGCCGCGCCGGCATAGAACGCGGCGTCGGGTTGGTGTTCGACCGGCCCGTCCGGCAGCGCCCAGGCCGGCACGCGGGGCAGAAGGGGCGAGACAGCGGGCAACGGGTCGGCGCGAATCATGGCGACAAGGATAAATGAGGCGTGCGCTTTATACCATCTGCAACGCATTAAAACGCACCGGGCGTCGCAGGCCAATCATGTCCGGTAATCTTGCCTTATCGGACATATGCCGCTAGCCTGCCAAATCATGGAAGATCCCCCATCGAAACCCGCCAAAACCGACCTCCCGCCCGTCGACCACCTCGATGGCGAGATGCCGGATCTCGTCGACTTGGTGATGGACATGGGCGCCGCGCCGCCCCCGGCTCGCTTGGAAGCCCTCGCCGAGACCGCGACGGCCTACGCCAAGGCCGCCAGTTCCGATAACACTCAAAATGCCTACGCTAAGGACTGGCGGCATTTTGCCTCCTGGTGCCGCCGGGAAGGGTTCGATTCGCTGCCGCCTTCGAGCCAAATCATCGGCCTCTATATCAGCGCCTGTGCCACAGGAACCGCCGCCGGTGATCCGAAACGCGGCCTGTCATCGCTCTCCGTCGCGACGATCGAGCGGCGGCTGTCCGGCCTTGCCTGGAACTTTACCCAGCGCGGCGTGCCAATGAATCGCTCCGACCGCCACATCGCCACGGTCCTCGCCGGCATCCGCAGAAAACACGCAAAGCCGCCGCGGCAGAAGGAAGCCGTGCTCGGCGACGATCTCATCGCCATGATTGCGACGCTCGGCCATGACCTGCGCGGCCTCCGGGACCGCGCCATCCTGCTGCTCGGCTTCGCCGGTGGCCTGCGCCGCTCCGAGATCGTCGGTCTAGACGTCGTGCGCGACGACCACAGCGACGGCGCCGGCTGGATCGAAATCTTTCCGGACAAGGGCGTGCTCGTCACGCTCAGGGGAAAGACCGGCTGCCGCGAGGTTGAGGTCGGCCGTGGCTCCAGCGACCTCTCCTGCCCCGTCGTCGCGCTGGAGACCTGGATCCAGCTGGGCCGCATCGCCAGAGGCCCCCTCTTCCGCCGCATTTTTCGTGACAACAAGACCGTCGATGTCGAGCGGCTCTCCGACAAGCATGTGGTTCGCCTGGTCAAGCAGACTGCGCTCGCCGCCGGCGTCCGCGCCGATCTTCCCGAAGGGGAGCGCGCGCTGCTGTTCGCCGGACACTCGCTGCGCGCCGGGCTTGCCTCCTCGGCCGACATCGAGGAGCGGTACGTGCAGAAGCAGTTCGGCCATGCCTTGACCGAGATGACCCGCAAATGTCAACGGCGACGCGACAGATTCCGGACCAACCTGACCAAGGCGACAGGGCTCTGAAAAGCCCCTCCCCTTCCCCCGTTTGAAGCCGTAAGGTGGAACCGTGGTTCGAAATTTCAACCTAGCGCTTCGAGGCGCTGCGTCACCAAGGAAGGTATCCGCGACAACACAGTGCGCGCTTGCCTCCGACCTCGCCTACCTCGTTGCCTGCTGCAAGGCCGCCGTGGGTTGTTCTCTCTCCTGGCCAGCGCCGGAGCCGCTTTTAATAATGTTCGTCGCGCATCACCTGTGGGGTCCCGTCAAACGCCAGAAGGATGTGGGCACACGGCATGCCCGCCGAGGTGGCCTCCACTGAGGCGGAGGCTTGCCCGCGATGCCAGACGCTGCAAGGTTCGAGGAGTGTTGTGGCGCGAACGCAGTACTCATCGCGCACCTTGATCTTAGCCCAAATAGGCTAAACAAATGCTAAACGCGGGAGCTCGCATTGATGGAAACCAGGATCATCGACAGCCGGGACGATTTCGCGCAATGGGCGATAGATCGGGCCAATGCGATCCTGACCGATCAGGCCTCGGAACTCGCCACCGCCGTCCGCAACGCAAACGAAGCCCAGATCGGCGAGACAGCACAGGCGCTCGGCCAAGCGATCGTCGACGCGCTGCTTGAGGCGTTCGATGGCCTCGCAGGCGACGAATGAGCCCACCCTGCCCGGAGCGACTCGCTGCCCCACGCAAACGGCCGGTTGGCGCGGCTCACAGATCCATGCATCATCATCATTTCGCCCTGCGCTGGCTGCGGAGAAGCCGCCACGGCCGCCATTGCGATCGTGCCGGCGCGCGTTGCCGCTTTTCGCTGCCACAGGATTCGTTGCGGTATTGGCCATTCCTTCAACGACGATCAGCTCGCGAACGCGGCGGCCCTTCGGCGTGCGTTCGATCGAGATGACCATGTTGACCGCCTCGCCATGATGTCTGGCATCGGGTTTGAGCTGACGTCAGCCGTCAGTTGCTCGAAGCGCGTCAACGCTGAAGGAGAGCTGTTTGCGTGGATCGTGGCAATGCCGCCGGGATGGCCCGTGTTCCAAGCCTTGACAAGTGCGAGTGTTGCCCCATCGTGAACCTCGCCAAATAATCCGGTCTGGCCTCAAACGTATGGTGGATTTGACCAGTCTGGCTCATATCCACCGCGTCGGTCGTATGAACGGCGACCGCGTTTTCAGCCGCACATTGGATCTCTGCGGTGTCCTCGAGGATGACGAGTCTGTGTTCCGGCGTCAGGCTGACGATCTCGCCGATCACGGCGTTGGTCAGCGTGGCTTTGCCCGTCGCCTTGCTGCTGACACGATGATGTTCATGCGGTTCTCGACGGCATTGCGGATCACCGACGCTTGGTATTCGGTCATGATCTTGTCCGGCACGTAGCTGTCGAGCTGGAAAAGTTGGGTGGCGCGCTTGCGGATCGTAAACACCGGTGCTGCGACCACCGGCGACAGCAGCCCCTCGAAACGATGGCCGCCGATTGGTAGTTCGCCCGAGATGATCGGCCGGTTGCGGTTCACTTCCGTTCCCAGTGCATGCGACCGTGCCAATGATGGTCTCCAGCCGCCTGTGATGCCAACTTTCCGGCCTGCGTGATCGGCTCGCCGATCTGCTCGATAAAGAGTTGACCGTCTGGATTGAGCATGATCTCGACGACGAGCGCATCATCGACTGTGTTGCAGATCGTACTGCCCATGGCCTCACGAAGCTTTCGGACGAGGCGATGGTGTGATTGCGACGTGCGCATCATGAAGCGATGTTTTCTGGATCCGATGTGTGATGGCCGATCCTCACGCTGCAAGCGGGGCGCGGTCGACGAAGAATGGTTCGTAGCCCTTGGGCCGAACGCGAAGGACGTTCTCGATTGTGGCGGGAATGATACCGACGATCGCCGTGGTGGTTTCCATCGGATGCGGCGTGCCAAGCCGGCTGAACGGCAGCCCTGGCCTGCCAAGGGTCCTTTCGAAGCGAAGGTCGGTAACGGTCGCGACCTCCGAATAGCCATTGGCGTGGGACCATTCGAGGACGCCGCGAACAAGGCCATCGTCGCCTTGTGAATACCTCTCGCCGCATTCTTGCAGCCGAGTTCCGTGTCCACACAAAAGCGGGAGCTTTCGATCATGCCTAAATGGCATGGCAAGGGTTTGCCATTGAGCAGGATTGGAAACGTCCAGACTCAGCATTGTTGGCCCGGCGGCCGGGAGAAGCTGTTGCGGCTCATTCAGCAGAGTTGTCCGCTGACAAAATCGGCAAATTGTGTAGCATATTCAATCGCATGGATCAGGCCACGGCAATTCACGCTGCGACCATTAACCTTTTGTTAACTTTAAACTTCTTGTCGGATCGAGCGAATCGGACATAATGACGCTTGCGTAGCGACTTTAAGCTAAAAATCGTTTTTAGAGAGTCTCGATCGAATGAACGTGAGTTCAACCGTTCCCAGGAAAATCCCGCTGCTGTTCGAGAAAAGCATTCTTGAGCAGGGCGACCAGATATCGAAGAAGTTGCACTTACTGTCGATGCAGCGCTTCCCTCCGCACGCCAAGAAGAATCTTCGTTCGTTCTCGCTGGCTGAGGTCGCCACGTATCTGGGGGTTTCCCAGAGCCATTTGAAGAAACTGCATCTGGAAGGCAAGGGCCCGGTACCTGAGACCTCGACGTCGGGCAGGCGGTCGTACACTGCTGAACAGATGCTTGCGCTGCGCCAGTATCTTGACCAGCACGGGCGGTCGGACGCCCGAATGTATGTTCCCCATCGTCGACCGAGTGAGAAGCTTCAGATCTTAGCTGTGGTTAATTTCAAGGGGGGCAGCGGTAAGACCACCACCGCTGCCCACCTCGCCCAATATCTAGCGCTTACGGGGCACCGTGTCCTAGCTGTCGATCTCGATCCGCAGGCGTCGCTTTCCTCGTTGCATGGGTTTCAGCCCGAACTCGACCAGACGAAATCGCTTTATGACGCGATTCGCTATGACGACCAGAAGGTGGCTCTCTCGGACATCATCAAGCCGACGAATTTCCCAGGCCTGGATATCGTCCCTGCGAATCTGGAGCTGCAGGAATTCGAATACGACACGCCTCTGGCTATGACGGACAAGTCTTCGAATGTGGGCAGGGCGTTCTTCACGCGCATCTCGAAGGCATTGATGGAGGTCGACGATCGCTACGATGTCATAGTTATCGATTGTCCGCCGCAGCTCGGCTACCTGACGATCACCGCACTCACCGCAGCGACGTCAGTCTTGATCACGATCCATCCGCAGATGCTCGATGTGATGAGCATGGGCCAGTTTCTGCTCATGCTCGGGAACATCCTGGAGCCGATCAGGGCGGCGGGTGCCGAGGTGAATCTGGAGTGGTATCGCTATCTTGTTACTCGATTTGAACCCACGGATCAGCCGCAAGCGCAGATGGTGGCATTCCTGCATACGCTGTTCGGCGAATTCATTCTCAAGAACCAGATGCTGAAATCAACGGCGATTTCCGATGCGGGGATTACCAAGCAGACGCTCTACGAAGTCGAAAAGAATGCAATGACCCGCTCCACATACGAGCGGGCAATGGAAGCCCTGGACGTCGTAAACGGCGAAATCGCAGCTTTGATTCATGAAGCATGGGGGCGCTGACTTTGTCCGCTGACAAAAATAGATATTTCCCCAACGCATTCAACGGACTATGCGCTATCTGGAGGTAAAATATGGCACGTAAGAATCTTCTTGCAGGCCTCGTAGAAGCGGAGACCGGCGACCAGGTGTCGTCCACCTCCACTGCAGCATATCCAATCCGCGGCGCTTCGAAATCCATGATCCGCTCGGTCAACGAGTTGGCAAAGCAAGCGGATGCGTATCTTGAAGGCGAGCATGTGGTCGAACTCGATCCAGACGCAGTCGACGGCTCGTTCGTTTCCGACCGCATGGGCGACGACAAGGAACAGTATCAAGAACTGCTGGAAGCGATTCGGGAGAGGGGGCAGGATTCTCCCATACTTGTCCGCCCGCATCCGGGCTCCGACGGCCGCTACATGATCGTTTTCGGCCATCGCCGAGTCCGAGTCGCCCGCGAACTCGGGCGGAAGGTGAGGGCGGTCGTCAAAGAGATCGACGACAAGACCCATGTCATTGCTCAGGGTCAGGAGAATTCCGCTCGGGCAAATCTCAGTTTCATTGAGAAGGCGATGTTTGCAAAGCGCCTTGAGGACTTAGGGTACGACAGAGATGTCATCTCGTCGGCATTGGCCTCGAACGCCGCTGCGGTCTCGAAGATGGTGTCAGTTGTCACCAGGATTCCTGCATCCGTCATCGGCAGGATTGGATCAGCTGCGTCTGTCGGCCGTGAGCGCTGGGTGGAGCTGTCCCTGCTCGCGGGCAAGAAATCCGAAATGGTTGATGCGATCTTGTCAGAACCAGAATTCGTTGAGTTGGAAAGCAACGAACGCTTCGAAAAGTTAATAGCGGCCTTGAATGCGAAGGGGAAGGCGGTTCGCAAGGCAAGTGTGAAGTCCGAGGCACGATCCTGGGCTCCCGAGGACAAATTAATTAGCGTCAGCGTCAAGAAGGCAGGCAAGGCCGTCACGATCGCCGTGAAGGAGAGGGATGGCAGCCGCTTTGGAACGTGGATTTCCGATAATCTGGGTGACCTTTATGAGGCGTTCAGGAAGTCGGAGAAGACAGCAACAGGAGACTGAAACCGCAAAAGAAAAAGGCCCCCGAACGTCACCGTCGCGGAAGCCCTTCTCGTCTGTCGCAAGCTGAGAATCGCATTTCCCCGAATCACTGTCAAGAGTCGTGGCGCCGTTTCGGTGAGCAGATTTCTTTTGCCTGATTGAAAGGTGAGGGAAATGGAGAGTGGGTACGCGACAACGCCCTTCGGGCGGCGGCCGATGACGCTTGCGCTAGTGCAAGCGAACACGGCAGCGCGGGAGATACCGGAAGGATCGCTCGTTCAGAAATGGCAGGTCTATCGTTGGCTCTGTGAGGGGAAGTCGATTGTCGGCGTGGGCGATCGCGCCCTGGCCGTGCTGAGTGGGCTGTTGACCTTCTACCCGGATGACCAGATCAGCGAGGAAAACGGCCTGATGGTCTTTCCGTCGAACGCACAGCTGTCGTTGCGCGCGCACGGCATGGCCGATTCCACACTACGAAGGAACCTGGCTGAGCTGGTCAATTGCGGCCTGATCATCCGCCGCGATAGCCCCAATGGCAAGAGGTTCGCTCGCAAGGGGCAGGGGGGGACTCTTGTTGAAGCGTTCGGCTTCTCGCTGGCGCCGTTGCTGACACGAGCCGCGGAGTTTCAGCACGCAGCTGATCAGGTTCGCGCCGACAACCGCGCGCTCAAATTGATGCGGGAGCGGATCACACTCCATCGCCGTGACATCCATAAGCTTGTCGAGGCGGCGATCGAGGAGGGCGTTCCTGGGGACTGGGGAGCCATCTGGAGACGTTTTAGGGCGATCGTGGATGCAATTCCGCGTCGCGCCGAACTCTCCGAACTGGGAGGGATCGTTGCAGAGCTGACCTTGCTGCATGATGAAGTGGATAGAATGCTGGAAAGCTTCACAAATTCCACGAATCCTAGCGGCAATGAGACCCAAAATGAGCGGCAGCAATCTGATTCAAACACAGACTCCACTTTTGTATTTGAACCGGCTTTCGAAAAAAGCAGGGCGGCGGTCGAGCCAACATCTATTCCAGCCGAGAAACCGAAAAGCTACCCGATAGGACTTGTGCTGAAAGCCTGCCCCGAAATAGCGGACTATGCCGTCAACGGTATCGGAACCTGGCGCGACTTGATGATGACGGCCGCCCAGGTGCGGGGCTACCTTGGTGTTTCGCCATCAGCGTATGAGGAGGCCTGCCATGTGATGGGCCAGGAAGTCGCCGCCATCGTGATTGCCTGCATCTTGCAAAGGGCCCAGCATATCAATTCGGCCGGCGGTTACCTGCGGGTGCTGACCGAAAAGGCCAAGGCAGGGCAATTTTCTGTCGGTCCCATGCTCATGGCCGCGCTGAAGGCCAATGGCGTGACAGCGCGAATGACGGGATGAGCGTGGGCGAATACATGATTTGCGGGGCGCGCGGCCTCAGGGGTGTGATCCGTCCGATCAGGGTGATGCAGCCCAGGTGTCGCGGCAATTGCCATGCGGCCACTAGTGTTCCGTCACAGTGATTGTGACTCGTTGAGCGAGGGTGTTGGATAGGATTTAGCCATCTTCACGCGGGCCTGATCTGTAGAGAACATCCAGCGGATACGCTCGCCGCTTGCGTTCGGTGGCGTTCCCAGGCGCGGACCTCGGTTTCGAGCTTGGTGCGGCTTTCGATGCGACGGTCGAGGCATTGGCGCCGCATGACGCCGATCTCGATCTCGACCATGTTGAGCCAACTGGCGTGCCTGGGGGTGTAGTGGAACTGCAGACGTGTCAGGATCCGACGCGCTTCGGCGGCCGGGAAGGTCTGATAAATGGCCGATGGCGTGTGGGTCGATAGGTTGTCCATGACGACGCGGATCTTGTCGGCGTTGGGATAGTCGACATCGACCAGGTCGCGCATGCAGACGGCGAAGTCCTGGTTGGCGCCCCGATCGGTGACCTTGACCTTGCGCCACGACCGGTTGGCGTCGACCATGACGAAGAGGTTGGCCGTGCCGTTACGCTTGTACTCAGTATCATAGCGGTATCGCTTTCCGGGCTTCGCGACGATGGGTACGCGGACCTCGCCAATGAGCTGGATCGGACTTTCGTCAAAGCAGACGACCGGTCGGGCGGGGTCATGCGGTTCGGCATAGAGATCGAGCAGATCCTCCATGCGGGCGATTTACTCGCCGTCGATGTTGGCGATGCACCACATCTTCTTTTGCCAGGGCTTCAGATCGTTATCATCCAACCAGCGGCGCACGGTCTCGCGCGAGACGCTCGAATGTTCGATCAATTCGACCAGGGCATTGGCCAGAAGCTTCAAGGTCCAGCGGGCGCATCCCTGCGGCGGATCCGAGCAGGCCAGCGCCACCAGTTGCGCCTCCTGCGTGCCGCTCAGCTTGCGGGCAGCCCCCGGCCGCGGCTCTTCACTGAGGGCGGCCTCCAGGCTGATCTCCACAAAACGTTTCTTTGTGCGGTAGATGGTCGAGCCGCTGGTCCGCACCGCCACGGCGATGGCCTCGTCGCCGACGCCGGCGTCGGCGGCCAGCAGGATCTGCATCCGCTTGAGCCGTCGCACCGGCAGCTTGCCTTCCTCACCAAAGCGCCGAGTTCGTCTCGTTCGGATTGGCTGAGGTCGACCCGATACCGTATGTTCATTCCCAAAGCCCTTCTGTGGGGAAGGGCCCTGGGTGAAACGACAATGAATCAATTGCTTGACCGAGAGGCGACGGCGGCGACAGCGCAATTCACCGCCAAACAGGGCCAGTACCTTGCCTTCATATGGGCCTATTCGCAGATCGACGGCCGCGCTCCAGCGGAGGCGGACTTCCAGCGCTACTTCAAGGTCACCGCCCCGTCAGTCCACCAGATGCTCAAGACGCTCGATCAGTTGCGCTTGATCGAAAAGCAGCCCGGCGTCGCTCGCAGCATCAAGCTCCTCGTCCCACCGCAGCGGCTGCCCATTCTCGGCCTCGACTAAACCGTCATAATCACTGTGACGGCACACTAGCTGGTTCGATCCTTGGCTTGAAAGCTGTCAAGAAGTGCCATATCTTCTGCACAGGAAATATGACTCTCGATATGGTAGGATGATTTCTGTGGCCCATGCACTCAAGATCCCCGGGCAGAATGGACCTCTCATCTTGTCCTATATGGACCGGAACGGGAAGATTGCGATCGAGCAGGTCGCGGACGGTTTTGGCATGTCCAAGGGCCAGTTAGCCCAAACCGCTGGTCTTGCTCGCGAGACCCTTTATCGGTCAGAGCGCAGCGCCACGGTTAAGACACAGGGGCGTTTGCGGGAGATGCTTGAGATCATCAGCCGCGTGACGGATTGGGCGGGCGGCAAGGAGCAGGCGATGGCCTGGTATCGGGCTCAGCCGCTTCCAGCATTTGGCGGACGCACAGCTGAAGCGCTGGTGAAGGAGGGCAAGGCCGCTGCGGTGCGTGATTATCTCGATCACATGGCCGTTGGTGGTTTTGCGTGAGGTTCGTCAGAACCTGCTACCGAGCACACGATCCACGTTGGGCATTCAAGCCGACTTCCGGTGAAGGAGCGGCGATCAGAGGGGCACGGTTCAATCCCAAAGGTGTGCCGGCGCTCTATCTGGCGTTGACCCTGATGACAGCGATCAAGGAAGCCAACCAGGGCTTTGCGCAGCGGATCGATCCTTGCGTGCTGTGTTCCTATGAGATCGACTGCGACGACATCGCGGATCTGACAACGGAAGAGGCGAGGGGAGAATGTTCTATCGCGCTCGAGGACATGGCCTGCGCCTGGGCGACGGCTCTCAGCGACGGAGAGCGTCCGGCGTCCTGGCCCATCTATGACCGGCTGCGGCCTCGAAATATTGCCGGCATTGTGGTCCCAAGTTTCGCGCCGAGCGCCGAGATGGAGGATCGCAACCTGGTACTTTGGGACTGGGGTCCGGGTCTCCCGCACAAGGTAACTGTATTCGACCCGACGGCCGGTTGCCGAAGGACCAGCTGTCTTGGCGATAACGCACTCTCGGCATCCGACGGGCAGGGCAGGGGCTTTCCCGGCCTACAGTCCACTCGCCTTGGTGAGATTGACACGGAAACGATCGCGTCTGCGCTGATAGCGGCGGGTCATTTCGGCGGAGGCGTGGCCGAGTTGCTTTTGCACATAGCGTTCGTCGACCTCGGCCGACGAGGCAAGGCCGGCGCGCAATGAGTGGCCAGCAAACTTCACCTTCCGTTCGCCTTCTGGCAGGTCGCCGCGGACGCCTGCGGCAAGTGCGGCGCGCTTGACCAGCCGTGCCACCTCCTGGTCATTCAATCTCTCGGCGCCGATGGCCTTGCCTTGCCCGGTGACACGCCGGAACAGGGGGCCGTAACCGATCCTCGCCAGTTTGAGCCAGGTCTGCATCGCGACAACCGGACAGGTAGCATCCGACGAGCCGCGGCCGATCTCGACCTCACGCCAACCGGTCTTTCCGCGCAGTGTGACGAGAACACCTTTGTCCAAAACCTCGATCCAGCCGCGGCCGTCCTCGGTTTGATCCCTGGCAACGTCGAGGCCGACGATTTCGGAGCGGCGCAGGCCGCCAGCGAAGCCAAGCAACAGCATGGCACGGTCGCGCAGGCCACGCAGCGTGCCGCGGTCGAGGGTCTCGAGCATGGCAATCAGGTCTTCCGGGAGAATGGCTTCTTTCTGCCGGGGAGGGGAGGCGTGGCTGTTGCGAATTCCGGCCAGCACAGTCGCGATATGCCGGTCTTTTCTGTCCAACGGCTGGCCACGCTGCGAAAAATTCCAGGTCAGCGAAGAGAGACGTCGCTCAATCGTCGAGACGGAGTTCGGCTTCTTGTCTCCTGTTCCCTTACCGGACGCGCAGGCGGTGATGTAAAGGCCGACGATCTGCGGATCCGGTGGCAGGGGGTCAAGATGCTGACGCCTGAACCAGGCGGCAAAGTGCTTCCAGTCGGATGCGTAGGCGCGACGGGTGTTGATTGAACTCGCCGCCTTGACATAGTCGCGGGCGCGGTCGGCGAGGCTTTCCAGATGCGCGGGCAGGGGAGGGGCGTGTTGCGGCTCGTCTGGTGTCCGCCCCATTTCCATAACCAGGTCGATGATGTCGGGGAGATTGTCGTTTCCCGAACCTGCAGATGGTTCCTGAGCGTCATCAGCCATCGTCATGCTGCCTCGACATCTGTCTTGGAAAAGTCATTGCCTATGAAAAGCAGCGGTTCGTCCGAACGTTTTGCCAATGCGTAGGAGAAGCAATCGGCAAAGTTCAGGGCGGCCGGATGATGCCCCTTGCCGTAGGAGAGCCAAGCTTGGGTGGCCAGATCAACCAATTCGGAGTCAACGGGAATGATGTTGGCCGCGATCTTGTGAAGCCAAAGATCGATCTCGGCCAATGCGTGTTCGCCGCGCCTGCTGACCAGCACCATGCGTGCTTCGAGCACACAAGTCGCCGGAACCAGACGGATTGGATCGGAGACAAGTGCTCTTTCGAGCCTTGCTGCCTCGGGTTCACTACGCAGGATCGCCACAATGGCCGAGGTGTCGATCACCATCAGTTCGGAATTCCGTGTTCGTCGTACCCGATGATCTCCTCGTCGGTGCGGTTCTCCAGTTCAGGCAACCGCGCCAGTCTCTCCCGGATCGCGCGCAGTTCCACGAGCAGACGCTCCTGCGCAGCGTCACCGAAGCCCATGCGATGCAGGCGCTCGCTTAGGGCCTGATGAATGGCCGCGGTCTTGCTGATACCCTGGCGGCGTGCGAGCTCGTCGGCGAGGGCGACGGTTGCCGGATTTTTGATGTTGAGGGACACGACAGGCTCCAAAAATCTACCTTTCTGGCAGCTTCTACCCATTGTCTTGGGATTTGTCAATAATGAACGATAATGCAAGATTATCATTCGTTTTAGATGCGCGACAGCCTGTGCGGAAGACGGCCATCTGGATGGTAAAAAGCGCACAGGCGATTTACCGTCGTGAGCATGATTCGTGCTGCTGGATCCCCTCTTGTCGCCTCCACTCCGCTGATCGTACCTGGCTGAGCGATCCCGCGTGGACAGGTTGCGGGCGAAGCCGAGGCTGCATTCATGGCGGGGGCGGCGCTGAATGCGCTGGATATGCTGTTGCGTTCCGATCCACTATGGGCTGGAGCATGGCGGCAGCGCCTGGCGCTCAAAAGTGCTGCCGCCGCGGTGCGCCTTGCCGGTCGCACAGAGGACGAGGCTGCGCTGCGCGACGTCTGGACCCTGCGAGCACTTGGAACCGATCCGTCCGCACTCGGCCCCGCCGGCGGTATTCTCCTTGCCTGGCGGCGTCTGGCATCGAAGGCCTCCGGCCTAGACGCTGATACGCTCGCCGACATCGTTGACAGGCTCGGTCTGCGCTGGAGCGACGCCTTTGCTGGCATTCGTGAGGAAATGGATGGCCTCTTGGCGCGATCGGGCACGCCGGCGCCGCATGCCGCCGCGGCGATTGTTTCTCACGTCCATGCCGCGCGTCCCGACGCCGAGCCGCTTGGCTGGTGGCTGGCCGATCTTGTGCTGGCACAAAAGCTGCGCTGGCAAAGGCCGGTGCCGCTTCTGATGGCACAGGTTTTCACACCGGCCTTCCGCGCCGAGGGCGGGCGCGGGAGCGGAACAAGACTCCGGCCGGGCGGGGACGGGTTTGAACGGGCGGTGTGCCTGGCGTTGGCTCATGGTGCCGCCGAGGCCTGCCAGCTGGGGGCAGAGCTCGGTCGGCGCGCCGATCGACTGGTGGCGGTGACGCCAAAACTGCGCACCAAGGGAGCGGGCGAGGCTGTCCAGAAACTGCTCGACGAAGATGCGGTTTCCGGGTCGTTCGCAACCGGAAATCTGTCGCGATTTGCGTCGCGCCGCCTGTTCGAGCGCTTGCAGACGTTCGACGCCGTGCGCGAACTGTCCGGACGGCCGACATTCCGGCTGTATGGCCTCTAAGCGATGGCTGACCAGACCGCCCGGAGGACAGAAAATACCCAGCGGCGTTCAGACGACCGTCTGCTCGACACCGATCTCGAGCATCTGCCGGCGGAGCTGCGCTGGCGTGAATGGATGGGCCGGGTTGAAGCCGTCATCTTCGCCGCGAGCGAACCGGTGACGCGCGAGACTTTGTCCCGTGTCGTCGGAAAGAGCTGCAACATAGATCTCATCATCGATGACATCCGCGACGAATTGCGTGGACGTCCCTACAAATTGGTCTCCGTCGCCGGCGGCTGGCAGCACCGCACCCGGAAGAGTTTTGCCGACGCCATCCGCACCGCAACCGGCCAGGGTCCCGACGGTGGGGGAAAAAGGCCCCTATCGCAATCGGAGGGCCTGGTGCTGATGTGTATCGCCTATTTCCAGCCGGTTACCCGTGCCGAGTTGTCGTCTTTCTTCGGCAAGGAAGTCAGCCGCGATCTGATCGGTGCGCTGCGCTCGCAAGACTTCATCGCGTCGGGCCCCCGCAGTCCCACTCAAGGTGCCCCCTATACTTATGTAACGACCAGGACGTTCATGTCCCACTTCGGCCTCGACACGCTGCGCGACCTGCCGGATTTCGAGGCGCTCGAGGACGCAGGGCTGCTGTCGAAGGAAAAGCTGCTGGCCGGCGATATTCCAGTCGGTTTGGCTAACGGGGAGGGCGAGGACGATCTCGGTGGGGACCAGGTGCCGTGAGCGGCGTCGTCGCGTTGCGATCATAGGGACAGTCGATGACTCAGGACCAGGACGACTGGTCCTGCGGCAGCCGGTGATCCGGATCGTGAACCGCGACATGGTCGCCGTCGACAAGATTGGCCGGAAAGATTACCAGATTGGTGCCGCCGGCATGACGCAGCGAGGGAAACAGGATGCCGCGAAGCCCGGCCGTGATGATCAGGTCCGCGAGCTTCCACGATGGCGGGATTTTCTTGTCGATGCGAGCGATATGGCGCCAGGCACAATCCCATTCCTGCCAAGCGCCCTCCCAGATGTCCGGGTCGAATCCCTGCGAAAGGTCGACCACCTCGGCAAGTGTGATCTTGTAGGCGGCAAGCGTTGCCGGCGGGACGATGCTGGCGCCCTGCTTGTATTCGTCAAGAGCCGT
Source organism: Mesorhizobium sangaii (assembly GCF_014207355.1). GTDB lineage: Bacteria > Pseudomonadota > Alphaproteobacteria > Rhizobiales > Rhizobiaceae > Mesorhizobium > Mesorhizobium sangaii. The sequence continues at coordinate 20,174 of NZ_JACHEF010000010.1, read as the reverse complement.
CTGGGTCGAACGGGAAAGATAAAGCGCTTCGACGCCGGACCGGTTGAAACGGCCGCCGTCGATCGCCGCGCCTGCACCACTGGTGGGTAGGAAGGCCCATTTGGGCGTCAGATAGCGATGGAATATCTCGTCCGGCCCGACGCGGGTGACTTTCACCCGCGCGCCCCGTTCTCCAGATCCCGGATGAAGGCCAGGACTGCTTCGACCTGGCCGTCTGCGACGAGTTCGGCAGCCGTGCTATGGCCATAGTCGGCGATTGGTTCATTGCGGTACCAGTAGATCGCCTTGTCGACGTCGCCGGTGAGTTCCGTCGCGGCCGAGATCACCTTCACCATCTCGCGCATCCGGCCCTGCAGGCGCTCCGATGACGGGTTGCGCAGCGTGTTGCGATGAACCCCGGTCAACTGTGCCAAATTGGCGACCTTCACGCCCAGTGCCTGCGACAGGCGCTTCGGCGAGATATAAGGTGTGCGCGGCTCCTGAAGGCTATCGACAAAGCCTGAGACCGCGGTGGAATGTGCGAGCTGTGCGTGGGCCATGACAAATCTCCGACCTCTCATGCGCACAATATATGCACATTCCAACGCATAGCAAGTGAACAGTGGCCTGGCGCCTCCCAGCGACCTGTTTGTCCTTCCTCATCCTCTTAGCGGTTGCCGGCTGGCGGCAGCAATGCGCCGCATGTCGGACGTTGAGATCAGATTCGCCGCGTGCCAGATGCCGACATCAGGGAACTCTTAAGTCGAGGGTAATTCGCCCGCAGAAGTCGATCGGCGTATCAGCGCACCTTCCCTCGAGTCGCGACGTAGTCCTAGCCATTCAGGATTTCAGTGAAGCCGTGGGTGACCCGGCGCGCTTGTCCCGCGGGATCAGGATTCTCGCTGGTGCCACCGGCGTGAGGCCACAGCGTTGCGTTCAGGCATCTATGATGCTCGACTACGCCTGCAGAAGAAGACCAGTCTATCACTCCAACATCTGCCCGCCCTTTTGAGATGAAGCCGCTAACACTCCTTCGATTCGATGCTCTGGCCTCCTACGCCCGCGCCCCCAGGGCTCGCCTCATCGGCGATGAGGTTGCTTGGTATGAGCATAGTGACGAGCGCGTCTTGGGGATGATCGTTCGCGACAAAGCCGACGGCGATTTCGGCGGCTTGGTGTTCGGCCGAGACCGGCGTGGTCGATTTCGTTGGATATCGGCTACTCCGGGCTGGCACCACAGCATTCATCGGTGCCGCGTCGACTTGAGGCGCGAAATGGAGCGCCAAGCCCATTTACCCGACGAAGAGTATTTCCAGGCTGACGAGAGGGGCGCTCCCGTGGATTTCTTCACGCCCGTCGTGCAAGTCCATTCCCTCAACCCGGCCTTCGTTTCCTTGAGTGATGCGCTGGGCTACTCCTCTGCCCGAGGCATCATCGAACCAATGATGCGCTGGTACGAAGACGCGGATGGCAACTTCATCGAGCAATTCCAGACGACCGGGTTCGACGCACGCATCTGGGAATTGTACCTGTTCGCCGCGTTCACAGAGCTCAGCTACGAGATTGGGCGCATCCATGCCGTTCCCGACTTCTGCTGTGCGAGTCCGTTCGGCGAATTCAACGTAGAGGCAGTGACTGCCAATCCCACTCGCGACAAGCAAGGCAATGTCGTTCCCGAGCCGCCGCTGGAAACAGCTGAGCAGCAGATCGCCCATCTGAAGGACTACATGCCGATCAAGTTCGCTGGCCCGCTGACCGGCAAGCTCAAGAAGAAGTACTGGGAGAAGGAGCACGTGGCAGACCGACCGTTGCTCTTCGCGATTCAGGACTTTTCGTCTCCGGCTTCGATGACCAGGACCAGCAGTGCGCTCCAGCGCTACCTCTACGGTTACGACTATGAATGGGCCCACGACGCTAACGGAAAACTTGTAGTAACCCCGCAACCCCTGGAATGGCATGTGTGGGGCGAGAAGAAGGTGGAGTCGGGGTTCTTCAGGTTGCCGGATGCCGAACAGGTCTCAGCCGTCCTCTTCTCCAACAGCGGCACCATTTCCAAGTTCGCTCGAATGGGCGCGCTGGCTGGATTCGGTTCCGACCTGGTGCAAATCGTGCGCATGGGGATGTGGATGAACCCAGACTCCAATGCAGCAGAGCCGCTGCTACTGAGCCAAAACATACGTGACCCTAGGTACCGGGAAAGTTGGGCAGAGGGCATCTCGATCTTTCACAACCCGCGCGCGCTGAAACCTCTTGACCCACGGCTGCTACCGGGCGTCGCCCATCATTGGCTTGAGGAGGATGGGACGCTTCGCTCACAGATACCATCCAATTTCCCATTGGGGTCGTTTACCCAACTTCTTGTGCCCGAGGGGACAGAGACCTCAGTACTGGGCGCCGAACCGCTCCAATCCGCTTAGTTCTTTCGTGAACGCGAAAGCTGACTGTCTGGTGCTGGCGACCGAAAGCTGCCGTTCTAAGCGACTATTCAATCCGACTTAGAATGAATCGCGCCGCTTCCGCCTGTGGTCGAGACCATAGAGCGGCATCGAGCCAGCCAGCCGGCCGGGCTTCGCAAGTTGCTTCTTCCGCTCTTCGACGCCGATCGCGAAGGATATGTAGAATAGTGCGGATCGCGCCATCTGCATGACGCGGACCGCCTTGGCTTCGAGTTCGTCACTTCCGATGGCGATGCCGAAGCCATTGTTGCTCGTCCCGTTGATCACAAATGGCTTGGCCCACCCCTCGCTCACCCGCAGATAGGTGTGCTCCAGCGCATTGCGGATGCCGTGCAGCTCCCGGGCATCGGCCGCTGTGGTCTGCTTGAGTTGATCGTCAAACAGCTCTTTCGACAACCAAAAGAGGCCGCGCAGTGGCAGATTGTCCAGCTTCTCGAACTGTGGCAGCAAGCGCGCCTTGTTCTCGACCATCCACACGTTCTTGAAGCTGATCCTGTCCGGCACCTTGCCTAGACCCCAGTAGCGATCAACGAGAAAGGCGATCTTGTCGAGTAGCGAATAGGCGGTGCGGAAGGCCGTGCGGACCCGCTCACTGGCCAATGAATATAGGGGATAGTCAAGCGTGTCGGTGAGCGCGACGCCGCGGTCAGAGAAATGGACTCTCGTGCTGCTCATCCCCTCGAATAGCATAAAGCGCGCGGACGCATATTCCTGCTTCATCTGACTGAAGAAGCCGACGATCGGAGGAGGTAGATGGCCGTCGGGGCGTTCGCCGAATTTTTCGGTTAGGGCCGGCAGCATCAGGTCGTCGGTCGCTGCGGCCAAATGCGGTCCAATATCGTTCAAGGGGCACAGGAAGAGGCGGTGCTTAAGGCACCAGCGACGATAGGCACGTTCGGTCTTCGACCGGCCTTCATCGCCACGATCTAAGTCCTGCATCGCCCGGACCGCGTCGATATTGACAGCCGCAGCGAGTTCCGTCGCTAGATTGGCGAAATGGGCGATTGCGGGTTGTGGATCGGCTGAATCATAAACTGCACCCTCGACCGCCGTCGAACGAAGGCCGTCGAATGCGTGCAGAGCCAGGATCGCGCGCTCGCGGCTATCGACCACCATGCCGGCATAGCTTTTGAGTCCAGAGCCGCGATTGCCGATCGCCATTGCGAAGCTTGGGATGATCTTCAGAGCGGCATCCCAGATGGCGATCGCATCGATCGAGCGGCCGACCTCGTGGAGGAGGTTCGCGTGGTTGGTGAGAATTTGGCACCGCCGGACCTTGTCGAGGCCCGCGAAGCCAGGATGGTTTGAGGCTCGCGACAACGCAAGCAATTCCGCCTGCCGCTCCGGCGCCTCCCACGACCAGGATCGTCGAACGTTCGCTATGTGCGATAGCGCCGCCCAAGCATTGGCTCTGAAATACTCGATCAGTGCCCTATCAGTGTTAGTGAGTTCGCGATTGGACAAGTCGCCGAGCAGATAGAGCGCGCGCTTAGCGCCACGCTCGAAAGACGCGTCCAACGCGTCGTCGATCAACTCTCCAATGTGGACGATCGCTTGAGCGTCGCTCATCTTCGCGATGCTGCGCTCGCAGCGCTTGTTCAGCTGTTCGAAGCTAGGCTCCGTGGTCATCGCCTTCATCATTTGATCGATAGGTGACTCGCCCTTAGGGCGAGAGCACGACGCGGAACTTCGCCTGGGTGGTCTTGAGCAGATAGAGTTCGGTCGTTGCCAGCAGCCGCAGAACGTCATCGGTGATGGAGGCAACCGAACCTCCTGGCTGGACAAGAATCATCTCGAATTCAAGTCTCGCGCGGCGCGACTTTTCCTTGAAATAGGAAAGGTCTTTCATCTCGCCCTTCAGGAAGCGACTATAGCCTTCGCGAACCCAGGTTTCCTGCCGCCTTTTCAGGTCGTGATAGAGTGTCGGAAGCCCGGCATGCTTCGCGATGATGCTCTTCTGCGCCTGGCCGCAGACGATGTAAAAGTTGCGGATATCCTGCGACACCCGCGCCTCATGAGCGCCCTTGCAGTGGACGAGGCACAACCGGATTGTGTTCTCGTCTACGTCTTTCAAGCACACGAGGTCAGCTGCCTCGCCGTGACCGTCATCGTTGAAGATGACGTCGAACTCGCCCTTGAGCTGCTCGAACGTCCGGAACTGAATAGTCTTCTGGTCGCCTGTCTTGTGCATCGACTCCTTGTTCAGCTCGATGCCATCCCAGTTCCACGCCTCCAGCTTGTCGCGCTGAAAGAGACCAGCGTCCAGCCTCACTGGAATGTGGTAGCAGTTGTACGAGTAAGTCCCGTCTGCATAGCGAACGATGAAAGGATCCTTCTGGAGGTACTCCTCCAGCGGGACCGCCGGCAGCGTCCCGTGACGGAATCGGAGCGAGGGGCCGGAGATATGGTCGTGGCGGTAGCCACCTGGAATCTCCTCGTTGATGACGAGGGCGTATTGGGATGTCGCGCTGTCGCTTTCGATACGGAAAACGATTTCGCCGTTCGGTCCTACATCACCGAGATTCAGATCGACGGCGAAAACTGGGACTTCTGACGAACCAAAGATGACGAACTGCCGGTCGTTGAAGCGCATTTGCGCCTGTTCGCCCCATTGGGCCGATATCGGCCATGCGGAATGCGGCTTCGCCAGTTTCTCCGGACGAAGGAAGTCGCGGACAATGTTGCTCTCGCTCTCAACTTCGGACGAGACCTTCGCCCACGTCGCGGCGGTCCACTCTATCCAGTCCGATATCGTCCCGGATTTTTGCTGCCAGACCTTGCCGCGGCGCTGGGTTCCTCCCCAGAGGACGCGCTCTCCGTTCTCGTATCCAAGGCAGGCAAGGTTGTTGAGCGAGGACTCGGCCTTTTCGATGCTGGCGAGTCCTTCGGTGACGTTAGGCCCGAAATACGAGGTGAAGCTGATCGCACCGATACGCGACGAACCAAGGCTCTTCACAAGTGGCAGCTCGACATTGTTGAGAATGTTGAAGATGGGCGTGCCCGAGACCAGCATTGTCTCGTCATTCGTGACCGCCTTGGCGAGCTTCTCGGACCGTAACGCGTCGTAGTCGCTCGCAAAGAGGCAAAGCGCTCCAGCAACCTTGTCCCACCTGAGAATCAAGAGGTCGTAGATCGTGTCGTACACATTCTGGTAGTTGCCCCAGGCCACATCGCTATTACGGCACACCACAGCGACCAGAACGTTGTCCTGTTCACTGAGCGCGTACCAACTCTCTGAGTCTTTCTGAAGCACGGACTCGAAGGCCAAGGGGTTCCAATCCTCGCATCTCGTCCGGAAGAGCTGTGCTGAAAGTGACGGCCGGAGGTTCCAAAGCGAAAGGTTGGCATGGAGATCGCCAGACTCCTTGAGGGCAAGCACCACGTCCTGCAGCCGCAGCTCCTGCGAAATTCTCTCCTCGCTCAAGCGCTTGATGAGCAGATCCCAGTCGGCTCCTTCTGCGTAGAGGTCGGCGAGTTTTACTTCTGCATTAGGGTCGGCAACATTGGTCACGACCGTGGCCTCGCCGATTTTGTCGGCGGGACCTTTGCGGGTGAAGCGGCCGATGAACTGCAGTGTTACGGCAAGCGACTTATGCGTGTCGTGAAGGGCCGCGACCTTGAGGTATGGCAGGTCGAATCCTTCGCCCAGCATGTCAACGCAGATGACGATCCGGGCTCCATCGGCTCCTCGATCGAAGAGCTGGGCCATAGCCTCGCGATTGATCAAGCTGCGCCCGGGACCAGAGTATACGACGACCGGTTTGAGGTCCGGAGCGAGGCGCTGGTAGATGCGGCCCACCGCTTCGGCCCGGTCCTTTGACGACGTCCGCGCCATCAGCAGGTGATCGAGCTTCAGGTCGTCCCGGTCATGGCGGAGTGTCGCAATGGCTTCATTGGCAATTGCGACATCGCGGGCTTGCTCGTCCCCGTATTCTTCGATCGTTTTGAGGTTTATAGGGCGGTAGTAGCCGGCGGCCTGGGCATCACCGAGCTTGTAGTTAAAGATGATTTTGCCATCGACGCGCTTGCCGTCGCGCCGGAACGGCGTCGCGGTGAATTGGAGAATACGCTTCGCAGCGAAGTGCTCCCGAACACCCTGCCACGTCCTGGCAGTGATGTGGTGGGCCTCATCGACGATAAGGTCGGAGCATGCGTCTGCAAGACGGCGGACTACCGCGGCGTCCGAGGCCTCGAGGACGTTCGGAAGGGCAACGATGACATTTGCGTTCTGGATGATCGAATCCAGTTCATCCGCCGACCTTATGCCAGTGGTGATGATTGCGACACGAGGCTTGGCGAGGTCGTGCGTGATGACCTGGGCCATGGGCAGGATGCCAAGGCTAATGAACTTGCCGGCGATTTGGCTTCGCAGTGTATCGCTGGGAACGAGGACGAGTGTGTGTCCAAGCCGTCGGTAGACGAGCGTTGCCAGCATGGTTTCTGTTTTGCCGGTGCCGGTCGGAAGGACGATGGAGGCTGGTTCAAAACTGGAGCCGACTGCAAAGTGGGCGGAGATCGCGTGCAGCGCGCCGATCTGCGGAGTGCGCAGGCCCGGGAGGTCGTGCTCCTCGTCCTCGGTCCGAAAATCGAATCTGTTGATCCATGACTGCAGGACCTTTTCCGGCGTGTCGGCGTATGTCGCCAATTCGCCTTGGGAATCCCATTGGATCTCAAAGGTCTCAGGAAGGTTGTCGGGGTCGTCGACGCTTGGTGCCACGACCACTGGCAGCGTCGTGGATACCCGGCGCGCCCCCTTTCGGCGAAAGAGAATCTCGCGGTACGGAGGACGGAGCTCCGTAGTGATGAGATCGTGCCCCTTGATCTGTGACGGTGAGATTTGTGCCTTCGTGGAAGCGCCGCCAAAGACGCGCTGAACGATACGATTGCCGCCAACCTTCAGGCCGCGATCTGGCAGTGCTGGGAAATTGAGGGTGCCACGCCAAGTAGGGAATAGGCTCATGTCGCAGTGTCTTAGAGAGTTGAGCGGTACTTTCCATATGCAGTCTGCATCTAATAATGACGAAGGCTGAAAAGGCGAATCAGCACGGATGAATTTGGTCCCTTTTGAGGGTTATGAACAGAAATATGTGTTTTGCATTCGGATATGCAGTCGACTTCAGGCTGCGGTAGTAAATCATGGAATTCGCCTGCTAGACAACTCTATTGGCACGAGGGTCACACCTTTGCTGGGCTGTCTCGCCGCTGCAGAAATTGGGCGCCCGCTGTTCGCTCATCGGTACCAAAACCGCAGTCAGCTCCGGCGCCCCGGGAGAGGATCTATGCCGTGCCGTCGAAACCATTCGGCTGGGTCGACGCGGCAATGCGGCAATAAGGTAATTGCGGTCGATTGCGAAGTTGCCGGTCGGATCACCGACAGTGGCTGCAAGGAGCGTCTCGGTGTCCTCCAAGGCTTTCCGAGTGGGAGGAGTTTATCGCGATCAATGTGCAGTCCGATAGTTGCTTTTCTTAGAAGTTTATCGCCATCTTGTCTTGCGGAAGGGGGGTGCGCATGCGCAATGTGAAGGGGACGCGACATAGCCTTCGTAGTAGCCGGCAGCTGTCAATCATTGCCCAGGATCCATCTGTCAAAGTTGACGATCGGATTGTTAGAGCATCGATTGATGTTCCCGCCGAAGAACTGTTGCCGGGTCCACGCGGCTACAGGGTTGTCGTCGTAGACTATGATCCGACGGCTAATGCCCTGTATCAGCCGGCGAGCTTATCATCGGGGCTCGAAGGGGAGTACACTGACCCTTTTCAGGAAGCGCCGGACGAAACGCTTCTTTCTGATCCGCGGTTTCACGCTCAAAACGTCTATGCAATTGCTATGCGTATTCTGGCTCGCTTCGAGTTTGCCCTTGGCCGGCGGGTGCAATGGGGATGCGAGGGCCATCAACTCAACATCTTGCCACACGCATTCGCCGAGCCAAACGCTTTTTACTCGCGCGATGATCGATCGTTGTTTTTCGGATATTTCGAAAGCTTTCCCGACAAACAGGACAACACGCACACAGTATTTTCCTGTCTGTCACACGATGTCATCGCTCACGAAACGACGCACGCGATCCTAGATGGACTGCGCTCGCGGTATCTCGAACCGTCGTCGCCGGATCAAGGCGCCTTTCATGAGGGTCTTGCAGACGTCGTCGCGCTGCTTTCCATTTTTGCGCTTCCTGATGTCGTCGGCGCTGCACTCGATGGAATGGCCGGCGGAGCATTGATCGACCAAGCGCTGCTCGAAAGGGACACGCTCGCCAATTCGGTCCTCTTCCGCCTGGCAGACGAAATGGGACAAGAAATGAGTGGCGTCCGAGGTTGCGCGCTGCGCCATTCGATCAAGCTGCCGCCCGGCAAGAATTACATGGATGATCCAGAATATCAGGAGGTTCACAAACGCGGGGAGCTGCTCGTTGCAGCCATGTTGCGCTCATTCCTCGACATCTGGATCAGTCGCCTGAGCCGCATCGGTACGATCGTCGACGGGCAAAAGGATCGGTCCCTGGTCATAGAGGAAGGTGCGCGTGCCGCAGACCATCTTCTGACCATGGCCATTCGTGCCATCGACTATTGCCCACCCATCGATCTTTCATTTTCCGACTACCTCTCCGCTCTTTTAACCGTCGACCGTGAAGTCGTCCCCGACGACCGCTATGGCTACCGGGGCGCGTTGCTGGCGAACTTCAAGGATTTCGGCATCTTTCCCAGCAAACGGGCCGCCGCTGACGGAACTTGGCTGCGTTGCGACGACGAAATGATCTACAGCCGGACGCATTTCGACTCGATGCTACGGGATAACGAGGAGGTGTTCCGCTTCGTGTGGGAAAACCGAAGAACGCTAAAGATCGGCGACATCGGTTACATCGAGGTGCAATCGGTGCGCCCGAGCGTGCGCATCGCGCCCGACGGTTTCGTTTTGCGCGAGACGATCGCCGAATATGTGCAGGTCCTGACAGTCACGGCCGGCGAGCTTCGTCAGGATTTCAACGTCGACGTCCCAGACGGCATAAGATTTTGGCGTCCTTTGCGGCTGCTCGGCGGCGGAACGCTGATCTTCGACGAATATGGCCAGCTGAAGTATCAGATCGCCAATCATCTGTTGAAGGATCGAGGCGACAAGAAGCGACAAGGGGACCGGCTCGCTTATCTCTGGAAGCAGGGCCTCATGGATACGAAGAATGACAGGGCAGGGAATTTCTCCGCTCTGCATCTCGCGCGAAGCGGTGTGCAGGAGAGGGCCGGATGAAGCCAAGCCGCGTAGTCATCACTTCTTACCAAGTGGGTTTTGGCGACTGCTTCCTGCTCTCGTTCGAATACCCGAACGAGCAGCGGCATGTCCTGATTGATTTCGGTTCGACCGGGTTGCCTGATGGCGTCCCGAAAAACCAGCTCGAGCTGATCGCCAATAACATTGCCGAGCGGACGAAAGACCAGAGATTGGCGGTCGTCGCTACCCACCGCCACAAGGACCATATTTCCGGCTTTGCGACGAAGAAGCAGCGACCATCATCCGGAAAGACGATCGCGGACCTGAAACCGGAACTGGTTTTGCAGCCGTGGACAGAGGATCCGAAACTAGCCGTCGATGCCAAGGGTCCGTTGCCGCCAGGAGTATCGCTCTCCGCTCATCATGTTTCCTCGCTGGCCGCCATGCAGCAGGTCGCTGGCGCGATCTTCAGCGAGGTCAAGCGCGTACGCTATCTGTCGCCTTCGCTACGCCAGGAGCTTTCTTTCATGGGCGAGAACAACCTCGCCAATCTCGATGCCGTCGAAAACCTGATGACGATGTCGGCCACCCGAGAATATGCGAAAGCTGGCGATAAGACTGCGCTTGAAGACCTGCTGCCCGGGATCAAGATCGACATCCTGGGACCACCCTCAATCGAGCAGTCGGAAAAAATCACCAAGCAGCGCAGCCGTGACCAGGACGAATTCTGGCACCTCATGGCTAATGCTGCGTCCTCCCTCGGCCCAACAAAAGTGCAAAGGGTTGCTCCACTCTTTCCCGATTTTACAGTTGACCGGACCGCTGGCCGTTTCCCGATAGATGCTCGTTGGATCATCAGTCAAGCGAAGCGCCTACGCGCCGACCAGATGTTGAGACTCGTACGCATCCTGGACAATGTGTTGAACAATACGAGCCTGATCCTACTGTTTCGCTGTGGATCGAAGAGCCTTCTTTTTCCGGGCGATGCGCAGATCGAAAATTGGTCATTTGCGCTAGGCCAGGCTGCCGTGCGGGAGAAACTCAAAAAGGTCGATCTCTACAAAGTCGGCCATCACGGCAGCCTTAACGCGACACCGAAATCGCTGTGGGATCTCTTTGACCGAAAGTCTGTCGAAGACAATCCAGATCGGCTCCAGACCTTGATGTCGACGATGGCTCACAAGCATGGGGACGAAGAACGGCGCACCGAGGTTCCTCGCCAGACACTAGTGCAGGCGCTTGACCGCCAAAGCGCGCTCTTCACAACGCAAAGCCTGAATGAGAACGAGCTCTTCCACGAAACCTCCTTGGATCTGTCATGAGCGAGATGCCAGCCCTCCCTCCGGCAGGTCCGCTGGCCAGCAGTCGAAACCTCGTCATCTGCTGCGACGGAACCTCCAACCAGTTCAGCGAAGACCGTACTAATGTCGCCAAGCTGTGCCGCATTCTCCGCAAGGATCGCGATCGCCAGCTCGTCTATTACCATCCTGGGGTCGGCACCAAGGCCCCACCCGGCTTTGTCACGGGTTTTGGCACCAAGCTTGCGAAAGTCGCCGGGCTTGCCTTCGGCTATGGGCTGAAGAGCGACATCGTCGACGCCTATATTTTCATCATGACGCATTTCCGCCCAGGGGATAATCTGTTCGTCTTCGGCTTCAGCCGCGGCGCCTACACTGCGCGTGCGCTGGTTGCCCTCATCAAGATGTATGGCCTTCTGATGCCCGGCAACGACGCGCTGGTTCCCTATTTGGTGGATATGTTTTGGGCAATCGGTAAAGCACGCGAAAACAAAGACCGCCGTGACGCCTACTTCAAGCTTGCAGCCGACTTCAGGCAAGAGCTTGCGACCCCAGATTGTCGGCCGCATTTCGTCGGGGTTTGGGACACGGTCAGTTCCGTTGGATGGATCGGTTCACCCACGGCTCTGCCATACACGCACTACAATCCGGATATCGCGGTGCTGCGTCATGCCGTCGCTTTGGACGAGAGGCGGGCATTTTTTCGCACCAACCTTGCCGCAACGCCTGAGGGTAAGGACGTTCGGCAGATATGGTTTGCAGGCGCCCATGGTGACGTCGGCGGCGGTTATAGGGAAGGTCAAAGCGGACTGTCACGCATTGCACTAGGTTGGATGCTCGAGGAAGCGGAAAAGCATGGGTTGTTGCTAGAAGACGCGGCCAAAGCCGACCTGCTTCAACAAATCGCGGCCGATGCCGAAAAGTACGACCTTCCAATCCACGACTCCATGACTTGGAAATGGTGGGTTGCGGAATTCGTGCCGAAGCGGCGTTACGACGCCTCGACGGACCACAAGGGCTGGCGCGTCAATCTCTTCGGCCGGAGAGACCCGGGACCCGATCCAATCCTCCACGACAGCGTCTGGACGCTACCTTGCTATCAGATCCCGCCGGGATCGAGAATGGCATCCAAAGTTTGGCCGGCTGAAACCGGCTAAAATATTATGAATGACATCGAGAAACACCGGTTCTCTGACGAAACTCTCACAATAGAACCCAGTCTGCGCGAACAGATTGCTGACTGATTACGAGCCTTGTACGGTTTGCTGTTGATGATGCGAATAGAGCTGCGCGAGGTGCCCGGTCCGCAACAGCGGAAGACGCCGTCAAGCAGCTAGATCATTGAACTTTCTGAGGAAGGCCTCTTTTAGCGATACGTCGACCGTCAGTGCGATACCGCAATCGTTGATGTAGCCTTCGACAACGGCTTGGAAGCTGTCGCGATAGACGATCTTCCTTTGGCAATCGACGGCGATGGCTCCGGTCACCCAGATAATCCACCCATCCTTCGTTCTGGCCTCATGCAAAAGCGCACAGCGGATATTTGTGTAGAAATCCTCGGCCTGTGCCTTTGAAAATAGTTTGTCGAAGGGTGCCGTCGTAAGCAGGAAATCAACAAAGAGTTCGCCGCTCTTCTGATATTCGTGCGGCGGTTGCGCGTTCCTGTGACGATAGTTCTTGCCGGCGCGGGTTGCCGCAAGAAGCTCTATTAGCGGGCACTGAATCGAAACGATGGTGAAACCCTCGCCCTCCCATTCACCTTTATCCCGCACCATCGCGATGGGCTGGAGATAGCCGCTACGGAGTCTGCCGAGCAGAAATTTGTCGAAAGCTTCAGCCCACATGTCACCGTCGCCGCCGGGCCCGAGCTGCTTGGCAAACTTCGTCCAATCATCCTTTGTTTTGCCCGGAGCGATAAACTCGGACCGAGCGCTGGCGCTGGTGGCAGTTTGGCTCAACGCTGGTCTCCCGACCGGCGGCTAAGGCGCTCATGCTCGGACATGAGGAAAATGATATAGCTGCGGATGAGATTGCAATAGAGCCTGCCATCGGCAGGTCCGATGGTGATGCTAGATTTGAGTTCGGCGCCGTGGCGGACGCCGCCGCCCGTTGGCGATGAAAGGTAGCCGTGAATTGCGCCAAGCGAGCTCAGAACCTGCTCCAGCATCCCTTCTGGCGGCGCCTGAGTTCATTCGCGATTTTGTTGAAATATCTTCCTTCGACGGTTGCTTCGCGTGCCTGCAGCCCGCGAAAGGCAGTCATCACTAATTCCATCGGCCATAGGATTTCCCCTACCGCTTGCCCCGGTCGGTTTTCCGCAAGCAGTAGTTGCGACCGCCTGAAGGACTCGCTGATAATCTTCTGCGCCTTTTCGTCGAGCGATTCATATCACGCCGGAACGGGGATCCGGCATTGTGTTCGGCGAGTATCCGATTCAGGCGGGCTATGTCCGGCAAAGCGATGTCAGGGTTGCTGCAAGCCTCGCATGCCTCGTAGAACGCATCAATGAACAACGGTGCGTTCTGCCTCGCAGAAACCATGCTGTTGTAAAGCTCAGATTCTGCCCAACTTACATCCGAGCTCGAATATGCGGTTGCTCCATACGAGTTGGAAAAATAGCTATTGAAATGCTCCAGGATACGTTCGCGAAGGACGTTGCGACGTGATGATGCCGACGAGCGAGTTGAACTCGTTCACCACGGCGCGCGGAATTTCTCCGGGCGAGTCAAATCTCCAAGCTGCTTCGAACTGCATAGCGAGCCCCATCACAAACTACGCAAGAAGGACTGACCTTGCAAAGGTTATAGTGGTCTGCATGATCGCCGCGCTGGCTATTATGCTGGCAGCTCTGAGGACCAGCCTTGACTACGGGCCGGCGGCGCGGAATCGACCGGGAAGAACCCATAGCGACCGACGCCTTCGATCTTCGTGAATTTCACTGCCTGCTCTGAGGCTTGAATGTCGGCTGGTGGATCGGTGTTTTCGATGACCAGCACCTGCCTGTCGTCTTCCAGTTTCGCAAGGAACTCGAAAAAATGTGAGTTCAGGTCGGTGCCGCTGAGATCGTCTCCGTCTCCTTCCGGCTCCCGGTATGAAAGCAGGGGAGAGTCAAGGACAACGAAACCGGGATGCGGGGTGTCGGATTGCCTGCAATACTGGAGAAGGCTGATCGTGAACGCTGCCTGCGTGATGGCGCGCAAGCCTTTGCCGAACGAGGTGCGGTTTTTGCCGTTGATGACAAGGTCGCGCGTCTTGGCATCGAAGTGAACGCGGTCGATCTCGGGGAAATGCCAGGCTTTCAGTATGGATAGAACGATCGTCGCAAATTTGTCGGCGGTACTGCTGGGCAGATCGACATCGCTGAGGCTATTGCCACCATCGCCGGACTGATCGCCTTCTCGCTCCAGCGCGGCCTTTCTATGCTCAAGGTCCGATAAGCCGCGATGAATCGCAAGTGCTTCGCGCACTTCACCATCTTTGTCGGCCAATTGTTTGTAGGCTGTTCTGAGCTGGCGCAGATTGGGAGCGACGACGCGATCGATCTCGCCGGACACCGATGCAAGCTGTTCCTCGAGAGCCGGAAGGCGGCGCTCGAAGCTCACGGCTTCCTTGCGCAATGTTCCAATCGTCTGCGTCAACTCGCTTTGACGCAGTTCGATCTTTCGTATCTCTGACTGAGCGGCGGCGATCGCCTTGTCGACATCGAAATCGCATTCGGACTTGCGATGATGTTCCGGAGCCGAACCGCAGAACGGACAGTTGCCGGCACCAAGGGCGGCAAAAAGGCTGCCCGCTTCTTCAATGCCGCGCAATCTGTCCGTATCGGACCGATAGTGCGCATCGAGCAAAGTGAAGCGGTCCAGGAGCGAGGTTATTTCGGTAAGCCGGTCTCTTCCTTCTTCGACGCGGCGCGCGATATCTCTGCGACGTCCGGCGGCGTCCTTGAACTCGGATTCGGTGACGGCAAGAAGCTCGCTTTGCGATCGCATGGAGTCATCAAGCCGCTCGCGCTGGGCTTCCAGCTCATTGGGCGGACCGGCCAGTTCTTTGACCTGGCGACGGTGGCTTTCAATCAACTGGTCGAGCAGGTCGAGCTGGGCGCTGCGGCTTTGTTCTTCCGGGGTACGCGGCTGCATGGTCGCGAGTGTGGAGTCGTCGACTCCGGTGAGCAGAAGCTTGAAGACGGCAGTGTTGGTCGTGTCGGCCGTATAGTTGCCGTCGGAGAGCGGCGAGCGCTGCTGGATAATCTCTTCCTCGTTGATGATCACAAGGCGGGCAAGATTGCGAAAGCTCAGGCTGTTCGTGTCGCCGCGTTTGTTTCTTCTCACGCGTTTATGGGCGAGGTCGAGCTTTGCGAGCAGGTAGGCCGAGAGGTTTTCCTCATTTCGGTCACTATGGATATCGGCGAGCGTCTTGCCCTCGCCCTCGGGGAGCGTGTCGGAATAAAGACCTTCGAAGAGGCGAAAGGCTCCGCCTTCGGTGCTTCGCACCAGTGTGAACTGATGCCCGTCCAGCGATTCCATTGCGAGCAGAATCTGGTCGTAGCCGACCCGCTCTGGAATATCGCGCAGCGGTCCCTTACCGCCGAGCATGAAATCGATGGCGTCGACAATGAAGGATTTTCCGGTGTTCGACGCGCCGTGAACGACATTGAGGCCTGGACCGAAGGCTATGGTCGCGCGTTCGCGCGCCGGTCCGTGAAAACTGAGATGCCGCAGACGTAGACCTTTTGTCATGCGCGTGCTCCCAGACTTCGTTCGACGTTCTGGAACTCCACGACCCAGGTATCGAAAAATTTGCGCATCAATGCATCAAGGGCAGAATCCGTATAGTCGGCGAGATGATAGACAAGCCAGTCCGCGCGGCTCTTCAGGGCAGTCAGGTAGGGAGTCTCTAAAGAATCGAGGAACATCGCGGCCGACTCACCGGCGCGATAGGAGATTCCGTTCTCGTCGACGACGCGCACCACCAGGTCGCGGGTCATCATCAAGTGTAGCGCGTCCTGAACCACACGGCGCCGGACTTCCGTTGCCGGCGTCTGGATCGGCGTTGCCGGATGAAGGTCGTCGGGTCCACCCAGTTGATGCGTTCGAACCAGCAGATAGTCGAACGCTGTCAGCCGCTGGATGTCATAGGCGCGCGGAAATGCAAAGCCCAGAACCGCGACCGCGCGAACGCCTGCCTCAAGGGGACCGTTGAAAGTCAGCGAAAACTGGTCGCGCGCTACTTCGTCCATTTTAGACGGTCTTCATTGGCAAGCTGATGGCAGATACCGCGCTTATCTTTCACGAGTGCGCTCCCACCCAGCGGATGGGCGTCGAGCAAAACATCCTGCGCTGCCTGTGTTACAGCCTTGACGCGCTCAAACCCGTCAGCATGGTCGCCATCCGCAGTGTCCGCTACACCATGATAGATTTCATCCTGCAAGCCCTCGAATGTGCCGGGCTCCACCTTGTCCCGAACAAAAACGCGTAAAGCTTCCGCGTGGTAAAAGCATTCACGCTGCCGTTTGAAGTGATCTTCGAGCGGCTTCCACGCCTTTAGCGCGGCCAGGCCGGGAACTTCCGTTTTGGTGTGGTCGGCGTAGGCTGCCAGCAGGCGCGCCACATAGACGCTCTCGTGCTCCGCCAGATCGGACGGCGGTGCGCCAACGACGGGCCGTGGCGGCAGGCCGCCGCCGAAACGTGCGATGAAATACTGCGTGGTGCGATGTTGCTCGATGATTTCGCGGGGCGACACTGGCTGGAAGATCGAGAAGTCGAAGGCATCGACATATTCGGCGAACTTGCCTTCGAGCTTTATGAGCTGCGTTGCGGTGATCTTGTCGGCGACAGCTTTCGGCCACGCCTCGATTAGCGCCGCCTTTAGCGCGGGACTATTCGTCAGGTACTGGGTGAGCGTCGTTCCGGTGCCGCGCGGCGCGACGAAGTAGTAGGCACGCGGCGGCGCAAACTCGCCGCGAAATGAATACCAGAGCATCTTGCCGATTTCGGGCCACGCGGTGCCGGGTGTGATGGCGTCGCGATAGTGTTTGCACTGGTAGTTGTCCCAGACGCCTTGCAGATAATTCTTGTCTTCGAACCCGGCCACATCGATGCCGCGATCGTTCGCGCCGGTATAACGCAGGACCTTGTGATACTTGGTTTTGAGGGACGAGACCCACTCGTCGACGAAGGTCTCCCATTGCGCCGGATCGTAGATGACGATGCGGACCAGAGGCTCGATTGGCGGCCCGCTCTGCACCTGCGTTGGTGAGAGCATCGTCGGGCTCGGCAGCGGCGGCGCTATTTCGGCAAAATCCGCTGATGCGCCGTCCATCGACGGCGCATCAGCGTCGCGGCTTGCAGTCAAGATTTCTGAATCTCCCACCATGTTTCTATAAGGAGTTCGCGCCAAGTTGTTGTCAACAAGCGTTTAACTCGGTCAACCAGGTAATACCCAAGTGTAGCGGCGATCAGGATTTGCGCGGCGATCCCTGGCACGGTCGCCTTCTCGAAGGTCTTGTGATAGTTGGTCATCAACAGGCTGCAGTTCTTGGCCTTCGAGACCACGAATTCCAGTAGGACGACCTTCGGTTGAGCACGATGTCAAGCTGGCCGATCCGAAGTTTTTGGCTGTGTGGTGGGCAAGACCCAGACGATTACCTCCGCGCCGCGTGGATGCCCTCCGTGCCTACCTATGGAAAAACTCCCCAGCTCGTCGTTGGATCGCTTGCCCATCCCCGCTGCAATCTCACAAGATCGGGCGCTTAGTGCGGGGTTCCTCGATCTTCAAAGAATCAAGGGCTCACCGAGCTCGTGGAACGGCCGCGTTTCCACACGGTGGAAACCTAGCTATCAAAATCGATGTTCTCTCTTTGTGCTGAAAAAGTCGCATAATTGGCAGTCTGGAATAGAGTGGACGTTGAGACTGGCGAGCCTGCATCCCCGGTGTAAATCGAAATCTAGATGCCGAGACAGATCCACACCAGTTCCTTTCAGCTGCAGAACACACTTGTCCCTCAGCATCACGTGGTTGCTCGACGACCAGCAAGTATGCCCCCGCTTTCGGCATCCCCTGATGACCTCACAGGCACGGCTTGCGACCGGCTTTCTTCCAACGGTCTTTGAATTTGACCGCACTAGGCATGCCTCTTTCGCGCTGGCAGAATATGCCGAAGCGGCCGTAATTTGCCCGGTTGTTCGGCAGGAGTGTGGCTGACCGACCTGAGTGCGTTTTCGATTTTATTCTCGCACCAAAATTCGAGAGCGTCTGATCGGCGACCCCTTTAGTACCGTCCAATTCAGCTTCGCCAGCCTCACAACCCGTGTCCAACTCCAGAAAAGTTACCGATCGCCTTACGGGCGCGATACAAAGGGCACAGGCTGAACTTGGCTGCCGGGGGCAGGATTTGTCGACCGCTCGATCGAAAGTGCGAGATGAGGAGGAGAACCACCAACCTGCAGAGCGGCAAGACGCTCGCCTACCTCCCTGTCAGTCACAGTTAGTCGATGGTTTAGACGAAGATAGTCCGTCCATGTCGGCGTGCGGAATGTCTCGGTCCAAAGAGTCGGCTTCTGAAGGTCGCGCTGGAGTGTCCAGTCCCGCGCACCGGCACGGCTCTGAACGCGCCGCCTTTCGCGCATGCAGCTCAGAAATTCCGCGATATTCTCCTCGGGGATCGAATACGCCACCTTGATCATGATCGGGCCGCTCCTGGGCTTCGGATTGATGGCCAGTTCTGGAGGCGTGAAGTCGAAGGCCCCTTGATCAGATTCTTCCCACGGCCGTATCGGCAATAGCTTTCCCGCAGCTGCAACCAGCAACAGTGCCCCTGCAGCACCTTCCAAAGCCCACGTCAGGGAATAGTTCTGCGCGACAGTACCCCAGATCCAGCTGCCGGCTGCCATGCCGCCGTAGGTCAAAGCGTAGTAGATCGACAGAGTGCGACCAACGACCCACCTTGGGCTTGCCAACTGCACACACACGTCGGTTCCGGTCCAGGTGACAACCCAGCCAGCGCCACCGATTGCAAGCGCGATCGCCGCCACGGCCACCGATGATGTGATAGCCAGTAAAAGGCAACACGTTGCGCAGGCAACGGACGCGAGCGTGATCAATCGATTTTGGGACGTGATGCCTCTCAAGTAGCCATTGCCAACGCCGGCGATGAAGGCGCCTGTGCCGAAGCCGGCCAACAGGACCCCGTAAACAATTGGCCCACCTGCCAGTTGGTCGCGAACGAGGAGGGGGAGCAGAGCAAGGATCGAGATGCTTGACAGCCCGAACAGGGTTGCCCGCACAATCGCCACTCTTATCTCCGAGGAGATCGCCGTGAAGCGCATGCCATCATGAATGGCCGTCGTCATCCGCTCGCGCGGAAGAGGCGAAGAGCGAACTTGCCATTTGGAGCGCAGGACAGCGCTCAATGGGACCAAGTCGCTCAGCGCTGCAAAGGCGAATGCCGTGAGGGGGCCCAGCAACGCCAAAATTACACCGCCCAGCGCCGGTCCTATGCTTCGAACAACGTTGTACCCCACCGACATCAGCGTCACTGCAGCGGGTATCTCGCACTTTTCCAGGATATCGCCGACGGAAGCGTGCCAGGCTGGATCATTCAAGGCAAAGCCGCATCCGGCCAAGAAACTCAGTCCCAGGATCAGCCATGGGCTGACAAAGCCCAGCCCCACAGAGAGCGCCAGGGCTGTGGATGCCAGTGCGATCAGGCAATGTCCGGCAAGCATCACCCCGCGGCGGCTGAAGCTGTCTGCAATCGCTCCAGCAAGAATCGACAAGAAGAAGGCGGGCAGTGTCGATGCAGCCTGCACCAGCGCAACCATTAGATCGGAGGCTGAGATCGTGGCCATGAGCCAGCTGATGGCAACGCTCTGTACGAGCCAGCCAAGGCTGGATATCTGCGTGGCTGTCCAAATCGAACGAAAGACCGGGTTCTGAAGAGGGATTAGTGTGGTTGCCGCAAAGGGCGGGGAATCTTGACGCGGCATGACTTCTCACCTTCTCCAAGTGTTCTTTCGTCCACCTGCTGACAGCGGTGCGCTTTGCGCACAGCCTGCGTCACAACCAAGTTCCGATATCGCGCTGGCAACAAAGTAGATGTCGCATCCACGGTGCTGATGCGCGATGAGAGTGCCTGTTGGGCGTCAGCTAGGGTCAGGACTCATTGATCCAGAAGATGAAGGCTGCAGCGAAGGCGATCGCCGACAGGAAGGTGTGAGCACATCGGTCGTACCTAGTGTG
>NZ_JACHEF010000009.1 GCF_014207355.1 Mesorhizobium sangaii | reverse complement strand
CGTCAACATCAGCAAATCACTCAAGGCAGCACCTCCTGCCACCTTGAATCACCCAACAGATATCAACTCAACAAATTAATGGGTCCTGACCCTAGTTGGGGTCGCGCAGCCCGATGGGTTGCGGCAACGGCGCATTCTCGACCATCTCAACGAGCAGGGCGTCCCGGCCGACCTGCTATTCGACGCGGAAGGTCTCGAAACAG
Organism: Mesorhizobium sangaii; assembly: GCF_014207355.1. Lineage (GTDB taxonomy): Bacteria > Pseudomonadota > Alphaproteobacteria > Rhizobiales > Rhizobiaceae > Mesorhizobium > Mesorhizobium sangaii. Next base: position 111,696 of record NZ_JACHEF010000009.1, on the reverse strand, counting down.
GCTATCCGAACATGCGCAAGTTCCTGACCGCCATCGCCGAGTTCCGTGCCTACATCGCCTCCAACAGTGCCAGCCTTAAGCGCGTCGACCAGTGCATCATAACGTAGGGCTGCTGCCGTTGCTTGAGCATCTATTAGTCTCCACCCAGAGTCGCCCAATTGCTATAATGTTCCATAGGACCAAGCGCGCCGCGCGGTGGATCACGCTGTTGCTTTGAGACCGTCTTGGTTTTGTCTCTGTCTCAGAGGCCAGACTTCCGCTAGTTTGGCGGCGGCAGCCTGGACATATTCAGCGATTTCCGGGCGCCGCTTGGGAGTTAGACGTGAGCTGGGGCCGGCGACACTAATGGTGCCAACCGTCTGCTCGCCTCCGAGCCTAATCGGGGCACCGATGGCCGTAACGCCAGTTTCAGCCTCTTCGTCGGAAAGCGCCCAACCTCTGCGGCGCGTCACCTCCAACTCCTTGATGAGCTCCTCAACATTGGTGATGTGACCTCCATCACCCGGGGCGAGGCCATCATTGATGGCGATGCGGATCGCATCCGTCTGGCTCAAAGTTGAAAGATATGCGCGGCCATTTGCCGTAGCTGCCAAGCGAACTTTCGCCACCATTTCGGGATGGTATCGCAGGCCCTTCTGCGCGCCTTGTGCCTGCGCAATCCATGTCAACGTTTCGCCCTGGACCACCGCCATACGCACCAGCTCTGCGCTCTCGGTGGCCAGTTCCTCGAGTATTGGCTGACAGACATCGGTTAAATGCGTGCCCGTCAGGAAGCGCTGGCCGAGGATCGCGAGCCTCAAAGTGAGCTTATAGAATCCCGTGACAGGCTCTTGCTCCACCCAGCCGATTTCGCACAAGACCGTGAGCATCCGATGAGCCGCGCTCTTTTGCAGATCAAGCCGCTCGGCAATTTCGCCGAGACGCATTGCAGAGGAGTCATTGGCCATCAGTTCGATTACGGCAAAGCACCGCTCTACAAGAGAGTTGACAACCCGCACAATTGCCTCCAAAATCACGTTCCAGTCGGAATGCTATTTCTTCTACCCCGTATTTAGTTACCGGGTCAAGTGCATTTGACTGGTGCCGCTGTTGGAAATTGTCGATCTCCGCCCTCCGCGACGTTGGCATTTACTCAGTATGCCGCACGCTTAACTGCAAGCTGTATCTAAGCTCCGTCGCCGCAGAGATTATTAAGGCCTCGGCAGTGATCGCGCAATGACGCTGATGAACCGCCTTGGCATGACCTATCCTACATCAAGAGCGGGATTCTAGAGGTGACTTTATTTCGGCAGTTATCTCCGCAATACAACGGTTTGCTGTTGGCGGCCTAACCCGTTGGCGCCCAATTCCACGACATCGCCTGGCTTTAGAAATACTGGTGGCTTCATTCCTAGCCCCACCCCATGTGGAGTTCCAGTGGTGATAACGTCGCCAGGCTCAAGACTCATAAACCGCGAGATGTAAGAGATGAGATACCTAAATGAAAAGATCATCTTTGCGGTTGTTCCCGACTGCATCGTGAGTCCGTTCACGGTAAGCCAAAGATTGATATTCTGGGGGTCGGGTACCTCGTCTGCTGTCACTAGCCAGGGGCCGAGTGGGCCAAAACTTGGTGCGGACTTGCCTTTGATCCATTGTCCACTGCGATGAAGCTGATCATCCCGCTCAGATACATCATGGCAAATCAGATATCCCGCTACGACAGACAGTGCTTGTTCCTCTGACAATCCGAAGGCGTGTTCGCCGATCACAACAGCAATTTCCGCCTCCCAATCGAGTTTTTCGGAATTCGGAGGCATCAAAATATTATCATTGGGCCCTACGATGGACGACGGGGCTTTGGAAAACACTACGGGCTCAGCGGGGATTGGCGCATTGGTCTCAATCGCGTGGTCGGTATAATTTAGTCCGACAGCGATGAAATGACGGACGTCGGCAACCGGCGGCCCAAGACGAGTGGAACCATCAACGCTCGGAAGTGTGGAAGGGTCGATTTTGCGGAGCCTCTGCAGGGTTGCGTTAGAGAGAGTATCGCGACCAATGTCATCTACGATACTGCTAAGGTCGCGTATCGTTCCACTCTCATCGACCAAACCCGGTCGTTCCGAACCAGCGGCGCCAAATCGTAAGAGCTTCATGATCTATTTCCTTTGGTTCAGCCGGCTGACGAAGCAGTTTTCAAGCGAGTGTATTCGGCGGCGTAGCGGCCGACTATCGCATTGCGAACAATAGGATGTTCGAGGACAGCCTGAATGGGGGCCTCTAACGATTCTGGCGTACACGTTTCCACGAGAATGAACCAATTTGGGGGAGCGTCGTAATCGGTCCGTCCCTCATGTTCAGCGGTGCGGATTCCTGTCGCCTGCTCATCGGACTTGCACAAATGCGCGCCGGTGATGAGTGGAAACTCCATCAAATTCGATACGAGCGACGACAAGTCTTCGACTGTTTCGTCATAGTCGCGCGTCGCAGGGTGAAAGCGTATCGTCGCGAGGACACCCCCCGGACCTGGCCCTTTCGTCGACAGGACGCGGGCCAAGCCACGTGAGGTATTGAGGAAATGCGCCACCGCTCGCCGCGTCCAAGGGGTGGGCGAGTTGAGCCGATTGGCATAATTCTCGCTTACGAGTACGTCGAAGTTTTCGACTTCGTAAAGGGTGAAGAATTCGGGATGGGTCTCACTGTCGATGGCCTTGTAACGCCTGCCCCTCAGGAACCCCGTAATATCAGTTCTCTCAGGCATGTGTTCATTGATATGCCACTGATAGAAGTCCATGCGCCCTTCATCGGAGATTCCGTTCCAAGTAGCCACCACACCTTTACCGCATAGCATTAATCTCTCCTCGTGGCCGGAAAAGCCTGTATAATACGGGGTACTATCTGGAACAACGTTCCATAATAAACGTATGTGTTTTCATGGGCGCCGTCAACGGGATTCAAAGAAACCTGTTGCCGGTTTGCGTGGCTACGACGCCGGCAAGAAGATCAAAGGCTGCGAAGCGCCATATTATCACCGACACCGAGGGGCACATGGTCGGGCTGAGGGTGCATACGGCCGACATCCAGGACAGGGATGGGGCAGTCGGCGTCATTGCCCATTCGACAGCTTTGCCCGTAATTGCGCGCCATCTGTCCGCAGACGGCGGCTATGCCGGAGAAAAATTGACGCAAGATCTGGCCGATCTCGGCACGTGGACCATCGAACTCATCAAGCGCTCCGACGGCCAAAGGCTTTAAGGTGCTGCCGCGGCAACGGTGACGGAAGTGATGGCGAGATCTGGAGGTGAGCAATGGCCGACGCGATGTGCGCTCTTATGCGCGGGTGTCGAGCGAGGCGCAGACGGGCGGCAACACGATCGCCAGTCAGGTCATTGCGAAATCCACCTCAGGCTCGCAATTTATGACAACGCTGCCAAGGTCTCGAATAGTTCCAACCTGGTCCAGCAACCCCGGTCGCTCAAAGCCAGGTGGTCCAAATCGCAACAGTTTCATATAATGTCCTTAAGGTCAGCCGGCTGCAGCGTCGGTCTTTAAACGAGTATATTCCAGCACGTAGCGGCCCACCTGCGCATGTCGGACTAAAGGGTGCTGGACAATAGCCTGTATGGGTTCTTCTAAAGACTCTACGGTGCATGCCTCCAGAAGAATGAACCAATTGGGTGGCACATCATAATCCGTACGCCCTTCACTCTCCGCACTGCGCACCTGAGTGGCCTCGTCATCTGCTTTGCAGAGATGCGCCCCAGTCAGAAGCGGGAGTGGCGTGATGCTGTGCACGAGCTCCGATAGCTCATCGACTGCTTGCTGGTCATCGGCTGCGGCTGACTGGAAGCGCACTGTGGCAACGGCGCCACCAGGCCCTGGACCATTGGACAACAAAACCCGCGCCAGGCCGCGAGAGGTATTGATAAAATGCGATGTCGCGCGCCTCGTCCATGGCGTCGGTGCATTCAGACGCTTGGCATATTCCTCGCTCGTAATAACGTCGAATTGCTCGACTTCGTAGAGTGTAAAAAACTCAGGATGGGTTTCTGAATCGGCAGCTCGAAAGCGTCGCCCCCGCAAAAATCCGGGAATGCCGGTTCTTTCGGGCATGTGCTCGTGTATGTGCCATTGATAGAAATCCAGGCGGCCTGCCTCGGATATCCCGTTCCAGATGGCCACCACGCCTTTACCGCAAAGCATAGATATCTCCGCTGTTCTCAAATTTATCGAATGTCACTGAAACGGGCGCGAAACCGTCAAACTCGGCGACAATTTGGTCGCCGGGATTTGCTGTATGAAAACCCGTGTAGCTTCCTGTCGTGACAATCTCGCCGGGCCGAAGCGCGATCCCCCTTGTTCGAAGATCGTTGGCCAACAGGACGAGGAGACCAACGAGGTCTCCGCGAGGGTGGCCTCCGGTAGTCTGGCAGATGGTTTCTCCGTTGATTCCAAGGCGAGCTTGAAGGGTATCGAGAGGCTTATCTCGCCAGTTTTTGTTTAGCGGCCCGCAGATCAGAGCGCCGTTGGCCAGCAGGTCCGCAACCATCGCATTGCGGGGAATGGAGAATTTGCTCGCCCACCGGCTATCTGCGATTTCAACTGCCGCACAAGCACCGTCGATGGCCTCAATGATATGCTCGCTGACGAAGCCGTCCCTGCCCGGGACTGGCTGTCTCGCAAAATGGAAGGCAATCTCACATTCAACGCCGCCGAGACCGTAAACCGCAGGTGAAATCAATGCTGGGCTATGAAAAAGACGGCTCTTGAGAAGGGGAGCTGATATCAGGTCGCCGTCCGGCAAAGCAGCGACTTTCCAGCCCCCAATGGAGGACAGCGCGGTGACGATGTCATGCTGGATGCTCAAAGCCTGCGGGCGGGTCAGCGCTGCCAGATCTGAGGTATCGGCAGGAACGCGATAATCGCTCCGATGTGCTGCGACGAGCTTTTGGGCAAGGCCTTTTGAAAATTCGCTTGCTATGTCCGACATGTCATACTATCTGGAATAATGTTCTAACAGCGAATATCCGCTTTCTCGGCCTTGGTCAACCGGCTTGCCGAAAAATGATCGGTAGTGGTGTCAAAAACAGTCAGCACCAACATTGCTACACGCCGGGATCCTGTTGGCGAAATGGAAGCTCGGTTGAAGGGAGGGAATTGGTGTCGGATGGCGTTGTGACTGCCGCAGATGTTATTGTTGTAGGAGCCGGAGGCTCTGGCTTGTTCGCCGCGGTCGAGGCAGCTGAACTCGGGCGACGGGTACTGGTACTCGAGAAGAATCCGAAACCAGGCGGCACGACAAATTGGGCAATAGGTTCCCTGTCGTCGAGCGCATCGCCCATGCAGGCTGCCATTGGCATCCACGACACGCCAGCAGCTCATTTTGAGGACATGGCCCTTTTTCATGGGGGGCTGTTGTCTCGAGACAATCCTGAGCTTCGTAAAGCCTTTGTAGAAAATGTTCCTGATACTCTCAGGAAACTGCTCGACATGGGGGTCGTGTTTTTCGGCCCGATGCCCGAGCCTCCTCATCGCGCTCCCCGCATGCACAACGTTTTGCCAAATTCGCGAGCATACGCCCATGCGTTGTGTCGGCGCGCCCGTGAACTCGGCGTGGATATCCGCCTAAATCATCGTGCTCATCGTCTTCTTACCGAAAACGGAAGGGTTGTGGGTGTCGAGGCGGTAGTTGATGGGGCACTCCGTCGTTTCTTTGCGCGTCGTGGCGTTGTCTTGGCCGGCGGCGATTTCAGCGCCAACCCAGAAATGAAAAGAATTTATGCTGGTGAGGCCATCTCGCGAGCGGGTGCTTTGGTTGAAACGAGCACGGGTGACGCTCATCAGCTTGCACTGGACGTTGGTGCAGAAATTGTGAACGGCGACTTGGTCAGCGGCCCGCAGCTTCGGTTCGTGCCGCCCAAGATCAATCTTATGACAATGTTACCGCCGAGCCGGTTCCTGGCGTTGCTGATGAAATGGGCGATGGCTACCCTGCCTCAGCCGATCATTCGACCCTTTATTATGATGTTTCTTACAACAGTCCTGGAGCCCCAGCGGAAATTATATGAAAGCGGGGCGATCCTGGTAAATACCAATGGAACGAGGTTCGCTGACGAGTGTGACAAGCCGCAGTTCGCCATACCGGAGCAGCCCAGAAAAGAGGCATACATCATCCTCGACAGTGTTCTCGCCAAAAAATTCAGCAGTTGGCCCAACTATATATCGACTGCTCCCGGCGTAGCCTATGCCTACCTCCCAGATTACAGGCGAAATCGCAGAGATATCTATAATGTGGCAAGTTCATTGGGTGAACTCGCCAAAAAGATCGGTGTTCCTCCAGATAGCCTTAAGAAAACTGTGGCGGACTACAATCAAAGCCCCCGTGAAGGAACTCCAGGTCTGTTACAGCCCCCATTCATCGCACTCGGGCCGGTTCGAAGCTGGGTCTTGACTGAAGGGGGTCTAAAAGTCTCTCCCACTATGGAGGTTCTTTCGAAGAGTGGGGGGGTCATCCCGGGTCTCTATGCGGCTGGGGCAACCGGTCAGGGAGGAATTATCCTAGAAGGCCATGGCCACCATTTGGGGTGGGCATTTACGTCTGGGAGATTGGCAGGCCGAGCTGCTGCCCAGCATGGGGCGTATCGGTAAGGACCAAACCGGCTTCCGTCCGGCCGGTAGAAGCTGACGCCTTCACCGAATACACACATATCATCCAGTTGGAGAATACTTCCCTATGGAAAGTAATTTGTTGACCCCCGTTTTTCCGTCAGACCCGGTAACGCCCAGCTTTTTTCCCAAGGTATGATCCTTACGGGCGGCGGTTCCGGCTGCCCAGCCACCACGTCACCCGTGAGGCCTTGCCAGGCCCAACCGACTCCCGGACATTTAATGCAGAACGTAGCTGGGACAACAAAGATGCCGGAACTAAAAAAGGTAATCGTCGGATACATCGCGGCAATTCGCGCGACCGTGTTTGTCCGGATATGTAATCAACCACTGTCCAAAAGGATCGACCAATGGATGTCCGTGCAGCCGTCGCTGTTCAAGCCGGCAAGCCTCTCGAAATCATGACCGTGCAACTCGACGGTCCGCGCGAAGGCGAGGTGCTGGTCGAGATCAAGGCGACCGGCATCTGCCACACCGACGAGTTCACGCTGTCGGGCGCCGATCCCGAAGGCCTGTTTCCGGCGATCCTCGGTCATGAGGGCGCCGGCGTCGTCGTCGACGTCGGCAAGGGTGTCACCTCGGTCAAGAAGGGCGACCATGTCATCCCGCTCTATACGCCCGAATGCCGGCAGTGCCCGTCCTGCCTGTCGCGCAAGACCAACCTCTGCACCGCCATCCGCGCCACCCAGGGGCAGGGCCTGATGCCGGACGGCTCGTCGCGCTTCTCGATCGGCAAGGACAAGATTTTTCACTATATGGGCTGCTCGACCTTCTCCAACTTCACCGTGTTGCCCGAGATCGCGCTGGCCAAGGTCAATCCCGACGCTCCCTTCGACAAGATCTGCTACATCGGCTGCGGCGTCACCACCGGCATCGGTGCGGTGATCAACACCGCCAAGGTCGAGCAAGGCGCCACCGCCGTCGTCTTCGGCCTCGGCGGCATCGGCCTCAACGTCATCCAGGGCCTGCGCCTTGCCGGCGCCGACATGATCATCGGCGTTGATCTCAACAACGACAAGAAGGCCTGGGGCGAAAAGTTCGGCATGACGCATTTCGTCAATCCGAAGGAGATCGACGGCGATGTGGTCCCGCATCTGGTCAACATGACCAAGCGCGGCGCCGACCAGATCGGCGGCGCCGACTACACATTCGACTGCACCGGCAACACCAAGGTGATGCGCCAGGCGCTGGAAGCATCGCACCGCGGCTGGGGCAAATCGGTCGTCATCGGCGTTGCCGGAGCCGGCCAGGAGATTTCGACCCGGCCATTCCAGCTGGTCACCGGGCGGACCTGGATGGGCACCGCCTTCGGCGGCGCGCGCGGTCGCACCGACGTGCCGAAAATCGTTGACTGGTACATGGACGGCAAGATCCAGATCGACCCGATGATCACCCACACGCTGAAGCTGGACGACATCAACAAGGGCCTTGACCTCATGCATGAGGGCAAGTCGATTAGGAGTGTCGTGGTTTACTAGGGCGCGACCAGCAGGAGCGGATGCAAGTCGGCGTCCGGTCGCGCTTCACTGAATCTGCGTATGGTCCGCCAAAATCATTCAATTTTTGCGGACCGTGCGTTGCTAGAACGACAAGCCACGGACCAACCGGCCCGCGACCTCTGTGGTTCACAACATGGGAGGAGAAGACATGGCGGAAAAACTGCATCCGAAAATCGACAATGGATTGCCCAAGGAAAGCGCGAGCTTTGCCGGTGGCACACTGGTCTGCGCCTGCACCAGCAAGCCGGCGAAGGTGAAGGTCAAGGGCCAGATCGCCCACGACCACGCCTGCGGCTGCACAAAGTGCTGGAAGCCGGAGGGCGCGGTGTTCTCGGTCGTTGCCGTGGCGGGCACGGCCGACGTCACCGTCACCGAGAACGGCGACAAGTTGAAGGTCGTCGATCCAAGCGCGCTGATCCAGCGCCATGCCTGCACCGGCTGCGGCGTTCACATGCACGGACCGGTCGAGCGCGACCATCCGTTCAAGGGCCTGACCTTCATCCATCCCGAGCGCTTCGAGGAAGACGGCTGGTCGCCGCCGGGCTTCGCCGCCTTCGTCTCCTCGATCATCGAGTCCGGCGTTGATCCGAAGCGGATGGACGGCATCCGCGCCCAGCTGAAGTCGATCGGGCTGGAGCCCTATGACTGCCTCAATCCCGGCCTGATGGACTATATGGCCACCTGGACGGCGAAGAAGATTCTCCCGGCCTGAAGTCAGGAGGCAGCGTTGCCGAAGCGGTGCTGCCTCTACACTATGGCTTACCTGTCGATGAAGAGGTCGCTCCAGAGGCTTGGAGCAAGTAGATGAGAAAATAGCCGGCAGGCTTGTGGAGAATTTACCTCGGGACGGACGGCTCGCGCGCCGACAACACGCGCATTACGACTTTAATGACACCCAAAACGGATAGGATACTCCGTCGCCTGTTTTGTTCGCCCCTTTCTGAAATCGCCGTCCCGAACTTACTGAAACCTGTGTCCGGGCATTTGTTAAACCTGCATATTGCGATCGTCCAAGGCATGCCACATACGCTCTGCGGCTGCATTTTGTCCGAAGCGTTCTGATAGGCACGCGGCTACCTTAAGTGCCTGCATAGGCACTCAATGATAGGCCAGTGCACTCGCTCGCCGTGAGCGCCGCGATCCTTCCAAGCCACGCCCTCAATTGCGAGCCGCATTTTACAATGGCGCTGACGACGAGATTAAGCCTCGATATCCCGCAGACTATCGAGCCCACTCGGAAGCGGAGTCTACCGCCGCCTGACGGCAGATAGCCCAGATCCCCAACCCCCTTGGCGGCAAAAGGGACGAAGCTGATTTTATGCACGCCGCGTGCTCAAAAGGTCCGGTTGACACTGGCTGGCACCGCGCTTAAATAAAACGACGTTCCAGTTGCAACGGAAGGCTCATCAAGGGCGGAGAACAGAAACACTGGATTTTTTTACCCGATATGGAGGAGTACAAGCGTATGCTAATCGGCTATACCAACCGGCTTTCGGCCCGTGCCGGCGAAAATATCGAAGTGAAAGTGTCCAGTGATTTCTCCAGCGACTACGCTGCTGATCTCGTTCGCATTTTCTCGGCCGACCCCAATCCGGAAGGACCAGGAATAGATGTTCGCCGGGTGTCGGCAAGTTTCGAAGGTACCTACCCATCAGTTGCGAAGTCATCGCGCGCGGGCTCCTGCGGCATCATTCCCCTTGGTAGCTTAGAAATCACTGCGGATGCGACGTTTTCAATCAGATTCCAACCGCGTCTTCTGCGTGAGTCGCCCCAGGTTTTATTCTCCTTTATTGCCGAGTCGGGAGGCGCAGTCTCTGTTAGCATTCAGAAGGACGGTCTAAAGCTCGAGACGTTTGCCGAGACCGGCGCCGTCTCCTTCGCGTTCGAAATCGGGCGCTGGTATGAGTTGCGTCTCGCGATCGCAGCGCGCGGACTGCATCTGATCGGATATGCTGTCAACACCGGATCACGGTGTTTCGAGGTTGGGACGAGGGCTCCCAAGGAAAAGGTATTCACAAAACTAGTGCTAGCGGCTGCGCCACAGCATGGAGACCCGTTAGCGTTCACAGCGTTTTTCAACGGCCGGCTCGAAGCCCCCATGTTGTTGCATGGAGAGCAGCTTGTCGAGCGCCTCTTGGACGGTCCTGTTGCAGAAGAGTCCATACTCGCTTTGTGGGATTTCGGCACTGACATTCCGACATCGCACATCCGCGACAAAGGGCCGTCGCGGCTCGACGGAACATTGCATAACTTGCCCGCACGAGCCGTGCGCAGCTCGCGATGGTCGGGCGAGGAAATATGCTGGAGGCACGCGCTTGATCAATATGCAGCCGTCCATTTCCACGAGGACGACCTCTACGATTGCTGTTGGGAGACGGATTTCTGCTTCGATATTCCCCACGATCTTCCAAGTGGAGTGTACGGCGTCCGTTTGAGATGCGGGGACGCTGAGGACATCATTCCTTTTTTTGTCCGCCCAGCCCGAAATGCTCCGAAGGCAAGGGTTGCAGTGCTTTTCTCGACATTTACCTATCTTGCATACGCCAATCATCCCCGCGACAACTTTGATGCCACGTATGTGGAAAGGCGCAACGCCTGGCATGCCTATCCACACCATCCCGAGGAGCACCCGGAGTTTGGTCGTTCACTTTATGATTTTCATCCCGACGGTGCCGGGACCCAATTCAGTTCTATATTGCGGCCACTGCTAAGCATGAGGCCCGGTTACCTCGCTTACGCTGAAACGCGGGGATCGGGATTGCGACATTTTCCCGCCGATATGCATCTGGTGGCGTGGTGTGCGGCAAAAGATATTGTCTTTGATGTCGTCACGGATCATGACCTCGAAGCTGAGGGTAACAAGGCTCTTGAAGACTATGCCTTAATGCTCACCGTGACCCATCCAGAATACCATACGGCTCGCACACTGGACGCAATCGAAAATTTCGTGGCCGGCGGCGGCAGCTTGGGCTACCTTGGCGCTAACGGATTCTACTGGCGGATAGCTACCAGCGAGGCGTTCCCCAGCGCCATTGAAGTTCGACGCGGCCAGACCGGGGCCAGGACATGGGAGGCAGAGCCAGGAGAGTACTTCCATGCCTTCGATGGCCAATATGGCGGCCTCTGGCTCAATAACGATAGACCTCCGCAGCGGCTCGTCGGCGTTGGCATGGCGGCTTACGGACCGTTCAATGGCACTTACTATCGGCGTACCGAAGCTTCCTATGATTCGAGTTTTGAGTGGCTATTTGACGGCATTGATGACGAAATCCTCGGTGACTTTGGGCTTTGCGGGGGAGGGGCAGTTGGATTCGAGTTCGACATTGTCGATTCGTCCTTGGGAACACCCCCGGAAGCGGTCGTCCTTGCTAAGTCTGAAAAGTTTACTAGCGATTGCTACCTTGCCCCGGAAAAGTTGGACTTCGGCGCGCGAGTGAACATGCCTGACTGGCAGAAGTCGCAGATCAGGGCGGATCTTTGCTTGGTTCCGAAGCCTAAGGGAAATTTCGTCTTCTCTGCGAGTTCGATCCTGTTTTGCGGAAGCCTCCCAGTAAACGACTACCAGAATAATATCTCGAAACTGCTGGAGAACCTTGTGCGACGCTGCCTTTAAACAATGACGCAATCCGAGAGCCAGTGGCTGCGAGCCGTTGCAAGATAGCGTGTAGATCGGATCGAGCAAAGCGGCGGCGTCGCCAGCCGCCGCCTGTGCGCGTCACTTATCGGATTGCGTTGAGAACCTCGCGCAGGTCAACGCTCTGCCTACGTCCTCGCTCGGCTGGTTTCGGCAGCAATTGCAATCCGCTCCCATTCCTCATTGGCGAGATCGGTCGGATTACGCTTCGTCCTCCACTGGATCCGGGCCATCCGGCCTCGCATCTCGTGTGTCCACAACATAGCCCATAATCACAATTCGATCGCGTATGCAATCAACCGGACTCTTAACGCGGTAGGGGGAGCCACACATGACAAAATCATTTGATTTTGGAAATGAGCCTCGCCAGGACGAGCTTTCAAGCTTGGTTGCAAAAGAGGTCCAGCGCGTTCTGGCTCAGCACGAGGAGGTTATAAAGGAAAGGAGTTCAATCTCATCGCATATGGGGACTGGCAATATCACTGCCGCCGATTCACTTTATGCAACGCGCCCACAAGGGATTCATGACGATTTGACCGCCCTGGCCTCCGAGTTTGTTCGGAGGCTCGCCCGTGAGGCGAATTCGCTCACGGCACGAACTGAGGTCGCGCATGGGTGCGCAGTAAAAGTGCGGGATCAGCAAACCGATTGCCTGCGCATTGAAGACTGGGCGGGTCAGGTTGCAGGGCCCACATATCTGGAAGAACACTTCCACATACCGCGATCGACATTGCATTGGTGGCAACGGCACAACGACGTGGTCGCATTACGGAAAGGCGCGCGCAAGCATGTGTTCCCCTTGGCTCAGTTCATCGACGGCAGGCCTGCGCCGGGGATCCGACAAGTGCTCTCCTTGATCCCCAATCCCAGACCGGCATGGCTTTGGCTGACCTCCCCTTCACCGCGGCTTGATGGCCGAATTCTCTCCGGCAAGATCTGGCTGCCGAAGTCATCTCGGCCGCACGAGACTTTTCCTCGACATGAAGTCCAGCTGACGAAACCAACTGCAAATCCATTCACCACGGCAATCGGTTGGTCCCGTTGTGAGCCTGTGAAAGCCCATTGAGGGTCGCGCGCGTCACTACGCGCTGCGCAATGTATTTTGCAATATCGTGCGAAATGTCTAGCTTGTGTCGTTTGTATAGTTTGCGCGAATTGTACAGTATATATTTGATTTACGTGACTTAATTGCAACGGTGGGCGTGTATATCTCTGCGTCTCGCAACGTATATATTGCATTATTCAATATCGCGGATAGCGTCAAACTGCGAAGAAGCGGCGCGCGATGCGCATCTTTTTCGATCCTGGGGAATGGGGAGGGATGCGTCTTTCAGCAAAGAAGATGCCTTGACCCCTTTTTTAATCTTTTGACTGGAGATAAAAATGAACATCAAGAGCCTTCTTCTCGGCTCCGCTGCCGCCTTGGCCGCGGTCACTGGCGCACGCGCGGCCGATGCCGTCACCGTCGCCGAGCCGGAACCAGCTGAGTACGTCAAGATCTGCGACGTCTATGGCGCCGGCTATTTCTACATCCCTGGCACCGAAACCTGTCTGCGCATCGGCGGCTATGTCCGCTGGGATGCTTCGGCTGGCCAGGAAGGTTCGTACAATGGCCGTCGTGCCGTCGACCATGAGGACGGCAGCATCAACGATACCTGGCACAAGAAGGCCCGCTTCACGCTGAGGACCTGGACTGGTCAGGAAACAGAACTCGGCACCTTGAAGACCTACACTGACACCCGCTTCAACTATTCCGACGGCAGCAACAGCAGTTCGCTGAACTTTGCCTGGATTCAACTCGGAGGGCTGCGCGTCGGTAAGGACGAATCGGCGTTCGACACGTTCATCGGTTACGCCGGCAACGTCATCAACGATACGTTGGTTCCCTATGGCGATTTCGACACCAACGTCGTGCAATACTACTTTGATGCCGGCAACGGCTTCTCGGCCGTGGTCTCGCTCGAAGAAGGCTCTGGCACGGTCGGCACGATCGACAGCTACGTTCCGCATGTCGTCGGCGGCGTGAAGTACACGCAGGGCTGGGGCGCCATCACCGGCGTCGTTGCTTATGACAGCAACTACGAAGAGGTGGCAGGCAAGGTTCGCTTGGACGTGAATGCGACCGAGGCGCTGGCGCTGTTCATCATGGCCGGCTACGGCACCGACGACAATCTCAACGACCCGACCAATGCGATCCCTGCCGGCGACCGCGGCTTCTACAAACAGTGGGGCGGCAACTGGGCAGTCTGGGGTGGCGCCACCTACACCTTAAACGAGAAGACTGCGTTCAACCTCCAGGTGTCGTATGATGAAGCCAAAGAATTTGGCCTTGCGGCGAACGTCGCTTACAAGATCGTCCCCGGTCTCACGATCACGGCCGAAGTTGACTGGGCTCATAACGACCACGACAGCAATGGTTACAACTGGACCGGCATCCCCGCTGGCAAGAGCAACGCCGTCGGCGGCATCCTCCGCTTCCAGCGGTCGTTCTGACGGATCGAAGCATTGAACCATAGCGCTCGTCGCATACGATTGCGAGCGCCGGACTCGCCCGTCCAGCCGGAGTTGGCTTAGCGGGATACCCAAAAAAGGCTTTCGGCGGCTCCTTCCAAAGTGCTTAGGTCCGCACCTCCGGGATCGAAGCCTGCCGCCGATGCGAAGGGCGCCCTTGACCAAGGCGCCCTTCATTCTAGAGCGTCGAGCATTCTGACTGAATCGAAGGGATTGCCCTCGTGTAGAGACGACCTGATGTCAGAAAAAGTAGATTTGAATATCACGTCGGGGGATGTTGTTGTCTACAGAGCGGTACAGCGGCTTGGGACTTCCACTGTCATTCCTCATTCTTGATTGCTGAAATGGATGATGGAGATGGTTACCGGAGAACCGAATGACGTGCGATTGAAAAATGTCGACGGCCAATGGAGTGTCCAGGTCGTCGAAAATGGCAAAGTAACTCGGCATTTATTCAACGCTAAAGCCGTTGCCGAGAGCTACGCCGAATTCCAACGAATTAGGCTCGGCCTGCCTGGAAAGCCACCAATTTGGGAGGAGAACTCGGTGGATGAGCACACACCAGACTTCATCATCAACGATGTTCTCGACCTCGCCGAGTACTCCGATCGCGGTATTGTCACTACCCTAGTTGATACGCACGGAGTTCGCCTTCGTCTCCACCTCACAGTCGTGACCTCAGAATTGCTTTGCGAGCGAATTGCCAACGCGCTGGAGCGCCGGTACGGCGATTAGCTTGGCGAAATAGGCGAGCAACTCGCTCGTCCAAGGCGGCGGCGTAGAACGGTTTGACCGGCGTCATCAACGCCGTGAGCTTGAAAGACTGTCTTCGCGAGATCAAGGGCAACAATAACAACAGGCATGGAAACGCTCCTTCTTGGCTAAAAGACGTCCGCCATCTTCGCTGAGGGGAAGGGAGCGGTCCATGCCATTAAATTGGTAGTCCAGCGCGCCGTATACATGAAGCTTGTGTTGATGCCAGCCGTGGCACGCTGATCACCCGGCCCCATGCCGAGCGCGGCGACCATACCGCCAGCGGCACACGATTGTCCCGATCATTTCTCGAACCCTCGGCCCCTTGTCATCTCTGTTGGCCCAGCCCTTCAGCGTCCAGCTCGATCGCGGGCCCGGCACCAACGTCGCTTTCTCCGGTTCTTAATTCTTAGTTTGCTTGGAATTGTACAGATACTGCTCCGACCTGGTTGAATTTGGCCGAAATTATGTTCCCCGGGCCGGCCGTCAAAAAGCCGGTATAACTTCCCGTCGTAACAATCTGACCAGGCTTAATGGACAGGCCGCGTTGGGCTAGATGATTAGCAAACATAAGTAGGAGGCTAACCAGATCTTTTTGCGGATTACCGCCGCTGCTACGGTGAACGATGGTGTCGTTTATGCTGAGTTCAACCTGGAGAGTGTCCAGCGCTATGTTCCGCCAATTGCGAATCACAGCGCCCACCACCAGAGCGCCATTTGAAAGAAGATCGGCAATCATCGCATTACGCGAAGACCTCAGTGCCGGCGTCCAACGACTAGTAACCACCTCAATCGTAGGAAAAATCCCCTCAATCGCAGCGGTGATGCCTTCTCGCGTGAAGCCGTCTTTTCCCGGTATGGGCTCCTTTGCAAAGCGAAACGCAATCTCCGCTTCTATCCCACCGGCTCCGTATGTGGCCGGATCTAAAGAAGCTGGGCTTTGCACCAGGCGGCCACACACGATGGTGCAGATATGAAATCTCCATCCGGCAAAGCACCAACTTTCCAACCCGCGACGGGCTCGCCCAAAAGTTCTACGAATTTTCCTTGAATGGTAAGAGCCTCATCTCTCGAAAGTGAGGCCACATGTTCTTCGGCTGCGGCAACTGGTCTGCCGCTGCGAAACGCTGCGGCTAGCTCCCGCGCCAATTTCAAGTTTTCTTTTCTCGTGCACTTTCGTTCCTCGACTTAGCGGTTGGTTCGGTCGCCATTGCGCGCGGATGAAAACTGTTGGCGTGTGGGACATGAAGACGCGCCGCCGTTGGCAAAGTTGCAAAAGGTGAGGCCAGATCATGAGACGCAATTTTCATGGCGTTTCGTGAACGGATCAGGCCAAAAAATCATTCGAATTCGGCCACCCTATCCGCAACTTTGGAGCAAGACAAACTTCCGTACCCCCAACGCGTTCGGCACTTTAATCACTTAGTCGCGCAGCACGAATCGGTCCAATACATTGCGAGTTATCCGATCCGTATAGAAGTCTTTCTCAATAAGACCTCTTACCCATTCACACGTTGCCGCGCAGAAGATTTCGCCTATCCCTCTTTTGAAAGAGACCATCATGCCGCTTCCGCGGGAGTATTTTTCGGTAGCCTCGGCAGTAGGACTCGGAGTAACCTCCAAAATAGACGCAATGAAACGTGCTTCAGAATCGCCACGTTCATGGTGGAAAGAATGTTCTGGCAAGCCATATTCAGAGTTACTAGCCCAATTCATCGCAACAATTTCAAGACCGGCTGGCGCTCCATCCTTTCCGGTTGGCACTGGAAGGCCGTCTACGAAGGTATAGTCCAAGCCATCGACTTCATAGGCAAAAATGCTTGCCTCATCGCCGAATGTATCGGCATAACCAAGACCTGTTGCGTCTAACGACCAATGCTTATGCCTGAATACATTGAAACCGCGTGAGGACCGTTGTGCTATCCCAAACGTGGCGGCGTAGATGCCTCGCGCGCCGTTTACTCCGAACGTCTCAGCGCCGGGATAGCCAACCATTGGATCCTCCCAAAGACTAGTCATCAACTTGGGATTCTCGTGGCGGATCGGATCGTAGTCTCGAGCCTGAGACTTATAGCATATCTGGCCGGATCCCCCTTCACGGAGCCTGATTTGCCAAAAGAAGTTTCCTGCGAACCTGGCAACCCTACCTCCACGTTCGACGAATGCTTCAACGGTATGACGCATTGGCGCCGACCAATATTCACAGTGCCCGACAAAAACTAGACACGAGTATTGAGCGATAGCCTCTGGATTAAGCTCCAAGTCTTCTTGAGCAATAACGTGCACGTCGTATCCGGCTTGCTCAGCCCATATTACGAAAGGGCGCTCATACGTTGCCCAGCCCGCTGAGGCGTAATAGCGTGCGTATCCATTAGCAAATGCCCACTCTTTGGAACCCCAGTAAGGTTGCTCGGGCAGACGCGGCCGAGTTTTGGGGACGTTCCGCGGTGCGTCCGCAGGCAGCCATACTTGACCTCTTGCCCAAGGGCGTTGTGAGGAAAGGATTGGCGAAAAACCATCTGGAAAGTCCTTGTGGAGTCCGATGTAATGAGATGCGCCGCCCCAGTCGTTGTAAGCTGCCCAAGTACATGTGGAAGCTACGAGTAGGACCGTCTTGTCCGTCTTACCTCTGTTTGAGCGAACAAAGAAGATGTGGTGGCCCAGCGCCGGCTGGTTGCCGTTTTGCTTGGAATCGCGCATCTCAACAATATATGCGCCCGCCGCAACATCCTGAGGCAACTCAAGAGTGATGGTTTCCTGCCACCCGCAGCCGTTCATATAGGGCTGAGCAGGAACCTCCTGAAAGTCCACACTCACATCGTTCCACGTCGTGAGCGTGCGAGGGGTGAAACCATCCTTCTTTACCACAATATCGAGCTTCGGCACAGTCGATGAGATGTACAGCTTGACCGTTTCTCCTGGTGAGTAGCCCATCCTGTCGCTGTAGCACCACGCCGCAGGAAGGCCATGTTTATCAGGCACCTCTACCCAAAGGCTCTTCCAGGCCGCGCCGCTTCCAGAGATCCTCTTCGTCGGCCAAGACCCAGCTGCCGCACTAGCTTCCTGACTTTCTTCCGAGCTCGCTTTCATTGTTGCATCCTAAACCGGCTGTCGTGTTGATTGATTTCGCCTGAGACCCGCTAAAAACGCTATCTTCTGTCAGCGGATTAGTTCGGCCTAGGATAGGACCGTTTCATTCCATATGGAACACCTTGCCAAAAAAAACAATATTCCTCTCGGAGCATCATCATCCCCCGCCGGCCGTATACGCTCGCCAATGTCCAACAGACCGACAGCCAGTTTGTTTCCCTGCTCCCGGGCTGCCAGATCGTGTGCTGCCAGATCGTGTGCTGCCGGAGGCTTGGCGCCGAACCAGCCGTTCGCGCCGACCAAGCCGGATCGGATGGCGTGGAAATCGGTACGCCGGTGCTTGTGCTGCCCTGAACGATCGCCACTTGTAGGGAATTTAACTGGCGGGCTGGTGGTGCCGATCAACCGCCACGAGCTCTAGATTGCCGTTTTCGCGCGCCGAGGTGGCCATTGGCACCCTGCGGACGCACTGAGCTCGAGACCATCGATTACACCCAGCCACCAGTGAAGCTCCGCGGCCCGCTCGATACCAGCGCTCGGCATCACATTTTATAGGCGCAGATGCGGTACGCAGATGCCCATAGCTAATTGGGCCGGTCGGCCCGAAGCTGCGATATAGGCCAAGTTCAAGAACGTTGTGGGAACATGGCGGTTGTGGTTGACGGCGGACTTGGCGGGAATGACGTCCGCTCCGGTAAAAGGAGTGGAGTTATGAGTTTTGGTCTTTCGAGTGGCGATCTAGTCGGGCGCTGGAGCCTGAGCTTTTCCGACATTGATTTTGTGAATGACAAACCGGAGCTGGCGCGGCTGGGACTTGCGGTTCACCTTAAATTCTTCACCGCGCACGGCTTCTTTGTGCAGGATCATGCGGCGATCCCCGCCGATGGTGTTTTGTATCTGGCCGAGCTACTCGGCCTCGAAGCTGAAGCCGTGAACCACTATGATTTCTCCGACGGCACCGCCCGCCGACATTGTGCAGAAATTTTACAGCACCTCGGCTTTCGGCGTCTGAAGCGGGTAGATCGAGAGCAACAGACGTCTTGGATCGCAAAGTGATCTGTGCCCGACCGGGCAGTCGGTTAGCGCCATCCAGTAGCAGAAACGCGGATCGAGTTGACAGTGAATGGAACAACGGTATAAATGGAACATCTTTCCATAACCAAAAGGCTGGTGTTGTGGCTAGTTTTGTAGATGGTCCCTCCTCGTCAAAATGTCGCTCTATCAAACTTGATGGCAGATGCACATTTGGTTTGCGCCGGAGGCATTTTCGGCAATGGGCGAAAAGGTCGAGGACCGCATCGAGATGCTGGGGGGCCAGCTGGAGAACGTGCCGATCAAGATGCTGATCCTTACCTCAGGCTCTGAGCTCGCCAATGCAGAACCGGTCAGCCCGCTCGATTTCGTCCGCACCATTGCGCGCCTCCCGATGCCGCCACGCGTCGCACCAAAATGAGAGACGAGATGCAAGGCACTTTGCTTCTTTGCCGGGGCAACTCCATGTGTGTCAGCGACATGCTGCTGACGGGGGATAATTCCGACGAGGATCATAGCGCAGCGCTCTTCCGGCGGCTCGGCTTGAAGCCGAGCCTTGCGTGCACGCGGGCCTAATCGGCAATATGCAACCATCAAACGAGAGCGAGGAACAAGATGAATTACGTTGAAAAGCTACGCGATATCGCAGCCATTGAGCCCGTGACCACGGATCTCAAAGGTTGGGTCATTGTCGAAGGTACGCCCTCGATGAAGACCTGGGTGCAGCACAAATCTAACGACGGCGACATGGTCTCCGGTTACTGGGAGGCAACTCCTGGCACCTATCATGCTACCTATGCGGAATATGAATTCGTCCACATCATGGAAGGCAAGCTGACGATCACGCCGGACGGCGGAGCGTCCGTCGTCCTCGGCCCGGGCGACGCCTTCGTCGTCGAACCGGGTTTCAAAGGTCTGTGGAAGATCGAAGAGACTATCCGCAAGCATTTCTGCAGTAAGGTCTGAGGAACGCGACGGCAAGCGGCCGGAGTGGTCCTGGCCGCTTGCCACCTTTATGCGCCGTGCTATGACATCAGATGTTTGTTCCCCCGTCGGTGTATTGCGACGGTTCTATCACGATTGATACTCACTTCTGCCGTGAACTCTAATATGCCGAGATCTGGAACAAGAGATCAGCGACGCGGCCGGGTGCAGTCATCGCTGGCAGCTTGGCGTCGAGTGGCGGCGTGAACCAGTATGATTACTCCGGCCGGACTGCGCGCCGGCATTGTGCTGAGATTTTGCGATATTTCGGCTTTCGACGCCTGAACGGTCCGATTGGCAAGAGCTGACATTATGGATCGCTGGCGAACTGTGTCCGACCGGGCAATCGGTGGGCGCCATGCTCGAGCAGGTTTTTACTGTGGTGCCGGGACCGTTGTATAGACGGCCCTTCGCACAAGGAACTGGAACGCCTGGTGCGATCGTAACGGCAACATTATCTCGACAACTCGTTGACCCGGGTTGAGCGCTCGCCTTTCAGCAAGCACGGTCGCATTGCTGGAAGTTTCTATTGCCGAGGCAAATGGCCAGACCGGCTTCAATACGATGAGGTGATGCTGGCCAAGCGTCGCTCGACAACATCCTCAGCATGACAGCGAAACTTGCCTTCATTCATAAACTTGATCTGCCACGTGATATCTTGCCGACGACCGGCAAGGCATGGGTGGAACAGATTGTCCGCCGTGTCGCCGGCGAAAAGGCCTGGGAGATGCGGCGGCACGCGCGGGCCAGACAAAATAGGCCTCTATGAGATTTATCTGTCGCGGGAAGCGCAACTTACAGACGCCATGGTCGATCTGCTGATCGAGACGGTCCAACTAAGATCGGCACGCGCTCGAAACGAAGGTAGTGGGCGATATCGCCGAGGATATCGAGCGGGTCCATGGCAAGGAAAGATTGCTGGTTGAGAATGCCAGCGCTTCGCCCGACGAGCCCGCGGGGCGCGTCTGCGATGTCATTTTCCCGATCGTCGGCAAGGACTAGCCGGCGGCGATCGTCAGGGAGAGTCAGGCGAAAGGGGCTCTAGAGCACGTCCTGTTTAATCCGGTTCATATCCTGCGGCTTTGAAGTAGTTGGCACATTCGGCTGGGGTGAAGAGGTCGACGACCGCGCCGACCGCGTCCCACAGAGCCTTGATGGTTCTCTCGGCCTTTGCTCGCAGCAGCGCCTTGAGTTTGGCGAAGGCGTTCTCAATCGGATTGAAGTCGGGACTGTAGGGCGGCAGGTAGAGCAGGCTCGCGCCTGCGGCCTCAATCGCGTCGCGCACGCCGGCGGCCTTGTGGGCGGGCAGGTTGATGGGGTGGACGCCCCCTGACGGCATCGCTGTGCCAAAGTGGTGTCGTTGATCATCACTTGAACGGAGGCGTCCATGTCGGAAGTTAGCATAGTCGGATTGGATCTGGCGAAGAACGTGTTCCAAGCGCACGGGTCGGATGCGTTAGGAGCCGTGCTGTTCAGGAAGAAGCTTCGCCGCGATCACGTACTTCGGTTCCTCGCCGCTCAGCCGGCCTGCACGGTTGCCATGGAGGCATGTGCGGGCAGCCACTATTGGGCACGGGAGATTGCGAAGCTGGGACATGACGTTCGGCTGATCGCCCCTGGCTACGTCAAGCCTTTCGTGAAGCGGCAGAAGAACGATGCCGCCGACGCCGAAGCAATCTGCGAAGCAGCCCAGAGGCCCACCATGCGGTTCGTAGCGGCAAAGAGCGAGGAGCAGCAGGCTGCGGCGATTGTGTTTCGTGTTCGCGATCTCGTGGTTCGCCAGCGGACCCAGACGATCAATGCGATACGAGGCCATCTTGCCGAATTCGGGCTGGTGGCTGCGCAGGGCCTCTTCCATGTCGCCAAGCTTGTCGCGGCGATTGAGGACACAGATTCTGCCATCCCCGAAGCCGCCCGCCCGATCCTGTCTCTGCTCGTCGAACAACTCCGCTCCCTGGATGAGAAGGTAGCTGTGCTTGACCGCGAGATTGCCCGGCGCGCCAGGGATGATGCGGACACCAGGCGATTGATGACCATCCCGGGCGTAGGACCGATCACCGCGACGGCTGTTGCCGCGTTGGCTCCGTCGGCCCAGACCTTCAAGAGAGGCCGCGACTTCGCTGCATGGCTCGGCCTCACGCCGCTGCAACGTTCCTCGGGCGGCAAGCAGAAGCTCGGCGAGACGTCCCGAATGGGCGAGCGGACTTTGCGCCGGCTGCTGATCATCGGGGCCAGCGCCACCGTGCGCTGGGCGATGCGCAAAGGCGCGGCAGCAGATCCTTGGCTCTCCCAGATGCTGAGCCGCAAACCGCCCATGCTGGTGATCATCGCCCTGGCCAACAAGACGGCGCGCATCGTGTGGGCGTTGATGGCCAAGGGCGGGACCTACCGGGCACCGGCTTTGGCAGGGTAGTCCGCTCCCCAGGCGGGCCGCCAAAGTGTGAGAAGGTCGAACGGAGAGTATGGCGCTACGGTCAATGAGACGGGATCGGGAAAACCAGATCATGGATACGCGCCTTGAGCGCGCCAGATTGTTTTGGACCCGCTCCGCGAACTCCCATACAGGCCCGCGGCATGTGACAGCCGCAACAGAGGCCGGACACATGTCAGCACCCGACCACGCTCCGCGCTCTTCAAAAAGATTCTTCTTGCACCAACGGGGGCGTCCACACATGTCCATGACGACTACGTCGCCCTCCGACAATGTCGGGACCAGCACCTGCTCGACATAGGCTAGGAACACGTTGCCGTTCATGGCGCCGTCGTAGACGAAGGGCGCAGTCATGCCCGTCAGCCGCAGCGCTCCGGTGAAGGTCGTGGTCTTCCAGTGGCCATGCGGCACGCCGGCCCGGCAGCGCTCGCCGCGCGGCGCTCTTCCACGCAGGCGGGCCATCTTTGTGGAGAGGCCGGTCTCATCGATGAACACGAGCTTCGCCGGATCGAGATCGAGCTGGCCGTCGAACCAGTCCCGGCGCCGCTTCAGGATGTCGGGGCGATCCTGCTCCAGTGCGTGCGCGGACTTTTTTTGAATGTCCAGCCGTGGCCGCGAAGCCAGGCGCTCAAGGCGCTGCGGCTGATCCGCACCGACTGCTCGGCGACGAGCCGCTCCACCATCTCGTTCAGCGTGATGTCCTTGCGCTCCTCGATCAGCCCGACGATGAAGGCTTCATGCGCATCGAGGCTGGAGGCGCGGCGGCGGCCCTGCGGGCGTGGCGCCAGTTCGCCGATCTTCGCCCGCGCAATCCAGCGCATCGCGCTGGACACTCCCACGCCGAACCGCGCCGCCGCTTGCCGCGCCGACATGCCCTCGTCCGAAGCCTTCAAGACCCGCGACCGAAGATCCCCGCTCAATGCTCTTCCCATCGTCCACCTCCATCGAGGTGGATGTTGAATCAGCACAAAACGCAGCCGTCACATCACAATCGATTCATCGATCACAGGACGTGCTCTAGACCGGCGCATATATAAGGTGATGCGGTCGTCCTGGGCCAATCATTACCGGCGGATGCTGCCCAGCCTGCTTTCGGTTCTAGAATTCCAGTCGAACAACACCGTCTGGCGTCCGGTTCTGGCGGCGCTGGATTGGATCAGGAGCAAGGTGGATGATGGCTGCCGGTTGTGCCGATGGAGGATGTGCCGATTGACGCGGTTATTCCGGCCAGAGGGCGCAGTTCGGTCATCGATGACGATGGCCGTGTGAACCGGATCAGCTACGAGCTTTGCGTCCTCACCCAGTTGCGTGACCGCATCCGCTCCAAGGAGATCTGGGTTGTCGGCGCGGACCGCTATCGGAACCCTGACGACGATCTTCCCAAGGACTTCGAAATCCGTCGTGACGCCTATTACACAGGCCTCAACCTGCCGGACGCGCGGGCGTTCACAGCCAGCATCCGCCAGGCGCTTGAGCATTAGTTGTTGCTTCTGAACGAAACGATCCCACGAAACGACAAGGTCCGGCTGCTGTGGCGTGGCGAAAGCCGCATATCGATCACGCCGTTCAAGCCTCTGCCGGAACCGAAGGGGGTTGAAGCGATCAAACTATCGGCGTCGAGAGTTGCCTGTCGCGCGAGGCGTTGGATCGGCGGCTTCTGCTGTGCCTTTGGTCTCGGCACGAATGCCGGATGACCATTCTCGACTTCATGCATGCTTGCGAAACTCTTGTCATCACCCGCATCGACCGGCTGGCCAGATCGCTGCGCGATCTTCAGGTAATAGCCGACCGGCTCGAGGCTACCGAGCAACCCGTCGATACCTCCACAGCCGCCGGCAAGGCGTTCTTCGACATGCTCGGCGTCTTCGCGCAGTCGAAACCAACCTGCGGCGCGAGCGGCATGCTGAAGGTATCCCCGCAGCCAGGAAACGTGGCATCTACAAAGGGCACCCACCGAAGATTGATCGCGCAGAAATCCTTCGCCTGCAACAGGTCAGGGACCCAGCAAGATCGCCGCGATCTCGGCATATCGCGCGGCAGGTCCGCAAAGGTGTTTCCGAATGAGCAAGGCAAACCGCATCACCCGTTTGACGTCGAGCGTATCCCGATCGCCGCGGCTTCAAGTTTACCGCCGACAATGTAGCCAT
The DNA here is from genome assembly GCF_014207355.1 of Mesorhizobium sangaii. Classification (GTDB taxonomy): domain Bacteria; phylum Pseudomonadota; class Alphaproteobacteria; order Rhizobiales; family Rhizobiaceae; genus Mesorhizobium; species Mesorhizobium sangaii. The sequence continues at coordinate 86,967 of NZ_JACHEF010000009.1, read as the reverse complement.
GCTGCTCAAAGCTCACGCCAAACCCTGATGTTCACCAATCGTTCTTCAACTTCGCCAAAATCCCAGCTTCGAGCCGACAGGGCCAAATTTGAGCAAGACCCGCGTGCTAGGCCGTCTCGGCGTTTGAAGTCATTGACGACCGGAGCGCTTTGAGTCGCGCGCGCTTTTCAACGCCGCCGACTTCATCGGAGTAGGCACGTCAACCAGTCCGTCTGACACCCCTTCACCCAACACACCACAGAGCCGGTGCCGCCGACGATCCTGCGCACCGAGGGCACCTATGTCGAGGTGCGCGACGGCAAGCGCACGCTCGAAGCGATTTCCTGCTGGTGGGGTCATCGTCCACGGGCATCGCGATGACCGAGCCCAGACCTTCGTACTTTCAAGCTCTCACGCAGCTAACCCATCGCGCTGCATGCCGAAGTCGACACCCGGAAACGACGAGCCCGGGACGGAACGCTTGGCTCTCCTGTAGCGGGTGCAGGCGGAGAAGGTTGCACGGTTAAGCAGGAAACCATTTCGACGGTGCGCGCACGAAGGTACCATTGCCGCGCTCGACCAAAGCGCCGGAAATTTAGACTATTCTTCTGTAACGGGCCTCCCCGAGTCAATCCCTTATGAGCTTAATCCCTCGCCGAGTGCTTGCTTCTGTCCGCAGTCGATGCTGAGCCGCTGCTGTATGGGGTCTGCTGAGGACCGGCTGGCCAATCTAGTGACGCGCAGTCACCTGAGTGCTGCTTCTAAGTCTGCGGCCTAACCCATCCATCGTCCCGGCGAAGGGACCTTGCTCCGGAGGGCTGATGGTATGGCCCGCCCGAAACGTCTTGTGTTGTCTCCTTCCGGTCAAGAGGCCATGGCTGGCGCTGACTTGTGGGGAATGAAGGTGGTTTTATCCCTGAGCATGCAGTGCAACACCACCGCCAGTTTGCGGGCTAGCGCAACGCGCGCCTTTCTGGGCCCCGCACGTCTGGCGACCGCCAGCGCCCAGCTCTTCAAATGCGACGCCTTCACGGAGCGCGTCAGTATGACGTTGGCCGCCTCATAGAGCGCGGTTCGTACGCCCACATCGCCGTTCTTCGAGATGCGACCGCTATAATCGGTCTCGCCCGATTGGTACTTCTTCGGCGTCAATCCGAAATGCGGCCCGACCGCTCGTGATGATCGGAAGCGCTCGGGAGCGTCGACGGCCGACGCGAATGTCAGCGCGACCAGAACGCCAACGCCAGGCGTCGTCATCAACCGACGTGCCTTGTCGTCCTGACGGGCCATGCTACGTAGCTTGCGTTCAAAACCTGCAAACTCGTTTGTAAGCGCGTCGCGCACCTTCAACAGCGACGCGGCAATCGCTTCCAGTGTCGGATGACCTTCAATCAACTCGCGGATCCGTGCCGCATAGGTGCGCCGCGTGGTCGGCCCTACCTTGAGGCCGAAGCCGCGCAGAATGCCTCGGATGCTCATCTCGATGTCGTGAAGCTTTCCCTGGATCAGCTTGCGTGCCGTCAGCAGCGCTCGCACCTCCTGGGCCGGAAGGGATTTGCAGTGAACCGGTCTGAACCAACCAAGCCGCATCAACTGCGCGATCCCTCGCGCGTCCTTCTTATCGGTCTTCACCGGCATCGTCTTGAAGGCCGTACGCACGTGGCGCGTCTCGATCAGTTCGATCGCCAGACCCGCCTTTGCCATCCCGGCATGGAGCCATTGCGACAAGGGTCCGGCCTCAAGACCGATCCGCTCCAGGGCCACGCCATGCTCACCAAACCAGGCGATCAGCGCATCGGGCTCGCTGAGCACCTTTGCTTCACGTACGATGCGGCCATCCGCATCCACCACGCACACACTCGAGTATTCCAATGATACGTCGATGCCGGCATACTGTTTCATGGTCGTCTCTCCGTGATGCTATGGAGCAGGCCACTCCTGACTCCGCGACACCATCATTGTGAGGGACGACCACCAGCCTTTCAAATCTGGCTGGCTGGGCATCGCCCGTTACACCATCTAGTGCGCCGTCGGCCGGCATGAAGACCTCGACGTCTACCGCCCGCTGGAAGGTCGAGACCTACTCGCCTAGATCGTGCAACCATCCTTTAGCGGCAGAGGCCAATCTCTCTTTTTCCGACATCGCGCAGTCAGGATTCGATTGACTCATGCGAAAACATAACGTATCTGAAATGGCGTTCCATATGATTATGCGTTCCAATTGAGATGGGAGCTCGGATGGGGAAGCTTTTTAAGCGGACGGCCACCCTGCCAGACTGGCTAATCGCATTCATTTGGCTTTCGATCCTCGCTGCGATTTGGTCGGGGGCTGTTCGATTCCTAAAAATTCCGGACTACATCCTTCCGGGTCCTGAGCAAGTTGTCGGCTTTATCAGCTCTAAGCCCGGTTATTTGCTGGCCAGCACCGCCTCCACGCTTACTGTAATAGCCGTCGGTTTTTGCTGCGGAGTCGCCGCCGCCGTTCCGGTAGGGTTCTTACTGGGGAAAGTAAGGTGGCTGGAACGAGCGCTCTATCCGTTCGTTGCATTCTTGCAGGGTATGCCGCTGATCTCAGTCATCCCGGTCTTGATTATCTGGTTTGGATACGGACTAGTTCCGACGTCAATCCTAGTTGGTTTCAGCGTTTTCTTTCCGGTTTTGGTGAACGCAATTGCGGGGATAAAAAACGTTCCCGATCGTCTTTATTTCGTGACACGAACCATGGGCGCCAACCCGCTGCAGACCTTTCGATATGTCGATTGGCCCACGACACTTCCCTATCTGATGAGCGCTGCTCGCATCGCATTAGCGATTGCCACTACTGTTGCGGTCGTAAGTGAGTTCCTCGCAGCGAATGACGGGCTGGGATATGTGGCGCTAATTGGGTCTCGGCACAGAGACACTGTGCAAGTAATTGCAGTCGTGGTGATAACGGCTCTCGTCGGCGTCCTGCTCAACACAATCAGTCTGCTTTTGGAGCGGAAGCTAATGCGGAAATACCGCGACTAAGCGGAGTATATCAACCAGAAAGCTCATCAATGGAGGATAGAATGGTGATGCAAAAATACCTAAAGAGTTGTCTGCGCATGGTTGGAGCTGGGTGTCTAGCTGTAGCTCTTACGAACTCCCCAGCGATGGGAGCAGAAAAACTGAAAGTAACTCTTAACTGGACTCCAGGCAATTCGGATATTGGAATTCAGTATGCTGATGCTCTGGGCTATTATAAGGAAGCCGGCATCGACCTTGAGATAGAGCCCGGAAAAGGCTCGGGAACGACGTCACAGCTCGTCGCAGCCGGCAGCACCGACGTCGGACTTGCCAACGCGGCATCCGCTATCTCAATTGCAGCGAAGGGGGCTCCGATCAAAATCATCGCGCCTATTTACCAGTCGCCGGCTTGGGGGATTATCTCACTTGAGGATACACCCATCTCACGTCCAAAGGACTTGGAAGGAAAAACCATCGCTATACCGCCCGGGGCCGCAGATATCCCCCTCTTCGAGACGATGGTTAAGGTCAATGGGGTCGATAGGTCCAAGATCAACGTTCTTTCGGCCGATGCTGCAGCCTTTATCGGTCTTTTGGCCGAGAAGAAGGTTGATGCCGTTTCGGCAGCAGCCGGCGACGTGATGATCCCGCTCGAAACCAAGGGCGTCAAAACGAAGGCAATGTGGTACAAGGATTACGGCGCACCTATCGTGGGGCTGAGCCTTATCGCTCGGGAGGACAAGCTCAAAAAGAATCCTGATCTTTATAAGAGGTTTGTTGATGCGACCCTCAGAGGGATGTCTGCAGTTATTAAGAACCCGGAGGCCGCCGTCGACGCGCTTCGGTCGAGGAATCCCGATGCCCAGCCGAAATCGGACCTAATGGAGGAACTGACGAAATACGAAATCGTCAACATATGCGGCCCTGGCGCTTCTGGTTTGGGGAAGCCGTCTGCCGACGTATGGAAGGTTACCGGCGAGGTTTTAACCCAGACCTTGGGGTCGCTCGGGGATGGCGGCATCGAAACGAAATACACTGAGGACTACCTTCCCGCTCAGCTTCCTCCCTGTCCCTAACCTGGGGAACGACAATGGTGGCGCCAGGTTACCGTGGCGCTACCGACCTTTGGAGTGGTTACGACAAGAAGCAGGATAATGATGTCCAACGTGTTCGCCGAGACTACGAGACCTCCTCGACCGCATTTAGCGAAAGGGATCGAACAGATCGTCCCTCCGGCATTGATTTTGATCGCGTTTGTGGTTGCTTGGGAGTTCAGCAGTGTCTGGTTCGGTATTCCAAAATACCTTTTTCCAGCGCCAAGCGACTTCATCGGCAAATTCGTTACTGATCGGAGCGTCATCGCTTACCATTTTGCAGCCACCGGATATGTAGCGGTAGTCGGTTTCGCTGCCGCGACGTTGATTGCGATCCCGCTGGGACTGGCAATTGCCTCGTATTCTTCACTGAGACGCAGTTTGTTTCCATTAATCGTGTTTTTTGAAATCATCCCAAAAACGATCACTGCTCCCCTCTTGATCGTCTGGTTTGGCTTCGGTTTCGCGCCCCGCATCGGATTGGTGGTCATCATGACGTTCTTTCCGATATTGGTTAACAGCATCGCTGGGTTCTCGTCTCTCAATCCGCGCCTGCATTTAATCACAAAATCAATGGGTGCCAACTCATGGCAGACTTTTCGTTTCATCCGATTTCCAAGCGCAATGCCGTATATCTTTTCGGGCATGAAGATCGGAATGGTCTATGCGGTCACGGCCTGCATAACGGCGGAATTCATTGGTGCAAACGAAGGTCTCGAAGTTATGATACTGACAGCGTCGAGCTATATGGACATCAGCCTCATGTTCGCAGGAGTAATTGCGACGGCCATGCTCGCGATGTTGTTGACCGGTATGTTGCTCGGTCTGGAAAAGGCGATGATGCCCTGGAGGAGGGATCAATGAGCGAATTAGGTGCTTTGGCCAAAGGAACGGTAGCGCGGATGAATTTCCCTAATATTCAAAACGTACGGTCCCTCAATGTCGCGCAAGAAAAGAGCGGCTCTATTGTTGCATCGGATGTTTCTAAGTCGTTTGGAGAATTCGAGGCGTTAGGCCCTGTCTCTGTCGAAATCGGCGAAGGTGAGTTCGTGAGTATTCTCGGGCCATCCGGGTGTGGCAAAAGCACTCTGATGTTAATGATTGCGGGTTTGTTGAAGCCAACGAGAGGGTCCATCGCGGTCAACGGAAGAATTCTAACAAAGCCGATGACTGACGTCGGTATTGTCTTTCAGGATCATCTGCTTCTTGAATTCCGAACTGCTTTCGAAAACGTTCTTCTTCAGCAAGAAATTCGAGGGCTCGACCGCGCCGCAACCGAAAAGCGCGCTAGGGAACTGTTCAAAAAACTTGGACTATTTGGCGTAGAGACACGATACCCGCGCCAACTGTCCGGTGGCATGCAGCAGCGTGTCTCTATTGCACGTTCGTTGGTTCATGACCCCTCTGTCCTGCTCATGGACGAGCCGTTTGGTGCCCTAGATGCGATCTCGAGGACGCAGATAAGGCACGATCTCGAGATGCTTTGGATAGAAACGCGCAAGAGTGTTCTGTTCATCACTCACTCGATCGAGGAGGCAATCGGCTTATCGGACCGGGTTCTGGTGATGTCAAATTCGCCTGGAAGAGTGGTTAAGGAAATTCGGATTGATCTACCGCGCCCACGGCCGGCCTATCTGGGCCAATATCCAGAATTCTCCGCATATGCGGACGAGATCTACAAGACATTCGAAGAGCTTGGAGTCTACCACTTTAAATGAGACTGAGTGGGGTTGTTGCGGCCTTCCGGGAGTACGATCTCCCCGTGCAGCCAAGCGGCGCCGTAACCGCGCAGCTGAGGCCACTCTGGCCCTCGTTCTTCATCGTAGCGAAGGTCGTTTGCGGCCTGGGGTGTTCGCAAAGCGAAGCGGGCAGGCGCAACACAGCGAGTGGCAAACTCAGAGAGCTGGCCATCAGGCTTCTCCTGCCGAAAGATCATTTGCCGATCGGTTGGACTTCGGTGCCTGCTTGCAGACGGTTAGGTGCGGCGGCATGCAGAAGATGGGCAACTTTGGACCTGCCATGCTGTTGGTTCCGCTTGGACTGGCTGCTTGGATTCTGGCTTTAATTCACGAGGCCACCATCAAATTAGCTGCTCAACTGGAGCTCCGACTAACATCTCCAGCGTAAGGGAAAATCAACTATGGAACTCCAAACCGAACGCTTGCTGCTGCGTAAATGGAGAGATGAGGACGTCGAACTGATCGTTCGGCTAGTTGAAGAGCCAAACGCTGGAAAGTATCTGACGGAGTTTAGCAATCGAGAAAAGATCTACGAATGGATAAAGGCCGAACGTGATGGCTTCGAAAGACATGGTTATGGCCTTTTTGCGATAGAGCGCTTAGAATCTGCCGGTTTCATCGGCTTCTGCGGGTTAGTCAACGTAGGATATCAAGCACATTTTACACCGGCGGTTGAAATGTATTGGCGGATTCATCCAGACTATTGGGGACATGGATATGCAACCGAAGCAGCCGCTGCCCTAGCCGCCTACGGTTTCGAAAAGTTGAAGTTGAACCAAATTGTGGCCATTGCTGCGGTAGAGAACGTTGCCTCCCGCCGGGTTATGGAGCGCATGGGGATGTCCCACGATCCAGGAGACGACTTTGACCATCCACTCAAAGCCGTCGGTGATCCTTTGCGGCGACAAGTTCTTTACAGGATCAACCCTCGGGAGTGGCACAGAAGACGCAAGCTGTAGCTTCATGTCGCGTCACGGCTTGACATTGCTGAGCGAGATGTGGCGCGGCCTGGCGCTGCTTTGGCTGATGCTGAGCTTTGATTTGGGATGTGACAGATCGGCTGTATCAGAAGGGGATGATTGCAGACCCTGTAAGAAAGGCGAAGTCCTTGATCCTGACGGATGAGCGCTGACGGCCGTCATCCAGGAGGCTAACATCCATGGCATCTCAACACGCTCCGTCGACGACCTTGTCAAGGCGATCAGTGCGCGACACGGTCCATTTCCCAGGCATGAATTACAGCCTACAGCCTTCAGAGAAATCAATTGCAAGCGGTGACGCGTCGTACTAAGTGGAATGTAATTCTATTATTTGACGTTCGAGGCAAAAACACTGCGCACTGAAGATTTCGGGAGGGGTGGGAGCATTTTGGAAAATAATCAAGTGAGGACCCGAAGCGCCGTAGGGGCCGGCGACACCTCTAAAGTTGCAGTTATTATTGTTGGTGGTGGTGGATCCGGGCTATTCGCTGCAGTCGAAGCAGCTGAGATGGGACGTCGCGTACTCGTCCTTGAAAAAAATCCCGGACCCGGGGGAACCACCAACTGGGCTATAGGTTCGCTCTCATCGAGCGGATCTCCAATGCAGGCTGCTATCGGTGTGCATGATACGCCAGAGGCTCACTACGAGGACATGGCAAAGTTTCACGGAAAACTGCTAGCACGTGACAATCCAGATCTGCGTAGGGCGTTTGTGGAAAAGGCCGCGCTGCGGCGCTTCAGGAAATTCATGAATTGTCGCTCTCAAGTGATGCAGCGAAGCTGCCTTTGCAGCCGAAGGGTTCCTTGGCGGATCAATGAAAGGCAATGGCCCCTTTTGGTACCGAACCAATTGTCGCCAGAGGACACGACACGAGTGCCGGTTGGCGCCAGCCAGAGATAATCCGAATTCTAAGGTGAATGGGCCTTAGTGCGGCCGCTTGGGCTCTCAACGAGGAGAACTCAACATCGTTGCCGCCCCTCCGGTTGATGGACTCGCTTGAGAGTGGGCACAGGGGGGAGGTGCCGACCCCTCCGGCGGCGGCCGCCTTGCTGAGGTAGACCGAGGACTGCTGAGCCAGCTGCATCTTAGCGCGGTTAGCGTTTTCCAGTGGATCCCCTTGTGCATTGACTTAATTGCCCGTTGTGATAAATCAGCATTCTAAATGGAACATCGTTCTGAAAACGTTCGCTGCGATCGTGAGGTGTCGGATGAGTAGGACTGAATACGACGTTGTGATTATCGGAGGAGGACACAACGGCCTTACGACGGCGGGGTACCTTTCTCGTGCCGGCCTAAAGACGATCGTGCTTGAGCGGAGAGGTGTTGTGGGCGGCGCGGCTGTCACTGAGGAGTTTTATCCAGGCTTTCGTAATTCGGTTTGTTCTTACCTAGCCGGTATGCTCCATCCAAACGTAATCCGTGATTTGGAGCTTGCCACCCATGGGTTGGATCTCATCGAGCGTACTGGGACGACTTTCCTTCCCCTGCCTGACGGCGATGCGATGTTCATTCCGGGTGACATCCATGGGGTTGAGCGCGAGATTCGGCGCTTCTCCAAACGCGATGCTGAGCGTTACCGCGCTTTTGAGGCTGAAATTGAGATCGCGGCGGATGTCATCCGTGATACTCTACTAGAGACACCTCCCAATCTCGGCGGCGGACTTGGCGATCTGCTGTCGCTGATGAAAATGGGCAATCGTTTCCGCAAGCTTCGAACATCGCAGCAGGAAACCTTTGTGAAGCTGATGACGATGAGCATCGCTGACTACCTCAACGAGTGGTTCGAATGTGACCCGCTCAAGGGTCATCTGGCGTGGGATTGTGTCGTTGGCAATATGGTTAGCCCATATCATCCAGGCTCCGCATATCTCCTCATTCATCACGTAATCGGCGAAACCAATGGCAAGAAGGGAGTTTGGGGGCATGCTCGCGGGGGCATGGGCGCCATCACGCAGGCAATGGCGCGCTCCGCGGAAGCAAAGGGTGCAGAAATCCGGGTGAATGCGCCCGTGCGAGAGGTGATCGTAGAGAAGGGTGTCGCGCGCGGCGTCACACTGCAAGACGGTACCTCGATTCGCGCAAGAGCAGTCGCTGCTAACGTTGGTCCCAAACTTCTTTATCTCCAAATGATAGATCGATCGGCGCTTGACTCCGAGTTCGTGCGTCAGATCGAGGGGTGGCGGTGCCGATCAGGCACATTTAGAATGAATGTCGCTTTGTCGGAGCTACCGCGCTTCAACGGTCTCGACAAAATCGGTGACTTCGTAACGCCTCTCAACGGCGGCATCCACATGTGCTGGTCGTTGGACCATATGGATAGAGCATATGACGATGCCAAGCGAGGCGGATGGTCTCAAGATCCTCTCGTTTCAATGATTATCCCGAGCCTCTGCGACAACAGCCTAGCTCCGTCAGGCTCCCACGTTGCGAGCCTTTTCTGCCAGCATTTCCATCCCAACCTAGCCGGCGGTAGGACCTGGGATCAGGTAAAGGAAGAAGTTGCCGATCATATCGTGGCAACCGTTAATCGCTACGCTCCAAACTTCAAGTCTAGTATTCTTGGGCGCCAAGTTTTGAGCCCGCTGGATCTTGAACGCGAATTCGGGCTGGTGGGAGGCGATATCTATCATGGGGCGTTGCATCTTGACCAACTTTGGGCGTTGCGGCCGGCCGCCGGGCACGCCCAATACCGCGGCCCCTTGCCCAACCTTTATATGTGTGGTTCCGGCACACATCCGGGAGGTGGGGTGACCGGAGTGCCCGGACACAATGCGGCGAGAGAAATCATCAAAGATTTCAGAAAACGTCGCCTCGCGGGTTGAGTTTAGGCGGCGGTTCTGGCCCTAAGAACGAAACTCCTTCTTATTTGCTACAAAGTTGCACCGGTTAGGTGCTTATAGGATGCAGCGTATAATGAAGAACGATGCCTGGCATTTCGAGACCGATTATTGCGTTGTCGGCGCGGGCTCTGCTGGCTGCGTGGTGTCTGCGCGCCTGGCTGAGGATGAACAATCTAAAGTGCTAGTGCTTGAGGCCGGCCCTAATGATTGGCACCCATTCATTCACATACCTGCCGGCTACTTCTATCTTCTATCAAATCCGACCTTTAACTGGATGTACAACACCGAACCTGAAGAAGCCACTTGCAATCGTCGTATCACTTTCCCGTCTGGAAGAGGTTTAGGCGGGGGTAGCTCGATCAACGGTATCCTGTTTGTCAGAGGGCAGGCGGCCGAATATGATCGCTGGGAGAAGCTTGGCTGCGACGGTTGGAACTTCTCCAGCATGCTTCCCTATTTTAAGAAGGCCGAAACATTCTTAGGCGACGGGACGGAGTATCGTGGGAATGATGGACCGATTACGGTTTCAGCGTTCCGTACTGTCCACCCGCTGGCACGAGATTTTGTGGAAGCGGCAAGGCAGGCAGGCCACACGAAGATTGAAGATATCAATTCGCCCGTTCACGAAGGTGTCAGCTTTTTTCAGCAGAACCGTAACGGCCGTTTTAGGGCTAACACTGCGTCCGCATACCTCCGGCCCGCAAAGAAGAAAAATCCCAATCTACGAGTCGAAACCAATGCTACCTGCTCGAGGATCATCTTTGACGGAAAGCGGGTCAAAGGGGTGGAGTTTACAAAGGGCGGGGTGGCGAGGCGTGTGAGAGTTCTCAAAGAGGTCATCGTCTCTTCTGGAGCCATTCGATCTCCCCAATTGCTGCAATTGAGCGGTATTGGCGACCCGGTGCATTTGAAGAGCATTGGGGTGCCGGTCACCAGTGAATCGATTAACGTGGGCAGAAATCTACGAGATCAGTATCTGGTGAGATTGTCCCATCGCGTAAAAGGGGTTCTGACCATCAATGAAACAAAAAGTTTCGCAAGCATCGCCGTCGAAACCATAAAATATCTGACAGCCAACCGTGGCCTGCTTACGCTTGGTGCAAGTATGGCTGCGGTGAGGTGTAAGAGTTCGCCCGAAGCGGAGTTTGCTGATCTGCAACTCATGTTTGCGCCGGTAAGTTTCTCTCCGACGCTCCCTGGGAAATTAGAAAGTGCCGGTGGGATGACAATCGGGGTGTGGTTGTCTTGCCCAGATAGCGTTGGAACAGTTCGTGCCCGTTCATCGACCGCGAGCGACCGGCCGATTATTCACCCGAATTACCTTTCTGCGGAAACAGATTGGCCTCGACTCCTTTTCGGACTTCGCGCCGCACGCAAGATCTTCGAGATGGACGCTCTAAGAAGGTGGAGCATCGGCGAAACGACTCCTGGAAAGGAAGTTGTTACGGATGACAATCTGTACGAATACACTAGGCGTGCTGGATCGACGGCAGCGCATTACGCCGGAACCTGTCAAATGGGCTCTGACGATCGCAACGTCACCGATACCCAACTTAGGGTGCGTGGCGTTTCAGGACTTAGGGTTGTGGACAACTCTGTTGTCCCCAGCCCCGTATCAGGTGGCATGAACGCAACGGCGATTGCCGTTGCGGAACGAGCCGCAGATCTAATCAAAGGTTGCTGATGGTGAGGCGCCGAAGTACCACAGCCTTTCGCTCTTCAGAAATAAGTATTGGATGGCGCTTATGAAGCTTCCGCAGCGATTTCCTGCTCCGTTTGCCGATTAACAACGGAACCGATAACATCGTCCTTCGGGTCTGGTCACGCTTGCCTGTTAATTGTTCGCACGATGAACCAAGATGACAAAATATTATTCCGTATTTTAGCGCTTTGAATACACGCCATACTATCAAATAGAAAGATGACAATATGAACGACACATCTGCGCTACGCACTATCAACAGCTACGCGAAAAAGTCGAGCTTCTCTCAAGGAGTGATCCTCATGGGCAGCGGAGTATTCGTGTCCAGCGGTCACGTAGGTGTCGACGAGAAAGGTGATTTGGTGACCTCTTCCCTAGAAGATGAGGTTATCGCTGTTTTCGAGAGTCTCCGCCGGACATTAAATGCTGCGGGTCTCGGCTTCCAACATGTCGCCCGGGTCTCGTATTATATTGCGAATCTCGATGCCGAGGTGATGGACGTCATACGTAGGGTTCGCGCTTCATACCTCAGTGCAGAAACCCCGCCGGCATCCACGGCCGTGGGAATTACTCGCCTTCCAGATAGTGATGCACGTGTTGAAGTTGAGGTGATAGCTGTCATTCCCGTGACTCCTACGAAGTTCGGCGAATAGCGTCCACCGCCTGTGACGCAGATCATCGCGAGTCCGCAAAAATGCTTGGAAAATAACATCCCGAACGACCAGGACATGGTGGCGATGATTCGGCGCTTCAGTTCACCCGGCTTGAACCGCTCTACAGCGCGCCCGTGGAAATTGTCGTGGGCGACTTGATCGTGTGGGTGGGGCAGCAGCGTGGACGCTGATCATCTTGCACGGATGATCCGAGCGGTACGGCGGCATGATCCCTTCGGGCGTGACGTTAATGTTGCAAGTGCGCCGGTCGACTTCCGGCACGCAAATCGGATCGTCAATCTTGATATGCGCCCCCAATTGACAACGCCTCGGATATTACATAGAAGGATATTCCAGTAAGAATGTCGTTTGAAGACCGACGACAGCCTCCGAGCCTCAACACTAGCAACACACGACGAGGGTCTAAATGAAAGCCAATTGGGCGGGCGTATTTCCCGCGGTCACCACGAAACTGCAGGAAAATAACGACGTTGATCTCCTGGCGACGCAGAGGAGCATTGACCGGCTTATTCAGAGCGGTGTTTCCGGCATCATTGTTCTTCCGATGTTGGGTGAGAATGCTTCTCTGAAGCTAGCTGAGAAAGAGAAAGTTATTCGAGCCGCAAAGGAAGTTGTCGGTGGTCGCGTTCCGCTCCTTTCAGGTCTTGCGGAGGTTTCAACGGAGGCCGCAATTGATACGGCGCGGAAATTCCAGAGCTTCGGCGCAGAAGGATTGATGGTCTTTCCGAGTATTGCATACAAGTCTGATCCTCGCGAGACTTCCGAATGGTACCGGGCGCTCGCTGGCGGCTGCGATCTCCCAATCATGATTTATAACAATCCGATCGCGTATGGTGTCGACGTGACGCCAGAAATCCTGCGTACGCTGGAGGATGTAGACCAGATCGTCTGCATTAAGGAAGAATCCGGCGACATTCGTCGTGTCACAGACCTCTACAATGAGCTCGGAGATCGCTTTGCTGTGTTCTGCGGAGTCGACGATTTGATACTTGAGAGTCTCGCCTTGGGCGTTACTGGGTGGGTCTCAGGAATGACGAATGCGTGGCCTGAAGAATGCGTAAGCATTTTCGAGCTGGGTCGAGCCGGAAAGTTCGTCGAGGCGCGAGAACTGTATCGAATTATGACGCCGGCTTTTCATCTGGATACCAGCGTGAAGCTTGTCCAGTACATCAAGCTTGCTGAGCATCTTGTTTACGGAGCGCCCGAATGGACACGTGCGCCGCGTTTGCCACTGGCCGGAGATGAGCGCGAAAAGGTCGTTTCTGTCATCAACAAGACCATCGCCTCCTTGAGAAGCCGTAGTTCGAAGGCTGCATAAACAAGAGGCAAGCGGAGGCACAGGAGCACGGTGGTTCGTGTACTGAGGGGTTTTCGGGTCTTGGCGTTCAAACATTGTGCGGCGACCTCGACCGCCGCGCAAGATTTTGGTCCTCTTGGGACGGAAGCTAGTTCGGATCTCTGGCGCGCCAGCAGGTCAGCAAGAGTGATGGAGAGCGATTCCATGGAATATCAAGACTTAACTCCGGTGCTGGTTCTGAACGATAGCGATAATGTCGCGATCGCCCGACGAATGTTAACGCAAGGCACGGTGTTGGGCGGATCGATAGTCGCCAAGAGCGCGATCCCGGCCGGACACAAAGTCTCTAGAAGATCCATACAGTCCGGCGAACCGATTCTGCGCTATGGTCAGATAATCGGCTTTGCTACAAAAGACATAGAGCCTGGCTTTCATGTTCATCTGCACAACATGGCGCTGGGTGAATTCGATAAGGACTATGCTTTCTGCGCGGCGGCTCGCCAGACCGACTATCTCGATACACCGGCAACGTTTTTGGGCATCCGCCGCTCCGATGGCCGGGCTGCAACGCGAAACTACGTGGGTATTCTCAGCAGTGTGAACTGTAGCAGTCACGTTGCTAACGTTGTGGCTGAGGTGTTCAAGAGAAATCCTTTTACCGGCGCCGATCCCCTGGCTGAGTTTCCGAATGTGGATGGTGTCGTAGCATTAACCCACAAGACGGGTTGCGGCATGACAGGCGGCGAGCCGCTGAATGTCCTGCGCCGCACGCTTGGTGGCTACGCACGGCACGCAAATTTCAGCCATGTCATAGTTCTCGGATTGGGCTGCGAGGTCAACCAGATTGGCGGCCTCCTCGAGGATCAACGTCTGGCAGGGCGCGTGCGCAGCATGGATATTCAGACAATGGGCGGCGCCAGAAAAACCGTGGCAGCCGCGGTTGAATTCGTACGGGATGTACTTACGGAATCGAACCAAGTTACCAGGCAGCCGATTCCTGCGAGCGAACTGATCATCGGGCTGCAGTGCGGGGGGTCGGACGGCGCCTCGGGCGTCACGGCGAATCCAGCCCTGGGAGCTGCTAGCGACATTCTCGTGCGGCACCGCGGCACGGTGATCCTGTCCGAAACACCTGAAACCTTTGGCGCCGAGCATCTGCTTACGCGTCGGGCCGTGTCGCGCGAAGTGGGCGAGAAGCTGATCGCTCTGATGGAGTGGTGGGATGCCTACTTCAAGCGGGAAGGTGCGATTATGAACGACAATCGTTCGCCGGGGAACATGGCCGGAGGGATAAGCACCATCGTCGAAAAGTCGCTGGGAGCAATGGCCAAAGGCGGCACAACAAACTTGGTCGATGTCGTCAAATACGGCGAGACCGTTAAAGGCCCCGGCTTGGTGTTCATGGACACCCCCGGATACGACCCCGTGTCGGCGACTGGCCAGGTTGCCGGTGGCGCGAACCTGATCTGCTTCACGACGGGTCGCGGCAGCGTGTTTGGTTGCAAGCCAGCGCCGTCCATCAAGCTGGCGTCCAATACGCCAATGCACGAACGCATGAAGGACGATATGGACATCAATTGCGGCGAGATCCTGAGCGGGGGCGAGAGCGTTGAAGAATGCGGAAAGCGAATATTCGATTTGATCCTGCGTGTCGCTTCAGGGGAACGCACCAAAAGCGAAGAGTTTGACTTTGGTGCGGACGAATTTGCGCCATGGGTTCTCGGTGCCACGGTCTAGTTCTCAAGAAAGCTATAGCCATGAAAGTCGTTTACTCGGAAGGTCACCGTAGCCACGACCCGCAAACATTCATTCATCGCGGAAGGCTGATCCAAAGCCCCGAGCGGCCCGAGCGTGCCGACATGTTGCTTTCGTCCGCGATCGCTGCTGGGCACGAGGCGCTCGAGGCGAGCCGAACCGACGCCTCCATACTGACGCGCGTGCACACGGCGAGGTACCTCGACTTTCTTGAGAATGGCATAAATGAATGGCTTGCGCTGCCCCACGCCGGCCCGGAAATTGTGCCCAACACGCACCCCAACCGTTTTGCGTCACACTACGCCAGCCATATCGTTGCACGCTCTGGATTCCATCAGGCAGACACGTCCTGCCCCATCGGTCGCGGGACTTGGTCGGCGGCTCGATCCAGCGTCGACACTGCCCTCAATGTCGGTGATTTGATCGCGAGCGGCCAGCGTCGTGCATATGGCCTTTGCCGCCCGCCAGGCCATCACGCCTGCACAGAAATGGCGTGGGGTTTTTGCTACCTCAACAATGTTGCGGCGCTCGCAGAGTCGCTACGGCTGAACGGAGCCGATCGCATTGCAATTCTCGATATCGATATCCACCACGGGAACGGAACGCAGCAGATTTTTTATGACCGACCTGATGTTCTGACGGTGTCTGTTCACGCCGATCCGGACGGCTTCCCGATGTTCTTCAGCGGCTACACGGACGAAATTGGCTCCGGCGCCGGCGAAGGCTTCAACATCAATCTTCCGCTGAAACATGGCAGCGATGACGCGGCCTTTGTCGATGCAATTGCAGCGGGCATGCGCAGGATAGGAGATTTCGGACCGGACGTCCTCCTCGTCGCGCTTGGCCTCGATGCCTATCGCGGCGATCCCCTCAGTGTGCTTGATGTCTCCACCGACGGCTTCCGGCAGGCGGCCAGAGCCATAAGCGACTTCTGCGGGCCTATCGGCCTGCTGCAGGAGGGTGGATATCCCTGCTCAGAACTCGGTGACAACCTTGTGGCATTTCTAGGAGCTATAGATGGCTAACTCCAAAAGGCGCGCCCTGGTGTTCTCAAGAAATTGGCGGTCGTAACCGGCCGAAGAGGCGCATCGCGCACGTTCGCGCTGGCCTCGAACGACTGCGGATGCTCACCTGGAGCGATCTTGGAGATCAAGCTGGTGGAAGACCCACCGATGGAGCTGAGGACAAAACGCCTGCTGCTGCGGGAATGGAAGGACGAAGACGTCGAACCAATCGCTCAAGTTGGTTGAGGATCCTAGAGTTGGAAAGTACCTCGCAAAATTCGGCGATGCGCCAAGGACGGTCAATGGTGGAGAAGGAGCATGACCATTCCGATCGCACGAACCGTCGCCGAGTTGCGCACGACTGTCGCGGCTTGGCGTAAGAATGGCCTGAAGGTCGCTGTCGTGCCGACTATGGGTGCCTTGCATGAAGGTCATCTGAGCCTGGTGCGTGCCGCGCTCGCCAAGGCCGACCGGATTATCGTGACGCTCTTCGTCAACCCGAAACAGTTTAACAACGCGGCAGATCTCGCGGCCTACCCGCGCACCGAGCATGACGATGCCGCCAAGCTCGCGCCGCTCGGCGCGCATCTGCTCTACGCGCCAAATGCAGCGGACATGTATCCGGAAGGCTTTGCCACCACGGTGTCGGTGAGCAGGGTAAGCGACGGCCTGTGCGGCGCGTTCCGTCCCGGCCATTTCGACGGCGTGGCAACCGTCGTCGCCAAGCTCTTTCTCCAGACGCGTGCTGATCTCGCCTTCTTCGGCGTGAAGGATTTCCAGCAGCTGCACGTCGTTCGCCGGCTCGTCCGCGATCTCGACATTCCGATCGAGATTGTAGCATGTCCAACGGTACGTGAAGCCGACGGCCTGGCGATGTCGTCGCGCAATGTCAGGCTCTCGGCCGAACAGCGCTTGGCAGCGCCAAAGCTCCCCGAAGTCCTGTCCACCTCGGCCGAGCGGCTGTCGGCGGGAGCGCCGGCAGAGCTTGTGCTTGCCGAGGCCAGGCAAGCGATCCTCGCTGCCGGTTACGAGGAAGTCGAGTATCTCGAGCTACGAGCAGACCAGGACCTGTCGCCGCTTTCCGCCGCGGACCGACCGGCCCGCCTGATCGTCGCCGCCTGGCTCGGCGGGACGCGGCTTATTGATAACGTCGAGGTTCTTCCCAGGCAGCGCAAGGGCGAGGTGCTCGCGGCAGCCAATGCAGCATGATTGAAAATGTCGCAAGGCTTGTACAAAGGCGCCTCGGCAGAATGACCCAGACAAATAACTGCACCAGGGAGTGGATATGGTCTTTCGATTGAAGGAGCGCCTCGGCAGGAAGTTCGAAGAGGAAGTGCAATTCTTCAAGGGCTGGCAGAAGGATAAGAAACGAGTGGGTGCGCTCATGCCAACGTCCGTGCATGCCGCGCGCCGGATGGCAAGCGTGATTAACCCGGCATCGGGAATGCCGGTTCTTGAACTTGGCGCAGGAACTGGCGTCATTACCAAGGCTATCCTGGAAAGAGGCATCAAGCCGCATCAGCTGATTTCGGTCGAATATTCCAAGGATTTCTATCAGCGCCTGACGCGAGCCTTTCCGGGCGTGGATTTTCGATTGGGCGATGCGTTCGCGCTGGAGGAGGTGCTGGCCGAGCGGAGCGGGGAGCAATTCGACTGTGTGATAAGTGCAGTGCCGATGTTGAGCTTTCCGATGGAACAGCGCATTGCCTTGGTCGAGGATTTGCTGGCCCGCATTCCTGCTGGCAGACCTGTGATTCAGATCACCTACGGACCTTTGTCGCCGGTGATCAAAATGCCCGACCGCTACGTCGTATCTCACTATGATTTCGTCGTCCGCAACATCCCGCCCGCACAGCTCTGGACATATCGACGAGCAGTCTGACGGCGCGTGCGGAAGACGGCGGACAGTTCGCAAAATCGTGCTGAAGCACAGGACGGTGGCACGAAATTCGCAACGATGGCGCTTTTCTTGCCGCCGCCGTTTTGCGGAGCCCGCTATGCCTGTTCGCACAGGCAGGTGCTCACTCATCTGCGATGCGCTTCGCCCTGCGGACAACAGACAGCGAAGCCACCACGGCCGCGAAAATCTCGCGACGGCGTCTCGATACCAGGACCGGACCGCCATTTTAGGGAGGAAATCCGCGCAGGTGCCTAGCCTGGATCGTGCCATCTATCTCCTGAGCGCATCATAGCCGCCGTCCATTCACCCGGCCGAACCTCCCGATTGCCGGACCCATGATGAAGTTTCCCTCTGGAGAGTAGACCTCTTCCTGGAGCGCGACGGTCTGCGCCGTCTTGCCGTACTGGCATGAATCTGCCATTCCCTGCCGCACGCGGCGAAGCGCTGTCACCGTGGCATAGCCTTGGGAAATGCGACAGGCGAACCACAATAGTGCGGATGCGGATCGGCTTCAGTGGTCGCCGCGATCGCTGCCGCAGGCGGCTTTCAGCGTCGCAGGAAAGGATTGCCTCGTGATTGGTCTGGCTGCCGTCGATGACGATGCGCTCCGGCTGGCCATGGCGCGCCAGCGCCTTGCGGAGGAAGCGTTTGGCCGCCACCAGGTCACGGTTTTCGCTGAAATAGAATTCGACGGTGTCGCCGAGGCTGTCGATGGCGCGGTAGAGATACATCTACTGGCCGCGGACCTTGATGTACGTCTCGTCCATATGCCACTTGCTGCCGACCGCACGCTTGCGCCGGTTGAAGCGCTCCAGCAGCTGCGGCGAGAAGTGAGCGACCCAGCGATGCACGGTGGAGTGGTCGACCTTCAAGCCGCGTTCGGCCATCATCTCTTCCAGATCGCGCAGGCTCAGATTGTAGGCCAAGTACCAGCGCACGCACAGGAGGATCACCGACTGGTCGAAATGACGGCCCTTGAACATCACGTGCTCCTCCATAGCTGAGGAGCGTTCCATGCCATGCTCCGCTTACCGAAAGGTTTGCGACAGAGCCCTCAGGATCGCCGGCAACTTGAGCGGCGTGCGTCGCATAGAAGATGTGATCCGGGATCTCCGCCCGGTCCAGCGTCACGCCGTAGAAGAACGCAACGCACAGACCGTCTGGTTCAGCGCCGGCCAGGAAATGCCCTGTGACACCAGATAAACCTGGAACGCACGACGTCCTCCAGCCCCTGCGGATCCGCCGACCGGCCGAAATAACGGCTGAACTTCGAGCCAATCGGGCTTGGCACACCGGTGCTCACGCGACCCGCAATGCCCGCAGCCAGCCATAAACCGTCGCCGGCCGCCTCATAGGGACCTGCCGCCAATGGCGGTCAGCGCTGACCTTGACTCGCTCCACCCGCCGACACCTGCTCGGAAAGGCCGGGTGCCTCCACCGCTAATTGAAAAGCGCCTTCCGAAAATATCCTCCGATACGACAACCGGGCAGCCTCGTTGCGCCGTACCTCAGCCGTTGCAACAGCCCCTTCAAATTAAATTACAGAAATTTTGCAACCGCCGACGCTGATAATGGTACGTTCACCGCATAGGTCTAAGCAACTACGGCTGAAAAAACTGATGTCGATTTACGCTTCGACTACCATACAGAACACAACGGCAACTCGTTCCATGGCAAAATACAAACGACTCCATGATACACGCTCTGCTCCTCCCCCTCTTTTTTCTCGTGGAAGAATTCCTTGCGCGCCTCGCAGCACTGCGTACTGTCATGGCCGAGCGGCAAGTGTTTGTTATCATCAACCAGTTCGAGCAAACCATTTTGGCGCTCAGCGGTCACCGGTACATAGCGGCCATGTGTCAACCCTTGCTCACTTCGTTGATGACGAGCCGGTTGCAGTGATCAGTGCACTCGACGCTTCGGTCTTCTGCGAAATACGTTGGCTCCTTGATTGCGTGGCATTCCGCGACAATGACAACCCGATCAAGCTCGCGAACGAGACGATCCTTGGGCGCGGATATGGAACCATAGGCGTCGAGCGCGCCAGCCTTTTATTCATTGTTAACCAAGCACTGGAGCTCCAGACCCTGCTGCCGGATGCCAGGATCGTCGTTTTCACCGGTATCACGTGGGAAATGCGGCAGGTCAATTCGCCGCTTGAACTCGCCCGTCCCAAGGTAGCCGCGGACGTCTGCGACCGCGCGACGGTTGCAGGTGTTTTGGAAGGCTTCGCGATCGTAGCGGTTGGCGACCTCATCGTGACGCGGCCGGTGACTAAGGGTCACCATCGCGGCTTCGGCGATATCGTCGAGATCCTGCGTGACACTGATGTGACGTTTGGCAATATGGAAGCCAACATCTTCGATGTCCAATCGTTGAAGGGAGGTCCGCAGGCTGAGTACGGCGGTGCCTATCCCGTCAGCTGCTGGAGCTTGGGCCTGATTTGAAAGCGATAGGTTCCAATCTGGTGAGCTACGCGAGCAACCACACACTTAATTGGGGTCTCGAAGGTGTGCGCGAGGCGTGTCGGGTGCTCGATCAGAATGGGATCGTCTACGCAGGTGTGCCGAGAACCTGGCACAGGTGGGCGCCGCCCGCCTTCTCGAGAGCCACGCGGTCGCGTGGCATCGCCGTTGTTGCGCTGCTTAAGCCTTACATGGAAAGGGAAATAGACTATGCGGACCACCGAGATCGAGTTTACCGAGTTTCGAGCCGAACATCTCGACGAGACGCAGGAGCTTGCGGCTCAGGCCGGATGGGCCAACCGCAAGGATGATTTGTCGATGCTTCTGGGCTTGGGCTGTGGCTATGTGGCTATTATCAACAATCATCTCGTCGGATCGATGTGCATGACGTTCTTTGGGGAGGTCGCGACTATCGGCCTTCTGGTTGTCGACGAGAAGATGCGCGGCCAGGGGATCGGGGGTCAACTCATGAAACTCGCCCTAGAAAAAGCGGGCAAACGTGAATGCCGCCTCATAGCAACATCCGATGGGAAGCCGCTCTACCGCAAGCTAGGTTTTGACCAGTTGGAAGCTGCACCTACTCATCGAGGGGTAGTTGCATGCGTGGACGCCCCAGATGGGGCCGAATGGGCAACCCGAGATGATCTAGATCAGATTTCCGAAATCGACCGAAGGGCAACGGGACTAGATCGCCGGGCACTCATATCCACACTTTGGAACAAGGGCGTGGTTGCCGTTATCCGGCATGCGGGGAAGGTGGTGGGCTATGCTGCAATGCTACGGTACGGGAGTGACGAAGTCGCCGGGCCGGTCATCGCATGTAGCACCTACCAAGCAAGGCGCCTGTTATCCTTCCTTTTTTCACAGCGTATCGGAGCGTTGGTTCGCGTAGTTCTCCGTCAGCAGTCCGGGCTCGCAGAATGGCTGAACTCTATCGGGATTGCGGAGGTGTCAACAGGCACGGCGATGCGCCGCGGCAAGGCCCATGCGGATACGGAAGCACCCTTCCGCACTTATGTGCTTGCCTCAAGTCAGTTCGGTTTTCCATAATTGGACACGCTCGGTTGCAAGCTCCAGTATCACGTTGGAAAGCACCAATTGAAACATCAGAAGAACGGCATGAGCCGGACGCAATAGGCGTTGTGGACGAGGCGATCGAGAACGGCATCGGCGATGGTAGGATCACCGAAGTTGTCATGACGCCTCCTTCGTTGATCGCCTGGTGCGGTTGTGTGATCCCTGTCCGCTGGGTGTTGATTTGGTCGTCTGAGAGTTCGAGTCGCCACGGCTGCCCCTTCGTGATCATGCTTTCGACATGCGCATCGACGGGCAATGCCCCCCGATAGCGGCCCCCCGGAAGCTGTGAGGCGTCCCCCTATCTCGATCAATTCCGGATCCCTTCAGGGCGGACGTGCTTAATATTCCGCCAATTCTCAGACCTGATCCGGTACAGCACTTGGTGCTGCAATGGATCATCTCCAGCTTTGAGCGGGTGATCGAAATCATCTTTTGGGTTGTGGGTCATTCCCAACCGCTCCATAACGCGTCTGGAATCCAAATTGGTAACAGCTGCGTTAGCGACAATTTCGTTCAATCCAAGATGTCCAAATCCGAATGAAAGCGCAGCCGAGGCTGCTTCAGTTGCGTAACCTTGGCCCCAATGGGCCGGATCGAGCCGCCACTCAATATCAACCGTTGGCGTGAAGTGCGCTTGATATGGCACATTGACAAGGCCACAGAAGCCAATCAGATTAGCCGCACTAGGTAATTCCAGTGCCCAAAGGCCATAACTGTACTTCTTGAAGTGCTCGCGTTGGTCCGCAATCCAAGCTGCCACGGCACCCCGATCCAAAAGTTTTGCGACATACCTGACGACTCTGGGATCGTCATTGATACGTGACAATGGCTCCAGATCCTCGTCATTCCATTCGCGCAATACGAGGCGTTTCGTTTGTAGGTTCATCAGTAGCTCGCCTGTCTGCCGGAGATGTCAAACACTGCGCCCGTGGAGAAGCTTCGGAGATGCGCTGAGGTTTAGATCGCGACCTGCAGCTCCTAATTTGAATACGTCGCTAAGTCTTGTTTGGCTCGGATCGCATCACGACTCCCGACCTAGAGAAACCGCGGCTACCCGAACCGCTCCGTTGGAAATCAAATCTTTTATGTCATCTGCGCCGACTCCGGCATCGCGGAGAACCTCGATCGAGTGCTCTCCCAGCGCAGGCGCCGGACGATCGAAGATGAGAGGAGAATCTGTGAACTTCAGTGGCTCAACGGCTACCCGGTATCTGCCGCCATAAGTGTGGTTGACCTCGCGAATGAGGTCTCGGACGCTTGGATCGGCAAGCGCTTCGCCAACGCTGCGGACTGGAGCAAGCAAGATGCCCGTCGGTGAAAGGTTTGAAAATACCTCGTCAGTAGTTAGCTGACGGATCCTGTTTGACAGGCGTTCCGCAATTTGATCACGGTTCGTCAAGGCACCTTTGCCTTCGAGCAACGGCACTATTTGATCTGACAGCCCCAGCGCCGCCGCTACGTCTGGCAAAGATGCCGCGTGTGCTACAAGGGCTACCGCACCATCAACAGTTGCATAGATACCATAAGGCGCCCCATGGCAGACGTGGCTGATGCCATTTCGAGCTCTTGTTGGCGGTGTCTGCGCGTTTAGAAAATAGGTGGATTCCGAAGCCAACAAGTGTAACGCGCACGACATCATGTCGACACGGACCCATTGTCCACGGCCTGTTTGATCACGCTGCCTCAGAGCCGCCTGTATGCCGATCACGGCTTGCGATGCAGTGTAGGTATCCACGACATAGGCACCCGCTGGGATGGGTGGACCGCCTGCGGGCCCGCCGAGGCTTGCGATACCTGAAAGAGCCTGAATAATTAAGTCTTGACCCGGCTTATCCTTGCTGGGTCCAGCCGGATCGTATGCAGCTATAGAGCAATAGACCATGGCAGGATGCTCGGAGATAATTTCTTTGTTACCAAGACCCATTCGCTCCAGAACGCCTGGCCGAAAATTTTCGAGGATCACATCCGCCTGCGAGACCAGCTTCCGGATGACAGATCGGGCTCCCGGCTTCTTGAGGTTGATAGATAGCGACCGCTGGTTTCGGTTCATGCCCAGGAAATACGGACTCGGCGCGTCGTCGGGAGCCGTGGGCTCCTTGATCCCGCCACGCTGGAAATCACCCGTTGGCGCCTCGATCTTGATAACTTTTGCGCCGAGGGAGCCCAGATACTGTGCGGCGATTGGGCCGGCGGCATAATGGGTAAATGCCAAGACTTGAATGCCGCTTAACGGATGTACATCGCTGTCTGTTTCCAAATTGGTGGTAGCGTCGGAATTGTTCAGCATTTTACGACCTCTGGTTCTTTCAACGAGCTGTAAGGCTTGTGAGACGGAATTGGCATCGCACGCATATTGCACGCGCGATCAGAATGATGATCAGCCTGCCTGGCGCGGGTTCGCATCCAGCGATCGCCATATCGAGCGCTTCGATGAAGACCATGCCTGCCCGCATATGCGTGTCTAGGGCCGAGCCTACAGCCGAAGCTACTCGACCAAGACCCGCAGAGCACCCAAATCGCATCATAGCAGATCGCGCGAGTGTGCTCGCCGAGCTTGGGGGCGGGAAGGTCAAATCCCGTTTCATAGCAGTCGAACCGCAGTGGTTGGTTTACATGCCACCCACCACCGCCCCAAGCGTTTCATAACATCAGGGCGAAAGCACTCGATCAGAACGTCTGCCATTTTACTCATATCTAACAGCGTGTCACGTCACGAGGTGACTTAACGTCAAGGGCAATGCTTCTTTTATTTCGAGTCAGCGCCGAAAAGAGGCTTCTAAACTTACGAGCAGGATCACCGCCGTGAGGTCTCTCAATAAGAGTGACATTTGCACCCAGGTCTGCCAGTAGCATGGTCGCATATAGGCCAGGATACTGTTCCGCGAGACTAAGTACTCTGACTCCCTCGAGTGGCGATCGGATCATCATTTGCCTACCCATCTCGGTGAACACAAGTTCGAAAAGTCGCTTATAGAGCACTGCCGAGCTTATCGTATTGCATTTGAAAGTGGCGATAAGAGTTCGTGAAAAGTCTGTTGCGCAATGCTGCCGGGCCGCAGCCGGTCGTCGTCATATCAGGGCTCATTGGAGAACGCGACGACAGGAACTGAACGAGCCGCCGACGAGAAGGGATCACGGAGTTCTTCAAGTCGCCACGTCAGATTTTGGCCCTCTGTCTTCATCAATAAACTGATTGCCATCCCGTTAGGCTTTATCCCTCCGACCGCTGTCGTTTGCCTCGGGACATCACCTGATATCGCCCACGCGACGGCTAAAGGCCTACCGCACCTCTCGATGTCAATTATCCGGAACTTTACTGCCCACCGAGGTTCTCTAATCGCGCTGCTTCGACCATCTGGGCGGCTTCACGAACGGACGTCACCATTTCGTCGATATGGTCCGTAAACATCGGCGTGGATAGGCACAGTTGGCAGGTTGGCGAGACAATCACACCTCTTTCCTGTAAAGCCCGAATGAGCATACCCATTTTTTCTTGCTGCTCGGGCGCTGCGTGGGCCTCACGGTAGTCTTTGGGAGCTTCAGGCCGCAGGTGTATACGGAACATCGATCCCATGCCCGTCACGGAGTATGGCAGGCGTTCCCGACGAAACATCTCGGTCAGCGAAGAGCAGGCATGTTCGCCCAAATCATCGAATCTCTGAAAACTTTGCTCTGACAGAGATTCCAACGCGGCAATGCCTGCTGCCATCGACATCGGATTAGCACTGAAGGTGCCGGACTGAGGGACGAGAGGCTTGCCATTCGTCGGATCAAAGGCAAGCATGAATTGCGATGGGCCTCCGACCGCGCCAATTGGCAGGCCGCCACCAATGATCTTGGCAAAGGCACAGAGGTCCGCCTCGAACCCGAATCGGCTTATGGCGCCGTGATACGACAGCCGAAAGCTCATCACCTCGTCAGAGATAAGAACGATGCCGTGTCGGGCCGTGAACTCGCGCAGAAAGGCAAGATAGGAGCGGTCTATGGGTACCAATCCGGCACGTTGCGGAAGAACATCTATTATGACCGCTGCGAGCTTGTCTTTGTTTCCTTCGAGAATTTCCCGGGTTGCTCCGAGCTCGTTGAATGGCAAGACGACCGTGTCGGCGGTATACCATTCAGGGGTACCCTCACAATAGGGCACGGCATTCGGTGCCGACCGCGGGCCCCAGTTCGCCGGAGCGGAATCGAGGCTGACCTCAATCGGACCATACCCCCCATGAAAGGCGCCCTCAAGCTTGGCAATTTTCAGCTTTCCCGTCAAGGCACGTGCTGCCTTAATAGTATACATGACCGCTTCAGTCCCTGAGTTCATGAAACGGATCTGGTCAAAATAGGAGACCCTTCGACAAAGCAGTTCGGCAAATTCGACTTCCAGCTTCGTAGGCCCACTGAAGCTTATGCCAAGTTCTAATTGATGATGCAGCCTGTCCAGTACAGGTCGGAAACTGTGGCCGTGGATCAGCGCAGTAAAGTTATTTAGGAAATCGAGATAGTTGTTCCCGTCAACATCAACAATATTAACCCCTGTTCCGCTTGCGATATATATTGGATGAGGACGCTGGAACACAGACAGACGAGCATTTCCTCCAGTAATGACGCGCTGCCCGCGCCCGAACAGTTCGGCCGAACCGACGATGCTTCGCCCAGTTGAACCAGTATTTCGGTCAATGTTGGTTGACATGACGTCCCTATCTCCATAGCGTTATCGCAAAAGCGTGTTGGGTGCTGGCATTCGGCCCTCGCGAACCAAGCGAAATTTGGATCGGCCTCAATGATCCGGCCTGTTGCCGCCGCCCACTCATCGACCGCGCGAGAAACCTCAAAACCGGAACGTCGGATCGGGATTCTTGTGGCCGTGTCCGCCGATCCAACGGCCCGGCCTCACCTAGGGAGCCACGCTTGCTAGTCCCATGACGCCCTAGTAACTGTGTTGCACATCGGGAAAGAGATGATCGAGGGTGGGTTCGCCATGATGCTGCTTTGCAAGCTGCCGGGCCGGACAACGTCGCGCATGATCACCGGATCCTCGACCGCCGCCATATCCGCGAGACTGCCGACAATCGAAGTGTCCAGATCGAAAACCAGCCAGTCGTCGCGGAGCTCCGGGCGAAACAGCTCCATCTTCGCCCACCAGCCCGGCCAGCCGTGCCGAAGCGGTATTAGCTCGACGCCCTGCACCATATTCGCCGCCCGAGCGGAGGACGCAATCAACCGTCTTCATGCTGCCGGGCCCTCCTCGAGCGTCATCTTTGAATGGTTTTGCAACGAGGAGATCCGCGGCAGCCGGGTTTTCGGGAAGCGTGACCATGGGACGATGTCTCCTCAGTCCTTGATGCGTTTGCGAATGACATCGCATGTTCCGTGCCAAAGGAGAAATTCACTAAGGAACAAAGCGATGCCGCAAATACTGCCACCTCGCATGTCCGACATCGTCGGACATCGGACAATGCGGAACGGATTGGATGGAGCGTAAATCAGCTTCTCCCCGAGCAATCTTGTCCACAAATCCGGGGAAACGCCATTGCAACCAATACCTACCGTGGGGTTGTCGAGTCCGCGACGCGGTGTTCGGCCTGGCCCTTCCGTTGCGCTCCCATTAAACATTGAAGCTCCCTCGTCGCAAAGCAGCGGGAGCGGCCGGCTAGCATGGTGTGACATCGCGATTCGATGGGACAAAGGAAGGAAAGCAACAGGTCAGGTCTGCGTCAGATCGGGTTTTGCGGAGCCCGTCGTGATCAGCCGAAGGCCCGGCCAGCAGAAACGTGGTTCAGGGCCTAGTGTGCGGCAGGCGACCATCGCGCCGGCAATCGGTACCGCGCGCTCTCGAGTTTGCTCTCCACCCAGGCGCCAGAGTGTATTGCCGAACATAAGTGGCCGCGTTGCGCCTTGACCAGGTCGTCGACCGAGCGGGTCGAGATACCCTGGACGTAGGCCTCCTGGATGACGGCGGTCAGCGCCTTCTCCGCCATGCGCCGCGGTTCGAGGAAGCCCGGAAAGTAGGAGCCCTTCCTGAGCTTAGGGATGCGCAGCTCGACGGTGCCGGCCCGCGTCTCCCAATCGCGATCGCGATAGCCGTTGCGCTGAGCCGTGCGCAGCGGGTTCTTCTCGCCATAGCCGGCGCCGGTGGCGGCGCCCACCTCCAGTTCCATCAGCCGCTCAGCGGCAAAGCCGATTATCTCGCGCAAGATATTGGCCTCGGGGGTCTTCTCCACGAGCGTGCGCAGGTTCATCATGTGGTCGGTCATCGGTGGTTCCTTCGATCAGGTTCGTGTCAGCAACCCGAGCTTACCGGGGAAAATCGATGACCGCCGCTACGCCGCTCGCTCGCTTCAGCGCTGTTGAGGGCGCGCTCGAGAGCGGCTTCGTCACCGCCGAGCTACACCACTCAGCGTGGCGACCGGAGCGAAGGCACACAGTTCCGCTGGACCAGGACGGAAATGATGCCGGTCGCTGGCTGAACAATTGATAAACATCGCCCCCCGACGGGGACGACACCAGTTCCACCCACCGGTGGAAAAGCTGTCCTTCGCGGGACGAGGATGAGGTGAGTTCGTCGATTGGCTTGGCTTGATTGCCCATCATCGGCAATCAAGGCGCTCGATAGATTGTTCCATCCATTCTTCTGAATGCCCATAGAGGGCAGGGCCAGAGCGCCCATCCCGGAGAGAAGAGGCCCCGCGAAAGACGTCCAATGCCGGCAAAGCGAAAAAAGGTAGGAGGCGCTTGACTTCAAGCCGCTGAATAAAGAAGCCAATCGGCAAAGGTCACGGACGTTGAAGATCAAAGGCCGCAAGCGCCATATCATCACTGACACCGAGGGGCACATGGTCGGGCTGACGGTGCATACGGCCGACATCCAGGACAGAGATGGGGCAGTCGGCGTCATCGCCCCATTCGACAGCTTTACCTATGGTTGCGCCATCTGTTCGCCGACGGCGGTATGCCGGAGAAAAACTGACGCAGGCTCTGGCCGATCTCGGCACGTGGGCCATCGAAATCATCAAGCGCTCCGATACGGCCAAAGGCTTTGAGTTGCTGCCGTGACGATGGGTCGTCGAGCGAGGGCGACCAATGTCGACCGCCAAGACAACCATGCATCCGGCAGTGTCGCTTCAACAAACTCCACGCTTGACACACCCCACCTGCGACAACACCATCGATCGAGAACGCCTTCTCAAAGCTCAAGGCGCTGTTCAGAGGCGATCCTTCGACGCTTTATGTAATGCTCTTAAGGACATATGCGACCGTTCGACCGCTACAGTGCAGAAACTTCTTCGAAGCTGCCGGTGATGAGGCCAATTAAACGCCATACCCTTTAGGTCGCCGCAATTGGCGTAAACCAGACAGTACCCCAGCATCAGATTGTTAAATTCGTGCCACCGTGTCACACAACCCGTGTCCTCACTCGTCCTCTAAGTTGTTGAATTACATGCCGATAAGGTGTGATCGCGGACCTTTCTTGTGAGGTTGGCACGATCTTTGCGCATCCCTTGGCATTGGATCGCGATGGAGTTCTCCATCAGTCGGTATCGTCATTGAAGCGGCGGACACCAAGTGCCACAGGAATGAATTAGGTTCAACATGCCGCACCGAACAACTCACCGACCGCCATGTTCGCGATCTTCTGCCCTTTCGGATTCTTGGCATCCTATAAGCAATGATGAAGCAGAGTGCATGGCCGAAAGGCTTTATGGAAAGAGCGGTTCGACGAAACGCTTTGAATCCGAGAAGGATGACACGTTCCTGTTGGACTGTGAAGGCAAGGACCAATTTGTGATAAAAATTGCGCACCCGTCGGAAAGTCTAGAAGAGCTGGACTTTCAGGTAAAGCTTATGCGGCATGTGGAGAGTAAGACTCCCTCCCTTCCGATACCCCGAGTGTTTCAAGATCGGCACGGTCAAATACTACCGGTTGTGACAACCAGCACGGGTGAGGCGCGCGTTGTACGACTATTTTCGTTCATCCCGGGAACTCCACTTCACACGATGATTTCAAAACCCGAGCAGCGTGCCCGCATCGGTGAGGTGCTTGCCCAGCTTCGCCACGCAATGGCGGACTTCTCCCACCCAGCTGACAGCCGCGTTCTGGCTTGGGACGTCACTCATTTGCTTGATTTCGCGGATCTTATTGATTGCATCCCAAGCGGTGAACGACGCGATTGGGTTAGCGGTACGTTTCACCGTTTCGCGAAAATCAAGCCGCGCCTCGATCGGTGCCGTCGGCAGGTTCTACACAACGATTTCAACACGTCCAACTTAATAGTTGATTACCACAATCCCGGTTTCGTCAATGGCATCATCGACTTTGGCGACGCCGTCAGAACTGCAATTGCCGTGGATGTCGCCACTGCGCTCTTAAATCAGATGCCGAAGGACGTCGGCGATGCCGATCGATGTGATCTATTCGACGAGGCCCGCGACGTTTTGCACGGTTACATACGCTTCGCTGATTTAACCGAGGAAGAGTTGCGGCTCATCCCGTTTTTGGCGATGGGCCGGCTTGCCGCTCGAGTATTGCTGACGTCCTGGCGGGCGCAGCTTTTCCCGGAGAACAGCCGCTATATCCTTCGCAACACCGAAGTGGGATGGACGCATCTTGCTTGGTTTAATTCTCTTTCAATCGGCCAGATCTCGAATCTGCTCTTTCAATAGAGGGTTAACATGACTCAGCATAATAGAACCTTGCCAAAGGGCTTTCGCGGGGACATGGTTAACGGCTTCAATCCGCAGGACCCGTCTCATTTGAGCGAGCCGGATTTGAAACACATCGAGCGACGGCAACGCGTTCTCGGTCCTGCGTATCGACTGCTCTATCGGTCCCCCGTTGAAATTTCCCGAGGAAAGGGAGTATTTCTTTACGACAAGCAAGGCAATGAGTATCTCGATGCCTATAATAACGTCGCCTCACTGGGGCACTCCCATCCGAGAGTTGTGGCGGCGATTCACAATCAGCTTGAGACGTTGTGTACGCATACCCGCTACATGCAGGATCAGTTAGTTGAGTTTGCAGAAAAGCTAGTCGGGACATTTGAAGGCGAGCTTGGCAAAAAGGGTTGCGCTATGTTCACTTGCACAGGATCGGAGGCAAACGATCTAGCTTTGCGCGTGGCTCGGTTCTTCACCGGAAATTCCGGCGTCATTGTCACTGCTGAAGCCTATCACGGCAACAGCGGCGCCGTCGCAGCGGTCTCTCCATCCCTGGGGAGGAACTCACCGGTAGATCCATTTTTGAGGCTTGTGCCTGCTCCCGACTCCTATCGAATGCCAGCCGCGGAGATTGGTCGCAGGATGGCAGAGGATGTCGCGCGTCAAATCGCCGATATCGAGCGGCACGGAGGTGGGTTGGCAGCCTTTATCGCTGACCCGGTGTTCTCTTCAGACGGTCTTTATTTTGATCCAGTGAATGTTCTCGCTTCCGTAGCTGCTGTTGTTCGCCAAGCGGGGGGACTTTTCATTGCCGATGAAATCCAGTCCGGCTTTGGTCGGACGGGCACTCATCTTTGGGGCCACGTGCGACATAAAGTCGAGCCCGATATTGTGACATTGGGCAAGCCCATGGGTAACGGATACCCCGTTGCGGGGGTTGTGTTGCGACCTGAACTCGTCGCCGAGTTTGGGCGCTATTTCAATACCTTTGGTGGGAACAGCGTCGCTATTGCCGCCGCTAGGACCGTGTTGGAGGCCATCTGCGAAGAAAACCTAATGGCAAATGCGGTCAAAGTTGGCGGCCAGATTCTTGACGGCCTCAGGGGTTTCCAGAAACGCTATGAGTGTGTAGGTGATGTAAGGGGAACCGGTCTCTATTTTGGGGTTGAATTGGTGAAAGATCGCTGTTCCAAGGCGCCCGACATGGATTGCGCCTTGGCTATCGTCAATGGTCTGCGGGACCGCAGAATATTGATTTCCGGAACGGGTTCTGATGCTCACATATTAAAAATCAGGCCCCCTTTGGTCTTCACAAGCGAACATGCCGCGCGTTTGCTCGAGGGGATTGAACAGACGCTCCGATCCCTGTGATCGGCAGCACTCTTGGCGAAATACTCTCTGCTAGCTCAGGCCTGGATATATTATTGCCTGTTCGATTGGTTGAGCGTTTTCGACCTGCACCCGGCGAGACCGCAATCTTAAGCTTTCTGATGTCGATTTTGATGCCGCTGTGCTGACGATCGTGGCAACAAGTTCGGAAAGTCCCATGTTGTGCCGACGCACGCATCAACGTGCGCAGTTGACGAAGCTGATGGTCACATCGATCACATCGACGACGAGCGAGCCGTGCAACAAGAGGACGCGCGTCATGATGCATGAGAAGATCAGGCCGCACCATCTGGAGCGCAAGGCGATCTTCTATGTTCGGCAGTCGTCTGCTCATCATGTTTTGCACAATCGTGAGAGCAGCGCGCTTCAATACGCGATGCGCGACCGCCTGGCGGCGCTCGGCTGGTCTCGCATCGAGACGGTCGATGATGATCTCGGCCGTTCTGCCGCTGGCGGCGTCGCGCGTGCCGGCTTCGAAGGGATTGTCGCCGAGGTCTGCCCTGGCAAAGTTGGCGCGGTGGCAACACGGGAGGAGTCGCGGTTTGCCCGCAACAGCCGCGACTGGCAGCAGCTCATCGAGATGTGCCGTGTCGTCCACACCGTGCTGATTGACCAGGAGACGGTCTATGCACTGCGACAGGGCTTTGACCGACTTCTGCTTGATTTGAAGGGCAGTCAGCTGACGGGTCGATGCGACGTTCTGGAAGCCTGGTTCAAAAGAGGGCGCTGCAACGCCGTGACTTTAATGGGCGCATGATCGAACCGATCTGGACCGGGAAAACCAACTGTTGCCTCGGTGCTTTCAAGCACGCACGTGAGATTTGGGGCCCGATCCGTAGATCACCATACCGGCTAGCGGCTTCGACAAGTGCCGCTCAAAGGCCTGACAGAAGACCGCACTCGATCACACATTCAGAAAGTCAGAAAGTCCTTGCACAACGGACGGCAACCACAGAAGGCAACACGACACCTGCCTCGTGCTTTCCCACGATCAGGATCGCCTTACGTATCGAAACGTAAAAGCGACTATTACAACGTTTTCGCAGAAGTTTTACCCAAGGAGCGGGCGTTATGTGAGATTATTGTAGATGCCGCCCCAAAGTATCGATTCCAACGGAGAGCCGTTCAGATGGAAATCCTAGAGTGGCCGAGGCCTAATGGGCGACGCCGAAATGGTTAGGTTCTGCAATTCCCGTTCAGAAGCAATTCATGCATGCATTTGACTAGCCCAATCTGCCACCAGTCGAGACCAAAATCATTAAATTTGCCGGTCATTATCATGGATGGTTCGCCGGCATTGCTTGGGGAATTAACGCCAATCAAAGGAACGCTTCTTTGCCCGGCCGATGTCTCTCGGGTAGCTGCCCTCTGATGCTAAGAACACTTCGGCAGTTGCGTGGAATAAGTCGTAAACGTTTGCAAGTTAATGCAGGACAGTTAACAATACAGATGTTTGAAAACTGTTTCTCCTCTACCGCAACGCGTCACAACGGACGCTATGGGTGTTCTTTCTTTGACTTGTCTACAAGGACAGTAACATGACGTATCTGAACAAAGTTATAGATAGGCTCAAAGCGGGGCAACTGCGCAAGTTTCCCTTGCATATAAACGAACTTGGACTGGAACTTGTTGTGAACAGGGGGGTCTTTTTACCCCAGGATTTTCAAGGATGGCGTTGGTATGCCGAAAATTTTCCAGCTGTCGCTGGGAAGAATGTACTAGAAATCGGATGCGGCTTTGGCCTTCCCGGTCTGTACCTTGCGAAGCTAGGTGCGGCATCCTTGGTTTCTTGCGACATCGATCCTAAAGCGGTAGCTAACACGCTAGAGAATGCTGAAAGAAATGGCATAACAAACGTGGAGGTGATTGAGAGCGACGTGTTCAGCAATATTCCTTCCGATAGAAGATTTGATTTTATCTATTGGTATTTTCCGTCGGTCTTTGCGCCGGGCGATTACAAGTATAAGAATGAAATCGAGCGAGTAGCCATTGATCCAGGTTACAAACTGCTCAGCCGCTTCCTCTCGGAGGGCCCTGAGTTCCTCGAAACATCGGGCAGCATTGTCCTGGGCATAGGAAATGACGCGCGAGATGATCTCCTGGAGGAAATTATCGTCGCAAACAATTTATCCTCGATACTTCTTGGGTCAGGTACCTACGCTGGCGTGAGCGGCGCGTGCAGAATGTTCTCCATACGCAAAAGGACGCTAGACGTTTAGAGGTTTTCATATCAAGTCGACTTTGCCGGTGCTGTGCCAAGTCGGGGTAAGATCAGGACGGCATATCCGTGGGCCTACATCACATCTGCGAGGACCGTTCCGTCGGCAGCGAACCGCCGATGATGGCCTATCGCTTCCGCGTTGCAACAACAATGTTACGTAGATTTTACATAACAAAACACACGATCGACTGTTTCCGGTCCAAACTCAGCTTGTGAGTGCGCCAAGCGGGAGTTTTGTGACGTTCGGGAGTTTTGTGACGTTGCACGGCTGACCAACTGCCTCCAACGCTGCGCAACTTCGCTTTAACCCGGAGTGGAAAACCCTTTTTTCCAGCTTTCGGCCTCGATCCGCATCGAAAAAATATAGTGAGCTAGCGATATTCATAGTGCGAGGTAAGAGAAATGGACCCTGAGACCATCGGCTTTATGCCGGCCGTCGAGCTCGCCCAGCTGATCCGCACCAAAGAAATTTCGCCGGTCGAGTACATGCGCGCGCTGCTGGCCCGCATTGCCGAGCTGGAGCCCAAGCTAAACGCGTTCGCCTACCTTGCTGCGGATCGGGCGATGGATGGTGCGAAAAAGGCGGAAGCTGAGCTGATGAGGGGTGCACCAATCGGACGGTTGCACGGCGTGCCCGTCACGATCAAAGATTCAATCACCAAGGACATGCCGACGCAGAACGGCAGCAAGATCGTCATCGGCGATCAGCCGATCGAGGATGCGTCGCTCGTGTCGCGTTTGCGGGACGAGGGCGCGATCGTCATTGGCAAAACCGCCATGTCGGAGTTCGGCTGGACCGGTGTCTCGCGAAGCCCACTCACGGGCATCACCAGCAATCCGTGGAAGCTCGGCTACAACGCCGGCGCGTCCTCGGCCGGCGCCGGCACCGCTGCAGCGGCCGGCTATGGACCTCTGCACCAGGGCAGTGACAGCGCCGGATCGATCCGCATGCCCGCGCATTTCAGCGGTGTATTTGGACTGAAGCCCAGCTTCGGGCGCGTGCCGAATTATCCACTGCCCGGAAGTGACATGACGAACCACAAAGGGCCGATGACACGCACCGTCGCTGACAGCGCACTGATGCTCGAGGTCATGGCTGGTCCGCATTTCCTCGACCACACGTCGCTCGAGGTGGGCCCTGCCAACTATCTCGCCCGGCTGCGCGACGGCGTGAAGGGCAGGCGCATCGCCTACAGCCCCGATCTAGGTGTCGCTCGCGTCGATCCGGAAGTCTCTGAGCTGGTGAGGGCCGCCGCCGCACGCTTTACGGAACTTGGAGCAATTGTTGAGGAAGTACCCATCCCGTGGGCGAAGGACGGACCGGAACTGATCCGGTTCTTCTGGTCCGCCCACACGACCGGCCTCACACAGTACCTAGCGAGATGGGAGGCAGAGATGGACCCTGGGCTCGTCGCCTGCATTAAGCATTCCCAGAACGTCTCCGTCGCGCGCTATCAAGAGATGCGCGCGCGGAAGATGATATACGTTGCCAACATCCATCGCTGGTTCGGGGACTGGGACTTTTTATTGACGCCGTCCGCTTCAGTCGCCGCTTTCCCAGCCGACAAGCTGATGCCCGATCATTGGCCAACGCATCCTTGGGACTGGATTATGTGGGCGGAGTTTTCCTACCCGTTCAACATGTCCTGGAACCCGGCCGCAAGCGTACCATGCGGCTTTACTCCAGCGGGGCTGCCGGTCGGACTCCAAATCGTTGGCAAACGCTTCGACGATCTCGGCGTGCTGCGGGCCTCTGCGGCATTCGAACAGCTGCAGCCATGGGCGAACAAGCGCCCCCGGCTCTGACTAAGCCCATCTGGTAGTAGGTGCCGTAATGGCAACAAGACATGAGCATCTCAGAAACTGTTCCGACCGATCTCGGAACTGGAGTTGCGCACCATACGCGGGCGGCTGCGGCCGGCTTCATAGCCCAAAGCCGGAGGCGGTGAGCTGGCGATAGAGGAATGCCCCCCGGTAAAGGAGGAATGGATGTCGATTGGGAATAAAGCGATTCCTGCATCATCGAGG
This sequence comes from Mesorhizobium sangaii, assembly GCF_014207355.1. GTDB lineage: Bacteria > Pseudomonadota > Alphaproteobacteria > Rhizobiales > Rhizobiaceae > Mesorhizobium > Mesorhizobium sangaii. The sequence goes on along the minus strand of NZ_JACHEF010000009.1, from coordinate 51,185 downwards.
ACGATGCGGATGCTTCAGGCTAACGAGGCGGCCGCGAGGCTGCAGCTGCATGAGCTCGGCCGGGGAGCCAAGCGCCTGGCGAAGGCGTTCGGCTGCACGCAACACGACAGTGCGGCGGTACTTGCGCGAGGGCGGGTCTGTTGCCCGTGCGGACGCACTGTGTTTGACCGGTTGGACGACTGGTTGGGGGAGCGTTTCATTAGCCAGGGGCGGCAAAGGGACGTGAAGAGCCAGGGACCCAGTTTTCGTGCAAAGGGGCCTCGGTACACTGCGCCACCGTTTGCGGATCTGGACAACCACCCGCTTGGCCTCCTCGACCGTAAGACCGTATGCCCGCCTCTGTTGGTGAGGCGGCGCGCCCAACGCTGGGCGTCCGACCCGGTGTTCAGATCGCGCATCTGCCAGTCCCGTCTGATTTGCCGCCTCTCGGCCTGGCACGGACCGGGACGACAACGGGGTGCCGGTCTTCAAATCAGGATGCGATCACCGCCTCGGGCCAGCGCAAGTACATGGCGCGTACATGCTGATCTCCATCGACTCGGGCGGCTCGCGCTAGCTTGCGGCCTTTCGTCGGGTGCTCGACGTACACAACCGCCAATTGCTGCATTCCGCCTCGAAAAGACTGGGCACGTCGCGCAAAGGCATCACGCGTCCAAACTCAACGGGTCCTGGCAGCGGCTGAGCCGGAGCTATTAGGTATTAGGAGGCAACAGTGATCAATTCTTATACTCTGTCCAAAGCTCTCCTCGGGAGAGCGCGTGCTGTTATCCCAGGAGGTGTTTCAAGTGGAAATCGAGCGAATTGGACTCCGTTCCCCCTCTACTATGCTCGAGGTGATGGTTCTAGAGTGTGGGATGTGGATGGCAACGACTACATTGATTACGTATTGGGAAGGGGGCCGCTTATTCTTGGGCACGGAGAGCCCGAAGTCATAGATGCAGTATGCCGACAACTCAGGAGTGGGCAATTTTTTGCGGGCCAGACAGAGGCAGAGATAGAACTCGCAGAATTAATTTGCACGTTAGTGAGCAATGCCGAGATGGTTCGGTTCTGCAATTCTGGTTCTGAGGCAGTACATGCGTGTATTCGTCTAGCTCGATCGGCAACGGGTCGAGAAAAAGTCCTTAGATTCGCCGGTCACTATCATGGATGGTACGATGGCATCGCCTGGGGATTTTCGGGCGTCGACGTCCACCCCGACGGTGCATCTTTTCCCTTGCCAATGTCTCTCGGCCAACCATCCTCTGATGCATCCAATATAGTGGCAGTTGAGTGGAATGATTCGGAAGCAGTCGCAAATGCTTTTAGAACATATCGCGGAGAAATCGCTGCGGTCATTACCGAGCCAATTATGTTCAATGGCTTCTGGAGCAATATCCAACCGTTCGAAGGGTTTCTCAGATTTCTTCGCGAACAATGCGACGCCAACGGCGCGCTGTTGGTTTTCGACGAGGTCCAAACCGGTTTTCGCATTTCGCTCGGAGGAGCTGTAGAGCACTTCGGCGTCGCTGCAGATCTAAGCGCTTTTGCAAAGGCACTAAGCGGAGGCGTCTGTCTCGCGGCCTTTGCTGGCCGTAAGGAGGTTATGAAGCGACTCATTGAAACCAATACCGTGCATACAGGAACTTATAATGCCTACCCACCGGCCGTCGTGGGGGCGTTGAGGCATCTGACCCTTCTGGCGGCGAGTTCCGGGGCAAAGCTTCAGCGTATACATCACCAGACAGCGTTGCTCGAACGGGGCCTCAGAGATCTGGTAAGGCAAACCGAGTTACCTCTTCTTGTTCGAGCGAGCCCAGGCGCGGTCACTACTGCCTTCAGAGCCGCGCCAACGCAGGTCATCAACCATCGCTCGGCAGCTGAAGGTCTGGATTTTAGCCTCCAACGCGCATGGCACCTCGCAATGCAGGATCGAGGCGTTCGGATCACGCCAGAAGGCCTCTGGTACGTGTCCGCAGCGCACTCCGCCACCGACATAGCAGTCACTCTCGATGCTGCGCGTGATGCGCTTCAAAGCCTCTCGTCACGATAACATAGGGAATGCATTATGCCCGCACGATCCAACAGTGTCGCTCGCCTTGTTTCTCCGCGCCGTTTTATCCTGACGTGCGATGCACTGAGCGAGGACCTTCCCCCAGATTTCGTACGAATAAGGATCGAATTCTGTGGGGTCTGCGGGACAGATAGATCGTTCTATCTGGGCCACCGCGATGAAGGCTATCCAATCAGTCTCGGTCACGAGCACTGCGGCACCGTTGTCGCAGTCGGAGACCAGGTCACGCCCTATCAGGTGGAAGATTTTGTAGCGATTGATCCGAATTTTCGTTGCGGTTCCTGCTTTTATTGCAGGATAGGTGCCGGTCATTTGTGCGAGAGCTCGACGGTTAATTGGTACTCAAATCGAGGCTATGCTAAATTCATTGACATAAGAGCCTCGTACCTTCTTAAGCTTCCGGAATACAGATCTCGCCATCTAGGCGCATTGGTTGAGCCATTATCCGTTGCGATTAATGCGGCAGACATCTCCAAATGCATGCTAGCTGACGAGGCAACGCTCGTACTTGGCATCGGCGGTATCGGCACGTTACTGGTCTTCAATCTACTTGAGACACAGGGTGGCGAAATATGGATCTATGACAAGGATCGCCACAAGATGGCCGCCTTGAAGGATCTTTATCCGAGCCGGATTAAGATATTGGACAGCGCCGATGACCGTGTGTTCAATGTAGTTTTCGAAGCCACCGGCAGTTCGGACGGCTTCCTTCACGGGTGCGCTCGGTTGGCGAAGCTCGGCAGGCTGATTGTCGTGAGTAGGTACCATTCCGATGAGCCTGCTATTCCCGACAGGCTCCCATGGAAGCAGCCTAACATCTATTTCGTCCATCTGAATGGACATGGTGATTCCTTCGCTAAAGCGGCTGCTTTGATGAAAAGGAGCTGGGGACTGGATCACGACCACCTGCTCAGCTTCCACCCTCTCGACAATATAGATGAGGTATTCACTGAGTACGGATCTCTACCTGCAAATAAGAAGATAATCTCAATGGAATGATCAATTGCTCATCATGATGCATTGCGTCTGGAGCAACAGGCCAAAGGCGAGAGTCATCCTGGAAGAGCCCTCCACCATTTAGGATGGCGTTTAGGTCTGGGAGGTTGGCAGGCCGAGCTGCTGCCCCGCGCGCGGTGCAATTACTTGAGGCACCAATTTCTGAGATAGGACAAGCGATTGCGATCAAAGCATGATGTGGATCCATCCTATAACATTGAATGTGACTTCTGCATTGTTGGGGCAGGGTCCGCCGGCAGCGTTGTTGCTGACCGCTTGTCTCAAGATGGTCGCTTCAAAGTTTTGCTGCTTGAAGCGGGTCCAGTTGACATGAACCCATTGATTCACGTGCCAGCGGGATTTCTCAAGCTTCAAAACGACAGAACGATTAATTGGAGATTTTGTAGTGAACCGTCTCTTGAGCTCAATGGTCGCAGCCTTGATCTACCTCAGGGAAAGGTCTTGGGTGGTAGCAGTTCGATAAACGGCACGCTGTTTGTTCGCGGACATCCGGAGGAGTACAATCATTGGGCTCAGCTTGGATGCACAGGTTGGAGCTACGATGGGTTGTTGCCCCACTTCCGATCGATTGAGCACTACGATGGTGGGGAATCTGCAGGCCGGGGAAGTGATGGCCCTTTGCCGGTAACGGCTTTAGCAGTCCGTCATCCGCTATCTTCAGCGTTCATCGAGAGCGCCAAGTCCCTGGGGTTTCCAGTGCTGGCGGACATCAATGGCCGCCGAGATGTCGGTGTCGGATGGTTTCAGCAGAACCGCCGAGGTCGCTTTAGGGCAAGCGCTGCCCGCACATTCCTGAAGCGAGCGAGAGCGCGTTCAAACTTTCAACTGATCACAAATGCGCTGTGCACGCGCGTCCTCTTTGAAGATCGTCGAGCCATAGGGGTTGAATTCCTGCGAGCTGGAGATCTATTCCATGTCAAGGCAAGGCGGGAGGTTATCCTCGCCGCGGGAGCTTTCAAGTCACCACAGATATTGCAGTTGTCCGGCGTGGGGCCTTCCAACCTTCTAGGATATTACGGTATCCCGTTGGTGCATAATGCTCCTGGTGTCGGCGAATGCTTGAAGGACCACTTCCTTATCCGGATCGCTCACCGGGTTAAAGGCTCCGTAACTCTCAATGAACGGGCACGGGGGTGGCGTCTCCTGCACGAGTCGTTGGCATATGCCTTGTTTGGGCGAGGACTCATGTCCTTAGGAGCGAGCAATGCAGTTCTCTTCGCTCGAAGCCGGGACAGTGTGGCCGCTGCTGCTGACCTCCAATTGAGCTTCACTCCAGGCAGTTACGCTGGCTTAGGCAAACTTGAGCCGGCGCCGGGCATGACAGTCGGATTATGGCAATCATTTCCTGAAAGCAGTGGAAGCGTGAGTATCGTTTCCGCTGACCCGAATGTCCCTCCTGCAATATCTCTCGGCTATCTCTCGGCACATTCGGACAGTGAAGTCCTCCTCTCTGGTATAAGATTAGCACGCGAACTGTTCGAGAGGCCGGAGCTCGCTCGATTTAGCGTCTGCGAGACACTTCCGGGCCCTCTCAGAACAAGCAACGCGGAGCTTGTAGATTATGCACGAGAATATGGCGCATCTGCTCTTCACTTCTCAAGCACCTGTCGAATGGGGATTGATGAAGGAGCTGTTGTCGATCCCAAACTCCGGGTTTACGGAGTGGGGGCACTGCGAGTTGTCGACGCATCCGTCATGCCAACAGCATCGTCTGTCAACACGTATGCCGTAACAATGGCAATAGCTGAGAAAGCGTCGTCGATCATTCGCTCATCGGTCACTTGAGGGGAACAAACCGCATGCCAGAGCGCTGGGCAGGTTCATTACGGGCTTCCGCACCAGCGGCATGGGGCCGGAACACAGCGCGCCGGCATCGAGGGGGGCGCGTCTCCGATTTTCCGCAGCAGTTGCATGTTGCCGCAAGCCTCAAGGTTGACCGTGTAGTGCGGGAGGTTGGCGCCACTTTGCAGTGTGTGGGAAAAGGAACTGCCGATGCTGTCAGGCAAATCGAGGCTATTGAGATGTCGGACGAACTGAAAAGCTGAGCCCTGACGACACAAAGAACTGCGCTCCTTAGTCAGCAGAGAGGCGTTGATGACGGTGGCCTTGGAATTGGGAATGATCGGCTACCGCCCGGCCCGCATGACGGATCATGACGCGACCGGCCTGAAGCAACTACCTGAACGCTCTCTCCGATCAGACGCCAGGGCACTGAGTAGCTACTCGCATTGAGGTCGATCACGCAGTCCACCTGAACCTTGAACGTTGCGCACCAGATCACGTAGATGTCCGAACGGCGCCCGGCCTGCAAGCAGACGAAGCGCACCGGCCTCAGCGACAAAACGTTCCGCAGGCGCGGCGACGGGGTGATCACAGGAGCCAAAGGCCCGGGCTAATGCCCTGGACAGCCGCATGATAAGGTGAATGAAATAGCTGCGGTCGAACTCGATCAGAGAACTGCTTAAGACGCGGGTGCTCGGGACAATTTCGTTCATCGCGAGCCCGCTGCCTTATGTGTTTGCGAGAAGGAGATTTCGTCAGCCAAGTCCTTGGTTGGCGAGGGCGAACAGACGGGGGCCGGTGGCCAACGGTACGGGTGGTTCGCCGAGCGCCATAGCAACGACTTCGCCTGCCCGGCCTAGGCCCTGATCCTCGAGCCATGGCGAAAGCCCGCTGGAAAGGGGGACGTCAATGCGCCGGAATTCCGACCCGTTGCCGGAGATCCATCTGGCGATCAGCGCTCGTGCTGCCATTTCCCCGCCGGCGCCGACCGGACCGATCACATAGCCGTGGCCGAAGCGGCGGAGGAAGGACCATGCGGCGATCTCCCCGCCCTGCTCCAGGATAAGCCCCTCGCCGATTTTCTTCAGCGCTCTCAGCAATTCGGCGCGTCGAAAACCCGCCGCCTGCTCATCGAGCGCAATCACAGCGTCGAGGTCAGTTTCCTGCATGGACTTAAAGCTGGCGCCTTCCGGCAGTGGCGCGGATGCCGGCACGGCATTTGCCGCCTGGTGCTGGCGTACCGCGCCGATAGGTTTGTAGCCGAACTTTTCGTAGAGTGGCAGGCCCTCCATAGTTGCATTAAGAAGCATCGTCCGGTCGCCAGCATCCCGCAGGGCAGCCTCCATCAGCAACCGGCCGAGTCCGCGCCGTTGCATTGAAGGTGAAACGATCAACATACCGAACCTGGCATAATGCTGGCCGAAGGGCCACCAGATGATAGTGCCGACCAACGAGTCCCGGTCCATGGCCGCGAGCCCACGGCCGAGCTTCAGAGCGAAGCTCCAGTCCTGTCGCCGATGCGGCCAGTTCACTGCCGTGGAAAGGACCTGAGCTGCTGCAAGGTGCTTTTCTTCCAGCCGCACTATGGCGATGGCGGATACGGACACGTCCCTCATCCTCAAGGCATCGTAAAGCTATCGAGAGGAAGGAGTAGGGGAGGCAGACTGCGACTGATCAATTCTGGCGGTCATTTGCTCTCTCCAGGGAGCGCGGTCGCGCTTGATTTGCAACGGGACAGAATTTCTTGAGTGTGCTCACCGAGTTGAGGGGGGGGAATCCGAATCCCGGTTTTGTAACAGTCGAATCGTAGCGGTTGGTTCACGTGCCATTCACCGCCTTTTTCGAGGCCAAGCCGGACAAATAGGTCTCGTGTGCGCAGCTGTGGATCTCTTGCCACATCATCTAGGTCATGCACATGCCCCCAAGGAATTTCGACAGCGTCGAAAAGATCTGCCCACGCGGCTTGCGTTTGCTTTGCGATCGCGGCGGCAAGTTGCGCGCGATAGTCAACCGCGTGTTCCACGCGGTCCTGATGGCTTGCCGAGGCGAGATGTACCACACCAGTACTTTGACACAAAGCCTGCCAGTAGTGATCTTCGTTAGCGATGCTCAGCGTAATCATCTTATTGTCTGCACAAACGAACGTCCCATAAGCTGGTTCCTCCTCGTACACCTCCGCCATTGGTCTTCCGTTTAAGGTCGCGTAGTGAGACGCGGTCATCCATGATACCAGGCTATCGGTCATAGCCAGATCGATGTAGCAGCCGTGCCCGGTTCGCTCCCGCGCCAGTAGAGCCGAGACCACACCAAATGCCGCAAGTGTACCCGAGGCGAGATCGGCGACGGGCAATTGGAACGGTTTCTCAATGAGTCCGGTTCGAACCTGCTTAAATAAAACCCCGGCTAAGCCTTGGCAGGAGAGGTCGTGAACCGGGCGCCGGCGGTAAGGGCCATTTTGACCGAAGCCGGTCAATGAGAGATATATCAGACGGCGATTCTTCGGGCTGAGCTCGGCGTAGCTCAATCCGAGGTTTTTCATTGCGTCTGGCCTGTAGCCTTCGATTAGGACGTCCGCAGTTCTGCTCAACTCGAATAACGAGTTCTGACCGGCCGCTGACTTGAGATCGAGGACAATACTTCGCTTGTTTCGGCTCAGCGAGGAAAAGAGGCTTTTGAGCTTGCGAGCGGGATCACCACCGTTGGGCCTCTCGATGAGAGTCACCTCTGCGCCTAAGTCTGCCAGCAGCAGAGTTGCATACGGACCAGGATACTGTTCCGCGAGGCTGAGAACTCTCACTCCTTCAAGTGGTGTTCCGATCATGAGACGCTCCAGACAATCTTGAAACGCTGAACGCAGCATTTTCAGCGCGCCATTACTAAACGGATGAACCTTACCGTATTCGATGTGACAATAGTGATAAGAGTTCGTGAAAGAAACGTTCAGCGACCAAAGCCGATGAATCTGCAGCAGACGCCATGAATATCCTTAAGAGACCGCGATGTAACGGAGAATTCATTTAATCTTCACATTCGTAAAGAGTAAGCGCGTAGGCTACCCCACGTAGTTTTGAGGCCGCTGAGCGGGCGTTCTCTGTGAATCATGCGGAGAATCCTGTGAGCGACAGTGTGATCGTCGAACATTCGAGATTCTGACTGCGGAGCCTTTGCAGGCTCAGCGCAATCCGCGACATTGGTCGGATGAAGAGAAGGGACGGCTTGTCGCGGACGTGCTCTCGCCGGGGGCCAATGTGTCCGCGATTGCGCGTTCTTAGGGACTGGACCCGTCGCAACCCTATGCGTGGCGTCGTAAGGCGCTTCGTCGGGAATGGTTGCCCCGTTGACGGAGGGACCGAGCGCGCCAGTTAAGTTCACGCAACTGGCCAATGTGGTCGGGATCGCTATGCAGCCGCAACGACTAGGGGACAAGCGCCCGATCTTGGAGGAGTTCATTGCGGCGACGGGGTATCACGAAGAGTCCGAAATCCGTGTCCTGAACAGCCACCCGGAGCCGAAGCACCGCCAGACCCGTCAACGCCCGTCGCTCTATGATGAGGTCGATCGGGGACTTGCGCGACACCGGCAACATAGATCTCGAAAATTGATAAATCGCATTTGTAGGTCGCATACCGGTTAGCGGAGCGCTTTGGCCGGCTTCGTCACTGCGGCCATGGGCCGCCACGATTTCTACAGCGTTAGGCGCCGTCGATAAACCCGCGCCGATCCCACGCACGTAGCCGGTGACAATCGCTACCCAGCGGCCTTCTGTCAGTGCCGGAGCAATAGTCCCCAGCGTGTTGACGTAATTTTGTTACCGACTGCCTCACCAAGAATGTTACCCGCTCGCTAGACGTGTGGCATCTGAAGCGAGGTATGGCGCTGGGCTCTGAGCGCGGCAGCCGCATGACTTGTCCGTTGCGCAAGCATGTGCGCCTCCCAGTCTCGTTTTGCTTTGTGAGGAAGGGCTCGGTCGCCAGACGTTCGCCGTTCGCTGTCTGCCTAGCCCCTCTCATCTGCACTTAGGCCGCTGAAAGCGCCGTGGGAGTGAGCATTGGCGCTTATGCTAACTTTGGTTTCTTCAGGCGGCAAAAAGCCGGTATTGCAAAGCTTGGCCGAGCCGACACCTAAGGGCATTTGTCTGAAATCCCCCTTTATCACCACCGCATCGTCCATAAATCAAAAATTCTGTAGCGATTATGTCATTTTCGCGTATCGACAAAAGACTGCTTTGTGCAATTCGCGTTATATAATGTTACTCCCTTTTGATATCCATTTAAACCTAGTCTCGCTTAGTCTATATCGTCCCTGGTCTATAACGTGCACACCCATATCTCTCTGTCAGATCGGAGGTTTCTGGCGATGCTGCCGTCGAGGATTCGTGGAAGCGATAGGGACCGATCAGTTTACGAAGCTGCAGCACTAAATTAATCAAAAGGTCACGCCCGTTTCCTGATTTATCCCCCATACTGCCGACCCATTCGACCTCACGGCGAGAGACGAAAATCGCCACTTAGAATAGAGGCTGGCATCATGGCAATTGTTAACCCCAAGCGTATAGTCCTGCGTCCGCAGGGAGATCCTGCTCAGCAATATACCGAATGTGACAGCAAAATGGCCATGCTTGAGCGGGCAAGGGCCATCATCCGCCATGAGGCTGCCGCATTGGAAATCCTTTCAAACAGGATCGACGAGCATGTCTGCTCGCTCGTGGATTACATCCTTTCCTCAACTGGCATAGTGATCGTATGTGGTATCGGCAAGTCGCGACTGGTTGGAGAAAAGATCTCCGCAATTCTCACATCGACTGGCACTCGATCGATCACGCTCGACCCGGTCGACGCCTTGCATGGAGATATTGGGCGCGTGCATGCCGGAGATGTCATCATTGCGCTCTCCAATTCTGGTGAGACTGCTGAACTTATGCAGTTCATCCGCGCTGTCCGTCAGCTTCCCGTCATGGTTGCCGTGATGACGGGAAGCGCCAACTCGTCACTGGCGCGGGTCGCCGATTTGGTAGTCGACATTGGACCGATGCAGGAAGCGTGCGCGCTTGGTCTTGCACCGACCACCTCGACCATTGCTATGGCGGCAATGGGGGATGCCCTAGCACTTGTCCTGCAGGAGCGGCGGGGGTTCACGCGTCAGGATTTCGCTCGTCTTCACCCGGGTGGAAGTCTCGGATGGGAACTGATGCGAGTGCGCGACCTAATGTGGCCGCTTGAAGCAATTCCTGTCTTCCGGCCAGATACGCCACTGTCTCTGGCGCTCTTGTCGATGTGCCGCGCGCCCCGAAAGTTGGGCGTCGGCGCAGTGCTCTGCGAGCGAAGCAAGGTCGCCGGGATCTTGATTGGGGAGTCCATCGGCCGATTAGTAGACCGCGGCGCAATTCTCGACCTGAATGATCCGGTGAAGCGACACATGCAGCCGCCGCTCACCGCAATTTCCGGGCACGCATTTCTCGATCAAGCCGCGCAGCTCTTCCGTCAGCACGAAATCGAGCTGCTGCCAGTGCACGATGACCAGGAGCGGTTCGTCGGGCTGATATCCCGCCAGGACGTCGTTAAGCTACCTTGAGTGATGAGACCTTATGCTGGCAATCATTCAAGGGACGGTCTGGCGTCGTTGCCCTTGGCCGCAGTCTGCATCACAGCAGGACGTCGATGATGCGCGCCTTGGCGGATGACTTCGAGATCGTCTACCGATCCGAGCGGCCTCAAGATGTCTACTGCTACACGCCGGGCATTGCCGTCACGGTGGGCCGCAGAGTGATAGCGACCTTTGATCTCGGCGGTGACGGGATCAGGGAGCTCCTCGGACCGAAGGGATCTCGCGACCGTGGTACTCGCTTCGGAATGGGCATGGTCCATGTGTCCGACGATCGGGGGCGTTCCTGGGCCGAGCGATGCAGGTTTCCATTCTGGCATGCCCGCCCGTTCGTGGCTGGCGGGCGGCTCTACATCCTTGGTCATGCCGGCGACGTTATGATCATAGCCTCCGACGATGAAGGGGAGACGTGGAGCGCGCCGGTCGCACTAACCTCAAATATGAAATGGCACGGCTCGTCCTGCAACGTCCACTACACCAATGGGTATCTCTACCTCGCCTTGGACGAGCGGCGCGATCTTGCAATCGAAGGATGGAATACAGCCGGTTTGGCACCGCGGGTGTTCCGAGCGAGAATCGACCACGATCTCCTTGACCCCATGAGCTGGACTATCTCGGAGTCCCTTGCGTTCAACGAGATAGTCTCGTCCAGCGATATCGATTTGTTTGGGATTCCGTTCTATAGCACGCCAGCCCGAGGTCCGGCCCAGCTCGGAGCGGGACGCCTGTGTGCACCGATGGGCTGGCTTGAACCGAATATCGTTCGGTTCCACGATCCCGCACATCTGTGGCACGATCCGGCCGGGCGGACATTGCACCTCTTTTTGCGCACCAACACGGGCGGAACGGGCTATGCCGCCGTGGCGAAGGTCATTGAGCAGGCTGATGGTCGCCTGACCACGGCATTAGAAACCATGCCGTCGGGGAAAAGGGCGCTCTTCGTTCCACTTCCGGGAGGCCATCTGAAATTCTTTTTGCTTTATGATGACAAGACGCGGCTCTACTGGTTGCTGAGTTCACAAGCGACCGACTCTATGGTGCGCCTTACTCACATGTCGGAGGCGCGCTACAATTTGCCGAACAATGAGCGCCATAGACTGCAACTTCACTTCTCCAGAAACTGCCTCGACTGGTGCTTTGCCGGACTTGTCGCCGCGGGTCAGATCGAGCGTCACGCACGGAACTACGCGAGCATGGCGGTCGACGGCAATGATCTTCTCGTGGTGTGCCGGTCAGGGGATGACGAGGGGAGGGATCCTCAATACACGAACCTGATCACGTTCCATCGCGTCAAGGAATTCCGCAACCTCGTCTATTGATCCTTTGTATTTCTGAGAGTGGGGAAAAATGCCCAGTGTTTCGAGCCCAATCGCTATCATCATCCCAGCCCGCTACGGGTCGAGCCGCCTCTTCGGCAAGCCGCTTGCGACGATCACTGGCCGGACGATGATCAATCGTGTTTGGTCTTTGGCCTGTGCCGCAGCTGGCGCAGATGTCGTCTGCGTTGCCACTGACGATGAGCGCATCGCCGAGCATGTTCGAAGCTTTGGCGGTAACGTGGTGATAACCCCGAAGGAATGCACAAACGGTACCGAGCGGGTGCTGTCCGCAGCGAAGATGCTCGCCACGACGCCGGCCGTCGTGGTAAATCTCCAGGGTGACGCTGTTCTCACGCCGCCCTGGGTCATTGCCGCTCTGATCGATGAGATGCGCCGGGACCCGTCGGTGGAGATCGCTACTGCCGCGGTCCGGATGGACAAGCGCAGTTATGACGCTATGCGCACGGCCAAAGGGCACGGCGAGGTCGGAGGCACAACAGTGACTTTTGACCGGCGCGGAAACGCCCTCTATTTCTCGAAATCCATCATCCCGTTCGTGCGCAATGACGGACAAGGTAATGATACGAATCCCTTGCCAGTCTTTCGTCATATCGGCCTCTACGCGTACCGCTACGAAACCCTGTGCCGATATGTCAGTCTCGAACACGGTCCCCTCGAGCGTTCTGAGAAGCTTGAGCAATTGCGCGCGCTTGAGCATGGGATTCCTATCCGGGTGGTTGAAGTCGACTATGGCGGCCGGACTCACTGGGCTGTCGACAGTCCGGATGATTTGAAGCGCGTTGAGGCGATCATCGCCGAAGAAGGCGATCTCGTTGCGGCTTGAGGCAACCCCGCCAGCCCCGATCGGCGGGAGTATCTGCAAGACGAGGCGATCATCCATGAAGCTTATTCTCAGCCGCCACGGCAACACGTTTGGGCCCGGCGACAAGGTCGCGTGGGTCGGCCGCAGAACCGACCTCGCGCTCACGGCAGAGGGCTGCCGCCAAGCCCAGCATCTCGGCAACGCCCTTTGCCAGGCGGGTGCTACGCTCGGTGGGCTTTATTGCGGACCCCTGCGGCGCACGCGTCAGTATGCCGAGATCATTGTGGAGCGGATCGGTGGCGCGCCCGTACCGATTGTCGATTCGAGGCTAGCCGAGATAGATTATGGTGCATGGGAGGGTTTGAGCAGCCAGGAAATCATAACTCAATTCGGGAGGGAGGAATTGGAGGCGTGGGAACGCAGCGGCGCGTGGCCGGAATCGCCTGGTTGGAGCCCTCCCGAGTCCACGTTGGCACATGGCGTCACGACATTTGTGGAGAACGTCACCCGAACGGGAAAGGATAGAGCGGTCCTCGCCGTAACCAGCAGCGGGGTGCTACGCTACTTCCTGCGGCTCGTCGGCAATACACTCAAGGGAAAATTGGAACTTCGGGGTGGCAAGGTCGCCACCGGACATATTTGCATTCTTGAGGTACGGCAGGGAAACTGCCAGGCCCACGCTTGGAACATTGCACCAGATCCGGATTATTTGTCAGAGCTATTGAGTAAGATGCCGCGCAGGAGATCAACCGATACCGTATCCAGCCCTTGAGCCTCGCGCGCGTGGCACACCTTCACTCCCTGTCGCTGACCCAAAGCCAGCGTTCAATTCGATTTGCTCCCCGAACGGGACCGAGTTTCGAATCCGCACCCAAGCCATTAAATCGTCACGATAGCCTATATCTCCCTAAGGCTTGTTGAGATTCATCGTGAGTTTATGACGGCCGCTGCGAGATTGATGAAGGCTGCAAAGCTCTGGTCGGCTTTGTCGGCACGCATGGCGATACGCTTGAATTCCTTGAGCTTGCAGAAGAAGTTCTCGATCAAATGGCGCCATTTGTAGAGTTCCTTGTCGAGCGGCAGGGGAAAAGTGCGACGTGAGTGCTGTGAAATAACGATCTTGGCGCCGCGCTCATTCAGGTCGGCAATGATGGTGTTGCTGTCGAAGGCTTTGTCGGCGATCAAGCCGCCGAAACAGACACCATCGATGAGCGGTGCGACACCCACCGTATCGAACCGCTGGCCGGGCAAAAGAACAAAGCGCACAAGATTGCCAAGCGCATCGGTGAGTGCCAGGATTTTGGTGGTCATGCCGCCCTTGGAGCGGCCCATGGCCTGGCTTTGAGTCCCCCTTTTGCGCCCTGTCCGTGGCGATGGACCTTGACGATGGTGGCATCAACCATGGCGTATTCCATGTCCGGTTCATCCGAACAGGCCTCGAAAAGCCGAATGAAAACATCAGCTTTGACCCAATCGCGGTATCGCTTGAAAACGGTGTTCCAGCTTCCGAAGAAGGCTGGAAGGTCGCGCCACCGACTTCCTGTGCGCACAACCCAAAGCAAGGCTTCGATGAAGCGGCGATTATCGCCACCACTTCGTCCGGGATCGGCTGGTTTACCCAGACAATGCGGTTCCATCTTCGCCCATTGGGCGTCCGTCAGCACAAATCGTTCCATCCAAAGCTTGATGGGGTCGTCTAATCGCGGTGGCAGAGTCAAGCACCTTTGTGAGACGCGTATGCCGGGTGCAGGGTCGTCTTCGCGGTCGACATCGGTCGCCGCATGATGGAGCTTCGCGGGAGGAGCCTTCAAATGTGGACGACGCACTCTGCTGAGCCAGCGGTGCACCCCAACAAGCGGAATGGCTCTGCCCACGTCCCGGCAGGGACGTCTCAGCGCGCTCGAAACCGAACGCTATTGTCAAGCCATCATTCGGTGGCTCCGGCGGTCCGATCGAAGAGCGCGCCGGTTTTGAGCATCGCGTGCATCGTCACCGCCAGTTTGCGTGCCACGGCAACGGCAGCTCGCTTGAAGCCAACTCTCTCCCTGAGTTTGAGGCCCCATGTCCGCAGGCCGCTTTCGGCCGAGCTGCGGGTCAGGATGGCCGTCGCAGCTTCGTAGAGGAAGCCCCCGGAGATGGCGATCGCCCCGTCGAGATATGTGGCCATCATAGTCGACCTCTCCCGATTGGTATCGCCGGGTCGTCAGGCCAAGCCAGGCACCGACGGAGCGGGACCTCATAAAGTTGTCGGGATCCTCAACGGCGGTCGCGAAGGAGGTCGCGGTGATCGCGCCGACGCCGGGGATCGACATGAGGATCTGACACGCTTGGCTTGGCGCGCGCCGGCGACGAGCTGACGCCCGAGCTCAGCGGCGCGGATGCGCATGCTGCGCCAAGCTTCCAGGATCGGCAGCACGATAGGAGCGAGCCCTTCCTGATCGACAAGGAGGATGCGGACATTCTTCTCGAACGTGCTTCCCTTGCCCGCGGGAACGAGTAATCCGAACGTCTTCATGAGTCCCCGGATCTGGTTTGAGAGCTCGGTCGTGATCCTGACCAGCCTGGTGCGTGCCGCCACGAGCGTGCGGGTCAGCATGCTGTCAAACCCTTTCACTCGCACCTCACGAAAGAAGCCCACCTCTGCAAGATGCGCCAAACCGTCGGCGTCGTTCGCGTCGGTTTTATTCGCGGCCATGTCGAGTGCTGCTTTGGCATGGCGAGCATCGATGCAGATCGCAGGCAACCCCTCCGCGCGGAGCGCATGATAGAACCACACGGATAAGGGGCCGGTTTCGAACACCACTCGTTTGGCGGACGGTGCGCGTTTTTGGATAAGGTGGGCAATGAGTTTTGGATCGGAAGCGCACTTCCCGCGCCAGACCCGCTTGCCTTCACGTCGGATCGACACCGCTGTCTCTTTCATCGACACGTCGAGACCGATATATTCTTCCATGGCTGTTCTCCATCAGATGCTTGGGCCCGGCGTCAGGTCGTGAGCCCGTATTTCCATCTTATCGGGGAACAGCCACCTTCCAAGGATATGATTGGTTCTCTGGGCGACTCGCTCCCGCGATTACCCCATGTGGACGGCCCCCGACCCAGCGGCATCGCGATGTGCCAGGATGGCGTTGTCAAAGGACCATCAGAAGGAAGGAACCGTCCGCATGCAAGTTATCACGATCGGATTGGATATCGCCAAGAACGTCTTTCAAGTTCACGGCGTCGATAATGCAGGAAACGCGGTGCTCCGTCGAAAAGTTCGGCGCGATCAGCTTAT
The DNA here is from genome assembly GCF_014207355.1 of Mesorhizobium sangaii. GTDB lineage: Bacteria > Pseudomonadota > Alphaproteobacteria > Rhizobiales > Rhizobiaceae > Mesorhizobium > Mesorhizobium sangaii. Next base: position 35,313 of record NZ_JACHEF010000009.1, on the reverse strand, counting down.
TCCGTTGCTTCGCGATATCGACCCATGCCTCATCGGCATGGAGGCCTGCGCGACGGCGCACCATTGGGCGCGGGAGCTGATTGCACTTGGGCATGTGGTCAAGTTGATGCCGCCAGCTTACGTAAAGGCCTACGTCAAGCGCAACAAGAACGATGCGGCCGACGCGGAAGCAATCTGCGAGGCGGTGATGCGACCGACAATGCGGTTCGTGGCTGTCAAATCGGCGGATGCCCAGAGCATTCTGATGCTTCATCGGGCTCGCCACCTCTTGGTTCGGCAGCGCACAGCGCAAATCAGTGCGATGCGGGCGCATCTGGCCGAGTATGGCGTCGTCGCACCGAAGGGCCGGGCCCATGTTCGCGGTCTAATCGAAGCTCTTGACAAGGGCGATGGGCCGCTCCCCGCGATGGCGCGGCAAGTTCTTATTCTCCTCGCCCGAACGATGGAGGGGCTTGGCGCGCAAATCCGGAAGATCGAGATCGAGCTTCTAGGGTGGTATCGCACGAACCAGGTCTGCCGGCGGCTTTCAACCATACCCGGAATCGGCTTCATCACGGCGACCGCCCTTGCTGCCACCGTCGTCGACGCAAAGGTCTTCCGCTCCGGTCGTCAATTCGCTGCTTGGCTCGGCCTTGTTCCAAAACAACATTCCTCCGGGGGCAAAGACAGGATGGGAGGAATCTCGAAGATGGGAGATCGCTATTTGCGGCATCTCCTCGTCGTCGGCGCCACGGCGGTCATCCGATACACGCGGCGAAAAGCAACGGCCGTCAGTGCTTGGGCGAACCAGTTGCTCGAGCGTAAGCCGGCACGGCTGGTCACAGTCACTGTCGCCAACAAGGTAGCGCGGATCGCCTGGGCGGTGATGGCGCGTGAGGAAAACTACCGCGCGACGCCGTCAATGGCTCGAGGGTAACCGACTGTCGCACGAAATGACATGCAGTTTGGGCAGGAGAAGACATCAGTGATGCAGATCCGGTCAAGCCGGGGATCGGGAGAACCTGAGTGATTCAACGCGCGTCGCAGCGCGGCAGCTTGATGAGGGCCTGATCCACCGACACATCATGGCCAGCGGCCTGAGGCCGCACAAAACAGGCCGAACACATGAATGAACCTGACCGCTTCAGTATTGCCATTGTCAGAATCTTCTTGCTCAACGGGGGCCGTCCACATGAATCACAATCAAGCCAAAAGGGGAATCTGGAGGGTTCTGTGAGGTCGCGCGGCGGTGATGGTCTGGCTTGGCGCGATGCGCGACCTCATTGAAGATCCCATGGGGCGTGGATAGCGACCAGCTCAGCAGGCAGACTGAGGACGCATATCCGCTCAACCTGGAGGCGACCAATGTCACTCGATCCCGACCGCGAAGAACCGACCGTTATCCGAACCAATCTTGGCGCCATTTTCGTCTCATTGGAACTTAGCCGTTCAACTTGGCTGATCACGTCGTTGTCGCCCGGCGGTGGCGAGAAGATGTCGAAGCACAGCGTATCGGCTGGAGACATCGCTGCGCTGCTGGCGCGCTTTTCGGAGCTCAGGGAAAAGGCGTTCGCGCGGATGGGGAAATCGTTCCCGATCATCGTCATTCAGGAGGCGGGACTGGACGGATTTCTGGATCCATCGCTCGCTGCGGAGCGAACAGATCGAAAGCTACGTTGTCGATCCGGCCTCGATTGCGACCTCACGCCGCCGGCGACGGGCCAAGACCGATAGGATTGACGGCGAGGCTTTGGTTCGCGCGCTGCTGGCTTACAAGCGCGGCGAACCGCGCGTCTGCGCAATGGTTAGGGCGCCGACACCCGAAGATGAAGATAGCCGCCGCCTTTGCCGTGAGCGCAAGACGCTGACCGTCGAGCGGATTCAGCATGTCAACCGGATCAAAGGTTTGCTGTTCTGCCAGGGAGTCTCCGGCTACGAGCCGTTGCGCTGCAACCGACGGCAGCGGCTCGATGAGTTGAAGACCGGCGATGGACGTCCGTTGCCGCCGCATCTCAAGGGTCAGGTCAGCCGTGAACTTGATCGGCTTGAGCTTCTGATCGCGCAGATCAAGGCCGTCGAGGCTGAGCGGGACGCCTTGCTCGCCCCGACAGTAAAGATCCAAGGAACACCGGCGCCAAAGACGATGTTGATCGAACTGAGAGGGATCGGTCCGGAATTTGCCGCCGTTCTATAGTCAGAAGGGCTTTATCGGAGCTTCGACAACCGAAGGCAGATCGCGGCTTACGCAGGGTTGGCGCCAACGCCCTGGCAAAGCGGATCGGTCGCGCGCGAGCAAGGCGTGTCCAAAGCCGGCAATCCGCGTCTGCGGACAACAATGGTCCAACTTGCATGGCTGTGGCTGCGACATCAGCCGGGTTCGGCCCTGGCGCGTTGGTTCCATGACCGCGTCAAACGCAACGACGGACGCCTGCGCAAGACGACGATCGTCGCGTTGGCGAGAAAGCTGCTGGTCGCTCTGTGGAAATATGTGAACGCCGGCGTTGTCATCGAAGGCGCCATCGTGAAGAGCGCCTCGAAGATAATCTGAATGGATTGAAGCAATCTACCGAGACCCGATCAGTCTCGGCGGATCCAGGCGGACGAATCGAAATCCGGCATGGCTTAAACAGCCGAATTTAAGAAGGGTCTCGTCCTCTTGAGCCTTGCCCGCCGCAAGCGGGATATTGGTGCAGTCGCTTGGCGCGACGACCGAATGTGAGTTTGACCTGGTGCGGAAACGACCAAGTCAGGGAATCGGGCTCGGACCTGGATACCGGAATAGAGCCATAGGAGTTTTGCATATGTGCCGCTGAAATCCCCCTTGACCCTAACACCCCCATGTGAGCCGGATTGAGCGAACCCGCTGACGCGGCCACGCGCTATGGGATTAGTGTCGCGAAGCCTGTTCCAGGTGAGCGGCTTGGTGTGATGCAAAGAGCTGGCTTCGTTTGTCTGAACAGTTTGGCGGGGTTTTGTAAGTGGGTTTCTGCCTCTGTCATGCCGCTGCGAGGATTGGCTTCGGCGTGTTGAAGTAGGCCTGATCCGGGGTCTTCCGGTCAAGCGATGAATGAGGACGTCTGGTATTGTAAAAGATCAGATACCGGGCGATCGCGGTGCGGGCCTCCGGCACGCTGGTACAGGCATGCAGGTAGACCTCCTCATATTTGATAGTCCTCCATAGCCGCTCGACGAAGACGTTGTCGCGCCAGGCCCCTTTTCCGTCCATGCTGATTTTCACGTCGGCATCCGTCAGGGTCTTGATGAAGTCGATGGAGGTGAACTGGCTTCCCTGGTCAGTGTTGAAGATGTCGGGCGTGCCGTATCGGGCCAGCGCCTCTTCGACGGCCTCGATGCAGAACGCGGCCTCCAACGTGATCGACAGCCGCCAGGCCAGCACGCGTCGGCTGAACCAATCGACGACGGCGGCCAGATAGACGAAGCCCCGCGCCATCGGGAAGTAGGTGATGTCCATCGCCCAGGCCTGGTTGGGTCGGATGACCGGCAGATTGCGCAAGAGGTAGGGATAGACCTTGTGGCCCGGCGTCGGCTTCGAGGTGTTGGGGCGACGGTAAAGAGCCTCGATGCCCATCTTCCTCATCAGCGTGGCGACGTGACGCCGGCCAACGCTGTGGCCCTCCGCATTCAAAAGCCCTTGCAGCATCCGGCTTCCCGCAAAGGGGTAGTCGAGATGCAATCTGTCGATCCGGCGCATCAGCGCAAGATCGGCGGCCGAGGGAGGTCGCGGCAGATAATAGACGCTGCCCCGGCTGATCCCGAGCGCGCGGGCCTGCCGGGTGAGCGACAGAGCGTGGTTGTGGTCGATCATTTCTTTGCGCCCAACAGCCCGGCCTTGTTGAGCGCTCCCTCTAAAAAATCGTTCTCCAGCGTCAGTTCGCCGATCTTCGCATGCAGCGTCTTCACGTCCACGATCGGTGCCGCCGGTTCGGCTTTCGCATCCGCGCCAAACACCCCAGATGCTCCCTCCAGGAGAAGGTCCTTCCATTGCTTGATCTGGTTGGGATGCACATCGAATTGCTGCGACAGCTCGATAAGGGTCCGCTCGCCGCGGATTGCAGCAAGCGCAACTTTCGCCTTGAACTCAGGGCTGTGATTACGGCGGGGGCGTTTCGTCATGGTCTCTCCTCCTTCTATGCCGTGTTCAGGCAGAAATTCCACTTATAACCCCTGTCCAAATTTCCCGATCCAGCTCTCCACTACGATCAGGGAGCGCCTTTCTAAGGCTGGGCGACGCCCATTTGCGCCAACGAGACGCAACGGATAGCAAGAGCCGTTCGGTAAATGGATAGCGGCATAAATTCCAAATGCTTGTGCGCGCCGTTGTCTTGCGGCGTTCCGGCCACGCCGGCAAGATCGATGAATATAGTGAAGCTGAATCGATCGAGAACCGATTTCGCCTTCACAGAGTCGCTTTTTCCGCTAAAACGCGTAAGCTAAGGGCGGGAGTACGTGCTGCGAAAGTGATGTTCGCGACAACGGTGGCCAGGCGCCCATATAGTTTTGGGGGACCTTGCCAAATGAATCTCCACCGACCCATAAGCCATACGCCTCCCACTCGGGAATTGGACGAATTAACAGATAATCGTCTTTTGAAACTGATCAAGGATCATGAGACCGACGAAGACTTTTGGTCGTTGAAGGATCGCGACAGGCGCGACAGTGCTCACTGCATCTTTCAATATCCGGCCATGATGGTGCCCCTTGTGCAGCGCCGCCTCTTGGCATCCATTTTGGAGGCAAAGCCGTCGATACGGTCGATGTACGATCCGTTTGTCGGCTCCGGCACCTCTCTTGTCTCAGGTATGCATTTCGGGCTCGATGTCTACGGTAACGATGTAAATCCCCTTGCCGTCCTTATCAGCAGAGTTCGAACCGCTCGTTGTACTGAATTCACCATCGGAGCGATTGTAGGCCAAGTCGCGCGAGAAGCAGCCTCAGACCGACGGGAGAGCATCGAATGCGAACTTATGAACCGGGAGAAGTGGTTCCAAGCCTCTGTCAGCGTTGAACTATCTCGCCTGCGTCGCGCAATCCGTCGACAATCGAATCTTTGGGTCCGTCGGTTTCTTTGGGTCACACTAGCGGAGACGGTGCGCCTGACCAGCAACGATCGAACGTCGACCTACAAATTGCATGCTAGAGCTGCCGAAGACATCGCAAAGCGTATTCTCTCACCTATTTCAATGTTCCTCGAGATAGGGGCCGTCAATGCGGAAAGCTTTTTGGAATTTCGAGCGGAGCTGCGCCGCCGGTCTCGCGTAAAATCTGGAAAATATGTCGGCGTGACGGAAGTAAATAGTGGGGATACTCGTGAAATTTCCGATAAGTTTGGGGATAAGTCATTTGACCTTATTATGACATCTCCACCATACGGTGATAATCTAACTACTGTTACCTACGGGCAACATTCTTACCTGCCGCTGCATTGGATCGATTTCCAAGATATCGATTCCGCAGCCGATCGTGAAACGCTGCGCACTACGCACGAGATTGATAGGCGAAGTCTTGGAGGCATTTTGCACGACAACAGCTGGGCTGAGGAGCGTCTTCTTGCGTCTTCTGTAACGCTGAGGGATTTTGCGGACAATCTCCCTTGCAGTCCGGCGGATGGTCGAAAGCGGCTCCTCCGTTTCTACGGCGATTTCGCGGCCAGCCTTGTGAGCATTGCCAATGCGGCAAAAGCCAATGCGTATATGGTGTGGACAGTGGGCAATCGGAACATCGGCGGCAAGCAGGTGCCAACTGATATTGTGTTGCAAGAGCTGCTCGAAGAGCAGGGATGTTTGGTCTTGAAGATATTGACCAGAACAATTCATCACAAACGCATGCCTGACCGCAATGCCAGCTCGGCGACCATGCGCGAGGAGAGGATCCTGCTGGTTCGCAAGATCGATCAATAACATGGTGGACCAGCCTCATTTCGATGTCAGCGCTGCAGTCGTGCGGCAACTCGGCGAAGAGCTTGTCTCCGACGAGGTGACAGCAATCGTCGAGCTCGTCAAAAACGCATACGATGCCGATGCGACTTATGCGAACGTCGCAGTAAACACGAAAGATTTCCTCCCGGCAGCGACGACCAAATATCCCAACGCTCGCGGGTTCGTTACGATCGAAGACGACGGCTTCGGAATGAACGAGGGGGAGATCAAAAGCGGCTGGCTGATGATCTCGCTCTCGACCAAACGCCAAATGAAATCAAATGGAGGGAAGACACCCAAGGGACGCACGCCACTTGGGGACAAGGGCCTTGGACGTCTTAGCACCCAGAAGCTCGGGGAGAACCTTGAGATGGTCACCCGAAAAGACGGAAGCGGTGGCAGCTCCCGGGTGTCCTTTTCCTGGGCCTCTTTTACGGACAATCGCAAACTCAGCGACGTGCCGGTTTCAATCGAGACGAAGACCGAACCGGAGAGAGCCAAAGGCACGCTCTTGGCGATATCTGGCCTCCGCAATCCCAATGTTTGGGAAGGGAGCGCAGCAGACCAGCTGGTCACAGATCTCTCTCAAATAATCTCTCCTTTTCCTGAGGCTCGCCCGTTCCTGGTGACGCTCAAGATCAATGGGCGGCCAATTGACTTAGGTCAGGTATCGCAGCGGGTAAGGAGTGCAGCTGTCGGGCGGTTCTTTTTCAAGTTTCTTGAAGGCCAGCTCACAATTGACGGTGAAATTAGGCTCGCCAAGCTCTTGGGGAATGATCCGGATGCTTTCAGCGCACTGATTTCGCGCGACCATGGCCGCGCATTTTTCGACTATCTTCTGAAGAAACCGCTGCCGGTGTCTCTGCACTATCCTGACGACAAAGTGCGTTTTGCAACCTTCAGCTACAGTGTCGCACTCTCCTCATTGGGCGACGTCGATACCATTGCGTCTGCAAACGGAGACGATCGTCGTGTTACCGCCGACCCTGGTCCCTTCTCGGGCGAAATTGACGAATTCTTGCTACGACACGATCCAACGACGGTTAAGCTTGCCGGCCTGACGAATGCAAACGAGGTGCAGAAAATCGTCAAACGACAAGCCGGCATCAAGGTCTTCCGCGACGGCTTTGGTATTAGGCCTTACGGCATTAACGGCCAAGACTGGCTTCGCTTGGGCGCAGGGTGGACCAGCGCGGGATCCTACTATGGGCTACGCCCGCAGAACGTTCTCGGCTTCGTCCTCATATCGGAAGAAAACAATTCAAACCTGAAGGAGAAGACTGATCGCGAGGGATTTGTGTCCAATCCATGGTCACAAAATTTTCAGCGTCTCGTCATGCAAATACCTAAGACCGTTAGCGATCTTTACGAGACGATCAGGCGAACGTTCAATGAATATAGGCGGGAGATCGCGGATAAAGCTCGGCCACTGGGTCCCACAGAGAAAACGGTCGCCGATGCGTCTAGCGTCGCCGAACGTCTCGCATCCTACACAGAGCGAGCCATCTCTTTATCCGGTGGAGCAGTGTCCGCGCGTGAACGAATTCAAAAAGTCACGGACCGCATCCACAAAACCCCAATACTGTCCTCTGCCGCCGAGAGGGAGCTTTCAGATCTCCTAACAGAGGCCAATGCGGCGCTCGAGTCTTCAACCGCGCTTTTCAGTGAAATGGAAGAATACGCCGTACAAGCTCGGGCTCTAGCGGACATTGTGGGCTCGCTCGCCCCTAGGCTGGACGTTATGTCCGACCAACTCAATGATTTCACGGAATTGGCAGGCCTCGGCCTCGTCGCCGAAACGCTTTCCCATGAAGTTCAAAACCAGACCGATAGACTGATGCAGCAGGCGTCGGGGGCGATCAAGAAAGGACAAACGGCGCGTCCTCAAAACCGGGATCTCGTCCAATTCGGCCAAGAAGTAACCTCGACAGTATCGGCGCTACGTCGGTTGGTGGGGCATCTCGGACCATCGCTACGTTATCAAAGAGACAAAATAGAAGTGATCGAAATAAGCTCCCTCCTGAAGGAGCTAAAGGAACATTTCAAAACGCGCTGGGAGGGTGACGATTTCAGTTGCTCGCTAAGGCTCACGGGCAGTAATTTTGATATTGAGACGAATCGGGGACGAATGTTACAAGTCCTAGACAATTTACTGCTTAACTCGGAGTATTGGCTGAAAGAAACTGCAAAAAGAGACCCGAATTTTCGGCCAGAGATAGTCGTCGAATATGAACCTTATCGGTTGCATGTGTCAGACAACGGACCTGGTGTCGAGAAGTCGGTAGAAGAAGCGCTATTTGAGCCATTCGTCACACTTAAGTCCAAACAGCAAGGGAGGGGGCTCGGGTTGTTTATCAATGCGCAAATCATGGAGTCTATTGGCGGCCAGATAACGCTTCTGCCGGACCGAAACGCCGATGGGCGCCGCTTTATCTTTGAAGTCGATCTGGCGAGTGTCGGTCGTGGCTAATAAAGAGGTTCCAATCGAACCGGTAGCAGCGGCGCCTCTTCCCGCTGAAGGCGGTGCGGTCGTCCCCCTTGCACCTGATGACGAAGTAGCGGCCGAGGCGGCGAAGCCCAGTGTCGGCGAGCGCTTGCTCGCGCTTTTCCAAGAGTTGCAAATTCGAAAGATTGTCGTCGTTGACGACGAACTGCAGAAGCCGCTCGATGCCGCGTTGATCACCCGGATCCTAGATAACGTGCCGGATGCAGTTCATGCAGTGTCACCTTATTTCCCAAATGTTGATCTCAGCGAAGCCAACACTAATCGATTCGAGCAAGTTACGGCGCTGCTGGAGCCGTTAGAGGGAAACGCGCGCGATGCGTTGAGCGCCGCGTTGTCAGTGATCAGCCCAGAGGCCGCGGATATTAATATTCCACAAGCGGTAAGCGACTTAGCTCCAGCGGATTTCCCAATCGACTATCTCACACCGGCGCAATGGGCAGAAAGGCGTGAGGCGTTGCTGACTGCCTGCACCGTCAACGCTCGTACCCTGTTCCTCTTCGACCAAGACTTGGATAGCGACGCCGCTCTTGGCTCCACCAAAGGCACGCAAATCATTGCGGCGTTGGCTGATCAGGATCGTGCTGCTTTCGGCATGCGCTGGTTCTGCGGAATTCTGTCTCACACCCTTGATAGAGGGACCGAGGTCTCAACCTGGCGCGAACTGGCGGCCAAGGAGGAACTCAGCCTTGAACTCTTTATGCCAATTTCGAAGCAAAACCTTCGAGATGGCGATGCCTTCTATGGAGCCGTCTATCGGACGGTGATCAACATCTATACCGAGAAAATGAAGTCGATCGCGACGGGGGCTTTCGACCGAGCGCTTGAAGGGGCTCTCGTCGAGTTTAAGAATCTGGACCCGATCGATTTCGAGCACATGATCGTCAAGTCCTCTGGTGAGGAAGGCGTAAGCGAGTTGGAGACATTACTTCGACTATACTCCATCGTTCAGAAGGATCGTGTCAAAAATGAAATCCTTCAAAGACAGAGTCTGTCGAGCTTTTTGACTGCCGCCAGAACCGTTCAGAAGGTGGTAGACGTAGCGCGTGCATTACCGGAGGAGGCCAGTAAGCGCTTGGCGAAACTCCGTTTCGGCGAGCTCTACGAGACCGGAGAGCTGATAAACTCTTTCCGCGACCCGCTCCGCAATGGGGATTTGTTCGAGGTCGGCGGCTCTAGGAGCCTCAAACTTTGGGTTCTCATTGGACAGCCATGTGATCTCATGGTGCGGAAGAAAGGAGACCGTGCCTATGAGGAGAACTTCAAGGTCGCGGTTCTGGCGCCGGTGAAAAAGGGCCTGCTTGGCGAACCGCCTGCGATTAAGCCGGGCCTTGGCTTCATGCTAGAGCGTTTCGATCATGGCGGCTTGCAATCCGCGTTCGTCAGCTTCGCGGACGCAACCCCGGTTGATCTGAAGGTGCTTGATTTGGCTGTGCTGCGGCCTGATGGAAAATGTGAGATCAATGCGCTCGCGTCGGAGGCATTTGAAGGATTTGCAAGCATAGCTTGGGACGAACGCGCGAAGCGATTGAAGAAAGGTTACAAGTCCGTCGCCACTAAGATCGAGGCTACCCGAACTGCGAATGGAGATGATCGAGCAACGGAGCTTGCTGGTTATCTTTTGCCCCCCGTAGCGCCGGCGACGGCATTCCGCAATTTCGGGAGCTATGAGAAAGGGAGCTTCGTCTACAAAGTACGACGTTGCGGTCGTGTCCGAGAGCCCTTTGCAACCTCCCTTCTGGCAGCTTTCAGCCGATACATGTCACGCGATGCGCATGAGCATGACTTTTCCGCGGTCAGATTGGATTGAAGCGCTAGTTGGCTTTTTGGTCACCCAGGCACTCGACGCCGGTCGGATGCACCGCGGCCATCACTGCTCGTATGGCCAGTCAGACGGACCATGTGTAAGCGCTGTTCTCAGGCCACGGCCTTGAGCTCGGGAGCCCGGATGTAGGCCCAGGGCAGCAGGTGGTCGATCTGGCTGTTCGGATGGCCATTGACGATCCTGGTGAGGACATCGGTGAGATAGCCGAGCGGCTCGACACCGCTGAGTTTGCAGGTTTCGATCAGTGACGCGATGACAGCCCAGTGTTCGGCGCCGCCGTCAGAGCCTGCAAAGAGCGCGTTCTTGCGGTTGAGGGCAATCGGACGGATGGAGCGCTCGACCACGTTGCTGTCGATCTCGACACGGCCGTCTTCGAGGAAGTGCGAGAGCCCTTCCCAGCGTGAGAGGGTATAGCGGACCGCCTCTGCGAGCTTGGTCTTCTGGCTGATCAGGCCGAGCTTCTCTCGCAGCCAAGGTTCGAGGTCGGCGATAACTGAAGCGCTCTTTTCCTGGCGCATGGCGAGGCGTTCGTCAGCCGACCGGCCGCGGATGGCGTCCTCGATCTTGTAGAGCTCGGCGATCCGTCTCAGCGCCTCGCTGGCAATCGGCGCGGGACCAGCTGTTGCCAGTTCATAAAAGCGTCGGCGCACGTGTGCCCAGCAGAAGGCGAGCGTGACGCCACTCTTTTCGGCCAGCACGCGATAGCCGCCATAGCCGTCGACCTGCAAGATCCCGGTGAAGCCTGCGAGATGAGCGATCGGACGCTCGGCCTTTCGATCCGGCGCATAGACATAGGCGACGCCCGGCGGGTCGCCGCCATTCCATGGTCGGTCATCGCGGGCATAGGCCCAGAGTTGGCCTGTCTTCGTCTTGCCGCGGCCGGGATCGAGCACCGGCGCGGTGGTTTCGTCAGCAAAGAGCTTCGGCGAAGCCTTCAGCTTGCCAAGCAGCCGCTCATGCACCGGACGCAGATGCCAGGCGGCGCGGCCGACCCAGTCGGCGAGCGTGGAACGATCGAGATTGATGCCTTGCCGGGCGTAGATCTGGGCCTGACGATAGAGCGGCAGGTGATCGGCGTATTTGGAGACCAGGACCAGGGCGATCGTCGCCTCGGTCGGAAGGCCGCCTTCGATCAGCCGGGCCGGAGCGGGAGCCTGCACGATTACATCCTCGCAGGCGCGGCAGGCATATTTGGGCCGGCGCACCACGATCACACGCAACTGCGCTGGGACGATGTCGAGCCGCTCGCTCACGTCCTCACCGATCCGATGCAGACCATTGCGGCAGCACGGGCAGGCATGGTCCTCGATGTCGACAACCATCTCGACACGAGGAAGATGCGACGGCAGTGCACCCCGGTTGGCCCGACGCTTGACAGTCTTTGCCAAACGTTCCGTGGGAGCAGCCTGCTCGTTCTCCTCCTCGCCGGCCGCCTCGATCTGCTCGGCTTCCTCGAGCCCCAGCAGCAACTGATCCTCGGGGAGCGTCTCAGCTCTTCGGCCGAAGCGGTGACGCTGCAATTCCTTGATGATCTGGATCAGGCGGGCGTTCTCGACGTCGCGCGCCAGGACCATCGCCTTCAGCGCGTCCGGATCGTCGGGAAGCTGGTCAGCCGTCATCGCCATGACCGGATCAGACCATATTCGCCGACAGCCCGCGACAGCGGAATCCAGGCTGATTCACTTCGTCGCGGGTCAGCCCGCCTGGGCTGGAACGCGGGTCCGGCGCGCCTCGTGGACCCGCCGCCAGTCGAGACCTTCGAGCAGCGCCGACAGTTGCGCGGCCGTCAGCCGCATCATGCCGTCATGCACTTTCGGCCAGCGGAACTCGCCGTCCTCCAGACGCTTGGCATAAAGGCAGACTCCAGTGCCGTCCCAGAAGATCAGCTTGATCCGGTCGGTGCGCTTGGCCCGGAAGACGTAGACGGCGCCGCTGAACGGATCGGCGCCCATCGTCTCGCGCACCAGCGCGGCCAATCCCTCCGCGCCCTTGCGGAAGTCTACTGGCTTTGTCGCCACCATGACCTTGACCGCACCCGTCGGCCCGATCACGTCGTTGCCTTAAGCGCGCGGATTACAGCAGCCACCGTCTTGCTATCGGCGCCACGGCCAACGCGCATGGCGACACCGTCGATCTCAAGCTCGATCACGCCGGCGTCGCGGACCGCTTTCTGCTTCCGTGGTCGTCCCAGGCGCTTCGCTGCGGGTTCGCTCGTCGGCACGGCAACAACCGCTGGCACAAAGGCAGGAGATTCTTGCTGCACCGAAGCAGCCTGTTTGCGCGCTTCCCGGCGCCAGGCGAAGACCTGCTGCGGCCTCAGGCCATAGCGGCGGGCGACCTCGGAAATGATTGCGTTCGGCTCCAGCGTCTCGGCGATGATCCGCGCCTTATCATCCACAGACCACTGACGCCGACCGCCAGCGCCGTTGATCACCTCGAAACGTCGAGGCTGCCGCTCCGGGTCAAGCGTAAGGTCAAGTCCAGACACAAGCCGATCTCCGATCCCATTACAGAACCGGCAACCTCACAGATCGCGACCACTCCCGAAAGGTGGTCCGGAAACAGCGCTTACGACCATGTAGCCATCGTTTAGCATATCCTTTAAATCGGCGCTCGCCTCGATGGGTACCATCGTGCCGCCGCCATGGAGATACCGCAAGTACCAGGTGCCATGAACCAAGAATGCCGTGCCGAGTATCTCACTCATTTGCTCAGCCTGGATTGCTAGCCCCGCGCATCGAGCCCGCCAGATAGTGGGAGCCGCCCGCAAGGACGCGATCCATTATCCTGCGATAGCATTCAACTTTAGTTCTTCGCGCGTGGGAATCTGATCGAGGCGAACCTCGCATTCGCGCGCCAGGGCGCCTCGATGACTGAGTGGATCAACAACAATCGTGAGATGCGCCGAACCACGGAACCCCGTGTCAAACAAGATCTGATATATGTAATAGCGAGACTTTTGCCGCCGGGCCGCGACAATCTCATTTGGCGTCAACCGAACGGGGCCTGACTTCACTTCGATGAATCGCGCAACACGGGAGACATCGGGATTGGCCTTGAACGCTTCGCGCTCGGCCTCGCTTATGAAACTCAGACAGTCGCAGCCATAGGCATGGGTGCCTTGCAGCCGCGACACCTGAATAGGAAACCGGCCCTCGCTCTCTTCGAAAAGCAGCGCCCATTTTTCGGCATCGCTTGGGAAAGTGGTGTCATTTCTTGTTCCCGAGCCAGATGTAGCGCCGCCAATGCGAAGTCCGACCGTCCAGCCACCGCGGCCAGCGCTGCTTTCGAATTCGAGCTTCGTCGCAGTAACGGCTGTCACCTGTCGTGAGGACGATGGAGGCGGCAGTGTGACCGAAGTAGGGGTCGCGGCTGGTCGCGACGCTTCGTGTTCCGAGACCGCCGGCCCCCCGCCAACTGATACTGGCATATTTACCTCGCCCTGCTCCGACCGCAGAGGCTCCATGGCTGCGGCGAGTGCCGCCGCATCGACGCCGAAAGTATCATCCGCGCTTTCGATCTCCGCTGACACTGCGGCGATCAGTTGCTCGACCTCCTCGGGCGTGTGATTACTTAAGAGCCTCCGCAGTTGGAGCGTGCGCAAGCTGTCGGAATGAGCCGTCAAAAGCTTTTCGAAATCGCTCCCGCTCTGAAGCTCGAAGAGCTCTGCCAAGCCGTCGCTCATCGCCGCGGCCGCGCGCAAAAAGACCTCGTCCTCGTTTTCGGAGATGTCGACCCCGATTAAGAGCGTATCGCCGTCGAGGAGATATTTTCCGGGCTCGAGCTGCCCGGCGAACAGCTTCGTTCCGAGGCTAAATTCCAATTCCGCCTTGAGCACGATCCTCAGCGTCAGCGCCTCTAGCCGTCGCAGCCGCTGCGTCTCTATCGAATTTGCGCTGCGAAACGCCTTGATGAACGGCAGGCTCGCAACGAAGCGCGAGCGCAACAGTTCTGCGATAATGCCTTTTTCCTCGACAACGTGCACGATCGCAAGGCTAAAATCCTGCTTGCTGAGAGGCTTTACCCCGAATCTTTTCTCGACGTCGCTCGCGCTCCGACGAGGAGGCACGTCGATCAGTGCTAAATGATCGCGTGCCGCGACGGGAAAATTATCCCGGTCGAGGTAAAGTGCAGAGCCGACAGGCTCCCAGCAAAGGGCGCCATCTTTGCGCACCTGAACTTCTCCTTCAGCGAAGAAGCGAGCGGCCGCCTCCCGGGTGGTATCGGGCGAAAACTCTTCAATCTCGAGGATCTGGGCATACAGTCGCCGGACGGTATCATGGCCCGGATCCCGCGATTTAAGTGCACTGAGCAAACGATAAATCTGCACTTCGCCAAGATCGGAGATTCCTTGCGGCACGTGGGCGTGTACGAGCCCGCGCAGCCACATCGGTCTCGTCAGACCGAGGGCCGTTTCTTCGGCTTCGCCCGGTGGCAGTGGCGGCTTAAAGAGAGCGCTGAGCCGTCCGGGATTGATCATAGCCTCCGCTGGTGCGGCCGGCTTCCCGCCCACCACAGCAAGCCATGAATGGCTCAGGAGCGCCGCACGCACGAGATCGGGTATTGGACCAGCATAAGGCTTGAAAGTCGCGTTGCCCGACCTCGCATGAAGTTTAGTTTCGAAGGCCGCCGGGCGCAGAATATCGAAGCGCGGATCCAAGGCGAGCCATGCGAGAATGGCCGCGCTCGGTGCGGATGACAGAATGCCCTCGAGCCCCGCGATCCATAGATGTTCCGCACTCCATGACGCGCCCCAACGCAGTTCGCCTCGTGAGATGGTGCGACGGAAATTGCCTTCCGACACTTCGAAATTATCGGGAAGAGCGGCGAGGACCGAAGCCCGCATCGATGGCGGTACTGGCTGCTGGATATCCGCAGGCCATATGTTGACGCTGAGCCAGCGAAAAAAATCGGCAAGCCCGGGCGCATCGGCGGGCAAACCATTCTCTTCGGGCGTGCCAAGGAGGCGCTGCGGCTGTGCAGCATAGAGCGCCGAGAGTATTGGTCCATTTCCTCCATAAGGCTGAGAGAGATGAAGTTCGCCTGCGTCATGCCAAAGACCATCTGCCCCGATCACCTCGGTTCGCCCCGAGGGTGAGAAGGCGTCCTTGGCGACCGTCTGGCGAAGCCCGAACAAAGCCCCGATGAGTTCGCGGCGAATTCTGTCGGGATCGCTGCGTCTGCGATTCAGCATATCCGCAGCCTGGCGGCGAAGCGAGGTTATCACGCCATTTGCGTTGAATTCGTGGATGCCAAAACCGGCAAGCTTGTCGAATCTTTCACGCGCAGTACCACCGAGGCCAGCAGTGATCCTGCTCCAAAGCTCAGGGTGCAGGAACTTGGCGCGTGCCCATCGGGGCAGCGTCGGCGGCTTTCCGCTCGCCGGCAAAGGAAAGCAGCTGTTAGTTGGCGACAGTGGGCGGTCCGTCACATCGAGGAGAAGCTCGCGATCATGCAATGCGACTGGCAGCGTCTTGGCGATGCCGACGATAACGCGCGCCCGTTCGCCCAGCGTGAGCGAAAGAGTTTTCAGCTTTTTGACGATCTCCGCCGGATCAATGGAAGACACCTCGAGCCTTTCGAGAGTCCGACGATCACTCTCTGTCTTGCAGCGTGCGAGCGTCCGAAACAAACGCGTCGGCAGATATTGCCCATAGTCGCTCGGCCCAAGCGCGGTCTGGCCGGCCGGAAC
This sequence comes from Mesorhizobium sangaii, assembly GCF_014207355.1. Classification (GTDB taxonomy): domain Bacteria; phylum Pseudomonadota; class Alphaproteobacteria; order Rhizobiales; family Rhizobiaceae; genus Mesorhizobium; species Mesorhizobium sangaii. Next base: position 19,378 of record NZ_JACHEF010000009.1, on the reverse strand, counting down.
ATTATTGCCCCCGTAAGTTGGAATGAGCGGGAGGATACGTGCGGCCTTGTAGACCTCCATTTCGAAAAGCTTGAGAGGATCGGGAAAACTCTCGCTGCGCGAGAGAAGCGCAATCGGATCGGCAATCGCACGGCAGGCGAGTAGGCTGTGAAGGAAGTCGGCATAAAAGCGGCCGAGCGCCAAAAGGACTCCGATATTGACCTCGGAGTTTGCGTTCAGCGATTTGCGATGGGAATCGAGTTCGAGTGTTGCGTGAAATAGGGCCGGGAATGGCAATTTAACCGATGTCGGGAAATAGCAGTGCAGGAAGCCGGGCGTACTTGGCGGTCCGGCGCGCAGCGCGATCGCGAGTTCATAGGGTCGACGACCTTCCGGATCCTCGGGATCAGGTACCGACCCCTTGCGGCGCTGACACATCCATTCCTGGCTTGAGCGCTTGCTGTCGGTTACTATTTCGATGGCGAACCGATCCTTCCCGAGCATGGTCTTTGTCCACCGCGTTTCCGGTCGGTCATCGATCTGCATCGCGATTTCGTCGAGCGTGGCGACGAAAAGCAGGAAATCGGGCCGGAACTCTAGGAGTTGCTCCATCGCCTGCTTGTGAGCTTTCTCGTCCCCGAAGGCCGCTACAACAACAGTATCGAAGCCTTCGAAGCGCAACGCCCGCGCGCGTTTCATCAACGCACCTATAGCCTCGCTCGCGAGATTTTCGAGCGCGGCTCCGGTGGCGGGAAAGGGCAAGATCGGCGCGATCGGTTTCTTACTTGCGCGTACGAGGGCATTGATGTTGGGAGCGATGCTTGCGAGCCGGGCGACCTCGCGGCGGGCATGCGTGCGCGAAAATCCTATCTCAAGCGCGCCGCTCGTTATGAAGGGTTCGGCCGACCAATTAAGCAATGCCCGAAATCCAAGGCCCTTCGCTCCAATTAGCGTCGCCTGGCGGTCAGGCTTATCGCTCGTATGCGCGGTCATGAGCGATCTTATTCCGCCGGGGCGAAAGGGCATGCCGGTGTTCGCGACGCAAAGGCCCTCTGCGCTCACCTCGATCCGTACGCGGCCATGCCCGCCCTGTTCGGCAGCAGCGTCGGCTGCGTTCTGGACGAGCTCCAGCAATTCGCGTCCGGCATAGTCGCGGGCGGTAGATTTCTCGCCGTTGGCGTGCCCCTTAAGCCAGTCCGGTTTGGCGCAATAACCGTCCTCGGTCTCCCTGAGACGCACAGCGAGCCACTTATGCCAGGCCGATGCATCGGGAGGCATTGGTTCCTCACCGTCACCAGGGCGCACGCAGTTGATCAAATCTGTCGACATCCCGGCTTTCGGCTCCCCTTCTCCTAGCGAGAAGCAGCTTCCCCACTGATGCGCAAGGCCTATCGCACGATTTGTTCAAAACCGTCATTGGGCCGGAAGCGGAGTGCCCGCTTTTGGCGTACGCCGCTTGAACCAGACTTTAGCGCGTCGCTACACTCCCACGTCCTGGCCAAGTGTTGGTTCGAAGGGAAACATCGACTTCCGGGTTGGTGCCGAACTAACTGGCTGATCGATCCTTGGAACGGGATGAGAGGCTGACTTTGCTACGAAGTGTGTTCATCGTCGAATCATTGAGCCCAAAGGACTTCTTCGAGCGTTGGCTCGATGGCCACGCCGCCAATGAGATCCTAAGAATCCTCAACATTGAGACCGAATATCGGATCGCCTTCACCCGCCCACTTGTAGAACGTGCGATCAGCGAGGCGGCCGACGGGAATTTCGAGGCTTTGCACTTCTCATCCCACGGCAATAGCAGCGGTATTTGTCTGACTAATGGAAAAGACATGAGCTGGCCCGAGTTTGTTGAGTTGGTCAAACCGGCATCCGGGCGAAACAAGGCGCTTGTCATGGCCACCTGCGGCGGCGGCGACAAAGAGTTGACCAAGGCGCTAACCGCGGCTGGTGTCGTGTTCGGTTGGGTATTCGGTTCGACCTCTGACACAGTCACGTTCTCGGATTCATGTCTGGCTTGGTCGATCCTCTACAATCGGCTTGTTGATCATGGTTTCCAACGGCCTGCCCTGATGACCACGTTGCGAGCCATCAACGCCGCATCGCGGGCGACTTCGTGTATCGCCGCTGGAACGGAAGAAAGTACCTTCATTACCCGACAGAAAAATAAATGTGACGTGCATATTGACAAGCAATCCGGCCTGGCCTGCCTGCCTTTCAGGCATCTATCGATGCCCTCGATGAAGGGGGACTGCAGTTGGGCACCGTATCGCAGTTCTTTCAGCCGCCACTCTACTGGCAGCAGTTCGAGGAGTTATGTGTCGGGATGCTTGCGGAGGTCTATGACATTCCCAACGCACAGCAGGTGGGACGCTCGGGTCAGTCGCAGAACGGTGTCGACGTCTATGGTCGGTCAGGGCGGCATGGAATTATCGGCAGCCAATGCAAGCGGCTCGCCGATCTCGATGAATCCCGGCGGGGCAGTCACCCGTGCCTTCCTGCGCAAGGAAGCGAAGGCGGCGCTCAAGTTCCAGGCCAGTCTCATGCTCTGGATCCTTGCCACCACGGCGCGGCGAGACGCGCGCGTCCAGGCCTGGGTCGATGAGCTCAATGAAGAATGGGAGAACGAGGACCGCGATCGAATCGCGATCGTCTGGACTTGGTACGAGTGTATCTCCCACCTCAACAGCTTCCCGACCCTTCAGCGCTGGTATTATCAGGACGTAATCCAAGTTCGCGCCTCGAAGGATCTCGATGAAATCATCCTGCGCACCATCGCCATGGCGTTCGCGCGTCCCGCTTTCGAAGTACCGCTCCATTGCGAGACGCCCAACGAGTTCCTCCAGGCCCTCAAGGACTCGCAGAAAGCGCTACGCACCGGCGAACTCGTGGATCGTGAAAGCCGCCAGGTCATCCGCAAAGCGATCGGCGGCTATCACGAGCTCGACGACGATCAGGCACGGCTTGAGCTCGGCCGCATTGACAAGCAACTGCGGCAGTTGCGCACCCAGCTTGAGCAAGGCCTCAGAGACAAGATCATCCAACGGATCGACGGCTATCTCAACATCCAGGACGGAGCGCTTGCCCGCCATCTCGAGGAGCTTCGCCAGCAATGCGTCGATGACCTAAATCATGTGTTGAGCAACGCAGGGCTTCCGACGATCTGAACGGCCTCAAACCGGCTAATCGCTTGCCGGTCGCTATCGTCTTCCTTCGGGACCGCCGGATGACAGTGAGGAGCCGCGCGAGCGGTTTAGTCACATGCGCCTGTCTCACGCCGGACGAGTGGCGGCGTCTAACGTCGGCTTTCCGATTCGGGCTGGGGAGAAGACAGTCCGACACCCATCAGTAGGGACAACATCCGCGTTCTGGACGAACGGCGGCTTTCGAGGCCGTGGTAGTGCGGCCTCGATGACCGACTTGTTGCGCAAAGCTGCCATTCGCGTCGTAGAGAACATATGAGGGCTTCGGGTCAGTGAACGAACATGACGTAATCGCGGGAGCGGTGGCCACCTAAGATGTGGCGTCGATGTTCGAACATCTAGCCGGCTGGCTGTCCCCCGATAGGATGAAGAACGGGCTCACGATCGACACCGGGCCCCAGGCATCGAACGGAGGACAGCCATGAAGCAGTATATCGGTCTCGACGTATCCTTGAAAGAGACGGCAATATCGATCCGGCAGGACGGCAAGAGGATTTGGCGGGGCAAGTGCGCGTCCGACCCGCAACTGCTCGCGGCGGTGATCCGCAAGCGCGCACCGTATGCCTGGCGGGTCGTGTTCGAGACGGGGCCGCTGTCGGTGTGGTTCTACCATGCGCTGACGGCAGAGGGGCTGCCGGTGATCTGCATCGACGCGCGGCATGCCAAGGCCGCGCTCGACATGGCCGCGAACAAGACCGATGCGAACGATGCCGATGGCCTGGCACATCTGGCCGAGGTCGGCTTCTACCGAGAGGTTCGGGTCAAAGGTTTCGACAGCATGCTGATCCGCACGCTGATCACCGCGCGGCGCCAGCTTCTCAAGATGCGTTTGCAGATATCCAACCAGATCCGCGGATTGAGGAAGACGTTCGGCCTCGTCGTGCCCAAGGGCGCCGGCAGCGTGTTCGAGCGCAACGTTCACGATCTTCTGCAGGGCGAAGCAAAGCTGGCGCGCATCGTCGTGCCAATGCTTCGGGCATGGAGTGATATTCGATACCAGATAGCAGAGCTGAGCAAGCAACTGGCCGCGATGGCTCTTGAAGACCAGCACTGCCGCCTGCTCATGTCGGTGCCCGGTGTCGGCACCGTCACAGCCACCGCCTTTGCCGCGGCCGTGGAGGATCCGGCGAACTTCAGAAACTCGCGCGCCGTGGGCGCATGGGTGGGCCTGACCCCGAGACGCTACCAATCTGGCGAGGTCGATAATGACGGCCATATCTCGCGCCGTGGCGACAATCAGTTGCGCGGACTGCTATACGAAGCGGCCGCGGTCATCCTGAACCGGTCGACGGATACCAGCACCCTGCGAACCTGGGCGTTGGAGCTGAAAGAACGGCTCGGCTTCAAACGAGCCGCCGTGGCCCTGGCGCGCAAGCTGGCAGTGATCATGCATGCGATGCTCCGGACGGGCGAGCTGTTCGATTCGCACGGAGGAACGCCCGCCGCTGCCTGATCCTGCAGACGCTCGACTACGACGATTTCTTCAGGCCATTCAACCAATAGCGTTCTTACAGGACGCACCGAGCCGTCCCTGCCGGGACGTGGCTGAGATCATTCCGCGAAGCGGGAAGCAACTGGCCTCGTTTAGCCGATTGCGTAACGAACATAGGAAGATCTCACCTGCGAAACTCATCCTGCGGCGACCTTTGCATCGACCGCGTAGACGACCCTGTACCCGGCATACGAACGAACGAGCATCGACAGATGCTGAAACACACATTCGTCAGGATGCGTGCAAAGCCGCTTTTTCCAGCACCATTTCCACCATAGACGAGTGTCAGTTGGGGCGAAAAAACCAGCTCCGCAGATGGGGTCAGCGCATTTACGCCGCTGACGTCATGAATTCGCAAGAGCCGGGGTTTTTGGGAGGCGAGCCCGCTCGCTTTGCCGGTTATTGTTGCCGGAATCTCAAGCTTTGGGCTTGGTTCGTCCGCCAGTCCGAATCCATGCAGGAAGACACTATAGACCTGCCCGATCTGCTCAGCGGTAAGAACGCCATAGCGCACCGCCCAAGCAAGTGTCAGCTTTTGCCAAGGCGAGAAATCCTTCGCCCAAATCTCCAGCTCATCCCAAACCGTCACCTGAGAGGGCGGTGCCGCCTGCACGTCCTGAACTGTCAATTTGTCTCCCCCGATCAGCCGTCATTCCGATAAGTAATCGGGTACAAAGTCAATCTCCAACGAATCAGGCGATACTATTTCTTGTGTCCAACACTTGAACGCCAGTACATGCCGACTGTGGTTTTTGTGACGCCCTGAACCTCAGCCTCACGTTTCTCCCTTGCCGGGCTCGGCTGAGTTTCAACAATCACACCCTCCAACGCGATAGAAAGCCAATGCAGCGTGTCGTGAAATTCTTCTATCGAGCCTCGGTCGATCACCGGTATGTTCGTGGGCGGAGACCGCGGAATGGCATTTCGATTCGTACACACTGCCGACATTCATCTCGACTCGCCGCTGCGTTCGCTGGCGATGCGAAACCCCGACCTTGCAGAACTCGTCGGAGACGCCAGCCGTCAGGCGTTTGTCTCGATCGTGGATCTCTGCCTTGCGGAACGTGTCGATGCCCTGGTCATTGCCGGCGATCTCTATGATGGCGATCAGACGTCGATGAAAACGGCGCGGTTTCTGGCCTCACAAATGACAAGGCTTCACCAGGCCGGCATCAAGGTTTTCAAGATTCGTGGCAATCATGACGCAATGTCGCGGATATCGAAACAGCTCGTGTTCCCGGACACGGTCACGATCTTTGAAGGCCGTCCCCAGTCAGTGCCGCAGACAGCCGGCGGGGTCGACGTCATGTTCCATGGCTTGAGCTTTGCTAGCCCCAAGGCGCCGGACAGTCTGCTTCCCAAGTATTCAGCTCCGCGTGAGGGCGCGGTCAATGTCGGCATCATGCATACGAGCCTGGCCGGATCGCCCGGCCACGACGTCTACGCCCCTTGCAACGTCGCCGACCTGCACGGCCATGGCTTCGACTACTGGGCGCTCGGGCACATCCATGTCCGCCAAGTCCATTCCGGGGCGAGCACCGTGTTGATGCCAGGAATTCCACAGGGCAGGGACATCAACGAGGCCGGAGAGAAATCCGTCACCCTGGTGACGATACGAGACGACCGCACCATAGAGATCGAGGAAAGGCTGACCAGTATCGCGCAATTCGAGCGGGTGAACGTCGACCTGACCGAAACGGTGGAATGGTCCGAAGTTGTCGGGCGAGTCCGCTCCGCGCTTGAAGGTGTGCGCGCCTTCGTCAGGTCCCGTCATGTTGTGGTCCGTCTCGGCCTGACCGGGGCGTCACCTATATCCTGGGCGCTGATCCGTGACCGCGACCTACTGCTCGCAGAAGCTGAGCAGGTTGGGGAACAGATGGGGGACACCTGGGTGGAGAAGCTCGAACTTAACGTTTCTCCATTCGCAGCCGAAGCATCCGAGGGCGTCGCTGATCCGATTTTCGAACTCGCTCAATCTATGCGCGCCGATGCCAGCTCGGAAGCTTTCCGTGCCGAGGCGAGGGCGTTGGTCCAGAAGATGATCTCGGACCTTCCGCCTGACGGGCGCGATTTCGCCGGCAAGGACGAGGCTGGGCTGGAGTTGTTCCTCGACAGGGTGCTTGCCAACGGCGCCGACCTGGTCACCGCCCGCCTCAAGGCCGGTGGGTCACAATGAGGCTCAGGCGACTTGATCTCATCCGTTATGGCAAGTTCACCGACAGGACGATCGACTTCGGGCCAAAACCGGAATCCGGTCCCGACCTGCATATCGTCTTCGGCCTGAACGAAGCCGGCAAGTCGACCGCGCTTTCCGGCTATCTCGATCTGCTGTTCGGCATCGAGGAACGCAGCCGCTACAATTTCCTGCACGAGTACAGCGCGATGCGCATCGGCGGTGTACTCGAACTCGGCGGCGCGGAGCACACGTTCACACGCACGAAACAGCGCACCAACTCATTGTTGAACGCGAATGGCCAACCGGTCAGCGAAATGGCGATATCATCACATCTCGCCGGGCTGTCTCGGGACGCATACGAAACCATGTTCTCGTTGGACGACGAAACGCTGGAAGCAGGTGGAAAATCAATTCTGGAATCGCGTGGCGACCTGGGCAAGCTTCTGTTCACGGCCAGCGCCGGCCTCGGGCACGCAAGTGATACATTGAGCGTGCTCGAGGCCGAAGCGGACAGGCTCTATCGCAAGCAGGCACACGGAACCGAGTTTGCGCTGCTCAAGAAGCGGCTTGCCGAACTAAAGTCCGGGAAGGAGGCGATCGACACCTTGGCGTCGACGTTCGAAACTCTAGAAACAGAGCGCCTGGACGCGACAGAAAAATACAACCGCAGCATCGCCGAACGGTCGGTGCTGTCGGCTCGGCTCGATACGATCGCGAAGTATCTTCGCGCGATCCCGATCCTTGCCGATATCCGACGTAAGGAAGCCCAACTAGCCGAGTTGCCTGAGATCGCTTCACCGTCACGGACCTGGACGGGCAGCGTCGCCGACATGATCGAGACCGACGCCAGTCTGAGAACGCGGCTATCCGCGAGTGGGGACGAGCTCGAGCGGGTGATGACGAAAATCGCCTCGGTCGATGTGGACGCAGTGATCCTTGCGATCTCCGAACGGGTTCGCGGCCTGGCCGACCGCAAGGTGCGCCACGTCTCGGCCGGCCTGGACCTGCCAAGTCGCAGGACGGAGCTGAAAATCCTCGACAATACTGTGGCGACCTGCCTTGCCGCTCTTGGAAGGTCCTCCGAGCCACACCCTGCCAACCTGCTCTTGCCTGCTGCAACCATTGGCGCTGTGCGCACCATGGTCGAGCAGCGCTCCGGGATCGTTACCAGCGTGCGCGTTGCGCGCGAGGAGGCCGCGGCAGCTGCTGATGCGCTCCAGGCGGCACGCGAGCGCGTCGGCGAAGAACGGGCCGTGCCCGAGCCTGCCAGAGCGAGGCTGCTTTCGGCTTTATCGACGGCAAGAGCCGGCGGGCACATTGGGGAAACCAAGGCGGCACGCGAGGCAGCGGATGCGGGTGCAACTCGATGGGAGGCCGCGATCGCGCGCTTGCATCCCTGGTCGGGAGATGCGCAGACATTGGCCAGGGTCGCCATTCCGAATGCTTGGCGGCTTGGCGCATGGGAGGCGCTGGCCGCAGAGCTCGGGAAGAGCAGGGGCGTCCTTTCCGAACGTCTTGCCGAGCACCAGGGCAATCACGATTTGCTTTCGGCGCGGCTGGATGCCCTTCGTGCCTCGGTCGATGTCACCGACGATGATGTGGCGGGCGCCATTCGGCGCGCCCGGGACGAGGCCTGGGCAAGGCATCGCGATGACCTGACTGGCGAAACTGCGGATGATTTCGCGGCAGCACTTGCTCGAGACGACAGCGTCGCGGCAGGCCGTCTGGCTAACGCGCGGGAGCTCGTTGAGATCCGCAGCACAAACCGCAACCTCGCAGAAATCGCTGCCACCATCGCGCATACGCGCGACCAACTTGAACGCAACAGCTCAGATCGGGAGGCTGTGCTCTCGGAAGTTCTTGCAGTCGCAAGAGACCTGCTTGGAGAAATCCCCGAGACATCCCCCGAACAGCTGATCGAACTGATCGAGGATCGCATTGCTGCCCGGATCGATGCGCTCGCGGCCTGGGAGGAGATCGAGCTTTCCCGCAAGAAGACCGAGCGGGCGGTTGATGAGGAAGGCCGAATACGCCTGGAGCTGAGCGGCGCACTGGCGAGCGTTGGCGTCGGTTCGGATCCTGGTGACAGCCTGGAGACGGCCATGGCCGTGGCAGAGCTGTTCCTTGAGAGGCAATTCAAGGTGGACGCTGAGCGCACCGAGGCGCTCAAGACCGTTGGCACAAGGCAAGAGGATCTGGCTGCTAGACGCCGAGCCATCGAAGTCGCTGAGCGACGTGAGGATGAATGGCTAGCCGGCGTTGCCGAAGCGCTCAAGGGCACCTGGCTCGAGAGCGGCATCTCGGCGCCCGGCGTCGGGGGCGTCCTCGATCAATTGGCTGAACTGTCCAAATGTCTTCAAGACCGGGACGCCATGCAACTCCGTATCGAGAAGATGGAGGCCGACAGGGACAATTTTCTGGTCGAGGTTACCGCCGTTGCAGCCGAAGCGGGCGAGGCGGCCAACGACGACGAACCGGAACAGCTGGCGGTTCGGCTTGCCGAGCGCCTGGAGCGCGCCGAGCGCATGCGCGAGGCCAAGGCAGGCCTCGTCAATGACCTGCAGCGCCTGCAGGATGGGCGTGAGACCCTCGATGCCGAGATTTCGGTACATGAGCGCCGCAGGAACGAGGTCCTGAGCGTCTTTGGCGTGGCCACGCTATCCGAAGTCGTGCAACGCGACGAACTGCTGCGCGACAGGGATCGCCTGCGCACAGCCGTGGCCGAACTTGAGGAGCAGGTGTCGGCCGAGCTCGCGGTGGAGGGGTTCGAGCAGGCGCGTTCGATATTGGATGCTGTCGATCTCGACAGTCTCGCAATCGAGAAGGCTGAGGCAGAGCAACGGCTTCGCGCTTCTGACGAGGCGATACAGCACCAGCTCATTCGGCAGACGCGCGCGACCGACAAGCTGGACGCGATTGGCGGCGACAGCGCTGTTGCCCGGATAGATGCCGAACGGCGCACCGTCCTTCTGGAAATCGAGGAAAAGGCCGTCCGCTACATCGAGCTGAAATTGGGAATAATGTCGGCTGGAAATGCTCTGCGTCTCTACCGCGAGCGTCACCGCTCCGGGATGATGGAGCGCGCATCAGACGCATTCGCGCTCATGACGCGCGGCCAGTACTCTGGCCTGACAACTCAACCTGTGAAGGGTGGGGAAGTGCTCATCGCGTTGCAGCGCGATGGGCAATCCAAGGTCGCCGACGCGCTGTCAAAGGGCGCGCGCTTTCAGCTCTATCTGGCCCTGAGGCTTGCGGGGTACTACGAGTTTGCGCAGTTTCGGCCCTCCGTGCCCTTCATCGCAGACGACATCATGGAAACCTTCGACCATGTCCGTTCCGAGGAGGTCTTCAGGTTGTTTGGCGAAATGGCAAGTGCCGGTCAGGTGATCTATCTTACGCATCACCAGCACCTATGTGAGATCGCCAAGGCTGTTGTGCCGAGCGTAGCGATTTACGAACTTTGATAGAAATGGGTGATTGTGCCGTAACCGCTCTACGTCGATGAGGGCGTTTTGCGCTACCAATCATTTGATGAGGACGTCGAGCTCGGCAGCTACTTGGATTGTTAGTAGCAAGCCAGGTTGTTGGTCCGAAATATGTTGACATTTTTCGGACATTCCAAGGCTTGGCGTTCGTCCGAAATACGTATACATATTTCGGACATGAGCGAGACTCGATCTGACCTGAAGGCTCTCATCCAAGATCACATGGCGACAAGTCCGCCACGCACAGTCTGGACGCCTGCGGATTTTCTTAACCTCGGCAATCGCGATGCGGTGGACAAAGTGCTGCAGCGGATGGTCAAGGCCGCCGAACTGCGGCGGATTGATCGCGGACTTTACGATCGACCAACGTTCAACACCTTGACTCAACAGAAAAGCCCACCAGACCCCCGTGGCGTCATCGACGCCGTAGCGCGGCGTGATCAGATCCGGGTTCTCGTTGACGGCATGACCGCAGCAAATGACCTCGGCCTGACTGACGCTGTACCAGCTCGCATCGTTGTACACGCCGACGCACGGTTGCGGCCGATTCGCCTTGGCAACCTCGACATCACCTTCCGGCCCACGTCGGCCAGCAAACTCTACTGGGCTGGGCGCCCGGCAATGCGCGTCGTCCAGGCGCTGCATTGGATGCGCGATATGCTAGGCCAAGATGAAGGGAACCAGAAACTGTTACGGCGCCTGCGCCGACTGCTGAACGATCCCGACCAAGGTGACCGCCTCCGTGCCGACTTGGCCGACGGCCTGCCAACCCTTCCCGCCTGGATGCAAGTTCTGTTGAAGCCCCTACTGCAGGACGCCGCTGAGGTATCCCAAGGCCGGCTCCAGCCGAGCGGGACTACGCCTCCGAGAATGCCGAGCCAATGAATTCTGCTTACGACCAGGTCCTGAACGCCGACACCGAGACAAGAATGGGCTTGTTTACAACAACAGCTCAGCGTCTTAACTCCACGCCGCAGAATATCGAAAAGGACTTCTGGGTCTGCTGGACCTTGGACGCCCTGTTCAATGGCCTGCCTGCCGACAGTCCAAGGCTACTCTTCAAGGGCGGCACTTCCCTTTCCAAAGGGTTCGGCCTTATCAGCCGGTTTTCCGAGGACATCGACGTTACTGTGTTTCGCGGTGATTTAGGGGAAGGGGCCTCGGTCGCCGAACTTCAGAACCTCAGTCGCACCAAGCGCGAGGCCAAACTAGATGCCATCAAGGACGCCTGTACGGCCTATATCAAGGACCGATGGCGGCGGCCTTGACTGCATTGGTAGCTGCCGCCGAAGAGCGCACGGGACTGCCGCTCGAAGACTTTCAGGTACGGGCTGACGACGATGACAATCAGACTCTCCTGCTTTGGTATCGTCGGCTAAAACCAACAAGACAGAACCGTTGGCGGCTCGCGCCGCACGCACAAGCAGCGGGCTACGAGGCCTGGCCCAGCCTCGAAGAGATATTCCCGACCCGGATACAGGGAGTTAATCCGAACAGAGGTATTACCGGCAGCGTCATAGATGTCGACAAGAAGCTCCTAGCAGATCGCGTGGCCGCATACATTCGAGCAAATTGTTATGCAGATGCGACAAGCGCCTGCCCCGCTTTGGCTGTGCCGCGCGCAAACTACTCGCCGGAAACGACCTGGAAGGGCCTTCAGAAGCTCGGTTTCGATGAGAGCCGTCTCAAGCCGTACCTACTGTTTCCATTTGATCAGCGCTGGATTTATTACGAAGACAGGCTCAATCTCCTGAATAGGCCTCGGGAGACGCTCAGGGTCAACCTTGACTGTGAGTGCTTCCTGATAGCGGTGCCCGAGCCGCGTAAAGTCTCGGAAGCGAGACCCCTCTTTTCCCGGACACTCCTAGATCTGCATGTTCATGACCGCGGATCGGTCGCCATCCCTGCTGTCGTTAGGATAGACGCCCTGACTGGAGGCCGTTTGGCCAATATGTCGCCGGAAATTTGGGCTGCGCTTCGCGAAGCTTGGGACAAGGCGGGAGGACTCGAAGCCCCCGATGCCCATCTCTGTGCGAACGAGTTGATCCACATTTGTTTGGCGATCATGAACTCGCCCGCTTACCGCATGGAGCATGCGAGCGCGTTGGGGGCCGACTGGGCTCGGGTGCCAATTCCACGAAATCCAGCACTGGCTCGACAGGTCAGTGAGTTGGGTCGTCTTGTTGCGGCCCTGATGGACTGTTCGACCGACGCATCGTCCGTGCTTCCTGAAATACTCGGCCGTGATAAGCTGGCCAGCATTGCGGCAATCCGGCGATCAGACGGTCATTCTATAAGCGCCGACGACCTTCGCGTCACCATTTCCTACTTCGGGGCAGCGCCGGGTCGTTTCGTGCCAAGCGACGACGTGAGCGGAGAGCTTTGGATCAACAATGATGTGTATCTTGCCAACGTTCCTACGACGGCATGGCGATGTGAACCCGGGGGCTATCAAACCATCCGGAAATGGCTTGGCTATCGTCATGTCACTCGCCTCGCGGGGAGGCCGATGACACTGGAGGAGCAGCGCTGGCTTCGGAACATGGTTCTCCGACTCACCGCACTTTCAGCATTAGAAGCGCAGATGGACGAGTTATATTCAGCGGCTTCCGAAGACGCGTTGATCTTCGGCAATGAGATACCCTCTGTTCAGGCTGCTGAGTAAAATGTGAAAGTTTGGACCGGCGCCCATAGATAGCTCCCCCATAATAGGTGCGCGGCTGCGATCACCGTTCCGATAGCTGCCTGATATTGCGTCGGTCTCGCCCTCATAGCATTATGATCATGCTCAAGATCTTCGTCGCCGTTACGGACAAGGACTGGTTCGATTTCCTGTCTGGCAGTGAGCTAGACGAGGTAAACGGTTTGGGCGCCAAGTGGAAGGACGAATTTCCGCGCCTTACGTCCGGGAGAGCTTTTCCTCTTCAAACTTCACGCGCCGCTCAACTTCATCGTTGGCGGAGGCATCTTCTCGACCTCTTCGAGTCTTCCGCTTTCGCTCGCTTGGGGGGCATTCGGCGTGAAGAACGGCGTCCGCAGCCTTCCCGAAATGCGCGAGCGAATTCGACCCAGCTCAGCGGCGTGATGTGCCGTCCGGCGGAACCTGGCGATCATGCCGTTTGTACGCATTCCAGAAGCCTTCTGCCTGGCGCAGCCGCAGGCCAAACACAAGGCCCAGCGTCAAGGTGGTCTCGATCGCCAGATCAGAATAGCGGTGCTAGCCGCCAGGTGTCTCGCGTCTTGGCGCTTGCCACCTGGACAGGGCTTCCGGCGTCACCCACAGGGTCAAACTGCCGCGATGACGAAGTCCTGCCTCATATTCCGGCCAGTTCGTCACCCTGAACTTCATCTTCTCCTCAATATGATGGCGGCGGCTGGTATTGTGTTTGAAAGGCATTGCTACGCTACAAAGGCTATTGCGGTTACCGCTTGCCTAAACCCACACCAATAAAAGATCCGTGCACCAACGCCTCAATCAGCGACAATTTACGGCTGTGCGGGATCAATTCGGCCGGTGGCTGGTGCCCGTCGAACGCGCACTACGCGTTCAGGCCGAGGGGGCGGAGGTCAGCGGTCTCGGAACGCGTAGGGCCTAAATTTTCTGCGCGTCGATTGCGCTGCCGCGACGTTTGCCTTCGCCAACTCGGCAGCTACGGGTCGCAAAGAGCTTCGTAGGCTTGCTGCGCCGGTGGTGACCGCGCTGCAGGTTCGCCCAGATGCCAGTGCCCAAAGGGCTTGAAGCGTACGTGGCGTCGGGTTGTACGATCTGAAAGCAGGTGGCGACGGTCTCCAGAAGCATCCCTGTAAAGATCTCTCAGGCGCGACGTCCTGGTACCGGGGGTACTGAGCAGTTCCGGCTCGCGTCGGATGCCGCCATTTGCGGCCTCAAGCATTGACGAGATTGCCGCACTATCAGCCTGCGCGGTCTGGGCCTGTCTCGGGAACCGGCAACTGGCTCCAGTCGTCGCGGCCGGGACGTGCGGGCTATCTCTGTTGGTGCGGGCGGGGAAGGACACACAACCGGCAGCAGGCGACATGTCGAACATGGGACATCGCAATGTAGGATCATTCTATTGCTTTGAACGATCTTTTCCGTTGGCATGGTACATGCACGTCACCGACAAACGCGCTCACACTGAGGAGAAATTTTTCCATGATCACGCTAAATGGATCATTCCCGGATACGCGACGCTGCTGATCTGGAATCAGGCTGTTAGCAAGCTTATGACTTTATCATTAAATTGGCTGCGTCACCTAAACAGAAGGACTCCGAAAATGACCTATCCCGCGGATTCGCCGTCGGATGCATCTCTGAAAAACTCTATCGAGGCAAATGGCCGTCATAATCCTCGATTTCGCGGCATTGATCACATCGCTTTGGCGGTTCATAAACTAGATGACGCTATCCACCTGTTTCAAGATGTCCTTGGCTTTAAGCTTAGGCGGCGATTGCAGATAAAGGGTAAGACGACTGGGATGGTGTGTGCGGACATGGTTCGGGACGACATGTGCTTTGTACTTTGCCAAGGCACAGAGCCAGAGTCGCAGGTGGCTCAACTTGTCCAACATTACGGGGTTGGTCTAGCTCATGTTGCACTATCTGTCGCCGATGTGTCGGCGGCGGTCAATACTCTTAGAGCACGGGGATTGTCGTTCGACACGACCATTATTGAAGGACCTGGCCTAACACAAGCATTCTCTTCTCGATGCCCTAATACGGGGATAAGCTTTGAACTCATTCATCGGAATGGAGAGGAAGCATTTCTTGAAAACAACATACAAGAACTTTTCGAACAGCTTGAGAAGTCTGGTAAATACTAATCCAAGAGGTCTGCCCCCGCCGTTTCTATGGCGATGCTGGCGATCCGACTTCAGGCGCGCCCGCCGGCCTACCGGGGTCCCGCAAGAACGATCGAAAGCGGATTCCGACAAAAGCGATCGTCGTCCATGTCCGGTTGCCGTCTCAATGCGCCGATCATCTCACTCTCTACAGACTGCCCAAAGTCTGCAAGTGGCGAGCCATCGCTCTCTACCGTTTGACACTCGCGGACTGGACCGGCCGTGCCGCCTGCACCTGCGTCCCGAGTGACCTGAATGCGCTGAGCGATGGTGCTTTCGCGCGAAGCGGAAAATGCAACTTCAGTCAGACATCAGATCATCAGAGGGTTGCAGCGCCAGCGGGCCGACGGGCCGAAACATTTACCGAAGATCAGCTTCTCCTCGGGCTTAAAGAAGCCGAACATATCGAGGCGAACGAACTGGACGAAAGGCAAGCGTAACCTGATCTGCGCCCGGCACGGTGACCTGCCACTGAACTTTCATCCAGCGGCGATTTTCCTCGGCCGTTTCTGTTACGCCGTGGCGCGCGTTGAGCAATCGGCGAAGACGCGGAGCCTTCGATCAGCGTACCTCCACCGCCCGGATCGCCACGGTATCGCCTTTAGAGCTTCTGGCCTGAACCTGGCAGCGTCCTGTCCGACAACCCGCACGCGCGCGACAAACTCGAGCCTTCCTCAGATGCTTGCGTCCAATGTCCGACAATGTCGGACACTAGTCATCTTAGTATCGCCACTTAATTGTTTTGGCATGATTTTCCTTTGGCACGGCACTTGCTCGGTCATGTGTATCTGGGTCGCGGTTGAGGAGAAATCGTCTCATGACTATCCAAAATCCGGTCAGCTCTAGGTGTGCGTGGACGCAGTTTGCGAACTTCATAGGATCCGAGTCCTCTCGCTTTGAGAGGCGGCTCAGCTTCGAAGACATGCACTCAGGCGTGCAGGATGGATTCATCAATCAAACGAATGGGTGCCTTTTTGATCAGCTTGATCATTCTGGCGAATAAGCCGTGAAAATGCGTGAGCCCTTAGACCTCAATGATGTCCTCGCTCTGAGACTGGTGTGGTCCTCAGCTCGCCGATAGTCCTACGCAGGGTTCGATGTTGGATCACAGATCGCAATGTTCAGTTATGAATTTTTTGAACGAAGTCTCGAGCACGATTCCGTCGGCAGTCTCGCTGGCGTCTGGCAGACCGAGTGAGCGGTTCTTCGACAAGCTCGACCCCCAGGTGCTGTTGAATGCACTAGTAGTATATGAACGCTATTCAGCTGGCGGTCACGGGGGCGGGCGATTATTGTCGCACTTGCTGCAGTATGGACGAACCGCCGGCATTATCGGCGAGCTCGTTGCACAACAGGTCCGGTCTGATGAGGGGGTTCCCGCGAGGGCGGATCGCGTACTGATCACCTCAGGATGCCAGGAAGCGCTCGCACTCTGCCTCCCGGCGCTGTGCCCTGAAGCTGCCGATGTGCTCCTAGTCTGCAATCCCACGTATATTGGTGCGACCGGTGCAGCTAAGGCCGCAAGGGTCGCCGTTACAGCATTGTGCAACTCAGTGCCTTGCGTTGCAGAGGCAGTCGAACTCGCCGTCCTGCAATTGCGCCAGAGTGGTCGGAAGGCCCGCGCTCTATACCTCATTCCCGATTTTGACAATCCGACCGGGCGCGTCCTCGATAAGGCCTCACGATGCGATATCCTTCAAGTGTGCGCAAGAAATCGGATCATCGTTCTGGAGGACAATCCATATCGCCTATTTCGGTATGAAGGTGATGAGATCCCTCCGATGGCCGCTTTGGATGAGGTAGGAAGTGTTATTTACCTGTCCACATTCTCCAAGACCTTGAGCCCAGCTCTCCGCGTGGGAGCTGCGACACTGCCCGATACAATATTTGGAGACGCGCGCGCTTGCCGGGCACTTTGGGAAAACCTGGTCCAGCGCAAGAGTTTCGTCTCGCTCAATACAAGCCACATTACCCAAGCGATTGTGGCGGGACTCTTGATCGAGCAGGCAGCAAGCTTGCGTGGCTGGATTCGCCCCGCGCTGGATTGGTATCGTGCAAATCGCGACGTCATGTTGCGTCAGCTAGACAGTGTGTTTTCGCCTTTCCCGGAGCAGATTCGATGGAATCGACCCTCTGGCGGCTTCTTCCTGTCTCTTGATCTTCCTTTCAGGTTTGGCGCGGACAGCGTGGACGAGTGTGCAAGGCGTGACAATGTCATTGTTATGCCGATGAGCTTCTTTGCGTTGGATAACTCGCAAGACTGCCGGATTCGATTAGCATTCAGCGCGGTTACTCCCAAGCAAATCCGAACCAGTGTGACAGGTTTAGGCCGCTATGTGGCGCGGCGGTTAGGGCGGGAACTGCCCAGCTTCGTGGATGGACTGGCCGAGGGGTGAAGATGGCACGTCAGTCTTCACCGAAGAGCGCAAGCGCTTACGAAACAGGCGATCGGACTGGGCAAGGCCCTGCAGCCCAATCAATCTCCGCTAGCGTGTTTGTTGGCCGTGGTACGCTCGCAGTTAGGTGCGCGCAGCTGGCAATGGAGATGGGCCACCCCATTGGCGCGGCGCTGTGTGGCGACGCTATATTCGCAGAGTGGGCGGCTCGCGCCAATATCCCCTGTATTGCGAGTGTTGACGAGCTCTGCTCTCGTTTGAAGGCCGAGCCGGTGGATTGGATTTTCTCGGTTGCCAATCCGTACATATTGCCGGTGGATGTGTTCGGGCGGGTGCGTCAAGGTGCTTTCAATTACCACGACGGTCCACTGCCACGATATGCAGGAACTCACGCGACGTCCTGGGCGCTGCTGGCCCAGGAGAGCGAGTATGCCATCACGTGGCATCGTATCGATGATGGTGTTAATGCGGGTGAGCTTGTGGTTAAGCGCCAAGTGTTAATTGCGCCGGCCGATACGGCGTTGACCCTGAACCTCAGATGTCATGAAGCCGCGGTCGAGGGCTTCCGCGAGCTTTTAACTGGCTTGGCGAAGGGAAAGCTTACTGCTCGTCCGCAGGCGCTAGTCGACAGAAGCTATTTTCCGAGACGTCGACGCCCAGATGCGGCAGGCTGTCTGCGATGGGATCGATCCGCGCGAGATTTGTCAGCGATGACGCGTGCACTAGACTTTGGGCCGTATAATCCCAATCGATTGTGTCTGCCCAAGGCTTTCGTGGGTGATGACGTTGTCATAGTCAGGCGCTTGGAGGTGTTGCCTCGACGCTCGGGCCTTCCGGCGGGTTCCCTGCTTGAAATCCACTCCGGCCACTGGCGTGTGGCGACGGGTGCGCAGGATGCTGATGTTTGCTTTGGCCGCCCCGATGGTCAGCTGCTGGACGCGCGAGCACTCGCCAGGAACTTCAATCTGGATGAAGGTTATCGCCTTCCAATTTTGAGCGGTGATCAGGCGCGGAGCATAACTGCCGCCCATGAAAAGCTGGCGCCTGCAGAGGATTTTTGGCGGCGGCGGCTAGAGCAGTTTAAAATATTGCAGCTTCCTTTTCTATCGGCGTCCGTGGCTGAAGCGCCGCACAGATGGCGGTCGAGCTCGTGGTTCATTCCAAGTGCTTTGACTAAACTGTCGCCGCATGATCGCACGGAATACCTGGTAACGGCTTGGCTGATCTATCTCGCCCGTATCGCGGGAGAAACAGAGCTTCAACTGGGATGGACGCCTGCATCGGATAGATCGCAAGCCGGTTTGAAAGCGTTGGAGGTGCTTATCGCCTCTGTCGTGCCGATGGAAGTTACCATTGATCTTGCACTTGATTTTGAGGAAATGCGCAAAGCGGTGGCGGCCGAATTCGCTCAGCTGAGGGCGCACGCTAGCTTTGCCCGGGATCTTATCGCGCGCTGCCCGACATTGCGAGGTGTGGAGGCGCTACGGTCGCACCGGCCCTGGCCGATTGGCATCACCATCACGACAGACAGCTGTCCCGTCGCTGGCGATCTGAAGACGAGCCCCAGAGCTAGGCCAGCCCTATGCGGCGATTTGCTGACCTTTGAGGTTTGCGCTCTGGATGGGAGCTTTCGCTGGCATTTTGATGCAAGTCGATTAGCGCCGAAGCAGATCGACCGCATGACGCAGCATTTGCAGAATCTGTTGTGCGCTGTGGTTGCCGATGCCGGGCAGCCGGTCGGCCGCATCGAGCTGCTGTCGTCCGCCGAGCGGACGTATCTGCTGGAGGATCTGAACCGGACGGCTGCG
>NZ_JACHEF010000008.1 GCF_014207355.1 Mesorhizobium sangaii | reverse complement strand
CCACACTAGGTACGACCGATGTGCTCACACCTTCCTGTCGGCGATCGCCTTCGCTGCAGCCTTCATCTTCTGGATCAATGAGTCCTGACCCTAGCTAATAGTCACCCTGACGTGCCTCGAGTAAACAAGGGCGCGGTTTGATCCCCGCCCTTGTTATTTTTGTTCCGCAATCGATCAGGTAGGCGAGACCGGCGCGAGGTTGCCGGTGACACCCTTGATGAAGCCCTCCAAGAAAATCACTCGTATCTGCAGTTCCAGACGGGTCATTGTTTCGATGCGCTTCTTCAACCGAAGCTTTTCGGCGTTATTCGCTTCGCCCTCAGGAAAGTGCATTGGAGCGATCCCCATCGACCGGCTTAGGCGGAAACGCCGTCAGTTTTGGACTGCGACGCCTTGAACCGCCCGCAGTCAACCATTCTCGATGCCGCGTCGCCAATAGC
Organism: Mesorhizobium sangaii; assembly: GCF_014207355.1. Taxonomy (GTDB): domain Bacteria; phylum Pseudomonadota; class Alphaproteobacteria; order Rhizobiales; family Rhizobiaceae; genus Mesorhizobium; species Mesorhizobium sangaii. The sequence continues at coordinate 315,959 of NZ_JACHEF010000008.1, read as the reverse complement.
TTCTCCGCAAGTGTGAGCGGCGGCAAGGGCTCTCCGTCGGAATACGTCAAGGGCATTCCTGCAACAAACGGCACATTACGCCCATGATGCCACTGGATATTGGAGAATCCGAGCATGGCGGCTTTGTTTTTCCGCTTGCCAATCAGCAGGATGACAGTTTCGCGAGTGAGTTCAGGCCAAGGATCATCGAGTCGGATATTCTGAAGGATCGTGTGGTGTATGTCGTCGATCACTCCTTGGGTCTCGGAAGACTCCCCGCAAACGAGCGCGGTCATAACATCGAGTAGTGTCAAAGGCGGATACTCCATCTCCGAATAGCCATCCACAAGACTCTCGCTGTTAGTCTTGGCAATGAATTTCTCGATCGTGTCACGGTCGATAAGCGAGGATTGCCCTCGTATTGCCTCAAAGTCGGCTCGGATTTCCACTTTCGCTGCATCAACGGAGGCTTGCAGGTCCCCTCGCGCTCGCTCAATCAGGGCAAGCGCTTCCCCTCGCAGAACTTCGATACGCTCGCGTTCATCGCGAAATTGATCAATGGTATTCGTCATGTTAGGATTCTCCTCGTGATCGGCAGGAATTAGCCCCTGCCGTTGGCTACGTCGCCGGAGTGAGATCGGGCTGAATCGAAAATCACTCCGGCGAAATTTCTTTGCTCAGTCGGGACGCTCTGCCTTCACCTGTGTTGACGGGAACACGTAGCGAGCCGGCGCCCTCAACTGGGTCTGAATTAGCTTCAGACGATCGATCTCAGCAAGCGACCCCTTCAGCGCTTCTACGTCGCCTCTTGGCAGGTTCGCACTTGCCTCCAGGGCATCGTCAATTGCCCTTCCTATCTCCGCAAGCTTGTATTGATTGATGAGCACCGACAGTTCATCGGCGGCGTCGAGGCAAGCGCCCAATATACCTATGGCACGTTCAAGCGCCGTGACCGGCTCGTCGCGATCATACTCGGACTTGAATTTCTGAATCTCAGTTCTCAGCAAATCAGGACCAGAAATATGGACGCCGTAAGCATCCAAGCTGGCATCAAACGCAAAGTCGCGATCACCAACAAACTCTGAGAATGGCCGCTTCAGATAGTCGGTCGTCACGGGCGCGGCCTTCGCCGCTTCAAGTTCGGCGGCCTTTTGGCGTTCGCGATATCGTTTTTGTTTTTCCGCCGGGGTAAGAACCATGATCGTGTCTCCATCAAGTCACGGGCTCAGTAACACAGTGACCGTTACCGTGTCAATGAAGATTCTGCGAAGGCTGCCTTGGCAAATCCCCATGTGCTCGAAGCGCGCGTCGGCACCAGGTGTAACTAGCTCTTTGACTAGATAGCTATGTGGGGGCGTCTGCCGGACTGCTGAGCTAGGGTTCGCAGGCGAGCTCACAGGAGAGGGCGAGCACTGGACCGCTGCACTGACCGCTACACGCTATGGCTCTCTCTGACGGTCACCCCTGACAGCGTGGTGAGTGAATTCGGCGCCCTGCGACCCGATGCACTCTTGCGACACCTCGCTGACCTCCAAGACATCGGATGGTTCGTGGACTTCAGGCGATAGCCAAAGACAATGCGTCGTGAATTAACGGTCATCGAAAACGAAATAGGATGAGTGAACCGTCGGCACAGATCCCGGCCCCCGGGACTTCCAACAGGGGGAAACGAGCGGTGAAGTCGCTACGCTGAGGTCCCACCCGACTCTCGAGCACATGCACACGGCCCCTGTAAATACACCTATGTAGGTGTGGCCTTTCAAAGCCTTAGCGGATCAGCGGTCTCGGAAGTGGGCAGGACATGAAATAGATTCCCCGACGTATCGAACGTCACAGCGTGTCGACACCCGGCGTCCAGTCCCGACGGTGCAGCCTCCCAGGGACACGGTGAAGCTCGTAGATCCCGCCGTGGTTGACAAAATCCCAAAAAAACGGATTTCGGCCGGTTCTGTCAACTTAGGGTAAACTTAGTGTAAAGCGTTCTCTTACCGGCCTAAGAGAACGCACGTATTCTGGTTGACAGATTGCTCCCTTTTAAGGGGTGGCGGGGCCATCCGGTTGACGTTTGTCAACCTGGGTCTGGTCACGCCTCCCTTCGGGCGTCCCGGCGCGACACCCCACGCAAAGCGGAGCATTGGCAGGGATATTGCTCCGGCAACAAAACGCATCCCCTAGATCTCTCCATGGAAAACCTAGGACTTCCATCTGTGGGGTTCATCCAGTCTCGCGAACAAAGTCGATCGGTTCCCCGAAACCGAGGTGATCATCGTCAGCTTCCTCTCATGGCATCCAGAACCGACACCCGATTGCCGTGGTGGTGCGCTCGCCAACATGCGCATACATCGCCGACCGCATTGGATTAGCGGGACTGACCGAACATGCGCTACGCTCGGGTCCGCACTCGAGCTCGATGCAGTAGGGTCGAATGATCACGTGGCTGCCGCCAATGGCTCAGATGGGGGGACGTCGCTATTCACTTCGTCGATGGGAACGAGCAACTAGCGCCAGATGCATTCGATGTCGAACTTCCCCGGATGGGTCCTTCAGGGGAGTCGGCAGATCATCTGTCTTGGAAAAGCATGTGCGGCTGGCTAGGCTTCGGCGTCGTGACAGCGGGGTGACCAGATTCCAAAGCCCACTTTCCTCGAGATCGCCCGTCGCGCCGGGGTTGGCACCGCGACGGTCGAGCGCGTGCTGAACGGCAGGGGCGGGGTCAGGCCGGCCACCGTCGAGAAGGTCGTCGCCGCCGCTCGGTCGCTCGACTATCCGCGCCGCTTGCCGGAAGCCCATCGCGGCGTAATCAGGATAGAGGTCATCCTGGTGCGTCCGGACGCCACCTTTTTTGCCCGGTTGTCTCGCGCTTTCGAGCGCATCGCCGCGACGCTCGATCGTTCCATCGCCGTCCACCGCACCTTTCTCGATGAGGCGGACCCGGCGGCGATCGCCAGGCGCATCCTTGATCCCGACATGCGCCGCGCCGGCCTGATACTCGCCGTTCCCGACCATCCGCTGGTTGGCGCCGCCTTGAGGAAACTCGAGGCTGAAAACGTGCCGACTGTGCAGATCGTCACTGAGATTTCCGGCACCAGCGGCGCCTATGTCGGTATCGACAATTATGCCGCGGGGCGCATGGCCGGGCTGTTGCTGTCGCGCATGCAGAGGCGGCCGGGCAAGGTGGTGGCGGTCTGCCACAGCCAGATCTACCGCGTGCACCGGGACCGCGTGCGCGGCTTCTTCGACTACCTGATGGAGACTGCGACCGAATATTTCGAACCGATCGGGGTGCTGTTCGGCCATGACGATGGAGACCGCAACGCTGAGCAGCTTCTTGACGCCTTGAAGCGCTGGCCGGACCTTGCCGGCCTCTACAATGCCGGCGGCGCCAATTCGGCGCTCAACGATGTCCTGAGGCGCCATCCGCGTGGCGGCCAGGTTTTCTTCGTCGGCCATGAGCTCACCGGGCGAAGCGCCCGGGCGTTGCGCGAGGGCACGATGGATGTCGTGCTCGACCAAGCGCCCGAGGCGCAAGCGCGGCGGGCTATAGACCTCGTGCTGGCGACATTGAACCTCCACGACCTTCCGGTCGAAAACCCGCCAATCCGTTTCGTCACCTTCACCGCCGAGAACCTTTGATCTGATTTGATCAAGGTATGACGAGCCTTCGCCCCAGCAACGGTGCTAACTCCCTGCGAACGGACGGCGACCGCATATGAAGTTCGCCCCCTCATCCGGCCGCTTTGCATCCGCCTTCCCCGTTGGGGAGAAGAGGCTGGCGCCAGCGCAGACGATCTCCCTCTCCCCCAGGGGAGAGGTCTGGGTGAGGGGTGCATTCTTCGCTAGAGCTCCGCGAACGAGAGGACGACCGGTGACGAGACGGCTGACGGCTTATGATCTCAGGAGCGCCAAGGGCAGCCGTAAATGGCTGCAGCTTCATGTCGACACGCCGGCCGAGGCGGCCGCCGCCATCGCCTGCGACATCGTCATCCTCTCCTGCGAGCCCGACCACAATCTGGAATTGATCCGCCAGGCAGCACCCTTCGCTTTCCTATCCGTCGGCATGCCGCACGGCGCCGTCGCCTCGCCCGATGAGGCGGTGCGGCTGGGCTTCTCCATGATGAAGCGCGGCGCCGACGCGGTCTATTGCTCGCATTCGCCGCGCTTCATCGAGGCGATGGCAACGGAGGGCATTCCAGTCACCGGCCATGTTGGCCTGGTGCCGAACCGTGCGACCTGGACGAATTTTCGCGCCATAGGCCGCACTGCCGACGAGGCCTTCAAGGTGCTGCACGCCGTCAAGGATCTGGAGAATGCGGGTGCTGCCTGCGTCGAGGTCGAGGTCGTGCCCGTGCGGCTGGCCGAGCACATAACCCGGTCGACGCCGATGATCACCATGGGCATGGGCTGCGGTTCAGCCTGCGACACGCAATATCTGTTTTCCAGCGACGTGCTCGGCACCCACACCGGCCACTATCCGCGCCATGCCAGGCGTTATGCCGACTTCGTCACGCTGGAAGCCGAGCTGCAGGAAAAGCGCATCGCCGCCTTCCGCGCTTTCGACCGCGATGTGACAGCCGGCGCCTATCCGGAAGCGAAGCATCAGGTCGACATGGACGATGCCGCCTATGACCGCTTCCTCACCCTTTCCCAATCCCTGTGAGATAGAAATGGACGACCTGAAATACGGCACGCGCAACAAGCGAGACGACTGGGCTCCGAGCGAGCCGGCCTGCACCGCGCCGCTGTTCACCTTTCCGCCGCGGCCACTGGCGCTGCTGAAATGGCTGCCTCACTATTTCTTGCCCTACAATCTGCTGTTTGCGCTTTCGGCGGTGGCCTGGTGGCACTTCGTGCTGCCCGACGTCGAAGTGATGAAGACGCTCGCCTTCGGATGGATCCTCAGGCTCTTCCTCGCCAATTGCGCGGCGCTGCTGGTCTTCTTCGGTGCCTTCGAGCTACGACTCTACGTTCTCAAAGCCCAGGGCAACCGCTTCAAATACAACGGCAAATGGCCGTCCGAGCAGAAGAGCAAGGCCTTCTTCTTCCAGAACCAGAATATCGACAACATGCTTCGCACCTTTGGCACCGGCATGCCGATCTGGACGGCGATCGAGGTGGCGATCCTCTATGCCTATGCCAATGGCTATGTCCCGTGGCTGACCTTCGCCGAGCATCCCATCTATCTGTTCTTTCTGGTGCTCATCGCACCGATCATCCACGAGACGCATTTCTTCCTGCTGCACCGGGCCATCCACTGGCCGCCGCTCTACAAATGGGTGCATTCGGTCCACCACAATTCGGTGAACCCGTCGCCGTGGTCGTCGCTGTCGATGCATCCGGTCGAGCAGTTCGGCTATCTCGGCGTGGCGCTCTGGCACCTGGTCATCCCGTCCAACCCGCTCCTGGCGCTTTATCAGCTGCATCTCGCCGGCTTTGGCGCCATCCCCGGCCATGTCGGCTTCGACAAGGTCGAGCTTGGCGAGGAGACGGCGATCGATAGCCATGCCTACATCCACTACCTCCACCACAAATATTTCGAGGTGAACTATGGCGACGGGCTCATCCCGTTCGACAGGTGGTTGGGCACTTTCCACGACGGCAGCAAGGAAGGCGAGGCTCGCATGCAGGCGCGTTACGAGAAGAAAAAGGCGCGCGCCAACGCCGACGCCGCGAGATGACTGCGCCATCCATCAGGCATCCCGCAAGGGCCGGTATTCCAAGAAAAGGGGTGAGCCGGCACCCCTTCAGTGGGAGGAATCCATGAAGAAGCTACTGCTTTCGACAGCGCTGGCAACCTTGATGTCGACGGCGTCCGTCGCGACAATGTCGACCAGCGCCTTTGCCGCCAAGATCGGCGTCAGCATCGTCAACTTCGACAACAACTTCCAGACGCTGCTGACGCACGGCATGCAGGACCGCGCCAAGGAGAAGGGTGCCGGCATCCAGGTCGAGGATGCGCAGAACGACGTCGCCAAGCAACTCGACCAAGTGAAGAACTTCATCGCCAGCGGCGTCGATGCCATCATCGTCACGCTGGTCGACACCAATGCCTCCAAGACCATCAGCGAGGAGGCCGCAAAGGCCGGCATTCCGCTGGTCTTCGTCAACCTCGAACCGTCAGACATGGCGAACCTGCCTGAGAAACAGGTCTATGTCGGTTCCAACGAGGTCGAGTCCGGCACGCTGGAAGCTTTCGAGATCTGCAAGATGCTGCGCGCAAAGGGCAAGTCGGCCGGCGCCACCGCCTACATCGTCATGGGCAGCCTGGTGCACCAGGCAGCCCTCCAGCGCACCAAGGATGTCGAGCAGGTGTTTGCCACCGACATGTGCAACTTCATCAAGGTCACCGACAAGCAGTCGTCGGAATGGTCGCGCGACAATGCGCAGAACCTGATGACCAACTGGCTGACCGCCGGAGGGGCTCCGGACGCCGTGATCGCCAACAACGACGAATCCGCCATCGGCGCCATCCTGGCGCTCAAGGCCAACGGCGTCGACATGAAGAACGTCGTCGTCGGCGGCATCGATGCCACGCAGGACGGCTTGCAGGCCATGAAGGGCGGCGATCTCGCGGTCACCGTGTTCCAGAATGCCAAGGGGCAGGGTGGCGGCGGCGTCGACGCGGCCTTGGCGCTGGCCAAGGGCGAGAAGGTCGACCGCGTCGTCTACGTGCCGTTCGAACTGGTGACCCCGGCCAACGCCGCCGACTACCTCAATAAGAACTGATCCCAGTAGCGGGGCCTCCGGGCGGCCATGAGCTGTCCGGAGGTCCGCCGCGATCGAATTTTACGGATGAGAAAAATGACCAGCTGGATCAGGGCCTGCGGCCTCGACGATATCGAACAGGAAGGCGCGCGCCGTTTTGATTATGGAGGCCGGACCTACGCGGTCTTCCGCTCCCCCGACGATGAAGTGTTCTGCACCGATGGCTTGTGCACGCACGAAGCCGTCCACCTCGCCGAAGGGCTCGTCATGGACTACGAGGTCGAATGCCCCAAGCATGCGGGCGCCTTTGACTATCGCACCGGCGCTGCAAGGCGGCTGCCGCCTTGCATCAATCTCAGGACCTATCCTGCCAGGGTGGAAGCAGGCTCCGTCCTGGTTGCGATGCCAGTAACAGGAGCCTGAAGAAGTCTGGTGCGGCAGTCCACCTGTTCTTGATCGCTTCGGGCCAGATTGTGTCTGTCACTCGAAGCTGAACGACTGCACAGGGTCGAACTCGTTTCACAGTGGTCGGGCTTCGACCCACGGCACCTGTGATCATTGGCACCACACGGTTCGCATTTGTTCGCATCCGATAGGCACGGGCAAGTATCCCTCTCCCTAAACATCGACCAACCGTGTGGGAGCGACCGCCAGTGGGCGAGGTTCGACCGTTGCGACCATGGGTCGCTCACACGACAGCTGTCATTGACCCGGGTAGGGTCTGATTTTCCCAAAAATTGCTCGCAAGATCTTTGCCCGCTTCGCGGTTAAGGGAGGATCAGTGTTGTCGGACGCTTTGCGGAGCGCCTCGATCCAAGACACCTCGTTCTCGCTCACTACAGTTCCAAAAATCTGCTTGATCGCGACCAACGCGCTGCTCTCAAAGTATTGCTCGAGCGCCAGGAGGAAAAGTCTCGCAGGGTCGCAATCCAGCGCCTTCGCTAGACCGGGAACGCGGTCGAACGGAACCTTAATAGTGCCAGATTTCATCATAGAGAGGACGTTGACGTTAGTGAACCCAGCTTCGACCGCGACGTCTTTTTGGCTTTTCTTACCCTTTAGCTGATCGATGCGACCATCTATGAATTTCGCGATCTTAGTATGCGCATTTGGACGACCTGAAGGTGTATTCATTTTTTTCTCGCTTTGTTTAGATAAAATCATCGATGTCTTATCTATAGCGATAAACACGTGGGACTTTTAGATATAGTCGGGTCCGTATATGGAATTTCTTAAGTATAATTTTATCCTCTATTACCTGCTCCATATCTACCATCGATCATCGCTTGGAACTTCTCGCAACCGGGCCGCACTCCCAAGTCGGGCGGGGACGCCAAGCCGAGATCCCCATGTGGCCGTCCCGCGTATCTGGGAGGAACTTGACTGCGTTGCAGTGGAGCGATCGTTGCATCGGATTCACATAGATGGAGCGCAGGACCCAATGCTTGGCTCAAGGAGCAGTTGGCGCGCCGAGATACGGTTAGGGCGGGGTCAGCGGTCTCAAGAAGATGAGGACGGTTTCAATCAAAGGCCTTGAGGCATCGAGTAATGGTGTCGCCCGGCTGATGCGACTCGGATTAAGGCCATCCATTGTGGTCGACCGGCTGCTCAATGGGCGGCCGCCATAGATGGATTACTCGACCAAAGTCCTCCTTCGGGGCATCAAAGACCCGAAGCGCCAGGTCGTGCTGGAATACAGCGCAGCTCCTACGGCAGCGACACAGCGGCGGGTATCCCCAATGCTTCAACATTGTGGCTAAGTAAACGGCGCTGTCAGATCGGTCGACGAGAGTTCCGCTAGGCGCACCACGTATTGCCCGGGAAGCGGCGATGGGTCATGTTGAATGACGTGTGTCTCATCCACGGTGATCGACCATGCCACAGCTGCGCAGGGGACGGATTCCGGCCGCCAATCGCATTTTCGTCGATCGCGAAGCGCCGCAACGGATCTTCGAGGAGGCGGCTTTCGCAATTCCCGCCGATCGCTCGATCATTCGTGTTTTCTACGGCGTCGGTGGCCAGGGCAAGACAGCGTTGTGCCGCGAACTCATGCGCAGGACCAATGCCGCGGTCGAGCCGAGCTTTGCGTTCCTTCGCCGCGCCGAACTGGACCTTCACGGCCGCAGCAAGGAGGACCCGGACCGGTTGCTGGTCTGGATCAGGAACGGCTTTGCAGGCTCCGGGATCGGATTCCCCTGTTTCGATTTGGCTTTCGCCATTGCCTGGGAGGCCACACGGGGCGACGAGCCGTTGCCGGTCTTCACCAGGCAATGGCTGAGCCGGGCCACCGCAGTCGGAAAATTCGGCGTGGATGAGACGGCATCCGCCGTAAAGGACCTGCTTTCTAGCGATGCCGTCAAGGACGCGGCCGGCGAGCTCGTCGGCAGCATTCCCGGCATCGGATTCGCGCTGAAACGCATCGGCAACTGGTCGATCGAAAAGGGCAAGCGCTTCTATCTGGAAAAAACCCAGGAAGCCTTGAAGGAGCTTTACGATGGTGGCGAACTCAAAAAACCATATGAGCTGTCGCGGCTTCTTCCCTGGATGCTGGCGCAGGATCTGAACGCGCATCTTCGCGAAAACCTAGTGGAGCGTTTCGTGCTGTTCGTCGACGAGTATGAGCGTGTCTTCGACGAGGCAGGAGCCGGTTCGAAGTGGGAAGAAAATCCGTTCGATGGCCATATGCGGGTGCTGCTTGCCGAGACGAACGGACTGCTCACGGTCTTCTTTTCGCGCGAGCAACTGCCGTGGAACCGGGAACCGCAATGGCGCGGCGATCTCGACGGCCACCAGCACCTGCTTGGCGGGCTGGCCGACAAGGATGCGGATGCCTTCCTGCGGGCCATCCCGATCGACGATGATGCGACACGGCAAGCGATCATCGCCGGGGCACGGGAAACCACGTCGCCCGAGGCACCAATCTATCCGCTGATGCTTGATCTGCAGGTCGAGCACTGGGGCTCGCTGCGTGCTGCCGGCATCGCGCTTGAACCGGAGCGTTTCGCATTGGGGGCTGCGAGCTTCGAGGACAGGCGCATCGAAATAGTCCGGCGCGTGTTGCGCGACTACGGCACGCCGCTGGGAGTCACGCTCGAACGGCTGTCTGTGGCGCAGCGCTTCGACCGCAAGGCTTTCCAATATGTGGTGAAAACCTTCGGCACGGCGCTTCCGCTCGATCAGTTCGATCGCCTCGCGGACTTGTCCTTCGTGACGAAGGCGCCCGACGGCTTCCTGTCGATCCACAATCTGGTGGCCGAGACGATCCGCGAAACGCTGGCGCCAGAGATGCGGGCCGCGTCTGTCGAAGAACTGTTCAAGCATTATGCGGCCCGTGCGGCTATAGCGACTGCTCGAGATATCACGAATGAAACCGTCGCCGCGTTAGTCGAGGCCGCCTATCTCCGGCTGGCACTTGGGATCGAGGGCTATATTGCATGGCTCTATGACGCCAGCGCGGAGATCTTTGGTTCGGCCTGGTCAAGAAACATCGTCGGGCTTTGGCGAGAGGCGACGACGCTTGCCGAATTTCGTCTCGGCCCGGACCACCCCGATACGGCAACGAGCCTCAACCATCTCGCCAACCTGCTACACGACATCGGTGATCATGCCGCCGCCCGGCCGCTCTACGAGCGGGCGCTGGAGATCCGCGAGAAGGCGCTCGGCCCCGGCCATCCCGATACCGCAACGAGCCTCAACAATCTCGCCAACCTGCTACGCAACATCGGCGATCATGCCGCTGCCCGGCCGCTCTACGAGCGGGCGCTGGCGATCTATGAGAAAGCGCTCGGCCCCGACCAACCCCTTACGGCGACGAGCCTCAACAATCTCGCCAACCTGCTACGCGACATCGGCGATCATGCCGCTGCCCGGCCGCTCTTCGAGCGGGCGCTGGAGATTCGCGAGAAGGCGCTCGGCCCAGGCCATCCCGATACCGCAACGAGCCTCAACAATCTCGCCAACCTGCTAGAGAACATCGGCGATCATGCCGCCGCCCGGCCGCTCTACGAGCGGGCGCTGGCGATCGATGAGAAAACACTCGGCGCGGACCATCCCCTCACGGCGATAAGCCTCAACAATCTCGCCTACCTGCTACACGAGATCGGCGATCATGCCGCAGCCCGGCCGCTCTACGAGCAGGCGCTGGCGATCCACGAGAAAACACTCGGCCCGGAGCATCCTCAAACGGCGGCGAGCCTCAACAATCTCGCCCGTCTGTTACACGACCTTGGAGACCATGCCGCCGCTCGGCCGCTCTACGAGCGAGCGTTGGAGATCGACGAGAAAGCACTCGGCCCGGACCGTCCTCAAGCGGCGACGACCCTCAACAATCTCGCCAACCTGCTAGAGGACATCGGCGATCATGCCGCCGCCCGGCCGCTCTACGAGCGGGCGCTGGCGATCTATGAGAAGGCGCTTGGCCCCGACCACTCCGGCACAAATCGGGTGCGGATGAATTTTGCCAAGCATCTGCTGGCGGCAAACGAGCAGGACAAGGCACTTTCATGCGCCGAACTGGCGCTTGCAGCACATGAAAAGTCGCTCGGTTCCCATCACGCATGGACCATGGCATCCGCGCGCACAACTGCTGATGCCCTGGAAGCCGTGGGGCAAAACGAAAGAGCCACAGCCCTGCGATTGCAATACGGCCTTTAACTGCTGCGCAATCAGACGGGACCACTGCTCCACGGGCCGCACAATGTCCGCGATGTGCTTGCGTCCATCCTCAAGCAGACCGGCTCCTACGAGCAGGCAAGCTACGCCATTCAGGACACGCCCGACATGGTGGCTAAACACTATGGTCGCGTCGCTTCCTGCCTCAGGACAAAGCAGCGCTGGCGGCATGCGTTTTGAATCAGGTGTGGGAAGCTGCGTGATCTGGTGGGCAGCACCTGTTACCAATGTGTTATATTAAGTATTTTAATACCGCACACTATCCTGATGTTGTGTCCGCCGGTATCTGGTTTGCGTGATTGATCTAATCGCGCGCTGCGCGGGATTTCTCCGGAACCCGTCTGGTCAGGCATCTCACCGTCGGATTGACTTCGACGATCAGCTTCTTGATCGACGTCTCTGCAACCAGTCCGACGCATATGCCTTGCCCCAGCAGTATCCCATCTAAAATTGACCAGGCCGGGTTTGGTTTGCCCACCGCCATGACGTCCTTCTCGAAATCGCTCTCGATCAGCGCTCCGAAAATATCCGCGAGACTCTCGCGTGAGAGAATGTGCCCTCGAGAGAGCCCAGGGCGGGCTGCAGGGCGCGTCCTATGTCTGCAGCGAGTTCGGCGCGAACTTGCGGCTCCATAGTTCCTGGACAGGCCCGTGGTCTGGGCGCGGCCACGCGCGTCACGGCTGTAGCCGGCGTCGATCTTATTCTCGATCGGCAGCCGGAGACCGTCGTGAGTCAACTCGTTGCGGCCGGAAATAGTTTTACCTAGGCACTGATTTCATTGCGAGATATATGCTCGAAAAGAGCAATGTTTTACAGCTATGACCTTGTTTAATCACTAATGCGTCCAGCTTCCCAAGCTGAACGCGCGGGTTCGATTCCCGCTACCCGCTCCAGTCCATGGCGCCAGAAACAATTTCAGCGCCTGCCTGTTCGTCGAACACAACCGAGCAGCCTCGTGCAAGCGCTACCGTTGCTAGCGCGTTTGCCACTACGTCGTCCGATGAGACGAAATCGCCGGTCAACACCCGCAATTCTTCGACGCCTTCAGCCATCGACACGAAATTCCCGACCGATCGTTCGTGCTTGCAGGCCTCGACCACGCAAAGCAGGTCGATCATTTCGAAGCTGCGCATGTTCAGTCTCCTGAAGAAATCAAGAAATCGTCCCTTGCAGGGATATGAACGCATCGGCAGGAAGTAATGTTCCCGGCTTGCTGTTCGCCAGCCCTGGCGGCTCTTTCATGTGCCTTAGGCGCCGGATCGAACTCGACTGCCTGGCCGAGCCGTCACCCCACCTCTCGCAGAATGAAGTCGTGCAGCATTTTGGCGGCCGGCGACAGCACGCGGTTCCTCACCGTGATCAGGCTGTAAGGCCTGACCTCAATGTCGAATTCGGTCTGGACGACGTCGATGGCGCCGGCCAGCCCGTCGGGATTCTGGATGAATTTAGCCACCTGGACCGATACCGGCGCAATCGCATCGGACTGTGCGACCATGACCAGGGTCAGGAGCAGCGAGCTGGTGTTGAGGATACGGTCCGGCAAAGCGATGTTGCGGTTGAGGAAATTGCTCTCCATCGCCTGGCGCAAAGGCGACCCGCCCGACTGGAAAACCCAGTCGTAGGCGGCGGTGTCCTCCAGCCGCACCGCCTCGCCCTTGGTGAGCGGATGGCCCCGGCGCACGATCAGGCAGGCCTTCTCGACGCCTATGACGCGCGACTCGAACAGCCGCGGATTTAGATCGTCAGGGATGCGCGCGATGATGAAATCATGGCGTGTGGCGATCAATTCGCGTGCCAGCACGTTGGAGGTTTCGACCTGCATGGTGATCTCGATGCGCGGATAGATACGGCGAATTTCGCGAATCGCCGGCACCGCCAGCTCGATCGCCGGCGCCGTCACAGCGCCGAGGAACACCGAGCCGCCTTTGCCCGCCTTGAGTTCGGAAATCTCGCGGTCTACCTCGCGCATTTCGAGGAGGATCGAGCGTGCGCGCCTGGACAATGCCTTGCCGAAAGGCGTCAAGGTGATGCCGCGCGGCAGCCTTTCGCACAGCCTGACCTCCAGCACGGCCTCCATTTCGCTGATCATGCGCGAAGCCGCCGGCTGAGAAATGTTCATAACTTGGGCTGCCGCGCTCACCCGGCCATGGTCGTCGAGCGCGACGATCATGCGCATGTGGCGCAAGCTGAGACCACTGCGCAGCAAGGTTTCGCCGTCGCCCGGCATCTCTCTGTAACCGTTTGAAATCCCAGTCGGATTCCTTAGCGCCGCCATAGCCTCTCCTTGCTTCTTCCCACAGGCGGCCAGTGGTCGCGCCAGCCGTCTCGGTTCGGTAGCATATACCAATCATGATATAGCAATCATCAAAGATCGCATTTGACAGTTATGGCAAAGGGTCACAACCTTCGCGCGTTCCGAGACGCGACGGTCGCAGACGAGAAAAATCGTATCGATTGAAAACAGCGCCTCGGGGCCATGGGAGGATACCGGAGATCGATATGACGGCAGCAGTGCCTTGGCGCTTCTGCACGATTGCGCGGCCCGCGACCCCCGGGGTGCCGCGTCCATCAACCAGGGAGAGTTAAGTGAAAATCATCAAGACGTTAGTCGCCGCCTTGGCGGTCAGCATCGCGGCCATGTCGGCCACCGCCTACGCAGCCGACAAAGGCCTCGTCGGCGTGCTGATGCCCACCAAGACCTCGCAGCGCTGGATCAATGACGGCGATGCCGTCAAGTCCCAGCTCGAGGCTCTGGGCTACACCGTCGACCTGCAATATGCGCAGGACGACATTCCAAACCAGCTCAGCCAGTTAGAGAACGAAATCACCAAGGGCCCGAAGGCGCTGATCATCGCCTCGATCGACGGCACCACCCTGTCGGACGCGCTGCAGAAGGCCGCTGACGCCGGCGTCGTCGTCGTCGCCTATGACCGCCTGATCAAAAAGACCGCCAATGTCGACTACTACACGACCTTCGACAATTTCGGCGTCGGCGTCATACAGGCGAATTCCCTGGTCAAGGGCCTCAAGGAGCGTTTCCCGAACACCAAGCCGTGGAACGTCGAACTGTTCGGCGGCTCGCCAGACGACAACAACGCCTTCTTCTTCTACAATGGCGCGATTTCCGTGCTGCAGCCACTGATCGACGACGGCTCGATCAAGATCAAGTCCGGCCAGACAGGCATGGACAAGGTCGGCACCCTGCGCTGGCTGGCGGCAACCGCCCAGGCCCGCATGGACAATCTGCTCTCGGCCAACTACTCGGACGGCAGCCGCGTCGATGGCGTTCTGTCGCCCTATGACGGCCTGTCGCGTGGTATCACCGCCTCGCTGCGCGCTGTCGGTTATGGCACGGACGCTCAGCCCTGGCCGATCGTGACCGGTCAGGACGCCGAGACCGCCTCGGTCAAGCTGATCATCTCGGGCGAGCAGTACTCGACCGTGTTCAAGGACACCCGCGAACTGGCCAAGTCGACCGTTGAGCTCGTCGACAAGGTGCTCTCGGGTGGCAAGCCGGATGCCCTCGACACCAAGACCTACAACAACGACGTCAAGGTCGTTCCCTCGATCCTCTTGACGCCGCACGAAGTCGACAAGTCGAACTACCAGGCGCTGGTCGTCGACTCCGGCTACATCAAGGCTGACGAGCTGAAGTAATCCGGTTGCAAATCGAGGGGTCCTGCGCAACGCAGGGCCCCTTTTCGTTCACCAGCGGGCCCGGTATTGTTACCGACCTCGCCGGCAGTGTTTGCCGACCTCTCAAGGAGCGGTAGTTCCCATGGCCTCGACGATTTTGGAGATGCGCGACATCACCAAGACGTTCCCCGGCGTGAAGGCGCTGTCGAACGTCAACCTCAGCGTCGAGGAAGGCGAGATCCATGCCGTGGTCGGCGAGAACGGCGCCGGCAAGTCGACGCTGATGAAGGTGCTGTCGGGCGTGTATGCGTCCGGCACCTATGATGGCGCGATCGTCTACCGTGGCGAGGAATGCCATTTCAAGGGCATTCACGACAGCGAACACAAGGGCATCGTCATCATCCACCAGGAGCTTGCGCTGGTGCCGATGCTGTCGATCGCCGAAAACATTTTCCTTGGCAACGAACACGCCAGATTTGGCATCATCGACTGGAATGCCAATGAGACTCGTACCAGCGCCTTGCTGAAGAAGGTGGGCCTCAAGGAGGACCCCAAGACGCTGATCACCAATATCGGCGTCGGCAAGCAGCAGTTGGTCGAGATCGCCAAGGCGCTCAGCAAGGAAGTGCAGCTGCTGATCCTCGACGAGCCGACGGCGAGCCTGTCCGAAAAAGACAGCCAGGCACTGCTCGACCTGCTGCTCGAATTCAAGCGGCAAGGCATCACCTCGATCCTGATCTCGCACAAGCTCAACGAGGTGAACCGGGTCGCCGACAAGGTCACCATCATCCGCGACGGACGGACCATCGAAACACTTGCCAAGAAAGACATTTCGGAGGACCGCATCATCACCTCGATGGTCGGCCGTTCGCTCGACGACCGTTATCCGCCGCGCGAGCCCAAGATCGGGGAGGTCGTGCTCCAGGTGAAGAACTGGTCGGTCTATCACCCGATCCATGCAGAGCGGCAAGTGATCAAGGGCATCGATATCAATGTCCGTAAGGGCGAGGTGGTGGGTATCGCCGGGCTGATGGGCGCCGGACGCACCGAATTCGCGATGAGCCTGTTCGGCCGCTCCTATGGCCGCCGCATCACTGGCGAGGTGCTGCTCAAGGGCAAGCCGATCGATGTCTCGTCGGTGAGCAAGGCGGTGGAACACGGCATTGCCTACGTCACCGAGGACCGCAAGACCTACGGTCTCAATCTCATTGATCACATCAAGCACAACATCACGCTGGCCAACCTACCCGGCGTGTCGCGCCACGCCGTAATCGACGACCTGCGCGAACTTGCCGTCGCCAATGACTACAAGGCCAAGACCAACATCCGCTCGTCCAGCGTCTATCAGATGACCGGCAATCTGTCGGGCGGCAATCAACAGAAGGTGGTGCTGTCGAAGTGGCTGTTCGCCAATCCGGAAGTGCTGATCCTCGACGAGCCTACGCGCGGCATCGACGTCGGCGCCAAGTATGAAATCTACACCATCATCGCCCGCCTCGCCTCCGAGGGTAAGGCGATCATCGTCATCTCGTCGGAGATGCCAGAACTGCTCGGCATTACCGACCGCATCTACGTCATGAACGAAGGCCGCATCGTCGGCGAAATGGCGGCGAGCGACGCCAGCCAGGAAAAGATCATGCGCGCCATCGTTCGGGGAGAAGGAAAAGCATCATGACCACCGAAAGCGCTCCCGCGCCGAAAAGCGGCGTTGCCGAAGATGTGCAGCAGGGGCCGCGTGTGGCCGTCTCGGCGCTGATCACGAATCTGCGCGAATACGGCCTGATCCTGGCGCTGATCGCCATCATGGTGTTCTTCCAGTTCACCACGTCCGGCACGCTCTTCAAGCCGGTGAACCTGAGCAATCTGGTGCAGCAGAACAGCTTCATCATCGTGATGGCGCTGGGTATGCTTCTGGTGATCGTTTCGGGCCATATCGACCTCAGCGTCGGCTCCGTCGCCGGTTTCATCGGCGCGCTGGCGGCAATGATGATGGTCATCTGGCCGCTTGGCCCCCTCAGCAATCCGCTGGTTGTGTCGATCATCTGCCTCATCATCGGCGGCGGCATCGGCGCGGCCCAAGGCTACTGGATTGCCTATCACCGAATACCGAGCTTCATCGTGACGCTGGCCGGGATGCTGATCTTCCGCGGCATCTGCCAGGCGCTACTGGGTGGCGGGTCTTCCGTGGGGCCGCTTCCGGATGGCTTCAAGGCGCTCAGTTCCGGCTTCATTCCAGACGTGATCGGCCCCTTGACGCTGATCCCGCCGACGGTGAACGCCGCCGGCAAGACCATCATCGGCAGCGGCCTGACACTGCACATGACGACGATCCTGATCGGCGTCGTCGCCGTGCTCGCCTATGCGTATTTCGGGCTCAGGGCACGGCGTACACGCGAGCAGCATGGCTACGAAGCCGAGCCCTTCGCATTGTTCGTCGTCAAGACCCTGGTGACCAGCGCGCTGGCGCTGTTCCTGGTCTATCAATTCGCCACCTACAAGGGCCTGCCGATCGTTCTCATGGTGATGGGCGTGCTGATCGCACTGTTCGTGTTCGTCACCAAACGCATGACGATCGGCCGACGCATCTACGCAATGGGCGGTAATGCCAAGGCGGCACAGCTGTCGGGCATCAAGACCGAGCGACTGACCCTGATGGTGTTCGTCAATATGGGCGTGCTGTCGGCGCTTGGCGGCCTGATCATCGCGGCGCGCCTTGGGCAGGCGGTGCCGGCGGCAGGCCTTGGCAGCGAGCTCGACGTCATCGCCGCGGTGTTCATCGGCGGCGCCTCGGCGATGGGTGGTGTCGGCCAGGTCATCGGCGCTGTGGTCGGCGGCTTCATCATGGGCGTGATGAACAACGGCATGTCGATCATGGGCGTCAATGTCGACTGGCAGCAGGTGGTGAAAGGCCTGGTGCTGCTCGGCGCGGTGGTGTTCGACGTCTACAACAAGAACAAGGGCTGAGGGAAACAGGAAGGCATACGGGTCACATCGCGGCGCTGCACGGCGGCACGAAACGAAGTCCCCCTGACCAGGCTCGCGAGCGCAATCCGAATGGAGAATTTCACCCGTGGCATGGACGAAGTCCCGGCCGCGCTGGGCAAGGTTTGCCGTTCCGGCAGCCCCTGCCAAGGCAAATGAGAGAGGATTCATCATGCTGATCTCCCAAATTCTCGATGACGCCGAGACCATCCGTGTCGTTGCCCGCAACGGCGGCAAGACCCGCATCATCAATGGCGCGCGCAGCGTCTATTCGCTGGCGATGGAGGCCGCCCGGACCGGCGTCGGCCTCGTCGCGCTGATCGAACGCAAGGGGCTTGGCGAGACAATCGATCTCGATGCCGCCTACAAGAAGGGAAGGTTGCTGTCGCCGATCAACCACCCCGATCCGGCGCACCTGCATCTGACCGGCACCGGACTGACGCATCTCGGATCGGCCGCGACGCGCGATTCCATGCACAAGAAGCTGAGCACCGACGGCGAGGAGGAACTGACCGATTCGATGAAGATGTTCCGCATGGGGCTGGAGGGCGGCAAGCCGGCGAAAGGCCAGATCGGCGTGCAGCCGGAATGGTTCTACAAGGGCAACGGTACGATGGCGGTGGCGCCAGGCGCCGCGCTGTTGTCGCCGGCCTTCGCCAAGGACGCCGGCGAAGAGCCGGAAGTGGCCGGCATCTATGTCATTGGCGACGATGGCGCGCCGTTCCGCGTCGGCTTTACGCTGTCGAATGAATTTTCCGATCACGTCACCGAGCGCGTGAACTATCTGTTCCTGGCCCACTCCAAGCTGCGCAACGCGGCGTTCGGGCCGGAGATCCTGATCGGCGACCTGCCCGCCGACATCCGCGGCAGCTCGCGCATCTATCGCAACAACGAGGTGCTGTGGGAAAAGCCGTTCCTGTCTGGCGAAGCGAACATGTCGCACACCATCGCCAATCTCGAACACCACCACTTCAAATATGCGGCCTTCCGCCAGCCGGGCGACGTGCATGTGCACATGTTCGGAACGGCGACGCTGTCCTTTGCCGACGGCATCAAGACAGAGGCCGGCGATGTGTTCGAGATCGAGGCCAAGGATTTTGGCCTGCCGCTACGCAATCCACTCGAAATCGAGCAGCCGGTGAAGGTGGCGGTGAAGGCGCTTTGAGGCCAGGCGCCAGAAGGATCGGGCGATGGGCATGCGACTTGGTCTTGCATCCGTAGTCCTGGCGATCGTCTTCGCCTCTCCTTCAGTGGCCTACAGTGCGGGACAATGCAGCGCAAAATCCTATCGCGAAGCCCGTACGGCGATGACGAACCGGCTTCTGAGCACGGGATACTCGAGAGCGCAGATCGGGTTCCTGATACGCAATGCGGATCGGATGACCTCGGCACTTCGCAGCAACAGATTGAACGATAGTGCCAAAGCCTGCGGCATCGATTCCGCCAGGGCCCATGTCTTCGGGTGCCTGGACAAGCAGCTGTTTCCCTTGGGGGCGGGATCAAGGGCCTCGCTTGACGAGGAGAAGCAGACCATCGCTTTCTGGGGTAGGAAGCGGTTGGCTGTGCGAGAATTGCTCTTTATCGGCCGTTTTCACGCATGCCTCGGCGCCGCAAAAGAGCATCTGTTTCGCGGCTGACCGAGCTGCAGCCGGCCTCAATAAATATCGAAGTCGAAGTACTTGGCCTGGATCTTCTTGTAGGTGCCGTCGGCAACGATGGCGTCTATCGCCGCATTGAACTTGTCGCGCAGCGCGGTGTCTTCCAGGCGAACGGCAATGCCGGCCTGGGTCTCCGTGCCCTTGACGTCGCCGACCAGCTTGCAGCAGCCGTCGCTTGCCTTCTTCAACCAGTCCACCAGCACGAACTTGTCAGAGATGACGGCATCGAGACGGCCGTTCGTCAGGTCGGTGATCGCCTCTTCCTGGGTCGGGTAGAGTTTGGCCTCCGCGCCTGCCTTGCCATAGACATTCTGGGCATAGTCGGCCTGCGTGGTCGAAGCCTGGGCGCCGACCGTCTTGCCGGCAAGCGCTGCCGGTTCGGTCGAGGTGAGTTCGGTATCCTTCGGCGCCACCAGCGCGAGTGGTGTCGTATAATATTTGTTGGTGAAGGAGACCTGCTTCTTGCGCTCCTCGGTGATGCTCATAGAGGCGATGATGGCATCGAATTTCTTGGCCTGCAGGGCGGGGATAATGCCGTCCCAGTCCTGGGTGACGATCTCGCACTCGACCTTCATCTGCGCGCACAGCGCATTGGCGATGTCGATATCGAAGCCGACGACCTTGCCGTCCGGGGTGATGGTGTTGAACGGCGGATAGGCACCCTCGGTACCGATCTTCAGTTTCTCAGCAGCCTGCGCCGACAGAGAGCCGGCCGCTATCACCAGCACGGCAGCACCTGCTGCCGATATGATCCATTTCGAAATCCGCATTTTCTTGGTTCCCCTTGAACGCCGCCAGCTTGGCGACCAGAAAGGCAGCCAAGCATGACGAGCCAGCGCAGGCAAGTCTATTGCGCGACGGGAATTGGGTTCAGCGCGCGGGGCGGAAATGCTTGGACAGCTTCAGGCCTTGCGCCTGGTAGTTGGAGCCGAGATCGGTGCCGTAGAGAGCCTGCGGCCGCTTCAGCATATGCTCGTAGACCAGCCGGCCGACGATCTGGCCATGGTCGAGGATGAACGGCACTTCGTGGCTGCGCACTTCGAGCACCGCGCGACTGCCGGTGCCGCCGGACGCCGAGTGGCCAAAACCCGGATCGAAGAAGCCGGCATAGTGGACGCGGAACTCGCCGACCAGCGGATCGAACGGCGTCATCTCGGCGGCGTAGAGCGGCGGCACATGCACGGCTTCCTGGCTGACGAGGATGTAGAATTCATCGGGATCGAGCACCAGCTCACCGGCGCCGCTCTTGTGGATCGGCTCCCAGAAGTCGACGACCTCTTGTGCCGCGCGCTTGTCGACATCGACGAGACCGGTGTGATGCTTGCCGCGATAGCCGACCAGGCCGTTCTGATCGCCGTTGAGATCGATCGACAGTGCGATGCCGCCGCCGGAAATGTTCGGCGGCTCGGTTGCGACCAGCATCTCGGCGCGATGCAGGTCATGCAGCTCGGCTTCCGAGAGCAGTGCATTGCCGGTGCGGAACCGGATCTGGGACAGACGCGAACCTGTGCGCACGACGATCGGAAAGGTGCGCGGGCTGACCTCGAGATAGAGCGGGCCGTGATAGCCGGCGGCGATCTTGTCGAACTCGTGGCCGCGGTCGGTCATGACGCGGGTGAAGATGTCGAGCCGCCCGGTCGAACTCTTCGGATTGGCCGAAGCCGAAATGTCCGCCGGCAATGCCAGGCTTTCAAGCAAGGGCACTATATAGACGCAGCCTGTCTCCAGCACCGCGCCCTCGGCAAGATTGATCTCGTGCAGCTGCAGCCGGTCGAGCTTTTCCGAAACCTTGTGGTTGGGACCCGGCAGGAACGAGGCCCGCACCCGCCAGGCCTTGTCGCCGAGCCGCAGATCCAGGCTCGCCGGCTGTATCTGATCGGCATCGAACGCGCGCGCCGACTTTAGCGCGCCGGACTGGAACAGCGCCGAAATGTCCTGATCGGGAAGAATGCCTGTCTGCCGCAAGGCTCCACTCCTAGGCCAGGCGATTTTCTGTTCGCAGGTTCTTGCCGCAAAACGGTGGAACAGTTTTGCGGAACCTGCTTGGTACAAACCTCTTAATCAAGCCGGCAATTGACGCAAGCGTGGCGCGGGTCTAAAGGGTCGTTATCCCGTGGTGATTTGGCCGGTCGGCTTGCAGCCACGTTAAACAAGTCGCTAAAGGACCGTCGGGCCGCAAGGCCGTATGGACCGGTTGCGACTTTCGCGGCCGGTTTTTTTGTGTCTGGAACAAAAGCGATGAGCACTAAGAAGCGTAACTGGAAGCCTCAAACGACACTCGTGCATAGCGGAACCCTGCGTTCCGGTTTCGGCGAAACCTCCGAGGCGATGTACCTGACCCAGGGCTATGTCTACGAAACGGCGCAGGCCGCCGAAGCCCGCTTCAAGGGCGAGGAGCCGGGGTTCATCTATTCGCGCTACGCCAATCCGACCGTCGATATGTTCGAAAAGCGCATGTGCGCGCTCGAAGGCGCCGAGGACGCGCGCGCCACCGCATCGGGCATGGCCGCGGTGACGGCCGCGCTGTTGTGCAGCGCCAGGGCCGGCGACCATATCGTGGCGGCGCGCGCGCTATTCGGCTCCTGCCGCTGGGTGGTCGAGACGCTGGCGCCGAAATACGGCATCGAGGCGACACTGGTCGACGGCACCGACATCGCCAACTGGGAAAAGGCGGTCAAGCCGAACACCAAGCTGTTCTTCCTGGAAAGCCCGACCAACCCGACGCTGGAAGTGGTCGACATCGCCGCGGTTGCCACGCTTGCCAATTCGATCGGTGCGCGGCTGATCGTCGACAATGTCTTTGCCACGCCCCTGCAGCAGAAGCCGCTGCAGCTCGGTGCGCACATCGTCGTCTACTCGGCGACCAAGCATATTGACGGCCAGGGGCGGTGTCTCGGCGGCGTCATCCTGTCGGACAAGAAATGGATCGACGAGAACCTGCACGACTATTTCCGCCACACCGGCCCGAGCCTGTCGCCGTTCAATGCCTGGACGCTGCTGAAGGGGCTGGAGACGCTGCCGCTGCGCGTTCGCCAGCAGACGGAAAGCGCCGGCAAGATCGCGGATTTCCTGGCCGGGCGGCCCGAAATCGCCCGCGTCATCTATCCCGGCCGCGCCGACCACCCGCAGGCGGCCATCGTCAAAAAGCAGATGTCGGGCGGCTCGACGCTGATCTGCCTGGACGTCAAGGGTGGCAAGCAGGCTGCCTTCGCCTTGCAGAACGCGCTCGACATCGTACTGATCTCCAACAATCTCGGCGATGCAAAGAGCCTGATCACCCATCCGGCGACGACGACGCACAAGAATCTGAGCGACGAGGCCCGCGCCGAACTCGGCATCGGGCCGGGCACGCTCAGGCTGTCGGTCGGCCTGGAGGATACCGACGATCTTCTGGAAGACATCGAACAGGCGCTGAAGTCGGCCAAGTAAAAGGTCTTTGGCCTTCAGGCGCCGGACGGCGTCTCTTCCAGCTCGGCCGCCTTGGTGCCAATGGTCATCGCGTTGCCGCGCCAGTCGACGACGCCGCCAAGCCAGCCGCGCGCCCACATCGCCGGCAGGATCAGGTCGCGCATCATGATCGCCGCAACCATGCGCGGCGACAGGTACCAGCCCTTGGACCAGGCCAGGGCGCATTCCGGAAGGTAGAAGGCCGACAGCACGGCAATGGCCGTTGCCCAGAGGCTGACGCCTGCAGCCGATGCCGCAACCAGCGCAAGCAGCAGCGGCACCACCGCGCCAGTCAGGATTTCGGGTGCGAAGTACAGCGGGAATGTGACGCGGCGCAGGCGGGCCCAACGGGCCTGACGCGACCAGATCTCGTCAAAGGTGCGCCGGCCGAGCGGTTGCTCGAAGGGCGCGGCGACGAGATTGACGCGCAGGCCAAGGCCATTGACCAGCTTGGTCGCGGCAGCGTCCTCGGCGATCTCGGCGGCAAGGGCACGGATGCCGCCACTGGCGTCGAGCATAGGCTTGTTCCAAAGCATGCTCTTGCCCTGGGCAAAGCCGAGGCCAAGCGCCTCGCCGGCATATTGCCAGCGTGCCTGCAGCGTGTTCAGGAAAGCGCATTCGACCTCGGCCCAGAAGCCAGCCGGTCGCGAGCCGATCGGCGTCGAGCAAACAAGGCCGGTGTCCGGCCGCCACGCAGCCATCAGGTGCTGGACATAGTCTCTCGGCATCAACACGTTGGAATCGGCCAGGACAACCCAATCGTGGCGCGCCGCCTCCCAACCCTTGACGCAATTGTTGAGTTTCGGGTTGGCGCTGATGCGGTCGTCGCCGATCAGCAGGCGTGCCGGCACCTTGGGAAAACGGGCGATGGCTGCACGGATCAGCCTGACCACCGGATCGTCCGCATGGGCGACGCAGAAGACCAGTTCGTAGCGCGGCCAGTCGAGCGAGAAGGCGCGCTCCAGCGTCTCGTGCGTGAACGGCTCGACGCCACGCGACGGCACGATAATCGACACCGGCCGCGGCTTGCCGGCAGGCGGCGCGATGGTGCGGCGCCGCTTCAGACGCGAAGCGGCGAGCAGGATGCTGGCGAGGTTTGAGAGGATGAGAGCGATCGAAAGCGAGGCGGCTATGAGGATGAGTTCCATCGAGACCTGGCCACTCCAGAAAAGACGGCCCGCGTGATGGCCGTTTTCAACAGTTCGACAGAGCGCCGAGTCGCCCGCTTCGTGCACACCACCATTGTCATGTGTCACTTAAATGACATTCTTTGCCGGCACCTGCCTTTCAGGCCAGGCGCGACAAGACGCGCACGTTGACCTGCTCGCTCGGAGCGAGGACAGTTCGACCTGGATTGTTTTGGAGCCGCTTATGTACCGCGCCGTGACGCGCAACATCGAAGTGCAGGTCAGGCCGTTCTATCTGGAGGACCGCTCGGATCCGTCGGAGAACCGCTATGTCTGGGGCTATCAGATAACGATCGACAACCAGTCGGACGAGTTCGTGCAGCTGTTGTCGCGCTATTGGCACATCACCGACGGCACCGGCCGGGTCGAGGAGGTGCGCGGTCCCGGCGTCGTCGGCGACCAGCCCGAACTCAATCCCGGCGACAGCTATCAATACACGTCCGGTTGCCCGCTTTCGACACCGTCCGGCATCATGGTCGGGCACTACACGATGCGCAACAAGCGGGGCGAGACGTTCGACATCGCCATCCCCGCCTTCTCGCTGGATCTGCCGGGGACGCGGCGGACGGTGAACTAGCTTCGCCTCACCGGCCGCCAAGCAGCCAGTGAGGCGCGTTCTCTACTGCGCCGCCGCAAATTCCGCCGGATCGAAGTCATATTGCTTCGAGCAGAATTCGCAGGCGACGTGGATGCCGCCATCTTCGGTGCTGTCCTTGATCTCTTGCGCCGAGAAGCCCTCGAGGATGCCGCGGATCTTATCCCTCGAGCATGAGCACTGGTCGGCGACCGGTACGCCGCCGAAGACGCGCACGCCATGCTCGTGGAACAGCCTGTAGAGCAGCCGCTCGGCGCCGATCGTCGGGTCGATCAGTTCGGTCGGCTCGATAGTGCCGAGCAATGCCAGCAGTTCCTGCCAGGAATTGTCGGCCGGATCGTGGATCTCCTCGCGCGGATCGCCATCGCCGCCCGGCAGGTCCGGAACGCGCATGCGCTCGGGCGACTGCGGCAGGAACTGCGCCAGGATGCCGCCGGCACGCCACTGCTCGCGGGCACCGCCGACGCCAGGCGTCAGCAGCTTGGCCACCGAAAGCCTGATATCGGTCGGGATCTGCTCCGACTGGCGGAAATAGGTGCGGGCCGCGTCTTCCAGCGTTTCGCCATCGAGTTGGACGATACCCTGATAGCGCTGCGTGTGGGCGCCCTGGTCGATGGTCAGCGCCAGGACGCCGCTGCCGAGCAGCGTCTGCTGAGACGTTTCACCTGCCGCGACCAGCGCCTCCAGCCGGTCGGCATCGAAGCGGGCATAGGCGCGCAGTGCCGAGGGCGTGGAAAAATCCGCCACCAGCATGTCGACCGGCCCGTCGGTGCGGGTCTGCAGGATGAACTTTCCCTCGAACTTCAGCGAGGTGCCGAGCAGCACAGTCAGCACGCAGGCTTCCGCCAGCAGGCGGGCGACCGGCTCGGGATAGTCGTGACGGCTAAGGATGGCGTCGAGCATCGGCCCGAGCTGGACGGTACGGCCACGCACATCGAGCGGGCCGACCTCGAAGGGCACAACGTGATCGTCGCCGGCGTAGCCAAATTCGCCGAGTTTGGGGTGATGTTCAGTCACTTGATAGGTTTCCAACATGACAAAGCTCCAGGGCGCGGCCATGCCGCCCTGGAGGGCGCATGCTTCGAAACGCGCTTGATTTGCGTGATGCGGCGCAGATAGGCATCACACCCCCAGAGATCAAGCGCCGAGACACCAGGCGAGCACGGCCTTCTGGGCATGGAGCCGGTTCTCGGCCTCGTCGAAGACCACCGAATGCGGCCCATCAATGACCTCGTCGGTCACTTCCTCGCCGCGATGCGCCGGCAGGCAGTGCATGAACAGCGCCTCCGGCTTGGCCTTCGCCATCAGCTTGGCATTGACCTGGTAGGGCGAGAACACGTTGTGGCCGCGGGCGCGATGCTCCTGGCCCATCGACACCCAGCAATCGGTGACGACGCAGTCGGCCTGGTCGACGGCTTCCTCGGGCGAGCGGGTGAAGTGCAGCTTGCCGCCATGCGCCTGCGACCAGTCGATATGCTTCTGCTCCGGCTCGCTGCCTTCGGGCACGGCGACGTTGAGGTTGAAGCGGAACCGCGCCGAGGCTTCGAGCAGCGAATGCAGCACATTGTTGCCGTCGCCGGTCCAGGCGATGGTCTTGCCGGCAACCGGACCGCGATGCTCCTCGAAGGTCATGATATCGGCCATCAGCTGGCAGGGATGGGTGTCGTCGGTCAGTCCATTGATGACCGGAACAGTGGCGTTCTCGGTCAGTTCGAGCAATCGCTCATGCGAGGTGGTGCGGATCATGATCGCGTCGACGTAGCGCGACAGCACCTTGGCGGTGTCGGCGATGGTCTCGGAGCGGCCGAGCTGCATTTCGGTGCCGGTCAGCATGATGGTTTCGCCGCCGAGCTGGCGCATGCCGACGTCGAAGGACACACGGGTGCGCGTCGAGGGCTTGTCGAAGATCATCGCCAGCACCTTGCCTTCGAGCGGCTTGGTCCGCTCGCCAGCCTTGAGGCGAGCCTTTCGCACCACCGCATCGTCAAGCATGAAGCGCAGATCGCCTTCGGAAACGGCGGAAAGATCGGTGAAATGGCGAACTGACATCAGCAATGGTTCCGGGATTACTTCGCGGCCGCGGCGGCGATCGCCTCCGCCAGGCCCTTGGCGCCGGCGCGGATGCGGTTGAGCGCGTCGTGGATCTCGGCATCGGTGACGGTCAGCGGCGGCAACAGGCGAATGACGTTGTCGCCGGCCGGAACAGCCAGCAGATGCTGGTCGCGCAATGCCATGTTCACCTTGGTGTTGGGCATGGCGCATTTGAGTCCGAGCATCAGCCCGGTGCCCCTGATGTCCTCGATGACCTCGGGAAACTCGTCGGCGACCGCCGCCAGCCCCTGCTTCATCAGCAACGCCTTGCGCTGGACATCTTCGAGGAAGCCGTCTTCCAGCACCACGTCGAGCACGGCGTTGCCGACCGCCATGGCCAGCGGGTTGCCTCCGAAAGTGGTGCCATGCACACCGGACGTCATGCCAATGGCCGCTTCATCGGTGGCAAGGCAGGCGCCCATCGGGAAGCCGCCGCCAATGCCCTTGGCGATCGCCATGATGTCGGGCGTGACGCCGGACCATTCATGCGCGAACAGCTTGCCGGTTCGGCCGATGCCGCACTGCACCTCGTCGTAGATCAGCAGCAGGCCGTGCTGTTCGCACAACTGCCTGAGCCGCTTCAGCGATTGCGTCGGCACCGGACGGATGCCGCCCTCGCCCTGTACCGGCTCGATCAGGATCGCCGCGGTCTCCGGCGTGATCGCCTTTTCGGCCGCATCGATATCATCGAAGCCGACCTGGTCGAAGCCCTCGACCTTGGGGCCAAACCCTTCAAGGTACTTGTACTGACCGCCCGCCGCGATGGTCGCCAGCGTGCGGCCGTGGAAGGCGCCCTCGAAGGTGATGACGCGGAAGCGTTCGGGATGTCCCTTGACGAAATGGTAGCGCCGCGCCGTCTTGATCGCGCATTCCAGCGCCTCGGCGCCGGAATTGGTGAAGAACACCTTGTCGGCGAAGGTGGCGTCCACCAGCCGCTCGCCGAGCCGGCTTTGCCCCGGAATCTCGTAGAGATTGGAAACATGCCAGAGCTTCGCGGCTTGCTCGGTCAGTGCGGCGACCAGATGCGGATGGCTATGGCCCAGCGAATTGACGGCGATGCCGCCGGCGAAATCGAGATATCGCTCGCCCTTGTCGGTAACCAGCCAGGTGCCTTCCCCATGGTCGAAGGCCAGGGGTGCGCGAGCAAAGGTCTCGTAAAGCGCCGAACCGCTCATTATATGCGTCTCCGGTACCGGAAAATCAAAAAAGCCGCCAAAGCGGCGGCCTGTGCGGCTTATCGTGTTTTTCGGCCATGAAGTCAACGAAAACGTCGCGTAGTGCCCCGCGGCAAGCCCTCCGACGCAGCGCCGGCTCACGAGCGACCGGGCAAGTTGGGGAAAACCTAAAAAACCGATTCGTGTTGCACTTGGGACTCTTGTCACCGAGTCAGCGCATAGAGTAGTTGTAGTCAAGAAATAACTAGATTTCGTGCGGCGGACCTAATCACCAGATATATGTGGTGTCTGCCCCGGCAAATGTTGCCGGGCCGGGAGTGGATTCCGATTGCCGCACGCTTAGCAGGAGCGGTCTCATGAACTGGACTGACGAGCGGGTAGAACTTCTCAGAAAACTGTGGTCCGAGGGTCTGAGCGCAAGCCAGATTGCTGCGCAGCTTGGGGGGGTCAGCCGCAATGCGGTCATCGGTAAGGTGCACCGGCTGAAACTGTCGGGCCGTGGGCGGTCGACCGCCACGCCGGCACGCCAGAAGAAGGCGGCGCAAGGATCGACCGTTCAGAAATCGGTGTCGCGCGCCGCGAGCGCCGTCCGCCATGTCACGACATCGATCGGCGCCACGGCGTTGCAGACGCAGTTCGACGCCGAACCGGTGGCACGCCACTATATCCGCCCGGTCGAGAATGTCGTGGTGCCGATCTCACGGCATCTGCAGCTCGTCGAGCTGACCGAGCGGACCTGCAAATGGCCGAACGGTGATCCGCTTTCGGAGGACTTCAATTTCTGCGGCAACGAAGCCGCCGAAACCGGCCCCTATTGCAAGTACCACGCCCGCGTGGCGTTCCAGCCGGCATCGGAGCGGCGGCGGAGCAGGTAAGGGAAGCAGGTAAGGGAATAGGGGAGTTGGGCAGTAAGGGAGTAGGTAAAGACCAGCACTTCATGAGTGCCCTGTCTCGGCGATTGTCGACATACTCTCTTACTGCCTTACTGCCCTACTCCCTATTCACCTCTCTCTACAGCCAGCCATTCTTGCGAAAGCGCCAGTAGAGAAACGAGCAGATCAGCGCGATCGTGGCCAGCACCACCGGGTAACCGTATTCCATCTTTAGTTCCGGCATGTCGCTGAAATTCATGCCGTAAATGCCGGCGAATGCCGTCGGCACAGCCAAGATGGCGGCCCAGGAGGCGAGTTTCTTGGAGATCGCCGTTTCCTGGCTCTGGCCGACCAGAAGGCTGGCCTCGAAGGCAAACGCCAGCACCTCGCGCAGACTGTCGATCTTTTCCTGCACGGTGCGGATATGGTCGGTCACGTCACGAAATAGCGGATGCATGGCGGTGTGGATCTGCGGCAGGTCGGCACTGGTCAGCCGGCGGCAGACTTCGACCAGCGGAAGTGCCGCATTGCGCAAGCGCAAAAGATCGCGGCGCAGCATATAGAGCCGCTCGATGTCGGGACCGGTCATCGGCTTCAGCAGGACCCTGTCCTCGATCACCTCGACCTCGTCCTCGATCTGCTCGAGCACGGGCATGTAATTGTCGACGATGAAATCGAGAATGGCGTAGAGGACGAAATCCTCGCCCTTGGCCAGCGAATGCGGGCAGCTTTCCCAATGCTGACGCACGGCGGCATAGGACGTGGACGGGCCATGCCTGACGCTGACGATGTAGCCGCTGCCGACGAACAAATGGGTCTCGCCGAAGGTGACCCGGCCGTCGATCAGTTGCGCGGTGCGGGCGACGATGAACAAGGCGTCGCCATATTGCTCGATCTTCGGCCGCTGGTGCGGGTGCTCGGCATCCTCGATCGCCAGTTCATGCAGATGAAACTGTGCCTGGACGCGAAGCAGCAGGTTGCGATCGGGCTCGAGGAGGCCAATCCAGACGACATGACCGGTTTTTTTCGCCCATTCGCCGGCTTCCTCGATGGGAATGTCGGCAATGCGACGCCCGGCCGTGTAGACGCCGCAAGCGATAATGCCGGATGTCGGCGCAGGCGCCGGAGTCAGGTTCCGAACATTTTCCATCACAACCTCCCGAAGCCAATCCACGGACGAGGATACAGGAAAGCCCGGAAAGTCTAGCGCAATTCGGACGATGGTTCGAGAGCGCGACCGTTCAATTAACCGGAGGCGTCACGGAAAGGCTGATCTTGTCGGTCTTGTCGCCCTTCGGCCGCTCAGCCGGCATCTGCTCACCGGTGACGATGTAGTAGATGGTCTCGGCGATGTTGGTGGCGTGATCGCCGATGCGCTCGATGTTCTTGGCGCAAAACAGCAGATGCGTGCACGGCGTGATGTTGCGCGGGTCTTCCATCATGTAGGTCAGCAATTCGCGAAACAGCGACGTGTACATGGCGTCGATCTGGTCGTCGCGGTCGCGCACGAAGCCGATCTTGTCGACCGAGCGCGACGCGTAGACGTCGAGAACTTCCTTGAGCTGGGTCAGCGCCAGATTGGCCAGAGCCTCGAGGCCGCGGAACAGGCTGGTCGGCTGGCGGCCGTCGGTGACGGCGCCCACCCGCTTGGCAACGTTCTTGCCGAGGTCGCCCACCCGTTCGAGGTCGGCGGAAATGCGGATGGCGCCGACGATCTCGCGCAGGTCCGTCGCCATCGGCTGACGCTTGGCGATGATGATGATCGCCTTGTCGTCGATTTCGCGTTGCCCTTCATCGAGCACGGCATCGTCTCGGATAACCTTCTGGGCGAGGCCGGGGTCGGCATTGACGAGGGCGGCAACCGCCTGTTCGACCATACGCTCGGCATGGCCGCCCATCGCCGCGATGCGCTTCGACAGATATTTCAGCTCTTCGTCATAGGCGCTCATGATATGCACGGACTGCATGGCGAATGCCTTCCCACGGAATGTCTTGTTTTTGAGTCGTTTCCTCGAATCCCCGCTGATACGCTAGCCGGATGACAGAAAAAAGAAACGATCCAGTGCAAAACTAGGGCAGTATCAGTGCGTCGGCAAATGAACCGAGAAGGCAGCGCCCTTGCCGAATTCGGACTTGATCGAAAGCCGGGCATTGTGGCGGGTCAGGATATGCTTGACGATCGACAGACCGAGGCCGGTTCCCTTCTGGGTACGGCTGGTCTCGACGTCGACGCGATAGAAGCGCTCGGTGATGCGCGGAATGTGTTCTTCGGGAATGCCGGGGCCAAAGTCCCTGATGGTCACGTCGATGCCTGGCTCTGAGCCGGCATCGCCGCGCGCGATCGACACCACGACGCGGCCGCCCGACTGCCCGTATTTGCAGGCGTTTTCCAGGAGGTTCTCGAAAACCTGGAAGAGCTCGTCGCCATCCCCCGGCACATCAAGCGGCCCGTCGGCGTAATCCCGTTCAATGACAACGCTGTTTTCCGTGGCTAGCGGCCCGAGCGAATCGATGACGCTGTCGACCGTCTCACGCAGGTCGACCTCGGTTCCGGGCTTTAGATAGGGCTTCATCTCGAGCCGCGACAGCGACAACAAATCGTCGATCAGACGCGCCATGCGGCCGGTCTGGCTCTGCATGATCTGCAGGAACTGATCGCGGGCCGCCGGGTCGTTGCGGGCCGGTCCGCGCAGCGTTTCGATAAAGCCGGAGATAGAGGCGAGCGGCGTGCGCAGTTCGTGGCTGGCATTGGCGATGAAATCGGCGCGCATGCGGTCGATCCTGCGCGCTTCGCTCTGGTCCTTGAACACCAGCACATAGAGATCGGTGCCGTGGCCGACCGAGGAGGCGCTCACCCGGTAGGCCCGTTCGACCGGCAGCTTCTCGGTATAGTCGACGACGTCAGAGGCGACATTACCCGACAGCACGCCGTCCAGCAGAGCCTGCATTTCCGGCGCCCGGAATTTCAGCGACAGCGACAGACCGGGCGCAATCCCGCCGAAGGCGGCAAAAGCGGCGGCATTGGCGTGGACGATGGTGGCGGTCCGGTCGAAGATGATCAGCGGGTCGGCGACGGCGGCCGCAAGATATTCGCCGGAGAGCCGTTGCAGGCCGATTGCCTCGATCGCCGCGGCACTCTCGGCCGATTGGCGCGTGCCGGTGACCGGCAGCATTGCCGCTGCAAGCAGCAGCGCCAGCGCCGCAAGGATAACAAAGCCGGATATCGCGGCCAAAGCATAGACGGCGACAATCGCGACGACGCCGGCGATCAGCAGCCAGCGGCTGTTCCACAGCCGGACGGCCAAGCCTTGCGCCATGCCTCTCTGCTCTGCGTCCAGGTCAGCCATTCGCTCGCGCGCCCGCACCCTATGCCTCGCACCCGACCGGTGACGGGAATTTCCGCTGGACCGGTCTAACGCATGACCTAGAAAATCGGAATCGATTTTCTGAAAGGATCATGCGCAAAATCAAAAGTGCTGTAGTGGCTCCCAATAGCATGAGTCCGGAAGCAGAAAAGGGTTCGTCTCGATGAAAAAAGCCAAGGAAACTCCCGCCGCCCCGACTTCGGGTCCGCTGAAGATCAGGATCGACGGCAAGGAGCGGGAGTTCGATATTGAAAATCCCGTGCTTCCCGATTGGGTCGAAGACAAAAAGCTGACCGCCGGCGGTTACCCCTACGACAAGAAGATGAAAAGCGACGAGTATGACGAGACGCTCGAGAAATTGCAGATCGAGCTGGTCAAGGCGCAGGCATGGCTGCAGTCGACCGGCAAACGGGTGATGGCGCTGTTCGAGGGCCGCGACGCCGCCGGCAAGGGCGGCACGATCTTCGTGCTGCGCCAGTATCTCAACCCTCGTACCGCGCGCAACGTGGCGCTGACCAAGCCGACTCCGACAGAGCAGGGGCAGTGGTACTTCCAGCGCTATGTCGACCATTTTCCGACATCGGGTGAGTTCCTCACCTTCGATCGCTCCTGGTACAACCGCGCCGGCGTCGAGCCGGTGATGGGTTTTTGCACGCCGCAGCAGCACGAGCAGTTTCTCGACGAGACACCGCATTTCGAACGTATGATCGCCAATGACGGCATCCACTTCTTCAAATTCTGGCTGAACATCGGCCGGGAGACGCAGCTCGAGCGCTTTCACGATCGCCGCTTCAGCCCCCTGAAAAGCTGGAAGTTTTCGCCGATCGACGTTGCCGGCATCACCAAGTGGGACGACTACACCAAGGTCCGCGACACCATGTTCGAGCGCACCCACAAGGAATTCGCGCCGTGGATCATCATACGGGCCAATGACAAGCGGCGCGCGCGGCTGGCGGTCATTCGGCGCATCCTCCTGTCGCTGCCCTATGACGGGCGCGATCTCGACATCATAGGCAAGGAAGACAGGAAGATCATCGGCGAAGGGCCGTCGTTTCTGGGAAAGCAAGACTGACGTCCTTTGCGCCGCGCAGCCAGAGGCCGCGCGGCGCTTTCGTCATCGAGGCCTTTCGGTCGACCGTTCAAGCCACCAGCCGGGCTATGCGCTGCAATCGCCGCAGCGTGGTGTCATCCTGCAGCGCCTGCTGGAAAAGCGAAATCTCCTGATCGATACGGTCGCACAGCGCGCTGGTGTTGCCTTTGAGTAGACCCCGCGTCTGCAGCAAGGCGGCGACCGGCTTCTTGACAAGCTGCCTCGCCCGGCCGAGGGCCGCGTCTTCGACGGTGCCGCCCGGCACGATCTCGGCGACGAGGCCGAGCGCCCTGGCATCCTCGGCGCGAAGCGTGTCGCCGAGGCAGAAGAAGCGGAAAGCTCCGGCATAGCCGAGTTTCTGCGGCGCCAGGATGCTGGTCGCGGCATCCGGGACCAGGCCGAAATCGACGAACGGCACCCGGAACGTGCTTTGATCGGACGCGATCACCATGTCGCAATGGAACAGGATCGTGCAGCCGACGCCGACGGCATCGCCATCGACGCAGGCTAGGATGGGTTTGGGAAACGTCGCCAGCGTGCGAAACAGATCGGTGACGGCGGCGATCAGTTTCTGGTGCTTTGTGGCGTCGAGGAATTCGGAGAAATCGCCTCCGAGACAGAAGCAGCCTGACAGGCCGCGCAGCACGACGACGCGCACCTCCTCATTGTCGGCGGCTTGATGGAAGGTCTTTGCCAGGCTTTCATAGGCTCTTCTGTCCAGCACAGGCCGGCCGTCATTCGACGATACGGTGACCATTAGCGTGTGGTTGCGGAGTTCTGGTTGCGGATGGGGGCTCATGACTGTCTCCGATTTCACGACGCACGCCTTTGGCCGAGCATGTCGGGGTATCCCCTGGTCAGCACGGGAGCAAAATGATTGCGGCGCGAACGCACCACATCGAGCGTGTGCTCGTTGAAGGTAAGCAAGGTGGCTACGACCTGCTGGTTGCCATAGGTGCGCTGATAGCCCAGCGGGGTCGCCAGGAAATGCAGCTGCAATGCGCGCAGCACCCACATCGGCTCGAACTCGATGATCACCTGGTTGACGTTGCGCTTCAGTCCCCACTCGACGAAGCCAGCGATCAGCTCGGTGCCGACGGTTGACACGCCGCGACGGCCATCGCGGTAACCTGGAGCGACCGCATAGCGGGTCAACTCATAGATGTTGGGTCCGGAGGGCGGCGTTCCTTCAAAGAGGTCGGTCAGCACCTCGGTCAGCAGATGTGCCCGCGTCGTCGGCAAAAGCCGCTGGTAGCCTGCGACTTCACTGCCCCTGATGACGATTTGATGGACGGCCTCGTCATGATCGAACTGATCGCATTCGAGCCCGTCGGGGCGCCTGAGGTCCTCCCATCCCATCTCCTCGACGAATATCTTGTAGCGCAGGCGATGGACCGCCTCCCAAAGGTCCGGGCGTTCCATCAATTCTTGGGTTGTGAGAGAAAAAAGCATTCCGTCATCTCCTGGTTTCAGAGGAAGATACGGCCGTGCTTCGATGAGAAAATTGCGTGATCGCGTAGGCTAGAATTGCTAGGCCGGCACGGCCGACCTAACTAATGTAGCCCCGCCTTATCGCTTCCGCGACCGCCTGAACCCGGTTGACGGCACCAAGTTTGCTTTTGGCGTTAAGAAGATGTTTCTCCGAGGTGTGTTCGGAGATGCCAAGGATTTGCGAAATCTCCCACTCGGACTTGCCGACGGCGGCCCATTGCAGGCATTCGCGTTCGCGCGGCGTCAGTACGATGTGATCGATGGTGTTGCTCGCCATCGTGTGGAGCTGCATGGCGCGGCCGACCGCATAGGTCGACACCAGCGACACCAGGCCGAACTCGGCCGCCGACAATTCGACTGCCTCGCCACCCAGCGACACCATGACGATCTGGCCGTCGAGCGTGATCAGCGGGAAGGCCAATCCGTCGCGCAGCTTGAACGCGCCGGCATCGCCCATCACTTCGCCGCTGCTTTTGTCGATGCGGGCGCCCTGTGAGGCTTCGCGCCACTGGAACGGCGCCTGCAGCTGTTTCATGTGGCTGACGACCGGGTCGTGATCGACATAGTTGCGCGCCACATAGCGCTCCAGCCATTCAACAGGCCAGTCGCAGAGAAGCACATGCTGCTTTTGCTGGCCGCTTGGCGTGCCCGGCTGCGGCACGGTTCCCGCCATCAGCGCGGTGAGCCCGAAATCCGACGTTACACCCAGCAACGTTTCGCAGACTGCCGCCGCCGTTCCGGCGTGCTGCAGTTGGTCTATGAATTCCAGCGTGCGATCGAACTGACCCATCGCAACATCAACCCTATGTTGCCTCATGCATTGCGACCAATGATGCGTGCTTCGTTTGCACTTCACCACCGACCACGGATTGCAAACCGCATGTTTCCGGTCGTGGTTCTCAACCCTGGTCCCCCAACCAAGGCAGCCACTGCTATTTGCAAACTCCCTAAAGCATATCCTGAAATCGACGCGTTGAAATCAAAAAGCATTGTACCTTTGTCATTTTCGTACCAAAACCTGCCAACACGACTGCGGCGGAGTCTTATCGTGGCGTTCCAGTGGAGGTTTTTGGCTCTTGCGTCGCTGCTGATCGCAGCAGTGTCGGTCGCCAATACAGCGCCAGCCGCCGAGCCGCAGGTGCCGGTACTGTGGGATGCCAAGGAGCGGCTGCCGAAACCGGACCTCTCGGCACTGCCGCGGCTGCGCTTCCTGACGACCACGGATTTTCCACCATTCAATTTCCTCGACGGGTCGGGAAAACTGTCCGGTTTCCATATCGATCTGGCACGCGCCATCTGCGCCGAGCTTGGTATCGTTGACAAATGCCAGATCCAGGCCCTGCCCTGGGCAGAGCTCGAAGGCGCGCTGCAGAAAGGTGAGGGCGAAGCGATCATCGCCGGAATCGCCGCAACGCCCGAATCTCGCTCGACCTATGCCTTCTCGCGCTCCTACCTGCAGTTCCCGGCTCGCTTCGTCATACAGAAGAGCAAGGACCTGACCGAACCGGTCTTCGACAAATTGCGCGGCAAGCGTGTCGGCGTGCTCGCCGGCTCGGCGCATGAGCGCATGCTGCGCGACTATTTCAACACCGGTCAGATCGTCCCCTTCGACAGGCCGGAAGATCTCTATGCCGATCTCAAGGCCGGCAAGCTCGACGCCGCCTTCGGCGACGGCATGCGGCTGGCCTTCTGGCTGGGCGGATCGGATGCGACCGGCTGCTGCCGCTTTGCCGGCGGTCCCTATCTGGCGCCCGAATATCTGGGTTCGGGCATGGCCATCGCCACCAGGGCGGACGACCCCGCACTGGCCGCCGCGTTCGACTACGCGCTGCAGGAGATCTCGATGAAGGGCACGTTCGCCGAATTCTATCTGCGCTATTTTCCGGTCAGCTTCTTCTAGCCACCGAAAGGCAGCGCCCTAGGTCAGGGTGCGCAGCCTCGCCTTGGCGGCACGACCGATCGCGGCGACGGTCAAGGTGTCGAGGTCGAGCTGGCGGCGGATGAGCTGCAGCACTCGGACTTCTTCCATGCGCATTTCGAGATCGACGGCGGCCACTTCGAAGGCGGCGGCATAGGCGGTGTCGCGCAAGCGCTCCGGCAAGGCCTGGGCAACCCGCGCAAGAACGCCTTCCAGCCCGCCCTTTTCATTAAGCATCTTCTGGCAGGCCTGGGCGACGCCGACCAGCCGGTCGCGATTGAAATCCTCGAACACCGGCCACGAGCGGACGACGTCGCCGATCCGGGCCAGCTCGACATCGGTCATGTCGCGGTCGGAAGCCGAGGTGATGACCATCAGGTAGATCAGCGCTTCGTGCGGCGTCGGCAACGGCATTCCATACTCCTTGAATGGGTTCCGAAGGTAGGAAAGTGGTATCTGCACCGCAAGGAAAAAGCGCCGCACGCGTTGACGCTCCGGCCACGCACGCCTAGAGACCGGTTGAAAACCCCTGCTCAGGGCAACACCGGCGATTTATTTGGAAAACTGCGACATGGCGGGATCAAACACCATCGATCTCAATCCCGAGCTGCTGGCGGCTGCGACCGAGAGCAAGGCATGGCCGTTCGAGGAAGCCAAGAAGATCATCGAACGGTACAAGGGCACCGACTTTCCTGAAACAATCCTGTTCGAGACCGGCTACGGACCGTCCGGCCTGCCGCATATCGGCACGTTCGGCGAGGTGGCGCGCACGACGATGGTGCGGCACGCCTTCCGCGTCCTGACGCAGGACAAGGTTGCGACCAAGCTGCTGTGCTTTTCCGACGACATGGACGGCATGCGCAAGATCCCCGACAACGTGCCGGATCGTGCGGCGCTGGAGCCCCATTTGCACAAGCCGCTGTCGTCGGTGCCCAATCCGTTCGGCGACGATTACCCGAGCTTTGCCGATCACAATAACGCGATGCTTTGCCGCTTCCTGGACACGTTCGGCTTCGACTACGAGTTCGCCAGCGCGACGCAATATTACAAGTCGGGCCGCTTCGACGCGATGCTGCTGCGCGCCGCCGAACGCTATGACCAGATCATGGCGGTGATGCTGCCGACGCTCGGCTCCGAGCGGCAGGCGACCTACAGTCCGTTCCTGCCGATTTCGCCGAAGAGCGGCCGCGTGCTTTACGTGCCGATGAAGCATGTCGACGCCAAGGCCGGCACCATCACCTTCGACGATGAAGGCACCGAGACCACGCTTTCGATCACCGGCGGCAGGGTGAAGCTGCAGTGGAAGCCGGATTTCGGCATGCGCTGGGCAGCGCTCGGCGTCGATTTCGAGATGTTCGGCAAGGACCACCAGACCAATGCGGTGGTCTATGACCGCATCTGCAATATCCTGGGCGGGCGCGCGCCGGAACATTTCGTCTATGAACTGTTCCTCGACGAAAACGGCCAGAAGATCTCGAAATCGAAGGGCAACGGGCTGACCATCGACGAGTGGCTGACCTATGCGCCGACCGAGAGCCTCGGGCTCTATATGTACCAGCGGCCGCGGCAGGCCAAGAAGCTGTATTTCGATGTCATCCCGAGAGCAGTGGACGAGTATTACACCTTCCTTGCCGCTTACCCGCGGCAGGACTGGAAGGAGCGGCTGGGCAACCCGGTCTGGCATATGCATGACGGCAACCCGCCGGCCATCGACATGCCGGTGCCGTTCTCGCTGCTGCTCAACCTGGTCAGCGCTTCCAACGCGCAGAACAAGGATGTGCTGTGGGGCTTCATTTCGCGCCATACCGCGGGGGTAACGCCAAAGACGCATCCCGAGCTCGACCAGCTGGTCGGCCATGCGATCCGCTATTTCGACGATTTCGTGAAGCCGACGAAAACCTTCCGCCCCGCCGACGAGGTCGAGCGCGAGGCGCTGGCGGCCCTCGACACGGCGCTTGGCGCGCTGCCGGCGGACGCCAAGGGCGAAGCGATCCAGAACGCTTCGCTCAACGTCGCACGCAGGATCGAACGCTATCAGGATCACTCAAAGCAGAGCCCGGAAGGCGGCCCCGGCGTGTCGGGCGCCTTCTTCCAGATGATCTACCAGGTGCTGATCGGCCAGGAGCGCGGCCCGCGCTTCGGCTCGTTCGCCGCGCTGTATGGCATTGCCGAGACGCGGGCGCTCATTGAGCGGGCGCTGGCTGGTCAGCTGGCTTGAGCACGCCGTCGACCTCTTCCAGGATCGAACTCGGCGCCTGAGGCGCCGGGCTCGGTGCGGCCGGCATCGCCGGCATGCCGGAAAGGTTGGGCGGCGACCCGAAAATGCCCTTCTTGGTCGTGCGTGCCTTGTCGCCGGCCTCGACATAGGGCCCACCCTTGGCGGCGCGAGCCCAGCCGTTTTCGACCAGCCATTGACCGACATCCTGCTTGCCGATCCGGCATTCGGCGGCGATCAGGTCGCGACCGCCCTCGGGCGGCACGGTGCAGACCACCGCGCGGCCACGCAGGAAGGCGCGGAACGCCGTTCGCGCCCGGATGCCGCACGGCCAGGATTTGCCGTCATCGCTGCAGGTCTCGTCCTGCCTGACGATGTCGATGCCCGACACCGCGACCGAGTAGCCTTTGGCCTCGATCAGGCCGGCGGCCTGCGCGACCGGCTGGAACAACTTTGTCCCGTTCCAGTCGTCGGGCATTTTCGGCTTGGGCGGCACTGCCAGCGCCAGCTTGCTCAAGGGCTCGCGCGGCTCGACGCGCTCAAGCCCTTCGGCGGGCAGTTCCGGTGGTACGATAATTTCAGGATCGATCGCCCTCGAATGTGGCGCCGGCTTTGGCGGCTGCGGAGCGGTTATGGCGGATGTCGCCGGCTCTGCAGGCACCGTCTCGTTGCCCTCATGCGAGATCGTTTCGGCGCCCGGATCGACCTGATCCACCGTCACCACGCCTTCGGTTCCCTTCAGCGTGCGACCGCCGGCGACGACGATGGCGGCCATTGCCGGCACCATCAGAACTGCCAGGACAAGATGAGGGAGCCGCACCAGCCGGACCTACTGGCTTGCCCAGACAATCCGCGCCACCCATTCGACATCGCGCATGGGAATGTCGCGGTCCGGATGATCGGGATTGAGCGAGACCAGTGCAATCGACTTGACGGTCTGGCGCTCGAGCACCTTGGCCATCACTTCGCCGGCGGTTGTCTTGACGACGACGCGGTCGCCCTTGCGGGTGACGGCGCCCGGCTCGACGATCAGGACGTCGCCATTGCGGTAGAGCGGCAGCATGGAATCACCTTGCACCTGCAGCGCGTAGGAGCTCTCGGTCGATTGCGCCGGCAGTTCGACCAGGTCCCAGCCCTGCCCGGCCGGGAAGCCGGCATCGTCGAAGAAGCCGCCGGCGCCGGCCTGGGCAAAGCCGAGCAACGGCACGGAGCGCCTGCCGGCGACCGATGCGGATCCGGCCCTGCCCTCGATCAGGCCGATGAATTCGTCGAGTGTAGCGCCCGTCGCCTCGATGATCTTGGCCAGCGATTCGGTCGAAGGCCAGCGCGGCCGGCCATCTGACGACAGACGTTTCGACTTGTTGAAGGCCGTCGAATCGAGCCCCGCGCGCCGGGCCAGCCCCGAAGCCGACAGCGAATAGCGCTCGGCGAGAGCATCAATGGCAGCCCAGACACGGTCATGCGAGAGCAATCTCGCTCTCCTCGAAACAGGAAAAAATGCCTCTTCCTGTCTAACGCGCATCCGCCGTCATGTCCACCGGGCGCAGCCGCCGCGTCGCCGACAGAACTGCGTGCCGCCGCGATAACGCTGCGGTCCAGTGATCGGACACCAATGATCGCCGATGAGCCTATCCGGCCATCGCCGCCATCGCCCTCGGCAAGCCCTTCCTGAGTTCCTCGGCGTTCATCACCGAGATCATCTCGACGCTCGCATTGAACGCGAAGAAGAACCGCTCGGCGACATAGGGCATATCCGAACTGTCCTTTACCTCCACGACGAGATAGGCCGTTCGCCGGCCACCGTCGGCGGTGAAATAGGCGGCCTCCGGGCCGAGATCGGACAAGGTGTGCTCGATGAACTTGGCCATGCTGCCGTTCTTGATCGCCTTGTTGCCTTCCTCAGCCGGGATGGAAACTCTCAGCATCATACGCATGACGATTACGTCCTTCTGCCAACTTTAAGTTAGCAAAAGCTAATTTATCACCGACGGACCGCATGGGAAAGCCAAAGCGCGCCGGCCACGGCTGTGTGCCGTGGCCATCATGCGCAAACCAAAGGGCTACGGCCGTCGCGCCCAAACATGGATCGACCAGTGTCAGGCTGCCTGCTTCACGTCACCCTTGGAGTAGGGATTGAAGCGCTCGTAGAAGGTCTCGCCCTTTTCGGCCATATCGAGCAGCAGCTTGGGCGCCTTGAATTCGGCGCCGTATTTCTTCTGAAGCTTCTTGGCGATCTTGACGAATGCCTTGGCGCCGATACCGTCGATATAGGACAGCGCGCCGCCGGTGAAGGGCGCGAAGCCGAAGGCCAGGATCGAGCCGACATCGGCCTCACGCGGATCGGTGACGATACCCTCTTCCATCACCCTGGCCGCTTCCAGCGCGATGGTGACCAGCAGCCGCTGCTGTAGCTCTTCATAATCGACCTTCTCGGCCGCAAGCTGCGGATAGAGATTCTTCAGGCCCGGCCACAGCTTCTTCTTGGCCGGCTTGGCGGGATAGTCGTAAAAACCCTTGCCGTTCTTGCGGCCGAAGCGGCCATGGTCGTCGACCATTGTGTTGATCAGCGCCATCTGCTTCTGGTCGACGGCGGCGTCGCCGAGATCGCGCATGGTCTGCTTCATGATTTTCTGCGCGAGGTCGATGGCCGTCTCGTCGGTCAGAGCTAGCGGGCCAACTGGCATGCCGGCGGCCTTTGCCGCATTCTCGATCATGGGCGCAGGCACGCCTTCGATCAGCATCTTGTAGGCTTCCGACATGTAACGCAGCACGCAGCGATTGACGTAGAAGCCGCGGGTGTCGTTGACGACAATCGGCGTCTTCTTGATGGCACGGACGAAATCGATGGCTGTCGCGAGCGCCTTGTCGCCGGTCTTCTTGCCCAAAATGATCTCGACCAGCATCATCCTATCGACCGGCGAGAAGAAGTGGATGCCGATGAAGTTCTTCGGCCGCGCCGAATTCTTGGCCAGAGACGAAATCGGAATGGTCGAGGTGTTGGAGGCGAAGATCGCCGAGGCTTTAAGCACCGCTTCCGCCTGCTCGGT
This sequence comes from Mesorhizobium sangaii, assembly GCF_014207355.1. Lineage (GTDB taxonomy): Bacteria > Pseudomonadota > Alphaproteobacteria > Rhizobiales > Rhizobiaceae > Mesorhizobium > Mesorhizobium sangaii. Next base: position 273,838 of record NZ_JACHEF010000008.1, on the reverse strand, counting down.
GGCGCTCTTCTTGACGGCGGAATCCTCGAACACCGCTTCGACCACCAGGTCGCAACCGGCAAGGTCGGCATAGTCGGCCGTCGGCGTGATCAGCGACAGAAGTTTGTCCTTCTCCTCCGGCTTGGCGCGGCCCTTCTTCACCTGATCCGAGACCAGGCTGTCGGAATGCGCCTTGCCCTTGGCGGCCGACTCCATGTCGCGGTCGAGCAGAACCACCGGAATGCCGGCCTTGGCGGTGACATAGGCGATGCCGGCGCCCATGAAGCCGGCGCCGAGAATGCCGATCTTCTTGAACTTGGTATCCGGCACACCGGCCGGACGACGCGCGCCCTTGTTCAGTTCCTGCAGCGATACGAACAGCGAGCGAATCATCGCCGCCGCTTCCTGGGTCTGCATGATCTCGGTGAAATAGCGCTGCTCGATGCGCAAGGCCGTGTCGAACGGCACCAGCAGGCCTTCATAGACGCATTTCAGGATCGCGGCGGCAGCTGGATAGTTGCCATAGGTCTCGCGGCGCAGGATCGCGATGGCCGGCGGCCACAGATTGAAGCCGGCTGGCGAATAGATCTGGCCTCCGGGCAGCTTGAAGCCCTTCTCGTCCCACGGCGCCACCGGCTTCAAGCCGTTCCTGATCATCGCCTTGGCGGTGTCGACCAGCTTGGCCGGTTCGGCGATCTCATGGATCAGGCCCATCGACTTGGCCTTCTGCGGCGACAGCGCCTGGCCGGAGGTCAGCATCTGCAGCGCCTGCTGCTGATCGGTCAGCCGCGGCACGCGCTGGGTGCCGCCGGCGCCCGGGAAGATGCCGATCTTCACTTCGGGAAGCGCCATCCTGACCTTGTCGCTATCGGCCGCGACACGGCCGTGGCAAGCGAGCGACAATTCGAAGGCACCGCCCATGCAGGTGCCGTTGATCGCAGACACCCAGGGCTTGCCCGACGTTTCCAGCTTGCGGAACAGGCCGGTCATAGTGCCGGCATTGTCGAACAGCGCCTTGGTGGCCTTTTCGACATCCTTGTCCTTTTCGGTGGCAAAGGTGGTCAGCATCTTCTGCAGCATGGTGATGTCTGCACCGCCGGAGAAGGTGTCCTTGCCGGAGGTGATCACCGCCCCCTTGATGGCGGCATCGCCCGCCACCGTGTCGACGATGGCGTTCAGTTCCCGCATCGCCTCTTCGGTGAAGACGTTCATAGAGCGGCCCGGCATGTCCCAGGTGACCAGCGCAATGCCGTCGGCGTCCGTGTCGAGGGTGAAATTGGTGTAGCTCATGATTTCTCTCCCCTGTCAGACGCGTTCGATAATCGTTGCGGTGCCCATGCCGGCACCGATGCACAGCGTTACCAGTGCGGTGTTGAGATCGCGGCGCTCAAGTTCGTCCAGCACCGTGCCGAAGATCATCGCCCCGGTGGCGCCGAGCGGATGGCCCATGGCGATGGCGCCGCCATTGACGTTGATCTTGTCGTGCTCGATATCGAAGGCCTGCATGTAGCGCAGCACCACCGAGGCGAAGGCCTCGTTGAGTTCGAACAGGTCGATATCCGACAGCTTCATCTTGGCACGCTTCAACAGCTTCTCGGTGACGTCGACCGGGCCGGTCAGCATCAGCACCGGCTCGGAGCCGATGTTGGCGAAGGTACGGATGCGAGCACGCGGCTTCAGCCCCATCGCCTTGCCGGCCTTCTTCGAGCCGAGCAGAACAGCGGCAGCGCCATCGACGATGCCGGACGAATTGCCGGCATGGTGGACGTGATTGACCTCTTCCACCTCCGGGTGCTTCTGCACCGCGACGGCATCGAAACCGCCCATTTCGCCAGGCATGACGAAGGAAGGGTTGAGCGAGGCCAGCGACTGCATGTCGGTCGACGGGCGCATATGCTCGTCATGGTCGAGGATGGTCAGACCGTTTTGGTCCTTGATCGGGATGACGGACTTCTTGAAACGGCCATCGGCCCAGGACTTTGCCGCCCGCTTCTGGCTCTCCACCGCATAGGCGTCGACGTCGTCGCGCGAAAAGCCGTATTTGGTCGCGATCAAGTCGGCCGAAATGCCTTGCGGCACGAACCAGCCGGGCAGGCCGACCGAAGGGTCCATGAACCAGGCACCGCCTGAGGCGCCCATGCCGACGCGAGACATCGATTCGACGCCGCCGGCGATGACGATGTCGTCGGCGCCCTGCGCGATCTTGGCGGCACCGAAATTGATGGCGTCGAGGCCCGATGCGCAGAAGCGCGAGATCTGCATGCCAGGCGCCTTGGTGTCATAGCCGGCCTCGAAGGCAGCGGCGCGCGGAATGACCGAGCCCGCCTCGCCGACCGGATCGACGCAGCCGAAGATGATGTCGTCGACATTGCCGGTGTCGAGCCCGTTGCGATCGCGCAATGCTTCGAGCGTCTTGGCGGCAAGCCGCACCGCCGGCACCTCGTGCAGCGATCCGTCCTTCTTGCCCTTGCCGCGCGGCGTGCGCACAGCATCATAGACATAAGCTTCGGCCATCTTTTGCTCCTTGGGTTTATCGAACGGATTTAGACTGATGCATGTCGATCTCCCAAAACCGGGACCACTTTTGGGCGACATGCATTAGAGCGAGCGTCCGATCAGCAATTTCATGATCTCGTTGGTGCCGCCGTAGATGCGCTGGACGCGAGCGTCGCGGAACATGCGGGCGATCGGGTATTCATTCATGTAGCCATAGCCGCCATGCAATTGAAGGCATTCGTCGACGACTTTTCCTTGCAGGTCGCTGAGCCAGTATTTGGCCATCGACGCCGTCACCGGGTCGAGGCCACCGGCGATGTGACGGGTCACACAATCATTGTAGAAGACGCGGCCGATGGTTGCCTCGGTCTTGAGCTCGGCCAGCTTGAACTGGGTGTTCTGGAATTCGATGATCGCCTTGCCGAACGCCTTGCGCTCCTTGACGTAGTCGATGGTCAGCGCCAGGGCGCGCTCGATCATGGCAATCGCCCCGGTGCCGATCTGCAGCCGCTCCTGCGGCAATTGCTGCATCAGCTGGACAAAACCCTGCCCTTCCTCATGGCCGAGCAGGTTGGAGGTCGGCACGCGCATATCGTTGAAGAAGAGTTCCGAGGTGTCGTTGGCCTTCAAGCCGATCTTGTCGAGGTTGCGGCCGCGCTGGAAGCCTTCGACCTCATCGGTCTCGACAACGATCAGCGAGGTGCCCTTGGCGCCCTTCTCCGGATCGGTCTTGGTGACGACGATGATGAAGTTGGCAAGCTGGCCATTGGTGATGAAGGTCTTGGAACCGTTGATCTTGTACTGGTTGCCATCCTTCTCGGCTCGCGTCTTGACGCCTTGCAGGTCGGAGCCGGCACCTGGCTCGGTCATGGCGATGGCGCCGATCAACTCGCCGGTCGCCAGCTTCGGCAGCCATTTCTTCTTCTGCTCTTCAGAGCCGTAGTGGAGGATGTAAGGGGCGACGATCGAATTGTGCAGGCCGATGCCGAAACCATCGACACCGACATGGCCGATGGCCTCGATGATGGCGCTCTCATGCGCGAAGGTACCACCCGAGCCGCCATATTCCTCCGGCATCGAGGCGCAGAGCAGACCGGCAGCGCCGGCCTTCAACCAGCTCTCGCGGTCGACCATCTCGTTCTTCTCGAATTCATCGTAGCGCGGCGCGATTTCCTCCGACATGAAGCGGTGCGCCATGTCGTAGAGCATGCCGACCTCGTCCGCGGCCCAGGCGGGCTTCGGCAAAGAGAGCACTTCGGCGGGATTTGTCGCCACGATTTCCTCCGCGTATCGACAGACAAGGCCGGCGGTGCCGGCGTTCGAACTTAGAACGCTTCCGCCGGCAGAGCCATCAGCGTGTCGGCACCGCTCGAAATGCGGGCGAGGTGAGCGCCGGTTTCCGGCATGATCCGCTCCATGAAGAAGCGCGCCGTCACAACCTTGTTGTCGTAGAAGGACTGCGAACCGTTGGCCCCCGTCTTGCCAAGCGCCGCCTTGACCATCTGCGCCCACATGTAGCCCAGCGCCACAAGGCCGAAGAGATGCATGAAATCGGTCGAGGCGGCGCCGGCATTGTCGGGCTTGGCCATGCCGTTCTGCAGCAGCCACATGGTGGCGGCCTGCAGGTCGTTGAGGCCCTTCTTCAGCGCCTTCGTGAACGGCGCCATCTTCTCGTCGGAACGGTTTTCCTCGCAGAATTCGCCGACCTCCTTGAAGAAGGCCTGCACGGCGCGGCCGCCATTCAAACCGAGCTTGCGGCCGACGAGATCGAGGGCCTGGATGCCGTTGGCGCCTTCATAGATCATGGCGATGCGGGCATCGCGCACGAACTGGCTCATGCCGTGCTCTTCGATGTAGCCGTGACCGCCGAACACCTGCTGCGCCATCACAGCGTGGTCGAACCCCTTGTCGGTGAGCACGCCCTTGACCACCGGCGTCATCAGGCCGGTGTAGTCGTCGGCGGCCTGGCGGTCCTTGTCGTCGCCCGAGCGGTGGGCGATGTCGGACTTGATCGCCGTCCACAGCGCCAGCGCGCGGCCGGCCTCGTTGAAGGCCTTCATGGTCATCAGGCTGCGGCGGATGTCGGGATGGACGATGATCGGGTCGGCCTTCTTGTCCGGCGCCTTCGGCCCCGACAGCGAGCGGCCCTGCAAGCGGTCCTTGGCATAAGCGGCGGCGTTCTGGTAGGCGATCTCCGACAGCGACAGCCCTTGCAGGCCAACACCAAGGCGGGCCTCGTTCATCATCGTGAACATCGCCTTCAAGCCACCATTGGCCTCGCCGAGCAGCGTGCCTTCGGCCTCGTCATAGTTCATGACGCAGGTCGAGTTGCCGTGGATACCCATCTTCTCCTCGATCGAGCCGCAGGAGACGGTGTTCCTCGTGCCCGGATTGCCGGAGCCGTCGAGCTTAAGCTTCGGTACGATGAACAGCGAGATGCCCTTGACGCCTTCCGGCGCGCCCTCGATGCGGGCCAGCACCAGATGGACGATGTTGTCCGACATGTCGTGCTCGCCGGCCGAGATGAAGATCTTCTGGCCAGAAATCTTGTAGGTGCCATCGCCATTCGGCACCGCCTTGGTTCGCAGCAGACCAAGATCGGTACCGCAATGCGGCTCGGTCAGGTTCATGGTGCCGGTCCAGGCACCTTCGACCATCCTCGGCAGCCACTTGGCTTTCTGCTCGTCGGTGCCGTGGGTGATGATCGCCGCGATCGCGCCTTGCGTCAGGCCCGCATACATCATCAGCGACATGTTGGCCGACACCATATATTCGGCGACGGCGGTGTGTACCGCGTAGGGCAGCCCCTGGCCGCCGAACTCGACCGGTGCAGCGAGGCCCATCCAGCCACCCTCACGATACTGGTCGAAAGCCTCCTTGAAGCCTTTCGGCGTCGTCACCGAGCCGTCGTCATGGCGCACGCAGCCTTCCAAGTCGCCGACACGGTTCAGCGGATGCATGACGTTTTCGGCAAGCTTGGCGCCTTCGGCGAGGATAGCCTCCAGCACATCGGGCGTGGCGTCGGCAAATCCGGGAAGGTTCGAATAGCGCTGGTAGCCCAGCACCTCGTTGAGCACGAACAGCGTATCCTGGACCGGAGCCCTGTATGTCGGCATGCTTTTTCTCCACCCTGCAGACCTGATCCGAAAGCCCCCGAAGTCAGCCAGGGTGGCATGCGGACCCATGTTGCGAGCGGGATAGCAAAAATTGACGTTTGCGTAAACGTCAATTTTTCGATGCGACAAGATTTCCCGCCCACCGCGCGGTGAACGTAGCGACGAGGTATTGCACAAGCTAGCGGCGAGAGGCTGATTGTGGCGTTGCCAAGACGACGAAAGCCGCGCGGCAGGGCCACGCGGCTTTGATAGTCAGACAGTCAGCGGATGAGCTAGCCCGCGACGCTCGCCTGGGGCGCCGAACGCTCGGCCAGCATCTGGCGCACCGCCGACATCGAACCGCTCAGCTCGTTGATGGCGTCATCGATCAGCGCCCGCTGCTTCTGCAGCCGGGCAAGCTGCTTTTCCGACTTGTCCAGCGCCAGCCGCAGCTGCTTGGTGTTGGAGCCGGTCGGATCGTAGAGGTCCATCATCTGCTTGACGTCGCGCAGCGAGAACCCAACCTTGCGGCCAAGCAGGATCAGCTTCAGCCGGGCCTTGTCGCGGCGCGTATAGAGACGGGTCGAACCGTCGCGCTGCGGGTTGAGCAGGCCCTTGTCTTCATAGAAACGCAGCGTGCGCAGCGTCACTCCATATTTCTTGGCCATCTCGCCGATGCGGACAAGGTCCTCGCCGGTTTCGACAGACATATTGTTGGTATTGGCCGCGGTCTCGCCGGCCGAGATAAGCTTCATGGTCACTGGCTTTCCCCGTCTGGTGGCGTCGCGGTCCTGGACCCTGCGTCGCCTGACTGGAAGCGGGGGCTTGCTTCCGGTCGTGGTTTCAACAAACAAATCGCAAAAGCTCGCTCAAGGCGCCTTTTACGTTTACGTCAATTCTATACCGATAGCCGCCTCATGACGCAAGGGCGTTCTGCGCGCCGAGCTTTATGCCGCACCGTCAGGCCGGTATCCGACATCCTTGCAACTTCTTAAGTTTGGTTAACGCGTTGTTTACCACGTTGGGCGAAATGTGGGCGCGTCGGCTACCCGTGGTTATCCTGTATCGAATTTTTCACGGTTTTTCGGAGCGCGGGTGAGAGCCCGGGAAGCTCGTCTTCCACCGCGGCATAGCCGCTGTCGCCTCGTTCCGACAGGGACTTGGGGGAACTGGCCGCGAGCCAGCCATTCTGAAAGACGGACGCACCGATGAACAGCAAGCGGTCCTACCTCGATACACTCAACGCCGGCAGGCAGCGCAGGCCGCAGACCACGCTCGAGCAGTTGAACCGTTCCCTCGAAACGCTGGAGCAGCGGCTGGAGCGTACGCGCGAGGACCCGCTGGCACGTCCCGAGCCCCGCCAATACGGGGCCGATGCGCGCTATCCCGCCGCCCAACCGGCCGGTCAGCAGCGGTGGTACGAGGACCCGCAGCCGGCGCCGCGCCCGACGAGCCCGGCGCAGCCCGCAGCCGCCTTCGGGCAGAATTACCAGGCCATCGCCCGCGACATCGATCGCGTGCGTGGCCAAGAGGACGGCGTCGCCATGGTCGGCAAGATCGCCGGCGAGTTGCGCGGCATGCGCGAGGAACTGCGCCACCAGATGACGGCCGGACTGCAGCGGGAATTCGAAGCTCTGCGCAAGGACATCGAGCGGGCTTTCCAGTCGGGCGCCAAGCCTGGCACGGCCAAGGGAAGCGCCGAACTCGGCCTCGAATTCGAGCGGCTCTCCGGCGCCATCCAGACACTGGCCGAGAAGAGCGACGACAGAAGCGTCAACATGCTGCGGCTCGAACTCGAACAGGTCAAGGCCGCGCTCGACACGCTGGCGCGCGAGGAGAGCGTGCAGAAGGTGGACCGCCGCTGGGACGATTTCGATCGCCGCTGGACGGCCTTCGAGGATCGCGTCGACGCCGACCAGCGCAAGCGCTCCGACGACCCCGGCCTATCAATGCTGACCGACCGGCTGGAGCAGATCAGCAACGCCGTCAACAATCTTCCGGAATCGCTGTCGCTGCGCTCGCTCGAGGAAAAGGTGCGCACGCTTGCTGGCGCCGTCGATCATTTCGCCAGCCAGCAGGACAATCGTGGCAGCGACACGCTTGGCATGATCGACGAGCGGCTGGACGAGATTTCCCGCGCCATCGTCGCCTCGACGATTGCCGCGCAAGCCAATACATTCGACCACGAGGCTATCGAGCGCATCGAGAAGCGGATCGACTCGCTTGCCCAACAGATCGAGGAAGTGGCGCAGGATCGGCCAGGCAACGCTGTCATGGACCGGCTGAACACGCTGTCGAGCCGTGTCGACGAGCTCGCCGGCCGCGCCAACCTGCCCGAGCAGGCGATGGAGCGCCTGGCCAAGCAGATCGCGCTCATCGCCGACAAGATCGACCAGGCACCTGCGATGCCCGACGCCGACTATATCTTCCATGGCCTGGAGCAACGCTTCGACGTGCTGTCGGGCATGATGGAACGGCGCCAGGGTGACGCCATCGAACAGGGCAACATGCTGTTTCGCGATCTCGAGCGGCGGCTGGACGAGGTTGCCGACAGGCTGGACCAGCGCATGCCGCACGTCGACAGCGCCGGCATCATGGAAGCCATCGACGCCCGCTTCACCGCGCTGGCCAAGCGCTTGGAAACGCGCACTCCCGATCCTGCGGGCGAAGCTGCGATCCGCGGCCTGGAAAGCCGGCTCGAGGATATTTCAAGCCGGCTGGACGCATCGGCCGCGCAGGTGGCCGGCATCGATCCGGCGCTGATCCGCAGCCTGGAGGCCCAGGTCGCCGGCCTGTCCGCCCACCTTTCAAGGCCCAGCACGCCGCTGCCGGAATTCGAGGACATCAGCCCGCGTCTCGACGAGATCGAGAAGTCGCTGTCCGGAACCCGCGATTCCATCCTCGGCGCGGCGCGCGAAGCGGCCGAGAACGCGGTGCGTTCGCTGGCCGGTTCGAGCGCCAACGCGACGGCCGTTTCAGGCCTCGCCCAGGACCTGAAGACACTCGAAACGCTGACGCGGCGCTCCGACGAGCGCAATTCGAGAACATTCGAAGCCATCCATGATACGCTGCTCAAGATCGTCGACCGGCTGGGTTCGCTGGAACCCGGCGAACCGGTCGAGGCTGTGAGCGAACTCCTGGATGCGGCTGCGGTCGAACCGAACAGCCGGCGCGGTGCGCGGCGGTCCAAGATGGCCGTCGAGGCACCGTCGATGGATATCGATCAGCCGATGCCGCTGACCGGGGACATGGCCGATCTCGATGGCCGCGCCGCCGCCGTCCTGCGCAATGAGCCGGGCACGCGCTCACCGGCCGAAGCCGCCGCTGCCGCGGCCCTGGCTGCCCTCAGTTCCGACACCATCGCCGAGAAAAGCGAACAGACAGGCGGCCGCAAATCGTTGTTCGGCGGGCTGGCACGCGCATTCAGGGGCAAGAAGGAGGCCGACATTCCGCCTCTGGCCGGCTCGGCGCCGATTGCCCCGACACCGAGCGTCGACCTCGACGAACCGCTCGACCCGAAATTGGCCAACCGGCCGCTGGAGCCCGGCTCCGGCGCACCTGACCTCAATGCCATCATGAAGCGTGTGCGCGACGAGCGCGGCCAGCCGGCCAAGCCAAGCGACACCGATGCCGCCAAATCGGATTTCATCGCTGCAGCGCGGCGCGCGGCGCAGGCCGCCGCCGCCGAGGCCGATGCGCTGAAGCGCCAGTCGACGATGACCGGACCCGTGAAGGCACTGCGGATCGGCGACCTGCTCAAGGCGCGGCGCAAGCCGATCCTGATGGCAGCCGCCGCAATCATGCTGGCGCTCGCCGGCCTGCAACTGGGCAAGGCCTTCTTCGCCGATCCGGCGCAGGTGGCGAGCAACGACGCCGCGCCGATCGTCGCCGCGCAACCGGTGCAAACCGCCTCGGTCGATACCGATAGCCAGCCGAAGACGGACGTTCAGCCGCAGGCCGTGGAAAGCGCGCCGGCCCGTGCCGTCAGACAGGCCGAGCCGTCCGAACCGGCAGCCAAGGATGACATGGCCGCGCAAGGCACGATGGCCACGCCGCCAAGCATCGAGCCTTCGATGGGTTCGGCACCGACAGCCGAGCCAACTCTTGCGCCTGTTGCTTCGGCGACGCCCGCCGACGCAAGCCCGACAGCGCCCGACATGACAGCTTCGGCTGCTGCGCTACCGGCTGGTCCGGCTGTTGTCCCGGAAGCGACCGATGCCGATACCGGCACCCAGCCTACGACGGCCGAGCCGAACACTGCCAAGGACACGACAGGCGCGGTTCCACCGGCGGACGCTTCGCCGGCGGCGGCCACGGCCAAGTTCGACATTCCCACCGACGTCGGCCCGCTCGCCTTGCGCGATGCCGCTGCCGGTGGCGACGCCAAGGCGCTGTTCGAGGTCGGTTCGCGCTACGCCGAATCGCGTGGCGTCAAGGAAGACATGGCGGCAGCCGCCAAATGGTACGAGAAGTCGGCCGAACTCGGCTTCGCGCCGGCCGAATACCGCATCGGCAATTTCTTCGAGAAGGGCATTGGCGTCGCGCGCGACATCAAGAAGGCGAAGACCTGGTACCAGCTGGCCGCCGAGCAGGGCAACGCCAGCGCCATGCACAACCTGGCCGTGCTGTTCGCCATGGCCGCGGATGGCGTCACCGACAATGAGTCGGCCGCGCACTGGTTCCAGGCGGCGGCAGACGTCGGCGTCAAGGACAGCCAGTTCAACCTCGGCATCCTCGCCGCTAAGGGCGTCGGCATGAAGCAGAACCTTGAGGAATCCTACAAATGGTTCGCACTCGTCGCCAAGACCGGTGACAAGGATGCTGCGGCCAAGCGAGACGAGATCGCCAATGCGATGCGGCCCGAGCAGCTCGAACGCGCCCGCGCCGCAGCCGAACTGTGGAAGGCCAAGCCGCTGGATGCGGCAGCCAATTCGGTCGACATTCCCGAATCCTGGCAGGACGGCACGCCGCAGACGACCGCCAGCGTCGACATGAAGAAGGCCGTCGAGAACATCCAGCGCATTCTCAACAAGAATGGCTACGATGCGGGCGACGCCGACGGCAGGATGGGCCAGAAGACGAAGACCGCGATCATGGCTTTCCAGACCGACAACAAGCTGCCGGCGACCGGCACGGTGGATGAAAAATTGGTCAAGGCGCTGCTGGCGCGCAAATAACGGCAGATGCGTCGCTTCCACGACGCCCTTGCCACACATTTGCCTGTTAACTGATTGAGATGTTTTTTGTTTCGGCAATGCTGCGCGGTTTGACTTCGTAGCACCTCCGGCGCAAGAACAAACTGGCTTGTCGGGTCAAGATGCCCGCAACGGTTGCATTCACCGACAGGCAAAACTGATCGAGACTGACGGGTGGGCATCTATCTCCCGATCGCGGAAATTTCCGTCAACGTCTTCGTACTGCTGGCCATGGGTGCGGCAGTGGGCTTCCTGTCGGGCATGTTCGGCGTCGGCGGCGGCTTTCTCATCACGCCACTGCTGATCTTCTACAACATCCCCCCGGCGATCGCCGTCGCCACGGGCGCCAACCAGGTCATCGCCTCCTCCTTCTCCGGCGTGCTTTCGCACATGAAGCGAGGTACACTCGACTTCAAGCTCGGCGGCGTCTTGCTTGCCGGCGGCATCGTCGGCTCCACCGGCGGTATCTTCGTCTTCGCCTTCCTGCGCAGGCTCGGCCAGCTCGACCTGTTCATCTCGCTGCTTTACGTCGTGCTGCTCGGCACGGTCGGCGGTCTGATGCTGGTCGAAAGCGTCAATGCGCTGCGCGCGACGCGCAGCGGTGCGGCACCGGTGCTGAAGAAATCCGGCCAGCACAACTGGATCCACCGCTTGCCGCTGAAGATGCGGTTCAGGGCCTCGAAACTGTTCGTCAGCGTCATCCCGGTGCTGGGTCTTGGTGCCGGCATCGGCTTCCTGTCATCGATCATGGGCGTCGGCGGCGGCTTCATCATGGTGCCGGCGCTGATCTACCTGCTGAAAGTGCCGACCAATGTCGTGATCGGCACTTCGCTGTTCCAGATCATCTTCACCTCCGCCTACACGACGCTGGTCCACGCCACCACCAACCAGACGGTCGACGTCGTGCTGGCCTTCCTGTTGATGGCGGGCGGCGTTGCCGGCGCGCAATACGGCGCCAAGGCCGGCCAGAGGCTGCGCGGCGAGCAGCTCAGGGCCTTGCTGGCGCTGCTGGTGCTGGCGGTGGCGATCCGCCTCGCCATCGACCTCTTCGTCACCCCGCCCAACCTCTACTCGCTGACCGCCACGGGCCTCAACTGATGAGGGGCCCTAAAGCGTTCGCAACCGCCATTCTCCTGTCGTTGCTAGCGGCCGTCGTTCCGGTCAAGGCACAGACACCACCGGTAGAAGGCATCCAGATCGGGCTCTCCACCGACAATGTTTCCATCACCGCCGGCTTTTCCGGCGCCGACCTGACCATTTTCGGCTCGCTGGAAAATCCCGACCCGCTGGTTGCCCGTCAAGGCAGATACGATGTCATCGTCGTGCTCGAGGGTCCGCCGCGCCCGGTGGTGGTACGCCGCAAGGACCGGGTGCTCGGCGTCTGGGTCAATCTGGAGTCCGAAACCTTCGAGAATGTGCCGATGTCCTATTCGGTGGCGACGACGCGGCCACTGCAGGACATAACCGAACCGAACAGCTACAAGCAGCTGTCGCTCGGCGCCTCCAATCTCTACATGCAGCCGGCCGACGCCGGCGACAGCCCGGCGACCATCGAGGAATTCACCGCGGCGCTGCGCAGTCGCAAAACCGCGACCGGCCTCTACAGCGAGAATGTTGGCGGCGTGCAATTCCTGTCGCAGAACCTGTTCCGCGCCACGGTCAGGCTGGCGCCGAATGTTCCGGTCGGCACCCACAAGGCACGCGCCTTCCTGTTCAAGAGCGGCGTGTTCATCAAGGAAAGCTCGGCCCAGCTCGAAATCCGGAAATCCGGTTTCGAGCAGTCGATCTTCCGTGTCGCGCACAATTATTCCTTCCTCTATGGCGTCTTCGCGATATCGCTGGCCATGCTGACAGGCTGGCTCGGACGGGTGATCTTCCGAAAGGATTGATGCATGTTGCTCAAAAGTGGCCTCGGTTTTTGAGACAACGACATGCGTGGAACCAGAAAGACTTAAAGCGCGCCGCAGGAATCCGTTCGACGCGACGCACTTTGGGACGCCGGATTCCCAAAAAGGGTTTCCCTTTCCAGCGTCATGCGCTAGAGCACGCCCCCGGCCCGACCGGACACGAGTTGCCGCTCCCTAAAGAACAAAATCAGGAAACTTGCCATGCGACCAGCATTCGGCGGTATCGACTTTGGCACTTCAAACTCCACCGTTGGCGTGGTCCGCAACGGGCAGCCGCGCCTCGTCGCGCTTGAGGATGGCCAGGTCACGCTGCCCAGTGCCGTGTTCTTCAACTTCGAGGACAACCGCACCTGTTTCGGACGCCACGCCATTGCCAACTACACAGACAGCATCGAAGGCCGGCTGATGCGCTCGCTGAAGAGCGTGCTCGGCAGTTCGCTTGCCCACGAGAAGACCCGCATCAAGGCCCGCTCGATCGGCTTCATGGAGATCGTCGGCCTGTTCCTCGGCCACCTCCGCAAAAAACTGGAGGAAGATGCCGGCGGCATGGTCGAGACGGTGGTGCTCGGCCGCCCGGTGCAGTTCGTCGACGACGATCCCGAGGCCGATGCAAACGCCCAGGGCGAACTTGAGAAGGCCGCACGTGCGCAGGGCTTCAAACACATCGCCTTCCAGTTCGAGCCGATCGCGGCGGCGCTGGACTATGAGCAAAAGGTGACGCGCGAGGAACTGGCGCTGATCGTCGACATGGGCGGCGGCACCTCGGACTTCTCGATCGTGCGCGTCTCACCGCAACGCTCGCGGTCGCTCGACCGCAAGGACGACATCCTGGCCAGCCGCGGCATCCATATCGGCGGCACGGATTTCGACCGGCTGTTGAGTATCGCCCATGTGATGCCGCAGCTCGGCTATCTGACCCCGACCAAGGATGGCAAGCGCAATCTGCCGGCCAGCTACTTCATCGATCTCGCGACGTGGCAGCGCATCAACCTGGTCTACACCGCCAAGGCAATGACGCATCTGCGCCAGATCCGCTACGAAGCCGAGCGCGCCGACCTGGTCGACCGCTTCATCCACATCGTCGAGCATCGCTACGGACATGCGCTGGCAGCCCTTGTCGAAAAGGCCAAGATCGAGCTGACCGACAGATCATCGGCTCAGGTGGCGGTGAAGTTGCCGGGGGCGGCGTTCGACGCCGAAATCACACGCACCGGGCTGGACGCCACGATTGCCAGGGATATCGATCGGGTCACCGCAACGGTCGGGCAGACCATCCGCGACGCCCAGGTCAAGCCATCCGACATCACCGCGGTGTTCCTGACCGGCGGGTCGACCGCAATCCCGCTGGCAAGACGAGAGATTCTCTCCTTGGTGCCGCAGGCATCCGTCATCGAAGGCGACGTGTTCGGCTCGGTAGGGCTTGGCCTGGCGCTCGACGCCCAGCGAAAGTTTGGCTGACACGGCCCACTCACGGGCGGGCGGGCAGCGCTTCATCGGCGCTGGCGCTGAGATGCGCCTTGAGCGCCATCTGGGCAAGGCTCGCCTGCCGGTCGCGGTGGGTGATGATGGCGAAGTCGCGCTTCGGCAGGTCAATCGGCACCGCGCGCAAACTGCCTTCGGCAATTGCGCTGTCGACGACGAGTTCGGAAATGATGGTGGCGCCGGCCCCCGCTTCGACCGCCTGTCGGATCGCCTCGTTGCTCGGCAGCACCAGGAATATCTGCAGGTCGGCGAGTGAAATTCCTTCGCGGCGCGCCATATCCTCCAGCACCTCGCGTGTGCCCGAACCACCCTCACGGATGATCCAGCGCAGGCCCTTGATGTCGGGCCGTCCCGGTGCGACTTCGGCGATCTCCGGATGGGCACTGGCGACGACCAGCATCAGCCTGTCGACGTCGACTTTGGCGCGGCGCAGGATATCGGATTCCGTGCGCCCCTCGACCAGGCCGAGATCAGCCGCACCATCGAGGACATTGGCCTCGACCTGCCTGGTATTGCCGATGGTGACGCTCAACCTGACGGCAGGATAGGCCTCGTGGAAGGAAGCCAGCCTGCGCGGCAGCCAATAGCTGGCGATGGTCTGGCTGGCGGCGATCGAGAGGCTGCCGGTGACCGTCTGCGAGACATGCTCCAGCACGTTGCGCGCGGCAGCCGCCCGCTCCAGCACGGCCTTGGCTTCCGGCAGGAAGCGGTGCCCGGTCTGGGCGAGCTCGATATTGCGGCCGACCCGGTTGAACAGATGGACGCCGTGCTGCTCTTCAAGCGCGCGAATAGCGGCAGACGCGGCCGATTGGGAAATGCCCAGCAGCTCGGCCGCCTTGGTCATGTGGCCGCGCTCGGCAACGGCGACGAAAATCCGCAATTGGTCCAGGGTCATGCACGCATTAAGAACCAATATCGATCGAATTTACAAGAACAACTGATTAGACAGATCGATAGCTTTATTCTACGTTTTCGAGCGAAGTTAGAAAAAATTCGCCAGCGAATCGCAGAGAACAAAATGATCGGGCGGTTCAGATCCCTGCTTGCCCATTGGACCCGCGGCATCCGGCGGCGGCTGGCCGGTGACCGATACCACCCGGAAGAGCACTATATGCGCGGCCCCGGGCCGAAGACTCGAGCCAAGTCCGCAAGCCATGCGGGCACCAACGGATCATGATGCATCGACCGCCGAACGGCGCGAATTCGGCACCATCGCAACGCCCGCTTGCCGACACGCGCGCGCCCGATGAAGGCGACGGCGTCGACACTTCGCCAAGCATTTCCGACAGCATCGCCAAGACGACCTGCTACATGTGCGCCTGCCGCTGCGGCATCGACGTGCACATCAAGGACGGCAAGGTCCGCTACATCAACGGTAACAAGGACCATCCCGTCAATCGCGGCGTGATCTGCGGCAAGGGCAGTTCCGGCATCATGCAGCACTACAGCCCAGCCCGGCTGAAAAAACCATTGCTGCGCACCGGTCCGCGCGGCTCGGGAGAATTCCGCGAGATCGAGTGGGAGGAAGCCTTCTCGATCGCGACCGAACGGCTCTCGGCCATCCGCCGGACCGATCCGAAGAAGCTCGCCTTCTTCACCGGCCGCGACCAGTCGCAATCCTTGACCGGCTGGTGGGCAAGCCAGTTCGGCACACCGAACTTCGCCGCCCATGGCGGCTTCTGTTCGGTCAACATGGCGGTCGGCGGCCTCTATACGATCGGCGGCTCGTTCTGGGAGTTCGGCGAACCCGACTGGGACAACACCAGATACTTCATGCTGTTCGGCGTCGCCGAGGATCACGACTCCAACCCGATCAAGATCGGCCTCGGCAAGCTCAAGGCGCGCGGTGCCAAGGTGGTGTCGATCAATCCGTGCCGGACAGGCTACAACGCCATTGCAGACGACTGGATCGGCATCCGGCCCGGCACCGACGGCCTGTTCGTGTTCGCCCTCATCCACGAATTGCTGAAGGCCGGGCGCGTCGATCTCGACTATCTCCTGCGCTACACCAATGCGCATTTGCTCGTCATCCAGGAGCCGGGCGCGGCGGATGACGGGCTGTTCGCTCGCGACGCCGGCGGCAATCTGCTGGCCTGGGACAGGGTTGCGAAGACGCCTGTCAGCGCCACCGATACCGGCGCTGAACCTGGGCTGACGGGCAGCTTCACCATCGACGGCCGCCGCTGCGTGCCGGTGTTCCAACTCATCGCCGACCGCTACCTCGCAGAGGGCTACGCACCCGATGCGGTGGCGGAGCGCTGCGGCATTCCAGCCGACACGATCCGCAGGATCGCCGCCGAACTGGCGCATGTCGCCTTCCAACAGACGATCGAATTGCCGGTTGCCTGGACCGACTGGGCTGGGCGCCGGCACGAGACGATCAAGGGGCGGCCAGTGTCGATGCATGCCATGCGCGGCATCTCCGCCCATTCGAACGGTTTTCATACCTGCCGCGCCATCCATCTCTTGCAGGTGCTGCTCGGCACCGTGGATGTTCCCGGCGGCTTCCGCTTCAAGCCGCCCTACCCGAGATCGCCGCCGCCAGGCCCAAAGCCTTCAGGCAAGACCGTTAAGCCGATGACGCCGCTCGACGGCATGCCGCTCGGCTTCGTCTGCGGGCCGGACGACCTTTTGGTCGACGAGGCCGGTACGGCCGTTCGCATCGACAAGGCTTATTCCTGGGATGCGCCGATCGCTGCGCACGGCCTGATGCATACGGTCATCCGCAGTGCCTGGGCCGGCGACCCGTACCCGATCGACACGTTGATGATGTACATGTCGAACATGGCCTGGAATTCCTCGATGAACACCGTCGAGACCATGGCGATGCTGACCGACAGCGACGAAGCGGGCAACTACAGGATCCCGTTCATCATCTATTCCGACGCCTACTATTCCGAAACGGTGCCGTTCGCCGATCTCGTGCTGCCGGACACAACCTATCTCGAACGTCACGACTGCATCAGCCTGCTCGACCGGCCGATCAGCCATGCCGACGGACCGGGCGACGCCATCCGCCATCCCGTCGTCGAGCCGGATCGCGACGTCAGGCCGTTCCAGTCGGTGCTGATCGAACTCGGCGCGCGGCTTGGCCTGCCGTGCTTCGTCAATGACGATGGCTCGGCCAGATACCGCGACTATGCCGATTACATCGTCAACCATGAGCGCACGCCCGGAATCGGCCCGCTTGCCGGCTGGCGCGGCAAGGATGGGAGCGCGATCGGCAAGGGCGAGGCCAATCCGGACCAATTGCAGCGCTACATCGACAATGGCGGCTTCTGGCACCACGATTTTGCTGAGGACCAGCGCTACTACAAGATGGCCAACCGCTCCTATCTCGACTTCGCGGTGCAGATGGGCTTCATCCCCAAGGCCGAGCCGGTCGTCTTCCAGCTCTATTGCGAGCCTCTGCAGCGCTTCAGGCTGGCCGCACGTGGCCATGGCCGCGTGGTGCCGCCGGAGGGCGACCGCCAGCGCATCGAGACCTATATGGACCCGCTGCCGTTCTGGTACATGCCGTTCGAGGAAGCGGCCGTCGATTTGCAAGACTATCCGCTGCATGCGCTGACGCAGCGGCCGATGCACATGTACCATTCCTGGGGTTCGCAGAACGCGTGGCTGAGACAGATCACCAGCCAGAACCGGCTGTTCGTGCATCACCGGACCGCCGCTGGTCTCGGTCTTGTCGATGACGACTGGGTGTGGATCGAAAGCATCAACGGCAAGGTCAAGGGGCAGATCAAGCTGGTCGACGGGGTGAACGAAAGCACGGTCTGGACTTGGAACGCGATCGGCAAGCGGCGCGGCAGCTGGGGGCTGAAGGACGATGCCGCCGAATCCAACCGCGGCTTCCTGCTCAACCACATCATCGGCGACCAGACCTCGGCCGACGCCAGCGGCAAGCGCTATTCGAACTCCGATCCGGTGACCGGCCAGGCGGCGTGGTTCGACCTGCGCGTGCGCCTCGTCAAATGCGCGGCCGAGGAAGCCGGCTTCACCGAACCGCAATTCGAACGTTTCCAGCAACCGCCGCACTTCGAACCCTCACCCGACAGACTGACCTTCGGCGCTGAGTTCCGCCGGGCAAGGGAGGCGGCCGAATGACCTGTCTGCCAAGTCAAAGCGGCAAGAAGCTCGGCCTCGTCATCGATCTCGACACCTGCGTCGGCTGCCAGGCCTGCGTCACCGCCTGCAAGGAATGGAACACCGGCGGCCACATGGCGCCGCTGACCGACATCGACCCCTATGGCGGCCAGGTCGACGGCGTCTGGTTCAACCGCGTCCACAGCTACGAACACACCACCGAGATGGGCGGGCGGACCGTCAACTTCCCGCGCTCTTGCCTGCATTGCGAGACGCCGGCCTGCGTGACGGTCTGCCCGACCGGCGCCTCCTATAAGCGGGCCTCGGACGGCATCGTGCTGATCGACGAGGACAAGTGCATCGGCTGCAAATTGTGCAGCTGGGCCTGCCCTTATGGGGCGCGCGAATTCGACACCGACGTCGGCGTGATGAAGAAGTGCACGCTGTGCGTCGACCGCATCTACAATGACAATCTGGCCGAGGAAGACCGCGTGCCGGCCTGCGTCGCCGCTTGCCCGACCAGCGCCCGGCATTTCGGCGATCTCGGCGATCCTGCGTCGGCCGTCTCGCAGCTGGTGGCGGAGCGTGGCGGCGTCGACCTGATGCCGGAACTCGGCTATCACCCGACCAACAAATATTTGCCGCCGCGCGCCCACGCCAAGCGTGCCGCATCGGTGGCCGCGCCGGCACTCGAACCGGTGCGGGCCGAAGGCGGCTTCCTCGGCTGGGTCGACCGCATGCTTTCGAACTGATATCCATGCATCCAGCCTTCTCCGTCGTCTTCTTCACCACCGCCACCGGCGCCGGCTATGGGTTGCTGGCGCTGCTTGGGGTGCTCGGAGGTTTCCAGATCATCCCGCCCGATTTCTGGCTGGGTCTCATCGGCATGGGCCTTGCGCTTGGCCTGATCATAGCCGGGCTGCTATCCTCGGCAGGTCATCTCGGCAGACCCGAGCGCGCCTGGCGGGCGTTCTCGCAATGGCGCAGTTCATGGCTGTCGCGCGAAGGCGTTGCCTCTGTCATCACTTTCGTTCCGGCAGGCCTTTTCGGTATCGGCTGGGTGTTTTTCGGCCGCAGCGGCGGCTGGGTGACTATCGCCGGATTGCTGGCTGCCATCGGTGCGGTCGTCACCGTCTGCACCACCGGCATGATCTATGCGTCGCTGAAGCCGATCGCCCAGTGGCACAGCCGCTTCACGCTGCCCGGTTACCTCTTTTTTTCGGCGATGACCGGCAGCGTGCTGTTGAACGCGCTGCTACAGGGATTCGCCATCGGCTCGAAGACCCTTCTGGCGGCCTCGGTGCTGCTAGGTCTGCTCGGCTGGGGTTGGAAGGTGACGACCTGGCGCTACAATGACCGGTTGGAAATCCCGACCAATGCCAACAGCGCGACCGGACTGGCCGGCGGCACGGTACGATCGCTGGAATGGCCGCATACCGAAGAGAATTATCTGCTCAAGGAGATGGGATTCCGCATCGCGCGCAAGCACAGCGCGCGCCTGCGCCAGATCACACAGGCTCTGGCCTTCGCCTTGCCCGTCTTGCTGCTTGCCGCCGCATTCGCCCTGCCGTGGCCCTTCGCGGCGATGCTGTCGGTCCTTGCCGCCATTGCTCAGTTCGCCGGCATGCTGGTCGAACGATGGCTGTTCTTCGCCGAGGCGAAGCACACGGTGACGCTCTATTACGGGCGGTAGAGACAATTGACGGAAGAGTGGCTTCAGCCGGGTCGCAGCATCGAGCGGGAGATCGCAAAGATGCGCTCGGCGCCGAGCATGTAGGCCATCAGCGTGTCCAGCCGGAACAGGCCGGCATAGGCGCGGTCGAGCACATTGAGCGAGCCGGTATAGGCGCCGAAGGCCGGCATGATCATGCGGCCGCCATCGCCGGCAAAGCAGCGCCGGCGCACCGAACGGCCGCGCTGCACGATGCGCGCGCACGGGTGCAGATGGCCGGCTATTTCGCCTTCGACACGCTCCTTCGACGGCTCATGCCGGAACAGCAGCGAGCCTATGGCAAGCTCCCGCACCGTCTCGCCGGGCAGGTCGGCGGGCGCTTCCGGATCGTGATTGCCCGCGACCCAGAACCAGTCGCGGCCTGATATCAGTGCTTCCAGCCGCTCGCGGAAGCTCGCATGCATGCGCTCGGCGCCACCGCCATCGTGGAAGCTGTCGCCCAGGCTGATGACGATGGATGGCTGGTAGTCGGCGATCACGGCCTGCAGTCTCAGCAAGGTCGCGCCGGTGTCGTAAGGCGGGATCAGCGCGCCGCGCCGCGCCAGCGACGAACCCTTTTCGAGATGCAGATCGGAAACGGCCAGAAGCCGCAGATCCGGAAAATAAAGCACGCCGCGCCGGTCGCAGACGGCACGTTCGCCGGCGATGGCGACAAGATCGGCCTCGGCGATCAGCGACGTGCGCGCCAGCGAAAAATTCATCTCGAAATCAGTCTCATCTTTGACCCATGGCCTCCTCGACCAGATCGGCAGCTTCCATCAAGAGCGACTCGTTGGCGCCGCCATTCACCAATTCCTTGCCGATCTCCAGCATGATCGGCACGGCCAGCGGCGATATCTGTTCAAGATGCTTATGCATGATTCGACCGCGGACACGCGAGAGCATCTCGGCAAGTCTGCTGACATCGAGCAGTCCCGCCGATGCATCGGTGCGCGTCGCCTGCAGCAGGATGTGGTCCGGCTCGTGGCTGCGCAACACGTCGTAGATCAGGTCGGCCGAGACGGTCACCTGCCGGCCGCTCTTCTCCTGGCCGGGAAAGCGCTTTTCGATCAGCCCGGCGATAACTGCGCAGGTGCGAAACGTCCGCTTCAGCATCCAGCTGTCGTTCAGCCAGGCCTCGAGGTCGTCGCCGAGCATGTCTTCGTCGAACAAGGCGGCCAATGAAGGCTTCTTGGCCTTGAACAGGGCCGCCATGTCGTCCAGCGCCCAGATGGCTAGCGAATAGTCGGTGGCGACGAAGCCGAGCGGACGGGCGTTGGCGCGCTCCAGCCGCCGCGTCAAAAGCATGCCGAGCGTCTGGTGCGCCAGCCTGCCCTCGAAGGGATAGGCGACCATGTAGTGGCGGTTGCCGCGCGGAAAGGTCTCGACCAGAAGGTCGCCGCGTTTCGGCAGCACCGACTTTTCCTTCTGCAGCCGCAGCCAGTCGGCGACCTGCTCGGGCAGCGCCTGCCAACGGCTGCTGTCGGCCAACATGCCGCGCACCTGATCGGCGAGATAGGTCGACAGCGGAAACTTGCCGCCGGCATAGGACGGGACGATGATGTTGGCGCCGGCGCCGTTGGAGACGACGCATTCGTTCTCGCGGATACCCTCGAAGCGCAGCACCTTGCCGGCAAACAGGAAATTGTCGCCGGGGCGCAAGGTCTCGGCGAAATATTCCTCGATCTTGCCCAGCACCGGCCCGCCGCGCCCGGCCATGCCACGACCCTGCCGGACATAGCGGACATTGAGTTCCGGCATTTCGACGATGGTGCCGACATTCAGCCGGTATTGCTGGGCGACACGTGGATGCGAGACGCGCCACAGCCCGCCGACCGTCTTTCGAATGCGGGCGTAGCGCTCGTAGTTCTTCAGCGCGTAGCCGCCGGTGGCGACGAAATCGACGACACGGTCGAAGGTCTCGCGCGCCAGCCCGGCGTAGGGCGCGGCACCGCGCACTTCTTCGAACAAATGGTCGGCATCGAAGGGCGCGCCGCAGGCGACGCCCAGCACGTGCTGCGACAGCACGTCGAGCGCGCCATTGATCAGCGGCGGCGTGTCCTGCGCGCCGAGATAGTTGGCGTCGAGTGCTGCCCGGCATTCCAGCACCTCGAAACGGTTGGCCGGAATGAGGATCGCCTTGGACGGTTCGTCCATGCGGTGGTTGGCGCGGCCGATGCGCTGCGCCAGGCGGCTTGCCCCCTTCGGTGCGCCGACATGCACGACCAGATCGACATCTCCCCAGTCGATGCCGAGATCGAGCGTCGACGTCGCGACGATGGCGCGCAGCGCATTCTCGCCCATCGCCTTCTCGACCCGCCGGCGCTGGCCGACATCGAGCGAGCCGTGATGCAAGGCAATCGGCAGCGAGTCCTCATTGGCCCGCCACAGTTCCTGGAACAGCAATTCGGCCTGGCTGCGGGTGTTGACGAACAGCAGCGTCGTGCGGTGCCGCTTGATCGCCTCATAGATTTCGGGAATGGCGTACCGGGCCGAATGGCCGGACCACGGCACATGCTGCTCGGAGTCGAGAATGGAGATGTCGGGCTTGGCTCCGCCCGCCACGGTGATCAGGCCGGCCATGGCGCCTGGCGGATTCTGGCCCACCAGCCAACGCCGCAATTCGTCGGGCTCGGCAACTGTCGCCGACAAGCCTATCGTCTGCAGGCCAGGCACGTAGTTGCGCAGCCGCGCCAGGCCGAGCGCCAGCAGATGCCCGCGCTTCGACGTCACCAGCGAGTGCAGCTCGTCGAGCAACACATAGCGCAGATCCTCGAAGAAGCGTCTGGCGTCTGGCGCCGCGATCAGCAGCGCCAATTGTTCGGGCGTGGTGAGCAGAATGTCGGGCGGCACCAGCTTCTGGCGCAGACGCTTGTGCGACGGCGTGTCGCCGGTGCGCGTCTCGATGGTGACAGGCAGGCCGATCTCTTCGACCGGCTTGCCGAGATTGCGCTCGATGTCGACCGCCAGCGCCTTCAGCGGCGAGATGTAGAGGGTATGGATACCGCGATGCGCCTGCCCCGGCTTTCGCCTTGGCCGGTTGGCCAGTTCGGTCAGCGAAGGCAGAAACCCTGCCAACGTCTTGCCGGCCCCGGTCGGGGCGATCAGCAGCACCGATTGCCCGCCCTGGGCCCTTGCCAGCAATTCGATCTGGTGGGCACGCGGCGACCAGCCTTTCTCGCCGAACCACCTGATGAATGGTTCGGGCAGGGCCACGGTGGCATTCTGTTCGGCAAGGCGCGGCTGCTCTGTCACGCGCCAGAGGTAGCGCGAAGGTGGGCAATCGCCAAGAAGAATCGGAACAAAAGGGGATCGAAGGTCTTAAGGTTGCCGAAAACCGGTCGGGCCGCCATAGAGATAGCCGATGCGGGCGATCGCCTCCTTCAGCCCTTCGCGCGACACCAGCATGGTGTGGCCATTGGCGTGGATCATTGTGTCGGCGTCGGTCATGACGGCGACATGGCCTTTCCAAAAGACGAGGTCGCCGCGCCGCAGGCCGCCATAATCCGGACCCGGATCGAGTGGTTCCCCAAGTGTCGCCGCTTGCATGTCGGAATCGCGCAACACGTCGCTGCCGGTCATGCGCATCGCCAGTTGCACAAGGCCCGAACAGTCGATGCCGAACCCCGAAGCGCCGCCCCACAGATAGGGTGTGCCCAGAAACATCTCGGCCACCGCAACATAGTCGGCCGCCGTCTCACTGACAGGCCGCAGATGGCCGGCGATGATCGCCTCGCCCGAGGGCAGGACGGCATAATGCGTGCCGCGCGTTTCGGCTGCGCCCGTCACCGTCACCGTCGATCCCATCGACAATTGCCCTGCGATCGGAAACCGGAGATCCGGCCCGGGGTAGAGGAAGGTGCGCGGCACCGACACGATATGGGTCGCCGCATGATCCCGCCCGCCCAGCATGGTATCGGCGACATAACCGACATAGCCATCGCGCTCGGCCTGGATCCAGGCCCAGCCTTCGGCGACCTCGAAGACGAGGACATCATCGCCGAACAGGGCTTGCGTGTTGACGCCGGCATCCGGCCGCGGCCCCTTGCGCACATCGGCCACCGAGGCGGTGATCCGCGCCGGCCGGCCGGCGACGAAGCGGTCGGCCGCGACCTCGCCCTTCAGCCGTGCATCGGCAAGGTCGGAACGGAAAGCGTGCAGGCGGGCATCCCTGGCGGTCAAATCGGCAACTCTGTTTTATCTTGTTGACGCATGATGTTGTCCGAAAAACCGGTTCCCGCTTTTTGCTGCGCTGACCTGCGGTTCGGGATCGTGCTCTAGATGGGCAACTCGTGGGCCTTGGCAATAATACCATCGCCGAAGCGCTCGACAAAGAGCGCGCCCTCGACCGTGCGCCTGATCAGAACGTTGCGCTTGTCGAGTTCGTCGCGATGGCGGGAGACCAGCTTCAACGCGCCCATCGTGTCGAGCGCGCGGGTGATCACCGGCTTGGTGACATTGAGGCGGGCGGCGAGCCCCCGCACCGTGTGCGGCGGCGGATCGAGATAGATGGTGAACAGGATCGCCGTCTGACGCATGGTCAGGTCGGGCGCGTCGTCGCGCACCTGCGACAGCATCACTTGCTGCCACAGTCGCAAGGCCTGGCTCGGGCGCATGGCAATCGACATCCGAGCAGCATGACGGCAAATTGTTTCGGTTCCGTTTCAGTTTCTGCAATTTGCCGGCTCTGCTTGTGGCTATCAGCCAAAGCGTTTCGAAATAATCCGCTCCAGCGCGCGAATGCCTTGCGCCTCGCCGCCGGCGGGGCCGTGCGGACGGTCGGCGGGATTCCAGGCGAAGATGTCGAAATGCGCCCAGCCCGCGGTCTTTTCGACAAAGCGCTTGAGGAACAGTGCCGCCGTGATCGAGCCGGCGAAACCGTCCGTGGTGACGTTGTTGATGTCGGCGATCTTTGAGGACAGTTTTGCATCGTAAGGCCGCCACAACGGCATGCGCCACAACGGATCCTCGGCCGCGACGGAAGCCGCCGCCAAGTCGGACGCCAGCGCTTCGTCGCCGGTATAGAAGGGCGGCAGGTCGGGACCGAGCGCGACACGGGCCGCTCCGGTCAGCGTCGCCATATCGACCAGAAGCTGCGGTTCCTCCTCGTCGGCCAAGGCCAGCGCATCGGCCAGCACCAGTCGCCCCTCAGCGTCCGTGTTGCCGATCTCGACGGCGATGCCCTTGCGGCTTGTCAGCACGTCGCCGGGCCGGAAGGCATTGCCGGCGATCGAATTCTCGACCGCGGGAATGAGCACGCGCAAACGCACGTTCAGCCCGGCGGCCATGATCACCGAGGCGAGACCAAGCACATTGGCCGCGCCGCCCATGTCCTTCTTCATCAACAGCATGCCGGACGACGGCTTGATGTCGAGACCGCCCGTGTCGAAACAGACGCCTTTGCCGACCAGCGTCACTTTAGGCGCGCCTTGCTGCCCCCATCTCATGTCGATCAGGCGCGGTGCGCCGGTCGACGCGCGACCGACGGCGTGGATCATCGGGAAATTACGGTCGAGGAGGTCGTCGCCCTTCACCACCGAGATTTCGGCATTGTGCGCCGCGGCCAGGCTCCGCACCGCTTTCTCCAATTCGTCCGGACCCATGTCGCTGGTCGGCGTGTTGACCAGATCGCGCGTCAGGAAAACGCCATCGGCAACGCGGCGAACATGCGCGGCGTCGACGCCGGCAGGCAAGTCGAAGCGCAGCGCCTTGCCGGGTTTCTTGCCATATCGGGTAAAGACATAGCCGCCGAGCACCAGCGCGGTCGCCGCCAGTTCCGGGTCGGCCGGCGCGGAGGCGAAATGCCAGTCGCCTTCCGGCAACGCTTTCGACAACGCGCCAAGAGCAAGTGCGCCCTCGCCATCGCCGATACCGAACAAGGCGCCGCCGAGGGCTCCCTTTTCGCCGGGCACGACCAGCGTCCTGCCTGACTCGCCGGAAAAGCCGTTGGCCCTCGCCCAGGCGATCGCGGCTGGCGCAAGACCGGCTGCGTCAAGACCATCCCTGCCGACCAGATGGACCGGCAGCGCGCCCGGCAGTTTCTTTTCGACGAGTTCGACAGGCATTCGATGTTCTCCGTGCGGCGGCCTTGAGTCGCCATTCTTAACCATCCGTTAGGGTTAACAGAATATTTCTTCAGGAGGGAAGATGGCCACGCAATGGCCGCGCATGAATGGAGGCCCGGTGCCGATGCCGACCAACCGCACGATCAATGCCAAGGGAAAACGGTTCATCACCACGGCCCTCGTGCTGGCGCTCGCGGCCGGTGTCGCCGGTTGCGCAACAGACAAGTTCACCACCGGCTCGATCGGACGCACCAGCGGCAAACCGCTGGAAACCATGTCGGCGGGAGAACTGCATACTGCGACGGGGGCACTTGGCCAATCCTACGCCAGGAACCCCACCGACAAGCGGATCGCCACCAATTATGCGGCGGCGCTGCAGATGGATGGCGACGCCGACCAGTCGCTCGCCGTGATGCGCAAGCTGGCGATCGCCATGCCGAAGGATCGCGACGTGCTCGCCTCCTATGGCAAGGCGCTGGCCGCTAATGGCCAGTTCGAGGCCGCGCTGGACGCCGTGCGCCGCGCCCAGACACCGGAATATCCCGACTGGAGGCTGGTGTCGGCCGAAGCGGCCATTCTCGACCAGATCGGCCAGAAGGACGACGCGCGCCAGCTCTACCGCAAGGCTCTCGAACTGAAGCCGAACGAGCCTTCGGTGCTCTCCAATCTCGGCATGTCCTACGTGCTGGAAGGTGACCTGCGCACCGCCGAAACCTATATGCGCTCCGCCGCGCAGCAACCGAACGCAGACAGCCGGGTGCGCCAGAACCTTGCGCTGGTCGTCGGCCTGCAGGGCCGTTTCGACGAAGCCGAAAAGATCGCCTCGCAGGAACTCTCGCCAGAACAAGCACAGGCAAACGTCGCCTATCTGCGCCAGATGCTGGCCCAGCAGAATGTCTGGAGCCAGCTCAAGGACAAGCCAAAGTCCGCGACCAACTAGAGCGCGTCTCTCCGAACGTGCTTTAAGTCTTTGTTTCATGCATGTCGTTGTCCCAAAACCGCTGCGCACTTTTCGGCGACATGCATTAGACGACCTTGAAATGACGAAAGCCGCGCTGCGTTCAGCGCGGCTTCGTCATTTGTGGCGCGGGACGAGCCTCGCCTCTATTGCGCGGTCGATGATGGTGCCGAACGATCGCCGAAGATGCCGCGCTGGCTGACCTGAATGCCGGCGGGGCCCAGGATGATGGCGAAAAGCACCGGCAGGAAGAACAGGATCATCGGTACGGTGAGCTTCGGCGGCAAGGCCGCCGCTTTCTTCTCGGCCGCGTTCATGCGCATATCGCGGCTTTCGGCGGCCAGTACGCGCAGTGCATGCGCCACCGGCGTGCCGTAACGCTCGGCCTGGACGAGTGCCTGCGACACCGACTTGACCGATTCCAGGCCGGTGCGGCTTGCCAGGTTCTCGTAGGCCTGCTTGCGCTCCTGCAGAAAGGAAAGCTCGGCGTTGGTGAGGATGAACTCTTCCGCCAGCGCCACCGACTGGGCGCCGATCTCTTCGGCGACCTTGCGCAGGGCTGCTTCCACCGACATGCCCGATTCGACGCAGATCAGCATCAGATCGAGCGCATCCGGCCATGCCATCTGGATCGACTGCTTGCGCTTGGTGGCGCGGTTGTTGATGTAGACGACCGGAGCATAGAAGCCGGCATAGGCAACGAGGATGCAAACGAACAGCCGGATGACCAACGGTTTGTCGGGCAGTCCCCCGAGCAGGAAAATGTAGATCGCGGCCAGCGCGAAGCCGACAAAAGGAAGCACGAGCCGGAAGAAAAGAAACTGCGTCAGCGGGTTCTGCCCGCGAAACCCGGCGACCTTGAGCTTCTGCAATGTGCCCTCATCGGCAAGCGCGCGCCTCAGATCCAGCCGGTCGACAATGTTGCGCATGCCAACCGACTGCTCCTCGCGCAGGCCCTTGCGACGGCGATCCGCCTCGACGGCAAGCCGGGCACGCTGCTGGGCACGCAGTTCGTCGCGTTCCAGCGCGACGGTTTTCATGCGTGACTTGAGCTGGTTTCCGCCAAACGCCGGCAGCAAGGTGAAAACGGTCGCAAACACGGCTATGCCGACCAGCAACGCGATCAGGAAGCTGGGGTCGGTCAGGGATTTGATGACTTGGTCGGTCATGCCGCGGTCCTAGACTTCAAAGTTCATCATCTTGCGCATCACAAAGATGCCGATCGACATCCAGACTGCCGAGCACCCAAGGATCAGGTGTCCAACACTGGTGACGAACAGCGGCATCAGGTAGTTTGGGCTCGACAGGTAGACGAGAAACGCAACGATGAAGGGCAGCGCGCCGATAATGGCGGCGGACGCTTTGGCTTCCATCGACAGGGCCTGGACCTTGGCTTTCATCTTCTTGCGATCGCGAAGCACGCGCGAAAGATTGCCCAGCGCCTCGGACAGGTTGCCGCCGGCCTGCGACTGAATCTGGATGACGATGCCGAAGAAGCTTGCCTCCGTGCAAGGCATGGTTTCGGGCATGCGCAAGGTCGCATCGGGGATCGACAGGCCCATCTGCTGGGAATCGACGATACGACGGAATTCGGTCTTCACCGGTTCGGGCGATTCGTTGGCGATCAGGCGTACGGCGTCGTTCAGCGGCAGGCCGGATTTGACGGCGCGCACGATGATATCGAGCGCGTTTGGAAATTCGTTGAGGAATGCCTTGACCCGGCGGGCGCGACGAAACGAGACGAACCAGCGCGGCAGGCCGAGTGCGCCGGCCAGCAGCACGCCCGGCAAGACGATCGCCGGCGCTCCGGCCATAAAGGCAGCCATCGTCACAGCGAGGCCGCATATGGCGGAATATACATAGAAGCGCTCGACGGTGGTCTTCAGGCCGGCCTGACGGAGTTGGGCTTTCAGCGGTGGTTTCTTGACCGCGCTGTCCTTGGTTTTCTGCTTTGCGTCGAGCTCGTTCAGCGAATCCTGAACCGATTTGCGCCGCTTGACGGCTTCCGCCGCGCGGTCGCGCGAGGCCTTGACGACGGAGCGATCCGTCTCGGCGGTCTTGATCGTTTCAAGCCGCTTGCCGACCTGTTTCTCGTTGCTCATCCGGGTGAACAGAAATGCATAAGCCACCGCGCCGGCACTGAAGCCGGCGAGCACGACAAACGCCAGTACTGTGCCGTCAATTCCAAACATTGGCCAGAACCCTCACGCCGTCAGTCAGCGCGTTTCTCCATCGCCTCGAGCGCGGTGGCGAGGCGCTGCTCCTCACCATAATAACGAGCCCTGTCCCAGAAATGCGGACGACCAATGCCGGTCGATACATGCTCTCCCAGCAGCCGGCCATTGGCGTCCTCGCCCTTGATGTTATAGAGGACGATATCCTGTGTGATGATGACGTCGCCTTCCATTCCGATCACCTCGGTGATGTGGGTAATGCGACGCGATCCATCGCGCAGGCGCGCCGCCTGGATGATCACGTCGATGGAGCCGACGACGATTTCGCGCACGGTCTTCTGCGGCAGCGAATAACCGCCCATCGCGATCATGGATTCGATACGGTTCAGGCATTCGCGCGGGCTGTTCGAGTGGATCGTTCCCATCGAACCGTCATGGCCGGTGTTCATCGCCTGCAGAAGATCGAACACCTCGGGTCCGCGCACTTCGCCGACGATGATGCGCTCGGGACGCATGCGCAGGCAGTTCTTGACCAGGTCGCGCATCGTCACCTCACCCTCGCCCTCCAGATTGGGCGGGCGGGTTTCGAGGCGCACGACATGCGGCTGCTGCAATTGCAGCTCGGCCGAATCCTCGCAGGTGATGACGCGCTCCTCGCGGTCGATATAGTTGGTCAGGCAGTTGAGCAGCGTCGTCTTGCCCGAGCCGGTACCGCCCGAGATGACGATGTTGCAGCGAACACGACTGATGATCTTGAGAACTTCGGCTCCCTGCGGTGAGATGGCGCCGAACTTGACCAGCTGATCGAGGGTCAGCTTGTCCTTCTTGAATTTGCGGATGGTGAGCGTGGCACCGTCGATGGAGAGCGGCGGCGCGATGACGTTGACGCGGGAGCCGTCGGGAAGACGCGCGTCGCAGATCGGGCTGGATTCGTCGACACGGCGGCCAACCTGGCTGACGATGCGCTGGCAGATGTTGAGGAGCTGCTGGTTGTCGCGAAAGCGGATGCCGGTCTGTTCGACCTTGCCGTTGACTTCGATGTAGACGTTCTTGGAGCCGTTGACCATGATGTCGGCGATGTCATCGCGCGCCAGCAACGGCTCGAGCGGCCCATAGCCGAGCACATCGTTGCAGATGTCCTCGAGCAGTTCCTCCTGCTCGGCGATCGTCATCGCGAAATTCTTGATCGCGATGATGTCGTTGACGATGTCACGGATTTCTTCGCGTGCGCTTTCGGGATCAAGCTTGGAGAGCTGCGACAGATCGATCGTGTCGATGAGCGCGGAGAAAACCTGGCTCTTGGTGTCGTAGTAGGATTCGCTCTTTTCGCGCTGGACCCGCTTCAGGTCCGGCGCCGATGGCGGCGCCTCGATTGTGCGGCGCGCCGGCGGCGCGACAGGTGCGCTTGGCAAAGGCGCGGCGGGGCGGGCAAGCACCGCCGTATCCGCAGAACTTGCGGCCGCCGGCGCAACCGGGGTCGGTGCCGGCTGGCGAAATTCCGGCGTGAACCGGTTTCCGTCGTCGCTGCCTCTTTTACCAAACATGATCTGCTACCGATTCCACCGCTGAAACGTCATTTCTTGTTGCGCGAGAGCCTGCCAAGCAGATTGCCAAGCCCTGCCTTCTTCTTCGTCTTGATTTCGCTGCGCCCAGTCAGCACGTGCGCGATTTCGTTGATCATCGCGACAACCGAGTTCTTGGCATCCATTTCGCCAAGCATGCGCCCGTTGTTGGCGGCATTGCCGAACAGCAACGGATCAAAGCCAATGACCGACATCGGCGTCAGGCCGAGCGGCTCGGTGAAATCGGACGGTGAAATCTCCGGGCGCTTGGGGACGCCGGCCTGGTTGATGATCAGCTTCGGCGGCGGGTCGTTGGGACGAAGTCGCTTCAACATGTCGAACAGGTTCTTGGTGTTGCGCAGATTGGCCAGTTCCGGCGTCGCCGTGATGACGATCTCGTCGGCCTTGATCAGCGTGTTCTTGGTCCAGCCCGTCCAGGCATGGGGAATATCGAGCACCAGTAGCGGCACGCTGCGCTGGGCGGTGTCGATGAGCTGCGCGAAGGCTTCGGGATCGAAGTCATAGACCCTTTCGAGCGTCGAAGGGGCTGCCAGCAGCGACAGGTGTTCGGCGCACTGGGTCAGCAGACGGTCGAGATAGACTTCATCGATGCGCTCCGGCGAAAACACCGCCTCGGCGATGCCTTGCGCCGGATCCCGGTCGAAATTGATGTTGGCCGTACCGAAAGCGAGGTCGAGATCGGCGACGACCACCTCGGATTTGAACAGGGTGGACATCGCCCAGGCCACATTGTGGGCAATCGTGGAGGAACCGACGCCGCCCTTGGCGCCGACAAAGGCGATCGAGCGGCCGAGCGGCTCGGCTTCCGGATCAATGAAAATCGACGACACCACGCTGACGATGTCAGCCATCGAGACAGGTGCGATCACATATTCGGAAATGCCGGAGCGGATGAGCTCGCGATAGAGACCGACATCATTGTAATGACCGATCACCACCACCTTCGAGGTCGGATCGCAATATTCCGAGAGCTGGGCGAGTTGCTCCAGCAATTGCTTCGGCTCGCTGCGCGATTCCAGCAGGATAAGATTGGGCGTCGGCGCCGACTGATAGAATTCGATGGCGGTGGGGACGCCGCCCATATGGACCTTGAGATGCGCCTTCGTCATGCGGCGGTCCTCGCCGGCGCGCTCGACCGGATTGGCAACGCCCTCGGTCTCGCAGAATGCCTGGATCGAGATGCGCGGGATCGGCCGCAATGCCTGCATCGCGGCGATGTCTTGCTGCGACGTATCGCTGCCATCCACCGGGGCGTCGTAGGCAAGGTTGCTCATGATCATACTCTTTCGCGTGGCCTGTTCTGTCCGAGACGGCGGCTCAGTAATCTACTTCCGAATTGCCAAGGAAATCGCCCGAGATGCCCCTCTGACGGTAGACATCGATCACCGCGCCGCGATTTTCAGCATCGATGTCGGTAGATTTCCGCGGGCCGAGCAGATCGGCCGGGTTGGCCATCTGCGCGGCGAGATTGTTCTGATAGGAGCAGCCGAAGTCGGCATAATGCTTGTTTTCCGAGGTCTCGACCAGGTCAGCTGGCCAGCGTCCGCATTTGTCGGTCTGGGCTCTCACCGAGACAAAGGAGACGCGAACCGGCGAGGAGATCTCGCTCGAGGCGGCCTGATAGGAGGTGACGACGACCCGGTTGCGCTTGACACCAGCGGCGACCGCGAGCCGTGCGAAATCGCGGGCGGCCGCCGTCGCGGCGACCTCGTTGGCCGACCCGCTCGGGACCTGGATCGTCAGCGTCGGGGCGGCACTCTTGTCATAGCTGTCGAGGAAGCCCAGAAGCGTGTCGCGCTGCGATCCGGTCATGCCGCGATCGCCGGCGCCGACAGGCAGGTCGATCTTCTGGTTCTTCTCCGCGATCACGATGGGATGATTGGTGCGATAATCATCCGGAATCGCACCGACGGTGACGCTGTCGCGATTGGCGCAGCCGGACAGCAGCGCCGCTACCGCAATTGCCAGGACCGGAACGGCTCGCCCGCAAGTTCGCGAACGGCCAAAGCGCATCGTTGTGGCGATGGTGCTTGCCTTCAATGCTGACTGAGACATATCCGCTCCCGCCTATTTGTAGATGAAGCCGACAACGCCATGGTAACGGCCGTTGGGCTTGTCAGTCTGCATGGTGCCGTAGACGCGATTGACCCTGCCAAGGAACATGGCGGCGCCATCGCTGGCAGCGTTGAAATTGTCGTCCGGCTTGGCAAGGTCGTTGCGTGCCACGGGCCGTGCGAGATACGGCGTGATGATGATCACCAGCTCTGTTTCGTTGCGCACGAAATCCCTGCTGCGGAAGAGCGCGCCGAGCACCGGGATCTTTGTCAGCCCTGGCAACCCGTTGACGGCTTGCCTGACATCGTCGCGAACCAGGCCGGCGATCATCATGGAGCCGCCCGAGGGCAGTTCAACGGTCGTATCGGCAAGGCGCTTGCGCAGTGACAGCGCATTCATGCCGGGGCTGGTCACGCCACTGGAGAACGAAACCGACCCTTCCGTCGTCGGCTCGGAAACCGAGGTTCTGACTTTCAGGCTTATGCGGCCGGGAGACAACACCACCGGCTGGAATTCCAGACCAATGCCGTACTCGATCTTGTCGACGCTGTAGGTCTTCAGGCCGGTCTGGTTGTCGGTCGATACATTCTGGGAGACGCCGCTCACCATGTTGTACTCACCACCGACCTTGAAGGTCGCCTTCTCGCCGGACACGGCGGTCAAGGTCGGCTCTGCCAGGGTCTTCATGACCCCGGACTGCTCCATGGCGTTGATATAGGCCTGCAGCCCCGAGGCGCCGATGTTGAAGCCCGAATTCGACAGCTGCTTGCCGAGGCCGGTGAAATTGTCGCTGACCGCGCCGTAGCTGATGCCGTTGCTACCGCCACTGCCGACCATGTTGACGCCGAGCTGCTTCATCACCGAGCGGCTGACTTCGGCGACCGTCACCTTCAGCGTGACCTGGTCGTCGCCGATGATCTGAAGCAGGTTGACGATCTTGCTGGTGCGACGCTCCTGGTCCGGATTGTTGATGTCGACGCCGCTCTGGGCCGAACCGCCGGCCGCGGTCTGCGAATATTGTCCCGTCGTCGCTTCACCGCCCGACACGAAGATCGTCGCCAGGTCGACGGCGCGTTTTGCGTCCAGCGGCGTGTCGACCGTTCCGGTCAGGACGACGTTGTCATTCAGCAATTCCACCTTGATGGCCGACGTCGGAATGAAGCGCTTGATATAGTCCTCAAGGCCGGCAACGTCGCGTTCGACGGCCAGATCCAAACTGACGATCTGCTCGCCATTCGGGCCGAAGACAAAGATATTCGTCTCGCCGACCGACTTGCCGAACAGATAAATGCGCCTTGCGGTGCGGGTGACCGCATCGGCAACCACCGGGTTGGCGACGAGAATGTCATAGGCATCGCTCGGCAGGTCGATGACCACCGACTTGTTAAGACCGAGCTTGACGCGCTGGGTGGCCGTCGACGCCGTGACGTGCGCGTTCTTTGCCTCGACGACGCCTTGCACGTTCGTTCCGATGAGCAGCAGGCCGAATGCCGCGGCTATGATTGCCGGCAGTTTACCACTTAGCCTCATTTCCTTGCCCCCACTTCGGAAACTTCGCCCGACTTGATCAGCCTCACCGTTCCCCTGCGGCCATTGCCGGAAACGAGATAGTCGGCCTCGCCCAGGTTCTTTTCCTGGGTGTCCGCGACCGCCCGCAGCGCCAGAGTCAGGCGATCCGCCATCTGCTGGGCAACCGTGATGATCTCCGCCTGACGCGGTGTCAGTTCCAGCGTGGCGGTCTGGCCCACCCTGGTCTTCTTGCCTTCCTCGTCCTCCTGAATGGTCTGGTCGATTGCCAGCACGCGGATGTTCTTGAGGATGGTTTCAGTGTTGAAACTGGTGGCGCCGCCGCCGCTGGCATCGCCCCTGCGGGTCATGATGACATCGACGTAGTCGTTCGGAAGAATGAAGCCGCCGGCCGACGTGTCGGCCGAGATGGCGGTGGCGACCGCCCGCATGCCGGAAGGCAGGATCGACGACATGAAGCTCTGCCCCTCGCCGATCAGCTTGGAACGCCGCAGAGGCTCTCCGGCGTACATCGCCACGCGGGCAACGGAGCCCTTCAGCTTTTCCAGCGCCTCTGGCTCGGCGGTGCGGGTGATGAAATTCGCGTTGATGCCGTCGGCGGGCCAGGATTGCCAGGCGATGTTTTTCTCGAGCGGACTGCCCATCGGAACGTCGCCCGAAAGCACTAGCACATCCTGCAGCGACACCGCCGGCGCCTGGGGCCCGGAATCGACGACGATCTGGGGCGGCGATGCCACCATGTTCTTCGCGACATAACCGGCACCACCCGCCGCGGCCACCGCCACGCCCAGAATTATCAATCGCGATGCTGGCATCTGTCCGAACCCTTGCCCTGGCAAACCACGTAGCCAAGCCGGACTTTGCAGCGGCAATCGTCAAAACAAGGTTAATGTAATGCTTACGATCGTGATTAATTTAACGTTTACATAAATTAGCCGGAATGTGGCCTGACCGGCCAAAACGGGCCGTCCCGGCGTTGTCGAAAGCCGGCTGCGGCAATGCTGGTGGATAAACGAAATCGGATCGTGTTCAGGTCGCCAGCCTGGTCAGCGCCCAGACCATCAAGGGCGAATCCGGATAGGTCAGCAACCCGCCAAGGCCAAGCGCGATCCCGTAGGGAACCCCATTTGACTCTTCGGCGAAATGGCGCAGAAACGGATTTTGGCCGGTAACGGCCGCAAGCAGCGATTTCCGGTAGAGGAGGATGGCGAGCGTCAGCAGGCCGCCGATGATTGTCGAGACCACAAGATATTCGACGAGATGTATATTGAGACCCATCCACATCGCGGAGGCGGCCAGCAGCTTGGCGTCGCCACCACCCATGCCACCCATTGCAAACAGGCCGAACGTCACGGCCAGGACCAGGGCGCCAGTGGCGATATGTCCGCCATAGGCTGCCCATTCCATACCCGTCAGCGGCGCAACCAGCGCGAAAACAACAACAAGCAGCACCGGCACGCGATTGGCGATCGTCATCGACAGCATGTCGGAGATCGCGGCAAACAGCATGCAGAACGGAAACACGACGAAGATCAAGGCTTCAAGCATCGGCGCTATGCCTATTGTCCGATTTTCACGGGGCTCAATCTAGCCATGTTCGATTAACGATTGGTGAGGCCCGGAACGAAAAGGCGACTGGTATTGGCAGCGGAACAGAGAAGGGCCGCCACGCGGCAGCCCT
The DNA here is from genome assembly GCF_014207355.1 of Mesorhizobium sangaii. Lineage (GTDB taxonomy): Bacteria > Pseudomonadota > Alphaproteobacteria > Rhizobiales > Rhizobiaceae > Mesorhizobium > Mesorhizobium sangaii. The sequence continues at coordinate 237,847 of NZ_JACHEF010000008.1, read as the reverse complement.
TCTTCAGAACGTGATCAGAGCGCTCAGCGCTCAGCTATGCGGCATATTAGCTGCCGCTGCTGTTCAGGGTGTTTCCGATAGCCAGGAACTTGGTGTTGAGTGCATTGCCGAGCGCGCCAGCGCCAGTGATGATGGCGAGCGCGATGAGAGCGGCGATCAGACCATATTCGATAGCGGTCGCGCCGGATTCGTCCTTCACAAAACGTGCGATGAGATTAGACATTCGAGAGCTCCTACTCCACGTGTTACAGCACTTCCGTCAACTTCTGCGTTGGTTGATCGGATACTGGCAATCTAGGGAGAAGCTCTTTCGATCGGCTTAATAAACAGCCTTACCGATTCCTTTCCCGGTTCGAATATATTGCGTGGTTAACCCAGCACTAAATGCCGGCCGGCCCCATCCGTTTGCAGGGGTCGATGGTGGGGAGATCGCGCTCCGCAGGCAATCAAGTTGGCACGCCGCACCCTTCGACCAGGGTGTCCGCTTAACCGTTGGTTCACCAATCTCGTTCATGTTCCGTTGATCAGTCTGCTTGCGTGGAGCGCCTTAATGGCCCAGCCGAGATCGTCAATCGTGATTGCTGCGCTTCTTGTCGCCGCGAGCTTCGTCGCGCCCGCCATGGCCGGGGCCGGCATCGAGGTCACGATGAACCAGGCCAAGATCGTCAAACTGTCGCGTCCCGCCGATACGATCGTGGTCGGCAATCCGGCAATCGCCGACGCTTCCGTACAGGACGCCTCGACGATCGTGTTGACCGGCAAGGGTTTCGGCGTCACCAATCTGGTCGTGCTCGATACGGACGGCAGCCCGATCGTCGACGAACAGGTTACCGTCGTGCGGCAGGCCGCCTCGTCGGTGCGTATCTATCGCCGTGCAGAAATACAGACCATGTCCTGCACGCCCTATTGCGAAAGCTCCTATAAGAGTGATGCGGAGAAATCCTCCGAGGCTGAGATGAACGGCACCCGATAGGATGGCGCGGTGGAATGCCGTTCAGGTTATCGGCTGGTTAAGACGCCATCGACGACTTTAACGATCATTCAAACCGGGCCTCAATTGGTTTGCGCTAATACGCCTTCCGAGACCGCATAGAGATCGGCAGGATCAGACATGAGCAAGGAATTCGGCTCCGCAGACGGGCACAAAGCGAGACGCCCAAGGTTTTTCGCTCGCTTCCTTCGCGACCGGCGCGGCAGTACGGCAATTGAATTCGGAATCCTTGCAATCCCGTTCGCGCTGCTTGTCTTTGCCATTCTGGAAAGCTGCATCGCATTTGCCGGCCAGGAAGTGTTGTCCAACATCACCGACGATGTCGCGCGCCGCCTGCGCACAGGCCAGTTGAGGGCGGCCGACGTCGCCGGAGACAATTTGAAGAACATGATCTGCGCCAAACTGGAGATCATCGTCTCGCAGGATTGTCCCAATCAACTGGACGTGGATCTTCGCCAATATACGACGTTCGCCGCCGCCGCCTCGGCCGGCTTTAAGATTCAGGCTGGCCAAGTCGTCCTGACAAACGGTGGCGCTAACCAATCCTTTTCCGTTACGGCGGGTGCGGCGGAATCGAAGAACATGCTGCGGGTCTTTTACAAATGGCCGATCATGACCGATCTGTTGGCGCAGTCGATGGGCGGCAACAGGACCCTGCATTTTGCGTCGGTAACCTGGCAGAACGAGCCGTTCGACAATTGAGTTCGAGGCGGATGCACGAGCAGTAAAAGAAAAAAGGGCAATGGGCATGATGCGTGCGGGGGCACATCTCAAGACTTCAGGAATTTGGCGCAAAGCAATTCGATTCGGGTCCGATCGCCGTGGAATCGCGGCAGTCGAGTTCGCTTTGATCATGCCTCTTCTGCTGGCCATGTATTTCATCACCATGGAGGCGTCACAAGCCATCGAGACCAGCAAGAAGGTCAGTCGTATCGGCAGCATGGTGGCTGATCTCGTCACGCAGCAGACGACGGTCGTCAAGGCAGATATCGACGCCATCATGGCGATCGGCGCCGTCACCCTTCAGCCCTACAACCGCTCGGTCCCGGGCATCACCATCACGGCAATACAGGTCACGACCGACGCGACACCGCTGGTGCAGGTGGTGTGGTCGCGCAAGCTGGTCAATGGCGTCGCCAGCGCTGGCCCCACCACCGCCACGGTTCCTCCAAAACTCAAAGTCGCCGGCACCTTCCTCATCCGCGTCGACAGCACTCTCGGCTACACGCCGGTCATCGCCTGGTCGTCGGGCAATCAGCAGAAGCTTGGATTGACCTCGGCTTTCAACAACATAACGATGGGCGAAACCTACTATCTGCGTCCCCGCAGAAGCACAACGATCCCTTGCGGCGACTGTTAAATCGGGACCGCTGAGCCGTTCGCAGACCACTCCAAGGCGTCGCGTTACTGCCCCGGACCGCTGCCCGAGACGAGGCGCACGACAGCGGCGGCCATCTCGTAGTCCTTTGGCGCCACCACAGCGAAGCCACCGGAATGCTTCGATTCCAGGAGATCGTAGATGTCTGGCGTCATCGACTTGAGGTTGGTGAGAAACACGGTGAGCCGGCGCTTGGCTTCCGGATCGAGATCGCTGCGGACGGCGTGGGGACCATATCTCAGCAGGCCCGACGTCCATACGACCTGAAGTGCCGTTGCCGAAAGCCCGGCTGCTTCGAGCCTCGCCTGGGTGCCCGATGCCTGCGGGCCCGATGCTCGAGTGCCTGATGCTTGAATGCCTGATGCTTCCGGTTGGCCGTCGCCAGCGGCCGTTACCCAACCGAACAGGCCATCGGCCTTGCCATCGAGCAGCATCGTTTCCGCCGCCGCAGCCGACTCGGCATGGACCAGAAACGGCGCATTGTCTGCAATCTTGCGGCCTTCTGCTGTCAACGCCGCCAAGGGCAACAGAGAACCGCCGACGCTGTCCGAAGGGGCCATGGCTATGCGATGGCTTTCCATTGCCGCCAGATCAGGCAGCTTGCCGTCGCGCGTCAGCAGAACGGAGCGGATGCCGATCGCGCCGTCAAAATCGACCGGAGCTACAAGCGGCTCGATGCATCCGCAGCGTTGCGACGCCGTCGCGTAGGCGGTCGCCGAATAGATTGCGTATTCGATGCGGGCATTGGCCTGCGCCTCGATCAGCACGGCATAGTCGCGGGCAACGACAAACTCGACCTTCATGCCCAGGGCCTTGGTGTAGGCGTCGGTCAACCGTGCCAGCCCCGGAACGGTGTTGCCGGCGCCTGGCTCGGCAACAATGCCGATGCGGAACGTACCGATATCATCGCGCCAGTCGGCATGCGCCGGATTGGACCAGAGCGCACCCTGCACCAGCAAGAGAGCGGCGTAGGCCTTCAGGGCAACCCTCATGACCGAACCGCCGTCTGCTTTCCTCGATCCATATCCATGCCCGGCACATCGTTGCGACATGCCAAAACCGCTGCGCACTTTTTGGCGACACGCATCAAGACTATCACGCCTGGTCGTTGCCGTTTGGTTTCCGAATTGCCAACGAAGTCGCGGAACCCTATGTCTGGGCGTTCAAACTGGCAACAACTCGATGGCGCGCGCTTTCATCTTCGTTCTGGACTCCTTCGGCATCGGCGGGGCGGCCGACGCCGACCGCTATGGCGACGCCGGCGCCAACACATTCGCGCATATCGCGGAAGCCTGTGCCGAAGGCCGCGCGGATCGCGAAGGGCTGCGCAGCGGACCGCTGTTTGTCCCCTATATGGCCTCGCTCGGGCTTGGCAAGGCTGCCGAAACAGCCACGGGACTGGGCTTCGCCAGCAGCGGCACGGATCTGCTCACCACGGCCTTCCACGGCGCGGCGCAAGAGGTTTCGAGCGGCAAGGACACGCCGTCTGGCCATTGGGAAATCGCCGGCCTGCCGGTGCGCTTCGACTGGGGCTATTTCCCGGACACGGTTCCGGCCTTTCCGGCAGATCTGACCGAGGCGATCATTAGCGAGGGCAAGGTGCCGGGCATTCTCGGCAACTGTCATGCGCCGGGCACCGAAATCATCGAGCGGTTCGGCGAGGAGCACATCCGTACCGGCAAGCCGATCTGCTACACGTCGGTCGACTCGGTCCTGCAAATTGCCGCGCATGAAGCCCATTTCGGCCTCGAGCGGCTTTATGAGTTCTGCAAGGTGGTGCGCAGGCTGGTTGACCCGCTGAGGATCGGGCGGGTGATTGCACGGCCGTTCGTCGGCGAAACCACCGCGACCTTCGAGCGAACCTACAACCGCCATGATTACGCGGTGCCGCCGGCGGAGCCGACGCTGCTCGATCGGCTGACGGCGCGTGGCAGCCGTGTCATCGCCATCGGCAAGATCGGCGACATCTTCGCCCATCGCGGAATTTCGCAAGTGCGCAAGGCGGCGGGCAACATGGCGATGTTCGACGAAGCGCTGGGCGCGATGGATGATGCCGGCGACGGCGACCTCGTTTTCGCCAATTTCGTCGACTTCGACACCGAATTCGGACATCGCCGCGATGTTGCAGGTTATGCAGCCGCGCTCGAGACCTTCGACCGGCGGCTGCCGGAGGCGTTTGCAAGACTGCGGCAGGGCGACCTTCTCATCCTGACGGCCGACCATGGCAACGATCCAACCTGGCGCGGTACCGACCATACGCGCGAACGCATTCCGGTGATCGGCACCGGACCGGGTTTCAAGGGCGGTGACATCGGACTGAGAACGACATTCGCCGACATCGGTGAAACCGTGGCCGAGCATCTTGGGTTGGCGGCCGGCCGTTACGGCACGTCTTTCTATGCAGCGATTGGCGGCCATGCCTGAACTGCCCGAGGTCGAAACGGTCCGGCGTGGGCTGCAGCCGGTTCTGGAAGGTGCCACCATCACCCGTGTCGAGGCGCGCCGACCGGATCTGCGCTTTCCATTTCCCGAAAAGTTCTCGCAGCGGCTGACCGGCAAGACGATCACCGCGCTCGGCCGCCGGGCCAAATATCTGACGATGGACGTTGAAGGCGGTCCGATGCTGATCTGCCATCTCGGCATGTCGGGCTCATTCCGCATCGAGACAGCTGACGGCAACGACATGCCGGGGATCTTCCAGCACGATCGCTCGAAGAACTCCAACCACGACCACGTCGTCTTCCATGTCGTATCCGCGGGCGGCGGCAGTTCGCGCGTGATCTTCAATGATCCGCGCCGCTTCGGCTTCATGTTGTTTGCCGAAGGGCCGCCGGACGTCCATCCGATGCTGGCCGGGCTCGGCGTTGAGCCAACCGGCAACACATTGGACGGCGCGCTGCTTGCCTCATTGATGAAAGGGCGACGATCACCGCTCAAGGCAGCGCTTCTCGACCAGAGACTGATCGCCGGGCTCGGCAACATCTACGTCTCGGAAGCGCTGTGGCGCGCCAACCTGTCGCCGCTGCGCGAGGCGGGCACGATCGCCAAGCCCGGGAAGAAGGCCCAGGCCCAAAGCGAGCGCCTCGCGGAAGCCATTCGCTCGGTGATATCAGATGCGATCGCGGCCGGCGGATCCTCGCTCCGGGACTATATGCAGACCGATGGTTCGCTGGGCTATTTCCAGCATTCCTTCGCCGTCTACGACCGCGAGGGCGAGCCTTGCTCGAAACCCGGCTGTAGCGGCCATATCGAGCGGATCGTGCAAAGCGGTCGCTCGACCTTCTATTGCCGGACGTGTCAGCGGTGAGTTAGAGCAATTCCTGGAATGTGTGAACGGTTTTCCCGGGAAAGCGCGTGCCGCTTTCCCTTGGGGAGTTGCCTCAAAACAAAGAGATAGAGCGGATCTGTGTTTCCGTGAAACGATGAACCGCTCTGGACGATGGGCGAGCGAGGAGAAGCAAGTCATGGCCTATGAGACGATCATCACCGAAGCGCGCGGCAAGGTCGGGCTGATCACGCTGAACAGGCCGCAGGCGCTCAACGCGCTGAATTCCCAGATCCTGGCCGAACTCGTGGCAGCCGTGAACGGCTTCGGCGCCGATGCCGGCATCGGCGCCATGGTCATCACCGGTTCCGAAAAGGCCTTCGCCGCCGGCGCCGATATCAAGGAAATGCAGGCGATCTCCTATGTGGATGCGTATCTGCAGGACTTCTTCGTCGGCTGGGAGGAGTTTACGCGGGCGCGGAAGCCGATCATCGCTGCGGTGGCCGGCTATGCGCTGGGCGGCGGCTGCGAGCTGGCGATGATGTGCGACTTCATCATTGCCGCCGACACGGCCAAGTTCGGCCAACCCGAAATCACGCTCGGCGTCATTCCCGGCATGGGCGGGTCGCAACGGTTGACCCGCTTCGTCGGCAAGTCGAAGGCGATGGACATGTGCCTGACCGGACGGATGATGGATGCAGCCGAAGCCGAGCGTTCGGGCCTGGTGTCACGGGTCGTGCCGGCCGGCGATCTCGTCGAGGAGGCGCTGAAGGCGGCTGCCAGGATCGCCGACTTCTCGCTGCCATCGGTGATGATGGCAAAGGAGGCTGTCAACCGCGCCTTTGAGACGACGCTTGCCGAGGGATTGCGGTTCGAGCGCCGACTGTTTCACTCGCTGTTTGCACTCGAGGACCAGAAGGAAGGCATGGCGGCTTTCGCCGAGAAGCGGAAGCCGAATTTCAACAACCGCTGACGCCAGTCTGATGGCTGCCAAAAAGAAGGCCAGGCAGCGTTGACGCGCCGGAAAAGCTGAACTATAAGCCGCACCAACCGAGGCGGCCCCGTGGCTGCCCGTTTGTTTTTTGCGCCCTGCGGCATCCCGCATGCGCCGACCAGATCAGAAGAGAGGCATCATGGCCAATACATCCTCGGCCAAAAAGGCAACGCGCAAGATCGCACGCCGCGCGGCGGTCAACAAGAACCGTCGCTCGCGCGTCCGCACCTATATCCGCCAGGTCGAAGAGGCACTTGCCTCTGGTGACAAGGCTGCCGCACAGGCTGCGTTCAAGATCGCGGAGCCGGAATTGATGCGCGCCGCAACCAAGGGCGTGATCCACAAGAACACGGCGTCCCGCAAGGTGTCGCGACTGGCCCAGCGGGTCAAGGTTCTGTCTGCCTGACATCACGTCCTAGACTGACGTTCTGCGAACCCGGCCGATTGTGCCGGGTTTTTTCGTTTGCCGGCAAGCACTTAAAAAAAGATGGCCGAAAACGGCCTCCGGTGCGGGCTTAGCTGTTCGAAATGCTTTGCCGGCACTGCCCTGCCGGTTGATCGCCGGTATCCCTGAAAAGGGTTCACTTGGAAAAAGTCGACACTCAGAAATAATCTATAGTTTTCAGCTAGTTGCGGACAGTCGTCCACAGCTTGTTCACATCGAGCCGGGGCGATGGGGGACAAGTAGCTGTCAAGCGAATTATTTCATAAAATTTCGTGACGGGCCGGCTTTTTCATATTCGCCGGAAAAGAGTTTGAATCACAATGGCTTTGTTAAAATGTGCCGCTGCGGCACGTCACTCGAACCCGCCTTCAGTAACCAGATTCCTTAAAAATCGGTTAGTCCCGGCCTTGCCCTATCCACAGCGATTTCGGTAATGTCGGTCTATCGAAAGGGAAGGGCTCCGGCCCTTAACCCAGCCAGAAACGGCCAGCTTAAATTGGCGGGATTTGCGACGCGGATCAAGTCCGTGGACGGGTTTGGTTTGTCTTTTTCGATACGGTAGGGGACTGGCGTAACTAGACATGGCAGGTAGTTGGCGCGCCGGCGCACTTTCGCCGGACGGCGCTGTATTGCCCTGACTTACCTGAACGCGGACTGGCTTCCATGGGCCGGCACCGGTTTCCCCCGGATATTGGCGATGTCATCTGCCGGCGGCGGCAGCAAGCATCGTAGCGACGCAGTTGCCGGGACTCGGATGCAGGGGCGCATCCCCCGGTGGAAATAGGTACGGAAGGACAAGGAAGAGACCATGCAGAGCGGCATCGAAAGGGAGCTTACGGGCGACCTCCCATTTCCTGGAACTTTGACCGGAGCAAACGACATGGCGGTGTCCAGCGACGCGGAACAGAAATTCGACCGGGTCAAGACCCAGTTGAAGGCGCGCCTGGGAACCGAAGTCTATTCGAGCTGGTTCGGCCGCATGAAGGTCGCGGAGGCTTCCAAGGGCATCATCCGCATCTCGGTGCCCACCGCCTTCCTGCGCTCATGGATCAACGGTCACTATCTCGACCTCATTTCCGAGCTGTGGAAGCAGGAGGATCCCGATCTCCTCAAGATCGAGATCGTCGTGCGCACCGCGACCCGCCAGGGGCACAGCCAGGCCGAGCCGGAGGTGGCTCCTGCACGAGCCAAGATGACGCGGCAGACGCAGACGGCGCTCGCCGCCGGCACCGCCAGCCCCGGCCGGGCGGAGCGTGCACCGGCACCGCGCCCGGGCACGCCGGTCGAGAGCGAGTTCCGGCACAATGTGCTCGGCTCGCCGCTTGATCCGCGCTACACATTCGGCTCCTTCATCGAGGGACCGTCGAACCGGGTGGCCTTCGCCGCCGCCAAGGCAGTTGCGGAATCGCAATCGAGCGCGGTGCGCTTCAACCCGCTTTTCCTTCACGCAACCGTCGGGCTCGGCAAGACACACCTGCTGCAGGCGATCGCCGCGGAATCGCTGAAGCAGAACCCCAAGTCGCGCGTCGTCTATCTCACCGCCGAGTATTTCATGTGGCGCTTCGCCACCGCGATCCGTGACAACAACGCGCTGACGCTCAAGGAACAGCTGCGCGACATCGACCTGCTCATCATCGACGACATGCAGTTCCTGCAGGGCAAGTCGATCCAGCATGAATTCTGCCACCTGATCAACATGTTGCTCGACAGCGCCAAGCAGGTCGTCGTTGCCGCCGACCGGCCGCCGTCGGAACTGGAATCGCTCGAACCGCGTGTCCGGTCGCGCCTCAATGGCGGCGTCGCGCTTGAAATGTCGGCGCCCGATTTCGCCATGCGCCTTGGCATGCTCAAATTGCGCCTTGCCACCGCCAGGGTCGATGACGCATCGCTCAATATTTCGGAGGAGATCCTCAATCACGTCGCCCGTACCGTGACCGGCAGCGGACGCGAGCTGGAAGGGGCGTTCAATCAGCTGTTGTTCCGCCAGTCCTTCGAACCGCAGATCACCATCGACCGGATCGACGAGATCCTCGGCCACATCTATCGCACCGGCGAGCCGAAGCGGGTCCGTATCGAGGACATCCAGCGCATCGTCGCGCGCCACTACAACGTGTCGAAGACCGAGTTGCTGTCCAACCGGCGCACGCGCACAATCGTCAAGCCGCGGCAGGTCGCCATGTACCTGTCGAAGGTGATGACGCCGCGCTCGCTGCCCGAGATCGGGCGGCGCTTCGGCGGCCGCGATCACACCACGGTGCTGCACGCCGTGCGCAAGATCGAGGACCTTTCCGGCAACGACAACACGCTGGCGCAGGAACTCGAGCTCCTGAGGCGATTGATCAACGACCAGGCCTGACCGGTCTGGGCAAGTCGAAACCAGAACAGCGCCGGAATTCAATGACTTGCCGGTGCGGTCCTGGATCCGAAATGGGTTCGCGGTGTCGCCTGGGGGCGACCCGGAATCTGGTTTTGCGACACCGGCTCGCGGACTTCGTGGCCTTTATCCCCAGAAAGCCCGCGTAGCCGGCCTGAACCGATGGCGCGGGCTTGCGTTTGCTGGTTTTTTCCTGTCAGTTTACGCAGATTCTGAGCCTGTTCAGACCTTTCGCGGGGCGCCGCCCACTGGTGACCCGTCATTCATTCAAGCGAGCCTGTTTCGTCATGCGTGTTATCCTGGAACGGTCAAATCTCCTGAAGTCGCTCAACCACGTCCACCGTGTCGTCGAGCGGCGTAACACCATACCGATCCTGTCCAACGTGCTGCTCAGTGCCGAGGGCGCCAGCCTCGAAATGAAGGCGACCGATCTCGACCTGGAGGTGACGGAAGCGACGCCCGCAAAGGTGGAGCGCGGCGGGGCGACGACGGTTCCGGCACATCTGCTCTACGACATCGTGCGCAAGCTCGCCGACGGCGCCGAGGTGATGCTGAAGACGGACGAGGACGGCAACGCCATGACGGTGACGTCCGGCCGTTCGAGCTTCCGCCTTCAGTGCCTGCCGCAATCCGACTTCCCGGAGCTTTCGGCCGGATCCTTCTCGCATATCTTCCGTCTCGACTCGGTTGCCCTGAAGGGCCTGATCGAGAAGACCCAGTTCGCCATCTCCACCGAAGAGACGCGCTATTATCTGAACGGCATCTACCTGCACACGCACGAGGTCGGCGGCAAGCTGAAGCTGCGCTCGGTGGCCACCGACGGCCACCGCCTGGCACGCGCCGAGATCGACGCACCGGCGGGTTCCGAGGGCATGCCGGGCATCATCATTCCGCGCAAGACCGTGAGCGAACTGCAGAAGCTGGTCGACGATCCCGATGTCGCGGTCACCACCGAACTGTCGGACACCAAGATCCGCTTCACCATCGGCAGCGTGGTTTTGACCTCGAAGCTGATCGACGGCACCTTCCCGGACTATCAGCGGGTCATTCCGACCGGTAATGACAAGAGGCTGATCATCGACCGCCAAAGTTTCGCTGCCGCTGTCGATCGCGTCTCTACCATCTCCTCCGAACGTGGCCGCGCGGTGAAGCTTTCGATCAGCGACGGCCAGGTGACGCTTGCGGTCAACAATCCGGATTCAGGCAGCGCCACCGAGGAACTGGCCGCCGACTATTCGTCCGATCCGATCGAGATCGGCTTCAACGCCAAGTACCTGCTCGATGTCGCCGCACAGCTGACCGGCACCGAGGCCAAGTTCATGCTCGCCGACGCCGGTTCGCCGACGCTGATCCACGACATGGCCGATGAGACCGCACTTTATGTGCTGATGCCGATGCGGGTCTAGCCGGCGCGGCGTCACCAATCCGGCGCCACGACTGGACCGGCAGCGAGAACGATGGTTGCGGCGACTTCCAGAGCAATTCCAGGAAAAGTATGAAACGGTTTTCCGCCCGGAATTGCGTCAAAACAAAGAGTTGGAGCGATTCTGCGTTTCCGTGAAACGACGAACCGCTCTTTAGGCGGATAGCGGTTGCCGGCACAGACTCACATAAGTAAGCTTACACTTACTAATTTCCGCAACTATGCGGGGTTGGCGATCGACTTGGTGCCTGGTGCCGTGGTCTTTTCCGGCGACAACGGTGCCGGCAAGACCAATCTTCTCGAAGCGATCTCCTTGCTGACGCCGGGACGCGGCTTGCGCCGCGCGCCTTATGCGGATGTCGCGCGCGAAGGCGGCGACGGCGGCTTTGCCCTGCACGCCCGGCTCGATGGGCCCGACGGCCAGGTCGAGATCGGTACTGGCATTTCAGGTGGCGACAGTGCCGGCGAAGGCGGCAGGCGGGTGCGTATCAACGGCGCTTCGGCGCGATCAGCCGAAGAGATGCTGGAGTGGCTGCGCGTGGTGTGGCTGACGCCGGCGATGGACGCCTTGTTCACCGGACCGGCCGCGGATCGCCGGCGCTTTCTCGACCGGCTGGTGCTGGCGATCGACCCCGGCCACGGCCAGCGCGCGATCGACTACGAAAAGGCGATGCGCGGCCGCAATCGGTTGCTTGTTGAAGGCTCCCGGGACGACCGCTGGTTCGACGCGATCGAGACACAAATGGCCGAAACCGGTGTGGCAATCGCCGCCGCACGCGCCGAGATGGTGCGCCTGCTGGCCGCGATGATCGACAGGCTGCCCGACACTGGACCGTTTCCGCAGGCCGATATCGGCCTTTCGGGTGACCTGGAGGCCGAAATTGCCATCGCTCCGGCCGTCGATGTCGAGGAGCGGTTCCGCCGGACGCTTGCCGAGGGTCGTGACCGCGACCGCGCCGCCGGGCGCACGCTCGAGGGACCTCACCGTTCGGATCTGGTGGTTCGGCACCGTCCCAAGGCAATGCCGGCCGAACTCTGCTCGACGGGTGAGCAGAAGGCGCTGCTGGTCGGCATCGTCCTGTCGCACGCCCGGCTGACGGGCGAGATGTCAGGCATGACACCGATCCTGCTGCTCGACGAAATCGCCGCACATCTGGATGGCGGGCGGCGCGCGGCGCTGTTTTCCATCCTCGAAGACCTGAACTGCCAGGCATTCATGACCGGGACCGATGCAGCGCTGTTTTCCAGTCTCAAGGGGCGTGCGCAATTCCTGACTGTCGACCACGGCACGGTTGGGCCAACGATCTAAATCTTTGTCTAAGTATGTCGTCGTCCCAAAACCGCTGACATTTCTGGGCGCCATGCATCGGGTTTATGCATGGCGTGGTCCCAAAAGCGCTTCACACTTTTGGGCGCCATGCATTAGCTCCTGACAAGGTTTTTCAGCCGCTATATGGTCCGGTAATGACCACTGCCACCCTGACCGCCGACGAGATCGAACGCTATGCCCGCCACATCGTGCTGCCCGAGGTCGGCGGCGCCGGCCAGCAGAGGCTGAAGCAGGCGCGGGTGCTGGTGATCGGCGCCGGCGGACTGGGTGCGCCGGTGCTCGAATATCTTGCCGCCGCCGGCGTCGGCACGCTCGGCGTGATCGACGATGACACCGTGTCGCTTTCCAACCTGCAGCGCCAGGTCATTCACGGCACCGACACCGTCGGCATGCTGAAAACCGATAGTGCCAAGGCGGCAATCGCGCGCATCAATCCCAACACCGCTGTCGAGATACACGCGTTCCGGCTGACCGCGGACAACGCCCCTGCCCTCGTCGCCCGTTACGACATCGTCGTTGATGGTTCCGACAATTTTGAAACCCGCTATACGGTGGCCGACGCCTGCGCGAGCGAGAGGAAACCGCTGGTGCACGCCGCCGTCGGACGCTTCGATGGTTCGGTGACCGTGCTGAAGCCATTTGAAGACGGCAAGGACGGGAAGCCAAATCCGGGCTATCGCGATCTGTTTCCGGAAGCGCCGCCGCCTGGCCTGGTGCCGTCCTGTGCCGAGGCCGGGGTGCTTGGTGCGCTGACCGGTGTTGTCGGCACGCTGCAGGCGATGGAGGCGATCAAGCTGATCACCGGCATCGGCGAGCCGCTGGTCGGCCGGCTACTGCTCTATGATGGGCTGGCCGCGCGCTTCGATACGATCCGCTACAAGAGAAGCTGATATCGTGGATCGGACCGAAGCTGTTTCCATCACGCGGATCCCGGCCGATTTCGACCGTTGGGACGATGTGCTCGCACTGATCATGCACGCGTTCGCCACCATGGACGGTGTCATCGACCCGCCCTCCTCGGCGCATCTGCTGACCGCCGAAACTTTACGCGACAAGGCGCGGTGTGAGACCGGATTCGTGGCCTTCGAGGGGGACAGGATCGTGGGCTGCGTTTTTGCCCTTGAAAGGACAGCGGAATTTTACGTCGGTAAGCTCGCCGTCGCGCCGGATTGTCAGGGACAAGGCATTGGCCGGCGGCTGATGCTGGCGGTCGAGGATCTTGCCCGCAGCCGCGGCAAGGCTGCGGTCGAACTTCAGACGCGGATCGAGTTGACCGGAAACCATGCTGCCTTTGCCCGCCTCGGCTTTCACGAGACCGAACGGACGGCGCATGAGGGCTACATCTGGCCGACCTCGATCACCATGCGCAAGGTCCTTGCGTAAGCCTGGACTTTCGTTCGAAGGCTGGTGTCAGGTTCTGAGCGGCAGCACGCGATCCGGCGGCCGGTGGCCGTCGACGAATGCGCGGATGTTGATGATGACCCTTTCGCCCATGTCGATGCGGCCTTCGAGCGTCGCCGAGCCCATATGCGGCAGGAGCACGACCTTGCCCTTGGCGGCGAGCTTCAGCAGCTTGCCGTTCAGTGCCGGCTCGTGCTCGTAGACGTCGAGGCCGGCTCCGGCGAGCTTGCCGTCCTGGATCATCTTCACCAGCGCCTCTTCGTCGATGATGTCGCCGCGCGCGGTGTTGACGACGTAGGCCGTAGGCTGCAGCAGCGCCAACCGCCGCGCCGAAAGCAGATGGAAGGTCGCCGGCGTTGACGGGCAATTGACTGAAATAATGTCCATGCGGGCCAGCATCTGGTCGAGGCTTTCCCAATAGGTCGCCTCCAGCTCGTCTTCCACGGCCGGTAGCACGCGATGGCGGTTGTGGTAGTGGATCGACAGGCCGAAGGCCTTGGCGCGCCTCGCGACCGCGGTACCGATGCGCCCCATGCCAACAATGCCGAGCCGCTTGCCCCAGATGCGGCGGCCAAGCATCCAGGTCGGCGACCAGCCGGCCCATTTCTTGTCGCCGGTGAGCACGTTGGCGCCTTCCGCCAGACGCCGCGGCACCGCCAGCATCAGCGCCAGGGTCATGTCGGCGGTGTCCTCGGTCAGCACATTGGGCGTGTTGGTGACGGTGATGCCCTTCCTGGCTGCCGCCGTGACATCGATCTTGTCGACGCCATTGCCGAAATTGGCGATCAGCTTGAGATTGTCGCCGGCCTGGGCGATTAGCGCCGCGTCGATCTGATCGGTCACCGTCGGCACCAGCACGTCGGCTTCCTTGACCGCCGCGACCAGCTCCGGCTGCGTCATCGGCCTGTCCTCGACATTCAGCCGGGCGTCGAACAGTTCGCGCATGCGGGTCTCGACCGGGTCGGGCAGCTTTCGCGTGATGACCACGAGAGGCTTCTTTTTGCCTGCCATTGTTTCCTCGTACCCCGATCTCGTTGAGACCTCTTTAACCAAGACCGGCGAAACTGAAAGCCGGTCGCGGTGCCGATTACCCCATGTAACAAGCGGTGCCGCCGAAGACAAAGAAAAAGGGGCGCCAAGGCAAGCGCCGAAAGGAACGAAAGTGTCTGGTTTCGCGTCGCTTCGCCTGACCCTCAGTGCAGCATTTCTCGGCGCTCTGCTTTATTCTCCGCTTGCCGCGGCGCAGAGTGCGGCAGCACCTGCCCAGAGCGTCGTCACGCTTGGCCCGAGCGGTCTGCCGCTGCCGCGATTCGTCAGCCTGAAATCCGGCCGCGTCAACTCGCGCGTCGGGCCCGGCGCCAACTACTCGGTCGACTGGATGTATATGAAGGCCGGCCTGCCGATGGAGATCATCCAGGAATTCGATACATGGCGCCGCGTACGCGATGCCGACGGTTCGGAGGGCTGGATCAACCAGTCGCTGCTTTCCGGCCGGCGCACCGCAATCGTCGCCCCGTGGCAGCGGGGCAAGGGCGCCCAGGTCAACCTTCTCAACAGCCCTGAAAATGACGCAAGGGTCGTCGCGATGGTGGAGCCTGGCGTCATGGGCACGATCAAGTCCTGCGACGGCCAGTGGTGCGAAATGACGTTCGAGGGCCACACCGGCTGGCTCGCCCAGTCGCTGGTCTGGGGCGCCTATCCCGGTGAACGGGTCAAGGACTGATTTTTTGACCGTTTGACCACGATCGTTCCGGACCAAAGAGTTTCCAAACAGCCTCTTAGCGGCCGATACGGCCCAGATGCGTGTCCTGAAAGCCGGTTGACAGCTTCAGGCCGTAGCCCAGCGCACGATCGATGGCGATGTGGGCGATCCAGATCAATGCAAGCGCCGTCGCGGTCACTCTGCCGGACAGGTGACCGGCAAGCAGAAGCAGCACGGGCACGATCAGGATATGCAAGGCGTTGTAGGCAAGGGCACCGGCGCGCGGCCCCGCCAGATAGCCTGACATGGACAGGTCAGGCGCCAGGATAAGCAGTCCGAAAAGCCACCAGCTTATGCCGGTTGACCCGTAGAAGACGATGGCAGCCACCGCAACGATGGCCCATTCGAGCCGAATTGTCAGGTCGAGGGGTTTCATTCCTGGCCGATCATTCTTGGCCGATCATTCCGGCCTTGCCGTTCATTCGGGCGTCGCCGGTCATTCGCAGCGCTTGGGGCGCAGCCTCACCACGATGTCGACATTGGCGATTTCCATCCCCTCCGGCGGCTCCGGCAGGTTGGCGACCGTCACCGGACCGCTGTCGATGTCGAATATGCGGTTTTCACCTTCGATGTAGAAATGGTGGTGGTCGGAGGTGTTGGTGTCGAAATAGGTCTTCGCGCCCTCGACGGCGAGGATGCGCAACAGGCCCGCCTGGGTGAACTGGTGAAGGGCATTGTAGACGGTGGCCAGGGACACCGGCACGCCGGCGGCGACCGCCTCCTCGTGTAGTTCCTCGGCCGACAGATGGCGGTCGCCCTTGGCGAAAAGCAGGTCGGCCAGCGCAATGCGCTGGCGTGTCGGCCTCAGGCCGGCTTCACGGACCCGCTTGTCCACAGTGACATTTTCCTTCCGACCGTCCAGGCCCATCTTCTCGTCGAACCCCACAGTTCCGCCCTAAGACACGCCCAGAATGGCAAAAAAATGAATGTCTGCCGAAACCGGACCCCTGCTGACATATATTCTGTCGTCCGAATGCGATCAATAGCGCGCATTGACCCGGGCGGACGAGCAGGTTAAGCGCAAACGCCGGTTTCCGGCCTGAAACAGATTGTGTTAGGAAACCAACGACAAGGGCGCCCGATAGCCCGGAACGATGTGGGGACGAAATTGATGGCGGGATCGAAATCCAGCTACGACTACGAGGAATTGCTGGCCTGCGCCCGCGGCGAACTGTTCGGACCGGGCAATGCCCAGCTTCCCTATCCGCCCATGCTGATGTTCGACCGTATCACCGAGATCAGCCAGACGGGCGGCACCTTCGACAAGGGCTTCATCCGCGCGGAATTCGACATCAAGCCGGACCTGTGGTTCTTTGCCTGCCATTTCATCGGCAATCCGATCATGCCCGGGTGCCTCGGCCTCGACGCCATGTGGCAATTGACGGGCTTCTATCTCGGCTGGCTCGGAGAACCCGGCAAGGGAATGGCGCTGTCGACAGGTGAGGTAAAATTCAAGGGCATGGTGACGCCCTCGGTGAAGAAGGTCGAGTATGGGATCGACTTCAAGCGCGTGATGCGCGGCCGGCTGGTGCTCGGCATCGCCGATGGCTGGCTGAAAGCTGATGGCGAACCCATATACGCGGCAACGGATTTGAAGGTCGGTCTGTCCAAGCAGTCGGCGGTCGGCTGACCGGCATCCCCGGCTGACCCCCTGGAAGGAGTTGCGAATGAGACGTGTCGTAGTCACAGGCATCGGCATCGTGTCGTCGATCGGCAACAATGCCAACGAGGTGCAAACCTCGCTGCATGACGCCAGATCCGGCATCAGCTTCTCCGATTCCTTCGCCGAGCATGGCTTCCGCTGCCAGGTCTGGGGAGCGCCGACGCTCGATCCATCCGCGATGATCGATCGTCGTGCGATGCGCTTCCTGTCGAAAGGTGCCGCCTGGAACCACGTCGCCATGGATCAGGCGATCGCGGATGCCGGCCTCGGCGAGAGCGACATCACCAATGAGCGCACCGGCATCGTCATGGGATCGGGCGGACCATCGACCAGCACCATCGTCGAGGCGGCAGAGATCACGCTGAAGAACAACAGCCCCAAGCGCATCGGTCCGTTCGCGGTGCCGAAAGCGATGTCGTCGACCGCATCGGCAACGCTTGCCACATGGTTCAAGATCCACGGCGTCAACTACTCGATCTCGTCGGCGTGCTCGACCTCGGCGCATTGCATCGGCAATGGCTACGAACTGATCCAGTGGGGCAAGCAGGACATGGTCTTTGCCGGCGGTCACGAGGACCTCGACTGGACGATGTCCGACCTGTTCGACGCCATGGGCGCCATGTCGTCGAAATTCAACGACCGGGCATCCGCCGCCTCGCGCGCCTATGACGCCAATCGCGACGGCTTCGTCATCGCCGGCGGCGCCGGCGTGCTGGTGCTGGAAGAGCTGGAACATGCCAAGGCGCGCGGCGCCAAGATCTACGCCGAGATCGTCGGCTATGGCGCGACCTCGGACGGCTTCGACATGGTGGCGCCATCCGGCGAAGGCGCGGTCCGCTGCATGCGCCAGGCAATGGCGACAGTTTCCACACCGGTCGACTACATCAACACGCATGGCACGTCGACGCCGGTGGGAGATTCCAAGGAAATGGCCGCGATCCGCGAGGTGTTCGGCCAAGAGATGCCGTACATCACGTCGACGAAATCGCTGACCGGCCATTCTCTGGGCGCCGCCGGCGTGCAGGAATCCATCTACTCGATCCTGATGATGCAAGGCGGTTTCATCGGCGAGAGTGCCCATATCGAGACCCTCGACCCCGAATTCGAGGGCATGCCGATCGTGCGAAAGCGTATCGACAACGCCAAGATCGACACTGTTTTGTCAAATTCGTTCGGCTTCGGTGGCACCAACGCAACGCTCATTTTCCAGCGCTATTCCGCGTAAGGCCAGCGTTGTTTTCATAAGGATTGGCGGCCATGGACGGATTGATGAAGGGCAAGCGCGGGCTTGTCATGGGTGTCGCCAACGATCATTCGATCGCCTGGGGCATCGCCCGGAAATTGTCCGAACATGGGGCGGACCTCGCCTTCACCTATCAGGGTGACGCCTTCAGGCGCCGGGTAAAGCCACTCGCCGACAAGCTCGGCGCCTCGCTGGTCATGCCGTGCGACGTCGAGGACAGCGCTTCGGTCGCCGCCACCTTCGAAACCCTGGGGAATGCCTGGGGCGGGCTTGATTTCGTCGTCCACGCCATCGGCTTTTCCGACAAGAACGAACTGAAGGGCCTCTACGCCGACACCAGCCGGGACAATTTCGTCCGCACCATGGTGATCTCCTGCTATTCCTTCACCGAGGTCGCCCGTCATGCGGCCGCCTTGATGAAGGACGGCGGATCGATGATCACGCTGACCTATGCGGGTTCGGTCCGTGTCATGCCGAACTACAATGTCATGGGCGTCGCCAAGGCCGGGCTGGAGGCGAGTGTGCGTTACCTCGCCAACGACTACGGTCCGCGCGGTATCCGGGTGAACGGCATATCGGCAGGACCGGTGCGCACGCTCGCCGGCGCGGGGATTTCCGATGCGCGCCACATGTTCTCCTACCAGCAGCGCAACTCGCCGCTGCGCCGCACCGTGACCATCGACGAGGTCGGCGGTTCCGCGCTTTATCTGTTGTCCGATCTGTCTTCGGGCGTTACCGGCGAAATCCATTATGTCGATTCCGGCTATCACATCGTTTCCATGCCGACGCTCGATGAATTGAAGCAGACCGATAACGGGCGAGACTAATGCATGGCGCCCAAAAGTGCGCAGCGGTTTTGGGACGACGACGCGCATAAAAACAAAAGCTTAAAATGCGCCGACGAAATCCGTTTCAACGAGACGCGCTTTAATCCGCCTAAGAAATACTACCGGTCCAATAAAATTGGACGCATTCGCGGAAACTCATTTTAAGGACATATCCGCTAGAAAGCCCTGTACTCTGGGGACCTTTCAATGTCGGCCGTCAGCAACCCGAAGCGAACACCGGTGTTCCGGCTGCTCACCATAGCAAGCTCGGGTATCGGCAGTTTCGTCCTCGGACTCTGGGGCCTGAAGCATGGTCTCAGCGATAGTTTTGCCGGGATATCGGCGGACATGATGGTCGCGATGATGGCCGCCCTGTGCGCACTGGCGGCGTCGGTGGCCGCGATGTCCTTCTTCGCCGGCGTCGATGAATCGGCGGATTTCGTCTTCGAGGAAACCCAATTCGACAAGCTGACCGGCCTGCTGGCACGTCCGGCGATGGTCGGCAAGATCGCCGAGGCGGCATGCGCGACGAGCCGGACCGGCGAGCCGGTGTTCCTCATCGACGTCGACATCGATCGGTTCAAGCAGATCAACGACGCCATCGGCTACAGCCAGGGCGACGAGTTGATCCGTGAGTTCACCAAGCGATTGAAGACTTGCCTACCGCAACGGGCGGTGATCGGACGTATCGGCGCCGGTGAATTCGCGATCCTCCTCCCCGACAATCAGGTGTCAGGGTCACTGGAAAGTGCCACCGAGAGGCTCATCGACGAGATGATGGAGCCCTATGAGCTCAGCACGCACATGCAATCGGTCAGCCTGTCGGTAGGCATCGTGGCGATGCCAAAAGACGGTGTCGATCCCGTCCTCATCCTGCGCCGCTCCAATCTGGCGCTGCAGAATGCGCGCGCCAGCGGCCTCGGCAACTGGTCGGTCTTCCACGCGGAAATGGGCAGGGTCGCCGACCATCGCCAGTGGGTCGAATCCGAGCTGAACGTTGCCTTCGAGCGGGGCGACTTCGACCTTCACTACCAGCCGCAGCTCGATCTCCCAACCGGCCGCATCGTTGGCTATGAAGCGCTGATCCGCTGGCGGCATCCCGAACGCGGCATGATCCCGCCGATGGAGTTCATTCCGATCGCCGAGGAAACCGGCATGATCGGTCCGATCGGAGAGTGGGTGCTGCGCAAGGCCTGCAGCGACGCGCGCCATCTGCCCGAAGACTGCTTCGTCGCCGTCAACATCTCGCCCGTGCAGTTCATGACCAAGGACTTCGTCGGTATCGTGCGTGACACCATGACCAGCACCGGCATCAAGCCGTCGCGGCTGGAACTGGAAGTGACCGAGACCGCGATGATGCAGGACCGCGACCGCGCCGCCACCATCCTGAAGCAGTTGGCAGACATGGGCATCTCGGTTGCCGTCGATGATTTCGGCACCGGCTATTCCAATCTGAGCTACCTGATCGACTTCTCGTTCGGCAAGCTGAAGATCGACCGCTCCTTCGTCAGCCGCCTCGACACGGACTCCAGCTCCGGCGCAGTCGTTTCGACCATCGTCGGGCTTTCGCGCGCACTTGGCGTCAGCATCATCGCCGAAGGCGTCGAAACCGAAAGCCAGGCGACGCTGCTTAGGGCAGCCGGCTGCGAAGTGGTGCAAGGCTACCTGTTCGGCAGGCCGGCGCCACTCAGGTTCAGGGTCGGCGACGCTCACGTCACCGACGAGACGCGGCGCGTCGCCAATCTGCATTGAACGCGGCGCCGCATCTGTTCTCTCGAGCATGATCTTTTTCGAAAACCGGTTCCCACTTTTCGGGATCAAGCTTTAACGACGCGCGACAAGCACCTTGAACATACCGTCGCGGGCAAGCTCGGCATGGCTCGAAAAAGCAGCCGACAGCACCGGCTCGTAGGGAAGCTGACGGTTGGCCACCATGAACAGCCGCCCGCCGGGCTTCAGGGCCTTGGCCGCGGCGCGGATCATGCCGGCGCCGATCTCCGGCTCGGCCGCGCGGCTGCGGTGAAAGGGCGGGTTCATGGCGATCGCGTCATAGCGCTTCTCGACCGGCTCCTTCAGCAGATCAGTCCAGAAGAATTCCCTGGTGATTGACTGGCCAACCTCTGCCAGATTGAGCTTTGCGGCTTCGAGCGAGGCGAAGTCCGCCTCATAGAGGTCGAGCGCCGAGATGCCCGGCGCCCGGGCGGCTATCTCGGCAGCCACATACCCCCAGCCGGCGCAGAAATCGGCGACGCTGCCACGCAGATCATTGGGCAGGTTCTCGACCAGTAATCTCGAGCCTGTATCGACCCGATCGAAGGAAAACATGCCGGGCGCCGTGCGAAACCGGCCTTCCACCAGCAGAGCGGGATTGGCCGCGCGCAGATCTTGCGCGGCGGCCAGGTCGGCAGGCCGGCGGAACCAGAAGGCGATGCCGTGATATTTCGGCAGATGGCCCTCAAGCGGCACCAGTTCGCCTACACGCTTGCGCAGGCTGGCGATGCCGTCGTCCTTGCCGCCGGCAATGACGATCAACCCCCCCGGCGCCACGCGCTCGAGCGCCTCGGCGAGGCGCAATTCGTTCAGGCCGCGATGCCGGCCGACAAGCACAAGTGCCATGTCGAAACCACCACCTTCGGCCTGCGCGGTGACGATGAGCCCAGACGCCTGCAACGCGCGAAAATGCGGCCGGAAGCCCTGTACGAGGTGAAGCTCGGCCTCGAAGCCTTCGGGCGGGCGAAAGCCCGGTTCAGCGCCAAGAAACAGGGCGCGATCGCCTTTTCGCGGCAACGGAACCGCCTCGGCCTCAAAGGGATGAAAAAGCGTCTTCAGCGGCTCGGCGGACATTGTTCGATCTCGAAGCGAGGCCTGAGGAAAGGCGGGCCAAAAATGAAACCCAGGCTGAAAATGAAAACGGGCGCGACATAAGCCGCGCCCGCTTCGATTACGATCTCAGGCCGATCAGGCGGCGTTTTCTTCGCCTTCGGTCTTCTTGTCGCGGGCGAGTTCCTTGCCGGTGGCCTGGTCGACGACCTTCATCGACAGGCGGACCTTGCCGCGCTCGTCGAAGCCCATCAGCTTAACCCAGACCTTGTCGCCTTCCTTGACGACGTCCGAGGTCTTGGCGACCCGGTCGTTGGCAAGCTGCGAGATGTGGACGAGACCGTCACGCGGACCGAAGAAGTTCACGAAAGCGCCGAAGTCGGCGGTCTTGACGACCGTGCCTTCGTAGATCTCGCCGACTTCCGGCTCGGCGACGATGGTGTGGATCCACTTCTTCGCCGCCTCGATCTCCTTGGCGTTCGACGAAGCGATCTTGACGGTGCCGTCGTCCTCGATGTTGATCTTGGCGCCGGTCTTTTCGACGATCTCGCGGATGACCTTGCCGCCCGAGCCGATGACGTCGCGGATCTTGTCGGTCGGGATGTGCATGACCTCGATGCGCGGCGCGAACTCACCGAGTTCCGAACGCGCGCCGGAGAGCGCATTCGACATCTCGCCGAGGATATGCAGGCGGCCGTCCTTGGCCTGGCCGAGCGCGATCTGCATGATCTCCTCGGTGATGCCGTCGATCTTGATGTCCATCTGCAGCGAGGTGATGCCGTTGGCGGTGCCGGCGACCTTGAAGTCCATGTCGCCGAGGTGATCCTCGTCGCCGAGGATGTCGGAGAGAACAGCGAAACGCTCGCCCTCCTTGATCAGGCCCATGGCGATACCGGCAACTGGCTTGGCCAGCGGAACACCGGCATCCATCAGCGCCAGCGAGGTGCCGCAGACGGTCGCCATCGACGACGAGCCGTTGGACTCGGTGATCTCCGAGACGACGCGCAGCGTGTAGGGGAACTGGTCAGCGCTCGGCAGCATCGGGCGGATAGCGCGCCAGGCGAGCTTGCCATGGCCGATTTCGCGGCGGCCCGGCGAACCCATGCGGCCGGTTTCACCGACCGAGTAGGGGGGGAAGTTGTAGTGAAGGAGGAACTTCTCCTTGTACATGCCGGTCAGCGAATCGACATACTGCTCGTCCTCGCCGGTGCCGAGCGTGGCAACGACCAGTGCCTGGGTCTCGCCGCGGGTGAACAGCGCCGAACCGTGGGTGCGCGGCAGGACGCCGACTTCGGAGACGATCTTGCGGACCGTCTTGAGGTCGCGGCCATCGATGCGCGAGCCGGTGTCGAGGATGTTCCAGCGCACGACCTTGGCCTGGAGTTCCTTGAACACGGCGCCGATCTGCTCGGACGTGTACTTGGCGTCTTCGCCCTCAGCCGGAGCAAACGCGGCCTTGACCTTCGCCTTGACGGCGTCGACGGCGGCGTAGCGCTTCTGCTTGTCGGTGTTCTTGTAAGCATCGCGAAGCTCGCCTTCGACGATCTTCAGCATTTCGGCTTCGAGCGCGGAATAGTCCGGCGCGGTGAAGTCGCGCGGCTCCTTGGCGGCAACTTCGGCCAGCTTGATGATGGCATCGATGACCGGCTGGAAGCCCTTGTGGCCGAACATGACGGCACCGAGCATCAGCTCTTCGCCAAGTTCCTTGGCTTCGGACTCGACCATCAGAACGGCGTCGGTGGTGCCGGCGACGACGAGGTCGAGCTTGGATTCCTGCATCTCGTCGACATGCGGGTTGAGCACGTATTCGCCGTTGATGTAGCCGACGCGGGCGCCGCCGATCGGGCCCATGAAGGGAACGCCCGAAAGGGTCAGGGCCGCCGAGGTGGCGACGATCGACAGGATGTCGGGATCGTTCTCGAGGTCATGCTGGACGACGGTGACGACGATCTGGGTGTCGTTTTTGTAGCCTGCGGCGAAAAGCGGGCGGATCGGGCGGTCGATGAGGCGGGAAACCAACGTTTCCTTTTCGCTCGGACGGCCTTCGCGCTTGAAATAGCCGCCCGGGATTTTGCCGGCGGCGTAGGTCTTTTCCTGGTAGTTGACGGTCAGCGGGAAGAAATCGAGGCCTGGCTTCGGCTCCTTCATCGAAACGACGGTGGCGAGAACCTTGGTCTCACCGTAGGTCGCGAGCACCGCGCCGTCGGCCTGGCGCGCGATCTTGCCGGTTTCGAGGATGAGCGGGCGACCGCCCCATTCGATTTCCACTTTGTGGTGATTGAACATGTCTTGTCCTTAATAAGCGGAAAGGGCCGCGCCGTTTCACGGTGCGCGGATGCCCTTTCCCTGGCTTCCTTTCTCGGGCAGCCACGGGCAAGACAACGGGAAGCTCGGGTGGTTTTAGCGCTGCGAGCGCGCGAGCGTCCTGCAATCCTGCCCCATGACCGTCCATGGGCGGTTTCGAGTGGCCCTCTGCGTGCTCGAAACCGGGTCTGGCCAGTCGATGCGACTGGCAGAATGCGCGACCGGCGGGCCCTCCGAAGAAAGCCCGCCGGTCAATTCGTCAACGGCGCAGACCGAGCTTCTCGATCAGCGTCTGGTAGCGCGCGTCGTCCTTGCGCTTGAGATAATCAAGCAGGCTGCGGCGCTGGGAGACGAGAGCGAGCAGACCACGGCGGGAATGGTTATCCTTCTTGTGGTCCTTGAAATGGTCGGTCAGGTTCTTGATGCGCTCGGAAAGGATGGCCACTTGGACTTCCGGAGACCCGGTATCGCCCTTGGCGGTTGCGAATTCACCCATCAATTCCTGTTTGCGCTCGGCAGTAATCGACATCGTGTTTTTCCTTATCTGTTTGAGGAAACGGGTCGCCCTCAGCCGGGATGTCGTCCAGCAGGGGCCGGTGCAAGCAAAGCGTCATAGCGCTATGCTGCGGCGCGTATAGTGCAATTCCCGGGAAAACACCAGCCCAATTCACAAGCCGGCTTTTCAGCCCAAAATGACAGGTTTTATCCTTGTTATAGCCATTTCTTCCATTTGAAGAAGGCGATCAGCCCAAACGCGACAAGCGCCATGAACAGCAACGATGCCGGATAGCCATAATAGGCTTTCAGCTCCGGCATGTTCCAGGGCGAAGACTCCGGATCGAAATTCATGCCCCAGATGCCGACCAGGAAGGTGAGCGGCATGAAGATGACCGAGACGATGGTGAGGTAGCTGATGACGTCGTTGGTGCGCGCCTGGCTCAGCGACAGATGCATCTCGATCAGGCCGGTCAGCATGTCGCGCTGGGTTTCGACCAGTTCGATCAGCCTGAGCGAATGGTCGAGCGTGTCGTTGAGAAAGATCTTGGTTTCGGCCTTCACATAGGGCACGTCGTTGCGGATTAGCGTTGCCAGCGCATCGCGCATCGGCCACAGCACCCCCTTCAGCACATTGGCATCGCGCCGCAATTCATGCAGCTGCCGCATCTGATGCTTGTGTGTCGTGTGCAGCATTTCGTCCTCGATGCCGTCGACCATGTCGCCCGCGGCCTCGATCGGCGGGAAATAGCTGTCGACGACAGCGTCGATCAGCGCGTAGGCGAGGTAGTCGGCGCCGCGCGCGCGCAACCGGTTGGGCGCCGAGCTCTCGATGCGCTTGCGCACGGGATTGAACGGATCGCCTTCACGCTCCTGGAAGGTGACGACGAAGTTCTTGCCGAAGAAGACGGCGATCTGCTCGTAGCGGTGCGACGTAACATCGTCGATCATCCTGACGACGACGAAGGCATGATCCTCGAAGAAGTCTACCTTCGGCCGCTGGCCGGTGTTGACGACGTCCTCCAGCGCCAGCGGATGCAGGCTGAAAATGCGGCCGATCTCCTCGATCAGCGGAATGTTGGCGAGGCCGGTGCAGTCGAGCCAGATGACCGGCCATTTGTCGCAATGGGTGTTCAGGTCGTCGATGCTGGCATTTTCGATGGTCTTGAATTTCTGCGGCGAGATCAGGGTCAGCCGCAGTTCCGAGCGCCGCGCTGCCGGATCGGCGATCAGCGTGCCAGGCGACGCCCCGACCGGCGGCCGCCGCGTCTTCACCGGCGCCCGCTTTTTCACCGCCTCGGCCTTTTCCATATGCCCCTCGAGCGCAAAGTCGACCTGAAGTTAAAACCTTGTTTTGTTTTGTCGCAATTCCGGACGGAAAACCGCTCTCGCTTTTCCTGGAATTGCTTTGGCCGTCAGCCGGCAAAGACCCGCTTGGGCTTGAACATGCCTTGCTCGATGGCACCGATGGCGACCAGCTTGCCGCGCGCCGTGGCGCAGGCTTCCTCGGCTTCCACTGGTGCGTCGCGGCCGCGGATGATGACCGGATTGCCGAGGCGGATCTTCGTCGCCGCTTCGTCGCTGATGGCGACCTGCGGCAGGCAGTCGAGGGCAGCGGATGTATCCACCAAAAGCGCGTCGATGGGGTCGAAGTCGATCGGCGCTTCCACCGCGCCAGCGGCTTCAACCGTGTCAGCGGCATCTGTCGCGTCCGGGTCGTCTTCACCCGGCGCGCCGAAACGGGCGGCCTCCAGTTCGGCGATGGTGACGAAGTCCTCCGGCGTGAACGGCTCGACCTCGACCCGGCGCAGTTCGGAAATATGGCCGAAACAGCCGAGATCGCGGCCCATGTCGCGGGCCAGCGAGCGCACATAGGTGCCCTTGCCGCATTCGACCTCGAAAACAGTATGGTCGCCATCGTGCTCGACAATATCGAGCCGGCCGATCTCGACCTCTCGTGCGGGTATGTCGACCGTCGCACCGTCGCGGGCCAGATCATAGGCGCGCTCGCCTGATATCTTGATGGCCGAGAATTGCGGCGGCGTCTGCATGATGACGCCGGTGTATTTCGGCAGCAGCGCAAGCACCTCGGCTTCCGCTGGACGCAGGTCCGAGCTCTTCGTCACAGGACCTTCGAGGTCATCGGTCGAACGCTCCTGCCCCCAGGCAACGGTGAAGCGATAGATCTTGGCGCCGTCCTGCACGTAAGGCACGGTCTTGGTGGCTTCGCCAAGCGCGATCGGCAGCATGCCGGACGCCAGCGGATCGAGCGTGCCGGCATGGCCGGCCTTTTCCGCCTGGAACAGCCATTTGATCTTTGAGACGGCTTCGGTCGAACCCATGCCGACCGGCTTGTCCAGGACCAGCCAGCCCGAGATCGGCCGGCCCTTCTTCTTGCCGCGACGCGCCACTATTCGGTGTCCTTGTTGTCGTCTTTGTCCTGGTCTTCGGAGCCAAGATCGCGCGCTACTTCGGGCGACTTCAAGAGATCGTTGATCCTGGCGAAATTGTCGAAGGAGGTGTCGAGCTTGAAGCGGAACTCCGGCATGAACTTCATCTGCCGCAGCGCGCCGGAGACACGGCCACGCACGAACTTCGCATGCTTGTTCAGCGCCTCGACCACCGCATCGGTATCCTTGGCGCCGAGCGGAGAGACGAAAGCGGTGGCGACCTTCAGGTCGGGCGACATGCGCACTTCCGAGACCGAAACCACGGTGTTCTCGATCAGCGGATCGATGATCTCGCCGCGCTGCAAGGTTTCGGACAAGGCATGGCGCACCTGTTCGGCGACGCGCAGCATGCGCTGGGATGGGCTGGATGTGGTTGGACGGGGCATTTTTCTCGATCCTGAAAGCGTGGGGCGCGGGATGGGACCGTGCCGCATGTTTCATATGGTCATTCAACAGGACTGGGGCGGCGGTCTTTCGACCACCGCCCGGTATCGACAAGTCACTCGAACTCAGAGCGTCCGGGTCACCATCTCGACGCGGAAGCACTCGATGATGTCGCCGACGCGCATGTCCTCGTAGTTCTGGAAAGCCATGCCGCACTCCTGGCCGCCGGGAACTTCCGCAACCTCGTCCTTGAAGCGCTTCAGGGTCTTCAGCGTGCCTTCGTGGATGACGACATTGTCGCGGATCAGGCGCACGCCCGCACCACGCTCGACCTTGCCTTCGGTGACACGGCAGCCGGCGATCTTGCCGACCTTGGTGATGTCGAAGATTTCGAGGATCTGCGCATTGCCGATGAAGGTCTCGCGACGCTCCGGCGACAACAGGCCCGACAGAGCCGCCTTCACGTCATCCACAAGGTTGTAGATGATCGAGTAGTAGCGAATCTCGATGCCGGCGGCAGCGGCAGCGGCTCGTGCCTGCACGTTGGCACGAACATTGAAGCCGATGATCGCCGCACCCGAAGTCTCCGCCAGCGACACGTCGCTTTCGGTGATGGCACCGGCGCCGGCATGAACGATGCGCGCACGCACTTCGTCGGTGCCGAGCTTGTCGAGCGCCGCGTTGATCGCCTCTATCGAGCCCTGCACGTCGCCCTTGATGACCAGCGGGAATTCCTTCAGCCCGCTTGTCTGCAACTGCGACATCATCTGCTCGAGCGAACCGCGCTGACCGGCATGCTTGGCAACCGCCTTCTCGCGCGCCAGACGCTGGCGATATTCGGTGATCTCGCGGGCACGGGCTTCGTTGTTGACCACGGCGAAGCGGTCACCGGCCTGCGGAGTACCCTGCAGGCCAAGCACTTCGACCGGCATCGCCGGCGGTGCTTCCTTGATCTGCCCGCCACGATCGTTGACCAGCGCGCGCACCCGGCCCCATTCGTTGCCTGCGACAAGGATGTCGCCCGGCATCAGCGTGCCGGTCTGCACCAGCACGGTGGCGACGGGGCCACGGCCCTTGTCGAGTTGGGCCTCGATGACGACACCCTCGGCGGTACGGTCCGGATTGGCCTTGAGGTCGAGGATTTCGGCCTGCAGCAGGATCGCCTCGAGCAGCTTGTCGAGATTGGTGCCCTTGGTCGCCGACACTTCGACGTCCAGCACTTCACCGCCCATGGATTCGACGAAGACCTCGTGGCGCAGCAGTTCGGAGCGCACCTTCTGCGGATCGGCATCATGCTTGTCGATCTTGTTGATCGCCACGATGATCGGAACGCCGGCCGCCTTGGCGTGGCTGATCGATTCGATCGTCTGCGGCATGACGCTGTCGTCGGCCGCAACCACCAGGATGGCGATGTCGGTCGCCTGGGCGCCGCGAGCACGCATCGCCGTGAAGGCGGCGTGGCCGGGCGTGTCGATGAAGGTGATCTTGTGACCGTTCTTCTCGACTTGGTAGGCGCCAATATGCTGGGTGATGCCACCGGCTTCGCCGGAGACGACATTGGCATTGCGAATGGCGTCGAGCAGCGAGGTCTTGCCGTGATCGACGTGGCCCATGATCGTCACGACGGGCGGACGTGTCACCAGGTCCTCGGCATTGTCGGCGATGTTGAACAGGCCTTCCTCGATGTCGGATTCGGCGACGCGGCGAACCGTATGGCCGAATTCGGTGGCAACCAGTTCCGCCGTATCGGCGTCGATGACGTCGCCTGGCTTCAGGATCTGGCCCTGCTTCATGAAGAACTTGACCAGGTCGACCGCACGCTCGGACATGCGTTGCGCAAGTTCCTGGATGGTGATGGTTTCTGGCAAGATCACTTCGCGCATGACTTTCTCGCGCGGCTCATTGTGCATCGCGCGCTTGAATTTTTCCTGGCGGCGGCGCATCGATGACAGCGAACGGGCCCGCGCGTCCTCATCGGACAATGCGGAATTCAGCGTCAGCTTGCCACGGCGGCGATCTTCCTCGGCCTTGGTCGGCTTGGCCGGACGCGCCACTTCAGGCGTGACCGGACGGCGCACCGGCACACCGGCGCTAGTCCGCTTCGGCTTGACCTCTTCTTCGTCGTCGACCGTCGCCAGTTCAGCGGCCAGCGGCGCACGGCGGCGTGCCTCTTCCTCGGCGCGACGGCGGGACTCGGCCTCGGTCTGCAACCGCGCCTCTTCCTCGGCCTGGCGGCGCGCGGATTCCTCGCGTTCGCGGCGACGGCGCTCTTCGTCCTCGGCGCGGCGCTTGGCGTCCTCGGCGGCGCGCTGACGGTCCTCGACCTCGCGCACCTTCGAGCCTTCGAGCGCCCTGCGGCGCGCTTCCATTTCACTGCGCGACAGTTCGTTCAGCACCATGCCGCTGCGCTCGACCGGAGGCGGCGGTGGTGGCGGCGCCTTCGGCGCTTCCTGCACGACGGGTGCGGCCACAACCGCCGGCTTCGGTGTGAAGACGGGTGCGGCAACCGGCTCCGGCTTGTCGCCGGGCATCGAGAATTTGCGCTTCTTGGTTTCGACGACGACCTGCTTGGTGCGGCCGTGCGAGAAGTTCTGGCGCACTGTGCCCTGTTCCATACCGGGGCGCTTCAGCGTCAAGGTCTTCTTCGGCGTCACACTCAGCGTATTGTCGTCACCCGATTTCGTATCGCTCATTCCATATCCTCTGCGGCATCATCTTCGTCAGCAACAGCCGCAAGCATTGCCAGATCGTCCGGGGAACCGCCCCGATACCGGTCGAGCGCAACCATGCGCTTCTGGACCGCCCTGCCCGCGTCTCCCGCGAGAACGGCAGCATGTATCACATTTGTACCCCCCAATGCCAAGCTCAACTCGGCCTCGGAGAAAAGTTTGTAGGCAAGGATAGCGGGCCCGCCGAGATGGACTGTCGCCCGTCGCGCCTGGCTGATCTTGCGCACGCCGTCGTCGGAGGCCTCGGTCGCATGGAGCACGAAAAGCGCCAGGCCGCCGCGCACCGCGCTCTCGACCTTTGTGGCTCCAAGAGAAATCGCGCCTGCCTTGCGAGCAAGCCCAAGCATGCCCAGAGCGTATCTGGAAAGTAGCCCGTCGACCATGCCGCCAAGATCGGGCGGCACGACCACCTGTGCCTTGAAGGCGCGGGCAAAAAGGTTCTTCGCCGCAGCCTTGTCGATATGTAGGCGGTCGGCGGTCACCCAGCAACCACGGCCGGGCAGATTTCTCTTGATGTCGGGAACGACGGCCGAATCCGGGCCGACGACGAACCGGATCAATTCATCCGGTTCGGCCTGCCTGCGGGTGACGATGCAGGTGCGATCGTTCATCTCGTCCAAGGGCGGGTTCGGTGCGATGCGGTTTCACCTCACGCACCAACGGCTTCGTCAGCCGTTTCTTCTTCGGCTGCAAGCTCGTCTTCGGTGATCCAGCCAGCCTTGAGGCGGGCGGCCAGAACCATCTGTTCGGCATCGGCGCGTGTCACGCCATGACTGGCCAGCACGCCCGGATACACCTTCGTCTCGCCGTCCTTGCGTTCCTTCCAGCCGGTCAGGTCGTCGGCGGCATAGCCGGCAAAATCCTCGATCGTCTTCACGCCGTCCTCGCCAAGCGTCACCATCATGGCGGTGGTGATGCCGGGGATTTCGCGCAATTCGTCGGAGACGCCGAGCGCCTTGCGCTTGTCGTCGTGCTCGGCTTCGATCTTCTCCAGGTACTCGCGGGCGCGGGTCTGGATTTCCGAAGCGGTGTCTTCGTCGAAGCCGTCGATCGAGGCGATCTCGCCGGAATCGACATAGGCGACTTCCTCCACGCTGGTGAAGCCTTCGGAAGCCAGCACCTGGCCGACCATCTCGTCGACGTCGAGGGCTTCCATGAACAGCGACGAGCGCTCGACGAATTCCTTCTGGCGACGCTCGGATTCTTCGGCCTCGGTCAGGATGTCGATGTCCCAGCCGGTCAGCTGCGAGGCGAGCCGCACGTTCTGGCCGCGGCGGCCGATAGCCAACGACAGCTGGTCGTCGGGAACCACGACTTCAATGCGTTCGGCATCCTCGTCGAGCACGACCTTGGCGACTTCCGCCGGCTGCAGCGCGTTGACGATGAAGGACGCGGCCGAAGGCGACCACGGAATGATGTCGATCTTCTCGCCCTGCAATTCGCCGACGACGGCCTGGACGCGGCTGCCGCGCATACCGACGCAGGCACCGACCGGATCGATCGAAGAATCACGCGAGATGACGGCGATCTTGGCGCGAGAACCGGGGTCGCGGGCGACCGACTTGATCTCGATGATGCCGTCATAGATTTCCGGCACTTCCATGGTGAACAGCTTGGCCATGAACTGCGGATGGGTGCGCGACAGGAAGATCTGCGGGCCGCGCTGCTCGCGGCGCACGTCGTAGACATAGGCGCGGACGCGGTCGCCATATTTATAGTTTTCGCGCGGGATCAGTTCGTCGCGACGGATGATCGCCTCGCCACGGCCGAGATCGACGATGACGTTGCCATATTCGACACGCTTGACCGTGCCGTTGACGATCTCGCCGATGCGGTCCTTGTATTCGTCATACTGGCGGTCGCGCTCGGCCTCACGCACCTTCTGCACGATGACCTGCTTGGCCGATTGGGCGGCGATGCGGCCGAAATCCATCGGCGGCAGCTGTTCGGCGATGAAGTCGCCGAGCTGGGCGTCGGGATTGCGCTCGCGCGCCGAGGAGATGGCGATCTGGGTGGCGTAGTCGTCGACCTTCTCGACCACTTCCATCAGCCGCTGCAGCTTCATCTCGCCGGTGTTCGGGTTGATGTCGGCGCGGATGTTGGTCTCCTGACCGTAACGCGAACGCGCTGCCTTCTGGATCGCATCGGCCATGGCGGCGATGACGATCGACTTGTCGATCGACTTTTCACGCGCGACCGCATCGGCGATCTGCAGCAGTTCAAGCCTGTTGGCGCTTACAACCATCGTTTTTCTCCCGAGCCTGTTTGCCGGACCTTTGCGCCCGGCAGCTCAATCATAGTTCCTGTTCGGTTTCGTTTTCCGCGCCGGCATCCGCACCCTCGGGCGCATCATCGTCCGGTTCGCCGCGGCGTTTCTTGGCTTCCTTGCGCGCCCTGTTGTCTTTCGACAGAGCATCGCGAATGAGATCGTCCGTCAGGATCAGGCGCGTTTCGGCAATCGCGTCATAGGGGACCCGCACCGTCGGCTCTTCGCCATAGGCGGCCTTTTCGCGCTCGATCAGCACATCGTTGTCACCGGCCTCGACGATCTTGCCCTTGAACCGCTTGCGGTCGGCGACGATGATCGACGTCTCCATCTTGACCAGATGGCCGGTCCAGGTCGCGAAATCCGATTTGCGGACCAGCGGCCGGTCGATGCCGGGCGAAGAGACTTCGAGGTGATAGGCCTTTTCGATCGGGTCATCGACGTCGAGGGCCGGCGACACCGCGCGGCTGACCTCTTCGCAATCCTCGACGGTCATGGTGCCGTCCTCGCGCTCGGCCATGATCTGCAGCGTCAGCCCGTTCTGGCCCGACAGATGCACCCGCACGAGGCGGAAGCCGATGCCGCGCAGAACCGGCTGGACGATCAGCGCGATGCGCGCATCGATGCCGCTTTCGCGGATGATGCGGTCGTCGCTTTCGCTTGCCGTTGCAGTCATTCGATCCCTGTCGTTCTACCCGAAGCTACCGGCAGGTAATAAAAAAGAGCGGGACCGGGTGGACCCACTCTTCGTCATACCGACCAAGAATTTGAGGCTGATATAAACGATCATGGCCGTTGTTTCAAGCCCGCCGTGCCCGTGCGGACAAAAGCCGTGGCAACCTCAGTGTTGCGCCAGACGCATGGCCTCCATGCGGTAGTGCTCCTGTGAGCCTCGACCTTGCATCACCATTTATGTTGCATCGCGCAAAGATGACGACACGTCACAGCAGCGAAAGGATACGACAATGACCAACCGCAAGATTCTATCCGCCATAGGCGATCTCTTCACGACATTTGGCAGTGCAGTCGCTGCGTCGCGTTCCGTGGAAGCCGGTCGTAGGCCGCGCGCGGACGACCTGCGCAAGCTCGGCATCGATCCGGCTGTCTTCAACAGGATCGGCCGTTTCTAAGGATTTGGCGGACTGATGAGGCACGCACTTGCCGCCGGCGAACGCCGGAGGCCGCGTGCGATCAGTCAGCTTAGGTCGTGATGAAGGTAAGATAGGCGGGCCGCCGGCCCTCACGAATGGCTTTCGCCTCGTAACGCGTACCCGGCCAGCCATCGTAGGGCCGATGCCAATCCGCCGCCTCCGAAGCCTGCCAAGCAAATGCGCCATGCGCCCGGCAGTGCAGCAAGGTCCAGTTCACATAGGTGTCGATATCGGAGGCAAAGCGGAATTTTGAACCCGGCTTCAGCACGCGCGCGAAACGGTCGAGATTGATCGGGCTGACGAAACGGCGCTTCCAATGCTTCTTCTTCGGCCACGGATCCGGATAGAGAAGATCGATGCCGGCGAGCGACGCCTGCGGCAGCCAGTCGAGCAGCCGGGTGGCGTCGTCGTCATAGACCTTGAGATTGGCAAGCGGCTTTTCCCTCACCGCCATCATCATCTTGGCCATGCCGTTGACGAAGGGCTCGACGCCGATAAAGCCAATCGATGGAGCCTCGGTGGCGCGATGCAGGAGATGTTCGCCGCCGCCGAAGCCGATTTCGAGACGAACCGCTGAAACATCCGCTTCAAACAGAGTGCTGAGATCTACCGGCGGTTCAGCCGTCAGATCAAGCCGATATTTGCCAAAGCCGCTTTCCAGTGCGGCCGCCTGCTGCGGCCGCATGGCCTTGCCGCGCCGGCGACCGAAGAAGGCTTCGGTCGCGCGGCTTGGTCTGTCCTTCGGGTCCATGGCGGGACTTTGCGGTGCCGCTATCAGGCTGCGACCGCGTCCTTGAGCGCCTTGGCGAGATCGGTCTTTTCCCAGGAGAAGGACCCGTCGCGGCCAGCCTTGCGGCCAAAATGGCCATAGGACGACGTCTTGGCGTAGATCGGCTTGTTGAGATCGAGATGACGGCGGATGCCTGACGGCGACAGATCCATCACCGTGCGCAGCGCTTCTTCAAGCTTGGCCTCGTCGACTTTGCCGGTGCCGTGCAGGTCGACATAGACCGACAGCGGCTGGGCGACGCCGATGGCGTAGGAAAGCTGGATGGTGCAGCGGTCGGCGAGTTTCGCCGCCACGACGTTCTTGGCGAGGTAGCGCGCCGCATAGGCGGCCGAACGATCGACCTTGGTGGTGTCCTTGCCCGAGAAAGCGCCGCCGCCATGCGGTGCGGCACCGCCATAGGTGTCGACGATGATCTTGCGGCCAGTCAGCCCGGCGTCGCCATCCGGCCCGCCGATGACGAACTTGCCGGTCGGGTTGATATACCACATGCAGTTGTCGGCGATCTTGAGCTCGCCCAGCGCCTCGCGGATATAGGGTTCGACGACCTTGCGGACCTTCTTCGAATCCCAGCTCGCATCGAGATGCTGTGTCGACAACACGATCTGCGTCGCCTCGGCGGCCTTGCCATCGACGTAGCGGACAGTGACCTGGCTCTTGGCGTCAGGACCGAGCTTGCCGGCCTCGCCGCTGCCTTCGTGGCGGGCGGCGGCCAGCAGTTCGAGGATCTTGTGGCTGTAGTAGATCGGCGCCGGCATCAGATCCGGTGTCTCGCGGCAGGCATAGCCGAACATGATGCCCTGATCGCCGGCACCTTCCTCGCCCTGACGGTCGGACGCGTTGTCGACGCCCTGGCCGATATCGGGCGACTGGCCGTGCAGCAGCACCTCGATCTTCGCGTTCTTCCAGTGGAAGCCGGCCTGCTCATAGCCGATTTCACGGATCGCCTTGCGGGCTACCGACTTGAACTTCGCCGGATTCACGACCGGATGGCCGGCGGCATCCTTGAGGATGTTGCCTTCCTTGTCCTTCTTCAGCAGCGTCTCGGGGACGCGCACCTCACCGGCGATGACGACGCGGTTGGTGGTGGCCAGCGTCTCGCAGGCGACACGGACTTTCCATGGGTCCATGCCGGTCTTCTTGGCTTCGCGATAGACCAGATCGACGATCTCGTCGGAGATCCGGTCGCAGACTTTGTCGGGATGGCCCTCGGCAACGGATTCCGAGGTAAAGAAGTAATTCTGCCGCGTCACGGGTGTCCCCTCTTGAAAAAACGATCGGCAGGCTGCCGATTTTGGCGCGCCACGTGTTAGCGGGGTGGAGCGCCGCTCGTCAAGCGGTGCTGCCGTTCTGGCATGAATGTCGATGCAGTTATCTTGTGCCACCGGCGGCAGGCTGCCGCCGGTCCAAACGGGATTGCGGATCAGTCGAGATCGTCCGTGGAGAGGGATTTGACCAGGTCAATGATCCTGCGGCGCACCTTGGCATCGGCAATCTTGACAAAGGCGCGGTTGAGCTGAAGGCCTTCGGGACTGCCGCAGAATTCGACGGCGAAAGCCATCGACGTGTCTTCGGCAAAGCCACGGCCGGGCGCGGCCTCCTGGCCGGGCGCATCCTCGAAAAAGAAGGCGACTGGCACGCCGAGAATCGACGCTATCGCCTGCAGGCGGCTGGCGCCGACGCGGTTGGTGCCCTTTTCATATTTCTGAATCTGTTGAAATGTGATGCCGAGATTCTCGCCAAGTTTCTCCTGGCTCATTCCCAGCATATTGCGGCGAAGCCGGATGCGACTGCCAACGTGGATGTCGATCGGATTCGGTTTCTTCTTGTTGTCTTCTGTCATTTTTTCCTCGCCGAATTTTTTCGGCTTTCTCTATTTTTTCTTTGCCCAAACGAAGCCGGCGGCAACTGCCCCAACAGAACGATCCACCGACTTCGAGAAAATTTCAGGCGCTTACAGTATGAGTTTCTAATGTGTGGGCTGTCAATTCACCCGTAGCCTTTGCCTTACGTTCAACAATGCGGCGGCGATGGCAAACAGCAACATGATCAGCATTCCGTTAATGCGTCTTTGGCCGGCGGATATGACCGCCTGTCCGGAAATCGGCACGCGTGCATCGATGGCGCCACGCGCGTCGATGGCCAGGGCATCGACGACGCGCCCGCGCGTATCGACGACGGCCGAGATGCCGTTGTTGGCAGCACGCAACAATGGCAATCCATTCTCCACCGCACGGATCTGGGCCTGCCTGAAATGCTGATACGGACCCGGCGTGTCACCGAACCACGCATCATTGGTGACGTTCACAATAAGCTGCGCTGACGTAGCGTCAACTGCCACCAGATCGGGAAAGATCACCTCATAACAGATAAATGGCAGCGCACGGACGCCGCCAGGCAAAGTGATGGCGTGCCGCTCGTTGCCGGCCGCAAATGTCATCGGCCCGGCAACCAGCTGCTCGATGCCGAAACGCTCGAGCAGGTCGGCGAAAGGCAGGTATTCGCCGAACGGCACCAGATGAACCTTGTCGACGGCGTCGGCGATTTCACCCTTGTCGTCGATCGCCACCACGGAGTTGTAGTAGCGGCTGTCGGCATTCGCGGCCGAGCCGCCTTCCTCGCGGACGACGCCGGCGATCAGCATCTGGCCGGGTCCGAGCATGTCGCCCAGCGCCGTCAATGCGTCCGGACGCTCGGTGAAGAGGAACGGCACCGAGGTTTCGGGCCAGAGGATCAATTGCGGCTTTTCATGACCGGGGTCCGGTGCCTTTGCCGATAGCCCCATCAAGGTTGCAAAGATGCGGTCGCGCACCGAGGCATCCCACTTTTCCGACAGATCCACGGCCGGCTGGACGATGCGGACATCCAGGCTGCGTGTCGCCGGCTTTTCGGGAGTGGCAAGCCTGACATAGCCGAAACCGACATGGGCGGCGGCGAGAACGGCAAACAGCGCCGCGCCGAGGCGCAGATGCCGGCGCGCCACCAGCAGCGCCGGTAAGGCGAAGACGAACACCGCGAGCGCGTTCATGCCGATCATGCCGGTCACCGAGACGCTCTGCATCAGCAAGGGCACGGGCATGGCCGCATAGCCGACCGCGTTCCAGGGAAAACCAGTGAACAGGAAGTCGCGCAGCCACTCCGCCAGCCCAAAACCGAAGGCAAGGGCAGCGATGCGGCCGATATCGCTGCTCCACAGCAGGCGGGCGACCATTGCCGCAAAGCCGTAGAAAAAGGCGAGTGCGAAGGGAATGCCGACCACCGCGAAGGGAAGTGCCCAGGCAAAACTGTCGGCCTCGACCAGCAGTGCCGAGCCGATCCACCAGAGGCCGGCGAGGAAATAGCCGAAGCCGAACCACCAGCCGACGGCGAAGGCAGGCAGCAGGCGACGAAACAGACTGCCGGAGGATTCGCCGGTGGCGCCGTCGAGCAGCCAGACCAGCAAGGGAAACGAGATGAAGCAGGCAGCGAAGAAATCGTAAGGTGCCTGGCCAAGCACGGCAAACGCCCCGGCGAGAAACGCCACCAGCGCGCGCCGCCAACCCCAAAGCAGAATTATCCGGCCGGCCAGGCGCTCCATGCAAACTTCCGAGTCGCGCGAATCAGGAAGCAAGATTTAACAGGCCGCGGTCAGCACTCCAAACGTCGGATGGCTGGCTCCAATGCAAGCTCCGGCCACCGCTCTACCGGTGCCAGCCCTCGATGCGCACGCCGCCCAGCCGTTCGGCCTCTTCACGCGAAACAGCGCGAATGGCCTGCGTGAAGGTCCAGACATGGCCTTCGGGATCGCGTGCCCGGTACTGGCGTTCGCCGTAGAACTGATCCTCCGGCTCCTGGATGATCTCGGCGCCCTTTGCCCTGGCGTGCTCACAATGGGCGTCCAGGCCGTCCTTCAGCCGCACATAGACTGATTGCGTGTTCTTGCCCGAAATGGAAGCGGGGCTGGCGACGTAGCCGGTCCATTCGGAATCGACGATGTAGCCGTCGCCGAACCGCATCTCGGAGTGGACGAGCTTTCCATCGGCGTCGCTGACCACCATGCTGCGCTCGAAACCGAAGGCCGTTTCCAGCCAGTCCAGCGCGGCGCGAGGGTCCCTGTAGAACACCCCGGACCCCAAGATCGAATGTTTGAAGGGGTCTTCGACCGTCATCCGCGGGCGCTTAAGTCCTTGTCTAGTCGCATGATGTTAGGCCTGTTCGGTGCGTGCGGCGCGCCGGCGGCGCTCGGCCTTCTGGCTCTGCACGATGCGCACGCGCTTGACACGGCGCGGATCGGCATCGAGGACATGGAATTCGAAGCCGGGGATGGCCTGCACCACCTCGCCGCGCGCCGGAACCCGGCCAAGCGTGTTGAAGATCATGCCGCCGATGGTGTCGACATATTCGCCATGTTCGCCGGCGGCGAAATCCTCGCCGATCATCTTGGCGACATCGTCGATCTCGGCCTTACCGTCGACAATAAACACGCCGTCGCCGCTCTGGGTAATCATCGGCTCATCGTCGTCATGCTCGTCCTCGATGTCGCCGACCACCATCTCGACGATGTCTTCCAGCGAGGCAAGGCCATCGGTGCCGCCATATTCATCGATGACCAGCGCCATTTGCGTGCGCGTCGTCTGCATACGGCCCATCAGGTCGGAGGCAAGCATCGACGGCGGCACGAACAGCACCTGGCGGATCAGGTTGAGGTCGCCAATGGTGCGCGCGAGGTCAACCTGCGTGAGGTCGAGAACCGTGGCGGCAGGGGTTTTTCTTGTCGAGCGGCCCTTCTTGACGCGCGCGATCTTGGTGATGTGGGCCAGCACGTCGCGAATATGCACCATGCCGCGCGGATCATCGAGCGTCTCGGAATAGACCGGCATGCGCGAATGGCCGGACTGCTCGAAGGTGCCCAGCAGATCGCCGAGCGTCGTCGTGATCTCGACCGCCTCGATATCGGCGCGCGGCACCATGACGTCCTCGACGCGCACTTCGCGCAAGCGCAGGATGTTGTTGAGCATGGCGCGTTCGCCAGGCGAGAAGGCGCCGGCGTCGCTCGCCGTTTCGGCAAGCGCCCCCGCGATTTCCTCACGCAGGCTGGTTCCGTTGCGCTGCCGGAACAGGCCCAGCACGCGGTCGAACAGGGAGGGACCGGCTGGCGATGTTTCGCTGGCAACGCCGCCGGTAACGGTACTCGGACTTGATCCCTCTTCCGACGTATCGGAAGCCTTGTTCGCACTGCCGGCGTCGGGGCGGGCGGCAGTCTCTGGTTTGTCGTTCATCGTCGTCCGGTCAATTGATCTTTTGTAGTTACGCGTAGGGATCGGGAATGGCAAGCCTTGCGAGCGCTGCGCGCTCGATGGCCTCCATCGCCTCGGCCTCGGCATCGGTCTCGTGATCGTAGCCCAGAAGGTGCAGCAGGCCGTGGATGACGAGATGAGTGATATGGTTCTCGACAGGCTTGTCTTCCAGTGCCGCTTCACGCGCGACCGTCTCGGCGGCGAGCACGACGTCACCCAGCATCGGCGGCAATGGAGCGCCTTGCACAAATGGAAAAGCCGGGAAAGACAAGACGTTGGTCGGTTTGTCCTTGCCGCGCCAGCCGGCGTTGAGGGTCCGGATATGGGCGTCGTCGGAAAAAACGAGGCTGAGTTCGGAGCGGCCCGCCACGCCGGTCTCGGCAAAAGCAGCCGCGACAGCGCGATCGACCAGCCGTGTCAGGCTTGCCTCATCGGGCCAATTGCCTGCTTCGACTGATATATCAATATCGACGGGGACCGGACGTGCCCCGTCGCCGGATATGTTGTCCTCAGGCATGAGGCCGCATCGTCAAAATCAATTCTCGGCGCCGAGGCCGCGCGCCAGTTTGGCATCCCGGTCATACGCCCGGACGATTTCCGCCACCAGCGGATGGCGGACGACGTCGCCATCGTTGAAGCGCACGGTTACCGCGCCGGCCACGCCATCCAGCACGCGTAAGGCTTCGACCAGGCCCGATTTGGTGTTCGAGGGCAGGTCGATCTGCGTCGGATCGCCGGTGACGATCATGCGCGAATTCTCGCCGAGACGCGTCAGGAACATCTTCATCTGCATCGGCGTGGTGTTCTGCGCTTCGTCGAGGATGACGGCTGCATGGGCCAACGTGCGGCCGCGCATGAAGGCGAGCGGCGCGATCTCGATCACCTCCGCGGCAATGGCGCGCTCGACCTTGTCGGCGGGCATCATGTCGTAAAGCGCATCATAGAGAGGGCGCAGATAGGGGTCGACCTTCTCCTTCATGTCGCCCGGCAGGAAGCCCAGCCGTTCGCCGGCTTCCACGGCCGGCCGCGACAGGATGATGCGTTCGACCATGCCGCGCTCGAGCAGCATCGCCGCGTGCGCTACCGCCAGATAGGTCTTGCCGGTGCCGGCCGGGCCGATGCCGAACACCAGTTCCGACCGCTCCAGCGCGCGCATATAGGCGTCCTGGTTGAGCGAGCGGGCATAGATCGTCTTCTTGCGGGTGGCGATCTGGGCGGCCGAGACCTTGCCCTTGCGCTCCAGCGTCGGCAAGGTCAGCTGATCGTCCGCGGCAATCGCCATGCGCACGGCGCCGTCAACGTCGGACTGGCCGATATCGACACCCTTCTGAAGAATGCCGTAGAGATTATCCAGCGCCCGGCGGGCCTGCTCGGCGGCCGACGCCGAGCCCTTGATGGTCAACTGGTTGCCGCGCGAGCGGATGTCGACGCCGAGCTTCTGCTCGAGCCTGGCCAGGTTTTCGTCGAACTGACCGTAAAGGGCGCTGGCAAGCTTGTTGTTGTCGAAAGTCAGAACGATGTGCGCCATGTCAGAAGCCCCAGATGCCGGTGCCGGGGGCAGGCTCTTCACTTCTGCAGCGCTCAACCGTCTCTCCTCATCTGCCGAGACCCCTAGGCCAATTCGGCGAACAGGCTGTTGTAGCCCGTCTTCGTGATTCGCACCTGGATAATGTCACCGATTTCGCCGGCCTTTTCATCAACAATAACCGGCTGCAGCCAAGGTGAGCGGCCGACCTTCTGGCCGGCCTGGCGGCCGGGCTTCTCGATCAGCGTGTCGATGGTGCTGCCGACGAGGCTTGTGCCGAAATCCTGCTGCTGCTTCAGAAGCAAGGCCTGCAGCCGCTGCAGGCGCTCGTCCTTGACCGTTTCCGGCACATAGTCGGCCATATCGGCGCCCGGCGTGCCGGGACGCGGCGAATATTTGAACGAGAAGGCCGAGGCATAGTTCACCTGGCGCACCAGTTCCATGGTCGCCTCGAAATCCGCGTCGGTCTCGCCGGGGAAGCCGACGATGAAGTCGCCGGAAAGCGCGATGTCCGGCCTTGCAGCACGGATGCGGTCGAGCAGCGCCAGATAATCCTTCGCTGTGTGCCTGCGGTTCATCGTCTTGAGGATGCGGTCTGACCCGGATTGCACTGGCAGATGTAGATAGGGCATCAACGCCGGCAGATCACGGTGGGCTGATATCAGTTCATCGTCCATGTCGCGCGGGTGGCTGGTGGTGTAGCGCAAACGCGCCAGTCCGGGGATTTCGGCCAGCCTGAACAGCAGGCGGCCAAGGCCCCATTCCTCGCCGTTTTCGCCCTGGCCATGCCAGGCATTGACGTTCTGGCCAAGCAGCGTCACCTCGCGCACGCCGGCTTCGGCCAGACGCTGTGCCTCGGCAACGATCTGCGCCACCGGCCGCGACACTTCGGAGCCTCTGGTGTAGGGCACGACGCAGAAGGTGCAGAACTTGTCGCAGCCTTCCTGCACGGTAAGAAACGCGGTGACGCCGCGCTTGACGACCTCGGCGCGCTTGGGCTGCGGCAGGTGCTCGAACTTGTCCTCGATGGCGTAATCGGTCTCGACGATCTTTTCGCCGCCACGCACCCGCGCCAGCACGTCGGGCAGCCGGTGATAGGTCTGCGGGCCGATGACCAGATCGACGGCCGGCGAGCGGCGGATGATCTCGGCCCCTTCGGCCTGCGCCACGCAGCCGGCAACGCCGACCAGCATCTCGCGGCCGGCGACGGCGCGTTCTGCCTTCATATCGCGGATACGGCCGAGCTCGGAATAGACCTTTTCGGCCGCCTTCTCCCTGATGTGGCAGGTGTTGAGCAGCACCAAATCGGCCTCGCCGATGGCATCGGTGGCGGTATAGCCGTCGGCGGCCAGCGCATCGGCCATGCGCTGTGAATCATAG
This sequence comes from Mesorhizobium sangaii, assembly GCF_014207355.1. GTDB lineage: Bacteria > Pseudomonadota > Alphaproteobacteria > Rhizobiales > Rhizobiaceae > Mesorhizobium > Mesorhizobium sangaii. The sequence goes on along the minus strand of NZ_JACHEF010000008.1, from coordinate 195,184 downwards.
ACGTTCATCTGGCAGCCATAGGTCTTGATGAAGACCTTCCTGGTCGCTGCCGCCGGCATGGCCATCGCTTCGGCCGCGGCGTCGGTGTCGTCACGCTCTATCGTGTTCAAGTCCATCCGGCGGCTTCTAACGCCTTTCGATGACAAAAAACAGACGATTCTCCGCCACGGCCGTCACGCACACTGGCGCACCCATCACCAGTCTATCGGCTCGGGCGCGGATCGGCGAGTGCCGCCTGCATCATCGCGCGTACCTGGCTTTCCATCAGTTTCGACGTTTCCTTGCGGTTCGAGCCCTTGGAAAAGGCGATCGGTTCGCCGAAATGCACTTCGACGTCTAGCGCGCCCTCCGCCAGCAACACCTTGAGATGCGGCATCAAATCCTCATCGCCGATCCAGGCGGCAAGTGGCCGGTGCCGGCGGCCAAGCGGCACGCCGTGCAGGCGCGTGTAGGCGATCGCCACCGGCTGGATGAAGACCTGCTCGGCCGCACCTTCTGAAATCGCCATCGAGGCGGCGCCGAACAGCGTGCTCTTGAAGGGCAGGACGATGTTGCCGTCGCCGGTCGATCCCTCGGCGAACAGCACCATGGCGTCGCCCTTGGCCATGCGGCTGGCGATCTCGTTTGCCTGGTCGCCCGACGAGCGCTTGCGCTCGCGCTCGATGAAAACGGTGCGCTGCAGCTTCGAAAGCATGCCGATCAGCGGCCAGCCTTCCATATCGGCTCTCGCGATGAACTTCACATCGACCATCGAGCCGAGCACCATGATGTCGGTCCAGGAGATGTGGTTGGACGCCACCAGCAGCGGGCGCTTGTCGGACAGGGCGCCTTTGACATGGATGCGCATGCCCAGCGCCCGTATGATCAGCCTGTGCCAGATTTTCAGGATAAAAGTCTCCGGCCACCAGCCGGTCTTCATCGATAGTATCTGCAACGGCACGAGGACCAGCGAACCGGCTGCGACGAAGCCCAGCGCCAGGAAAATCCTGATTTTTGCGATCATACAGTCCCGGCCCTGCCGTTACAGCGCCGCGCGACCTTTTGGACGCGCTTGGACGCTGTAACCCTTGGATTTGGCGCCTCTGGCTAGCGAAGATCGCGACGCATGACAAGCGCCCCGGTCGGTCCGTGCTCGGACGACCTGTAGTAATTGGGGCGTTTTCCCACCTCGCGGAAGCCCAGCCGCCGGTAGAGGGCGATCGCCGCAACATTGGTCTCGTCGACCTCGAGGAACAGCGCTTCGGCGCGCTGAGCGTGCAGTTCGCGCAGCACCGCGTCCATCAACTGCCAGCCCAATCCTTGCCGGCGGTGCGAGCGCGCCACCGCGACGGTCAGGATCTCGCCCTCACCGGCCGCCAGCCTGGCCAGCACGAAGCCGACCGGCGGCTTGGCGCCGTGCCCAGTCTCGCGCGCGGCATAGCCGAACACGGTGTCCTGTTCGAGCAAGGCGGCGAATTCGCCGTCGGTCCAAGGGCGGACAAAATCCTCGCGATGCAGCAGCGAGACCGCAGGGCTGTCGGTGATCCTCAGCGGCTCGAGCGCATAGTCCCGGCGGCGTGGTTGGAGAAAAGGTATGCGCATTTTATCTTTCTTGCCTTGATAAAATGAACCCTGCCTGCGGCTTGGCGTCCGCACCACGCAAATAAAGCGGTTTCGGCCTTTCGCTCCCGCCCTTGCCGGCCGCCAGGCGAGCGTAGGTGAGAATGTCGGCGGTGGCCGTCTCGGGGCCGATATCGAAGGCGCGCCCTGCTGAGGCAGCGATTTGCGCAGCCGCGCTGCCGGCGAGCACCGAAGCGCTTTCCGTCGCCATGGCCACGGCACCCGCCAGTGTGGTCACAGCCGGACCGTAAGTCAAAACTGACGTTTCATCGAAAAGGGCGGTATGAAGCTCCTCGCGGCCGGCGTCGAGCGCCGCCAGTACGGCACGACCGGGAAATCTCGCTGCCGCCTCGGCGGCCAGCGCCTCGAGCGTCGTCACTCCGATCGCCCGGACCTTCAGCGCCAGCGCCAGACCGCGCGCGGTCGAGACGCCGACGCGCAGGCCGGTGAAAGAGCCGGGACCGACAGAGACGGCGATGGCGCCGAGACCGGCATAGTCGGTTGCGCCTGCCTTCAGCGCTTCAGCGATGGCGGCCATCAGGTGCTCGGCGTGGCCCTTGGCGAGATCGAGCACCGAGCGGCCAAGCTCCTGCTTCGCCTCGGTGTCATAGACGCAAGCGGCGCAGAGGTTGGAGGCACAGTCGATGGCAAGCAATTTCATAAAACGACCGGTTCGAAGGACATAGTTTCCTGTGCCCGCCACGGCCCGCCATCGCAAGGGGATATTGCATAATTTGTTAAGCGGCTTCGCTTCGGCGGAAAAATCATTTATGCGGCTTGGTCGATGCGCAGCATGTGGTTGTCCCAGACGTAGTCCGGTTCGGAGCGTGTCGCTCCGCTGCCCTCGATGATTTCGCCGGCGCCTGTGGTCGCCATGAAGCTCGTTCCGTCGGGCGCCACGCCGCAGACCTCGACCAGCGCGCTGTTCGAGACGACCCGGCCGCTCGCCGCGTCGATCACCACAAGCGAATTGCCTTCCGGCGAAGAGACGGCGACGGTGTCGGCAACCGGATTGGCGGCGACCGAGCCGATATAGTTGCGGAAACCGGACAGCACGTCTTGCGGCATGTCGAGCAACTGCAACTCCTTGCCACGCGCGGCACGGCCGACCAGCAGCGGACGATCGATGCCCGGCCCCCGGTACTGGCAGCCGAACCAGACCGTGCCGGATCGATCGGTGTCCATGTGGCGGATCGACAGCTGGTGCAGTGCCGCCGGCAGTTCGTGCTTCTCGATAAGGTCGCCGGTGAGACGGTCGATCAGCACATAGGACGGCTTCATGGTGGCGATGTTGAGCTCGGCGCGGCCATAGTCCGGATGGGTCTCGATGCCGCCATTGGCAACCGCAATTGTCCTGCCGTCGCCCATGAGCAGAAGCTCGTGCGGACCTATGCCATAGGTTGGGAATTCGCCAACGCGGCTGAATTTCGCTCGCGCATCGTAGATACCGACGACACCGGCGGCATTGTCGAAATCGTTCTCGGTTGCATAGAGCAAAGCGCCGTCGGGCGAGAACACGCCATGGCCGAAGAAATGCCGGCCGGTGATGCTGGTGATGGTCAGCGGCTCCTCGCGGCCCGAATGATCGAAGACCACGGCGAAAGTGCCCGGCTGGCGAGCGAAGACCACGGAGCGCTTCGACACCGGATCGAAAGTGACGTCGTGGCCGCGATCGGGCAGGGCGATCGCATGCACGAGCTTGCCGGCCTCGGACAGGACGGCGGCGCCATAACTGCCGTCGCGCTTCACGAATGCGGTGGCGAAGACGGCATCGGCCGCAAGCGTCTTTGCCCAGGCAGACGGCGCCATCGCGGCGGCAAAACCAACGCCTGCGGCCGTGAGGAAATCGCGGCGGTCGATAAGCGGCGTAGGCATGCTCAGTCTCCGTCGAGCGACGAGAAGCCGGCGGTCAGGCCGAATTCGGCGGTCAGCCTGGTGCCGATCAGCGTCGACAGGCTGGAGGTGATCAGCGCGAAATGATCGAGTTTGTCGCGCAGCGCCGGATCGGCGAGCGCCTTGTCGATCGGACCACTGACCGCCTTGGCGGTGGCGACACCATTGACCAGCTGGATATGGATCGATTCCGCCATCCAGCGCGCGTCCGACGGCAGTGCGTCGCCGAGCTTCGAGGCCTGGAACAAATCGTCTATTCCCGACAGGTTGGCGGCCAGCGAATTGGTGGTGTTTTGCGACCGCCAGTAGATTGCTTGCCTCGGCTTGTCCGCATCTGGCTTGCCGCCGAAAAAGCCCTTCAGGCGCACGTCGCGCACCATTTCCAGTTCATTGATGAAGACGCCAACCAGTTCGGTTACCGCTTCGTTGCCGTCACGGTAAAGCGCGTTCTGCGGCCCAGGACTGGCCCAAAGGGCGGCAAAGCCGTCGGGCTCGTTCCAAGCGGCGCTGACCTCGCCGGCCATGGTTTCGATGTTGCCGGCAACCGCCGCGCCATAGGCACAGCGATAGGGGTCGCCCTTGCCCGTCAGTGCCTCGGCGCCATCGCCGTAAAGGACGAATTCCAGCGCGCCCAGCCCCTGCATGGCGACGCTCTTGCCGGCCAGTTGTACCGCATCGGTTGCGGTCGGGTCCTTGTCGGACAGCGCCGCCTGCACCTGCTTCAGGCCGATGCTCTTGCGGTCCGGCCAGAACAGCATGCGCTCCAGCCGGTTGTTCTCCTTAATCGGCCCGAACCCGATGATCTCGGCTGACGACCAGGCTTCGACCGTCGCCGAAAACTGGGCCCGCGCCGCATCGAGGTCTTCTTGAGAGGGCGCGGCGCAGAGTGTGTGCATCGACTTGGTCAACCGGCCGGCGTGGTCGTGCAGGCTGGCATAGGCCGGGCGGACAAAGCCGTCGATCGCCCGCTGGATGATTTCGGAGGCTTTCACAGCCGCCGACGCCGGGACGACGCCCAGCAGGGCCAGCGGCAGAACAAGAACCAGTGCAGAGCGCTTGAGCATCACAGTGACTCCAGGAATTTGAGCAGCGCATCACGGTCGGCCGCGCTAGCGGCGGCAAAGCGGTCGCGCGCCTTCTGCGCCTCGCCACCATGCCACAAGATCGCTTCGGTCAGGCTGCGCGCGCGCCCGTCATGCAGGAAGAAGGAATTGCCGTTGACCGTTTCGGTGAGACCAATGCCCCATAGTGGCGGGGTGCGCCACTCATTGCCCGTCGCCTCGCCCACGGCCTGGCCGTCGGCCAGATCAGGCCCCATGTCGTGCAACAGGAAGTCGGAATAGGGCCAGATCAACTGGAAGGCCTGCGCCTTGTTGGGCGTGTCGCGACGGGTGACGAATTTCGGCGCGTGACAGGCAATGCAGCCTGTCTCATAGAAGATTCTCTTGCCGGCGAGCACTTGCTGCGTGTCGAGGTGGCGGCGTGCCGGCACCGCCAGGTTCTGCGAATAGATGGTGACGAGATCCATCACCGGCGCCGGCGCCTCGACCGGGCCGAGGCGCTGCTGCACGCCATTCGGCATGGCGAGGCATTTTTCCTGTGCGGCGGTGCAGTCGCCCCAATGTTTCGGCACTTCCGGCGTCGAGATGCCTATGTCGCCGGCAAACGCATCCGCTGCCTGCTGGCGGATCGACGCGGTCTGCCCCTTCCAGCCGAAACGGCCAAGCGCCAGCTCTCCGCTGTGGACGTCGCGCACGATGTTGGGCCGGCCTGAAATGCCGTCACCGTTCCGGTCGTCCGGGTCGGTATTGGCAAGGATATCCGCCGGCGCGATCTGCTCGACCAGGCCAAGGCCGATCATCGGCGGCGTCAGACGTGGCGACAAGGTGGTGCGCGGATCAAGCGGCCCATAGCCGGGATCGACGACCGAATAGCTGGGTTTGCGCAGCGAAATCACGGTGCCGTCCGCCAGCGTCACCTGCCGTTCCTGGTAGTCGACATGCATCCTGCCTTCGCCACGCAGGCCGGGCACGGCCAGCTCCTGCAATTGCGTGCCGTAGACCGGGTCGGGAAAATTGAGCAACCGGTGATCGGCAAGCGCTGCCTTCTCTTCCGCGCTGCTCGCCTCGCGGGCCAGCCGCAGGAACATCGACGTGGTGCCGACGTCGCCTTGCGGCGGACGGCCGCGGCCGTCCTTCAGATGGCAGTTCTGGCAGGCGCGTTCGTTGAACAGCGGTCCGAGTCCGTCCGAAGCTTGCGTCGAGGATGGCGACGACACCCAGTTCTTGCGGAACAGGGCGTTGCCGAGTTTGAAGGTGCCCTCTTCCTCGAAGGTGATGTTGGCCGAGGGTTGCGAGAATGAATCGCGGCTGATGTCCTTCTTGGACGTGCCGGCGCCCCCTTGCATCAGTTCGAACGGCTCGGGCTTGGAAAAATCCGACGTCGGCCGGGTGATGGCAGTGACGCGCGCCTGATCCTTCGGATTGAGGTCGGTGCGCGCGGTGGCGAGGCCGGCTGGCTGAAGGTCTCCGGCAATCGCCGAAGAGGTGAGCGCCACCGCAAGGATGACACGGCGCCCGCGCGCCGATCCGGCTGGCGTTTTGTGACGAGGCAGCGAGCCATCGGCCCGCCGCAAGCGGCGCACGAATTCTAGCAGGCGCCGCATTCCCGCATGTCCTTAGTCCGCCTCGTCCGCCGATGCGGCGTTGAGCTGGCCGTATTTTTCCTCACCTATCGAAGCAAGCAGGTCGAGTTGCGTCTCGAGGAAGTCGATGTGACCTTCCTCGTCGGACAGCAATTCCTCGAACAGCTTCATCGACACGTAATCGCCCGCTTCCTCGCAGATCTCACGCGAGCGCTTGTAGGCGGTACGCGCGTCATATTCGCCGGCAAGGTCGGATTCGAGCACTTCCTTGACGTTCTGCCCGATGCGCAACGGCGCTACGGATTGCAGGTTCGGATGGCCTTCAAGGAAGATGATGCGGGCCACGAGCCGGTCGGCATGGTGCATCTCCTCGATCGATTCCGCCCGCTCCTTCTTTGCGAGCTTGGCGTATCCCCAGTCCTCCAGCAGACGGAAATGCACCCAATACTGGTTGACGGCTCCCAGCTCCAGAAAAAGAGCCTCGTTAAGCCGCTCGATGACCTGCGGTTCGCCTTTCATGGATTCTGCTCCCATATTGGACGCGCAGGCCTCTGACGCGGTCCAGGTGTGAAACGATGTCGACGCCACTCGCCTCCGAGCGGGCGTGGTAATTTTCGGTGACCCGAATGATCGTTTCGACCACATTTGGGAAGCAGCCGCAACAGCGGCCGCGCTTCTGCATGGTGTGATAGACCTTCGCCGGCACGATCAGTTGCCAGGGATCCTGATCCAGCAGATCGATGATCGTCTGCTCGATTTCCCTCTCGGTGATGATGTTGCAATGGCAGATCAGCATTTGGCGGCTCGGATGGCTGACGGCGCCTTCCGCGCCGTGTGGCTTGATTTCTTACCATGGCCTATTCCGAAGCCGGTTGTCAGGCTTCGGATCAGGCCATGGCCCGTCGGCGGTTACTTGAAAACCTTGTCCGGCGCGTCGAGACTGTCGGAACCCTCGAAGGCAATAGCATTGAGCTTCAGGGTGCCGACGGCGCGTTCGATCGACTTGGTCTGGTCGATCAGCGCGTCGATCGCCGCCTGAACGGTGGCGTTGCCTTCCGTGTTGCCCTCGGCGATCTGCTGGTCATAGGCCTCGCCGGCCAGTGCCCGCGTCTTGATCGCCTCCATCTTGGCAACGGTGAAATCAAGCTTGCCAGACAGTTCCTTGTCGATCGCCGGATCGGCCGCCTTCACCATATCGGCCACCGAGGGTCCCGAAACGACGGTGCCGTCGAGCCTGGTATAGGTGGCATGGTAGGCGGCGCGAATGCCGATGGCATCGTAGAGATGGGAGTTGTAGGTGTTGTCGGAGAAGCAGTCCTGCTCCTCTTCGGGATCGTGCAGCAGCAGGCCGAGCTTCATGCGTTCGCCGGCTAGCTCACCGTAGGACAGCGAGCCCATGCCGGTGAAGATGATCGAGATGGCGGTGTTCGGCTCGCCATCGACGAGGTTCTTGCGTGCGGCGCCGTCTTCCTTCCAGTCTTCGACCATCTTCTGCAGCTCGGAAACCAGAAGGTTACTCGCCGACTTTAGATACTGGGCGCGGCGGTCGCAATTGCCGCCGGTGCAGTTCTTGAGATCGTAGTCGGTATAGGGGCGCTCGCCGGCGCCGGGACCGGTGCCGTGCAGGTCCTGGCCCCAGAGCAGGAACTCGATAGCGTGATAGCCGGTGGCGACATTTGCCTCGATGCCGCCCGCTTGCTGCAGCGTGCCGGAGAGGAATTCCGGCGTCAGGTTGGTGGCATCGACCTTCTTGCCGTTGATCTCGATCTCCTTGTTGGCGATCACATTGGCCGTATAGAGCGAATTCGCGTCCGATTCCGTGCCATAGCTCTTGGCGACATAGTCGATCAGCCCTTCGTCCAGCGGCCAGGAATTCACCTCGCCTTCCCAATCGTCGACGATCTTGTTGCCGAAACGGTAGACTTCGGTCTGCTGGTAGGGGACGCGCGCTGCCTTCCAGCCGTCGCGGGCGGCGTTGAGGGTTTCCACCGATGGATTGGCAATCAGGGCGTCGACCGCCTTGTCGAGCGCCTGCGCGGTGGTCAGCGAATCCTCGTATTTGGCCAGCCCGATATCGGCATAGGTCTTGATGACCGCCTTCGCATCGGTTCCCGCCTTGGCCGGCAGCACGAACACCGCCGCCGTCAGCAGGGCGGTGGCGCCGATCGCGGCGAGCCTGCCGCCATGCCGTGCCGTTATCATCGCTCTCATGACTGTCGTCTCCTCAGGAATTCACTGAATTATGGGCGCGGCAACAGGCGGCCTGCACAAGTCAGGCAGGGCAACGCCATCCGGCAAAAAAATGGCCACGACAAGACGTGGTCTGCGGAAGAAAGACACCGAAATGCCTCCAATCGAAAGGGTTCAAGGCCCAGACATCAAAGGGATGCGCCATTGCGCGAGGCTCCATAAAGCTTCGACGTTGGTGGAAGTCAATCAAAATCGACAAGAAAAACCAATTGAAACAATAGTTTAGAATTATTCTAAACTACAACAGTCAACTTTAAGCCTTGCCCAGGCGCTGGGTCTTGCCGCTGAACTGTGCGATTGACAGCCGCCATTCCGGGTGCGACCCGCAAACGCTCTCTCGCGGCGGCGGCAGACAATTGCCACCTGGCGGGACATCCTAAAATCGAATCGGGATTGGAATGCGATGAAGAACGGTGTGGTCATTGTCGGCGCGGGTCATGCGGGCGTGCAAGCGGCCGCAAGTCTGCGCGAGGAGGGTTTTGACGGACAGGTGATCCTCGTCGGTGACGAGAACGAATTGCCGTACCACAAGCCGCCGCTGTCGAAGACCTTCATCAAGGATGCCGAGGCCAAACCGCAGCCGCTGCGCGGCGAGGCCTTCTACACCGGCAGCGCCATCGACTACCGGCCTGGCGTCAGGATCGAGCGTATCGACGCTCCCCGTCGCAGCCTGGACATCGCCGGTGGCGGAGCGCTTGCCTTCGATCACCTGATCCTGGCGACCGGCTCGCGCCCGCGCATCCTGCCGCTGGCCGGTTCGGAGCTTTCCGGCGTGCTGTCGCTGCGCTCGCTGGCCGATGCGCGGCTGATCCGCGAATTGAGTGCACAGAGCGACGATGTCGTCATCCTCGGCGGCGGTTTCATCGGTCTGGAGATCGCCGCCACGTTGCGGGCCGCCGGCCGCACGGTGACGGTGGTCGAAGCGGTCGACCGGCTGCTCGGCCGCGCCGTGGCGCCGGTCGTGGCGAGCCATGTCCGCAAAAGGCTGGAAGCGATCGGTGTGCGCATCCTCACCGGCACCTCGATTGCAAGGCTCGAAGGCGAAAACGGCCATGTCTCGGTCGCGATCACCTCAACCGGTGAAAGGCTGCCGGCACGCATGGTCATCGTCGGCATCGGCGCCGTGCCGAATGTCGAGCTGGCGCAGAAAGCCGGCCTCGCTGTCGCCAACGGCATCCGAGTCGATCACCAGATGCGCAGCTCTGCGCCAGAAATCCTCGCCATTGGCGATGCCGCTTCCTACCGGCATTGGTTCACCGGCGGCGACGTGCGGCTGGAATCGGTGCAGAACGCCACCGACCAGGCGCGGCTCGCTGCACGCACCGTTACCGGCCATGTGGACGCCTATTCGGCGGTGCCGTGGTTCTGGTCCGACATCGGCGACATGAAGCTACAGATGGTCGGCCTGACCGCCGGCGGCGACAGGCATGTCGTGCTGGGCGACCTGCCCGACAACAAGTTCTCGATCTACCACTATGCCGGAGACCGGCTGCTCGGCATCGAATCCGTCAACCGTCCGGGCGACCACATGCTTGGGCGCAAGATGCTCGGCGCCGGCTTCTCCCCGACGCCGCAGACAATTGCGGCTGGCCCCGAAGGCCTGAAGGCGGCGCTGGCCGCTTTCCTTGAGAGTGAACCGGCCAGAGCGGCTGGATAATTCCGGCCCGTCGATCAGGCGGCGCAGACTTCGCGGATCGAGCTTTCCAGAATGTCAAGCGCCTCGTTCATGACGCCGTCCTGGATGGTGATCGGCGCGAGGAAGCGGATGACGTTGCCATAGACGCCGCACGTCAGCAGGATCAGCCCCTTGTCGAGCGCCTTCAGCCTGATCGCATTGGCGATCTCCGCCGACGGCAGGCCTTTCTTGACGTCGTTGAACTCGACGGCGTTCATGAAACCGAGGCCTCTGATATCGACGATCTCGGGCACGTCGTCGCGGATCGACTGCAGCCGCTGCTTCAACCTTGCGCCCAGCGTGTTGGCGCGGTCGCAAAGCTTCTCCTCTTCGATCACGTCAAGCACGGCATGCGCGGCGGCGACACCGATCGGGCTGCCGCCATAGGTGCCGCCGAGCCCGCCGGGGCCGGGCGCATCCATGATCTCGGCACGGCCGGTGACCGCGGCCAGCGGGAAGCCGCCAGCCAGGCTTTTGGCCATTGTGGTGATGTCGGCCGCCACCTCATGGTGATCCATGGCAAACATCTTGCCGGTCCGGGCAAAGCCGGTCTGCACTTCGTCGGCAATCAAAAGCATGCCGTGCTGGTCGCAGAGCTTGCGCAGCGCTGTCAGGAACTCACGCGGTGCGTCGTAGAAGCCGCCCTCGCCCTGGACCGGTTCGATGATGATGGCGGCGACGCGGGCCGGATCGACATCCGCCTTGAACAGCCGGTCGAGTGCGGCCAGCGAATCGGCGATCGACACACCGTGCAGCGGCACCGGGAACGGCGCATGGTAGACATCGCCGGGCATGGCGCCGAAGCCGACCTTGTAGGGCACGACCTTGCCGGTCAGCGCCATGCCCATGAAGGTGCGGCCGTGGAAGCCGCCGGCGAAGGCGATGACCGCCGGACGGCCGGTGGCGTTGCGGGCGATCTTGATGGCGTTCTCGACCGCCTCGGCACCGGTGGTGACGAAAATCGTCTTCTTCTCGAACTTGCCGGGCAGCATGCCGTTCAGCCGTTCGGCCAACCGCACATAGCTCTCATAGGGCACCACCTGGTGGCAGGTGTGGGTGAAGCGGTCGAGTTGCGCCTTGACCGCCTCGATCACCTTCGGATGGCGATGACCGGTGTTGACGACGGCGATGCCCGACGAGAAGTCGATGTAGCGGCGGCCTTCGACATCCCAGATCTCCGAGTTTTCAGCCCGGTCCGCGTAGATTTGCGTGGTCATGCCGACGCCGCGCGAGATCGACTGGTTCTTGCGTTCGGAAATGGCTGAATTCTTCATGGGATCCTCATCGGGCCGGCGCCCCTTCTTGTTTGATGTCGCTGAGATGTCTTCTGACCCTATTTCACGTTTTCCTCAAGTCGGCACCGTCAACAGGCGATTGGGCCTGCCGCTCCTGCGCCGCCTAACCAGTCGACCGATCCGCGTACGAGAGAGGTTCCCTTTTCATCGGGATCGATTATCTTTGAACGGCCCACGAGGCTCCGCAGGGGGAGCGTCCTACGCAGGCAGGGGAAGCCATGAGCAGGAACGCGAAATCGTCTGCCTTGCAACCATTGCTTCCGAGCCCTTTGCCTTACCGAGACGCCTCGATCCTTGCCTGCGCGATGGCGAGCCTGCTGCTTGCCGGCTGCCAGAAGCAGGAGGCGGCCGAACACAGGCTGCCGGTGATGGTGCGAACCGAGACAGTGGCGATCGCAGACTTTTCGCCAAGGACCTCGCTGACCGGCGTGATCGCGGCGCGCACGCTGAACAATCTGTCGTTCCGGGTCGGTGGCCGCGTCGCCGAGCGGCTGGTCGATGTCGGCCAGCATGTCGATCAAGGTGCCGTGCTCGCCCGCATCGATCCGCAGGAGCAGGAATCCGATTTGCGCTCGGCACAGGCCAATCTTGACGCCGCGCAGGCACAGCTGACCCAGTCGGCCGCCGCTTTCGAGCGGCAGAAGACGCTGCTTGCCCAGGGTTTTACCACCAGGCGCGACTATGACGCCGCCGACCAGGCGCTGAAGGTGGCGCAAGGTAGTGTCGATGCCGCGCATAGCGCACTCTCCAACGCCCAGCAGAACCTGTCCTACACCGAGCTCAAGGCGGGTGCCGCCGGCGTCATCACCGCCCGCCAGGTCGAAACCGGACAGGTGGTGCAGGCGGCGCAGACCGTCTTCACCGTCGCCGAGGACGGCGATCGCGACGCGGTGTTCAATGTCCAGGAAACATTGGTTGCCAAAACGGCGCCATCGCCGGCGGTGACGATCACGCTGTTGTCGGACCCGCAGGTGAAGGCCGTGGGCAAGGTGCGCGAAGTATCGCCAGCGGTGGATCCGCCTTCGGGCTCGATCCGGGTCAAGGTCGCCATTCCCGACACGCCCGCCGGCATGCCACTGGGAGCGGCTGTCATCGGCTCGGTCAGCGCCAGGCCGACGAAGGCTATCCTGTTGCCCTGGCAGGCGCTGACCTCCGCTGCCGGCCAACCGGCTGTCTGGATCGTCGACCCTTCGACCAAGGCGGTTGCGACGGCGCCGGTCGAGGTGCTGGCATTCGAATCGGGCACGGTCGTCATCGCCAGCGGCCTGAACGAAGGCCAAAGCGTCGTCACGGCAGGCGGGCAGTTGCTCAGTCCCGGGCAAACGGTCGAGATATCGGGAGCGAGCCAATGAGAAGGCTGCCGCACCTTATGCTTGGCCTGTTTGCACTTGGCACGCTCGTGTCCTGCTCGAAGTCCGAGGAAAAGCCGCCCGAAATCATCCGGCCGGTGCTGTCGGTGGTCATCGAGCCACGCACCACCCAGACCTTCGGCTTTGCCGGCTCGGTCGAGCCGCAGGTCAGTGCCGACCTGGCCTTCCGCCTGCTTGGCCGGGTTGTGTCGCGCGACGTCAATGTCGGCGACATCGTCAGCAAGGGCACGACGATCGCCGCGCTCGACCCGACCGCGCTGGAGCTGGCCGTCCAGGCCGCCAAGGCGGAACTCTCCAACGCCGAGGCGCAATTCGCCAACGCCGCGGCCAGCGAGGAACGCCAGCGCCAGCTGCTTGCCGCCGCTAACACCACGCAGGCGGTCTTCGATGCCGCGCAACAGGCGAGGAAAGCGGCGGAGGCCGGCGTCGAACGGGCCAAGGCCTCGCTTGCCAAATCGCAGGAGCAGCTTGGCTACGCCCGGTTGTTCTCGGATTTCGACGGCGTCGTCACCGCCACCGGCGCCGAGGTCGGCCAGACGGTCTCGCCTGGCCAGACGGTCGTCACGGTGGCGCGCTCGGACCTGCGCGAGGCGGTGGTCGACATTCCCGACCAGTTGATCGGTGACCTCACGGCCGGCACGCCATTCCAGGTCATCCTGCAATCGCTGCCGACGATCCAGACCGAGGCCAAGCTGCGCGAGATCGCGCCGCAGGCCGAAGGCTCGACCCGCACGCGGCGCGTGCGTCTGACGCTCACCGATCCGCCGCAAGCCTTCCGACTCGGCTCGACAGTGACGGCGACCCGCGTGACCAAGGTTGCGCCGACGATAGAATTGCCCATGTCGGCACTGCTTGAGAAGGACGGCGTCGACAAGGTGTGGATCGTCGATCCGCAGACATCGAGCGTTAGCGCCAAAGATATCAAGGTCGCCGCCAAGGGCGCCGCTACCTTCACCGTCGCCGGAGGGCTGGAAGCCGGTATGCGCGTCGTCACCGCCGGCGTCCACAGCCTGAGCGAAGGCCAAAAGGTCAAAGTGCCGGAGGGCGGCGTCTGATGAAGGGCTTCAATCTCTCCGACTGGGCGCTCAGCCACCGCTCCATGGTCTGGTACTTCATGCTGGTCTTCGTGGTGGCCGGCATCTTCTCCTACCTCAATCTCGGTCGTGAGGAAGATCCCAACTTCACCATCAAGACGATGATCATCCAGGCAAACTGGCCGGGCGCGTCGGTCAAGGAGACCGGGCAGCAGGTGACCGACCGCATAGAGAAGAAACTCGAGGAGCTCGACAGCCTCGACTTCACCAGATCCGTCACCACTGCCGGCCAGACCGTCATCTTCGTCAACCTGAAAGACACCACCAAGGCGCGCGACGTCGTGCCGAACTGGATTCAGGTCCGCAACATGGTCAACGACATCCGGACGCAGTTTCCGCAAGGCGTGCAGGGACCGTTCTTCAACGACCGCTTCGGCGATGTCTTCGGCAACATCTACGCCTTCACGTCGGACGGGCTGACGCCGCGCCAGCTGCGCGACTATGTCGAGGACGTCCGCACCAAAATCCTGACGGTGCCGAATGCCGGCAAGGTCGATCTCGTCGGCGCGCAGGACGAGGCGATCTATCTCGAATTCTCGACCCGCCAGATCGCCGCCCTCGGCCTCAACCAGCAAGCGATCATTGCCAGTCTGCAAGCGCAGAACGCGATCACGCCGTCCGGTGTCATCGAGTCCGGACCGGAGCGCATCAGCGTGCGCGTCGGTGGCCAGTTCACTTCCGAAGAGAGTCTGCGTGCCATCAATCTGCGCGTCAACGACCGCTTCTTCCGGCTGAGCGATGTGGCGACGATCACGCGCGGCTATGTCGATCCGCCGACGGCGCTGTTCCGCTTCAATGGCCAGGATGCCATCGCGCTCGCCATAGGCATGAAGCCCAACGCCAATCTGCTGCAGTTCGGCGAGGCGCTGCACACGGAGATGAACAAGGTGCTGGCCGACCTGCCGGTCGGCGTCGGTGTGCATCTTGTCGCGGACCAGCCCGTCATCGTCGAGGAGGCCGTCTCGGGCTTCACGCGCGCGCTGTTCGAGGCGGTCGCCATCGTGCTCGCGGTGTCCTTCATCAGCCTAGGCATGCGCGCCGGCTTCGTCGTGGCGCTGTCGATCCCGCTGGTGCTGGCCATCACCTTCACGGTCATGGCCTATCTCGGCATCTCGCTGCAGCGCATCTCGCTGGGGGCGCTGATCATTGCGCTCGGCCTCCTGGTCGACGACGCGATGATCGCGGTCGAGATGATGGTGGCGCGGCTTGAGGTCGGCGACAATCTGCGCAAGGCAGCGACTTACGTCTACACATCGACTGCCTTCCCAATGCTGACCGGTACGCTGGTGACGGTGGCCGGCTTTATCCCGATCGGCCTCAACAACAGCGCCGCCGGCGAATACACCTTCACCCTGTTCGTCGTCATCGCGGTATCGCTTCTGGTCTCATGGATCGTGGCAGTGCTGTTTGCGCCGCTGCTCGGCGTCACGATCCTTCCGGCGACGATGAAGACGAAGCACCACGACCAACCGGGCCGCTTCACGTCGCTGTTCCGGCGTGTGCTACTCGGCTCTGTGCGGCATCACTGGCTGACCATCATCGCCACCGTGCTGTTGTTTGCCGGCTCGATAGCCGGCTTCGGCCTCGTCCAGCAGCAGTTTTTTCCGCCTTCCGACCGGCCGGAGCTGATCGTCGACTGGAACCTGCCGCAGAACTCGTCGATCACCGAGACGCGGGACCAGATCGAGCGTTTCGAAGCGCGCGCGCTGGCCGGCAACCCCGACATCGACCATTTCAGCTCCTATATCGGCCAGGGCGCGGTGCGCTTCCTGCTCGCTTTCGACGTGCAACCGGCCAATCCGTACTTCGGCCAGACCGTCATCGTCACCAAGAGCATCGAGGCGCGCAACCGGCTGAAGCCGCAACTGGAGAAACTGCTGCGCGAGGAGTTCGTCGGCACCGATGCCTTCGTCAAGCCGCTCGAGCTGGGGCCGCCGGTCGGCCGCCCCGTACAGTACCGCGTCGGCGGTCCCGATATCCAGACGGTGCGCGGCCTGGCGCAGCAATTCGCCGGCCTCATCTCGACCAATCCGAAGCTTGCCGCGCCAACCTTCGACTGGAACGAGCCGCAGCGTGTGCTGAGGGTCGACGTGCTGCAGGACAAGGCGCGCCAGCTCGGCATCACCTCCTCCGATATCGCCAGCGCGCTGAACAGCACGGTCGGCGGCGCCACCATCACGCAGGTGCGCGACGCCACCTATCTGATCAACGTCGTGGCGCGCTCTCGCGATGCCGAACGCGGCTCGATCAGGACGCTGCAGAACATGCAGCTGCCGACCGGCACCGGCGAGGCGATCCCGCTCGCTGCGGTGGCCAACTTCCGCTACGAGCTGGAGCAGCCGACGGTGTGGCGGCGTAATCGCATTCCGACGATCACCGTGCGCGCCGGATTGGTCGGCGACACGCTGCCGGCCACCGTGGTCAACGAACTGAAGCCAGCCGTCGATGGCTTCATCGCCAAACTGCCGCCGGGCTATTCGGTCGAGACCGCAGGCTCGGTCGAGGAAAGCGCTAAAAGCCAGGGACCGATCGCCGCCGTCGTGCCGCTGATGCTGTTCGTCATGGCGACCATCCTGATGGTGCAGTTGCAGAGCTTCCAGCGCCTGTTCCTGGTCGTTGCTGTGGCGCCGCTCGGCCTGATCGGCGTGGTGGCCGCACTGGTGCCGAGCGGCGCGCCGCTCGGCTTCGTCGCCATCCTCGGCGTGCTGGCGCTGATCGGCATCCTGATCCGCAACTCGGTCATCCTGATCGTGCAGATCGAGGATCTCGTCACCGAAGGCAAGGACCGCTGGGCGGCGGTGATCGAGGCGACCGAGCACCGCATGCGGCCGATTGCGCTGACGGCAGCGGCGGCGAGTCTCGCGCTGATCCCGATCGCACGTGAGGTGTTCTGGGGACCGATGGCCTATGCCATGATGGGCGGCATCATCGCCGGCACCGCGATCACGCTGTTGTTCCTGCCGGCGCTTTATGTGGCGTGGTTCCGGATCAAGGAGCCAAAGCGGGAGCAGGAAAGCGAAGGCGCGCACAGTGAAACGGTGCCCGAAGGTGGGGCAGCCTAAGACGGAAATTTCGGTCGCGCCGCGATAGAAACTACGCCCTCACGAACCCGTCGCTCGCCCTAAGCAGATTGCGCGTATAATCCTTCGTCACGCGGCGCTCGACAAGGTCGTCCGCGTTCAGATTCTCCACCGCCTCGCCGCTCTGCATCACCATCAACCGCTCGCACATATGGGTGATGATGGCGAGGTCGTGGCTGACCATCAGGAAGGTCAGCTTGCGCCGCCGGCGGACCTCTTCCAAAAGGTTGAGCACCTCCGCCTGCACCGAGGCATCAAGCGCCGAGGTCGGCTCGTCGAGCAGCAGGATCGACGGTTCGAGGATGAGCGCACGCGCGATCGCCACGCGCTGACGCTGGCCGCCCGACAATTGATGCGAGTAGCGGAAGCGAAAACCGTTACCGAGGCCAACCTCGTCGAGCGCCCGCTGGATGCGCTTTTCGCCGTCGGCAAAGCCATGGATGGCAAGCGGCTCCTGCAGCAGGCGGTCGACGGTCTGGCGCGGGTGCAGCGAGCCGTACGGATCCTGGAAGACCATCTGCACTTCGCGGTAAAAGGCCTTGTCGCGACGCGCGCCAAGCTTCTTGCCATTGACGGTGATGCTGCCAGAAGCGACTGGCGCGAGCCCGGCGATGGCTCGCAGCAACGTCGATTTGCCTGAGCCGGATTCGCCAACCAGGCCGAAGGATTCGCCCGGCTGCACATCGAGGCTGACACCTTTCAGCGCGTGAAAGCGGTCGAAGATCACTCCCAGCCTGTCGACGGCAATCGCTGCTGTCATGCCGCCCACTCCGGCTTGCGGTCGAGCACCGGCAGCGGGTGACGGTCAGCGCCGATCTTGGGCATGCAGTTGAGCAGGCCGCGCGTATAGGGGTGCTGGGCGCGGCCGAGTTCGGACGCCTTGAGCTGCTCGACCACCTTGCCGGCATACATGACGATGACACGGTCGCAAAAGGACGAAACCAGGCGCAAATCGTGCGAGATGAAGATCAGCCCCATGCCGCGCTCGCTGACCAGCCGGTCGAGGATGCCGAGCACATCGAGCTGCACGGTGACGTCGAGCGCCGAGGTCGGCTCGTCGGCGATCATCATTTCCGGTCCGGCGATCAGCATCATGGCGATCATGGCGCGCTGGCCCATGCCGCCGGACACTTCATGCGGATGCAGGTCGAAGACGCGGGCCGGGTCGCGGATCTGCACCGCTTCCAGCATCGCCAGGGCGCGGTCACGGGCCTCGGCCTTGCCGACCTTTTCATGGGTGCGCAGCGTCTCGACGATCTGGCGGCCGATGCTCATCACCGGATCGAGCGAATATTTCGGATCCTGCAGGATCATGGCGATGCGTTTTCCGCGCAACGTGCGGCGTTCGCGTGGCGACGCTGCCAGCAGGTCGATGCCGTCAAAGACAAGCTTGCTCGCCGATATCCGGGCCTGCGGCGGCGTCAGCCCCATGATGGCGCGGCCGGTCTGCGATTTGCCGGAGCCGGACTCGCCCACAATGCCGAGCCGTTCGCGGCCGAGTGAGAAGGTGACGCCGCGCACCGCCTCGACCAGCCCGGTGCGGGTCGGGAAAGTGACGCGCAGGTCCTCGACGTCGAGAAGCGTGCTCATTGGTCACCACTGCGCGGATCGAGCGCGTCGCGCAGGCCGTCGCCAAGCAGGTTGAAGCCAAGGCTGACGATCAGGATGGCGAAGCCCGGCGCACCGGCCACCCACCACTGGTCGAGCACGAAGCGGCGGCCCGACGCGATCATGGTGCCCCATTCAGGCAGCGGCGGCTGCGCGCCGAGGCCAAGGAAGCCGAGACCGGCGGCGGTCAGGATGATGCCGGCCATGTCGAGCGTCACCCGGACGATCAGCGAGGAGATGCAGAGCGGCATGATGTGGCGCAGTACGATGCGGAAGGGCGAGGCGCCCATCAATTGCACCGCCTTGATGTAATCGGAATTGCGCACGGTCAGCGTTTCCGCGCGGGCAATTCGAGCGTAGGGCGGCCAGGAGGTGATGGCGATGGCGAGCACCGCGTTCTCGATGCCGGGGCCCAGGGCCGCAACAAAGGCCAACGCCAGGATCAGCTTGGGGAAAGCGAGGAAGATGTCGGTGATGCGCATCAGGATGGCATCGGTCCAGCCGCCGGCATAGCCGGCGACGGTGCCGACCAAAAGGCCGATCGGTGCGGCGATGATGGCAACCAGGATGACCACGTAGAGCGTCCAACGCGAGCCGTAGAGAATGCGCGAGAGGATATCGCGGCCGAGATCGTCGGTGCCGAACCAATGCTCGGCGCTCGGCGCCAGCAGGCGCGAGCCCTTGAGGTCGCCGAATGTCGGCGAATAGGGCGCCAGCACGCCGGCAGAGGCGGCAACGACCAGCAGCGCGATGATAATGAGCAGGCCGAGAAACGCCAGCCGGTTGGCGGAAAAGCGCCGCCACGCGACATAGGCGCGGCCGAGCCTTGCCTGCATGCGCGACGCCGGCCGCTCGCTGAGCAGCCAGTCGCGACGGGTCTGGATGGCGTCGGCGCTCATGCGGACTTCGTCCTCGGATCGAGCACGCGGTAGAGCAGGTCGGAGAGAAGGTTGATGGCGATGAACACCGAGCCGATGATGATGGTGCCGCCGAGCACGGCATTCATGTCGGCGTTCTGCAGCGAGTTGGTGATGTAGAGGCCGATGCCCGGCCAGGAGAACACTGTCTCGGTCAGCACCGAGCCTTCGAGCAGCCCTGCATAGGAGAGCGCGATCACCGTCACCATCGGCACCGCCGCGTTCCGCAGCGCATGGCCCCAGATGATGCGGGTTTCCGACAGGCCCTTGGCGCGCGCCGCGACGATGTATTCCTGGGCGAGCTCGTTGAGCATGAACGAGCGCGTCATGCGGCTGATATAGGCAAGCGAGAAGTAGCCGAGCAGCGAGGCCGGCAGGATGATGTGGCGGAAGGCATCATAGAAGACATCCCACTGCCCCTGCCACAGGGAATCCAGGAGATAGAAACCGGTGATCGGCGTGAAAGTGTATTCGTAGACGACGTCAAGCCGGGCCGGGAAGGCGACCCATTGCAGCTTGGCGTAGAACAGCACCAGCGCCAGCAGCCCAAGCCAGAAGATCGGCACCGAATAGCCAATGAGGCCGATGATGCGCACGATCTGGTCGATGAGGCTGCCGCGCCTAACCGCGGCCAGCACGCCAAGCGGTACGCCGAACAGCGCACCGATCAGCGTTCCCAGCGTCGCCAGTTCCGTTGTTGCCGGGAGGGCGCGGCGAATGTCGGTCATGACCGGATTGGTGGTCAGCACCGAGGTGCCGAAATCCCCATGCAGCGCGCTTTTCACATAGATGTAGAACTGCTCAACCAGCGGCAGGTCAAGGCCCATCTCGCGGCGCGTCCGTTCGACGACATTGGCCGGCGCCCGGTCGCCGAGCACCGCCAGCACAGGGTCGATCGGGATGACGCGGCCGATGAAGAAGGTCACCGCGAGCAGACCGAGATAGGTCGTGACCGCGATGACCAGGAAACGGCCGAGCGATGATGCAAGAGCAACGGCGCGGGCGCTGCCGCGCCTGCCCTCGTTTTCAATCGCGCTCATGCGGCGCGCCCGTCGGCGTTATTCTTTCGAGACCGGCCCGACGAAGTTGCTGTCGAAGCTCGGGCCGAGCGCGAAGCCCTTGAGGTTCTTGCGCAGGCCGGCCACTTCCAGCTGCTGGTGGATAACGACGAAGGGGCTGGTGTCGAGGATCTTCTTCTCGAGATCCTGGTACATCGTAGCGCGCTTGCCCGCATCCTTCTCGAGCAGGGCGGCTTCCGTCTGCTTGGTCAGGTCCGGAATGTCCCAGGCGTTGCGCCAGGCGAGCGTCTTGGTCTTGCCGGCATCCGAATTGTCCGGGTTCGAGGCAAAGGTCTGGGCGTTGGAGTTCGGATCGAAATAATCCTGGCCCCACTGGCCGATATAGATGTCGTGGTTGCGGACGCGGTACTTGGTCAGGGTCTGCTTGCCGTCGCCGGGAATGATCTCCAGC
Organism: Mesorhizobium sangaii; assembly: GCF_014207355.1. Taxonomy (GTDB): domain Bacteria; phylum Pseudomonadota; class Alphaproteobacteria; order Rhizobiales; family Rhizobiaceae; genus Mesorhizobium; species Mesorhizobium sangaii. Next base: position 174,289 of record NZ_JACHEF010000008.1, on the reverse strand, counting down.
TTGATGCCGGCCTGGCCGAGCGTCTGCTGGATCGATTCCGCCATGCCGGTGGTCGGCTGGCCGGTGCGTACGTCCATGGTTACGCTGAAGCCGTCGGCCAGACCGGCCTTGGCCAGCAATTCCTTGGCCTTGGCAACATCGAACTTGAACGGATTCTCATCGAGTTCGCCGAGCACGCCCTTTGGCAGGAAGGTCTGGTGGATTTCGCCGATGCCCTTGAGGATGGTCGAGCCCAGGGCATCATAGTCGACCAGATATTTGAACGCCTGGCGCACCTCGGGTTTGGCAAGGTTCGGGTTCTTCTGGTTGAGGCTGATGTAATAGACCGTGCCCTTCGGCGCACTGGTGGTGGTCAAATCGGCATTCTTGGCGATGGCGTCGAGGTCGTTGGGCTCGAGATTGCGGGCAACGTCGATGTCGCCGGCTTCGAGCGCCAGGCGCTGGGCCGAGCTTTCCTTCATGTTGCGGTATATGACGCGGGCAAGCTTGGCCTTTTCGCCAAAGTAATTGTCATTGCGCTCCATGACGACGGCTTCGTTGGCGCGCCATTCGCGCAGCTTGAAGACGCCAGAGCCGGCATAGCCGGTCTTCAGCCAGGCATTGCCGAAATCATTGTCCCACTTGTAGTCGGCACTCGGCGTGACCGCGGCGACATGTTCCTTGACCAGCTTGGCGTCGACCACCGAAGCGACCGTTGCCGACAGACAGTTCAAGACGAAGCTCGGCGCATAGGCCTTGTCGACCGTGAATTGGAAGGTGGTGTCGTCGACGGCCTTGGCCTTTTCGGTGACATTGTCGCCGCTGATGCCGAACTGATCGATGATGAAGGCCGGGCTCTTGTCCAGCTTGACGGCGCGCTCGAAGGAATAGGCGACATCGGCCGCGGTGATCGGATTGCCCGAAGCGAATTTCAGGCCGGGCTTGAGCTTGAACGTGTAGGTCAGGCCGTCGTCGGAAACGGTCCAGCTTTCGGCGAGGTCGCCCTTGACCTTGGAGGTGTCGCTGAGGTCGAGACGGACGAGCAGATCATAGGTGTTGCCAGTGACCTCGGCGGTCGACAGCTCGAACGCCTCGCCTGGATCCATGGAAATGATGTCGTCGATCGCGAAACCTTCGACCAGCGTGTCGGCGGGGGTGACCGCGCCCGCTGGCGCGCCGGCCAGAAGCAGCGCGGACATGGCTGCACCCGCGAGCAGGATGCGCGAGCGTAGAGCAAACTTTTCCATCATCATTGTGATTGTTCCCTGTTTTGTTGACCTGAGTTCCCGGCTCAGGATTGCAGTATTCTTTTCGGGGCCGACAATGGCCCTCTGCCCGCTTACCGTCGTGGTTTTTGTCCAATTGGTCAACACCATATCCGGCGGTATTCTGGCCGGCAACGAGCATTTGCACGACAGCGTATTGGACCAGAATGGGCTGGGGCGAGTCGATGCACGCGCCGGCTAATTGATGCCGCCAATCGGGAAAAATCTGCTAATTTCGCAGCTACTTCAGCGTCGCGACCAGATCGGCATCGGGAAAACAGGTTGCGGCCCGGCCGTTCTTGGCCTGCCACTTGCCGATTGAGCGGCGGGTCTTGAAGCCGGGCAGCCCGTCGGCGGTGCCGACATCATAGCCCTTGGCTTCCAGCGTCCGCTGCAAAGCCGCGATATCCGACCGGTAGAGCCCGCCGACCGCGCCCCAACTGCCGGCAAAGTTGCTGTCGCCATGGGCGATGCGATCGGCGCCGTGGCCGATGAACAGCGCGTAGAGGTCGCTGGTGTTGTATTCCTTCAGCACATAGAAATTGGGGGTGGCGATGAAGGCCGGCCCACTGCGCCCGGCCGGCATCAGCAGGAAGCCTTCAGCTTTCAGCTCGCTTGCCGGAAACGGCTTTCCGCCAACGCGCTTGATGCCCATGTCAGCCCATTGCGAAATTGTCTTGCCCTGGTCCGGACCTTCCAGCGAACAGGAGACCGTCTCCGGGACGGTCACCTCAAAGCCCCAGCCACGCCCCCTCACCCAGCCATAGTGGACGAGGTAGTTGGCGATCGAGGCCAGCACGTCCGGCGTCGAGTTCCAGATGTCGACACGGCCGTCGCCGTCGAAATCGACGGCGTGCTTCAGGAACGAAGTTGGCATGAATTGCGGCTGGCCGAGCGCGCCGGCCCAGGACGATTTCATCGCGCCGACCGGGGCCAGCCCGCGCTCGACGATTTCCAGCGCGGCCAAAAGCTCCGTGCGAAAGAAATCCTTCTTGGTCGACATGAACGCCTTGGTGCCCAGCACCTCGAAGGCGTCGTAGGGCATTTTCGCCGCGCCGAAGCCGGTCTCACGACCCCAGATCGCCAGCAGCACTTCGCCCGGCACGCCATAGCGCTTTTCTATAGCGGCCAGCGTGCCGGCATTGGTGGCTTCGCGAGCCCGGCCGCCGGCCGTCACCGCACCGATGGTCTTCTCTGCGAAATAGGCGCCGGGCGAGCCGAATTCGGCCTGATGCTGTTTCTGCGGCGTGGTCGCCTTTTCGCCCGGCTTGACCAGGTCGGGCAGCTTCAGATTGGGCTTGATGCCATCGAAGGCGGCGTCGAAGGTTTTTTTGGAAATGCCTTTCGCCTTGGCTTCCGGCCACAGGTCGTTCTGCAGCCAGGCGTGGAATTGGTCGTCGATTTTTGCAGCAGAGGCGGGGGCTGAAGCGCCCAACGCTATAAGGATTGCGAGGAGAATCGTAGTGGCCAGTTCGCAGAGGCCGCGTTCCTTCGCAGTCATCTCAGGAGCATCCTTCTCCGCCAATTGCGTCAAAACGCCGTCCGTGAGCGCAGCGCGGCAGCCAGCGTGCCTTCGTCGAGATAGTCGAGTTCGCCGCCGACCGGCACGCCATGCGCCAGGCGTGTCACCTTGATGTCGAAGCCGGACAGCTGGTCGGTGAGGTAATGCGCGGTGGTCTGGCCCTCGACCGTCGCGTTGACGGCGAGGATGATCTCCTTGACCTCGCCGCCGGCGACGCGGTCGATCAGCGAGCGGATGTTGAGCTGGTCGGGGCCGATGCCGTCGAGCGGCGACAGCGTGCCGCCAAGCACGTGATAGCGCACATTCATCGCTGCCGCCCGCTCCAGCGCCCACAGGTCGGAAACGTCCTCGACGACGATGATGGTGCCGGCGTCACGGCGCGGATCGGTGCAGATCATGCATGGGTCCGACGTATCGACATTGCCGCAGGTCGAGCAGATGCGCACCTTGTCGGCCGCCTCGGCCATGGCGGCGGCGAGCGGCGACAACAGTTGCTCCTTCTTCTTGATCAGATGCAGAGCCGCACGCCTCGCCGAACGGGGGCCCAGCCCCGGCACCTTGGCCAGGAGCTGGATCAGGCGTTCGATCTCGGGACCGGCGATTCGCTTGGACATCGCTCTGATCTAGGATTTTTCAGAACGCTTTGGAACATCCGCGTCCGCATGACCCGCCATATTGTCCTGGCGGGCCATGGAGTACGGATCAGTTGACCTCGAGCGGACGGCTCTGGCTGGCGATCATCGCGCCGATGGCGTCAGTGTTCTCCGGCGTCGACTGGAATCCCATCGACGCCTCTTGTGGCGCGTTCGCAACCGAGGAAATGACCGGTTTGGCCAGAGTTCCGCCAAAACGGGCGGCATCCGGTTCCTCCATCGGTTCCTGCATCGCCACCACCGTCGGCTCCGCCGAGGCGCGCAGGGGTTTCGCGGTCGGCACCACGGCGGCGGTCACAAAGGCCTGTTGGGCAGGCGCGGATCGGATGGTTGCCGGCTTGGCCGGACGGATCGGCTCGGCGGAAGCAACGAGGATCACCGGTGCTGCCGGCTTCACGGGCGCCGCCGAGGCAATGGCGACCTGCGGCTCATCCGGCAGCGGCTGCCAATTGCGGCCACGCTTCTCGTAGAAGGCATTGCCGCCGGCAACCATGGTGTAATGCATGTTCTTGTAAGGGAAACGCAGTCCGGCGGTGTGGAAATACATCGTGTTCTTCAACTTGGCCTTGCGCTCGCCCTTGAGCACGGCGTCGGCGGCTTCCTCGACATCGGGCATTGCCCGCGAATTCATCTGCCGGGTCATGACGCCGGGCGCAAACTGCCCGGGCTCGCCCACCACCTCGCAGATGGTGCTGCCGTGGTTGCCGGAGCGCAGCCGGTTCATCACCACCGTGCCGACCGCGATCATGCCGTCGCGGCTCGACCGATTAGACTCGAAGAACATCGCCCGTTCCAGGCATTCCTTGTCCTTTGGCGAGTGGCTGTAGGAACGGGAACTCAGGAAACTCGGCGTGATGGCGTCGGTCAGGCTGGCGACGGACATGCCGTGCGAGGTGGTCTGGCTGCAGGCAGCCAAAAACAAGGGTGAAATGACGGCGCCGAGCAACAGCGGCGTCTTCCATCGCATGGCAATCAACAGGTAACCCTCACTTCGATGCCCGCCCCCAGGCTGCGGCAAGAATGAGACACTTTCAGGCAAAATGATGGCTAAAACGTTATTGGCGAGGCACTGTTGCCAAACTGGCACAGTTGCATGGCTTTATTCGGTCAACGCGCCGCAGCCATCGAGACCGGCTGACCAGGTTCGATCTCCTCGATTTTCTCCGAAAACAGGCCGCGCCTGAGGAACAGCGCCAGCGCGTCCCTGGCCGTCGGCGCGATCTTTCCCGGCCAGTCGCTTTCGATGAATTCGGCCTTGGTGAAGTCCGGATTTGTCTCGCAGGCCGCCTCCAGGAATTCGGCGATCTCGAGCACGATCACACGCTCGTCCTTCGACAGTGCCGACGTGCCGGCCTCGATCGACGGGCGATGCACGTAGTCCTCGAACAAGTCGAAGTAGCCCTTGATGCCGACAAGATCGACGCCGGCGTCGCAATCGGCCAGGATTTCCAGGATCTCGTAGATCCTGCTGCGGACACGCTGCTCGATCAGTCTTTCGGAGGGCTCTTCGATCATGGGCGTACCGCCGTCGAACGCTAGAAGGGCAGTTTCATTCCTGGCGGGATCGGCAGGCCGGCGGTCAGCGCCTTGGTCTTCTCCTGCATGATCTGCTCGACCTTGGTCTTGGCGTCGTTGTGAGCGGCGAGCACCAGGTCCTCCAGGATCTCGACATCATCCTCCTTGAACAGGGACGGATCGATCTTCAGCGACTTCATCTCGAATTTTCCAGTCAGGGTCACGTTGACCAGGCCGCCGCCGGCCTGGCCGGATGCTTCCAGCGTGGCGATCTCGTCCTGCATGGCCTGGAATTTGGCCTGCATTTCCTTCGCCTTGCCCATCAAGCCGAGAAGATCTTTCATGGTCGGGTCCTTTGCGGATTCATCGCTGTGGTCAGGTTTCGTCGTCGTCCGCCGGCGGCTCGACCGGCACTTCGGCCTCGGTCGTGTCGGCTTCCGGCGAGTCGGGAATGCGCACGTCGATGATCTTGGCGCCGGGGAAACGCGCCAGAATGGCGGCTACGGTGGGATCGCTCTTGGCATCGAGGAAGGCGGTCTCGCGCTTGGTCGATTCCATTTCGGCGAGCGTCTGGCCGCCCTCTTCCTTCGACAGCGAGACCAGCCAGCTGCGGCCGGTCCAGGCGCGCAGTTTCGTCGTCAGGTCGTTGAGCAACATCTTGGGCGCATCAGCGGTCAGACCGACGTCGATGCGGCCGGGCTCGATGCGCACAAGACGGATACAGCTCTTGACCAGCACCTTGAAAGCGATGTCACGCTGCGCATCGGCAAGGGCAATGATGTCGGCCAGCGATTTCAGCGGTACCTGCGGCGTCTCCAGCACCGGTTGCGGAGGCGCAACGAAAGCGGCAGGCGCGGGCGTGGCCTCGACCAACCGCATGGTCTGCGCGCCGCCTGGCCCGGATGGCATGCGGGTCTGTGCAACCGCGCTGGCGCCGCCACCATTGCCGGAACCCGCGGGCGCGCCGGTAGGGCGCGAGGCGCCATTTGGAACCGGCGCCGTGCCCTCGAGCGATCTCAAGGCCTCGTCCAGTGTCGGCAGGTCGGCGGCGTGGGCCAGCCGGATCAGCACCATCTCGGCGGCGCTCACCGGCCGGTTGGAGGACTGCACCTCGGGAATGCCCTTGAGCAGCATCTGCCATGTCCGCGACAGCACCCTGACCGACAGCGTCCTGGCGAAATCCGCGCCGCGTTGCCGCTCGTCCTGCGACAGCGCAGCGTCGTCGACAGCCGACGGCACGAAACGCAGCCGGGTGACGAGGTGGTTGAACTCGGCCAGATCGGTGAGCACGGCAGCCGGATCGGCGCCGGTGTCGTACTGAGCGCGAAATTCCCCAAGAGCGGCGGCCACGTCGCCCTTCATCACATGTTCGAACAGATCGACGATGCGGGCACGGTCGGCCAGCCCCAGCATCGCCCGCACGGCGTCGGCGCTGACGCTGCCCGCGCCATGGGCGATCGCCTGGTCGAGGATGGAGAGCGAATCTCGGGCCGACCCTTCGGCGGCGCGTGCGATCATAGCCAGCGCGTCGTCGTCGACCGAAATGCCTTCCTTGGCCGAGATCGAGGAGAGGTGCGCGACCAGCGCGCTGGCATCGATGCGCCTGAGGTCAAAGCGCTGGCAGCGCGACAGGACGGTGATCGGAACCTTGCGGATTTCGGTGGTGGCGAAGATGAATTTGACGTGCGGCGGCGGCTCTTCCAGCGTCTTCAGCAGGCCGTTGAAGGCCTGTGTGGAAAGCATGTGCACTTCGTCGATGATGTAGACCTTGTAGCGGGCCGAGACCGGCGCATAGCGCACGCGCTCGATGATATCCCTGATGTCGTCGATGCCGGTGTGCGAGGCGGCATCCATCTCGATGACGTCGACATGGCGGCCTTCCATGATCGCCTGGCAGTGCTCGCCGAGCACGACAAGGTCGACCGAAGGTTGGTCTGTTGTCGGGGTTTTATAGTTCAGGGCCCTCGCCAGTATGCGCGCCGTCGTGGTCTTGCCGACGCCGCGCACGCCGGTCAGCATCCAGGCCTGGGCAATGCGGCCAGTGGCAAAGGCGTTGGTGAGGGTGCGCACCATCGGCTCCTGGCCGACCAGCTCGGAGAAATTCGACGGACGGTACTTGCGCGCCAGCACGCGATAGGCCGCGGCCTTGTCCGTTCCCGAATTTCCGGCTTCGCTCATTCGCCCGTAAAGCTCCAAAGGGCCGCGCCCGAAGGCTGCCTATTCCAGCGCATAGTCTCGCCCGCGCAGCAATGCGTCGTCAATGTCGCGAGAGGAGCCGATGAGGTGGGAGGCTGGAACAATGACCCGTTCCGGGCTCGTTAGGGCTGCTTCCTTCCGGACCTGACCCGGTTGGCGAGTGGATCGTCCACCACCAACCTCCCGCTGTCCATATCGGCAATTCGGCGATGAAATGCAAGTGCGCAGGCGAATCGGCATCACGAACCGCTGGGGATCAATGATTCACTTGCAGCCCTGTTGCTGCCGCTCTAGCGTTCATGAGTTTGAGGAAACCAAGAAAAGCAAGGGAAACGCCGATGCTGCCGGGCCTTAAGGCCGGATTCACGCTGGATGCCCGACTGGAGGCGGACAGCGAGCAGTTGATGTGGCTTGGGCTGTGCGAATTGCGGGTGATGAACGACCGGCGCTGGCCATGGCTGCTCCTGGTGCCGCAGCGGCCGGGCGCGGAAGAAATCCACGACATGACGCCGCTCGACCAGGCAATGCTGACCTTCGAGACCAATATGGTGGCGCAGGCGCTGAAGAAGGCGACCGGCTGCACCAAGATCAACACCGGCGCGCTCGGCAACATCGTGCGCCAACTGCACATCCATGTTGTCGCGCGTTCGGAGGGCGACCCCGGCTGGCCGGGGCCGGTGTGGGGCCACGGCCTGCGCGAGCCTTATCAGCGTTCCGACCTGCGCCGGTTTGCCCAAACGATAAGGGCGGCGCTATAAGCCTTCCCCGTGTCCATCCCAAAGCATCAGAGTCCGCATGAGCTTCCGCCTGTTTGACGCGCCGCTGCGCGAGCCGAGCCAGTTCGTCGGCTTTGCCGGCAACATCATCGACCGGCAATCCGAAAACCGCGCCGACGATTCCGTCGACAAGGCGCTGGCCGATCCAACGACAAGGCTGCTTCTGATGAATGGCGGCCGGCTCTATCTGAAGCTCGGCGGCAACGGTGGCCTCGACCCCTGGTTCGGCGCCGCCGAGAGCGAACCGTTCAAGGTTTCCTTCGCCCACGGCGTCCTGCTCGGCTTTTCCGACCTTGGACCCGTACTGGCGATACCAGCCGGCGTCGAGGCCGAACATTTGCCCGAGACCATCAAGGCGATCGACTATCGCTCGGTCTACATGCAAGGGCTGATCGATGAGGCGGCCGCCGGCGCGATGGCGCAAGGCGCTGCCTTGCTCGCCTGGCATGCAAGCCATCGCTTCTGCAGCAAATGCGGCACCGAATCACAGATGCGGGCCGGCGGCTACAAGCGGCATTGCCCAAATTGCGGCACCGAGCATTTTCCGCGCACCGACCCGGTGGCGATCATGCTGACGGCGACGCGGGACAAATGCCTGCTCGGGCGCGGCCGGCATTTCGGGCCGGGCATGTATTCGGCCCTCGCCGGCTTCATCGAGCCGGGCGAGACGATCGAAGCGGCGGTGCGCCGCGAGACGCTGGAGGAGGCCGGGATCCGGCTTGGCCGTGTTGTCTATCACGCCAGCCAACCGTGGCCGTTTCCCTATTCGCTGATGATCGGCTGCTTCGGCGAGCCGCTCAACGACGACATCCAGGCCGACCTCAACGAGCTTGAAGACTGCCGCTGGTTTGCCCGCGACGAGGTGCGCTTGATGCTGGCCAGGGAACATCCCGGCGATCTGGTCACGCCACCGAAAGGCGCCATTGCGCATCACCTCATCCGCGCCTGGGTGGACAGCGAATGATGGCAGCCAGTACTGAGAGACATTGCAGGAGCAGAAAATGATCCGTCACACCGTCGTGTTCACGCTGAAGCATGCGCCGCATTCGCTGGAGGAGAAGAGATTCCTGGTCGACGCCAAGAAAATCCTGTCGGCGATAAAAGGTGTTACGCATTTCGAGCAATTGCGGCAGGTCAGCCCAAAGAACGATTACCGCTTCGGCTTCTCGATGGAGTTCGCCGACCAGGCCGCCTACACCAGATACAACGACCATCCCGACCACGTCGCCTTCGTGCGCGACCGCTGGGTACCGGAAGTCGAGACGTTCATGGAGATCGACTATGTGCCGTTGGGCGCGGTGATTTAAAGCGCGACGCGTCCAAACGGATTCCTGCGACGCGCTTTAAGTCTTTGCTTCATGCATGTCGTTGTCCAAAAACCGCTGCGCACTTTTGGGCGACATGCACTAATCCGCCACCTTCCACTGCTCGCGTGACTCGCTGGCCGGATAGACGCCCAGGATCCGCACCTCGCGGGAGAAGAAGCGAAGCTCGTCCAGCGCCAGCTTGACCAGCGGATCGTCGGGATGGCCCTCGATGTCGGCGTAAAACAGCGTCGCCGTGAAGGCGCCGAGCTGGTAGCTCTCCAGCTTGGTCATGTTGATGCCGTTGGTGGCGAAACCGCCCATTGCCTTGTAGAGCGCGGCCGGCACGTTGCGGACGCGGAAGATGAAGGTCGTCATCATCTTGGTGTCGGCTGACGGGCGTTCGGCCCATTGCTTGTTCTTGCTCAGAACGACAAAGCGGGTGACGTTGGAATCGGTGTCCTCGACATTCTCCTCGATGATGTCGAGCCCGTAGAGCTCTGCCGCGAGCGCCGGGGCGAGCGACGCCATGGTGCGGTCCTTGACCTCCGAAACCAGCTTCGCCGAACCCGCCGTGTCGCCGGCGACCACCGGCTTCCAGCCGTTCTTGCGGATGTATTTGCGGCACTGGCCAAGCGCGTGGATGTGGCTGTGCACGGTCTTGATCTCGTCGCGTTTGACGCCGGGCAGCACCATCAGCTGGAAGTGGATCGGCAGGAAATATTCGCCGACGATGTGCAGCCTCGATTCCGGCAACAGATGATGGATGTCGGCAACACGCCCGGCGATGGTGTTCTCGATCGGGATCATGGCGAGATCGGCCTTGCCCGTCTCGACCGCGTTGAACGCATCCTCGAAGGTCGGGCACGGCAACGGCTCCATCGATGGATAGACATTGCGGCTGGCGGTGTCGGAATTGGCGCCCGGCTCGCCCTGGAAGGATATTCTGTTGGTCTTTTCAGGCATGCCCAAGTCTCGATTCAAGGTGTCGCTGTTCGAAGGGATTGTTCAGTGGGAAAGGATGGTTCTGGCGCGTTCGAGGTCTTGCGGCGTGTCGACGCCAAGCGGCAATGAACGCACGATCTCGGCATCGATGCGCATGCCGGCTTCCAGCGCCCGCAGCTGTTCCAGCCGTTCGCGCCGTTCGAGCGGCGACGGCTTCAACGCGACGAAGCGCTCGAGTGCTGCGCGGCGATAGGCATAAAGGCCGACATGGTGATAGAGCGCGCCCTCGCCCCATGGCGCGGTGGCGCGGGTGAAATAGAGCGCCCTCAGCCTGGTGCCGGAGAGCGGCGAGCCGACGATCTTGACGACGTTGGGATTGGTCTTTTCCTCGTCGCGGACGATCTCGACGCCGAGCGTGGCGATATCCACCGCCCGGTCCTCGAACGGCCTGAGCGCCGCGGCGATGATTTCCGGGTCGATTGTCGGCAAATCGCCTTGCACATTGACGATCGTTTCGACCTTGCGTTCGGGATCAAGCGCAACCAAAGCCTCATGGATGCGATCGGAGCCGGATTCGTGATCCATGCGCGTCATCACGGCCTCGAAACCATGCGCGCGCACCGCTTCCGCCACGCTTTGCGTGTCGGTCGCCACAACCACCCGGCCGAGGCCGGCCTCGGCGGCGCGACGGGCGACATGGACGATCATTGGCGCGCCGGCGATGTCGGCCAGCGGCTTGCCCGGCAGGCGGGTCGAGGCCATGCGGGCCGGGATCAGGATCAGCGTGGACATGCGCGTTGCAAGGCGTCTCAAAAGGGGAAGGGAAAAGTGGCAAAAGGTCTCACTGGAAGCGCCCTTATAGGTGTTGCAACGCCGGAGCAAAAGACCTAGTTTCCGCCCGATTTGACCGCCTTAGCAGGGTGGGTCACGATACCGACGGACGGAGTGGACGGATCGGTCCGCCGGAAAAGGGAGCAAGGGGCGTATGGATTCCAACGAAGTCAACAAGCTGCTCGCCGGATTGCTCGGAACTGTTTTCGTGGTCTTCTCGGTTGGCCTTGTGTCCGATGCGCTGTTTGCCTCGCCGGCGCCGGAAAAGCCTGGCTTCGCCATCGAAGCCACCGAGCCCGCTGAAGGCGGCCCGGCCGCTCCGGCCGCCGAAGCCAAGCCGATCGCCGACCTTTTGGCGACTGCCAATGTCGAAGCGGGCGCTGCGGTGTTCAAGAAATGCCAGGCCTGCCATTCCGGTGAAAAGGGCGGCCCCAACAAGGTCGGCCCCGATCTGTGGGATCTCATCGACCGTCCGGTCGGCGAGCATGAAGGCTTCGCCTATTCGGCCGGCATGAAGGAATTCTCCAAGGGCGGCACCGAGAAGTGGACCTATGACAACATCAACCACTTCATCACCTCGCCGAAGAAATTCGTGAAGGGCACGGCCATGGGCTTTGCCGGCCTGCCCAAGGACGAGGACCGCGCCAACGTCATCGCCTATCTACGCACGCTGTCCGACAATCCCAAGCCGCTGCCGGCGCCAGGGGCTGCGGCCGATGCGACCGCGCCTGCCAAGCCTGCCGAAGCAGCCGCCCCTGCCAAGCCGGCAGTGGGTGCCGCTCCTGCCAAGCCCGCGGCTCCGGCTGCGCCGGCCCCCGCCGCCCCGGCTCCGGCCGCTCCGGCACCGGCGCCTGCCCAATAAACAAATTGTCACCTCGACGATCTTGAAAAAGCCGGGTTCAGCCCGGCTTTTTTGTTAGCAAGATCGCATATGCAGCGACAAAGCCGCGCATTGCGGTTTTCACGAGCGGCAAATCAACTAGATTGCCTTTCTGGAATGGACACGCAGCGCGAAGAGGACAGTGCATGACGGTTGGCCGAACGCTTCTCAAATCGTTGCTGGCGGCAGCCCTGCTGGCGGCGGGATTGCAAGCGTCGCAAGCCGACGAATGGCGCACCACCTCATCGCTGATCGGCGAGTCCAAATACGGCGACAATTTCCAGCACTACGATTACGTCAACCCGAACGCGCCCAAGGGCGGCACGCTGAATTCGGTGCTGCTCGGCACGTTCGACAGCTTCAATCCCTATGTCGTCCAGGGATCGCCTGCTGCCGGCCTTGTCGCGTTTGGCGGCGGCCTGCTCTACGACACGCTGATGGAGCAGGCGACCGACGAAGGCAGCACCAGCCATCCGTTGATCGCCGACGCCTACAAATATCCCGCCGATTATTCGTCCGCGACCTACCGGCTCGACCCGCGCGCCAAATGGCATGACGGCCAGCCGATCACCGTCGATGACGTGATCTGGTCGTTCCAGGTGCTGAAGGCGAACAGCCCGCAATACAGCCGCTATTTCGAGAACGTTACCGAGGCCGTTGCCGTCTCCGACCGCGAGGTCGAGTTCCATTTCAATCAGAAGGGCAACCGGGAACTGCCGAAGATCATAGGCGACCTTGCCGTCCTGCCGAAACACTGGTGGGAAGGCACCGATGCCAACGGCAAAAAGCGCGACGTGACCAAGCCGACGCTGGAAATTCCGCTCGGTTCGGCCGCCTACAAGATCGCCAGTTTCAAGCCCGGCTCGGAGATCATCTGGCAGCGCGTGCCCGACTACTGGGCAGCCAAACTGCCGGTAAAGATCGGCCGCGAGAATTTCGACACGCGACGCTATACCTACATCCTCGACGACAACGCCGCATGGCTGGCCTTCACCAAGGGCGGGCTTGAGGACATCAACCGCGAATACAGCTCGCGCAAATGGGCAACGGCTTACAATTTTCCGGCATTCCAGGCCGGCGATGTCGTCAAGAAGGACTTCCAGACCCACGCGCCACAGGCGATGCAGGGTTTCGTCCTCAACCAGCGGAGGCCGCTGTTCCAGGACCGGCTTGTGCGTGAGGCGCTAACCATCCCGTTCGATTTCGAGAGCATGAACCGCACGCTGTTCTTTGGCTTCAACACCCGCACCTCAAGCTATTTCCAGGGCACCGAACTGGCATCGAGCGGATTGCCGCAAGGCAAGGAGTTGGAAATCCTGGAAAAATATCGCGACAAGCTGCCTCCCGAACTGTTCACCCAGGAATTCAAGCTGCCGGTCTACGATTCCCCACAGGCGGAACGGAAATACCTGAAACAGGCGGTTGATCTGTTCGCCAAGGCTGGCTGGGTGATCAAGGGCGGCAAGATGGTCAATGCCAAGACCGGCGCGCCGTTCAGGTTCGAAATTCTCGGCTGGAACGACACCGACCAGGTGATCGCCAGCCCCTACATCGCCAATCTGCGCAAGATCGGTGTCGACGCCACGCTGCGCATCATCGACCAGACGCAGTACATCAACCGCGTCAACAATTTCGATTTCGATGTCGTCACGGGGATTTTCCAGCAGTCGGATTCGCCGGGCAACGAGCAACGCGACTTCTGGACTTCGAAAGCCGCCGATGCGCCGGGTTCGCGCAATCTGATGGGCATCAAGGATCCGATCATCGACGCGCTGGTCGACCGCATCATCTTCGCCACCGATCGCGACGACCTTGTCGCCGCCACCCACGCGCTCGACCGTATCCTGCTGTGGAACTTCTATGTCGTGCCGCAATACTACCGGTCCGCCGTCTGGCTGGCCTATTGGGACAAGTTCGGCTTTCCAGACAAGCAGCCCGCCTATGTAGGCGCCGATATCGATTCCTGGTGGATCGACCCCGACAAGGAAAAGGCGCTGGCCGCCAAGTACAAGGGCGGCAATTGATGGCGGTCCTTGCCCGCCGCGATTTTCTGGCATTGGGCGGTGCTACCGCAGCAGCCGCCCTGCTGCCTGGCCGGGCCTTCGCCACCGTCCCGACTGGCGTAAAACTGCACGGCCTGTCGGCTTTCGGCGATCTCAAATACAAGCCGGACTTCGCGCATTTCGACTATGTCAATCCGGACGCGCCCAAGGGCGGCCAGATGAACTTCGCGCCGCCCAACGCCACCTTGAATCAGAGCTTCCTGACTTTCAACACGTTGAATTCCCTGGTGTTGAAAGGAGATTCCCCGCCGCGAACGGAGCTTTGTTTCGATTCCCTGATGGCAAGCGCGCTCGATGAGCCGGATGCGGTCTATGGCCTGCTTGCCGAGTCCGTCACCTTGTCGCAAGACCGCAACGGCTTCCGTTTCAGCCTGCGACCGCAAGCGCGCTTCAACGACGGGTCGCCGCTGACCGCTGAAGACGTTGCCTTCGCGTTGAAGCTTTACAAAGACCAAGGCCATCCGAACCTTTCCAAGGCGCTGCGGTATATGACGGAAGCGGTCGCGGTCGATCCCACCACTCTCGACCTGACCTTCAACGGCGAGCAGTCGCCGCAGAACATCCTTGCAATCGTGGCAATGCCGATCGTGTCCAAGGCCTTTTATACGGCCAATGATTTCGATGCCTCGACGATGACACCGCCGCTCGGCTCTGGGCCTTACAAGATAGGGCGCGTGGCAGCCGGACAGACTGTCGAATATGACAGCGTCGCCGACTATTGGGGCCGCGATCTCGCCGTGAACCGCGGACTGTACAATTTCGACCGCATCCGCATCGACTTCTATCTTGATCGGCAGGCGGCTTTTGAAGCCTTCAAGAAAGGTGACACGCATTTTCGCGAGGAATTTACCGCGCGGGTATGGGCGACCGGATACGACTTTCCGGCGCTCAAGGATGGCAAGATCGTCAAACGGGAATTTCCCGGTGAGAAGACGCCAGACATGCAGGGCGTGGCGTTGAATCAACGTCGTCCGCAATTTCGCGACGAGCGGGTACGGCGGGCGATCGCCAGATGCTTCGATTTCGAATGGATGAAGCGGGCCCTGTTTTACGGCTCCTACGAGCGCTCTCAATCGAACTTCGAACGGTCGGACTACAAGGCCGAAGGTCTGCCATCGCCTGGCGAATTGGCCCTGCTCGAGCCGTTCCGGGCCGAGTTGCCACCAGAGGTCTTTGGCGAAGCCGTGACGCAGCCTCTGTCCGACGGCTCGGGCCATGACCGCAAGCTGCTGGGCGAGGCTTCGAGATTGCTTGCGCAAGCCGGCTGGAAACGTGCGGACAGTTTCGTCGTCAACGACAAGGGTGAGCGTCTGCAGGTTGAAATGCTGGCAGAGGATGACGGCATCGTTCGCATCTTCACCCCATGGTCCGAGAATATGAAGGCGATCGGGATCGACGCCTCGATCCGGCAAATCGATTCGGCACAGTATGAACAGCGGCACAGTGATTTCGACTTCGATCTTACCGTGCTGCATTGGTCGATCGGAGCGACGCCGACTGAAGACGGCCTGGAGATGCTCTATGATTCCCGAATGGCGAAAACGCCGGGGCAACGCAACTATCCGGGCACGGAAAGCAAGGTCATCGACGCGCTGATCGTGGCTGCCGGCAAGGCGCAAAGCCGAAATGAACTCGTCACCGCGCTCAGGGCGCTCGACCGGGTCTTGCGCGCACGGCTAGACTGGATTCCAACATACTATCTGGCGAATCACCGCGTCGCCTATTGGGACATGTTCGACTTCGTCGAGCAAAAGCCCGATTTCGGCTTTCCGGTCGAGACGCTATGGTGGTTCGATAAGGGCAAGGCGGCAAAAATTGGCAAAGGCTGAGATGTTCGCTCAAGCAGGGCAAAAGACCTGATGGGCGCTTATATCCTGCGCCGCATCCTGTTGATGATCCCGACCCTGTTCGGCATCATGGCGATATCCTTCGCCGTCATCCAGTTTGCGCCGGGCGGCCCGGTCGAGCAGGTCATCGCCCGGCTGACCAACCAGGGCGGCAGCGATCGCCTCGGCGGCGGCGGTGGTGACGCGGTCGGTGGCGCCAATGTCGATGTCGCCGGTGATGTCAGCTCGAAATATCGCGGCGCCCAAGGCCTCGATCCGGAATTCATCAAGAAGCTGGAGAAGCAGTTCGGCTTCGACAAGCCGCCGCTCGAGCGCTTCGGCATGATGTTGTGGAATTATGCGCGCTTCGATTTCGGCGACAGCTATTTCCGCGATATTTCGGTGCTCAACCTGATCCTGGAAAAAATGCCGGTGTCGATCTCGATCGGGCTGTGGATCACGCTTCTGTCCTATCTGATCTCGATCCCGCTCGGTATCCGCAAGGCGGTCAAGGACGGCACGCCTTTCGACGTCTGGACCAGCGGCGTCGTCATCGTCGGCTATGCCATTCCAGGCTTCCTGTTCGGCATCATGCTGATGGTGCTGTTTGCCGGCGGATCGTTCTGGGACTGGTTTCCGCTGCGCGGCCTCACCTCCGACAATTGGGACCAGCTATCCTGGTCCGGCAAGATCATCGACTATTTCTGGCACATGACCTTACCGCTGACGGCGCTGGTGCTGTCGGCCTTCGCCACCACGACGCTGTTGACCAAGAACTCGTTCCTGGAAGAGATCCGCAAGCAGTATGTGGTGACGGCGCGCGCCAAGGGCCTGTCGGAGCGGCAGGTGCTCTACGGCCACGTCTTCCGCAACGCCATGCTGATCGTGATCGCCGGTTTTCCGGGCGCCTTCATCTCGGCCTTCTTCACCGGCTCGCTGCTGATCGAGAACATCTTTTCCCTCGATGGCCTCGGCCTGCTCGGCTTCAGATCGGTGGTCGAGCGCGACTATCCGGTGGTGTTCGCCAATCTCTATATCTTCTCGCTGCTCGGGCTGTTCGTCGGATTGCTGTCCGACCTGCTCTACACCTGGGTCGATCCGCGCATCGATTTCGAGCGGAGAGACGTCTGATGTCGGACACCACCGCGACCACGGAGGCCGCACCGGAGCGGATCGTGCGGCCGTGGCTGTCGCCGCTCAACAAGCGCCGCCTGCAGAACTTCAGAGCCAACCGGCGCGGCTACTGGTCGCTGTGGATCTTCCTCGTCCTGTTCGTGCTGTCGCTGTTTGCCGAATTCATCGCCAACGACAAGCCGATCATCGCCTCCTACAAGGGTGAGATCCTGTTTCCGGTGCTGGTCGCCTACCCCGAGGAAAAGTTCGGCGGCTTCTACGCGGTCACCGACTATCGCGACCCGGTCATCCAGGACGAGATCAACGCCAATGGCTGGATGATCTGGCCGCCGGTGCGCTACTCCTACCAGACCGTCAACAACGCCATTCCGGAAGCGGCCCCAGCCAAACCGTCCTGGCAGTATGACGCCAAGGCGCGCTGCAGCCAGTATCCGCAAGGGGCGGCCGATCCGGCCTGCATCGTCGGCAACTGGAACTGGCTCGGCACCGACGACCAGGCGCGCGACGTGCTGGCGCGTGTCATCTACGGCTTCCGCATTTCGGTGCTGTTCGGCCTGATCCTGACCGCCGGTTCGGCCCTGATCGGCGTCGCGGCCGGCGCCGTGCAAGGCTATTTCGGCGGCTGGACCGATCTCCTGTTCCAGCGTTTCATCGAAATCTGGTCGGCGATCCCGGTGCTCTATCTCCTGCTCATCGTCGCCGCCATCCTGCCGCCGGGGTTCTTCATCCTGCTCGGCCTGATGCTCTTGTTCTCCTGGGTGGCGCTGGTCGGCGTGGTGCGGGCCGAGTTCCTGCGCGCCCGCAACTTCGAATACGTCAACGCGGCGCGAGCGCTGGGCGTGCCCAACCGCACCATCATGTTCCGGCACCTGCTGCCCAACGCCATGGTGGCGACGCTGACCTTCCTGCCGTTCCTGCTCAGCGGCTCGATCTCGACGCTGACCTCGCTCGACTATCTCGGTTTCGGCCTGCCGCCCGGCTCCGCCTCGCTCGGCGAATTGTTGAAGCAGGCGCAGCGCAATCTCAACGCGCCGTGGCTCGGCATTTCCGGCTTCGTCGTCATCTCGCTGATGCTGTCGCTGCTGGTCTTCGTCGGCGAGGCCACGCGCGACGCCTTCGATCCGCGCAAGACGTTCCGATGAGCGAGGCGCCCCTGCTCAGCGTGCAAGATCTCAGCGTCGCCTTTGCGCAAGGCGGACAGCAGTCGCTAGCCGCCGACCATATCTCGTTCGACATCGCCAAGGGCGAGACGGTGGCGCTGGTCGGCGAATCCGGCTCCGGCAAATCGGTGTCGGCACTGTCGGTGCTGAAGCTGTTGCCCTATCCCAGCGCCAGCCATCCCTCGGGAAAGATCCTGTTCCAGGGCGCCGACCTGCTTGCGATGAGCGAGAAGCAGTTGCGGCAGGTGCGCGGCAACAAGATCACCATGATCTTCCAGGAGCCGATGACCTCGCTCAATCCGCTGCACACGATCGAGCAGCAGATCGTCGAAATCCTGAAGCTGCACCAGGGCATGGCCGACCGCCCGGCCAAGGCGCGCACGCTGGCCTTGCTCAACGAGGTCGGCATCCGCGATCCGCAAAAGCGCCTCGATGCCTATCCGCACCAGCTGTCCGGCGGCCAGCGTCAGCGCGTGATGATCGCCATGGCGCTCGCCAATGAACCGGAGCTGCTGATCGCCGACGAGCCGACGACGGCACTCGACGTCACCGTGCAGGCGCAGATCCTCGAGCTGCTGGCGGGGCTGAAAAGCCGCAAAGGCATGTCGATGCTGTTCATCACCCACGATCTCGGCATCGTGCGCAAGATCGCCGACCGGGTCTGCGTGATGACCAAGGGCAAGATCGTCGAGACCGGACCGACCAAGGACATCTTCGCCAACCCGCAGCACCCCTATACGCGCCACCTGCTGGCCGCCGAGCCGAAAGGCAAGCCGCCGGCCGCCAATGCGGCAGCCAAGCCTGTCATGACCGGCAAGGACATCAAGGTGTGGTTTCCGATCAAGCAGGGCTTCTTCCGGCGCACCGTCGACAATGTGAAAGCGGTCGACGGCATCGATGTCACCGTGCGCGCCGGGCAGACGCTCGGCGTGGTCGGCGAATCCGGCTCCGGCAAGACGACGCTGGGACTGGCGCTGGCGCGCATGATCTCGTCGACCGGGAGCATCAAGTTCAACGGGCGGGACATCAACCAGCTCTCCTTCAACGCCATGCGGCCATTGCGGCGCGAGTTGCAGATCGTCTTCCAGGACCCGTTCGGCTCGCTCAGCCCGCGCATGTCGATCGCCGAGATCATCGAGGAAGGCCTGAAGATCCACGAGCCGAAACTGTCGCCCGACCAGCGCGACGCGCGCGTCGCCGACGTGCTGAAGGAAGTGGGGCTCGATCCGGCAACCCGCAACCGCTACCCGCACGAGTTTTCCGGCGGCCAGCGCCAGCGTGTGGCCATTGCGCGCGCCATGGTGCTCAACCCGCGCTTCGTCATGCTGGACGAGCCGACATCGGCGCTCGACATGAGCGTGCAGGCACAGGTCGTCGACCTGTTGCGCAGCCTGCAGGCCAAGCACGACCTCGCCTATCTTTTCATCAGCCACGACCTCAAGGTCATCCGGGCGCTGGCCAACGACGTCATCGTCATGCGCAACGGCAGGATCGTCGAAGCGGGCCCTTCCGAACAGATTTTTGGAAATCCGCAAACCGACTATACTCGGGCGCTGATCTCGGCCGCCTTCAAGATAGAGACGGCGCCGGTCGGCATCGTCAGCGAATAGCCTGGACAACGGGCACGCATAACAGGGAAACTCCATTGATGGAAAAAGGCCGAATCCTGCTTGCCGTCACCGGCTTTCATCCCCAGCGCTGGCGCGAGCTCTTGTCGGCCGAGCGCGAGGTGGTGCTGGAACCGGACGGCGCCAGCGACCCGTCGATCACCTATGCGGTGGTGTGGAAGCAGAAGCCGAACATTCTGGCAGCTTTGCCCAATCTGCGGGCCATCTTCTCGATCGGTGCCGGGGTCGACCATATCTTCGCCGATCCGGGCCTGCCCGATGTGCCTGTCGTCAAGGTCGTCGCCGACAACCTCACCCAGTACATGACCGAATATGTCGTCTGGCGGGTGCTCGACCATCATCGCCACGGCCTGCTCTACCGGTCGCAGCAGCCAAAAAAGATCTGGCACGAGCCGCAGCAGCGGCCGGCCACCGACATTTCGGTCGGCATCATGGGCCTCGGCAATCTCGGCCGCGCCGCAGCCTCGGTGCTTTTGTCGCTCGGCTTTGCCGTCAATGGCTGGTCACGCAGCGAGCGACCTATGAAAGGCGTTGCGACCTACGCCGGCGAGGCCGGACTGATCCCCTTCCTCAAGGCAACCGATATCCTGGTCGTGCTTTTGCCGCTGACGCCGGAAACGCATGGCATCATCAATTACGGCGTGCTGAAGGAACTGAGGAAGCGCAACGGTCTCGGCGGCTCGGTGCTGATCAATGCCGGTCGTGGCCGCCTGCAGAAGGACGCCGACATCGTGCGGGCACTGGATGACGGCACGCTGAAGGAGGCGAGCCTCGATGTGTTCGAAGTCGAACCGCTGCCGAAGACCAGCCCGCTGTGGGGACATCCAAAAGTGTTCGTGACGCCGCATTCGGCGGCGACCTCCGATCCTGTCCACCTGGCGCCGATCATGCTGCGCCAGATGGATGCTTTCGAGCGTGGCGAAAAGCTCGACAATCTGGTGGACCGCAAAGCGGGGTATTAGGCAACTCCAGGAAAGGCGTGAAACGGATTTCCCGGGAAAAGCGCGTAGCGTTTTCCCTCTGGAAATTGCGTCAAAGCAAAGAGAGCGGCGCCTGCCCGATCCTAGCCAGGCAGCAGTTTCTTCTGCTGGTCAGGCTTGCCGCAGTCGCGGCGATCGATCGACCGGTTCATGGCATCCATCTCGCCGGTCGCCTTGTCGGCGTCCTGCTTGGCCTTGGAGCGCACATCCGGCATGAACGGGCCGAAGCCCATCGCCGGATTGGAGAAGGTGGGCTTCGCCTTCGTCGACAAATTGTGTTGCTGTGCCAGCGCGTTGCGCTGCGCCAGCAGCTGGCCGCAGGGCACACTGTCATACTGCAGGGAGGACTGGATGTCGGCGTCCTGCCTCTCGGCCATCGAACTGCCCGCGCAGCCGGCGGTCACCAGGCAAGATGCCAAGACAATCATGTTCCAGCGCATCGACTCTGCTCCTCCTGATATCCCGCCTTGATGTGACCAGATCGCAAATATCAGTCGCGCATGCAAATCAGACTTTTTCGCAGCACCGACTATTTGCGGGCGCGACTGCAGGGGATTGCCGCCTCATCCCGGTAGCTTGCCTGCCACAGCGACCAACCCGTTGACGGGTTCCCGGCGGTCCTGGCGGATCACGGTCGTTTCCAGCCACAGGACCGAAAACCCGTTGGCAGCCAGGATCTTACGCACATAATGTTCCGAATGCGCGTAGCGGCGCGATGGCAGCAACACAAAATCGCCATTGCCGGCCAAGCTCTCGACGGAAAAGGCGAACAGGCCATCCCCGGCAAGCAAGCCGGCAACCGTCTTCACCACGCCGTCGAGCGCGCCGACATAGATGAAGACATCGGCCACCGCCACCAGATCGGCTTTCCGGCCGACATAGGAAAAATCCCGCAGATCGGCCTTGCCTAGGAAATCGTAGACGCCCTTGACCCGCGCCTGCTTCAGCATCCTGGCCGAAATGTCATACCCCTCCAGCCGATCGGCGATCGGCCGCAGCCTCTGCCCCATCAGCCCGGTGCCGCAGCCGAGATCGAGCGCCAGCGGGAAGCGGCCCGGCCTTGTCGACCGAATGGCCTGATCGAGCAATTCGGGCAGCCGATACCCCAGCCTGTCGACCAGTGATTCATCGAAGCTGTCGGCATAGTGGTCGAACAGCGTCTCGACGAAGGCGCTGGGTAGCGCGCCGGTCTCCGGCGCCTTGCCGATCAATTGCAGGTTCAGTGCGGCACCTTGACGATCCGTCGGATCGAGTTGCAGCGACATCGCCCAAGCCTGCGCGGCGAGGTCTGGCGCACCGGCAGCCTGCTGCATCTCGCCGAGGCGAAACCAGCCCATCGCCCATTGCGGCTTCAGTTCCAGGGCACCGAGCAGCAATTCCGCCGCCGCAGCATGATCGCCGTCCGCATGCAGCATCTCGGCATAATCGGCACGGCGATCGGCGTTCAAGTCGCCGGACGAGGCCTGAAGCGGTTTCATGGTTATGAGTCCTGTTGGCGGATAGAGCCGACGGTGCTGTATGCGGGAGTCAGCAGTCACTTACAACAGGCTTCCCGCAGCGGAATTATATCCTATCTTGGGGATCATGCGCGCCTCAGACCTGCTCCATCCCCGGCCCGAGGGCCTGTATTGCCCGCCAGGCGATTTCTTCATCGACCCGGTGCGGCCGGTGAACCGGGCGCTGATCACGCATGGCCATTCCGATCATGCGCGTTCCGGCCACCGCTCGGTGCTGGCGACACAGCAGACGCTCGACATCATGGGCTTGCGCTATGGCGAGGATTTTGCCGGCACAACGCAAGCAGCACAGCTCGGCGAGGCGATTGCCCTAGACGGCGTCAGCATCAGCTTCCATCCCGCCGGCCACGTGCTTGGCTCGGCGCAGATCGCCGTCGAGCACCAGGGCACGCGCATCGTCGCTTCGGGCGACTACAAGCGGCAGAAAGACGCGACCTGCGCGCCGTTCGAGCCGATCGCGTGCGATGTGTTCATCACCGAGGCGACTTTCGGCCTGCCGGTGTTTCGCCATCCACCCGACACGGAAGAGATCGCCCGCTTGCTGAAATCGGCGGCGCAGTTTCCCGAACGCTCGCATCTGGTCGGCGCCTATGCGTTGGGAAAGGCCCAGCGGGTGATGCGGCTGTTGCGCGACGCCGGCTACGACAGGCCGATCTACATCCATGGTGCGCTGGCCAGGCTCAGCGAATATTACCAGAGCCAGGGCATCGAGCTCGGAACGCTCGAACCGGCAACGGTTGAGGGCGGCAAGCAGGATTTCGCGGGCGCCATCGTGGTCGGTCCGCCTTCGGCTTTCGCCGATCGCTGGGCGCGGCGCTTTCCCGATCCGATCTCGTGCTTCGCGTCGGGCTGGATGCGCATCCGCCAACGCGCCAAGCAAGGCGGCGTCGAACTGCCGCTGATCATCTCGGACCACGCCGACTGGGACGAACTGACCGCCACCATCAAGGAGACCGGAGCCGAGGAAATCTGGGTGACGCATGGCCGCGAGGAAGCGCTGGTGCGCTGGTGCGAACTTGAAGGCATCGCCGCGCGGCCGCTGCATCTGGTCGGCTACGAGGACGAGGGCGATTGATGGCATGAACCGCTTCGCCGAACTTCTCGATCGCCTGGTGCTGACGCCGTCGCGCAACGGCAAGCTGACGCTGCTGACCGACTATTTTCGCAGCGTGGGGGATCCCGACCGTGGCCTGGCGCTGGCTGCCATCACCGGCGATCTCAACATCGCCGCGGTCAAGCCGGCGATGCTGCGCACCCTGGTCACCGAGCGCATGGACCCGGTGCTGTTCGGCTATTCCTACGACTATGTCGGTGATCTTGCCGAAACGGTGTCGCTCGTCTGGCCGCAAACGCCCGGCAACATCCCGAACCGCGAGCCGACGCTCGGCGAGGTCGTCGCCAGGCTGCAGGCGGCAAGCCGCTCCGACGGGCCGAAGGTGCTGGCCGGGCTGCTCGACAGCGCCGGCATCTCGGCCCGATTTGCCATCATCAAGCTGGTCACCGGCGGCCTGCGCATCGGCGTGTCGGCGCGGCTGGCAAAACAGGCGCTGGCGGATTTCGGCAAGGTCGATGTCACCGAGATCGAGGAGCTTTGGCATGGGCTGTCGCCGCCTTACACGGCGCTGTTCGCCTGGCTGGAAGGCAAGGCTGAAAAACCCAGGAATACGGCGATGGCCCTGTTTCGCCCGGTCATGCTGTCCAACCCGGTCGGCGACGGCGATCTCGAAAAGCTCGACCCCGCGGACTATGCGGCCGAGTGGAAATGGGACGGCATCCGCGTCCAGGCGGTGGCCGAAGGCGGTATCCGCCGGCTCTATTCGCGCACCGGCGACGATGTCTCCGGCGCCTTTCCGGATCTCGCCGACGCCATGCGTTTTTCCGCAACGCTGGACGGCGAACTGTTGGTCGGCGATCCCCGGCAGGCGACCGGCACCTTCTCGGACCTGCAGCAAAGGCTGAACCGCAAGACGGTGACGCCGAAGATGCAGCAGCAATATCCGGCCTTCATGCGCTGCTACGACGTGCTGCAGATCGGCGCCGAGGATTTGCGTGCGCTGCCGTTTCGCGAGCGGCGCGGCCGTCTGGAGACCTTTGTCGCAGCGCTCGATCCGAGCCGTTTCGATCTTTCGCCATTTGTCGACTTCGCCGACTGGCAGGCGCTGGAGGAACTGCGCCGCGCGCCGCCGCATCCGATCATCGAGGGCGTCATGCTGAAGCGCTGGGACTCGCCCTACGTCGCCAGCCGGCCGAAAGGCCCGTGGTTCAAATGGAAGCGCGATCCGCACACGGTGGATGCCGTGCTGATGTATGCCCAACGCGGCCATGGCAAGCGCTCGAGCTTCTATTCGGACTACACGTTCGGCGTCTGGTCCGGCGGCGAAGGCGAGGAGGAACTGGTGCCGGTCGGAAAGGCCTATTTCGGCTTCACCGACGAAGAGCTGAAGCAGATCGACAAATATGTCCGAGACAACACCGTCGAGCGTTTCGGGCCGGTGCGCTCGGTGCGGGCCGACCGAGACAACGGCCTGGTGCTGGAAGTCGCCTTCGAGGGCCTAAACCGCTCGACCCGGCACAAATCCGGAGTCGCCATGCGCTTTCCCCGCATTTCGCGGCTGCGCTGGGACAAGCCGGCCAACGAGGCCGATCGCATCGAGACGCTGCAGGCGCTGCTCGATCGCTAGAGCATGACGCCGAAAAGTGTGAAGCGGTTTTCGGACGACATCATGCTCTATCTCTTTGATTTAGAGGCGGATTCAGATTTCAGGTCGATTCGACCTGAAATCATCCGGCTCTAAGCCACTTGTCCTGCACGGATGCGCCTAGGGCTCGACCGAGACGCGGATTTCGTAGATGTCCGCCGCCTTGCCCTGCTTGTCGAAGTCGGAATTGACGGCGATCGTGCCGGCCGAGCCCGGGTGCTTCTTGGGAAACTGCACGTCGAACAGATATTCGTTCTGCTGCTGGCCGACCGCGTAGCGCTTGCGGCCGCAGTCGCCCAGTTCGCCGAAATTGCAGTCGACGGAAATCTGCGTCTCCTTGCCTTCTTCGGAGCGGGCAATGATGTCGAACACGGCATGCTTGCCGGCGAGCTGCTCCAGCACGCCTTGCCCGACATCGAAGCTGATCGCCGAACCGGAGGCGCCGGAACGGATGCGCAGGAACGACCCGGTGTCGTCCTTCATCACTTCGGCCTTGGCATCCGACGGGGCGCTGACATGCGACGCGTCGGTCGGCGAAAACACGTTGATCCAGTCGCGCGACTGGTCCGCGGCGCCGGGCTTTGCCGGGCCGGTGTCGCTATCGGCCGGTGTGAAATCGTCGTCGTTGACGGTCGGCGGCGCTTCGGGCGGAGCGGTGTCGAGCTGCGCCTGCGTCTTGAACACGCCGGTCTGCATGGCAAAGAACAGGCCGATGCCGACAGCGGCAAGCAGCGTCACGGTCAGGAAGATGGCGGTCAGCGGCAGGCGACGCCCCCTTATGCGCCGTTCATCGCGATCGGGTGCTACTTCCGTTGCGGCGTCGGCCGAGTCGGGAGCAGACATGTCGATGGCCGGCGCGCCGGGAAGGCCGGCGTCCGGCATGATGTCGGGAACGACTGGCAGCACACGCGAGCGAGGCGCATCGGAGGCGGATTGCACGGGCTCGTCGACGACAACGACGGGTGATGCCGGTTGCCCGGTCTCAACCGCGGGAGCGGGGTCCGCACCCACCTCGACCGCAGGAGCCGGGTCCCCACCAAGCTCGACCGCCGGCGCATCGCCCTGCGGACCGATATCCGGCACCGCCGGCAGGTACTCGGATTCGATCTCGGTGATTTTCGCCTGTATTGCCTTGCGGCGCTTGATCGCGACTTCCACCGTCACGTCAGGATTGGCCTGGAGCGCACGGTCGAGCGCGGCAAAAGCCGATCGATAGACCCTTTCGCGGAACGCGCGGTCCTCGGCATTGCCTTTCTCGAAGGCATTCCGGATCGCCTTTTCGATTGCGTCCAAGCGGATCCCTCTGCACGTTTGCCCAACCTTGCCATGATCGTTAGCCGCAGGCGACCAATCAATCAACGGGCGAGCGGCGCATTCTGCCTTGTCAGGGTGTGCAAAGTCCATTCCGACGCTGTTCCGGCAACGAAATCAGCGTGTTTCATCAATTTTGACCAGCAGGAGGGCGCGAACCGCACGCCTGACGTCGCGCCTGATTGGCGAGCAAACGCGACGGACGGCATTCGACGCCACATGGACCCTTGCATGAATTGCCAAGTCGCATCTTGAATTCGCCGCCGGTTGAGTCTATCACCCCCGCATCTTGGAGGCTCTGGCCTCCTGGGCCGCTTTAGCTCAGTTGGTAGAGCACATCATTCGTAATGATGGGGTCAGGTGTTCGAGTCACCTAAGCGGCACCAAGTTTTCCAAGGGCTTGCGGGCCAAACCGATCTCCGGCACCATCCCAATTTCGAGATCAGGACACGTTTCGGGACACAATTCAGAGCAGCGTCGGCTGTGTCGGGCCTGGCCTGTGCGCTTCCGGCAGCTTGGGGTGATGGTGGCCGCAACCGTCCAGGCCGAGCTCGTAGATGTCAATTCCCAGCTCGTCACGGAGCCAGGCGCTGACATAGCCGCGGTGGCAGAAATTGCCGTCGCGCGGCCGCTCCCAGCAGAGCAGCGCCGCCGCCCTGCCGGCCGCCAGATCCTGGATCCGGCGGACGGTTTCACGCGGGTCGAGCATGTCGAGCTGCTCGAGGTAGCGCCGGCGATATTCGTCGACGTCGATGCTTCGGAACCATTCGCCAGGCGTGAGCTCGCGCAGCGTCGGACCCTGGAAGCGTTGCGGGGCCCAGCGCGCGATCGAGATCGGCGCGAACTCCACCGGCAGCTTGGTGAAGAAGCTCGAAGTGACGATCTTCATGGGCGGCCTCCCTGGCGCGGGAAACGGTGAGGGATCATAACCCGCCCGGTAAATTCTTACCGACCGATTTGCGGTCCCCGATTTCGGGGAGCGGCTTTTGCTCGTTCTTGAGCGAAACCTGGGACCGCCAAAGCGCCCCGACGACCTGGTCGGCCCGCCACTTGCCGGCGTGCGCTTCGATGAACAGCGCGCCGGCGCACATCTGGGCGATGGCGATCCTCATCGCCTCGTCGCGGCTGGTGCGATTTTCCAGGTGGGCGAGTTCCGCCATCGCGTCGCGGATGGCGATATCATCTTGCTCACGCATCGACCGTCTCCCTGACCTTCTCTGTTGCGCCGTCGGTCAGCACCGGGCTCCGAGGGGCGAGAATCGCCGGCTGTGTGCACTGGTCCCGCTCACAGCGCTCCAGGAAGGCCGCAACGATCGGGTCGCGTGCGATTTTCGAAAGCCGTAGTTTGCTTGTCATCTGTTTTAATCCTCTGTTGGCGTCACTAATCAAATCCAACAAATAGAGTATATGTTGCAATTAACACCAATGTAATTGGTCCAAAATGGTTATTTTTGCACCAAATTGGTTCAACGATACTTATTTGTAACCGATATGGTGACAAGTCGCAGAATCGAGTATTAGCGTCTGTTGCCGCGCGCGGTTGATGTCGTCGCGGAGAGTAGAGAGGTCGGGGTGTCTGAAAGGCCAGTCGGTCAACGGTTTTCGCAGGTGTATCTGGAGCGGCAAGACCTGCTTCCCGACAGTGCCAGGATGAGGCGCCGTCTCGCTGCGTTGTACGTTGAATTGGACCACCTCACTGCTCTTGAAAGCCTGATGATCAGTGAGCTCGGAGTGGCCCGTTACCCCAATCTTCGCTGGGGCGACTACTGGGCAGGATACTTGGAGAAGATCGAACTTAGGGATTTGCTCGACTCTGTAACGCTCTGCTACTCAACAATTCAGGACTACGACGGCCGGCCAGATCAGCGGGCGCGCCAGGAGTTCGTGAACTCGGTCCCACGAATATTCGGAGAGGAGGGCGTTCGCTACAGTGTGGACGACCGCGCTGGCGTGCACTTTGCACTGGACGTCGAATTTGAGCGGTCCCGAATTTCGACCGTGGCCGTTCTGGGAGGGGCACGTTACAAAGGCGTGCGCACCCTGTTCTATGACGCCTACACTGCTCTTGACGGCGCACCACCGGACGGAAAGGCTGCCATTCGCTCGTCGTTTTTGCCGTCGAGAGCCTTTTCCGGCTGATGTTCCCGTCCGCTAGTAAGCTAAGCACCGGCGAGATCCAGCGTGAGCTCAAGCAACTGGTCGACACTATCCACCAGGGCCAAAGGCCAGCGATTAACGTTGCGCAGAAGCAGGTCGCGGCTTTCACTGACTGGGTGGAGGGAGCCCACTTCTACCGGCATGAGCCGGGATCGGAAGAGCCGGCGCAACCGCCGCTGGACCTCGCAATCCTCATGCTCTCTCAGGCGGCCGCCTATCTTCGATGGCTCGCCGGCATCGATGCGATCGCTCAACGAGGTGGCGCGCCGAGGGCATAAATGTGTCCCAGATCGTGTCCTCAATCGACGTTAGCCCAGCTGGCTGGCGCGCTGTCGGTTACGATTTGAGGTCCTACAGCGCTGCCGCCACAGAATGTCGACATATGTGCTTGGGTGTCGCTGTGTCACCGGCGTTGCGCAACATGTCCGCCGTTGAGGTTAGCTTGGCCACCGCCTGAAAAGCAGACCGTGCCGGTGAAGCACGCCGGAAGTCGCCGTTGCGCCAGCAGTCGACGTTCAACACTCAAGTATTGAAGGTCTCAATAGGGGCCGGTTGCCGACTGTCAGCTCCTGGCGCGGTATCGGCGAAAGCCGCTATGCATAAATCGAGCCCTCGACTGTTAATCTCGCAATTATCTTGGGCCGAACGCTGCGATGCGGCTTTCGGCGGGACCTGGACAAGCAGATCCGTCAGGGTCGTCTCCAGCGCTTCTTTTCTGGCGGTCTCGCACTCCCAATGCCTTCGTCCTTGAGGACCGAAAGAAGTCTGGACACCCTGCGCTGGCTGCTAAGAGGGCACCTCTGCGACGTCATCTGGCGGGTCCCTTAGTAGGCGCGTGCCAGCGCGCTCTGGTAAAGCTCAGCTGCGCTCTCAGCTGTTGCGATGGCGTTGCGCACGATCCTGTCGGTGAGATCGAGAACCTTTAATTCGTCATCGACCTTCGCGACGCTCTCGATCCGCCGAAACGCGCCAGAATGCGTCTCCGCATATTGGGCCAAGCCCCGAATCTTGGGTAGCGCATCGCTAAGTTGGGTGCCATGCGGGTCGACGAGATCGGCCACCACCGTTCCATCGGCTAGTCTCGACAGAAACAAGAAGTCGGGGCGGAGGATCTTATAGCCGCCGTTCGACTCATAGGCGATGCCAAGAGCTTCCGGCGTTGCTCTCGCTGGGTTGCGATACCAAGCTTCGAAACCCACCCGGGCACTCTCACGATCGAGCACCGCTTGCTCCCAGCCATTCAGCTCGGCGGGAAACAGGCCTTCGGCGTCGCACATCAGATGATCGCGATATCTCGGCAGTGAAATCTCTTCCCCATTTTGCTCGCGCGCCATTGACGCGACGAGCCACTCACGCGGATGGCCGAGATCCTGTGCCTCGGGTTCCGCGCTCATTGCGCGGATTTGGCGATACTCCTCCTGACGCTCGTCCCCGAGCGACTTGATGGCGATCCGGTACTGGTCCAACCATCGCCGCGTAAGTCGCTCGGCCTCGATTTCGAGATACTCGCGCACCCCCTCCACCAAGGCAAGTGCCGCAGTTTCGACATGTGCTGCAATCAACGCCTCTTCCGGGTCACTTCCGGGCATGTTGCGGGCAAGATGCTCAGCGTAGGTGCGAGCAAGATCAGGGCTGAACACCCGCGCGGCGCGCCTGTAAGCATCGTCGATCACCGCCATATCGGCGCTTTCGACGAAGGCATTGAACCGCGTGACCCGCTCGCGGAGGTCTGCCGTGAGCGCGACGCCCTCGACCGTCAGGACCGACTGCCTAGCTGCTTCCAACTGACTAGCGTAGCGCACGCGCGCCGCGTCGAGCGCCGCATGCATCTCGCGGTGCGCTTCCTTGCCGGCATCGGCGAGGATTCCATCTGTCGCCAATTCGTGCGCTAACGCGGTCAGGCGTTTAACGGGCCGCGGCGCGCGGTGGGGAAGCGACTGCGATGGCAGGGACAGGAATCGAGCCCAGGCATCGGCGGCAACCGATGGGTTGGGCATCATCTCTGCAGGATTGATCAAGACACGCCGACCCGAAAGCGGCTGCTCCCCGTCGCCTCCACCCGCCATCAGGGCATCGGCAACCGCCTTCACCGCGGCCCTGTCGAAGAACGGAAGCAGGCAGTCGACGGAATTGAGCTTGTCGTTACCCGGGATGCGCCGCGCGAGCGGAGTGCGTACCATGCGACCGAGGAGTTGGGTAATATGCGTCGGATCCTGCGCTGCGCGGAATGACACCATCACCTCCGCACGGGGACAATCCCAGCCGGTGCTGATCGCGTCTTTGGCGATCAGCACGCGAACCCATGCGGAATCCTGAACCCTCTCTGGCGAGATATACGGCACCACGTGACGCCCGAATGTCTGCGTTACGTGCTCACCGAATACGTGAGCGATCGCATCCTGAGACAAGCCAGGCCAGCGCTCGTAGATCATGTCCAGAGCTCGGCCGATCTCGTCAGGGTCGGGTGTGTTCCTGACCTGAAGGACGAGCAGAGGCTGGACGATCGGTGTGCCAGGCTGTTGCGCCGCATAGTCAGCCCAGGCCTGACTCGATTCGACGATCTTGTCCGTTGCCCGCCGCACCAGCACCGTTTCGAAATGCCCAGCCTCGTCGGGAATATCGAGAACGATCGTGTCTTTCAGTAGGCCAGATTCCTGCACCTTTGCAGGATCGACCGCAACGCCAGGCAAAATGCTCCGCCCCCGCGCTTCGCGCATCGCGACGTTGAACCGCTCGACCGTAGCCGAGATGCCCCAGACTATCGGCATCGACGGCATCGAGCCTGCGCCGTTGATCAGCCGACGAACGATGGTCGACCGGTCCTGCAGCGTGCGGCCTTCGCCCATCCCGCGGTGCGCCTCGTCGAGCACCAGATAAAGCGTCAGCGCCGGGTCCTCGATCGTGTTCCGGATCGTGTCCCAGATCGTGTAGGAGCGCGCGTCCGGCCGCATGTCAGGCAGGCTCGGCTCCGCTTCATCCTCCGGTTCGTGACCACGGACAAGCAAGCTGTTGCGCGACAGCTTGTGGGTATTGAGGAAATAGACCTTCCCTGGCGAGAGCTTCTCGCGGTTGAAGCTGTTCTCGACGACGTGCAGGTCGGTCCAGTTGAGACGATCCGACGCCTCACCCAACCGGAAACGCGTCTGTTCGTTCAGCGAGGGATCGTCGCTGAACCAGATAACCACGGCGCCCGGATCGGCATCGAATTCAAATGTATCGGCACCGTGAAAGAGAGCTTCGAAGACCGCAGCGGCCATGATGGTCTTGCCGGCGCCCGTAGGTGCCGTCAGCGAAAAGGCCTGAACCTCATTGTCCTCGCGCCACCGGCGCCGGGCACGGCGAAGCCGCTTCAGAACTTCGGAGACGGCGTCTTCCTGATAATCCTTCAGCGTGAACTTCATTCGTTGCCCCCGCTGACGAACCGGAAATTTGAGAGGTAGGATTCATACAGGCGGACAGCCTCGATCCCATCCGGAAGCTGGCGCGACACCGATTGGTAGCGCCTGTCGTCATTGGTCACGATAAAAGCGTAGGTGGCTTCTTCGGCTTCCTTCATCGCCGCGCAAAACTCCGATGATCTATCGAGATCGACAAGTAGGCCGTACGCCTGAACGATCATCCAGCCGTTGGCCGGGACCTCCTCAATACGGTCGCCGAAGGCGCCGGCGCGAAGCCAGAGCAGCGGGGCGACACGTTGAAACGCGAGGTTGTGGCTGACTGCGATCGGCGTTTCATAAGTGAGGGTGAAAAACTCCGCATTCTCGGCGAAGCCTTCGGCCATCGGGAATTCATCATTGAACCGATAGTCACCGGGGACGGCCGTGCCATCAGCGCGTTCCCCGGTAATCGCGGCAGCGATACGCGGCTTGGTGATGTAGTCGCATATCCCGAGCTGCTCCCACTCTTCATCGCCCGGTCGCAAACCGCTACGCCGCAACGCCGTCTGCTCCTCGGCGCTCACCTCGTTGTTGGTGATGCTGATTGCGCGTCTCGAGCCGCCATCCTGGCGGTTGAGGCGCATGACTGCATGTGCGGTCGTTCCTGACCCGGCGAAGAAGTCCAGAATCACTGCATAAGGAATATCGGCTACGAAAAAACGAAGGATATCTTCAACCGCGTAGAGCGACTTGGGGTAGGGAAAGCGCCGGCCGACCAGCAGGCTGCTCAAGACATTCGTTCCTCCAGTCTCGGCATTATGTGACGCGAGGTTCCAGACGCGCTTGGGCGGCGGGGCATCATCGTCGGTCGCCGCGGTGCCGATAACCGAGCCATCGCGAGCCTTGCCGGTGATCTGGATCGTTCCTGCCGTGATAGCTGAGATCGTGCCGCCGGCAAGATATTGAACGGTCCCGCTAAGCGTTGTGCGGTTCCAGCGATTCACGCGAGCGTATCCGTTCGCCCAATTGCGTTTGAGGACCTCAGGCGTCAGGCCCCAGAGCATTTCGGTGCCGTCCGGCTTGAGCGGCCACAGCGCGACAGTGCCTGGAGGAACGGCAATAGTTTCACGGTCGATACCGTCCGTGACCGCGTCGCCGACCGAGTGGAGGCGTCCGGTCGCCTCGTCGACGAAGACTGGATAGAACTGGTTGGGCCGAGCTCCCCGCGCGCTGCTCGGTTCGCGACGGCGCAAACCTAACCATTCGAGCGCTTGCTGGTCGCCGGCGTCGCCCTTGATGGGATCGAGCATGTTGCGCACCCAAGGGATCAGTTTCGCCTCGCCCAGCGTTACGACAAAGATATGCTCTTCAACCCGTGAAAATTTGCCGACCCTGACCGCGCCCTTCGCGCTGATTACGCTTGTCACCATCTGGATATCTGCGTCCGGAAAAACCTGCTCGAGAAGCAGTGCGAGGCGGTGGACCTCCTTTTCGTCGATGCTGACCAGGATCACGCTACGTTCGGGCCGCATCAGCTCACGCGCGATGCGGAGCCGCCGCTCCATCATGGCAAGCCACTTACTATGGCGATACTGGTCCTCAGCCTCGACGTAATCGTTGTTGTATTTCCAGTCCCGCGCGCCCGAATTGTAGGGGGGGTCGATGTAAATCGCATCGATCCGCCCGCGATCGCTGAACGTCAGCGCCTGAAGCGCGTGAAAATTCTCACCGTTAATGACGACATGCTTCGGGCGGGTGTCAGAGCGTTTGACCTCGCCGGTGCTGACAAGCCCCGGATAGATGATGTCGCGAAACTCAGCCATCACGACGAGATCGGCGAGGTCGACGGTCCGCCTGTCTGCCTCCTCCGCGCCACGGCTCAATCGCTCGACGTCGGCGGTTCGATTGGCGCGATCGATATCGCCGACGGTCCAGAGATCGCGCGCACCCGGTCCAGGGGAGCCTCGCGGCGCGCAGATTCGAACCTTGTCGCCTTTGCGCACGGGGCGCCCCGGAAGCTCGACAGCCTCTGGCCGATGGCGCTCGAAATTCAGTCCGAAGGCGCGACGCGATGCAAGCGCGCGAAACTCGCGCTCGAGATCCCGACCGAGCTGCGCATCACTTGCTTTAACTTGGCCCAGTAGCTCCGTCAGCCGTGACAAACGATTCCCCCGAAAACTCGATGTCGCGCTTCCCCCACGCCGATGCTGAATGGCATTGCGAGCAAGGCCTGACAAGCAACCGCGCCACCGGGCGATTCGTCGAGGCGCATGGAGGGTCTCAAAGGGGCTTCACGCATCATCCGCTATGCATAGCGGTAAGTCGCTTGAATTGCAGCAGCCATCGGCTTCGGATCGGGCACAATCAGTACGGAGTCGCCGCCGGGCGACAATGTCTTTACAGTTGCGGGTAGGCGGACTGACTGGCGCTGGAGTAACGCACGAATGAGCAAAGCCAAGCCGGAAGCGGCGCCCGAAGCGAAGGCGGTGCCGGAAGGCGAAAAGCGCCAGCCGGCCGCGCCGTCTAGGCGCGATGACCCGGCGGTCGCGGCGAACCCATTCCTGCTCGAGGACATATTCCCGGACCCGGTCGATCTCCTGCGCTCCAGCTTGGTCGCTGGCGTTGCCGATTCGGACGTCCTGGTCGCGATCGATACAAATGC
Source organism: Mesorhizobium sangaii (assembly GCF_014207355.1). Lineage (GTDB taxonomy): Bacteria > Pseudomonadota > Alphaproteobacteria > Rhizobiales > Rhizobiaceae > Mesorhizobium > Mesorhizobium sangaii. Next base: position 139,909 of record NZ_JACHEF010000008.1, on the reverse strand, counting down.
GCTGTTGCTGCCGTACGCCATCGGAAAGGACGACCTCGGCGCACTTGCGGCCACTTACAAGAAGCTCGCCGAAGAGGGGCGGCTGTTTCTACCTGCCCGATCTGCCCGCGAGTTTATTAAGCACCGGGATCGCAAGATAGCCGAGCTTCTGAAGACGATCGCGGACCTCTCTTCCAGAATTTCGGTCGAAGGGGTCGTCTCTCCGATTCTGGAAGGTCTGGACGGGTACAACGAGCTCAAGAAGGCCGGACAGGATCTGGCCGATGGACGCAAAGCCTATCTGAAGGCGCTTGGCCGCATTCGCACCGGCGTGACCGCGTGGCGTGGTGACGACCCGGTCACGACGCTCTACGCAGAGGCATTTGCCGCGGGCAACGTCATCGAACACGAAGAAGAGCGAGAAGCGCTTCAGGCAGAATGGGCGGACCGGTTAGCGAACAAGATACCTCCGGGCTACAAGGACGGGGGCAAGCAGGACACCGGCATTGGCGACTTTCTTATCTGGAAAGCGCTGCTGCGCATCGGCCGCGAAAAGCAGAAGGACCTGGTGTTCGTCACCGGCGAGGAGAAGGCGGACTGGTTCGTGCGCTCGGGCGGCGAGCCCGTCTTCACCCGCCCCGAACTGCTGATCGAGTATCGTAGGGCATCAGGCGGGAAGAATCTGCACCTCTCCAGCCTCGCCGAGCTGCTGCGGCAGTTCGGCACGGCGGACGAGATCGTGGAGGAGGTTCGGTCGGCCGAAGCGTCGGCGAACTCTGCGGTACGGATGCGAACTTCCGCGGTCTCAAAAGCGCGGAGGTCTGGCCCGTCGGGTCGGGAGTCGGCATCAGGTGAGATCGACTTCGATTATTCGCGTGACGATGGAAAGATTAGTGTGCCGTCGCCCTTGGGCACCATCGATCTGCGCTTTTCCGAGGCAAGCGATACAGAGGTGCTCCTATATCGCACGCCTACGCTGGTCGCGATTATGCGGTTGAAGGGCGTTGTTCGGGACGCTCTCCTCGACATGGAGGAGTTCGACGGCAGCTCACACGTTTACACGATTGGTCTAGGCGAAGCCTTTGCCGCGTTGAACAAGAGGGGTGAAGTGTTGGTTGGAAGGGTCCTGGCGATTGCCGCCGACAGCCGCGGCGCATCTGCCGATCAAGTGCGATTTGAATATCGGATTTTTCAATCCGGTGTACCGCTGAGCGCGCCCTGACAAAGCTTTAACCTAAATTGAGGCGGCCAACACCTGCGCCGCGTAAGCGATATGCGCGGAATCGGGCCGTCAAGTAACAGCGCCTTCCGGTCGAAGCCGTGGTTCTGGACAATGCGCAGACGCCCCGGATCCGCATAGATTTGGAAGATCTTCTATTCGCAACGATGCAGATCGCTTGAGAAATACCTAGCTCGTTTTGGCAACACTGATGTCATTGCTGATTGAGAATATGCGGATGTCCGCTTTTAGAACCGCTGCCTATACGATCGATATAGTGACGGATGACCGCGCCGGCCGTCTCGTCGATCCCTTTATTGATCCTACGGACAAATATCGGATGATCCGAGTTACGGGAAGAGCTTCTTCAACCGGGGGCTTTGCCGTCACGATCCCAAGCACCTTCCGCTTGCTGCCCTTTAACCTGGATCAGAAGTACAGCGACGATGAAGTCGCTCACGGACACGGCGAGACGAACTAGCCCTGGCCGGCCAGAAGGTCGGCCGGAGAAGGTGACGCGCCGCGCTAGTCTTGAGATAGATAGGCCGCCCCTTCGCTCCCTAGGCAGGAGGGGGGAGGTCGGTACCTGATGGCGTCGCTGGCCCGTTCGACGATACCAGGATCTCGCCGCTCGGCATCGGCCAGCTTGCGCGCGTCGTGGATTTCCTTGCTGGTCAGCCCCGCATCGGCCGCCGTGAAACCATTCTCGTCGGGAAGGGTCTTCTTCGGCCGGCCGCCCTTTGACCTTCGCGGTTTTTTCCGAAACCGGACCCTCTCGGTGGCCGTCCGGCGAAGGAATACGCGGAAAGCCTTCAGCGCTGTGATGTATCCGCATGCAGTGTCGGGATGGCTTCGATCTCGGCGCTCAGTGTTTTCTCTGCCTGCTCAAGATCGTACATGCGCTGGAGGTTGAGCCAGAACACCGGACCGTTGCCGATCAGCTTACCAAGGCGCAGCGCCATGGCGACGGTGACAGGTTGCTTCTCGTCCAGGATGTCGTAGAGCGTGCGCCGGGAAATGCCCAGCAGCTTGGCGATCTCGGTCTTCGACTTGTCGAGCGCCGGGATGAGGTCTTCGCGCAGAAGCTCGCCGGGGTGCATAGCGGGCAGGCCGCGCTTGATGGATGTCATGTTCATCAGTGGTAATCCTCTGGCTGCCGGTGCGCTGGGTCGATAGTTGGTCCTCCCGTCAAGCCGCGCGCTCATGCTCGCGCGGGGCGACTGACAGCCGAAGCCCCATCGCGTCGAGCACTGACACGACCGTGGCAAGGGACGGGTTCCCATTCTCGCTGAGCGCCTTGTAGAGGCTTTCGCGAGACATGCCGGTTTTCTTGGCGATTTCCGTCATGCCCTTGGATCGGGCGACATGACCGAGTGCCTTGCACAGGAACTGGAGGTCGCCTTCCTCCATGACAGCGTCAAGGAAGGCGACGATCGCCTCCTCGGTGTTGAGGTAATCGGCGGTGTTCCAATTGCTGGTCGTGATTGCCATTTCTAAACCTCCTTTGCGATATCGAGCGCGCGCTTGATGTCGCGGCTCTGACTGCCCTGTCGCCGCCGCACAGCAAGATCACGACAACGTCGCCGCGCTTCAAAAAGTAGATGCGGTAGCCCGGTCCATAATCGATGCGAAGTTCGCCGATGCCGTCGAAGAACTTGGCATCGCCGAGGTTGCCGTCCTCGACGCGGCTGACGCGGGCCAGAATGCGCGCCTTCGCCCTGCCGTCACGAAGCCTCTCGAACCATGCGTCAAAGATATTGGTCTTGATGACTTCGAACATGCATATTTGTATCTTATGGGATACAATTAGCAAGGACATAATTGATAACAAAGGGCAAACCTGCGCAGAATCGCAAACTGACCTGAATGCTTGACTCTGCCTGCCCCAAGATTTGAGCTCGCCGAATTGGGCGAGCTCAAATGGCGATTGGTTTCACAACGTTCGATGCCGCTCCCCAAGACGGGGGAGCGGGAAATCGGGGCTCGAAGATTTGCGGTCACCGAATTTGGTGAGCTCAAATGGCGAAAGAACTTCTCGATGGTCGAGCGATCGAGCAAGAGCCGCGATTGCGTCCGCTGAATTTTCAGCACACATCGAAATCGCTCCAGATGCCAAACGGTGGTGCGCGACAGGACCGCCAATATCATGACGAAGCTTTCCGCCGCCTGCAAACTGGCCGTTTGCCAGATCGAACTCGACTGTGATTTGCTTCTGGCTGAAGGCCATGAGTCACTACCCTCGCTTGGTTACAGCCTTTGAAACCTCCCCCACGAGATCAGATCATGAAAAAGCGCATCCCTCTCTGCCTTGCAGCCGCGACAGCGGCGCTCCTTCTGACCGGCACGGCGCAAGCGGCCCAACCGAACCCGGCCGCGCTGGGAATGGCCTACCGCCATCTGGACGATCTGTGCCGTGGCGGCTCAGGCGACGACCCGGCTACGGACAAGGCCTGCGATCAGCGCAATGTAGTTTCGGCGCAGATGCGCAAGCTCTTCAACCTCTGCGTTCTCACTGCCGAGGGCGATTTCGAAGACTGTTCCAAAGCGCCAAGCCCGTCTGCCGACGATGAGGTCGCCAACACACCAAGCCCGCCGGATATCGATAACGGCTTCACCGTGACGAAATACCAAGACCGGTTTGGAGGATGGGACCTGACTTTTACCGTCAGGGGCGACGAGCTAGCAATCAATCGCGTTGCCGTAAACCGCAACAACTGCCCCATACAACAACGTCAATGGGGAGCCGGGGAGCGGATGAAGTTTGGCGAACAAATCCGCTTTACGACCCTTTGCGAACCCATCGAGCTGTCTATCGATACCGATCAGGGACACAGTGTCGTTGGCTGGGATGGACCAGTCGACCCCTCACTCGAAACGACAGCTGCTCCAGTCGAGACGCATGACGACACAGGCGCCTTTTGGGCGCAAAAATACACCTACTATGGAGCGTGGCACCTCCTTCTTACTCTCCACGACGACAACGCGACAATCACCGGCGTGACCGTCAACCATGGCAACTGCGCGATTTACAACCCCTCGAATGCCGCTGACCGTAAAATGCGCTTTGGCCAACAATTCGATATCGTACCGAAATGCGATCCAATCGCAGTCTCAATACAGACGGCCACCGGGACCCAGGAAATAACCTGGGGCCAATAAGTGATCAGCCCCGGCCGGCCAGAAGGTCGGCCGGCGATAGGTTCCAGCTTCGCTTCCGACCGAGGACGGCCCATGCTGTCGATGAAATGTTCATCCCCCAATGGGGGAAGACCGATCACACCTGTACATGAAAAACCGGTTCCGCGCGGGTCACCGGTTCTCACTGGCGACGTCTCCAGTGACGGGTCCGGCCCGATTCGGATCAAGGATCGAAGATTTGCGCTCCCTCAATTCGGGGAGCTCAAATAGAAGCCCGCCAGCGCGCGTTCAGTCGCCGGCCTTCCCATCCACGTCCGATGGTCGCCGCGCTCACCCTTGCCCGCCTGTGGCTGCGCAGGGATCTATTCCGCGCCTTCCCGATCCTCACCATACGGTCGGTAAAAATTACCGGGCGTGGCGCCGGATTGTTTTTCGACCGATTGAAATCAACGGCTTGCCGGTCGCTTCCCGACCCCAGCGCAATCTTGCGCAAGGGGTCGACAGGTCAGATCACTGGACGAAACGCCAGTGACCCGTGTCACGTGAAGCATTTGGACATGTCCAAAATCAAAACATTCCAGCGGCGAAGCGATCGGCTTCCCGGTTCTCCTTCCCTTTGAGCCGGGCGATAAGCTCGGGGTGCGACCAGGTAGGAGATTTGAGGCGAGTGGCCTCGGCGACGATCAGATCCTCCAGCACATCGATGCCGGCGCCGAACCAGTGCTGACCGAGCGCATGGCCTGTATCGGTCACGAAACGCTCGGCGCCGACGACGATGGTGCGCGCCACGGCCAAGCCTGGCGTCCAGATCAACCTCACGAAATGGAGCTTCTCCAAGCGGCCCGGCTGGAGCAGTTGGATGAGGCCTTCGAGATTCTCGGCGACAGCCAACCGGAACACTCCGGGATCCGCGTGGAAGCCTGCGGCAACAACAGCGGCGTAGCCAGCCGCCGTTAGGGCGCAGCCGAGCAAGCTTCCTGGCGTCCATTGCGACGAAGGTTCGCTTCGAGCCTTGAATTCAGCTCGGGAATGTTGGCAAAGCGGTGGAAAGTTGCCGTTCGGCTCGTCTAGGGGTGGTCACTGGAATCAGGATCCGCGTTGGCCTGGCATTTGCTCACGCGTTAGTGCGGCCTTGCCTTCGCGGTGTGCCTCAGATTTTCTTAGGGCTTCTCGCTTCTCGCGGGCCTCTGCGATCGCCAGCATCTGCTCGAGTTCTTCGTCGCTGTACCCAGAAAGGTCATGCTTTTGCTGGACCTCCACCGGGCCTCCACCGGAGCCGGTGCTCTCGACGCGGCGCACGTAGCCCCGATCCTTGCCCTTGAGCTCCATGTACCAACGGACGGTCGGCATATCGCCCGCACGGATGGCCTTGATCACCTGGTCCTCGGCGTCGTCTTTCAGGACTTCCTCGATATCGTCCGCGAATGCCTGCAGGCTGGGGTGCTTGTTCATGAAGGAGCAAAGGGTCGACCGATGCACGGCCAGCATTTTGGCGGCGATCGTTCGGATGCTGCCCGACTTCTCAAGGGCTTGCTTTGCCCTCGCGATTGAGAGCTTCGGTTTCCGTCCTCGCTTCGCCATCCACATTCCTCCAATTTCACGACATTTCGCGACACTCACATGCGCGCGCGAGGGTTTCGACAACCGCAACGACACCGAAAACACGCCTTCCGGGTGAGACGTGTGGCTCAAAATGTGTCCTAAGTCGAGATATGCACCGAAATTTCCACATAACTATCTGTAAAATAATTGGACACTTTCGCCGAGCACGTGTTTAATCATTATGTGCTCCAATTTTGTTACGCTGCTCCCCCCTCCAGGCACAGGTTGGCGATTCTGTTCACGGGGACTTTGGTATTGGTACCTTCTTCCTAAGCCGCTTAGGCCTCTCCGATCTGAATGAATCAGACTGGTTTCCCGTGGTAGGGCACGAATGTCCCCCTATGCGGCGAGGCTTAGGGCCCATTTTGATCCACATCGCCCACTCGTCCGAAACGATGCGCACGACGTTGGATAAGTGCTTGCGGCCGGTTACTGGCCGCTCCTCGACTGCGATCCATCGCAACTCTGCGAGGCGGTCCTGCGCCCGCTTTGCCGTCTTGCGACACATCCCGCCCCGTGCGCCAATCTCGTCCAGCGTGAGGTCACAGCGACCCGTCCTGTGAACCTCGTCTGCCACGATGCGAGCATAGGCAACTTGGCTCGTAGTGAGCATGCCCGCCATGAAGGGAGGCATGGGCCAGGTCGCGGCGAGCGTTCGGCGTCGATAAATCGATCTCTCGCGGTCGGGGGAGCGCTGCGGCCGCGCACGGGTAAATCGCCCGCCGAAGGGTCGCGAAGGGTTGTTCCGGCGCAGTGATGCGCCGGGAGTAACGATCGAGCCTGACGTGTAGCCTTCGACCAATTCGGCATCCTGGCATCGGTTCGCGATGTCCTGGATACGCGCACGGTTAGGCCTCAGCCCGCCCGCCATTAGCTCTTGGTAGGTGCTCATCTTGCACCTCCATTTGCCTGCCGGATCGCTGCTACGACCTCGATCGCAGAAAGGTCAAACCTGGAGCGAAGAAAAGGCACGATAGGTCGCGCGCAATCTTCGCGATGCTCCAAATACCAGTGCGCGGCTCGCGCAATTGCTTGCGATTGCGAGCTTCTAGCGCTAGATTGTCTTTCGTCGATTTTCGAAACCCTACCACGGATTTGTTTATCGGCTTCGGGCGATCCCTCGACTGCAATCGAGAGATCGCCCTTCGCTATTTCAGGGGGAAATCGCACTGGCGCCCCCTGATTTTGCAGCCTCTGTTAGCGCCGCGCACGCCTCAGCACAGGTGAGGCCAAACCGACTTCGCAAAAGAGGCACCGTCGGCCGTTCCATTCGATGAGGTCTTGTCGTGATCCAGCGTGCCGCCTCATCGATGACAGCGCTGTTCTCGTGATCAACACCGGTCATGCTGCGCCTGCCAGCAGGCTCTCGTCGTAGCGATCGAGCTCTGCCTCATCGAACAGTTTTCGCCGGCCCTCATAGACGGGTTTCGGAAAAGGAAGCAAAGGATCCGGACGGTTGACTCTGCGCCAGAGCGTCATCTCGGAAAAGTTGTATCGCTCCTTGACTTTTCGAGCGGGCACCCAGCGCCTTACTTGTTTAACCATTGATTGCTCCCGATGGGTTTAGAGCAATCAAGTTGACCCATTCGGCGGGCAGTCGCTATTTGTCGATTGTCGATATTGCCGGCGGCTAGCCATTTGTAGACAGTACCCGACGTCGAACCGCCTCGCAGGTAGAGCGCGCAGCTCCGAACCTACGCACCATGTCCTCCTGCTTCATGCCCTTCAAGTCCTGTGGAGCAAGCGCGCGCATTTCAGCCTCGATACGCGATCCTTGTGTAGGTTTGGGTCCGCGCTTTCCCCCACCACGGGGAACATCCGATGTCTGACCGTCCCGCCTCTTTGACAAAACTTGGAGCAGTGTCTTAGGCAACAAATCACGCTTCTTTGGGCGGAGATAGAACCATTCGACGGCACTTATAGGATTAATGAGTCGATCATCCGAGAACCCATCTGGGGTAACGCCAGCAATCCAAGACTCGCCTTCTCTACACGCCTGCTTCAGCGCATGCCTAAGCAGGGTCTCGATCGGAATCACCTGTCCGCGACCTTCGTCAGCCATCCGCTCAGGATCCTTAGAGTGGTGGTATAGTAAGCTGACAAACGAACCGACAGTCATGCTCTCGGAAAGTGCCTTTTCCCAAAAATCAAAGGGGCCGAGGTAACCGTTCCGGCGCATAATTTGTTCGTCCCTGTCTCCACCGTACATGACGTGCTCACCAGCGATCTCGCCATTGGTAATGGCGAACCGGGTTTGTTCGTAGGCAAAGTCGCCTGGCTTTGGAGTTCTGGCCATCAGGTGCGGTCTCCGAACAGCGAGATCACCTTTTTCTTCGAGGTCACTCCAACGATTCGATCCACAAGATTCGCCCAGGCGCTGAGCGCCTCGCGCTTCTCGCGCGCATAGTCGTGACGGTTGTAGACCGCGGCCACGCCCGAAATCTTGCCGGACTTGTGATTGAGGACAGCCTCGACGACATGCACGGCCACCCCTAGACCAGCCATGCCAGAAGCTGCAGTTCTGCGCAGGTCGTGGAACGTCCAGTTATTGATCTTGACGTCAGGGTTTCCAGTCGCCTTTCGGGCAGCTTCGATCATCGCTTGATCGATTTGCTGCTTTGCCCGGCTGAAGCCGCTGACCGGCGTGGCGCCATTGGTGGAGAGTATCCATGGACACTCTTCCTGCTCTTGAGGCGACCCTTCCTCGAGCGGCGACTGTTCTTGCTTAACCCGTGGCAGCCTGGTCAATATGTTGAGGACCTGGGGCGTCAGCGGGACAACTTGGCGCCGACCGTTCTTCGTGCGCTCCCCCGCGATGGACCATTTCGGCTCATCGCCATCCAGTTCGAATTCTGCCCACATCGCTCCTGAGACCTCGGCGCGCCGCTGGCCGGTCAGCAGCAACAAGCGCGCCATGTCGCCGAACGGCCAGGCCACGGCGCTAGCGGCAGACCAGAAATAGCGAATTTCGTCATCGGAGAGCACACGATCTCGGGCCACCGGTGACGCCGGAACCTCAATGTCGCGAAAGGGATTTTCGGCAATGATTGACTTTGCCGCAAACCAAGAAAAGGCCTTCGATAGTAGCGCACGAACCCTGACGGCCGATTGCGGTCGACCCTCTGCGACAACCTGGCCATCAGGATCTCGCTTGCCATCCGCGATGCCGTCGACCAACTCAATTATGTCCTGGCGGGTGATGCTTTGTATTCGCCGACCGCGCCATCTGGGCACAATTTCTCTTTGAATGATGGCCTCGTTATCGAGAATCGTCCTCGCCTTGTTTCTCGCCCTGGAATGTCTCTCCACGAAATCGGCAAAGGCGTCTTCGATCGTGTGGTTCCGGCGCTTTGCCGCTTCATTCGCCTGCCGCGGATCACGCTGTTCGGACACCGCATGTAGCGCGGCCTGCGCTGCTTTGCGAGCGTCATGGAGACCCAGCGCAGGCCGCACTGAGCCGTAGTTGCCTATCGTCAGCTTGACGTTTTGCTTCGTGCCCGGAGCTCGGTAACGCACGATCCATTTCGCCGTGCGCGGGCCAATCACCAGGTAGAGACCTGGCTGGCCCCCATCTGCCACCTCGCGCTTGCCTGCTGGACGGTCCTTCAAAAGCCCATCAATTTTCTTCTGGCTGATTGCCACGGCCATGTGTCTCACCATACTACGGGACACCGATCAGGACACATTTGGGCTGATAGGCATCGGTTGAAAGTGAGAATATCAAAGCCTACCAAGTGCAATGAAGTCAATGACTTTGCGAGGTGATGCAGCGGTCGCGCGATAGGCTCTGGGAGGCCTCGATAACTGGCCGCATCTCATTCGTAATGATGGGGTCAGGTGTTCGAGTCACCTAAGCGGCACCATTCCTTCAAGCAGCAATCAATCGCGACGTCACGGGACCAAGCCCCGGCTCCGGCCGTTCGCTGCTTTGTCGGACAGGTAAGTGAGGATGGAGGCCTCGCCTCGGGATCGAACCGAGGCTTCAGAGATTTGCAGTCTCCAGCGTAGCCGCTCCGCCACGAGGCCATCGCTGCCCAAGTAGCAGCCAAATATTTACGGAAAGGTTAAGGCTAAACCGCCGCAGGAGCAAAGGCTTGCGGCGCCGGCAAGGCATATCGGCCATTGTCCAGACCCCGGTTTGGTGTGAAACTCTAAGCCTCTGAATGGAGGTCGAAAATGCCCAACAATTTCAAGACCGGAGACGTTGTCAGGCTGAAGTCCGGAGGCCCGAAGATGACCATAAGCGACGGCGCGGCCTCAGGCATATTCATGTGCCATTGGTTCAACCGCGAGGGTGACGTGTGGACCCCGCAACATGCCGGCTTCAAGCCCGACCAGCTGGTCGCGGCCGACCAATCAGACTAGGTCCCTGCCGACGCGGCTTCGCCTGGGCCGGCGACAGTCTGGCACGGTTCACGTCCAGCGTTGAGGCGCCGGGTTCGGCACGTCATTGCAGCCGCCGACGGCGCCCTTGCATCCAAGAAATGCGTCCGAAACAGATTTGCGCGACCGACGGATTTCCGTCGTCGCGGCGTTTAACGGTCGAAGCGTAACCTCGGCACAAGCCGTGGCGGACGCGCCAACCGGAGACGCCAACGCATGATACGCCGTTCGATACTTGCCGCTGCCTTGAGCCTGCTGACCGTAGCGGCTCTTGCCCAGACAGCGACGCAGCCGCCTGCCGCGACGCCCCCGGTTGCCGCGCCGGCCACGCCAAAGGCCAGGTCCGACATCACGCTGGCCAAATTCCAGAAGCGGCGCGAGAAGGCGATCATGGCTGCCGACACGGATGGCGACGGCAAGATCAGCCTGCTGGAATGGGAAGCCTTTCAGGCCAAGCGCAACATCAAGGGCGACCCCGTCATATCCTTCGCGCGTATCGATTCCAACCATGACGGCTTCATCGACCGGGCCGAACTCGATGCCTTCTTCGCCAAGCGCTTTGCCAGGCTGGACAAGAATTCCGACGGCGTCCTGACGGCCGACGAACTGCCGGGCCACAAAACCGCTCCCAAGCAGGAGCAATGACCAAGAGGCAATGACGTGCGATGAACATCGGGAGTGCGCCGGCTGATGAGCGCCGATCCGGACGAGGAGCTGGTTCGCCGTGTCGGCGCCGGCGATCCGGCAGCCGTGCAGACGCTCGTCGCGCGCAAACTGCCGCGCATCCTGGCGCTTGCCGTGCGCATGCTCGGCGACGCGGCGGAGGCCGAGGATGTCGCGCAGGAGACCTTCGTGCGGATCTGGCGCCATGCCTCGGGCTGGCGGCGCGGCAATGCGCGCTTCGACAGCTGGATCCACCGGGTGACGCTGAACCTCTGTTACGACCGGCTGCGCCGCAAGCGCGAATGGGTGACCGACGACCTGCCGGAAATGGTCGATCCCGCCCCACTTCCCGATGCCCATCCGCAGGAGGACGCGCAGCGGGTCGAACGGGCGCTGAAAGGCATAGCGCGGCGCCAGCGCGAAGCGATCGTTCTGGTCTATTACCAGGAGATGTCCAATGTCGAGGCGGCGGCGACCCTGGAGATCAGCGTCGACGCCCTGGAGAGCCTGCTTTCGCGCGGCCGGCGGTCGCTGCAGACGATCCTGGCCAGGGAAGGCGCCGATGAGTGAGAGCCGGGCAAGCGGCGCCGATGGGCAAGGGGAAGACCATGGCTGAAGGATCCAGGAACGAACCGGCAATGGATGCCAAGCGCTTTGCGGCCCTGGCTGCGGCCTATGGCGGTGACTTGCGGCGTTGGCCGGAGGCCGAACGGGTTGCCGCCGCGATCTTCGCGCCGAGCGAGACTGGCCAGGCCATTTTGCGGCATGCCGGGACACTTGACGCCCTGCTGGACGGCTACCGCGTCGGCGCGCCCGACAAGGCCCTGCACGGCAGCATCGTGCAGGCCGCCGGCCGGTACCTCGCCCAACGCCGGCGTCAGCGGTTCTGGTGGCTCGGACTGGGGCTTGCCGGCATTGGCCTGGCCGGCGCTGTCGCCGGATTGGCCCTGGTGAGCATCGTCACGCCCGAGGTCCAGCCGGACCACTATGTGCTGGACGCCAATGCGACGGCGTTCGGCGACGCCAGCCCGGACCGCGACACGATCGAGGAAGACCTATGAACATGAGCCGAAACCTCGTCACCCTGTCGGTGGTGCTCAACGTCTTTCTGGCCGGAGCGCTTGCCGGCGGGGCCGTCTGGATAAGAAACGGCAAGTCAGGCCAGGGCTACTCATTGGAGACGGCCGGCGGCCGTCTTCCCGAGCAGGATCGCACGGTGTTCCGCGAGGCGCTGCGCGACGTTCGCCGCGAATCCCATCAGGTCATCCTCGACGGCCAGCAAGCCAGGCGCGAGGCGGCAGACCTGCTGCGACAGCCGGTTCTGGACGCGACGGCCCTGTCGGCGGCGCTGGAGCGGGCGCGCAATGCCGACGTCACCGTGCGCATGAGGCTGGAACAGCGCATCGTCGAGTTCGCGGCGGCAAGTTCCGCCGAGGGCCGCCGCGTGCTGGCGGAAGGGCTCACCAGACGCGCTGGGTCGCAACTGTCGGCGGTGTCGAAAAAATCGCCGTGACGACCGACGGAAAACGCCGACGACGCCGTTTAACAGGAGAAGGGCAGGACCTGCCGGACCATGTGCGTGCAGGTTTTCAACCTCGGACACTTCGGAGTATGGCCATGAATTATTTGACAAAATACGCGCTCACCGCGGCTCTCGCCGTGACCGGAACGGTTGCGACGGCTGCGGCATCCTCGGCGATGCCAATGGCGCCGCTTGCCGCGCCGGCGCTGGTCGAGCATGTCGCCTGGGGCTGCGGTCCGGGCTGGCATCCCAATCCCTGGGGACGCTGCGTGCCCAACCGTGTGGTGGTATACCCTCGCTATATCTATCGGCATGGCCCGGCCTTCTACGCCTGGCATCGGCACCATGTCTGGCACCGCCGGCATCACTGGTAGGATGCGCGTCGGGGGTCGGCCACTCCGTGCCGGCCTCCTCCCCCCGTTGACTATGCACGAACGGCTCGAACGAGCCTCATGCGCCGGGCGCGTGAGGCTCAGGCAATGGAGGGCTGACTTGGCTGTCCCGGCCCCCAGTTCCCTGCCGCCAGATCCGGTGCTCGTCGCGTTCAACCGCTTCGGGCTTGGTGCAAGGCCTGGCGACCGCGAGATGCTGGCCGGCGACCCGCGCGGGTATCTCAGGGCGGAACTGCGGCAACCCGACATCGCCATGATCTCGCTCGACGATCCGGCCTATGCCGGCTTGCTGGGCAGCACGCCAGCCATTCAGGCCAGCATGGCGGCAAATTTCCAGCTCAAGCGCGAGCGCATGGCCGCCGCGGCAGCGCAGCCAGCGACGGCGAGCGCCCAAGCTGTGCCCGCACAGGCCATGCCCGCCCAGATCACGCCCGCCCACCCCGTGCTTGCCCCTGCGCCGACCGACAAACCCGCCGTGCCGCAGGTCGAGGCGACGTTGTTCCGGGCGGAAGCACAGGCGCGCTTCGACAAGGCCATTCGGGCGAAGGCTGGCTTCGTCGAACGGCTCGTCTGTTTCTGGTCGAACCATTTCTGTGTTTCGGTCGCGAAGGACATCCTCATTGAAGCCAGCGCCGGCGCCTTCGAGCGGGAGGCCATCCGCCCTTTCGTGCTCGGCCGCTTTGCCGACATGCTGCTGGCGGTGGAGCATCATCCGGCGATGCTGCTCAATCTCGACAACCAGCAGTCGGTCGGGCCGGACTCTCGTGCGGGCAGCAACCGCAAGCGAGGGCTCAATGAAAACCTCGCCCGTGAAATCCTGGAACTGCACACGCTCGGCGTCGGCAGCGGCTACAGCCAGGCCGATGTCACCAGTTTCGCACGCATCCTCACCGGCTGGACGATGGCCGGGCGCGACGGGCGGCTGGGCGAGCCAGGCAATTTTGTCTTCAACGCAAACGCACATGAGCCGGGGGATGCAGTGCTCCTCGGCAAGACCTATCCTGCCGGTGGAATGGGACAGGCAGAGGCCGCGCTCAACGATATCGCCCGCCACCCGGCAACGGCCCTGCATATCGCCACCAAGCTGGCCCGCCATTTCATCGCCGACACGCCGCCGCCGTCTGCAATCGCCCGCCTCGCCAAGGTCTTCGCCAAGACCGACGGCAATCTGCGGGCGCTGGCCGCCGCCCTCATCGCCATGCCGGAGGCGTGGTCGACGCCGTTGGCGAAGATGCGTTCGCCCTTCGAGTATGTCGTCGCCATCCGAAGGGCGACCGGCCCCGGTCCGGCCAACGATCCCGGCCAGTCGCTCGGCTGGCTCAACGCGCTGGGCGAGCCGCTGTGGCAACCGCCGGGACCCAACGGCTTTCCCGACGGGGCCGACGGCTGGGCATCGGCGGAGGGCATGAAGACCCGCCTTGACATCGCCTGGCAGGCAGCGCGGCAGGCCAGGGATATCGGCAATCCCAACGACATGCTCGATGCGCTGATCGGCCCTGCCGCCTCACCGGAGACGAGGCAAGCGATCGCAAGGGCCGAATCCAAGCAGCAAGGGCTGGCGCTGTTGCTGATGGCTCCCGAATTCCAACGAAGATAATTCCAGCGCAGATAGTTCCAGCGAAGATCGCTGCCGCGGAGACGAAGTCATGAGCCTGCTGTGCGAAATTCCCAATCCCTCCCGTCGCGCCGTGTTGACGACCGGCGGCGCATTGTTTGCATGGGCCTACATGCCCCGCTTTGCCCGTGCTGCCGACAATCGCGATCCGCGCCTGATCGTCATCGTGCTGCGCGGCGCGCTTGACGGGCTCTCGGCGGTCGGTCCGGTCGGCGATCCCGACTATGCCGGCCTGCATGGCGACATCGCCCTGTCGCTGGCAGGCCCGCATGCAGCGCTGCCGCTCGACGGCTTCTTCGCGCTCAACCCGGCGATGCCGGTGTTTGCGCGGCTGTATAGGAATAACCAGGCGGCGGTCGTGCATGCGGCCGCCACCGCCTATCGCGAGCGCTCGCATTTCGATGGCCAGGATGTGCTGGAAAGCGGCTTTGCCGGCCCCGGCCATGTCACGACCGGCTGGCTCAACCGGGCGCTGGAAAGCCTGCCAGCGGGCGACCGCGTGGCAACGCTTGGCGGTCTGGCCGTCGGGCCGTCGACACCACTGGTGATCCGTGGGCCGGCGCCGGTGCTTGGCTGGGCGCCGCTATCGCTGCCGATGCCCGGCGACGGGCTCGCGTCGCGCGTTCTCGATCTCTACCAGCACCGCGACCCGGTTCTCGCGGTGGCCCTGCAAAACGGGCTCGACGCTGACCGGATGGCCGTGGACGACAAGATGGGCAAGACAATGAAGCCGAAGGGCGGCCTCGACAGTGCTGCGGGGATGCGTCAGGCAGCACAAGGCGCCGCCAGGCTGATCGCGGCCGATGACGGGCCGCGCGTTGCAGCCCTGGCCTTCGATGGCTGGGACACGCATGTCAATGAAGGCGGTGCGACCGGCCGGCTCGCCACCTTGCTCGGTGGCCTCGACGGCGTCTTCGAGGAATTCGAGAAAGGTCTCGGCGAGCGTTGGAAGGACACGGCGATCGTCACCATCACCGAGTTCGGGCGCACGGCGCAGGTCAACGGCACCGTCGGTACCGATCACGGCACCGGCACCGTGGTGCTGCTGGCCGGCGGCGCGATCAAGGGCGGCCGCGTTATCGCCGACTGGCCGGGGTTGAAGCCGGCTCAGCTTTACGAACAACGCGATCTGGCGCCGACCAGCGATGTCAGGGCCGTGTTGAAAGGGCTGCTTGCCGATCAGTTCGGCCTTTCGGCCGCCGTGCTTGGCGACAAGGTGTTTCCGGAGTCCGCTGCGGTGAAGCCGATGCGGGGGCTCGTAGCCTGAAGTAGCTTGCTTCAGAGCGTCGCCACGGTCTTCAGCGCGCCATCGAGCATGTCGCCCTTCTCGTCCTTCAACGCTGCCTCGCGCAGGCGGCGGATCCAGTCGGCGGCGTCCGGGCGGCCCTTGACCAGATCAAGCGCCGACAGCACCCGGTCGAATTTCGACTGGGCGCGGACGTGGGTGTCGCTGTAGCCTTTGATCAGGCGGCGGCAGTTGAGGATTTCGACGGCCAACGTGTAGTCCACCGGCACGTAGCCAAGCGCCATCGCGTACCAGCGTTCGAGATGCGCAGTCTCCACCTGGTGACGCAGCAGGCTGCGGCGCCAGCGGCGCAGGCCACCGATGAACCAGAGCGCGGCAAAGCCGACGAAGCTGTCGGTGCGGATCCGGCGGCCATGGTTGATGCGGCGGTCGAGAAACGCGGCGAGTTTCGGCCGGCTCTCGATATATCCGCCAAGCCTTGCCGGCAAAGTACCGCAGAATTCCTCGATGCGCGGATGGAAATATTCGGTCACCTGCAGGATCGAACCGTCCTTGACGCCGACCTCGCGGCGCACCCGCCGGTCGCGCGTCGAGCGCGTCTTGAGATCGGCGACACGGATCATGTCGTCGTAGCACATGGCGTTGGCGAGATGCTTCGCGGCAGCGACCGACAAGTCATATCCGAGATCCGGCCCCTCCAGCGCGATGGCCTTGTCCAGCCGGTCGAGATATTCGCCCCCGTAAGCGATGTCCTGATAGTCGACGACCTTTCTCAGGCCCCTGAGTGCCATGTCGCGTACTGCCTCGGGCATCACATCGATGCGGGCGGCCAAGGTCTGCCAGCCTTGCAGCAGATTTTGCGGGCCACTCACCTGCCCTGCGCCCGGGGCAGATCCGACAGTCGCTGGCTCTGCCATACTTGGCGTAGGGGCCGCCGTGCCGCGCGCGCGATCGAACGCGGCGCCAAAGGCGGCGAGGCTGGCCTTCGCACCGCGGCCGCCGGCGCCGATCGCCTGCTCGTAGCTTTCGCGGGTGAACGGCAGCGCGTCGGACCCGGCCAGCGCGCCGAGCAGGCTGGCCGAGATCATCGAGCCATTGTCGGCGGCGATCTTCTCCATGTCGAAAGCGATGAAACGCTTCGATGCGGCCTCCGCCGTCGCATGCACCTTGGAAGACGACGCCCGGCCGTCGCCCGGCTCGATCTTTTCCGAGACGGCGGCGATGCGGTGCGACGATGCGATCAGTGTCGTGCGCTCGGGCGTGACGAAGCCGCGTATGATGGCGCGGCCGGCCTCCATCAACTCCGCCGCGATCAGGATGTCGACGTCCCCTTGCGAGGGCGACAGCGCGAAGACCGGCAGCCGGCCGGTGTCGCGGGCCATCTCGACATAGTAGATGGTGGCGCCGGTGCGCTGGGCGACGCCGGCGACCGAGGTCGATTGCGCGACGTAGCCATTGCGCTCGGCGACATCGGTGATCCAGTCGGCCAGCACGCCGCCACCCTGGCCGCCGACCGCCAGCACGGCAAGCTTGATGACGCGCTCGTCGTCGTGAGCGCCAGCGCGCAATGGTGGGACAGCGTCAAGCATCGGCGAAGGTCAGGCGCCGGCTTTCGCGGCGGCGCTGCAACAGGCTGATGGTGGCGCGCCGCGCTGCTTCGAGGAAGCGGTCCCAGCGGCCCGGATTGTGCACGACATCAGCGCGGTAGAAGGACGGGCAGAGCACCGCCGCATCGGCGACCTCGCCGCAATTGCCGCAACCGACGCAGCTCTGGTCGATATGCGCGACCGGATCGTCGCGCAGCGGATCGTCGAGCGACTTGACCGACAGCGACGGGCAACCGGACAGCCGCATGCAGGCATGGTCACCGGTGCAGATGTCTTCGTCGATGCCGAACTTCGGCTTCACCACGCGCTCGCCACCCTTGATCGCCTTGTCGACAAGCGGCCTTTCGCGGCGCTGCCGGTTGAGCATGCATTCGGACGAGGCGACGATGACCTTCGGCCCCTTCTCGTCGGTGGTCAGCGCCTCGCGTAGCGTGTCCTGCATTTTGGTCACGTCATAAGTGCGGTCGATGTGGCGCAACCATTTGACACCCATGCCTTTCACCGCCTCGGTGATCGGATGCTTGGTCGATTTGGTCTTGTTGCCGGCGCGCGACGAGAGGATGTCCTGGCCGCCGGTGGCGGCGGAGTAATAATTGTCGACGATGACGATGACACCGTCGTTCTTGTTGAACACCGCATTGCCGATCGAGGAGGTCAGGCCGTTGTGCCAGAAGCCGCCGTCGCCGACGAAGGAGATCGAGCGGCGCTTGGCGTCGGGCGAATTGAAGGCAGAGGCCGAGGCCGGCCCCAGCCCGTAGCCCATGGTGGTGGCGCCGAGCTCGAATGGCGGCATGATCGAGAACAGATGGCAGCCGATGTCGGAAGCGATGTGGTGCTTGCCGAGTTCCTGCTCGACCAGCTTGGTGGCGGCAAAGATCGGTCGTTCCGGGCAGCCGATGCAGAAGCCCGGCGGACGGCCCGGCACGACGTTGATCAGATCAGCGGTGTCAACGCCGTCGCCGACCTTGTTGGGCGCGCGCACCTCGCCCGGCAACAGATGCGGGGCCTCGGCGCGCAGGAAGGCGCCGATGCCGTCGAGCATGACCTGGCCGGTGTATTCACCAGCCATCGGCAGATGCTCCTTGCCGACCAGCCTGGTGCCGCGCCCGGCCTTATGCAGCATCGCCGCAAACGCCTGCTCGATGTAATTGGGCTGGCCTTCCTCGACGACCAGCACGGATTGCTTGCCCTCGCAGAAGGACAGGAACTCGTCGTCGATCAGCGGATAGACGGCATTGAGCACGTAGAGCGGCACATCGGTATCGCCATAGGTGTCGGCGAGGCCGAGCCGCTGCAGCGCGCGGATGACCGAATTGTACATGCCGCCCTGCATGACGATGCCGACCGAGCCGTGGTCCGAGCCGAACATCTCGTTGATCTTGTTCTTGCGGATGAAATCCACCGCTGCCGGCCAGCGCTTCTGCACCTTCTCCTTCTCGTGCAGGAAGGAGGCGGGCGGCAGCACGATGCGGCCGGTGTCGCGGCGCGGAGCGTCGAGCGCATCGGCCACCGTCATCGGCGGCCGCTTGTTATCCTTGGCGATGAAATGGCCGTGCACATGGCAGCAGCGGATGCGGACCTGCAGCATGACCGGCGTGTTGGAAATCTCCGACAGCTCGAAACTGTCCTCCACCGCCTTGACGATCGACGGCAAATTGGGACGCGGGTCGAGCAGCCAGACCTGGCTCTTCATGGCGAAGGCATGGCTGCGCTCCTGCATGATCGAGGAGCCCTCGCCGTAATCCTCGCCGACAATGATCAGCGCACCGCCGGTGACGCCGCCCGACGCCAGATTGGCGAGCGCATCGGAGGCGACATTGGTGCCGACGGTCGACTTGAAGGTCGCCGCGCCGCGGATCGGGTAATGCACCGATGCGGCCAGCATGGCGGTGGCGGTGGCCTCCGAAGCGCTGGCTTCGAAATGCACGCCGAGTTCGCCCAGAATGTCCTGCGCGTCGGCCAGCACGTCCATCAGATGGCTGATCGGCGCGCCCTGATAGCCGCCGACATAGCCGACGCCGCATTGCAGCAGCGCCTTGGTGATGGCGAGAATGCCTTCGCCGGCAAATTCCTCACCGGCGCCGAGCCGCAGCTTTTCGACTTCCTTGGCAAAAGACCGTTCGGCCATTTTTTTCTCCCTTCCGTTACCGCCAGCGCTGGCGGCGCGTAGGTCTAGATGTCGTGCTTGCGAATGTTTTTGAGCATCTTCAAAAGTGTGGCGATGAGCGCGGAATATTCGGCGTCGTCGATATCGTTGAACATCGCCTCGAACGCGTCATGCATGGCCGGCCAGGCGCGGGTGAACTCGGCGCGGCCATCGTCGGTCAGGAAGACATGGCGGATGCGGCTGTCGGTGACACCCTGCTCGCGCCGCACAAGGCCCTGGCCCTCCAGCGTGTCGAGCGTCCGGCTCAAGGTCGACTGCTCGATCACCGTATAGACCGACAGGTCGTTGACGGTGATGCCGTCGGTGACCGACAGCACGGCCAGCGTGCGGACCTGCGGAATGGTCAGCCCCTGTTTGCGGAAATCGTCGCGCAGGGTGGCGTTGTAGCGGCCCATGATGCGGTTCATCAGATAGGGCGCGAATTGCTGCAGGCCGATCTGCCCCAGGGTCGAAATGCGCTGGCGCTTTTCCCCGACCTTCTGTTCCATCACAGCCTCCCCGCCAGGAGAAAGCCGGAGCCGCCGCCGAGGCCGGCGCCCGGATGGGTCGAGGCGCCGATATGGTGAAGGCCCTTGATGCCGGTCTCGTGGTTGCGGCTGGTCTTGAACGGCCGCCACAGGAACGACTGGTCGATGGTCGACGAGCCGCCATAAGGGTCGCCGCCAACCAGATTGATGTTCATCGCTTCGAGATCGGCCGGCGAAAAGGCGCGGCGCGCGATGACGCTATCCTTGAAGCCGTCGATATGGCTGGCGAGGATGGCCTCGACGCGGTCGGCATAGGCTTCCCGCAGCGCCTCGGTCCATTGGCCATCAGCCGGTGTCCCCAACTTGCCGGCGGCGTCGCCCTTGATATGCCTCGGCGCCTCGGGCAGTTGCAGCCACAGGATCGCCTTGCCCGGCGGGCAGCGCGACGGATCGAGCGCATGCGGCTGGCCGACGCAGATGGTCGGAACCTCCGGCAGCATGCCGCGCGCCGCCTCGTTGCAGGCCTTCGACACGCCATCCAGTCCCGGCGTCAGGTGCAGCAACGCGACCTTGTCGAGACCTTCGCCGCGCCATGCCGGCGGTCTGTCCAGGGCGTAGTGGATCTGGAAATTGCCTTTGCCGTAGCGGTATTTCCGCGTCGCCTCGGCATCGTCCTTTGGAGCATCGGCGCCGAGCAGCCGGCCATAGAGTTGCGTCGGCGTGACCGAGCAGATGACGCTCTTCTTCGCGTTGACCGCTTCGCCCGAAGCCAGCCGCACGCCGGTGGCCCGGCCTCCAGTCAGGATGATGGAGGCAACGTCCGCTTCGGTGGCAATGACGCCACCGCGCTCGATGATGAGCGCTTCGAAGGCGGACAGCAGGTTCTTCGCCCCGCCCTTGACGATCGGCGCGCCGGCCGCCTCCAGCGCAAAGGCGATGACCTTGGCGATCTGGCCGGAAAAAGCATCTTCCGGTCCGAGCCCGGCATGCAGCACCCAGGGTGCCCACAGCGCGCGGATGGTCTCGGACTGGTAGGTGCTTTCGAGCCAATTGCGCGCCGGCACCAGCGCTTCGCCGAGAAAGGCGGCAAGGCCGCGCGGGCCGCGCCGCCAGCCGTCACCGGCCAAAAGCTTCGCCGTCGGATAGGACCACAAGCTGCCGCCGAGCAGGCCGAACAACAGGCCGGCGTTGCGTTCGATGCCACCGACATCGTCTGCATGCCGGTCGCCATCGCCGGCCGCGATGGCATTGAGCGCCGCGATGTTGGCGGCGCGGTCGGTGCTGAGCGCGGCATGGCTGCCGTCCGGCCGCAGCACGCCGGTCGGCGTGCCGGTGTGGCAGAATTCCAGCCCGTGCCGGGCGAGGTCGGCGCCCAGTGCTGCAAAGGCCGGAGAGGTGATGAACAGCACGAAGGTGGTCGCCATCACATCATGGATGAAGCCGGGCGCGGTGATCTCCTCGGTGCGCATGCAGCCGCCGATGCGGTCGTTGCGCTCGAGGACGAGCACCTTCGCCCCCTTGCCGCCAAGCATCGCCGCGCAGACCAGCGCGTTGATGCCGCTGCCGACGATGATGTGATCCGGCGGGCTCACGTCAAACGCCTTCGCCTAGCCCTTCGGAACAAGCGCCAGCGCGCGGATCGGGCTGCCGGTGCCATGTTCGATCTTGAGCGGGGCTGCGATCAGGATCGCACCCTTCGGCGGCAACTGGTCGAGGTTGCAGAGGCTGGCAAGCCCGTAGCGATTGGCCTTGTGCATCAGCGTATGCGCCGGGAATGGCGGCTCCATGCCACCGGCCTTGCCGGCGTCGGTGCCGATCGTCTCGCTGCCCCAGCCCTTGATGTCCTTGCTGATCAGGAACTGGATGGCTTCGGCCGTCGGGCCCGGCGTATGCGGGCCGGTCTCGTTGGCGTTGAGGAACTCGGCTTCGGAGCCATTGCGCTTGTACCAGTCGGTGCGCATCACCACCCATTCGCCGGCATTGATGGCGCCATGCTTGGCTTCCCACGCCTTGACGTGGTCGACGGTGAGCAGGAAATCGTGGTCGGCGGCGGCTTCCTTCGAGCAGTCGATGACATTGACGGGGCCGACGAAGTTCTGTGCAGGAATGGTGTCGGTGGCGCCGTCGGGATAGTCCTTGCCGGTGATCCAATGCTGCGGCGCGTCGAAATGCGTGCCCGAGTGTTCGCCGAGCTTCAGCCAGTTCCACGCCCACCACGGGCCGTTCTTGTCATAGCGGGAGATGCTATGGATTTCGACCTTCGGCGTGTCGACGGCGAGTTCCGGCGGCAGCTTGATCAATGGCGTATCGGGCCCGAGCGACGCCGACAGGTCGACCACCTTGATGGCGCCTGAAAGAAGCTGGCCGGCGACTTCGCCTAGGAGTTTTTGCGTGTCCATGGTCTCTGTTCCCTCTTTCGTGATGATGATCAAGGCTCGTCTCGGCCCTTAATATCCTACTAGACGAAAACATATGCATCTGCAATTATCTTTAAGCATAAAGGAAATGGGAACGGGGCGTGAGCGAGTTCGACGCCATCTTTGTCGGAGCGGGCCACAACAGTCTGGCATGCGCCGCGCATTTGGCGCTCAAAGGCTGGAAAACCGGGATTTTCGAGCGCAATGCAGCAATCGGGGGCGCCGTCCAGACCCGCGAATTCACCCTTCCGGGTTTCCGCCACGATTTCGGGGCGATGAATCTGAGCTTGTTTGCCGGCTCGGCGTTCCACCGGAAATATGCAAATGAATTGAACCGCAAAGGACTGGAATTCGCACCGGTCGCCGACTGTTTCGCCAGTGCCTTCCCGGACGGACGCTGGTTCGGCGTCAGCAGCGACCTGGAAAAGACCGCGGCGCGCATGGCTGCCTTTTCGGCCGCGGATGCCGCGACATGGCGCAGGCTGGTTGCCGCCTTTCCCGCAGAGGCCGAACATCTATTCCGGCTGCTGGGATCGCCGATGACCGCTCGCGCCCTTGCCGGCACGGCATGGAACCTATGGCGCAAGAAGGGTGTGTCCGGCGCGCTCGACACCGGCCGGTTGTTGCTGTCTTCACCTCGCGCGTGGCTGGAGGAAAATTTCGAGTCGCCTTATGTGCGGGCGACGCTCGCCACCTGGGGGATGCATCTCGACTTCGCGCCTGACATCGCCGGCGGCGCGGTGTTCCCGTATCTGGAATCGATGGCCAACCAGAGTTTCGGCATGGTGCTGGGCAAGGGCGGGGCAGATACCATCATCCGGGCACTGTCCGGCATGGTGACGTCCGCCGGCGGCACAATCGTCACCGGTGCCGATGTCGCCGAGATCACGATTACCGCAGGCAAGGCAACCGGCGTGCGGCTCGCCTCCGGTGAGACGCACACCGCGACCAAGGCGGTCATCGCCGGCGTCGCGCCGAGCGCACTGACCGGCAAGCTGCTGCCCAATGGTTCGGGCGACGCCGGGTTCGATAGCGCAATGCGGAAATTCCGCCACGCACCGGGCACGATGATGATCCACCTAGCGCTCGACGACCTGCCGGACTGGCGCGCCGGCGCCGAGTTGCGGCAGTTTGCCTATGTGCATCTGTCTCCCTCGCTCGACGCCATGTCGCGCACCTATCAGCAGGCGATGGCGGGCATGCTGCCGGACGAACCTGTGCTGGTCGTCGGCCAGCCGACAGCGATCGATCCGACACGAGCGCCCGCAGGCAAACACGTGCTGTGGGTGCAGGTGCGCATGCTGCCCGCCGAAATCCTCGGCGACGCGGCCGGCAAGATCGCACCCGCGCATTGGGACAAGGTCAAGGACAACTACGCCGAGCGCGTTCTCGACATCATCGAGAGCTACGCAGCCGGCCTGCGCAACAAGATCCTCGGCCGGGCGGTGTTTTCGCCCATCGACCTCGAACGCGAGAACCCGAACCTCGTCGGCGGCGACCAGGTCTGCGGCAGCCACCATCTGGCGCAGAATTTCCTGTTCCGTCCAGCGCGCGGTTTTGCGGGCTGGAACACGCCAGTGGCGCACCTGCATCTCACGGGAGCCGCGACGTGGCCGGGCGCCGGCACCGGTGCCGCCTCGGGCTACATGCTCGCGCAACAACTTGGCGGGAGGTAGGAGCCCTGGGATTTTTCTGGGTGAAGAAGGGCAAGGCGCTGCTGCCCAAGGAGCCTGAACCGATGAACTGAGATTGCCGCGCAAAGACAATAAACCAACAAGGGGAACGACCATGACAATCAACAGACGCGAATTGCTCGGATACAGTGCCGCGGCACTCGGCGCGGCTGCAATCGGCCTGCCGCAGATGGCCAAGGCGGCGGCCGGCGAACTGACGATCGCCTACAATGTCAACCTGCCGTCCTGGGATCCGACGACCGGACCTTCGGCCGTCAACCCGACGATCCAGGGCCTCTACCAGTCGGTGTTCGACCAGTTCATCCCGCAAAAGCCGGACCTTTCCTTTGCGCCGGGCCTGCTCACCGAATGGGGCTGGAACGACGACCGCACGAAGATCATGATGACGGTGCGCGAAGGCGTCACCTGGCATGACGGCTCGCCATTCACGGCCGAGGACGTGGTCTGGTCGCTGCAAAGGGCGGGTGACGAAAAGACTGGCAACCCGATCCAGTTCGTCTGGAAGAACGTCAGCAACTTCAAGATCGACGGCAACAAGATCACCGGCGACGTCGTCCAATTCGACCCGGTGTATTTCAAATGGATGTCGTTCCTGACCGGCTACATCATGCCCAAGGCCTACTACGAGAAAGTGGGTGCGGAAGGTTTTGAGAAGGCGCCGATCGGCACTGGCCCCTACATGGTGGAAAAATTCGAGCGCAACGCCTTCCTGCGGCTGAAAGCCAATCCGCACTACTGGGGCGGCAAGCCGGCCTTCGAGAATGTGACGATCAAGTTCGTCGCCGATGCGGCGAGCCGCGTCGCCGAAGTCGAGTCCGGCTCCTCGCAGGTGACGCTCGAAATCCCTTATGAGGAGTATGACCGGCTGATCGCCAAGGACGGGCTTGCCGGCACCTGCAAGAACGTGTCCGACATCGGCATGATCTTCTTCAACGACATCGAAGCGATGCTCGACAAGAATGTCCGCCAGGCAGCCGTGATGTCGATCGACAAGAAGCTGCTGGTCGACCGCCTGCTGCGCGGCTACGGCCAGCCGATCGACACGCTTGAGACGCCGGAATACACGGCCTACGACGCGTCGATCAAGGTCGAGCACAATCCGGATAAAGCCAAGGAATTGCTCGCCGCCTCCGGCTATTCGCCGGAAAAGCCGGTCAAGTTCACCATACAGACGACCAAGGGCTTCAAGCCAAAGGACTACGAAATGATCCAGGCGATCGTCGGCATGTGGCGCAAGGTCGGCATCGAGGCGACGATCGAGGTCTACGAGATCGCCAAGCACTACGAGCTGCGCGCCGCCGACAAGCTGGCGCCGGCCGCCTTCTACAATTGGGGCAATGCCATCGGCGATCCGACCACCTCGACCGGCTTTGCCATGTATGGCCCGAGCCCGCACTCGGTGTGGGACAGCCAGGACCTGATCGACATGATCAACCCGCTGTGGGGCGAGAAGGACGAGGCCAAGCGCATTGCCGGCTGGAAGGCGGTCGACAAGTACATCGCCGAGCAGGCCTACGTGCTGCCGCTGATGCAGTATGCGCAGCCGATCGTGCATGCCAAGGGCGTCAACGTCGTCCAGCATGTCTCCGGCGCGTTGCTGCCGGCTTTGATGACCCCGGCCTGACAGCGGCCTGGGATTGCCGCGCGCCGTCCATCGAGACGGCGCGCATTTCTATCCGGCATACGAGCCAGCGGGCTCCTGCAAAGATTTACATGCTTCTGCAAAGATTCCTGATCCGTCTTTTGACGATGCTGGTGACGCTGTTCGGCGTGGCCGTCGTCGTCTTTGTCGTGATTCGCGTTGCTCCGGGCGATCCGATCGCGATGATGCTGCCGCCCGGCGCCACGGACGCCGACATCGCCCGGCTGCGCGCACTCTACGGTTTAGACAAGACCATCGTGCAGCAGTTCTTCATCTGGCTGTCCGGCGTTGTCAGGGGCGATTTCGGCACCTCGATCTCGCTGCGGCAGGATGTGCTGGGGCTTGTCTTCAACCGGCTGCCGGCGACGCTGGAGCTTGCCATCGTTGCCCTTGTGATGGCGGTGGCGATGGGCGGCACGACCGCGATCCTCGGTGCGCGCGAACGCGGCACGGCGGTCGAGGCCGGCATCGACATCGCCAGCGGGGCGGCGCTGTCCATTCCCGATTTCCTGTGGGGCCTCGTGCTGATCCTGCTGTTTGGCGTGCTGGTGCCGATCTTCGACATTTCCGGCCGGGTGTCGCCGCAACTCGACCTTCCCTTCGTCACCCAGTTTTATCTCGCCGAGAGCATCCTGAGACTCCGCTTCGACCTCACCTGGGATCTCCTCAAGCACATGCTGATGCCGGCGGTTGCGCTGGCACTGCCGCTGGCGGCGATCATCTCGCAGCTGCTGAAACAGTCGCTGAAGGAAGTGCTCGACCTCGACTATGTCGTGCTGGCGCGGGTGAAAGGGTTTTCGGAAACGCAGGTCATCCTGCGCGAAGCGCTGAAGAATGCCGCCCTGCCGACGCTGACCCTGATCGGCGTTCAGTTCACCTTCCTGATCGGCGGCACGGTCATCGTCGAGCGGTTGTTCTCCTATGAGGGCCTCGGCAATATGGCGATCGATGCCGTTATCAACCGCGACCTGCCATTGATCCAGGGCATCGTGCTGGTCTTCGCGCTGCTGTTCGTGCTGATCAACCTCACCGTCGACATGATGTATGCGCTGCTCAATCCGAGGCTGCGCCATGGATGAGGCGCGTGCTCCGAGGCGTGGCGTATCCCCCCGCTTGTGGCTGGCCGGCGGCTGGCTGCTGCTGGCGCTGCTGGCCGCGATCTTCGCGCCGCTGGTAGCGCCGCAGGATCCGCTGGCGCAGGACCTGATGCTGGAGCGGCTGCCGCCGTTCTGGATGAGCGGCGCCGAGCCCGGCTATTGGCTCGGCACCGACAGCCTTGGCAGGGATCTGTTGTCGCGGCTGATCTTCGGCGGCCGCATCGCCTTTGTCGTCGCTTTCGCCGCAGCCATCGCCGCCTGTGTGGTAGGCTCGACGCTCGGGCTGATATCAGGCTATTTCGGCGGCTGGGCCGACCGCATCATCTCGCGCATCGTCGACGTCTGGATGGCGTTTCCGCCGGTGCTGTTCGCCATCCTTCTGGTCGCCGTGCTGGGCACCGGCCTGAGTTCGGTCATCATCGCCATCGCCGTCATCGACTGGACGCGTTTCTGCCGGGTTATCCGCGCCGAGACCATGGGTCAGTCGCGCATGGACTACGTCGAGAATGCACGCATCGCCGGCTATGGCCGCATCGGCATCATGCTGCGCGAAGTGCTGCCAAATGTGGTGCCGTCGATCGTCGCCCTGTTGTCGCTGGAAATGGGCATCGCCGTCATCGTCGAGGCGATCCTGTCCTTCGTCAATCTGTCGATCTCGACCGACGATCCGACCTGGGGCGGCATCATCGCCGAGGGGCGGCTGTCGATCCACCAGGCCTGGTGGGTACTGGTATTTCCGCTGATCACGCTGATCCTGACGGTGCTGTCGTTCAGCCAGTTCGGCGAGGCGTTGAAGACGCGTTTCGACCCGGTGCTGCGATGAGCGCCTGTCTCGACATCAGGGATTTGAGCGCCGTGCTGCCGAACGGCCAGCGCGTGCTGCGCTCGGTGTCGCTCTGCGTGCAACCCGGCGAAGTCCGCGCGCTGGTTGGCGAGAGCGGCGCCGGCAAGACGATGATCGGCAAGGCTGTGCTTGGCGTGCTGCCGTCGAGCGTGCGCATTGTCGAGGGCGACATGATGCTTGAGGGCGAAGACCTCGGCAGGCTGCAGCCAAAGGCAAGGCGCACGCTGATCGGTGCCCGCACGGCGCTGATCCCGCAGGACCCGCTGACCGCGCTCAACCCGTCACGCCGCATCGGTTCTCAGATGACCGACCGGCTGGTGCGCATCCTGGGCTGGAGCGGTGAGAGGGCCGATACCCGAATTCGCCAATTGCTCGACGAAGTGCAGATCCGCGACCCCGACCGCGTGCTGAAGAGCTATCCGCACGAGCTTTCCGGAGGCATGCGCCAGCGCGTGCTGATCGCCGCGGCCTTCGCCGCCGAACCACGGCTGATCGTCGCCGACGAGCCGACGACTGCACTCGATGTCACCGTGCAGAAACAGATCCTGCGGCTGATCGTGCAGTTGCAGCGCGAGCACGGCACCGCGATCCTGTTCGTCACCCATGATCTCGGCGTCGTCGCCAAGATCAGCCAGAAGGTCTCGGTGCTCTACGCCGGCAAGGTCGTCGAAGAGGCTGAGACTGCAGCTCTCTTCGCCAGCCCACAGCACCCCTATACGCGGGCGCTGATGGCCGCCACGCCGCGCTACACCGACCCATTCGCCTCGCTAAAGCCGGTGGACGAGGCGGTGCTGGCCGGGCTTGCCACCGAGATCGCGGCGGCAGACCAGGCTTGGAGGCGGCCCCATGGCTGAGCCGCTGTTCAAGGTGCGCGGGCTGAAGGTCGCGCTGCCCGACATGACGCGCAAGCCGCTGATAGGCCGCGCGCCGCTGGCCGAGATCCTGAAAGGCCTGGACTTCGACCTACCCAGGGGCTCGGTGACCGGCATCGTCGGCGAATCCGGATCGGGCAAGTCGACGCTCGGTCGCGCCCTGGTGCGCCTGCTGGAACCCAGCGCCGGCAGCATCAGCTTCGACGGCCGTGACATCACGCATCTGCCGGAGCCGGAACTCAGGCCACTGCGCCGCAACCTGCAGATGATCTTCCAGGATCCGATGTCGTCGCTCAACCCGCGCCGCACCATTGCCAGCATCATCGCCGCGCCGCTGAAGCAGAATGGCCTTGGCGACAATCTGAAGGCGCGCGTCGCCGAGGCCTTGCTGCGCGTCGGCCTGCCGCAAAGCTTCGCCAGCCGCTATCGCCACGAACTGTCGGGCGGCCAGCGCCAGCGCGTCGGCATTGCGCGCGCGCTGGCGCTGGCGCCGAAATTCGTGCTGGCCGACGAGATCGTCTCCGGCCTCGACGTGTCCACCCAGGCACAGATCCTGACCTTGCTGGAAAAGCTTGCAGCCGAGATGGGCCTGACCGTCGCCTTCATCAGCCACGATCTGTCGGTCATTCGGCGGCTGTGCCGGCAAGTGATCGTCATGCGCGAAGGTGTGATCGTCGAAGCGAGCGCCACCGATGCCTTGTTCGATCATCCGCAGCAAAGCTACACGCGCGACCTGATCTCAGCGATCCCGCTGCCGGAAATCGACCCGGGCTGGCTGGACATCCCTTCCGCTGCCAAGGCGACATGATTGCATACGCACGCCGAAAAGCGGGCCTCGGACGTGCGACCGCCACATGACCCAGGCCCCGCCATGGAGGAGGACTGACATGAAGACGATACTTCGAAATGCAACGCTCGCCGCCGCTATCCTTGGCAGCGCCGGAACGGCCGCCGCCAGCTCGATACCCGGCATGCGCGGCCACGATCACACCGGCATCACGGTTCCCGACATGAAACAGGCGGTCGACTTCTTCACCGGGGTGGTCGGCTGCAAGAAGGCGATGTCGTTCGGTCCGTTCGCCGACGACAAGGGCACCTTCATGCAGGACGTGCTTGGCGTCGACAAGAAGGCGGTAATCGAGCAGATCACCATGGTTCGCTGCGGCAGCGGATCGAACATCGAACTGTTCAAATACACCGCGCCCGACCAGAAGGATCTGACGCCGAAGAACAGCGACATAGGCGGCTTCCACATCGCCTTCTATGTCGATGACGTCGCCGCCGCCAAAGCCTATCTCGACGCCAGGGGCGTCAAGACGCGCATGGGGCCGATACCGGTTTCCGAAGGGCCGGCCGCCGGCCAGACCATTCTCTATTTCCAGGCGCCGTGGGGTCTGCAACTGGAAGCGATCAGCTACCCCTCGGGGATGGCTTACGAGAAAGGCGCCGAGACCGTGCTGTGGAGCCCGAAGAACCCGGAAAAATAATCGGGGCGGCGCGCTTGCGCGAGGTCACGCAAGCGTGCCTTCGTGATATCCGGACAATCATTTCGATATAAAACTTTAAGCTTGAAATAATTTGCCGCCGGCGCGATACTGGAACCAGCGAGCGAAGAGGAGATCGCACAGATGAAGGTTGCGGTTCTCGGCGGCGGACCAGCCGGCCTCTACTTTGCCATCTCGATGAAGCTGAGGCACGCCGCGCACGAGGTGACGGTGTTCGAGCGCAACCGCGCCGACGACACATTCGGCTGGGGCGTCGTGCTGTCGGCCGAGACGCTCGACAATTTGTCGAAGAACGATCCGGTCAGCGCCGTCTGGATCAAGAAGCATTTTGCCTATTGGGACGATATCGCCGTCATCCATGACGGTGTGCGCACGGTTTCGACCGGACACGGTTTCTGCGGCATCGGCCGCAAGCGGCTGCTGGTTCTGCTGCAGCGTCGCGCACGCGAACTCGGCGTCAAGCTGATGTTCGAAACCGACATCGCCGATCCCCGGCCCTTTATGGAGACGCATGATCTTGTCGTCGCCGCCGATGGCCTGAATTCCAAAGCGCGCAACACCTTCGCCGACGTGTTCAAGCCCGACATCGACACCCGCAAATGCAAGTTCGTCTGGCTGGGCACCAACCAGAAATTCGACGACGCCTTCACCTTCATCTTCGAAAAGACCGAGCATGGCTGGGTGTGGGCGCACGCCTACCAGTTCGATAGCGACACCGCGACCTTTATCGTCGAGTGCAGCGAAAAGACTTGGGCTGCCTTCGGTTTCGGCGCGATGTCGCAGCAGGAATCGATCGCCGTCTGCGAGCGCATCTTCGCAAGGCATCTTGGCGGCCACGCGCTGATGACCAATGCCAACCACATCCGCGGTTCGGCCTGGATCAATTTCCCGCGCGTGCTGTGCGAACGCTGGTCCTACAAGAACTTGGCGCTGATGGGCGATGCGGCCGCATCGGCACATTTCTCGATCGGCTCCGGCACCAAGCTGGCGCTGGAGAGTGCGGTGGCGTTGGCCGAGTATGTCGAGTCCGAGCCGGACCTTGACGCCGCGTTCCGCAAATATGAGGATGCCCGCCGCACCGAAGTGCTGAAGCTGCAGTCGGCGGCGCGCAATTCGCTCGAATGGTTCGAGGAGGTCGAGCGCTATCTCGGCCTCGATCCGGTGCAGTTCAACTATTCGCTCTTGACCCGCTCGCAACGCATAAGCCACGAGAATTTGCGTCTGCGCGATGCCGAATGGCTGGGCGGCGCCGAGGAATGGTTCCAGCGCCAGGCCGGTGCCGGCGGCAACAGCCTGCGCCGCGCGCCGATGTTTGCGCCGTTCAAGCTGCGCGACATGGCGCTGCAGAACCGCATCGTCGTCTCGCCGATGGCGCAGTACAGGGCCGTCGACGGCTGCCCGACCGACTGGCATTTCACCCATTATGCCGAGCGCGCCAAGGGCGGCGCTGGCCTCATTTATATCGAGATGACCTGCGTCAGTCCCGAGGGCCGCATCACACCAGGCTGTCCCGGCTTCTATGCGCCCGAACATGAGGTGGCGTGGAAGCGGCTGGTCGATTTCGTCCATACCGAGACAGAGGCAAAGATCTGCGCCCAGATCGGCCATTCCGGCGCCAAGGGCTCGACCCGGCTCGGCTGGGAAGGCACAGATGTCCCGCTGCCCTCAGGCAACTGGCCTGTGATGGCCGCATCGGCCGTTGCATGGTCGCCGCAGAACCAGGTGCCGAAGGCAATGGACCGCGCCGACATGGACAGGGTGCGCGACGAATTCGTGGCCTCGGCGGAGATGGCCGATCGCTGCGGCTTCGACATGCTCGAGATCCATGCCGCGCACGGCTATCTGCTGTCGTCCTTCATTACGCCGGTCACCAACCGGCGCACCGACGCCTATGGCGGCTCGCTCGAAAACCGCATGCGCTATCCCCTCGAAATCTTCCGCGCGGTGCGCGCCGCCTGGCCAGCGGAGAAGCCGATCTCGATGCGCATTTCGGCCAATGACTGGGTCGGCATCGAGGGCGTGACCCCGGCCGATGCGGTCGAAATCGCGCGGCTGCTGCATGAGGCCGGAGTCGACATCTGCGACGTCTCGGCCGGCCAGACCTCGGCATTGGCAAAGCCGGTCTACGGCCGCATGTTCCAGACACCGTTTTCCGACCGCATCCGCAACGAGGTCGGCATGGCGACGATGGCGGTCGGCAACATTTACGAGCCGGACCATGTCAATTCGATCCTGATGGCCGGCCGCGCCGATCTCGTGGCGCTGGCCCGGCCGCATCTCGCCGATCCCTACTGGACGCTGCATGCGGCGGTGACGCTCGGCGACCGTGGCGTCAAATGGCCGGATCCCTATCTACCAGGGCGCGACCAACTCTACCGGCTGGCCGAGCGCGACGCCGCGGCGGGGCTGAAAGTATGAGCGCCGCTGCAACGATTGCCGGCAAGCATGCGCTGGTTACCGGCGGCGGCTCCGGCGTCGGCCGGGCCATCGCGCTGGCACTGGCGGGTGCGGGCATTGAAGTCACTATTTGCGGCCGCCGCCAGTCGGAGCTCGCCAAGGTGGCCGGGGAAAGCGACCGCATCTTCGACATTGCCGCCGACGTCACCGATGAGGCAGCCATGGCATCGCTTTACGAGACGGCGGAAGCCGCGCGCGGGCCGATAGACATCGTCGTCGCCAACGCGGGCATGGCCGGCAGCACAGCGGCGCACAAGACCACCCTTGCCGACTGGCAGCGGACGCTGGATGTGAACCTGACCGGAGCCTTCCTGACGGTGAAGCCGGCGCTGGCCGGCATGGCCGCGCGAAAGGCGGGCCGGATCGTCTTCATCGCCTCGACGGCCGGCCTGAAAGGCTACGCCTATGTTGCACCCTATGTCGCCGCCAAGCATGGTGTCGTCGGCCTGATGCGGGCGTTGGCGGCCGAGACCGCCAAATCCGGCGTCACCGTCAACGCGGTGTGTCCGGGTTTCGTCGAGACCGAGATGCTGGAGGAGTCCATCCAGCGTATCGTCGAAAAGACCGGCCGCTCTGTCGAGCAGGCGCGGTCGAGCCTTGCCTCGACCAATCCGCAAGGCCGCTTCATCCAGCCGCAAGAAGTTGCTGCCGCCGTGCTGTGGCTGTGTGGCGATGCCGCCCAGTCGATCACCGGACAGGCGATTTCCATTTCAGGAGGCGAAACATGGTAGCCGGCCCCCTGCCCGCCCCGTCGGGACCCGGCAAGGACCGCTTGCGCCTCTGGATAAGGCTGCTGCGTGCCTCGCGCACGATCGAGGCCGACTTGCGCGAGCGCCTGAAGAAGGACTTCAACACGACGCTGCCGCGCTTCGACGTGATGGCCGCTCTCTATCGCGCGCCGGAAGGCATGCTGATGAGCGACCTGTCGCGCTTTCTTTTGGTATCCAACGGCAATGTCACGGGCATCGTCGATCGGCTGGTGTCGGAAGGACTTGTCGCCCGCGCGCGGCGCAATGGCGACCGCCGCACCTCGATGGTGCGGCTGACCGAGGACGGTGTGAAGTCCTTCGGCATCATCGCCGCCGCGCATGAAGGCTGGATCGGTGAATTGCTGGGCAAGGTAAGCGAGGACGACGCGCGCCGGCTGACCGGCATGCTGACCTCGTTCCGCAGCAACTGGGAGGGACGCGAATGACCGGGATGGCCGGCCTCGAGCCGAAGCATTTCCTCTGGCAGGTCGAGGGCAGGATCGCCAAGGTTCGGCTCGACAGACCTGAGCGCAAGAACCCGCTGACCTTCGACAGCTATGCCGAGCTGCGCGATACGTTCCGCGACCTCGTCTATGCAGACGACGTCGACGCGGTGGTGTTCCTGTCCAATGGCGGCAATTTCTGCTCCGGCGGCGATGTCCACGACATCATCGGGCCGCTGGTTAAGATGGACATGAAGCAGCTCTTGGCCTTCACCCGAATGACTGGCGATTTCGTCAAGGCAATGCTGAATTGCGGTAAGCCGATCATTGCGGCGGTTGACGGCGTTGCGGTCGGCGCCGGCGCCATCATCGCCATGAGTTCCGACATCCGCATCGCCACGCCGGAGGCCAAGACGGCATTCCTGTTCACGCGCGTCGGCCTTGCCGGCTGCGACATGGGCGCTTGCGCGATCCTGCCGCGCATCATCGGCCACGGCCGCGCCGCCGAACTGCTCTACACCGGCCGCACCATGACGGCAGCGGAAGGCGAGCGCTGGGGTTTCTACAACCGGCTGGTCGATGCCGCATCGCTGGAGGCCGACGCGCTGGACATGGCGGCGCGTATCGTCTCCGGCCCGACCTTCGCCCACGGCATCACCAAGACGCAGCTCAACCAGGAATGGTCGATGGGTCTCGACCAGGCGATCGAAGCCGAAGCGCAGGCACAAGCGATCTGCATGCAGACACGCGATTTCGAGCGCGCCTACAAGGCATTCGTGGCCAAGGAAAAGCCGGTGTTCGAGGGCAATTGATGGCTGACAAGAGTTTCCTCTCCTGGCCGTTCTTCGAAGACCGCCATCGCGAACTGGCCGAGCGGCTGGAGGCATGGTGTTCGAAGAACCTGCCTGTCGACCATCATGACGTCGATGCCGCCTGCCGCGAACTGGTGGGCAAGCTCGGCACGGACGGATGGCTGAAGCCGACGGCTGTAGACACGGACAATCCCGGCCCCCTCGACGTGCGCACGCTGTGCATCACGCGCGAGACGCTCGCCCGCCATGACGGGCTGGCCGATTTCGCCTTCGCCATGCAAGGGCTCGGCACCGGCGCGCTCAGCCTGTTCGGCACGCCCGAGCAGCAGCAATGGCTTTCGAAGACACGTGCCGGCAAGGCGATTTCCGCCTTCGCCCTGTCGGAACCGCGCTCCGGCTCGGACGTCGCCAACACGGAGATGATGGCGACCCGCGACGGCGACAGCTATGTTCTGTCCGGTGAAAAGACCTGGATCTCCAATGGCGGCATCGCCGATCTCTATGTCGTCTTTGCCCGCACCGGCGAAGCGCCGGGCGCCAAGGGGCTTTCCGCCTTTCTGGTGCCGGGCGATGCCAAAGGCCTTGGCATCGCCGAGCGCCTTGAAGTCATCGCGCCGCATCCGCTGGCGCGGCTGTCGTTCGAGCAGGTCCGCCTGCCCGTCTCGGCGCTGATCGGCAGACCGGGCGACGGCTTCCGCATCGCCATGTCGGTGCTCGACGTGTTCCGTTCGACTGTGGGTGCGGCAGCGCTCGGCTTTGCCCGTCGCGCACTGGATGAAAGCATCAAAAGGGTGGCCGAGCGCAAACTGTTCGGCGCGCCGATGGCCGAGTTGCAGATGGTGCAGGGCCATGTCGCCGACATGGCGCTCGACGTCGATGCGGCGGCGCTCCTGGTCTACCGCGCCGCATGGACCAAGGACATGGGTGCCCCGCGGGTGACGCGCGAGGCGGCGATGGCCAAGCTGTTCGCCACCGACAAGGCGCAAGAGGTGATCGACAAGGCAGTACAGCTGCATGGCGGCGACGGCGTTCGCAAAGGTCATATCGTCGAAAGCCTGTATCGCGAGATCCGCGCGCTGCGCATCTACGAGGGTGCCTCGGACGTGCAGAAGGTGGTGATTGCGCGACAGGTAATGGGCGCGGCCTGACGGCAGGAAATTGACGGGTATTCGATTTTGAGACTTGGTTTTTGGACTACCGGGAGGTTTTGAATGCACGAGATTCTGCAGCCGGAGGGCTGGGCAAAACCTGTCGGTTACGCCAATGGCGTCGCCGCGCGCGGCAAGCTCGTCTTCGTTGGCGGACAGGTCGGGTGGAACGGCCAGTGCCAGTTCGAGACCGACGATTTCGTCGGCCAGGTGCGGCAGACGCTTCAGAACATCGTGGCGGTGCTGGCGGAAGCCGGGGCCGGGCCGCGGCACATCACTTCGATGACCTGGTATTTCACCGACAAGGCTGAATACCGCGCCAACCTCCGGGGCATCGGCGAGGCCTATCGCGAGGTGATCGGCCGGCATTTTCCGGCGATGGCCGCCATGCAGGTGATGGCGCTGGTCGAGGACCGCGCCAAGGTCGAGATCCAGGCCACAGCCGTCATCCCAGAATGACCTTTGCTTATCCTCGATAGCCAGCCCGCCTCAAAAGCGGCAGCACATGATCGCAGAAATAGGGCAATTCCTGCGTGTAGTTGACGAAGGACAGCGCGATCCCGTGGTAGCCCTGCTCGGCAATGGCGGCCATGTCGGCGGCAATCGTTTCGGGCGTTCCAATCAGGGGATAAGTGCCGGCGCCGCCGGCAAAACGCTGCCGGTAGCGGTCATAGGCATGCGGGTCGTGCGATTGCGAGAATTCCTTCTTGCCGGCCATGTGGGCATCGACCGCGTCGTGGTCGGCCATATTGACGGCATAGCGCGTGTAATAGGCCTGCGCCTCTTCCATCGTCGGGCGGCAGACGACATGCGCCACCGTGTAGACGCCGACATCACGGCCCACCTTGTCGGCGCGCTCGCGAATGTCGGCGACGTGCTTGCCGGCATCGCTCATCTCGGAAAAGGTCGTGAACAGGTAGTCGCATCTGGCGGCGGCGAAATCGCGACCCGGCCCGCCGAAAGCAGCGTTCATCGTCACCGGGCGCGGAACTTGCAAACTGGCCGGCCGGCTCACAGCTTCCTTGAGGCGATAATAGGTGCCTTCATAGTCTAGAGGCTCGCTCGAGGCATAAAGCTGTTCGAGGATTTCGATCCATTCGGCCGCCTGGTCGTAGCCCTTTTCGACCAGCGGCGTGCCGAACATGCCGAACTCCTTCGGGTTCCAGCCGCAGACGATGTTGAGCCCGGCGCGGCCCTGGCTGATGTGATCGACCGTCGCCAGCGCCTTGGCAGCGTAGAGCGGATGCACGAGCGGCACATGCACGGTCATGAACAGGCCGATCTGTTCGGTAGCCATGCTGAGTGCCGCCGCCCAGGTGAAGGTCTCGAACGACCATTCACGCACCTTGTTGCGGCCGCCGAAGCCGCGCCAGCGTGCGATCGGCAGCATGAATTCCAGCCCGGCGCGGTCGGCGATCTGGGCCGCCGTCAGATTGTCCTGCCAGCCTGCCGCCCAGCGTTCCGGAACGTCGGTGATGGCAAGGCCGCCATCGGCATTGGTCGAAAAGACGCCGAGCTTCAGTTTGTTCGGGCCGTGCAGGGGATGCGCTTTGATCATGTCTGGAACTCGTGGCGGGAGAGCACACGCTAGGCTCGCGCGAAAATATTTCAAGCCTGAAATAGCTTCGCCTGACGGTCGTTTGCGGATATGGATTCCGGCAGAGCGAGAAAGGGATGGGCATGAGCGAGTTCCGCCAGAAGTGTATCGGCAAGACGAGCCTCGTCGGTTCCTTTGCCGCCATTCCCCACCCCGTCGCAGTCGAAGTGATGGCGCAGTCCGGCCTCGATTTTGTCTGCATCGACTGGGAGCATGCGCAGGTCTCGCGCGACATGATCGAGACCATGGTGCGAGCGGCCGACGTGCATCGCGTGCCTGCCATGGTCCGCGTTCCCGGCCATGCGCCGGAAGCCATCCAGGCGGCGCTGGACAGTGGCGCGCAAGGGGTGCTGATCCCACGCGTCTCGACCGCCGCCCAGGCGGCGATGGCCGTCAAAGCCTCGCGCTATCCGCCACAGGGCGAGCGCGGCGTCGGGCCCGGCCGGGCGGCCGGCTACGGCTATCGCATTCCAGAATATCTCGCCGGCGCCAATGACAGGATCGTCGTCGCGGTCCAGGTCGAGACATCGGAAGGGCTGGCCAACATCGAAGTGATCGCCGCCGTCGACGGCGTCGACGTGATCTTCGTCGGCCCCGGGGATCTCTCGGTGTCGATCGATGCGATCGGACCGAAAGGCGCCGACAAGCTCACCTATGCGATCCGCAGGATCATCGGCGTCACGGTTGCGCATGGCAGGACATCAGGCATCTTCTGCGCAAAGCCGCAGGACGTGGCCCAATGGGCCGCCATCGGTGCTAGCTTCTTCGTGCTGGCCAGCGACACGATGTTTCTCGGTGCGGGCGCTGCCGCCGGCGCCTCCGCCGCGCGTGCCGAGTTGGCACGAGAAGGGCGCAGCTAGCGCAAAAAGGCGTATCGGCCCGGCAACAGGCCGGCGAAACTTTTTAAGCTTAAAACTTTCGCCTTGAAAAGCGCCGCGCTTTGGATAAGCATTCCAAGATCGGTGGCGACTGCGGTGCCGGACGGGCTTGCCGGCCAGTCCATCGTGGTGCTCCGGGTGGGAGGGGTTTCAGTCCTTGTCGTTTATGCTGCCCCAGTCATCGTCCAGCGCGCGCTATGCCTTCGATGGCATTCGCGCGCAGATCCGTGACCTGCACACCGAGAACATCGCCAATCTTGCCGTTCGGGCGCGCGAACTCGGCGACGTCATCGCGCTCTGGTACGGCGAAGGCGACATGGTGACGCCCGCTTTCATCCGCGACGCCGCCAAGGCGGTCTTCGATGAAGGCCTGACCTTCTACGTTCCCAACATGCGCGGTCATGGCCCCTTGAATGAGGCGCTGTCGGAGTACCAGACGGGCATCCATGGCCGGCCGATCCCGGTCGCGCGCACCACGGTCACGCCGGGCGGCATGCAGGCGCTGTACCTGGCGCTGGAGCTGCTGGTCGATACCGGCACCAACGTCGTCTATGTCGCGCCGCAATGGCCCAACATCCACAACGCCATCCACTTGATCGGCGGCGAGCCACGGCCGTTCTCGCTCGACTTCAATGGCGACTGGCATCTCGACCTAGACCGGCTGTTCGCGACCTGCGACGCCCGCACGCGGGCGATCTTCCTGTCGACGCCGTCCAACCCGACCGGCTGGACCGCCTCTGCCGAGGAAATGCGCGCGCTGCTCGAGTTCAGCCGGCGCACCGGCATCTGGATCATCTCCGACGAGGTCTACGGCCGGCTCTATTTCGATGGCGATGTTGCGCCCTCCATCCTGCAGATCGCCGAGGATGGCGACAGGGTGCTGTCGGTCAACAGCTTCTCGAAGGCCTGGGCGATGACCGGCTGGCGCATCGGCTGGCTGACGCATCCGTCCGGGGTGGCCGACCAACTCGGCGCCATGACGCAATATGTCAACAGCGGCACCGCCGCGCCAATCCAGGCCGGTGCGGTTGCAGCGATCCGCCAGGGCGAGCCGCTGGTCGAGGGGATCAGGCAGCGGATCAGGACTGGCCTTGACCTCGCCTATGACCGGCTGGCGCAAATTCCGGGTGTCATCCTGCCAACGAA
Source organism: Mesorhizobium sangaii (assembly GCF_014207355.1). Classification (GTDB taxonomy): domain Bacteria; phylum Pseudomonadota; class Alphaproteobacteria; order Rhizobiales; family Rhizobiaceae; genus Mesorhizobium; species Mesorhizobium sangaii. The sequence continues at coordinate 100,608 of NZ_JACHEF010000008.1, read as the reverse complement.
ACCGCGCGGCGGCATGTATGCCTTCTTTGCCATGGAAGGCGAGAGCGATGCCCGGCGCGCCTGCACCAGGATTCTCGAGACGGCGCGCGTCGGGCTGGCGCCCGGCCATCTCTTCGGAAGTTCGGCAACGGCCTTCCTGCGGATGTGCGTGTGCCGTGAACGCAAGGAGATAGCGACCGCGCTCGACCGCATGGTCGCGGCCATGAATTGACGCCCTGCCGAAGGTGGGGCGGCAAGAAACCGTGCGGGGCCAGCCCCGCCCGATCAACAACCAGAGGGAACACCCCAGAGGGAACACCAATGAACCTGAACCGTCGCAATCTCATGCTTCTCGCCGCCGCCATCGGCATCGCCGCCGGCCCGGCTACCGCCTATGCCGCCGATGTGCTCAATGTCGGTGCCTACCCGACCAATCCGCCCTTCGAGTACAAGAACGAGAGCGGGACGTTCGAGGGCTATGAAGTCGACATCGTCAACGAGGCGGCCAAGCGCGTCGGCATGACCACGGATATTGCCGACCTCGGCTTCCAGGCACTGTTCGCCGCCACAACCTCGAAGCGCATCGATGTCGCCATCTCGTCGATCACCATCACGCCGGAGCGGCTGAAGTCGCAGTCTTTCACGCAGCCCTATTATGATTCCGACATGGGCATCGCCACCAAGACCGACAGCCCGATCAAGGCCGAAGCCGACCTCAAGGGCAAGATCGTCGGCGTGCTGTCCGGCTCGACGGGCGAAACCTGGGTCAAGGCGCATCAGGAAGCCGATGGCTTCGCCGACGTGAAGGGCTATGACACGCAGCAGAACCTGCTGCTCGATCTCAGCGCCGGACGCGTCGATGCGGCAGTCAGCGACATCCCTGGCATGCAGTACTCCTTCACCAAGATGAAGGACCTGACGGTCAAGGAGCGCATCAAGACCGGCGAACAGTACGGGCTGATGATGACCAAGGACCACCCGCTGCTCGGCAAACTGAACGACGCGCTCACCGCGATGAAGAAGGACGGCACGCTGGCCGCGATCCACAAGAAGTGGTTCGGAAGCGACGCGCCAGCCGATTCTTCGACCGTCAAGGAAATGCCGCTGCCGAAGGCCTGAGCGGCGACTGACAGAACGCAGGCGTGCCGGCTCGAAAGGCCGGCACGTCCTGTTTTCATTCATGCCCTTCCCGGAGCCGCCATCGATGTGGCTCACCGATTTCGGTGTTCGGGTCTTGCTCTGGCGTCACGGGACGCAAAACGGTTCGGGAACGCTCCCATGTCGCTGATCGACACCTTCTTCAACCCAGATGTCATCATGTCCAGCCTGCCGGCGCTGCTGCGCGGCTTCCTGAACACGCTGCTGCTCGGCATCTTGAGCATCGGCATCGGCATCCCGATCGGCCTGACGATCAGCCTGGTGCGGCTTTATGCGCCGAAGCCGCTGCGGTGGCTCGCGGTCGGCTACACCGACATATTCCGCGCCCTGCCGGTGCTGGTCGTGCTGATCCTGATCTACTATGCGCTGCCCTTCCTCGGCATCCGCCTGTCGTCCTGGGCGTCCGCCGTGACGGCCTTCGCCATCATCATGTCGGCCTACTCGGCCGAAGTGTTCCGCTCCGGCATCGAAAGCATTCCGCGCGGCCAGTTCGAGGCGTCGCAGGCACTCGGCCTGCCGTTCTTTTTGACCTTGCGCAAGGTGGTGCTGCCGCAGGCGATCCGCGTGGTCATCCCGCCGATGACCAGCAACTGCGTCTCGATGTTCAAGGACACTTCGCTTGCCTCGACCGTGGCGCTGCCGGAACTGTTGAAGGAAGCGACCAACGCGCAGTCGCTCTACGCCAACCCCTCGCCGCTGATCGGCGCCGCTCTAGTCTATCTCATCTTCCTCTGGCCGATGGTCCGCCTCGTCAGCCTGCTTGAAGAACGCTTCAAGACCGAGAAGACGCGCTGACCTCGCCAACCGATCCCACCCGCCAAGCCCTTCGCAGGAGCCAACCTTGAACAAGCATCAAACCGACAATGCGAACGCCGCCGCGTTCCCCGTCGACACCATCCGCACCATGTTTCCAGCCTTGCAGCGGGCCGGCGATTTCATCTTCATGGACAATGCCGCCGGCGCGCAGATTCCACAGAGCGTGCTCGACGCGGTGACCAACCATCTGGTTTCGCACAATGTGCAGCGCGGTGGCCGCTATGGCCGCAGCGTCACCGTCGACCAGTCGGTCGCCGACGCCCGCGAGAGTGTCGCCCTGCTGATCAACGCCGCCAGCCCAGCCGAAATCTGCTTCGGCATGAACGCCACCTCGTTCATCCGCCTGGTCAGCCTCGGCATCGGCCAGATGCTTCAAGAGCGCGACGAGATCGTCATCACCGACATGGACCACGACGCCAACATCGCCACGTGGCTGGCGCTGGAGTCCGCCGGCGCCAAGTTCAAATGGTGGCGTATGCGCGAGGACGGCAATCTGCATGTCGACGACCTGCGCCCGCTGGTTTCCGACCGTACCCGGCTGGTCGCCTGCACGGTCACCGCACATTCGATCGGCTCGATCGTCGATGTCGCTTCGGTGGCCAAGATCGCGCACGCGGCCGGCGCCGAGGTGTTCCTCGACTGCGTGCACTATGGGCCGCATGGGTTGATCGACGTGCAGGCCTGGGACTGCGATTACCTCGTCTGCTCCGGCTACAAGAACTTCTCGCCGCATATGGGGTTCCTGTGGGGGCGCTTCGAGACGCTGAAGCGGCTGCCGACCTTCCGCGAGGATTTCATTCCCGACGAGCCGCCCTACAAGGTCGAGGCCGGCACCTTCATTTATGAGAACGTCTCGGGCATGGATGCGGCCGTGCAGTATCTCGAACTGATCGGCCGCAATCTCGCGCCATCCAACAACCGCTCGCGGCGCGAAAACATCGTCGCCGGCATGGGTGCCATCCGCGACTATGAGCTGGTGCTGGCGCGCGAGATGCTTGGCGTGCTCAAGGATTGCGGCGCGACGATCTACGGCGTTTCCGACGAAGCCCGTATCACCGAACGCGTGCCGACTTTCTGCTTCAACATCGGCAAGCTGTCACCGCAAAGGATCGTCGAGGAAATGGCCGACATGCAGATCGGCATCCGCGATGGCCACATGTACGCGCCGCGGCTGATGAAGCGGCTCAACCTGTCGATGGACAGCGGCGCCATCCGCGCCTCGCTGGTCCACTACAACACGGTCGATGAGATCCACCGTTTCGGCGAAGCGCTGCGCACCATCATCGCCAAGCTGTCGTAAGCGGCTTGGCTTAGGGTGTGTTGAGATTCGGGTCAGGCCGAGTCGAGAATGGTGGCTTCCGAGAACCGGAGCGGAGCGTACTTAAAGTACGTGAGCACCGGAAGCGCAGGAAGCCGCCATTCGCAGGCCGGCCTCACCTGAATATCGACACGCCCGGTCAGGCCGCCTTCTTCTTTGCCAGCCTCGCCTTGATCGAGGCGACGTCGGCGCGCGGCGTCGCGGCGAACAGCGTCCTGGTGTAGCTGTGCTTGGGGTCGGCGAAGACCTCTTCGCGCGAGCCGTATTCGACCGCTTCACCGAAATACATCACCATCACATCGTCGGCGATGTAGCGCACCACCGACAGATCGTGGCTGATGAAGACGTAGGTCAGCTGGAACTCGTCCTGCAGGTCGGCGAGCAGGTTGAGCACCTGCGCCTGTACAGACAGATCGAGAGCGGAGACCGGCTCGTCCAGCACCAAGAGGCTGGGGTTGAGCATCAGCGCGCGGGCGATGGCGATACGCTGGCGCTGGCCGCCGGAAAACATATGCGGATAGCGATTGTAGTGCTCGGGTCCGAGACCGACCTTCTTCAGCATCTTCATGGCGAGGTCGCGCCGCTCCTCGGCCGGCTTGCCGGTGTTGATGAGCAGCGGTTCGCCCAGCACGTCGCCGATCTTCTGGCGCGGGTTGAGCGACCCGTAAGGGTTCTGGAAAACGATCTGCACCTTGCGGCGCATCTCCTTGCTCAGCCCGTCCTTGGCGATGTCGACCTTGTTGCCGTCGATGAACAACTCACCCGAAGTCGCAGGATCGATCAGCGTGATGATGCGGGCAAGCGTCGACTTACCGCAGCCGCTTTCGCCGACGATTGCGAGCGTCTTGCCCTTGTCGACGCTGAACGAAACGCCCTTGACCGCATGCACCGTGCGCTGTGCGCGAAACAGCCCGCCCCCGACATGATAGTCGCGGACGATATTCTTGCCTTCGACGACCTTGATGCTCATGCGGCGGCTCCCGAAGGCGCCGGCTCGAACATCATGTCGGAAACGGTCGGCAGCCGGTCGCCGACGGCATTCTCCGGCAGTGCCGACAAAAGTGCGCGCGTGTAATTGCTCTTCGGCGATTCAAACAGCGACAGCACGTCGGCCTCTTCCATCTTGCGGCCCTTGTACTGAACGATGACGCGGTCCGCGGTCTCGGCAACGACGCCCATATTGTGGGTGATCATGATCAGGCCCATGCCGTATTTGGCCTGCAACGAGACCAGGAGATCGAGGATCTGCTTCTGGATGGTGACGTCGAGCGCGGTGGTCGGCTCGTCGGCGATCAGCAGCTTCGGATTGCAGGCGATGGCGATCGCGATCATGACGCGCTGGCACTGGCCGCCCGACATCTGGTGCGGGAACGAGTTGAGCCTTTCCGCCGGCTCGGCAATACCGACCTGGGTCAGCAGTTCGATGGCGCGCTCGCGGCGCTGCGCACTGTCCATACCCATATGGAAACGCAGCACCTCTTCGATCTGGAAGCCGACGGTGAAGCAGGGATTGAGGCTGGCCATCGGCTCCTGGAAGATCATCGACATGTCCTTGCCGACGATCTTGCGCCGCTCGGCAGAGCTCAACTTCAGAAGATCGCGGCCATTGAAGTTCATGCGGTCGGCGGTGACCGTGGCCGTCCATGGCAAAAGCCCCATGACCGCCAGCATCGACACCGATTTGCCGGAGCCGGATTCGCCAACGATCGCCAGCACTTCGCGCTCGTCGACATGGAGCGACACGCCATCAACAGCGCGGAAAGAACCGGAAACAGTCTGGAACTCGACGACGAGGTTCTGGATATCGAGCAGCGCCATCACGACCTCCTCAGTTTCGGATCGAGCGCGTCGCGCAGGCCGTCGCCGATCAGGTTGATGGCAAGCACGGTGATTAGGATGGCGAGACCGGGGAAGGTCACCACCCACCAGGCGCGTAGGATGAATTCGCGCGCCGAAGCGAGCATCGTTCCCCATTCGGGCGTCGGCGGCTGGGCGCCGAGGCCGAGGAAGCCGAGAGCAGCCGCCTCGAGGATGGCGTTGGAGAAGGACAGCGTGCCCTGGACGATCAACGGTCCCAGGCAATTCGGCAGGATGGTGCGAAGCATCAGCCTGATATGGCCGGCGCCGGCGACCTTCGCCGCCACGACGTATTCGCGGCTCTTCTCCGCCATCACGGCAGCGCGCACCAGCCGCGCGAAATGCGGCTGCAGGACAAGCGCGATGGCCAGCATCGCATTGAACAGACCAGGGCCAAGGATGGTGACCAGAACGAGCGCCAGAAGCAGCGACGGGAACGCCAGGATAAGGTCCATCACGCGCATGATCGCCACATCGACCCAGCCGCGGAAATAGCCGGCCAGCAGTCCGAGCGTAATGCCGCCGGTGAGCGCCAGCGTGACCACGACCGCGCCGATGAGCAGCGAAAAGCGCGCGCCATAGAGCAGGCGCGAAAGGATGTCGCGGCCGACTGGATCGGTGCCGAGCAGATATTGGGCGCTGCCACCGGCCTGCCAGGCTGGCGGCCTCAGAAACGCGGTCTTGTCCTGAATGTCGGGCGCATAGGGCGCGAGCAGCGGCGCAAACAGGGCCGCCAGCACCAGCAGGATGAAGACGAACAGGCCGATCACGGCGCCGCGATTGACCGAGAAATAGTGCCAGAAGGTCCTGAAGCCCGTCAGACGGTCAGGGTTGCCGGCGGCCATTGGGGCGATTTCGGTCGACTGGCTCATCACGACGCCCGTATGCGCGGGTTGATGACGGCATAGAGCACGTCGACGATGAGGTTCACGGCCATGACGATGAGGGCGATCAAAAGCAGACCTGACTGCACGACGACATAGTCGCGCTTGAAGATGGAATCGACCATCCATTTGCCGATGCCCGGCCAGGCGAAGATGGTTTCGGTGAGGATGGCCCCGGCAAGCAGCGTGCCGACCTGCAGGCCGATGGTGGTGACCACGGGGATGAGCGCATTGCGCAAGGCATGCAGGCCGATCACCCGCGACGGCGACAGGCCCTTGGCGCGCGCCGTGCGGACATAGTCCTCACCCAGAACTTCCAACATCGCCGAACGCGTCTGGCGGGCGATCACCGCCAGCGGAATGGTACCGAGCACGATCGCCGGCAGCACCAGGTGGCTGAGCGCCGAGCGGAAGGCATCCCATTTGCCGTAGAGCAAGGTGTCGATGGTCATGAAGCCGGTAATCGGCTTGAAGAAGAACTGCAGGCCGATCCGGCCCGAGACCGGCGTCCAGCCGAGGTAACCGGAGAAGAAGATGATCAGCAGCAGGCCCCACCAGAAGATCGGCATCGAATAGCCGACGAGCGCCGTGCCCATCAGCGATTGATCGAACCAGGAGCCGCGCTTGACGGCCGCGAAGATGCCGGCCGGAATGCCGAGCACCATGGCGAAAATCATGGCGAAAAACGACAGTTCCATCGTCGCCGGAAAAAGGATCTTGAACTCTTCCATCACCGGGCGCTTGGACGAGATGGAGACCCCGAAATCGCCGGTCACGACCTCGCCGACATAGCGCGCGTATTGCTGCCAGATCGGCAGATTATAGCCGAACTGCTCCTTGAGCTCCTCGTAACGCGCCGGCGCCACGCCGTGTTCGCCGGCCATGGCAAGGATGGGATCGCCGGGCAGCAGCCTGACGAAGGCGAAGGCACAGATAGTGATGCCGACAAGCGTCGGGATCAAAAGTGCAATTCTGTGAAGAATATATTTGAGCATGGCGAAGGGGGCGGCGCTCTACAGCGCCGCCCCACTCAATATCTTATTCGGCTTTGTCGACGCCGTCGAAGCGGTGAATGCCGAGCGGGTCCATCATGAAACCGCTGACATTCTTGCGCACGACTGCGTAGACTTGGCTGTGTGCCAGCAGGAAGGCCGGAGCCTGCTTCTGGAAGACGACCTGCGCCTGCTCATAGAGCTTGGTGCGCTCGGCCTGGTCACTGGTCTTCTTGGCCTTCTGGATCAGGTCCTCGAAGTCCTTGTCGCACCAGCTCGAGTAGTTCGAGACGCCGATGGCGGAGCAGGCGAACAGGGTGGCGAAGAAGTTGTCCGGATCGCCATTGTCACCGGTCCAGCCAATCTGGAAGGCGCCTGGACGGTCCTTCTTCTTGCCCTCCGAGCGATACTTGGTCCACTCGTAGTTGACGATCTCGGCCTTGACGCCGACCTTAGCCCAGTCGGCCTGGATCAGTTCGGCGGCGCGCTGGAAGTTCGGGTTGTAAGGACGAACGCGATCGGAAGCCCAGAGCTGGATTTCCGTGAGCCCGGCAGCGGACAGAACCTTCTTGGCCGCATCCGGATCATAGGCGTCTGCCTTCACATCCTTATCCCACGACCACATGGTCGGCGGGATCAGGTTTTCGGCGGGCGTGGCGCCGGCGTCCTGGAACAGCGACTTGATCAGGGCTTCCCGGTCGATGGCCTGGTTGAGCGCATGGCGCACCTCAGGCTTGTCGAGCGGCGGGATGGTGGTGTTGTAGCTCATGTAGCCGATGTTCAGGCCGGCCTGATCCATCAGGGTCACGTCCTGGTTGGCCTTGATCGTGCCGATGTCGGCCGGATTCGGATAGGGCGCGATGTCGCATTCGCCGGCAAGCACCTTCTGGATGCGGGCGGTCGCGTCAGGGGTGATGGCGAAGACGAGATCGTCGATCTTCTCCTTGCCCTTGAAATAATCCGGATGGGCCGCATAGCGGATGACCGAATCCAGCTGATAGTCGACGAACTGGAACGGGCCGGTGCCGATCGGCTTGGTCGAGAAATCGGCCATCTTGCCGGACTTCTCCAACTGCTCGGCATATTCCTTCGACACGATCGAGGCGAAGTCCATGCCGAGGTTGGCCAGCATCGGCGCATTCGGCTCGGTCAGCGTCAGCTTGACGGTCAGGTCGTCGACCTTTTCCCACTTGGCGACGTATTTCGGCATGTCCATGCCGGTGTAGTAGTCCCAGGTCAGGTTGGGCAGATACTTGTCGCCGTTCCACGGGTTCGCCTTGTTGAACTGGCGGTCGAAGGAGAAGACGACGTCGTCGGCATTGAGGTCACGGGTCGGCTTGAAATAGTCGGTGGTCTGGAACTTCACGCCCGGGTGCAGGTGGAAAGTATAGACCAGGCCGTCGTCGGAGATTTCCCACTTGTCGGCGAGACCGGGCTCGACCTCGGTGCCGCCATGCTTGAATTCGACCAAGCGCGAATAGACGGTACGCGACGAGGCATCGAAATCGTTGCCGCCCGTCGTCGTACCCGGATCAAAATTGGCCGGCGACGCTTCCGAGCAATAGACAAGCGTCTTTGCATTGGCCATGCCGCCCAGGACGCTTGCGGCCAGCAACGCGGCCGCAAAAGCGAGTTTCTTTTTCATTGAGCACTCCCTGATGTTCTTCCAAGCCCCTCTATCAGGCTCGCGAAGCGCGCATATAAGCACCGTTTTTCCGGCTTTGGAACACCCCGTTTGCTTACCCCTCGGGAAGCAGGAAAAAAATCCGCGATTTTGCTAAATGGCAGAAAAAATTAGCAGTTCTTTCCATTCACGGGATTGTTAACGACCGCATTTTTTTATTGATCTCCGATCTGGCGATACAGGTCGTGCGCAGGCGTTGGCCCGGCCGAGGATGCGGCAGGACACCGGCCCGCAGTATCGGCGGGAGGGAAGATTTTCGGCGGCAAATCTTTCGCCGCCTTGCCGCAGGGGCAAGACTTGCACGGCCGCCGATAGAGGCAATACATAGAACACATCCTGGCGGCATTGGGGGACGTCTCCGTCAATTCGGGGGCGAGCGCGGCACGGGCGAACAAGAACTATCCAGGGAGGAAACGGGTGGCAAAAGCATCAAAGACGACGGCGCCGGTGAGAGCCAAGGCGGCTCCTAAGGCAGCCGCCGGCGTGGTCAAGCCGAAAGCGCCCGTTGCCAAAGCCGCCGCGGCCAAGCCGAAGGCGGCCCCGGTGCCGGTGAAGACAAGCGCAAAACCTGCGGCCAAGGCCCCGGCCAAGCCTGCCGCCGCAAAGCCGGCATCCAAGGCAAAGCCCGCCGCCGCCAAGGCCGCGGCAGTCAAGCCTGCTGTTGCCAAGCCGATAACGACGGCTGCAGCGGCGAAGGCCCCACCGGCGGCGAAGCCGGCAGTGACCTCGCCATTGCCGAAGGCGCTGACGGCGCTGGCTGCCGGGTTGCCGGAAAAGCCTTGGCTCAAGAGCTATCCGAAAGTCGTTCCGGCCGAAATGGGCCCCCTGGCCTACAGTTCCATTGGCGACCTGCTTACCGCCGCCTGCAAACAGTTTTCCGGCCAGCCGGCGTTCATCTGCATGGGCAAGGCGATCACCTATGGCGATCTCGATCGGCTGTCGGCTGCCTTCGGCGCCTATCTGCAGTCGAAAGGCTTGCAGAAGGGCGCGCGCGTCGCGCTGATGATGCCGAACGTGCTGCAATATCCGGTGGCGATGATGGCCGTCCTGCGAGCCGGCTATATCGTGGTCAACATCAACCCGCTGTACACGCCGCGCGAACTCGAGCACCAGCTCAAGGATTCCGGCGCGCAGGCCATCGTCATTCTCGAAAACTTCGCCAACACCTTGCAGGCGGTGATCGCCAGGACGGCGGTCAAGCATGTCGTGGTCGCCGCGATGGGCGACATGCTCGGCGGCCTGAAGGGCACGATCGTCAATTTCGTCGTGCGCCGCGTCAAGAAGATGGTGCCGGCATGGGCGCTGCCCGGCCATGTCAAGTTCAATGCGGCGCTCAAGGCTGGTACCGGCATCAGCCTGAAGCCCGTCAAGGTCGTGGCCGACGATGTCGCCTTCCTGCAATATACGGGGGGCACCACCGGTGTTTCGAAGGGCGCGGTGCTGTTGCACAGGAACGTATTGGCCAATGTCGCGCAGAATGCGCTGTGGCTGGAAGACGCTTACACGATCAAGCCGAAACCGGCGCATCTGAACCTTATCTGCGCATTGCCGCTCTATCATATCTTCGCGCTGACGGTGAATGCGCTGATGGGCATGCAGATGGGTGGCCAGAACATCCTCATTCCCAACCCGCGCGACATTCCCGGCTTCGTCAAGGAATTGCAGAAATATCCGGTCCACATCTTTCCCGGCCTCAACACGCTGTTCAACGCGCTGCTCAACAATGAGGATTTCCGCAAGCTCGACTTCAAGCCGCTGGTCCTGACGCTGGGCGGCGGCATGGCGGTGCAGAAGGGCGTTGCCGAGCGCTGGAAAGCGTTGACCGGCTGTTCGGTCTCGGAGGGCTACGGTCTTTCCGAAACCTCGCCGGTGGTCACCGCCAACAGGTTCAGCGCCAGCGACTTCACCGGCACCATCGGCCTGCCCCTGCCATCGACGGAGATCGCGATCCGTGACGACGACGGCACCAATCTGCCGCTCGGCGAGGTCGGCGAAATCTGCATCCGGGGACCGCAAGTGATGGCGGGCTACTGGAACCGGCCGGATGAGACCGCCAAGGTGATGACCAAGGACGGCTACTTCAAATCCGGCGACATGGGCTTCATGGACGAGCGCGGCTACACCAAGATCGTCGACCGCAAGAAGGACATGATCCTGGTCTCGGGCTTCAACGTCTATCCGAACGAGATCGAGGAAGTCGTGGCGATGCATCCGGGCGTGCTCGAAGTGGCGGCGATCGGCGTGCCGGACGAGCATTCGGGCGAAGTGCCGAAGCTGTTCGTGGTCAAGAAGGATCCGGCGCTGACCGCAGAGACGCTCACCGCCTATTGCCGCGAGAACCTGACCGGCTACAAGCGGCCGAAATACATCGAATTCCGGACCGAGCTGCCGAAGACGCCGGTCGGCAAGATCCTGCGGCGGGCGCTGCGGGAATGACGGCAGCCGACGGCCTGGGCGCCGTGGATGCACCTTGCCGTCCTGACCCGGCTGAGTTCATCAGGGCGAACATGCGCATCGCCCCGGTGCCGTCGCTTCCCGAGATCCTGCTCTATACGCCTCATCCGGCCAGCGGCCTGAGGCGGCTTACCGATCCGCGGCAAGGCTCCGATGACGACACGGCCGAGGCGGAAGAAGATGGACCCGAGCCGCAGCCGCCGTATTGGGCCTACGCCTGGGCCGGCGGCGCGGTGCTTGCGCGCTATATACTCGACCATCCGCAAACCGTGGCCGGCCGCCGCGTGCTCGACCTCGGCGCCGGTTCCGGCCTTGTCGGCATCGCCGCGGCCAAGGCTGGGGCGAGCGCGGTGATCGCGGCCGAGATCGATCGCAACGGCGTTGCCGCCCTCGCGCTCAACGCGGCGGCGAACGGGGTCGCGATGACGGTCATGGCGCAGGATATTACCGGCGGATCGCCGCCCACGGTCGATGTCGTGACCGCCGGCGACGTCTTTTATGGACAGGACGTCGCCGAGCGCGTCATGCCTTTCCTCGACCGCTGCCTTGATGCCGGTATCGAGGTTCTGGTCGGCGACCCAGGCCGCGCCTACCTGCCGCGATCGCGGCTGCGCTTGCTTGCCGAATACCAGGTGCCGGATTTCGGCCAGACGAAAGACAGCGCGCCGAAGAGTGGTGTCTTTCGTTTCGAGGGTAAATCCAGCCGCTAGACTAGATCGTTTCCTTGACCCGTGCCGCAAGGAAGTCCGGCAGATCGGCAACCGAATCCAGCACGATATCGGCGATCGACGACAGCGATTCACGCGTGCCAGTGCCAGAGAGCACGCCGATCGCCAGCCCGCAGCCGCCGGCTCGCGCCATCTCCAGGTCGTGGCGATTGTCGCCGACCATGGCGATCTGCGCCGGCTTCAGCCCGGTCAGGTCGCAGAAGGCGTAGATCGTGTCTGGCGCCGGTTTGGGATTGGCCACAGCGTCATAGCCATAGGCTGCGTCGAAGAGCTGGGCGACGCCCAGCGTGACCATGGTTTTCTCCGCGCCGCTGGTCGAATCGTTGGTAGCGACGCCGAGCCGGTAGGATCGCTTGTGCAGCGCTGTCAGCGTTTCGACGATGCCGGGCAGCGCCACCGCCATCGACGAGCCTTGCACGGACGTGATTTCGTTGAAGCGGGCGACGGCCAGCATCTGGTCCTCGTCGGACAGGCGCGGGAACCACAGTTCGACGACATCCATGTTGGTGCCCGAGGCAAAGATCGAGTCGGGCCTGAACCGCTTGTTGACGAAATCGAAACCCGCCGCCGAAAGCAGCCTGTCGGCCTTCCAGCGATCGCCCTCGGCGGCATCCATGGCCATGAAGTCGGCAATGCCGAGCCATGTTGCGTTGAAGTCGACAAGCGTCCCGTCCTTGTCGAACAATATGCCCTTGATGTCTGCCAAACTGCTTACTCCGATCCACGCAAATGCTGGATGTATCCCACTAGGCCAGCGGTCGAGGCATCCCGCTTCGCGGCACTTTCCTTGCCCTCCACGACAGGCAAGAGGCCGGTGGCCAGTTCCTTGCCGAGCTCGACGCCCCACTGGTCGAAGGAGTTGATGTTGAACAGCGTTCCCTCGACGAAGACGCGATGCTCGTAGAGCGCGATCAGCCGGCCGAAGGTGCGCGGGTCGAGCTTACGGTAAAGGATGGTCATCGAGGGCCGGTTGCCGGAGAAGACGCGGTGCGGCGCGATCTTGTCGACCTCTGCCGGCTTCATGCCCTTGGCCAGCATCTGGGCGCGCGCCTCCTCCAGCGTGCGGCCCTTCATCAACGCTTCCGACTGCGCCAGGCAGTTGGCGAGCAGCAGATCATGCTGATGCTTGAGGTCCGGCTCGTGGCCGACTGCCGCGGCGAGGAATTCGACCGGGATGAAATCGGTGCCCTGGTGCAACAGCTGGAAAAAGGCATGCTGTCCGTTGGTGCCAGGCTCGCCCCAGACCAGCGGTCCGGTCGGCGTCGTCACCGCACCGCCTTCGAGGGTGACGCTCTTGCCGTTCGATTCCATGTCGAGCTGTTGAAGATAGGCCGGCAGCCGGGACAGGCGCTGATCGTAAGGAATGACGGCGCGCGCCGGGTATCCGCAGATCACGCGATGCCACCAGCCGACCAATCCCAGCAGCGCCGGCAGGTTCTCCTGCACCGGCGCGGTGCGGAAATGCTCGTCCATCTCGTGCGCGCCATCGAGGAAGGCGCGAAAATTCCGTGGCCCGACAGCGATCATCACCGGCAGGCCGATCGCGCCCCAGACCGAATAGCGGCCGCCGACCCAGTCCCAGAAGCCGAAAACGCGATCCGATTCGATGCCGAACTTGGCCACCAGCTCGAGCGCAGTCGAGACGGCGGCGAAATGCTTGCCGACCGCTTCCTTGCCGAGTGCCTTCTGCACCCATTTGCGCGCCGTCTCGGCATTGGTCATCGTCTCGACGGTGGTGAAAGTCTTGGAGGCGATGATGAAAAGCGTGGTTTCCGCCGACAGGCCCTTCAGCGTGTCATGGATATGGGCGCCGTCGATGTTGGAGACGTAATGCGCGCGCGGCCCGTCATGATAGGGCGCCAGCGCCAGCGTCGCCATGGCCGGGCCGAGATCGGAACCGCCGATGCCGATGTTGACGATGTCGGTGATCTTCTTGCCGGTGGCGCCGGCCGCCTTGCCGGAGCGCACGGCATCGGCAAAGGCGCCCATCGCGTCGAGCACCGCAATGACGTCCGCCTTGACGTCCTGGCCATCGACGGTGACGCCCTTGCCGGTCAGGTTGCGCAGCGCGGTGTGCAGCACTGCACGGTCTTCGGTGACGTTGATCTTCTTGCCGGCGAACATCGCCGCCCGGCGGCCTTCGAGATCGGCTGCCTTGGCAAGTTTCTCCAGCATGTCCATGGTGAGCGCGTCGACCGCGCATTTCGACCAGTCGAGCAACAGGTCGCCGTCGGTGGCGGAGAATGTCTTGAACCGCTGCGGATCGGCGGCGAAGGCCTGGCGCATGCTGGATGGCGCCGCGGCGCGATGATCGCGCAAGGCGGCGAGCTGTTTCTGGAAAGCTGACTGATCCACTGGCGGGGACTCCTGGCGTTTTCGACACAGCATATCAGACCGGATGTTTCCGGCGCGTGTCGTCGCGCCAAAACTAGTGAGCCGAATTCCGTGCGGTCAATACGCGGCGATGACGCGAATCGTCACGCGGCATGACTCAAAATCCCCACGCGGTGATGACGTGTCCGCGTCACGAGGGTGGGCGCGGTGCCGGATTTTCCGCCGAAGGATCACTGGCATAAATCCCAACGATCAGAAAAATTGATTGGCGCAACCCCTTGTGCCACCGTTACATTCGACTGGTCCAGCCAAGCGAAAAAAGTTGGCCATCGAGGAACATCTTCCATGCCCCAGCGAAACGACACGGCGATATGGTCCGGCCTGTTCCGGATTTCGGCCGAATCCGGCCAGACCCTGCAGGCACAGATCCGCCAAGCCATCGTGGCCGCCATTCTCGACCGCCAGATCGCCGCTTCGATGCCGCTTCCCTCCTGCCGGATCCTGGCCGAAAAACTCGGCGTGGCACGGGGAACCGTGGTGCTGGCCTTTCAGCAGCTCGTCGACCAGGGCTTCCTGGTGGCACGCGAGCGGCGTGGCCATTTCGTCAATCCCGATGTGCTGGCGACACCGGCCAAGCCGCACCAGAAGGCGCCCGACCAGGCCAACGAGATCGACTGGAAGGCACGCCGCAAGATCGCCGCCAGCGACATGCCGCCACCGGCCAAGCACGAGAACTGGATCAAGTCATCCTACCCCTTCGTCTACGGCCAGTTCGACCCGGCGCTGTTCCCGACCGCCGAGTGGCGCGAGTGCAACCGCATGGCGCTTGCCGTGCTCGAAATCCGCAACTGGGCGTCCGACATGGTCGATCGCGACGATCCGCTGCTGATCGAACAGATCCAGGCGCGGCTGCTGCCGCGGCGCGGCATCTTCGCCAATCCCGACGAAATCATCGTCACGCTGGGTGCCCAGAACGCGCTCTACATGCTGGCGACGCTGCTGATGAGCAAGGGCTCCAAGGTGGCGATGGAAGACCCTGGCTACCCCGACGCACGCTCGATCTTCCGCCTTGCGGGTGCCGACATACAGCCGGTGCCGGTCGACCAGTCCGGCATCGTAACCGCTTCTATTCCCAATGATTCCGGGTTCGTCTTCGTCACGCCCAGCCATCATTGCCCGACCATGGTGCCGCTGTCGGCGGAACGGCGGCAGGATCTCCTGGCGCGGGCCAACCGCTACAACCAGATCATCATCGAGGACGGCTATGACAGCCAGCTTCTCGACGAGGCGCCGCAGCAGGCCTTGAAGAGCCTCGACCGCTCCGGCCGCGTCGTCTATGTCGGCTCGATGTCGAAGACACTGGCTCCGGGCCTGCGGCTGGGCTACATCGTCGCCTCGGCTGGGCTGATCTCGGAACTCAGGGCGCTGCGCCGCTTCATGCTGCGCCATCCGCCGGCCAACAACCAGCGCGCCGTCGCGCTGTTCCTGTCGCTCGGCCATCACGAGGCCCTTGTGCGGCGGCTGTCGAGCGCCTTCGACGAGCGGCGCAAGCGCCTGGTCCATGCGATTTCCGCTTTCCTGCCGGAATGGCGTTCGACCGATTCGGCCGGCGGCACGTCGCTGTGGCTCGAAGGGCCGCGCGGCACCGATGCGCGTGGGCTGGCCGAGGCTGCGGCCTCGCGTAGTGTCATCATCGAGCCGGGCGACCGTTTCTTCGATCGCACTGAAAAGCCTTCGCGTTTCATGCGGCTGGGCATTTCCTCGATCGCGCTGCAGCACATCGAGCCAGGCATCCGCGAACTGGCCACTGCCGCCGGACGCAGGCCGGCCGCCGCCTGATCCACCATCCGATCCCCTGGCCGGAGCCACACAGTGTGGCTCCGGCGCCATTCGCTCTGGCATATGCAGCCGGACCGTCTGGCCCATAGGCTGTGCCAATGCCGGCGGCATAGTCGGGGCACAAAGGGGAAGAAGCAGCCGATGGTGGACCAACCGCCGCGTCCTGCTTCTCGGAAAGGTGGAGCGTCTCCATGTCAGTTCTTGAAAAGCAGGAAGCGGCGGCGGATCAGCGTTCGCGCCGCTCCGGCGGGCGCGAAGCTCGCCGCGCCATGCGGGCAGCACCGTTGGCCGATGACATCAAACCGGTGCGCGCCGGCCTCGAAGGCGGCAGCTATGGGCCGCTGACCGAGAACGACCAGGAACGCATCCACGAAGCCGTGTTGACGCTCCTGGAAACGGTTGGCTTCGCCAATGCCATTCCCTCCTGCATCGAAGCGCTGACCGAGGCCGGTGCCGGCTATGGCGACGATGGCCGCATCCGTTTCCCGCGCGCGCTCGTGCTCGACACGATCAAGAAAGCGGCCCGGCATTTCACGCTGCACGGCCAGGACCCCAAGCACGACATGCTGATCAAGGGCAAACGCGTGCATTACGGCACGGCGGGCGCCGCCGTGCATCTGGTCGATGTCGAAAAGCGCGAATATCGCGAGTCGCTGCTGCAGGACATCTATGACGCCGCCCGCCTCGTCGAAGGGCTCGACAACATCCATTTCTTCCAGCGGCCGATGGTGCCGCGCGACATTCCCGATCCGCTCGATATGGATTTCAACACGCTCTATGCCTGCGTGATGGGGACGTCGAAGCATGTCGGCACCTCATTCACGGTGCGCGAGAACGTGCAACCGGCGCTCGAAATGCTCTATGCCATTGCCGGCGGCGAGGAGAATTTCCGCGCCCGGCCGTTCGTCTCGAACTCCAACTGCTTCGTCGTGCCTCCGATGAAGTTCGCCGAGGACGCCTGCGGCGTGCTCGAGGCCTGCGTCGAAGGCGGCATCCCGATCCTCTTGCTGTCGGCCGGACAGGCAGGTGCTACGGCCCCCGCGGCGATTGCCGGTGCGGTGGTGCAGGCGGTGGCCGAAGTGCTGGTCGGCCTTATCTATGTCAACGCCATCAAGCCTGGCCATCCGGCGATCTTCGGCACATGGCCGTTCGTATCGGATCTCAGGACCGGCGCCATGTCGGGCGGTTCGGCCGAGCAGGCGGTGCTGACCGCGGCCTGTGCGCAGATGGCGCAATTCTACGACCTGCCGGGCGGCTCGGCCGCGGGCATGACGGATTCGAAACTGCCCGATATCCAGTCAGGCTATGAAAAAGGCATCACCGATGTCATGGCCGGCCTTGCCGGGCTCAACCTGGTGTACGAATCGGCCGGCATGCACGCCTCGCTGCTCGGTTTCTGCCTGGAAAGCCTGATCATCGACAACGACATGCTCGGCCACTGCCTGCGCTGCGTGCGCGGCATCGAGGTGACGGACGAGGCGTTGTCGATCGACACCATCGCCGATGTCTGCCTGAAAGGACCGGGCCACTATCTCGGCAATGAGCAGACGCTGCGCCTGATGCAGACCGAATATTTCTATCCGGCCGTCGGCGACCGCTTTTCGCCCAAGGAATGGAACGAGAAGGGCCGGCCCGACATCCTGCAGCGGGCGATCCTCGAAAAGAAACGCGTGCTTGCCGAGCGCTTTCCGCGCCATGTGCCGAAGCTGATCGACGACAGGCTGCGCGCCCGCTTTGGCGAGATGATCAAGCTGCCGCGCGCTAGCATGGGCGGGTAGGCCCTCGCAAAACAATCACTCGCTAACCAGCCCATAGCGCTCGACGACTTGGGCATTGATCAGCTTGGCGTGCAGCGTCATCAGTACGATTTGCGCATCGAAGCTGTCGCCGGTTTCAAGGGCGGCCTCGATCCGGCGTTCTGCCTCCAGCCTGTTCTGAAGACCATTGGATCGCTCGAAGGCTTCCGGGCCGGCGATGCAATAGCTGAACAGTCGCGCCACGCCTGGATAAGCGTGGGCAGGCGGCTCGTCGGGCCAGCGATCCTTCATCAGATTGACGATGGTGAGTTTTACCCCCTCCGGCACGAGGGCTGGATGAAGGTCAGCGCCGCGCAATGCCGCATCGAGCTGTCTCAAGTCGCCCGAGCGGCCGAACATTCCGAGGAAGCCGAGGGAAGAGCGTCGTGGCGCCATCATGTTCCAATCCGTTTCCAACCACTTAGGTGGTTGGCAAGCGGAATACAAAGCAGTGACTTAACGTGTGTCGCGTTGAAACGCATTCACGCGACGCGCTTTAAGTCTTTGTGGTTGTGCCTGTCAGCCACTCGCCGCCAGCAGCAAGACACCGGCAAGGGCGGATCCGGCAAGCGTCGGCAGCATGCCGATCTTAAGCTTCAGGACGGCGATCATGGTGGCGCAGGAAAGCAGCGCCGCGCGCCAGTCGATCGACGAAAACACCGGCACATTCATGCCGAGGCCCATCGCGCGCACCTCATGGAAAATGACGTGCAAGGCAAACCACAGGGCCAGGTTCATGATCACCCCGACAACAGCGGCGGTGATCGCGCCAAGTGCCGCCGACAAAACCTTGTTGCCGCGCAGGGCCTCGATATAGGGTGCGCCGAGGAATATCCAGAAGAAGCAGGGCGTGAACGTAACCCACAACGTCAGCAACGCCCCCAGCGATCCGGCAAGCAACGGGTCCAGCGAGCCGGGATGGCGGAACGCTGCTATGAAGCCAACGAACTGCAGCACCAGGATGAGTGGACCAGGCGTCGTTTCGGCAAGCCCAAGACCGTCGACCATTTCGCCAGGGGCGAGCCAGCCGAAGGACTGGACGGCTGCCTGGGCGACATAGGCGAGCACCGCGTAGGCGCCGCCGAAGGTAACGACCGCCATGAGACTGAAGAACCGGCCGATCTCGGTCCAAACGCTTGCAGAGCCGGTCAGCCACCAGATCAGCAGAACAGGCCCGAACCAGATCGGCAGCCAGATCGCAATCGTGCGCGGCGCATGCCATTTCGTCGGCCTGAGGTGGGCCAACTCGCCTCGCTCGAACATCAGGTCGACCGCTCCCTTGATGTCGGCAACATCGTCCTTGCCATGTGCCGATCCGGAAAACAGCGCCGGAGCAACGCGGTTTCCCAGCCATCCCGTCAGGCCGGCGAGCAGGATGATGAGTGGGAACGGCACATTCAACGCATAGATGGCGATGAAAGCCGAGGCGGCGATCGACACCATGACCCGGTTCTTAAGGGCACGCCGTCCGATCCTGATCACCGCCTGGATGACAATGGCGAGCACCGCCGCCTTCACCCCGAAAAACAGAGCCTCGACGGGCGGGATGTCGCCGTAGAGCACGTAGAGGCTGCTCAGGACGAGCATGACGACAGCGCCCGGCACGACGAACAAGATGCCGGCGACAAGGCCGCCGATCGTCCTGTGCAGCAGCCAACCGACATAGATGGCGAGTTGCTGGGCTTCGGGGCCAGGCAGCAGCATGCAGTAGTTCAGCGCATGCAGGAAACGCTGCTCACCGATCCAGCGGCGCTCCTCGACCAGTTCCTTGTGCATCAATGCGATCTGCCCGGCCGGCCCGCCGAAGCTGAGCAGTCCGATTTTTGCCCAGAGCTTAACGGCTTCGGTGAAGGTCGGCGCAGCCGGGCCCTGGACCACCGCGTCTTGCGACTCGAGCGCGCTCATGACGATTTGCCCGCACCTGCACCGGGCCAGTTGTGCGTTTCCTCAGTGGCGTCGCGACACCAACGGAAGAACGCATCGTAGAGCAGCATGCCTGCGTCCAGCTGTTCCAGATCGTCGCGAAACATACGCGACAGGCCAAGCGAAGCCGCCAGGAAGCCGGCAGCCTGGGGAACAAGGTCGAGGCTTGCCGTGTCGGCCGCGCGCACGATCAGGGCAAGGCGATCGAGCGCCTCGGATTCCAGCCCGAACTCCTCGATCATCGTGTCGAAGGTGCAGCGTTCACCGCGATGGCTCCAGAACACATCGTCGATGTCGAAAGGCACGGCCTGGAAGCGATCGGCCACGGCAAGAACTTCGGCCGGCTCGACAAACAGAAAGATCGCGTGCGGATCGACGAAACGCCGGATCAGCCACGGGCAAGCGATGCGATCCACCTTCGGGCGGGCTCGCGTCACCCACACCGTGCGGCCCCTTTCGTCGCGCGATGGCAAGGTGTCGGTGCGAACCAGAAGACCCTTCGCATCGCGCCAGGCTTCGAACCCACCCTCGAGGCTTTCGGCGGAAATGCCTTCGTGGCGCAGCCATGCGGCGACGCCTTGCGAGAGTTTCAGCCCTTTCTGGCAAACGACCGTCACCGATTGGCCGGCGAACTCGGCGGCCCAGGTCGAAACGGTCTTGAAATCGCGCCGGCTCGAGACCGGCAGAAGGCGCGGATCGGCGTCGAAGTCATCATCGATACGGACATCGATGATGACAGGCGCGCCTGGCATACCGATCAGGCGGGATAGCTGCGATACGGTGATAGCGGTTGTTGACGGCATGGCGTCCACCTCCTGGAATGAGAAGCTTGGACGCGAACGTTGGGCTGACGCCTCACGGGGTCGTCGCGATACACCCCTTGTCACGATGGTGGATGCATCGCGCGGGCTTGTCAAGGATGGCGGCGGCCTGATCCGGATCAAGCCGCCGTTTGTCATTTATGTAAGCATCTACGAACAGATGCTCGCTCAGTGATTGTCCCTGGGGACACCTCTGGTGTGCGCGACATCCTGGTATTTCACCGCCGGCTTCAGCACCATTCCCTCTGAAAACTGCGCGACCATGCCGCGCTGGATCTCCTGCCAGGGCGTCTGGTGCTTGGGATAGTCATAGCCGCCATTGTTCTGCAGTTCGGCACGGCGCCGGGTGATCTCATCGTCGGTGACGAGGATGTCGGCCGTGCCCTTGCGCAGGTCGATGCGGACACGGTCGCCCGTCTTGAGCAGCGCCAGCCCGCCGCCGATCGCGGCTTCCGGCGAGGCGTTGAGGATCGAAGGCGAACCCGACGTGCCTGACTGGCGGCCATCGCCGATGCAGGCGAGAGCATGGATGCCCTTCTTGATCAGATAGGCCGGCGGCTGCATGTTGACGACCTCGGCGCCGCCGGGATAGCCGATCGGGCCGGCGCCGCGCATGAACAGGATCGTGTGTTCATCGATGCCTTGCGCCGGATCGTCGATGCGGGCGTGATAGTCCTCGGGCCCGTCGAAGACCATGGCGTTGCCTTCGAAAGCCTCGGGATCCTTCGGATTGGAGAGATAGCGCTCGCGGAATTCCGGCGAGATGCCGCTGGTCTTCATGATCGCGGAATCGAACAGATTGCCCTTGAGGTTGATGAAGCCGGCATTGGCCTTCAGCGGCTCGGCAACGGTGCGGATGACGTCGGTGTTCTCGTTGGCGACACCCTCGCTGTTCTCACCGATCGACTTGCCGTTGACCGTGCGCGCGCCGGGATGCGGCAACAGCCCGCCCTTCATCAGTTCGGCGATCACCGCCGGCACGCCGCCGGCATGATGGTAGTCCTCGCCAAGGTATTCGCCCGTCGGCTGCAAATTGACCAGCAGCGGCACATTGAGGCCGACCGTCTGCCAGTCGTCATTGTCGAGCTTGACGCCGAGGTGGCGGGCGATGGCGTTGAGATGGATGGGCGCGTTGGTCGAACCGCCAATTGCCGAATTGACGACAATGGCGTTCTCGAAAGCCTCTCTCGTCATGATGTCGGACGGCTTGAGGTCTTCATGCACCATGTCAACGATACGTTTGCCCGTCTCGTAGGCGATCTGGCCGCGCTCGCGGTAAGGCGCCGGGATGGCAGCCGAGCCTGGCAATTGCATGCCAAGCGCCTCGGCCAGCGAGTTCATGGTCGTGGCGGTGCCCATGGTGTTGCAATAGCCGGTGGACGGCGCCGAAGAGGCGACGATGTCCATGAACTCGTCGTAATCGATCTCGCCGGCAGACAGGCGCTGGCGCGATTCCCAGACGATGGTGCCGGAGCCGGTGCGCTTGCCCTTGTGCCAGCCATTGAGCATCGGGCCAACCGACAGCGCGATCGCCGGGATGTTGACGGTGGCCGCCGCCATCAGCAGGGCCGGCGTTGTCTTGTCGCAGCCGATGGTGAGCACGACGCCGTCAAGCGGATAGCCGTAGAGCACTTCGACCAGGCCGAGATAGGCAAGGTTACGGTCAAGAGCCGCGGTCGGGCGCTTGCCGGTCTCCTGGATCGGATGGCACGGGAATTCGAACGGAATGCCGCCCATCGAGACGATGCCTTCGCGCACGCGCTTGGCCAGCTCGATATGGTGGCGGTTGCAGGGCGACAGATCCGAACCGGTCTGGGCGATGCCGATCAGTGGCTTGCCGGACATCAGTTCGGCCCGCGTCAGGCCGTAATTGAGGTAGCGCTCCAGGTAGAGCGCCGTCATGCCCGGATTGTCGGGATTGTCGAACCACTCCTGCGAGCGAAATTTTTTCTTCCTGGTGGGGGCGCCTGCCATCGTGGTCTCCGTATTTGTAAGACAAATCGATATGGCAACGCGCGGGAGCAGGCAAGAGGGCGCAGGGTCGCATCCAGACTTTGGTGCGATAGACATGCATGCAGCCGTGCGTTAGGGCTTCGATCAATCGTGTCAGGGAGGTTTTCATGGCTTTGGTGATCGAAGGCGAGGAGCGCATTGCCGCGCCCCTGCAAAAGGTGTGGGAAGCGCTGAACGATCCTGAGGTCTTGAAGGCGACGATTCCCGGCTGCCAGAGCCTGGAGATGAAGTCACCGACCGAGATGGCGGCGACCGTGGTGGTGAAGATCGGGCCGATCAAGGCGACGTTCAACGGCGAGGTAACGCTCAAGAATCTCAAGCCGCCGCATTCCTACACCATCCAGGGCGAAGGCAAGGGCGGCATAGCCGGCTTCGCCAAGGGCGGCGCCGACGTGACGCTGACGGAGGACGGGCCGGATACCACGGTGTTGAAATACGCCGCCAAGGCCGATGTCGGCGGCAAGATCGCGCAACTCGGCAGCCGGCTGATCGAATCGACCTCGAAGAAGCTGGCCGGACAGTTTTTTTCAAGCTTCGGCGAAAAGGTCGGCGCGGCTTAGGTTACGTCCTCGCTCGAACGACGCCTGGCTTCTCTGGAGCCAGCGCCTACCGAGCGAAAAACTATTCGAACACGATGTTCGGCACCGCGTCCGCGGCCGCACCACGCTCTTCATTGATCCGGTCCCAAACCTTCGAAGCGATATCCCGATAGATCTTTGCCTCGGCACCGTCGGGCTTCGAGACAACCACCGGCGTACCGGCATCCGAACTTTCGCGAATGCCCATCTCGAGCGGCACTTCGCCAAGGAAGGTGACGCCCAGACGCTCGGCTTCGCGGCGCGCGCCGCCATGGCCGAAGATGTCGTAGCGCTTGCCCGTATCCGGAGCGATGAAATAGCTCATGTTCTCGACGATGCCGAGCAGTGGCACGTCGACCTTCTTGAACATGTTGAGGCCCTTGCGGGCATCGATCAGCGCCAGATCCTGCGGCGTCGAGACGATGACGGCGCCAGCCAGTGGCACTTGCTGGGCCATTGTCAGTTGCGCGTCGCCGGTGCCGGGCGGCATATCGACGACGAGCACGTCGAGCCGGCCCCATTCGACCTCACGCAGCATCTGCGTCAGCGCCGACATCACCATCGGACCGCGCCAGATCATCGGTGTCTCCTCATCGACGAGGAAGCCCATCGACATCACCTTAAGCCCGTAATTCTCCATCGGTTTCAGGATCTTGCCGTCGACGGTCTGCGGCCGGCCGTGGATGTTGAGCAGCCGCGGCATGGACGGGCCATAGATATCGGCGTCGAGCACGCCGACGCGCAAACCATTGGCGGCGAGGCCAAGAGCGATGTTGACTGCGGTGGTCGACTTGCCGACACCGCCCTTGCCGGAAGCGACGGCGATGATCGCTTCGATACCGGGCACGCCACGCCTGCCCTGGCTGTGCGAGGCAGGGGCGTGCGGCGCGGCGCGCGGCGCGGCGGCGGGCGGAGCTGGCGGCGCTGGCCTGGGTGCGGGGCGCGATGGAACCGGCGCCTCCATGCCGCCGCCCTTCTTTTCCGCCGTCAGTGCGACGACGGCGCCGGCAACGCCGGGAATAGCCTTGACGACACGCTCGGCGGCGGCGCGTAGCGGTTCCATCTCCTGGGCGCGGGCGGCGGGAACGGTTATCGAGAAGAAGACCTTGGAATCGGCGATGAAAATCTCGGAAACCATACCAAGGTCGACGATGTTGCCGGTGAAATCCGGCCCGTTGACCGTCTTCAGTCGTTCGGTGACGATTTCCTTGGTGACGGACATCAGTTCTTCCTTATGCAAGCTTTGCCCTGAGATAGTGCAGTTTCCGGACAGAACCAAGCCGTGGAGCAATAGCTGCCTTGGCGTGCCCGCAAAAACGACGGGCGGTGTCGGGGCGGGCGGCATTTTGCAGACTGGCGGTCGCCAAACAGCGCCCCTGATCTAATTCAAGCCTCGACATGAGCAATCAATCGAGATGAGCAATCAGGGAAGGAGACGATCATGCTCGCAAACAGCAATGCAACGGCCAATGTCGCGGTGAAAGACCTGGCGAGGGCAAAGGCCTTTTATGAAGGGACGCTGGGCCTCAAGCAGGTGGATGATATGGGTGGCGAACTGATCGTCTACAAAAGCGGCGACACGCTTATCAACGTCTATCATTCGCAATTTGCAGGCACCAACAAGGCGACGGCGGTGACGTGGACGGTGGGCGACGCGATCGAGACCATCGTCAAGTCGTTGAAGTCGAAGGGTGTCGCCTTCGAGCACTATGAGATGCCCGGCCTGACGCTGGAGGGCGACGTCCATGTCGGCTCCGGCATAAAGGTCGCATGGTTCAAGGACCCCGACGGCAACATCCTGAACCTTGTCGACAAATAGGTTTGTTCCGCATTTCGGGGAGGTGGCGCCCGCATGATCCGGAACGGGCACTCCTGGCCGGCTTTCCTGGAGACGGTGGCTCGCTCTAACCGTTTGTCCTGCTGCATTTATGCGGACGCCAAAATGCTCTAGCTTCCGTTCATGATCGACAAGCTGGAATTCTTCATCGCACTGGCCAAGGAAGAGCATTTCGGCCGGGCAGCCGACGTGTGCGGAGTCACCCAGCCGACGCTGTCGGCCGGCATCAAGCAGTTGGAGGGTCAGCTCGGCGTGATGCTGGTGCTGCGCGGCTCACGCTTCCAGGGGCTGACGCCCGAGGGCAAGCAAGTTTTGGTGTGGGCGCGCCGCATCGTCGGCGATACCAGGACCATGAGAGAAGAGATGCGGGCGGCGCGCCACGGCCTGTCTGGTCGCATCCGCATTGCCGCCATCCCGACGGCGCTCGCCATGGTGGCGCGGCTGACGACGCCGTTTCGGGCAAAACATCCCGGCGTCACCTTCTCGGTGCTGTCGCGGACCTCGATCGAGGTGCTGTCCCTGCTCGGCAATTTCGATATCGACGCCGGCATCACCTATCTCGACAACGAACCGTTGGGGCGGGTGACCAGCGTGCCGCTTTATGACGAGCGCTATCAACTGATCACCGCGATGGGAAATCCCTATTCCGACCGCGACAAAGTGACATGGGCGGAGCTCAGCAGCCTGCCGCTCTGCCTGCTGACGCCGGACATGCAGAACCGCCGCATCATCGATCAGCACCTGGCCGAGGCCGGGGTGCAGGTGCGCCCGACACTCGAATCCAATTCGATGATCGTGCTGTTTTCGCACATCCGCACCGGCAAATGGTCATCGATCATGCCCCTCAACCTCGCGGAAACATTCGGCTTTTCCGAACCGATCCGGGCCATTCCGATCGTCGAGCCGGACGCCAGCCACACGGTCGGCCTGGTGGCGACGCCGAGCGAGCCGCACACGCCGCTGGTCTCGGCGCTGCTGGACGAGGCGATGGCGCTGGCGGACGATTTCCACGCCCGCCGTTAGGCTAGACAATACCGGCTGACCAAGCTCGATAGAAGATTTCTATCGAGCAACGAAACAGCTTTATTGATTCCGAAGGTTTCCTCTGATTTTGTAAAGACTTAGCGAGAAAAGCTATCGACCAGGGAGGGCGCTGCATGCCAATGCAGCCTGCAAGTACCGAGATCACATCGCGCACGACCGCGATCATCCAGGAGTTGAAAGGCCTCGAAGGGCCGTTGCTGCCGATCCTGCACGGAATCCAGGAAGAGTTCGGCCATGTGCCGCAGGATGCGCTGCCGGTCATCGCCGAAGCGCTGAACATCTCCAGGGCCGAGGTGCACGGCGTCGTCACCTTTTATCACGATTACCGCCGCCATCCGGCCGGCCGGCATGTGCTGAAGCTCTGCCAGGCAGAATCGTGCCAGTCGATGGGTTCCGACGCCATCGCCGCCAAACTGAAGCAATTGCTGGGCATCGGCTTCCACGAGACGACCCGCGACGGTTCGGTGACGCTGGAGCCGGTCTATTGTCTCGGCCTGTGCGCCTGTTCGCCCGCCGCCATGCTCGATGGCGAAGTGATTGGGCGGCTCGATGACGAAAAGCTCGACGAGATCGTTGCCGAGGTGCGCTCATGATCCCGCGTATCTACATTCCCGCCGATTCCGGGGCACTGGCGCTTGGCGCCGAAAAGGTCGCCAAGGCGATCGCCAGTGAACTGGCAGAGCGCGGCATCGAGGCCAAGATCGTGCGCAACGGTTCGCGCGGCGCTTATTTCCTCGAACCGATGGTCGAAGTTGCGACCGCCAACGGCCGCGTTGCCTATGGGCCGGTCAAGCCATCCGACGTCAAGAGCCTGTTCGAAAGCGGCTTCCTCACCGGCGGCCACCACAAGCGCTGGCTGGGCGCCCCGGACAAAATCCCCTTCCTGGCAAAGCAGACGCGGCTGACCTTCGCGCGTTGCGGCGTCATCGATCCGCTGTCACTCGAATCCTACAAGAAGCATGGCGGTTTGAATGGGCTGACGAACGCGTTGGGATTGACGCCCGCCGCCATTGTCGCCCAAGTCACCGAATCCGGGCTGCGCGGGCGCGGTGGCGCGGGCTTCCCGACCGGCATCAAATGGAAGACGGTGCTCGATACCGCTGGCGACCGCAAATACATCGTCTGCAACGCCGACGAAGGCGACTCGGGCACCTTTGCCGACCGCATGATCATGGAGGGTGACCCCTTCGTGCTGATCGAAGGCATGACGATTGCGGGGATCGCAACGGGTGCGACCAAAGGCTTCGTCTATGTCCGCTCGGAATATCCGCATGCGGTGGCGATGATGAACAAAGCCGTCGAGGTTGCCCGCAAGGCCGGTGTGCTTGGCGCCAGCGTGCTGGGTTCACCCTACGCTTTCGACATGGAGATCAGGGTCGGAGCAGGCGCCTATGTCTGCGGCGAGGAGACGGCGCTGCTTGACTCGCTTGAAGGCAAGCGCGGCATGGTACGGGCAAAGCCGCCGCTGCCGGCGCACAAGGGGCTGTTCGGCAAGCCGACGGTGATCAACAACGTCATCTCGCTGGCCTCGGTGCCAATCATCATGGACAAGGGTGCGGCCTTCTACAAGGATTTCGGCATGGGCCGCTCGCGCGGCACGATCCCGATCCAGATCGCCGGCAACATCAGGTATGGCGGCCTGTTCGAAGCGGCCTTCGGCATGACGCTGGGCGAGATCGTCGACGACATCGGCGGCGGCACGGCGACGGGGCGTCCGGTCAAGGCGGTGCAGGTCGGCGGACCGCTCGGCGCCTATTTCCCGCGCGCGCTATTCGACACGCCGTTCGACTATGAAGCCTTCGCGGCCAAGGACGGGCTGATCGGCCATGCCGGCATCGTGGTGTTCGACGACACTGCCGACATGTTGAAACAGGCACGCTTCGCCATGGAGTTCTGCGCCATCGAAAGTTGCGGCAAGTGCACGCCCTGCCGCATCGGCTCGACGCGCGGTGTCGAGACCATCGACAAGCTTGCCGCTGGCATCGAGCCGGAGAAGAACCTCGCTCTGGTCGCCGACCTCTGCAACACGATGAAATTCGGCTCGCTCTGTGCGCTGGGCGGCTTCACGCCTTACCCGGTTATGAGCTCGATCACCCATTTCCCCGACGACTTCAAGCCTGCGCCAGTGCGCGTGGCTGCTGAATAGGAGCTGGCAGATGAACATCAAGGCCGACTTCCCATCACTCGTCGAAGAGATCGACTACGGGACTCCGCAATCGGCGGCGCACAAGCAGGTCACGCTGAGCGTCGACGGCCGCAGCATCACCGTGCCGGAAGGCACCTCGATCATGCGTGCGGCGATGGAAGGCGGGGTTGAGATCCCGAAGCTTTGCGCCACCGACATGCTGGACTCCTTCGGTTCATGTCGTGTCTGCCTTGTCGAGATCGAAGGGCGCGGCGGCACGCCAGCGTCCTGCACGACACCTGTCGGCGAAGGCATGGTGGTGCATACGCAGTCCGGGCGACTTGACGCCATTCGCCGCGGCGTCATGGAGCTTTACGTTTCCGACCATCCGACCGGCTGGAACGAGACGGCCGGAACCGGCGCCAGCGAGTTCGACACGGTGGCGAAGTCGATCGGCTTGACCGAGAACCGCTACGGCATCGAGGGCCGTAACCACGTCAAGCAGGAAAACGGCGTGGCGCCCGGCCACGGCTCGCTGACGGTCGATTACATCGCCCGCGACGAAACCAACCCTTATTTCACCTATGATCCCACGCAATGCATCGTCTGTTCGCGCTGCGTGAGGGCCTGTGAAGAGGTGCAGGGCACCTTCGCGCTGACTATCGAAGGGCGTGGTTTCGAATCCAGGGTTTCGGCGGGAATGCACGAGGCGTTCATCGATTCGGAATGCGTGTCCTGCGGCGCCTGCGTGCAGGCCTGCCCGACCGATGCGCTGCGCGAAAAAACAGTCCTTGCAAAAGGCCTGCCGGAGCGCTCGGTCGTCACCACCTGCGCCTATTGCGGCGTTGGCTGCTCGTTCAAGGCCGAAGCGAAGGATGACGAGGTCATTCGCATGATGCCCTACAAAGAGGGCAAGGCGAACCACGGTCATTCCTGCGTGAAGGGCCGTTTTGCCTATGGCTACGCCACCCACAAGGACCGCATCTTGTCGCCGATGATCCGCGAAAAGATCACCGACCCATGGCGCGAGGTGACCTGGGAAGAGGCTATCGCCCACACGGCCAAGGAATTCCGCCGTATCCAGTATCAGTACGGCCGCACCGCGATTGGCGGCATCACCTCGTCGCGCTGCACCAACGAGGAAACCTACCTCGTCCAGAAGATGGTGCGGCAGGGGTTCCGCAACAACAATGTCGACACCTGCGCGCGCGTCTGCCATTCGCCGACGGGCTACGGGCTCGGCCAGACCTATGGCACCTCGGCCGGCACACAGGATTTCGACTCCGTCGATTACACTGATGTTGCCGTCATTATCGGTGCCAATCCGGTTTCAGCCCATCCGGTGTTCGCCTCGCGGCTGAAGAAGCGGCTGCGTCAGGGCGCCAAGTTGATCGTGCTCGATCCCCGTCGCACCGAGATGGTCAAGTCGACACATGTTGAGGCGGATTATCACCTGCCGCTGAAGCCCGGCACCAATGTGGCTGTGCTGACGGCGCTGGCGCATGTGATCGTCACCGAAGGTCTTTTCAACGAAGCCTTCATCCGCGAACGCTGCGACTGGGCGGAGTTCCAGGACTGGGCCTCGTTCGTCGCCTTGCCGGAAAACAGCCCCGAAACCGTCGGCAAGTTGTCGGGCGTCGATCCGGAGTTGATCCGCGGCGCGGCGCGTCTCTACGCAACCGGCGGCAACGGCGCGATCTATTACGGCCTCGGGGTGACGGAACACAGCCAGGGTTCAACCACGGTGATGGCGATCGCCAACCTCGCCATGGCCACCGGCAATATCGGCCGGCCAGGCGTCGGCGTGAATCCGCTGCGCGGCCAGAACAATGTGCAGGGCTCCTGCGACATGGGTTCGTTCCCGCACGAACTGCCCGGCTACCGTCATATCTCCGGCGAAGCCGTGCGCGACATCTATGAGAGCCTGTGGGGGGTGAAGCTGGACGACGAGCCCGGCCTGCGCATCCCCAACATGCTGGATGCCGCCGTCGACGGCACTTTCAAGGGCATCTACATCCAGGGCGAGGACATTCTGCAGTCCGATCCCGACACCAAGCATGTCGCTGCCGGTCTGGCTGCCATGGAATGCGTCGTCGTGCATGACCTCTTCCTCAACGAGACTGCAAACTACGCGCATGTCTTCCTGCCCGGCTCGACCTTCCTCGAGAAGGACGGCACGTTCACCAATGCCGAGCGCCGCATCAACATGGTGCGCAAGGTTCTGAAGCCGAAGGCGCGCTACGCCGATTGGGAAGCGACGCAGGAGCTTGCCCGCGCGATCGGGCTGGATTGGAACTACCAGCATCCCTCCGAGATCATGGACGAGATCGCCCAGACGACGCCGAGCTTCGCCGGCGTCTCCTTCGAATTGCTCGACCGTGTCGGATCCGTGCAATGGCCCTGCAACGAGAAGGCACCGCTCGGCACCCCGATCATGCATGTCGATGGTTTCGTGCGCGGCAAGGGCAAGTTCATCCGCACCGAATATGTGGCGACGGACGAAAGGACCGGCCCGCGCTTCCCGCTGCTGCTGACCACCGGCCGCATCCTGTCGCAGTACAATGTCGGCGCGCAGACCAGGCGCACCGACAACGTCGTGTGGCACAGCGAGGACCGGCTGGAGATCCACCCGCACGATGCGGAGAATCGC
Source organism: Mesorhizobium sangaii (assembly GCF_014207355.1). GTDB lineage: Bacteria > Pseudomonadota > Alphaproteobacteria > Rhizobiales > Rhizobiaceae > Mesorhizobium > Mesorhizobium sangaii. The sequence goes on along the minus strand of NZ_JACHEF010000008.1, from coordinate 69,778 downwards.
GGATTGCGCGACGGCGACTGGGTCCGGCTGACCAGCCGCTCGGGCGAGACGACGTTGCGTGCGCTGATCACCGACCGTGTGTCGCCCGGCGTGGTTTATACGACGTTCCATCATCCGGACACGCAGGCCAACGTCATCACGACCGACTTCTCCGATTGGGCGACCAATTGTCCGGAATACAAGGTGACGGCGGTGCAGGTCGGCGCCTCGAACGGCCCGTCGGAATGGCAGCGCGATTATGACGAGCAGGCCAAGCAGAGCCGGCGCATCGCGAAATTGGAAGCGGCGGAGTAGTCTTGAGCGAGCGCCGCCAAGCCACGACGCAGGTATCGCGGCTGGCGCGTCGCGCGAGCGGGACGACGGCTGCCAACCGGATGGTGCCGGAAGAGACGCCGGTGGCGTTCTCCTTTGCCGGCACCACCCATGCGGTGATGATGGCAAGCCCGGCCGATTTCGAGGATTTCGCGCTCGGCTTCTCGCTGACCGAAGGCATCATCGCCAAGCCTGACGAGATCGACGCCATCGAGGTCGAGGATCATGGCGCCGGTATCGATATCCAGATCCGGTTGAAGGACAGCGCCAATACGCGCTTCGAAGCGCGGCGCAGACGGTTGGCAGGACCGGTCGGTTGCGGATTGTGCGGCATCGAATCGATCGAGGAAGCGATGCGTTCGGTTGACGCGGTCGGTTCGTCGACGCTTACATTGGATGCCGACGATATCGTCGGCTCGGTCAAGCTTTTGTCGAAAGTGCAGCCACTGCACACCGAGACCGGAGCCGTGCACGCCGCCGGCTTCTATATGCCGGGCAAGGGCGTCGTCATGGCGCGCGAGGACGTCGGCCGCCACAATGCGCTCGACAAACTCGCAGGCGCGTTGGCGAAAGCCGGCATCGACGGCTCGACGGGTGCTGTCGTGGTGACATCGCGCGTTTCGGTGGAAATGGTGCAGAAGACGGCAGCTATCGGCGCCGCCATCATCATCGCCGTTTCGGCGCCGACCGCGCTCGCCATCCGCACTGCGGAGGCCGCCGGGATGACCCTCGTTGCGCTGGTTCGCGGCGATGATTTCGATATTTTCACCCACCCCGACCGGGTGGTTTGCGGAGTTGCCAAGCATGTCGCATGACGAAGAACACATCATGAGCACCAGCGAGAAGCTGGTGCGCATGGCAAACCAGATCGCCGATTTTTTCCATTCCAAGCCGCGCGAGGAAGGCATTGCCGGCGTCGCCGAGCATATCAACAAGTTCTGGGAGCCGAGGATGCGTCGGCAGCTGTTCGATTTGCTGGATGGCGACACCGAGAATTTCAACGAGTTGGTGGTCGCCGCCTCGGCCAAGATCAGGCGACCGATCACGCCGGCCGAGGCCGACCTCCGACTCGGGCTCGAGGCCTCCCCGGCCGACGTCGCCGCCTCGCAAAAATAGCGCCGAGGCACCGCGCTTTATATTTTCCATCGCTAAAGTTTGAACTGCCGCAACCAAGCTGTTCTGCTATGGTTTGACGACCAGAAGTCGTCAGGCCGGGGCGGAACCTCGTGAGGCCGATCGAGACCCGATATGCCCGTAGCGGCGATGTGCGGATCGCCTATCAGGTGGTCGGGCAGGGATCGTTCGATCTCGTCTTCGTGCCCGGCTTCATTTCCAATCTCGACCTTCACTGGGAAGACGAAGGCTACAGCCGGCTGCTGAAGCGGCTTTCGGCGTTCTCGCGGCTGATCCTGTTCGACAAGCGCGGCACGGGTCTGTCCGACCGTGTCGACGCGCATCACCTGCCCAGCCTCGAAACGCGCATGGACGATGTGCGTGCCGTGATGGACGCGACCGGCAGCGGCCGCGCGGCACTGCTTGGCGCCTCGGAAGGAGCGCCCATGGCGATGCTGTTCGCCGCCACCTATCCGGAAAGGACGCGGGCGCTGGCGCTCTATGGCGGCTATGCGCATTTCCACAAATGGGTGATGCCGCCGGAACGCCTCAAGGCCTTCATCGAGACGGCTGAAACGTCATGGGGCACGGGTGCTACCTTGCCCAGCTTCGCACCGGGCCGGGTCGACGACCCGCATTTCACGCAGTGGTGGGCGCGCTTCGAGCGCTTGTCGGCAAGCCCGACCGCAGCGGCGGCGCTGGCGCGGATGAACGCCGGGATCGACGTGCGCGGCGTGCTGTCGGCTATCAGCGCGCCAACGCTGCTGATCCATCGCCGCAACGATGTGCGGGTCGATCCTGACGCCAGCCGCTTCCTGGCCAAGACCATCCCGAATGCACGGCTGGCGGAAATCCCCGGGCGCGACCATCCGATCTGGACCGGCGATGTCGATCGGGTGGCTGACCTGATCGAGGAATTCCTGACCGGCGCACGCGCCGTGGCGGAAGCGGAGCGCGTGCTGGCGGCGCTTTTGGTGACACGCATCCATGACACGGCGCGGCTCGGCGACCGCATGTGGAGCGAACGCAGCCAGCGCTTCCAGGAAACATGGCGAACCCTTGTCGGACGCCATGGCGGCCGCTGCGTGGACACGCATGGCGAGGTGATGATTTCACGTTTCGACGGACCGGGGCGGGCCTTGCGGTGCGCGGCGGCATTGCGCGAAGCCGCACAGGACATCGGCGTCGCGAGCGCGCAGGGGGCGCATGTCGGCGAGATCGAGTTGCGCGGATCGCCGGAAGGGCTGACAGCTCGCGTGACGATGCAACTCGCTGCTCGTGCCGGGCGCGGCGACATCCTGGCATCGCGGCTGGTCGCGGAACTGGCGGCCGGCTCGGGGCTCCATTTCGCCGATGCCGGCCGCATCAGCATCGACGAACTGGACGAGCCGCTGGGGCTCGTGCTGGCGATGTCCGAACAGCATCTGGAACCGGCCTGCCGTCCCAAGGCCAGGGCGACGGAGCCGGCTTCGCTGACGGCGCGCGAGAGCGAGGTTGTGAGCCTGATTGCCGATGGCAAGAGCAATGCCGCGATTGCCGCCGAGCTCGGGCTGAGCGAGCACACGGTCAAGCGCCACGTCGCCAACATACTGCTCAAGCTGGATTTACCGTCGAGGGCAGCGGCAGCGGCATTTTCCGCCAGGCACACTGGCCCGGACGGGCCATAGGAGCCATGGCGCTTTCGGGCGAAGCGGCACGAGGCCTGCAGGCGCTATCAATTCTCTCCATGCGGGCCAGGCGGATGTCGCCGGGAAAGGCCTGCCAAGGGAGGATCAAATGCTGAAGTCAAACCGGACACTCGGATCGCTGGTGATTGCGGCAGGTGTTGGAGCGTTGTTCGCCATCGCTCCCGCAAAGGCCGAGGACGCGTCTGCGACAGCCGCCTACAAGGATATCCAGGCGACGCTCGGCTCGGTCCCGGACATGTTCAAGACGCTGCCTGATGTGGCCGTCGCCGGCGCCTGGGCCGAGATCAAGGGCGTGCAGCTCAACCCGAAGACCGCGCTCGACGGCAAGACCAAGGAACTGTTGGGGCTCGCCGTCGCGGCGCAGATCCCATGCCAATACTGCATCTATTTCCATACGGAGGCGGCCAAGCTCAACGGCGCCAGCGACGAGGAGATCAAAGAGGCGGTGGCGATGGCGGCGATCGTGCGCCACTGGTCGACAATGCTCAATGGCAGCCAGGTCGACCTCGCGACCTTCAAGAAGCAGACCGACGCCGTATTCGCAGCCGTCAAGGCCAAGTCACAGTGAAGAAATCCTGCCCGGCGATGAGCGCCCGGCAGCATCATGATCATCGACCGCCCGATCGCGAAGACGGGCATATGGAGGATAAAATGCTGACCAAGACACAGACCGTAGACGGCGCGGCGATCAAGAAGGCGATCGAAGGCCGTGATGGAAAGATGCTGTCGAGCTTCTATTCGGACGATGCGCTGGTGCGGGTGATCGACCGCAACAACCCGCCGAGCAAGCCGCGCGAAATCCGCGGGCGCGCCGCGATCAGCACGTTCTGGGACGACATCTGCAGCCGGGCGATGACCCACAAGGTCGATACCACGATCGCCGATGGCGACAGCCTCGCCTTCACCCAGGCCTGCACCTACCCGGACGGCACGAAAGTGTTCGCGGCAGCGATGCTGGAGATGAAGAACGGACGGATCGCACGGCAGACCGTGGTGCAGGCGTGGGACGAATAGGTCACCGCAAACCTGGAGGAGAAGACAATGTTCAGCGCCAGATGGCAGATCGACGCCAAGTTCGGGCACAAGCAGACCGTGCTCGAACTGATGAAGAAATGGGAACGCGAGATCGGCTCGCAGGTCGGCCTCGCCGACCTGGAATTCCAGATCATGACCGGATCGATCGGCGCGCGGGAGGCGACGATCGAATCCCACCACAAGGTCGAAAGCCTGGCCCAGTTGGAGGCGTTCTTCGCCAAGATCGGCAAGATCGACGCGCACGCCAAATGGGGCAAGGACATCGAGCCTTATGTCGTGTCGGGCACCAGCCTGTGGAACATCTACCGCATCGTGGAGTAGTGGCCGACCCCCTTCTCCCCGGCAACGGGGAGAAGGGAAGCAGGTGGCGCTGCTACATCAGGCCAAGCTGCTTGTAGAAACCGAGCGCATCGTAATAGTCGCTCTGGGTGGCGATCTTGCCGTCCTTGATCGAGAACATCGAGGCGCCGGTGAAGGAGAACTTCTTGCCTGTGGCGGCGGTGCCGTCGGCCCAGGGGCCGGTATTGGTGCCGGAAAATTCCCATTCGAACGAGACGCGGTCGCCCTCTACCACGGGCGCGCCCTTCATCGTCCACACTGCGTCGGGGACTGCTTTCAGGAAATTGTCGATGACGCCCGTCTTGGCGGCTTCCTTGCCCTTGACCGGTTTGCCGACAGAAGCGTCGTAGTAGGTGACGTCGTCGGCGAAGTAGCCGGCCGCCTTGGCCGCGTCATGGGCGTTCCAGGCGGCGACATAGGCTTCGACCACCGATTGCGCGGTGTCGGCGGCAAAGGACGGCGCCGCGACGAAGAGCGCGGCGGCGACAGTTGCGGATGTCAGAAATTGGCGGCGATGCATGGTTCCTTCCTCCCTTGTTGATGGCTTCTTGATGGCTTCCTTCAGCGCGCTAGCCGTGAGCCACCATCACATGGCGCACGGCGGTGTAGTCTTCCAGCGCATAGAGCGACATGTCCTTGCCGTAGCCGGATTGCTTCAACCCGCCATGCGGCATCTCGTTGGTCAGCATGAAGTGGGTGTTGATCCAGGTGCAGCCATATTGCAGGCGGGCAGCCGTCGCCATGGCGCGCGAGACATCCTTGGTCCACACCGATGACGCCAGGCCATAGTCGCTGTCGTTGGCCCAGTTCACCGCCTCGTCGACCTCGGAAAAACGGGTGACGGAGACGACCGGGCCGAATACCTCACGGCGCACGATCTCGTCTTCCTGCAGCGCGCCGGCAACGACGGTCGGCTGGTAGTAGAAGCCTGATCCCTCGCCCGGCTTTCCGCCGGTGGTGATCTCGATGTGCTTCAGTTCCGAGGCGCGCTCGACAAAGCTCGAGACACGGTCGCGCTGGCGGCGCGAGATCAGCGGCCCGATCTCGTTTTCGGTGTCGTCGGGGCGATTGTACTTGATGGTCGAGACAGCCGAGGACAGATCGGCGACGAGCTTGTCGTAGATCTTCTTGCCGGCATAGATGCGGCAGGCGGCGGTGCAGTCCTGGCCGGCATTGTAGTAGCCGAAGGCGCGCAGGCCGTTGACCACCGCGCCGAGGTCGGCGTCGTCGAAGACGATGACCGGCGCCTTGCCGCCGAGTTCGAGATGCGTGCGCTTGACCGATTTGGCGGCCGCCTGCAGCACCTTCTTGCCGGTGGCGACATCGCCGGTGATCGAGATCATGTTGACCTTGGGGTGATTGATCAGCGTGTTGCCGACGCTGTCGCCGCGGCCGAGCACGACATTGACGACGCCTTCCGGCAGGATTTCGGCGAGGATCTTTGCCAGCTTCAGCGCCGTCAGCGGCGTTTGCTCCGACGGCTTGAAGACGACGGTGTTGCCGCCGGCGATCGCTGGCGCCAGCTTCCAGGCCATCATCATCAGCGGATAGTTCCACGGCGCGATCGAGGCGACGATGCCAATGGCGTCGCGGCGTACCATCGAGGTATGGCCGGGCAAATATTCGCCGGCGACGACGCCTGGCATCGAGCGAACGGCGCCGGCAAAGAAGCGGTAGCAATCGACGATCGCCGGGATCTCGTCGTTGAGCACGGCGTTGATCGGCTTGCCGCAGTTGAGGGCTTCGAGCGTCGCGAACCCCTGTGCCTCGGCCTCGATGCGGTCGGCAATCTTCAGGAGATAGCCGGAGCGTTGCGCCGGTGTGGTGCGCGACCACAAGACGAACGCTTGTTCGGCGGCCATGACCGCCGCCTCAATCTGGGCCGGGCTGGCTTCGGGCAGGTTGAGAATGGTCGCCCCGGTCTTTGGATTGAGGATCGGCTCCTCGGTTTCGGTGCCCTTTTCGAATTTCGAGCCGATCAGCATCTGGGTGTCCATGGGTGTCTCTCCCTTACGAATTCGTGGATTTATTTGCCCGAGCCGGCGATCTGGTCGGCGTCGCGGGTCAGGTAATAGGCGGCGAGGATCGGCAGCAGCGTCACCAGCACCACGACCATGGCCACGACATTGGTGACCGGGCGCTGGCGTGGTCGGATCAGCTCTTCCAGCATCCAAATCGGCAGCGTCTGCTGCTGGCCGGCGGTGAAGGTGGTGACAATGACCTCGTCGAAGGACAGAGCGAAGGCCAGCATGCCACCGGCCAGCAGCGCGGTGGCGATGTTGGGCAGCACAACATGGCGGAAGGTCTGGAAACCGTCGGCGCCGAGATCCATCGACGCTTCGATCATCGAACCCGAGGTGCGGCGGAAACGGGCGACGGCATTGTTGTAGACGACAACGACGCAGAAGGTGGCGTGGCCGAGCACGATCGTCCAGAATGAGAATGGAATGTCTGCCAGCGAAAAGGCCGAGCGCAGCGCGATGCCGGTGATGATGCCGGGCAATGCGATCGGCAGGATGACCAGCAGCGAGATGGTCTCACGGCCGAAGAATTTGGTCCGCGACACCGCCGCCGAACACAGCGTGCCGAGGACCAGCGCGATCGCTGTCGAGATCGCGGCAACCCTGACCGACAGCGACAGTGCCTGCCAGACATCGGGCCTGTTCCAGGTGACGGCGAACCACTGCGTGGTCAGGCCGGGCGGCGGCCAGACAAAGCTCTTCTCCTCCGTCGTGAAGGCGTAAACGAAGATCAGCAGGATCGGCAGATGCAGGAACAGCAGACCGCAGGCGGCGGCGATCTTCAGGCTGAGCGGAGCCGACTGTGAGCCGTCAGAGCGCATCGAAGGCCCCCATGCGCTTAGCGCCCCAGAGGTAGAAGCCCATGATGACGATGGGAACGACGGTGAAGGCGGCTGCGAGCGGGATGTTGCCGGCGGTGCCTTGCTGCGAATAGACCGCCTGGCCGATGAACAGGCGCGAGGTGCCGATGATCTGCGGGATGATGTAATCGCCGAGCGTCAGCGAGAAGGTGAAGATCGATCCGGCGACGATGCCCGGCAGCGCCAGCGGGAACAGCACATTGCGAAAGGTCTGTCCTGGCGAAGCCCCCAAATCGGACGAAGCCTCGACCAGATTGCCCGGCACGCGCTCGAGCGCCGCCTGCACCGGCAGGATCATGAACGGCAGCCAGACATAGACGAAGACGATGAAGGTGCCGGTGAACGACACCGACAGCGAATTGCCGCCGACGACCGGCAGCGACAGCCAGGCGTCAATCAGCCATTGCAGATGCAGCTTGCCGAACAGCCAGGTGAGGATGCCTTCCTTGGCGAGGATCAGCTTCCAGGCGTAGATCTTTACCAGATAGCTCGACCACAGCGGCAGCATGATGCCGAGATAGAACAGCGCCTTCCAGCGGCCACGGGCATAGCGCGCCGCGTAATAGGCGATCGGAAAGGCGATGACTGACGAGGCCAGCGTGACCAGAGCCGCCATCGTCACCGTGCGCAGGATGATGTCGAGATTGGCCGCCTGGAACAGGTCGCCATAGGTCTTGAGAGTGAACTCGCGGTTGATGAGGCCGGAGAACTCGTCGATGGAGAAAAAGCTCTGCGCCAGCAGCGCGAACAGCGAGCCTATATAGACGATGCCAAGCCACAGAACCGGCGGCAGCAGCATGAGGAGCAGCAGAACCTTGGGCCTGCGCCAGAAAAGATCCGATAGCGCGCCGCGCACGCCACCGCTGCCCGGCAGGATAGCGGGCGCCGTGGCGCGCGGGATGGCGGCGTCGAGGCTCATACCGGCTCGTCCATCAGATGCAGGTGCTCGCGGTTGAAGGTGAGCACGACCGCCTCACCTTCCACGGGCAGGGCGTTGCCGGCCGGCACGATGGCGTGCAGCTTCAATCCGTCGGCATCGAGCGCGAGTTTTGTCGTGGCGCCGAGATAGTTGGTCGAGACGAGGCGGGCGGAAACGCCTTCGCCACTTGCCGCCCCCTTGGCCGTGCGGCCGACGCGAATGGATTCAGGCCGCAGGCTGCCCCAGCGATGCTGGCCGCAATAGCGCTGGACGAAATCCGGCGGCAACACGTTGGAGGAACCGACGAAATCGGCGACAAAGCGGGTCTTCGGCCGCTGGTAGATATCCTCCGGCGTGCCGATCTGCATAATCTTGCCGTCATTGAAGACAGCGACGCGGTCGGCCATCGACAGCGCCTCGCCCTGGTCGTGGGTGACGAAGACGAAGGTGATGCCGAGCACTTTCTGGAGCGACTTCAACTCCTCCTGCATGTTCTCGCGCAGTTTGAGGTCGAGGGCGCCGAGCGGCTCGTCGAGCAGCAGCACCTTGGGCTGGTTGACCAGCGCACGGGCGAGCGCGACTCGCTGGCGCTGGCCGCCGGAAAGCTGGCCGGGGCGGCGGGCGCCATAGCCGGGCAGCCGCACCAGCGACAGCGCCTCTTCAGCCGCCTTGTGCCGTTCAGCCTTGCCGATGCCCTTGACCATGAGGCCATAGGCAACATTGTCGAGCACGCTCAGATGCGGGAACAGCGCGTAGTCCTGGAACACGGTGTTGACGTTGCGGCGATAGGGCGGCACGCCCTCGGCGCGTTCGCCGAAGATCGAGATCGAGCCCGAGGTCGGCTGCTCGAAACCGGCGATGAGGCGCAGGCACGTGGTCTTGCCGGAGCCGGACGGCCCGAGCATGGCGAAAAACTCGCCCGGCGCGATGTCAAGATCGACCGCATCGACGGCGCGAACGCTGCCGAAATGGCGCGAGGCTTTCTGGAAGGAAACGGCGGTGGTCATGGGTTGTCAGCCTGTTGCCGGTTTAGTTTTGTCATCCTCACCTGCAGAACCCCGGCTGGGATGGCCAATTCGCGCGCCGCTTCACCTCCCCCTCGATGGGGGAGGTCGCGGCGAAGCCGCGGGTGGGGGTGGTTTCACAAGCAAGCCATGTCAGGGCAGACCCCCACCCCGACGCTACGCGTCGACCCTCCCCAAAAGGGGGAGGGTAAGGGCACTCACCGCCCGCCGATGACGCCGATATAGTCCGACACCCAGCGGTAATAGGGCACGCACTGGTCGTTCTCGGTGGCGCATTTCGACACCGGCGTCTTCCAGAACTTGATCTTGTCGAAATTGTCGTAGCCGTTGGTCTTGCAGCCTTCGTCGGTCAACAGCTCGTTGCCCTTGCAGGCAGCGGGCACGACCGGCAGCGAACCGAACCAGGCCGAGACATCGCCCTGCACTTTCGGCGACAAGGAATGTTCCAACCACTTATAGGCGCAGTTGGGGTTGGCCGAGTCGGCCTCCATCATGGTGGTGTCGGCCCAGCCGGTGACGCCTTCTTCCGGCACGGTCGACGCGACCGGTTTCTTGGCGGCGACCAGCGCATTGACCTGATACGGCCACGAGCCGGAAGCGACGACGCCTTCGTTCTGGAAATCGTCGACCTGGATGGCGGCATCATGCCAGTAGCGGCCGACCAGCGTGCGCTGGACGCGCAGCAGTTCGAGCGCTGCCTTGTACTGGTCCTCGTTCAGTTCATAAGGATCCTTGATGCCGAGTTCCGGCTTGTGGAACATCAGATAGTTGGCGGCGTCGGCGATATGGATCGGTCCGTCATAGGCCTGGACCCGCCCCTTGTTGGACTTGCCGTCCGGCAGCTTCATTTCCTCGAAGACCACGTTCCAGCTCTTGGGCGCTTCCTTGAACACGTCGGTGTTGTACATCAGGACGTTCGGACCCCACTGGTAGGGAACGCCATAGTGAACGCCACCGACGGTGAACCACGGGGCATCCTTGAGGCGTTCGTCGACAGTCTTCCAGCTCGGGATGAGATCGGTATTGATCGGCTGCACGCGCTTGCCGGCAACCAGGCGCAGCGACGCATCGCCCGATGCGGTGACGAGGTCGAAGCCGCCCTCGTTCATCAGCGAGACCATCTCGTCAGAGGTGTTGGCGGTCTTGACGTTGACCTTGCAACCGGTCTCCTTCTCGAAGGAGGTCACCCAGTCATAGCCCTTGTCGGTTTCGCCGCGTTCGATATAGCCCGGCCAGGCAACGATGTTGACCTGGCCTTCGCCCTTGCCAAGTTCCTTGACCTGGGCGACGGCCTGACCGGAGAAGGTCAGCGCGACCGTCAAAGCAGTGCATGACTTCAGGAATGAATTCATCATCGATCTCCCATTTTGGCGCCTGACCCCGAAAGCCGGTTTCGGTCTTCGCTAGGGGTCACGCGCGGACTGAAAACTGTCAGTTCGTGCGTTGGACTTGACGTCGCTCTGGTGGCGACTTTGGTCCCTGAACCGAAAGTGCTTTGAAAATTCCGGTTTCGCAAATTCATTTATCAGAAAGGCGATATCGGTTTTTCCGATAGCCAGGCACCCCTTCAGGCCAGCGCCGTCACCAGCCAGCAGGCGGCGTTGAAGCGAGCCTCACCGTCCTCCACGAAAGGCGCGAACGCAGCAGGCAACACCGCGGTGATTTTTTCGGCCGTTGCCCTGTCAACCTCACGTAGCGCGGCGCCGACCGGCCCTAGCCGGGTGACAAACGTTATCAGATCATCTTCGGCGATCTGACACTGGACATCCACCTGTTCGACTTCGATCGACGACCAGCCGCTCGCTTCAAGAATCCGCTTCACCTTGGCGGCGTTGGCAAAGGCAAACTGCCCCGGCGCATCGGGATCCGGCACCGGTGCGGGCGGCAGGAAAGGCGCAGCCGCTCGCGCGGCGGTCGTCATGAAATCATTCTCGACCGGACTGCGCCAAGCAACAAAGGCGAGTTTGCTACCGCGGCTTGCGGCCTGTCTTATGTTCGCGAACGCGGCCACGGGATCATCGAAGAACATGACACCAAAACGGGAGACAACAGCGTCGAAGTCCCCGGATTCGAACGCATACGTCTGGGCATCGCCCACTTCAAAACTTGCGTTTGCTACATCTTCTGCCCCCGCGCGCTCCGTCGCCAAGGCGACAAGCGGCTGCGAGATGTCGAGCCCAACACAACGTCCGTAGTTGCCCACGCGACGCGCCATCGCCAGAGTTGTGGCGCCGGCGCCGCAGCCGATGTCAAGGACATTGCCCCCTTCCCCGGGATAGCCTGCATCGACTACCAGCCGCTCGAACGGCGCCAGTATCTGGTCGAGGATCGGTTGCATCTCAACCCAGGCTTTTCCGCTGGCGTCGTTCCAGAGCGCGGCTTGCCGTGTGTTTGGCTGCGCGGATTGCGGCATGACGGACCTCGCTTTTCTGTTGCTCTCACTGTTCGTCGCAAGCACTCTACGAGTTCAAGCCGACTTGAGGTCAAGCATGAAAGATATGGACATTGCCGAAGTGTCGCGCCGCACCGGCCTGCCCGCCTCGACACTTCGCTACTATGAGGAAAAGGGCCTCATCGCCTCAATCGGCCATCGCGGCCTGCGCCGCTTGTTCGACCCGGCCGTCCTGGAACCGCTCGCTTTGATCACGGCTTGGACGCGCCGGTGGATTCGCACTGGACGAGATTTCCGCGATGCTGAGGCCCGACGGCCTGTCGAAAATGGATCGAGGGCGCCTGGATGCCAAGGCAAACGAACTGGACCACACCATCCAGCGCCTGACCGCGATCCGAGAGGCTTTGCGCCACGCCGCCCGATGTCCGGCCGCCCGGCCGATGGAGTGTCCGACGTTCCGCCGCGCCGTCAGGCTTGCCGGTGCTGGCCGTTTCGAGGTTGCTCCTATCGGGTCGTTCAAGGCGGAGGCGGTTTCCGTCACAACGCGCAAGCGCGAGACTGGCGACGTCAGGCTTGAGTAGGCCACTAGCGGCGGACCGTGCGCTGCGACTGGGCAAGGCCTATAAAATCGCGCGCCGCCTGCGGCAGGCCGGACCCGCGACGCCAGACCATGCCGACCTGGACCACCGGCAAGGAGCCGGAAATATCGCGCGATTCGATGCGGTCGCCTTCCAGCGACCAGGGCCGGTAGACGAGGTCGGGCAGCAGCGCCACGCCGGCGCCGGTGGCAACGAGACTGCGCACGGCTTCCACGGAACGCGTACGAAAGGCGACATGCGGCTTGGCGCCGATCGCCGTCAGCAGCTTGCCGGTGTTCTCCTCGATCTCGTCGACTGTCAGCATGATCAGCGGCTCGAAGGCGATGTCGCCAATGCTGATGATGTCGGCGCCGGCGAGCGGGTGGCCGAGCGGCAGCCAGAGGCGATAGGCCGAGACCTCGAGGATTTCCGACTGCAGTGCCGTGCGGTCGCGCAGGTTGGAGGTGACCATGACGGCAATGTCGAGCTTGCCGCCGATCAGGAGATGTTCGAGATAGTCGCCATTGTCCTCGATGGCCGAGACCTCGACGCCGGGATAGGCGCGGCGGTAGCGGGCAAGAAGGTCCGACAGCACATAGCCGGCGACCATCGAGGTGACGCCGAGCTGCAGCCGGCCGCCTGCTGCGGCCTGGTCGCCGGAGAAAGAGCGGCGTGCATCCGAAACGTCGGCAAGGATTTTCGTCGCATGGCGCAGGAACTGGTGGCCCTTGTGGGTGATGTTCAGGCCGCGCGGATGGCGTTCGAACAGTTCTACCCCGAGATCGCTTTCGAGTTCCTTGATCGCTTCGGTGACCGATGATTGCGAGATGGATAGGTTCTGCGCGGCGCCCGACACCGTGCCTTGCTCGGCGACGGCGATGAAGAACTGCAACTGGCGGATGGTGAAGGCCATGGCCGGACTAAACACCGGCGCGCGGGGGAAGGAAAGTCGACGGCAGAGCTTATCCCGTGACTGGTGACTGGTGCTGCGGGCTCAGCCTCGCACCAGCCTGATACGCCGCCGGCAGGCAGGACCATAACGCAATGCAAGCATGAATGCCGTCTCCAGCGCCACGACAATGACAATGACGCGGAAACCGACAGTGAAGGAGTCCTGGCCGCTGCCCTGCAGCAGATAACCGGTGACGAGAAAGCCCGCATTCCAGAGCATGGCGCCGAACAGCGTCGTGGCCGCGAAGGGCAAAGCAGGCAGACAAAGCGCGCCGGCCGCGATCGGGAGATAGTTGCGCACAGTCGGTATGAACTGCGCCAACAGCGAGATCCCGAGATGATTGAGGCGGTAGGTCTGACCAAGCTTGTGGTAGGTTGCGGGGCGCAGGAACACATATCTGCCGAGGTGTTCGACCAGCCTGCCAGCACGGTCAAATCCGATCCGGCGGCCGACCGCATACCAGACAAGGCAACCGCTGGTGGAGGCAAGCGTCGTCACGGTCAGCAGGATCAGCAGTGTCACGCCATCCGGGGCCGCCGTCATGCCAAGGAACAGCAGCAGCACATGCGAGGGCGGGATCGGCAGTATTTTTTCGGTAAAGGCGAGGCAGAACACGCCGAACAGGCCGAAGCCTAGAATGGCCGACAACGGCCCGGTCATGCGAAGCGCCAGTCATAGGTGCTGAGCGTCTTGATCCTGGCGATGCGATAGACCGTCGCTGGCGGGAAGTTGCGAAAGGTGTGGCCGACCCGTGTGACCTCAAGGTCGAGCCGATCGAGCAGCGATTGATCGAACGGGCAGCGCCTGCCGAGCGTGAACTGATAGAGCGCCCCGCCCGGGCGAAGATTAGCGAAAACGCCGTCGAGAATGGCAAACGTCTTGCGCGGCGAAATCAGCCGGAAGGGCAGTCCGCTGACAGCGGCGCCGACCACCGGCCCCTGGAACAACGACAGATGGCGCAGACCGACGGCATCCATTCCGAGGATCCGGGCCGCGGGGAAACGCCGCTTGAGCAACGCGGCAAAATCCGCATCGGATTCGATCAGCGTCAGATCCTCTTCGTTCACCCCACGGCTCAGCAGCGCCCGGGTGAACGGGCCGGTTCCGGGACCAAGCTCCAGCACCGGGCCGGTGCCGGGGCCGATGTCGCGCGTCATCAACGCCGCCAGACTGGAACTGGACGGCGTGACGGAGCCGACCCTGAACGGCGCAACGGTCCACGCCACGAGAAAAGACAAGGCATCACTTGCAGGCATAGCCAACCTCAATCCTGGGCCGCGGCGCTCCAACCGGATTGCGGCCGCTTGCAGATTTTTGTTTCAGCGTCGGACCCGAAATCGGTTTCGGGCCCGACGCCTTGGTGTCGGCTGCGGGCGAATCGCCGACACTCGACGGGCGCTGTGTGCCGCGATTGGATTGCATGGACATTGCGCAAGGTGGCAGATGCAAAGAAAGGGTGTCTCGACGCCAGCCGCCAGGCTTTGCCATGTTCGCGCAATGTTGGCGCTGTAGCGCCGGAGCAACTGACCTCCTCAAGGGACAATCGATGCGTATCTTGCTGGTCGAAGACGAGCCTGAAATGGTCTCGGCCTTGCGTGCCGCCCTGAAGCGCCACGACATGGTCGTCGATCACGCCGGCTCGCTGCTCGAGGCGGAGGGCTTCGTTGCCGTCGACAGCTACGACGCCATCCTGCTCGACCGCCAGTTGCCGGATGGCGACGGGCTGTCGCTGGTGCCGAGACTGCGTTCAGCGAAAAACACCACGCCCGTGCTGATGCTGACCGCGAAGGGCGACACGTCGGACAAGATCGATGGTCTGAACACGGGAGCGGACGATTACCTGGCGAAACCGTTCGCCTTCGAGGAATTGCTGGCCCGGTTGCGCGCACTGCTTAGGCGCCCGGCGCCGATGCAGTCGCAGTTCATCCGTGCCGGCCATCTGGTTCTCGACGTCGGGCATCGCGAGGTGTCGATCGGTGGCGAGGCGCTCGGCCTGCCGCGCCGTGAACTCCTGGTGCTGGAGGCGCTGATGCGGCGCACCGGCCGCATGGTACAGCGCGAGGCGCTGATGGAGGCGGTGTTCGGCCTCGACGACGAGATCCAGTCCAACGCACTCGACACCCATGTTTCGCGGCTGCGCCGCAAGCTTGCCTACGCGAACAGCGGCGTGACGATCAACGGCATTCGCGGCGTCGGCTATCTCTTGCGCGAGACGACATGAGCATCAAGCGATGAGTATGAGGCGCCCGCGTTCGCTCAAATGGAGCCTGGTGCTACGCATCGCCTTGCTGCAATGCGCGATGCTGACGCTGATCATCGTCGGCATTCTCGGAACCATGCTGGCCACGGGGCTCATTCCGCATGACTACGAGGACGGCACAATGGACGTGCTGGCGGATGCGGTGGCGCGCGATGCAAGTGGCAAGCTTGTCCTCGACGAAACGCCTGACATGACGACGCTGCGGTCGAACGTTGCGGACCTCTGGTTCATCATCCGCGACAAGCAAGGGCAGCGGCTGCAGGAGGGAACGGTGCCTGCCACCTTCCAACCCTTCGTCGGGCTGCTGGACAACATCAGCGACGCCCGTGTCGACCTCGCCCTCGGGCAAGCCGCGCCGCCAGCGGGAAAGATACGCTGGACCGAGACGGCGGCCGGCAATGTCCAGATCATGACCGGCACCAAGGGCGGACTTTCGCTCCTGCGCCTGCTCGGGCAGGCGCCACAATTCTTCCTGCAGGGGATACTGCCGCTTGCCGGGTTGATGGCGCTGGCCACGCTGTTCGCCACGCCCTGGGTGGTGCGCGGGGCACTGTCTGGCCTTGGCCATGCGGCCGCCGAGGCCGAGCGCATCGACATCGACCAGCGCGGTGTGCAGCTGCCGCTGAAGGACGTGCCTAAGGAAGTGACGCCGCTGGTGAAGGCAGTGAATGCCGCGCTTGCGCGTCTCGACAAGGGCTATGAGCGTCACAAGCGGTTCCTGACCGACGCGGCACATGAGCTCAGAACGCCGGTCGCCATCCTCAACACGCGCCTTGCCTCATTGCCGGCGACACCGGAGCGGGCGCGGCTGCTGCAGGATGCAGCCAGGCTTTCGACGCTGACCGACCAGTTGCTCGACCTGCAGCGCCTCGACCGGCAGGCGACGGCTTTTGAAAAGGTCGATCTTGTGGCGATCGCCCGAGGGGTCATTGTCGACCTCGCGCCGATGGCGTTTTCGGCCGGATACGAGATGTCGTTCGAACCGGCGAGCGAGACGGTTTTCGCCACCGGCGACCGCACGGCGATCGAACGCGCCGTCACCAATCTCGTCCAGAACGCGATCGAGCATGGCGGGCGCACCGGCAAGATCACTGTCGGCGTCACCGCGTCAGCTATCATCGAGGTGCGGGACGAAGGCGGCGGCGTGCCACCAGGCGAGCGCGAGCGCATCTTCGAGCCCTTCGACCGGCTGCGCCCGCAGGATCATGGCGCCGGGCTTGGCCTCAACCTGGTGCAGGAAATCATGCAATTGCATGGCGGGCGGATCGATATCCTCGACGGCAGACCGAGCGGCGCCTGCTTCAGGATGACTTTTCGCGCTCTGCCGGCATAGGCATTCCCGCCGGCGTGAAACGATGACCGCTCTAGAATCCGGCTGCGTCGCCGGCAATGCTGAGCCGCGCGCCGGCTTGCGCGAGGGCTGCGGCAATGTCGCGTGACGGCGACCGGTCGGTGGCGAGTTCGGAAAAGCCGTCGAGGCCGCAGACCTGGACCAGGCCCAGGCGGCCGAACTTGCTGTGATCGGTAATGACGAGCGAACGCTGGCCGCGCGACAACACCATGCGGGCGAACTCGGCCTCTTCCAGATCGTAGTCCATGACGCCCATCACCGCATCGACGGCGCCGGTGGAGATGATGGCATGGCTAACCGAAAAACGGCTGACGAAGTCGATGGCCGAGGCCCCGAAGGCAGCGCCTGAATCGCTGCGCAATTCGCCGCCGGCCATGTAGACCTTGTTGCCATTGACGGTGGCCAGCGTGCGGGCGATGTCCGACGAGTTGGTGACGACGGTCAGGCGCCGGTGGCCGAGCAGCTCACGGGCCAGGAACGAGGTCGTCGTGCCGGTGTCGAGCATGATCGATTCGCCGTCGCGGATGGTGGCGGCGACCATGCGGGCAATGATCCGCTTGGCATCGGCATTCTCGCGCATGCGCCGTTCGAATGGCGCTTCGCCGATCATCGACGGCAGGCCGATGGCGCCATGCATCTTGAGGACGGAGCCATCGCCGGTGAGCGGCTTGACGTCACGGCGCACGGTCTCGAGTGAAACGCCCAGCCGGTCGGCCAGGCTGGCGATGGTGACGGTCCCCTCTTCCTGCAGCAACCGCAGGATTTCGCCGTGTCGTTTTGAATGGACCATTGGGTTTCCCGGACTTAGCCCTTTTGCCCGATTCTAAGCTAATCCGAGCGATTTTAAAGGAATTGCCTGTGATTTCGGGCAAAATACCCAAAAAAAGTCACAACTTTTTGTTGACAGCCAGGCAACCTTGGCGTGAAATTGAGGTACCAAACACGGGTTCGGAGCTGCAACGGGAGGGTGATGGCAGAGCCGCAACTCACTGACCAGGCAGTTTTGAACGTGTCTGGCGCAAGGTATTTTCAGATCCGCGGGGGCGGATGCCGGGGTAAAAAACCTGGCCAAGGGGCTCGTCGGTGCGGTGCGGGATACCGATCCTGGCGTCTCGCACCGACGAGGTTTTTTCGTTTCTCCTCGCTGTCGTTGGGATGTCCATGGCGCCCTTGTCGACGCTCAGCAAAGTCGACGCTCAGCAAACCAGGGATGATTCCGTGATTGCCGAAGACCGCATCCGCGCCCTGCCCTGCTGGACCGGCAGCATCGAGATTGCGCCGTTGCCGGGCGGTCTCAGCAACGCCAATTATGTGGTCAAGGACGCCGCCGGAAAGCACGTCGTACGCTTCGGCAGGGACTATCCGTTCCATCACGTCTTTCGCGAGCGCGAGGTGATGACGGCACGCGCTGCACATGCCGCCGGTTTCGCACCAGCCGTCCTCCATGCCGAACCGGGCATCCTGGTGACGGAATACCTTGGTGCGAAAACCTATCTTGCACAGGACGTGCGCGCCAATCTTGGTCGTGTCGCAGCGCTGATGCGCGGCTTCCACCGGGAGATGCCCAATCACGTCTCCGGCGCCGGCTTCATGTTCTGGGTGTTCCATGTCATTCGCGACTACGCGCGCACGCTTGAAGAAGGCGGCAGCCGCAAGCGCAGCGAATTGCCGCGCCTGCTGACACTAGCCGACGAACTGGAGCGTGCGCAGAAATTGTTGCCGATCGTCTTTGGTCACAATGATCTTTTGCCGGCTAATATTCTCGACGACGGCAGCAGGCTGTGGCTGATCGACTTCGAATATGCCGGCTTCAACACTGCGATGTTCGACCTTGCCGGCGTCGCCTCGAACGCCGGCATGAGCGACGAGGAATCCTTCGCCTTCCTGACCGCCTATTTCATGAAGGAACCGGACCAGGCGATCCGCCGCTCGCACGCGGCCATGCAATGCGCGTCGCTGCTGCGCGAGGCGATGTGGAGCATGGTGTCCGAACTCTACCTAGACGCGCCCGGCATCGACTACGTCGCCTACACCGAGGAGAACCTGACGCGCCTCGAAGGCGCGCTGGAAAACTACAGAACGAAGTACGGGATACAGAAATCATGACTTTGCCCAGCCAGGCCGCGATCGTCGTCATTGGCGGCGGCATCATCGGCTGTTCGACGGCCTATCATCTGGCGCGTGACCACAAGGCCGACGTGGTGCTGCTCGAACAGGGCAAGCTGACCTCGGGCTCGACCTGGCATGCCGCCGGGCTGGTCGGGCAATTGCGCTCGTCGGCCTCGATCACCCGCGTGCTCAAATACTCCGTCGACCTCTACAAGGGACTGGAGGCCGAAACCGGCCTTGCCACCGGCTGGAAGATGACCGGCTGCCTGCGCCTCGCCACCAATGCCGACCGCTGGACCGAGTACAAGAGGCTGGCGACGACAGCGAAAAGCTTCGGCATGGACATGCAGTTGCTGTCGCCGGCGGAGGTCAAATCCATGTGGCCGCTCCTGGAAACCGGCGATCTCGTCGGCGCCTCCTGGTTGCCGACCGATGGCCAGGCGAGCCCTTCGGACATCACGCAGTCGCTGGCGAAAGGCGCGCGCATGCATGGCGCCAAACTGTTCGAGGATGTGCGCGTCACCGGCTTCGAAATGAAGGACGGCCGCATCGCGATGGTGAAGACCAGCAAGGGCGACATCGCCTGCGACAAGGTGGTCAACTGCGCCGGGCAATGGGCGCGGCAGGTTGGCGCGATGGCCGGCATCAACGTGCCGCTGCAGCCGGTCAAGCACCAGTACATCATCACCGAGAAGATCGACGGACTGGCGACCGACGCGCCGACCATCCGCGACCCGGACCGGCGCACCTATTTCAAGGAGGAGGTCGGCGGGCTGGTGATGGGCGGTTACGAGCCCAACCCGCAGGCCTGGACGACCGGGGATGTGCCTGACGATTGGGAGTTCCGGCTCTTCGACGACGACTACGACCATTTCGAACAGCATATGCGCCAAGCCATGGCGCGCGTGCCGGCGCTCGAAACCGTCGGCGTCAAGCAGATGATAAACGGGCCGGAGAGTTTTACGCCGGACGGCAATTTCATTCTCGGCGTGGCGCCCGAATGCGCCAACATGTTCGTCGGCGCCGGCTTCAACGCTTTCGGCATCGCCTCGGGTGGCGGCGCCGGCTGGGTGCTCGCGCAGTGGGTGGTCGACGGCGAAGCGCCGCTCGACCTGTGGGTTGTCGACATCAGGCGCTTTTCCAACCTGCACCGCGACCGGCAGTGGGTCTGCGACCGCACGCTGGAAGCCTATGGCAAGCACTATACGATCGGCTTCCCGCATGAGGAGTACGCCAGCGGGCGGCCGCGCATCGTCTCACCCCTCTACGATCGGCTGAAACAGCAGCGCGCCGTGTTCGGCTCGAAGCTTGGCTGGGAACGGCCGAACTGGTTCGCGCCCGAAGGCGTCGAGCCGCAGGATGTCTATTCGATGGGTCGCCAGAACTGGTTTGCGGCGGTCGGCGACGAGCACCGGCATGTGCGCGAGAGGGTCGGCATCTTCGATCAATCGTCCTTTGCCAAATACGAACTGAGCGGACCTGACGCGCTGAAGGCGCTGGACTGGATCTGCGCCAACGACGTCAGCAAGCCGGTCGGCCGGCTGACCTACACGCAGCTTCTCAATACGCGCGGCGGCATCGAGGCGGACCTGACCGTGGCGCGGCTGGCCGAGGAGAAATTCTACATCGTCACCGGCACCGGGTTCCGCACGCATGATCTGTCATGGATCGGCGACCATATCGGCGAAGGGCTCGATGCCACGCTTGTCGACGTCACCGAGGATTTCGGCACGCTGTCGCTGATGGGGCCTCGGGCGCGCGACGTGCTTTCGGCCGTGACCGAAGCCGATGTGTCGAACAGCAGTTTCCCCTTCGGCCATGTGCGCGAGATTGCCATTGCCGGCCACACGGTGCGAGCGCTGCGCGTCACCTATGTCGGCGAGCTCGGCTGGGAACTGCATGTGCCGATCGCGGCGACAGGCGAAGTGTTCGATGCACTGATGGCCGCAGGCGGGAAGCATGGCATCCGCCCGGTCGGCTATCGCGCCCTGGAATCGCTGCGTCTGGAAAAGGGTTATCGCGCCTGGGGCTCCGACATCACGCCCAACGACACGCCGCAGGAAGCCGGCTTGGGCTGGGCGGTCAAGCTGCGCAAGAACACCGATTTCGTCGGACGTCGCGCGCTCGAGAAGACCAGCGGCGCGGCACTGAAGAAACGCTTTGCCGGCTTCACTGTGGTTGACCCGGAGATCGTGCTGCTCGGCCGCGAGACCATCCTGCGCAATGGCGAGCCGGTCGGCTATCTCACCAGCGGCGGCTATGGCTACACGGTGAGCCGAAACATCGGCTACGGCTACGTGCGCAACGCCGACGGGGTGAGCGACGATTTTCTCGCCTCGGGCGACTATGAACTGGTCGTGGCGATGGAGCGGACGCCGGCCCAAATCCATATCGAGCCGATGTACGACCCGACAGCCGCCAGGGTCAAAATGTAGAACAGGGTCAAAGCGTAGATCAGGTGACGCGCAGGGCGAGACCTCGGCTCGGCACTGTGTCGGTCTCGCCCGGCATCGAGACATAGGGGCGCGTTTCCTCGATGCGGGTGATGAGGCCTTGCGCTTCGAGTTCGGCGATGCGCGCTGCAAAGCCAGCTTCCCACAGCGTGTTCTTGACCGTCAGCACGATGATACCGCCTGGCCGGCAGATGCGGATCAGCTCGTCCAGCCCTTCGGCGCCGACATGGCCGGAGGTGAAGACGCCGGCCGAAATGATGCCGGCATAGGCATCGTCGGCAAAGGGCAGCTTGCCGCCGAGCGCCAGGCAATGCAGCGCCGAATAGACCCCCTTGCGGGCGGCCTGAGCCAGCATACCTTCCGAAATGTCGAGCGCCTCGACCAAGGGGTAGCCTGTTATATCAAGCCATTCGCCGATGAGCCCGGTGCCGGCTCCCGCATCGAGCAGCGGTGCGGCACCGCGCGGCAGATGGCGGGCCAGCAAGGCAAGGCAGATCGTCGGATGGCGATAGCCGGCGGCCGACATGTCGGCGTCATAGGTCTGCGACCAGCAGTCATAGAGTGCCGCGACGTCCTCTGGCCGTTTCGCCGCGTAGGCCGCGGCAAGCGGGCCCCGATGTTTGCTGTGCGCCACTTTTGTCCTATCCACCAATCGGTCTTGCATCGCATGATAGCCAAAGCACGAAAATTGTGGAACCGTCGCCGCGACAAATAACAGCGTGGGGGCGCAGGCATGGTGACAGACGAAGCGCGTGCGGCACTTGCCGACATTTCCATGCTGGCCGGCTACACCGGTCCGCTCGACCGGCTCGGCGGCCTCACCAATCTGGTCTTCAAGGCTGGCGAGTTCTGCCTGCGCATTCCCGGCAAGGGCACCGAGGAATACATCAGCCGCGCCAACGAAGCGGTGGCGGCGCGCGAAGCGGCAAAGGCGGGCGTCAGTCCAGAGGTGCTGCATGTCGATCCCGCCACCGGGGTCATGGTGACGCGCTTCATCGCTGGCGCGGAGACGATGTCGCCGGAGAAATTCAAGGTTCGGCCCGGCAGTCCCGCGCGGGCCGGCGAGGCTTTCCGCAAGCTGCACAATTCCGGTGCGGTGTTTCCCTTCCGCTTCGAACTGTTTGCGATGATCGACGACTATCTCAAGGTGCTGTCGACCAAGGACGTCGCCCTGCCCACCGGCTATCACGACGTGGTGCGCGAGGCCGGGAGTGTGCGCTCGGCGCTGGCCGCCCATCCCTTGCCCCTTGCCGCCTGCCATTGCGATCCGCTGTGTGAGAATTTTCTCGATACGGGCGACAGGATGTGGATCGTTGACTGGGAATATTCTGGCATGAACGACCCGCTCTGGGACCTTGGCGACCTGAGCGTGGAAGGAAAATTCGACACCGCACAGGACGAAGAGATGATGCGCGCCTATTTCGGGGGCGAGGCGAGAGCGGCGGAGCACGGCCGCATCGTCATCTATAAGGCGATGTGCGACCTGTTGTGGACATTGTGGGGGCTGATCCAGCTTGCCAACAGCAATCCGGTCGACGACTTCCGCGCCTATGCCGACGGGCGGTTCGCGCGCTGCAAAGCCTTGATGGAGACGCCGGAGTTTTCACGGCACCTGGCGGCGATACGCCTGGGTTAGGCACAGGAAATCTGGACCCTAATTGACGCCCTTTGGCACGTTTTCGGGCGGCACCGTGGTGTCGACCACTTTCTGGCGGTGGAAGATAAACAGGCCGGCGAGAACGACAATGGCTGAGCCGATCAGGATGCGCGGGCCGGGAACGTCACCGAAGAACACCAGCCCGAACACCACCGCCCACAGGAGCAGCGTGTAGTGCAGCGGCGCCAGCGTCGAGGCCGGGGCCAGCTTGAGCGCCCTGGTGATCATCAGATGCGCGCCGCATGAAACGATGCCGAGCAGCAGCATGGCGCCGAAGTCGAGCGCCGACGGGGTCTGCCAGGCGCCGATGGTCAACACGCCGCCGACCACCATCGTGCCGATGGTCTGCCATGTCACCAGATTGGTGTCACTGGTGCCGCGCAAGCGCCGGTTGAGGATGATGGCGAAGGCGAAGGCAATGCTGCCGGCGAGGGCGAAGCTCGACGACAGCGAGAACGCCGCCGAGGACGGTTTCAGCATGATCAGCACGCCGCAGAAGCCGAGCAGGATCGCCATCCAGCGGCGCCAGCCGACCTTTTCGCCGAGCAACAGATGCGAGAGTGCCGCGACATAGATCGGTCCGGCCATGTAGAAGCTCATCACGTCGGCAAGCGGCAGGTAGACGACGGCGGCGTAGAACAGTGCCGTGTCGAGCGTCGTCATCACCACGCGCAGCAGCTGCAGTTCCAGGCGCTCCATGTGAAACAGCTTGGCCGTTCCCTGGTGGGCGATCATCGGGCCAAGCACGAAGAACGCGCCGATGGAACGGATCAGCACCACCTGGCCGACGGAGAAGCTGGCGACCAGCCACTTGCCCATGGCGTCGTTCAGCGCAAACAGGAAATCGCCGGCCAGCATCAGCAGGATGCCGGCCAGAAGCACGTTCCTGATTGTGGAATTCTGCGCCACGGGCTGCGTCATGCCGATCCCGATTCCTCCCTAGAGCATGATGCCGAAAAGCGTGAAGCGGTTTTCGGACGACATCATGCTCTATCTCTTTGATTTAGAGGCGGATTCAGATTCCAGGTCGATTCGACCTGAAATCCTCCGGCTCTAGGGTAAGCCGCGTCGTAGACCGAAGCGGCTGCTTTGACGAGGAGAAATCCGGAAATCCGCAAGGCCAGAACCGGGAATCGGCTGGGTCTGGCCTGTTCTATTGGGCCTGATGCGGCGTCCGGTGTCTGCGATTCACGAGGCCGGGCCTGCCCGGGATGGTCAGCCTGGTGTCCTGCTTCGTCCGCTGCGCCACCACCTTGCCCCTGGCGATGACGCACAGGCGTTCGGCGCGCAGGCGCAGGGCTTCGATCGGATTGCCGGCGTCGAGAATGACCAGGCTGGCGCGCTTGCCGACCGCCAGGCCGAGATGGTCGAGCCCCATGATCGACGCGTTGACGTTGGTGACCATGTCGAAGCAGCGGCCCATGTCGGCCGGGCTCGACATCTGGGCGACGTGCAGGCCCATGAAGGCGACGTCGAGCATGTCGGCGGTGCCGAGCGAATACCAGGGATCGAGCACGCAATCCTGGCCCCAGCCGACGCGGATGCCCAGCGCCTGCATCTCCTTCACCCGGGTCATACCGCGGCGCTTGGGGAAGGTGTCGTGGCGGCCCTGCAGCATGATGTTGATCAGCGGATTGGGGATCGCCGAAACACCCGCCTCGGCGATCAGCGGCAGCAGTTTCGAGACATAGTAGTTGTCCATCGAATGCATCGATGTGAGATGCGAGCCGGCTGCCTTGCCCTGCAGGCCCAGACGCTGCGTCTCATAAGCAAGCTGCTCGATATGGCGCGACAGCGGGTCATCGGTCTCGTCGCAATGCAGGTCGACCATCAGGCCGCGCTCTGCCGCGATCTCGCACAGCTCCGTCACCGAGCGCGTGCCGTCGGCCATGGTGCGCTCGAAATGCGGAATGCCGCCGACAATGTCGACGCCCATGTCGAGCGCGCGGATGGTGTTGTCGCGTGCCGTCGGCGAGCGATAAAACCCGTCCTGCGGAAAGGCGACCAATTGCAGATCGATATACGGGGCGATCGTCTTCTTGACATCGAGCAGCGCCTCGACCGCCAGCAGCCTGTCGTCGCAGACATCGACATGGGTGCGG
Organism: Mesorhizobium sangaii; assembly: GCF_014207355.1. Classification (GTDB taxonomy): domain Bacteria; phylum Pseudomonadota; class Alphaproteobacteria; order Rhizobiales; family Rhizobiaceae; genus Mesorhizobium; species Mesorhizobium sangaii. The sequence goes on along the minus strand of NZ_JACHEF010000008.1, from coordinate 44,612 downwards.
ATGGCGAGCAGGCCCATCGACACCGCCCAATCGCAATAGGCAAGCGCACGGTCGCGCACGGCTTCATGCGTCAGCAGCGGCTTCAACTCGCCCCACAACGAGATGCCTTCGAGCAGGGTGCCCGACGCATTGATGCGCGGGATGCCGTAGGAGAGCGTTGCATCCATGTGGAAATGCGGGTCGACGAAAGGTGGCGAGACCAGATTGCCATTGGCGTCGATCGCCGTGCCGGCGGTGACATCGAGCTTCGGCTCGATCGCCGCGATCGTCTCGCCGACGATGCCGATGTCGGCGACCCTGCCATCAGGCAGCGTGCCCCCGCGAACGATAAGGTCGAAATCCATCCGTCGTCATCCCGCTTGAAGAATCAGCATCCTATCGTGGCGGCAAAAAATCTGCAGCGCTTGTGCCGCCCCTCATCCGCCTGCCGGCACCTTCTCCCCTATAGTGACGGGGAGAAGGGAGATGCTGCGACCTAGCCGCTCTTTGTCAACGCCAACAATTGGCAAAATCGTTGGTGACGTCCCCTTTCTCCCCGTCACACTACAGGGAGAAATGTCCGGCAGGACAATGAGGGGCAGCGCCACGCTAATGGAATTCAGCCCTACTCCGGTACGAACCTGACCGCGCCCTTGGCCGCGCTGGTCGCCATCGCGGCGTAGGCGCGCAAGGCTGTCGTCACCTTGCGCTTGCGCTTTTCCTCGGGCTTCCAGGCAGCAATTCCCTTGGCCTCCATCGCCGCCCGGCGGCTGGCGAGTTCGGCATCGCTGACCGCGAGGCGTATGGTGCGGTTCGGGATGTCGATCTCGACCGTATCGCCCTCCTGCACCAGGCCGATCAGACCGCCCTCGGCGGCTTCCGGCGAGACATGGCCGATCGACAGGCCGGAGGTGCCGCCGGAGAAGCGGCCGTCGGTGACCAGCGCGCAGGCCTTGCCCAGCCCCTTCGACTTCAAATAGCTGGTCGGGTAGAGCATTTCCTGCATTCCGGGGCCGCCACGTGGCCCCTCATAGCGGATGACGACGACATCACCGGCCTTGATCTCGTTGGCCAGGATCGCCTTGACGCTGGCGTCCTGGCTTTCGAACACCCGGGCCGGGCCTGTGAACTTCAGGATCGATTCGTCGACGCCGGCGGTCTTCACGATGCAGCCGTCGAGCGCCAGATTTCCCTTCAGCACGGCAAGGCCACCATCCTTGGAGAAGGGGTGCTGGACTGAGCGGATGACGCCTTTCTCGCGGTCGAGGTCGAGGTCGTCCCAGCGGCGGTCCTGGCTGAAGGCAACCTGCGTCGGCACGCCGCCAGGCGCGGCGAGGAAGAAATCGCGCACGCTTTGGCTGGTCGAGCGCGAAATATCCCAATGGTCGAGCGCTTCACCTAGCGTGCGCGTGTGCACGGTCGGCAAGTCGCGGTTGATCAAGCCGGCATTGTCGAGCTGGCCGAGGATCGCCATGATGCCGCCGGCGCGGTGGACGTCTTCCATATGCACATCCGCCTTGGCGGGAGCTACCTTGCACAGCACCGGCACCTCGCGTGACAGCGCGTCGATGTCATCCTGATCGAAGTTGATCTCGCCTTCATGCGCGGCGGCCAGGATGTGCAGCACGGTGTTGGTCGAGCCGCCCATGGCGATGTCGAGCGTCATGGCGTTTTCGAAAGCGCCCTTCGAGGCGATGTTGCGCGGCAGCGCTGTTTCGTCGTCCTGCTCGTAGTAACGCTGGGCGAGATCGACGATCAGGTGGCCGGCTTCGACGAACAGGCGCTTGCGGTCGGCATGCGTGGCCAGCGTCGAGCCGTTGCCAGGCAGCGACAGGCCAAGCGCCTCGGTCAAGCAATTCATCGAATTGGCGGTGAACATGCCCGAGCAGGAACCGCAGGTCGGGCAGGCCGAGCGCTCGATGACCTTGACGTCCTCGTCGGAGATCTTGTCGTCGGCGGCCGCCACCATGGCATCGACCAGGTCGAGCGCCTGCGTCTTGCCGGCCAGCACCACCTTGCCGGCTTCCATCGGCCCGCCGGAGACAAAGACGGTCGGGATGTTGAGGCGTAAGCTGGCCATCAGCATGCCGGGCGTGATCTTGTCGCAATTGGAGATGCAGACCATGGCGTCGGCACAATGCGCATTGACCATGTATTCGACGGAATCGGCGATCAGCTCGCGCGACGGCAGCGAATAGAGCATGCCGTCATGACCCATGGCGATGCCGTCATCGACGGCGATGGTGTTGAATTCCTTGGCGACGCCACCGGCCTTCTCGATCTCGCGCGCGACCAGTTGGCCGAGGTCCTTCAGATGGACATGGCCCGGCACGAACTGGGTGAAGGAGTTGACCACCGCGATGATCGGCTTGCCGAAATCGGAATCCTTCATGCCGGTGGCGCGCCAGAGACCGCGGGCGCCGGCCATGTTACGGCCATGGGTGGTGGTGCGGGAGCGATAGGCAGGCATGAATTTTCCTTGGCTGGCTTGCTGCGCTCCATGCGGAGCGTGGCGGCGCTGTATTCGGACCGCAGGCCTTATAGACGCGCAAGCCTGGTCTGGCCACAGTTTTGCAAGGCGCCACGAAATCCGGATGGGCGGTTGACGAGCGGCGTTTGCCTGTATATAGCCAATCAGGTATATACCCTTTTGGCTATGGATATCCGATGAACCAGTTGGACGCCACTTTTGCCGCACTCGCCGATCCGACGCGCCGCGCCATTCTTGCCCGGCTCATCCAGGGCGAAGCATCCGTGATGGAACTCGCCGAGCCTTTCGCGATGAGCCAGCCGTCGATTTCCAAGCACCTCAAGGTGCTGGAAAACGCCGGACTGATTTCACGCGGCCGCGACGCACAGCGCCGGCCGTGCCGGCTCGAAGCAAAACCGCTGGCAGAGGCCAATGACTGGCTGGAGCGTTACCGAAAGATCTGGGAAGGCAACTTCCAGCGCCTCGATGCCTTGCTCGGCGCGATGAAGGCCGAGAAAGCCCCCGACAGTACCGACCAATAGCCCGAAAAATCGCGGCCTGTGTCGGATCACCGGCCTGCCGCACGTCCTTTGGCAAACATCAGGAGGAGCATCATGAGCACCACAACCTTGCCCGGTTCGACCGTCGCCACGCTGACGGTGACCACGCCCAGCGACCGCGAGGTCCAGATCACCCGCATCTTCGATGCGTCGCGGCCGATGGTCTTCGACTGCTGGACGATACCCGAGTTGCTGAAGGGCTGGCTGCACGGCCCCGATGGCTGGCGGCTGGCGGTGTGCGAAATCGACCTCAGGGTTGGCGGCGCCACACGCTACGTCTGGCAGCACCGCGATGGCCGCAGCATGGGCATGAGCGGCGCCTATCGCGAAATCGTGCGTCCAGCCAGGATCGTCGCCACCGAATTGTTCGACGAGGACTGGACCGGTGGCGAAACCGTCGGAACGGTGGTCTTCACCGAACAGAGTGGGAAGACGCTTCTGACGCAGACGGTGCTCTACGCTTCGCAAGCGGCCCGCGACGGCGCGCTCGGCACCGGCATGACCCGTGGCATGGCCGAGAGCCATGCCAAGCTCGACGCTTATCTCGCTTCACTTCAGGACGCTGCCAAAGGCGCCGCCTGACGCTTCCTTCATCCCCCAAGAGAAACGAGGAGAAAGACCATGCAAAAGATCACCACCTTCCTGTGGTTCGACGGACAGGCCGAGGAGGCCATGAACCATTACATGTCCGTCTTCAAGAATTCGAAGGAGCTGAGCGTGACGCGTTGGCCCAAGGGCCACGCTGATGAGGGCAAGGTGCTGGTGGCTTCGTTCGAACTCGACGGCGTCCCGTTCCTGGCGCTCAACGGCGGACCACAATACAAGTTCACCGAGGCGATCTCACTGTCGATCGACTGCAAGACGCAGGACGAAGTCGATCATTTTTGGACCAGGCTCACAGAGGGTGGCGGCGAACCAGGACCCTGTGGCTGGCTGAAGGACAAGTTCGGTGTTTCCTGGCAGGTCGTGCCGGAACAACTGCCGCGCCTGCTGCAGGATCCGGACAGGGCCAAGGCCGGCCGGGCGATGAATGCGATGATGCAGATGGGCAAGATCGACATCGCCAAGATCGAAGAAGCGGCCAGAGGGTGAGAAGCGGTCCGCTCTAGCGGACGATAAGCCAATTGCTTGGCTTTTCGAGCTTCGAACGCCCTGGGCCTGCGAAGGGCCGGAGGTTCATTGGAGCCCTTTGATCATCGAGGTCGGCGTCGCCCCTCATCCGCCCTTCGGGCACCTTCTCCCCGTGTGAACGGGGAGAAGGAAAGCAACGCTTCAAGCCGCTTTGTCGCGGACCTGATAGTCCTTGATCGTGGCGAAGCGGATCGCCTTCCAGCGTTCCGCTTCGTAGTTCAGCGAGAAGGCGTGCTGGGCGAGGAACACCGGATCATTGTCGAGGTCGCGGGCGATGTCGCCGCGATGCGCCTCGATGAAACGCAGAACCTCGGCCTTGTCGTCGGCCGAGATCCAGCGGCAGACCGAAAAGCGTGACATCTCGAACTCGACCGGGAGCGTGTATTCGAAGTTCAGCCGCTCCTTCAGGACGTCGAGTTGCAGGGCGCCGACGACGCCGACGATGGCCGGCGAGCCATCCTCCGGCGAGAACAATTGCACGACGCCCTCCTCGGCCATCTGGTGCAGCGCTTCCTTGAGCTTCTTGGCCTTCATCGCGTCACCTAAGCGGACGCGGCGCAGGATTTCCGGGGCGAAGTTGGGCACCCCTCGGAACAATATCTCCTCGCCCTCGGTCAGCGTATCGCCGATGCGCAGCGTGCCATGGTTGGGGATGCCGACGACATCGCCGGCAAACGCCTCGTCGGCGGTAACGCGGGTGCGGGCAAAGAAGAACTGCGGCGCCGACAGGCTCATCGGCTTTCCGGTGCGCACCAGCTTGGCCTTCATGCCGCGCTCGAGCTTGCCGGAGCAGACGCGAACGAAGGCGATGCGGTCGCGGTGGTTGGGGTCCATGTTGGCCTGGATCTTGAAGACGAAGGACGTCATCTTGTCCTCGGTCGCCTCGACCTTGCGGGCATCGGCCTCCTGCGCGCGCGGCGGCGGCCCAAAGGCGCCAAGCGCCTCGATCAGGTCGCGGACGCCATAGTTACGCAGCGCCGAGCCGAAATAGACCGGCGTCAGATGGCCCTCGCGAAAGGCGTCGATGTCAAGCGGACGGCAGGCTTCGCGCGCCAGTTCAAGCTCCTCGATGAAGGCCTCGCGCTCGTTCTCCGGCAACAGGCCGGCGACGCGGTTGGAATCGGGACCGTTGACCGGCGTGCGCTCCTTCTCGTCGTCGCCCTTGCGCACCGCATTCAGCGCCAGGTGATACGTGCCGGAAAACGTCTTGCCGCGACCGATCGGCCAGGTGATCGGTGCTGTATCCAGCGCCAGCTTCTGTTCGATCTCGTCCAGAATCTCGAACGGATCGCGGCTCTCGCGGTCCATCTTGTTGACGAAAGTGATGATCGGAATGTCGCGCAGCCGGCAGACCTCGAACAGTTTCAGCGTGCGCGGCTCGATGCCCTTGGCGGCATCGATGACCATGACCGCGCTGTCGACCGCCGACAGCGTGCGATAGGTGTCGTCGGCGAAATCCTCGTGGCCGGGCGTATCGAGCAGGTTGAAGACATTGTCCTCATATTCGAACGTCATCACCGAAGTGACGACCGAAATGCCGCGCTCGCGCTCGATCTTCATCCAGTCGGAGCGGGTCTGGATCCTGTCCTTCTTGGCCTTGACCTCGCCGGCAAGCTGAATGGCGCCGCCGAACAGCAGCAGCTTTTCGGTGAGCGTCGTCTTGCCGGCGTCCGGGTGCGCGATGATCGCGAAGGTGCGGCGGCGCGCCACTTCTTCTTCTATTGCTTCAGGCATTGTTCAGGATTTCCGTGTGACAGGCCGGGCTTCTAGCAGCGCAGTGCCGGGCTGTCGACCGGTCCGGCGGCGCTGACGCCACCGGTTTGCCGTGGCTCGCTCAGGCCAACTCGCTCATGTGGCCCGCCGGAACGATCGCCGGAAGCCAGCCGGCAATGGCCTCGCCTATCGCGTCGGCATGGTCCTCCTGCAGATAGTGCGCGCCGGGCCCGAGATTGATGAACCGGCAGTTCTTCAGCCCGGCGGCGAATTCGCGTGCGGCTTGCGGCGAAACAAGCGCACCTGGATCGCCGGCGAACAGCAGTTTCGGATAGGTAGAAAGCCGCAGCGCGCGATGGTCATGTTCGCTGATGGCGGCAACGTCTGCAGGCTGGCCCTCGATCGGCAATTCCCTGGGCAGGCGCAGCACCGGCTTGCGCGATCGCGGTGTCGGGAACGGCGCCCGGTAAGCCGTCATCTCCTCGTCGCTCATTGTGCGCAACACGGAGGCGGGCAGCACTTTTTCGACGAAGACATTGTCTTCCAGAACCAACTTTTCGCCGATATCGGGCGTGCGCAGCGCCTTGAACAGCTCGCGGGCCTGCGGACGCTGATGAAAATCCTCCCAACGCTCGAAGGGCCGGATGAATTCCATGAAGGCGAGGCCGAGAATGTTGCGCGGCCGCCGCGCCGCGAGATGGAAGGCAAGTGCCGTGCCCCAGTCCTGCGCGACCACCACCATTTCCCTGATGTCGAGCGCATCGAGGAAGGCGTCGAGATAGCGCACATGATCGAAGAAGCGATAATCGATATCGGGCTTGGCGGACTGGCCGTAACCGACCAGGTCCGGTGCGATGCAGCGACCGAGAGGCGCGACATGCGGGATGATGTTGCGCCAGATGTAGGATGAGGTCGGATTGCCATGAAGGAACAGCACGGTCGGGCCGCCCGCGCCGGCCTCGACATAGGACATGGTCGAATCGAGTACGGCGATTTCCTCGCGCCGCAGCGCGGTTGAGCCGGCTTTCGGCTTGTCGGCGTTCAAACTCATTGGGTCGGCTCCTTTGCAAAGACTGTGCTGAAGATGATTTTCTTGAAGCGCTCGAGCGGCGCAGGGCTGCGCTCGACCTTCATGCGCAGCATGGCGCCTTGCCAGGACGACAGCAGGAAGTCTGCGAGGTCGTCGGCATCGAAAGCCCGGGTGATGTCACCGGCCGCCTGGCCCTCGGCGATGCAGGCCGCGAATGGCTGGCGCCAACGCTCGAAGATGGCGACAAGCTGCAGGCGCAGCGGTTCGCTGTGCACCGCGGTTTCGAGGCTGAGATTGCCGATCATGCAGCCGCGCGCCCAGTCATGCGCTTCGAGCTTCGATGTGATGACATCGAGGTAGCGGCGCAGCCTGCCGACGGGCGACGTCCCATCCTGCGCGAGGGCTGCTTCGACCAGGCCGCTGACATAGGCGAAATAGCGGTCGAGCACCTCGCCGGCGAATTCCTCCTTGGAGGCGAAATGGTTGGTGAACGAACCCGGCCGGGCATCGGCCGCGGCAACAATATCGCGTACGCCGGTAGCGGCATAGCCTGAATTCCAGATGGTGCGGAAACCAGCGTCGAGGAGTTGTTCGCGGAGTGATTGTCTAGCCACGGCCGAATAATACGTACGTACGTATTGATGTCAAGCGGCATATTCCGCAGCGCTTGATGTTGGCAAGCGGCCACCGAGATGGCACTTGGACCCTCGGGATCACCAAACAGAGGGGCAAGCATGACCGTGGCGAAACAGGTGATCGTCATCGGCGCCGGCATCATCGGTGCCTCCATCGCATGGCATCTGACGAAGGCAGGGGCGCAGGTGACGGTCATTGCCGACGGCGTCGCCGGCGGCGTCGCGACGCCGAACTCTTTCGCCTGGATCAATGCCAGTTGGGGCAATCCGGAGCCGTATTTCCGGCTGCGCACCCGCGCGATGGCCGAATGGACGCGGCTGGCGCGGGACCTGCCTGAAATTCCGTTGAGCTGGTGCGGCGGCCTGTGCTGGGACCTGTCAGCAGCTGCAATGGAAACCTACGCCGCCCAGCACTCCGCCTGGGGCTACGGCATCAAACGCGTCGACCGCATTGGCGTGGCGCGCATCGAGCCCAATCTCGCCGAGCTTCCGGATGTCGCCTTGCATGTAGCCGAAGAGGGTGTCGCCGAGCCGGTGGCCGCCACCAAAGCACTGCTGGCCGATGCCGAACGGCGCGGAGCGCGGATCATCTCCAGCACGGTGACGGCGCTGGTCCAGACCGGCGGCCGGATCACCGGCGTGGACACATCGCATGGCCTGATAGCCGCCGACGATGTGGTGATCGCGGCCGGCGTCGGCTCACCGGCCATCGCGGCGACGGCCGGGGTCAACCTGCCGATCGAGACGCCGCCCGGGCTGATCGTCCATTCGCGGCCTTATACAAAACTGCTCAACGGGCTGGTGCTGGCCGAGCGGCTGCACATGCGCCAGACGGCAGAGGGCCGCATCATCGCCGGCTCGGATTTCGGCGGCGCCGACCCGGGAATGGATGCCGAGGCCACCGCCCGCGAGCTGTTTGCGGCCTTGAAAGCCATGCTGCGGGGCAGCGACGGACTGGAGCTGGATTTCCACACGGTCGGCTACCGGCCGACGCCGATCGACGGTTTTCCCATCATCGGCCGCGCCGAGGGCATGGACGGCCTCTATGTCGCCGTCATGCATTCGGGCATCACGCTGGCGCCGGCCGTCGGCCTGTTCGCCACCCGCGAAATCCTCGACGGCGAGGGCGACCCGTTGCTGGCGCCCTACAGGTTGTCGCGCTTCGCTCAATAGCCGGGCGGACGGCGAAAGCCGCCGGTCAATGGCTCGATTGCCCTCGCGATGCCGAGCAACCGCGACTCCGACCAGCGTTTGCCGACCAGTTGCAGGCCGATCGGCAAGCCGTCGCTGTCCTGTCCGCACGGCAGCGAAAGTGCTGGATGGCCGCTGTAGTTGAATACGGCGCCATAGGCCGGCAGCATCCAGTAGCTCTGCTGCTTGCCGTCGACCTGAATCGGCGAGCCCGGCGCGCAATGCGGGAAGGCCGTGGTCATCGCGACCGGGCAAAGCAGCGCATCCCAGGTTTCGAAGAACTGGTCCCAGGCGAGAATGGATTTGTCGCGGCGGGCGAGTGCGTCGAACCAGCGCGAGACCGATGTCGGCTCTTCCGGCGGCTCCGGCTGCGCAGCCTCCATCATCATGCCGATCAGTGCGCCGCCTTGCGTGAGTTCGTCGTGCAGGTCGAGCTTGGGAAGCTTTGCTTCCTCGACGGTCGCCCCTGCCGATTGCAGCTGCCTTGCCAGATTTTCGACCGCGGCGCTGATCGTGCCGGCCACCGAAAACCCTGGAAAGGTCGGTGCAAAAGCGATGCGCAATGTCTTGGGGTCGAGCTTCGGCACGCCTTCGACCGGCACCGGCGCAAGATCGGTATCGCTTCCATCGGGGCCGGCAATGATTTGATAGATCAAGGCCAGATCGTCCGCGCTGCGCACCAGCGGGCCGAGGCAGGACATCAGCCGCACGCTGCGCGCGGCACCGCCCGGATCGGGAAAGGCGCCGGCCAGCGAGACGCGGTGCTCGGTCGGTTTGAGCCCATAGACACCGCAGAAAGCGGCCGGCAGCCGGATCGAATCCTGCATGTCGGAGCCGACCTCGAACGGCGTCATCCCTGAACAAAGCGCTGCCGCCGCGCCGCCGCTGGAGCCGCCCGCGGTGCGCTGGAGGTTCCACGGATTGCCGGTGCGGCCGAACAACGGATTGTCCGACTGCCAGTCTCCCAGCATGGTCGCGACATTGGTCTTGGCCATCAGCACGCCCCCGGCTGCCTTCAGCCTGGCAACGACCGGGCTGTCCCGTTTGGCGACGTAATCGGCGAAGTGCGGAAAACCAACCGTGGTCTTCATGCCTGCCGTCTCGTGCATGTCCTTCAGCGTGAACGGCACGCCATGCAGCGGCCCGAGCGCCTCGCCGCACGCTTGAACTGCGTCCGCGTTCTTGGCGCGCTCGAGTGCACCCTCCCGGTCGAGCGAGATGACGGCGTTGACCGCCTCATTGTGGTTGTCGATCTGCGCCAGATGGGCGTCGAGCGCCTCCACTGCGGAGACTTTTCGAGTGGCGATCGCGGCGGCCAGTGCGACGGTTGAGGAAAAGACGATGTCCATGATCACTGCTCCGGCTTGGCTGCGCGTGTCCGGTCTAGATGGCGGACAACAGCACGACTTCAAGCCGAGTTGAGCATTTGAGTTCGGACTGCACTTGATCGGAATTGCACCGATAGGTTTTGTTGGGTCGGTGCTCTACGGCGCCCCCTCTGTCCTGCCGGACATCTCCCCCACGGGTGGGGAGATTGGATGTCACGATGGCTTTCGCCAATCTCCAACGTTGCAAGATTGAGCGAAGCGCTGAAGCTGCCAATCTCCCCCCTCGTGGGGGAGATGTCCGGCAGGACAGAGGGGAGCGCGAAGGAACGCGAGGTTGCCGCAAAACTGGAAAGCCGAAAGCCTACACGGCCAGCGCCAGCTTTGCGGCTGCCGGTGCAAAGGGACGGATGGCGATACCATCCCTGGTCATTGTGACGAAGCTCGATGGCGGGATCGCCTGCCAGTCGCCGCCCTCGCGATCGAACGGCTCGGAGACAATGCAGCGGCCGCCGCCTTTGCGGAAAACGGAGGTGTAGAGCGTCGGGGCGTGGGCGTCGGTGGCATAGCGCACCGCATGCAGCGCCTGCCCGTCCGAGAAGGCGGCGGTGAGTTTCAGCGCCGGCTCCAGGCCCGCCCGGCGCGAGGCTTCAAGCACGCGGCTGGTGGCGCGCGAGACGGCGCCTTGCGGATCGGTGGCCAATCCTTCGTCGATCATCAGCAGGAAAAACAATTCGGAATCAGTGGTGCCTTCGCGCTGGTCGAAGACGGCGTCGGACAGCGAGTTTTCCAGCGCCCGGCGGATCTTCTCGAAACCGCCGATCTGACCATTGTGCATGAACGACCAGCGGTCCGAAATGAAGGGATGGCAGTTCATGCGGCTGGTGGCGCCGCCGGTCGAGGCTCGCACATGCGCCAGAAACAGGCCCGACCTGATCTGCCGGCACAGGCTCTTCAGATTGGGGTCCGACCATGCCGGCAGGATGTCGCGGTAGAGACCAGGCTCCGGCCGGTCGCCATACCAGGCAAGGCCAAAGCCGTCGCCATTGGTCGGCGATTTCGCTTCCTGGGCGCAATGGCTCTGGGCAATCAGCGAGTGACAGGGCGCCGTGAGGATGTCTTCGAGAAAGACCGCTTCACCGAGATAGGCCGCCCACCGGCACATCGCTTCTGTCGTCCTCTAGGCACGATCCATGAGAGCGGCCGGCTCCTTGGTCCCGTGCGAGCCTCTGTTGTGCGTCCGCTCGTAAAGCTCGCGGACGATTCGGCTGGCGGTAGTCTCGAACAGAAATGGCAAGAAAGCGTGAACGAGCGCGGCACCCGCCGCCATCAGCAACCGCGATGAGAACCAGGCGGCAAAGGCCATATGGCCGAAATAGGTTTCGCCGACCTTGGCCGGATGTGAAGTGAAGATCTTTGCGAGCGACATGCTGTTCCCCTTTCAGCGCTTGGTGTTCTTGACATGAGTATCTTGACACGCTTCGCCGGTTCATCGGTCTCAAAATGTCCTTGTATTTGGCCACTCCATGGGACAACCATCCCACATGGCGCTGGAAATCGACGAAATCGACCGCAAACTACTGACCGAACTGCAACGCGACGGCACGCTGTCGGTCGACCAGCTGTCGGAACGGGTGGCCTTGTCGCGCAATGCCTGCTGGCGCCGGGTGAAGCGGCTTGAAGAGGATGGCGTCATCACCGGCCGGGTGGCGCTGGTCGATGCCGAAAAGCTCGGGCTTGGCCTCGCGGTGTTCATCCTGATCCGCACGTCCAACCACGACCCGGACTGGCTGCACAAATTCCGGGCGGCGGTGACCGGCTTTCCCGAGATCACCGGTGTCTATCGGATGTCGGGCGATCTCGACTATGTGCTGCGCGCCCGGGTCGCCGACGTGAAGGCCTATGACCGGCTCTACCAGCGGCTGATCGCCAAGGTGGCGCTGTCGGACGTTTCAGCCTCCTTCGTGATGGAGGAGATCAAGGAGACCACCGTGGTTCCGATGGAACTGCGCTAAGGTGAGCTCGGATTCAGGTGATGCCGGACTGACCTGAATGCTGGAGGCCATAGTGATGCCCGAAAGAAAGCCGTTGATAGCGTTAGACCTGAGTTGACTGAATCGCCGTTCGCGCCGATAGGATCGATTTTATGCGCGCAGCCCTTCAAAATCCCTCCGTCATCGGTCCGACCGTCGGCTTCGTCAGGTTGCCGCATGGTGAAGGACTTCCCCTCCCCGCCTATGAAAGCCCGGGCGCGGCCGGCTTGGATCTGCGTGCCGCGGTGCCCGACGACCGGCCGCTGCTGATCCTGCCTGGAAAACGCGCTCTGGTGCCGACCGGGCTGATCCTGGAAATTCCCGAAGGCATGGAGGGCCAGGTCCGGCCACGCTCCGGCCTTGCTTTCAAACATGGTCTTACCGTCCTCAACACGCCCGGCACCATCGACAGCGACTATCGCGGCGAGGTGAAGGTGCTCCTGATCAATCTCGGCGACGAGGATTTCGCGGTGACGCGCGGTATGCGCATCGCCCAGATCGTTTTCGCGGCGGTGACGCAGGCGGCCGTGGAAGAGCGCACCCTTGCTGGCGGCACGGCGCGAGGCTCGGGCGGGTTCGGATCGACCGGCACCGCCTGATGCCTGGGGTTCTGCCGAGACTCGTTATCTTCGACTGCGACGGGATCCTGGTCGATACAGAGAACCTCGCCAATCGACGCCTCGCCGAATGGTTGAATGCTGCCGGCTATCCGACAAGCTTCGAATATTGCCGCAAGAATTTCTCCGGCCGCAGCATGGCGTCGGTGCAAAAACAGATCGAAGAGGAAACCAGCGTCAGGCTCGGCGCCGATTTCGTCGACCGCTGGAATGCCGGCCTGCCGGACCTGTTCGCCCACGGCGTCGAGGCGATCCCTTACGTCCGCGAGTTTGTCGAAGCCGTGCGCTCAGCCGGCATCGCCTATTGCGTCGCAACCTCGGCCAGGGTTTCGAAGATGCACATCACGCTCGGCCAAACCGGGCTGTTGCCGCTGTTCGAACACGCGATGTTCAGCTCGACGATGGTCGCGCGCGGCAAGCCATTCCCCGACCTGTTCCTGCATGCGGCCAGGACGATGGGCTTCGCGCCCGCCGACTGCGTCGTCATCGAGGACAGCGTTGCCGGCACGCAAGCCGGCATTGCCGCCGGCATGCGGGTCTTTTCCTATCATGGCGACCCCTATTCCGACCGCGACGGCCTGATCCAGGCCGGCGGCATCCTGTTCAACGACATGCGCGAGTTGGCCGGGCTGGTGCCGATCCACTGACCTGATCTTCAGCGCACGGCTGTACGCCTCGATTGGCCGTGCTAGCGTGGCGCCGCCAACCCGGGACCGCGCATGAAATCCAGCCTGCTTCGCTTCATCCTCGCCTTGACACTGCTGCCATTTCTCTGGACCGCCGCCGGCGCGCAAGCCGTCAGCTTCCCGGAACTCGGCAGCGCGCTGCCCGGCCACAAGGACGTCACCTATCTCGACCTGGCGCGGATGGTCATCCCGGATCTCGCCGTGGACAAGGACGGCTTCTACAAGGGTGGGCTGCCGATCGACATGCGCCACATCGAGGGTCCGGACAGCGGCGGTTCGCCGCCCGAGACATCGGGCTTTTCCAATGCCGCGGTACTCGCCATCAAGGCTGGCGGCAAGGACCGGCTGACGATGCTGTTCGACCTCGGCGACTCTCCCGACAGTGCCGAAGGCTATGCGGTGCTGGCGCTGTACGACACTTCGGCCAAGCCAGAGCTGCTCGACGCCGTCAATGTCGCGGTCGACCGTGGCACCTATTTCCGAGAACCAGGCAAGCTTTCCGTCAGCGCCAACGATAACATCCTCATCACCATGAGCGCGCATTTCAATTCGAACCAGAACTATGTGGCCACACCGCTGATCATGGTCCGCGGGGACAAATTCGAACTGATCGACATGATCTATACGTTCGATGAAAACCTGTGCAGCTACAGCCGCAAGCAGGATGTGGCTTTCCAGTCCATCGCCGACGGCCAGCCATATGCCGCCATCAAAGTGACGGTGACCGATGCCACGGTGCCGAACGGTGAAAGCTGCGATGACGCGCCGCCCGCAGCTGCGTCGCAGGACACTTCCGTCACCTATCACTGGGACACCAAGGCCGCACACTACGCCAAGGATTCCGACGCGCTGGACAAATTGGCAGGAGAGAACGCCAAACGCTTCTGAACCAATGGCATTCGTTTGCCCGGCCAGGGACGGCAGGATAAAATCCTCTCCGCACGCCGCACAGATGGGGGAACTACCATGGACAAGGGCAAGATCTTTCGTGACCTGCATGCCTCGACCTTCGTCATGCCCAATCCCTGGGATGTCGGCACGACGAAGCTGCTGGATTCTTTCGGCTTCAAGGCGCTGGCGACGACCAGCGCCGGCTTTGCCTTTTCGCGCGGCCTGCCGGACGGCGCCGTGACCTTCGAGGCGATGATCCATCATTGCCGCGACGTGACGGCTGCGACCAGCCTGCCGGTCTCGGCCGATCTCGAGAGAGGCAAGGGCGACAGCGCCGAGCGGGCCGCCGAAACCATCTTCGCGGCCGAAGCGGCAGGCCTTGCCGGCTGCTCGATCGAGGACCACACCGGCGATCCGGACAAGCCGATCTATGATTTCTCGCATGCGGTGGAGCGCGTCGCGGCGGCCGTGGAGGCGGCGCGGGCGTTGAAGCGCGATTTCGTCTTCACCGCGCGGGCCGAGAATTTCCTGTGGGGCAGGTCGGACCTCGATGACACCATCAAGCGGCTGCAGGCCTTCGAGAAGGCCGGCGCCGACGTGCTCTATGCGCCAGGCATCGGCGATATCGAGACAGTCCGCACGATCTGCTCGGCGGTCAGCAAGCCGGTTAACGTCATGGCGAGACCCGGATTCACCATCGCCGATCTCGCCACGGCCGGCGTCAAGCGCATTTCGCTCGGGCCATGGCTGACCAATTTCGCCTATGGCATGCTGGAGACGGCGGCACGCGAGATCCAGCAGGACGGCACCTTCGGCTTCACCCGCGCCGCCATGCCGTTCGGCAAATTGCAGGCCTTGTTCGGCAAATCCCCAGATTAAGAGGCCTGTCGCATGACGCTGACTGTCGTCGACATGCATACGGGCGGCGAGCCGCTCAGGATCGTCACCGGCGGCTATCCGGATATCCCGAAAGGCACCATCCTGGAGAAGCGCGCCTATGTGCGCGACCATCTCGATCATCTGCGCAAGATTTTGATGTTCGAGCCGCGCGGCCATTATGACATGTATGGCGCCTTGCTGGTCGAGCCGGATCTGCCCGACGCCGATCTCGCCGTGCTGTTCATGCACAATGAAGGCTATTCGACCATGTGTGGCCACGCCATCGTCGCGCTCGGCCGCTACGCCGTCGACGAAGGGCTGGTGACGAAACGCGAGCCGGTGACGACCGTCAACATCGAGGCGCCGTGCGGATTGATCGTCGCTGCGGTGGAGGTCAGGGATGGCAAGGCCGGTTCGGTGTCGTTCGAAAGCGTTCCGGCATTCCTGTTCGCCGGCCGGCAGACGATCGAGTTGCCGGGCTATGGCACGGTCGGCTTCGACATCGCCTATGGCGGCGCCTTCTACGCGCTGGCCGACTGTCACCAGTTCGGGCTGGAATTCGGCCGCGACCGGGTGCGCGATTTCGTCGATGCGGCGACCGCGCTGACGAACAGGCTCAAGGCCGAGCTGCCGCTGTCGCATCCCGACCATGCCGACCTTGCTTTCCTTTACGGCACCATCCTGACCGATGGCCGCGACGCGTTTTCCGGCGACGCGACCAAAAACATCTGCGTCTTCGCCGAGGCCGAGGTCGACCGCTCGCCGACCGGCTCCGGCGTCACCGCCCGGCTGGCGGCCATGCATGCCAAGGGCGAGATCGGGATCGGGCAGACGCGGACCTTCGAAAGCATCGCCGGCTCGCGCTTTTCCGGGGCGGTGGCGCGGACGGCGAAGGCTGGCCCGCATGAAGCGATCATCGCCCGCGTCGGCGGCCGCGCCTATTATTCCGGGCGAACGGAATTCATCGTCGAAGCCGATGATGAGTTGGGGCGCGGATTTCTGTTGCGCTGAACGGAACTCAGCCCCGCGAGGCGCGAGCCGCTTCCCGTCCGCTGATCGCCTTGTGCAGATGCACCATCATGGCAGCGGCAAAAAGCGGCGTCACCAGGTTGAGCAGGGGCACGGCGAGGAAGGCTGATATGACCAGCCCGGCGAGGAACACCGTGCCGGCATAGTGCCTGCGCAAGGCCCTTGCCTCTTCTTCCGGGCGAAAGCGCATGGCGGCGAATTCGAAGAATTCACGCCCGAGCAGATAGCCGTTGACGATGAAGAAGGCGGCAATGTTGACGCCCGGCACCAGGAGGAGGAGCAGGGCGACGATGTTGCCGAGGATGACGACGCCCAGGAACCTGGCTGACAAGACCAGCGAGCGCAGCGCCGGCATGGCGCGTCCGGCCGGGTCGCCGGGATAATCGGTGCGTTCGACGACTTCGGCGATGTCGTCGAGGAACAGGCCGGCGACCATCGCCGTTACCGGGGCGATGAGCAACGCCATGCCGAAGGCGAGAGCGATGGCGGCGATGATACCGCCCAGCGAGCCGGCCCAGGACGGCATGCCGGGCAACAGCGTGTGGAGCCACGGCAGGGCAAGCCACTCGACGAGGCTGGTGAGGCCGAACCACAAGGCCACCAACGCCAGCAAGGTCAGCCCGAGTGTCTTGATGAACACAGCCCGAAACGGAGGCGATAGCAGCTCACTGGCTGAGGAACGGGCAGCGTCGAAAATCACAATGCTTCAACCTCACCTCGAAACGGGTCTTCGGAGATAGGCGAGGCGCCAGCTTGTCACAAGCGCGGATCGTTTTCAGGCCAAGGCAATCGTTTCAGGTTTCGAACTCGCCCCACTCCCCTTCCGGACGTGGGCGCTGCCCCTCACCTGGCTGCCGGCATCCTCTCATCGATGGTTCGCCAATTCCCAAAGTCGCAAGAAAGACGCCAAGGTTGCGGGCCAGCCCCTTCTCCCCGTCACTATACGGGGAGAAGTGCCCGGCAGGGCGATGAGGGGCGGCGCCGACTTCGACGATTGGTGGTCTTCGCCACAAGTCGGAGACTATCTTCGAAGCGATTGCCCGCTCTATCGCGCGAGCGCAGGCTTTCGAACCGGGATGGTCATGGCTGCGACGCCTGCGACAACAAAACCCATTCCCAGCCACGCCGTCGGACCAAGGCTCTCACCGAGGAAGACGGCGCCGATGCCGACGCCGATCGGCACGCGCAGGTAGGCTTGCGAGGTGGTGCCGACCGAGCCCAGCGTGTGGATGAGGCGGAAATAGATGACGAAGGCCAGCGCGGTCGAAAACACCGACAGGCCTAGCAAGGCCAGGATCGACGCCGTCGATGGCGCGAGCGTCCATGGCTGGTCGATCATCAGGCTGAGTGGCACCAGGATGATGGCGCCGCACAGCATCGAACCGGCGGCGGGCAGCATCGGGTCGAGGCCCTTGAAGCCACGGCCGAAGATCGCCGCACCGGCATAGCAGATCGTCGCCGCGACGATTGCCAACTGCGCCCAGAGCTCATGACCGAGACCACCCAGCGCCTCGGTGCCGATGATGAGGCAGATGCCGGCAATGCCGGCGCCGACGCCAATCAGTTTGCGCAACGTGACCGGCTCGTCGCGGGTGATGAGCGCGGTCAGCAGGAAGGTGAAGATCGGCGAGGTCGCGTTGAGGATGGTGGCGAGACCGGCATCAACCGAGCGCTCGGCCGCGGCGATCAGCGTAAACGGGACGACGCTGTTGAGGCACGCCTGGAAAGCGAAGCGGCGCCAGCTTGCCGCATCGCCCGGCATGGCGAGCCCTCGCCAGCGGATGATGGCGAAGAGGATGCCGCCGGCAATCAGCGTGCGAGCGGCAATGAACGTGACCGGCGGGATCGTCTCGACGCCGATCTTGATGAAGGTGTAGGAGGCGCCCCAAAGCACCGCCAGCACGGCGAGCAGTGCCAGGTCGGTGGTCATATCGTTGCTTGTCGGCATTTTCTTTGTAGGCACAGGGCTGGCTCGGCTTCGAAAAAGGATCGGCTGGGCCAGGCTTGTAAGCGGCGCTGCGATAAAATGCTTCGGCCACGGTCGAATTGTCATAGCGCCTCGTCGCGGAGGCGCACCCTGATTTGCGAGAACCGCGGCTCCGCGCCTTCCTCGACAACGGAATGGTCATCGCCACCACGCCGGCAACGACAGAAAATCGGTTGCCAATTTTCGGAGTCTTGCTGTAGACCCGCCCGGGCATGGCAAGAAGCCGGCTCGGGTTTTTGGCGGAGACATTGATGCCGGATTATGACGTGCTTTGCATCGGCAATGCCATTGTCGACATCATCGCCCAGTGCGACGAGGACTTCCTCGAGACCAACGGCATCATCAAGGGCGCGATGAACCTCATCGACACCCAGCGCGCCGAACTGCTCTACAGCCGCATGGGCCCGGCGATCGAAGCGTCCGGCGGCAGCGCCGGCAACACGGCGGCCGGCGTCGCCAGCTTCGGCGGCCGCGTCGCCTTCTTCGGCAAGGTTTCGAACGATGCGCTGGGCCAAATCTACGCGCACGACATCCACGCGCAGGGCGTTGCCTTCGACACCAAGCCGCTCAAGGGCGAGCCACCGACGGCGCGCTCAATGATCTTCGTCACCCCCGACGGCGAGCGCTCGATGAACACATATCTCGGCGCCGCCATCGAACTCGGGCCGGAGGATGTCGAGGCCGACAAGGCTTCCTGCGCCAAGGTCACCTATTTCGAGGGCTATCTGTGGGACCCGCCGCGCGCCAAGGAAGCGATCCGGCAGACCGCGAAGCTGGCGCACGCGGCAGGCCGCGAGGTGTCGATGACACTCTCGGATTCGTTCTGCGTCGACCGCTACCGCGACGAGTTCCTCGACCTGATGCGTTCGGGCACCGTCGACATCGTCTTTGCCAACAGCCACGAGATCAAATCGCTCTATCAGACATCGTCATTCGACGAGGCGCTGGCGCAGATCCGCAAGGATTGCCGGATCGCCGCCGTGACCCGCTCGGAAAAAGGCTCGGTCATCGTGCGCGGCGACGAGACCGTGGTCATCCAGGCGACCGCGATCAAGGAACTGGTTGACACGACCGGCGCCGGCGACCTCTATGCGGCCGGTTTCCTGCATGGCTACACGCAAGGCCGCGACCTCAAGGCTTGCGGCGACCTTGGCTCCCTGGCGGCCGGATTGGTGATCCAGCAGATCGGCCCGCGCCCGCGCCAGAACCTGCGCCGCGAGGCTGAACAGGCCGGGTTGCTGTAGGGGCAGTTTCTCCCTTCTCCCCTTGTGGAGAAGGTGTCGCCAAAGGCGACGGATGAGGGGTGCTCCAGCTTGACGCCGCCCCACTCCGTCCAACACCCCCTCAACCGTCTTCGCGCTGCGCGCCAATCCACCTTCTCCCACAAGGGGAGAAGGAAAGGCCGCCTCGCTTCTCATCGTCGCGCGGTTGTCATACATCGCTCCTACACGCAATCGGGGCGACCTGGGACTGACATTTCGGGACGCCTGCAGTCAGTTTGGGGTGTCAAAAAATGCAAGACAGCATGCTGTCGGGCCGCTGCATCTGTTGCCGCGGCGATCTCCGCTTTCCGCTGTAGCCGTTCAACAACCGGCCGCAGCTGTGGGAGGAGCGCCCGGCCCAAGAGACAGATGCATGAACAGATTTCAAATCCAGGCAACCGGCATCAAGCAGGACGACTTCGCGCAGATGGTCGCGGAGGACGTCGAACGTGCGCTTGCCCACTATGACGAGGCCATCAACAGACCCACCATGGTCTCGGTCGGCAAGATCGCCGGCAGCATAGCTTCCGCCGTCACCTTGCTGTCGCCGAAGCATCAGCGTGCCATCGACGCCATCCATGCCGACCTTCCCGGCCTTGCATCGAAATTCGTCCGCGCGCTGGCGGCGGAAGCCGCGCGCCGCAGCGAGGCGGGCACAGGCGGGGCGACGAGGCTGCCGCCGGCATCCCCCGTGGATATCGATGGACCTGCTTCCCCTCCGCCGCGCGCCGACGACCTCGAATCGATGCTGATCGAGGACTGGGCCGGCCGTGTCGCCGGTTCGACCTATCTGGAAGAGAACATGCGCATCGCCCGCTCGACCCTGCATCGCTGGCAAAGGCGGGGTGAAGTCATCGCCCTGCGCAAGGGCGGCCGCAAGCATGTCTTCCCGCTGGCGCAGTTCGTCGACGGCAGACCGGTCGCGGGCATCCATGACGTGCTGTCCCTGATCAGCAATCCCAGGCTGGCCTGGCTGTGGCTGACACGCCCCTCGGCACAGCTCGACGGCCGCACTCCGATCGACCTGCTGCGGCAGGATCAGATCGAGGAGGTCGTCGAGGCCGCACGCGTGTTCGCGCCGGGCTGATGGCTTTCAGCCTAGGCAGTCTTGCGGATTGAGGGACGAGGCCCCGACGATGGCTGTTGCGGCACCATCTCGTTGGCGGTGACCAACCGGTTGCGGCCACTCTTTTTTCCGACGTACATCAGGCGATCGGCTAGCGCGACCAGCGCTTCGGAATCGGCGGCTTCCGCCGGATACATGGCCACGCCAACGGTGCAGCCGACCTGGATGGCGCCATTCGGCGTGGGAACCTTGATCTGCAGCCTTTCCAGGATGCGTTCGGCGACGCGCACGGCCTTGTGCTGTGCCAGGTCGGCGGCGCCCGAGAACAGGAAGGCGAACTCGTCACCGCCAAGCCGGGCGACGAAATCGGCACTGCGCAGGATCGAGCGAAGCTGGCTCGATACGCGCTGCAGCAGTGCGTCGCCGGCCTCGTGGCCGAGCGTGTCATTGACTTCCTTGAACCGGTCGAGGTCGATGAACAGGAGACCGGCCGCCTCACCGGTGGCGCCGCAGCGCGCGACCACCGACTTGAGTTCGTTGTGGAAGGCACGCCGGTTGGGGAGGTCCGTCAACAGATCGTGGTTGGCCGAATGGTCGCTCTGCTGCTTGGCCAGTTCGATCTCGCGCTTTTGCGCGGAGAGCTCCTCGTTGGCGGTCTTCAGATCCAGCAGCAGCTGGGAATTGAGGTCCTCGACAACCTTGCGGTCGCTGATGTCGACGACGAAACCTTCCAGGAATTCGAGTTCGCCGGCGTCATCCCAGACACCGCCGCCGATCTCGCGAACCCAAAGCGGCTCGCCCACCTTCGGCACGATGCGGTAGTCGACATTCCAGTTGCAGCGCGCTTCGAGCGCGGCGTCGACGGCGGCATAGACCGAGGCGAGGTCGTCCGGGTGGATGGCCGAGACGTAGTCGCGCACGGCGTTGTGCACAAAATCCGTGGGCGGATAGCCGCTGACGGTGAGAACGCCGTCGCTGATGTAGAGCATGGTGTAGGACGCATCGTTGCGGCAGCGGTAGAGGTAGCCGTCCATGCGGCCGGTGATGCTGAGCAATGCGTCCAGGCGCTCGTCGTGATAGGCCCCCTGGCCGACCACGGTTGCGGGAATCGTATCGTGCTTCACGACTGCAAATCCATGATTGTCACCACCCCGGTCTGTCCAACATGCCGCTCTGGCACATCGACGACAGCGCTCTGGTATAACAACCGGATATTATCAATATCTTATGGATCGCGACGATTTTCCCGCAAATTTGGCTTGAATCGCGGGATTCCAGCGATTGCACACATCCAGGCGACGTGACGCGGGCTAGCGCGTTCAAGCTGCCCTCGACCACGGCCTTGCCTCACCCAAAAAGCCGTTCGCCGGCTTTTCGTCCGCCGCGCGGTGTCTCCTCAAGCCCCCGCAGTATATGCCGCGATCGCCGCCATGTTGACGATATCCGAGTCCTTGGCGTTCAGCGAGACGATCTGCACCGGCTTGTTCAGCCCGACCAGCAGAGGACCGATCACCGTCGAGCCGCCGAGCTCCTGCAGCATCTTGGTCGAGATCGAGGCCGAGTGGAACGCCGGCATGATCAGCACGTTGGCCGGGCCGGTCAGCCGGATAAACGGATATTGCGCCATGGCCCGCGCATTGAGCGCGACGTCGGCGGCCATTTCGCCGTCATACTCGAAATCGACGCGGCGCTTGTCGAGGATGCGCACGGCTTCCTGGACGCGTTCGGAGCGTTCGCCCTGCGGATGGCCGAAGGTCGAATAGGCGAGCATGGCGAGCCTCGGCTCGTAGCCCATGCGGCGGGCGAAGCCAGCGGCCTCCTCGGCGATGTCGGCGATCTGCTCGGCGTTCGGCATGTCGTGCACGGCGGTATCGGCGACCAGCACGGTCTTGCCCCGCGCCAACACGATCGAGACGCCGATGACGCGGTGGCCGGGCTTGGCGTCGATGACGCGGCGGATGTCGTCGAGTGCCGTCGAATAGTTGCGGGTTACACCCGTGACGATGCCATCGGCGTCGCCCAGCGCCACCATGCAGGCGGCGAAGTGGTTGCGGTCGTTGTTGATCAGCCGCTGGCAGTCGCGAAACAGGAAGCCTTTGCGCTGCATGCGCTCGTAGAGATAGTCGGTGTAGATGCCGTTGCGGCGCGACAGCCGGGCATTGATGATCTCGATGCCTTGCTTGTTGAGGTCGATGCCGGCGTGCTTGGCGTTCTCCTTGATGACGTCGTCGCGGCCAAGCAGGATGGCGGTGCCGAGCCGCTGGTTCACGTAGGAGACGGCGGCGCGCATCACCTGCTCCTCCTCGCCCTCGGCGAAGACGATGCGCTTGGGCTGGCGACGCACACGATCGTAGATACGCTGCAAGGTCGAGGCGATCGGATCGCGGCGGGCGGACAGCTCCTGCGCGTAGCGGTCGAGATCGAGGATCGGCTTGCGGGCAACGCCGGAGTCCATCGCTGCCTTGGCCACCGCAAGCGGGATGGCCGAGATCAGGCGCGGGTCGAACGGCACCGGAATGATGTAGTTGGGGCCGAATTTCGGCCGGTTGCCCTGATAGGCGGCGGCGACGTCATCGGGCACGTCCTTGCGCGCCAGTTCGGCAAGCGCACGGGCAGCGGCGATCTTCATGTCGTCATTGATGGTGGTGGCCCGCACATCCAGCGCGCCACGGAAGATGTAGGGGAAGCCGAGCACGTTGTTGACCTGGTTCGGATAGTCCGACCGGCCCGTGGCCATGATGGCGTCGGTGCGGATTTCGGCGACTTCCTCCGGCGTGATTTCCGGGTCGGGATTGGCCATGGCGAAGATGATCGGGTTCTTGGCCATCGACTGCACCATTGCGGGGGTCAGCGCGCCCTTGGCGGAGAGGCCGAGGAAAACGTCGGCGCCGTCGAGCGCCTCGGCGAGGCTGCGCGCCTCGGTCTTGACCGCATGCGCCGACTTCCACTGGTTCATGCCTTCGGTGCGGCCCTGGAAGACGACGCCCTTGGTGTCGCACAGGATGATGTTGTCGGGGGAAAACCCCATCGCCTTCATCAGCTCGATGCAGGCGATGCCGGCGGCACCCGCCCCATTGCAGACCATCTTCGTCGTCTTCATATCGCGGCCGGTGATCTCCAGCGCGTTGATCAGGCCGGCGGCCGAGATGATGGCAGTGCCGTGCTGGTCGTCATGGAACACCGGAATGTCCATCAGTTCGCGCAGGCGCTGCTCGATGATGAAGCACTCCGGCGCCTTGATGTCTTCAAGGTTGATGCCGCCGAAGGAGGGGCCGAGGAAGCGCACGCAATTGATGAACTCGTCGGCGTCCTCGGTGTCGACCTCGAGGTCGATGGAATCGACATCGGCGAAGCGCTTGAACAGCACCGCCTTGCCTTCCATGACCGGCTTGGAGGCCAGCGCGCCGAGATTGCCGAGGCCAAGGATGGCGGTGCCGTTGGAGATGACGGCGACCATGTTGCCGCGCGTCGTATAGTCGAAGGCGCGGCTGGGGTCCTCGGCGATGGCCAAAACAGGAACCGCGACGCCCGGCGAATAGGCGAGGCTCAAATCGCGCTGCGTCGCCATCGGCTTGGTGGCGACAACCTCCAGCTTGCCGGGGCGGCCCATGGCGTGGAACTCGAGCGCTTCCTGCGCACTGACGGACGGACCGTTGTTCTCGGTTTTTTTGGCCATGATGCTTTTGATTTCCTCGCCGGTGCAGCACCTCGTTAGGGCGGGTGCTTTGTGAGATTCCGAATTAAGACCACGCACCGCCGCGTGTAAACCGCCAGTGTTCGGGAATCGCGGCTTGAACTGGCGATTGCGGCATCTGGCCGTGTCGGTCGTCCCCCGTTTTTCGAAGCGCCGGCATTAAACCGCGCGACCACATCTGCTAGCGTGCCGCGCATGAACATGCATAGCCCGAACGAGCCGGACGCCCCCGAGGCGGTCACGCCCTTGCCGACAGCCGCTGCCGCCGTCACGCCGATGATGGAGCAGTTCATCGAGATCAAGGCGGCGAACCCGGATTCGCTGCTGTTCTACCGCATGGGCGATTTCTACGAGCTGTTCTTCGACGATGCCGAGAAGGCGAGCCGGGCGCTGGGCATCGTCCTGACCAAGCGCGGCAAGCACCAGGGCCATGACA
Source organism: Mesorhizobium sangaii (assembly GCF_014207355.1). Taxonomy (GTDB): domain Bacteria; phylum Pseudomonadota; class Alphaproteobacteria; order Rhizobiales; family Rhizobiaceae; genus Mesorhizobium; species Mesorhizobium sangaii. Next base: position 19,998 of record NZ_JACHEF010000008.1, on the reverse strand, counting down.
TCCCGATGTGCGGCGTACCAGTGCATGCCGCCGACGACTATCTGCAGAAGCTGATCGGCCAGGGTTTTCGCGTCGCCGTCTGCGAGCAGATCGAGGATCCTGCCGAGGCGAAGAAACGCGGTGGCAAATCGGTGGTGCGCCGCGACGTGGTGCGGTTGGTGACGCCGGGCACCATCACCGAGGACAAATTGCTGGCGCCGTCGGAATCGAGTTTCCTGATGGCGCTGGGAAGGGTGAAAGGTGGGGTGGACCACTCCTTTGCCCTGGCCTGGATCGACATTTCGACCGGGGCTTTCCGCGTCGCCGAGACCACCGCCGACCGGCTGCTCGCCGACATCTTCCGCGTCGATCCGCGCGAGATGATCGTTGCCGAGCCGGTGTTCTACGATCCTGAGCTGAAACCGGTCTTCGACGTGCTCGGCCGCGTCGCCAACCCGCAGCCGCCCTCGCTGTTCGATTCGGCCTCGGCTACGGGGCGCATCGCCCGCTTCTTCGACGTGGCGACGCCGGACAGCTTTGGCGCGTTTTCGCGCGCCGAACTGTCGGCGATCTCGGGCGCCATCGCCTATGTCGAGAAGACGCAGAAGGCCGAGCGCCCGCCGCTGTCGCGGCCGGAACGCGAGGAGCAGGGCTCGACGCTGTTCATCGATCCGGCGACGCGCGGCAATCTGGAGCTGCTGCGCACGCTGTCAGGCAGCCGCGAGGGTTCGCTGTTCAAGGCGATCGACCGCACGGTGACCGGCGGCGGCGCAAGGCTGCTGGCCGACCGGCTGATGGCGCCACTGACCGATCCGGCGGCGATCGGCGCCAGGCTGGACTCGGTGTCCTTCTTCCGCTCCGAAACGCGGCTCTGCCAGGCGGTGCGGGCAAGCCTGAAGAGCGTCGCCGACATGCCACGCGCACTGTCCCGGCTGGCACTGAACCGTGGCGGCCCGCGCGACCTCGGCGCGTTGCGCGCCGGTTTCGAGGCGGCCGGCGCGATCGCCGCGATCTTCGGCGAGACAATCCTGCCCCAGGAACTCACGGCGGCGCTGGGCGCCATCCAGGCGCTGCCCAGGGCGCTTTCCCAGCACCTGACGCAGGCGCTTGGCGATGAACTTCCGCTGCTAAAACGTGACGGCGGCTTCGTTCGCGGCGGCTACCATGTGGAGCTCGACGAAATGCGGGCGCTGCGCGATGAATCGCGAAAGGTCATCGCCGGGCTGGAGCGCTCGCTGATCGACGAGACCGGCATCCGCTCGCTGAAGATCCGGCACAACAATGTGCTTGGCTATTACATCGAAGTGACCGCCAACCATCATGCGGTGATGACCGGCAGCGACGGCGCCAAGGCGCGCTTCATCCATCGCCAGACCATGGCCAACGCCATGCGCTTCACGACGACAGAACTCGCCGAACTGGAGACCAAGATCGCCAATGCCGCCGACCGGGCGTTAAGCATCGAGCTTGCCGCCTTCGATGCGCTAACGGCGGAAGCGGTCGGCGAGGCGGAAAAGATCCGCGCCGGCGCCGATGCGCTGGCCGTGCTCGACGTGTCGGCGGCGCTAGCACTGTTGTCCGAGAGCGAAGCCTGGTGCCGGCCGGTGGTGGATTCGAGCCTTGCCTTCGAAATTTCGGGCGGCCGGCATCCGGTGGTCGAGCAGGCGCTGCGGCGCTCAGGCGAAGGCCCGTTCGTCGCCAATGATTGCGACCTGTCGCCGGAGGGCAGCGCCAAGAATGGTGCGATCTGGCTTTTGACCGGCCCCAACATGGGCGGTAAGTCAACATTCCTGCGGCAGAACGCGCTGATCGCCATCCTGGCGCAAACCGGCTCGTTCGTGCCGGCGGCGTCAGCCCATATCGGCGTCGTCGACCGGCTGTTTTCGCGGGTCGGCGCCTCGGACGATCTGGCGCGCGGCCGCTCGACCTTCATGGTCGAGATGGTCGAGACGGCGGCGATCCTCAACCAGGCCGGCGAGCGTGCGCTGGTGATCCTCGACGAGATCGGCCGCGGCACCGCCACTTTCGACGGCCTGTCGATCGCCTGGGCGGCGGTGGAATACCTGCACGAGAAGAACCGCTGCCGGGCGATCTTCGCCACCCATTTCCACGAAATGACCTCGCTGGCGGGCAAGCTGGCGCGGCTGCACAACGTCACCATGCGGGTCAAGGAATGGGAAAACGACGTCGTCTTCCTGCACGAGGTTGGCAAGGGTGCCGCCGACCGCTCCTATGGCGTGCAGGTGGCACGACTGGCCGGATTGCCGGAAGCGGTGGTCGACCGGGCCAAGGAAGTGCTGCACCAACTCGAAGAGGGCGAGGTTTCGGGCAAGACCAACCGTCTGGTCGACGACCTGCCGCTGTTTTCGGTGGCGGTGAAGCGTGAAGCGCCGAAGCCGGTGAAGAACGATGCTCTGGGCGCCGCACTCGGCGACATCAACCCCGACGAGATGACGCCACGCGAGGCGCTTGAGGCGCTGTATCGGCTGAAGGTGCTGGCGGGAAAGTAGTCAAATCATCTCCAGACCGCGCTTGCGGGTCGGTGGCAGAAAGGCGCGGTCGAGATCCGCGATGTCCTGCGGCGTCAGCTCGATCTCGAGCGCTGCAAAATTCTGGCGGACATGCTGCTGGCTGCTGGCTTTCGGAATTGCGATGACGCCCTCCTGGTGCATAACCCAGGCCAGGGCTATCTGGGCCGGGGTCGCATCGTGGCGAGCGGCAATGGCGTCAAGCCTGGTATTGCGCGCCAGCGAGCCTTGCTCGACCGGCGAATAGGCCATCAAGGGGATGCCGCGCTGGCGGCTCCAGGGCGCCAGGTCGAATTCGAGGCCACGCCGGACCAGATTGTAGAGCACCTGGTTGGTCTGGACGTTGCCGCCGTCGGGCAAGCCGACCAGTTCTTCCATCTCGTCGGTGTCGAAATTGCTGACACCCCAGTGGCGGATCTTGCCGGCCGCCTTCAGCGCCTCGAAGGCCGCGACGGTTTCGGCCAGCGGCACGCTGCCCGGCCAATGCAGCAGATAGAGATCGATCCGGTCGGTGCGCAGGCGCTTCAGGCTGTTCTCACAGGCGCGCTGCACGCCTGCGCGCGCTGCGTTTGACGGCAGCACTTTCGAAACCAGAAAGGTTTCGTCACGGCGCCCGGCGATGGCCTCGGCGACCACCTCCTCGGCACCACCGCTGGCATACATTTCTGCGGTATCGATCAGCGTGATGCCAAGGTCGAGGCCGAGCTTGAGGGCGTTGACCTCATCGGCGCGGCGCCTGATGTCCTCGCCCATTTTCCACGTGCCCTGACCAAACACCTGAACGGCTTCGCCGGAAGGCAGCGTGGTGGTTCTGATCGTCGATGGCATGGCGGGCTCCAGTTGAGGGCCTGATCGCATCACAGGCTCGGCGGGAAATCCACTGAGAGTTCTCGCCGAATCCTGCTTCGCGAAAAGGCTTACTTCACCGGATGGGCCGCGAGCCAGCCCTGCATCTGCTTGATCTCGGCTTCCTGCGCGGCGATGACCTCCTCGGCCAGCTTGCGGATCTCCGGGTCCTTGCCGTTGGCAAGCTCGACCTTGGCCATGTCGATGGCGCCCTGATGGTGCGGGATCATGCCACGGACGAAATCGGCATCGGCATTCCCGGTATATTGCAACGCCATCATGTCGGCATGCATCTTGTCCATCGCCGCCTTGTAGCCTTCGCTCGATGGGCCGGTCGCGTCCGTCGACATGCCAGCCATATCGTGTTTCATCTCTTCGCTCTGCGCCGGAACGCTTTCGAGGAAGACGGCAAGCAGCATTCCGGCAGCCATCAGCAAAAGCACGAGTTTTTTAGCCAAGGTCATTCATGGTCTCCTGTTGAGTGGGTTTCGTATTTGGGGGCTTTGCTCAGAGTTTCAACGCCCGTAGCCGCAAGGCGTTGGATATCACCGACACCGAGGACAGGCTCATTGCCGCCGCCGCCAGCATCGGCGACAAAAGCGTACCGGTCAGCGGATAGAGCACGCCTGCGGCGACGGGTACGCCGAGCACGTTGTAGAGGAAGGCGAAGAACAGGTTCTGGCGGATGTTGCGGATCGTCGCCTGGGCGAGCGTACGCGCCCGGACGATGCCGTTGAGATCGCCCTTGACCAAAGTGATGCCGGCGCTTTCGACTGCGACATCGGCGCCGGTGCCCATGGCGATGCCGACATCGGCGGCGGCAAGGGCGGGGGCGTCGTTGACGCCGTCGCCGGCCATGGCGACGCCTTTGCTCCTGGCGCGCAGCTCCTCGACAAGGGCTGCCTTCTGCTCCGGCAACAGGCCGGCGCGAACTTCGTCGATGCCGAGGCTCCTGGCGATCGCAGTTGCTGTGCGTTCATTGTCGCCGGTCGCCATGACTATCCTCAGGCCGCTGTCATGCAGCGCCCGGATCGCCTCGGCGGTGGTTGCCTTGACCGGATCGGCGACGGCGACGATGCCGGCCAGTTTGTCGCCGACGGCAACGAACATCACGGTCCTGCCTTCGGTCTGCAGCGTTTCGGACCTGGCGGAGACGGACGCGGTGTCGATGCCGAGATCGGTCATCATCGCCGCATTGCCGAGCGCGACCTTGTTTCCCGAGACGGTGCCGCAAACGCCCTTGCCGGTGACGGCCTCGAAGCCGCTGGCGTCGGCGATCTCTAGGCCGCGCGTACCGGCGCCTTCGACGATGGCCTCTGCAAGCGGATGCTCGGAGGCCTTTTCCAGGCCGACGGCAAGTGCCAGCAATTCGTCCTCGGAAAAGCCGTTTGCGGCAACGACATCGGTCAGTTTCGGCCGGCCTTCGGTCAGCGTGCCCGTCTTGTCGACGATCAGGGTGTCGACGGAGGCGAAGCGTTCCAGCGCGGCGGCTTCCTTGATCAGCACGCCGGCATGGGCGCCACGCCCGGTGGCGGTCATAATCGACATCGGCGTGGCGAGGCCGAGCGCACAGGGGCAAGCGATGATCAGCACCGACACCGCCGAGACGATGGCGAAGATCAGGCTGGGTTCGGGGCCAAAGACAGCCCAGCCGACGAAGGCCGCGATCGCGACCAGCACCACGGCCGGGACAAAGTAGAAGGAAACGCGATCGGCCAGCCCCTGGATCGGGGCGCGCGAGCGCTGCGCCTTGGCGACGAGTTCGACGATGCGCGCCAGCGTGGTCTCGGCGCCGATCCGGTCGGCGCGCAGGATCAGCGAGCCGTTTCTGTTGAGCGTACCGGCGGTGAGGCTATCGCCTTCGGCCTTTTCGACCGGCAACGGTTCGCCTGTGATCATCGATTCATCGAGCGAGGAACGGCCTTCCAGCACGGTGCCGTCGACCGGCACGGCGTCACCTGGACGGATGCGCAGGCGGTCGCCCGCCTTGACCGCGTCGAGCGGCACGTCGCTTTCGGAACCGTCGGCACCGATCAGCCGCGCGGTCTTCGGCGCGAGATCAAGCAAAGCGCGGATTGCCGACCCGGTCTTTTCACGGGCCTGCAATTCCAGCACCTGGCCGAGGAAGACCAGCGCGACGATGACGGCGGCGGCCTCGAAATAGACCGGCACCGTACCGCCATGGCCACGGAACTGATGCGGAAAAATTTCCGGGAACAGCGTGGCTGTGACGCTGTAGAGATAGGCCGCGCCGACGCCGAGCGAGATCAGCGTCCACATGTTGGGGCTGCGGTTGACGAGCGAATCCCAGCCGCGATGGAAGAAAGGCAGCGCCGCCCACAATACGACAGGGCTGGCCAATGCCAGTTCCAGCCAGACCATCGTGCGGTCGTCGACAACTGCCTCGAACGTCAGGCCGAGCATCGGGGCCATGGCGACGATCAGCAACGGCACCGACAGTGCGGCACTGACCCAGAATCGCCTGGTAAAATCGACGAGCTCGGGATTTGGGCCCTCATCGCCAGTGGGCACGCCCATCGGCTCCAGCGCCATGCCGCATATCGGGCAGGAGCCGGGCTTGTCGCGGATGATTTCGGGATGCATCGGGCAGGTGTATTGCGTGCCCTTGGGCATCGACTGCGGTGCGGCCCTGTCACCGAGATATTTCTGCGGTTCCGCCTCGAATTTCGCCTTGCAGCCGGCAGAGCAGAAGTAGAAGTCCCGCCCTTCATGACGGACAGAGTGCTTGGCTGTCGCCGGGTCGACGGTCATGCCGCAGACAGGATCCCGCATCACGGCCGCCTCTCCGGCTGCAGCTTTCGCTGTGCAGCAGCCGTCATGCGCGTGATGATGATGGTCTGAATGCGTCATTCAAATAGCCTCGATGCTTCGTTTCGATGCGGAGGTAGTGCTTCCAGCAACTGGAAGGTCAAGGGCATAATTTTCTTTTTCCGTATGTCGGCGCCGGGTCGGGCCACCATCGAAGAAAGTCGGATGCGCGGCGGCTTCTTGTGCTATGGACCCGCCGATTGACAATCCAAACGCATCCAGATGCCTCGATTCCATTTCCGATGAAGTGCCTGGTTATAAACCTCGACCGGTCCCAGGACCGACTCGCGCATATGACGTCGGAGTTTGCCCGTATCGGCATCGACTTCGAACGCGTCGCGGCGGTCGACGCCCAGGGCCGATCCGACCTCACCGAAACACCGATGCGGCCCAATCCGCTGACGCAGTTGCGTCTGACCAACACCGAGATCGCCTGTTTCCTCAGCCACAAGGCTTGCTGGGCAAGGATCGCCGATGGCGACGATGCCTATGGCGTCGTTTTTGAAGACGATGTCGTCTTCACGGAAAATCCCGGCGCGATGCTTGCCGACGCCAGTTGGATCCCGGCTGATGCCGAGATCGTCAAGCTGGAGACGTTTTTCAAGAAGACCCGGCTGGCATGGCGGCGCTCTCCGGCCGGCCACGGCTTTTCCACGTCCAGACTGCACGGAGCTCACGTCGGCGCGGCCGGCTACATACTCTCGAGGCAGGCGGCGCGCGATCTCATCGATGGCACCGCGGAGCTCAGCAGTCCCGTAGACCAGGTCATCTTCAATCCAAGATTCGCCCCTTCCCCCGGCACGGCAATCTATCAGCTGATTCCAGCTCTGTGCGCGCATGAGCGCTTCTTGCGGACTGCCGCACTGCCGAGCCTGCTTCTTGAGGAACGGCGGGACCAGTGGCTTGCCGGCATCCAATCCGGATCGCGCACGACCAAGACGTTGCCGATGAGAATCGGGGCTGAGGCCAGGAAATTGCTGAACAGGATCGTCGACCTCTGCCTGCTGAAGCAGAGAAATAGGCTCATAGCGTTCTATCGCCACGGCGAACGTGTCCGTCCTGCCCATACCCACAGCCGCGAAAAGGCGCTATAGACGCCGCCGAAAAGGCGAGACCAACCGGACCCTATGGCGAAAATCTCCCTGAAGCTCGACGAACTGATCGACGGCGAAGCCTTGCGCCGCGAGATGACGGCGCTGACCGCGGCCACGGCCGGGGACGGCTCCGGACAGGCCGCGCGCAGCGGTGTGCTTCAGCTTCTCAAGGGGCGGTTGGCGGACGGACGCGTCATTGCCGAACGCATGCTGAGGGACGACGGCGGCGGCCGTGCCTGTGCGGCGCGTCTGTCTCACCTCATGGACGAGATCATCCGGGCGCTTTACGATTTCGCCGTCACGCATGTCTACCGGGTCAAGAATCCATCCTCGGCGGAGCGCATGGCCGTCGTCGCGGTCGGCGGCTATGGCCGTGGCACGCTGGCGCCTGGCTCCGACATCGACCTTCTGTTCCTGTTGCCATACAAGCAGACGCCATGGGGCGAGCAGACCGTCGAGTACATGCTCTATATGCTGTGGGATCTCGGGTTGAAGGTTGGCCACGCCACCCGCAACATCGACGAATGCCTGCGCCTGTCGCGCACCGACGTCACCATCCGGACTTCGATCCTCGAGGCGCGTTTCCTATGGGGCGAGCTCAAGCTCTATGACGAGCTGATGCTGCGCTTCGACCATGAGGTGGTGCGCACGACCGGCCCCGAATATGTCCAGGCCAAGCTCGCCGAACGTGACGACCGCCACGCCAAGGCTGGCGAAAGCCGCTATCTCGTCGAGCCCAACGTCAAGGACGGCAAGGGCGGCCTACGCGACCTGCAGACGCTGTTCTGGATCGGCAAGTATTTCTACCGCGTGCGCACCGGCGAGGAGCTGGTCGACAAGGGCGTCTTCACCGAGGGCGAATATCGCGAGTTCCAGAAGGCCGAGGATTTCCTGTGGGCGGTTCGCTGCCACATGCATTTCCTCACCGGCAAGGCCGAGGAGCGGCTGCATTTCGACATCCAGCGCGAGATCGCCGAGCGGCTCGGCTACACCAGCCATCCCGGCTTGTCGGCGGTCGAGCGCTTCATGAAGCACTACTTCCTCGTCGCCAAGGATGTCGGCGACCTGACCCGCATCTTCTGCGCCGCGCTCGAGGAAGAGCAGGCCAAGCACGTGCCGGGCTTCAACCGCATCTTCCTCACCTTCTCGCGGCGCAAGCGCAAGCTTGCCGGCACCTCGGACTTCATCGTCGACAACCACCGCATCAACATCGCCGACGACCAGGTGTTCGAGCGCGACCCGGTCAATCTCTTGCGATTGTTCTGGTTCGCCGACAAGCACGGTCTGGAGTTCCATCCCGATGCGCTGAAGCTGTTGACCCGCTCGCTCGGCCTGGTCAACAAGTCGCTGCGGCGCGACGAGGAGGCCAACCGGCTGTTCCTCGACATCCTGACCTCGGACCGCAATGCCGAACTCAATCTGCGGCGCATGAACGAGGCCGGGCTGCTCGGCAAGCTGATCCCGGATTTCGGCAAGATCGTCGCCATGATGCAGTTCTCGATGTACCACCACTATACGGTGGACGAGCACCTGATCCGCTGCATCGGCGTGCTGGCCGAGATCGAGCGCGGGGACGGCGAGAAGGTCCATCCCCTGTCCCACACGCTGATGCCGGGCCTGAAGAAGAGCCGCGAGGCGCTGTATGTCGCCGTGCTGCTGCACGACATCGCCAAAGGCAGGCCGGAGGATCATTCCGAGGCCGGGGCCAGGATCGCCCGGCGCATCTGCCCGCATATGGGGCTGTCGCCGGCAGACACCGAAACCGTCGCCTGGCTGGTCGAGAACCACCTCGTAATGTCGATGACGGCGCAGACTCGAGACCTCAACGACCGCAAGACCATCGAGGATTTCGCCGCGATCGTGCAATCGGTCGAGCGGCTGAAGCTGCTTTTGATCCTAACGGTCTGCGACATCAGGGGCGTCGGACCCGGTGTGTGGAACGGCTGGAAAGGCCAGCTGCTGCGCACGCTCTATTACGAAACCGAACTGCTTTTGACCGGCGGCTTTTCAGAAGTGTCGCGCGCGCAGCGGACGGCGGCGGCGCGCGAGCGTCTGGCCGAGGCGCTCGCCAACTGGCCGGACAAAGCCCGCAAGCGCTATGTCGCCCTGCACTACGAAAACTACCTTTTGACCGTCGATCTCGCCGATCAGCTGCGCCATGCCGAGTTCATCCGCGAAGCGGACGCTTCGGGCAACAAGCTCGCCACCATGGTCAAGACCCACCAGTTCGAGGCGGTGACCGAAATCACCGTGCTGGCGCAGGACCATCCCCGCCTGCTCTCGGTCATCGCCGGGGCCTGCGCCGGAGCTGGTGGCAACATCGTCGACGCACAGATCTTCACCACGTCGGACGGCCGCGCCCTGGACACCATCCTGATCTCAAGGGAATTCGACCGCGACGAGGACGAGCGCCGGCGCGCCGAGCGCGTCGGCCGGCTGATCGAGGACGTGCTGTCGGGCAAGAGCTGGCTGCCGGAGATGATCGAGAAGCGCACCAAGCCGCGGCGCGGCGCCAAGGTGTTCAAGATCCCGCCGCGCGCCGAGATCCGCAACGCACTGTCGAACCGTTTCTCGGTCGTCGAGGTCGAAGGCCTGGATCGGCCTGGCCTACTGTCGGAGATCACCGGAACGCTATCCGACCTGTCGCTCGACATCGCATCGGCCCACATCACCACCTTCGGCGAGAAGGTCATCGACACCTTCTACGTCACCGACCTCACCGGCCAGAAGATCGACAACCCGACCCGCATCGCCACCATCCGCAACCGGCTGATGGCAGCGCTTGAAGGCATCGCGCCCGAGCGTGGGGGCAAGGCCAAGGCCGCCGCCGAGTGACAGCGACCATCACTTTGTCCCAATTCCGCAGGTAGTTCCCAAAAGCATGAGCCTCGTCAAGAAATTCGCAACGGTCGCTTCCGGCACGCTGATGAGCCGCGCGCTCGGCTTCGGGCGCGAGATGCTGATGGCGGCAGCGCTTGGCACCGGCCCGGTCGCCGACGCCTTCAACGCCGCCTTCCAGTTTCCCAACACCTTTCGCCGGCTGTTCGCCGAGGGAGCTTTCAACGCCGCCTTCGTGCCGCTGTTCGCCAAGGAGATCGAGACACACGGCACCGAAGGCGCCAAGCGCTTCTCGGAGGAGGTGTTCGGCGTCTTGTTCACGGCGCTGCTGGCGCTGACCATCGTCATGGAATTGTCGATGCCGCTGATCGTGCGCTACCTGGTGGCGCCGGGTTTTGCCGGCATACCGGGAAAATTCGACACCACGGTGACGCTGGCGACGATCATGTTCCCTTACCTGATCTGCATGTCGCTGGGCGCCATGATGGCGGGCATGCTGAATTCACTGCGCCGCTATTTCGCGGCGGCGGTGGCGCCGGTGTTCCTCAACATCATCCTGATCGGCGTGCTCGCCTATGCCTGGTACAAGGGTTCCGACGCCCTCACCGTCGGTTACGGACTGTCCTGGGGTGTGCTGGCCGCCGGACTGGTGCAACTGGCGATCGTCTGGGTGGCGGTGCGCCATGCCGGCATCTCGATCGGCTTCCGCCGTCCGAAAATGACGCCCGCGGTCAAGCGGCTGCTGATCCTGGCGCTGCCGGCGGCGATCACCGGCGGCATCACCCAGATCAACCAGTTGATCGGCACGGCGATCGCCTCGGCGCAGAACAGCGCGGTGTCCTCGCTCGCCTATGCGGACCGCATCTACCAGCTGCCGCTCGGCGTGGTCGGCGTGGCGGTGGCGATCGTGCTGTTGCCCGAACTGTCGCGGGCGCTGAAGTCGGGCAACCTGATCGAGGCGGCCAATCTGCAGAACCGCTCGGTCGAGTTCACGCTGTTCCTCACCTTGCCAGCAGCCGCGGCCCTGTGGGTGATGTCGGAGCCGATCGTGCGGCTGGTCTATGAGCGCGGCGCCTTTGCCGCCAACAACTCGACGCCGACAGTGGCGGCGATCCTGGCGATCTTCGGCCTCGGCCTGCCCGCCTTCGTGCTGATCAAGGCGTTCACCCCCGGCTATTTCGCACGCGAGGACACGCGCACGCCGATGATGTTCGCCGCCATCTCGGTGGCGGTGAACGTCACAACGGCGCTGACGCTGTTTCCGGAAATGGGCGCGCCCGGCATCGCCGTCGCCTCGGCCGTCGCCGGCTGGGTCAACGCGCTGATGCTGCTCGGCGTCCTGATCCGGCGTGGCCATTGGGGCCGCGACGTGCCGTTGATGAAACGCATTCCGCGGCTGGTGCTGTCGGCGATCGTGATGGGGGCGGCGCTCTATTTCGCCGAGCACTGGTTCGCCGTCAGGCTCGGCCGGGGCGCGCCGCTGGTCGTCAAGGCGACGACGCTTCTGGCGCTCGTCGCCGGCGGGGCGTTGCTCTACTTCATCACCGCCTTCGCCACCGGCGGCGCCGACTTCGGCATGATCCGGCGCAACGTCAAGCGCGGATCGGGGAAAGCGGCGCCACCGGTGGCGAAGACCGATCCGGACGAGTAGACCGGATAACCCGACGGCAAAGCCGGTCTTGATCGGATCGTCGTGTTCGTCCATAAGCGCGCCGTCGCAAGACTTTCGCCGCGCGCGAAACGGCCCTCCACAAGCCAAGGGAACAACCATGACCGCCTTCAAGCCACTCGTCTTTTCCGGCGTCCAGCCGACCGGCAATCTGCATCTCGGCAACTATCTCGGCGCCATCAAGAAATTCGTTGCCCTGCAGGAAACCTCCGACTGCATCTATTGCGTCGTCGACCTGCATTCGCTGACGGCACAGCTCGTCTATGACGACCTCGCCGACCAGACGCGGTCGATCACCGCGGCGTTTCTGGCCTCGGGCATCGACCCGAAGAAGCACATCGTCTTCAACCAATCGCGGGTGATGCAGCATGCAGAGCTTGCCTGGATCTTCAATTGCGTGGCACGCATCGGCTGGATGAACCGCATGACGCAGTTCAAGGACAAGGCCGGCAAGGACCGCGAGAACGCTTCGCTCGGCCTGCTTGCCTATCCGAGCCTGATGGCTGCCGACATTCTGCTCTATCGCGCCACCCACGTCCCGGTGGGCGAGGACCAGAAGCAGCACCTGGAGCTGACCCGCGACATCGCGCAAAAATTCAACAACGACTTTTCGGACCGCATCGCGGCTCTTGGCGTTGGCGTCGAGATGCAGGTCGGCGAGGAGACCGTGAACGGCTATTTCCCGCTGACCGAGCCGGTGATTGGCGGGCCGGCGGCGCGCATCATGTCACTGCGCGACGGCTCGAAGAAGATGTCGAAGTCGGACCCGTCGGACCTGTCGCGCATCAACCTGACCGACGATGCCGACGCCATCTCGAAGAAGATCCGCAAGGCCAAGACCGACCCGGAAGCGTTGCCGAGCGAGCTGGACGGTCTGGCCAGCCGGCCCGAGGCGGAAAACCTGGTCGGCATCTATGCGGGTCTCGCCGACATGTCGAAGGCAGACGTGCTCAAAGAGTTCGCCGGCCAGCAGTTTTCGGTGTTCAAGCCCGCGTTGGCCGACCTTGCGGTGGAGAAGCTGGCGCCGATCGCCAGCGAGATGCGCCGCATTTCCGACGACCGCCCCTATGTCGACGCGGTGCTGAGGGATGGCGGCGAGCGTGCCGGCGTGCTGGCCGAAGCGACGATGAAGACGGTGCGCGACATCATCGGGCTGCTGCAGAGCTGATCCCAACATCGGGTGCACTGCACCACACTGGCATAAGGCCGGCGGCTTGCCGCCGGTCTGCGGCAGTGGCAGATTGCGGCCGCAATGACACCGAGTAAGTAGACATGGTCTCCAAACGCCTCAGCCGCGAAGCCGGCCATCGCCGCAAGTTCCTGGCGATCATCGACGACACGCCGGAATGCGAGCGCGCCGTCGCCTACGCCTCGAAGCGGGCGCAGAGCACCAGCGGCACGCTGGTGCTGCTCTATGTCATCGAGCCCGACGATTTCCAGCACTGGCTGGGTGTCGAGAAGATCATGCGCGAGGAGGCAAATGCCACGGCGCGCGCCGCGCTTGACGGTTATGCCAACAAGGTGCGCCAGAAGCTTGGCATCGAGCCGGAGATGGTGGTCCGCGAAGGCAAGCCGACCGAAGAGATCCACAAGCTGATTGAGGAAGACCAGGACATCGCCATCCTGGTGCTGGCCGCCGGCGCCGGCAAGGAAGGTCCCGGACCGCTGGTCGGCGCCGTGGCCGGCAAGGGTGCCGCCTTCCCGATCCCGGTGACCGTGGTGCCGCAGAACCTGTCGGACGAGGAGATCGACAGCCTCGCGTGAGGTGTGCTGGTATTCAGGTGAGGCCGGCCTGCAAACGGCCAGACCTGAATCGCACCTCAAAGCGCATCGCAGGTCGCAAAAACATTCCGCCAGCCAGCCTTTCCGGCGATGCGTTTCGCTTGAATGTCCAGCCAATAGAGCCTATTTAGAACTATTCCAAACTGGTTGCCCGAAACGGGCACGGAGACGGCCATGTTCATCCAGACCGAATCGACGCCAAATCCGGCGACGCTGAAATTCCTGCCCGGCAAGGAAGTGCTTCTGGAAGGCACCGCCGATTTCCGCGATGCCGAGAGCGCCGCCACCGCGTCGCCGCTGGCTGGCCGGCTGTTCGAGATTCCCGGCGTTACCGGTGTTTTCTTCGGCTACGATTTCATCACCGTGACCAAGGACGGCCCCGACTGGCAGCATCTGAAGCCGGCGATTCTGGGCGCCATCATGGAGCATTTCATGTCCGGCGCGCCGGTCATGGCCAAGGCCGGCCCCGCCGCCGAGACCAGCCTGACGGGTGAGTTCTACGACAAGGCCGACGAGGAGCTCGTCATCACCATCAAGGAACTGCTCGACACGCGGGTGCGCCCGGCGGTCGCCCAGGATGGCGGCGACATCACCTTCCGCGGCTTCGAGAACGGCACGGTGTTCCTGCACATGAAGGGCGCCTGCGCCGGCTGCCCGTCATCGACGGCGACGCTGAAGCACGGCATCCAGAATCTTCTGCGCCACTTCGTGCCGGAAGTGCAGCAGGTCGAACAGGTTTCCTGATCGGCCCGCTGGCCGCTTTGCCGGCAAACAGATTCGATAAAGCGCAAGAAGCGGGCGTAAAAAACAAAAAACCGGGCCGAATTGCCCGGTTTTCTGTTTGGGACGTCCGTTGTTGCCTAGACGGTCCGCGCATGAATGGCGTCTGTATCTCACCATGATTTTGCCGAAAACCGGTACCGGTTTTCGGGATCATGGCCTAAAGAACTATGACCTTGGCGCCCACCGAAGTGCGGTCGTAAAGGTCGATAATGTCCTGGTTCATCAGGCGGATGCAGCCTGACGACATTGCCTTGCCAATCGAATTCCATTCCGGGCTGCCATGCAGGCGATAGCCCGAGTCGCCGCCCTTGTTGAACAGGTACATGGCGCGCGCACCGAGCGGGTTCTTCAGGCCCGGCTCCATGCCACCGGCAAACTTGGCCAGTTCCGGCTGGCGGCGGATCATCTGCGAAGGTGGCGTCCAGGTCGGCCATTCGCGCTTCAGCGCAATATGGGCGGTGCCGTGCCATTCGAAGCCCTCGCGGCCGACGCCGATGCCGTAACGAATTGCCCGGCCGTCACCCTCGATGAAATAGAGGAACTTGTTCTGCGTATCGACGATGATGGTGCCCGGCCTTTCCGAGCTGTCGTAGTTCACCTCTTGCCGATGATACCTCATCGGCACCTTCTCGATCGGGACGCGCGGCAGCTGGTAACCTGCATCGGTCACCGCACCGTAGTCGTTGGAGAAAATCTGCATGCCGATGCTGCTGCAACCGGCGATAGCAGTGGAAAGCGCCAGTGCGGCGACAATTGCAAACGACTTCATGCGCATAAGACGCCCCAACTCAGCGGCACGAGTCGGCCGCTTTCCTTCCATCATTCATGCTGGCATTTTCTTTGCTTGCCAAGCACCCGATGCCTATATGCAGGGGCTTACATGCTGGTAGGCGCATTACTATGGCATTTCGGCAACAGGCCTCACAGGATTGTGGAGTAAAATCAATGGCCCCGTCCGTAAGCCCATTAAAAATCAAGGAAAATCGTCATGAATGTCGGTGACGCCGCCCACCATTCAGGCCTGCCGGCCAAAACCATTCGCTATTATGAAGAGATCGGCCTGATAGCCCCTGCGCGTGCCGCCAACGGCTACCGCGACTATTCCGGCGACGACATCCACCGGCTGGCCTTTCTGCGCCGCGCGCGCAACCTCGGCTTTTCCATCGACGACTGCCGCCAGTTGATGGCGCTCTACAAGGATCGAAGCCGCGCCAGCCATGACGTGCGCGAGATCGCCGCCGCCCATGTCAAGGCGATCGAGGAAAAGGTGCGCGAGTTGCAGTCGATGCGTTCGACCCTGCAGACGCTGATCCACGCCTGTCACGGCGACGAACGGCCGGACTGCCCGATCCTGGATGACATGGCGGGGACCGCGCTGCCCGGCGGCAAGGATGCTTCGACGTCCGTATAGCGCCAACGGGCGCGGTGGCGGCTGTCCACGGCCCCAGCCGCACCGACCATCCGGCTATCAAGTCGGTTCGCGCGGACGATCTCTTTGTTTTTCGAGGAACTGATTGGCGTGTTCCGCCCAATCATCCGCCGTGATTTTATGTTCCTGAACAGACTTTCCGAAAGCCTTGTGCAGAGCGTCAAGGTCAAAGGCCCACAGTTGTTCGCCTTCGTTGCTGTTCGATGCCGCGTCACCCGTCCCCATGGGAGCAACGATAAGCTCCCCAAGTTCAGGCTTTCAAGGACCAATGCCTGACTTCTTTTGGGTGCATCCGGGTTAGATCATAAGATCGGCGTTCTCGCTCATTGGACGCCCGCTGGCTTAGCGGACGTTCATTGCCCAGTCCCGGAACGTATCAAGAAGCGAACGAAGGTGGAGGGGCCGCCAACGCCCTGAAACACGTTGTCCTTCGTCCAGCAGGCCCGCCAGTCGGTTTCGTGCTCGTAGTTGTGCGTTATCGGATCAAGGGTCCGCCCGTCACAGTCCGGGGCTTGCGGCCGCGCGGTGTCCTGTCACCTATGTGGCCAGGGCGGTGTAGACACGAGTGATGAAGCCGTGGAATTGCATCATGTAGTCGCGCAGGAACTCCTCGGTCCCGGCGTCGGTGACCTCGCCTTCATCGGTGATCAGGCCGGGTTTGAACTGGATGTAAGCCTCGATCGAGTTCATCTGCGGGGAGTTGCAGAAGCCAAGAACGCCGCGAAGGCTTTGCTGCGCCAGCGCGGTGCCTATCGAACCCGGCGAGGTGCCGATGACCGCCGACGGTTTTCGGGTGAACGAGTTGTGGCCGTAGGGTCGGCTCGCCCAGTCGATCGCGTTCTTGAGCCCACCTGGGATTGATCGGTTGTATTCGGGCGTGACGAACAACACGGCTTCGATCCCGGCGAGCGCCTCCTTGAATGCTTTTGCCGGCGGAGGGAAATCGGCGTCGTAGTCGTAGCTGTACAGCGGCAGGTCCTTGAACGGGATTTCGGTCATCGAGAGTTCGGCTGGCGCCAAGTTCACGAGCGCCTTGGCCAGCTTCCGGTTGATTGAGCCCTTGGCGAGGCTGCCGATGAGATAACCGACTTTGTACGCGGTCATGGGAAAGCCTCCTCGGGAGAAAGCCAGTATGCGGCTGGCAGCGCAGTCGTGAAGGGTACACCCCCAGGCCGATCAATGCACGCGTATCGTGGGTAGCGACGGCCCTACGGCTGGGTAGCGCGTGCCTGGGACTTCAGTCTTAGTTGAGCTTCCACTAATGTGCCTATAACTTGGGCATTGCGGGGGACATCACACCTTTCCCGCTGTGGCCGGTGCGGCCTACCCCAACACCAAGCACCCCGACCGTACCGGCCACTCCCATAGGGCAGGGGAATTGGCTAGGCCGACATTCATTGTAGCGCCTCTACCAGCGAAGCACCTGAAGACCTTCTATCGGCCTTTCTCGATTGAACTCGTGCCCTTGGGCACGAAGAAACACCGCCATCTGTATCTCTGGTAGGCCTCGAACTTCATATGGGGAATGATCGTTCGATAGAACGTCATTAAATGCTCACAGAGATGGTAGCGGTCATCGGGGGAGGCTTGGGCACGCTCTCTAGGGATAAACCACTCCGGCTCTTGTGGCTCATTCATGTATGCGGGGCGAGGCGACCTGACGTAATAGCCGTCTTTCGTCTCCTTGACCTCGCGAGGGTCTATCGGGTGGCAATCTTTGTTGCCGCAGCAATCAGATTGCATAACCGGGTCTTTTTTGCCGGTGTACCAATCATGGGCGTCCGCGTCGCCAGATAAGACCAGCCACGCCAGCGCGATCCAACCTCGTGGCTGTCGCATGACATCCCCCTCGCATTTCGGGATAAGAATATATTAGCGATGCCTAATTGTCAGCCTAGGGCCTCATGCCATCGGGTCGAAGCCGCCACCGGGTTTTTCAACCATATAATCCCCCCATAAAGGCGATTATCCGGTTGACAAACCCAACTTGATTACGTAGGGTAAGGGCATAGGAGATTTCCATGTCCGTTCTGTCCCGCCCCGAGTTCCACGACGAAGCCAAGGCTTTCGAGCATGTCGAAGGCATCTTGTGGCCGAATGGTCCGGTCTGCCCCAAGTGCGGTTCCGTTGATCGCCACTATGCGTTGAAGGGCGTTCGCACGAAGGCTTCCAAAAAGAACCCGAACGGCGTCGAGCGTCATGGCCTGTACAAGTGCAGCGCCTGCCGTTCGCAGTTTACGGTTCGCATGGGTTCGATCTTCGAAGAGAGCCATTTGCCGCTCACCAAGTGGCTTCAGGCTATCCACCTCATGTGCGCCTCAAAGAAGGGCATTAGCGCTCACCAGATGCACCGCATACTCGAATGCACCTATGAGGCCGCTTGGTTCCTGTGCCACCGCATTCGCCTTGCAATGGCGTCTGGCGAGCTTGCCCCGATGGGCGGCAACGGCAAGACCGTAGAGGTTGACGAAACCTACATTGGCCGCTTGGCCGATACCCCTGTGAAGCGTGGCGGCGGCGCTCACAAGAACACTGTCGTTACGCTTGTCGAGCGTGGTGGCCGCGCCCGTTCGTTCCATGTCGATACCGCCCGTATTGGCACGGTGATGCCTATCGTTCGCGCCAACATCGCCAAGGAAAGCGCATTGATGACGGACGAGGCGGGCATGTACCGCCGCGTGGGCCAGGAATTTGCATCGCACGATGTCGTTACACATTCCAAGGACGAATACGTTCGCTACGAAGGCGAAAAGACCGTCCACACCAACACGGTCGAAGGTTTCTATTCGATCTTCAAGCGCGGCATGAAGGGCGTTTACCAGCATTGCGGCGAACAGCATTTGCATCGCTATCTTGCTGAATTCGACTTCCGCTACAACAACCGCATCGCCTTGGGTGTTGATGACGGAACCCGTGCATTTATCGCCCTTACGGGTGCAAAGGGTAAGCGTTTATTATATCGTCAGGAGGCATGAGATAACCTATCTAACAGTAGGTTCGCCTCATGGTTAGTTAGCAGGCGCACAAGAGCAATGGTTGATAGGCCTTACGACAGAGAGCGCCTGAAACACCTATTTCACTATGTGATATGGGTCGCTGGCGCTCGCGCTGGATTTGGGGCAACTAAACTCTACAAAGTCGCTTGGTTCTCAGACGCTAGGCGGTTCGTCCTTACCGGCCAATCAATCACTGGCGCGCCGTACATTCGCGAAAAGCACGGCCCTATCCCGCGCGACGGGATAATCGTCCGCAACCAATTGGCAGCGGAACGACTGATAGAGCAGTGGCGCGGAACCGGCGATGAATGGGTGTTCAAGGGCATCGTCCCGCCAGATCGCAATATCTTCCATCCGGACGAACTCAAGGAGATCGATATCTGGATTAAGGAAATCGACGGCAAGCATACGGCTACGACCGTAAGCGATCTCTCCCATGATTACGGGTGGGAAATCGCGGCGATGAAAGAGCCATTGCCCTTCCACTCTATTCTGGCAGGACGAGGACGCGAGCCTACGGCTGTAGAAGCCGCTAGATTGCGCAACCGCGCGAAGGAACTTGGCCTGCTATAATGAAGGGCATTCGCGAGGAAGATCGTGTGCGCCTCGCGAGGGATTTGGCCGAAACCAAATGGACTAGAGCTAACGACGCGTGGGAATCGATAACCTGGACCATCTTGCGCGATGAGACTTGCGGTTTCCCAATGAACGAAATCGGGACAGTAAGAGGCTATGTCTGGGATGGCGCACGATCAATCGATTTGCCTTCCGTCGAAGTGATTTATGAAATCCAACTGGATCTGATTATCATTCATGAGGTCGATTTCCGCGATGCCACGTACGGACAAGCAGGACGAGCCTAAGTCACAGGTCGACAAGTTTCGCGATGCCGCTCGCGAACTGAAAACAGATCAGTCCGACACAGCCTTTGAGGCTGTGGTCAACAAAATCGCCCACGCGCCGAAGCTGACCAATGAGCAGATAAAGGAATTGGTGCGCCGGAAGCGCGAGCAGACCAAGCGCTAATCCGTTTTTTAAATCATATTGCCCGCTTTTTTCTAAGGAGCGTTACGCTTGGCCTTTGTGTTCGCATACGACGAAGACGAACCTCTCGACATAATCGATCTTAGGTATCCATCCGGCGTGTCGCGCCTTGTTCGGGTGATGAACGAGTGGTCTTAAGCGTGCTCTTATGAGCGCACTTAGGAGCAGTTGATGGGTCAGA
>NZ_JACHEF010000007.1 GCF_014207355.1 Mesorhizobium sangaii | reverse complement strand
CGTCCTTCGGGAGAAAGATTTATCGGAGATGGATGAGCCCGCGTTGGATTAGCTAGTTGGTGGGGTAATGGCCTACCAAGGCGACGATCCATAGCTGGTCTGAGAGGATGATCAGCCACATTGGGACTGAGACACGGCCCAAACTCCTACGGGAGGCAGCAGTGGGGAATATTGGACAATGGGCGAAAGCCTGATCCAGCCATGCCGCGTGAGTGATGAAGGCCCTAGGGTTGTAAAGCTCTTTCAACGGTGAAGATAATGACGGTAACCGTAGAAGAAGCCCCGGCTAACTTCGTGCCAGCAGCCGCGGTAATACGAAGGGGGCTAGCGTTGTTCGGAATTACTGGGCGTAAAGCGCACGTAGGCGGATTGTTAAGTTAGGGGTGAAATCCCGGGGCTCAACCCCGGAACTGCCTTTAATACTGGCAATCTCGAGTCCGAGAGAGGTGAGTGGAATTCCGAGTGTAGAGGTGAAATTCGTAGATATTCGGAGGAACACCAGTGGCGAAGGCGGCTCACTGGCTCGGTACTGACGCTGAGGTGCGAAAGCGTGGGGAGCAAACAGGATTAGATACCCTGGTAGTCCACGCCGTAAACTATGAGAGCTAGCCGTCGGCAAGTTTACTTGTCGGTGGCGCAGCTAACGCATTAAGCTCTCCGCCTGGGGAGTACGGTCGCAAGATTAAAACTCAAAGGAATTGACGGGGGCCCGCACAAGCGGTGGAGCATGTGGTTTAATTCGAAGCAACGCGCAGAACCTTACCAGCCCTTGACATCCCGGTCGCGGTTTCCAGAGATGGATTCCTTCAGTTCGGCTGGACCGGTGACAGGTGCTGCATGGCTGTCGTCAGCTCGTGTCGTGAGATGTTGGGTTAAGTCCCGCAACGAGCGCAACCCTCGCCCTTAGTTGCCAGCATTCAGTTGGGCACTCTAAGGGGACTGCCGGTGATAAGCCGAGAGGAAGGTGGGGATGACGTCAAGTCCTCATGGCCCTTACGGGCTGGGCTACACACGTGCTACAATGGTGGTGACAGTGGGCAGCGAGACCGCGAGGTCGAGCTAATCTCCAAAAGCCATCTCAGTTCGGATTGCACTCTGCAACTCGAGTGCATGAAGTTGGAATCGCTAGTAATCGCGGATCAGCATGCCGCGGTGAATACGTTCCCGGGCCTTGTACACACCGCCCGTCACACCATGGGAGTTGGTTTTACCCGAAGGCGCTGTGCTAACCGCAAGGAGGCAGGCGACCACGGTAGGGTCAGCGACTGGGGTGAAGTCGTAACAAGGTAGCCGTAGGGGAACCTGCGGCTGGATCACCTCCTTTCTAAGGAAGAACCTTAATGGAAACGCTCATCTGATGAGCCTCTGCCTTTCGGTTCTCTTGGAACAAGACGGCAGAGAGTCACTCTGACCGTCGCGCATACCTTAAGCGGGTCTGCCGCCTTCGTTTCTCTTTCTTCAGCGAATGACTTTGACTTGCGCTCGCGCGCCGTACCGGCCTTCGGCCTGGCGCTCCGCGAGGGCGCGGCACGAGCCGCGACGGCCGGTTGGCCTTGCGAGACGTGCGTCTCGTTGGCGAAAGCCGATTTGCGGCGCAGTCTTAGGGCTTGTAGCTCAGTTGGTTAGAGCGCGCGCTTGATAAGCGTGAGGTCGGAGGTTCAAGTCCTCCCAGGCCCACCACTTCGCAATCCGCAAGGATTGTCGGATCTCCTCGATATCTGTCGGGAATAATCAGGGGCCGTAGCTCAGCTGGGAGAGCGCCTGCTTTGCAAGCAGGATGTCGTCGGTTCGATCCCGTCCGGCTCCACCACTCGCGCAATCCGCAGGATTGTCGCTTCTCCGTGCAATCCGCAAGGATTGTCCGCAGCACAATCCGCAGGATTGTCGCGTCTTCTCCAGGGAAGAAAAGGTGTTGAGTGGAGATGAGGTGTCAGAAAAGTCATTCGTATAAAGTTTTGCGGGAAGCTTTCTTGGCTTTCCCGCCTGTTCTGTTTGACATCGTAAAGAGAAGATTTGTTCGAACTTCATGAGCCCAAAAGGCTGGTGATTTGTCGCGGGAGACGCTCAATCTCCCGCATATGATGGGTTTGCCTAACCGCACCCTCGAACCGATCTCGAGAAGCTGGTCTTTTTGTGCCAATGACATCGGGCTAAATCCCGCACAGGATTTGGCCCATGCGACAATCCCTCCGGGATTGCGCAGGCGACGATCCCTTTGGGATCGCGCTGAAGCGGGATCCTTCGGGGTTTGGCTGAGGCGACGATCTCTTCGAGATCGCGCGGATGGGTATTGGCAATGAGAACGATCAAGTGTCTTAAGGGCAATTGGTGGATGCCTTGGCATGCACAGGCGATGAAGGACGTGATACGCTGCGATAAGCTACGGGGAGGTGCGAATACCCTTTGATCCGTAGATTTCCGAATGGGGAAACCCACCTAAGGTACTTGGAAAATCAGAGCAGCAGGCCTGCGCGATCTCTTTGGGATCGCGTTGGAGCGACAATCTCTTCGAGATTGCGCTGATGCTGCTGTGGTTTCCAAGTATCGATAATAGGTAACTTACCCTGAATACATAGGGGTAAAGTGGCGAACGCGGGGAACTGAAACATCTAAGTACCCGTAGGAAAGGACATCAACCGAGACTCCGGAAGTAGCGGCGAGCGAACCCGGACCAGGCCAGTGGCGATGATGAGACAAGCGGAACCTTCTGGAAAGTAGGGCCATAGTGGGTGACAGCCCCGTACGCGTAATGCAAATCATCGTCCTCGAGTAAGGCGGGACACGTGAAATCCTGTCTGAAATTGGGGGGACCACCCTCCAAGCCTAAGTACTCGTGCATGACCGATAGCGAACTAGTACCGTGAGGGAAAGGTGAAAAGCACCCCGACAAGGGGAGTGAAAGAGTACCTGAAACCGATTGCCTACAAACAGTGGAAGCCCAAGGTTCGTCCTGGGTGACCACGTACCTTTTGTATAATGGGTCAGCGACTTAGTGTGACGAGCAAGCTTAAACCGCTAGGTGTAGGCGCAGCGAAAGCGAGTCTGAATAGGGCGTTCAGTTCGTCGCATTAGACCCGAAACCGAGTGATCTAGCCATGAGCAGGTTGAAGGTAAGGTAACACTTACTGGAGGACCGAACCCATAACTGTTGCAATAGTTCGGGATGACTTGTGGCTAGGGGTGAAAGGCCAATCAAACTCGGAAATAGCTGGTTCTCCGCGAAATCTATTTAGGTAGAGCGTCGACCGAATACCCCAGGGGGTAGAGCACTGGATGGGCTAGGGGTCCTCACCGGATTACCAAACCTAACCAAACTCCGAATACCTGGGAGTACTAGTCGGCAGACACACGGCGGGTGCTAACGTCCGTCGTGAAAAGGGAAACAACCCTGACCTACAGCTAAGGTCCCCAAGTTATGGCTAAGTGGGAAAGGATGTGAGGATCCCAAAACAACCAGGATGTTGGCTTAGAAGCAGCCATCATTTAAAGAAAGCGTAACAGCTCACTGGTCTAAATAAGGGTCTTTGCGCCGAAAATGTAACGGGGCTAAAGCCATACACCGAAGCTTAGGGTTCGTGAGCAATCACGAGCGGTAGCGGAGCGTTCTGTAAGCTGATGAAGCCATACCCGTGAGGGGTGGTGGAGGTATCAGAAGTGCGAATGCTGACATGAGTAACGTAAGGGGAGTGAGAGACTCCCCCGCCGAAAGACCAAGGGTTCCTGCTTAAAGCTAATCTGAGCAGGGTTAGCCGGCCCCTAAGACGAGGCGGAAACGCGTAGTCGATGGGAACCACGTTAATATTCGTGGGCTTGGAGGTAGTGACGGATCATTGAGGTAGTCCAATCTTATCGGATTGAACGGGCTGCTGCGTGGTTCCAGGAAATAGCTCCTCCTTATAAACCGTACCCGAAACCGACACTGGTGGTCTGGTAGAGTATACCAAGGCGCTTGAGAGAACTATGCTGAAGGAACTCGGCAAATTGCACGCGTAACTTCGGAAGAAGCGTGACCCTTTTCCACGCAAGTGGAGGAGGGTGGCACAGACCAGGGGGTAGCGACTGTTTATCAAAAACACAGGGCTCTGCGAAGTCGCAAGACGACGTATAGGGTCTGACGCCTGCCCGGTGCTGGAAGGTTAAGAGGAGGGGTGCAAGCTCTGAATCGAAGCCCCAGTAAACGGCGGCCGTAACTATAACGGTCCTAAGGTAGCGAAATTCCTTGTCGGGTAAGTTCCGACCTGCACGAATGGCGTAACGACTTCCCCGCTGTCTCCAGCATAGACTCAGTGAAATTGAATTCCCCGTGAAGATGCGGGGTTCCTGCGGTTAGACGGAAAGACCCCGTGCACCTTTACTATAGCTTTACATTGGCATTCGTAGTGGCATGTGTAGGATAGGTGGTAGGCTTTGAAACCTGGGCGCCAGCTCAGGTGGAGCCACCCTTGAAATACCACCCTTATTACTATGGATGTCTAACCGCGGCCCGTTATCCGGGTCCGGGACAATGTATGGTGGGTAGTTTGACTGGGGCGGTCGCCTCCTAAAGAGTAACGGAGGCGCGCGATGGTGGGCTCAGAACGGTCGGAAATCGTTCGCTGAGTGCAATGGCATAAGCCTGCCTGACTGCGAGACTGACAAGTCGAGCAGAGACGAAAGTCGGTCATAGTGATCCGGTGGTCCCGCGTGGAAGGGCCATCGCTCAACGAATAAAAGGTACGCCGGGGATAACAGGCTGATGACCCCCAAGAGTCCATATCGACGGGGTTGTTTGGCACCTCGATGTCGACTCATCGCATCCTGGGGCTGGAGCAGGTCCCAAGGGTATGGCTGTTCGCCATTTAAAGCGGTACGTGAGTTGGGTTCAGAACGTCGTGAGACAGTTCGGTCCCTATCTGCCGTGGGTGTAGGAATATTGAAAGGATCTGTCCCTAGTACGAGAGGACCGGGATGGACGGATCTCTGGTGGACCTGTTGTGGCGCCAGCCGCATAGCAGGGTAGCTATATCCGGACGGGATAACCGCTGAAGGCATCTAAGCGGGAAACCCACCTTAAAACGAGTATTCCCTGAGAACCGTGGAAGACGACCACGTTGATAGGCCGGGTGTGGAAGAGCGGCAACGCTTGAAGCTTACCGGTACTAATAGTTCGATCGGCTTGATCGTTCTCATTCCTTATGCCCATCTGACGCAGTCAGATGGTTTGTTCTCACTCACGCTTGTTCCGCCCTGCGGGCGGCGCTACGTGGGTGCGGCGCATCGGCGCCGACGGTCGGTCGACCTTGCGAAGCTTCGCTTCGAAGGGCCGGACCGAAAGGACAACCAGGCACACATAAGACCAGCGAACAGCTCCGAGAGAGCACCAGGATGGGGTTCCCCCTATCGGCGCTCGCTCATCGCTATTCGCTCAAAAGCTTCTCGAACAACGTGCGTTTTGCCGACCTGGTGGTTATGGCGGAGCGGCTGCACCCGATCCCATTCCGAACTCGGCCGTGAAACGCTCCAGCGCTGATGGTACTTCGTCTCAAGACGCGGGAGAGTAGGTCGCTGCCAGGTCTGCCAAACGCACGTTGAAATCTTCTCTTTATGAACAGGCCCGCCAACGGGATCACGGGCCGCGTAAGCGGCCCTTTCATTTGGTGAGACTTCTACCTATCTGTAGGCCATCCTTATCGTAGGCTTGCGCTTACTTCTGGTTGACGCGGGGTGGAGCAGCCCGGTAGCTCGTCAGGCTCATAACCTGAAGGTCACAGGTTCAAATCCTGTCCCCGCAACCAAATACAAAAACAGCCCGGCCCAGCCCGGGCTGTTTTTGTATCCGGATGACCGTGGCCATGGAATTGACCCCCTCATCAGGGCCCGCAAGGAACCATAGTCGACGCAGCAGGCAAATAAGACAAAGCCTTCCCCGCAACCAAATCACAAACGCCCGTCTGGCCAAAAGCCAACGGGCGTTTTGTCTTTTGGGGATGCCTTGGCCGTCGGTTCTCGGTAAGTCTTCACTAACGTTTCCACGCGCCGGAAATTGCCCACCTTTTGCAGCGTCCTGCAATAGATCGCCGTATTTGCGTCACGCCGTGTTGCGTCCGCGCGATCGGTTTTTTTCGGCCGCCGCGAGCAAGTCGACGAAGGCGCGCACCTTGGCGGGCCGGAAGCGGGCCGGCGGAAAGACGGCATGGATGCCGCCGGTGGGCAAGCTCCAGTCGGCAAACACCGGCACCAGCCGTCCCTCGGCGATGTCGTCGCTGACGCTGTAGTCGGGAAATACGCCCAGTCCGATGCCGACGAGCACGCAGGCAAGGGCGGCGGGGCTCTTGTCGCACATGATGATCGGATTGAGTTCGGTCAGCACTGTTTCACCATCCCTGGAAAACAGCCATTGGCCGATGCCGCGCAGCTGGGCGTTGCCGACCCAGGCCAGCGATCTTGCCTGGCGCGGGCTGACGTCGGGCGGCAGGCTTGCCGCGAAGGCGGGGCTCGCCACCACGGTCTGCCGTATCGTGCCCAAGCGACGCGCCTGGTTTGAGGAATCGGCGAGCCAGCCGACGCGGATGCCGAGATCGATCTGCTCGTCCACAAGATTGCTCACCGCGTCATCGAAGATCGCCTCGACGCGCATATGCGGATAGGCCTTCAGATAGGCGGCCATGACCGGGGCCACGATCTTGGTGCCGTAGTCGAGCGGGGCGGTCAGCCTTAGCATTCCGCTCGGCTCGACCGCTCCTTGCGAGATTTCGCCATAGGCCGCCTCCGCCTCACGCAGGATGATCATCGCGCGATCATAGAAGAGGCGACCCTCTTCGGTCGGCGTGACGCGCCGTGTGGTGCGCTGCAGCAGCGTTGCGCCCAGTTCCTCCTCGAGCTTGCCGATCTGGTGACTGACCACGGCCTTGGCGACACCAAGCCGGTCAGCTGCAGCGGTGAACGAGCCGGTTTCCATCACCGTGGTGAAGTAGGCAAGCCGATTGAGGTTCAGAAGTTTGGCCAAGGCGACAGCCCTTTGTCTGATTGGATCAGACAGTTTGTATTATTGGACGCTATTTATCGCAAGGCTGTCGCCTGTCATGGATGCGCCAGCACATTCGACCGGTGGGTGGCCGGTCTTTCCGCACCAGGATGGCAGCGATCGTGAGCAATTCAGAAGTGACCTACCTCTTCGATCCGCTCTGCGGCTGGTGCTATGGCGCCACCCCGATGCTGGACAGGCTCTCGGCCGGCGGCGTGCGTGTAGAGCTGCTGCCGACCGGCCTGTTCTCGGGTGCCGGCGCGCGTCCGATGGATGAAGGTTTTGCCGCCCATGCCTGGGCGAACGATCAGCGCATCGAACGGCTCACCGGACAGAAGTTCACGCAGGCGTATCAACACAACGTCCTCAATGTCCGCGGCACCTTGCTGGACTCCCACGCCGCCACACTCGGCATCAGTGCGGCCGGCCTGGAAGATTCCAGCCGTAGGCTTTTCGCGCTGAAAACGATCCAGCGGGCGCGCTATGTCGACGGCCTCGATATCGTGACGATCGAAGGCATTGCCGAGGTGCTCGCCGCCGCCGGCATGAGGGACGCCGGCGACCTGCTGAAGGCGCCGACGGAAGGGCTGATGACGGCCCACCGCGAGCTCGTCGGCCGTGGCCGCGCGCTGTTCCAGCGCCTGCATGCCGATGGCGTGCCTGCTCTGGCGGTCATCCGCAACGATGCGCCCCGGCTCATCGGTTCGAATGCATTGTTCGGCAGCTTCGACAACCTCGTCGCCCACATCGCGGCGTGATCCATCCACCAGCAATCTCCAACAAGGAAACGGAAAAAGACATGGCAAAAGTCGCTCTCATCGGCGCATCGGGCGCTGTCGGTTCACGCCTTCTCAGGGAACTCTCCGATCGCGGCCACACGGTCACCGGCATTGCCCGTAACCCGGAAAGGATCGCGGCGCTGCCGGGCGTGACAGCCAGGAAGGGCGATGTCTTCGACAAGGAAGGTCTCGCCAACCTGATCCGTGGCCATGATGTGGTGATCAGCGCCGTGCATTTTCTGGACAGCGATACAGACGCGCTGATCGCTGCCGTGCACGCCTCCGGGGTGAAGCGCTATCTCATTGTCGGCGGTGCCGGCAGTCTCGAAGTCGCACCCGGCAAGCGTCTGGTCGATACGCCGGAATTCCCAGCGATCTACAAGGCTGAGGCGCAGAAGGGCGCCGACTTCCTGGACAGGTTGAAGACCGTCGGTGACCTCGACTGGACGTTCCTGTCGCCGTCCGCCATGTTCGTTCCTGGCGAGCGCACCGGCCAATTCCGCCTCGGCAAGGACACGCTTCTCGCCTCGGACAAGGGCAGCAGCATCTCGTTCGAGGACTACGCCCTCGTCATGGTCGACGAGATCGAGAAGCCGGCGCACATCAGGCAGCGCTTCACCGTCGGCTACTGATCGAACGAAGGCTCAACCGAGCCCGGCCGATGCCAGGCGCACCAGGGCTTCGCGGACATCGACACGCTGATAAGATTCGGTGACGACGCCGTCCTTCCTCAACTCTTGGCGGCGCCGTTCGACGAAGGCGCGTTCCTCGCCGGTCAGGTCGTGCTCGCGCTTGCGGAGCCAGTCCTGGTAGGACGGATCAACCTCCTTGACCGGCTTGGCAGCCGTCGAAACCGAAGCCGGCCGGCTGTCGGTGTAGCGAGGCCGCAAGTCATCCTGTCAGGCTTCAGCGTCGGCGTTGCCGATGTCCTTCAGTTCGGCAAGGCGCGTCCAGCATCGTCTGCCTCCTGATCGCCGGCCCTGTTGGTCAGAGCGATGTGGCAGCAGCCGGAGCCGTGGCCTGGCGTCCAGGTGACGTTGTCGAAACGCACGCCGGTCGCCTCGAACAGGCCGCGGTCGAAGGCGCCGGCAATGCGGCAGAGCGTGGCAAGTTTTTCATCGCCGACGCCGGCCTCGACCCAGGCATCCTTCAGCGGGCAGCGTTTGACCTTGAAGGCGATGCGGTTATCGCTTCGTTCGACATCGGTTGGATACATGCGGCCGCCGTCAGGGCTGATGGCCAGGAAGGCTTCGCCGATCGCGCGTGCATCGTTGGCGCCGAAGCTGGCGAAGGCGGCTGCGGCCACTTCCTTGCCGCGCTGTTCGATGGCGCGGATCATGATCTCTTCTGCTCGTTCCGCGCCGAGCTCTCCAGTCAGTTCTTCGAGTAACAGACGATAGAGATCGGCGCGGTTGCGAAAGGCGGAATCGAGTTCGCGCGACAGCTTTTCGGCTCTGGCTTCGGGGTCGGTCATGTTGGGTCCTGGCTTGTTGTTTGACCATGATCTTGTCCCGAAAACCGGATTTCGCTTTTCGCCGGCGCGGTCCTTCGGTTCGGGGTCATGGTCGGGTCCTGTTCAATCTTGGCGCGGCCGCCACCAGTGCCTTGCCGATGGCAGATTGCGGCGCGTCGATGACGGTCCGGGCATCGCCGCACTCGGCAATTTCGCCGGCTTCGAGGAGGACAACGCGGTGGGCGATCGCCCGGACGACGCCGAGATCATGTGAAATGAAGAGATAGGCGATCCGTTCCTGGCGTTGCAGGTCGAGCAGCAATTCAAGGATCTGCCCACGCACCGAGACATCGAGCGCCGACACCGCCTCGTCGAGCACGATCAGCGACGGCTTTGTCGCGATGGCGCGAGCGATGGCAACGCGCTGCCGCTGGCCGCCGGAGATTTCATGGATGGCGCGCGGGGCGAGATCAGCGGCCAGCCCGACGCGCTCCAGCAAGGCGGCGATCCGGCGCGGGCGCTCGGCGCGGGCGGCGATGCCATGGATGCGCAAGGGATCGTCGAGCAAACGCGCCACCGTGGAGCGCGGGTTGAAGGCAGCAAGCGGGTCCTGGAACACCATCTGCAGGCGGGCGCGGCGCTGTCGGAGCGCAGCGCCACTCAACGCCAGGAAATCATTGCCTTCGAATTCGATATGGCCGGCATCCGGTTCGATCAGCCGCAGCACCAGCCGTGCGATCGTCGATTTGCCGCTGCCGGAGGGACCGGCCAGCGCCAGCGTTTCGCCGGGTTCGATGTGGAAGGAGATATCGTCGACGGCGGCGATGGTCTTGCCGCCACGACGATAGCGTTTGGTGAGGTTGGAAACCGTGAGCAGGTTCATGCGTTGAGCCCGGCTCGGTTGAGCAGCGGCGTGGCGTCGAGGCCGATATGGGCGTCGAGCAGCGTGCGCGTATAGGCTTGGGTTGGCGCGTCAACGATCTGTGCAGTCGGGCCGAGCTCGAGCAGTTCACCATGACGGAACACTGCAATGCGTTCGGCAAGCTCGGCTGCCAGCGCGATGTCGTGGCTGATGAACAGCAATGTCATGCCGTCCTCTGCCACCAGCCGCCGGATCAAGGCGACGATCTCGGCCTGCACGATGGTGTCGAGCGCGCTGGTCGCCTCGTCGGCGATCAGCAATTTCGGACCCGCCGCAATCGCGGCGGCGATCGCCACACGCTGCTTCTGGCCGCCGGAGAGTTGATGCGGGAAGGCCCGTAGCGCGGAATCCGGGTCCGGCAGGCGGACCCGTTCAAGCAAGCTCTTTGCCTTCGCGTACGCCTGCGGCCATGTCAGGCCAAGATGGGTGTATGCCACTTCCGCGATCTGCTTGCCGACAGCCATGACGGGATCGAGGCTGGCGGACGGATCCTGGAAGACGAAGCCGATGTCTCGGCCGCCGAGGGGGACGAATTTAGGTTGGCGATCCGTCCCACCCCCCTCTGTCCTGCCGGACATCTCCCCCGCAAGGGGGGAGATCGGCAGCTTTGATGGTAACTCCTTGCTTGCGATCTCGGTGATTGGCGAAAGCCGAAATGAGGGCGTGATCTCCCCCCTTGGGGGGGAGATGTCCGGTAGGACAGAGGGGGGTGCCTTTGCACCAGAGGATGGCGACGATGGCAAGAACCAATCGAGGCGGCCTTCAATCCTGGACGACGCCGGCAACAGCCCGGCAATCGCCAATGCCAGCGTGCTCTTGCCCGAACCGCTTTCGCCGATGATGGCCAGGCGTTCACCAGCGCCGATATCGAGATTGATAGTCTTCAGCGCCGCGACCTCGTTGCCGTCGCGGCGGTAGGTCACCGTCAGGTCGCGGATCGAAGCCAGTGCGATCACGACAGGCCTCTTCTTACGGCTGTCGTTTCGACGATGCCTTCACCGGCGAGATAGACACCCAGTACCGTCAGCACCAGTGCAATGCCCGGGACGATTGACAGGAAGGGCGCGGTGCGCAGCACGGCGCGGCCTTCGGCGATCATGCCACCCCAGGTCGCCCGGTTGGGATCGCCGAGGCCAAGGAAGGACAAGGCTGCCTCGGTGAGGATCGCGGCGGCGACGATCACCGATGACATCGCCAGCACCGGCGGCAAGGCGTTGGGCAGCACCTCGCGAAAGGCGATCGCCAGCGGATGCATGCCGATGACCCTGGCACCGGCAACATAATCGCGCTCCCGAATGGAGAGGACTTCCGCGCGGGCAACTCGAGCGGGCCCCGTCCAGGTGCCGAGCGCGATGGCAATCACGACGATGCCGAGCGACGGTCCGACGACGCTGACGAAGGCCAGCGCAAGCAGGAAACCAGGCACGGTCTGGAAAGCGTCGGTGATGCGCATCAGCACCTCGTCGACCAGGCCACCGGCAAAGCCCGCCAGCGTGCCAACCACAGAGCCGATGGCGAGCGCTGCCGCCGCTGCAGCGAGCCCGACGGCGAGCGAGGTGCGGGCGCCGTAGAACAGCTCGGCCAGCACGTCACGGCCAAGCCGGTCGGTGCCGAGCGGCAGTGACCAGTCCTGAAATGGCGGCAGCAACGCTGGCCCGGCGATGGCTTGCGGGTCGCCGGGGAACAGCATTGGCGCCGACAGCGCCATGGCAACCAGCGCCGCCAGGAGGATGGCGCCGGCGACAGCCTCGGGCTTGCGCAGAAACCGGCGGAGCGGGCTCATGCGCCGGCCTCGCCGGCGCCGATGCGCGGATCGAGAAAGGCGTAGGCGATGTCGACGAGCAGGTTGATGACGATGACCAGGACGGCGCTGGTGAGGATAATCCCGAGCAGCAGCGGGGTATCCCGCGCGGCCACCGCTTCCTGCGCCAGCCGGCCGAGGCCGGGCACGGAAAAGACGCTCTCGATTACGACGCTGCCGCCGAGCATTTGCGCCGATTGCAGCCCGAGCATGGTGACCAGTGGCAAGAGTGCGTTGCCGGCGACGTGGGCGAGCACGATGCGACGGCGCGACAGCCCCCTGGCGCGGGCGGCCAGCACAAAATCCTGCCGCCAGACTTCGGCCATGCCGGCACGCATCATGCGCAGATAGAGTGCCAGATAGATGAAGCCCAGCGCCGAAACCGGCAAGATGAGGTGGATGGCGATGTCGGCGGCGCGGTCGAGGCCGGCCTTGTCGGACGCCAGGGTCTCGATACCGCCGATCGGCAACCAGCGCAGGTCGACGGCAAAGACGACGATCAGCACCAGGCCGAGCCAGAAACCCGGCACGGCATAGAGCGCCAGCGAGCCGATCGACAGGAAGCGGTCGCGGACACTGCCCGGCCTTGCGCCGGCATAGATGCCGAGTGCCGAGCCGAGGCCAAAGGAGAGCGCGGTGGCGCTGACCATCAACAGCAGGGTGGTGGGCAGCCGCTCGAGGATCACGTCGCGGATCGGCCGGGAGAACGTCACCGACTGGCCGAGATCGAGATGCAGCAGCGCCCAGAGATAGTTGGCCAGCCGCGTCAGCTCCGACTGGTCGAGGCCCCAGCGATGACGCAGGAGTTCGATCATGCCGGCGTCGCCGCCGGTCGAGACGATGTAGGCGTCGACCGCATCGCCGGGCGCTGCCTCGAGCAGCAAGAAGGTGCCGACAACGACGATCAGCAGCACGAAGATGCTGCCGACCAAGCGACGACGGAGGAGAATGAGGGCGCGGGTCATGGCCGGCTTACCCTCCCCCTTGTGGGGAGGGTCGATCCGCGAAGCGGAGCGGGGTGGGGGTCTCTTTTAGGCTTGCGCGACAACCCCCACCCCGCCGACCGGCTGCCGCCTTGCGGCATCCACTCGTCGACCCTCCCCACAAGGGGGAGGGTGAAGCCGGCGGCGTTACCCGGCAGGACAGAGGGGAGCGCGGAGGTACTCTCATCGCCGATGATGAGCACTCGCCCAAACGATGCGCAAGCATCCCGTGAGGATCTTGCTAGCCCGCCAGATAAGTGTCCGCCCAGTTTGACACCGCCCAGCGCGGGTTGTTGGCGATGTTGCCCACCGTGTCGCGGGCGACGCTGATGAAGCTCCATTCGGCGACGTTGATCAGCGGCAGGTCGGCGGCCACCTGTTTCTGGAATTCCTTGTAGAGGTCGGTGCGGGCAGCTGTGTCGAGCGTCTCGGATGCCTTGGCGATGAGGGCATCGAGTGCGTCGTTCTTATAGCCGCCCTGGTTGGAGAACGGCACGCCGTCCGGGATGCCGCTCTGCACCAGGATGGTGGTCGATATCGCCGGGTCGCCGCGGAACACCGGCGGGCCGACGGCGAGGTCGAAGGCGTGGTCGGTGTAGACGGCCTTGATGTGCGCGGCCGAGTCGTTGTTGACCAACTGGGCATCGATGCCGATGGCGGCGAGTGCCTGGCGCAGATAGTCGCCGAACTGCTTGGTCTCGTTGAAATAGGGCGCGGGCAAAAGCTTCAGCGAGAAACGGTTGCCGTCAGCGCCTCGTCTGTAGCCGGCCTCGTCGAGCAGCGCGTTGGCCTTGGCGACGTCGAAGGCATAAGTCGGCACGTCAGCGGTGTAGAATTGCGGATCGTTCTTGGGCACCGGACCGGTGGCGGTGGCGGCATAGCCGAGGAACACCGTCTTGACGACGAAATCCTTGTCGATGGCATGCGCGATCGCCTGGCGCACCTTGAGGTCGGCCAGTTCCTTGCGACGGTGGTTGATCTCGACGACGAGCTGATAGGTCAGCCCCTCATAGCCCTTGGAGATCACCTTGAGGCCCGGCACCTTGGAGATACGGTCGAGATCGGCCAGCGGCACGGCGGAAAAGGCGGCGAGCTGGATCTCTTCTGCTTCCAGTGCGCTCGCGGCCGACGTGCGGTCTGGCAGCACCTGATAGATGATCTCGTCGAGATAGGGCTCGTCCTTACCCCAGTAATCCGTGTTCTTTGTCAGCCGGTAATATTGGCCGGCCTTGTATTCGCCGAATTTGAACGGCCCGGTGCCGATCGGCGCGTTGTTGGCCGGGTTGTCCTCGATCTTGCCCACCTCGTAGATGTGCTTCGGCACGACGCTGCTCAGTGCCGGCAGCGCGTTGCGGATCAGCTGGAACGGGGTCGGCTTGGCGAATTTGAACACGGCGGTGAGATCATCCGGCGTGTCGACAGCGGCGAGATCCTTGAACACGGTGCGGCCGAGGTTCTGCAGTGGCTTCCAGACCTGCAACGCCGAGAAGGCGACATCGGCCGAGGTGAACGGCTTGCCGTCATGCCATTTGACGCCGTCGCGCAGTTTGAACGTGGCGGAGAGCCCGTCGGCGGCGCCTTCCCAGCTCAACGCCAGCCGTGGCGCAAGCCCGTCCTTGCCGTCGAAGGAGGCTTCAGCCAGCGTTTCAACGATCTTGCTGGAGATGAAGAAGACGCCGTTGGAGGCGACGATCGCCGGGTTGAGGTTGCGCGGCTCGGAATCGGCGGCAAGCACCAGGCGCCCACCCTTCTTCGGCGTCTGCGCCCAGCCGAATGTCGGCATGGCGGTGGAGGCCAGCAGCAGTGCCGAGCTGGCAAGCATCTGGCGTCTGGAAATCGTGAAACCTGACATGATCGAACTCCGTCCTCTCCGCGACCCGGCCGGGTGCGCCAATCCCCTCGAACGCCGGCGGGCCCGCCAGCATCCTTGCGGTGGCGATTATGAGCCTTGCCGAGGGTTTCGCCAGAGATGGAATTGGCGCATCCTTGCTTGGCTTTGAAATTTTTGTCCGCTGGACCAGTTTGGACGAAGCGGATCAATTCGATCGATCTGGTAAGACCAGATTTTGTTGAATGCGCTGACATAACGTGATGGTGAGATTGAAGCAGGCCATTTCGCGTGTTTCTGGCTGGACCAGAGCGAGCAAAATGGTGCAGGTTTGATCCACAGCCAAGGGATCGAGAGCAAATAGCCGGCGATCTCAGGCAATCAGGGAGAGAGAGATGAACATTGCTCCGGGTAAGAGTGCTGTCAGCAATATCCCATTCGACCAGGCAAGGGTCGACCGGCTGATGGAGGAGGCCGGCATCGATGTGCTGCTGGCGACCTCCAAGCACAACACGCAGTACCTGCTGGGCGGCTACAAGTTCATCTTCTTCGCCGCCATGGATGCGATCGGCCACAGCCGCTATTTGCCTGTCGTCATCTATGAGAAGGGCGGACCCGACCATGCCGCCTATATCGGCAATCGCATGGAAGGCGCCGAGCACCAGAACAACCCGTTCTGGACACCGACCCTGCACGCCGCCTGCTGGGGCACGCTCGATGCCGCCAACCTCGCCGTCGAGCACCTGCGGAAGATCGGCAAAACGGGCGCCCGTATCGGCATCGAGCCGAGCTTCCTGCCGTCGGACGCCTACACGCTGATCCGCAAGGCGCTGCCGGATGCCAAGCTGATCGATGCGACAGCCATGCTGGAGAGCATGCGCGCCATCAAGACCGATGCGGAGCTGGAGAAGCTGCGCACCGCTTCCGAACTGATCACCGATTCCATGCTGGCCACAATCGCCTGGGCAGGCGAAGGCGCGACCAAGACCGAGATCATCGAGCAGCTTCGGCGCGAAGAGACCAATCGCGGCGCGCATTTCGAATATTGCCTGCTGACGCTGGGCTCCAGCCACAACCGCGCCGCCTCGCCGCAGGCGTGGAAGAAGGGCGAGGTGGTGTCGATCGATTCCGGCGGCAACTATCACGGCTATATCGGCGACCTCTGCCGGATGGGCATTCTGGGCGAACCGGATGCCGAACTCGAAGACCTGCTGGCCGAGGTCGAGACGGTGCAACAG
This sequence comes from Mesorhizobium sangaii, assembly GCF_014207355.1. Taxonomy (GTDB): domain Bacteria; phylum Pseudomonadota; class Alphaproteobacteria; order Rhizobiales; family Rhizobiaceae; genus Mesorhizobium; species Mesorhizobium sangaii. The sequence goes on along the minus strand of NZ_JACHEF010000007.1, from coordinate 404,946 downwards.
GCGGCGTTCTCCAAGGTCAGGGCCGGCACGCTGGGCGGCGACATGATTTCGCATGCCGAGGGCGTGCTGAAGAAATCCAAGGTCGCACCTTATACGGATTTCTTCGCCCACGGCATGGGACTGATCACGCATGAGGCGCCGTTCCTGATGACCAACCATCCGGTGACCTATGAAGGCACCTATGCGGCCAAGCCGCTGGAAAGGAACATGGTGCTATCAGTCGAGACGACCATGCTTCACCCGACGCGCGGCTTCATCAAGCTGGAGGACACGCTTGCCGTGACCGACACTGGCTATGTGATGTTCGGCGACCGGGGCCGGGGGTGGAATAGAGGTGGCGCTTCATAGGCGGATAGCAGGTGCTGTCCGGAAGACCTATTTGTCGCCCGGCGGCAGCAGCCTGAAATCCGGCAGTTCGCGCAGCACAAGTTCCGGCCCGGCCGGTGAATAGACGACGAAAAGCTGCATCGGCCCGTCGCCGGTGTTAAGCGTCGAGTGAAAGCGGCTTTCGGGCACGTAGATGGTGCAGCCGGGGCCGACCTTCTCGACCACCGGATTGCCCTTCTCGTCCTCGACCATCTGCTCGCCATGGCCTGAGATGACGAAGATGATCTCCTCGGCGCCCGGATGGTTGTGGCGCGTGTGGCCCTTGCCGGAGGGCAGGTCGACGACACCGCCCGAAAACCGCGTCGCACCGTTCACCTCGGGCGCCACGGTCAGCGCCAGCCTGCCCCAGTCGAAGCCGAAGGCGCTGACGTCCTTGGGGTAGACAAACACCTTGCTCTTGTCGGCCATCTCTCATCATCCCTTCTTTTTCTTCTGGTCATGAAGCGTGACGGCCTTGAAATCGGCCGTCTGTTTGGCGATCGCGGCTTCCGCCGGCAGTCGTTCCATCGAGCTTGCACCATAGAAGCCGTGCAGGCCCTTGCAGCGGTCGAGGATATAGCGCGCGTCATCCGGCATCGAGATCGGCCCGCCATGGCAAAGCAGGATGACATCCTTGCGCACCGAACGGGCCGCGTTGGCGATGGCGTCGATCTCGAAAACGCAATCGTCGAGCGACTTGGCCGAAGTGGCGCCGATCGAGCCACCGGTCGTCACTCCCATATGGGCGACGACGATGTCGGCGCCGGCTTTTGTCATGGCGCGGGCCTCGTCGGGGTTGAACGCATAGGGCGTGGTCAGGAGATCAAGTTTGTTCGCCTCGGCGATCATCTCGACCTCGAGCCCGAAGCCCATGCCGGTCTCCTCGAAACTTTGCCGCATCTGACCGTCGAACAAGCCGATGGTGGGAAAGTTCTGCACGCCGGAAAAGCCCATCGCCTTCAGCTCGGCCAGAAGCAGCGGCATGATGACGAACGGGTCGGTGCCGTTGACACCGGCCAGCACCGGCGTCTTCTTGACCACCGGCAGCACCTCATAGGCCATTTCCTTGACGATCTCGTTGGCATTGCCATAGGCGAGCAGTCCGGCGGCCGAGCCACGCCCGGCCATGCGGTAGCGGCCGGAATTGTAGATGATGATGAGGTCGATGCCGCCGGCCTCCTCGGCCTTGGCCGACAGGCCGGTGCCGGCGCCGCCGCCGACGATCGGCACGCCCTTTTCGATCATTGCCCTGAATCTCTTCAGTATGTCCTTGCGCGGTATGGCGGGCATGTCCTGGATCTCACTGTCTGGCGATGTCGAGAAAAGCCGCAACCGCGGCCTTGGCGAATTCGGGGTCGTTGATGTGCAGCGGCAAGCGCGTCACGCGGCGCATGTCGTTCGGCCGGATGGTGCGTTCGATAGCCTCGAACAGAACGGCATCGGCTTCCGGGTCGAAAAAAGCGCCACCTTCGGTGTCGAGCGCCGAGACACCTTTCTCCGGGATAAGCAGATGCACCGGTCCATCGCAGCGCGCGAGTCTGGCGCCGATCCATTCGCCGATCATGCGGCATTCCTCAGCGGTCGTGCGCATCAGCGTGACGTTTGGATTGTGTTCGTATACCAGCCGGCCGCGATAGTGTTCCGGAATGGTCGAAGGAGCCCAGAAGTTGACCATGTCGAGCGCGCCGACCGAGCCGACATAGGGCAGCCTGGTGCGGGCGACCGCGCCGAAGCGGTCCTCCGACGCCGGCAGCACGCCGCCGAACAGGAGGTCGCAGACCTCCGTCGTCGTGATGTCGATGACCCCCGACAGCAGGCCGCTGTCGGCCAGCTTTTCCATGCTGCGGCCGCCGGTGCCGGTGGCGTGGAAGACCATGCAGTCATAGGTCGAGCGAAGCTGGTCGGCGATGGCGGTCACGCAAGGCGTGGTGACGCCGAACATGGTCAGGCCGATCGACGGTTTGCCGTCGGCCGGCGGCGCCGGCCTAGCCGCCATGCCGGATATGGCCTGGGCGGCGTTGTGCAGGACGACACGGGAAAGCCGGTTCAGCCCGGCCATGTCGGTCACCGATGGCATCATGACGATGTCGGAGACATCGACATAGGGAGCGGTGTCGCCGGAGGCGAGCGTCGAGACCATGATCTTGGGCAGGCCGAGCGGCAGGGCACGCATGCCCGACGTGATGATCGAGGTGCCGCCGCCGCCGCCAATGCCGATCATGGCGGCGATGTCGTTTCGCGATTGGACAAAGCGGGCGAAGGCGACGCCCATGGCCGCGACCGCGGTGCCACGGTCATTGCCGCCGAACGCCGCGTCACGACCGCCGGGGTGATGGCCGGCAACGTCCTTCGCCGGGATGTCCACCGCGATGGTTGCGTCACGCGTCCCGACATCGACGCGCGAAACGATGGCGCCCGTGGCGGCTATCGCATCCGCCAGGAAGGCGAGTTCCTCGCCTTTGGTGTCAGCAGTGCCCACCACATAGATGCGCTTCATTGCGTTCCCCGATCCAGGAAGGCGCAATGCTGCGCCCCACCGCTCATTGCCCGGCCGCTCGACGATGCGAAGGTCATTGCAAATTTTTGAGACGCGCGTATCGTATTGACATGGATGTCTCACGTCAACAAGCAACAGTGAACGACGATGCCGGCCAAGGGCCGAACCCGCGAGTAGAGCGTGGGGCTCGCGCGCGCACTAGGCGGCTGATGCTGGAGACAGCGACAAGGCTGATGCAGGCCGGCGCAACGCCCTCGGTCAGCGAGGTTGCCGAAGCGGCAGAAGTTTCCCGCGCCACCGCCTATCGCTATTTCCCGAGCCAGGCGGCGCTGGTCCACGCGGTGGTCGACGAAGGGCTAGGCCCGATACTCGAGTGGCGATCCGATTCGTCCGATGCCGAACGCCGCGTGGCGGAGTTGATAGACAGCGCGATGCCGCGCATCGAGGCCTTCGAGGCAACGTTCAAGGCAGCGCTGAAATTATCGCTGGACCAATGGGCGCGCGGGCAGGCAGGCACGCTGGGCGGCGAGCCACCCTTCACCCGTGGCCATCGCATGGACCTGCTGGAGGATGCGCTTGCGCCACTGAGGGGCGAGCTGCCGCCGCGCGAATTCGAGCGCCTGGCGCAGGCGCTGTCGCTGATTTTCGGCGTCGAACTGCTGATTGTGCTGAAGGACATCTGGGGCCTGGACAGCGGCAAGACCCTGGCCGTCGCCCGGTGGGCGGCCTCAGCGCTGGTGCGCCAGGCGCGACTCCGGACGCCATCCTGACCAGGGGTGGTGGCGGCGTGAGTTGGGCATGGAGGAGGGCTGGACGAAGGCGGATGCAGGATATGAGACTTCTCCCGACGCGGACCGGATTGGGGGGGCGTCGAGGGCAATCCGGGGCGGTCGCCGCGGTAGCTCGGAGCGAATCTGGTTCGACCAGATTTGAAGGTCGGCGATTTCAGTGATTTTGGGGATTGGCGTTTTGCGAACGGGATGAAGGTGGAGAATTGCCAAAAATGAAGGAAATACCAACATATAGCGGACGTTTTCAGCTTATTTTGGTGACGGCAAATTTTAAGAAAGCGCTTGACGAGCATCTTAAATTGGTAATACCAGATTAGGAAAGAAAAGGCGGATCGGGAATGACAGCCGCAGTCCATTTCGGCAGGGCGAGGAGGATCACACGGATGGCGCGTGTTCCGTCCGCACGAGGTGGCGCATCGTGACGCAGACGTCGCCTCGCGCCAGTGCCGGCAAGGGGATTGCGCTGCGCCTCGATGGGCTTAGCAAAGCCTATGGATCCGTGCGCGCCATCAACGACCTGAGCTTCGCCGTCGACGAAGGCCGCTTCTTCGTACTCTTCGGGCCGAGCTCGGTTGGCAAGACGACGACGCTGCGCACTATCGCCGGCCTCGTCCAGGCCGACTCCGGCACGCTTGAGATCGGCGGCCGCGACATGACCCATGCGCCGATCGCCGGCCGCGGCATCTCGATGGTCTTCCAGTCTTTCGCGCTTTACCCCCACCTCACGGTCTACGACAATCTCGCCTATCCGCTGCGCGAGGAGAAAGCCGCGCGGACCGAGATCGACAAGCGGGTGAAAGAGACCGCCGAGATCCTGAAGCTGACACACCGCCTGAAGGCCAAGCCGGCAACCCTGTCCGGCGGAGAGCAGCAGCGCGTCGCGCTCGGCCGCTCCCTGATCCGCCGGCCAAAGATTCTTCTCCTCGATGAGCCGCTCACCAATCTCGACGCCAAGCTTCGGCACGAGACGCGCGCCGAGCTGAAGCGGCTGCACCGCCAGTTCGGCATGACCGTGATCTATGCCACGCCCGACGAGCTCGAGGCTCTCTCGATGGGCGAGACGATCGCCGTCATGCGCGATGGCGGCATCGTCCAGATCGGCACGCCGGACGAGCTTTACGAGCAGCCGATCCATACCTATGTCGCCAGCAAGATCGGCTCGCCGCACATGAATCTGTTCACGGCCTCGGTGCGCGCCGACACCAGGTCTTTCGACACGCCGCTCGGGACTCTGGTTCCGGCGACGGCGCCAAAGACTGCCGATGCCGGCGAGGCCGCGCTGATCGGCATTCGCCCGAGCGACATTCGGCTCGCCGCCAAGGGCGAAGCCGGGGTTGCCTCGAAGGTGCATCTGGTCGAACCGCTCGGCGACATCACGATCGTCTCGGTCGAGGCCGGCGGCGAGATGTTGCGCATGGTGCTGCCGGAAGCGATCGCCGCCAGCATCAGGACCGGCGATTCGGCATCGATCGCCATCGATAACAGGAAAATCCACGTCTTCCGCGCCGTGAGCGGCCAGGCAATGACCTGACGCGAACGGCGAGAAGCAATCTGGTTAACCAAGGGAGGAAACGCGAATGACGGCGATGACCAAAGTGAAAGGGCTAGCGACAGCCGCAAGCTTCGCTGCCACGCTACTGGTGGGAGGCGTGACCTATGCCTCTGCCGAAGAAGTGACGTTGACGATGGCGGTGCCGGATTGGCCCCCGACCCGCATTATGAAGAAGTTCTTCGACGAGCAGTACAAGCCCAAGTCTGGCAATACCGTGAAGCTCGATGTGGACTTCATTCCGTGGCCGGATTTCTACACCCGCGTCAACGCCTCGTTGACCTCGGGCGAAAAGAAGTACAACTTCATCGTGTCGGACTCGCAGTGGCTGGGCGCCTTCGTCGAAGGCGGCTACTTCCGCAAGATCAACGATCTCATCGATGCCGACCCGGAACTCAAGGCGACGATGGAGTCGATGCATCCCGCCGTGCTCAACGCCTACTCGACCTATCCCAACAGCACGCCGAACTACTACGGCTTCCCGCAGTTCCCGGACGTGCTGGTCACCTACGGCCGCAAGGACGTGCTCTGCAACGACGACGAGCAGGCCGCCTTCAAGGCGAAGTACAATGAGAAGCTGCCCTGCACCGGCGAAGAAATCGACGCCATGGACTGGAACACGTTCGAGCATGTTGGCGAATTCTTCCAGCGCAAGAAGGGCGACAAGCTCGCCGGCCAGGTGCTGGATGACGATTTCTACGGCATCGCCTATCAGGCAGGCAAAGGCTACGACTTCTCGACGAGCTCGGTCCACACGTTCGTCTGGGAGCATGGCGGCGGCATTTGGGATGAAACCAAGGCCCCGACCGGACATGCCGAAGGCGTCGTAAACTCCCCGAAGTCCATCGAGGGCATGGAGCATTTCCTCAAATTGCTGAAGTACATGCCGCCGGTGGTCAAGACCGGCACCATGGACATCTTCGTCTCGGACCAGTTGTTCCGTGAAGGCAAGGTGGCCATGAACATCGACTGGATCGGTCTCGGCGAAGCCTCGCTCGATCCCAAGACGTCGAAGGTTGCCGACAAGCTGGTGTTCGGATTGGCGCCAGGCCTGCGCGGCCCCGACGGCAAGGTGAATCGTACGTCACAGATCGGCGGACAGCCTTTCGTTCTCACCACCTGGACGACGCCTGAGCAAATCAAGGAAGCGGTGGGCTTCGTGAAGTGGTGGCTCTCGCCCGATATCCAGAACCAGTTCGCCGCCGCCGGCGGCCAGTCCGCGATCAAGTCGGTCTACAGCGATCCGAAATACGTGACCTATCGTCCGTGGGACCGCGCCTGGGCGAACTCGCTCGACTGGCAGAAGGACATGTGGCACGTGCCGCAGTTCTTCGAACTGCTCACCCAGCAGCAGGACCAGTACGACCTAGCCATCACTGGCAAGCAGGACGCCAAGACCACCCTGGATAACATCGCCAAGTTCCAGGAGGACCTCCTGAAGAACGCTGGCCTTATCCAGTAACCTTCCGACATAGCTGCGGGGAGCGGGCAAAAGCCGCTCCCCATCATTGCCACGTCAGGCGCTCCATATTTCGGACTCCCATGACCGCTGTTTCAAGCACGCTGCTAACACCACGCCTTACCGCGGTTGTTGCCCACAACTGGAAACTCGCCATCGCTGTCGCTGTCGTCGTGTCGGCCATATCAATGGCGGGCTTGCCGGCGGCTGTCTCCTTCTGGGTGGTGGGCGCCGCGGCGGCGTTGGTCGCGGCCGCATTTACCGTCAACGCGTATCGCCGCCACTACTTCGGCGCCCTGCTGGTCGCTCCGGCAATCGCCGTTCTGTTTGTGATGAATATCTTCCCCCTGCTGTGGTCGCTGGGCCTTTCGTTCTTCGCCTACCAGGCAAACCAGCAGACGATCCGCTTCGTCGGACTCGGGAACTACGTCCGGATCCTTACCAACGATCTCGCTGCTCACGCGACTTGGGGCGCGCTGATCAATACCGCCATGTTCGTTGTGTTCACCGTCTCCGCGCAGATGATCGTCGGCTTTCTGCTGGCCATCCTGTTCGCCAAGCAATTTCCGCTGCGCAAGTATTTGTTGATCCTGGTGCTGACACCGATGATGCTTTCGGTTGTCGCCTCTGGCGTGTTCTTCACCTACTACTATGACCCGACATTCGGGATTCTCAGCTACGTCATCAATTCCATCTCCGGCAACCAGTTCATCCTGATGAGCAACAAAGTCGGTGCCGTGGCGGGAATCGTTTTCGCCGACGCATGGATGTGGTCGCCCTTCGTCATGCTCCTTGTGCTGGCGGGCCTCGTCTCGGTGCCGAAATACCTTTACGAGGCCGCTGCCATCGACCGTATTTCCAGCTGGCGGCAATTCTGGATGATCACCTTCCCCTACATCCGCGGCCTTCTGATGTTGGCCCTTCTCTTCCGCACCATCGAGGCATTCAAGCTGGCGGATCTCGTCATCCTCCTCACCAAGGGCGGCAACGACACACTGACGATCTCCTATCACTTGATCCGCATCGCCAACGAGCAGAACAAGACGAGTGAGGGCGCGGCGATCTCCTATCTGATGCTGTTCATGGTGATCGTTCTCACCAACCTCTACCTGTACCTCGCAAACCGCCGTACGAAGGGAGCCTGACCCGTGGCCGAATCGATATTGGGAAAGTTCGGCTTCGGCAGGGCCAGCGGAGTAGACAAGGCCGGCTGGGGGCGGACGCTCGCCGTGGCCGTCGTCGCCTTTATCTATTTTCTGCCGGTGCTGTTCATCATATTCACCGCCTTCAAACCGCAGGGCGACGCGCTCCTGGTGCCTCCGACGCTGTCGCCCACGTCGCTGTTCGGCTTGATTCCGGACCATTTTGTGTTCAAGCCCACGCTCGAAAATTTTGGGTCCGTCTTTTCCCGCTCGATGACGCCGGACGGTGCCCCGGAAGCGACAGGATTCGACCGTTATTTCTTCAACTCGATCTTCATCGCCTCGGCGTCGGTGCTGCTGGCGCTGGTCATCGGCACCCTGGCGGCCTTCGGCTTCTCGCGCTATCCGCTGAAAGGCAATGACACCTACCTGTTCATCATCCTGACCACGCGCATGCTGCCGGCGATTGTGGTGATCATTCCGGTGATCCTGATGTTCCGCGTAGTGGGCCTGTCGGGCTCGTATCTCGGCATCATCATGCTCTACACCGCCTTCAACCTGGCCTTCACCATCTGGATGATGAAGAGCTTCTTCGATGAATTGTCGCCAGACGTCGAGGATGCCGCCCGCATCGACGGATCGTCCGGAATGCGGGTGTTCTTCAAGATTTGCCTGCCCCAGGTCATTGCCGGGCTCGCCGCCACGTTCGTGTTCGGCCTGATCCTCACCTGGAACGAGTTCCTCTTCGCCCTGTTGCTCTCGGGGCCCGACACGAGAACGGTCCCGGTCGCCATGAACCAGGCCGTGTCGTCGGGTGGACGCGGCACCGACTGGACTTTGCTTGCCGCCATCGAAACCCTGTTCCTCGTCCCAGTCTTTCTGGTCACCTTCTTCTTGCAAAACCATCTGTTGCGCGGCGTTACCTTCGGCACCGTGAAGCGCTGAGATGTCAACCATCGAACTCCGCAAAGTCACCAAGCGTTTCGGCTCCTTCACCGCGGTCAAGGACGTTGACCTGTCGGTGGCCGCTGGTGAGGTCGTCTGCCTTCTCGGCCCGTCCGGCTGTGGCAAGACGACGACCCTGCGCGTCATCGCCGGGCTGGAAAGCGTCACTGACGGCGAGGTCGTCATCGCCGGCAAGGTGATGAACAACCTGCCGCCCGAAAAGCGCGACATCGCCATGGTGTTCCAGTTCTACGCGCTCTACCCGTCGGCATCGATCGGCGAGAACATCGCCTTCCCGCTCTATCATGACGGCATTTCCAGGGCTGAGCGGACTGCCCGCGTCAACCGCGTCGCCGCGATCCTCCACTTGGAGCACGTTCTCGACCGGCTGCCGAACCAGATATCCGAGGGCGAAAAGCAGCGCGCCGCCATGGCCCGCGCCATCGTCCGCGACCCCAATTGCTTCCTCTTCGACGAGCCCTTGTCGCGTCTCGATGTCGAACTGCGCCAGAGCATGCGTGGCCAGATCAAGGAAGTGCTGCAGGGCCTCTCCAAAGCGACCGTGATCGTGACCCATGACCAGCTCGAAGCGCTCACCATGGCCGACCGCATCGCCATCATGAAGGACGGCCTGATCGAGCAAGTCGGCTCACCGCACGAGGTTTTTGCCAAGCCCGCCAATGCTTTCGTGGCGAGCTTCATCGGCACGCCGCAGATGAATCTTCTCGAGGCCGACCTCAAGACCTTCGCCGATGGCACGGCGGAGATGGCCGTGGCCGGCATTAATCTGGCGATCCGCACGGACGCGGCGGTCGCGCGCCTGCAGCCCGGCAAGGTGACGATCGGTGTCCGCCCCCGCGCCTTCACCGCGACCGATACGGGGGACCGTGGCACCATCTCCGCCCGGGCCGAGCTCATCGAGCCCATGGGCGCCGAAACCCTTATTCATGCCCGCACGGCGGCAGGCGCCGACATCCGTGTCGTGGTGACGAGAAGCCAGCGGGTCAAGGTCGGCGAGGCGCTGAATCTACGCCCCGATCCCAGGCAAACCCATGTCTTCGATGGCGCCGGAAAGGCGGTGCGGTCATGAGCGACAGTTCTTCCGGCATGAGCCGGGCCGGCGCGTACTGCCTCGAGGTCTTCATCATTGGCCTCGGCGTCATGGCGCTGGTGCTGATCTTCCAACCCTTTTCCATCGGCCTGTACGCGGTCGGCAGCGGTCTCGTGGTGCTTGCCGGACTCATCAACAACCTGCTGCCGTTGGCCCAGCCGGGCGTCAAGGTGCGCAGTGTGGTGACCGTAGCGCTGGTCGTGGCGCTGGTCTTCTGCATTGCGCTGCTGGTTTCGATCACGGCGGCGCATCTCTACGGCGTCTTCTTCCTCAATCCACCGGACCCCAACACTCTCGCCGGCAAGGCGCAGCTCGCCACGCCGCCTTTCTACAAGCAGGCTTTCGTGTGGGAAATCGCCGCCGCGGCGGTGATTCTCGCGCTGGTCGTCACCGCTCTCAACAAGACAGCGCGATAATCAGCAGCTGACGCTATCCGGCAGGTCGCGCTCGCGCCGGTCCGCGACGGTCGGTGTGCGTCGCCCTCTCAACTCTCACGCCGTCATCCTCCGGCTTGACCGGAGGACCCGATGCCGAGATTAAGGACCGCGTCGACCGCGCCGCCAGGACGCTGCGGATCGAACATTTGCTCGACCGCAAGACCGACCGGCTTTCGGGCGGCCGAGATGCAGCGCGTCTCCATCGGCCGCGCGATCGTGCGCAAGCCGCGCGTGTTCCTGATGGACGAACCGCTGTCGGCGCTCGATGCCAAACTGCGCGAGGCGCTGCGCACTGAACTCAAGAACCTGCAGATGCAGCTTGGCGCCACCTTCCTGTTCGTTACCCACGACCAGATCGAGGCGATGTCGATGGGCGACAAGGTCGGCGTGCTCAACCATGGCCGCATCGTCCAGACCGGCACGCCGCACGAGATCTACAACAATCCGCGCGACACCTATGTCGCGAGCTTCGTCGGTTCGCCGCCGATGAACCTGATCGACGGCAAGCTCGTCAACGGCCGCGCGGTGATGGTGCCGCTGAACTTCGAACTGCGTTTTTCAGGGGGAGCCAAGGAGGGCGCGGCGGCTGATGGTCGCCCGCTCGTCTTCGGCATTCGTCCCGAGGATGTCTATCTTGAGAGTGGCGCGCCGGTCGAGGCGCGTGTCCACGATGTCGAGAACCATGGTGTCGAGAAGATCCCGACGCTGCGCGTCGGCGATGCAATGCTACGCGCCACGGTGCCGGCGAGGACCGATGTCGCCATCGAGCAGCCGGTGCGCTTTGCCTGGAACCCGGACAAGGTGGTGCTGTTCGACAAGGGCAGCGGCGTCAATTTGCGCCACGCATCATAGGCCGCAACCCCGGCTTATTTCGGCAGGTAGGTCTCGTAGGGCGTATCGTTGATCAGCAGGATCATGCACTCTGTGTCCGACAGGCAGGCATCGTCATGCATCTCATCGGCCTTCTGGGTCCAGTAGGACCCGGGAGGCAGCTCGACCTTGGTCGCTTCGCCACCATCCATCTGCCAATGCGCCCACAGCCCCTGGATCACCACCGCTCGATAGTCGGCGGTGTGCGCGTGAACAGGAGCGCGCCAGTTGCCCGGGACTTTCAGCAAAGTTCCCGCCGGGCCTTTGGCGCGGTCGCCCCAAAGCGGACCGAGGCGCTGCGGCTGGTCCGGGGCCTCGGCGACATAGGGAATCTTGTCGGTCGGCAGGTAGCTGTCTTCAAGGGCAAAGGCGCGGCCGGAGACCACGAGCATGGCGGCCAGCGCCAGGACCTTCAGATGATTTGACATCGGCTCTCCTCCTGGGCCGACTTGCCGCCGGCCTCTCATTGCGGTGCAATGGCAAGCTATTGCATGCAGTCAGCCCGGCAATGACATTGCGTCCGGAAGGCTTGGCAATTCATCCAATCCGGCTAGCCAGGGTTTGTTTGCTTTGACGCAATTCCGGACGGAAAACCGCTTCACACTTTTCCTGGAATTGCTTCGGCAGCCTCAACCCTTTTCAGAGGTGCCGTTGGTGCGCAGATGGCTTGGCGCGATGCCGACGATCCGCTTGAACGCCCGGCTGAACGACGCTTCGGAATCATAACCCAGTCGGGCGGCGACCACCGATACTCGCATCCGGTCGTCCGTCAGCCATTGCCGTGCCTGATGCATGCGCACCCGGGCAACATATCTTGCCGGTGTCTCGCCAACGATGGTGGTGAAGCGTTCGGCGAAGGCCGAACGTGAGGCGCCCATCTCTCTCGCGAGGGCCTCTACTGTCCAGTTCCTGTCGGGCTGCAGATGAATGGCGACCAGCACGCGGCCAATGTCACGATCCCTGATCGCCGCGATCCAGCCGGTGGTGTCGCCGCCACTGTTCTCTACCCATGAACGGATGATGGAAGCGGCCAACACGTCGGCGAGCCGCGCCAGCATGCCGCCAGAGCCGGGTCGGTTCAGAGTGACCTCGGTTGCCATGACTTCCAGCAGATGTGGAATGCCTGGCTCACCCGCCATCAGTTCGTGGGCGCGCATCATATCCGGCATCATGCCCAGCAAAGGGTGCGATCCGCCCAGATTGAAGTGCATGCTGCCGCAAAACAGCAACGTCTTCGGGCCGCTGCCTCCATTCGAGACATTGAAGACGTTGTCCTGCAAAGGCTCGATACTGTAACTCTCGATCGGCACGGCATGGACACCTGGCGCGCTGGCAAGGACATGCTCGGCACCGCGCGGCAAAAGCAATGCATCGCCGGCGTTCAGGTTCAACCATTCCCCGGATGGCGAAAACAGCCAGCATCCTCGGCGGCCGATGAAGTGAAATCGCGCCGCCTTCTGGGCTGGAAACAACACGCCCCACGGCTCGCCAAGTTCGCAGCGGCCATAGTCGACGCCGTCCAGCCGCAATCCGCGCAGCATGTCGGTCAGCGGACCGCCCGAGGCCGGCAAGATGTTCCTGGATGAGCTGAAATCCATGCGGATTTCCTAGCCTGGAATAATCAGCCAGTCACGGCCAACATACGGGCCCACCTACACTAGCCGGCCTGGAGGATATCGGTCTGCTCTTCGGCGCGAAGATGGCTGGGCGCGGAGCCGATGACGCGCTTGAAGGCACGGCTGAAGGCGGCATCCGATTCATAGCCGAGACGCGCGGCAACGACCGAGATCTTCATCCGGTCGCGGACCAGCCACTGCCGTGCCTGGTGCATTCTGACCTGGGTGACATATTTTGCCGGCGTTTCTCCAACGATGGTGGCGAACCGCTCGGCAAATCCTGATCGCGAGGCGCCCATCATCCTGGCCAGCGACTCGACCGTCCAGTTGTGGTTCGGTTCGAGATGGATGGCGGCCAGCACGCGCCCGATCTCGCGGTCTCTGACCGCCGCGATCCAGCCGGACGAGTCGCCGCAGCCGCGTTCGACCCATGAGCGGATGACGGTGGCGGCAAGCACGTCAGCCAGTCGCGCCATGATACCGCCGGAGCCGACGCGCTCCATCGTCACTTCGCGTGCCATCGAGTCCAGCAAATGCGGAATCCCCGGCTCGTAGGCTTCCAGTTCATGCGTGCGCATCACGTCCGGCATCATACCGAGCAAGGGATGCAGGCCGTCGAGGTTGAAATACATGCTGGCGCAGAACAGCAGCGTTCCCGGTTGGCAGTCCTTGCCGCACATCTCTGCGTTCGATGTGCAGTAGACGTCCTTGCAGACCTCCTCGAGTTCGTAACCGTGGATCGGCCAGGCCTGGGCGCCGGGTTCGCTGGCCAGCACATGCGCCGCACCGCGCGGCAGCAGCACCGCATCGCCGGCATTCAGTTCCACCCATTCGCCCGACGGCTGCTTCAGCCAGCAGCCTCTGCGGCCGATGAAATGAAACCGCGCCCCGGGTTGAGCCGGGAACTGGATGCCCCAGGGCTCTTTCATTTCGCAGCGGCCATATTCGACGCCATCGAGACGCAGGCCACGCAAGATGTCGGTGAGCGGATCGCCCGTGATCGGGATTTTGGACGAATGGTCAAACATAATGGGGTTTCTAGCATGGAAACTCCAGGCGGTCACTCCCTATGTTGCGTTGCAGCCAAATGCTGCGCTGCAAACGAAGATCGGAAACCGGCCACGTAGCCAAGCCGCGATGGCAAGGCATGTACGGGTCGAGCCCCGGTCGGTCGTTCCCTATGTGGCGCTGCAAACAGATCGGAGACTGACCATGGCCGAACCCGCGACAGGCGTCATCGACGCCACACTTCTGAATCCCGCAGACTCTGATGAACGAACCGAGCCGGCATGGGGCGCCGTGGTCTCGCTGGCGCTTGGTGTTTTCGGCCTCGTCACCGCCGAGTTCCTGCCCGCCAGCCTGCTGACGCCAATGGCGCGCGACCTCGGTGTCACCGAAGGCGTGGCCGGACAAGCGGTGACGGCGACCGCGATCGTCGGCGCCATTGCCGCGCCGACCATGGCCATCATCACCAGACGCATGGACCGCAGGCTGGTGATGTGGATGCTGACGGCGTTCCTGATCCTGTCGAATCTTCTGGCCACCTTTGCCTCGTCGCTTACCGTGCTTCTGCTCGCCCGCGTCGTGCTCGGCGTGGCACTCGGCGGCTTCTGGGCGATGTCTGCGGCGATGGCGCTGCGGCTGGTGCCGATGCGGCTGATGCCGCGCGCCATGTCGATCATCCTGACCGGCGTTTCGCTGGCGACGGTCTGCGCTGCACCGGTCGGCGCCTATGTCGGTGACATCTGGGGCTGGCGGACCGCGTTCATGATCGCCACTGTCGTCGGCGCCCTGGCGCTGCTGGTGCAGGTGGCCACCATTCCGAAGCTGCCACCGGCGGGCGTGGCAAGCTTCCGCACCTTGCTCGATGTGCTCGAGCGTCCGTCCATCAGGGTGGCATTGCTGGTCGTGCTGCTCGTTGCCTCGGGACACTTTGCTGGCTTCACCTACGTGCGCCCCTTCCTCGAGAAGGTCCCCGTACTCGACATCGAGACGATCTCGCTGGTGCTTCTGGCCTATGGTGTTGGCGGCTTCTTCGGCAATGTCGCCGGCGGCATCCTGGCCGAACGCAACCTCAAGGCCGCTGTTGCACTGGCGCCCTTGCTGATTGCCGCTGCGGCTGCCTCGATGCTGGTTTTCGGTGCCTCGCCCACGGTCGCTGCCGTCGCGGTTGCGGCCTGGGGCTTTGCCTTCGGCGCGGTGCCGGTCGGGCTGCAGAGCTGGCTGGTGCGGGCAGCACCGGATCAGGCCGAAAGCGCAGGCGGGCTGATGGTGGCGACATTCCAGGTGGCGATTGCGCTCGGCGCTGTCTTCGGCGGCCTGCTGGTCGACCATGCCGGCGTGGCCAGCGCTTTCGCCTATTGCGGCACGGCGACATTGCTGGCGGCTATCGTGGTGTTCCTGCGCGGTCCGAAGCCGGTCGACTAACCGTCGGACTCACCATTTGGCGATAACTTCCCGACGCCAAGCATCGGCCCGCGAACCATCACGATTCTCGGGCCGATGTCGTTCTGTGGCGAGCGACAAACCTTGCCGATGCGACGGGAGATAGGGTTCAGACCGAGCGGCCATCGAAGTCGAAGACCGGCAAGGTGGAGAGGTCCAGATCGGCGACGCAATGCATGTTGACGTAAGCGCTGCGTTCACCGCCTTCGCCGACATCTTCCGCGAAAGGATGGATTCCGCAAGCCCGGCAGAACCGATGCGCGATGGCGTGGTTGCCGAATGTGTAGGTGCCGAGGTCATCGCCCCAGGCCAGAACCTGCAAGGTCTCCTGCGGGATAGCGCACAACAGGGCACCCTTGCGCGAGCAGATCGAGCAGTTGCACCGCACGATGCCGGTCAGCTCGGCTTCGAACTCGAAGGCGACCTTGCCGCAGTGACAGCTGCCTTGGTAGAGCATCGGATTTCCTCGTATTCGACAGGGTGCAAAACCGCCTGCGCCGGGTTAAGTCTCGGCAGGCCAAGTGCTGGCCGCTACCCCTTAAGACGTTCAAGGCGTCCGGAGTCCGACACCGAAAATGCAATCAGCCCGTGACCATCTCGAAACCATCCTCGCGCGCCTCGCCGCCCGTGCCGGCGAAGAACACGTGTTCACGAAGCTTTATGCCGAAGCCGCGCGCGCCGCGGCCGACGCCAGCGATGCGCGCAAGCGGGCAGGCGTGACGCTCGGGCCGCTCGATGGCAGCATTGTCTCGATCAAGGATCTGTTCGATGTCGCCGGCGAACCAACCACGGCCGGCTCGCTGATGCTCAGGACGGCTGCACCTGCGCTGCGCGACGCGGCCATCGTTGGCCGGCTGCGGCAGGCCGGCGCGGTGATCGTCGGCAAGACCAACATGACCGAATTCGCCTTCACCGCGATCGGTGACAACCAGCATTACGGCACTCCCGGCAATGCCGCCGATCCCGGCCGTATTCCCGGTGGTTCATCCTCGGGTGCCGGCGTTTCGGTCGGCGAGGGGACGAGCGAAATATCGATCGGTTCCGACACCGGCGGTTCGATACGCATTCCGGCATCGCTCAACGGTGTCGTCGGCTTCAAGCCGACAGCGCGGCGCGTGCCGCTTACCGGCGCTTTTCCGTTGTCCGGCACATTGGACTCGATCGGGCCGCTTGCCCGAACCGTCGCCCGGTGCGCCGCCGCCGACGCCGTGATGGCCGGCGACGAAGCAACCGCGCTGACGTCGATTTCCCTTGCGGGGCTTCGCATCGGCATCCCACGCGGCGTCCTTTTCGAAGAGACGCAAGGCGAGGTGGAGACCGCCTTCGATCGATGCCTTCGCAAGGTCGAGTTGGCGGGTGCAGGGGTGGCGGACCTGTTGATAGACGATCTGCTTGGATCGATGCGCGCGGCGACCAAGCGCGGTTCGATCGCTGCCATGGAAGGAGCGGAGATCCATGCCGACTGGTTGGCGACAGGGGCATCGGTGCCGGTCGACCCACATGTCAGCGGGCCGTTGTCTCGGGCAGCAATGCTGCCGACCCCGGTCTACATCAGGACAATGCGCCGTCGCGCGGCGCTCGCCATCGCCATGGACGAGCGGCTGGCATCGGTCGATGTTCTGGCCCTGCCGACCACACCGGTGACGGCGCCGACCATCGTTTCGATGGCCGATGCCGAGCTGCGCGGCCGCACCGAAGGCCTGCTGCTGCGCAACACGCAGGTCGCCAACCAGTTCGACCTTTGTGCGATCTCGCTGCCGATGCCGGGCATGGTGCGACCGGCAGGCTTGATGCTGGTGGCACGCAATGGCCATGACCGGCGTCTGCTGCGCATCGCTGCTGGAATAGAGTCGCTGCTTGGGTCTTGAGCAGGGCTGAACTGAGGATCAGTGCGACGAATAGTGCTTGCGTTCGCTGTCTTTGGCGGTGCGTACGATGCCGGTCGCGACCAGCCAGGGCAGGCTGTACTCCTTGCCGGCTATGGTCTGCGTGCGATGCTCGATCGATCCCCTGACAACGAGCTTTCCGGCGTAAAGCGCGTCTGAAAGATCCGTTATCGCCTTGTCGGCCTGCGGCAATCCGCTGCTGTCGATCGACACGCCCTTGATGATCGTGCCGGTGGCAAGGTCGAGCGCGCTGTTCGATGGGCAGGGTGCCTTGAAGCAGCGCAGCCCGTTGTCGCAATAGACATAGCTGCTCTCGGCCGCGGCAAACGACGGCGCGACGCCCGTGGAAACGGCGGCAAGCAACAATAGCGCGAAGGGATGACAGGACATGGGAGCGAGCCTCGCCAGAAAATGCGGCGAAACGGCGATGCGTTACAGGCTCGCCGGAAACCGCCGCCGGTAGTGATCGACCACTTCGGGGTTGCGCAAATTGACCGGCAGTTTGTTGGCCAGCACCAGCAAGGCTTCACCGGCCGCGCCGAGGCCCATGCGCATCATCGATTCCTCGGTGATGCCGGCCATGTGCGGGGTGATGATGACATTGTCGAAGCCAAAATAGGGATGATCTGGCGGCAGCGGCTGCGTCGAAAACACATCGAGTGCGGCACCGCCGATGCGGCGCTTCTGCAAGGCGTCTATCAGGGCGTCGTCATCGACGACCGGTCCGCGCGATACGTTGACCAGCAGCGCATCGGGCTTCATGCGGGCGATCCGCTCGCGGTTGATCAGGCCTCGCGTCTCCGGCGTCAACGGACAGCACAGCACGATGATGTCGCTCTGCTCGACCAGGGCGTCGATCGACAGGAAGCCGACTTTCTCCGGCGCCGGCTGCATGCTGCGCGTCGTTGCCACCACCTTCAGGTCGAAACCATGCGCCGCTATATGGCCGACAGCTTGGCCAACGGCGCCAAGGCCGACGATGCCGATCGTCTTGCCGGCAAGTTCTCTGTTGGAATTGGCGTGCTCGCGGCCGGCGAGCCAGCCTTTCGCCCGCAAGTCGCGGTCGACGACGCGGAAGCGGCGAAGCAGGGCAAGTGCCGCGAACATGACGTGTTCGGCAACCGAGCGGGCATTGACCGCCGGCACATTGGCCACCAGCACGCCGGCCGCGAATGCTGCTTCCATCGGGATCATATCGAGCCCGGCGCCATGGCGGATTGCCGCCCTCAGCTTCGTGGCGCCCTCGAAAAGCTGTGATGGCAGAGGCGCGCGCACGATGACGATGTCAGCGTTTTTCGCCTCGGCAGCCAGCGTGGCTGGGTCGAGAGCAGAAGCGACGACAAGCTCGCTGGCGCCGGCCAGCATGGCCGAGGCGCGCGGATGCAGGGGGTGTGTGGTGAGGATGCGGGCCATGTCAGGCTCTTTCGAGCGTCGGGCTTTGAGGTTCCTCGCCGTGGCCCTCGATCAGGCCCTTCCAGTAGCTCTCGGCGCCCTGCAGATGAGCGCTCATCAGCGCCTGGGCGAGGTTGCCGTCGCGGCGCAGCAGCGCCTCGTAGATCTGGATGTGCTCGGCATGCGAGCGAACGCTGCGCTCGGGATCGTTGAAGTAGATCGGCAGGCGCTGCTCGCCCATCATGTAGTAGACGCTGCAGACATTGTGGAAGACGCTGTTCTTGGTCGCGCGGACGATCTCAAGGTGGAATTCGCGATCTTCCTTGGCCAGGCCTTCGCCTGCGGCGATGCGCTCTTCCGAAGCCTTCAGGATTTCGCGCAGCCGCTCGAAATTCTCCTCGGTGGCGCGCGAACAGGCGAGCTCGGCCGCCTTGATCTCGTGGATCTTGCGCAATTCGACCGTCTCGTAGATCTGGATCGGATCGAGCGGCAGGCCGGCGCGCGCGAACAGCGCCATCGCCTCGACGCTGGCCTGCTTGGTGTCAATGTACATGCCGGACTTGGCCCTGCGCTCGACGATGCGCATGGCTTCGAGAATGGCGAGCGCCTCACGGATCTGGCCGCGGCTGACGCCGAAATGCTCCGCAAGTTCACGCTCCGACGGCGTTCGGCCGGTCTCGTTGTCCGAATGGGAGAACAGGTAGGCAGCGAGTTCCGCGAGAAGGTTCTTTTCTTTCATTGTCAATCGCGTTGCGCGTGCGCCTCCAGGAACCGCTCCGAAATGGTGAATCCCAGACCCGGCTTTTCGGGGATCGCTATCATACCGTCCTTGGCTTCGACAGTCTCTTCGATCAGATCATGGATCATCGGGTTGGCGCCGAGCGAATATTCGACGGTGAAACTAGCCGGCGAAGCAGCACAGATATGCAGTCCGGCGAAGAAGCACGGTGCGCCGGCCCACAGATGCGGCGCAAAGCGCAGGTTGAAGGCGCTGGCGATGGTGCCGATCTTCATCGCTTCGCTGATGCCGCCGCAGAAGGCCGGATCGGGCTGAAAGATGTCGGCGGCTTTCAGCACGGCAAGGTCGCGGAAGGCGTAGCGCGTGGCCTCACTTTCGCCGGTGGCGATCGGAACGGCACCGCTTGCCCGCACTTCGGCCATGCCTGGCTTGTCGTCGGCGATGATCGGCTCCTCGAACCAGGCGAGGTCCAGATCGTCGACGAGGTGGATGAAGCGCTTGGCTTCGGCCACCGTGTAGGTGCCGTGGGCGTCGACCATCAGTTCGACATCGGGGCCGAGCGCCTGCCGTGCGGCACGGACGCGGGCGGCGGAGATATGCGCGGCACCGTCCATGGCGCCGATCCGCATCTTCAGCGCCTTGAAGCCGCCTTTGGCGATATACGATTTCAATTGCTCGCCGATGGCGTCGGCGGACGCCCAGCCGCCGGATGCATAGGCCGGCATGCGGTCGAGCTTGCGGCCGCCAAGGAGCCGCCAGACCGGAACGCCAAGCGATTTGCCCAGGATATCCCAGAGCGCGATATCGACGGCGCTGATGGCCGCTATGCTCATGCCGCGCCGCGCCAGTTGCGGCATGGCGTGGCCGGCGCGGGCGGCGCTGTCGTGGCGAACGCCGTTGTAGAGCATCTCCCAGATGACGCCGATGTCGGCCGGATCGCGGCCGATCAATTGCGGCCCGACCTCATGATTCAGCATGTGGACAAGCGCCCCGTAGCTGCCGGCACTTCCGGCGGCGTTTTTGCCCTCGCCCCAGCCGACCAGGCCGTCATCCGTCTCGATGCGCAGGATAGCAGCGTCAAAGGTCGTTACCTGACCGAAGTCGCTGCGGTGTTGCCGAGCGGCTTCGATCGGGATGCGGATCCACCAGGCTTGGACGGTCTTGATGCGCATGGTCTTCCCCAGCCCTGCCGCCGGTCGGGGCGAAAGGGCAATTTCCCAACGGGCAGTCGACTACTTGATCAGCGGCAGCAACGTCTCGGCGGTGATGCGCATCTGGTCGGTGTAGAATTTCTCGGTCAGCACGCTGGAGCCGTGATCCTGGATGAACTTCAGCTGTTCGGGCGAGATGTCGACCGGATGGCGCTCGACCATGTCGGGATAGGGTGCGGCCGGCGTGCGGTCGACCGGGGCGACGAACTCGTTGGTCAGCGCGCCGTCGTAGCCGACCTCCTTCAGCGTGGCGACGATCTTCGGCCAGTCGATCTGGCCGAGGCCGGCGGCAAAGCGGTTGTTGTCGGCGACATGAAAGTCGAACAGACGCTTGCCGACCTGCCGGATCGCGTCATAGACGTTAAATTCCTCCATGTGGATATGGTAGGCGTCGAGGCAGACGCCGCATTCGGGGCTGACCGCGTCGGCCAGCGCCAGGGCCTGGGCGCCGCGATTGAACAGATAGGTTTCGAAGCGATTGAGCGGTTCGACGGCGATCTTGACGCCGACCTTCTTGGCGTGGGTGAAGCATTCACGGGTGGCGTCGACAACCCATTTCCATTCCTCTTCCTCGGTGCCGTCCGGCACCACCTTGCCGACCGTCGCCGGAACCAGCGTGATGATCTCGCCATCGAGTTCGCTGATCATCGTCAGCACGTCCTTGACATACTGCACGGAACGCTCGCGCTGGCCCTGGTCCTTGGCGGCAAGATTGCGCTCGCCCAGCATCAAGGTCACCGCGCCCCAGCAGCGGATACCATGTTCCTTCAGCAGCGCCCGCGTCTCCTTGGTCTTGTACTGCTCGGGCTCGCCGGAAATCTCGATCGACTCATAGCCGAATTTCTTGATGCGCTTGAGCGTCGTCTCCAGCGGTTCCGCGCGCATCCAGTTGTGCGTCGAAAGGTGCATGGTTTGTCCTTCCCAAATTCGTCTTTGTGGTTCGCCTGCACATGCATCGCTGAAAGGCGACGCAAGGGTTCCTCCCCAAGGCATCCCCAGCCTTTTTTCGCAAACTGGTTCGACCAATTGGGCCTGAAGCGAGGTCTACAGCAATTTCCCATGGACGGCAAGAAGCGGTGGACTGCTGCGCTCATTCTGAATTATTTCATTGATTATATTGAGATATGTATCTCTTTTTTGCCTAGCCCAAGCGTTCCGGCGATGCACTACAAGACTTGACCAAATTCTCGTATTTGGTAATACCAGAATAGCGGCGCGCACAAGCGGCCGGTGTGAAAAGACCAAAGTGGCTGGCCCTGCTTCCAATCGGCGCTATGCTCGGTCGCGAGGAAAACGAGGGAGGATGCCGATGCCGACGACAATGAAGGGCCCTGGACTGTTTCTGGCGCAGTTTGCAGGTGACGCCGCGCCGTTCAATTCACTGGCTTCGATCACCAAATGGGCGGCTGGTCTTGGTTACAAGGGCGTGCAGATCCCGACCTGGGATGCGCGCTTGTTCGATCTCAAGAAGGCGGCATCTTCCAAGGCCTATTGCGACGAGGTGAAAGGCATCTGCGCCGACGCCGGCGTCGAGATCACCGAACTGTCGACGCATCTGCAGGGGCAATTGGTGGCGGTGCATCCGGCCTATGATGCGCAGTTCGATGGCTTTGCGCCAGCTTCGGTGCACAACAATCCCAAGGCGCGTCAGAAATGGGCGGTCGAACAGATGAAGTTCGGCGCCAAGGCCTCGCGCAATCTCGGGCTGAACGCTTCCGTGAGTTTCTCCGGAGCACTGGCTTTCCCTTACCTCTATCCGTGGCCACAGCGGCCGGCCGGCCTGATCGAGGAGGCTTTTTCGGAGCTCGGCAAGCGCTGGAAGCCGATCCTAGACGTCTATGAGGACAATGGCGTCGATGTCGGCTACGAAATCCATCCCGGCGAGGACGTGTTCGACGGCGCCACCTTCGAGATGTTTCTCGAGGCGGTCGGCGGCCACAAGCGCTGCAACATCAATTACGATCCGTCGCACTTCCTGCTGCAGCAACTCGACTATCTCGAATTCATCGACATCTATCACGAGCGCATCAAGGCGTTCCACGTCAAGGACGCCGAGTTCAACCCGACCGGAAGGCAAGGCGTCTATTCCGGCTATCAGAGCTGGACCAACCGCGCCGGCCGCTTCCGCTCGCTTGGTGACGGGCAGGTGGATTTTGGCGGCATCTTTTCCAAGCTGACGCAGTACAACTACGATTCCTGGGCGGTGCTGGAATGGGAATGCTGCCTGAAGCACCCGGAGGACGGCGCGGCAGAGGGCGCGCCATTTATCCAGCACCACATCATCCGGGTGACGGAAAAGGCATTCGACGACTTTGCCGGCGGCACCACCGACAAGAAAGTGCTGCGTGGCATGATGGGAATCTAGCACGGCTCTCCCTCTTCCCTTGAGGGAGGGAGAGCTGCGCAGCGGATCGGGGTGCGGTCTCGGGCGTAGAGCTCGGCATGAACCGACTCCTCCGCCCCCTTCCGGGCACCCTCCCGTCAAGGGGCAGGGATATTTCAGACACGAGGAGAAAAAACATGGTCGGCGCATCGAAGTCGGAAACGGGAGGCGGTCCGATCCGCTATGGCATGGTCGGCGGCGGGCAAGGCGCCTTCATCGGCGCGGTGCACCGCATCGCTGCGCGCATAGACAATGATTTCGTGCTGGTCGCCGGCGCGCTGTCCTCCGATCCGGCGCGCGCCAAGGCCTCGGCCGCCGAACTCGGGCTCGATCCGGATCGCAGCTACGGCTCCTATGCCGAGATGGCCAAGGCCGAGGCCAAGCGGCCTGACGGCATCGAGGCGGTGGCCATCGTCACCCCCAACAATGTGCACGTGCCGGCGGCCAAGGCCTTCCTCGAAGCCGGCATCCACGTCATCTGCGACAAGCCGCTGGCGACGACGCTCGCAGAGGCCAAGAAGCTGGCCGCCGTGGTCGAGAAGACCGGCAAGGTGTTCGTGCTCACCCACAACTACACCGCCTATCCGATGGTGCGGCAGGCGCGCGAGATGGTGGCCAAGGGCGTGCTCGGCGACATCCGCATCGTGCAATCCGAATATCCACAGGACTGGCTGACCGAGGACCTCGCCGCCACCGGCCAGAAGCAGGCGTCGTGGCGTGGCGATCCCAAGCAGGCAGGCGCAGGCGGCGCGCTCGGCGACATCGGCACCCACGCCTACAATCTGGCGCGCTTCGTTTCGGGGCTGGAGCTCGATTCCCTTTCTGCCGATCTCGACGCCTTCGTGTCGGGGAGGCTGCTCGACGACAATGTCAACGTCATGCTGCGCTTCAAGCCCGACGGCAAGACGCATGCGGCCAAGGGCATGATCTGGGCAAGCCAGGTGGCACCGGGCCATGAGAACGGGCTGAAGCTGCGCATCTATGGCTCCAAGGGCGGGCTGGAATGGGTGCAGGCCGACCCGAACTATCTCTGGTACACGCCGTTCGGCCAGCCGAAGCAACTGATCACCCGCAACGGCGCCGGTGCACTGCCGGTGGCGGGGCGTGTCAGCCGGGTTCCGTCGGGCCATCCCGAGGGTTACCTCGAAGGTTTCGCCAACATCTACCAGGAGGCCGCGCGCGCCATCCGCGCGGCGCGCAAGAAGGGCGGCAAGCCGGCAAAGGACGTCGTCTTTCCGACCATCCAGGACGGCGTCGAGGGCATGGCCTTCATCGAGGCCTGCGTGAAGTCGTCGAAGAAGAATGGGGCCTGGACCAAGCTATAGTTCAAGGGGCGATGATATCAGGTGACGCCGGCCTGACCTGAATCTCGACGCCTCTTGCGCTGACAAGGAATTTTTGGGGAGGGGCGTCGATGAAAATCGGCATGTGCATGTTCTTATGGACGACGGCGGCGTCGAAGAAGCATGAGCCGTTGCTGCGCGACATCAAGGCAACCGGCTTCGATGGCGTCGAGATACCGATCTTTGCCGGCACCCCTGACGACTACAAGAAATTGGCTGATCTGCTCGACAGTATCGGGCTGGAGCGTACAGCCGTGTCAGCCATGGGCGATCCGGCGATGAACCTGATCGCGGCCGACGCGGCGACCCGCAAGGCCGGCATTGACTATATGAAATGGGCTATCGACTGCGCCGATGCGCTCGGCGCCAGGACGCTGAGCGGCCCGCTGCATTCGACGCTCGGTGCCTTCTCCGGCTCGGGGCCGACAGCCGCCGAGAAGAAGCGCTCGGTCGCTTCGCAACGCGCCATCGGCGACCATGCCGGCAAGAGAAACGTCACCATCGGGCTCGAGGCGCTGAACCGCTTCGAATGCTATCTTCTCAACACGATGGCGGATCTGTCCGAGCATGTCGATGCCATCGACCGGCCGCACATTAAGGCGATGTACGACACTTTCCATGCCAATATCGAGGAAGCCGACCCGATCGGCGCCTATACAAAACACCGCAGGAATGTCGTCCATATCCATATTTCGGAGAACGACCGCGGCGTGCCGGGGCGCGGCAACATCCCGTGGAAGGAAACGTTCTCCGCCATCCGCAAGAGTGGCTATGACGACTGGCTGACGATCGAGGCGTTCGGCCGTTCGCTGAAGGACCTTGCGGCTGCGACCAAGGTGTGGCGCGATTTTTCCGAGAGCCCGGAAGCCGTCTATCGCGACGGCTACAAGCATATCAGGAACGGGTGGAAGAAAGCTGCTTAGGGCGGTGTAGGGCGCCCTGAAGCGCCGAGATCGCTAACCCTGCTCGGCCTGGATCCTGTTGTAGTCGTGGATGGTCCGGCTCAGCCGGCGGCGCAGGAAGTTGGATATGTTGTCGAAGATGAACACGACGGCCAGCGTCAGCAGCACCATGTAGAAGACGTTGGCCCAGTTTGAGTTGGTGCGCATCGCTTCCCACAATTTCAGGCCAATGCCGCCGGCGCCGACGGCGCCGATGATGGTGGCGCCGCGGGTGTTGGATTCCCACTGGTAGAGAGTCTGGCTGATGAACACCGGAATTACTTCAGGCATGACGCCATAGCGCTGCACCAGCAAGCCGTTGGCGCCTGTCGACTTGATGCCCTCGCGCGGCTTGTCGTCGATGTTCTCGAGACTTTCAGAATAGGTTTTGCCCAGCGTGCCGATCTCGGTGAAGAAGATGGCGGCACTGCCGGCCAGCGGGCCGGGGCCGAAGGCGCGGGTGAAGAACAACGCCCAGATCAGCATGTCGACCGAACGCATGAAGTCGAAGAACCGCTTCAGAACCTGGCTGAGAAGTCCGTTCGGCGTGATGTTGCGGGCGGCGAAGAAAGCAAGCGGGAAGGCGACGATGCCACCGAGCAGCGTGCCGAGAAAGGCCATGACGATGGTCTGCAACAACTTCGTCCAGACGTCGCCGTGCTGCCACTGGGCGTTGTTCCATATGTTGTCTCCCGCCAGCGCGAGGTTCGAGGTGCCCGGCTTGAGTTCGGGGCCGGAAACGATGAGCGAGACCACTTCACTGGCCGACCTGCCGAAGAAGGGCGAGCGCGTGTCGAAGACGAAATTCGCCCAGCCGAGGAAGCGCTTGCGGACCTTGACGCGGTCGACGGTGACACGCACTTCGCCGGCGAAGCCCATCTTGGCCACCACCTCGTCGTCATGCGCGGTGATCCAGTCCGGCACCGGGCCCGAGATCACCGGCTTGCCGCCGGTCAGCAACACCGGCACCGTCTCGCCATTGGCCACGATCGTCGCCTTGCTCTTGTCGAAGGTGACGGACTTGCCGGGGCCGTCGATCAGGACGCTAAAGGTGCCGTCCGCGTTCTTGATGACCCAGTCTGGATTCGGGTTCTCGCCAAGCGCGGAAAAGCGCGGGTATTTCGGCGTGATCTCCGGCTGGTCGAGGCGGAATTCGGGCTGCAGGTCGTAGCTGACCCACTGCATCAGGAAGAGCGGCAGGCGTTCCCAGTGCGATTCCCGCAGCACTTGCGGCAGGCTGAAGAACCACAAGGCATAGACGAGGTAGAGCAGGATGCCGACGAACAGGAACAGCGGGGCGAAGCGCTTGTACAGCGGCCGCCGGAACACTTGCGGGTAGCGCTCCTCGATCGACCGGATTTCGCCGGCGGTCATCGTCGCCATGATCAAGAGCCTGATCCATCCCGATAGAACCGGGATGGGGCGCTTGGTCTTGCCACAATCTCTTCCGAAAACCGGATTCGACTTTTCGGGATCATGGCTAAGCACCCATCAGGAAGGCTTGTTCGCCGACGAGCTTGCGGCGCAGCCAGGCCGAGAACTGGTCGATGATGAAGATGGTCGTAAACAACAGCAGCACCAGCGCCAGTGTCTTGGCGCCGAAGCCGCGTGAAATCGAGAGTTTCAATTCCTCGCCGATGCCGCCGCCGCCGACGGCGCCGATGATGGTCGAGGCGCGCACATTGATCTCGACGCGGAGCAGCGTGTAGGACATGAAGTTGGGCAACACCTGCGGCAGGTCGGCAAAGCGCACCCGCTCGAACCAGTTGGCGCCGACCGCCCTCAGACCTTCCTCGGCGCGCATGTCGATGTTCTCGTTGATCTCATAGAACAGCTTGCCGAGCGCGCCGATCGAATGCAGGCCGATGGCGATGATGGCTGCGATCGGACCGGTCGAGACAATGGCCGCGAAGAGGCCCGCAATGACGATCTCCGGAAAGGCGCGTAGCAGCTCCATGAAGCGTTTGACGACGAGCCTCAGCACCGGATGCGGCGTCAGGTTGCGCGCGGCGATGAAGGAAAACGGCACGGCGAAGATGAAGCCGATAAAGGTCGAGACCAGGGCCACGTTCACAGTGGTCAGCATGAGCTCGAAATATTCAGGGATATAAAAACCGCCCCAGACATAGACGCGGCCGAGCGGAAAGTTGAATTCCTGGGTGCCGGTGTCATGCGGCGAGGCAATGTCGAACAGCGCCCGCCAGACGTCGTTCCAATCCTTGGGGATCAGCCAGCTCAGGAAATCCAGAATGTGCGGCAGCCGGTCGAAGAAGTGCCCTGCATTGGCTTCGTCGGCGAACCACATGCTCGCAAACATCGCGGCAAGCAGCAAACCGACGCCGAGCACCGTATAGAGCCGGCGCAGCGATATCTGGCGTCGCCAGGCATCGGCCATCTGATGGGTGGCGCGGGAAGGAGCTGTCACGGAAAGGGTCATGATCGGACAAACAGAAAGGGCGGTGCTTTGAACACCGCCCTTCTGATTTCGCCGTTAGCCGCCGATGGCTGCCTTACGGGCTTCGACGATGACCTTGTAGAAGTCCGCCTTAACCGGAACGTAGCCGGTGAAATCGCCGCCTTCGACGCCCTCGAAGCAAGCCTTGTCCTTGGCCGGCAGGGCTGTGAAGAACGCGGTCAGCTTGGCGGTCATGTCGTCGCCGAGCGCGGTGCGCACGACCAGCGGGCCGTTCGGGATAAGGCCCGAGCGCCAGACTTCGACGAAGTCGTTGGGGTCGACGGCGCCCTTGGCGACTTCCTTGTGGAAGGTGCCGGAGGTGTAGCCGTTCTTGAAATCGCCGATGCCCGAGGAATCGTCCACCGCGACGTCGACCTTGCCGTCACGCACGGCCAGGACGTTGTTCTCGTGGCCGCCATTGAACTGAGTCGAAGCGAAGAAGGTCTCGTTCGAAGCACCGGTGTCCTTCGGAATCTGGGTCAGCGGGATGAGATAGCCGGAGGTCGAATCCGGGTCGGCGTAGCCGAGCTTCTTGCCCTTGGCCGACTTGATGTCGGTGATGCCGGAAGACTTCAGCGCCAGGCCGATCGAATAATAGCCGGTGGCACCGTCGGTCTGCTGGGTGGTGAGGATCGGGGTGACCGCCTTCGGGTCCTTGAGAGCGACGCTGGCATAGCCGGAAGCGCCGAGTTCGGCGAAGTCGAGGGTGCCGCCGAGCAGGCCCTGGATGACGCCGTCATAGTCGGCGGCGGGGAACAGCGAGACCTTCTCGAAGCCGAATTCGGCCTTCAGATGGTCGGCCAGGCACTGGTAGTTGCGCAGCCGGTCGGTTTCGTTCTCGCCGCCAAGGATGCCGACGCGGAATTCCTTCATATCGGCGGCGTGGGCCATGCTGGTCGCCATGGCGAGCACCGAAACGGCGCTGAATACCATCTTCCTGAACATTGGATATCTCTCCTGTGGGTTCCGGCCCCGCGCCGGTAGCGTTGGTTATTCTGACAGGTGCCCTTGACGCGGGCTGGCGATCCAGGTCGCTCTCAATACCCCGGGAATGCGGGCTCGAGCGGTCCGGCGGATGCGGTGATCTTTTGCTTGTAGGCGATGCTGGTCGAGGTGATGGCCTCGGAGATTTCGCCGCCATTGCTGTCGGCGCCATAAACGAGACGGACGGCCTCGCGGTTGAGCTCTTCCGGCGGACCGTCGAAGACGACCTTGCCGGCTGCCATGCCGATGATGCGGTTGCAATAGGCGCGGGCAGTGTCCAGCGTGTGCAGATTGGTGACGACGGTTATGCCTTCGCGCAGATTGATGTCCTGCAGCGAATCCATCACCACCTTGGCGTTGAGCGGGTCGAGCGAAGCGATCGGCTCGTCGGCGAGGATCACCTTGGGTTGCTGCATCATGGCGCGGGCAATGGCTACGCGCTGCTGCTGGCCGCCCGACAACGTGCCGGCAGGCTGCATTGCGGTGCGGGCGATGTCGAGCCGCTCAAGTGCGGCGACCGCCTCGGCGCACTCGGCGCGAGAAAACATGCCGAGCAGGTTCGATATGGTCGAACGGTGGTTCAGCTTGCCGAGCAGCACATTGGTCAGCACGTCGAGGCGCGGCACCAGGTTGAACTGCTGGAAGATCATGGCGCAGTCGCGCTGCCAGCGCCGGAGTGGCGAACCGCGCAACTGGGAGACCTCGGCGCCGTCAAAAAAAATTGATCCCTGGCTGGGATCGATGAGACGGTTGACCATGCGAAGAAGGGTTGATTTGCCAGCACCCGAACGGCCGATAATGCCAACCATCTGACCCTGCGGGATCGAGATGTTGATATCGCTGACGGCGGTGTTCTTGCCAAATCGTCGGGTGACGCCGCGGATTTCGAGCGTGGCTGACATGGTCGTTTCCAGTCCAGTCGCGTTGAAGGTCTGTTAAGGACTTCGCTAGCGCAGCGCCATGAACCTGCGGTGTCGGATTGATGTCAGTTTTGTTACTGCCCACAGGCGCGGCGTCGGGCGCCTGCAGGTGTCGATCAGCCGAGCACCTGCAACTCCTCGAAATGCTCCATGTCCCTGAAGCTGCAGAAGGCCGGCGCCTTGATCTCGATCACCGGGGCCTGCCGCGCGAAAAGCGCGAGCGAGTCATCGAACAGTTGCTGCCATGCGGCCGCCCTGTCATCCGCAAGACGCTGGACCTGATAGGCGAAGGTGATGTGGAAGACGTAGCTGTCATGATCCGGATGCCTGTAGCCGAACGGCACCGCCAACGCATCGCGCCAGGCGGCCATGATGCGCACGTCCTCGTCGGTCGCACCGGCAACGGTGAGACCGGTCGGTACGATTTCGACCACCTTGATGTTGAACGGGCCGAAGCCCTTGAAACCCTTCAGCCGCTCCAGATAGAGGCGGGTCATCGCGTCGATGCTGGTGTCGAGCGGCACGTCATGCGGCCAGTAGGGCAGGCGGCGGCGATATTCGATGATGCCCTGGAACAGTGTCATGTGCAGGCTGGAGACGGGGGTGAAGGCCAGCCGGTCGGCATCGGGCATCGCCAGCATTTGGTCTCGCACAGCAAGCACCACGGCCTCGGAGGGCGAACCGCTGACGAGATGGCTGACGACCGTGTTGCCGGGCTCGAGCAGGAAATTGCCCGACGTGTCGTAGCGCGTGCCGAGATGAATCGGAGGGGTTGGGTTGGAGCCGGCAAAGAATCCGGCGAGCGGTGGTCTCATAGATTGAAGCATTGCGATCTCCTAGGAAAGACCGCGTCCTGTCCGAGTCCTGTGTCAGGGGTATGAACAGGCAGGGCCGATGGCGACAATCTCACACGGTAGTGATCGCTGGGGCGGCGATGCGAAGCTTGTGCATGCCTACAGCCTGCGATGCATGACAAGAGCGTCGACGAAGCCCAGTCGAGGATGTTCAAACGCTTTTGGGATTGTTCCGACAATGTCGAAGCCGAGCCGGCGCCACAGCTTTACGGCGCGCTCGTTGGTGCTGACAACGAAGTTGAACTGCATGGCCAGAAAACCTCGATCCTTGGCATGCTGCAGGGAATGCTCACACATCACCGTGGCGACACCGCGGCCGCTGGCGACGGCAGAAGTCACGTAGCCGCAGTTGGCGACATGTGCGCCGCCGCCGCGCTGGTTCGCATGCAGGTAGT
Source organism: Mesorhizobium sangaii (assembly GCF_014207355.1). Lineage (GTDB taxonomy): Bacteria > Pseudomonadota > Alphaproteobacteria > Rhizobiales > Rhizobiaceae > Mesorhizobium > Mesorhizobium sangaii. Next base: position 374,215 of record NZ_JACHEF010000007.1, on the reverse strand, counting down.
AGCAGCCAATCACGTCGCCGCTATCCTCGGCGACGAACACCTCATGACCGTCGGAAAACCAGTAATCGAGCGCCTGCCTTCGGCTCCAGTCGCGGGGCAGAGCATAGGTTTCGCCGGCGTGCAAAACAGGTTCGAGAATGGACCAGATTGCATCTGCGTCGGCCGAGGTAGCGGGACGAACGGTCGGCACGATCGGGTTCTCTTGTTGGAAACGGAATGCGACTAGGACCAGTTTGTGACTATAAGAATTGCCAAAACAATCAGGAAAATAAAGGTCACAACCGACTTCGTCGCCGGAAATCGATCCGGCGGAGTCGGGGCATCCTTTCGCAAGGGCTGCATGAAACCCTCGAGCATTGCGTAATTTAGCATGCGCACATCTGCTTGGATACCTGGACGCGCGTAGCCCCGAGCAGATTGCGCCCAGCTTTCCGGTCAGCATTTGCTGTTACCCGCCGTGCTTCTCCAGAAACGCTTCGGCCGACAGTTCCCGGAAATCATCTAGTGCTGTCCGCAGCTTGGCATGATCCCAGTCCCACCAGGCGAGCGCCTGGTAGCGTTCGGCGGTGCGGCGGTCGAAACGCCCGCGGATCGGCCTGGCCGGCACGCCGCCGACGATGGTGTAGGGCGCGACATTCTTCGACACGACCGCACCGGCGCCGACCGCGGCACCATCGCCGACGGTGACGCCGGGCAGGATGGTCGAGCCGTGGCCGAGCCAGGTGTCGTGGCCGATGGTGACCCGCTTGGCGCGGCGCTGGGCGAAGAATTCACTCTCGTGTTCTGCGTCGTCCCAATAGTCGGAAGCGCGATAGGTGAAATGGTGCAGCGTCGGCCGCCATGTCGGGTGGTTGGTGGCGTTGATGCGCACGCTGGCTGCAATGTTGGAAAACTTGCCGATCGTCGCGCACCAGACGGTGCAGTCCTGCATCATGTAGGAATAGTCGCCGAGGATGCTCTCGGAAACCCGGCTGCGGTCGGCGATCTCGGTCCAGCGGCCAAGCGTCGAGTTCTGCACGTCCGCCGTCGGGTGAATCAGCGGCGTCTCCGATAGTTTTTTCGTCATGCTGCGATTTTTCCGGGCGCGAAAGCGGTGACGTCGATGATGCGGTCGGCAACCGCCTCGCGTACGTCGTGGTCGTGGAAGATGCCGAGCAGAGCGACGCCCGTCGCCTTCTTGGCGGCGATGAGTTCGATCACCACGTCGCGGTTCCTGGCATCGAGCGAGGCGGTCGGTTCGTCGAGCAGCAGGATCGGGTGCTCGGTGATGAAGCCACGCGCGATGTTGACGCGCTGTTGTTCGCCGCCGGAGAAAGTTGCCGGCGGCAAGGCCCAGAGTTTTTCCGGCAGGTTGAGCTGCGCCAGCAAGGCGCGTGCCTTGCCACGCGCGCTCTCGCGGTCTTCGCCACGCTCGACCAGCGGTTCGGCAACGACATCCAGCGCCGAGACGCGCGGCACGGTGCGCAAGAACTGGCTGACATAGCCGATCGTTTGCCGGCGTATGGCAAGCACGGTGCGCGGGCTGGCGGTGGCGAGATCGATCAGCCCGTCATCGTGCTTGACGATGATCTGGCCCTCGTCGACTGCGTAGTTGCCGTAGAGCATCTTCAGGATCGAGCTCTTGCCGGCACCGGACGGGCCGCCGAGCACGGTGCATTCACCAGCCCTGATCGAGAACGAGACACCGGCGACGACAGGCAGTTTGATGCCGTCACGCAGATGCATGGTGAAGCTCTTGGCGACGTCGGAGACAACGAGGGGCGTCGGCATGGATTACACCTGAAGTATCGAGGAAACGAGAAGCTGGGTGTAGGGTGCGCGCGGGTCGTCGAGCACGCCGTCGGTGAGACCGCTTTCGACGACGCGGCCATCCTTCATCACCATCATGCGCTGCGACAGAAGACGCGCCACGGCAAGGTCGTGGGTGACGACGATGGCGGCGAGACCAAGGTCGGTGACCAGGCCGCGCAGCAGGTCGAGCAGGCGTGCCTGCACCGAGACGTCGAGGCCGCCCGTCGGCTCATCCATGAACACCAGCCGCGGCCCGGTGACGAGGTTGCGGGCGATCTGCAGGCGCTGGCGCATACCGCCGGAAAAGGCGCGCGGCTCGTCGTCGATGCGGTCCTCGTCGATCTCGACGCGCGACAGCCAGTCGACGGCGGTGGCGCGGATCTTGCCATAGTGGCGGTCGCCGACCGCCATCAGCCGCTCGCCGACATTGGCGCCGGCCGACACGGTCATGCGCAGGCCGTCGGCCGGGTTCTGGTGGACAAAACCCCAGTCGGTGCGCATCAGGAAGCGGCGTTCGGCCTCGCTCATCCGGTAGAGTTCACGGAACTGGCCGTCGCGCATGCGGTAGCTGGCGGTGCCGGAACTCGGCAAGAGCCGGGTCGACAGGCAGTTGAGCAATGTCGTCTTGCCGGAGCCGGACTCGCCGACGACCGCCAGAACTTCGCCTGGCCACAGGTCGAAGGAGACGTTGTCGCAGCCGACGCGCGAGCCGTAGAATTTGGAGAGCGCCGAGACGCGCAGCAGCGGTTCGTCGGTCATCGCGCCGGCTCCATCATCTCAGGGGCAAGATGGCCGCGATGGCCCTCTTCACGCCGCTTCTCGCAGTGATCGGTGTCGGAGCAGACGAACATGTGGCCGCCATGGTCGTCGAGGATGACCTCGTCGAGATAGACATTCTCGGCCGCGCACAGCGCGCAGGGCTGGTCGAAGGTCTGCACCTCGAACGGATGGTCCTCGAAGTCGAGGCTGACCACTTCGGTGAAGGGCGGCACGGCATAGATGCGCTTTTCGCGGCCGGCGCCAAACAGCTGCAAGGCCGGCGAGCGGTGCATCTTGGGATTGTCGAATTTCGGCGTCGGCGACGGGTCCATCACGTAGCGACCCTCGACCTTGACCGGATAGGCATAGGTGGTGGCGATGCGGCCGTGCCTGGCGATGTCCTCGTAGAGCTTGACATGCATCAGACCGTATTCCTCCAGCGCATGCATCTTGCGCGTTTCGGTCTCGCGCGGCTCGAGGAATCGCAAGGGTTCGGGGATCGGCACCTGGTAGACCAGCACCTGGCCTGCCGTCAGAGGATGCTCGGGGATGCGGTGGCGGGTCTGGATGATGGTGGCGCTCGCGGTATAGGTCGTCACCGCGACATTGGCGACCTTCTTGAAGAAGGCACGGATCGAAACGGCATTGGTGGTGTCATCGGCACCCTGGTCGATGACCTTCAGCACATCATCGGGACCGATGATCGAGGCGGTGACCTGGACGCCGCCGGTGCCCCAGCCATAGGGCATCGGCATCTCGCGCGAGGCGAATGGCACCTGATAGCCAGGGATGGCGATGCCCTTGAGGATCGCGCGGCGGATCATCCGCTTGGTCTGTTCATCGAGATAGGCGAAGTTGTAGGTGGCGATGTCTGTCGGTTGAGCGGTCATTCCGCGGCCTCCCTCTTGTCGTCCGCCTTCACCGGGTTTTCGCGGGCGTCGTATTCGGCGTGCATGCGGCGCACGAGATCGAGTTCGGCCTGGAAGTCGACGTAGTGCGGCAGCTTCAGGTGTTCGACGAAGCCGGTCGCCTGGACATTGTCGGAATGCGAGATGACGAACTCCTCGTCCTGCGCGGCGGCGACGACATCTTCGCCGAGTTCAGACGCGCGCAGTGCCCGGTCGCAGAGCGCCATGGCCATCGCCTTGCGCTCGCTCTGGCCGAACACCAGGCCGTAGCCGCGGGTGAATTGCGGCGGCGCCTTGGCCGAGCCCTTGAACTGGTTGACCATCTGGCATTCGGTGACCCGCACGGTGCCGAGTGGCACGGCGAACGGGAGTTCGGGGACATCCAGTTCCAGCTCGACCTCGCCGATGCGGATCTCGCCGACGAAGGGATGGTTGCGGGCATAGCCGCGCTGCGTGGAATAGCCGAGCGCCAGCAAGAAGCCCTCATCGCCGCGTGACAGCGCCTGCAGGCGGATATCGCGCGCCATCGGGAATTCCAGCGGCTCGCGGGTGATGTCGCCGGGGACATGGTCCTGCGGCATCTCCCCATCCGGTTCGATCAGCCCCTCTCGGGCCAGGATCGCCGAGACGCGGGGCATGGCCTGCGTTTCGGTCTCGCGCTGCAGCGGCTCCGCGACATCGCCGCCGGCGGCAAGCTCGGGGTCGAGCAGCCGGTGCGTGTAGTCGAAGGTCGGGCCGAGCAGCTGGCCGCCGGGCAGGTCCTTGTAGGTCGCCGAAACGCGCCGCTCGACCAGCATGGTGGCGGTGTCGATCGCCTTGGAATAGCCGAAGCGCGGCAACGTGGTGCGGTAGGCGCGCACCAGGAAGATCGCCTCGATCAGGTCGCCGCGCGCCTGGACGATGGCAAGCGCCGCCAACTCGCGGTCGTAGAGCGAGCCTTCGCTCATCACCCGGTCGACGCCAAGCGCCAACTGTTCGACGATCTGGTCGAGCCGAAGGGCGGGCACCGAACGGTCGCCGCGCCGCCGGTCGGCGAGCAGGCTGTGCGCGTTGGCAATGGCCGCCTCGCCACCTTTTACCGCGACGTACATCTCAGGCCCCCATCGTCTTGATGCGCGTTGTGCGCGGCAGGCAGGCGACGCCGTCCGATGTGGCGAGGATGATATCGACGCCGCGCGGAAAGCGCTTGATGTTCTGCTTCCACTGTTCGACGAAATGACGCGGCATCTGCGCCGGCGCGATCGTCGCACTGGTCTCGATGCCGGGGCCTTCGAGCAGCAGCGGGGCACCCGAGGCGATGTCGCTGACTTGCAGGATCAGCGTGGTGGAGCGGTCGGGATAGTCCTGGGTACCTTGCGAAAAACCATCGAGCGCCATCATCTCTGCTGGCGCGGCAATGAGGGCGAAATGTGCATCGGCCGGTGTGTTGGCCAGGGGCGCACCGGTGTGGAAACCAAGCCAGGATTTGATCGCGGCGGAGGCCTGCAAAGCGGGATCGAGCCAGAGCGGGGTGTCGTTGTCGCAAAGCGCCAGCGCTACGGCGCCGGCGGTCGCTGAAAACGGCACCGGCGGGCGGGCGAAGGCGGGCAGGGATTGCAGGCTGCCCGGCCGCGCCATCGCGTCCATGACGGCGCGAAACACGGTCTGGGCGTCGAAGACCGGATCGGCGAAACCGCCCTCGATCGATTGCGCTGCGATGTCCATCAGTCTTCTCCGCGAACCATGGTGAAGAAATCCACCTTCGTTGCCGCCGTCTCGGCGCGGCGCCGTTCATGCGCCGTGGCCAGAGCCGACCGCAGAGGCGCTATGAGCCCGGTCTCGACCTCGGCGCGACGCGCCGGGTCCTGCCACAACGCGTCGGCGATCGCCGCCAGCCTTGCCTTCTGCTTGTCGCGGCCAAGCGCATAGCAGTGGCCGACCTGTCCGGACGGCAACCGGACAGTGGCGCGGGTAACCGTCGTCTCACCGACATTGAAGGGGGAGCCGCCACCGCCGATGCGGCCGCGCACGGTGACCAAGCCGGTCTCCGGGCCGCGCAGCAGCTCAGCTTCCGAGGGCAGCCCGGTAGCGTTCCAGAGCCGGACGACGTCATCGCCGCTGGATTGCGCCAGTGTTGCCATGGCGGCCTTGCGCTCGGCCCGATCGCGGGCTTCCTGTCCTCGCATGAGCAACATTCCTCTTGGCTAAATTTGTCTATTGATATAGACAACTATACAAATTATACCTATTATCTATCGCGAGTCCATGACGGGTGGATGACAAGCAATGGAAGGCTGGGGCAATTAATGGTCGGGCAGCTGGAAGTGGAAGCGGACGGCATCGAGCGGCGGAGTGGTGTCTCGCTGTGGCGGCAGATCGCCGACAAGATCCTGCATGCGATCGCCATCGGCGATTTCGCCGAGAATGCAGCGCTGCCGCCGGAGGTTGCGCTGGCCGAGCGCTATGGCGTCAACCGTCACACGGTGCGCAGTGCCATAGCAGCCCTTGTACAGGAAGGGGTGCTGCGGGCCGAACAGGGACGCGGCACCTTCGTGCTGTCGCGCAAGCGGCTGTCCTATCCGATCGGCGCGCGCACACGGTTTTCAGCAGGCCTGCAAGGGCAGGCGTCGGAACGGCATATAGTCCTGCTTGCCTCGTCGGTGGAGCCGGCCAGCCAGCGCGTCGCCGAGGGGCTTGGCCTCGCCAGGGGGAATGACGTGATCCGGCTGGAAACGCGCGGCGAAGCCGATGGTCGCCCGGTGTCGCGTGCTGCCGGCTGGTTTGAGGCCAGGCGCTTTGCCGGCATCGACGCCGCCATGGCGCAAACCGGCTCGATCACCGCATCGCTGGCACGTTTCGGCATAGACGATTATCTCAGGCAATCGACCATGCTGTCAGCGCGCCATGCCGATGCCGCCGACCTCGCCGACCTCGACCTGCAGCCCGGCGCCATCGTGCTGGTCACGGTCGCCGTCAACGTCACACCCGACGGCCAACCGATCCAGTTTTCCGAGTCACGTTTCCCGGCCGAGCGGGTCGAACTCAAATTGTCAGCGTTGTGATCCGACACCGCCGGTTGTCTCGATTGTCTGATGCAATTCCCTCAGGGAACGCGCCAAGCGCTTTTCCCCAGAAAACCGCTTCACACTTTTCCTGGGATTGCTCCTATCCGACCTCAATCACAGCCTTGATCAGACCGGATTTCTCATGTGCCCAGCGCGCGAGATCGCGAGGCGTGCCGGCCAGCGTGGTGCGGTGGGTGACGAGCTTGGCCAACGGCACGGCGCCGTTGCGGATCGAGGCGGTGACGTGGTCGAAGTCGGCGCGCAACGCATTGCGGCTGCCGATCAGGGTCATCTCGCGCTTGTGGAATTCCGGATCGGAAAAGCTGATGTCGTCCTTGACGACGCTGACCAGCACCAGTGTTCCGCCATGCGCGACATGGGCGAAAGCCGACTGCACCGACCGGGTGTTGCCGGTGGCGTCGAAGACCACGTCGAAGCCCTCGCCACCGGTCGCCTGCCCGACCAGATCGGGCACCGCGCCGCTAGAGCCGTCGAGGGTCTGGAAACCGAGCTCGTTCGCGGCAAAGGCAAGCCGTTCGCTGCTCATGTCGAGCAGCGTCACGTCAAGCCCGGCGATGCCGGCGAAGATGGCGGTGCCGAGCCCGATCGGACCGGCGCCGATGACCAGCGTGCGGGCGCCGGGATCGGCGCTTGCGCGCCGCACTGCATGCGCGCCGATGGCCAGGAACTCGACAGCTGCGGCGTCGGCCAGCGACAGGCCATTTGCCGGATAGAGATTTTGTGCCGGCACCAGAATCCGTTCGCACATGGCGCCGTCGCGATGGACGCCGAGCACCTCGATCCTGACGCAGCAATTCGGCTTGCCGTGCCGGCAGGCGATGCACTTGCCGCAGGAAAGATAGGGATTGATGACCACCGGCTCGCCAGCGGAAAGTTCGACGCCTTCGCCGGTCTCGACGATCGTTCCCGACACTTCATGGCCCATGATGCGGGGATAGGCGAGGAATGGGTGCTTGCCTTCGAAGATATGATAGTCGGTGCCGCAGATGCCGACATGGCTGACAGCCACCAGCGCCCAGCCGGGAGGTGGCGCGCTCGGTGCCGGGCGGTCTTCCAGGACGAGCTCGCCAGGCGAGCGGCAGATAACGGCTTTCATGCTTCAATCCAGTTTGTCATGAAAATCGCCGGCCCATTTGCATGACAGGACCGGCGATCGATCTCAAATTGTTGTCACTTGCCACCGCGGCGACGCAGACCGTCGAAATAGACGATAATGATGATCAGCGCGCCGGTGATGATGCGCTGCCAGAAGGCGTTGACGTTCAAGAGATTGGCGCCGTTGTTGATGGTGGCCAGAATGAAGGCGCCGAGCAGCGGCCCGTGCACCGAGCCGACCGCGCCGAACAGCGAGGTGCCGCCGATCACCGACGATGCGATCGCCTGCAACTCCCAACCCTCGGCCTGGGTCGGGTTGCCGATGCCGATGCGTGAGGCCAGCAACACGCCGACGAACGCCGCGCAGAGGCCCGACAGCGTGTACGCCATGTAGATGGTTCGCTGGACATTGACGCCGGACAGGCGCGACGCCTCGGCATTGGAGCCGACCGAGAACAAATACCGTCCCCAACGGCTGTGATGGAGGAAGATGTAGGCCGGAATACCGACCAGGATCACCATCCAGAACAGGTTGGGGACGCCGAGGAAGGAGTTGCGTGAGAACTCCTGAAAGGCATCGTTGTTGATCGAGATCGAATTGCCGTTGGTCATCAAAAGACCGATGCCGCGCAACGACGTCAGCGTCGCCAGCGTGATGATGAAGGGTGGCAGCCCCATCTTGACGATGCCGAAGCCATGGAACAGGCCGATGGCGACGCCGACCAGCAAGGTGATGAGGATGGCGAGGAAGACCGGGACGCCGGCATTGATCAGCATCGCGGCTATGACGGTGGCGAAGCCAACCACGGCGCCGACCGAAAGATCGATGCCGCCGGTGATGATGACGAAGGTCTGGCCGACGGCCAGGATGGCGATCATCGAGCCCTGGCGCAGCAGGTTCGAGATGTTGTTGGCCGAAGCAAAGCTTGATGTCGACAGTGACAGGATGACCCACAGCAGCACCAGCAGCGCCAGCAGCGTCAGCCCGAACAGGGCATTGTAGTTGCGCTTCGGTTTTTCGGCAGCAATCGCCTCGGTGCTCATGTCTGTCCTCCCAGCTTTTCTTGTTTCTCGGCGAGCGCCTGTGTGAGAATTTCCTCGTGATCGGCGGTCCGGAACCCGTGCGTGGCCACCAGTTTGCCGCGGCGGAATACGTGCAGCGTGTCGGCCAGTTCGTAGACCTCGGGCAGGTAGGACGAGATCAGGATGATGCCGGCTCCCTTCGACAACAATACGCTGAACAGGCGGTAGATCTCGGCCTTGGTGCCGACGTCGACGCCGACCGTCGGCTCGTCGAAGATGAACAGCCTGGCGCCGTGGGCCAGCCATTTGCCGATGACGATCTTCTGCTGATTGCCACCGGACAGGCTGGACGCCAGTGCACTGCGCGTCGGCGTCTTGATCCTGAGATCGGCGATCTGGCGGTCGGCCTGGGTCCTTTCCTGCGCATTGGAGATCAGCAGATTGTTCGAGATGCGCTTGTAGATCGGCAGGTTGAGATTGAGGCCGACCGAAAGGTTGAGGCAGAGACCCTGATCGCGACGGCTTTCCGGCGCCAGCGCCATGCCAAGCTTGATCGCGTCATGCTCGGAATTGATCTGGACCGGCTTGCCTTCCCACAGGATCTGGCCGGCCGATTTGCGGTGGCGGCCGTAGAGCGTGGTGACGAACTCGCTGCGCCCGGCTCCGATCAGACCGTAGAGCCCGACGATTTCGCCGGCTCGGACCGTCATAGATACATTCTCGAAGCCTTTGCCGGAAAGGTTCCTGGATTCGAGGATCGCCGCGCCCGGTGTGAAATGTTCCTTGTGGTAGATCTGTTCGATCGAGCGGTTGATCATCATCTTGACCAGCTCCGCGTCGTTGGTCTCGGCGATGTTGCGGGTGCCAACCAGCGTGCCGTCGCGCAGCACGGAAACGCGGTCGGCAAGCTCGAACACTTCCTCCATGCGGTGGCTGATGTAGATGATCGTCACGCCTTCGGTCTTCAGCCGGCGGATCAGGGTGAAAAGCTGGTCGGCCTCCTTGCGGGTCAGGTAGGCGGTCGGCTCATCGAAGATCAGGAATTTGGTGCCGCGCACGGTGGCGCGAGCGGCGGCGATCAGCTGCTGCTGGCCGATGGTGAGGTCGCCGAGCGTGACATGCGCCGGCAGATCGAAGCCGAGATCGTCGATGATCTTCTGTGCTTCCTTGACCATGGCGCGTTGCTGCAGGATGCCGAAGCGCGAATTCTCCTCGCCGAGGAACATGTTGGCTGCCACGGTCAGGTGACGGCAGAGCACGACCTCCTGATGCACGGCATTGATGCCGAGTGCCATCGCCTCATGCGGTGTCGCCAAGGCTGCCGGCTGGCCCTCCCAGATCACCTCTCCGGAGGTGCGCGGCATGACGCCGGTGAGCAGCTTGATGAGCGTCGATTTGCCGGCGCCGTTCTCGCCGACGATGGCGTGGATCTCGCCGGACTTGAAAGCGAGGTTGACCGGCTTCAGCGCGTGGGTGCCGGGATAGCGCTTCTCCAACCCGCGCAATTCGAGGATGGTCCGCCCCGGTTCCAGCACGGGTGCCGGATGCAGTTCCTGCGCCGTCGACGTCATGACAATCCTCCCAGATTGGCCTCACGATTGGCACGCTGCAAGGCAAGGATACGCCTCGAAAGGCAGCCTAGCTCAACCTAGTGGATTGCCAAGCCGTTTGTGCCGGCAGTGGATGTTTCCGGGGCGCGAGGCCCCGGAAACGATTTGGATGCGGCGGTTCAGAGCTTCGGGTTGAGCAGCGCGTCGATCTTTGGCTCTTTCATGTTGGCCTTGGTGACGAGGTTGGCGCCTGTGTCGACATTGGCCTCGACCTTCTCGCCCTTCGAGGCGGCGAGCGCCGTCTTGATGCCGTCATAGCCCATCCGGTAGGGGTCCTGGACAACGAGGCCGGAAATGACGCCGTCATTGAGGAACTTGATCAGCTTCTCGTCGCTGTCGAAGCCGATCAGCCCGACCTTGCCGGCAAGGTTGTTCTCTGCGATCGCCTGGCCAACGCCCTGCGCCATGATCAGGTTGGAAGCGAAGATGCCCTTCAGGTCCGGATTGGCGGTGATCAGGTCGGTGGCGATGTTGAGGCCGGTGGTGGCCTGGCCGTCGGCATATTTGTCGGCGACGAGCTCGAGGCCCGGATATTTTGCCTTGAGCTGTTCCTTGAAGCCCTGGGCGCGCTGCTCCAGCGAGCCGGCGCCGGGAAGTGCCGTGATCAAGGCGACCTTGCCCTCGACCTTACCACCATTGGCCGCGCCGATGGCTGCTGCAAGACCGTCCGCGGCGACGCGGCCGCCCTGCACGTTGTCGGTGGTCAAGAACGAGGTGAAGGCCTTGGAGTCGGCGCCGGAGTCGATGCCGATAACCTTGACCTTGGCAGCGGCTTCGTCGATCGGCTTGCCAAGCGCCTTGGCTTCGGTCGGCGCGATGACGACGGCGGCCGGGTTGCCGGCGACGGCATTCTCGAGGATCGAGATCTGGCCGTTGACATCGGTTTCAGCCTGGGCGCCGAGTTCCGGTACGTTGACACCGAGGTCCTTGCCGGCCTTGCGGGCGCCGGCCAGAACGATCTGCCAGTAGAACGACGTGGTGTCCTTGACGATGATCGGAATGGTCACGTCCGCCGCCGAAGCCGGCGCCGAATGCATGACGCCGGCGAGCATCGAGGCTGCCGCCAGCGTCATCACGGCGCGGCGGTTGAGAATGCTGGTTACGAATTTCATTAGGAATCCTCCCTAAGTCGCCTGGTGAACGTTACGGAAGCTCCGTCCGGATAGGCGTGGCCCAAACAGAACTTTATCAATAAAAAACATTTACAGTGTTTTGATAGTGCATCGGCCCAGCCGATGCAAGTGGTGTTTCGCGTCAACCCTGCCGAGGTCTGGCAGGGGCAAATAACCGCGCCACTCCTCCCTTGTCGCCGTCAAACGCTCCCGTTCCGTTCCGTGAAGTCATGGAATATTAATTCCATTCGTTAGTCAATATGGAATGTTCATTCTTTCATTGGATCGCGAGAATGTGAAGCCCAGGTCACCTTTCAAAGGCGTGTGGATGAGAGCTTCACGCCAGCTCCTGCACCAGAGTGTAGGGCCGGTATCTGGCGTATTCCGTCTCGGGCACGTCGATGTCGAGCAATTCGAGGTTGCGGGTCAGGTTTGCCGGCTTGGCGGTGCCGGTCAGCACCGTGGCGACCGCGGGTTCACGCAAGGGGAACTGGAATGCGGCAGCGGCCAGGGGATAGCCACCCTCGGTGGCGATCCTTTCCATCGCACCGACGCGGTCCAGCACATCATGGTTGGCGGGCAGGTAGTCGAAATGCGCGCCTTGCACGGGCCCGGTCGCCAGGATGCCGGAGTTGAACACACCGCCGATGACCAGTGACGTCTGTTGTGCCCTGCACAATGGCAGCAGTTCCGCTTCGGCGCTGCGGTCGAGCAAGGAATAGCGGCTGGCGAGCAGGATGCAATCAAGTGGCGCCCGACGCATCACATCGAGGCAGATCTGGACCTCGTTGACGCCAAGCCCATAGGCTGAAATGACGCCGGATCGCTTCAGCTCTTCGAGTGCCTTGAGGCCGCCATCCATGAACTCACGAAAATGCAGTTTGGTCTTCTCGACGCCATGCGTATAGGCGCCGATGTCGTGGACGAACAGGATGTCGATCTTGTTGAGGCCAAGCCGCGCATAGCTGAAATCGACCGAACGCATGATGCCGTCATAGGAATAGTCGTAGTCCAGCGCGAACGGCAGCGGATCGACATAGGAGTGATCGGGAACACGGTCGTCCGGCACCGGGCGGAACAGGCGGCCGACCTTAGTCGACAGCACATAGGAATCGCGCGGCTTGTAGCGCAGGAAGTCGCCGAAGCGGCGTTCCGACAGGCCGAAACCGTAGAAGGGTGCGGTGTCGAAATAGCGCAGGCCGGCCTCCCAGGCGCCTTGCAGCGTCTCCATCGCCGACTCGCGCGAACAGGCTCGGTAGAGGCCGCCGATCGCGGCGCCGCCAAAGCTGATCTCGGTGACCTCGAGCGCAGTCCGACCGATGCGGCGCTTGTTCATGCGAAAACCTCCCTGTTGCCGACCGTGTCCGGTTGGCAGCCTTCAGATATCAGTTCAATCCAGAGCAATTCCAGGAAAAATGTGTAACGGTTTTCCGTCCGGAATTACGCAAAAACAACGGGTTAGAGCGTTGCACCAAGATGCCAGGGCACGAACTCGTTGTCGCCATAGCCGAAATCTTCGCTCTTGGTCTTGCGGCCGGAAGCCGTCTCGACGATCAGTTCGAAGATCTCGCGGCCCATGCCGGCGATGGTTTTCTCGCCCGAGGCGATGACGCCGCAGTTGACGTCCATATCCTCTTCCATGGTGTGATACATAGTCGAGTTGCTGGCGACCTTGATCGACGGCGTCGGCCGGCAGCCGAAGCACGAGCCGCGGCCGGTGGTGAAGACGATGACATTGGCGCCGCCCGCCACCTGTCCGGTGGCCGAGACCGGGTCGTAGCCGGGCGTGTCCATGAACACCAGTCCGTTGCCGGTGACCTTTTCGGCATAGCCGAAGACGCCGTTGAGCGGCGTCTGGCCGCCCTTGGCGACCGCGCCCAGCGACTTCTCCAGAATGGTGGTGAGGCCGCCGCGCTTGTTGCCGGGCGAGGGGTTGTTGTCGATCGAGGCGCCATGCTTGGCGACGTGATCCTCCCACCACTTGACGAAACCGTCGAGCTTCTGCGCGATCTCCGGTGTAGCCGCGCGATAGGCGAGCAGGTGCTCGGCACCATAGATCTCGGTTGTCTCGGAAAGAATGCCGATGCCGCCGACGCCGGCCAGGATGTCGACGGCGGCGCCCAGCGCCGGATTGGCCGTAATGCCCGACATGCCGTCGGAGCCGCCGCATTGCAGGCCGACGACGATCTCACTGACCGGGATCGGCTCACGCTTCAGCTGGCCGACTTCCTCTGCGATCTCGGCCAGCACCAGCATCGCCTTTTCGACCGATTTGCGCGAGCCACCGGCGTCCTGGATGTTGAAGTGGCGTTTGCCGGCGGCAGCTCCCTTCTGGCCATAGAGGGTGAGCTGATTGACCTCGCAGCCAAGCCCCACCATCAGCACGCCGCCGAAATTGGGGTGACGGGCATAGCCGGCGAGGGTGCGATGCAGCACCATCATGCCGTCGCCGGTGCCGCTCATGCCGCAGCCCTGGCCGTGGACGATCGGGACGAAGCCGTCGATGCCGGGATATTTCGGCAGCAGGGTTCGGTTGGCTTGGTCGGCGATGGCATGGCAAACAGTAGCCGAGCAATTGACGCTGGCGATGATGCCGATGAAGTTGCGCGTACCCGCACGACCATCGGCGCGGCGATAGCCCATGAAGGTCCGGGTGCGGTCAGCCTCCGTCGCGTGCTCGGCCTCGCTCGGCGGCACCACCGGCAAGCGGCCGGATTCGAAAACCAGATTGTGCGAATGAACGTGCTCGCCCGGCGCGATGTCCTGTGTCGCGCGGCCGATTGCCTGGGCGTATTTCACCACGGCCTCGCCGGCGGCGATCGGCTTGATCGCCACCTTGTGGCCGGGCTCGATCAGCGCAGCGGCGACGGCACCGCCCGGCAGCGTGGTGCCGATCTCGATGCGGCCGTTGGCGACGGCGACATTGTCGGCCGGGGACAGAAGAATGCTGTTGGAGGCGTTCACGGGCGGTTTCCTGGGTGATCCTGGGATGCGCGGGCGGATTGACACGCGCCTGTTAAAAGATAATGTCTTTTATCGTGAAAAAACAGTTTTGCGTCAATTGTTTTTTCGCTGGGGAGTTCCGCATGTCCTTGGGTGTTCCGAAAGCGATTTCGCTTTTCAGGGGTCATGGGAACGTCATATTGCGCTTCAAGCCAGCAGCCGCAAGCGACGGCGTGCAACGGGTCAGGGATGTCGAAGAGCAACAACGTCTACAAGGATGCCTACAACAGGTGCCTCAGGCTGCTCGATGAAACACGCAGCCTGCCTTCGGAGCCGGAACTGGGTACCTTGCTTGGTGTCAGCCGGACGACCGTCCGCACCATCCTGGCGCGCATGGAAGAGACGGGGCTGATCGCCTGGAACAAGCGCGCCAAGACGGTGCTGCGCGAACCGCGTCCCGATGATTTCTTCCCCGAGGAAGAGACCGATACGCTGGCCGAAATCATCGAGCGGTCGTTCATGCGACGGCTGCTCGCCGGCGGCGCCGAGGCCGGCATGCAGATCAACGAGCTAGAACTGGCGCGCGAGATCGGCGTCGGCACCACCAGCGTGCGCGAGTTCCTGATCCGCTTCTCCCGCTTCGGCCTGATCGAGAAGCGCCGCAACAGCCATTGGGTGCTGAAGGGCTTCACCCGTGCCTTCGCACTGGAACTGACCGAAATCCGCGAAATGTTCGAACTGCGCTCGGCGGCGGCCTTCGCCGCTCTGCCGCAGGACAGCGCGGTCTGGACCGATCTCGACCGCCTCGAGGACGAGCATCGCTTGCTGGCAAGCGAAATCGCCACCCGCTTCAACGAATTCTCGGAGCTGGACGAGCGCCTCCATCGCCTCATCCACCGGGCGTCGCACAACCGCTTCATCGTCGATTTCTACGACGTCATCGCCATGATCTTCCACTATCACTACCAGTGGAACAAGGCGCAGGAGCGCGAGCGCAACGAGGTCGCGATCGGTGAGCATCTCGCCTATATCTCGGCGCTCAAATCGCGCGACCTCGGCAAGGTCGACGCCGCCTGCCGCAAGCACCTGAAGTCGGCGCGCCAGACATTGCTGACTTCTATCCCGGAGAGCCGGCCGCCACTGAAACCCTGATATGCCGCGTTGCCGCAGCATCGATTTGCCGATTTTCGACCTGCCCCCGCCGTGATAGGTATCCCTCCGGTGATTGCTCGATGAGGGAGATCGTTTGAACAGCCGGGAGAAACGATGGAGCATTCTGGTCGCGCTTGTCGCGGCCTATCTGCTGCTGCTCCAGTCGACGCTCGGTGCGTTCGCTTTCGGCACCGCGCCGAAAGCGTCACAACTCGATGCCTTCGGCAACGTCATTTGCACCCGTGAGGGTGCGACCCAGCTTCCCGGCGGCAACCCGCCGCCGTCGCATCTGCCGGCATGTTGCGTGCTTGGCTGCAGCATGTTTTCGCCGGCCTTTGCACCGCCGCCCGTTGCGGGGCTTGCCCTGGGCGCGCGTTCCTTTGAGGCCGTCGCCTTCGTATTTCCGGCGGCCATTCATCTCGACTTCGCCCGTGAGCGTTCGCCGTCGAACCCGCGCGCGCCGCCGCGGACGGCCTGAGTCTGTCTGCCCGGCGGAACCTTTCGCGGGCGTATCCATCCAAACATCAAACTGTCCGCGGCCGGCAACGGCGCGTCCATCACTTCATGGAGCAACCATGTTCCAATTTTTTCGCACCGCCGCGCGTCCCACACTCGGCGGCATTCGACGCAGCTTCGAGTCGGGTCTCGGCATCGCCGTACTGGCTCTTGCGCTGTTGTTCGCCGGCGCCCAGACCGTCTTCGCACATGGGTTCAAGATCGGCGATCTCGAGATCGGGCACCCCTGGTCACGTGCTACGCCGGCCGGTGCCAAGGTGGCCGGCGGCTACTTCACCATCACCAACAAAGGCAGCACGCCGGACCGGCTGCTGTCGATTTCCACCGACATCTCGGACAAGGCCGAGCTGCATGAGATGGGCGTCAAGGACGGCGTCATGACCATGCGGCCGGTTACCGGCGGCCTGGAGATTCCGGCCGGCGGCAAGGTGGTCTTGGGTCCCGGCAGCTATCATGTGATGTTCATGGATTTGAAGCAGCCACCCAAGCAAGGCGAGATGTTCGCCGCCACCCTGACCTTCGAAAAGGCCGGGACGGTGACGGTCGAATTCGCAGTGCAAGCCATGGGCAGCCCTGCGCCTCAAGAAGACAACGATTGAACCGGCCATCGTATCGATCAAGATTCTAGAGGGACCATCATGAACAAGTACCTTTTGTCGGCCGGTGCGCTTTTTCTGCTCGGAACAAGTGCCGCCTTCGCGCACATCACGCTCGAAACCCAGGAGGCTGCTGTCGGCTCGACCTACAAGGCTGTCTTGCGCGTGCCGCATGGTTGCGACGGCAAGGCGACGATCGCCCTTCGCGTGCAAATCCCGGAAGGGGTGATCGCGGTGAAGCCGATGCCGAAGCCGGGCTGGACGCTGCAGGTCAAGAAGGGCAAGTACGACAAATCCTACCAGCTCTACGGTCAGGCGGTGACCGATGGGGTCAAGGAAGTGGACTGGAGCGGCGGCAGCCTGCCGGATGAATTCTATGACGAGTTCGTTTTCCGCGCGACGCTGACGGCCGATCTCCCCGTGGCCCAGAAGCTCTACTTCCCGGTGGTGCAGGAATGCGACGGCGCCGCTGATCGCTGGATCGAGATCCCGGCAGCAGGGCAGGATGAAGACGCCCTGGAAAATCCGGCGCCCGGCATCGAGCTGTTGCCGAAGAAATGATGTCTTTCGGCGGCGCTTACCGTTCGCGGAATGCGCCGCCATTTCATGGCAATGGCATGATCGCGATATCCTCACTGCGGATGATTCACATGGTCAGCAATCCCTTCAGCCGTGTTGCCGGCGGGTTGCTGGCCGTGGTGATGCTGCTCATCGTCATGGCCTCTGCAAGTCCGGCCTGTGCCCATGCCGCGCTGATCAAGACCGACCCGGCCGACGGCGCGGTGCTGGCACAGGCGCCGGCACAGTTCTCGCTGACCTTCAGCGAGCCGGTCTCGCCGCTGGTGCTGACTCTGGTGAAGCCCGACGGCACGCCGGTTCCGCTGACCGCCTTCCGGCTCAGCGACCAGACGGTCGAAATCGACAATCCGCAGGACCTCAAATCCGGCACACATGTGCTGAGTTGGCGCGTCATCTCCTCAGATGGTCATCCGGTCGGTGGTTCGTTGTTGTTTTCCATCGGCGCGCCAACAGAGCCGCCGGTCGTGTCCGAGGCGGTCGACTGGCCGCAGCGGTCGGCAATCTGGTTCGGCAAGGTTCTGCTCTACATCGGCCTTTTCCTTGGCGTCGGCGGTGCTTTCGCCCTTGCCTGGCTGGCTCAGGGCGGGCCGTCCGGCCGGCGTTTCGTTGTCGGGGCAATCCTGTGCGGGCTGGTCGCGGCCCCGGCGTCGCTCGGCTTACAGGGGCTTGATGCCCTCGGGACGCCGCTCTCCCATCTGGCGCAGCCGGTCATCTGGCGGACCGGGCTCGATACCAGCTTCGGCTGGACGGTGCTGGCCGCCGTGATCGCGCTGGGGCTTGGCTTGCTGTCGCTGGCCGGGCCGCGCGTGGCCGCCAAGCCGGTCGCGCTGGCCGGACTTGCCGGGGTGGGTATTGCGCTGGCCGCCAGCGGCCATGCCAGCGGCGCCGAACCGCAATGGCTGACGCGACCGATGGTGTTCCTGCACGGCGTCGGCATCGCTTTCTGGGCCGGCGCATTGGTGCCGCTCGGTCTGGCGCTGAAAGGTCAGTCGTCGGAGGTCGCGCCATTCCTGCGGCGGTTCTCACGCATGATCGTGCCGGTGGTGGCCGTGCTTGTCGCTGCCGGCATCGTGCTTGCCGTCATCCAGGTGCAGACGCTGGCAGCGCTGGTCAACACCACCTATGGCAAGCTGCTGCTGATCAAGCTCGGGCTGCTGGTCTTCCTGTTCACGCTCGCAGCCGTCAACCGCTGGAAACTCACTGCATCGGCCGAGGCCGGAGCGACGGAAGTTCAGCACAGGCTCGCCCGCTCGATCGGCGCCGAAATGCTGATCGTGCTGGCGATCTTCGGTGTTACCGCTGGCTGGCGCTTCACGCCGCCGCCACGGGCGCTGGCGATCGCCGCTGCGCAACCGGTCTCGGTCCATATCCATACGCTGCAAGCGATGGCCGATCTCAGCATCACGCCCGGCCATGCCGGACCGGTCGTCGCCTCGATGATCGTCATGACCGGCGATTTCGGACCGCTCGACGCCAAGGAGGTGACGCTGGTGTTGTCGAAGCCCGATTCAGGCATCGAGCCGCTCAAACGTATCGCGACCAAGCCCGGCGATGGCAGCTGGCGTGTCGACAATCTCGTGATCCCGGTTCCCGGCCGCTGGACGGTGCGCATCGACATTCTGGTCTCGGACTTCGAGATGGTGAAGATCGAAGCGCCCGTAGACATCAGGCCGTAAAGCCGGATCGGCAAGTCCTCTTGCCAGCTCGGCCGATGATCGATGCAACACAATTCGGCGAGGCGGTTGACGCGGCCCGAAAGGCCCGTCAATCATCTCGCCGAAGAATGGGCATCCCGGCAAACCGCGAGCTCGAACCAACAAGATCCGAAACCAGGGAAGAAACGATGGAAAAAGCCGAAATCGGCCTGATCGGCCTTGGCACGATGGGCTCCAACCTGGCGCTCAACATCGCCGAGCATGGGCACCGCATCGCGGTCTTCAACCGCACTAGGGCACGCACCGACGCTTTCGTCGAGAATGCCGGTGCGCTGAAGGACATGGTGGTGCCTTGCTACAGCCTGGAGGAACTTGCCGCCGCGATCCGGCCGCCACGCCCGATCATCATCATGGTGCTGGCCGGCAAGCCGGTCGACGAACAGATCGAAGCCTTGCGTCGCGTCCTGTCGGCCAACGACATCGTCATCGATGCAGGCAACGCCAATTTCCGCGACACGATGCGGCGCTTCTCCGAGCTTTCGGGCTCGGGGCTGACTTTCATCGGCATGGGCGTGTCCGGCGGCGAGGAGGGCGCGCGCCACGGGCCGTCGATCATGGTCGGCGGCACCGAGGATTCCTGGAAACGCGTCGAGAACGTGCTGACCGCGATCTCCGCCAAATTCAACGACGAGCCCTGCGCGGCGTGGCTAGGCACCGACGGCGCCGGCCATTTCGTCAAGACCATCCACAACGGCATCGAATATGCCGACATGCAGATGATCGCTGAAATCTACGGCATCCTGCGCGATGGCCTCGGCATGGGGCCGAAGGATATCGGCACGGTGTTTTCCAACTGGAACAAGGGCAGGCTCAATTCCTACCTGATCGAGATCACCGCCAAGGTGCTGGCATCAGATGACCCGAAGACCGGCAAGCCGGTGGTCGACATCATCCTCGACCGCGCCGGCCAGAAGGGGACCGGCAAATGGTCTGTCATCGAGGCGCAGCAGCTCGGCATTCCGGCGACCGCGATCGAAGCGGCCGTGGCGGCGCGCGTGCTGTCGTCGATCAAGGACGAGCGGCTGGCGGCGGAAAAAGCCTATGGCAATATCGGGGTGACGAAGATTTCCGGTGACAGGGACGCATTGCTTGGAGATCTCGAACTGGCGCTGTTTGCCGGCAAGATCGCCGCCTACGCGCAAGGCTTTGCGGTGATGAGCGGAGCCTCCAAGGAATTCGACTGGAACCTCCCGATGCCGACCATCGCCAGGATCTGGCGGGCCGGCTGCATCATCCGTTCGCAGATGCTCGACACCATGGCCGAGGCGTTCGGTTCCGGCGGCGCATCGACCAATCTTCTGATGGCCCCGGCCTTTGTCGCCCTTATGCAGGAAGCGCATCCGTCGCTGCGGCGTATCGTGGCGAGGGCATCGGAGGCAGGCTCGCCGGTGCCGGCGCTGTCTTCCGCGCTGGCCTATTTCGACAGCTACCGCCAGGGCCGCGGCACCTCGAACCTGATCCAGGCGCAGCGCGACTTCTTTGGCGCGCATGGCTTCGAGCGTATAGACGGACCGGGTGCATTCCACGGACCGTGGGGCAGTGGTGCAACTGGCTGAAGATAGCTAATCCACCGAACGCCGATAGGCCAGCACCTCGCTCGGCACGCTCAGGCTCTGCAGCGTGCCGGGCGCGGCGCCGCCGATCCAGCCGAGCACGGAGCGGGCAAGTTCGGAACCCGCCAGCCGGAAGTTCTCGTTGACGACCAGCAATTCCCTGCGGAACAGATGCAGCAGGTCCGACGATTGCTTGGAGACGACATCGACGTCACGACCAAGCTTGAGGCCGGCATCCTCGATGCCGGCCACGATGGCCAGTGTCGCCGCGGCGGCGCTGCTGACAAAGCCGTCCGGCCGGTCTTCGCGGCGCATCACTTGCGCGGTGCGCATTCTGATCTGCTCGATCGTATGGTCGATAGAAACGGTGTTGAAGGGGACTTCGCTGGCGCCAACCTCGCTCAGCGCATCGGCAAAGCCGTTGACGGTGTGACTGTGGTAGCTCAGCCCGACGGGCGGCGACAACAAAGCGAGCCGGCGGCGGCCGATGCCGGCCAGACGACGCACGGCTTCCACCGCAAAAGCGTAGTTGTCGAAATCATGATAGGGGTGGACCAGCCCCATATCGGTGCGGCCATGCGTGGCAAAGGGAATGCCGTGCTCCAGCATGTAGCGGGCCCGTGGATCATTCGGCTGCGTGCGTGAGATGATGACGCCGTCGGCGGAGCCCGTCTCGACCAGATAGCGTATGGGGTCGAGCGGATCCTGCGAGCGCGAATAGGGCGTGACGATCAGATGGTAGGGTGTGTCGGCAATGACCTCCGAAACGCCGTAGATAATGTCCGAGACGAAGCTCATGATCTCGCGCTCGGTGTTGAGCACGAGGCTGATGACATTGGTCCTGCCGGTGCGCAGGCGCACGCCGGCCCGGTTTGGCCGGTAGCCGATCTGCTTGGCGACGAGCTGGACACGGCGCCTGGTTTCGGCGCCGATTTCCGGGGCGTCCTTCAGGGCCCGCGACACGGTGGTGACGCCAAGCCCGGTCATGAAGGCAAGCGTCTTCAACGTCGGCCGCCCCTGCGCCAACGCCTCTGCGTTCTTTTCCGTACGCCGTCTGTCCATTCGTCCCGCCCGTCAGGCGCATAGCAGTCGCTGGCCCGGTCGGCAATCGCCGCCATAGCGATACGGTGTGCGTTCCAGCCCCGGCAAGCGTCAATATACTGAAACGTTACAGATTGCCAATGTCGAGGTGCCGGCCGCTAACGGCGAGGCCGACCGCTCTTTCGCGAAATCCATTGGGATTGCAGAAGAAATCGCCTTCGCCATCGCCTTTTTCCGACTTTCGCGCCAATTTTGATGTTTTGCGGTGCAGCGATCCATGTTGCGGCGCATATAAAAGCGATCGCTCATATGAATTTGTTCGCGGCTCGAAAAAATGTCCTGCTCGGTTCGTTCATGGGGTTGCGCAGTCCGTGCAATTCCCGTATCCAAAATCTGTAACGTTTCAGATTCTGGGAGGAACCGAAATGCGATACAGACTTTTGACCGCTGCGCTGGCAGCGACGGCTACTCTGCAATTTGCCGGTCCGGCCGCGGCGACGGACCTGGAAGTGATTCACTGGTGGACGTCGAAAGGCGAGTCGGCGGCGGTCTCGCAGTTCGCAAAAGCCTTTGACAATGACGGCCACGGCGATCGC
Organism: Mesorhizobium sangaii; assembly: GCF_014207355.1. Lineage (GTDB taxonomy): Bacteria > Pseudomonadota > Alphaproteobacteria > Rhizobiales > Rhizobiaceae > Mesorhizobium > Mesorhizobium sangaii. The sequence goes on along the minus strand of NZ_JACHEF010000007.1, from coordinate 352,161 downwards.
TGGGTGGACAGCGCCATCGCACTCGGCGAAACCGCCCGTTCGACCGTCATGCAGCGTGTGCTCGGCGGCGATCCGCCCGGTGCCGCTCAGTTCAATCCCGGTCGGCAGTACGAAGAACTGATTTCGGGCGGGAAGCTGCTCGACCTTACGGACGTCGCGACCGCCGGCAAGTGGGATGAGGTCATTCGCCCGAAGGCGATCGGCAGCGCCTGCCTCGTTGACGGCCATTGGTGGTGCGTTCCGGTCAACATCCATTCGAATTACTGGGCCTGGTACTCCAAGCCGGTGTTCGAGAAAGCGGGTGTGCCTGAGCCGAAGAACCTGGCCGATTTCCTCGCGGCCGCGCCGAAGATCAAGGAGGCAGGCCTCATCCCCTTCGCCATCGGCGGCGACGGAAACGGCTGGCAGATTCAGCTGCTCTTCCAGGACATGGTTACCGAGGCTCTCGGTGTCGCCCAGCGCGACAAGATGTATACCACTAAGAGCGCCGAAATTGCCGGCGGCCCCGAGATGAAAGGCGTCTTCACGCAATTGAGGGCCCTGAAGCAGTTCACCGACAACGGCTACGCCAACCGCAACTGGAACGACACCACCAACCTGGTGATCACCGGCAAGGCCGGACTTCAGGTGATGGGCGACTGGGCGCGCGGCGAGTTCGCGGCCGCCGGCATGACCGGAGTCAAGGATTTCGGCTGCATGATCGGCCTGAACGAGGCCAAGCCGGTGGTCAGCACCGACGGCGACATCATCCTGTTCTTCAAGCAGAACAATCCGGATGTCGAAGCAGCGCAGAAGCGTCTTGCGGCGCTGCTCATCAGCCCGGAGGTTCAGGTCGCCTTCAACAACGCCAAGGGTTCCATGCCCGTGCGTGGCGATGTCGACATGTCGACGGCCGATCCGTGCATGCAGAAGTCGCTGAAGGCGGTGGAAGACCCGGCCAACATCGTCACTGCGACGAACCGGTTCATCACCGAGAACACCAATCAGCAGCTCAATGAGCTCGTCGCGCAATTCTTCGCGGACGACTCCATGACGGCTGACGACGCCACCGCGAAGTTCGCCACGATCATCGGCAATTCCGATTAGGAACCGATCAATACCCCGAGGCGCCGCCCTTACAGCGGCGCCTCGGTCGCGTCCCGACCCGACAGGAAGCTCCCTTTTTCTCGGCAGCGGGCTGACAATCGCAGGACGGGAAGCTGCAGCGGTCTGAAGCCCGGTGGTTCGGACAATGCTGACTTTCACGTCGGCAAACGACCCTTAAGGCGTCGGTTAAAGCGGAGAAAGACGGACGATGCGGAAGAGCTGGAGGCACAGATTTCACCTGCCCGCCGTCATCGGGACGATACCGATGATTCTTGTTGCCCTCGGCGTGTTCGTGATCGGCATCGGCTTCTCGGTGCTATGGTCCTTCACCAGTTCGAAGCTCTTCCCTACCTACGATTTCGTTGGTCTGGCGCAGTACAGGCGCCTCTGGGCCGACAACCGCTGGCTCGTCTCGGTCAACAACATCTGGTTCTTCGGCCTGATGTCCATCACCTGCAACATGGTGTTCGGATACCTGCTCGCCGTCTTCATGGACCAGCGCATCCGCCAGGAGGACCTGTTCCGCTCGATCTTCCTGTATCCTTTCGCCATGTCGCTGATCGTCACCGGACTCGTGTGGCAATGGGCGCTCGACCCCAACCTCGGCCTGCAGGAGGCGCTCCGCAACTGGGGCTGGTCAAGCTTCAGCTTCGCCCCGCTGGTCAGCGCCGAGACCGCGCTGTACGCGCTGGTCGTGGCGGGCATCTGGCAGGGTTCGGGCGTGACGATGGCGATCCTGCTTGCCGGCCTGCGCGGCATTGACGAGGATATCTGGAAAGCCGCGAGGGTCGACGGCATCCCAACCTGGCGCACGCACGTTTCCATCGTGGCGCCGATGATGAAGGGCGCCTTCGCCACCGCCTTCGTTCTGCAATGCGTAGGCGTGGTGCGCGTCTACGACCTGGTCATTGCCATGACCGGCGGTGGGCCTGGCATCGCCACGTCCATGCCGGCAGTCTACGTCATCCAGCTCATCACAGTTCGCCAGAACGTCGGCCAAGGCATGGCTGGGGCAACGATGATGCTGCTGCCGGTCCTGATCGTGCTGGCTTTCAGTGGAATTCTACTATGGCGGCGAACTCGTCGGCAGGAGGCGGGCGTATGACCGCCGGACAGATCACCGCAATTCAACCGCTCCAGGAAGCGCCGCATCAGGCTGGCGTGGCGCCCTTCGGGCCGAAACCGCGACGGATATCGGCCGGCCGCATCGGCATCTATGCTTTCCTGGTCGTTGCGGCCCTCTTCTTCCTCATCCCGGTCTACATCATGATCGTCACCTCATTGAAGGGGATGCCGGAGATCAGGCTGGGACATCTTTTCAACCTTCCGGGCGAGCCGACCTTTCAACCCTGGGCCGACGCCTGGCTCCATGCCTGCACCGGACGCGATTGCAACGGCCTCAGCCCGGGCTTTTACAATTCGGTGAAGATCACCCTGCCGAGCGTGATCATCTCGATCATCTGCGCGTCGATCAACGGTTACGCACTGACCTTCTGGCCATACAAGGGCGCCAATCTGCTCTTCGGGTTGCTCGTGTTTGGTGCCTTCGTGCCCTACCAGGTCGTGATCTATCCATTGATCATCGGACTGAGCTCGGTCGGGCTGTTTGCCTCGCTCCCCGGCATCATCATCGTGCACACCATCTTTGGAATGCCGATCCTGACGCTGCTGTTCCGCAATTTCTACGCGGCAATTCCGGTCGAGCTGTTCAAGGCAGCGCGTGTCGACGGTGCGGGTTTCTGGCGCATCTTTTTCTATATCATGCTGCCGATGTCGGTGCCGATCACCGTCGTCGCCGTCATCCTGCAAGTTACCGGCATCTGGAACGACTTCCTGTTCGGCATCGTGTTTGCCGGACGGTCCAACTGGCCAATGACGGTACAGCTCAACAACATCGTCAACACCACCACCGGCGTGAGGGAGTACAATGTCAACATGGCGGCAACCATTCTGACGGCTGCGGTGCCTCTGCTCATCTACTTCATCTCCGGACGATGGTTCGTGCGCGGCATCGCCGCTGGCGCGGTGAAAGGCTAGTGGATATGGCGCAGAACGGTACCAGCGTTTCGATCCAGGACCTGTCGCTGAGCTTCGGCGTGGTGACCGTCCTGCAGACACTCAATCTCGATGTCGCCGAGGGCGAATTCATCGTCCTGCTCGGGCCCTCGGGCTGTGGCAAGTCGACCTTGCTCAACTGCATTGCCGGCCTGCTTGATGTCTCCGAAGGCAGCATCTTCATCAAGGGCAAGAACGTCACCTGGGAAGAGCCCAAGGACCGCGGCATTGGCATGGTGTTCCAGTCCTATGCGCTCTACCCGCAAATGACGGTGGAGAAGAACCTGTCCTTCGGGTTGCGTGTCGCCGGCACGCCGAAGGACGAGATCGCCAAGCGGATCGCGCGGGCGGCCGAGATCCTGCAGATCGAGCCGCTGCTGCAACGCAAACCGGCAGCACTTTCCGGCGGCCAGCGCCAGCGCGTGGCGATCGGACGGGCGCTGGTGCGCGATGTCGACGTGTTCCTGTTCGACGAGCCGCTGTCCAATCTCGACGCCAAGCTGCGTGCCGAACTGCGCGTCGAGATCAAGCTGCTGCATCGCAAGCTGCAGAACACCATGATCTATGTCACCCACGACCAGATCGAAGCGATGACGCTGGCCGATCGCATCGCGGTGATGAAGGGTGGCGTCATTCAGCAGCTCGATGCGCCGCAGACCATCTACAACCGCCCGGTCAACCGCTTCGTCGCCGGCTTCCTCGGCTCACCCGCGATGAACTTCATCGAAGGGCAAGCGGAGACCGGCGCGTCCGCGGCTTTCAAGACCGGAACTGTATCCATACCGCTCGACCGCTACGCTTTCGACGCCGCTGGCAACAGCAGCGGACCTTGCGTGTTCGGTATCCGACCCGAGCATGTCGCCCTTGGCGAGGCGGCAAATGCCATGCCCTTTGCCATCGACGCCGCTGTCGAGATCGTCGAGCCGATGGGCTCCGACACGCTGGTGTGGACCAAGCTCGGCGGCCAGAATTTTTCCTTCCGCGTCGAGGCGGAAAAGACGCTGCGCAATGGCGAGCCGATCCGGATCGGCTTTGATCCTGCCCGCGCCTCGCTGTTCGACAGCCAATCCGGCAACCGCATGTAGCTCCCAAGCCCACCCCCTCCAAGCAGAACGGACAGAGACGATGAACTGGTCATTCCAACTTTACAGCGCCCGTAATTTCCAGCCCTGGGAAGGCGTCCTCGCGACGGTCGGCAAGCTCGGCTATACCCAGGTGGAAGGCTTCGGTGGCGTCTATGATGATCCCAAGGCCTTTCGCGCCGAACTCGACAAGAACGGGCTCGCCATGCCGACCGGGCATTTCTCGATCGACGCGCTCGAGAACGATTTTGACGGCGTGCGCAAGATTGCCGACGCGCTCGGCATCACGCTGCTCATCTGTCCTTTTCTGATGCCCGACCAGCGCCCATCCGATGCCGCCGGCTGGCGCGGTTTCGGCGAGCGTTTGGCCAAGGTTGGCGACGCCGCGAAAAAGGCCGGCTACGGCTTTGCCTGGCACAACCATGATTTCGAGTTCAAGAAACTTGCCGACGGCTCGGTGCCGCAGGAGCTTATCCTCGCGGCAGCGCCAGACATCGGCTGGGAAATCGATGTCGCCTGGGTGGTGCGCGGCGGCGACGATCCGCTGGCGTGGATCGAGAAGCACGGCAAGCGCATCAGCGCCGTCCACGTCAAGGATTTGGCCAAGCCCGGTGAGGGACTGGACGAGGATGGCTGGTCGGATGTCGGCCATGGCACGATCGACTGGGCCGGCCTGATCAAGGTGCTGCGCGCCAAGAGCGCCGCCCAATATTACGTCATGGAACAGGACAACCCGAACGACATCGAGCGCTTCGCCCGCCGCTCGATCGCAGCCGTCAAGACCTACTAGGAGCAATCAGCATGGCAAAGAAACTTGGCATCGGCGTCATCGGCTGCGGCAACATTTCGAAGGCGTATTTTTCGCTGGCGCCGCTGTTTCGTGGCATCGAGATGCGTGCCTGCGCCGACATCAACATGGAAGCGGCGAAGGCGCGGGCAAAGGAGTTCAAGCTGCGCGCCGAAACGGTCGACGACCTGCTCAAGTCGGACGACATCGACATCATCGTCAACCTGACCATCCCGGCGGTACATTTCGAGGTGTCGAAGCAGGTGCTGGATGCGGGCAAGCACGTCTATTCGGAAAAGCCCTTCGTGCTGTCAGTCAAGGAAGGGCTCGACCTGAAGAAACGCGCCGAGGCGAAAGGCCTGCGCATCGGTTCGGCGCCCGACACGTTCCTCGGCGGCGCGCATCAGCTGGTCCGCGACCTGATCGACACCGGCAAGCTCGGCAAGATCACCAGCGGCACCTGCCACGTCATGGGCCACGGCATGGAGCACTGGCACCCCAATCCGGACTTCTTCTTCCAGCCGGGTGCTGGACCGGTGCTTGATATCGGGCCGTACTACATCACCAATCTGATCCAGCTGATTGGACCGGTGAAGCAGGTGGCGGCCTTCGCGTCGACGCCAGCCAAGGAACGCACCATCAGCTCAAAGCCGCGCGCGGGCGAAAAGATCCCGGTCAACACGCCGACGACCATCCACGGCCTGCTGGAGTTCGAGAACGGCGCCGTGGTGACGCTGAACACCAGCTGGGACGTCTGGGCGCATGGTCACGCGCCGATGGAACTCTATGGCGAGGCGGGCACGGTGTTCGTGCCGGATCCGAATTTCTTCGGCGGCGACGTGCGCTTCACCGAAGACAGCAAGCCGGTCAAGAAGCTGCCGAAATGGAAGCACCCGTTCGGCGTTCCCAACGAGATGCATTCGCAAGGCATGATGGCCAACTACCGCACCGCCGGCCTCGCCGACATGGCGGTGGCGATCGCGGAAGGCAGGCCGCACCGCTGCTCGATGGAACTGGCGCTGCATGCCGTCGACGTGATGACTGGGCTGTTGCGCTCAGGCGAAACCGGCAAGTTCGTCGCCATGCAAACCAGCTGCGAACGGCCGGCCGCACTTGGCGTCAAGGAAGCCAAGGCGCTGTTGGCGAAGAAGAAGTAGACCAGGCACCCCAACCCTCTCCCCGTTCCGGCAGGGAGAGGGTAAAGGGTGGGGGGCAGAGCCGACTCGTCGCGTTGTCGCGATGGCAGCCGACTGGCTCGCTTCCATTTGAGGATTTTCCCATGCCCTACATCCCCGCCGAAAACCGCTACGAGAACATGATCTACAACCGCTGTGGTCGCTCCGGCCTGAAGCTGCCGGCGATCTCGCTGGGGCTGTGGCACAATTTCGGCAATGACACACCGCACAAGACCAAGCAGGCGATCGTGCGCAGGGCTTTCGACCTTGGCATCACGCATTTCGACCTCGCCAACAATTACGGTCCGCCGCCCGGCTCGGCCGAGACCGCTTTCGGCGAAATCCTGCGCACCGACTTCGCCGGTTATCGCGACGAGCTGATCATTTCGACTAAGGCCGGCTACGAGATGTGGGCCGGTCCCTACGGCGAATGGGGCGGGCGCAAATACGTGCTGGCCAGCCTCGACCAGAGCCTGAAGCGGATGGGGCTCGACTATGTCGACATCTTCTATTCGCACCGCTTCGATCCCGACACGCCGCTGGAAGAAACGATGGGCGCACTCGACCATGCCGTGCGCTCGGGCAAGGCGCTCTATGCCGGCATCTCGTCCTACAATTCGCAGCGCACGCGTGAGGCCGCCGACATACTGAAGCAGCTTGGCACGCCTTGCGTCATCCACCAGCCGAGCTATTCGATGCTCAACCGCTGGGTGGAGGAAGACGGCTTGCTCGATACGCTCGAAGGGCTAGGCGTCGGCTCCATCGTGTTCTCGCCACTGGCGCAAGGCATGCTGACCGACAAATATCTCGGTGGCATTCCCGAAGGCAGCCGCGCCTCCCAGGGCAAGTCGCTGAAGACAGCCTTCATCAACGACAGGACCATCGCGAACATCAAGGCGCTCGACGCCATCGCCGGCAAGCGTGGCCAGACACTGGCGCAGATGGCGCTGGCCTGGGTGCTGCGCAAGGGCAAGGTGACCTCGGCGCTGATCGGTGCCAGCCGGCCGGAACAGGTCGAGGACTGCGTTGGCGCGCTCAAGGTGCTCGACTTCAGCGATGCCGAACTCGCCGAGATCGATAGCTATGCGCGCGAGTCCGACATCAATTTGTGGGCGGCTTCGGCCGAGCGCAAAGGTCCTCCGAGAAAGTAGACCCGCCAGGTAAGCCGGCAAAATAAAACGGCGGGACCCTTTCCCGCCGTTTTTCATGTAAAGCGAATTGCCTTCACTTCAGGGCGTGGCCGGTTTCTGGGCGGTGCCTAGCCCCGCCTTGGGCTTTGCCGGCGCCGGCGCCGGCGTTTTCATTTTCGTCTCGATCCAGCCGGTGTAGTTGGCCAGCCGTGTGTAAATGCCGTAGGCGTCCTTGTGGCCGCAAGCCGCACTCCCGTCCGCCGGGCCTTCGCCCCAGCTGACGACACCGACTTGGATCGGGCCGTCGGCGCCGGTCATGAACAGCGGACCGCCGCTGTCGCCGTTGCAGGCATCGCGCACGCCGCTGGTGGTGCCGGCGCAGATCATGTTGCCGGTCAGCGGGTCGGTCATGTCGGCGGCAATCGCATTGGCGGCTGCTTCGATGCCTCTTTCCGAATAACGCATACGGTGGGACAGATCACCAAGTGCGGCCTTCAGATCATGGGCATAGATGGCCTTGATGCCGCTGTTGCAGGCGGTGTTCGGCTGCAGGTCGAGGTCGGCAACCATCAGCGTGGTCGGAAAGGTGCCATCCTGCATCTTGCCCCAGCCGGTGACAGTGGTCTTGCCGGCATCGGGTGTGGCCTCATGGGTGACCTTGATGGTCGGCGCATCGGCCGGCTCTGCGAGCCGCAGCAGGCCGAGGTCGTTGTCGAGCGTCTGCTCGCTGTAGCCCTCGTTGACGATGACCTCCACCACCTTGTGGCGCTTGCCCTCGCTGAGATCGGTGGCGCCGGTCAGCACGGTAACGGCGTCGGGCGAAATCGGCTGACCCTTGTCGTTGAGGCAGTGGGCCGCCGTCAGAACCCATTGCGGCGCGATCAGGCTGCCGCCGCAGAATTGTGCATTGGCTTGTGAGGCCGGGTTCTCGTCCAGCCTGTCGGTGGTGAGCAGCGCGACCTGAAACGGATAGGCGCCTTTTTCGGCCTGGTTGCCGCCATAGACGCGATCGGCGCTGTCGGGATTTTCCGCCGCCGCCTTGGCCTTGGCCTCCGCAACGCGTTTCATCGGCGAGACCGCCGCTTCGGGCCTGGCGGTGTCATCCGCCTGGCTGGCACTGACGTTGGCAAGAGCCGAGGCGATGGCGAGCGCCGACGCGGCGACGATCGGCCTGAACCGATGGATGATGTGCACCTGAAATCCTCCTGAGACACGTTCCCGAACGAGCCAGCCCCGGCGCATGATCCGCGAGCAGTCGCCAGCAAGCCAGGCGTCGCTTCGCGGATCGCGTTCCCTCGCGGAACCCGTTCAAAACCCTATAGCCCCCCACGGGCTACGTGGAAGCGATTTGTCATTCCAATGTTGTATTAATTTGGGCAGTATACCGGCGCGGGTGTCTTTGGCGGGGGCCTTCGACAGACCGCATGGGGTGATGATCAGATTCAGGTGCCGGTAACCAAACTCATTTTTCGGCTTCACCACGATCTCGACAATATTTCTCTATTTTGATCAAGTCCTTGCTGACTTTTGGGAGAGTCTCACCATGACAAAACTGACAAACGCTATCATTGCGTCCGCATTGCTTTCCACTGCAATGTGGACAGTCCCGGTTTTCGCCGCCGATCCTGGCTCCGCCAGTGCCGGTAATGGCGAAAGCATGCGGGACGTAACGTCAGGCGACTACAAGCCCGGGCGGGCAAAACCAATCGCATCGCCGAAGCTGACTGACGAAGACAGCCGCGCCGCGCCGCTTGCTGACGAGGCAACGGCTGTCAAATCCTATGGCATCGTCGGACGTTCCGCCGATGGCAAGGAGATCAAGATCGAGCCGAGCGAAGCGTTGCGGGATCTTATCATCAAGGAACTGAATGCGCCGGCCAATGGAAAAGACGGGGCGAAGCGCAAGACCGAAGATCCTGATCTTGGCGAAGGCGAAGCCGGCCGTCAGGTTTTCGGCACTGACGACCGTGAGCAGGTCAAGCACACCAAGACCTATCCGTTCTCGGCAATCGGCTATCTCGAAGCCAAATCGCCAAAGACGGGCAACTATGGCAGCTGCTCGGCAACGCTGATCGGCCCGCGCACGGTGCTTACCGCGGCGCACTGCCTCTACAGCCATGAGGACAAGGACTGGCTCTCCGAGTACCTGTTCGTGCCGGGCCTCAACGGCAGCACAGCCGACGACGCACCGTTCGGCGCCTTCACCTATGAGAGCGCCTACGTGCTGCAGGGCTTCATCGACAACTACCAGGGCTATTATGGTTCGGTCATCCCGTGGGATCTCGGCATCATCACGCTGAAGCAGGATGTCGGCACCAACCTCGGCTGGCTGGGCTACGCCAACTATGACGATCTCGGCGACTTCACCGCCAACCTCGTCGGCTATCCCGGCGACAAGCCGATGGGCACGATGTGGAAGGCGAACTGCGAAGTGCATGCTGAAAACATCGCTCCGGAATATTTCCAGTATGACTGCGATACGTTCCCGGGGTCGAGCGGCAGCTCGGTCTATGCCTATGACAACAACTCCAAGCAGCGCATCATCACCGGTGTCAACGTGGCGGAAAGCCCAGACGCGAACACCGCCGTGCGCTTGAACGCCGCCAACGTCCAGTGGATCAACAGCCTGTATAAATAATCGCTGCGTAATCACTGTGAAGAAAAAGGGCGGCGGGGCAATCCCGCCGCCCTTTTTCATGCCGATGCTTCCTATGCGGCTTCTCTTGCACGAGGCCGGCTCGCCGACTACGCTTAGAGGGCCAAGGGGTTGGCATCCAAAAGGGCTCAAGGGATGGCGCGGACAAGGGCAGTGTTCGGGATCGCGGGCGCATCGATGCTGGCCGCGCTGATGCTATCGCCGGCCTTCGCCGATCCGGCGACCGGTCCTGCCGGCGGCGCCTGGGCGGAACGGGTGCAGATCCTCTACCAGGCAGACACGCACTCGGTGCTGCGAAGGATGGTCCGGGCTTGGGATTTCCATCCGGAGAAAAATCTCGACTTCGTCTGGGAGCCGGCGGCCGGCCAGTCGCCCGACCGGACGATCGCCGACGACGGAACTATCAACGGCAAAGGCAGGCTGGTGTGGCGGGTGCGCGGCTCGGCGAGCTATGATCCCAAAACCATCTATTCCAGCTATTTCGGTGATGTCCGAAATGGCTGGCCCGACGGGCAAGGCCGGCTCGAGCTGCGATCGGGCGAGGTTTTCGACGGGCATTGGCTTGCCGGGGAACTCAACGGCAAGGGCGTTCACGTCGACGCCGACGGCAATCGCTATGAGGGTCAGTTCGTCGCCGGCAGCCCGAATGGTGAAGGGCGGCTGCTGTTGAGGACCGGTGAGATATTTGCCGGCTCATTTGTCAATGGATTGAAGAACGGCAAGGGCCGCACGCGGCTCGCCGGAGGCACTATCTACGAGTCGCAATGGGCGATGGGCAAGGAGGTCGGCGGAACGCGCCCCGACGTGCTGGCCGATGCCAGGGTCGGCGGGCTGCTCAAGGCGCAGACCGGCGGCGGCGATGCCGACAAGGTCGAGATCGGCGTCACGGTCGACCAGCGCATGACCCAGCAGTCCGATATGCAGTACCAGCACCTGGTGCGCGACGAGGATATCGCGATCTATCCGCTGTCGGACCAGTACAATGACAGCTGGAACGGCACCGGCCAGGTCACCACCAGCAATGTCTATGAAGGTATGAACTGGGAGGACGCGCCGGCCTTTGCCGAGGTCGACCTGAAGACATCGGACCAATCCAGGGTCAAGCTCGACAGTCTGGAAATGAAGGTCGCCGCCAGCGATGCCTATCGCAAGCCGATGCTCTCGATATCGGAGCATTTCGGCTGTGTCGGCTTCCGCCCGGATTTCTCGATCATCAACAATGGCTGGGGCGAGCCCAAGGACATGAAGATGTCGATCCAGTTCACCATGGTCGACGATGAAGGCAATCCGACCGGTGATCCCAGCCACATGTTCAGCAAGGACGTCGGCAGTTTCGGCGAGGGCGTCGACGTGTCGATCAAGAGCGTGCTCGCTGAGGCTGGCGTCGACACGGCCAGCCTGGAGACGGGGCGGTTTCCCTGTCCTTCTGTGGACAGTCTCAATGTCTGTCGCAGCCAGCTCACCAACAAGATCAAGTTCGGCCAGGTCGCCGACTATCTTGGCACCATGCAACAGGCGATGACGCTGAATGCGATCGGCAAGTTCGACTATTCCTGGTCGGATGACGAAGGTCATGTCTACCAGCAGAGCGAGCCATTCCGCACCTCTATCACCATGGCGGTTTTCGAGACCCCGGAAGCGATGGCCGAATGTGGCGATGGCGGCGGTGGCACGCCGGAAGCGATGCGCTACCAGAACATCGAATTCCCGATCGGCAAGCATGATTACACCATCGCCATGCCGGTGCGCGGCAACAAGAAGATCAGCGCCTACACGGCGCGGTTGAAGATGTGGTCGTCGATGTCGTCGATCCACAGCTTCAGCATTGCCGCGCATTTTGCCGATGGCAGCGTGCGCGTGAGCAAGCCGGTGACCTTCTTTTATTTCCGGCCGAAGCAGTCGCTGTTCGAGACCAAGACCGAGCCGGCGGCCTGTTATCTGCCTCGCGACATGGTCGGCTGCGGTTAGGGTGCATTGATATTCAGGTGATGCCGGCCTGCAAACGGCAGCTTCCTGCGCTTCCGGTGCTCAGGTACTCCGGTTCTCGGAACCCACGGTTTTGGTCGCTTCGCGCCCGTCTTCGACTCCAGCTCGGCCTGACCTGAATCTCAACACACCCTGGCGCGCCTATTTGCGGCCCATCTCGAAATAGTTGGGCAGCGGCAAAAGCCTCGTGAAGATCGTACCCTGGGCGAAGACGCGCAGTTCCAGCATCGATCCGGACGACCGCTCGGCGCTCTGGTCGAATAGGAAATTGCCGAGCGAATAGACCTCCGCCACATCGCCGCCAGCAAGCGGAACGATCGCCTCGCTCGACACATGTGGATGGCCGCCGACGATGGCCGAGATCCCACGGAGCCGCATCTGGTCGGCAAGCATGTCCTCGCGCGTCGACGGTTCTGTCTTGTACTCGCGGCCCCAGTGGACGAAGGCGACCACCGGCCGCTCGGCATTTTCGTGCAGCAGCCGGTCAAGCAGGGCAGGCGTCAGCAGATCGGTGTTCTTCGAGCCGTTGGTGTCGATGTCGGTCAGGCCGACAAGGTCGAGATCGGCAAGCGCCAGCGTTTCACCCTGGCCGAAATGCGGGATGCCGGCCTCGTCCAGCGCGCGCAGCGTCTCGGCATAGCCTGACAGGCCGAGATCATAGGCGTGATTGTTGGCGAGCCCGACACCGGCGACATGCAGCCGCTTCAGCATGTCGATAGCCAGGTCTTGCGGCATCGCCAGCGTCATGTCGTCGATCGCTTCCGGCACGTTGGGCAAGATGACGCCTTCGAGGTTGACGACCAGCGGCCGTGAACCGGTGAGAGCCAAAACGCTGTCAACGATCCGGTCGGCAACGCCGTCGCGGACCAGTATCTTCTTCATGGCGCGGCCGAAATTCACGTCGCCGGCGAGATAGTAGATCCTGTCCTTCGGCCGTGCCGGATTGTTGAAGCCGGGGGCGAAGGCGCCGAACAGGGCCACGATATAACTGGTGGTCCGCTCGACATAGTCCGGCGTGTGTTCCTGTGAGTTCTCGTTGGCGACGACCAGCGGCTGGGCGCCGAACAGTTCGCGCTGCAGCCTGGTCTGGATGTAGAGCGCCCCGACGGAATCGGCATGATCGGGCTGGCGAAGCGCCGCGATGCCGTCGAGCGACCCGGCGGCCAGCATGTTCAGCGTCTGCTGGTCGAAGCGCCGTGCCTCGTGCTGCGGCAGATAGTGCGAGAAGTCGGTGGATTCGACGACTAGCGTGTCCTGGTCGACGATCGGCTTCAGAGCCTCGGCCAGCCTGTCCCAGTCGCCGCGCCGCGCCTTGACCGACATCGCCACCGGCACGATTTTCGCCTCCGGGAAGTAATGGTGCAGGAACGGCAGCATGGCGCGCACGCCATGTTCCTTGTCGAACAGGCAGGACTCCTCGACCATGTCGCCGTGCGTTTCGAGCTGGCGCACCGCTTGTACGTCGGCGGCGACGGGGCCAAGCACGGTATCGAAGCCGCGCAGCGTGGTGGCGTACAGTTTGTGCGTCTTGTGGAAATGGTCCGGCGACAGGATGACGATGCGCTTGTAGCGGAAGCCGGACGCCGCCCGGAAACCCAGCGCCACCAGGTCGGCGGCCAGGAGATGATGCGGGACGGTGATGCCGGTCAGCCGCTGGTTCGATGGCTCGACATCGGCGACCTTTGCGATGGCATCTTTGAACACTTTGGCGTCGTCGTAGAAGGGCGGGAAGTTTTCGGCGCCGGGCGGGCAAATTATGGGCGCGGCGGCGGCGTGAAAGGCTGGAGTAAAGAGGCAGAACAGCATTGCTGCGATTGCCGGAAACAGTCGCGCGAGACGGCCCCCCTCTGTCCTGCCGGACATCTGCCCCTCGTGGGGGGAGATTAATCTCTTGGTCGCCGGCTCATCGTTTGAAACGTCGACGATTGCCGAAGTCGAAGATAACAGCCGATCTCCCCCCTTGAGGGGGAGATGTCCGGCAGGACAGAGGGGGGTGTCTTGGCGCAGACTTGGTCCCCTCATGGCTCGGCGAGCACGATGTTCTCCACGCCGCCGACATAGTAGAACGGCTTCTGCCTCGACGATGTCAGCCGCACCACCTCGCGTGAAATGTAGTCGGCAAGGCCGAACAGCGTAACGCCGCCGTCCGACGTCCTGGCCTTGCCGCGCAGGCCTTCGAGGATCGAATAAGTGAAGACGCCGTGGCCGAGTTCGGGCAGTTCGGCGGCGGTGTTGTTGGCGGCGGTGGCCGAAAACACGACGATGCGTGCATCCTGCGCGTCCTTTTCCAGGCGCGGGTTGAAGGCGTTGGCGGCATGGCATGTGTCGAGCAGCATGAAGCGCATCCCCTTGGCCCGCTCGACCGATTTCTGGATGTCCGACCAGTCGACAAGCGAGGAGCGCCTCCAGCGTTCGGCATCCTGTTTGCGGCCGTCGGTCGGGATGAAATAGTAGTCCTCGTCGATGTTGATGCCATGGCCGGCAACGAAGATGATGGTGGTGTCGTGTTCACCCGGCCTGTCGAGGAAATCGGCGAGCTGGTCGTCGATCGTGTCGGAGTCGGGCTCCATTATGCCGTCGGCGCTGGCGATCGAATAGGTCTGCCTGGCCTTGTCGGGGGCCTCGTCGAGCGCTTCCCGGTTGACCAGAACCAGCGTCTCCATCGATGAGAACAGCGGCGCCGATTTCTGCGAAATCACCTTGAGGAATTCGGTGGCATCATCGACGGGGTAGCGCAGGTCGCAGGCGTGGCCCGAACAGGCATCGGTCAGGAACGGATATTTGTCGACGCCGATGACCGCCACATATAGCTTGCCCTTGGCTTCGGCCTTCTCGGTCTTTCTTGCCAGCGCCGTTACGCTGCGTTCGGTCAGATAACCGAATTCGTTGGTGCCGGTGATGCGGATGGTGTTTTCGCCATTCTCGACCGGTACCTCGACGATGGTGTTGTTGCCGTCCACCGAGCGGGCGGTGACGTCGCCGACATTGCGGCTGTTCGACAGGATCGAGAAGTCGGCGACATCGGTCCCGGCTTGCCCGGCGCCTGATATCTCGACGGCGACATAACCGTCACGTACCTTGCTCTGGTCGGCGGCGAGGCGGATGTCGAATTCCGGTGGCTTGCGCTGCAGCAGCTTCTGCAGCTCGTTGTCGACGCCTGGCCGCATCTCCTTGACCGCCTGTTTGGCGCTGCGCAGGATGATCGCGCGGCGAACCATCTCCGGGCTCCAGAGATATTTCTTCAATTGGCCGGCGCGGATGAAGCGGCCTTCATGGTCGCGGCCCTGGTTGACCTGCCAGCCGATCAGCTTGTCGCCCTCGTCGGAGGAATAATAGTAGCCCTGCGGCATCCAGGCGATCCATTGCGAGCCGGCAAAGAACATCGACACGAACAGTTCGTGTGTCTTCAGGTTCCACAGCCTGAGCGTCTGGTCGGCACTGCCGGTGACCAGCAGGTTGGCTTTTTCCGAGGCGACCATGGCGTTGATTTCGCCGGTATGGCCGGTGAATTCGCCTGACACTCTCGCAGTCGCGGTCCTGTATTCGAGCAGCGTGCCGTCATTGCCGCCGGTAATCAGGCCAAGGCCATCGTCGATCAGCGTGAAGGCCGAATGGACAAAGCCATTGGTGGCATCGTTCTCGATGCTGCGCACCACATTGCCGCCATTGGCTATCTCCAGCACCGCGTTTTCCAACGCGTCCTTGCCTCCCTCCCTGGCGCGTAGCGACCACTGGCCGTCTGTCAACGCGGCGCGGGCAAACGAACCCGGGTCTGTCAGGGGCTGCGGGTCGTCGAAGAAACGCTCGGTGGTCGGCAGCACAAGCCTGTTGTCCAGTGCGCCTTGTTCTTCTGGACAGGACACGCGCCCCGGGCAGGGGTTTGTGTTGCTCCAGGCGATGACGTCGTTCGCCACGTCGATGCCGACGGCGGTCACCGGCTCACCCACTCCCTGCAGCAAAGCCTTGCGCTCGCCGGTCGCGGGGTCCCAGACCTGGATGGCGTTGCGCGTGCCGCCGGCGGTCGCCACCAGCGAACCATCGGCATTGGCGGTGCTGGCATAGACCGTGCCGTCATGGCCGGTATAGTCGAGCACCTTCTCGCCGGTGTCGATGTTCCAGACAATGGAGCGGTGCTTGTCGGTGCAGCGATTGCTGCAGGAGGCGACCAGCCGCGACCCCTTGGCAAAGGTCAGGGAGCCGATGAGGAAATCCTGCTTCGGCATGGCACCCAGCAGCGTGCCGTCGGCTGCGTGCCAGAGCTGGACCTGCCCGTCCTTGTTGCCCGTGGCCAACAGGCTGCCATCCTGCGACACGGCCAGCGCCATGACACTGATATCCCGCAACGGCTCGGCTTCGGTCGGCAAGGTGATCTCCTCGCCCTTCGCGACGTCCCAGAGCCGGATGCCGTTGTCGGTGGTGGTCGCCGCCAGCCGGGCACCCGCGGCAGCGAAGGCGAGCTTGTCGATGTGCCAGGAATCGGCATCGAGCTTCTTGTCCAGCGTCCACCCGGTCGCGGATCTGTCGTCCAGCCGCCAGAGATAGACGACACCGTCGGCGCCACCGGCAGCCAGGGTTTTGCCGTCGGGAGAGAAGGCGAGGTCGTAGGTTGCGTAATCGCCGCCCTTGAGCACCGCCTTCATCTTGCCGGTGCCGAAGTCGAACAGCCGGATGTCGCCATAGGGCGGCTTGTCGCCGAGGCTGGCGCCGAAATAGCCGCCGGCCGCGATCGTCTTGCCATCCGGCGAGACCGCCACCGCGAAGATCTTGCCGTCGCTGCCATTGCCGAGATAGCCGCGAATGGTGCGCAGCGTCACCCCGCTCTGCCAGTCCCAGATGCGGATGGTCTTGTCGTTCGATGCCGAGACGATGTTCTCGCCGTCAGGGGTGAACGCGAGGTCGGTGATCTGCGCACTGTGACCGCCGGTGTCGAGATCGAGGTGGAAGTCAGCCGCCTCTTCGGCGCGAGCTGCCGATGCGACAACAAGCGCACCGGCCATGGCCAGCCAGCAGCAGGCACGCATGAGGCGGCGAGCTGCTTCTCCCATCGCTATTT
Source organism: Mesorhizobium sangaii (assembly GCF_014207355.1). Taxonomy (GTDB): domain Bacteria; phylum Pseudomonadota; class Alphaproteobacteria; order Rhizobiales; family Rhizobiaceae; genus Mesorhizobium; species Mesorhizobium sangaii. Next base: position 335,151 of record NZ_JACHEF010000007.1, on the reverse strand, counting down.
GACTTCGGCCGCGGGTTGCCCATTGCGCACATAGGCCTCGATCGCCGTGGCGAAAGTGGGTGAACCCGCCTTGCGCTGCTTGTCGACATAGCCGGCAAAATAACTCCAGAACGAAACGGCATAGTCGCGAAAATAAGCGTCGGTCACTCTGCGCGAACACAGGTCGCCGTCGATGCAGAAGGACAGGCGGTTGAGGAAATAGACGATGCGGTCGAAATTCTCGCTGAAATCGGCGAGCGGCATGTCGCCACCGCTGGCGGTCATCGCCTCGATGCCGATCCGCTGCCGGAACACCTGCTCCTCGGTTGGCGAGGGGTTGGCGCTGAGCAGATTGTCATATTTGGCGTTGAGGGCCGCAAGACGATCTTTCAGCGCCCTTTGCGCCTGCTGATAGTCCTTGGTTTCCCAGAGCTCAACCAGCGACATGGTCTGCTCGACGCGCTTCTGCTCCTGGTTGGCCAGGAACTGGTAGATCGAGAACATCAACGTGAAGATGATGGCCAGACGCACCAGCAGGCCCGACCAGGCATAGATCAGCATGCGCCAGTCGCGGTCGGTGAACGGGTTCGCTTCCTTCTTGATCTCGTGGCTGCTCGGCCAGGGAAAACCCTCGGTGGTTTCCGGCAAAGCCGGCTTCGTGGCCGGCGCCTTCGTGGGGGCGGCGGCAGCTGCCGTTTGCCTGGTGTTGGCCGCCGGTTTTTTCATTGGCAGCTGTCCAGTTCGATGACGGCGGAGGGATCCAGTACGATGCCGGGTGCCTCCAGCTTCTTTTTCAGGCATTGCAGCTGCAGGCGCGAAATCATGAACTGCACATCGGGCTCCGCCGGCCCCTTGTTCGGTGACGGTAGCGCTTCGACGACGCCGCGCGAGGCGCAGCCGCTTAGGTCGACCACGACCGCGCCGTTGCCGCTTTTGGCGATCTGATCGTACTGATCGAGAAAACAGGTCGCCAGTTCCGAATTGGTGACGATCTGCTTGGCACAGAGGCCGCAGGCCTCGTCCGCCGAAGCATTGGCGATCAGCAACAGGCTGCCGGCAACGCCGGCCACCGCTCCACGCCAGGAAAACATCGAATTCTTCACAATCGATCCTATCCGCTTCATCCGGCCGTCATGCGCCATTGCGCCGGCCGGGAATGTTCTCATATCGCGCCGATCGCGCAAGAGCCGGTCCGGCCCTTGTGTTGGCATTCGGTCAGGCGCGTGGCACCGTCTCCATCGGGAAGATCATCACCGCGCCCTTCGGGCCGCTCTTGTCGGCAAGCCGCATCACCGAGCGGGTCGCCGGCGCCATGCCGATATCGGTCAGCATGTCGGAGAAGCTGGCGGGGCCAAGCCCGCGTGTCATGGACGCAACGCCGTCCTGCGCCAGGAAGCTCAGATCCTCCTTCTCGCTTTCCGGCGGCGCCTCGGTCAAAACCGCGATCATCCTTTCCATGCCGAAGCTGGTGTCGGTGAAGGCCAGCAGCCCCTCTTCGAGCGTGGCTTGCGGCGCCAGGCGCTCGGCGACGATGTGGGTGATCGAATAGTCGCTGCCAACATAGAGCACATTGATGTCGACCAGCAGATCAGAGCCGTTCCTTGCCAGCACATGCACTTCGTCGCCCGGTGAGACGCGAGGCACCACCGAAGCCTGCAACGGTTCGAGGCCATCCTTGTCACGGCGTTTGACCTGGAACTGGACGTCGACGTCCTCCGGCTTGTAGTCGGAAGCCGCCGCCAGCCGCGAAAGCCCGGTCGCACGGAAGATGGTGCGGAGATTTCTGGTCGTGGCCTCGACCAGCTTTTTCCCGTCATCCATGTGGATGATGATCAGCGGCGGCTTGCTGCCGTCCTTCAAGGTCACGTCGCCCGAGGCCGGCAGGAACCACAACGCCGGCTTGTCGGTCGCGTCCTTGGCAGCGCCGGCAATGGCATTCTCTCGCATCACCGCAAAGCGAAGCTCGGCGCTCTTGCCGGGGTCGACCAGTTCGATGTTGAAGCCGGTCTCCTTGGCCGTGGCAAGTTCGTCGAGAACCGAATTGACCAAAGCGGTTTCCTTCTCAAGTCCCTTGGTCGCCGCCGGCCGCGCCACGACGAGCTTGTAGTCGACGGCGATCTCGGCCACCCGCGCATAGGCATTGGCGGGGATGTCAGCGAGCTTGAGCGCCGGCTTGTTGTCGAATTCGACCGGCTTGACCCGGCTCTCCAGGTTCCTGGCAGACTGCACCTCGAGATAGCCGACCGCGTCGGAAAGCGGCGACAGCGCCGACGGCAGGATGGCGAGCTTGCTGCCGGGGGTGAGGCGATGCAGCAGGCCGGCGCCGATCGTCGCTTCGCCGTCCTTGATGACGACAGGCCATTGCATGACCGCGTCGGTCTTGTCGGTGCCGAAGACACGGGCGTCGAGTTCGCCCTCGAACAGCGGTGTCGGGCGGGTGCGGCTGTCGGCCGCATATTGCTGCAGCACGGCCTGGCCGAGCTGTCGATAGGTGACGTTTGGGTTCTCGGCCAGTTTCGACAGGATGGTGAAGGTAAACAGGCCGAACCGTGGAGCATCCGTCGTGCCCTTGGGCAGCGGCATCTCCGGTGTCGTCTCCACCGTCTGCGCGGCATAGAAGGCGACCAGCTTGCCCTTGGTGATCGGTTCGCCGCCGGTTGGGGTCAGGTTGAAGGCCGGCTTGCGCGTGCCGTTGTCGTCGACGCCGCGCGAGCCGGCGGCGGATGTCACCTCGTCATAGGCCTTGATCGCAGCGGCCCGCTCGGCTTCGCTGCCTCCGACCAAATCGGCGAACTCGACCTTGCGCTCCATTTCGTCGTCGACCTCGACTGCGCGGGTCGCGGTGCCTGAATGGCAGCAGTCGAACACCACCCAGACGAAGGCGCCCTTGTTGCGGATGGCGTCGAGCGCGGCACCGATCTCGTCGTCGACCAGCGCATTCGGCACGCCCGCATCACGGTTGATCCATTTGTCGATGTCGACGGGCAGGAAAATCTCGTCGAGACCGTCGGTCTCGTCGCCCTTGACCCTCTCCGGCTGCTGGGCGCCGTGGCCGGACAGGTGAAGATAGACGAAATCGTCGCGCTGCACCTTGGCGGCGAGGTCGACCAGCGCGGCCTTGATCGCGGCATGGGTCGGCAAGCCGTTGGCGCCCGGGATGTCCTTGGCCAGCAGCGTGACATTCTCGGGCGCGAACCGCACCGGATCGGGCACGTTCTTCAACAGGTACTCGTGGACGAGGCCGGCATCGTTCTTCGGTCCGATCAGCCAGTTCCTCTGCGGCAAGTTCGGATATTCGGTGCAGGCGACCAGCAGCGCATGGTAAGTGCGCGATGCTGCGATGGTCCTGAACGACACCATGCCAGCCATCGTCAGCGCGGACGTGCCGACCAGCAGCGTCCGCCGCGTCAATTTGATCATGATTGCTTCCCCAAGCCCGATCGAATTTCCCAAGCGCGGCAATCCTTGCCGAAGATTTTGTCAGTATTTTGAATGTAGCATCGCAGAGCAACCCGCCTGTTACCCTGTTCCGGTCGACGATAGGCGTTCTCGACAGCCTTCCGGCGCAGAGATATTGGAAACAGTAGCAAAAATGCCTGTTCGTCGCTATCTGATGGGACTGGGATCGTTTGAGCGCGGAAATGATGCGCGAGCGACGCAAGACAGGTTGGAAACAGGATCATGGCGGCAAGGGACGTGCTGACGAAGAACCAGCTGTGCGTGCTCGAGAAACTCGAGGCCGCCAGTGGGCCGCTCAGCGCCTACACCTTGCTCGACCAACTGCGCGAGCGCGGTTTTCGCGCGCCGCTGCAGGTCTACCGGGCACTCGACACGCTGGTGAAGACCGGCTTCGTGCATCGACTGGAAAGCATCAACTCCTTCGTCGCTTGCGCCGAGCCGCATGACCACAGCCATTCGATGACCGCCTTCGCCATCTGCGACACCTGCGGGCAAGTCATCGAAATGTCCGATCACGATGTCGACCACCGGCTGGACGAATGGGTGCGCTCGACAGGCTTCGCCGCCAAGAAGGCGGTGATCGAATTTCGCGGGACATGTGCGAAATGTTTGGCTGAAGCGGCCTAACGCGCGGTCGACCACGCAAACCAGAACGCAACGAGCGCCAGCAAGGCCGAAAGCAGCCGCCGGCTGGTTCGTTCCAGCCGTGGATCGTTGAGGAAGGGCTGCAGCGCTCCCGCCAACACGACGATCAGTCCATGGATGGCTGTCGCGATTGCCACATAGGTCAGGATAAGCAGGAGAGTCTGCGCAAGTATCGGCCGTCCGTCCTCGACGAAGGTCGGCAGCACGGCGACATAGAAGATCGCCGCCTTCGGATTTAGGAGATTGGTGACAAATCCGCGCCAGAAATACTTCCCACCCGGATTGCCATTGTTCGAAACCACATCGGTTCCAGCGGTCCAACCCTCCCAAGCAAGATAAAGCAGGAACAGAATGCCTGCCCAGCGGAGACCCTCGTAGAGCAAGGGCGACGCCTGAATCACTTCGGCGACGCCCAAGGCGGCTATGCCGCCAATGGCCGCCAGACCCGACGCGATGCCCGCCACGGTTGCGAAGCCCGCGCTGCGGCCGTGGCTCGCCGAAACCAGTGCCAGATAAGTCATGTTGGGGTCCGGCGTCAGTTCGATCAGCATCGACGCCAGCACGAATGAGAGGAATGTGGCCGTTGAAAACGGCAGCATTTCGCTCACTTCAATGGGCCTCGTCCCAGTTGTTGGCGGCACGGGCGTCGACATGCAGCGGCACCGACATCGACACCGCCGGCATCGCCGCGCTTTCCATGATGTGACGCACAACGGGGATCGTTGCCTCGACTTCCGCCTCGACCGTCTCGAAGATCAGCTCGTCATGCACCTGCAGCAGCATGCGGGCCGACAGCTTCGCCTTCTCCAGCGCCTCGTCCATGCGCACCATGGCGCGGCGGATGATGTCGGCGGCGGTGCCTTGCAGGCGCGCATTGATCGAGGCGCGCTCGTTGAACGCGCGGACCGAAGGATTGGAGGATCGAATATCAGGATAGTGGATGCGGCGGCCGAAGATCGTTTCGACGAAGCCGTGCTCGCGGGCATAGGCCTTGGTTTCCTCGATGTAGTCGCGGATGCCCGGGAAGCGCTCGAAATACTTCTTGATGTAGTTGCTCGCTTCCTCGCGCGGGATCGACAGCTGATTGGCGAGGCCGAAGGCGGAAATGCCATAGATGATGCCGAAATTGATCGCCTTGGCGCGACGGCGGACTTCCGAAGGCATTCCCTCTACCGGCACATTGAACATTTCCGATGCGGTGATGGCGTGGATGTCGGCGCCGTCGGCGAAGGCCTGTCGCAATTGCGGGATCTCGGCGACATGGGCGAGCACCCGCAACTCGATCTGGCTGTAGTCGGCCGAGACCAGCCGGTTGCCCCTGTCGGCGATGAAGGCGGTCCTGATCTTGCGGCCTTCGGCGGTGCGCACCGGGATGTTCTGCAGATTCGGATCGGATGACGACAGCCGGCCCGTCGTTGTCGCCGCCAGTGCGTAGGAGGTGTGGACGCGCTTGGTGTCCGGGTGGATGAAGCCCGGCAGCGCATCGGTGTAGGTCGATTTCAGCTTGGTCAGCTGGCGCCAGTCGACGATCTTGCGCGGCAATTCATGGCCTTCGGCGGCGAGGTCTTCGAGAAGCTGCGCCGAGGTCGACCATTGCCCGGTCTTGGTCTTCGAACCGCCGGGCAGGCCCATGCGGCCGAACAAGATGTCGCCAAGCTGTTTTGGCGAACCGATGTTGATGCGCTCGCCGATGAGTTGGTAGATTTCCTCTTCGAGCCTGGCGGCGCCCTGCGCCAGTTCGCCCGAGAGCCGCGACAGGATCTGCCGGTCGACCGAGATGCCTCGCTGTTCCATGCGCGCCAGCACCGGCACCAGCGGCCGCTCCAGCCGCTCATAGACCGACACGAGCCCCTTGGCGGCAAGCCGCGGCTTCAGCACCAGCCAGAGCCGCAGCGTCACATCGGCGTCTTCGGCAGCATGAGCGGTCGCTCTGTCGATGTCGACCTGATCGAAACCGACGGAGCTTTTGCCGGAGCCGGTAACGTCCTTTAGCTGGAGAGGGGTGTGGCCAAGCCATTTCTCGGCAAGTGAGTCCATGCCGTGACCATGAGGAGTGCCGGCATCGAGCACATAGGAGATCAGCATGGTGTCGTCGAAAGGCGCGACATCGATGCCGAAGCGGCTCATGATGACCAGATCGTATTTCAGGTTCTGCGCGATCTTGAGAACCGACCTGTCCTCCAGCAGCGGTTTCAGCACGGCCAGCGCCTCGGGAAACTGGATCTGGTTTTCGACCGCGCCGCCCCCGAGCAGATCACCGTTGCCGCTTCTGTGGGCAAAGGGAATGTAGGCGGCGCGGCCGGGGGCCGTGGCGATGGACATGCCGATCAACTCGGCCTGCATCGGATCGGCCGACGTTGCCCGGACATCGAAAGCGGCAAGGCCGGTCTCGGTTGCCTCGGCGACCCAGGCTTTCAAGGTCGCGACATCGCGAATGCAGTGATAGGCTGACGTATCGATCTTGCGGGTGGCGGCGCTCTCCAACCGCAGCGCGGCGAGCAGGGAAGGGGTGTCGCCGCTGATGGGTTTCTCGGCGCCCGGCACCTGGTTTGCCGCGCCTTCTTCGCCGGCCCTGGCAGGTCGGACAGCGCTGGAAGCTCCCGCGCCGACATCGGGGCCATGCGCGGCGTCAGCTCGCTCAACGGTCACCGCGACGGCCTGGACGTCACCGGCCTCGGTGCCGGTCGCCTCCGCCACGCGGCGGGTCAGCGAGGTGAATTCCATCGTCTTGAGGAAGCCGATCAGCTTCGGTCCGTCCGGCGCGTGCAGGATAAAGTCGTCCAGCCCCTCTGCCACCGGAACGTCGTTCTTCAGCGTCACCAGCTGGCGTGAAATGCGCGCCTTGTCGGCGTTGGCGATGATCGATTCCCGCCTTTTGTCCTGCTTGATCTCGCCGGCGCGGGCTAGCAGCCCGTCGAGGTCGCCGAACTGCTCCAGCAACTGTGCCGCCGTCTTCGGCCCGATGCCGGGCACACCGGGCACATTGTCGACGGAGTCACCCGTCAGCGCCTGCAGGTCGACCATCTTTTCCGGCGGCACGCCCCATTTCTCGATGACTTCCGGAATGCCGATCTGGCGGTCCTTCATCGGGTCGTACATGCCGACCGTGGCGCCGACCAGTTGCATCAGGTCCTTGTCGGAGGAGATGATGGTGGTGTCGCCGCCCGCTTCGCAGGCCAGCCTGGCATAGGTGGCGATCAGGTCGTCGGCCTCGTAGCCTTCGATCTCGATGCAAGGCAGGTTGAACGCCCTGGTCGCCTGGCGGATCAGGCCGAATTGCGGGATCAGGTCTTCCGGCGGCGCCGAGCGGTTGGCCTTGTATTCGGGGTAGAGATCGTTGCGGAAGGTTTTCGAGGAATAATCGAAGATAACGGCGAAATGCGTCGGCACAATGCCTACATCGGTGTTGCGGGCATCCAGCATCAGCTTCCACAGCATGTTGCAGAAGCCGGAAACGGCGCCGACCGGCAGGCCGTCGGATTTGCGGGTCAGCGGCGGGAGTGCGTGATAGGCACGGAAGATGTAGCCGGAGCCGTCGATAAGGAAGAGATGATCGCCTTTTTTCATGTCGGCAGGGATAGCGCGGCTCGGTGCTGCGGTCCATGCCAAAGGCACCGGCACCCACCGGTTCCGGCAACACCCTGACAGAATGGCCGCGGGCCGGCCTGCTCACGCCCATGTTACAAAAGTGTAATTTTCATGCCCTTGAATCGCCACGATCAAAGACCCAAATAAACATCATCGGCAGTTTTCGCCGAAGTCCGGAGCAAGGCCCGTCCCCCGCCTATCCCGGACACCTGCGGCAGCCTATCCCCCCTCTCCGGGCTGCCGCATCGTTTCGAGTAGAAGACCGCCGTGGTTCCCCCTCCACCACGGCGGTCTTTTTTTGTCGTTCGAGAGGCATTGCGCGCCTTGGTCCAATCGTCCCGGGCTTTTCGTTTGTCCGCTCTGCCTTTACGGTCCCGGCACTGAATCGAAAGGCTTACACATGTCCGCAGTTTCTCCCGTTCTCGATCGCCTCGACAAGAATCTCGACCAGAGCCTTGAGCGCCTGTTCGGCCTGCTCAGGATCAAGTCGATCTCCACCGATCCGGCCCATGCCGCCGACTGCCGCAAGGCGGCGGAATGGCTGGTGGCGGAGCTCAAGTTGATCGGTTTCGACGCCAGGGTGCGCGACACGCCCGGACACCCGATGGTCGTTGCGCATCATGATGGACCAGCCGGTTCGCCGCACGTTCTGTTCTACGGCCACTACGATGTGCAGCCGGTCGATCCGATCGAATTGTGGGACAGCGATCCGTTTTCGCCCGCGGTCAAGGAAACCGAGCCCGGCCACAAGGTGATCACCGGGCGTGGTTCGGCCGACGACAAGGGCCAACTGATGACCTTCGTCGAGGCTTGCCGCGCCTGGAAGCAGGTGCATGGCAATTTGCCGTGCCGCGTCACCATCCTGTTCGAAGGCGAGGAGGAATCCGGCTCACCGTCGCTGAAACCGTTCCTCGAGGCCAATGCCGACGAGCTCAAGGCCGATTTCGCGCTGGTCTGCGATACCGGCATGTGGGACCGCGACACGCCGTCCATCTGCGTCGGGCTGCGCGGAATGGTCGGTGAGGAGATCACGGTGAAGGCCGCCGATCGCGACCTGCATTCGGGCCTCTATGGCGGCGCCGCCGCCAACCCGATCCGCATCCTGGCCAAGGTTTTGGGCGATATCCATGACAAGGACGGCCACATCACCATTCCGGGCTTCTATGACGGCGTCGAGGAAACGCCGTCGCAGATCCTGAAATCATGGGAGACGCTGGGCGAGACGGCCGAGACGTTCCTCGGGCCGGTCGGCCTGTCGATCCTGTCGGGTGAGAAGGGCCGCTCGGTGCTGGAATTGACCTGGGCGCGGCCGACGGCCGAGTTCAACGGCATCATCGGCGGCTACACCGGCAAGGGCTTCAAGACGGTGATCGCGGCGGAAGCCTCGGCAAAGGTCTCGTTCCGGCTGGTCCACAAGCAAGACCCGGCCAAGATCCGCGCCGCGTTCCAGAAATTCGTCAAGGAGCGCATTCCGGCCGACTGTTCGGTTGACTTCCACCCGCATGGCGGCTCGCCGGCAATCCAGCTTTCCTACGACTCGCCGTTCCTGGCCAAGGCCAAGAACGCGCTGTCCGACGAATGGCCGAAGCCGGCGGTGACGACGGGCGGCGGCGGCTCGATCCCCGTCGTTGGCGATTTCCAGACCTATCTCGGCATGGAATCGCTGCTGGTCGGCTTCGGCCTCGACGACGACCGCATCCACTCGCCCAACGAGAAATACGAGCTCAACTCCTTCCACAAGGGTCAGCGCTCGTGGGCGCGGATTCTGGAGGCGTTGACGCGCTGAGGCGGCGAAAACCCAGTTTTCCTGTTGATTTTTCAGCGGATCGCGGCGAGGACGGGCCACGAGATAAAAGCGCTGCGGCACCCCTTGCGCTTCAAGGGATACCGCAGGCTCGACCGGAGAAGACAATGGCCGACATCCGTTTCCACAAAAGTGACCTGCCCGACCTTTCGCACTACAATGTCGGGGCGGTGGCCATCGACACCGAGACGCTGGGGCTCAACCCGCATCGCGACCGGCTGTGCGTGGTGCAGATCTCGCCGGGCGACGGCACGGCCGACGTGATCCAGATCGCGCCGGGCCAGAAGAAGGCGCCGAACCTCGTCAGCCTGCTGAGAAATCGCGGCGTGACCAAGTTGTTCCACTACGGCCGCTTCGACCTTGCCGTGCTTTACAATGCGTTCGGGGTGATGCCCGAGCCGGTGTTCTGCACCAAGATCGCCTCTCGACTGACCCGCACCTACACCGACCGGCACGGGCTGAAGGACATCTGCTTCGAGCTTCTCGGCGTCGGCCTGTCCAAGGCGCAGCAATCGTCGGACTGGGCGGCCGAGACGCTGTCGCCCGAACAGCTCGAATACGCCGCTTCCGATGTGCTCTACTTGCACCGTTTGCGCGATGTCCTGGCCGGGCGGCTGGCGCGAGACGGGCGGACCAAGGAGGCCGATGCCTGCTTCCGCTTCCTGCCGACGCGTGCCAAACTCGACCTCATGGGCTGGGACGAAGAGGATATCTTCGCCCATAGCTGATGATCCTGGCGAGACTCTGCTGCCGGCGACCTGTTTGGAACCGGATGCACGCCGCCGCGTTCTGTCGGCTTGTCTGGTCGGTGCAAAAGGGGCAATGACATGGCGGATAGAAAGCCGATAGCGACCGCGCCGACCGACGGTTCAAAGGTCTCCGTCACCTGGAAGGACAGCGACGGCGTCATCAACGAATCCATTGCGCAATATCGCGACGACGGCTGGTGGGTCTACATCGACAGTCATACGCAAAAGAAGGTCGAGCCGACCAGTTGGCGGCCTGCCGCGAGCGATGATGACGACCAATGAGCGCGCCGCTGGCGAGGCTGGCTGCTTTCGAATACCCTGAAGTCGTTGATATCGAGGCCGATTCGGAGCTTTCCGCTCCGCGCTCGCCCTCTTGCTCGGAGGAATGGTCATGGGTGTCGAAAGCCTGCTCGTCTTCATCATCATTGGTGCCATCGCCGGCTGGCTTGCCGGCCTCATCGTGTCCGGCTTCGGCTTCGGCCTGATCGGCAACATCATCGTCGGCATCGTCGGCGCGTTCATTGCCGGCTGGCTGTTCCCGCGGATCGGCTTCTCCATCGGCGGCGGCGTTCTCGCCTCCATCATCCATGCCACGATCGGCGCCATCATTCTGCTGGTGCTGGTCAAGGTCCTGAAACGAGCTTGACGCTCGACAACCGAAAGAGCGCGCCATGAAACAGAATACGCTCTATCTCGTCATTGGCGCGCTCGTCGTGGTGGTCATCGCACTCGGCATCTATGTCTATCGCGAGCAGTCCAAACCGAAGGGCGTCGAGCTCAAGATCGACGACAAGGGCATCTCGATCCAGCAGAATTGACGGCGCCGGACAGGCGCTGACCGCCGCCGCCTTGTTGCGCAAACGGGCGGCGTCGATATGCCGTTCCGACCGATCAGCAAGCAATTGAATCCACATTGCTTCGATTTTTCCCGACTTAACCCGCCCTTAAATCGCCGCATCTACTCTTCAACCCGAACGCCATAGGCATCGGGGATATCAAGCACAGCGCATGGCGAACCGCAGAGACAGTCGCATCGAACCCAGTTTCGAGGGACCGCCGCAGGCGAGATCCCCGGCGGGTCTTTCGGTGAACGAGGAGGATCGCGTCGTGCCGAGCAACCGCAAAGCCTCCGCAAAACGCAAGCCGGCCAAGGGGAAATCGTCGCGCGGTGGGCGCGGCAGAAGCCGGCGCGGCCTGTTCGGCGTGCTTGGCCGGCTGTTCTACTGGTGCTTCGTGCTCGCCATATGGGGCGGCATCGCGGCGGCCGGCATCGTCATCTATTACGGCGCCAAGATGCCGGCGGCCACAACCTGGTCGATCCCAGACCGCGCCCCCAACATCAAGATCGTCTCAGTCGACAACCAACTGCTGGCCAATCGCGGCATGAGTGGCGGCGAGGCCGTCGGTCTGCACGAAATGTCGCCCTATATCCCCGAGGCCGTCATCGCCATCGAGGATCGCCGCTTCTACTCGCATTTCGGCATTGATCCGATCGGGCTGTCGCGCGCGATGGTGACCAATCTGCTTGGCGGGCATTTCTCGCAGGGCGGTTCGACGCTGACCCAGCAATTGGCCAAGAACCTGTTCCTGACACCCGACCGCACGCTGGAGCGCAAGGTGCAGGAAGTGCTGCTGGCGCTGTGGCTCGAGCACAAGCACACCAAGGACCAGATCCTCGAAATGTACCTCAACCGGGTCTATTTCGGTTCCGGCGCCTATGGTGTCGAAGCGGCCTCGCGCCGGTATTTCGGCAAGAGTGCGCGTGACGTCACCCTGTCGGAAGCCGCATTGCTTGCAGGCCTGTTGAAGGCGCCGTCGCGGCTGTCGCCGGCGCGCGATCCGAAGGCCGCCGAGGAGCGCTCGCAACTCGTGCTTGCCGCCATGCGCGACGAGGGCAAGATCAGCGCCAAGGAGCTGACTTCCGCGATGAGTGCGCCAGCGACGCGCGCGCCTTCGTACTGGACCGGCTCGGAGAATTACGTCGCCGACACGATCATGGAAGAACTGCCTGACCTGATCGGCGACGTGCGCGGTGACATCATCGTTGACAGCACCGTCGACCTGACGCTGCAGAAACTCGCCGAACAGTCGATCCGCAAGCTGATCGACGACAGCGGCAAGAAGCTCAACGTCACCCAGGGCGCCCTGGTGTCGATCGACGATTCCGGCGCCGTGCGCGCCATGGTCGGTGGCTACGATTATTCGACCAGCCAGTTCGATCGCGCCTCGGAAGCACGCCGCCAGCCGGGTTCGGCATTCAAGCCGTTTGTCTACATGGCCGCCCTTGAGGCCGGCCGCACGCCCGACAGCGTGCGTAACGATGCGCCGATCAAGATCGGCAACTGGACGCCCGACAATTACGGCGGCAAGTATTTCGGCAAGGTGACGCTGGCCACCGCACTGGCGAAGTCTCTGAATTCGGTCGCTGCCCAGCTGACCATGGAGGTCGGGCCGAACGCCGTCGTCGAGGCGGCACACCGCATGGGGATCCAGTCCGAGCTGCAGTCCAACACCTCGATCGCGCTCGGCACCTCGGAGGTGACGCCGCTGGAACTGACATCGGCCTACGTGCCGTTCGCCAATGGCGGCTACAAGCCCGACATCCATTTCATCCGCCGCGTGACGACCACCGACGGCAAGGTGCTTTACGACAGCGGCGGCGGCAGCGCGCCGCGCGTCGTCAAGCCGGAGATCGTCGGCATGATGAATTCGATGATGACAGGCACGGTCGAGACCGGCACCGCCAGGAAAGCGGCCTTCGCCTGGCCGTCGGCCGGCAAGACCGGCACCAGCCAGAATTCGCGCGACGCCTGGTTCGTCGGCTACACCGCCAATCTCACCACCGGCGTCTGGTTCGGCAATGACGACGGCAGCCCGATGAAGAAGGTCACAGGCGGCGCGCTGCCGGCGCAGGCCTGGCACGAGTTCATGGTCGCCGCGCATGAGGGCGTGCCGGTGCGGCCGCTGCCCGGCACCTGGAAGTCGACCCCCGCCGACACCGTCGTGCCCGACGAGATACCTTCGGCAAACAACAGCCAGCCGGCGCCGGTTCCGCCCGCATCCGTTGGCCAGCAGGCGCCGGCCACGCAGGCTGCTGCGCCGGTGGCGCCGCCGCCAGCGCCAGTGCGCGCGGCGCGTCCTGCCCAGACCGTCGATGCCGATGGCCTTGCCATGCCGGAGGACGAGGGCGCCACCGCATCGATCAAGCATCCGGTGCCGCCAGGCAATGTCGGCGGTCCGCTGAAGAAGAAGCAGACCTCGATCCTCGACATTCTCGGCGGCGGCTGAGCGGCAACTCGCCTCTCGCATCCACGACAGGGTTCGGCTACATCTCCGGTCCGGAGACCTGACATGGCTGAACTCGACACCCGAAAAACCATCGTGCTGACCGGCGCCAGCCGCGGCATCGGCCACGCCACGGTCAAGCGCTTTTCGCGCGAGGGCTGGCGCGTCATCACCTGTTCGCGCCAGGCCTTTGCCGAGGATTGCCCGTGGCCGGCCGGCCCTGAAGACCACATCAAGGTCGATCTCGCCGACCAGGAAGATGTCGGCATCGCCGTCTCGGAAATCCGCCACCGGCTGGAAGCGCATGGCGGCCAGTTGCACGCGCTGGTCAACAATGCCGGCATCTCGCCGAAGCTCAAGGACGGCAACAGCCGGATGGACTCGATCGACACGCCGATGCATGTCTGGCGCGACGTGTTCCAGGTCAATTTCTTCGCGCCGATCATGCTGGCGCGTGGCCTGTTCAAGGAATTGGCGGCGGCCAAGGGCTCGATCGTCAACGTCACTTCGATCGCCGGCACGCGCGTGCATCCGTTCGCCGGCACCGCCTATGCGACATCGAAGGCGGCTCTCGGCTCGCTCACGCGCGAGATGGCGCATGATTTCGGCCCGTATGGCATTCGCGTCAACGCCATCGCGCCGGGCGAGATCGACACCGCGATCCTGTCGCCGGGGACAGACAAGATCGTCGAGACGATACCGCTGAGAAGGCTCGGCACCACGGCGGAGGTCGCCGACATCATCTTCTTCCTGTGCTCGCAGCAGGCGTCCTACGTGACCGGCTCCGAAATCCACATCAATGGCGGCCAGCACGTGTGAGCGGCCGACTCAAGGCTAGGCCTGCTCATCCGGTTATGGTGAGAACAGCCTTGCCGCTGATGCGGCGCTGTCGCAGTGCGTCGAGGGCTTGGGCGACGTCTGTCCATGGCACGGTCAAGACCACGCGTGTTTCGAGCCGGCCCGCCGCGACCATGGCGAGCAGCGAGGCGATATCCGCGCCAATGCCTGAGCCAGACGCGTAGTAGGCGAAAGTCTGCAGCCTCGCTCCCTCGTGACCCGGAACGAATTGGCGAAATCCAATGGGCGTGAGTTCGCCGCTGCTCGAGCCGAACATGACGATGGTTCCGCCAGGTGCGACGCGTTCGATCGCGTGTGCGAGGCTTTCGCCGCCGACTGATTCGGTGATCAGCGAAAACGGCCCCTCTGCCAGCTCGATCGACTCGACAACCCGTCCGGCTCCCAGGCGGCGGAGATCCTCGTGGTGTCGGGAGGCGGCGACCGCTGTCACCGAAGCGCCTTGCTCGCGGGCGATCTGGATCTGGAAACGACCGACTGCACCGCTTCCACCGGTGATCAGGACCTGCTGGCCGGCCAGGCTACCGCCATGGCGCAAGGTCCTGAGCGCCGTCGTGCCCGCGACCGGAAGCGTGGCGGCGGAGACGAAGCTAACGTCATCCGGCAGGACGGCGAGACGGTTGGTTGAAACGGCGACACGTTCGGCCCAGCCGGCCTGGTCGACCAAAGCCGCAACCCGGGCGCCCACGGCTGGCCCGGAGCCATCGGCTGCTGCCCGCTCGACAACCCCGACGATGTCCTGGCCGGGTATCCAGCCGTTCGACCGGATGGCGAGCAGGCGCAGTTCACCACGGTTCAACGAGGTTGCGTGGACCGAGACAAGCGCCTCATTGGAGGCCGGCCGAGGCTCGTCGAGCTCCGCGAGCATCAACCCAGTTGCGCTATCGGGAGAAATGACCAGGGCGAGCATAGTTCATACCTCATTTCTGCATGGTGGACGCATGGCCTTAGGGCGGCTGCTATCCCTGCACCGCGCCCCAGACGTGCTCATTCACAAGCCGGAACCTATCGACTTTCCTTCTTGAATAATTTTGATATCAACGCAATTGATCGCTAAAAACAGTCAACCATGAGACAACCCCTCCGCTACCCCTGGCTCGATTTCGATGTCGATGCGCTTTCCGAGCCGGCGATTGCCGTGCGCGTTGACGTCACCGAGACCAGGGCTGAGGTCCCCTCGCATTGGCACCGCAAAGGCCAGCTCGTCTTCGCGCTCGGTGGTGGCGTCACCTGCCGCGTCCCCAGCGGCCTGTGGATGGTGCCGCCGCATTGCGGGGTGTGGATTCCCGGCAGTATGGAGCACAGCAATATCGCCACCGCCAACGCCCGGATTTTCTTCGTGTACGTCGAGCCGGGAGCCGCCGATCTGCCGGACCGGTGCTGCACGCTGTCGATCTCGCCGCTGCTGCGCGAACTGATCGTCGAACTGGCCGATCACGGGCAGGACGACGACTCACGGAAGGCCGTGCTGACCACGGTTCTGCTCAGCGAGCTGCCGCGCATGCCTGTCCAGCAGCTGCATATGCCGATATCGTCGGAGCCGCGCTTGAGGCGGATTGTCGATGCCTTGGCCGAGAATCCCGCCGACCGCAGCAATCTGGCAGAATGGGCCCGGCGTGTCGCTCTCAGCGAAAGCAGCCTGGCACGCCTGGTGGTTAGAGAGACAGGCCTGAGCTTCGGACGCTGGCGTCAGCAACTGCATTTGATCGTCGCGATACGGGAACTGGCCTCGGGCGCGAGCGTGCAGCAGGTTTCGGCAGATCTCGGCTATGAGTCCGTCACAGCCTTCATCACCATGTTCAAGAAGGCGCTGGGCAAGCCGCCCGCACAGTATCTCAGCAGCGTCGCGCTGAATGGCGGGTCGGCATTCGCTGCCTGATCAATTCGATTGAGGGCGGACGGTTGAGATCGGCTGTGCAATCTGTCGCCGGCCATCGGCCAAAGGCGAACAGTGATCATTGTGGATCGGCTCAGGCCGCGGACGGTTCAGAGGCCTCGGGCGGCTTATGCCCAAGCACCTCTTCGACGATACCGCGCGCAATCTCGCGCTCGCCCATGATCACCGTGTCTGCGCCGAGCCCCTTGAGATGCTCGACCTCGGCGTCGGAATGGGCGCGGGCGATGACGTTGATGCCAGGGTTGGCGGCCCGCGCCCGCAGCACGATCTGGCCGGCCTCGAAGGCATTGGGGATGGCCAGGATCAGCCGCCTGGCGCCTTCGGGATTGGCGGCGGCGAACACTTCGGCATTGGCCGCATTGCCGGACACGGTCTCGATGCCGTCGGCCTTCAGCCTGGCCAGTGTCTTGTCGGCATCCTCGATGACGAGGAAGGGCAGGGCGGCCTCTTTCAGCGCCGCGCCGACAAGGCTGCCGACACGGCCATAGCCGATCAGGATGGCGTGGTTGGCGAGAATTGTCCTGGGCCGCGGCCCGTCTTCCCTGTTGGTCGTCGCCGCAACCGAGGCCACCTGGCCGGGTTCCGTCGCCGGACCGAGCGGCTTTGCCTCGACTGATGGCGCCGTCTTGGCGGCGCGGGCTTCAAGCCATGGTTTCATCCAGTCGATGGCGAGGAACATCAGCGGGTTGAGGACGATCGACAGGATGGCGCCGGCCAGGATCAGGTCGCGGCCCTGTTCGGGCAATAGTTTCAGCCCGACACCGAGTTCAGCCAGGATGAAGGAAAATTCGCCGATCTGGGCAAGGCTTGCCGAAATCATCAGCGCCGTGGCCAGCGGATAGCCGAAGGCAATGACGATGACGAATGCCGCCAGCGATTTGCCGATGACTATGATGGCGAGCGTCGCCAGGATCGGCCAGCCATTGCTGATCAGGCTGAACGGGTCGAACAGCATGCCGACCGAGACGAAGAACAGCACGGAAAAGGCATCGCGCAGCGGCAGCGATTCCTCGGCGGCGCGATGGCTGAGCTCGGACTCGCTCATGATCATGCCGGCAAAGAAGGCGCCCAGCGCCAGCGAAACCCCGAACAGCTTGGCCGCGCCGAAGGCGACGCCAAGCGCAATGGCCAGCACGGCGAGCCGGAACAGTTCGCGCGAGCCGGTGTGCGCGACATAGTGGAGGATCCAGGGGATGACCCGGCGGCCGACGACCAGCATGACGACGACGAAGGCGGCTACCTTGGCCAGCGTGATGCCGACGACGCCCCAGATGCCATAGCCTGCGGGCAGCGACAGCATCCCGCTCACATGGGTGTCCGCCTGCTCCTGGCCGCCGAGCACGCCGGCAAGGGCCGGCAGCAGCACCAACGCCAGCACCATGGCCAAGTCCTCGACGATCAGCCAGCCGACGGCGATGCGGCCGCGCTCGGTCTCGATCATCCGCCGCTCCTGCAAGGCGCGGAGCAGCACCACGGTCGAGGCGACCGACAGCGCTAGGCCAAAAACCAGCCCCGCGCCCATCGACCAGCCGAGCATCCAGGACAGCCCGGCGCCGAGTGCGGTGGCAAAGCCGATCTGGACGATGGCGCCGGGCACGGCGATGGCGCGCACCGACAGCAAATCCTTCAGCGAGAAGTGCAGGCCGACGCCGAACATCAGCAGGATGACGCCGATTTCGGCGAGCTCATTGGCAAGGCCGGCATCGGCGACGAAGCCGGGCGTGTTCGGCCCGACCAGCACGCCGGCTACGAGATAGCCGACCAGCGGCGGAATGCGGAAGCGGTTGGCGAGAGCGCCGAAGACGAAAGCCAGCCCCAGACCGGCAACGATGGTGGCAATAAGGGGCGTGTCATGCGGCATTGTTTATGGAGCGCCTTTCAAACCAGAGATGTCGGATGTGCGCCGCCCGAAGCCGCCGCCTGTTTGCAATATGGTTGAAGGGGTGTCGACGATGCAACCCGCAAGCGCGCGAAATCGACGGCGAGGGCGCAGAAAACGAATGCCGTCAGAATTCACGCAGATCATGCACCGCCTGATCGAAAAGGGCGGAGATGTTGCTACTTTGCTTGGGTTTTGGTGCAGGCGGCTTTAATCTACTAAATTGGTAGAATTTAGAAAAAACTGTTTTGCGGTATTTTTCGTCGGGCGCTAAAACAGGCGCAAATCAAGGCCTGCGGCAGCAGCTTGAATCCGTTCCGTGTGCCAACGAGGAATATTTTTCTCTTGGCTAGCGAGCATTCAGAAAAGCGATTGCATCCCGACAAGCGATGCGCGAGTGCGTTCCTTCTGGTTTTTCGCGCCTGCGCGTAGAACTGCAGGCCCGTTCAGGATTCCGCTCGCGTCCATGCCGCACACTGTTCCCAAGCTCAATGCCTTCCCCGTCTTCCTGCGGGTCGAGGGGCAAACCGTGGCCATCGTCGGCGGCGGCGACGAGGCGCTGGCCAAGGCGCGGCTGATCGGGCAATCGAGCGCGGTCCTGCGCATCATCGCTGAAGATGCCGAGCCCGACCTGCTCGCGTTCATCGCCCAGTCCGATGCCAGCCATGTGGTCGCCGCGTACGACGCGTCGCAGCTCGAAGGCGCGGCCATGGTATTTGCCGCCAGTGGCGACGACGAACTCGACCGCCGGGTGGCCGCGGACGCGCGCCGGCTGGGTATCCCGGTCAATGCCGTCGACCGGCCGGAGCTCTGCGATTTCTTCACCCCGGCGCTGGTCAACCGCGCGCCGATCGCCATCGCCATCGGCACGGAAGGGGCAGGCCCGGTGCTTGCCCAGATGCTGCGCAGCCGCATCGACCAGCTGCTGTCGCCGTCGCTTGGGCCGCTGGCAACGCTTGCCGCGTCGTTTCGCGGTGCTGCCGAGAAGCTGCTGCCGAAAGGCAATGCCCGGCGCCGGTTCTGGAGCGACTTTTTCGGCGGCGCGCCTGCCCACGCGGTGGGCGCCGGCCAGCTGTCGCAGGCGCATGACGCCGCGGTCGATCTTCTGCTTTCGAACTCCCCGGCTTCAGGTCATATCGCGCTCGTCGGTGCCGGTCCGGGCGCCGAGGATCTTTTGACCCTGCGCGCCCACCGCCTGCTGATGGAGGCCGATGTCATCGTCCATGACGCGCTGGTGCCGGAAGCGGTCGTTGCCATGGGGCGCCGCGATGCCGAGCGCCTGCCGGTCGGCAAACGCAAAGGCTGCCACACCAAGAGCCAGGCCGAGATCAATGCGCTGCTGGTCGAACTTGGGCGCCAAGGCAAGCGTGTCGTGCGGTTGAAGTCGGGCGATCCGTTGGTGTTCGGCCGGGCCGGCGAGGAGATGGCAGCACTGCGTGATGCCGGCATTGCCTATGAGGTGGTTCCGGGTGTTACCGCAGCCTTCGCCGCCGCCGCAGATTTCGAATTGCCGCTGACCTTGCGCGGCGTTTCCTCGTCGATGGTGTTCACGACCGGCCACGACCTCAAGGGCAATTCGCTGCCCGACTGGGCCAAGCTTGCCATTTCGGGCGCGACCGTCGCCGTCTATATGGGCCGCTCGGTGGCGGCCGAAGTTGCCGGCCGGCTGATCGAGGCCGGCCTGTCGCCCGACACGGCGGTGGCCGTGGTCGAGAATGCCAGCCTCGCCAATCGCCGCCGCTTCCACGGCACGCTTGCCGACCTGCCGTCGCTGGAAGCGCGTGCCGATCTTTCCGGCCCGGTCATGACCATCATCGGCGATGCGGTTGCCGGCGCCAACTTTGAACGGTCCGAGCCGCTCGCGGCACACAGGCATGCAGGCGTGTCCGCAGCTGCCACTGAGGGAGTTCAACAATGAAGATACTGACCGCTAACCGCCTCAGTGACGGCATTGCCGTCTGGTATGCCGATGGCGGCTGGGCCGAGACGGTAGACCATGCCGACCTCGCGCACGACAAGGCGGCCGAGGATCGGCTGGAGGCGATCGGCACCAAGGCCTATGCCGACAACGAAGTGGTCGACGTCAATTTAATCGACGCCGATGTCGTCGACGGCATCGTCGAGCCGGTGCGGTTGCGCGAGAAGATCCGCGCCGCCGGCCCGACCATCCGCAACGATCTCGGCAAGCAGGCTGCCCGGGCAGCTTAACAAGACACCAGGCATGGGCGGACGCGCCCTGAAAGACGAAGCATGTACCGTTACGATGAGTTCGACCACGATTTTGTCCAGGCCCGCGTCGCCGAGTTCAGCGACCAGGTCCTGCGCCGCCTTGCCGGCGAAATCACCGAGGACCAGTTCCGGCCGCTGAGGCTGATGAACGGCGTCTATCTTCAACTGCACGCCTACATGCTGCGCATCGCGGTGCCCTATGGCACGCTGAACGGCAAGCAGTTGCGTATGCTCGGCCACATCGCCCGCAAATACGACAAGGGCTACGGCCATTTCACCACGCGCCAGAACATCCAGTTCAACTGGCCGGCGCTGTCGGATATTCCGGCGATCCTGGCGGATCTCGCAAGCGTCGAGATGCATGCCATCCAGACCAGCGGCAACTGCATCCGCAATGTCACCGCCGATCATTTCGCAGGCGCCGCCGCCGACGAGGTCGCCGATCCGCGCCCCTATGCGGAAATCCTGCGCCAGTGGTCGTCGGTGCATCCGGAATTCTCGTTCCTGCCGCGCAAGTTCAAGATCGCGGTAACAGGTGCCGAGCGTGACCGCGCCGCCATCCAGACCCACGACATCGGCCTACACCTGAAGAAGAACGCCGCCGGCGAACTCGGCTTCGCCGTCTATATCGGCGGCGGCCAGGGCCGCACGCCGATGGTGGCCAGGAAGATCCGCGACTTCCTGCCGGAGGTCGACCTCCTGTCCTACTGCACGGCGATCCTGCGCGTTTACAACCTCTATGGGCGCCGCGACAACAAGTACAAGGCGCGCATCAAGATCCTCGTCCACGAGACCGGCGTCGAGGAAATCACCCGCCAGGTCGAGGCCGAATGGCAGGAACTGAAGGACGCCGAACTGAAGCTGCCGGACGCTGATATCCGCGCCATCCAGGCCTATTTCGCGCCTCCGGCGCTCACCGACCGGCCGGACGGCGACGCAGCGGTGAAGCTGGCGCGCCTCGATTCGAAGAGCTTTTCCGATTGGCTCGACCAGAACGTGGTGACGCACCGCCATCCCGACTATGCGGCGGTGACCATTTCGCTGAAGGGCATCGGCGAGGTGCCGGGCGATGCCTCCGACAGCCAGATGGAAGCGGTCGCCGACATCGCCGAGAAATACGCCTTCGACGAGCTTCGCGTCAGCCATGAGCAGAACCTGATCCTGCCGCATGTGGCGCGTGCCGATCTCAAGGCGGTCTATGACGCGCTGGTCGACATCGGGCTGGCGACGGCCAATTCCAACCTGATATCGGACATCATCGCTTGCCCGGGCCTCGACTATTGCGCGCTGGCGACGGCGCGCTCGATCCCGATCGCACAGGAAATCTCGCGCCGCTTCGCCTCGCTGGAGCGGCAGCGCGAGATCGGCGAACTGAAGCTGAAGATTTCGGGCTGCATCAATGCGTGCGGCCACCACCATGTCGGCCATATCGGCATCCTCGGCGTCGAGAAGAAGGGCTCCGAGCTCTATCAGGTGACGCTGGGCGGCTCGGCCGACGAGAACACGTCGGTCGGCGAGATCATCGGCCGCGGCTTCAGCTCGGAAGAGATCACCGACGCCATCGAGCAGATCGTCGAGACCTATCTCGGCCTTCGGCTCAACCCACAAGAAAAATTCATCGACGCCTACCGCCGAGTCGGTCCCGCGCCGTTCAAGGAGGCGCTCTATGCTGGCGAAGCCAAGGCCGCTTGACCGTATCGTCGACGTCGATGACGGCATCGCCGCGAAAGCAGCGGGGCTCGATGCGCTGTATGGTCATCTGACCCCGCTCGAGATCATCGAACGCTCGGCCCGCGAACTGTTCCACGACGAGATCGCCGCGGTGTCGTCATTCGGCGCCGATTCGGCCGTGCTGCTGCACATGATCTCCACGATCGACCGGACGCTGCCGGTCATCTTCCTCGACACCGGCAAGCATTTCGAGGAGACGCTCAGCTATCGCGACGCGCTTGCCGCCGATTTCGGGCTGACCAACATCCGGGTGATCAAACCTGAAGAAGCAGCGCTCGAACGGATCGACCCGACGGGCAATCTGCACCAGAGCAATACCGACGCCTGCTGCGACGTGCGCAAGGTCGAGCCTCTGGCGCGTGGCGTTGCACCTTTCCGCGCCTGGTTCACCGGCCGCAAGCGCTTCCAGGCCTCGACCCGGGCAGCGCTTCCGGTGTTCGAGGCGGTCGGGCCGCGCATCCGAATCAATCCGCTGGCGCACTGGACGACATCGGACCAGGCGGATTACATGCGCGCGCATGCGCTGCGCGAAAATCCGCTGGTCGCCTATGGCTATCTGTCGATCGGGTGCTTCCCGTGCACGCAGCCGGTGCAGCCCGGCGAGGACGCGCGCAGCGGCCGCTGGGCCGGTCATGCCAAGACCGAGTGCGGCATTCACCTGTCGGGACTGGAAAAGTCGCTGACCGACGCATCGCTCTAGGGTATGTAGTATTCAGGTGATGCCGGCCTGCAACTGGCGGTTTCCGGTGCTCACGTACTTAAGTACGCTCCGCTCCGGTTCTCGGAACCCACCTGAATTTCACGCACCCTGGAATTCTTTCGGACTTAGGAATTTTTGATGACCGAACCGACGACACCGGAGACCCGCCTCTGGACCCCGACCGGTTTTCGCGAGGACGAGTGGGCTCATGCCGAAAGTGCGGACGCGCTGTCCGCCAATGGCCGCTTCATCCTGCCGCTGCAGGCGTTTCTCGATCTCGATCCCGAGGTGCGCCGGTCCGCCACGGAGCGGCTCGGCGTCACGCTGCAGCCCGGCGACCAGCTCGAGAAGATCGCCGATCTGCTCGACCAGCTGTCACTGGTGGCACTGGCCTTCCCGGCCTTCAGCGACGGCCGGTCCTTCTCCAAGGGCGAATTGCTGCGCAGCCGCTATCATTTCGAGGGTGCAGTGCGCGCCACCGGCCAAGTGCTGGTCGACCAGTTGCCGCATATGCTGCGGCTCGGCTTCGACGAATTCGAGATATCTAACCCGGTGCTGTTGAAGCGGCTGGAAGAGGGCCGCACCGGCGGGCTGGGGCTCTACTACCAGCCAACCGCCGTACAGGAGCCCAAGGGGCCAAAATATTCCTGGCGGCGCGTTCGCGTCAGCTGACGCAGCGGTAATTCCACGCGTCTTTACATCGGTTGTGATCGGGCCTTCTCTTGGTCATCCGGACGGAAACATCCGCCTGATGTGCATGAGTCTCGGAGCGTCCTTTGCGGGTCCTTTGGACGCGCGGCGCTCCGACCGGGAGGAGATCATGGATTTCGACTACGTCATTGCCGGTGGCGGGTCCGCCGGCTGCACGCTTGCCGCGCGGCTCTCAGAAGATCCATCGAAAAGGGTTTGCCTGATCGAAGCCGGCGGCGAGGGCAGAGATCTGCTCATCCGCGCACCGGCAGGCGTCATCGCGCTGTTGCCGGGCCGGCCGAAGATCAACAACTGGGCCTTCGAGACCGTGCCGCAGCCAGAGCTTGGCGGCCGCAAGGGGTACCAGCCGCGCGGCAAGGCGCTGGGTGGCTCGAGCGCCATCAATGCCATGCTCTACACACGCGGGCACCGCGGCGACTATGACGAATGGGCCGATCTCGGCTGCGACGGCTGGTCATGGGGCGAGGTGCTGCCCTATTTCCGGCGTGCGGAAGGCAATCAGCGTGGTGCGGATGCCTTGCACGGTGGCGAGGGACCATTGCGGGTCGCCGAGCAGCAGGAGCCGCGTGCGCTCTCCAAGGCCTTTGTCGAGGCCTGTGGCGAAAACCAGATCCGGCGCAACGATGATTTCAACGGCGTCGAACAGGAAGGGGCCGGACTTTATCAGGTCACGCAATTCTGGGGCGAACGCCGCAATGGCGAGCGCTGTTCCGCAGCCGCCGCCTATCTACACCCGGCGATGAGCCGGCCAAACCTCACCGTTGTCACCGGAGCGCAAGCCACGGGTATCGTCCTTGAAGGCAAGCGGGCTACCGGCGTGCGCTATCGCACCGGCAAGAATGAAGCCGTTGCGAAGGCCAGGCGCGAGGTCATCGTCTGCGCTGGTGCCTTCGGCTCGCCACAGCTCTTGATGCTGTCCGGGATCGGCCCGGCTGTCGAGCTTGCAGCGCACGGAATTCCGATCATCCATGAACTGCCCGGCGTCGGCAAGAACCTGCAGGACCATCTTGATTTCATCATGGGCTGGAAATCGAAGAATACCGACATGATGGGCATTGGCCTGCGCGGTCTGCCTAGCCTGCTGCGGCATCTGCGGCGTTGGCGCAGGGATGGCGGCGGTATGATCGCCACGCCCTACGCGGAGGGCGGCGCCTTCCTCAAATCCGACCCGGCGATCCATCGTCCCGATCTGCAACTGCATTTCTGCATCGCCATCGTCGATGATCATGGTCGCAAGCTGCATATGGGTTATGGTTTCTCCTGCCACGTCTGTGTGCTGCGGCCGCATTCGCGCGGCGAGGTCGGGTTGTCGGCGCGCGACCCGCTGGCGCCACCGCGCATCGATCCGCGTTTTCTGTCCGACAAACGCGACGCCGAGCTGTTGCTCAAAGGTGTCAGAATGATGCGCGGCATACTGGAGGCGCCGGCGCTGGCCAAATACCGCGCCAGGGAAATCTACACCGCCGGCGTATCGAGCGATGCCGAGCTGATGACCCATATCCGAGCCCGTGCCGATACGATCTATCACCCGGCGGGCACCTGCAAGATGGGCATCGACGACATGGCGGTGGTCGATCCGCAACTGCGCGTGCGCGGCATACGGGCCTTGCGGGTGGTCGACGCCTCGGTGATGCCGACGCTGATCGGCGGCAACACCAATGCGCCGACCATCATGATCGCCGAAAAGGCAGCCGATATGATCAAGGCGGTTGCCTGACGGAGTTCTGGTCGAACCAGTGGTGCTATTTTCGCTTGTTTTGAAGCGATCTATAGCGATGCCTGTCCCGGTCGACGGGAACTGGTCTTACCAATGGGGGATTTGTGCTTTCCCTTTCGCTGCGCTGCCCTTAGGATAGTTCCATTATTTCACCGTCCGAAATAAATATGGCCAAGGGAGGAACCGCAAATGGCTGGCAAGAAAATATTGATGCTCGTTGGCGAGTTCAGCGAGGAGTACGAGATTTTCGTCTTTGAACAGGCCATGCATGCCGTTGGCCATACGGTGCATGTCGTCTGCCCCGACAAGAAGGCCGGCGATATCCTGAAGACGTCGCTGCACGACTTTGAAGGCCACCAGACCTACACGGAAAAGCTCGGCCACGACTACATCCTGAACAAGACCTTCGCCGAGGTGAAGCCGGACGATTATGATGCCGTCTATGCGGCGGGCGGGCGCGGGCCGGAATACATCCGCATCGACAAGCGGGTGCAGGCGCTGGTGCGGCATTTCCATGAGGCCGGCAAGCCGATCTTCACCATCTGCCACGGCGTGCAGATCCTGATCGCCGTCGACGGCGTGGTGCGGGGCCGGGAAGTCGCAGCGCTTCACTATTGCGAGCCGGAGGTGACGCTGGCCGGCGGCATCTACATCGACGTCGCGCCGACCGGCGCCCATGTCGACGGCAATCTCGTGTCAGCCAAGGGCTGGCCGGGCCTGTCCAATTTCATCCGCGAATGCCTGAAGGTGCTGGGCACCGAGATCCGCCATGGCGAGATCTTGATGCGCGAAGAGCGCCAGGCGGCCTGATCGCGAGGAATTCCAGGAAAAGCACCAAACGGCTTTCCGTCCGGAATTGCGTCAAACAAAGCGAGCAATTCCGGTTTTCCATTCGGAATTGCTTCAAAACAATCCAGGATTTGCCGAATGTCGCCGCGCCGTATGGTGCGGCGGTTTCTTTACGCCGCCGCCAGCGCCTCGCGGAACGACACCAGCTTGCGGCGGTTTTCGTCCCACAACGCCAGTTTGACGCAGCGCAGGCTGTCGAGCAGCGTGACGCGGCCGATGCCGCGCAGTTCCGGATAATCCCGCAGCACTTCCTGCAACCGGTAGCCCGGCACCTTGGCGGAAAGGTGGTGGACGTGGTGGACGCCGATATTGCCGGTGAACCAGTTCAGCACCGGCGGCAGGTCGTAGTAGGACGATCCGTGCAAGGCGGCGTGCTGGAATTCCCAGTCCGCATCCTTTGCCCATTCCGTCTCCTCGAATTGGTGCTGGACGTAGAACAGCCAGATGCCGGCCGAACCGGCAAGGATGACGATCGGCAGATGGACAACCAGGAACGCGCCGGGGCCGACGAACCAGATGAGGATAGCTGCCGCAACCGCGATGCCAAGATTGGTGGTCATTGACGACACCCAAGGGGTCAGGCCGCCACGCATCATGCCGATAGGCAGCCTTTGCTCGAAGATGAACAGCCAGATCGGCCCCAGCCCGAACATCACCAGCGGGTGGCGATAGAGGCGATAGGCAAGGCGGCCTCGCCATGACAATTGCCGGTATTCGGCAACGGTCAGCGTCCTGATGTCGCCCATGCCGCGTTCGTCAAGATTGCCGGCGCTGGCATGATGGGTCGCGTGGGCACGCCGCCAGCAGTCGTAGGGCGTCAGCGTCAGGATGCCCAGCGCGCGGCCGATCCAGTCGTCGGCATAACGATTGGCGAAGAAGGAACCATGGCCGCAGTCGTGCTGGATCATGAAGATGCGCACCAGAAACCCGGCCGCCGGAAGAACGAGGACCAAACCCCACCAATGACCGTAGGAGTAGGCGGCCGAAGAGAGCGCCCACAGCGTGACGAAGGGAATAAGGGTGATCGCGAGTTCGAGCGCGCTGCGGCGCCTGTCAGGCTTCTTGTAGCGCGCCAAAATCTTCAGCCAGGCGCGCTTGCTGTTGGCGGCCGTCTCAGGGGAAATCATGTTCATCAGGAAGCATAGGCGGGGTATCCCGCCGCCGCAAGACAGGGATCACGCAAAATTACTGTGCGTAATTGTCGCGTGGCTCGGCGGTCGACCCGGTCAGTCCCAATTTGACCAGTCGACGATTCACCCTGGAGCGCCGGGTTTTTCTGCTTTGGGGCGATCACTACTCGCGATCGAGGATGGGGCAGCCGCGCTCGGTTCCAAAAGTCACGCGCACGCGGTCGCCATACTGTCTGCCGCGGACGGTGATCTCGCGGCGGCCGATGGACTCTATCCTTGCCCGGCGGATGCCCATCCGTTCCGCCTTATCGAGAGCCCGATCCTCCGTGCAGCCTCGTGAGTGACGACGGTCACGCCAGTCGTCGCGGCGGAAATCGCAATCGTCGTAGTTGGGATCGCAATCTGGCAAGAGCTTCAGCCGCGGGCCATGTTTGCCCAATTCCAGCTGCAGACTCTCTGCCTGTGACGGAAAGGCCACCAATGCAACGGCGCCAAGGCCGACAAGCGCCGACAGCAATGAGGTGATCGAAACCTTGCGCACTACGTCCTCCATGTGAATCATAACGCGTCCATCACTAGATGGTTCGGCTCTCTCAGGCTATTGCCGATGGAGGGTTGTTGCCAGGTTGGTCGTTGCGTTTACTGCCGGCGCCAGCCGGCGTCGCCGTCCTCCGCCCCGTCGAGGCGGTCGAGCAGCTCCCTGAGGCGGTCGGGAATGTCGGCCTCGGTGCGGAAGGCCGGCAAGGTACGCAGAAAGCGCGTCGTCGCCTCGGCACCGAACTGGCGCCTGACCTCCGTGGCCAGCCGTTCTCCCTTTTCGCCTTTGTTGCGGGTCATCATCTCAAAAATCCTGTGTCGGCTTCGAAACTCCTCCAGCAAGGAAATGGTTCCCGCATCACGCCTTCGTGGCAAGGAAGGCCGTCAGTTAAGGTAAAGTTTGAATTAAAATCGAAGGACCTTGCCGTTTGTGTCCTGCCCTGGCAGTGAGCCTCGACTGTCGCTTACCCCTTGATTTTTGGCTGCCAAACCTCGATATCGGGCTCAAAATCCATATCATTCGAGATTGACGGGAAACGGCGATGAGCGACCAGGCAAAAGACGAACGCGCGCCCGATGAAGTCGAGGCGACCGAGGCCAATGCCGAGCGCACGGAAGGCAGCATCGATGGTGACTATGAAGCCCTTGTGCGGCTGCTGAAGGAAAATGAGGACCTGAAGGACCGCGCGCTGCGCGTCGCGGCCGAGATGGAAAACCTGCGCCGCCGCACCGCGCGCGACGTGCACGACGCGCGCACCTACGCGGTGGCGAATTTCGCGCGCGACATGCTGTCGGTGTCGGACAATCTGCGCCGCGCGCTCGACGCCATCCCGGCTGAAGCCAAGGCATCCGGGGACGCCGGCTTCAAGGCGCTGATCGAAGGCGTCGACCTCACCGAGCGCGCCATGCTGTCGGCGCTGGAACGGCACGGGGTCAAGAAACTCACGCCTGAAGGCGAGAAGTTCGATCCCAATTTCCACCAGGCGATGTTTGAAGTGCCCAATCCGGATGTCCCGGCGAACACCGTGGTCCAGGTCGTGCAGCCGGGCTATTCGATCGGCGAGCGGGTGCTGCGCCCGGCCATGGTCGGCGTCGCCAAGGGCGGCCCGAAGGTTGCGGCCGAAGCGGCAGTCGAGCCTGGGCCTGTCAATGAGCAGGCTGAGAAAGACGCCTGATGAGAGTGAGTAGCGAATAGGGAGTAGCGAGTAGGAAATAGTTGATAGCGGCCAAGTGGCTTCGTGCTATTGCCTATTGGCTACCCACTGCTTGCTATTCGCTCACTCATGAACCCCATTGCGCTTCTCGACTATGCCGGCGTCGCCGTCTTTGCCGCGACCGGGGCGCTTGCTGCTTCACGCAAGCAGCTCGACATTATCGGTTTCCTGTTCCTGGCCAGCGTCACCGGCATCGGCGGCGGCACGTTTCGCGACCTGATCCTCAACGTACCGGTGTTCTGGGTGGGAAACCGGGACTATGTGCTGATCTGCGCGGTGGTGGCGGTGGTGGTGTTCTTCACCGCGCACCGCGTCGAATCCCGTTACAAGCTGCTGCTCTGGCTCGACGCCATCGGCCTTGCTGCGTTTTCCGTGATGGGCGCTGCCAAGGGACTTGCCATCACCGGCTCGCCGGCGGTGTCGGTGATAACCGGCATGCTGACCGCGACATTCGGCGGTATCCTGCGTGATCTTCTGGCGGGGGAGCCTTCCGTGCTGCTGAGGCCCGAAATCTATGTCACGGCCGCGCTCGTCGGCGCTGCCATCTTTACAGCAGGCGATGTTGTTGGCTTGCCGCAGATTGTCTCAGGATTGGCCGGCTTCGCCGCGGCGTTCGCCGTGCGCGGCGGCGCGCTTCGCTTCGGCTGGGCGTTTCCCCCCTACAAGAGCCGGCCCGGCCGGCGACCGGAAGATATTCCGTGAAAGAAAGTGAGTAGCGAATAGTGGTTGTTGCCGCTATTCACGCAGCGAAGCGCTGGGCTTCCCCGCCATAATAGTTGACGTAGCGGGCGCCGATTTCCTTGACCGGCATCACCACGAACACGTCGACCGTCGAGAATTCGCGGTCGATGACGCAGCCATCGCCGATGCGGGCGCCGACGCGCAGATAGCCCTTGACCAGCGGCGGCATCGCCGCGATCGCCGCCTTGGCATTGACCGCCTCGATCGGCATCAGATCCATCGAACAGTAGCGCCCGGACACCGCGCGCACGTCCCAGGCCGAATTCGTCCGGCAGTGATGGGCGAGATAGGTGAGCGCCTCGGCATACGCCGCCGGCACGGTGCCGTGGAAGGATGCGCAGCCGGTCATCACACCGATTTCGTAGTGGTTGATATAAGCCCAGATACCTTGCCACAGCGCCTCGATGGTGCGCTTCGACCGATATTCAGGCAACACGCAGGAGCGGCCGAGCTCGAGAAAACGCTGGCCGGGGTGACGGGCGATGAGCTTGGTCAGCTCGAATTCACCTTCGGAATAAAATCCTCCAGCGGCGGCCGCGATTTCTTGCCGCAGCAGGCGATAGGTGCCGACGATACGCCGATGTTCGGGGCCGGAAAGCGAAGTATCGAAGACAAGCAGATGGTCGCAGAGCGGATCGAACCGGTCGGCGTCACGGCGATCCGGCGCCTGGAACAAATCCTTCCTGGCGCCGAGTTCATCGTAGAACACCCGGTAGCGGACTTCCTGCGCGGCCGCGATCTCGGCCTCGTTGCGGGCGAGCCGCACTTCGAGATTACCGATACGGCCGAGTGCTGCGCCCTTTATGACGGAATCGACGTTACGTCCGGCAAGCAAGGCGCTGCTGGCGTTCGGCCGAGTGTCACATTCCGGCATAACTGTATGCACGAGGATTCTCCTTCGAGCCATCCCTCTTGGCACGGGGATACGGTGTAGGTGCAACAGGATTGTGACAGTACCGTGATACGACGTCGTGGGCAATACTTCGTCGGCTGGCGAATACGGTCAACCGGCTACGTTACGCGAGCGGGCGGGGTGGGTGGGCGGTCGAAGTTCCTGACCTTCGGTTGGCGATCGTGCCCTAGGCCGCGACCTGTCCCTCGACCGCATGGACCAGCGCGTCGGGGTCGAGTGGCTTGGTAACGAAGCCGCTGGCGCCATGGGCAAGCACCGCATGGCGGGTCTTTTCCTGGCTATCCGCTGACAGCACCATGATCGGCACCGGCGGCACGGCGGTTTCCTCCTCGTAGCGGCGGATCGCGGCAATCGCGTCCAGCCCGTCCATGACCGGCATGTGAAGGTCCATCAGAACCACGTCGAACCGATGGCTGTGCCCGGCGCCGGTGACAGCCTCAACGGCAGCCTTGCCGTTGCCGACCACCTTGACGCGATGCCCGGCCTTCAGCAGCGTGGCGCGGGCAAGCATGGCGTTGATGTCGTTGTCCTCGGCGATCAGCACCGACAGGCCCCGCTGGCGGCTGCCTACGGAACGCAGCGCGGGCGCGTGACGGTTTTCCGGCTGCGGCTGGGCGAGGGCGGGAGCATTGCTGCTCAACAGCACACGCAGAAGCGTTCCGCCACGCACCGGCCTGGCAAGGAAGGTTGCGTAGCCGCTGGCGCGGAACTCGCCAAGCATGCCGCGGTCGGTCGGCGCGATCAGCGTGATGGCCTCGCAGTCGGCGAAACCGCTCTGGCGCAGGCGCTTGAGCAGCCTTCCGTCGCTCTCTTCCATCGCTGCGTCGACCAGGAGCACATCGCAGCCGTTCGAGAAAGGAGCGGCCTGCGCGACGGTGATGGCGACATCGACCGCGCCGCCATTGGCGCGGATGGTGCGGGCGATGGCATCGGCCTCGACGGCGTTCTTCGACAGGATCACCGCGCGCTTCCCCGAGAGCGCGTTCTGCCGGCTCTGCGGCGCTTCGGTGGCCGATATTGCCGGGATTTCAAAGACGAACTCGGACCCCTGACCGAGCCGGCTCGACACCGAAATCGTGCCGCCCATGGCGGCCACCAGGCGCTTGGAGATGGCAAGGCCGAGGCCGGCCCCGCCATGCGTGCGCGTCGAGGTGCCGTCGGCCTGCTCGAACTCCTCGAAAATGCGTTCCAGGTCGTCTTCATGCAGACCTGGACCGGTATCGGCGATGGTGAAGCAGATGCGGTCGGTGGTTTCGGTGCGCGCGCGTGCGATGCTCACCAATACACCGCCGCTGTCGGTGAACTTGATGGCATTGCCGATGAGGTTGAGCAGCACCTGCCTGACCTTGCCCGGATCGGCGGTAATCAATTGCGGCACGTCGGGTTCGACATGGCAGCCCAGCCCGATATCCTTGGTGAAGGCGCGGGCAGCGAGCAATTCGACGATGTTGTCGGCGATTTCGCGCACCGACATCGGCTGCGGCTCCGGGTCGAAGCGCCCCGCCTCGATCTTGGAGTAATCGAGCAGATCCTCGATCAGGGCAAGCAATGCGCTGGCCGACGTCGAGACGGCGCCGACATAGGTCTGCTGTTCCGGCGACAGGCTGGTGTCGGCCAGCAACCTGGCCATGCCCATGATGCCGTTCATCGGCGTGCGAATTTCATGGCTGACCGTGGCGAGGAAGCGCGATTTGGCCTGGCTGGCGTATTCGGCCCGCTCGCGAGCGGTGATCAGCGAGGATTCGGCGCGTTTGCGGGCGGTGATGTCGCGCGCGATGGCGCGATGCGAAACGGCGCCACTGTCCTTGTCGCGCACCGACAGTTCGATCCACGAAAACCAGCGCGGCCCGCTCGGCGTGCGGATGGAGACATCGGTGGAACTCAGGCATTCATGATCGGAAAAGGCAGCGTCGGGCACGATGCCGACATCGATGCCGAGTTCAGCCAGGGTCTTGCCGGCGAGGTCGCGTTGATCGCTTTCGACGAGGTCGGCGAAGATCTTGTTGGCATAGACGATGTAGCCATCGCGGTCGCGATGAATGACGAGGTCGCCAAGTGCGTCTATCAGGCCGCGAAACCGCTCCTCGCTCTCCTGCATCTCCCACATGCGGTCGGCCAGCGTCTCGATCTCGGCGCGGCTGCGGGCGGTGGTCTCGTCGAGCAGGACCGCGGTGCGGTGTTCGCTCCGCCTAGCGCGAAGATGCAGGGCAAGGCCGGCAAGGCCGACTGCCAGCAATGCGACGCTGATAAAGATCGGTGCTCCGGTCAGATGCGCGAGGCCCGCCAACACGACGATGGCGGCGAAGGCCAGCAACGCAAGGCCCTCGCGCTTGGCGGGTTCCGGCTCGGGCACCAGCGGCGGCGCGGCGACAAAGCGCCGCGTCGACGTCGGCGCCGCATCGACGTCTTCGCCTGTGTCCACCCGTTGGCTGCCGGATTCCGCGATCATGCGAAACCCTTGCCAGAGAGAGATTATGGAAAATTGCGGCGGATCGTTCGAATTTTAGCGGATGAGTGCTTTTCGCCCCGGTGGTGGCGGATTTGCCATCCGAGTTGGCAATTCCGTCCGCCTTCTCAGGGCAGTCGAGCGGTTCACATATCCACGACGATACGACCGCGGATCTTGCCGCCGACGATGTCATGCGCGGCATCGATAATGCCGTCGAAACCGATGGTCGTCGACAGGCTGGCGAGCTTCTGCAGATCGAGGTCGGTGCCGATGCGCCGCCATGCTTCGAGACGGACCGCCTTCGGCGCCATCACCGAATCGATGCCGAGCAGCGAGACGCCACGCAGGATGAAGGGGGCGACGCTCGTCGGCAGGTCCATGCCTCCGGCCAGGCCGCAGGCTGCGACCGCGCCGCCGTAGGAGGTCATCGACAGCACGTTGGCCAGCGTGTGGCTGCCGACCGCGTCAACGCCGCCGGCCCAGCGCTCCTTGGCCAGCGGCTTGGCCGGCTGGGCAAGCTCGTCGCGCGATATCACTTCGGCGGCGCCAAGGTTGATCAAATAGGGGCTTTCGGCGTTGCGGCCGGTGGAAGCAATGACATGGTAGCCGAGGCTGGACAGGATCGAGACCGCGACCGAGCCGACGCCGCCGGCCGCCCCCGTCACCACCACCGGGCCGCGATCAGGCAGGATGCCGTGCCGTTCCAGCGCCATGACGCAGAGCATGGCGGTATAGCCGGCGGTGCCGACCGCCATCGCGTCATGCGGGCTCATCCCTTGCGGCAGCGGAACCAGCCAGTCGCCCTTGACGCGGGCGCGGCCGGCATAGGCGCCGAAGTGGGTTTCGCCGACACCCCAGCCGTTCAGGATGACCTTGTCGCCGGCGCGCCAGTCAGGATGGGAAGACGAGACGACGGTGCCGGCGAAATCGATGCCGGGGATCAGCGGCCAGCGGCGGATCACCGGCGCCTTGCCTGTGATTGCAAGGCCGTCCTTGTAGTTCACCGTCGTCGCCTCGACCGCTATGGTGACATCGCCATCCATCAGGTCGGCCTCGGTGAGATCGGTCACCGCTACCGACTGCTTTTTCTCGGCGTCACGCGAAACGAGGATGGCTTTGAAGGTTTCGGGCATCTCTTTCTCCGCGGTCTTGTTTGGCGACATGGACTGTGCGGCGACGGCCGCACGGGGTCAATCTTTGGAAGACTTGGCATTCGATGATCTGGGCTCGCGACGCCAGCCGAACAGTTCGTCGAAGACGACCAGTGCCGCGCCCACCGAGATGAAGGCGTCGGCCAGGTTGAAGACGGCGAAGGACCAGACCGGCGTGTGGAACAGGATGTAGTCGATGACGTGGCCGTAGACGGCGCGGTCGATGAGATTGCCGAGGGCGCCGCCGACGATCAGCGCAAAGCCGGTGCGGGCAAGGATCTGGGACGGCGCGATCCGCGTCGCCAGGAACAGCACGAAGGCAACGACCGCCAGCGAGATGACAATCAGCCCGGTGTCGCCGAAGGTCGAGAACATCGAGAAGGCGATGCCGGTGTTGTAGGTGCGAAACAGCGCCAGGAAGGGCACGAGATCGAGCTTTTCCTGAAACGGCAGGCCGGTCTCGACCAGATGTTTTATCCACTGGTCGAGCGCTATGGCCGCGACGACGAGCAGCGCGTAGGGAGACCATGATCTCACGGGCGGGCAACCTTCATTGCTGGTCCACGATTGGTTCGAGCTTCAGCGCGCCGCGGCGTATCTCGAACAGCATGATGCCGGTGGCAACCGCAAGATTGAGCGAATCGGCGCGGCCCGCCTGCGGAATTCTAAGCAGCCTGTCGCAACTCGCCGCCAGGCTTTCGGGCAGCCCCTGCTGCTCGTTGCCCATCATCAGCAACACCGGGCCGCGGGAAAAATCGACCGAGCGGTAGTCGACCGCGCCCTTTAGGTGCGTGCCGGCGACAAGGCCTGAAAATCCGCCTCGCCAGGCAAGGAAGGCCTCGGTCGTCGCCTTGGCCACCGGCACGGCAAAGATCGAACCCATGGTGGCGCGCACGGTTTCCACGGAAAAGGGATCGGTGGTGTCGCCGACCAGGATGACACCCTTGGCGCCGACAGCATCGATGGTGCGGATGACGGTGCCGAGATTGCCGGGATCGCGCACCCGGTCGAGCGCCACCCAGACATCGCCATTGTCGGCGCGGATATCCATCAAGGCCAGGAATTTTTGCGAGAAGACGCCGACCACCATTTGCGGATTGTCGCGGCGGGTGATGGCGACGAGCACCTTTTCAGATACTTCGAGCACCGTGCCACCAGCGGCAACCGTACGAGCAGCGACCTTCTCCACCGCGGCGTTGCCGCGCCCGGCCTTGGCGAAAACCAGTGTCCTGATCTGCCAGCCGAGATCGAGCGCATCGATGACCAGCTTCAGCCCCTCGGCCATGAAGGCATTCTGCTGGTCGCGGAATTTCTTCTGGGCGAGCGCCTTGATGTCCTTGACCAGCGGGTTGGCGAGGCTGGTGACTTCCTTCACCAGCCCGGGTGCGCCTGCATGCCGCTCGTTCATTCAGGCCACCCAACGCGAAAACAATGAGGTCGAAAGCGCCCGGCCGGCGGACTTTTCACGGATGATGAGCTCTCCCGATTCGACCGCACCACCCATGCCGGCAAAGGCGTCGCGCATCAAGGCATGGATGGCGAAGAACGAGGCGCGGATCGAATAGGCGGTCAGCACCACGGCGAGTGGTTTGGGTGTCAGGATCGCGCGGCAAAGGTCGGTCAAATCAGGCAGGTCCTCGAACAATTGCCAGACCTCACCCTTGGGGCCGCGGCCATAGGCCGGCGGGTCGAACAGGATGATGTCGTAGCGGCTGCCACGGCGTTCCTCACGTTCGGCGAATTTCACGGCGTCGTCGACGATCCAACGAATTGGTTTGCTGCCGAGCCCGGCCATTTCCTGGTTTTCACGGGCCCAGCCGATCGCCTTCTTCGAGGCATCGACATGGGTGACCTCGGCGCCGGCGCGGGCCGCCACCAGCGAGGCTAGACCGGTATAACCGAACAGGTTCAGCACCTTGACCGGTCGCTTGGCCGCCGCGATCAGCCCGGCCATGTGGTCCCAGTGCGAGGCCTGTTCCGGAAAGACACCGACATGGCGAAACGAGGTGAAACGGCCGAGATAGTCGATGCCGTCATGCTTCATCGGCCAGGTCTCGCCGAGCGGCGTCTTCGGGAACCGCCAGCGGCCGATGCCTTCCTCGTCGGTATCGCCGGTGAAAATGGCGTCGGCGCGCTCCCAGTCCTTTGCCGGCAAGGCCTTTTGCCAGATCGCCTGGCCCTCGGGCCGCACGATCCGGTAGGGGCCGTATTGCTCGAGCTTCTGCCCGGCGCCGCTGTCCAGCAGCGCATAATCGGCATTCGGCGCCACTTCGAGGATCACAGGAAGATGCTCGGTTGGCAGGGCGCCATCGCGTCGGGCAAGGATGCGCGGCGTCGTTTTCGGCTCGGAGCGGTCTTCGGCCTTCGCCTCAAGCCGCTCGCGCGGCTGCGGTTCCGGCCTGGCGGAAGCGCGGCCGGCAGGCGGACGTGACTGGTCCCCCGCACCCTTCGCGGATTGATGCGGACGGTTGTCGCGGCGTTTGTCGCGGAAAGACTTCAAGCGGGAGCAACTCCGAGCGGCGTGGCCGCTTTTGGCATAGGCCAACCTGCTTCGCAACCAAGTCCGCCGCGCAAGCCCCTCCGGTTTGTGTCGGCCGACGATGGACCATTGTCAAAGAAACAGGCAAGTCTTCGATATGTCCCGCTCTGAACGCCTGCTCGACCTGATCCAGACGCTGCGCCGGCACCGCCGGCCGGTGAGCGGACAAGCGCTAGCCGATGAGCTTGGGATCTCGATCCGCACGCTCTACCGCGACATCGCTACGCTGCAGGGCCAGGGCGCGCCGATCGAGGGTGAGGCAGGACTGGGCTATGTGCTCAAGCCTGGCTTCATGCTGCCGCCGCTGATGTTCAGCGATGAGGAGATCGAAGCGATCGTCCTCGGCTCGCGCTGGGTCGCCAAGCAGCCGGACCAGCGTCTGTCGGCCGCTGCCGCCAACGCGCTGGCCAAGATCGCCGCCGTGCTGCCGGACGATCTGCGCGAGGATCTCGATGCGAGTACGCTGCTGGTCGGGCCTCCGGCCGCAGCCATCGAGGGCATTGATCTCGGCCTCGTGCGGCAGGCGATCCGCAACGAGCGCAAGCTCGGCTTTTTGTACCGCGACGCCGGCGGCGCGGCCTCCGAACGGGTGGTCTGGCCGTTTGCGCTGGGGTTCTTCGACAAGGTGCGTGTCGTGGTGGCGTGGTGCGAGATGCGCCAGGATTTCCGACATTTTCGCGCCGATCGCATATCCGGCCTCAACACCACCGATACGCGCTATCCGCGCCGTCGGCAGGCACTGCTCAAGGAATGGCGGGCGACGCTCGACAAGCCGCGTAGTTAGTGGCCGCGTGGTTCGTGACGGATACTGCCAGAATCTGACAGTAGCACATTCTATGGTCGCCAAGTCGAAACACTGGAACCTTGGAGAGCAGACATGACAACGCCGAATTTCATCATCCTCTATGTCGACCAACCGCAGCAGAGCGGCGCCTTCTACAGCGCGCTGCTCGGTCGCGAGCCGGTCGAAAGTACGCCGACCTTCGTGCTGTTCGTGCTCGACGCGGGCTTCAAGCTCGGCCTCTGGTCGCGCCATACGGTGGAGCCGGCCGCAGCCGCGGCAGGCGGCGGCGCCGAAATCGTCTTTGCGCTGGATACGCCCGACGCGGTCGATGCCGCCCATGCCGACTGGGCCGGGCGCGGGTTGAAGATCCTGCAGACGCCGACCGACTTGGATTTCGGCCGCACCTTCGTCGCGCTCGATCCCGACAACCATCGCCTGCGCGTCTACTGGCTGTCCGATGGGGAACAGGCCAATGGGGGACAGAAATGAGTGCGCATTGGATCGCGGTGGCGTCGGCCGAACATGTCCGGCGCGGGCGCCAGGGCGGCTTCATGCAGGTCAATCACGGCAAGGCAGCACCCCTGCGCCGCGTCAAGCCTGGTGACGGTATCGCCTATTATTCGCCAACCACATTTCTCGGCAAGAAAGACGGACTGCAAGCGTTCACGGCAATTGGCACGGTGCGGGAAGGCGAGCCCTATCAGGGCGATATGGGCGGTGGCTTCACGCCGTTCCGCCGCGATGTCGCCTGGGCAACGGCCGAGGAAACTCCGATCAAGCCGTTGCTCGACAGGCTGGACTTCAGCGCCGGCAAGTCCAACTGGGGCTATCAGCTGCGCTTCGGCCTTTTCGAAATCAGCGCGCATGATTTTTCGCTGATCGCCGAGGCGATGGGCGCCAAAACGGCGGTGGCGGTAAACTAAGCCACGAGCGCCTTGTAGACGGCAATGCCGGCGGCAAGGTCCTCGAGTGCTGCGCCGACCGACTTGAACAGCGTGATCTCACTGGCGCTCTCACGACCCTTCTTCTCGCCACGCGCCAATTCGTGCAGATCGGCGACGATGGCGTCCGGCTTAAGCACGCCGGAGGCGAGTGGCTGAACGATGTCGCCGGCCTCCTTGGTGGCGCCGGCGCGGGTGTCGACATAGACGCGGGCAGTCGCGATCGCGTCATCATCGCTTTCGCGCATCGTCGGGGTAAAGCCGCCGACAAGGTCGACATGGGTTCCCGGTTGCAACAGTGCGCCCTTGATCAGCGGCGTCGTCGTGATCGTCGCCGAGGAGACGATGTCGGCCTGCCCAAGCTCGGCATCGAGATCGCTTGCCGCGCTGGCCGTGAAGCCTTCGGCGCGCAGATCGGCAGCGACTTTCTCGGCATTGGCCGGAGTGCGGTTCCAGATGCGGATTGTCTTGATCGGCCGCACGGCGCAATGCGCCTTGGCGAGAAAGGGCGACAGCGCGCCGGCGCCGACCACAAGCAGCCGCGAGGTGTCCTCGCGAGCGAGGTAGGAAGCGGCCAGCGCCGAGGCGCAGGCCGTGCGCCACTGTGTCAACCGCTGGCCGTCGATCAAGGCTTCCGGTTCGCCGGTGGCGCCGTCGAGCAGGAGATAGAGTCCCATCACCGCGGGCTTGCCGATAGCGTTGTTGTCAGGCGAGACGGTAACGATCTTGACGCCGATGTGACCGCCGGCCGACGTGCCTGCGGCGTTGAAGTCGGTCCAGGCCGGCATCAAAAGCAGCGTCGAGGCGGCGCCGTCGGGCCGTTCGACCGTATGGTGATGCCTTACCGGCTGTACGGCACCCTCGCGAAAGGCCGTGCGCAGCGTCTCCACCAGTCCGGAAAAGGTCAGCGCGTGATCGACCTCGGCGGCCGAAATGGTCAGCATGGAAAACTCCGCGGGAGAAAACCGCCAACCGGCGGTTCAAGTGGTTGGCTTCGGCAAGGCCGATGCCTGGGCTGACCCTTGGGCCGTTCCTTGTGGTGCCGCCGGCGCGCGGCTGACCGCCTGGCGCAGGTTCTCGGCTTCGACGCCACGCTGGCGCGCCAGCTTGCGGTAGCGGCCCTGCTTGACCCAGGTTGCCAGGCTGCCGACGATCATGCCGATGGCGAGCGCCAGGAACAGGAAGATGAACAGCGGCAAGGTCAGCGTCAGCTTTGGATTGCCGGGGTTGAACGGGTCCAGCGTGAAGGCGACCATTTCGCGATTGGCGACGGCGAGCGCGATCAGGATGATCGCCAGGGGCACGAAGACCACGATGAGCATGAAGCGATTGAACATGATGTTTTCCGTCGGAAAGGCTGGCTGGCGCTGACGCCGCGCCTACTTGCCGCCGTTCAGCCTTTCACGCAGCTCCTTGCCGGTCTTGAAGAACGGCACCCATTTCTCCTCGACCTCGACAGATTCGCCGGTGCGTGGATTGCGGCCGGTGCGGGCGGGACGGTTTTTCACCGAAAAAGCACCGAAGCCGCGCAGCTCGACGCGATTGCCTTCGGCAAGAGCGTCGGTGATCTCATCGAAGATCGCGCCGACGATGTTTTCGACGTCGCGCAGGAAAAGATGCGGATTGCGCGTGGCAATAATCTGCACAAGTTCGGACTTGATCATCAGACGGGTCCCCGTGAAAGCAGTACGGTCAAAATTATGAGGATGATTTTATTTGCTTTTTCACTTGCCCCAAACGGCAGCTCAAGGGTGCCAGACGGAAACGAGACCGTCAAGAAACAAGCGGTCGGCGCCGAGTTCATGAATGACATCGCCGCTGTAGGCGGGCAGACCGAGCGCGCTGCCGATGGTTTGCGCCATCGCTTTCGAGAACAGGAAGCCGCCGCGCCGTTCCGTATTCTTCCACTCGACGACCTTCAGTTTGGCATCGACGCCCTTGGTCGCCAGCCAGTCGACCGCTTCGGTCTCGCCGCCGACAGCATCGATCAGCCCATTGGCGACGCCCTGGCGGCCGGTGAAGATCGAGCCATCGGCGAGCGCCAGTGCTTGCTCGCGGGTCATCTTGCGGCGCTCGGCGACGATGCCGACGAACCAGTCGTAGCTGTCGAGGATGAGCTTGCGGACCATGGCGCGCTCGTCGTCATTGGTCGGCTTGAAGGGAGATGGCGACGCTTTCAGCGGCGAGGATTTCACTTCCTCCAGCTTGACGCCGAGCTTGTCCATCAGGCCGCTGACATCAGGATACTGGATCAGCACGCCGATCGAGCCGACGATCGAGGTCTTGCGGGCAACGATATGATCGGCGGCACTGGCGATCATGTAGCCCGCCGATGCGGCAAGCGTGCCGACTTCCGCGACCACCGGCTTGTCGCCGGCCAGCTTGCGCACTTCTTCATAGATCGATTCACCGCCGACCGTGGTGCCGCCAGGCGAATCGATCGACAGGATAACGCCTTTCACCTTCGACGACTGGCGGATGGTTTCCAGCCGCTTGATCAACTCCTCGTCCTCGGTGATGGTGCCTTCGATCTTGACCTTGGCGATATGGTCGACGGCCGAGCCGGTGAAATCGTCGCCATAGAACCAGGTTGAAAGCGCAATCACCCCAAGTGCTACGATGCCGATGGCGGCAACCCGCCAGAATGTCAGCTTGCGCCGCAAGCGGCGGCGGTCGATCAGGTCGTCGGCTCTCAGTGCCATGGTCAGCCTTTCAGTCGGCGGGAGGAGACGCTTTTAGACCATCATCTTCTCATCTGGAAGCAATTCTCTTTTCCGGCGCAACAAGACAATTCGCGCGGACAGTCGAGTTGGCCATGCCGGATGCGCCATCGGGCAGGTCAGGGCGGGCTCTGCCCCTCTCGAGGCACAGGTCTCTTCACGTATTTGTGCAATCGCCGCGAGGTCTGGCGGCGAAGATCGGCAGCTGATAAATTTTACGCCGCGTGTCTGTTTCTGCTATGAAGAACGGGCAGTTGTGCGGATCTCATTTTCATCTGTACAAACGCGGCTGTCACATTTTTGCAGTTTTCATGGGCTTGTGCTTGCTTGAAGGCGGCGGCGTCCCACCTATAGGCGGTGCTCGCGGGTGGGCAAGGGGTTAGAAGAAAGCGTTGAATGTTAGCGCGACCGATTGAATCGACCAACGCCGAGACGGAGTTGGCTCCCCCGGCGGACGTCCGGATGCGTGGCGATGCTTTCGACCGCGCCCAGCGTCATTCGCGCCGCGTGCGCGTTCTCAAGTTTGCCGTGCCGCTGGCCGCGGT
The DNA here is from genome assembly GCF_014207355.1 of Mesorhizobium sangaii. Taxonomy (GTDB): domain Bacteria; phylum Pseudomonadota; class Alphaproteobacteria; order Rhizobiales; family Rhizobiaceae; genus Mesorhizobium; species Mesorhizobium sangaii. The sequence continues at coordinate 293,410 of NZ_JACHEF010000007.1, read as the reverse complement.
ACTGATCGCCGTCGCTTTCCCGGTCTATTCCTATCTTGCCGCACCGGTCTCAGTCGCGGTCCAGGCGGAAGGCACTGCTTTTTCCAACGGCAAGCTGGTGATGGCCAATCCCAAGCTCAACGGTTTCACCAAGCAGAAGCAGCCCTATTCGATGACGGCGCTGCGCGCCATCCAGGACGTCAGCACGCAAGGCATCATCGAACTGGAAGGCATCGACGCCAAGATCCCGGTCGGACCTGACAATATCGCGGCGATCAAAGCCTCGCACGGCACCTACGATCGCAACGGCAATACGATGAACCTGACCAGCGACGTTGACATCACCACAACCGACGGCATGCAGGCCAAGTTCAAATCGGTCTTCCTCGACATGGGCAAAGGCACTATGAAGACGGGAGATCCCGTCGATGTCAGCCGTGAGGGGTCACGGATCACGGCGGATTCGATGTCGGTCCAGGACAATGGCAAGGTTCTGGTTTTCGAGAACAAAGTGCGCGTCAACATCGATTCCGCCGCCTTGAAGACGGCAGAGGGAAACAGCGGAGAAACCAATGCGGCTCAGTAGTTCGACGCGGCTCGCGGCTGCAACTTCGGCGTTGCTGCTGCTCGGGCTGGTGCCGTCATTGGCGCAGTCCACCAGCCAATCAGGTCTCAAACTGTCCGGCGACAAGCCAATCCAGATCGAAAGCGACAAGCTGGAAGTCCGCCAGGCCGAAAATGTCGCCATCTTCACGGGCAATGTCAGCGTCGTCCAGGGGCCGACATTAATGAAGGCCGGCAAGATGACGGTCTACTACGTCAAGGATCCCAATGCCGCGGCCAAGGGCACGGAAGCCGCGGGCGCGGCGATGACCGGCTCGGCCAACATCGATCACCTGGAGATCGCCGACAAGGTTTACATCAAGTCGGACGCGCAGATCGCCACCGGCGATCAAGGCAGCTTCGACATGAAGAGCCAGGTTCTGGTGCTTTCGGGCAAAAAGGTCGTCCTGTCGCAAAACGATAACGTCCTGGTTGGCTGCAAGCTCGTCGTGCAGATGAAAACCGGGCTGGCCCAGGTTGATCCATGCGCTGGGCAACGCGTCCAGATGTCGATCACACCGCCGCCGAAATCGGGAGCGGCGAACCCCTGATGGCCAGCCTGTCGTCGCTGACGGCGCGTCTTCCGGGACGGGCCGCCGGCAAGCTTTCGGCGCCGCCCACGGCGACCGTCGATACGGGAAAGTTCAAGGGAACCCTGATCGCCAAGGGTCTGACCAAGAGCTACAAGGGCCGCAAGGTCGTCAGCGGCGTCACCATCGGCGTGCGCGCCGGCGAGGCCGTCGGACTGCTCGGCCCCAACGGCGCCGGCAAGACGACCTGCTTCTACATGGTCACCGGCCTGGTACCGGTGGATGAGGGCACGATCGAGATCGACGGCTTCGACGTCACCTCGATGCCGATGTACCGTCGTGCGCGCCTCGGCATCGGCTATCTGCCGCAGGAGGCCTCGATCTTCCGCGGCCTGAGTGTCGAGCAGAATATCCGTGCCGTGCTCGAAGTGGTCGAAAAGAGCCGCAAGGAGCGCGAACGCAATCTCGACGAACTGCTCGAGGAATTCCACATCAGCCATCTGCGCAAGGCGCCATCCATGTCGCTTTCCGGCGGCGAGCGGCGGCGCCTGGAAATCGCGCGTGCGCTGGCAACGCGCCCGGCCTACATGCTGCTCGACGAGCCTTTTGCCGGCATCGATCCGATCGCCGTTGCCGATATCCAGCAGCTGGTGCGTCACCTGACGGCGCGCGGCATCGGCGTCCTCATCACCGATCACAATGTGCGCGAAACGCTCGGCCTGATCGACCGCGCCTACATCATCCATGCCGGTCAGGTGCTGACCCATGGCCGGGCCGACGAAGTGGTGGCAAACCCGGATGTCCGCCGGCTCTATCTCGGCGAGGGCTTTACGCTCTGAGCGTGAAATTTGTTTCCTGACACGATTTTTGGTGTCTTCACCGCGCTTTTTCTCCGATTTTGCCGCCAGATAACGCTCCGGTAAGTGAGTTTTGCTAGCTATCGCCTTGACAAGCAAAAGCTGGGCCAGTTTCTATGACCCGCTGCAAAAATTCCTATCCGGAAGCCCGGATGCGTAGACGAGGCGTTTGAAACCAGACAATGGCGTTGGCGGCGAAACTACAGCTACGACAATCGCAGTCGCTGGTGATGACGCCGCAACTGATGCAGTCGATTCGGCTGCTGCAGTTCACCCATACCGAGCTCGAGCATTTCATCGACGACGAAATCGAGCGCAATCCGCTGCTGGAGCGCGCCGAGCCGCAGGACGATGCCGCCGGCGACCCGTCGCAGAAGATCGAGGTGGAGCCGCAAGCCGCCGCCGCCGACGGCGACTGGTTCGAAAACGAGACGCAGTGGAGCGCCGAGGCGATCTCGGACAAGCTCGACACGTCGCTGGAAAACCTGTTTCCCGACGATCCGGGGACGAGCGAGCGGCTCGGTCCCGACCTGACGGCGCAATGGAAATCGGCTTCCGGCAGTGGTGCGAATTCCTCATCCGAGGGCATTGATGCCGGCGACATGGCGGCCGCGGCGATTACGCTGCGCGACCATGTCGGCGAACAGGTGGCGCTCGCCTTCGTCGATCCGGCGGCACGGCTGATCGCCGCCGACCTGGCCGATGGCCTCGACGAGACCGGCTATCTGCGCGGCGACCTGGCCGAGATCGCTGCGCGTCTCGGTACGGACGCTGCCGCGGTGAGAAAGGTGCTGGCGGTGTGCCAGACTTTCGAGCCGGCCGGCCTGTTTGCCCGCGACCTTGCCGAATGCCTGTCGCTGCAGCTTGCCGTGCGGGATCGGCTCGATCCGGCGATGAAGGCGCTGGTCGCCAATCTGGAACTGCTGGCACGGCGCGATTTCCATGCCCTGAAGCGGATCTGCGGCGTCGACGAGGAGGATCTGCTCGACATGCTGGCCGAGATCCGTGCCCTCGATCCCCGGCCGGGCATGGCGTTTTCGGGCGGCGCCAGCGACGCCATCGTCGCGGATGTCGAGGTGCGTGCCGCCAATGACGGCAGCTGGACGGTCGAGCTCAATGCCGAAACGCTGCCGCGCGTGCTGGTCGACCATATCTATTTCGCCCAGGTTTCGCCGCAGGCGAAGAACCAGGCGGAAAAGGACTTCCTCGCCGAATGCCTGCAAAACGCCAACTGGCTGACGCGCAGTCTCGACCAGCGGGCGAAGACCATCCTCAAGGTCGCCTCGGAGATCGTTCGCCAGCAGGATGCCTTCCTCGTCCATGGCGTGCGCCAGCTGAAGCCGCTCAACCTGCGCACGGTGGCCGATGCCATCGGCATGCACGAATCGACCGTCAGCCGGGTCACCGCGAACAAATACATGCTGACGCCGCGCGGCGTGTTCGAACTGCGGTACTTCTTCACCGCCTCGATCGCCGCGTCGGGTGGCGGCGATGCGCATTCCTCGGAATCGGTGCGTGATCGCATCAAGCAGCTGATCGACGAGGAAAAACCCGTTGACGTGCTTTCCGACGATGCGATCGTCGACATGTTGCGCGAGAGTGGCGTCGATATCGCCAGGCGCACTGTCGCCAAGTACCGGGAGGGCATGAATATTCCCTCCTCGGTGCAGCGTCGGCGCGAGAAACGGGCGCTGGCCAGCGCCGGTCGCTGACACGGTTCGATTTTCCACAGGCCAGCACTTCATTGACAAGCCGCGGCGAAGTGGCTAGAAGCCCGCCCGCATGAGACGGGCTAGATGCCCGCATGCGGATGGTCCGTCACGACGTTGGCCTCGGGACGGTCAAAAGGGCGGCTTGTGATCAACCGGAAAGTTCGGATTTAAAATCGGCGCGAGTGACGCCGCAAAGCTTGTGCGCACGGACCACGAGTATAAACTCGGGCGAGTTTGAAGCCTGAGCAAGGAAGGTCAGTTTTCAGATGAATCTGCGCATATCGGGAAAACACATGGATATCGGCGATGCGTTTCGTACACGCATCAACGATCGTGTCGGCGAAGCGATCGGCAAATATTTCGATCGCGGCTTTGCCGGACACGTCACGGTCATCAAATCAGGTTCGCGCTATTCGGCGGATTGCATGATCCGGCTGGATTCCGGCGCTTCGCTGCAGGCCACCGGCGATGCCCAGGATCCGACGGTTGCCTTCGAGGCCGCCGCCGATCGCCTGGAAACGCGCCTGAGGCGCTACAAGCGCCGGCTGAAATCGCACAATTCGGGCGCCGCCAATGGCGAACCGACCGACATCGCCTACACGGTGATGGCGCCGCTGGCTGATGACGACGAGGATATTCCGGACAATTTCGCACCGGCCATCGTCGCCGAATCAACCATGACGCTGAAGACCATGTCGGTGGCGTCGGCAGTCATCGAGCTGGACACCAAGGACAGCCCGGTCTTCGTCTTCCGCAACGCCGGAAACGACCATCTCAACATCGTCTATCGCCGGCCCGATGGAAACATCGGCTGGATCGACCCGTCCACGACCAAGGTCGCACAAGGATAAGAGCCGGCCGCACGAGGGGTGAGGACTGGTGACGGCAGGCGAACAAGGGATTTTCAAGCATGGATCTGAGCGATCTAATCAACGTTCCGGCGATACTGCCGGCGTTGAAGGCGAACTCAAAAAAGCAGCTGTTGCAATTGCTTTCCGAACGGGCAGCGGCGATTTCCGGCATTCCGGAGCGGGAAGTTTTCGACACCATCCTGCAGCGCGAACGGCTGGGCTCGACGGGCGTCGGCAACGGTATCGCCATCCCGCATGGCAAGCTGGCCGGTGTGAAGCGCATAGCCGGCGTTTTCGCACGGCTGGAGACGCCGGTCGATTTCGAATCGCTGGACGATCAGCCGGTCGATCTGGTGTTTCTGCTGCTGGCGCCGGAAGGGGCCGGCGCCGACCATCTCAAGGCCTTGTCGCGCATCGCGCGGGTGCTGCGCGACGCCGACACGGTTGCCAAGATCAGAGGGACGCGTGACGCCGCGGCAATCCACGCGCTTTTGTCGGATACCCAGGCCTCGCACGCGGCCTGACATTTTCTGATTGGAACAGCCAGCCAAGGGCCGCCACCGGCGGCCCTGTCCAATTAAGCCCGGCGCGCCGGGTTTAGTGAATGGCGACCGTGGTGAGGTCGTTTTCCATGGCGCCGGCCAGCGCGCGGTCACGCGCATCCGAAAGCAGAATCGGCTGCCCATTGGCGGCAAACAGCGCCCACAGTTCCATGCCGGGCGCGATTTCACCGAGGTTCGGGAAACGGCCGAGCAACTCGTCGCTCGAGACCTTGCGCAGATAGGCGACCGAGCCCTCGCCGAGATGGGCGAATTCGCCGCTGGTCATGGTGAGATTTTCATCAGTTCTGGTCATTTCAAAGCCTCCTTGGCGCGAGGACGCCGCTCAAGGCCATCCCGCATGAGAGCCATCGGTAAAGATCAGTCTTTCACCGATATATTTATTTTCCGTACCAGCCGTTCGGACTCCGGCCGATCGAGGTCGATCGACAAAAGGCCGTTCTTCAGTTCCGCCGCGATCACCCGCATGCCGTCGGCCAGCACGAAACAGCGCTGGAACTGGCGCGCGGCGATGCCGCGATGAAGAAACTCGCGCTCGGTGTCGTCGGTCTGACGGCCGCGCACGACCAGCTGGTTTTCCTCCGTGGTGACATCGAGATCGCTTTCGGCGAAACCGGCGACCGCCAATGTGATGCGCAACCTTTCGGTCTTGCCGTCGGCGCCGCCGAGGCGTTCGATGTTGTAGGGAGGGTAGCTGTCACCGGACTTCGCCAGGCGTTCCAGGGTCTTTTCCATGGCGTCGAAACCAAGGAGAAGCGGGCTGGAAAAGGGCGTCATTCGGCTCATGTTACACTGTCCTCTGTAGAGCGACATAAAGTGGAAAAACCCAGATGGCATTTTTCCCGGTGGTCTTGATATGGTCCGCCCCGCGACCAAGTTCAAGCCATCAAAAGACCCGCCCAAAAAGACCAGGTCGTGGACTCACAGGAATGATCGACATGGCGCTTGAAACGGCCAGCAGATGCAAGGAGAAGCGCGCAGGTCGGGATTGTCTTCCCCGGTCGAGCGGTTCGACTTGGCAGTTCGCAGCCGCTTCGGCGTCATCCCGGATTCATCCCAAGTCCATGGCTTCGCCAAACAAGGAATTGAAATGCCTCAATTACGCAAGATCATCATCGACACGGATCCCGGCCAGGATGACGCCGTCGCCATATTGCTGGCGCTCGGCAGCTCCGAGTTGGAGATCGTTGGCATATCAGCCGTTGCCGGCAACGTGCCGCTGAAGCTTACCGAAAAGAACGCCCGCAAGATCTGCGAGCTGGCCGGCCGGCCGGACATCAAGGTCTATGCCGGCGCCATCCGGCCGTTGATGCGCGAACTGGTCACCGCCGAGGAAGTGCATGGCAAGACCGGTCTCAACGGGCCGCAATTGGCCGAACCGACGATGAAGCTGCAGGACCAGTATGCCGTCGATTTCATCGTCGAGACGCTGATGAAGGAAGAGAGCGGCACCATCACGCTTTGCGCGCTCGGCCCGCTCACCAACATTGCGCTGGCGCTGATCCGCGAACCGCGCATTGCACCGCGCATCAAGGAAATCGTGCTGATGGGCGGCGGCTTCTTCGAAGGCGGCAATGTCACGCCGTCCGCCGAGTTCAACATCTATGTCGATCCGCAAGCAGCCGACGTCGTGCTCAAATCCGGCATTCCGATCGTGATGATGCCGCTCGACGTCACGCACAAGGCGCTGACCACCGCAAAGCGCACGCAGGCCTTCCGCGAACTCGGCACCAAGGTCGGAACGGCGACCGCCGACATGCTGGAATTCTTCGAGCGCTTCGACGAGGAGAAATACGGCACCGACGGCGGGCCACTGCACGACCCCTGCGTCATCGCCTATCTGTTGAAGCCGGAGCTGTTCAAGGGCCGCAGCTGCAATGTCAGCGTTGAAACCGCCTCGGAACTGACCATGGGCATGACCGTCATCGACTGGTGGGGGGTGACCAAGCGGCCGAAGAACGCCATGGTGATGCGCGACATCGACCATGATGGCTTCTTCGCCCTGCTGGTCGAGAGGCTGGGGCGGCTTTAGGGCCGACTTTCACCTTCTCCCCTTGTGGGAGAAGGTGGCCGAGCGAAGCTCGGCCGGATGACGGGTGTTCCAGAAAACACCAACGTCTCATTTCTTCCAGCACCCCTCAACCGTCTCGGCGCTGCGCGCCGATCCACCTTCTCCCACAAGGGAGAAGGAAGGCGTTGCCTACTTCGACCGTGAAAACGCCAGCCATAGGCCGCCGCCGACCAGGAAGCTGCCGCTGACCCTGGACATGAGCTTGATGCGGCTGGCCGACAGCAGGCGCCCGGCACGGCCGGCGGCCAGTGCATAGGTCGAATCCGATATGGCGGCGAAGATCATGGCTGTGAGGCCCATGACGACGATCTGAAGCGAGTAATTGCCCTGAGGCGCGATGAATTGCGGAAAGAAGGCGCCGAAGAACACCAGCGTCTTGGGGTTGCTGAGCGCCACCAGCAGGCCCTGCAGGAAGAAGCCGCCGCGCGGTTTCCTCGCCGTTCCATCGGCGTTCAGCGTGCCCTTGGAACGGAACATCTGCACGCCCATCCAGATCAGATAGGCGGCGCCGATCAGCCGCACCCATTCGAACCAGTGGCCCATGCCCGAGATCAGCGTGTTGAGGCCGATGCCGACGATGGCGATCATCACCGCAAGCCCGGCCTGCGTGCCGCCGACATTGGCGAGCCCGGCGCGGGAGCCATGGCGGATGCTGTTGGCGATGATCAGCGTGACCGTTGGGCCGGGCACCAGGATGATGACGATGCAAGCGAGGACATAGGCGGCGTAGAGTTCCAGCGACATGATTTTTCCTCAGGGATGCCGCCAGGGCGGCGCGGGCTGTCGACAATCAATGCATGGCAGCGCAGCCGGTGCAAGCCGGTACGCGAAGCGCCGCGATACGCCATGCACCGGTTCAGGCGCCGGTCTGCCAGGGCAGCGTCGCCTCATAGGCGGCTGCCGCTCGGAGCACGGCAAGATCGCCGCGTGGCCGGCCGATCAACTGCATGCCCATCGGCCGGCCCCTGTCGTCGAAGCCGACCGGCACGTTGACCGCCGGGCAACCGCCCAGGGTGGCGAATGCGGAAACCTGCATCCAGCGGTGGTAGCTGTCCATCGCCCGTCCGGCGACCTCGCGCGGCCACGGCGTGCCGACATCGAAGGGGAAGACCTGCGCGGTCGGCAGCGCGATCAGATCAAAGCGGTCGAAGATCGACAGCAGCGTGCGATGCCAGGATGTGCGGACGACCGAGGCCTCGCGGATCTGCGGCGCCGTCAGCCGCATCGCGTTCTCTAACTCCCAGACGGCTTCCTGCTTGAGCAGGCCACGCTTCGAGGGATCGTCGTAGTGGGTTTTGAGCGCACAGCCGCTGCTGGCCTGCCGCAGTGTGACAAAAGCCTGCCACAGCGCTTCGAAATCGAAATCCGGCTGCAGAGGTTGCCAAGGGAAGGAGGACGCGTCCGCCAACCGGCCGAGCTCGGTCTCGCAGAGATCGAGAATCCCGGCTTCGACCGGCAGATGACCGCCGAGGTCGCCGAACCAGGCGATGCAGCCGCCAGGCGTCACCGTTCCAAGCCCATCGAGGAACGAGCCAGGTTTCTCATAGGACAATGGCGCGTGTGGATGAAAGCCCGCCTGCACGTCGAGCAGCAGGGCCATGTCGCGGACGTTGCGCCCCATCGGCCCATCGACACCCATCTGCGCATGAAAGACCTCGACGTCGGGTCCGCCGGGAACGAGCCCTTGCGACGGGCGGAAGCCAAAAACATTGTTCCAGGCCGCCGGGTTGCGCAGCGAGCCGCCGAAGTCGCTGCCATCGGCGACAGGCAGCATGTCGAGTGCCAGCGCCACCGCCGCGCCACCACTCGAGCCGCCGGCGGTAAGCGCCGGATCGAAGGCGTTAAGCGTCGGTCCGAACACATTGTTGTAGGTGTTGGAGCCAAGCCCGAATTCCGGAACGTTGGTCTTGCCGATGATGATGGCGCCGGCGTTGCGGATACGCTCGACGAAGAAATCATCCTCCTGCGGCACGAAATCGGCGAAGATCGGCGAGCCGAGCGAGGTCCTGAGGCCCGTGGTCGAGGCGAGGTCCTTGATGGCGATCGGTAGGCCGAACAACGAGCCGGTTTCGGCATCTGCCGGCCGGGCATCGGCAGCGTCGGCCTCACGCAGGATGTCGCCGCGGTCACGCAAGGAGACGATGGCGTTGACCAGCGGGTTGACCGCCTCGATCCGGTCGAGGAATGCCGTCACCACCTCGCGGACGGAAAGTTTCTTTTGGCGGATCGCGTCGGCAAGTGCGACCGCGGACAGGCGACAGATGTCGCCGGCCGGCGCCACGGCATGTTTCGTCTGAGGGCGCAGCATCTCAACGCGTTTCCTGCAACGCCTGGTCGACATCCTTGGCCAGCGGAATCGCCGGTTGGGCGCCAGGCTTCAGGCAGGCCAGCGAGCCGGCCGCGCCGGCGCGCGCCAGCGCCTGTTCGAGCGCCAGGCCGGACGCCAGGCCGGCGGCAAAATAACCGCAGAACGTGTCGCCGGCGCCGACCGTGTCGACAGGGGTGATCTTCATTGCCGGAACGGTCAGGAAATCGCTTGGCGTCGCGGCCATCACGCCGTCACCGCCGAGCGTGACGACGATGGTGCGGCCGGTCTTCCCGGCATAGTCGCGCATGCGCGCCGCCCGATCGCGGCCGTTGAGCGACAGCGCCTCGCCATAGAGGTCGAATTCGGTTTCGTTGGCAATGGCATAGTCGGCCTTGGCAAGAAAGGCCGCTGCTTCGCCCTGGAAAGGCGCGGTGTTGAGCACGGTGATGGCGCTGGCCGCCCTTGCCTGGTCGAGCGCGGCCTCGACGGTCGCCAGCGGGATCTCATGCTGCAGGAGTACGACATCGCCCTTTTTGAAGAAGGCTTTGGAGAGGTCGCCGGGCAATACGGACGCGTTGGCGCCCGGCACCACGGCGATGACGTTCTCGCCGTCGTCGCCGACCATGATCAGAGCTGTGCCCGTCGACGCAAAAGTCTCGGCGACGCCGGACAGATCGACCTTGCCGTCGCGCAGCAATGCCAGCGCCTCGGCGGCGAAGCTGTCCTTGCCGACTGCGCCGACCATGCGCACCGGGGCGCCGGCGCGTGCCGCAGCCAGCGCCTGGTTGGCGCCTTTGCCGCCGGGCGCGGTGACAAAGCTTGAGCCGGCCACTGTTTCGCCAGGGCTCGGCAAGCGTTCGACATTGGCGATCAGGTCGAGGTTGATCGAGCCGATAACGATAATCAAGCAAGGCCTCCTGGCAGCACAAATTCAAATGTTGGAGCGTCTTTTGTGCGTCCGGGCGAACGCAGGTCGCTCCTATCGATCGGGAAGCTAACCTGCAAGGCAGCGGCTTGCCAGACCACACGAATGGTCCAGCTCGATTTGTGCCTATTCACAGCGCACGGTGACCGTGCCCTGGTAGTTGCCGGCGGGGAAGATGCCGCTCGACTTGGTGGCGGTGAGGTCGACCTGCATGGGGTGGGTGCCGTTGAGGACGCGCTGTGGCACGTTTCCGGAGGTGTCGACGCCGGTGCCGTCGAGGCGGTAGACGGTGCTGAAGGTGACGTTGGTACCGCCGCCGCTTGGCGCAGAGGAGAACGATGCGGGCGCCGGTGCGGAAACGGAATAACAGTCGAGCAGGTTGAGCAAGGTGCAAAGCAGCGAACTGGCGGTGATGGTGGCGGTCGCACTCGATCCGCCTGCCTGTTTGGAGCCGAGTATGCTGATGGCAGGATTTGCGGTCATCGTTCCCGATGCCCCGACCATGATAGTGCAGGTGCCGATGATCGCCGCTTGCACCGGAAGGCAGAGGCCGGCAAGTGCCGCTGTTGCAAGCAGCGCGCGGTTATTTCTTCTTCTTTTTCTTGCCATCGCCATTTCCAGTCCTGATGCTCCAGCCTTCGTTGGCCCATCCCGGTGATGCGACCATGGGAGCGGGAGCGCTGGCGGGCACGCTCGCCGTCTGGCCGTCGGCGCCGATGCCCATTTTGAGGAGTTTCAGCTCAAGTTGCAGGCGCTCGACCTCAAGCTCGTAGAGGCGGCTGCAATCGATGCGCTTCGGGTTCCGCCCGATCGGGATCACGACGCGGCCATAGGTGGCGACGTCATTGTTTGACTGGTTGTTGCCTCTGATGACGCCGAGGTCGACATAGGCGCCAGTACCCGAAACCGCGGAACGGCAGGTGGTGCCGTCGGAAGCGTGGACCTCGTCCTGCCCCTGAGGCAAGGTTACGCCTGGCAGGTTGAAGCCGCTCTCATTCTGGTTGAGATTGTAGACATCCTCGGCCAGAACCGGCGAAATCCCGGCCGACATCGCTGCAAGTGCGACTGTCAGGATTTGCGGTGCCCAAAAAACTTGCCGCATATCTGTGCCTTTATCTGCGTCTGTTGATTGGGAAAGGGGATACTTTCGGTACAGATACGCACTTTGCGCTCGGCAGCGCCGCCGAAGGGCACGACCACAAGGACAGGACGGGAAGCCTGGGAAGCCAGTTGGAAGGCACTCGGAGAGATCCTGGCGGCCACCGGCTGAAAATCCTGATCGTAGACGTGGATTTCGACCCTGATCTTCTGGTCGTAGGGATTGGCCGGGAATACGCGGACCGCGAAGACGTCGGTAAAGCTGTTGACCTCGCCTCGCATCGGCGACATCGACTGGGCTGCGGCGGCAATGGGCATCAGGCCGACGGCCAGCGCCGTCGCCAAGGTTCGAGCATGTGTCAAAGGCCCCTCCTTCCGAGAGCTTATTCGCAGCGCACAGTCACCGTTGCCTGATAGTTTCCGGAGGCGAAGCGGTTGCTGCCGCCCTTGGTGCCGGCGAGGTTGACCGAGACCAGGTCGGCGCCGGGGGTGCCGAGGCTGGTGGCCGAGCCGGTTTCGGCGATAGAGTGCGTACCGGCGGCGGAATAGGTCGGTGTCCAGGTCGTCGACGTTGTGTCGGCAGCGGGCACCGTGGTGATGGTGACCGGGTCTACGCTGAGCGACACGCCTCCGGTGGTGGTTAGCGTGACCGTTCCGGCCGAGCCGCCACTGTTGTGCGAGCTTAGCGACTGAAGATCGGGGCTCACCGTCATCGTTCCGTTGGTGGCGACCACAAGCGTGCAGGTTGCGGTGATCGTGCCATTGAAAATGACATTTTGCGTTGTGGCCAATGCGGACTGGTCAATACAAGCGACTAGCAGAGCTGCGCCGAAGACGGCGCGAAACGATGTCATCGAGACCTCCCATTAAGCCGGATAGCCCGAGTTAATATGGGGCATCATCACTTTATCGTAGTTAATTTAGAGTTAACTTAAACAATTGCTGAAAATAACAATTGCTAAACCAGAGGTTGCCTTTGGTTGCAATCAAGAAAATCCGACGCAATAATCGCACTTATACTTTACAAGTCCAGTATTTATAGATTCTACGAGAGGCGCTTGGAAAATCGACATTCACGACGACACTTGCCCTGCTTCCCAGCCCAGAATGGCTCGCTTGCGGGTCAGACCCCAGTGATAGCCGGTGAGGTCGCCGGACTTGCCGATGGCGCGGTGGCAGGGAACCACGAAAGAGAGCGGGTTGGCGCCGTTGGCGGCACCAACGGCACGGCTGGCGCTCGGCGAGCCGATGCTGGCGGCGATCGAGGAATAGGTGCGGGCCTTGCCCATAGGGATGTTGAGCAGCGCCTCCCAGACGCGAACCTGGAAGTCGGTGCCGATCATGACGACATGCAGCGGCTGATCGGGGCGCCACAGCGTCGGGTCGAAGATGCGCGCGGCATAGGGCCCCGTCGCGGCCATGTCCTCGACATAGATGGCGTTCGGCCAGCGGCTGGACATGTCGGCGAAGGCGGCGCGTTCCTCGCCCGGATCGCTGAAGGCGAGGCCGGCAAGCCCGCGGTCGGTAGCCATGATCAGGGCAGTTCCGAACGGCGAGAGGTGGTAACCGTAGCGGATGGTGAGGCCTGCGCCGCGCGTCTTGTAGTCGCCCGGCGACATCGCTTCATGGGTGACGAAGAGGTCGTGCAGCCGGCCGGGGCCGGACATGCCGAGCTCGAACGATGTTTCAAGCAGCGGCATGCCCGAATCCAGCAGTTTGCGGGCATGGTCCAGTGTCACTGCCTGCAGGAAGGCTTTTGGCGACAGGCCGGCCCAGCGGGTGAAGAGTTTCTGCAGGCCGGTCGGCGTCTCGCCGACCTCCTCAGCCAGTTCTTCTAGCGACGGCTGATCGCGATAGTCGAGGCTGATCTTCTCGATGGCGCGGCGCACGATTTCGTAGTCGCTGCCTTCGGGCGTGATGTCCTTTTTGAGAACGGCTGTCTGTGTGCTCATGGAACTGTCTCCTTGGACAGGAATATCGCCCCTTGGGGCGTCGATCGCCACCCGAAACTTGCCTTCTTGCGGCGCGTACCCAGATAGACTCCGGTTTTCGAGAGCCCGTTCCATCCCGATGAGGTCGGGATGGGGCTCTGTCTGTTTGTATAAGCATGATCTTTCCCGAAACCGGATTCCACTTTTCGGGATCATGCTCTGAACGGGAATCGCGCATGGCTGGCGAGAAGATACATCTGACCGGGGAAAAGGAGACGTTGCTGATGACGCTCTACGGCAAGGCGCTGGAGAGCAGGTTGCCGGAAACGCTGCTCGGGGATCATTTCGCCGACGAGGCAGTGCGCAAGATCGACTATGATTTCTCCAGGCTCAGGGTCGACACCAATCTCGGCGTCGGCCTGGCGATCAGGGCAAAAACGCTGGATGTCCACGTCCAGGACTTTCTGGCGAGAAATCCCGACTCCATTGTATTGCATCTGGGATGCGGGCTCGATACGCGCATATTTCACGTCGATCCGCCACAGGGCGTTGAATGGTTCGATGTCGACTACCCGGAAGTCATCGAGCTCAGACGCAAGCTGTATCCGTCCCGGGACCATTGCCATCTGGTCGCCTCGTCGGTGACCGAACCGGATTGGCTGGCCTCAGTGCCGCGCAATCGCCCGGCCATCGTGGTGGCGGAAGGACTGACGCCCTATCTCCCTGCCAACGAGGGGCCACGCCTGTTTGCGCGGCTCGTCTCGCATCTTGCCAGTGGCGAACTGATGTTCGACGCCTACAGCCGTTTCGGCCTGAAGCTGCTTCGCCTCAATCCGGCCGTCAAGGCGACGGGTGCCCAGGTGTATTGGGCGATCGACGATCCGCACGACCTGGAACTGGCCGTCCCGAAGCTGCGGTTCGTCGATGACATCTCGGCCTACAAGCCTGAACACGCCGCCCGCATGAGCTGGGTCGCGAAGCTGTTCGTTCGCCTTTGGAGACACATCCCAGCCCTGCGCAAGGTCGGCAGGCTGTTGCGCTACCGGTTCTAGAATCAGCGTGCCTTGGCGGTCGCCAGCGCCCGCGAAAAGGCGGTGGCGAAGGTCTCGCGATCGTCGGGATTGAGGAAACCGCCGATCGGCACGTTCTGGCCCTGCGCTTCCACCGTCATCCTGGTGATGCCGATTTCGGCGTGACGGGCGACCGAAAACCGCGCCCAGAACGGGTTGAAGCGATGCGCTTCCGATTTTCCGGATGGCGCGGTCTTGCGGATGTCGAGGCTGGTGCGCGAGACCGACACCTCCTCGCGGGCACGCGCGGCACGATAGTTGGCACGGAAGGCGATGTAGACGGCGACAACGTCGAGGCCGAAGAAGCCGAACACCGGCCAGGCGCCACGCGACAGGAAAAACGCGCCTGTCACCAGCCAGCCGAACAGCAGCGCGCCCATCAGCACGGCAAAGCCTGTTTTGCCCAGAGACCGGTGCGGGGTCAGCAGTGCCTGAAAGAATGGCTCGTCGGCCCGAAATGAGGCGTTTGTGTCGCTCATGGCGGGATATTATAGGAAGGAAATGGCGAGCCCCAAGTCCAAAGAATCATCCATGCCCAAAAAAGAGCTGCTGCCCGGCCGCCGCGACGGGTCAAACGCCAAGCCGCGTCCGCGGCCGGTGCGGCGTTCGTCGCGCTACAGCCCGGCCGAAGTGCACGAGATCTTCCGGCGCTTTGCCGTCCAGCGGCCGGAGCCGAAGGGCGAGCTCGAACATGTCAACGCCTTCACATTGCTGGTGGCGGTTGTGCTCTCGGCGCAGGCGACCGATGCCGGCGTCAACAAAGCGACGCGGGCGCTGTTCAAGGCCGCCGATACACCGCAAAAGATGCTGGCGCTGGGTGAAGCCAAGGTTGGCGACTATATCAGGACCATCGGGCTGTGGCGCAACAAGGCCAAGAACGTGATGGCGCTGTCGCAGGCGCTGATCCGCGACCATGGCGGCGATGTGCCGGATGACCGGGATCAACTGGTCAAGTTGCCGGGGGTCGGGCGCAAGACCGCCAATGTCGTGCTCAACATGTCCTTCGGCCAGCACACGATGGCAGTCGACACCCACATCTTCCGCATCGGCAACCGGCTCGGGCTGGCGCCCGGCAAGACGCCGGAACAGGTCGAGCAGGGATTGCTGAAGATCATCCCGGACGAATACATGCGCCACGCGCATCACTGGCTGATCCTGCATGGCCGCTATGTCTGCAAGGCCCGCAAGCCGGATTGCCCGGCCTGCGTCATCGCCGACATCTGCAAGGCGCAGGAGAAGACGACCAGCATTCCGGCGCCGCTGGTGCCGATAGCTCCGCTTGAAACGGTTGCCGCCGGCGATCAATAGCCGTAGCCGCGTGCCATCGCCGCGGCGAAGACCGGGATCAGCAGGAAGATGAACGCTTCGGCGCGGACATAGGTCTTGACCGATGCAAGCTCGGCTGTCGGCACCAGGAACGAGGGGTTGGCGCCTGCCTGCCTGTTCCAGGAGATGAAGCGGACGGTCGGGATGATCGACAGCAGGCCGACGATGCCAAAGGCCGCCATCTTGGCCCAGAACACCCAGTTGTAGACGTAGAATTCCCAACCCTTGAGGCCATAGAAGACGCGGCCGATGCCGACGATGATGATCAGTGCGGCGATGATCCCATAATGACGGTCGATGGAGGCGAGCCGCTTGAGCGTGGCGGCGGCCAGGTCGCCGCGGATCAGCACGAATTCGGCGCCGATGATCCCTGCCAGCGAAAACACCAGCAGATGGTGGACGATGGCAAGCACGAGATCGGTGGTGTCCATGCTTTTTCCCTGGGTTTGACGGCACGAGCCCGTGCCTGAAAGGATTGCGCTTGCAACTGCTGAATCAGCCTGTCGCGAAAATAGCATCGTCGCCTAGAATTCCCATAGCGGACCTTGAAGGCTTGTTTCCCGCATGGGTACCCGTCGTATTTGTGGCGCGGCTGAGCGCGATTTTCTCGCCTGGAAGATGACATGCCTTGCCTTGGCCCTTGCCTGGCCCGAGCAATTTGCTACGCGCCGAGTAGATAAGCGAGGCAAATTCCATGCACAATCCGCAAGCGACCAGCGCCCCTGTCATCGAGACGCAACGAACCATCCTGAGGCCACACCGGCTGGGAGATTTCGACGCCTATGCCGTGATGTGGACCGATCCCGTGGTCACCCGTTTCATTGGCGGCAAACCGCGTACGCGCGAAGAAAGCTGGATGCGCTTCCTGCGTCATGCCGGCCTGTGGTCGCTGCTCGGCTACGGTTTTTGGGCGATCGAGGAGAAGGCGACGGGCCGTTTCATCGGCGAGGCCGGGTTTCACGACCTGAAGCGCGACATGGAGCCGTCGATCGAAGGCATTCCCGAGGCCGGCTGGGCGCTTGTTCCGGCCGTTCATGGCGCAGGCTTCGCCACCGAGGTGGTTGGCCGCGTCCTGGCATGGGGCGAAGAGATTTTCGGTTCCGCGAAGACCGTTTGCATCATCGATCCGGAAAACGCCGCGTCGCTGAACGTTGCGACAAAGTGCGGCTACCGGGAAGTGGTGCGGACCACATATCACGACGCTCCGACCATTCTGCTGGAGCGGCTGCCCTGAGACGGTTTTAGCCGGCGTTGCGGCGCAGCTTGCGCGCCAGATTGGCCCATGGTTCGGGACCCTCGACCGACGCGACGCTTCGGTGGAGCAGCGCTGTTGAAGCGTCAAAAGGCTGTGGCCTGGCGATCGCATAACCCTGGGCGTAGTCGACGCCGATCTTTTTCAGCGCGGCAATGATGCCTTCGCTTTCGACGAACTCGGCGATGGTGCGCTTGCCCATCACCTTGCCGATGTGATGGATCATCTCGACCATGGCGTGGTCGATGCGATCTTCCAGCATGTCCTTGACGAAGCTGCCGTCGATCTTGAGATAGTCGACCGGCAGGTGCTTCAGATAACCGAAGGACGACATGCCCGAGCCGAAATCGTCTAGCGCGAAACGGCAGCCCAGCCCACGCAGATCGGCAATGAAGCGCATCGCATTGGTGAGGTTGGCGATGGCGCTGGTTTCGGTGATCTCCAGGCAAACCATGGCGGGCGAAATGCCATGGACAAGGAATTGCTCGCGCAGGAAGTCGAGGAAGGTCTCGTCGCCGAAACTGGCTCCGGAAAGATTAATGGCGCAGGTAGCAATCGGCGCCGTGCGCCGATCGGCCTGTCGCGCCGCCAGAATAGCGAAGGTGTTGCGGACAACCCAGCGATCGATCGACGGCATCAGGCCGTAGCGCTCGGCCGCGGGAATGAAGTTTTGCGGGGTGATGAAGCTGCCGTCTTCATCGGTCAGCCGCAACAGGATCTCGATATGCGCGCCTGCCTCCGCGGCGTCGTCGTTGAGCGGCCAGATTTCCTGGGCATGAAGCCTGAAGCGATTTTCTTCGAGGGCAGCGTGCAGGCGCTGCACCCAGGCCATCTCACCGAAGCGCTCCTGCAAATCCATGTCGCCATCGCTGTGGATCTGGACACGGTTGCGGCCCTTTTCCTTGGCCATGTAGCAGGCGACGTCGGCGGCCCTGAGCGTTTCCTCGATCGTCACGTCGACATTGGCGATCTGCACCATGCCGATGCTGACGCTGGTGTTGAAGGGCCTGCCATCCCAGGCGAAATGCAGATCCTGCACGGCTGCTCGCAGCCGTTCGGCGATGTCGGCGGCACTGTCGCCATCGCAATCGACGAGCAGCACGCCGAACTCGTCGCCGCCCAGCCGGGCCAGCACATCGCCTCGTCGCAATTCATGGGTCAAGAGCGCAGAAATCCGGCGCAGCAACTGGTCGCCGGCGGCATGGCCGCATGTATCGTTGACCAGCTTGAACTGGTCGAGGTCGAGATACATCAGGGCGTGATGGCGAGGCCGGTCCTGCAGTTCCGCGATCGTTCTTTCCAGCCGGCATTCGAAGTCGCGTCGGTTGGCCAGTCCGGTCAATGCATCATGCGATGCCTGCCACGAGAGCCGCTCGATATAGTCCTCTTCGCGCGTCATGTCGTGGAACGCCAGCACCGCACCGACGACGCGACCGGAGACGAGCAGCGGGGCGCCGGTCAGCGCGACGGGCACAATGGAGCCATCCGGCCGCTGCAGCAATTGCGGACGCGCGCTGGAAGGGCGCGGTTCGCCGGCCAGCAGGCGTTCGATCAGCTTGGTGTCTTCGGCGCGGGTGTTTTTGTCAACAAGGCGAAACAGCGAAGTGACCGGCCTGCCCCTGGCGGTACTGAGTGGGCAGGCCAGCAATCCTTCAGCAACGGCGTTCATGTAATCCAGCCGCCCGTCGGCGCCGGTGCTGATCACAGCCTGTCCGATCGAGGCCAATGTGATCTGGGCACGCTCACGCTCGGTATTGAGCGCCATCTGGAATGCCTGACGCTGCGCCAGGAGTTTGCGCGTGCGCCACACGGCAAGCAGGATCAGCAAGGCGGCGGTTACCAGATTGGCAAAGGTGAGTAACATCTTGATGAAGCGCGATCCCTCGCCGAGGCTGTCCGAGAAGGCCTTGGAAAGCGGGGTGATCTGATGGTCGAGCCGATGGATGTCAGCTTTCCAGGCGCTGACCTCAGCTGCCGATGCCGGCCCCTTGCCCAGCCTCTCGTGCATGGCGTCACCGAGTCGCTGGATGGCGAGGATCATCGCGTCGGCGGCCGTCCAGTGCCGGATGGCGGCGTCGAGATAGCTGAAGCCGCGGAAATTCCGGAACAGCCAGATCATCCCCGTTACGTCGTCGGCGTGATTCTTGCCCTGCAGGAAGCCGGCGCGCGCGGCATTGGTGTCGGGCTCGGCCTGCTCGAGTGCGAGGCGGGCCGAACGATCAGCCAGCGGAACGGCGATCGCCGCGCTGTATTCGCCGTAGAACTCCTCGTTGCCGGTGCCGGCATAGAGGCTGAGAAAATAGATGGCGTGTTTCTGTCCCTTGGACCACTGGCTCTCGCCGCCGACATAGGCACGAACCGCCGACAGCGTGTAGAGGCTGAGGCTGGCAACCAGTGCCTGAACAAGAACGACGGCGATGAAAGGCCAGACGAGCCCGAGAAGGCGGGGACTCGCGTCCATCGATGACAGCTTCATCGAATTCCCATGGACTTGCCACGATCCTTGTCAGGCCGTCTGTCCGACTGTTTCATCCGTCGGTTGAGACGATGTTCTTCCCTAATGACGCCCATCTGGCGACAACGGTCTGGTTATCATGAGGGGCTTAACGGCGAATAAATACTTCAACTATTTATACAGCCGATTCTTGCTGTGGGCGGCCGAATATTACGCAACGTCACGCAACTGCTTAAAGTTGAATCTGATTGTATTCAACGCTCCTGAAGCCTCTTGCCGCGATTGCAACCGCGGGGCAACGCGCCTTGCTTATCCGACAGGCCGGTCACCCCATTACGACACAGCGTCCGCGGCTAGGCTCGCCTGCTCGAGTATGGAGGCGTCCTCACCGAAGGCGCGGGTGGCGCGCGCCGCCGCCTCGAGTAGCGGGCGTTTCATGCGCTGAAGGAAAGCCTCGTCCACACGCGTACTGGGGCCGGCCAGCGTCAGGGCGCCGAGCAGGACCCGGCCCGGCCCGAACACCGGCGCCGACACGCCCGCCGTCTCGGGGTCGCGGTCGCCGACGGCGAGACAGTTGCAGGTCTTGCGGATGGTCTCGTAGGGTTCGCCCTGCTCACCGGAGAACGCCGCAAGCACGCGGCCGCCCGACCCAACCAGTAGAGGCAGCACGTCGCCTTCGCGTATCGTATAGCGGATCGGGTGCTTGGATTCGACGCGGTAGAGACAGGTGCGGACGTCGCCTGAACGAACATAGAAGGCAACGCTCTCCCAGCTGCGCTCGGAAAGGTCGCGCATGATCGGCAACAGGATATCGACCGGCACCACCGAACGCTGATAGAGCGCGCCGAGCCGGAAGGTAGCTGGTCCAACGCGGTAGCGGCCATCGTCCAGGCGCTCGAGCAACTGTCCGCGCAACAAGGAATGCGCAAGCCGCAGGATGGTGCTCTTGTAGAGGCCGGTACGCACCGCGATTTCGGCCAGGCTGAGCGACCGGTCGGCCGTGGTGAAGGCGTCGAGGATGGTGATCGCCCGATCAAGCGCTGCAACCCCTTCGGTAGCTGCGCGCCGGATGTCTGGATCAGCCGATCTGCTTGATGTGTCCATTGCGGTTCCCAATTTGGAGAAGATCCTAAGCAGACACCGCTGGCTTCGCCAACTCGTCGTCTGCTTAGGCTTCTTTGTTTGCCGCAGGTTCTTGCTGCAAAACCGCGGGACACTTTTGCGGAACCTGCTTAGCGGAGCCACTGTGTCGCGCCGTCGATGCGTTCTGTCTAGAAGAATATCGTTCCCGTTGACAGAACTCGGTAACATCTGCTTGAACTCGATTACGGGTCTGGATTCAGGCGCGTTTTGGCAGGCACCGGAGGAGGTGTCGTGATCTGGAGGAATCCCATGCTGAACAGACGCAGATTTTTGATGAGTACGGCGGCGGCAAGCGCTGCCGGCTTTGCAGGACTTCATCTCTCTCCCGCTTTCGCCGAAGGCGCACCGCAGATCCAGATTTTCGTGCCGGCAGCCCCGGGCGGCGGCTGGGACCAGACAGGGCGCACGATGGATCAGGTGCTGCGCAGTGAAAAGCTGATCTCCGGCTCGCAGATCACCAATGTCGGCGGCGCCGGCGGCACGGTCGGGCTGCCGCAGTTCATCAACCAATGGAACGGCAAGGGCAACTCGCTGATGGTTGCCGGCATGGTCATGGTCGGCGCCATCATCGCCAACAAGGCCGCCAACAATCTGACGCAAGTCACGCCGATCGCGCGCCTTACCGGTGAGTTCGAGGCCTTGGTGGTGCCGGCGGAGTCGCCGTTCAAGACGGCAGCGGATTTCGTCGCCGCACTCAAGGCCGATCCGACAAAGGTTCCTGTCGCTGGCGGCTCGGCCGGCGGTTCGGATCACATCCTGTTTGGGCTGATCGCCAAGACCGTCGGCGTGCCGGCGACAAACCTGTCCTACGTGCCGTTCGCCGGCGGCGGCGAGGCCTTGTCGGCGCTGCTCGGCAATCAGGTGGCGGCCGGCATCTCCGGCTTCGGCGAGTTCTCCGAGCAGATCAAGGCGGGCGCGCTGCGGCTGCTTGCCATCTCGGCCGACAAGCGCCAGGACGGCATCGACGCGCCGACGCTGAAGGAAGCAGGCATCGATGTCGAGCTGTTCAACTGGCGCGGGGTCTTCGCACCCCCCGGCGTTTCCGATGCCGACAAGGCGGCGATGATCGCGCTGGTCGAGAGCATGGCCAAGAGCGATGGCTGGGCGACCGAGTGCAAGAACCGCAACTGGACGCAGATCCTGCTCACCGGGGACGATTATGCGAAATTCGTGGCCGAGGATACGGCCCGCATCGAGGCCATCCTGAAAGACCTCGGGCTCGCCTGATCTTTCCCTAAGGGGCGGCGCTCGCCGCCCCTTGTCGCATGGAATGCAAAGCCGGCATGAAACTTCGGCGAGGACCGGCCGTGCGGTGCCGGGCATCTTGGCCAGCTATCCTGGGCCCGTTTTCTGGGGAGGACACTCATGAGCAGCAGTGACCAGCAGGCGGCGCCGTCGCGCCTTGCCGTGCCGGAATTGTTGATCGGCGTCGGGCTTCTGGCCTGCGCCGGCGCTGTAGCCTGGCAGACGCTGGCGATCCCGGTGTCGCCACTCTACTCCAAGGTCGGCCCGACCGTCTTTCCCTACCTCACCATGGTCGGCCTAGTGGTGCTTTCCCTGTTGCTCATCCTCGCCGCGCTTCGCGGCGGCTGGCAACCGGAGGAGGAAAAGGAAACGCCGACCGACTGGCGGGCGATGGGTTTCGTCGTCATCGGCCTGGTCGCCAATCTGCTGCTGATCCAGCCGCTGGGCTTCACGGCGGCATCCGTCATCATGTTCGTTCTCGTCTGCTACGGCTTCGGCAGCAAGCGGACGCTGCGCGACGTAGGGCTCGGCCTGATCCTGGCGCTGGCCGCCTATTTCGGCTTCGCCAGGGCGCTCGGCGTCAACATCGGCGCCGGCTTCATCGAGAACCAGCTGAACACGGTGATCGATGCGATCATCGGCACGTTTGGAGCCTGACGCCATGGAAACGCTCGGCCATCTCGCACACGGCTTCTCGGTCGCCTTCACCCCTGTCAATCTCCTGTGGTGCCTGCTCGGCACCACGCTCGGCACCGCTATCGGCGTGCTGCCCGGTCTCGGGCCGGCGCTGACCATCGCCCTGCTTTTGCCGATCACCTACCAGGTGGCGCCGGAGGCCTCCTTCATCCTGTTTGCGGGCATCTATTACGGCGCCATGTATGGCGGCTCGACGACGTCGATCCTGCTCAACACGCCTGGCGAAAGCGCCACCATCGTCACCGCGCTGGAAGGCAACAAGATGGCGCGGTCCGGCCGCGGCGGTGCGGCACTTGCCACCTCGGCGATCGGCTCCTTCGTCGCCGGCACCATCGGCACCATGGGCGTCGCCTTCCTTGCGCCGGTGGTGGTCAAATTCGCGCTGGCCTTCGGCCCGGCCGAATATTTCTCGCTGATGGTATTGGCCTTCATCACGGTTTCGGCGGTGCTCGGCTCCTCGTCCGTGCGCGGCCTCACCAGCCTGTTCGCAGGCTTCGTCATCGGCATGATCGGCGTCGACCTGCAGACCGGCCAGCCGCGCTTCACCTTCGGCATGACCGAACTGCTTGACGGCGTCGACGTCATCATCGCCGCCGTTGGCCTGTTCGCCGTCGGCGAGACGCTCTACATGGCCTCGCGCCGCTATGCCGGCAAGGACGAGATCGTGCCGCTGAGGGGCTCGCTCTACATGACATCAGCCGAATGGGGGCGTTCGTGGAAACCCTGGCTGCGTGGTGCGGCGATCGGCTTTCCGATCGGCGCCATGCCGGCCGGCGGCGCCGAAATCCCGACCTTCCTGTCCTACGCCATCGAAAAGAAGCTGTCGAACCACAAGGAAGAATTCGGCACGGTCGGCGCCATCGAAGGCGTTGCCGGCCCGGAAGCCGCCAACAATGCGTCCGCCGCCGGCGTGCTGGTGCCGATGCTGACGCTCGGCCTGCCGACCTCGGCGACGGCGGCGATCATGCTGTCGGCGTTCCAGAGCTATGGCATCAATCCGGGGCCGCTGCTTTTGACGACGCAGGGCGACCTCGTCTGGGGACTGATCGCCAGCCTGTTCATCGCCAATGTCATCCTGGTCATCCTCAACCTGCCGCTGATCGGGCTTTGGGTGCGTCTGTTGAAGATCCCGGCGCCGCAGCTCTATGCCGGCATCCTGGTGTTCGCCACCGTCGGGACCTATGGCATCTCGCAATCGCCTATCGACCTGGTCATCCTCTATCTCCTGGGGGCGGCCGGGTTCCTGATGCGGCGCTTCGATTTCCCGACCGCGCCGGTCATCATCGGCATGATCCTGGGGCCACTCGCCGAAACCCAGTTCCGCCGGGCGATGACCATCTCGAATGGCGACTGGTCGGTGTTCTACAAGCATCCGCTATCGCTGACGCTGCTGACGCTCGCCTTCATCGGCCTGGTCGGGCCGCATATCTGGGCCTATGTCGAGCACCGTCGGCGGCGCGGACCGGAGCACGTGCCGGGCGATGCCTGATCGATTTGAGCTGTCATGACCGAATTGCTTTCCGGTATCCGCGTCCTCGACCTGACCAACGTGCTGGCCGGCCCCTATTGTGCCTATCAGCTGGCGCTGCTCGGGGCCGATGTGATCAAGGTCGAGGTCCCGCAAGGCGGCGACCTGGCACGCCAGCTCGGCGGTTCGCCAAAGCTCAACAGCGCAGGCATGGGCGCGTCGTTCCTGGCGCAGAACGCCGGCAAACGATCGGTGGTGCTCGACCTCAAGAAGCCGGCGGATCGCGAGCGCTTCCTCGATCTGGTCGCCAGCGCCGATGCGCTGGTGGAGAACTTCCGCCCCGGCGTGATGGATCGGCTCGGCCTTGGCTACGAGGCGTTGAAGGCGGTCCGTCCCGGCCTTGTCTATTGCGCGATATCAGGTTTCGGCCAGACCGGGCCGATGCGTGACAATCCCGCCTATGACCAGATCATCCAGGGCCTGTCGGGGATCATGAGCATCACCGGCACGCCAGAGACGGCGCCGCTGCGGGTCGGCTATCCCGTCGCCGACACGCTTGGGGGGCTGGTCGGGGCGTTCGCAATCGCCTCGGCGCTGGTGCGGCAGAAGACAAGCGGCGAGGGCGCCTTTCTCGACGTCTCGATGCTCGAATGCACGCTCTCGGCGCTCGGCTGGCCGGTCTCCAACTACCTGACGGCAGCGGTCGATCCGCAGCCTATGGGCAATGAGAACATGACAGCGGCGCCGTCCGGCGCCTTCCGCACCGGCGACGGGCTGCTCAACATCGCCGCCAACAAGCAGGAGCAGTTCGTGGCGCTGTGCCGGCTGATCGGGCGGCCGGAGCTTGCGGTGGATCCGCGCTTTGCCGAGCGCGAGACGCGCAAGCGCAACCGTGCGGCGCTCAAAGTCGAGATCGAGGACGCCCTGGCGAGCGCTTCGGCGGCGGTGTGGGAAGAGACGTTCAATCGCGCCGGCGTGCCCGCGGGCAGGGTGTTGACGATCCCGCAAGTGCTGGCCGAGCCGCAAGTGCTCGAACGCCAGGTGACCGCGAATTTCGAGGGCGTGCCGGGTATGGACGGGCCGCTGACGGTTCTGCGCGGTGGCTTCATGGTCGATGGCGCGGCACCCCTGCCGACGAAGCCGCCCCCCTCGCTGGGCGAGCATATGGACGAGGTTTTCGCCGATCTGCCGCCGCGCGCCAAGGCAAAGGCACGGGCATGAGCACCGAGAAGAAGACCGGCCGTGAGCGCGGCGAGGAATGGTGGCAGACCGATATCATCGAGATGCGGCCCGGTGTCATCCGGCTTCGCGGCTATGAGATCCAGGACCTGATCGGCCGCGTCAGCTTCCCGGCGATGATCTGGCTGATGCTGCGTGGCGAGTTGGCCAGCGAGGACCAGGCGGCGCTGCTCGGCATTGCGCTGGGCGCCGCCGTCGACCATGGGCCGCAAGCGCCGTCGGTCGCGATTGCGCGCATGGCGGCAACCTGCGGCGTCGGCATCAACAGCGCCATGGCCTCGGCCATCAACGTTCTCGGCGACGTCCATGGCGGCGCCGGCGAACAGGCGCTGTCCTTCTACGGCGACATCGCTGTCGCGCTCGACGGCGGCATGACGCTGAATGAAGCCGTCTCGACGCGGCTCGACCGGTTCTTCGCTGAGGTGAATGGCTATGTGCCGGGGCTCGGCCATCGCTTCCATCCGGTCGACCCGCGCGCGCCGCGCCTGCTGGAGCTGACCCGCGCGTTTGCCGCGCGTGGTGTCGTCAATGGACGCTTCGCCGACATCGCCGAGGCGATCGAGGCGGAAGTCGCGCGTCGCAAGGGGAAAAAGATACCGCTCAACATCGATGGCGCGACCGCCGTCATCTATGGGGAACTTGGCTTTCCGCCGCCGCTGACGCGCGGGCTTTTCGTGCTGTCGCGCTCGGTCGGCATCCTGGCGCATGCCTGGGAACAGTCGCAGCAAGCCGAGCGAAACAAAGGGCCGCTGCCGCGCGAATGGTTGTGGGCCTATACTGGCGCGCCGGTGCGCCCCTTTCCCGAAGCGGGCGACAAGACCGAGTGAAGTCAAGCCTCAGGCGAGGTCGAGTGGCTCGGGCTTGGCAATCATCAAGTTCGCCACCAGGGTCGAAAGGTCCGGCTCATCGATGAGCGTGGCCGCATCTGCGGCCGGCAGCCAGGCCCGCTGCCGCCGTTTGGCTTCCTGCCAGTCGGCCAGTTCCTCGGTGACCTCCAGCAGATAGACGATGACGTCGACGCGGACGAAGCGGTTGGCCAGCCGTTTCCAGTAGGAGTAGGTGCCCGCCGGCTCTTTCAGCGTCTTGCCGAGCACGCCGGCTTCCTCTCGCGCTTCGATGGTAGCCGCCTTGCGTCCGCTCTTGCCCTTCATCGGCCAGCCCTTGGGGACGATGAAGCGTCTTGTCGTTCGCGATGTGACCAGCATCACCTCGACATCGCCACGCGCGTTCAGCCGAAACGGAATCGCCGCCACCTGGCGGATCCTCTGGCCGTTCTTTGCCTTGCGTACGGCCTTTTTCTTGGTGGCTGCCATTCGTGGATCCAGTCGATGTAAATGCCGCATAGCGCGACAAGGCATCGTTGCAAAACCAAAACTTTCGCGCGTGCCGAAAGACACTCCGAATACATAAGTCGGCTAATAAATGAAAAACGCCGGCTTGTCAGCGGCAATTGCTCAAGGCGGTGACGCCGATTATCTGCGTGGTACAGCTTGGCCTGTATTGTGGCACCACCGGCTGCGGCTGCTGGACGATCTGGCGGTCCTGGGCACGATATTGCTGCTGTTGCTGCTGGTATTGCTGCCGCTGCACCCGGTTCTGCAGGATCTGCAGGTCATTCTGCCGGATCAGCGCGTTGTTGCCGGTGAGGGAATTGAGGGATTGCGCGGAAGCCGGCAGGCAACCGCCGACCAGCACTGCCGTCGCCAGGATTGCCGATGTGAAACCCATCGATGGTCGAAACGCCGACATCCGCTCATTCCCGCGTGAAGAAGTCATGCCTCAATAGAAGTCATGGCCTTAATATAGGGCGTCCGTGTGGCTGTGCCATATCTTGGCGCTGGTCCAAGCAGTGTCTTGTTGTCGACCGGCGAGGGCCGCCTCGCGGCGGCGGAGAATCTGCCTGACAACCCCGCATTGCACTTGACGGAAGTCGCCGATTCGCCGCTCTATCGGTCGGCGCCCGTCGTGAGCTGAGTGGCGTCAATGGCGCCGGCCGTCAGCTATGACGGCGCCTCCGGCGAAACGGTTTGAACAGAACGCGATCGGCGCGTCTCGAGGTCAGCATCCAACTGGCCCAGGCGGAGCCGGGCGGGAGGAGTGTTGATGAGAAAGTACGCGTATTTCGTGGCAATGCTGGGTGTAGCCTGCGTCGTCGGTGTGCCGGCCATGGCCGCGCAAACCAAGACCGCGGCGGCGCCGACCGTCGATGCGCCGCAACTGCCCGGTGGCGCGTCGGCGCTGTCCGAGACCCATGGCGACTGGACGGTCAATTGCCAGATATCAGGCGCGACCAAGACCTGCAGCCTGTCGCATCAGCAATTCAACAAGCAAAACAACCAGCGTCTGCTGGCGATCGAGCTGTCGAGCAAGACCGGCGAGGATGCCGCCGGTACGCTCGCCCTGCCGTTCGGCCTGGCGCTGGCCAAGGGCGTCAGCCTGAGCATCGACGACCAGAAACTGGATGGCAGCCTGCCATTCAACACCTGCCAGGTTGTCGGCTGCCTGGTGCCGGTGGCGTTCGATGGGACCCTTACGCCGCTGCTGAAGTCAGGCACCACCCTCAAGATCGATGCCTTCGCGGCCGACACCGGACAAGCGGTGACCTTTTCCATTCCGCTCAACGGTTTTGCCGGTGCCCTTGCCCGAACCGCCGAGCTTTTGTCCAATTGACCGCAGGGTCATGCAGAGCCAAATGACCTGAAGCGCGCCGTCGTTCCAGCGCCGCAGATCAAACGACGGTCGTCTTCAACCGTTCGGCGATCAGGGCGGCGAGCCGCGCCGCCACCTCGTCCTTGCTCATCTCGGGCCATTCCTCGACGCCGGCCCTGGACACGATCCGCACCCGATTGCGATCACCGCCCATGACACCCGAAGGACCGATGCCGCTTTCGTGCGACACGTCGTTGGCCACGATGAAATCGGCGCCCTTCTTGCGAAGCTTGGCCTCGGCGTTGCGCAAGAGATCCTGTGTCTCGGCGGCGAAGCCGACCACAAGGCCGGGTCGCTGGCTGTGATGGCCAACCCCGGCGAGAATGTCGGGATTCTCGACCATGCGCAGAACCGGCGGCCCTTCGCCGGCGACCTTCTTGATCTTCTCACCGGCCGAGTTCTCGCTGCGCCAGTCGGCAACGGCGGCGACGAACACCGCCGCGTCCGCAGGCAGAAGCTGCTCCACAGCATCGCGCATTTCTTGCGCCCGTTCGACATGGATGGTCTTCACCCCGGCGGGATCGGCGATGGTGACCGGACCCGAGACGAGGCGGACATCGGCGCCGAGCTTGGCCAGGGCCGCCGCAATGGCGTGGCCCTGCTTGCCGGACGAACGGTTGGCGATATAGCGCACCGGGTCGATCGGCTCATGCGTCGGGCCGGAGGTGACGATGATCCTGCGTCCCGACAGCGGCTTGGGGCTGACATCGAGCCGCGCCTCGATGGCGGCGACGATCTCCAGCGGTTCGGCCATGCGGCCTTCGCCCGCCTCGTTGCTTTCGGCCATCTCGCCCTTGGCCGGACCGACAAAAGCGACGCCATCCTTCTGCAACGTCGCACGGTTGCGGCGGGTCGCCGGATGCGCCCACATTTTTGGGTTCATGGCTGGCGCCATCAGAACCGGCTTGTCGGTAGCGATTAGCACGGTCGAGGCAAGATCGTTGGCATGGCCATTGGCAAGCTTGGCCATCAGGTCCGCGGTGGCGGGCGCCACCACCAACAGGTCGGCCTCACGTGACAGCCTGATATGGCCGACATCATGCTCGTCATTGCGGTCAAACAGTTCGGTGAAGACATGGTCGGCGGAGAGCGCCCCCACCGACAGCGTGGTGACGAATTCCTGAGCGGCCGACGTCATGACCACCCGCACCGCGGCACCTCGCTCGCGCAGCCGGCGGATGAGATCCAGCGCCTTGTAGGCGGCGATGCCGCCGCCGATGATGACCAGGATCCGCTTGCCGGAGAGGCCGCGCGGCAAGGCTTTGCCTGCCGGCGCGGCAGCGGGAGTCGCTACGCCGTGCGCACTGGTCAGTTCGCGGAGGGTTTTCTCGATCTGGTCGATACGGCCCACGGGTCCGATCTGCCCGTCAACGGCGGCCCGGATCATGACCCGCGCCTGCTCCTCCATGGAGCGGTCGTTCTCCGCCGCCAATCGGCGCAGCAGTTCCTTGACCTCATCGTCCAGGTTTCGGATCGTAATGCTGGCCATATGATTGCACTCCGCCGCAGTTCTGAATGCAATGATAGCAATGCAATCAGATCGCTACAAGTTGCGGAGCTAAACCCGAATGTAGCTGGGCGCTATATGATCTTCCAGGCGATATAGACCAGCGTCAGCGCGATCACCCACAGCGCCAGGCGGCCGGAGCGGCTGTAGCGCGCCTCGGCCTTGCCGATGGCGCGGGCGGTGGTCTCGTCGAAGCGCAGGCCGTGCTCGGCCATCAGGTCGATCTCGCGCGACAGCCGATCGGTGCGCGCCGCAAGCTCGGGCGCCTGGCGGGCCAGCGTCAGCAGCGCCTTGGCGCCGTCGCGCGCATCGACCATCATGCCACGCGGGCCAAGATTGCCGGCAATCCAGCCACTGACCACCGGCTCGGCCGTCTTCCACATGTTGAAGGCCGGGTCGAGCGTACGCGCCACGCCCTCGACCACCACCATGGTCTTCTGCAGCAGGATCAGTTCCGGCCGCGTCGCCATGTCGAAGAGTTCTGTCACTTCGAACAGCAGCGTCAAAAGCTTCGCCATCGAAATGGTCTCGGCCGGCTGGCCGTGGATCGGCTCGCCGATCGCCCGGATCGCTTGCGCAAAGGCCGCGACATTGTGCTGGCGCGGCACGTAGCCGGCTTCGAAATGCACTTCGGCGACACGCAGATAGTCGCGGGTGATGAAGCCGTAGAGGATTTCGGCAAGGAAGCGGCGTTCCTTCTTGCCGAGCCTGCCGGCAATGCCGAGATCGACGGCGACGATGGTGCCGTTTGCTTCGACGAACAGGTTGCCCGGATGCATGTCGGCGTGGAAGAAGCCGTCGCGCAGCGTGTGGCGCAGGAACGACTGGATGAGATTGGCGGAGATGGTTTTCAGGTCATGACCGGCAGCGGCAAGGCCAGCAATGTCGTTCATCTTGACGCCGTCGACCCACTCCATGGTCAGCACGTCGCGGCCGGTACGCTCCCAGTCGACGGATGGCACGCGAAAGCCGGGATCGTCCTTGGTGTTTTCGCCGAGTTCCGAAAGCGCGGCCGCCTCGAGGCGGAGATCCATCTCGATCTTGGTGGTCTGCGCCAGCGTCTGGGTGACCTCGACCGGCCGCAGCCGGCGCGACGACGGGATGTATTTCTCCTGCAGGTGGGCGGCGAGGAAATAGCTTTCGAGGTCCTGAAAGAAGCGGCGGCGCACGCCCGGCCGGATGACCTTTACAGCGACCTTGGTTGCAGCGCCGTCATGGATGGTTTCGGCAGCGTGGACCTGGGCGATGGAAGCGGCGGCGACAGGGTCACCGAATTGCGCGTAGAGATCGCCGACCTTGCGCCCGAGCGAAGCCTCGATAGCCATGATCGCCTCGGCTCTCGGAAAGGTGTGCATCTTGTCCTGCAACATGGCAAGATCGAGCGCCATGTCGTTGCCGACGACGTCGGGGCGTGTCGCCAGGAACTGGCCGAGCTTGACATAGGACGGTCCGAGCCGGACGACCGCCTTGGCCAGCCGGTCGCTGCGCTCATAGGTCAGCGCGCGGCGGCGGGTGAACAGCCGCGCCAGCCGCCAGCCGAACTTCGGCAGGCCGGACAGTTCCTCGCCCGGCAAGGCGGCAACGACGCCTTCGCGCACCAGCACCCAGCCGGCCCGTACGAGCCGAAATCCCGCGCTGACGGTGCTCATGGGCGTGCCCGTCCTACCGGTTCTTCGAACCGGCATGGCGCACATCGACTGGGAGAAATGCGGTCCAGCCTCAAAGCTTCCAGCCCGAATGAAGTGCCGCGATGCCACCGGAATAGTTGCGGAAGGAGACGCGATCGAAGCCGGCGCGGGAAATCATCGTCGCGAAATTCTGCTGGTTGGGAAACCTGGCGATCGATTCGACCAGATAGGAATAGGGCTCGCCGTCGCCGGTGACCATCTTGCCGATCTTCGGAATGGCGTTGAACGACCAGGCTTCGTAGGCCTTGTCGAGCAGCGGCATCTCGACTTCGGAAAATTCGAGGCAGAGGAACCGGCCGCCCGGCTTCAGCACGCGGAACGCTTCACTGAGCGCGACATCGATGCGCGGCACGTTTCGAATGCCGAAAGCGATGGTGTAGGCGTCGAATGTCGCGTCGGGGAAGGGCAGTTCCTCGGCATTGGCCTCGACGAAGTCGGTGTTGCCGGACAGGCCTTTCTTCTCGGCTCTGTCGCGGCCGACGGCAAGCATCGAGCCATTGATGTCGAGCACGGTGGCATGGGCGTTGCCGTGACTGGCATCGACGATGCGGAAGGCGATGTCGCCGGTGCCACCGGCAACGTCGAGCACGCGCCAGCCCATTCTTTTGGGAGGATTGAGCCAGGTGACCATGGCATCCTTCCACAGCCGGTGCAGGCCGGCCGACATCAGATCGTTCATCAGGTCGTAGCGGTTGGCGACCTTGTGGAAAACATCGTTGACCAGGGACTGCTTGTCGCCAGCCCCTACACGCTTGAAACCATAGGAGGTTTCCATGCCGCCTGCGGCCGTGGTTCTCTCAACTGACATTTTTTTGATCCGTCATAAAACCGGCGGGACCATAGCCGATCGATGGTGCGGGCGCTATTGTTTAAGGCGCGGTGTTCAGCCGCGCTTCCAGGTGTTGGTTTTTCGACAGCTGGACTGACCGACGGGATGATTGAATGCCTTTGAAAGCCGAATTGCACTGCCACATTGAAGGGGCAGCGGCGCCCGAACTCGTCATCCGCCAGGCGCAGAAATACGGCAGGGATACCTCACCCTATATCCAGAATGGCTCATTCGTCTGGCATGATTTCACATCCTTCCTGGCGGCCTATGATTTTTCCTCCGATCTGTTCCGGACGGAGGAGGATTATGCGCGGCTGGCCGACCATTATCTGACCAGCCTCGCTCGCGACGGCGCCATCTATTCCGAGGTGTTCACTTCGCCCGACCATGCCAAGAGGGCCGGGCTGTCGCCCAAGGCCTATGCCGACGCGCTTGGCGAAGGCATGGCCCGGGCCAAGGCCAAGACCGGCATCGAGGGCCGCATGATCGTCACCGGCGTACGCCATGTCGGCGTCGAGTCGATCGAGCAGGCGGCACGCTTCGCAGCGCGCTGCGGGCATCCGCTGGTCACCGGCTTCGGCGTCGCCGGCGACGAGCGCATCGGCGACATGGAGGACTATGTCAGGGCCTTCGAGATCGCGCGCGAGGCCGGGCTCGGCATCACCATCCATGCCGGCGAACTGACCGGCTGGGAGAGCGTCAAGGCGGCGCTTGATCACATCCGTCCCTCCCGCATCGGCCATGGCGTGCGGGCCATCGAAAACCCGGACCTTGTCCGGCGCATTGCCGATGAGGGCATCGTGCTGGAGTGCTGCCCCGGCTCCAACATCGCGCTCAAAGTGTTCGACAGTTTTGCCGACCATCCCTTTCCGGCCCTGCAAGCGGCCGGCTGCAAGGTGACACTCAATTCCGACGATCCACCCTATTTCTGGACCTCGCTGAAGCGCGAATACGATATCGCCGCCGAGCATTTCTCGATGAGCGAAAAGGCGCTGACCGCCGTCACAAGAACGGCCATCGAGGCCGCTTTCGTCGACAGAAAGACCAAGACCGCGCTTCTTGCCCGTCTCAACGGCGCCGCCCGCTGATTTCTTCAGACAAAGCTGTGGTCGGTGCAGGCCAAGCGGTTCCTTGGCCGGCGCATTGCCGCTAGGGTTTACTCAAGCAGCTTGAAGCGCGGCGCCGTCCGAAAGGGACCATGCGTGCACTTTCGGGCGCAGGCATCAGGAGAACACCATGCAGGGCGTCACCGTCGTCGACCATCCGCTTGTCCAGCACAAGTTGACCATCATGCGCAAGAAGGAGACCTCGACGGCCGGCTTCCGGCGGCTGTTGCGCGAGATATCGCTGCTGCTCGGCTATGAGGTCACCCGCAACCTCGAACTGACGACGACGACGATCGAAACGCCGATCGAGACCATGGAGGCGCCGACGCTGGAGGGCAAGAAGCTGGTCTTCGCTTCGGTGCTGCGCGCCGGCAACGGCTTGCTCGAAGGCCTGCTCGACCTGGTGCCGGCGGCCCGCGTCGCCCATATCGGCCTTTACCGCGACCATGAGACGCTGGAAGCGGTCGAGTATTTCTTCAAGGCGCCGAGCGACCTCGCCGACCGGCTGGTGATCGTCGTCGATCCGATGCTGGCCACCGCCAATTCCGCGATCGCGGCGATCGACAAGCTGAAAGGGCGCGGCGCCACCAACATCCGCTTCCTCTGCCTGCTGGCGGCGCCCGAAGGCATCGAGCGCTTCACCAAGGCGCATCCGGACGTTCCCGTCTTCACCGCTTCGATCGACCGCCAGCTCAACGAGAAGGGCTACATCATGCCCGGCCTCGGCGATGCCGGCGACCGCATGTACGGGACCAAATAATTTACCAAATGTTTACGCAAAGGCGTGGTTTTGGCGTGCGTTAAAGCGGAAAACACCATCCGGGCTTAAGGATCGGCCGTCACGAAGGCCGATCAATGCTGCGCAAACTTCTCATCCTTGGCGTTTTCGCCGGCACATCGGCATCGATACCGATCGTGTATCAGTCGAATCCGCAAATCATCGAAAACCTGCTGAGATCGCCGATGACGGGCAAGGCCGCGGTCGAAGCCCAGCAGGACGTCAAACTGGCTGCGGTGCCCAGCAAGTCGACCGCGCCGCTGCTGCTTGGCCGCAAGGTCGTTGTTGCGGCAGACGAGCGTGGGCATTTCTCGTCGGCCTTCAAGCTCAACGGACGTCAGGTCGACGGCATGATCGACACCGGCGCCACGCTGGTTGCCATCAACACCTCGACGGCACGCAGGATCGGCCTGTCGCTGAACCCTTCCGACTTCAGTCACGAGGTCAGCACCGCCAATGGCTCGATCAA
This sequence comes from Mesorhizobium sangaii, assembly GCF_014207355.1. Classification (GTDB taxonomy): domain Bacteria; phylum Pseudomonadota; class Alphaproteobacteria; order Rhizobiales; family Rhizobiaceae; genus Mesorhizobium; species Mesorhizobium sangaii. The sequence continues at coordinate 259,005 of NZ_JACHEF010000007.1, read as the reverse complement.
GGCTGCCGTGGCAATGATCGACCGGCTACAGATCGGCAGCATCACGGTCAATGACGTCCAGACCATCGTGCTCGACGACAAGGCACTGCAGACCAATCTGATCGGCATGAGCTTCCTCAATCGGCTTGGCAAATTCCAGGCCGAGAATGGCACGCTGCTGCTCGTTCAATAATCAGCCGCGCGGAAGAATCCGCCGGATGACCGACTTGTCGGCGGCCGGCTTTGAGGCGCCAATCGTATAGGCCGAAATCACGGCGGTGGCGGCCGCCTCGGCATCGGCCAAAGAGCGGGCGTGGACCAGCGCCAGCGGCTCGCCAGCCCGAACTTCCGCGCCGACCGGCAGCAGCCTGGTAATGCCGACCGCGGGGTCGACCTTGTCGTCCGGCCGCGTGCGTCCGCCTCCCAGGCCAACGACGGCGAGCCCGATGTCGCGGGTCGCTATGCCGGTGATGAAGCCGTCTTCGGTCGCCTTGACGGCAAACTCGGTCGCCGCCACGGACAAGTATTTTTCCGGTTTCTCGATGAAGTCGGCGGGACCGCCGAGCGCGGCGACCATGCGTGCGAAAGTCGCGGCGGCGCGGCCGCTGGCAAGAGTCTCGGTGGCGCGCCGCATGCCATCCTGGTTCGACGACACCAGTCCCGACGATTGCAGCATCTCGGCGGCGAGCGCCAACGTCACGTCCTCAAGCCGACGATCACGAAGACGGCCGGTGAGGAAGTCGACGGCGTTGCGCACCTCGACGGCGTTGCCGGCGGCCGACGCCAGCGGTTCATTCATGCCGGTGATCAACGCCGAGGCCTTCAGGCCGGCGCCATTGGCGATCTCGACAAGGCTGTTGGCGAGTGCCGTAGCGTCCCGCGACTTTTCCATGAAGGCGCCGTTGCCGACCTTGACGTCGAGCACCAGCGACTGCAGCCCGGCCGCCAGCTTCTTCGACAGGATCGAAGCGGTGATCAGCGGCACCGATTCGACCGTGCCGGTGACATCGCGGATGGCGTAGAGCCGTCGATCGGCCGGCGCGAGGTCCCCGGTCTGGCCGATGATGGCGCAGCCGGTTTCAAGCACCGCCTTGCGAAACAGCGCTATATCGGGCTGGCTGGCATAGCCGGGGATCGAATCCATCTTGTCCAGCGTGCCGCCGGTATGGCCAAGGCCACGGCCGGAAATCATCGGCACATAAGCGCCGCAGGCGGCGACGATCGGCGCCAGCATCAGCGAGACATTGTCGCCGACGCCACCTGTCGAATGCTTGTCGGTGACCGGGCCGGGCAGGTCCGACCAGTCGAGCACGTCACCGGAATCGCGCATCGCCAGCGTCAGCGCCACCGCCTCGTCGCGGCTCATGCCGTGGAAGAACACCGCCATGGCGAAGGCGCCGACCTGGCCGTCCGAAACGGCGCCTTCGGTGATGCCCTCGACGAAGCCGGCGATCTCCTGCGCCGACAGTTTCAGGCCATCGCGCTTGCGTCGGATGATTTCCTGGGGAAGCATCAGCTCTCCAGCAGTCCGTCGCGGAACACGCGCTGCAGGATCGTTGCCAGGCGCGCGCCGCCGACCGGCGCCATGTCCTTGGTCTCCTGGTGCGAAAGCTCGGCCCCGGTCATGCCGGCCGCCAAATTGGTGATGACCGAGCAGGCGGCGACCCGAAGTCCGAGGAAGCGGGCAAGAATGACCTCCGGCACGGTCGACATGCCGACCGCATTGGCGCCCATGATGCGCGCCATGCGGATTTCGGCGGGCGTTTCGAAGCATGGGCCCGAGAACCACATGTAGACGCCCTTGTGAAGTGCTGTGCCGGTCGCCTTCGCCGCCCGTTCGATCGCCTTGCGGATGCCGGCATCATAGGCTTCGGTTAGCCCGACAAAGCGGCTGTCGCTGGGCTCGCCGATCAGCGGGTTGGTGCCCGAGAAATTGATGTGGTCCGATATCAGCATCACCGAGCCCGGCGGCATGTCCGGATCGACCGAACCGGCGGCATTGGTGAGGATCAGCTTGGTGATACCGATACCGGCAAGCACTTCCAGCGCCGGCCGCATCGCCGCCGCGTTGCCGTGCTCATAGTAGTGTGCGCGGCCGGACAGCATCAGCACCGGCACGCCGGCAAACAGCCCCGCCACCACTTGGCCAGCATGGCCGGTGACGCCACTTCTGGGAAAGCCCGGCAGGTCGGCGTAGGAAATGCGGATCGGATCTTCGATCTGGTCGACCAGCCCGCCCAGGCCCGAACCCAGCACCAGTGCGGTCGACGGCGCCAGGCCGTCCAGCCTTTCGACGAGATGGTCGAGCGCTTTTTCCTTCATCGCAGCCAACTCTTCATTTCAGCCAGACTTTCATTTCAACCAGGTCTTCATTTCAACCAGGGTCTTCATTTCAACCAGGGTCTTCATTTCAAAATGTCGCCGCGGAAACCGTAGGGGAGCATGTCGCCCATGGTCACGGTCTCGGCCACGCCAGCATTGTCGCAGAGATAGAGTTTTGTTTCCGGCCGGCAGAATTCGGCCAGCCGCTGGCGGCAGCCGCCGCAAGGCGAGCATTTGGCCATGCGCTCGGCAAGGACGGCGATTTCGACGATCTTGCCGCCGCCACCCATAATGTAGTGGCCAAGCGCGGTGGTCTCGGCGCACCAGCCTTCCGGATAGGAGGCAATTTCGATGTTGGCGCCGGCAAAGACGCGCCCGTCCTCGGTGCGCAAGGCGGCGCCCACCGGAAACTTCGAATAGGGCGCATAGGCCTTGGCCATGGCAGCTTTGGCCGCTTCGAACAGATCATGCGACATTTGGTTCGTTCTCTCCGACGATCGTGTCCAAAACCCGGCGCCTACGCCGGGCAGCGCTACGACCTCAGCGTTCCTTGACGTAGGGCACGCCGCCGGCGCGCGGCGGAATCGCCTTGCCGATGAAGCCGGCGAGCAGGATGACGGTGAGGATATAGGGCAGCGCCTGCATGAACTGCACCGGCACCTTGCCGATGATGGGCAGCGGCGAGCCTTGCAGGCGGATCGCCGCCGCATCGAGGAAGCCGAACAACAGGCAGGCGAACATGGCGTTGACCGGCTTCCACTTGGCGAAGATGAGCGCGGCAAGCGCGATGTAGCCCTTGCCGGCGGTCATGTCCTTCACGAAGCCGCCATTCTGCACCATCGACAGATAGGCGCCGGCGATGCCGGTCAGCACGCCGGTGCAGATCAGCGCCCGGTAGCGTAGCCAGGCGACCGAGATGCCGGCGGTGTCGACGGCGGCCGGGTTCTCGCCGACGGCACGCAGCCTGAGGCCGAAGCGGGTGCGAAACAGCACCCACCAGGTAAACGGCACCATCAGGAAAGCGAGATAGACCAGGATCGAGTGGCCCGACAGAAGCTCGGCATAGATCGGTCCGATGATCGGCACGTCGTGGATCGCGTCGGCGCCCGGCAAGGTGATGGCCTCGAAGCGCTCGCCCGGCTGCAGCGCCGGCGTGCGCCCGCCTTGCTGGAACCACGCCTGGCCAAGGATGATGGTCGACCCGGCGGCGACGAAATTGATCGCCACGCCGGAGACGATCTGGTTGCCGCGGTGGGTGATCGAGGCAAAACCGTGGACCATGGCAAAGGCGACGGAGATCAGGATGGCCATGCCGAGGCCGAGAAAGGCCGAATGGAACACGGAAGCGGCCGCGGCACCGGCGAAGGCGCCGACCAGCATCTTGCCTTCGAGGCCGATGTCGAAGATGCCGGCGCGTTCCGAATAAAGGCCGGCAAGGCAAGCGAGCAGCAGCGGCACCGAGAGGCGGATGGTCGAGTCCAATGTCTGGACGATTGCGTTGAACACATCCATCTCAGGCACCCTTCCCTTTGACCGCTTCCATGCCGACCGATCGCGGGCTGAACGAGGCGAACAGCGCCTGGATGTAAGGCCTGAACATGTGCTCGAGGGCACCGGCGAACAGGATGACCAGACCCTGGATGATGACGATCATGTCGCGGCTGATCGCCGGCATTTCGAAGGCAAGCTCGGCGCCGCCCTGGTAGAGCATGCCGAACAGGATCGCCGCCAGCACGATGCCGACCGGGTGCAGGCGGCCCATCAGCGCCACGGCGATGCCGACGAAACCAGCGCCACTGACAAAGTCGATCGCGACATTGTGCTGGTCGCCCATCACAGGGTTGAGCGCCATCAAGCCGGCCAGTGCGCCGGAGATCATCATGGCGGTGATGATGATGCGGGTTTCCGAAATACCGGCATAGCGTGCCGCCTTCGGGCTGTGACCGTAGGTGCGCATCTCGTAGCCGAGCTTGGTGCGCCAGATCAGCAGCCAGACCAGGAATGCCATGATCAGCGCCAGCAGGAAGCAAACATTGAGCGGCGCCGAGCGGATCTTGGCGCCGAACAGCTCGATGATCCAGTTGAGCTTCGGCAATTCCGCGCCGGCGAGGAAGTTGCGCGTCTGCGGCGCTTGCGACCCTGCCGGCTTCAAGGGGCCGACCAGCAGGTAAACCATGATCGAAGCGGCGATGAAGTTGAACATGATGGTGGTGATGACGATGTGCGAGCCGCGCTTGGCCTGCAGGTAGGCGGGGATAAGCGCCCACAACGCACCCACGACCGCTGAAGCAACGATGGCCAGCGGAAATGTCAGCCACCATGGCAGCACGCTGTCGAAGGAAAGACAGACGACGGCGATACCGAGGCCGGCGATGTAGGCCTGCCCCTCGGTGCCGATGTTGAACAGGCCGCAATGCGCTGCCACGGCCACCGAAAGCCCGGTAAATATGAAGGTGGTGGCATAGAACAGGGTGAAGGCAATGCCTGTGCCCTTGCCGAAGGCGCCCTCGACCAGGATGACGGCGGCACGCAACGGGTTCTCGCCGACCAGAAGCACGACGAAGCCGGCGACGACGAAGGCAACGAACAGGTTGATGAGCGGGATCAGACCGTAGTCGGCCCAGGCCGGCAGTTTGGCGTAAGGCGTGCTCATTGGGCGGCCTCCTGATGCTCGACACCGGCCATCAGCAGGCCGAGCTCGCCTTCCGTCGCTTCCGGGCCGCGCTCGCCGACGATGCGGCCGGCAAACATCACCAGGATGCGGTCGGAGAGCGAACGGATCTCGTCCAGCTCTACCGAGACCACCAGCACCGCCTTGCCCTGGTCGCGCATGGCGATCAGGCGCTTGTGGATGAATTCGATGGCGCCGACATCGACGCCGCGCGTCGGCTGGCCGACGATGAGAACACCCGGGTCCTGTTCCATTTCCCGCGCCAGCACGATCTTCTGCTGGTTGCCGCCGGAAAAGTTGGCGGTCTTCAGCCGGCAGTCGGCCGGGCGGACATCGTATTTGGCGATCTTGTCCTTGGCATCGTTGCGGATGGCATCGATGTTGAGGAACGGCCCTTTCAAATAGCGGGGGTCGTCGTGATAGCCGAGGATGGAATTCTCGTTCTCCTCGAAGGCCAGCACCAGCCCGACGTGATGGCGGTCCTCCGGCACATGGGCGAGGCCGCGGTCGCGCAGTTCGCCCGGATCGGCGGCACCCGTCAGGTCGATCGGCTTGCCGTCGAGCATGACCGAGCCGGAAACGGCGTGCCGGATGCCGGAAATCGCCTCGAGCAGTTCGGATTGCCCGTTGCCGGCGACGCCGGCGATGCCGACGATCTCGCCGGCGCGAATTTCGAAGGAGATGTCGTCGACCATGGTGACGCCGCGCGTATCCTTCACCGTCAGGTTCTTGACCGCGAGCTTGACGGCGCCGGCATCCGCCTCGCCCTTTTCGACCCTGAGCAGCACGCGCCGCCCGACCATCAGCTCGGCCAGTTCCTCGACGGTGGTCTTCTTGGTCTCGCGCGTCGCCACCATCGTGCCCTGGCGCATCACCGACACCGTGTCGGTGATGGCCATGATCTCGCGCAATTTGTGGGTGATCAGCACCACCGTCTTGCCCTGTTCCTTCAGCTGCCTGAGGATGCGGAACAGGTGGTCAGCCTCGGCCGGTGTCAGCACGCCCGTCGGCTCGTCGAGGATCAGGATCTCGGCGCCGCGATAGAGCGCTTTCAGGATCTCCACACGCTGCTGCAGGCCGACAGGCAGTTCCTCGATGATCGCATCGGGATCGACTTCCAGCCCGTATTCGCGTTCGAGACGCTCGAGTTCGGAGCGCGCCTTGGCGATGCTCCGCTTCAGCAGCGCGTCGCTCTCGGCGCCCAGAATGATGTTTTCCAGCACGGAGAAATTGTCGACCAGCATGAAATGCTGATGCACCATGCCGATGCCGAGCGCGATGGCGTCATTGGGTGTCTTGATCGAAGCTGGCTGGCCGCCGACGCGGATCTCGCCGCTGTCGGCCTGGTAGAATCCATAGAGGATCGACATCAGCGTCGACTTGCCGGCGCCGTTCTCGCCGACAATGCCATGGATGGTGCCGCGCGCGATCTCCAGATTGATGTCGCGGTTGGCGCGCACGGCGCCAAAACTCTTGTTGATGCCAATCAACTCGATTGCGGCTTGCGCCATGCAGCCTGTCCCACTCTTATTTTTTATCGCTTGGTCAAAACGCCTAGCATGACACTCCGCCCGTGCCAATTGGCGGAGCATTGGTCACTCTCGACAAATCCCGGTGTGCTTGTCAATTTCCAACGTGGCCCGGGCCTTCACATTCGCTACTATGGCAAAGGTGAAATTCGCATCGCGGCACAACGCATCGTGATGCAAGGCACTGCGTTGCGAGGCATTATGCTGCCAGACTGGGGACTTTGAATGATCATGCCCGCCGACCGGCTGACGACGCTGGAGATCCGCGCCGCCGAACAGGAGAAGACCATCGAGGAACTGTCCGGCCAGATCGCCGAGCAGTGGAAGGTGATCGAGCGCATGCAGCGCAAGCTCGATGCGCTGACCGACCGATTCCTGGCGCTGGAGGAGCAGGCGGCGCCGGACGTGCCCATAACCAAGCCGCCGCACTGGTGAGGAAGAAGGGGAGGGGAAAGTCATGGCCAGTGAAAGCGATCGCGTCGCCCGGGCCGGCGACTATGTACTTGGCCTGATGAACGATGCGGAGCGCGAACGGGCCGAGCGCGACCTGGAGGTCGACGCTGCCTTCCGCGACGCGGTCGTGCAACTTGCCGAACGCATGCACCTCTTCGACGGGGCCAAACCGGCTGATGGCGAGGAGCGTTGGACGGAGATCACGCAGCGCATTGCCGACCTGCCGCAGATGCGCACCTTTGGTCTGGGCGGCAACCGTGCCAAATCACCGACGGTGATCCGAAGCCTGTCGCAGCGGCCGCACGGCATCGGCCTGCACGCGCTCGGAGGCCGGCGCGGATTCGCCGTTGCGGTCGGGCTGATCGTGGCCTTCGCGCTGGGTTACCTGGCGGGCAAGCTATAGCCAACGCAAAACCGCCGGGCTTGCGCCCGGCGGTTTGCAGATCATGGCTGTACGTCCGTGCCGATCAATACGGGCAGGCGTTGTCTGCGGTGTAGTCGTGCACTTCGAGCTTGCCGGCGATGATGTCGGCCTTGGCCTTTTCGACTGCCGCCTTCATCTCGTCGGTCACCAGCGCCTTGTTGTTGTCGTCCATGGCGTAGTCGACGCCGCCTTCCTTGAGGCCGAGATTTTGCAGGCCGCCCTTGAAGGTGCCGTTCTTGCCGTCCGTGAAAGCGGTGTAGACGGCCACGTCGACGCGCTTCAGCATCGAGGTCAGCACCTTGCCGGGCTGCAGGCCGTTCTGGTTGGAATCGACGCCGATGCCGAGTTTGCCGGCATCCGCCGCCGCCTGCAGCACGCCGACGCCGGTGCCGCCGGCCGCGGCATAGACCACGTCGGAGCCCTGGTCGATCTGCGTCTTGGCGATCTCGCCGCCCTTGGCCGGGTCGTTCCAGGCAGCCGGCGTGTCGCCGGTCATGTTCTGGATGACGTCCGTCGCGCCCGCCGACTTGGCGCCGCCGACATAACCGCATTCGAACTTGCGGATCAGCGGAATGTCCATGCCGCCGACGAAGGAGACCTTCTTCGACTTCGAAGCCATCGCCGCCATGATGCCTACGAGATAGGAGCCTTCATTCTCCTTGAATACCAGCGAGCGGACATTGGGCAGATCGACGGCATCGTCGATGATGGCAAAGTTGAGGTCAGGATATTCGGTCGCGACCTTCTTCAGCGCATCCTCCCAGGCAAAGCCGGCCATGACGATGGGGTTGCGGCCGTCCTCGGCGAAGCGGCGCAGCGCCTGCTCGCGCTGCGAGGCGTTGGACACCTCGAACTCAACATAGGCGACGCCGGTTTCGGTCTTGAATTTCTCGGCGCCATGAAAGGCAGCCTCGTTGAAGGATTTGTCGAACTTGCCGCCGAGATCATAGAGGATGGCCGGCTGGACATCCGCGGCGAAAGCCGGAAGAACCATTGCGGTTGCGGCCAGGAGGCCGAGAACGATACGTTTCATGTGATCCACACCCTGTCGGTTATTTTTTCCGTTACGCGCCGCATGCCGGCCCGGTTCTCCGGCAGGCATACGACATCAGCCAGGAGTGTATTCCCCTCCCGCTCGGCGGCAATCTGGCACGGCCCGAAACAAAATTCACGCGGAATTTTGACCTTTTGGAAAAGCATGGCGCGGGCAGCCGCACCGCGGCTCGATCCTTGCGCCGAAGGCTTCAGGCGGAGATGGCAGCCGGAGTGCAAGGGATGCCGGTGCCCTTGAGGTTGCAAGTGCCGTAAGGGTTCTTCGCGAGATATTGCTGGTGGTCGCCTTCCGCGAAGTAGAATTCAGGCGCCGCAGCGATCTCAGTTGTGATCCTGCCATGGCCGGCGCGGCGCAAGGCGGTTTCGTAGGCATCGCGCGAGGCGCTCGCAGCCCGCAATTGCGCATCCCCGAATGTGTAGATCGCGGAGCGGTAGGTGGTGCCGACATCATTGCCCTGGCGCATGCCTTGCGTCGGGTCGTGGCTTTCCCAGAACAGCTTAAGAAGCGTGGCATAGGAGACGATTTTGGGGTCGTAGACGACCAGCACCGCTTCGGCATGGCCGGTAAGCCCGGTGCAGGTTTCCTGATGGGTCGGATTGGGCGTGATGCCGCCGGCATAGCCGACCGCGGTGACCCAGACGCCTTCGAGCTGCCAGAACATGCGCTCCGCGCCCCAGAAACAGCCGAGCCCGAACAGCGCCGTTTCAAAGCCTTCGGGATAGGGGCCCTTGAGCGGCTTTTTCAGGACATGATGCCTGGATGTCGTCGGGATCGCCCGGGCGCGGCCCGGCAACGCCTCGGACGGCTTCGGCAGATTGAGCTTCTTGTTCAGCATGTCGCTGAGAAAGAACATGCGCGGTCTTCCCTCTCTGGGTGGGATGCAGGGACTGGATCAGGTGGCGGCGAACTGTCCTGGGCGTCGTTGCCGCCTGTAGCCGATCGCATAGAGCAGGAGGGCCAGCACCGCGAACACGGCGAAGCCGGGCTGGTTGAGCACCCAGGCGATGGCAACGTCCCACAGCAGAGGACCGGCCTTGGTTCGCACCAAGGTTTCGAAGGCAGCCCGCGTGTCCGGCGAGACCGCCAGCCAACTGGCGTTGAGCGGGGTCAGTACCAGCGCCGAGGCCGCCACGGTGCGCGTCGCGTCGAGCACCGCCATGATGACGGAAATCGACAGCGCGACCATCGCGGCAAGACGAAAGAGCAAGCGAAACATTCAGGGACCTTTTCCTCCCGGCCCGGTCCTCAAGCACTTCCGAGGCCTTCCGGTTTCAAATGAGAGATAGAATGCGCATGCCTGGTTCGCAATCGCCATACGCGAATTTGAAGCCCGGCCTATGCCGCAGGCTTGCGTTTGCGCCGGTGGACGCGCCAGACGGCGAAAAGGCCACCAGCGATGGCGCCGACGACCAACCCGGCCAGACCGATGAACACGGCAAAATAGCCGCAGGCGCCCTCGAAGCAGCTCATATCGGTGGCATCCGTAATCCCCTCACCGACGAGGAATCCACCGACGGCGCCGATGACCGCGCCGAGGATGATGCCGAGCAGGGCGGCGGCGACCGAGACGAAGACAGGCGGGCTTTCGGTTGCAGGATTGGCATAGACGGTCCCGGCTTCTGAACCGCGGCGCAGCAGATAGATGCAGAGAACCCCGATGGCGATCTCGGCAGCGGTGACGACAAGCGCCTGGCCCGAGAAGACGAAATCGGAAATCGTCAGCACATAGGCCTGCCTCGCCAGCAGCCAGATGATCGTTGCGATCTGCCAGATGGTGAAATGGCGCGGGAAGCGGGCCGAGCGGCCGAAGGCGAGGCCGAGCAGATAAAGCCCCCACAGGATGGTGATGATGTCGACGGCGAGGCCGCTATAGACGAGATAGAAGACCCTGTCCGGCAGGCCGTAGTCGCCGACCAGTCGCCAGGCGGAGATCAGGCCGTAGACCGACCATGCCATGACGAAGATGAGCCATCCCGGAGGCACGAAGGACAGGCCGCTGTCCGGTCGCCTCGCTGGCGTCTGTCCATTGCTCGATGTCATGTCCGGACGATGCCCCCGCAAAGTCTTTCCACCACGAGACAGGCGACCCCGGGCGAAGTCAAGCGCCGCCGGCTTTGCGGCCTTGCCTGTGCACATCATTCGGGTGGCGGCGCCTCAAAATGGAGGCGCCGGCAGTCTCGCGAAACGCTGTGTGGCCGGCAAAGCGAATAGACTGCCGTTATGGCTTGGCATTCGGCGCCGGATCGACTAGATGAGCCCCGCGCCTGTTGCTTCGACGGCTCAGGTGCAGGGGAAGGGCGTTCGCTGGTTGGCGACGCCGGCGCGGAATTCCACGCCACCGCCCCAAGGGAGGTGCATCTCCCCAACCCGCGCGGCGAAACCGGCCGGCGCGACATGCATGGACGGAGAGGTGGCCGAGTGGTTGAAGGCGCACGCCTGGAAAGTGTGTTTACGGGAGACCGTAACGCGGGTTCGAATCCCGCTCTCTCCGCCACCATAATTCGACAACGCTTTGAAATCGCTGGTGATTTCTGAAGAGCCTAGGTCTCCCTGCTTCTTTCTCCGCTTGGCTGGCCTGCTCAAGCAGAAAAGTCCGCACCGTAAGGGAGTGGGCCAATCTGAACCAAAATCAGAAACCGGAGGAACCAGGAGCGGGGTGGAGCGTTTCCTCGCGTGCTCAAAAAGATCGCCCTAGCTACCGTCCTGATCCAGGTCGCCGCCGTCGCTGCGCTCATCACGCAGACTGTGCTCTTCACCTCAACCACCGCTACCCAAGCCGCGAACGTGCAGCCTCGCGAAACTGTTGCAGGCACAGGGAAAGAATGCGCTGAGGCGACGTGGCCAGATATTCCAGAGCATTGCCTGAAGCGAACTGACGCAAGAGTGCGCACGTTCGTCCTGACCGCAGGGCAATAGAAGAGCCCGCCATCGGGGTCTCACTGTCATTGGGAAGAGATCTCCGTTGCAGGGGTTCGTCGCAACGAAGACTCTATTCGTGATCTCGGTGCCAAGCCTCAATGGGAACGAACCGCTCCGTCATGAGTTGGCACTTCATGATGTACACCCCAGAGCAAAACGAACGTGGCGCGATGGCCGATCTCGTGATCTTGGAACTGGCCAAGGCCAGACAGCGCGTCAAGCGGGCGGAGTCCGCCCTCAGACGCGCCAAGGAAATGCTGGACGAAGACTGCGGAGTCGGGATCAATCTCGCGCTCTGCGGCAGAATACGGGCCGCTCAGCGGCGTGTGATCGAGGCCAGAGAGCGCCTGACGAAGATCGATCCCTCGGCACTCTAATTGTAGTGCTCCATACTCTTTGGGATTGTTGCCATGACGATCGCGACCTTCAACCTTGATGCCGCGAGAAACGGCGACGTATATCGCGCCGCAAGGCTTGCGATGCTGACGCAGCAGGTGATGCGGCACATCGAGCGTACGGACGCCTCGGCGCAGAACGTCGAGCAAATGCTGGCCACATTGGCTGAAGCAAACGCGCTCGTGCGGCAGTAGGGCCGAACGTCGGCGACAGCGCGATCGGCCAACCCTCCAGTTCCCGTTTCGTGCAAATGCTTGATGGCTTTGGCCAGGCGGGCCAGCGACTGTTCGGCTAGCCGCCCGCGGAAAGCATCAGGCGGATCGTGGCGAGCGCTTGTGCCGGCGCTGGGCAAGGTTGCATAGTCCAACAGGGACTCAGCAGGCTGTGCGCGTCGGCTCGGAGCAATCGTGATTGGACTTTATGATCTCTGGCCCGCCTTCGTGGTCGTCGCTCTGCTTTGGCCGCTTGCGGGCTTGCCGCTGTTTCAGCGGGTCGGTTTCGAAGCGACCGCCGCCAGGGTCCGGGCGATAGACGGAATGCGAGGCTATCTGGCGCTTGCCGTCGCGCTTCACCACGCCGTCATCTACCATGAATTCCTGACGACCGGCGCATGGAAGTATCCGCCGTCCGCTTTCTATGGCCTGCTGGGACAGGTGGGGGTGTCCTTTTTCTTCATCATCTCCGCCTATCTGTTCTGGGGGAAACTGCTGTCGGCAAGGGCTTCCCTGGATTTTCCGACCCTGTTGCTCAAGCGGGCTTTCAGGATCGGGCCGCTCTACATTTTGGCCGTCGGCGTGGCGATGGCGTTGGAGATCGTCGACGGGCGGATCGATTATTCGACCTTCGCCACCTACGAGCGGGCATTTTTCAATCTGCTGTTCGGCGTCTTTGGCTATGTCCCGCTTTCGAATGCCCGCGTCTGCGTATTGGCCTGCGTAACCTGGACCTTGCCCTATGAATGGCTGTTCTATTTCAGCCTGCCTATCGCAGCCATATTCAGCCGACACCCGGTTACCCGCATAGGATTGCCGGCCGTTCTGCTGGCCTTTTCCATCCTCATGTCAATGAGTGGAGGCAGCGGCGCCTACAGCTACCTGGGACTTTTCGCTGGCGGCATGCTGTGCGCGACGCTTGAAGCAAACGCCCTGCTGGTGAGGGTGCACCGGCACGCCCTGTCCGCCATCGCCCTGGCGCTGCTGGTGTATGTTTTTGCCACCTACAGGGTTGCCTACGCGCCGGGGCCGATGCTGCTATGCATCGGTGCCTTCGTCCTGATTGTCTCAGGCGCCGATTTCTTTGGCCTTCTGACCGCCACCCGTTCGGTGCGACTGGGCGAGATCAGCTATGGCATCTATCTCTTGCAGGGGCTTGCCTTCGTCTCGATATTTTCCATCCCGCCCGTGCGGACCTTTGCCATGGACAACGCCACCCAATATTGGCTTGTGATCGTGATGGCGATGGTACTGCTGCTCCTCATGGCGCTGGTCGCGCACCTTGTTGTTGAAAAGCCCGGCGTCTCGCTGGGAAACAGGCTTGCGGCAATTCTTCGCCTGTCGAACCAGCGTGAGACACGCGAGGTTCCAATCGCGAGTGACGCAAGGTCCTGGCGGATGCCGACCAGCCTCACACGACAATCTGCCGACCGCTGATAGCGCTGGTGCGGGCATCGCGATCAAAGGAATGACCGCCGCATTCATATAAAAGCGCTCGGCTTGGAACCTCGTGCCTCGCGGCGCGTTTCACGGCGTCCCGTCCGTGGACCAGCCCGGATATCTCTCCCGGCGCTGCGAAAATCAGGAGCCCGTTTCATGCACGACAAGCTGTTTCATTCACCGGTCGCACTGACCGTCGGCCTTGGCTTCAAGCGCGAGATTGCCTCGCTGGCCGAAATGCACGATTTCCTGACCAATTGGACGACTTCCCGCCGTGGCCCGCTTTATCGCAACGCGATAAAGGCATGTGATCTCGCGGTTCCCGGTTATGTGACCATCGAGCAGGCGCGCCGTGCGCTGGTCGAATTTGCCCAGGCTTCCGGCATCCTGTGGCCTGACCTCGAGCCAGCCGTCGGCGTACACGCGGTTGCGCGTGGTTATGGCGGCTACGCCGCTTGACGCCTGACGCCACCTCCCATGTGGTGGCTAATCTACACCAGCCATCGCACCAAGCCCGGCTCGACCCAGCCGGGCTTTCGCTTTTTCAGTAGCCGCAGGAAATCACAGATGCGGGCTGTGTGCCTTGCGCGACAATCATCGCGTCAAACGTGCGCGTCTCCGTGGCGGCTTGGGGCCGGCCGATGCCGGCTCATCCGCCGACTGCGCGGCAAGGCGCAGAGTTCTAAGCCTGGCCGTCTTTTCCTCCCGCGCCGCCCGCTCGGCGGCGATCACGATCTGCGATTCACGCTTGGCGCGTTCGTCGCGCTCCGTATCGACTTTCGCGCGATTCATCTGCCGGGACTCCCTGCTGCCGGGACGTCGGTTCGGAAACCGTCGTCACCTCGATCAATCTCCGCATGGTGGAGTGGTGCGGCGACGGTGACGATTACAAATGATGGCCAGAGGAATCTTTCGCCCGAGCCTTGGGCCGAGGCGCTCAGTCACACCACCCCGAAGAGACGACCAGCGACGCTTCGAAGACATGGCGCCCGCTCTCGTCCCGCACTTTGACGGTGATGACCGTGCGGTCGTTCTCGATCATCTCGTCGCGAACAATGTCGGGCAATATGCGAATCGCCTCTCGCCGCAGGCGTTCGCGCGTTTCGAACACCTGACCATCATCGTCGACCGTCAGACCATCACCATTGTAGAGGTCAAGGTAATATCTGGGCATGATGGGTTGGACCTCCAGGTGACGATGTTCGCGAGAGATTCAACCGACAATTCGCGGACCGAACTGTTGTTCCACCTGAGGTGGCGATTGCCGGAGAATAAGTGCACTCTAACAAATGTTAATGCCTGGCCCCGTCCAAAGACCTAGTGCTTCCGCAGCCGCCCCCATGCTTGCGCCAAAACGGATTGGCGATCGGCTCTGAGCCCCTTCGCTGGAGATAGCGGTGCTTGAATCCCTTTATCTGAACCTTGGCCAGCACGACGCGCTCTCCGACGCCGAGAAAGCGTTGCTGGCCGGTGCCATGACCTTCGAGAGGCATTTTGCCACTGGGCAGGACATTGTCGCCTCCGGATCGCGGCCGACTTACTCGACGCTGATCCTCGACGGCTTGGCGGCACGCTACAAGGTGCTGGAGAATGGCGGCCGACAGTTCACCTCATTGCAGGTGGCTGGCGACTTCGTCGATCTCCACGCTTTCCTGCTGAAGACCATGGATCACGGCATCGTCGCCCTGTCGCCTTGTCACGTCATCTTTGCTGATCACAGCCGGTTGCGTGCCATCACCGAGGAGGCGTCGCACCTGACCCGGCTGTTGTGGCTGGACACGCTGGTCGACGGCGCCATCCACCGCGAATGGATCGTGGCGATGGGGCGCCGTTCCAAGACTTCGCATCTGGCCCATCTCGTCTGTGAACTCTTCGTACGCTTGCAGGTGGTTCAACGCACCAACGGCATGAGCTTCCATCTGCCGCTCTCGCAGGCCGAACTGGCCGACGTGCTCGGCCTCTCGGTTGTGCATATGAACCGCGTCATCGGCGCCCTGCGCAAGGTCGGCGTCGTCAACTGGGCAAACCACACGGTGACCATTCTCGACTGGCACCGGCTGCAGGAAATTGCCGAGTTCGACCCGACCTATCTCAGCATGATGCGGGAACCGCGTTAGTCTCAGCATGATGCGGGAACCGCGTTAGGTTGTTCCTGACGCGGTCGCCGATCATTGCTTTCGGTTGCTATGCTGCTTCTGCCGCCAGGTTGACGGCCGACTCCGCGATCTGCGTCAGCGCTTCGTCCGTAGCCTTCTCTTCCTTCAGCGTCGCTTCGAGAAGTGTCACGGCTTCGTTCAGGCCGAGTTCGCCGGCCCAGGTCCTCAGCGTGCCATAGCGCGAAATCTCGTAGTGTTCGACCGCCTGCGCGGCGGCCAGCAAGCCGGCGTCGAGCGCGGGAGATCCCTTGTATTCCTCCATGATCTCGGCGCCTTCCTCGGTGATGCCCATGATGGCCGCACACGTCTTGCCGACCGGCTTCTTGTCGATGACGCCGAAGACCTTCTCCAGCCTTGCGACATGGCCCTCGGTCTCGGTGCGATGCTTTTCGAAGGCCGCTTTCAGGTCGGCGCTTTGCGCGGCCTTGGCCATTTTCGGCAACGTCGCCAGGATCTTCTTTTCGGCGAAATAGATGTCCTTCAGCGTGTCGTGAAACAGATCGTCGAGCATTTTTGGCTTTGCCATTTGTCATCTCCTTTGGTGGGCCCTCAGGTCGACAATCTCGTGTCGAAGGATTTGTTCCGTTCTTTCCGGCAATGAGCGCCGCCAGGCGATCACGGACTGGCAAGGCAGACTCTCGTCAGAATGATTGGCCCGGCGTCCGGCGGCGAGCCGGCGCAAATCTTTATAAAATTCCTATTTCTTTCATTCCCGCCCCGTCTCGAACCTTTATGGCGATCGGGTCCATATTCCGCCTTGAGCAAAAGTTGGCGCGTCACACCTGAAGTATGGCGGGCCGCTTTTTACGCAATCGCCGACCTGTTTACGCAATCGCCGACCTGCCTGTGGCAGGCGCTACGGTGGAAAGTAGAAGGTCCGAAGCAAGGAACAAGCACAATGGACATCGTCGTTCTCGGGATCGGGATTTTGTTTTTCGGCCTGTTCTTCGTCTACGTCAAAGCCTGCGACAGAATTTGAGCTGAAGGATCGGACCATGCTTGTCGATTACATCCTCGGTGGTGGCGTGACCTTGTTCCTGCTCGCCTACCTGACCTACGCGCTCGTTCGTCCAGAACGCTTCTGAAGGCACGGAAAGCCACAGCCATGACACTGAACGGTTGGATACAGATCCTGGTCTATTGCGGGATCATCATTTTGCTGGTGAAGCCGCTTGGCGGCTACATGCACCGCGTCTTCAATGGCGACCGCACGCTGCTTTCGCCAGTCTTCGGCCCGCTCGAGCGCGGGCTTTACCGCATTTGCGGAACCAGCGAGCGCGAGGAACAGCACTGGACCACCTATGCGGTGGCGCTGCTGCTCTTCAATCTTGCCGGGTTCCTGGTGCTTTATGTCCTGCAGCGCCTGCAAGGCAGCCTGCCCTACAATCCGGCCGGCATGACCGCGGTTGAACCAGGCCTCGCCTTCAACACCGCCGCCAGCTTCATGAGCAACACCAACTGGCAGAACTACGGCGGCGAGAGCACGATGTCCTATCTCGTGCAGATGGCCGGGCTGACGGTACAGAACTTCGTTTCGGCGGCCACCGGCATCGCCATAGCCATTGCGCTGATCCGCGGCTTTGCCCGGGCATCCGGCAAGTCGATCGGCAATTTCTGGGTCGATATGACCCGCTCGACGCTCTATCTGCTGTTGCCGCTCTGTATCGTGCTGACGCTGGTTTATGTCTGGCTCGGCATGCCGCAGACGCTTGGCGCCTATGTCAATGCCACGACGCTCGAAGGCGCGCAGCAGACCATTGCCGTCGGCCCGGTCGCTTCGCAGGTGGCCATCAAGATGCTCGGCACCAATGGCGGCGGCTTCTTCAACGCCAATGCCGCGCATCCCTTTGAGAACCCCGACGCTATCTCCAACCTGATCCAGATGCTGTCGATCTTCGCCATTGGTGCTGCCTTGACCAACGTCTTCGGCCGCATGATCGGCAACCAGCGCCAGGGCTGGGCGATCCTGGCGGCCATGGGCGTCATGTTCATCGCCGGCGTCATCGTCTGCTACTGGGCGGAAGCCGCCGGCAATCCGCTGGTGCATGCGCTGGGCATCGACGGCGGCAACATGGAAGGCAAGGAGACGCGCTTCGGCATTGCCTTGTCGGCCTTGTTCGCCGTCATCACAACTGCCGCCTCCTGCGGCGCCGTCAATGCCATGCACGGTTCCTTCACCGCGCTCGGGGGCATGATCCCGATCATCAACATGCAGCTTGGCGAGGTCATCGTCGGCGGTGTTGGCGCCGGCCTCTACGGCATCCTGATGTACATCGTCGTCGCCGTCTTCGTCGCCGGCCTGATGGTCGGCCGCACGCCCGAATATCTCGGCAAGAAGATCGAGGCCAAGGAGGTCAAGATGGCGATGCTGGCCATCCTGTGCCTGCCGCTGGCGATGCTGGTCTTCACGGCCATTGCCGTGGTTCTGCCGACCGGCGTGGCGTCGATGGGCAATGCCGGTCCGCATGGTTTCTCGGAGGTTCTCTATGCCTATACCTCCGCTGCGGCGAACAACGGTTCGGCCTTTGGCGGCCTCAGCGGCAACACACCCTGGTACAACATCACGATCGGCATCGGCATGTTGATGGGCCGCTTCCTGGTGATCGTCCCGGCGCTGGCCATTGCCGGCTCACTGGTGGCGAAGAAGACGGTCCCGGCCTCCGCAGGCACCTTCCCGACCGATGGCCCGCTGTTCGTCGGGCTGCTGGTCGGCGTCATCCTCATCGTTGGTGGTCTCACCTTTTTCCCGGCGCTCGCCGTCGGGCCGATCATCGAGCACCTGGCGATGATCCACGGGCAGACATTCTGAAACCGTCATGTCCTGGTTGAGCAACATGCGTCGCAAGGTCAGCCACAGTGGCGATCACGGCAAGGAGGAGAGGCCTCCTCCTTTCCCGACCATGTCGACGTTTCTCGGTCTTGCGGCAGTCATGCTCGTCCTCTGGTTGCTGGCCTACGGGCCGCCTCACTTCTTTTCGGCATCCGAACATCCGGTGCCATCCAACAACACCGAAGCCGGAGCTTCAAAATGAGCCACTCAAAATCAGCGAGCATCATGGATGCCCGCATCCTCTTGCCCGCCATCGGCGGTGCCTTCCGCAAGCTTGACCCGCGTACGCTGGCCAGGAACCCGGTGATGTTCGTCGTCGCCGTCGTCTCGGCGCTCACCACGGTGCTGTTCGTCAAGGATCTGGTCACCGGCGGCGGCAATCTCGCCTTCACGCTGCAGATCATCATCTGGCTGTGGTTCACCGTGCTGTTCGCCAATTTCGCCGAAGCGGTCGCCGAAGGCCGCGGCAAGGCCCAGGCGGATTCGCTGCGCAAGGCGCGCACCGAAACCCAGGCCAAGCTTTTGACCGGCGAAGACCGCACGAAATACAAACTCGTGCCCGGCACCAGCCTCAAGGTCGGCGATGCGGTGCTGGTCGAGGCCGGTGACATCATCCCGTCGGACGGCGAAGTGATCGAAGGCGTCGCTTCCGTCAACGAAGCGGCGATAACAGGCGAATCCGCGCCAGTCATCCGCGAATCCGGCGGCGACCGTTCGGCGGTCACCGGCGGCACACAGGTGCTGTCCGACTGGATCCGCGTGCGCATCACCGCGGCATCGGGCCATACCTTCCTCGACCGCATGATCTCGCTGGTCGAAGGCGCGGAGCGCCAGAAGACGCCGAACGAGATCGCGCTCAACATCCTGCTCGTCGGCATGACGCTGATCTTCGTGCTGGCGACGGCGACGATCCCGAGTTTTGCCTCCTATTCCGGGGGCTACATCTCGGTGACCGTTCTAGTCGCGCTGTTCGTGACCCTGATCCCGACGACGATCGGCGCACTGCTGTCGGCCATCGGCATCGCCGGCATGGACCGCCTGGTGCGTTTCAACGTGCTGGCGATGTCCGGCCGCGCCGTCGAGGCGGCGGGCGATGTCGACACGCTTCTGCTCGACAAGACCGGCACCATCACGCTGGGCAACCGCCAGGCGACCGAGTTTCGCCCGGTCAAGGGCGTCACCGAGCAGGAACTGGCCGACGCCGCCCAGCTCGCGTCGCTTGCCGACGAAACGCCGGAAGGCCGCTCAATCGTCGTGCTGGCCAAGGAGAAATACGCCATCCGCGCCCGCGACATGGCAACGCTGCACGCCACCTTCGTGCCCTTCACCGCGCAGACCCGGATGAGCGGCGTCGATATCGACGGCTCCTCGGTGCGCAAGGGCGCGGTCGATTCCGTGCTCGCCCATGTCAGCCAGTCGACGGTCGCAGCCCACGCCACACGGCCCGGCAGCGATACAGTCAGGGACCTCCAGGCGATCGCGGACGAGATCGCCAAGTCGGGCGGCACGCCGCTGGCGGTCGAGCGTGACGGGCGCCTGCTGGGCGTCGTCCATCTCAAGGATATCGTCAAGGGCGGCATCCGGGAGCGCTTCGCCGAACTGCGCAAGATGGGCATCCGCACGGTGATGATCACCGGCGACAACCCGATGACGGCGGCGGCCATCGCCGCGGAAGCCGGCGTCGACGACTTCCTCGCCCAGGCGACGCCCGAGGACAAGCTGAAGCTGATCCGCGACGAGCAGGCCAAGGGCAAGCTTGTCGCCATGTGCGGCGACGGCACCAACGACGCGCCGGCCCTTGCCCAGGCCGATGTGGGCGTCGCCATGAACACCGGCACGGTCGCCGCGCGCGAGGCCGGCAACATGGTCGACCTCGACAGCGATCCGACCAAGCTGATCGAGATCGTCGAGATCGGCAAGGCGCTGCTGATGACGCGCGGCTCGCTGACGACCTTCTCGATCGCCAACGACGTCGCCAAGTATTTCGCCATCATTCCGGCGATGTTCGCAGCCTTCTACGTTGCGCCGGGACAGACGACCGGCCCGCTGCAGGCGCTCAACGTCATGCATCTGGCGACGCCGCAAAGCGCTATCCTGTCGGCCATCATCTTCAACGCGCTGATCATCATCGCGCTGATCCCGCTGTCGCTGAAAGGCGTCAAATATCGTGCCATCGGCGCCGGCGCGCTGCTCAGCCGCAACCTGCTCGTCTACGGTCTCGGCGGCATCATCGTCCCCTTCGTCGGCATCAAGGCGATCGACATGATCGTCACCGGCCTCGGCCTCGCTTAACTCTTTGTTTTAACGCAATTCCAGACGGAAAACCGTGTCACACTTTTCCTGGAATTGCTCTGAGGAATACGTCCATGCTCACCCAGATAAGACCCGCGATCATCATGATCGTCTTCTTTACGGTGCTGACCGGCCTGATCTATCCGATCGGCATGACCGGCCTCGCCCAGGCTCTGTTCCCGCGCCAGGCCAATGGCAGCCTGATCGAAAGGGACGGCAAGGTTGTCGGCTCCGAACTGATCGGCCAGGCCTTTGCCAGCGACAAGTACTTCCATGGCCGGCCCTCGGCAGCCGGCGACGGCTACAACGCCGCCGCCTCCAGCGGCAGCAACCTCGGCCCGACCAACCCCAAGCTGATCGACCGCATCAAGGGCGACGCGGAAAAGCTTAAAGCGGAGAATCCGAATCAGCCCGTGCCGATGGATCTGGTGACGACGTCTGGCAGCGGCCTCGATCCGCATATCAGCCCGGAAGCTGCCTACTTCCAGGTCGCCCGGGTGGCCAAGGCCAGGGGCGTCGATGAAGCCAAGGTCAAGGCGCTTGTCGACAGCCAGGTCGAGGGCAGGGAACTCGGCTTCATGGGAGAACCGGTGGTCAACGTGCTCGGTCTCAACCTTGCGCTGGACGCCGCGAAATAGTGAATGGTGGGTGCCGGGGATCGACAGTACCCCCGGTGCCATCCATGATCGATGCTGATGCCGGACGACAGCCGCAACGAAACCAGACCTTCTCCCGACGCGCTGCTTGATCGTGCCGAGCGGGAGGAACGCGGCCGCCTGAGAATATTCCTTGGTGCAGCACCCGGCGTCGGCAAGACCTACGAGATGCTGATGTCGGGCCGCGCCAGGCTGGCCGACGGCGTCGACGTGGTAATCGGCGTCGTCGAGACGCATGGCCGCAAGGAAACACTGGCCCTGGTCGAGGGCTATGAGGTCATTCCCCGCCGCAAGGTGGACTACAAGGGGCGCATCCTCGACGAGATGGATATCGACGCCATCCTCGCCCGGCGTCCGGCGCTGGTTCTCGTCGACGAACTCGCCCACACCAACGCGCCTGGCAGCCGCCACCCCAAGCGCTACCTCGACGTCCAGGAAATCCTGACGCGAGGCATCGACGTCTACACGACGCTCAACATCCAGCACGTCGAAAGTCTGAACGACGTCGTCGCCCAGATCACCAAGGTCAGGGTCCGCGAGACGGTGCCCGATTCCATCATCGACCAGGCCGATGATGTCGAGATCATCGATCTCACCCCCGACGACCTGATCAAGCGGCTTGAGGAAGGCAAGGTCTATTTCCCCAACACTGCCCAGCGCGCCATCGAGAGTTATTTCTCGCCCGGCAATCTGACAGCGCTAAGGGAACTGGCGCTACGCCGCACCGCCCAGCGCGTCGACGACCAGCTGCTGATCCATATGCAGGCGCACGCCATTCCCGGACCGTGGGCAGCCGGCGAAAGGGTCCTCGTCTGTCTCGACGCGCGCCAGGGAGGATCGGCACGCGTCCGCTATGCACGCAGGCTGGCCGACCGGCTCCGCGCGCCGTGGACGGCGCTGCATGTTGACAGCCCTCGCTCGGCCAGCATGCCCGAGGAGGATAAGGACCGGCTCGCCACGAACCTGCGCCTCGCCCAACAGCTTGGTGCCGAGGTGACGACCATTCCGGGTCAGAATTTGGCGCAGGACATCGTGCGTTATGCGACGGCGAACAATTTCACCCATATCGTGGTCGGCAGGCCGACCCGGTCGCGCTGGCGCGAATTGATCGAAGGCTCGCTCACCTACGATCTCATCCGCAATGCCGGTGACATCAGCGTCCATGTCATTTCGGGAAACGAACGCAGCACCGAGGCGACGTCTAGGAACGTCAGGGCGGCGGACGAGCAGTGGCAGTTCCAGATATGGCCCTATCTCAAGGCCACGGCCTATGTCGCCGGCTCGCTCGCGTTCGCCGTCCTTCTCGACCAGTTTCTCGACGTTCGCAATCTCGCCATCATCTTTCTCGTTGGGGTGCTGGCATCGGCGGTGACCGGCGGACTGTGGCCGGCTCTGTATGCCTGTCTCGCCAGCGCGCTTGCGTTCAATTATTTTTTCCTGGAGCCGCGCTACACGCTGACGATCCGGGATCCGGAGAGCATTGTTGCGCTCGGCGTGTTCCTGGTTGTCGCCGTCATTGCCAGCAATCTGACGGTGCGCGTGCAGCGCCAGGCGATCGCCGCCCGCTCGCGGGCGCGGGCCACCGAGGACATCTACCTCTTTTCAAAGAAGCTCGCCGGTGCCGGCACGCTCGACGACGTTCTCTGGGCCACCGCCTTCCAGATCGCCTCGATGCTGAAGCTGCGGGTGGTGCTGCTTTTGCCGGAAGACGGAACGATCACCGTCAAAGCCGGCTATCCGCCCGATGACACGCTGGCCGAGGCCGACATCGCAGCCGCCCGCTGGGCCTGGGAACACAACCGTGCCGCGGGACGCGGCGCCGATACGCTTCCGGGCGCCAAGCGCCTCTATCTTCCCTTGCGCACTGGGCGCACGGCAATCGGCGTCATCGGCCTCGACAACGACAAGCAGGGCCCGTTGCTGACGCCCGAGCAACAGCGCCTGCTCGATGCGCTGGCCGACCAGGCGGCGGTCGCCATCGAGCGCATCCAACTCGTCGCCGACGTCGACCGCGCCAAGCTCGCGGCCGAGGCGGACAGGCTGCGCTCGGCGCTGCTCACTTCCATCTCGCATGATTTGAAGACGCCGCTCGCCGCCATCATGGGCGCGGCCGGCACGCTGAGGGAATTCGCACCGGCACTTCCCGAACAGGACCGGTCGGAGCTGCTGACGACCGTGCTCGACGAATCCGAGCGGTTGAACCGCTTTATCGCCAATCTGCTCGACATGACCAAGATCGAGTCCGGTGCGATGGAGCCGAACTACGCCTTCCACTATGTCGGCGACATCGTCGGTTCCGCCCTGCAGAGGGCCAGGAAAATCATCTCTGAGCACAAGACCGAGATCGACATCCCCAGCGATTTGCCGATGTTGAAAGTCGACCCCGTGCTGTTCGAGCAGGCGCTGTTCAATCTCCTCGACAATGCGGCGAAATACGCGCCGCCCGGCTCGACGATCCGGATACAGGGCTGGTCCGACAATGGTTCCGTCATCCTGCAGATCATGGATGAAGGGCCGGGCATTCCTCCCGGCGACCTGGAACGGATTTTCGATACGTTCTACCGGGTGCGCAAGCGCGACCAGGTCCGCGCCGGCACCGGGCTCGGCCTGTCGATCTGCCGCGGCTTCATCGAGGCGATGGGGGGCACGATCACGGCGGCAAACCGAACCGACCGTTCGGGCGCGGTCTTCACCATCAAGATGCCGAAGCCGGCGAACCAGCCCGATCTCGATGCCGCCAATACGGACGACAGCGAAGTGGGTGACTTGGCATGACAAACTCGAACGTCAGGATATTGGTTGTCGATGACGAGCCGCCGATCCGCAAGCTGCTTCGTGTCGGGCTCGGCAGCCAGGGCTACGCAATCAGCGAGGCGCCGAACGCCAAGGCAGCGATCGAACTGATGGATGCGGAGAAGCCGGATCTCGTCCTGCTCGATCTCGGCCTGCCCGGCATGGGCGGCCACGAGCTGTTGCGCAAATGGCGCGACGACGGCCTCGACATTCCGGTGGTCATCCTGTCCAGCCGCACCGACGAGGCCGGCATCGTCCAGGCTCTGGAACTTGGTGCCGACGACTACGTCACCAAGCCGTTCGGGATGAACGAGCTGGTTGCGCGTATCCGCGTGGCACTGCGCCACAAGTTTCAGCAGCAGGGTGAAAAGCCGGTGTTCCAGACCGGCGACCTGTCCGTCGATCTGGTCAAACGCATCGTCAAGGTCGAAGGCAAGGACGTTAAGCTCTCGCCGAAGGAATATGATATCCTGCGTATCCTGGTGCAGCACGCCGGCAAGGTGCTGACCCATCATTTCCTTTTGAAGCAGGTCTGGGGCGATTCGACTGACGTGCAGTATCTCAGGGTCTATGTCCGGCAGCTCAGGCAGAAGATCGAGAAGACCCCCGACCAGCCGCGCTACATCACCACCGAGACCGGAGTCGGCTATCGCCTGCGCGAGGTCGAGTAGAGGCCATTCGACGTGACGCTCTATCTCGCTGTTTAACGCAATTCCATAAGGCAAAGCGCCAACGCGCTTTTCCCGGGAAAACCGTTTCACACTTTTCCTGGAATTGTCCTAACCAACAGCCTCCTGCAGGCGGTTCGCCGTCGACGATGTCCGCAAGGCGGCGAGGCAGCCGACTATGCCGAGCGGCACGAAGGCAAGAAACAGCCAGGAGGCGACGTTCGCCGCCGCGTCATGGTTCAGTCCTTCTGAAAAGCCACTGGCATTGGCAACGATGCCGGCAAGTGCTGCTCCCACGGCATAGCCGATGCGCTGCATGGTCGGCACGGCCGCCGAGGCGATGGTCTGCTCGTCCTCCGGGGCGGAGGCGACGATAACGCGCGTCAGGAACGGCCAGGCGATGCCGAAGCCGCCGCCCTGCAGCAGGGCGCAAAGCAGGATCAGCGGAATGGAGCCCAGCGGTATCGTATAGGCAAAGCCGGCGATGCCCGCCGCGATCATCAGCGCGCCGCCAACGATGATCAGCCGCTCGCGGTGCGGTGGCGCATTGGCCACGAGGATCGACAGGATCGACCAGGCGATCGATTCGGCGGCGATGATGTAGCCGGTGGTGAGCAGCGGAATGTTGTGCAGGCTTGTCAGGATCAGCGGCCCGTAGACGCCGAAGGAACAGGTCGCCACCGAAAAGGCGGCAACCATGGTCATGCCAGCGCCGACCGGCGTGCGCCACGAGAACAGCCGCGCCGGAAAAAGCCGGGAGCGCGGCTTCAGCGCGTCGACATAGAAGAACAGCATCAGGCCGACCAGGCCGAGGGCCATCAGCAGCGACGAGCGCAGCAAGGCGATGTCGACGCCTGCCGAGGCGATTAGCACCACGGCGACGGCAAGGCAGCCAAGTGCTGCGAACGGGAAGGGCGGCGCCTTGCCCGCGGTCGCCTGCGGCCTGGTGGCCTCGGGCGTGTTGAGGACGATCAGGCTCGCCAGCGCCATCGCAGTGCCGCCGCAGGTGAAGATACCAAAGGCCCAGCGCCAGGACAAAAGCTCGGTCATGATCGCGCCGAGGAGCGGGCCGCTGAAGGCGGCAACGCCCCAGATCGCCGACATGATGCCGAAGAGCTGCGGCCAGATGGCGCGCGAGAACAGCCGCTCGACCGAGACGAAGGCCAGCGACACCAACGCGCCGCCGCCAAGCCCCTCGATCAGGCGGCCGGCAAGGAACAATTGCATGGAAGGCGAGGTGGCGCAGATCAGCGCCCCGGCGCCATAGAGGAGGGCGGCAACCACCATGTTGGTGCGCAGCGCCACATAGCTCACCATCCGTCCGGCCGCCGCGCCAGCGACGATGGCGCCGAGTTCATAGATGGCCAAAGACCAGCCAACGAGCTGGACGCCGGCCAGTTCGCCGACCATGGCCGGCATCACCGTCGCCACCATCGTCTCGTTGGTGGCGTGCAGCAGGATGCCGAGGCTGATGAAGCAGAAACGCGCCAGGTCGCCGCTTGCCCACAAAGCGCGCCAGTCGACCCTGTTGGTGCTGATTCCGGTCATGTCCACCCCTGCCTTCCATATCTCGATGCCAACGCATGGCGCCAGAAGCCAGTCTGGGTTTCCAGCAGGACCATGCGCAGGCAGGAGCGCGCGCCGCGTCGAGGGCGCCGCTCCAGTCGGGGCAGGCTTGTAAAACCTCAACCGGGGTTGAGCTCAAGTGATATTTTCGAGGGTTTATCGGCAGGCGACCGAGCGATCAATTCTCGGTGCTGCGCAACTGGAACTGGCTGACGCCGATGGCGAGGTTGATGCCGGTCTGCGTCTGCAGGCTGAGTGGCTGCAAGGTGAAGGCCTGCGAGGAGCCGCCGACCAGCAGATTGGCACCGGCGCCGACTGCGGCGGTCACCTCGGCGCTGGCGCCGATATAGTCGCCGGCCAGCGCGCCCGGCGCGTAGATGTTCTTCAGCGGTGTCAGCACGATCCACTGCATCACCGTCTGCTTCGTGGTGCCGATGTCGAGGCCGTATTTGTTGACGGCGCCGAAATAGGCTTCCGGCGCAAAGGTCTTGTCGGCGGGGTTGAAGGTGCAGCTCAAATCCTTGCTCGAGCCGAAGATGAACCCGGTGCCGCCGCCGATGGCGCAATCCAGCACGCCGAGTTCGATGCCCTTGTCCTGTGCATGCGCCGCTCCGGCAAGCGCTGTGGCGAATATGGCAGCAGCGATGGTTGTCTTTGGCATGCGGTCCCCCAGCGGTTCGGAACCGCTCTATCTCTTTGTCTTGACGCAATTCTCTGGAGAAAGCGCTACGCGCTTTTCCTGGGAAAGCCGTTTCACACTTTTCCGGCTATTGCTCTCAGAATCAAACGGCGCGGAACCATCCTATCTGGTTCCGCGCCGCAAATTGAGGGGTCGTGGAGCGCATGGCTCCATGCAATCATTTGAGCGAGTGGATCAGCTCGAGCGAGGTCACGGCCACGGCGAGGTTGACGCCGGTCTGTGCTTGCACGCTGAGCGGCTCCAGCATGAAGGCGCTGTTGAAGCCACCGACCAGCAGGTTGGCGCCGCCGCCGGTCACCACGCTGGCCTCGGCATTGACACCATAATAGCTGCCGGCGAGATCGCCAGCATCACGTTCGCGCGTTGCCGCCAGCACGGCCCAGACGAGCTGGCCCTGATGCGTCTGGCCGACATCAACGCCGATCTTGGAGATGACGCCGGTGTAAATCTCCGACGGTCCGTGATGGTAGGGGCGGAAGACACAGGACACGCCCTTGTTGGAAGCGACGATGTAAGAGGTGCCGCCATCAATAGTGCAGTCGAGCGTTCCGAGCTGCAGCTTGCCGGCGCTGGCAGGGGCGGCGGCGAACACCGTCGTGACGAGGGCAGCGGCGCAGGCGAGTTTCTTGATCATGGGTGTGTCCTTTCGCAAATTGCTGGGAATAACGGCTTGGGTGGCCAGACCGTTCCCCTGAAAACTTGGCGCGAACAAGGCACGCGCCAACACCTTGCCGCCGGGGTTAATGCGCGGTTGCCGGATTGACAGGTTTTCGAAAGCCGCGCGCTCTTTCGGGTGCTCAACGGGAGCTTTGATTGGCGCTAAGTCGCACCGCTGACGCGGGCGAGGCCATCCTTGGCCGGCTGGTAGGTCGGATCAAGATGCACGGCTTCGCGGTAGGATTTCCCGGCTTTGACCTTGTCGCCGCGCCGCTCGTAGATCAGCGCCTGATTGGCCCAGGCCTCGGCGTTCTTGCCATCGAGCTTGATCGCCATGTTGAAGTCGGCAAAGGCGTTGTCTTCGTCGTTGGTGGCCAGATAGGAAAGGCCACGGCCGTTGTAGGGCTCGGCTGCGTCCGGCGCCAGCGAGATGGCGGTCGAGAAATCCTCGATGGCGAATTTGTGCTGGCCCTGGCTCTGATAGATCAGGCCGCGATTGTGGTAAGCGCGCGCATCGGTGGTGTCGAGCTGGATTGCCTTCTGGAAGTCGTTGAAGGCATCCTGGGTGCGACCCGCCTTGCGATAGAGATTGCCGCGGCCGATATAGGCGGCGTCATAATTGCCATTGATCTGGATCGAACGGTTGTAGTCGTCGAGCGCGGCCTTCTGATTGCCTAGGAAGCGCTGAATGAGCGCACGGTTCGAATAGGCCTGGAAGAAATTCGGGTTGAGCTGGATGGCGGTGTTGAAATCCTGGAGCGCCGCCTGGTACTGGCCGCCACGGCCATAAGCGGAGCCGCGCACATTGTAGCCTTCGGGATCCTGGGGATTGCGCTGGATCACCGCCGACAGCGAGGAGATGTTCTCGCTCGAGCCTTGCGCCTTGTCGATGTTGTTGAATTCGCCTGTAGGGCCTGCCGTCTGGCAGCCGGCCAGCGCCAGCCCGGAAAGCAGGGCTGCCGTCAGGGCAAAGCCGCGCAATGAGGTTCTGCGCTCCACGCCGATTGCGTTCATGTCTGCCCTGTCCTCACTTCAGTCGCGTCACTCGGGTCCGGGTCCCCCCTCCGGGCCGGGTCAAAATTGTCGTAGAGTGTTAGAGCGTCCTTTGCGCGTCCAAGTGGACGCCTGTCGCCCTAAACAAAAAGGTGGCGGCGATTCCGCATCGCGCCACCTCTGGTATCCTCCGAAAAGGACGAAAAATTGGCGTTAGAACCGCGGCGGGCGCGGAGCACCACCTGCACCGCCGGCGGCGCCAGCAGCAACCGGACGCGGCGTCATCGGCAGCAGGCCTTCGCGCTGTGCGCGCTTGCGGGCCAGCTTGCGGGCACGGCGCACGGCTTCGGCCTTTTCACGGGCGCGCTTCTCGGAAGGCTTCTCGTAATGGCCGCGCATCTTCATTTCGCGGAAAATGCCTTCGCGCTGCATCTTCTTCTTGAGCGCGCGAAGCGCCTGATCAACGTTATTGTCGCGGACGAGTACCTGCACGGGCAATCCTGTCTTTCGGGTTTGTTATCAACAGGCAAGCAGCCATAGCCACAAGCCTCCGCGGCGATCTACACCACGAATTGTGGCGGCTGATAGCAGAATCAGGCCGCGCTGTCCACAGCCGAAATGAACATCAACGGCCAAACCGCAGCCGTTTTGCGGCTGGATAGGGAGCCGACTACGCCGTTGCGAGGTGAAGCCGCTCGAAATCCTCGAAGAACTCGCCATAGTCGCAGGTGATCTCCTCGCCGGCCGCGATGTCGCGGGTGGCGATGGCGCCGCCATACTGCGAAAAATCCGTGTTCGGCCGTTCGGCGTGATTCATGAAGCGTCCATTGTCGACCTCATAGACCATGAAACCAGGACGATCCGGGCTCGGATAGGCATAGCGGTCGAGCAATTCCCTCAGATGCGAGGGTGCTGCCTCGTATCTTTCCATCGGAATCAACCGGTCGAAATCCGGATCGAGCCGCCAGATCGAGGCGCCTTTCCGGATCGGCTCGGCGGCGAACACGCCGACGCCTTCGATTGCGCTCGCAGCCACGTAGGTTCTGATCAGCATCATGGTTCCAGGACCTGTATTGGCAAAAGGCCTGTTTCGACAGAAACGGCATCGCCAAATCGTGCCGAAAAAGCAAGACCGGCGGTCTGCCTTGCGGCAACGAACATGCCTATTTGCTGTGAATGCCCTTCACGTCCGGTTGATCGACACGCCTCCATCGGCAAGCAATGCCGTTCCGGTGGTGAAGCTCGAAGCGTCCGAGGCGAGGTAGAGGGCCGAGCGGGCGATCTCTACCGGTGTCGCGACACGTTTCAAGGCATGCAGGTTTTCGACGAAAGCCTGCGATTCGGGGGTCTTGAAGGTGGCCGCCGGCGTGTCGGTGCCGCCGGGCAGCAGCGCGTTGACCCGCACGCCTTTCGGGCCATATTCCGCGGCAAGCACCTGCGTCAGCCCGATCAGCCCGGCCTTGCTCGCGGCATAGCTGGTCATGCCGGGCATGCCGACGGTGTTACCGACGAAGGTGGAGGTGAAGATCAGCGAACCACCGCCGCGCTCGATCATCGCCGGCACCTGATATTTTGCGCCGAGAAACGCGCTGGTTAGGTTGGTGTCAAGCGTCTCGCGCCATCCCTCCAGCGACAGATCCGAAATCGGACCCATCGGCCCGACGGCGCCGGCATTGTTGAAGGCGATGTCGAGGCCGCCGAATTTTTCGACGGCCAGATCGACAAGGGCTTTCGCATAGGCTTCGTCGCGGACATCGCCGGCAAGGGCGACGGCCGTGCCGTCGGCGTCGGCTATCTCGGCCACCAGAGCATCGAGCTCGGCCCGGCGGCGGGCGGCGACGATGACCCTGGCGCCTTCCTCGGCGAAGAGTCTTGCGGTGGCGCGGCCGATGCCGGAACTGGCGCCGGTGACGATGGCGATCTTGTTGGCGAGTGCGAGCATGGCTGTCGTCCCTCTGTCGGTCCTGTCTGGCCGACTGGTGCCGGCAACGAGGCCCGTTGATCGCAGGCCACGCCTACCCGCGACACCCGATACCTGCACAGTTGGATCTTGCCGTTGGGCGTTGGAGGAGCGAGCCGCGAAAGGGGATGCGGGTTGGGCGACCTATTGCTTCAGCAGCCAGCTGAGTCGGTCGAGCGAGAATGCGTAGCTGATGACGATGAGCAGGGCGACGATGATGCCGGCGGTCGTGTAGCCGGCCACGTAGAATCCTGCGGCACCACCGAACAGGATCGTCAGTTCCAGCGCCAGCCGCACCGCACCCGGTACCGGCACCGGAGCACGGCCCGACCGGCTCGGATCGTCGAGGACGGCGAAGGTGCCCCACAAGGCAGCGGCGATGAGCGGCAAGGCCACGGCCAGGATCCAGCGCCACAATCCATCGGAGAGACCCCACCCCGCCAGGCCAAGGCCAAGCAAGGCGGCAAGCTCCAGCAGGAAGCGCAACGTCAAATTCCACCAGGCGTTGCCCATGATCGTCCTCCAGAGTGTCGCGACGGCAATGTGACTGATGGCAACCATGGCCACCAGATCGCATGCGTCATTTTCGGCGCGGCGCAAAACGGCAAGCGCCGTCGCAAACAGCGCAAGGGTGGAAGCTGCGTTTCGCTAGTGATACTCCTCGCGCGCCGGGGTCGATAGAATGCCCTGCCGCCATTTGCGAGGCTGGAACGTTGAAGAAATATTCGGTATTCGCCATCGCCCGCGAGGCCATGCGCGGCCACAAGGGCTGGGAGGAACAATGGTCCTCGCCTGAGCCGAAGAAGGAATACGATGTCATTATCGTCGGCGCCGGCGGTCATGGCCTGGCCACCGCCTATTACCTCGCCACGGTGCACGGCATCACCAATGTCGCGGTGCTGGAAAAGGGCTGGCTCGGCGGCGGCAACACCGGCCGCAACACCACCATCATCCGCTCGAACTATCTCTATGACGAGAGCGCCGGCATCTACGACCATGCGCTGAAGCTGTGGGACGGGCTGAGCCAGGAACTCAACTACAACGTCATGTATTCGGCGCGCGGCGTCATGATGCTGGCTCACAATGTGCACGACATCCAGGTGCTGAAGCGGCATGTCCACGCCAACCGGCTGAACGGCATCGACAATGAATGGCTGACGCCGGAGCAGGCGAAGGAATTCTGCCCGCCCCTCAACACCTCCAAGGATGCGCGCTATCCCGTCGTCGGTGCGGCGCTGCAGCGCCGCGGCGGCACGGCGCGCCACGATGCCGTGGCCTGGGGCTATGCGCGCGGCGCCTCGGCGCGCGGCGTCCACATCATCCAGAATTGCGAGGTCACCGGCGTCAAGCGGGCGGCCAATGGCGCGGTCATGGGCGTCGACACGACGCGCGGCTTCATCGGCGCCAAGAAGGTCGGTGTCGTCGCCGCCGGCCATTCCTCCGTCATCATGAACATGGCCGGCGTGCGCATGCCGCTGGAAAGCTATCCGCTGCAGGCGCTGGTGTCGGAGCCGGTCAAGCCGGTGGTGCCGTGCGTGGTGATGTCGAACACGGTGCATGCCTATATCTCGCAGTCTGACAAGGGCGAACTGGTGATCGGCGCCGGCACCGACCAGTATGTCTCCTATTCGCAGACCGGCGGCCTGCACATATTGCAGCACACGCTCGACGCCATCTGCGAGATGTTCCCGATCTTCACGCGCATGAAAATGCTGCGCTCATGGGGCGGCATCGTCGACGTCACGCCCGACCGCTCGCCGATCCTGGCCAAGACGCCGGTGCCCGGCCTCTATGTCAATTGCGGCTGGGGCACGGGCGGCTTCAAGGCGACGCCGGGCTCCGGCCATGTCTTTGCCCACACCATCGCCAGGGACGATCCGCATCCGATCAACGCGCCCTTCACCATCGAACGCTTCCGCACTGGCCGCCTCATCGACGAGGCGGCAGCGGCGGCGGTGGCGCACTGATGATGGCGCAGATGGCTGTCGCGATGCCGCTGATGCTGGCGGGGGAACAAGGCATGTTCCATTTTCCCTCGGCGGACGAAGTGCGTACGCAGCCGATCAGCCGCGCCGGGAACGAGGCCGGATGGCCGTTTTCCGTCGATGACGGCATCCTGGCCTGCGTGTGGAGCGGCGGCCAGAAGGTGGTCATGTTCCTGGAGAACATGCCTTCCGACCAGGATGAGGACGACACATTCGAGCCGCGCCGCGTCATCGTCACGACCGATCCGATGCAACTCACCATCGGCAACATGGCGTACCGCGACCTGTTTCGGCCGGCTGCAAGCGTGGAGGAGCGCATCCGGCTCGTCGCGCCCTTTGCGGCCATGGGCCAGAGGCTTTGCGACCAACCCGCCGGCGCTCACGTCGGCAACGGCGAATTGTAGGAACGAACCAAATGCTTCTCATCCGCTGCCCCTATTGCGAGGAAGAGCGCCCGGAACTTGAGTTCCGCAACGCCGGCGAGGCGCATATCGCGCGCTCGGCCAACATGGCTGGCGAGAGCGACGACGATTTCGAGAAGTTCTTCTTCATCCGCTCGAATCCCAAGGGCATCATCTATGAGCGTTGGCGGCACATGCATGGCTGCGCCCGCTTCTTCAATGCGGTGCGCGACACCGTCACCGACAAGTTCATCATGACCTACAAGGCCGGCGAGCCAAAACCGTCGAACCTGCCCAAAATCTCCAACGAAGTGGTTGCCAAATGAGCGGCGCGTTCCGCATTCCCGGTGCCGGCCGCCTGAAACAGGCGAAGACCGCGCGGTTCAACTTCGATGGCCAGGCCTACACCGGCATCGAGGGCGATACGCTGGCCTCGGCATTGCTTGCCAATGGCGTCCATCTCGTCGGCCGCTCGTTCAAGTACCACCGACCGCGCGGCATCCTGTCGGCGGGCGCGGAAGAGCCCAACGCGCTGGTCGAGATCAAGCGCGACGCGGCGCGCAAGACGCCGAACGTGCGGGCCACCGTGCAGGAGCTCTATGACGGGCTTGAAGCACAGTCGCAGAATCGCTGGCCGTCGTTGTCCTTCGACGTCGGCGCGGTCAACGACATTGCGTCGCCGCTGTTTTCGGCCGGCTTCTACTACAAGACCTTCATGTGGCCGAAAGCGGCCTGGAAGAGCCTCTACGAGCCCAAGATCCGCGCCGCGGCTGGGCTTGGCGTTTCTCCTGACCAGCCGGACCCCGACCATTATTCGTCGCGCTATGGGCATTGCGATGTGCTGGTGCTCGGCGGCGGTGCGGCCGGCATCGCGGCAGCACTTGCCGCGGCCGAGACCGGGGTGCGCGTCATCCTGGCCGACGAGCAGGCCGAGTTCGGCGGCAGCCTGCGTTTCGAGACCGGCGCCGGGATCGATGGCCAGGACGGCTTTGCCTGGGCGCAGGCGGCGATTGCCGAGCTCCAAGGCATGGACAATGTCCGCGTGCTCTCGCGCACGACGGCCTTCGGCTACTACGCGCAGAATTTCGTCGGCCTGGTCGAGCGCGTCAGCGATCATCTCTCGACCCCCGGCCATGATCTGCCACGCGAGCGGCTGTGGCAGGTGAGGGCCAAGCGCGTGGTGCTGGCCTCCGGTGCCATCGAAAGGCACATGGTGTTCGCCGACAATGACCGGCCGGGCATAATGCTGGCCGGTGCGGCGCGCACCTATCTCAACCACTATGGCGTCGCGGTCGGCAGACAAGTCGGCGTCTACACCGCCAACGATTCCGCCTATGCGGCGGCGATAGACCTGAAGAAGGCCGGCGTCCAGGTGGCGGCGATCGTCGACCTGCGCGACCATCCGACCGGACCGGTGATCGACGAGGCGAGGGCGCTCGGCATCGAGGTCAATTTCGGCCGCGCGGTGATCCGCGCCGGCGGCAAATTGCGGGTGTCGTCGATGACCGTGCAGCCGAAGAATGGCGGCGGCGAACGCACCATCCCGGTCGATGCGATCCTGATGTCGGCCGGCTGGACGCCGTCGGTACATCTATTCTCGCAGTCGCGCGGCAAGGTCGCCTTCAACGACGAGACCAAGCGCTTCGTGCCGGGCACCTATGCGCAGGATTGCGTCTCGGTCGGCGCCTGCAACGGCACCGACGGGCTGTCGGCGACGATCGACGAGGCCTATGCGGCCGGCGAGAAGGCAGCGAAAGATACCGGTGCTAAAACCGTCAAGAGCAACAGGCCGAAGGTCGACGCCTCGGAGAGCTGGTCGCGCGGCATGCTGGGGGCTGCCCCCGGTGCCGGCCCGGACACGACGGTGAAGGCGTTCGTCGATTTCCAGAACGACGTCACCGCCAAGGATATCCGCCAGGCGGTGCATGAGGGCATGCGCTCGATCGAGCACGTCAAGCGCTTCACCACCAACGGCATGGCGACCGACCAGGGCAAGACCTCCAACATGCACGGCCTGGCGATCGCCGCCGAGGAGCTTGGCAAGCCGATCCCTGAAGTCGGCCTGACCACGTTCCGCGCGCCCTATACGCCGGTGACCTTCGGGGCGATCGTCAGCCACGCGCGCGGTCCGCTGTTCGACCCGACGCGCAAGACGGCGATCCATCCGTGGGCCGAGGCGCAAGGCGCCGTGTTCGAGGATGTCGGACAGTGGAAGCGCGCCTGGTATTTTCCCAAGGCGGGCGAAGACATGCATGCCGCGGTCGACCGCGAATGCGTCGCGGTGCGCAAGACGGCCGGCCTGTTCGATGCCTCGACGCTCGGCAAGATCGAAGTGGTCGGGCCGGATGCGGCCAAGTTCATGGAGCTGCTCTACACCAATCCGTGGGAGAAGCTGGAGCCCGGCCGTTGTCGCTATGGCATCATGCTGCGCGAGGACGGTTTCATCTATGATGACGGCGTCGTCGGCAGGCTGGCGCCCGACCGCTTCCATGTGACGACGACGACCGGCGGCGCGCCGCGCGTCATGAACCACATGGAGGATTATCTCCAGACCGAGTTCCCGCACCTGAATGTCTGGCTGACCTCGATCACCGAACAATGGGCGGTCATCGCGGTGCAAGGGCCGAAGTCGCGCGACATCATCGCGCCGCTGGTCGAAGGCATCGACATGTCTGACGAGGCGCTGCCGCATATGTCGGTGCGCGAAGGCAAGATCTGCGGTGTGCCGACCCGGCTGTTCCGCATGTCGTTCACCGGCGAGCGTGGCTTCGAGGTCAATGTGCCGGCCGACTACGGCCAGGCCGTCTGGGAAGCGCTGTGGGCCGAGGGCCAGAAGCATGATGCGGCGGCCTACGGCACTGAAGCCATGCACGTGCTGCGCGCCGAAAAGGGCTACATCATCGTCGGCCAGGATACCGACGGCACGGTGACGCCGAACGATGCCGGGCTCGACTGGGCAGTCGGCAAGAAGAAGGCCGATTTCGTCGGCATCCGCGGCATGGCGCGGCCGGATCTGGTCGCGAAGGGCCGCAAGCAACTGGTCGGCCTCAAGACCAAGGACCCCAAGGTGGTGCTGGAAGAAGGCGCGCAGATCGTCGAGGATCCGAAGCAGGCGATCCCGATGAAGATGATCGGCCACGTCACCTCGAGCTACTGGTCGGAAAATTGCGGCCGCTCGATTGCCCTTGCGCTGGTCGCCGGCGGCCGCGACCGCATGGGCGACACGCTCTACGTGCCGATGCCGAACGGGGTGATCGAAGTGGAGGTTTCCAGCATGGTGTTCTTCGATGAGACGGGAGGGCGCCTCAATGGCTAAGGCCGCCGCAAAGAAGACAGCTCCGGCTGCATCGCCTTCGATCGAGCGCCGTCCGGCGCTGGCTGGACGCAGCACCGCCGCGACCGGCGCCAAGGTCGAGGCGCTGCCACCGGCAGATCGCATCTCGCTGCGCGCGCCGGAGACTTCAACTGCCGCCCTTTCCAAGGCGCTTGGTGTGACCTTGCCGAAAAAGCCGAAGACCTCGACCATGAAGGCCGGCCGCACCGCTCTTTGGCTTGGGCCTGACGAATGGCTGGTCATCGACGAGGCCGGCAACGATCCGCTTGCCGACTGCGCCGCGGTTTCCGCCCTCCATTCGGCCGTCGGCATATCGCATCGCAACATCGCGATCGCCGTGACGGGCGCCGGCGCCGCCGCGGCGATCAATTCTGGCTGCCCGCAGGATCTGTCGCTCGATGCCTTCCCGGTCGGAGCGGCTTCGCGTACCATCCTGGGCAAGGCCGAGATCGTGCTGTTGCGCACGGCCGCCGATGCCTTCAGGGTCGAGTGCTGGCGTTCCTTCTCGGACTATGTCTTTACTTTCCTGTCCGAGGGATCGCGGGACGCTGCAATCTGAACTCGGAACGTTTTGCAGGTCACGCTCGTTCTGCATCCGTACACCGAGGGAGAATGCCGATGCCGTCGAATTCCGCGCCGAAGTCGCCGGTCAAGAAGAGCGCTGCCGTTCGTTCGCTCGAACATGAGAAGCACGAAGGCTCGAGCGCTGAAGAGGATCTCGAGGAAGGCCTCGAGGACACCTTTCCGGCCAGCGATCCGGTGTCGATAACCGGGACGGCCATCCCCGGCGGTCCCGCGAAGCCGGGCAAGGCCAAGACCGTGGCCGGCCGCAAGAAGCGCACAAGGTAGTTTCCATCGGACCAGGCCGGATCGGGCCTTCTCAATCCCATTGGACATGGTATTTAAAGCGCTTTGGGAGAGAAAAATGCCGACAAAAGCCATCGTTTGGGGCGAGAACGTCCATGAGCAGACCAATGCCGCCGTGCGCGACCTCTACCCCTTGGGCATGCATGGCACGATCGCCGCGGCGCTCAACCAGGACAAGGGTATCGAGGCGACCACCGCCACCCTGCAGGAACCCGAACATGGCTTGAGCGAACAGCGCCTGGCCAGCACCGATGTCCTACTGTGGTGGGGCCACAGGTCGCATGGCGAGGTCAAGGACGAGATCGTCGAGCGGGTGCAGAAGCGGGTTTGGGAAGGATTGGGGCTGATCGTGCTCCATTCCGGCCACTACTCGAAGATTTTCAAGCGGCTGATGGGGACACCCTGTTCGCTGAAATGGCGCGAGGCAGGCGAGCGCGAGCGCGTCTGGGCGATCAACCGCAGCCACCCGATCGCGCAGGGCATCGGCGAGTGCCTGGAGATCGGCGAGACGGAAATGTATGGCGAGCCGTTCGCGGTGCCGGAGCCGCTCGAGACGGTGTTCGTCTCCTGGTACGAGGGCGGCGAGGTGTTCCGGTCCGGACTGACCTACCAGCGCGGCGCCGGCAGGATCTTTTACTTTTCGCCCGGCCACGAAACCTATCCGATCTATCACAATGAGGGCGTGCAACAGGTGCTGCGTAACGCCGTGCACTGGGCGCACAACCCGGCGCCGGCCTGGGCCGGCATTACCAATGCACCGAACGTGCCGGCGGATGCCGCCAAGGAGAAGATCGTCCAGAAAGGGCTGCGCCTGCATGCCGATGGTGACAAGGGCCTGAGCTGATGGGGCCAGGCCCACGCCGACTTCTGATGCTCGGCACCAGCGGCATTGCCGGGTTACGCGTCAGCGTTCGCCTGGGCCAATCCTGTACCGCCAACCGAGGCGGCGCCGCTTAATCCAAACTGCCCGCCAGGCCGGCCTTCGAATTGCGCCGGCCTCAGCTTTGTTTTTGTCTCAGAATGTGCTGGGCACGATCCACGGATTGATGCTGATGCCGAGCCGTGGGCCCTTGCCGTCAGCAGTGTTTTCCGTGGAACCCTTCTTCTCGACCGAGCCGGTGGGAGCGCAATCGAGTTTCACATGGGTCCTGGTGTCGACGCAGGTCGCAGCAGGTGCCTGCTTGACCGGATGGGTGGCGCCGGCGGCGAAGGCCGAGCCCGAAAGTGCCAGCACGGCGGCGAGTGTAAGGAGTGTCGTTTTCATCGTCAGTCTCCGTTTTCGACCGTTGAATTTTTTCCGTACATGTACGATACCACGTGCATATACGTCTGGCGATGCCGGCGTTCAAGTCAGAAACGTACATGTACGAATGAATTTTATTGAACTTTTATTGAACGCCAAAAATCGCGGCGTTCTGGCACAGCCGAGCACTCCAACCGGACGTGGTCGTGGTTGTCAGAGGTTGTGAGGGAAGTCGCTCAGCACTTGACCGGGGTCTCAGTCAGCGGCGGCACATTCTGCGTGCTCAGCGTGGCAAGCGTGAAATCGCACATCCGCTTCACGAAAGCCTGCGGGTCGCCGAAGGGATAGAACGGGAATGTGATCAGCAGCGAGATCGTGCCGTGGCCGACCGCCCACAGCATGGTGGCGATGGCGCGCGGGTCGCCCTGCAACTTGCCGGCGGCGACACAGGCCTCGACCCTGCTGATCAGCGCGTTCATCGCCGGGTTGCTCTCTTCCATGTCCTCGTAGCTCCTGCCTTCCGGCAGCTTGGTCTTTTCGGTCATAAACACGGTGCGGTATTCGTTGGGATTGCCGAGCCCGAAGGCGGCATACTCGGTCATGACCGCCTGCAATGCCTCGATCGGATCGTCGGACGAATGCTCCTCTATGCGGCGGGCAAGCGTCGCGAACGCATCCTCGGCCAGGGCGAACAGGATGTCCTGCTTGTCGGCGAAATAGGAATAGACCGACATCGGCGCGTAGCCGACCCGCTTGGCCAGCTTGCGGATGGTCAGCCCTTCATAGCCTTCTTCCTGGACGAGCTTATGCGCCGCCTCGACCAGTTCGGAGCGCAGTTCGGCCCTTTGTTTCTCGCGGCGTGTCTGGACGCTCGGCGGCAAGATCTCGTGCCTTTGGTTGGTTGGTACCTGGCTAAATTATATACGCTGTACGAAAACGGACAAGGGCGCGACAGGTTCCCAAACGGCATGCTTCAGATCGCACCGATGCCGCCGTCGACGGCCAGCGCATGGCCGGTCATGAAAGAGTTTGCAGGGTCGGCGGCAAACAGGATGGCGGTGGTGATTTCCTCGACCTCCGCCACCCGCTTCATCGGCACGCCGCGCGTCAACTCGGCCAACGCCTCTGCTTCCGGCGCGCCGGAGGCGCGCACGAAGCTGTCGACCATCGCCGTCCTCGTGTGGGCGGGGCAGATGGCGTTGATACGAAGGCCCTTGGTGGCGTATTCGAGCGCGGCCGAGCGGGTCAAGCCGATGACGCCGTGCTTGGCGGCGGCATAGACCGAGAGTTTCGGCGCGCCGGACAGGCCGGCGGCCGAGGCGATGTTGACGATGGCGCCGCCCTTGCCGGTCGCCTTGAACTGCCGCTCCATCTGCGGGATCTGGTGCTTCATGGCAAAGAAGACGCCGAGCAGATCGACCTCCAGCACGCGGCGAGCCTCGTCGGAGGGGACCTGCGGCAAGCGCACGAAGCTCTGCACGATGCCGGCATTGTTGATGGCGACATCCAGCCTGCCGAATTTTTCGACTGCCAGCCTGACCAGATCCTCGGAAAGTTTTTCGTTGGCGATGTTTCCGGCCAGGATCGCCGTTTCGGCCTGCAGCGTGGCTGCGAGATCGGCCAGCGCCCCGTCGTCGATGTCCGACAGCACCAGCCGCCCGCCTTCAGCGGCAAAGCCTTTCGCCGCACCCCGACCAAGCCCGCCGGTGGCACCGGTGATCAGCACCGTTGCTCCGTCAAAACGGCCCATCACGCCTCCTGGTCGATCAGTTTCGCGGCGAGATGCGAAAGCAGTTTTACCGCCTCGCCATAGGTTCTGGCCTTTTCGGGATTGGAGGCGTTGCCGTCCAGCGCCCGCTTGAAGACGCCCTGGCAGATCGCCGCGAGACGGAAGAAGGAGAAGGCCAGGAAGAAGGTCCAGTTGCCGATGCCGTCCAGCCCGCGTCGCCGGCAGTAGGCGGCAACATAGTCTTCTTCGGAGGGCAGGCCGAACGCGCGACGGTCGATGCCGCCCAGCCCGCGAAAGCCCGAGGCGTGCGGCAGGCGCCATTGCATGCACTGATAGGCGATGTCGGCGAAGGGGTGGCCGAGCGTCGACAATTCCCAGTCGAGCACCGCCAGAACCGTCGGCTGGTCTGCAGCAAATATCAGATTGTCCAGCCGGTAGTCGCCATGCACCAGCGAAACGCGGCCGTCATCGGCCGGCCTATGCGTCTCCAGCCAGGCAATCAGCCGGTCCATATCGGGGATGGTACCGGTTTCGGAGGCGCGGT
This sequence comes from Mesorhizobium sangaii, assembly GCF_014207355.1. Classification (GTDB taxonomy): domain Bacteria; phylum Pseudomonadota; class Alphaproteobacteria; order Rhizobiales; family Rhizobiaceae; genus Mesorhizobium; species Mesorhizobium sangaii. Next base: position 218,232 of record NZ_JACHEF010000007.1, on the reverse strand, counting down.
ACTGGCTGGTCCAGCGCGCCAACTGGCGCTCGAAATAGTTGCCGGGCCGGCCGAAATCGGTGAGACCCGCAGCGCCGACATCGACCTCGTGCAGCGCCGCAAGCGTTGCGTTCATCGCATCGTAGATGGCGGTGCGTTGGTCGTTGTCGCGGGCCTCGGGCAGCGCCGGATCCCAGAGGATGCGGCCGTCGAGGAAATCCATGACGTAGAACATCCGGCCGATCGGCGAGTCCTCCGCCGACAGATGCAGCATCCTGGGCACCGGCACGGCGGTGCCGGTCAGCGCGCTCATCACGGTGAATTCGCGGTCGACCTGATGCGCCGATTTCAGCAATTGCCCGGACGGCTTGGCCCGCAACACGTAGCGGCCGCTTTGCGCGGTCAAAAGGTAAGTCGGGTTCGATTGGCCGGATTTGAATTTTTCGATGGAGGCAAGCCCGGTAAAGCCGGGGATGTTGGCCTCGAGATAAGGCGCCAGTGCTGCCTGGTCGAGAACGTTCGGATCGATCATGCCGTCTCGGGCTGGCGTTCTATCAGGGTCAGCGTCAGCCAGCGGGCGGTCAGCGCCGGTTTCTTGGAGCCTTCGATCTCGATCGTCACGTCATGCGCGGTCTGCACCCAGCCCGACGGCCTGACCTTGACGTCGGCCAGCACGAAACGGGTGCGGATGCGCGCGCCGGTCTTCACCGGCGCCAGGAAGCGCAGCGAATCGAACCCGTGGTTGACGCCCATCTTGCCGTTTTCCAGCGGCGGCATGGTCTCGAAGGTCATCGCCGACAACAGCGACAGCGACAGGAAGCCATGCGCGATGGTGCCGCCGAACGGCGTCTCGCGCATGGCGCGCTCCGGATCGCAGTGGATGAACTGGTGGTCGTCGGTGGCGTCGGCGAACTGGTCGATCATGCGTTGCGTGACCACCCGCCACGGCGACACGCCAACTTCCTTGCCGACACTGGCCAGAAGTACATCGAGACTGATCGGTTCCACGCGGATGTCCTCCAGTTCACCCCCGGCTTCGGCCGGAAAATGTCATTCCTTGAACAAGGTCAGCCCATGCTGCACCGACTGTCCGCCGTCGATCGGCAGGATGGCGCCGGTGACATAGCTGCCTGCACGGCTGCACAAATAGAGTGTTGCGCCGGCAATGTCATCCGGTGCGCCGATACGGCCGATCGGAACATGGTTGCCGACATGCCTGGCTTGCTCTGCCGTGCCGGTGGCAAACGCAGTCATGCGGCTCTGGAAGGGGCCGGGGGCGAAGGCGTTGACGGTGATGCGGCGGGCGGCGAACTCGAGCGCCAGGGTGCGCGTCAGATGATGAACCGCGGCCTTCGACGCCGTGTAGGAATAGGCGTCGTCGGCCAACGGCTGCATGCCCATCACCGAACCGAGGTTGATGACCCTGGCCGGATCGGCATCGCTGGCGGCGGCATCGAGCAGCGGCAGCAATTCGCGTGTCAGATGGAAGACCGCGGTGACATTGACGCCGAACACTTTCGCCCAGGCGGAATAGGGAAAGCTCTCCAGCGGCGCGCCCCAGGACACACCGGCATTGTTGACCAGGATGTTCAGGTGATCGGTCCGCGTCTTGACCTCGGCGACGAGTGCGGCAATGCCGGCTTCGCTGGAGACATCGCCGGCGAAGCCTTCGGCCCGGCCCGGGGCGCCAAGCCCGTTCAGTTCACCGGCGACCTTGATGCAATCCTCGCCCTTGCGCGAGGCGATCATCACGCTGGCGCCGGCCTTGACCAGTGCGGTTGCCGCCATGCGGCCGATGCCGGTCGCCGCTCCCGTCACCAGCGCGGTCTTGCCGGCCACCGAAAACAGCTCGTCCAGATAGCTCATCACAATCCTCCGCGCCCTACCTTGGTGTGCGGGCCTCGGTGTGCAGGCAAAACAGTTCGCGTTGACAAGGCTATCCGAAGTACGGTCATCCTTGCCACGGGTAAAATGGCTGGCGTGCATGAAGGTTACGACCGATGACGGAGATGAATCTCGGCATGACCGAGCGACTGAAGCCGATCCACGCGCGCGTCGCGGCCATGGTGCGTGACGAGATCAAGCCGGTCGACGAGGAATTCCTCGGCGAAGTGGGCAAGCAAGGCGACCGCTGGGTCTATAGCGCGCGCCAGAGCGAAATCCTCGAAGGGTTGAAGAAGACCGCACGGGAGCGCGGCCTGTGGAACTTCTGGCTGACCGGCTCGGAGCGCGGCTACGGCCTGTCCACGGTCGAATACGCGTATCTCGCCGAGGAGATGGGCAAGGCGCATCTCGGCGCCGAGACCTTCAACTGCTCGGCGCCCGACACCGGCAACATGGAGGTGCTGGAACGGTATGGCTCGGCCGACCACAAGAAGGCGTGGCTCGAGCCGCTGCTCGACGGCAAGATCCGCTCGGCCTATCTGATGACCGAGCCGGATGTCGCCTCGTCCGACGCCACAAACATTGCGATGCGCTGTGAGCGCCAGGGCGGCGACTATGTGCTCAACGGCGAGAAATGGTGGGCTTCCGGCGCCGGCGATCCGCGGTGCGCCATCTACATCGTCATGGTCCGGACCGGTGGCGACGAAGAGCCGAAACACAGGCGGCATTCGATGATCCTGGTGCCGTCCGACGCAAAGGCCGTGACCAAGGTCCGGGCGATGCAGGTCTATGGCGACGATGACGCGCCGCACGGCCACATGCATCTTCGCTTCGACAATGTGCGTGTGCCTGCATCGAACCTGATCCTCGGCGAGGGCAGGGGGTTCGAGATTGCGCAGGGGCGGCTCGGCCCTGGCCGCATCCATCACTGCATGCGCGCCATCGGCCAGGCCGAGATGGCGCTGGAGATGCTGTGCCAGCGTTCCGTGCGCCGCCAGGCCTTCGGCCAGCCCTTGGCAAAACTCGGCGCCAATTTCGACATCATCGCCGAATGTCGCATGGAGATCGAGATGGCGCGGCTGCTCTGCCTGAAGGCGGCATGGATGATCGACCAGGGCGATGCGCGCGCCGCAGCACCCTGGATCAGCCAGATCAAGGTGATCGCGCCGCGCGTGGCGCTCAAGGTCACCGACGAGGCGGTGCAGATGTTCGGCGCGCAGGGCATCAGCCAGGACACGCCGCTGGCGCGCTCATGGACGCATCTGCGGACATTGCGCCTTGCCGATGGACCTGATGCCGTGCATCGCCGCCAGGTGGCGCGGACGGAACTGAAGAAATACACGCAGGAAAAGGTCTGAGCGCCGGCATTCGTCACCCGGCGCCGCCGGCAGGTCCAAGCAAGGAGTGTTCCGATGACCGTCCCCTCCGAAATGAAGGCGCTGCTGCTTGTCGGCGACGGCTACACCAGGACGCCGTCCGGCAGCGCGCTGGAAGCGATGGAGCCCTATCTCGAGCCGGGCAGCATCGCGGTGCCGACGCCGGGGCCGACGCAGGTGCTGATCAAGGTCAGCCTTGCCTCGATCAATCCATCCGATGTCGCCTTCATCAAGGGCCAGTACGGCCAGCCGCGCGCCAAGGGCCAGCCGGCCGGTTTCGAGGGTGTCGGCACCGTCGTCGCCAGTGGCGATGAGCCCTATCCCAAAAGCCTCATCGGCAAGCGCGTTGCCTTCGCCACAGGCGTGAGCAACTGGGGCTCATGGGCCGAATATGCAGTGGCGGAAGCGGTGGTCTGCATCCCGCTGCTCGACACCGTTCGCGACGAGGATGGCGCGGCGATGATCGTCAACCCGCTCACCGCGCTCGCCATGTTCGACATCGTGAGGGAAGAGGGCGAAAAGGCCTTCGTCATGACCGCCGGCGCCAGCCAGCTCTGCAAGCTGATCATCGGCCTGGCCAGGGAAGCGGGTTTTCGACCCATTGTCACCGTGCGCCGCGACGACCAGATCGCGGCTCTGGAGGAGCTTGGCGCCGCACACGTCCTCAACGAAAAGGCGCCGGATTTCAAGACGGCGCTGCGCGAGGTCATGAAGGCCGAACAGCCGCGCATCTTCCTCGACGCGGTGACCGGGCCGCTGGCCTCCGCCATTTTCGACGTCATGCCGAAGCGCTCGCGCTGGATCATCTATGGGCGGCTCGATCCCGAAGCCACGATCATCCGTGAACCCGGCCAACTGATCTTCCAGCACAAGCACATCGAGGGTTTCTGGCTGAGCGAATGGATGCGTCAGTTTCGCGACCGCCGCGGCCCGGCGATCCTGGAAGCGCAGAAAAGGTTCTCCGATGGGCGCTGGTCGACCGATGTGACGGCGGTGGTGCCGCTCGCCGAGGCAATGGCGCGGGTGCCGGAGGAACTGGCCAAGCCCAACGGCAAGGTGTTCATCCGGCCTTAGCATGAAGGTGCCCGTCGTTCGGACACGAAGCCTGCACATGCTCTCGATGCCAGAAATGGCGATGTCCGGCTGCCGCCAGCGCCCTCGGACCGCCATCCACTCTCTCAGCCCTCTATGCCACGCCGGTTTGTCCGTGATATGCCGCCGCCATCGAATGCCTGACGGCGCGGCAAGGGCCCGTTCCGGGGTGGTGGAGTGACTTGATGACGATTGCCAAGCCGGTTTTCGACCGTTTGGGACTTAGCATGTGGATTGGAGCATTCCTGATCGTTCTTGTCATGGTCCTGTGGTCGCCCGACACGCATTCGGTGCTGGCAGCCTACAGATTTGGCAGCGAGGAATTTCTGGCCGCCCGGCCGCTCTACAATCTTGGCTCCCAGATGGGGTATCTCTACGCGCCGGCTTTTGCCACGCTCTATGTTCCGCTGTTGAAGCTGGGCCCGCATCTGGGCGGCCTGCTGTGGCATGCAATCGGCTTCGCGGTGCTGACTTTCGCCGCAATGCGGCAGGTTCGCAAGCTCGGCGGCCAGGAACTGACCTGGCTGCTTTCATTCGGTCTGTTCCTCGCTCTGCCGCTGGCGCTTGGCGCCATCCGCAACGGACAATCGACAATTCTGCTGACTGGCGCCTGCTGGCTCCTTACGCTTTCGGCGCTTGAAGGGCGGCGCGCCGAGACCTTCTTCTGGGCTTCGCTGGCCCTCATCGCCAAGCCGACCGCGATCATCATGCTGCTGTTGGCGGGAGGGCTGCGCCCCAGGCTAATCCCGGTGCTGGTGCTGGCCGTGCTGTTCGTGCTCGCCATACCTTATGCTTTCGCGCCAGCCAGTTATCTGAACGGCCAGTATCTTGATTTCGCCCGCATGCTGACCTCGATGGCGGTCGACAAGACCAGCCGCTTTGTTGCCTCCGATTTCACCGCGCCTTTTGCGGTGGCGGGAATGCCCATCGCGGAATCCGGCGCCACGGCGGTGCGCTTCGTGGTCGGCCTGTTGACGCTCTCGATCGTGCTCTTGTTCGATCGCAAGCTCGAGCGGGGGACGGCCGGGTTGGCGATCTTCCTGACGGCCACTTTCTACATGTGCGTCTTCAATCCGCGTGTCGAGCCCAACACCTATGCGATGATCGCCGTGCCTGCCGGGCTCGCCATCGCCCTGTTATGGCGCGAGGAACCAGGCGGCGTCCTCGCCTCGGTGCTGTCGACGGCGCTGTTCGCGACCGGGCTGACCGGCGTCGAGCACGATGTGCATGCTTTCCTCAACCCCTGGTTCCGGCCGATCGCGATTGCTTTCATCGCCTGTTCCCTGATCTGGTGGTTCTGGGCCAAGGCCGGAGAAAAGGTGGTGAATGCGGGGGTCGCAAATGGCTAAGTCGCGGCCGGTACTCGATATCGTCGCGCCGTTCCTCAACGAGGCGCCGTCGGCATTGGCATTCGCCGAGTTGCTTGCCGCGCTGGAGGCGGCGGTTGCACAGCGCTTCGGCATGGCCGTGCACAAGATCCTGGTCGACGACGGCAGCCGAGACGATGGTGCCAAGCGGTTTTCGCAGGGGCTGACGGGGTCGTGGGAGATCGTCCGCCTCAGCCGCAATTTCGGCAAGGAAGTCGCTGTGCTCGCCGGCCTCGACCAGTCGCGCGGCGACATGGTGCTGATCATGGACGCCGACCTCCAGCATTCGATGGACATCAGCCTGAAGATGATCGCCGAACTGGTGGAGCATCCCGACATCGATGTCGTCTACGCGCAGAACGACAGGCGTGAGGCCAGTTGGCGACGCAGTCAGCTGGCGCGGCTTTTCTACAGCCTGATCAACAGCAGCCAGCGTTTCGACATTCCCGAAAATGCCGGCGACTTTCGCGTCATGCGCGGTGCCGTGGCGCGCGCGCTGACCAGCCTGCGTGACAAGCGACGCTTCAACAAGGGCCTGTTTGCCTGGGCCGGCTTCCGCCAGAAGGCGCTGCCCTATTCGCCGGAGAACCGCGCCAGCGGCACGTCGAAATGGAGCCGGCTCAACCTGATTGCCTTCTCGCTGGAAGGGTTCACCTCCTTTTCCGTCATACCGCTGCGCTTGATCAGCCTCAGCGGGCTGCTTGCGGCGTTTGCAGGGGCGGTCTACGGCGCCAAGGTGTTCTTCGAGGTGCTCTTCTACGGCATCGCCGTTCCCGGCTATCCCAGCCTGCTGGTCGCCGTCGTCCTGCTCGGCGGACTCAACCTGACCCTTCTCGGCCTGATTGGCGAATATGTCTGGGTCACGCTCAGCGAAAGCAAGGATCGGCCGGTCTATATCGTGCGCGATGTCGTACACAGCGACATCGCTGCCGACAAGCCGACACCGGGCGCTCGCGAGGCATGACGCGGCGCATCCGCCTGATCGCCGACGACTACGGCCTGGCGCCAGGCGTCTCCGCCGCGATCCTCGACCTGCTCGATCGTGGGCGCCTGACCGGCACCAGCTGCATGACCGGCTTTGCGCAATGGGCGCAGGAGGCGGAGCGCATAAAGCCTCTGTGCGGCCGTGCCGCGGTCGGGCTACATCTTACCTTGACCGACCAGCCAGCCGTCACCGGCCGGTCGAGCCTGGCGCCGGAAGGCCGGCTGCCGCCGCTCCGCTCGCTGGCGTTGCCTGTTCTGCGCGGTCGCATCGACGACCGCGATGTCCATGCCGAACTCGACGCTCAGTACAGCCGCTTTGTCGAAGCACTCGAGCGCCGCCCCGATTTCGTCGACGGGCATCAGCATGTGCATTTCCTTCCTGTGGTGCGCACATGGCTGCGCGCGCGTCTGCATGAGGAAGCCGACAGACCGGCGCTGCGCGGTGCACCGGCACTGGCCGGCACGGCGCCGAAAGTCGCTGCGATCGCGGCGCTCGCTGCCGGGTTCAACCGGTCCATGCAGCATGCCGGCTTCACCGTTTTCGGGCCGCTCGCCGGCATCTACGACTGGCGGCGACCCGAAAAGTTCGCATCGGTGCTGCAGGCCGCCGTCGAGGCATTGCCGGAACGTGGGCTGTTCATGTGCCACCCGGGCCATGTCGACGAGACGTTGCGCGCGCGTGACCCGATGCAAAGCGTGCGCGAGGTCGAATTCGCGGTCCTGGCATCGGATGATTTCGGCGCCAGCCTGGCCCGCGCCGGTGTCGCAATCATGGACGGCAACGGATGAGCGGCGCCGACCAGCCCCGGCGTTCGACCGGCAACAAGATCGTCCGCTTTGCCATTGTCGGACTTGCCAACACGGCCATTGACCTTGTCAGCTTCTTCCTGCTGCTCAAGCTGCAGATGCCGCCGGTGCCCGCCAACATCGTTGCCTGGTTCATCGCCGTCTGCTTTTCGTTCGTGGCGAACGGATTTTGGGCGTTCGAACGCAATCAAGCCATCCGGCTGCGCGACGCGTTCCTTCGTTTCGCCTCGCTCGGGGCGCTGATTTCGCTCGGTGTCTCCAGCCTTTCGATCGCGCTGTTTGCCGCCACCGTTGGAGTATGGCCGGCAAAGATCGGCGGTGTCGTGGTGGCGGCGGTGCTGAATTTCCTCGCCGCGCGCTGGTCGATCGAAGGCCGGTTCTTGAAATAGGCACTGCCTATTCACTGGCGGGAAACCGCGACACAGGTTCTTGGGATTTCTCTACTCGGCCGGCTCCACATCAGGACCTGATCCAACCATGATCTTTCCGAAAACCGGTTCCCACTTTTCGGGATCATGGTCTGGTGTAGGCGGCTTCCTCGAGCTCGCGCTTCAGCCGCGCTTCCTCATGGGTCTTCGGCGTGACGAAGCGGCCTAGCAAGAGATAGGCAACCGGCGTCAGGAACAGCGTCGAGACGGTGGCGAGGCCCAGTCCGCCGACGATCACCCAGCCGAGCGCTACGCGTGCCTCGGCACCAGCGCCGCTCGCCAGCACCAGCGGCAAGCCACCGAGCACGGTGCAGATCATGGTCATCATCACCGGCCGTACGCGGATGATCGAGGCCTGCTCGATCGCTTCACGCACGCCAAGCCCGCGATCGCGCAGCTGGTTGGCGAATTCGACGATCAGGATGCCGTTCTTGGCCATGACCCCCACCAGCAGCACCAGGCCGATCTGGCTGTAGGCGTTGAGACTGGTGCCCGAGAGCAGCAGCGCGAAGATGGCGCAAGCTAGGCCGAGCGGCACCGTCGCCATGATGATGACGGCGCTGACGAAGCTCTCGAACTGGGCTGCCAGCACCAGCAGGATGATGACCAGCGCGAAGCCGAAGATGGTCACCATGGCGCTGTTGGTCTCGCCCAACGTCGCGGCCTCGGCCAACGGCAGGATGCGGCTGCCCGCAGGCAAAAGCGGCGTGGCGATTTCCTCGGCGCGGGTCAGCGCATCGCCGAGCGCGAAGTCGCCGTTGAGGTTGGAAGTGATCGCCACCGACGGCTGCTGCTGCTCGCGCGACAGTGACGGCGGCACCGCACGCTCGGTCAGCGTGGCGATGGTCGACATCGGCACGAAGCGGCCGTCTGATATCTTCAGGAAGATGTTTTCCAGGTCGGTCGGATCGTTGATGGGGTTGGTGGTCGAGACCAGCTTCACGCCGTAGCTGCGGTCGGCGATGTAGACGTCGACGACGTCGTTGCCGTCGAGCATGGCCTGTAAGGTGTTGGCCATCCCGGTGATGTCGATGCCGAGATCGGAGGCGCGCTCGCGGTCGATGGCCACGGCCAGCTGCGGCTGCGTCGGATCGATGGACAGGCGAGGTGTCTGGAAGCGTGGGTCCTTCTGCATCTCGGCGATGATCTTGACCGCCGCGTCGCCGAGTGCCTTGCGGTTATTGCCGACCAGCGCGAACTGCAGGCCGTTGCCGGCACCGCGAATGCCGAGGCTGTTGGGCTGCACCGGGAAGATGCGCACGCTCGGCACCTGCCTGGTCAACTGGCTGATCTCGGCCATGATCTCCCGCTGGCTGCGGCTCCGCTCGTTCCACGGCGCCAGCGTCATCACCATGAAGCCTGAATTATAGGAGCCGTTCTGGCCGGCGTTCTCGAAGGTGCTGCGGATCTCGCCGGACTCGCGCATCGGCTGGATCAGCCTCTCGATCTTCTGCATCTGCTGCGTGGTGTAGTCGAGGCTGACACCTTGCGGGGCGCTGATGCGCAACAACACGGCGGCGCGGTCCTCGGTCGGCGTCAGTTCCTGGCGGATGGTGCCGAACAGCGCGAAAGCGGTGCCGGCAAACAGCACCGCAACCAGAAGCACGATCCATGGCGCGTCGAGGCAAGCGTGCAGGGCGCGTTTGTAGGCTGAATTCAGCGCGCCGCCGACGAGGGCGCCGATGCCGTGGCCGCCTTCATGGTGGAGCGAGGCACTCGACAGCATGCGCGAGGCGAGCATAGGGCACAGCGTCAGCGCCACCACGCAGGACAAAAGCACCGACATGGCGAGCACGAAGCCGAATTCGCGGAACAGGCCACCGGTCTGGCCGGGCAGGAACGAGATCGGCACGAAGACGGCGACCAGCGTCAGCGTCGTGGCAATGACGGCGAAGAACACTTCCTGGGCGCCAAGCACGGCTGCGGCGCGCGGGCCCATGCCTTCATTGCGTCGTCGGACGATGTTTTCGAGCACGACGATGGCGTCGTCGACGACCAATCCCGTCGCCAGCACCAAAGCGAGCAGGGTCAGGATGTTGACCGAGAAGCCGGCCAGGTAGATCGCGGCGATGGTGCCGATCATGGCAACAGGCATCGACAGTCCCGGGATCAGCGTTGCGCGCCAGTCAAGCAGAAACACATAGATGACGATCAGCACCATGGTGACGGACAGGCCGAGTGCGATCTCGACCTCGTGCACCGCGCCGTTGACGAACACCGCGTCGTCGCTGGTGATCTTGATCGACATACCCTTGGGCAGGTTCTCCTGCAGCTTGGCGACGGCGGCCTGAACGCCTGTCGAGATGTCCAGCGTGTTCGATTCCGCCTGGCGGATGATGCCGATGCCGATGCCGGTCTTACCATCCGAACGCAGCGTGGTCTGGCCGACATCGGGGCCGAGCGTAACGGTGGCGACGTCGCGGATGCGCGTCGTGCCGCCGATGATGATGTTTTCGAATTCCTCGGGCGTGGTCACGTCGGCCGTGGTGCGGACGATCAGGTCCTGGTTTGTCGTGGTGATCGAGCCGGCCGGTGAATCGAAAGCGACAGAAGCAAGCGCCGCCCTGAGGTCGGCAACGGTGAAGCCGAGGCTGGCGAGCTTGTTCTGGTCGACGTCGATGCGGAAAATCTTGTCGCGATAGCCATAGATCTGGACGTCGGCAACGCCGGGCACGGCGGCCAGTTCGTCCTCGATCTGATCCTGGACCACCACCGTCATGTCCCGGATCGACATGTCGTCCGAAGTCACCGCCAGTCGCATCACCGGATCGGAATTGGCGTCGGCCTTGACGATGCGCGGTGGATCGGCGGTGTCCGGCATCAAGTTGGCGACACGGCCGACGGCATCGCGCACGTCCGAGGCGGCGACGTTGAGGTCGACTCCGTCGTTGAACTCGATGGTGACGCGGCTCGAACCGAAGGAAGAAGACGACGAGATCGACTTGACGCCGGAGACGCGGGCGACAGCGCCCTCGACTGTGTCGGTCAGTTCACGGTCGACGGTTTCGGCCGCGGCGCCTTCGAAGGCGGTCGAGACCGTGACGACCGCACGGTCGACGTCGGGCAGTTCGCGGATCTCGACGCCATAGATGGCAGCCAGGCCGGCGACTGCGATCAGTGTGTTCAGCACGAAAGCCATCACTGGCCTACGGATGAACAGGGCGGTAAAGCCGGTGTCGCTGGCAGTGTTGACGGGGCTGGTCATGAGCCTTGGGCGGCGTCCGCGGCGCGCTGGTCTTCGCCGGCGATGCGCACGGCGCCGCCCTCGCTGACGCTCTGCGTGCCTTCGGTCACCACCATGTCGCCGCTGTCGATCTCCGCGTCGATCAGCACGGTCTCGGTGTTGCGCTGGATGATGCGCACCGGGACCCGCCTGGCCTTGCTGTCCTCGACCCGCCAGACATAGGCGCCGTCCGACCCCCAGAGGATCGCCAGCGGGCTGACGGCCGGATAGGTCTCGCCGGGGAACTTCATGATGATGCCGAACGACATGCCGGCGCGCAGCGAATCGGCCGGGTTGGCGATCTTGGCCTTGACCAGCAAAGTGCGGCTCTTTTCGTCGATGTGGTTGTCGATGGCCGAAACCGTGCCGGTGTAGGCTTTGCTGGGATTGGCGATCGGCGTCGCCGTCAATTGCGCGCCGACCTTGACGGCGGCTGCGAAACGTTCGGGCACGAGGAAATCGACAAGGATACTGGAGCGGTCGTCGAGCGTGGCGATCGCCGACTGGTTGGTCACATAATTGCCGGCGGCGATCGGCAGGATGCCGACGGTGCCGGCGATCGGTGCGATGATGGAGCGCCGCTGCAGGGCAAGTTCGGCATCGCGAAGTACCAGTTTGGCGACCGCCAGCACCACTTCGGCATCGGCGACGGCGACCGGTGTCGCTGCGTTGGAGGCCCGCAGCGATTTCACCCGGTCGAGCTTGTTCTGCGAGTCCTGTAAGACCAGCTTGGCACGATCCTGCGCGATCACCTCGGTCTCGGAATCGAGGGTGGCAATAATCTGTCCCTTGTCGACATGGCTGCCGGATTCGACCAGCAGTTTGGCAAGGCGGCCGGAACTGTATGGATTGACGGTCACCGAGGCGTTGGCACGGCCAGTGCCGATCGCCTGAAGGCGGTCGTTGATGGTGGCCGAAGTGGCGGCCAGGGCGACCACGTTCACCCGCCGGTTGCCGCCATTGCCGTCGTTTGCCTGCTTGGCGTTGGCGGCACCGGTTTCAGCCGGGGGCGTTGCCGCGTAAACCCAGTCTATCCCCCAGCGTGCCAGCACCTCCGGTGCGCCCGGAAAAAAGCGCAGCCAGGCGGCTGCCGCCACGACCAGCACCACAAGCGCGAAAAGTATCTGTTTCCAGGCGGCCATCTGCACTCCGGTTGGGCAAAACGATCCTTCCGTCTACCGGGTTCCCGAAAGGAAGCAGACGCAGCGAGGCTATTCTAAGGCAAGAAGACACCCCCGATATCGCGCCCTTATGACAACTGGCCAGTGTCTGCGCACATTAAATCTGCGTAACGTTGACGGCTAACGCAGACCTTCCATCTCGCGGATGCGTTTGGCGCCTTCTGCTTCCAGTTGCCGTGTGACGGCGCCGATCAGTGTTTCGGCGACGACGAAGAGGGCTGCCGAAGAGTCCCACGCCGACGGCACCGCGGTTCGTCCGGCAATGACGTGGCGGGCAAAGCGGGCGATCGGCGACAGCCACTGGTCGGTGAACAGCACGATCTGTACGCCGCGCTCATGTGCCTTCTCGGCGAAGCGGAGGAGGCTGTCCTGGTAGCGCCTGATGTCGAAGATCACCAGTACGTCGCGCTTGCCCATGTCGATCAGCCGGTCGCGCCACATGCTTTCCTGGCCGGCGAGGTGAAAGACCTCGGGCTGGATGATGGCGAGGTGGGCGGCCATGTAACGCGCCAGCGGATCGGTGAAGCGGCCGCCGATCAGGAAGGTCTTGCCGCGCCGGTCGGCGAGGCGGGCGGCGATGTCGGCAAGCTGCTTGTCGGACAGGTGTCTGAACGTCTCGCGCATATTGTCGAGCGTCGCTTCCAGCATCGGTGACGCGGTGCCGCCGGGCGAGGGCGGGTTGAGCGTCCTTATCGCCGGCGATTGCAGCTGCGCCGCCAGTTCGTCCTGCAGGCTCGACTGGAATTCGGGGTAATTCTGGAAGCCGAGCCGGGCCACGAAGCGCAGGATCGTCGGCGAAGAGACGCCTGCCGCGGCCGAGAATTCAGCAACCGTCTTGAGGCCGATCATCGGATAGCTGGCGATCAGAGTCTGGGCTGCGCGCCTTTCACTGGCCGGCATCGTGCCGACGCGGTCGGCGATCAGTTCGGCAATGCTGGAAATCATCTTTTCCCCACCCCGGAGCCGAATGGTAATCCATCCCGATCCGTCTGTTTGTCTTGGCCGCATTTCCGCGACGCCAGGTGATTCCACCTGGCTGCAAAATGCTTCGGCCCTGTCCACTGTCTTTTCCGAAATCGCATTTGACAAAACCGGGTAAACTGTATGAAATCATCCATAGGGACGCAATGAGACAAAATACGTAACATACGATACAGCGCTCCCCGGGGACGGCAGACTATGGAGCAAGCACGGCCCGCCAGCCTTGCATCGTCTGATACCGTCAGGGTGACCAACCCCGGCGGATCAAGCCCTTTCGTGCTGACCTGTGATCACGCCTCGAATTTCCTGCCGGCCGAATTCGGCACGCTCGGCCTTGCCGCAGAGGACTTGTCCCGCCACATCGCCTGGGATCCCGGTGCGCTGCCGGTTGCCCGTCGCATGGCCGAGGCGCTCGACGCGACGCTGGTCGAAACCCGCATTTCGCGCCTCGTCATCGACTGTAACCGGCCGCTCGATGCGCCCGATTTGGTGCCGCCGGTCAGCGAGACCACGGCGATACCCGGCAATACCGGCCTTTCGGACAAGCAGCGCGCGGCCCGTGTCGCGCTGTCGTGGCAGCCGTTTCATGCCGCCATCGAAGAGATTGTCGACGGCAGGCTGGCGCGCGGGCAGGAAACCCGCCTGGTTTCCGTGCATTCCTTCACGCCTGTCTACAAGGGCCGCAACCGGCCCTGGCATATCGGCATCATCCATGACGAGGACCGCCGGCTGGCGTCGCCTTTGATCGACGCGCTGAAGCGGCTTGCCGGCGTCACCGTCGGCGTCAACGAGCCCTATTCGCCGGCCGACCGCGTCTATTTCACGCTGGAGCGGCACGCACGTTCGCGCGGCCTGCCGTGCGCGATGATCGAAATCCGCAACGACGAAATAGCCGGCGAGACCGGGCAGCGGAAATGGGCGGATCTGCTCACGGGCATTTTTTCGGATCTGGAGCCACAGGAGGCCGGACACGCCAGATCGCATTCAGTCGGAAAGTCAGTTCAATCGGCCAGCTAAGAACCAACAGGGGACTTCCAATGGCAGCACCGGGTTATACTGAAGTTGACAAGGCGGAGGACGTAAAGGCCCTCCACAGCATGGGTTATGCCCAGGAACTGGAGCGGCGCCTCAGCCGCTTTTCGAATTTCGCCGTTTCTTTCTCGATCATCTGCATCCTTTCGGGCGGCATCAATTCGCTGGCCCAGGCAACCTCCGGCGCCGGCGGCATCGGCATCGGCATCGGCTGGCTGGTCGGCTGCTTCGTGTCGCTGACCTTCGCGGTCGCCATGTCGCAGATCAGTTCGGCCTATCCGACTGCCGGCGGCCTCTATCACTGGGGTTCGATCCTCGGCAACCGCGGCACCGGCTGGGTCACGGCCTGGCTCAACCTGCTCGGCCTGATCACCGTGCTCGGCGCCATCAATGTCGGCACCTGGACGTTCTTCGTCGGCGCCTTCGGCCCGGCGCTCGGCATCGAGGGTACGCTGACCAACCAGATGATCTTCCTGGTCATCATCACCGGCGCCCAGGCACTGATCAATCATCTCGGCATAAAGCTGACGGCGAAGCTGACCGACTTCTCGGGTTATTTGATCTTCTTCGGTTCGATCCTGATCGCGGTCGTCTGTCTTCTCTCCGCCGAGACCTGGGATTTCAGCCGGCTGTTCACCTTCCACAACTACTCCGGCGATGCCGGCGCCAGCGTCTGGCCGTCGGTTTCGAATGCCTGGGTGTTCGCACTTGGCCTGTTGCTGCCGATCTATACGATCACCGGCTACGACGCTTCCGCGCACACCTCCGAGGAAACCATCAAGGCAGCCTCCTCGGTGCCGCGCGCCATGGTCATGTCGGTGATCTGGTCGGCCGTCTTCGGCTATCTGTTCCTGGCCGCCTTCGTGCTGATGATCCCAAACATGGACGACGCCGCCAAGCAGGGCTGGAACGTGTTCTTCTGGGCCTTCGACCAGCGCGTCAGCCCTGGCATCAAGGAGTTCGTGTACCTCGTCGTGTTCGTCGCGCAGCTTCTGTGCGGCCTCGCAACCGTGACCTCTGCCTCGCGTATGATCTTCGCCTTCTCGCGTGACGGTGGCCTGCCGGGCTCATCGGCACTCGCCAAAGTCAGCCCGACCTATCGCACGCCGGTGGCGGCGATCTGGACGGCGTCGATCCTGTCGGTGCTGTTCGTCTGGGGTTCGACGCTGGTCTCGGTCGCCGGCACCTCGGCCTACACCATCGTCGTGTCTTGCACCGTCATCTTCCTGTTCCTGTCCTTCACCGTGCCGATCGTGCTCGGCATGCTGGCCTGGGGCACGCCAAAGTGGGACAAGATGGGTCCATGGAACATGGGGCGCGGCGTTTTCATGCTGTTCGCCTTCCTGTCGATCGTGTCGATGATCCTGATCTTCGTCATCGGCATCCAGCCGCCGAACGATTGGGCGCTCTACATCACCGTCGGCTTCTTCATCCTGACGGCGATCGTCTGGTTCGCGTTCGAACGGAACCGCTTCCAGGGTCCGCCGCTTGGCGACATCATCGCGGCGCGCCAGGCAGCCATCAAGGCGGCGGAACAGGCCGTCGGCGAAACCGGTCACTGACATCGACCATTCTTGGCCATGGCCGGCATCGTGCCGGCCATGGTTTTGTCTAACCTGTTCAAAGCTAAAACGCTGGAGTGCCAAAGGAATGGCCGGAAATTTCTCGTTCGATCAGTTGAAGAAAGCGGTCTCCAGTGGCGAGATCGACACGGTGCTGGCCTGCATCGTCGACATGCAGGGGCGGCTGGCGGGAAAACGGTTCCTGGCGCAGTATTTCGTCGATTCCGCGCATGACGAGACGCACGGCTGCAACTATCTCCTGGCCGCCGACATCGATATGGAGCCGGTGCCCGGCTACAAGGCGGCGAGCTGGTCGAAGGGCTATGGCGATTTCGTCATGAAGCCGGATCTGGGGACGCTGCGGCGCATTCCGTGGCTTGAGAAGACGGCGCTGGTGATCTGCGACGTGCTCGACCACCACACGCATGACGACCTGCCGCATTCGCCGCGCGCCATCCTGAAGAAGCAGGTCAAGCGGCTGACGGAGCGCGGCTATATCGGCTATTTCGCTTCCGAGCTCGAATTCTATCTGTTCAACGAGACCTATGATTCCGCCCGCAAGAAACACTGGCAGGGTCTCGATACCGCCTCGCCCTATATCGGCGATTACCAGATCGGCATCACCACGAAGGAAGAAGGCGTCATGCGCCGGCTTCGCAACGAGATGGAAGCGGCCGGCATCCCGATCGAGAATTCCAAGGGCGAGTGGGGCCCAGGCCAGGAAGAGATCAATGTGCGCTATGCCGAGGCGCTGGACATGGCCGACCGCCACGTCATCTTGAAGAACGGCGCCAAGGAGATTGCCGAGTCCGAAGGCAAGGCGATTTCCTTCATGTCCAAGTACAATTATGGGCTGGCCGGCAATTCCAGCCATATCCACAATTCGCTGTGGAGCGCCGACGGCAAGACGCCGCTCTTCTTCGACAAGAAGGCTGACTGGACGCTGTCGGCGCTTGGCCAGCAATGGGCGGCGGGACAGCTGAAATACGCCAAGGAATTCACCTGGTTCCTGGCGCCCTACATCAACTCCTACAAGCGCTTCCAGGCCGGCACCTTCGCGCCGACCAAGATCATGTGGAGCGAAGACAACCGCACCGCCGGCTTCCGCCTGTGCGGTGAAGGCACCAAGGGCATCCGCATGGAATGCCGCATCGGCGGCGCGGACCTCAACCCCTATCTCGCCTTTGCGGCGCTGATCGCCGCCGGCCTTGCCGGCATCGATGAGAAGCTGGAACTGCAGAAGCCGTTCGTCGGCGATGCCTATCAGGCGTCGCGTTTGCCGGAGATCCCGAAGACGCTGCGCGACGCCACCGAGACGCTGGCGAAGTCGAAGATGCTCAAGCAGGCGCTCGGCGAGGATGTGCTCGAACACTATGTTCACACCGCAAAGTGGGAGCAGTTCGAATACGACCGCCGCATAACCGATTGGGAACTGCACAGAGGGTTCGAGCGGTACTAAACTAGCCGACGAACGTTGGCGCGCCTCTCGCCCTACCCTCCCGTGAATCGCGGGCAGGGCGACCGGAGAGCACTTCCCTTCTCCCGGTCACCATACGCGGGAGACTGCCGGGCAGGCGGATGAGGGCAGCGCCACGCCACAAGATTTTGTTGTAGAATGCGAGGACTTACAAAATGACCGAGACGGTCAAACTCAAATCCCCCATCGATGGCTCGATCTACGCCGAGCGGCCCGTGGCAACGGACCAGGCGATCAATGCCGCGGTCGAGCGCGCCAAGGCGGCGCAAGAGAGGTGGGCCGAGACGCCGATCGTCGAGCGCGGCAAGTACATGCTGGCGATGCTGGAAGCGCTGGTCGCGATGACCGACGAGATCGTGCCGGAGATCGCCTGGCAGATGGGGCGTCCGGTGCGCTATGGCGGCGAGTTCGGCGGCGTCAAGGAACGCACCAACTACATGGTCGAGATCGCCGAGGTGGCGCTCAAGGCCGTGCCGGCTTCCAACCCAAAGGACGGCTTCCGTCGCTATGTGAAAAAGGACCCGCTTGGCGTGGTCATGGTGATCGCGCCGTGGAACTATCCCTATCTCACGGCGGTCAACACCATCGTGCCGGCGCTGATGGCCGGCAACGCCGTCATCCTCAAGCATGCGGCGCAGACGCTGCTGGTTGGCGAGCGTTTCCAACAGGCTTTCGACAGAGTGGGCCTGCCCAAGGGCGTGTTCCAGAACGTCGTGCTCAACCATGCCCAGACCGAGAAGCTGCTCGGTTCGGGCAAGATCGACCACGTCAACTTCACCGGTTCGGTCGGCGGTGGCCGCGCCATCGAAAAGGCGGCGGCGGGGACCTTCATGACGCTCGGCCTCGAGCTTGGCGGCAAGGATCCGGCCTATGTGCTGCCCGACGCCAAGATGGATCATGCGGTCGCCAATCTGGTTGACGGCACCTTTTACAATTCCGGCCAGTGCTGCTGCGGCATCGAGCGCGTCTATGTGCACGAAAAGGTCTATGACGAGTTCGTCGAGGGCTTCATCGCCGAGACCAAGAACTATGTCGTCGGCAATCCGCTCGACCAGGCAACGACGATGGGGCCGATGGCGCAGGCGCGTTTCGCCGACCTGATCCGCGAGCAGAAGGCCGAAGCGCTGCGCAAGGGCGCGGTGGCGCACATCAACATGAAGGTGGCCAATGACAAGGCCGGCTCGCCCTATCTGGCGCCGGAAGTGCTGACGCAAGTCGACCATCAGATGAGCGTCATGCGCGAGGAGAGCTTTGGGCCGATCGTCGGCATCATGAAGGTGCGCAACGACGAAGAGGCGATCGCGCTGATGAACGACAGCCCTTACGGGCTGACCGCTTCGATCTGGACCCGCGATACGGACCATGCCGTGGCGATCGGCAACCGCGTCGAGACCGGCACGGTGTTCATGAACCGCTGCGACTACCTCGATCCGGCCCTGGTCTGGACCGGCGTCAAGGACACCGGCAAGGGTGCTGCCTTGTCGGCCATCGGCTATGACAACCTGACCAGGCCGAAGTCGTTCCACCTGCGCGAAGCCATCTGAATTTTCGAAAGACAAAAAATGTCCAAGCTGATCTCCAAATGGAACTACCCCACCACCGTTCGCTTCGGCGCCGGGCGCATCAAGGAACTGCCTGAGGTGTTGGCGGCCACCGGCATCAAGCGGCCGCTGTTCGTCACCGATCCCGGCCTGGCGAAACTGCCGGTCGTTGCCTCGACCCTGAAGATCCTCGACGATGCCAAGGTCCCCTACGGCGTCTTTTCCGAGGTGAGGCCGAACCCGGTCGAGTCCAATCTGACCGCCGGCATCGCGGTGTTCAAGAAAGGCAAGCATGACGGCGTCATCGCCTTCGGCGGCGGCTCGGCGCTCGATCTCGGCAAGCTGATCGCCTTCCAGGCCGGCCAGACGCGGCCAGTTTGGGACTTCGAGGATGTCGACGACTGGTGGACGCGCGCCAATTCCGACGCGATCGCGCCGATCATCGCGGTGCCGACCACGGCCGGCACCGGTTCGGAAGTCGGCCGCGCCGGCGTCATCACCAATGAAGCGACGCACACCAAGAAGGTCATCTTCCATCCCAAATTGCTGCCGGCCATCGTCATTGCCGATCCGGAACTGTCGGTCGGCATGCCCGGCTTCATCACCGCCGGCACCGGCATGGACGCGCTTGCCCACTGCCTCGAGGCCTATTGCGCGCCGGGTTACCATCCGATGGCCGACGGCATCGCCGTCGAAGGCGTCCGGCTGGTCTTCGAGAACCTGCCGAAGGCCTATGCCAACGGCAAGGATCTCGTCGCGCGCGCCCATATGATGAGCGCCGCCGCGATGGGCGCCACCGCCTTCCAGAAGGGGCTGGGCGCCATCCACTCATTGTCGCATCCGGTCGGCGCGCTGTACGACACCCATCACGGCATGACCAATGCGGTGTTCATGCCCTATGTGCTGGCCTTCAACAGGGACTCCATCGAGGAGCGCATCGGCCGGCTTGCCGCCTATTGCGGCATCAAGGGCGGCTTCGACGGCTTCGCCAAGGCGATCATTAAATTGCGCAGGGAACTCAAGGTGCCGCATGCTCTGCCGGGCCTGATCAAGGGGCTCGACATGGACAAGAAGCGCAAGGGGCTCATCGCCGACATGGCGGTGGTCGATCCGACCGCAGGCGGCAACCCGGTCAAGCTGACCAAGAAGGCGGCCCTGACCTTGCTTGAAAACGCTATCGCCGGCACGGTGTAAGACGGCTTTCTTGTTAGAAATTGATCTGGAAAATCAGGGCAAACCAAGGGGGAAAGGATGAAACACATGGCGGAAAGTAATTAGCCGGAAAAATAAGTGATGGCTAATTGCTACAGCCGGTTAAAAAGAGTTAAATTTTCGCGCTGCGAGCAGCCGGTTTCACAAAGCTTTCATCTGGCTGTCACATGAAAACGATACCGGATCGCAGGCGTCCAACGGCGTCAGTTCAACGGAGAGAACACATGTTCAAATTCACGGGGAAAGTACTTTCCCTTTCGGCCGCGACCCTGATGGTGTCGTCGGTGATTTCGTCCGCGGCTTCGCTGGACGATCTCGTCAAGGCCGCCAAGGCCGAAGGCCAGCTCACCACCATCGCCTTGCCACATGACTGGTGCGGCTACGGTGACGTCATCGCCGGCTTCAAGGCGAAGTATCCGGAAATCACCATCAACGAGCTCAACCCCGATGCCGGCTCCGGCGACGAGGTCGAGGCAATCAAGGCCAACAAGGACAACAAGGGCCCACAGGCGCCTGACGTCATCGACGTCGGCCTGTCCTTCGGCCCGTCCGCCAAGAAGGATGGTCTGATCCAGCCTTACAAGGTGTCGACCTGGGACTCGATCCCCGACAGCGCCAAGGATGCTGAAGGCTACTGGACTGGCGACTATTACGGCGTGCTGTCCTTCCAAGTGAACAAGGACATCGTCAAGGAAGCTCCAACTGACTGGGCCGATCTGCTAAAGCCGGAATTCGCCAACACTGTCGCACTGGCCGGCGATCCGCGCGCGTCGAACCAGGCTATCCAGGGCGTCTATGCTGCTGGCCTGTCGTCGGGCGCCGCTGCTGGTGAAGCCGCCGGCACCGCTGGCCTCGACTTCTTCAAGAAGCTGAACGCCGCCGGCAATTTCGTCCCGGTCATCGGCAAGGCTGCGACCCTCGCCCAAGGCCAGACTCCGATCCTGATCACCTGGGACTACAACGCGCTCGCCGGCCGGGACACGCTGAAGGGCAACCCGCCCGTCGACGTCGTCGTGCCGAAGACCGGTGTCGTCGCCGGTGTCTACGTGCAGGCGATCAGCGCTTACGCGCCGCATCCGAACGCCGCCAAGCTGTGGCTGGAATACCTCTACTCCGACGAAGGCCAGGTCGGCTGGCTCAAGGGCTATTGCCACCCGATCCGCTTCAACGACCTTGCCAAGAACGGCAAGATCCCCGCGGACGTGCTGGCTAAGCTGCCGCCGGCCGAATCCTATGCCGCGGCGGTGTTCCCGACGCTGGACGAGCAGGCCAAGTCCAAGGAAGCCATCACCAAGAACTGGGATGCGGTCGTCGGCGCCAACGTCAAGTAACAAACGCCATGCCGGGCGGCCTCGAGGTCGCCCGGTCCCCTTTTCTCGAAGACGGTAGCCGGCGCATGACCGATATCCCAATGTCAGACCACGCTGTCACCGGGAAGACCGCGCCTCCCGCCGAGGCACGCAGCATGAGGCTGCCGACGCAGTGGTTCGGCGTTGCCCCCTTCTTCATCTTCGCCATCATGTTCCTGATCCTGCCCACGCTCTATCTGATGCTGGGCGCTTTCCAGAATGATGCGGGTGAGTTCACCTTCGAAAATATCGCAGCACTGGCGCAGCCGTCGATCGTTGCCGCCTACTGGATCTCGATCAAGGTCAGCCTTGCCTCATCGTTGATTGGTGCCTTCGCCGGTCTCGCCATTGCCATCGCCATCGTGCGCGGCGGTCTGCCGGAATGGATACGCTCGGCGACGTTGACCTTCTCCGGTGTCGCTTCCAATTTCGCCGGTGTCCCGCTGGCCTTCGCCTTTATCGCCACGCTCGGCCGGCTTGGCCTTGCCACGGTGATCCTGAACACCTTTTTCGGCCTCAACATTTACGCTCACGGCTTCAACATCCTGTCTTTCTGGGGGCTGACGCTGACCTATGTCTACTTCCAGATCCCGCTGATGGTGGTGATCATCGTGCCGGCAATCGACGGCTTGAAGAAGGAGTGGGGCGAGGCCGCCGCGACACTCGGTGCAACCATGGCGCAATACTGGCGCATGGTGGTCATTCCGGTGATCTGGCCAAGTTTCCTTGGCACGGTCATCCTGCTGTTCGCCAACGCCTTCGGCGCCATCGCCACCGCCTATGCGCTGACAGGCTCGTCACTCAACATCGTGCCGATCCTGCTCTATGCGCAGATTCGCGGCGACGTGCTGCACAATGCCCATCTTGGCTACGCGATCGCCTTCGGCATGATCTTCATCACCGGCCTTGCCAATGTCTTCTACATCTGGTTCCGGACCCGTTCCGAGAGGTGGCTGAAATGAAGTCGGGAAAGTTCTGGGCCTGGGTCGTCTTCGCGCTGGGCGCGGCCTATTTCTTCATCCCGCTGATCGCGACGGTGGAGTTTTCCATGCGCATGCGGCGTGGCGCGTACTCCTTTGACGCCTACAAGGTGGTGTTGGGCGATCCTCGCTTCCAGGCGACCTTCGGCTATTCAGTGCTTGCCGCCGTCTTCACCATCATTCTCGGCGTGCTGATCGTAGTGCCGGCCGCCTACTGGATCCGGCTGCGCCTGCCGCAACTGCGGCCGCTCGTCGAGTTCATCACGCTGTTGCCGCTGGTCATTCCGGCCATCGTCATCGTCTTCGGCTATATCAGGATGTACGGATCGAACTCGCCGCTGCCGTTCCTGGCCAGCGACACCGGTACGAACGCCCTGCTGGTGATCGGCTATGCCACGCTGTCGCTGCCCTATATGTACCGTGCGGTCGACACCGGGCTCAGAACCATCGATGTGCGAACGCTGACGGAGGCGGCGCAGATCCTTGGCGCCGGCTGGTCGACGATCATCACGCGCGTTATCCTGCCCAATGTGCTGATCGCGGTGTTGTCGGGCGCGTTCCTGACCTTCGCGATCGTTATTGGCGAGTTCACCATGGCCAGCCTGCTCAACCGACCCGCTTTCGGCCCGTATCTACAGAACATTGGCGCCAACCGCGCGTATGAGCCGGCAGCCCTTGCCATCATCGCCTTTGCCATCACCTGGGGCTGCATGTCGCTGATCCAGATCCTGTCCCGCTTCGCGCCGAGATCGGCGAACCGCCCCAATTGATCGAAAAGTACTGATCGAAAGAACAACACCATGGCCGACCCGTTCCTCTCCATCCAGCACGTGCGAAAATCCTTCGGTGCCACCACGGTGGTGGAGGATTTCAATCTCGACGTCGAGCGCGGCGAATTCGTCTCGTTCCTCGGTCCGTCCGGCTGCGGCAAGACCACCGTGCTGCGCATGGTGGCGGGCTTCGAGGAGCCGACAGCCGGCAAGATCGTCGTCGGTGGCAAGGACATTACCAGGCTGAAGCCCAACCAGCGCAATGTCGGCATGGTGTTCCAGGCCTACGCACTCTTCCCGAACCTGACCGTGGCGCAGAACATAGGCTTCGGCCTGAAGGTTGCCGGTATGCCCAGGGCGGACATCGATGCGCGTGTCGCCGAGATGCTCGGCATCATCAAACTGCCGCAAATGGCGGATCGCTATCCCTACCAGCTCTCGGGCGGCCAGCAGCAGCGCATTGCGCTGGCCCGCGCCATCGCGCCGAAACCGAAGCTGCTGCTGCTGGACGAACCCCTTTCGGCGCTCGACGCCAAGGTGCGCGTGTCGCTGCGCGAGGAAATCCGCTCGATCCAGAAGAAGCTCGGCATCACCACCATCTTCGTCACACATGACCAGGAAGAGGCGCTGTCGATCTCGGACCGCATCGCCGTCATGTATGGCGGCAAGGCCGAACAGGTCGGCACGCCGTTCGAGATCTACAACCGTCCGGCAACCAAGTTCGTCGCCAATTTCGTCGGTACGCTGAACGTGCTCGAAGGCAGGGTCACCGATGCTGCATCCGGCAAGGTGCAGGTCGACACGCAGGAAGTCTCGCTCAAGGGCAAGCTCAACGGCTCGAAGTCCGGCGACACGCTGTCGCTTGCCCTGCGTCCGGAAGCCATTTCGCTGGGCCTTCAGCCCGGTCGCGACTCCAGTCTTTCCGGCGAGATCTCCGAAGTGCATTTCCTCGGCTCGGTGATCCGGGTTCGCGTCGGCATCGGCGGTAACACCGTGTCGCTCGATACGTTCAACAGCCCTGCCACACCGCCGCCTGCTGTCGGCGAAAAGGCCCAGATTTCGTTCTCGTCGAGCGATATGCTGGTGCTGCACTAGGCGGTAGAGCGGACCGGAAGAACAAGAACCAAGCCCCCTCAGGCCGGCGCGATGAATGGCTGCATGACTTTCTGAAAGACCGGTAGCGCTTCCATTCGTGCGGCATGTGCGTCCAGCGCCGGGAGGTCGGCCAGCGGCACAAGCCCGGGATGCGCCTCGCCAATGAAGCGGAGCACGGCACCAACCGCGATGTCGGCATGGCCGATGCGGTCGCCGAACCAGTAAGGTGTCGACCTTCCCTGACGATCGGCTTCCAGGACTGCAAGGACAGCCTCGATCTGTGTGCGGCAGCGCCCGGCCCAGAGGTCGGAGACTTTCTCGTGCAGCCGCGTCTCGTAGAACAGGCTGACCGCCTTGTCGCCGAGGCCGGTTGCCAGGGCTGATATCCGCAGCGCCTGGTGACGCGCCGGTTCGGCCGTCGGAAACATCCTCCGCTCGGCCGGAACGAGGCTGTCGAGATAGTCGAGCATCAAATGGCTTTCGATCAGCACCTCGCCATTGTCCAGCACCAGGGTCGGCACCCGCGTCAGCGGGTTGTAGGGCCGGATCTTGTCTGCATCGCCGAAGGCCGACCACGGACGGTGCTCGTAGGCGATGCCGTATAAGGTCATCGCAATGCCGACGCGGCGAACGAAGGGGGAGTCAAATTGGCCAATCAGGATCATGGTCGGACTTTTACGCTGCAAGTGACTGCTGGACATACTGCCACGGGGCTTGTGCGCAATGGCCAATCAACAGCATCTTGCTGGCCTGCCACTGCCGACAATGCAGCATCACGGGGATAACAGGCCATGGCTCTTTTCGAACTGACGCTTGTCCTGCTTTTGACTGCCGTTGCGCTGACGGCGCTGTCGCGACGGCTGGAGATTCCCTATCCGTCCCTGCTGGCCTTGGCCGGGGTCGGGATTGCCTTCGTGCCTGGTGCGCCAATGATCGAGATCGATCCGGAACTGGCTCTTGCCCTGTTCATTGCACCGGTGCTTCTGGATGCCGCCTACGACACATCGTTGCGGGATCTCAACCGCTACCGGCTGCCGCTTGCGTTGCTGGCGCTCGGCGCCGTCGTCTTCACCACGGCGGTCGTTGCTTTCGTCGGCTGGAAGATGGCCGGGCTGCCGATCGCGGCGGCAATCGCGCTCGGCGCCATCGTCGCGCCGCCCGATGCGGTCGCGGCGAGCGCCGTACTCGGGCAGTTCAAGGTGCCGCACCGCATCACCGCCATCCTGCAGGGCGAGAGCCTGCTCAACGATGCCACAGCACTCCTGATCTACCGCCTGGCGGTTTCGGCAGCGCTCGGCTCGATCATGCTGAGCAATGCCATCCCGACGATCCTGCTGTCGACGATCGGCAGCCTCGTCGCCGGTTATCTGCTTGGCCGCTTCTCGCTGCTGACGCTCAGCAGGATCGAGGATGCGGCAAGCAGCACCGTGGTGCAATTCGCCGGGACATTCGGAGTCTGGATCCTGGCCGACAGGCTGGGCCTGTCCGCCATCATCACCATCGTCGTCTACGCCATGACCATTGCGCGGATGGCGCCGCGCCGCATGTCGGCCAGGCGGCGCGTCAGCACCTATTCGGTGTGGGAGTCGGCGGTCTTCGTGCTCAACGTGCTGGCCTTCGTGCTGATGGGCCTGCAAGCACGATCGATCGTCGGCCGGCTCTCCGGCGAAGGGCAAGGCGAAGCCTTTCTCTTCGCTGCAACGGTGCTGGCCGTCGTTATCGTGGCGCGCCTCGTCTGGGTGGGGAGTTACGTTGCGATCATCCGATGGTTGGCCCGTTTCGGAAGCGAAGGCCAAAGGCGAGATGTGCCGACGTTTGGCGGCGCGGTGCTCGTCGGTTGGTGCGGCATGCGGGGGCTGGTGACGCTGGTGGTGGCCATTGCGCTGCCGGCGGGTTTTCCCGGCCGTGATCCGATCGTGCTTGCCGCCTTCGCGGTCGTTCTCGGCACGCTGGTGCTACAAGGCATGACCTTGAAGCCGCTGCTGCGGATACTCAACTTCGACCCGGACAGAACGATCGACAACGAGGTGGCGCAGGCGCGAGTCGCCATCATGCAGGCCGCCCTTGACGTGTTGAGCCGCAAGACATCGGCGGCGGCTGCTGTTGTGCGCGAGCAGTATGAGGCTCAGCGCCTGATCGCTCAAAACCCGGAGGACGCACAGGCGGCAACCGAATATGACCGGCTGCGCCTCTATGCCATCAACCGCCAGCGCGACACGCTCGAGGAACTGCGCCGCAACGGCACAATCGGCGACGAGGCCTATCACCGGCTTGAAGAGGAAATCGACTGGTCGGAACTGGCGGCATCGCCAGCTGGAAGTTTCCAGCCGCTGACGACGTGAGATATCTGGCCCAAGCCGCTGCCATTTCCCTGCACATTGCAACCAATCTGCCGAACCGTTACTGCCATCATCGAAATTGAGCCGGATAAGCAATGAAGCTGGTCAGCTACAACATCCAGTACGGGTTCGGCAGCGACGGCCGCTACGATCTTTCGCGCGCCGCGCGCCTCGTCGCCGGCGCCGACATTATTGCGCTGCAGGAAGTCGAACGGCACTGGCAGCGCAGCAATGACGACGACCAGCCGGAGCTTATTTCCCGCCTGCTGCCGGACTATCACTGGGTCTATGGTCCGGCCTTCGACATGGACGCCAGCGAGCGGCGCGACGGCCGTCTGATCAACCGGCGCCGGCAGTTCGGCACGATGGTGCTGTCGAAGCTGCCGATCGTCTGGTCGCGGCTGCATGCGCTGCCTATGCACCGCACGCTGCGGCCGCTCAACACGCGCAACGCGGCACTTGAATGCATGATCCGCACGCCGGCCGGCCCGGTTCGGGTGTTTTCGTTGCATCTCGCCCATATCGCAGCGGAGGAGCGGCTGGAGCAGATCGATTACCTCCTGGGCGAACATCGCCGTGCGACCCGCGAGGGCGGGCCGTGGAGCGGCGTCGATGACGAGCCTGCGCGCAACTGGAGCAATGGCGAGCCGGAGCCGGAAAACCCGCTGGAAGCGATCTGGATGGGCGATTTCAACATGGAGCCGGGCAGCGCCGAATATGGCCGCATCGTCGGCAGCACGCCCTATCATCGTGGCGCCGCCTACCTCGACGGCTTCGTCGATGCCGCCGCCGTTGCCAGCCAGCCGACCGGGAATTTCCACACCCATGTGAAGACCATCGACGGCAAACTGGCCAAACGCCGGCTCGATCATTGCTTCGTCGGCGGCATGTTTGCCGGGCGCGTCCGCTCGGTCGGCGCCGATGTCGGCGAGGAAGCATCGGACCATTTCCCGCTACGGGTCGACATCGACCTCGAAATGCCGCTCGCCGTGCTGCGCGGCGGATGATCCGGCAATGACGCCCTTCGTCTTCTTCGCGGTGCTTGCCGCCGCCGCCATGCACGCGATCTGGAACGCGCTGGTCAAGGTCCATCTCGACCGCTTCCTGTCGATCACGCTGATGACGCTCGGCATGGGCGCTGCCGCCCTTGTCGTGCTGCCTTTCGTCGAGGTGCCGAAGGCAGAAGTGTGGCCCTACATCATCGCCTCGGTGATCTTCCACATGGGCTACCGGACCTTCCTGATCGGCGCCTACCAGGCCGGTGATTTCGCCCAGACCTATCCGCTGGCGCGCGGCACCGCTCCGCTGTTGGCGGCGCTTGGCGGTATGTTCGTGGTCGCCGAGGTGCCGGCACCGCTTGCAATTCTGGGCATTTTTCTGCTGTCGGCCGGTACGCTGGTGATGTCGTTTCGTGGCGGTGCGCATCTGGAAAGGCTGAACCTGCGCGCGGTCGGCTTTGCGTTGGGCACCTCGATCTTCATCGCCAGCTACACGCTGTCCGACGGCAGCGGCGCGCGGCTGGCGGCCACGGCGCAAAGCTATGCCGCCTGGCTGTTCATCTGCGATGCCCTTGGAGCGCTGGTGCTGTGCCTCATCTTCCGTGGGCCGAAAGCGCTGCCGGTGCTGGCACGCGACTGGAAGGTGGGCCTGTTCACCGGCGTGCTCAGCGGCGCGGCCTACTGGATCGTGATGTGGGCGATGACCAAGGCGCCTATCGCCTCGGTGGCATCGCTGCGCGAGACTTCGATCCTGTTCGCCATGATGATCTCGGTCTTCGCCCTCGGCGAGAAGATGACCAGCTGGCGCGCTGCCGCCGCGCTCAGCATCGTCGCCGGCGTCGTCGCGCTCAGACTGGGCTAAGCTTGATCCCGAAAAGTTGCAGACTTTTCGGAAAAGATCATGCGAAAAACCTAAGTCTTTCAGCCCAGCACGGTCATCACCTGGCCGCGTCGCTCCGGACTGAAGCGGATGACGACGATGATGCAGACGGCAACCACGCCGGCAAAAAGCGCCAGCGCATAGCCGTAGCTGCCTCCAGGGGCTTCAGCTATGCCTGCCTGGTAAGGGCCGCCATAGGACGCCGCGAGATTGCCGGCCTGATAGATGAAGCCGGGCAAGGTCGCCCGCACGGACCCCGGCGAAAGCTCGTTGAGATGCACCGGGATGACGCCCCAGGCGCCCTGGACCGCGACCTGCATGACGAAGGCGCCAATGGCAAGCATGAAAGGCGTGGTGCTGTAGGCCCACAGTGGAATCGACGGCAAGGCGATCAGGCACGCCAGCGTGATGGCGTTGATACGGCCGATCTTCTCGGACAAAGCACCGAATGCCAGGCCGCCGACGATGGCGCCGATGTTGGCGACGATGGTGATCCAGCTCACCGTATGCGGATCGAAGCCGTGCTGCTTCTTCAGGAAGGTCGGGTAGAGATCCTGCGTGCCATGGCTGAAGAAATTGAAGAACATCATCAGCACGACCGCATAGAGCGCGACGCCCCAGTGCTCTTGTAGCGTTTCGAGGAGCCCGGGCCTGGCGGTCTTCTGCGCGTCGATGAAGGCCGGCGATTCCGGCACGTGCGAGCGGATGAACAGCACGATCAATGCCGGCACGAAGCTGAGCAGGAACATGGCGCGCCAGCCGATCGTGTAGCCGCCGATCGTCTGCTGGTAGAGCAGGCCATAGACCACTGCCGCCAAGAGGTAGCCGGTCGGATAGCCGCATTGCAGG
Source organism: Mesorhizobium sangaii (assembly GCF_014207355.1). Lineage (GTDB taxonomy): Bacteria > Pseudomonadota > Alphaproteobacteria > Rhizobiales > Rhizobiaceae > Mesorhizobium > Mesorhizobium sangaii. The sequence continues at coordinate 188,846 of NZ_JACHEF010000007.1, read as the reverse complement.
ATGCCCGAAACCATGCCGCGCGCGCTGGGCGGGATGGACTCCATGGCGAGCGAACTGCCAAGTCCCCATTCGCCGCCCATGGCGATGCCGAACAGGGCGCGCAACGCCAGGAAGATGCCGAGATTGGGCGAGAAGGCGGCGAGCGCGCCAATCACTGAGTAGCTGACGATGTTGAGCATGAGGATGGGCTTGCGCCCGTATTTGTCGGCAAGCATGCCGAAGAAGAACGCACCGATGAAGCGCGTCGCCAAGGTCAGGAACAGCGCCTTCGAGACGGCCGGGACGTCGGTCTGAAATTCAGTCGCAATATCCGTGAGCAGGAATGTCAGGAGGAAGAAATCGAAAGCGTCGAGCGTCCAGCCCAGAAATGAAGCCAGGACGGTTTTCTTCTGTTGGGAATTGAGGTTCAAGACGTTCCTCCTTTGCCGTCCCCGGGCAACGATATGTCGCCCGGTCGGGAAAAGAGAACAGCTGGTCAGCCGGCTTTCGAAAAACCGGCGGTCACTTTTTCGTAAGCTCGAGATCGAAGACCATCAATCCGTCGGTGCCGCCTTCTAGAGCGGCGACCAGTCGGGCGCCGGCGCGCTGATGCGCCTCATGCACCAGATAGGCATCGCGGGCGGCGCCATCGCTGAAGTCGATAGTGAAGGCATGGGTGAAGTCGCGCGCGAACGGCTCCGGGCTGACATTGGCGCTGAATTGGACCGTGTCCATGCCGTTGATCACCTGTCGCAGCGCCTCGAGATCGGCATGGATCGCCATGCGCTCGGCGGCGGGAACATCGTTGCGAAACCTGGCGAAGACACAGTGCCTGATCATCTTTGCTCCTAAGCCGCCCGGTTTCCGGAAAATACCGCGGGCGGCAGCGGCTCGCGGTCGAGGATGAGGTCGGCGCCCTTCTCGCCGACCATGATGGTTGGCGCATTGGTGTTGGAGGAGGGCACGCGCGGCATCACCGAGGCGTCGCAGACCCGCAGGCCCTCGATGCCCCGCAGCCGCAGATCGGGTGTCACCACGGCCATGTCGTCATGGCCCATGCGGCAGGTGCCGACCGGATGATGGTCGGTCTTGGAACTGCGGCAGGCATAGTCGAACAGCTCGTCGTCGCTGGCGAGCGACGGGCCGGGCAGCACCTCTCGCAGCACGTAGGGCTGAAGTGCCTTCTGCCGCATGATCTCGCGCGCCAGCCTCAGCCCCTTGATCGACATGGCGCGATCATAGGGATCGGACCAGTAGTTCGGATCGATCAGCGGATGGTCGGCCGGGTCGGCGCTCTTCAGCCGAACCGTGCCGCGCGAGCGCGGCCGCAGGAAAGCGGAGTTCAAGGTGACGCCCGGGTTGTTCAGCTTCTCGACGCCGGCCTCGATGCCGGAGCCCAAGCCGAGATGGAACTGGATGTCGGGCGAGGCTGCGGTCGGGTCGGCGTACCAGAAGCCGCCGGTCTCGAACAGGCTGGAGGCCACCGGTCCCTTCTTCAGCAGCAGATATTGCAGGCCGGCCCAGGCCGTGCGGTGTAGCTTGGCGTAATTGTCATAGGTATGGTCGCCGGTGCATTCGGCGATGACGAACAGGTCGAGATGGTCCTGCATATTGGAGCCGACGCCGGGGAGGTCATGCACGGGCGTGACGCCGACAGCTTTCAGATGGTCGGCCGGGCCGATGCCAGACTGCATCAATAGCTTCGGCGAGCCGATGGCGCCGGACGAGACGATCACCTCGCTGTCGGCGCGCAGGATTTTCTTCTCGCCGCCCGGCCTGTCGACGATCTCGACACCGATGGCGCGGCCTTTCTCGATGACGATGCGCGTCACCAGCACATCGGTCCTGACGGTGAGGTTCTTGCGAGCGCGGATCGGCTTGAGATAGGCGACCGAAGCGGAGGAACGCCTCGCATCCTTCTGAGTCAGCTGATAGTAGCCGACGCCCTCCTGGGTGGCGCCGTTGAAATCCGGGTTGAAGGGAATGCCCATCTCCTGGCCGGCGCGGAAATAGGCTTCGCAGATCGGCAGCGGCGAGATCGGGTTCGACACGCCGAGCGGGCCCTGGTCGCCATGAAAGTCGTTGGCGTAGCGCTGGTTGTTCTCGGCGCGTTTGAAATAGGGCAGCACATCGCGATAGCCCCAGCCGGCGAGACCCTCTTCCTTCTCCCAGGCGTCATAGTCGCGGGGATTGCCGCGCGTGTAGATCTGGGCGTTGATGGAAGAACCGCCACCGACCACCTTGGCCTGCGTGTACCAGAAGACGCGGTCCTTCATGTGCTTCTGCGGCACGGTCGACCAGCCCCAGGAGGCAATGCCCTTGGTCATCTTGGCAAAGCCCGCCGGCATGTGGATGTAGGGATGCCAGTCCTTGCCGCCGGCTTCCAAAAGCAGCACCTGATGCGTCGGATCCTCGCTCAGCCGGTTGGCCAGAACGCAGCCGGCCGGGCCGGCGCCCACGATGATGTAGTCGGTCATGACACTATCCACCTTACAGCCGCGGCACGGAGAGCGCGCCGTCGACATTGATGATCGAGCCGGTCGAAAAGCCGAGCTTGCCGCCGGCAAGAGTCGCCACCACGGCACCGATGTCCGATGCTTCGCCCCAGCGCTTTGCCGGCACCAGCCCGCCGTCGATCAAGGCGCCGTATTTGGCGGTGACGCCTGAGGTCATGTCGGTGCGGATGATGCCCGGCCGCACCTCGAACACAGCGATGTCTTCGGCGGCGAGCCTGAGCGCCAGGGTCTTCACCCACATCGACAGGCCGGCTTTCGAGATGCAGTAGTCCGGCCGTTCCGGCGACGCCATTTCGGCGCTGACCGAGGTGATGGTGATGATCGATTTCGGGTGATTGCCGGGTGCAGCCAGCATCGCCTTGGCGACGGCCTGGCTGAGGAACACGGTGCCGCGCAGATTGATGCCGAGCACCTTGTCGAAGTTCTCCGGCTTCAGCTCCAGGAGGTCGCCGCGCACCACGGCGCCGACGCCCGCGTTGTTGACCAGGCAGTCGATGCGGCCGAAGGCGCGCATCGCGGCGTTGACGAGCGTGGTGTGACTGGCAAGATCGGCGATGTCGCAGCTGACATAAGCGAACTTCGCGCCGTGCTTGGCGATGTCTTTGGCTAACCCGTCAGCGGGTTTTTCGGCAAGGTCGGCGACGAGGATATCGAAGCCGGCATCGGCAAGCGCCCGGGCGCACGCAAGGCCGATGCCGCGCGCGCCGCCGGTGACGATGGCCGCCGGGCGGGTCACGCGGAAAGCTCGGTCTTGCGGATATGGTCGGCGACACGCAGCGCTTGCGCGGCGATCGACAGCGCCGGATTGACGGCGGCCGAGTTCGGCAGGAAGCCGCCATCGACAACGAACAGGTTCTGATGATCGAAGGACCGGCAGAACGGGTCGAGCGGCGCGGTTGCCGGATCGTCGCCCATCTTCACCGTGCCGCACTGGTGCGACGGGGTGCGCTTGTCAAAGGGGCGCGACAGGACGATCGGATAGCCGCAGGCGCGGAAGTTTTCGCGCATTACCTTGGTCAAGCCGTCGAGCGACTGCATGTTGGAGCGCCGCCATTGCATGACGATATCCTTGCCGTCGACCATGATGCGGCTTTCGGGATCAGGCAGGTCCTCGCACATCAGGTACCAGTCGACAGCATGGCCGGCCATGAAATCGAGCGCGAATTTCGGCGCGAACTTCACATTGGCGCTGAGGATGTTGCCGTCGATCTTGCCGAGCAGCTGGACGTTGCCGAGCGGCTTGCCGCCCTTGCCGTCGGACAGATAATAATCGTTCAGCATCAGCGTCTTCTGGTAGACGGCATCGTTGCGGCGGCGCGGATCGATGGCCAGCATGGCGCTGGAATTGTGGTTCATGAAATTGCGGCCGACCTGGTCGGAACGGTTGGCGAGACCCTTGCCACCGCCCTTGCCGTTGGCGGGTGACGGCGAACGCAGCAGGATGACGGCGGAATTGACCGCGCCGGCGGAGAGGATGACCAGCTTCGGCGTCAGCTTTTTCAACGCGCCATTCTGGCGGTAGTGAACAGCGACGATGGTTTTGCCGTCGGCCGAGACTTCGAGATACTCGACATAGGCGCCGGTCTCTAACTTGATGTTCGGGTCGCTCAGCGCCGCCGTCAGCGGTCCTGTTTGCGCGTCGACCTTGCCCTGGCCGGTGTTCGGGAAAGCGTCCCAACCGGTCTTGCCCTCCTTCAGCCATGTGTCGATGTCGACGCCAAGCGGCAGCGAAGCCGGATGCAGGCCGAGGCCCTTGAGCTCGGCGCGGGCGCGCGCGATCGGCGCCTCGTCGGGCACTGGCCTGAAGGCATAGGGGATCGAGTGAAACGGTTCGGTCGGGTCTTCGCCCAGTGAGCCGCGCACGCGAAACAGCTGCTCGGCCTTCGAATACCAGGGTTCGAATTCTTCATAGGAAAACGGCCAGGCCGGCGAGACGCCGCCGAAATGCTCCATGGCCGCAAAATCTTCCCTGCGGTAGCGGATCAGGACCGCGCCGTAGAATTTCGAATTGCCGCCAACATAGTAGTAGTTGCCGGGATTGAAGGCCGCACCACCGGCCTCACGCCACATCTCTTTCGGCCGGTAATGACCGTCGACGAAGATGGAACGCGTGTCGCGCGCATGCGGCGTTGCCGGCAAGGGTTCGCCGCGCTCCAGCATCAGGATGGAGGCGCCGCTGCCGGCCAGACCGGAGGCGATCGTGGCGCCGCCGATGCCGGAGCCGATGATGACGATATCGGGATTGGTCATCTCGGTCAGAGAATGCGGTTTTCGGTCGCCGGATCGAAGAATACCGCTTTGGTCAGGTTGAAGGCGAGCGGCGTGTTGGTCCCGGGCTGGATGTTGGCGTCGGCACGCAGCCGCGCCACCACGCCCTTGCCGCCGAGATTGGTGACGGCGAAGGTGTCGGAGCCTGCCGGTTCAACGACCTCGATAAAGCAGTCGGCAGTGGCGATGTTGGAGGCATTGCGCTCGGCGCCTTCCGGATCGGTCAGCGCTTCGGGGCGGACACCGAAGATGATCGGCTTGCCCTGGAATGCAGACAGGCCGGCCGGCGCGTTGGCCATGGGCAGCGAGATCGGCTCGCGCGCCTCGCGCTGCAGCACGACGGACAGCGCGTTGCCGTTGGTGCCGATCGTCGCCGGGATCAGGTTCATTGCGGGGGAACCCATGAAGTCGGCGACGAAAAGATTGGTCGGGTTGTTGTAGATCTCGGCCGGGGTGCCGAACTGCTGCACCTCGCCGTCGCGCATGACGGCGATCTTGGTCGCCAGCGTCATCGCCTCGATCTGGTCGTGGGTGACATAGACGATGGTGGTGCCAGTGGTGGCGTGCAGGCGCTTGATCTCGATGCGCATGTCGACACGCAGCTTGGCGTCGAGGTTGGACAGCGGCTCGTCGAACAAGAACAGTTTTGGATCGCGCACCAGCGCCCGGCCCATGGCAACCCGCTGGCGCTGGCCACCGGAAAGCTGGCTTGGCTTGCGCTGCAGGAGGTGGCCGATCTGCAGCACCTTGGCCACCTTGTCGATCGCCTGCTGGCGTTCTGCCGCCGGCACGCCGCGCATCTCCATGCCGAAGGAGATGTTCCCGGCCACCGTCATGTTCGGATAGAGCGCATAGCTCTGGAACACCATGGCGATGTCGCGCTTGGACGGATGCAGATCGTTGATTGCGCGGCCTTCGACACGGATTTCACCCGAGGTGATCGTCTCCAGGCCGGCGATGGTGTTCAGAAGCGTGGACTTGCCGCAGCCGGACGGCCCGACGAGCACCAGGAAGCCGCCTTTCTCGAGTTCGACATCGATCCCCTTGAGGATCTCGACCTGGCCGAAGCGCTTTTTCAGACCATTGATTTCCAGAAAAGCCATCAGATTATCCTTTGACGGCGCCAGCCATCAGACCGCGCACGAAATAGCGGCCGGCGAGCACGTAGACGAGAAGGGTGGGCAGTGCGGCGATCATCGCGGCCGCCATGTTGACGTTGTATTCGACGACGCCGGTTGAGGTGTTGACGACATTGTTGAGCGCCACCGTCATCGGCATCACGTCGCCAGAGCCGGCATAGGCGGAGGCGAACAGGAAGTCGTTCCAGATGTTGGTGAACTGGTAGATCACCGTCACCACGATGATCGGCAGCGAGTTGGGCAGCATGATGCGCCGGAAGATCTGGAAGAAGCTTGCCCCGTCGATCTGCGCCGCCTTCACCAGCTCGTTCGGAAACGTCTCGTAATAGTTGCGGAAGAACAGGGTGGTGAAACCGATGCCGTAGACGACGTGAACGAATACCAGGTTCACGGTCGGATTGCCGAAGCCGAAGGTGAAGCCGGTCGCGTTCTGCAGCTTGACGCCGAACCTGCCGAAGCTGCCGAGGACCGTTGCCATCGGCAAGAGGACCGACTGGAACGGGATGAAGCAGGCAAACAGCATCAGCCCGAACACCAGCGTCGCCCCGCGAAAGCGCCACTTCGTCAGCACATAGCCGTTGAGCGCGCCGAGCAGGGTCGAGATGATGACTGCCGGAACCACCATCTTGATCGAGTTCCAGAAATAGCCCTTCATGCCGACGCAGGTCAGGCCCGAGCAAACTTCGCTCCACGCTTTTATCCATGGCTCGAAGGTCGGCGCTTGTGGCAGCGCCAGCATGTTGCCGTTCTGGATCTCGTCCATGGTCTTGAACGAGGTGACCAGCATGACGAACAGCGGCATCAGGTAGAACAGCGCGAACAGCGCCAGCAGCCCGTAGATGACGATGCGGTTGACGATCCTAGCGTTGACACCGCCGGAGGGTTGACGGGCGAGCGTGGTGATGGCGCTCATCGCGGCTTCTCCCGCAGTTCCGAATAGAGATAGGGCACGATGATGGCAACGATGGTCATCAGCATGATCACCGCACTGGCCGAGCCGACGGCCATTTCGTTGCGCTTGAAAGTGTACTCATACATGAAGTTCGACGGTAGCCAGGCCGAACCGCCGGGGCCGCCGCTGGTCAGCGCCACGACCAGGTCATATGATTTGATGGCGAGGTGGGCGAGCACGATGAAGGCCGACAGGAAGATCGGTCGCAGCAGCGGGATGACGATGCGGCGATAGAGCTGGAAGGTGGTGGCGCCATCGATCTGCGCTGCCTTCATGATCTCGCCGTCAATGCCGCGCAGGCCGGCCAGGAACATCGCCATGATGAAGCCGGAGGCCTGCCAGACGCCGGCAATGACCACCGTATAGATGACGAAATCCTTGTTCTTGATCCAGTCGAAATGGAAGCTCGTCCATCCCCATTGGTGCAAGGTCTGCTCGAGGCCGAGGCCGGGATCGAGGAACCACTTCCAGGCGACACCGGTGACGATGAAGGACAGCGCCATCGGGTAGAGATAGATCGGCCGCAGCACGCCTTCGCCGCGGATCTTCTGGTCAAGCAGGATGGCCAGGAACAGGCCGAGCGCCAGGCAGATGAAGATGTAGAGAAAGCCGAAAATTCCCATATTGGTGATCGACGTGTACCAGCTCGATGGCGGGTCGGTGTCGAAGGTCCAGCCCCACAGCCGCCGATAGGCGCGCGAGCCAGTGATGACATAGGACGGGAAGGTCTTTGAATTGGTGAAGGACAGATAGATCGTCCACAGAATGAAGCCGTAGACGAAGATAATGGTGATGGCGAAGCTCGGCGCCAGCACGATCTTCGGCAGGGCATCCTGCAGGCGCGAGCGCACCGAGGCGCGCGGACGGGCGTGCTCCGGCGTCAGCTTGATCTGGCTTGTCGCTACCGTGCTCATAGGGCTCCTCCCGTCGACGCAAGGCCAACCAGGTTCGCGGATCGGAGCCTTCCCCGCCGGGGCGGGGAAGGCGTTTTTGGTGTGTGGCGCTTACTTGGCGTCGTCGATCGCCTTGACCAGCTCGGTCACGGCCTCGTCCGAGGTCTTGATCTGGCCGTGGACGAACTTGGTCACGACATCCTTGTAGGCATTGGCGATCGCGGGCGGGGCGCCATAGCCCTGGGCCAGCGAACCGAACAACGTGCCCTTCTCGTTGGCGGCCTTAAGGTCGGCGATGCCCTTCTTGCCGCAGGCGTCGAAGTCGGTGTCCGGAACGTCGGTGCGGGCCGGAACCGAGCCCTTGACGACGTTGAAGGCTGCCTGGAAGCTCTTCGACAAAGTAGCGGTGGCAAGTGCGGCTTGGGCGGCCTTGCGGTCGTCAGATACGTCGAACATGCCGAACACGTCGGAATTGTAGACGACGCTGCCGTCGGTGCCCGGGAAGCGGTAGCACAGGAAATCGGTACCCGGGGTCTTGTTGGCGGCGTGGAACTCGCCCTTGGCCCAATCGCCCATGACTTGAACCAGGGCATCCCCCTTGATGACCATGGCGGTGGCGAGGTTCCAGTCGCGGCCCGAGAAGTTCGGGTCGACATAGGTGACGAGCTTGGCGAGGTTGTCGAACGACTTCTTCATCGTATCGGACTTCAGAGATGCGTCGTCGAGGTCGTTGAAGGCCTTCTTGTAGAACTCAGGTCCGCCGGTCGACAGCACGACAGAGTCGAACATGGTGGCTTCCTGCCAGTTCTGGCCGCCGAGAGCGAGCGGAATGACGCCGGCCGCCTTGGCCTTATCGAGCAGCGCAATAAGGTCGTCGAAGGTCTTGGGCTCGGTGCCGCCGATCTTGTCCATCACCGCCTTGTTGATCCACAGCCAGTTGACCGAATGGACGTTGACGGGCACCGCGACCCATTTGCCGTCATAGACGGTAAACTTCTGCAGCGCCGCGGGAACAACCTTGTCCCAGCCCTCCTTGACGGCGATGGCGGTGATATCGCCCATTTTGCCGGCCGCCGCATAGTCGAGGGCGGTGTAGCCGAGCATCTGAGAAGCCGTCGGCGGATTGCCTGCAGCCACCATTGCCTTCAGCGCAACCATTGCGGGGTCACCGCCACCGCCGGCCACCGGCACGTCCTTCCAGGCATAGCCTTCCTTGGCAAGGTCCTGCTTGAGCACGTTGAGGGCAGCCGCTTCGCCGCCCGACGTCCACCAATGCAGCATCTGCACTTCCTTGACGTCCTCGGCATGGGCCGCGAAAGCAAAGCCCGATGCGAGGGCCGTTCCGATAAGCAATTTGCGCAACATGTACTTCCTCCCTTGTTGCATCTACACGACCGGCGGGTGCCCGCCGGGTTCTTCTCAACTCAGCCGACCCACCATCCGGTGCGCTGGCCGCGATGAAACTGGATTGTCTTTTCTTCGGTATAATCCTCGACGGCGCGTTTGCCGAGTTCGCGTCCGAGACCGGACTGCTTGTAGCCTCCGAATGGCAGCTCGGGGTAACCTTCCATGAACGTGTTTACCCAGACGGTTCCCGAACGCACACTCCGCGCCACCGACATGCAGGTGTCGATGCTGGCGCTCCACACGCCCGCCGACAAACCATAAGGCGTGTTGTTGGCGATGTGCAACGCCTTTTCAATCGTTTCAAAAGTCAGCACCGAGAGCACCGGTCCGAATACTTCCTCGCGCGCGATGGCCATGTCCTCGGTGACGCCGCGGATGATGGTGGGATCGAGGTACTGGCCGGCATTCGAGGCCAAACGCTTGCCGCCGCTGTAGACACTGCTGCCGTCGCTTGCCGCTGCCGCAACATAGCCGGCTACCTTGGCCAGATGGTCGGACGAGATCATCGCGCCGACCTTGGTGTTGTCGTCGAGCGGATCGCCGACCGTCACCCTGGCTGTGAGCGCCTTGACCGCGCCGAGAAAATCATCGGCGATCGCCTCATGCACGATCAGCCGGCTGCCGGCATTGCAGCATTCGCCGGCATTGAAGAAGCCGCCGAACACGGCCGCGTCGGCGGCCGCTTCGAGGTCCGCGTCCGGAAAGACGATCTGGCCGTTCTTGCCGCCGAGTTCCATCGAGACCTTCTTCAGCGACTGCGCGGCCGAGGCCATGGTCATCTTGCCGACGCGGGTGGAGCCGGTGAACGAGACCATCTCGACCAGGGGATGGCTGACCATCGGCGCGCCGACATCGGCGCCAAGACCGGCAAGGATGTTGACGACGCCGGCGGGCAGGCCGGCCTGCATCAGGATGTCACCAAGAACAAAGGTCGAGGCCGAGGTCATCTCGCTCGGCTTGACGACGGCGGTGCAGCCGGCGGCGAGCGCGAAGGGAAGCTTCTGGCTGACGATGAGGAAGGGGAAATTCCACGGCGTGATGATCGAGACGACACCGATCGGCTCGCGCAGCACAACACCCAGCATAGCGTCGCCGAGATTGGCGTAGGATTCGCCGTGCAAGGTGCGGGCGAGCGAGGCGGCGTAGCGCCAGATGTCGACCGCACCGCCGATCTCGCCGCGCGCCTGGGCGATCGGCTTGCCCGATTCTAGCGCGTCGAGGCGGGCGATGTCTTCCAGCCGCGTCTCGATCAGGTCGGCTGCCTTGAGCAGGATCGCAGCGCGCTCGGCCGCCTTCATGCGCGGCCATGGGCCGGTCTCGAACGCGTTGTGCGCGGCCTGCACCGCGGCTTCCACTTCGGCTTCGCCGGCCTGTGCGTAGTGCGAGACGGTGAAGCCGTGGCCAGGGCTCTTGCGTTCCAGCATGCGGCCGTCGCGCGCATCGACATGCTTGCCGTCGATCAGCAGCCGATAGGTTCTTGGCGCTGCGGATGCCTCGGCGGGCATGATGATGTTGAGAGCGGCGTTCATCAGGTTTCTTTTCTCTAGGTTCTTGAAAATGCTGGTTTTTGCTTGGTCTTGAAAGCGCCGACGCCGGCTTTGAGATCGCCGGTCAGGGCGATGAAGCCGCTGGCCAGCGCTTCCGTCGCCGCGGCACTTTCCTCGCCTTCGGCGACCGCGATCATCAGCTTGGCGGCTTCCGTCGCCAGCGGCCCGCGCTCGGCGATCTTTTCGGCCCAGGCCTTGGCATCGGACAGGCCGCTGCCGGTTTCGACCACCCGGTCGACCACGCCGAGCGCCAGCGCTTCGGGTGCGAGCAGAATCTCGCCGCCCAGCGCCATGCGCCGCACCGTCTGCGCGCCGAAGCGGCGCACCGCGCGTTGCGTGCCGGACCAGCCGGGAACGACGCCGATCGAGGTTTCGGGGAAGCCCAATTTCACCTGTGTCTCCGCCACGCGAAAGTCGCAGGCGACAGCCAGTTCCAGCCCGCCGCCCAGCGCATGGCCCGACAGCACGGCGATGGTCGGCTGCCGCAGCCGCGCCAACCGGTCGAAGACACGGTGGCCGTAGCGGACCCATTGCACCTGGAAGTCCGCGGCACTCATCTGCGCCCACGCCTCGACATCGCCGCCGGCGCAAAAGCCCTTGCCTTCGCCGCGCAGCAGCACGACACGAACGCCTTCCGCCATCTCCGCTTCGTCCAGCGCGGCCTCCAGTGCGCGCAGCATCGGAATATCAAGCGCGTTGAATTTCTCCGGTCGGCGCAGCGTGACGATGCCGATGGCACCGTCCTGCTCGAAGGTGACGAGACGCTCAGCCATGCGCGCCTCCAAGCGAGGCGCCGCCATTCAGCGACAGGCCGATCGGCTGGTCCAGGTAGAGCGCTGCCGGTGTCGTCTTGAGATCCTTGGCGACGCCGAGCGGGATCTCGGCCTGGGCCAGCACGTCGCGCTGCAGGTCGATGCCGGGTGCGAGTTCGGTGACGACCAGACCCTCCGGCGTCAGCTTCATCACGCAGCGCTCGGTGACGTAGGTGATGTCCTGTCCCTGCGCGACCGCGCGCTTGCCCGAGAAGGAGATGTGCTCGACCTCGTTGACCACCTTCTTGACCTTGCCCTCCTGATCGATGCGGATGCCGCCATCGGCCAGGGAGAGTTTCGCCCCGGCGTTGAAGAAGCCCGAGAAGACGATCTTCCTTGCCCGCGCGGTGATGTCGACAAAGCCGCCGGCACCGGCGGTGACATGCGGCCGTGCCGACAGTTTCGACACGTTGACCGAACCGTGGCGGTCGATCTGCAGGAAGGACAGCAGCGACGCGTCGAAGCCGCCGGCCTGGAAATAGATGAACTGGTGCGGCGAGGGCATGATCGCCTCGGCGTTCGAAGCGCAGCCGAACTTGAAGTCGAGCAGCGGCACGCCACCGACGGCACCCTGTTCGATCACCCAGGTGACCTTGCCGTGCTGGCCTTCCTCGAGAAGGATGCGCGGCACGTTGGCCGAGATGCCGAAGCCGATGTTGACGGCCATGCCGTCTCGGAGTTCCAAGGCGACGCGGCGCGCGATCACCTTCTGTACGTTCATTTCGGCGTTGCGGAAGCTCGACAGCGGCCGGAAGACCTCGCCCGAGATTGCCGGATCGTAGGGCGTCAGCGTCGTCTGCAACTGGTCGGGCGCGACGACGATGTGGTCGACCAGCACGCCGGGCACGCGCACGTCGTGCGGCTTCAGCGTGCCGTTCTCGACGACGCGCTTGACCTGGGCAATGACGACGCCGCCATTGTTGCGAGCCGCGAGCGCCTGTTCGAGACCGCCGAGATAGGCGCCCTCATGCTCGTAGGTGAGGTTGCCGCGCTCGTCTGATGTGGTGGCGCGGATGATTGAGACCTGCGGCACGATCGAGCGGAAATAGAGCCATTCCTCGCCGTCGAACTGCTGCACCGAAACGATCGGCTCGCTGGCGGCCGCGTTCATGGCGCAGCCCTGGTGGCGAGGGTCGGCAAAGGTGTCGAGGCCAACCTTGGTCAGCACACCCGGACGCTTGGCGGCGGCCTCGCGGTGCATGTCGAACAAGATGCCGGACGGTACATTGTAGGCGGCGACCGAATTGTCGCCGATCATCTTCCAGATCTGCGGCGGCTCGGAAGAAGAGGGGCCGGATGGATAGGAGCCGCACAAAGTGCGCTTCAACAGGCCAGGCTTGGCGAGATGGTCGATGCCTTTGATGCCATACATGTCGCCGGCGGCGATCGGGTGCAGCGTGGTGATGTCTTTTGGATGGCCCTCGCTGTCGAAGCGCTCGCCGATCGCGGCCAGCACAGCATCCGGGCAGCCGAGACCGCTCGACGACGAGACGGACACCACCATGCCGTCCTTGATCAGGCCTGCGGCTTCAGCGGCGGAAACGACCTTGCTCAATTCTTGCTCCCGAGTTTCGGGTCGATCTTGACGGCCTTGCCGGAACTGGCCGATTGAAGTGCGGCTTCGGCAGCAGCGAGCGACCAGATACCGTCCTCGCCGCTGGCGGACGGTTGGCCGTCGCCACGGATCGCGGCGTGGAACTGGCGCAGTGATCTTGCGTAGAGGTCCTCGCGGTCGAAGCTCAGCTGCTCCTCGCCGTTGGCTGTGCGCAGCAACACCGAGCCGACCGGTTTCTGCGTCATCACATTGCTGGCGATCAGCGAACCCTCCGAGCCATGCACCTCGAAACCGGTGTCGGCGAATTTGGTGGTGAAGCCTTCATGGGATTGGGCGATGACGCCCGACTTGAAGCGCCAGATGCACATGGCGCCGTCTTCCAGCCCGCTGCCGGCCATGCCGGCCGATTGCGTGAAGGCCGAGACTTCGATGGGATCGTCGCCGAGCACGAAGCGCAGCGTGTCGGCATCGTGCACGGTGATGTCGAGCACCACGCCGCCACCTGCCTCAGGCTTGGTGATGCGCCAGCCCTGCAGGTTCTCCGGCAGGTAGACGGCATGAAAGACGCGCGCGGCGATCGGCTTGCCGATGCGGCCGGCGGCGATGGCCTCGCGCATGGCGCGGTGCGCGCCAGCGTTGCGCAGATGGTGGTTGGTGCCGAGCACGATGCCGGCGGCTTTTGCCGTGGCAACCATTGTGCGCGCGTCGTCGCTGGTCAGCGCCAGCGGCTTTTCGCACAGCACATGCTTTCCTGCCTTGGCTGCGGCCAAAGCCTGCTCGAGATGCAGTTCGTTGGTGGTCGAGATGTAGACTGCGTCGATGTCGGCGCCGAGCAGAGCGTCAAGCGTCGAAACAGCCAACGGGATGTTGTTTTCCCTGGCATAGGCGGTGGCGCGCTCGGGGCTGGAACTCATCACCGCCGCGATCTCGCCATCGCCTTGCGCGCGGATGGCGTTGATCATGAACTGTCTGGCGATCGTGCTGGCGCCGATCAAGCCCCATCTGACGCTCATGCCGCGTCCCCCATTCCTGCGGGCCTGTTTCGGGCGCGGCGATCCGGGCCGCAGCTTTCCCTGATCACCAGATTGACCGCACCGATATGATCTTCGGCCCGCGTGGTGCGCGACTGGATCATCTTCAGCATGACATGGGCGGCACGTTCGCCAAGGCCGGCGGTGTCCACCGAAACGCTGGTCAAGGCCGGCATGTAGTGCTCGGCCTCGACCACGTCGTCGAAGCCGACGACGGCGAAATCCGGTCCGGGCTCAAGCCCGCGCTTGCGCAGCGCCAGCATGACGCCAAAGGCGACCGCATCGTTGAAACACAGTGCCGCGGTCGGCGGTTCGGATGTTGCGAGAGCGGTATCCAGGCAGGCGATGCCGCCCCTGCGGCTGGTCTCGCCTTCGATCACGGTGATGTCGCGGGCGGCGATGCCAAGCGTCTCGCAAGCTTCGCGAAAGCCGCCCAGCCGCTCTTGATAGACCACGAGGTCGGCCGAGCCGCCGAAGAAGGCCAGCCGGCGATGCCCTTTGCCGATGAGATGGGCAGCGGCCAGGTAGGCGCCGCGATGATTGTCGGGCGTGATCACCGGAATGCGGCTTTCAGGCAGCCGGCGCATGGCGAAGACGACCGGAACGCCCGCCATCTCCAGGCGACGGAAAGCGCCCGGCGTGGTGCCGCGCGCCGGCGACACGATGAGGCCGGCGACACCTTGCTCCATGAGCGATTTCAGCACCTCTTCCTGGCGCACCGGATTTTCCGCGGTGTTGGCGATGAACGGCACGATGCCGGCCGACTGGAAAACGCGCTCCATGCCGACCGCCAGTTCGGCGAAGAAGGGATTGGTGAGATCGTTGATGACCATGCCGATGACGTTGGAGTGAGCCTTGCGCAGATTGGCGGCGCCACGGTTGTAGACATAACCGACGTCCTCGATCGCCTTGCGAACCTTGACCGCGGTCTCAGGCCGGATCAGCCCGCTGCCCTGGAGCACGAGCGACACCGTCGATTTGGACACGCCTGCCTCGCGGGCGATGTCGAATATCGTTGCCTTGGCCCGGCTGGCCATCCAGATGCATCCTCCCGCTTTCCAGCGTCGATCTATTGGAACGTTCTAATCACTACTCCCATTCGGAGTCAATCGGGGTTCTTCCCGAATTCGAAAAATTGACTTGATGAGGCCTGCACGCCCATTCCATAAGGCTTTCCGTGTTGCGGCGCAGCATTTACTCGTGAATGAGCTTTGAATCTTAAAGGTTCTTGATTTATTGGAACGTTCCATTTATAGGCACGATGATAGGGAGAGAACGATGGACATTGTCTTGCCTGGGGAGGGTGGCCGCAGCACCCCCTACGCGCTGGTCGGCCAACCGGTGCAGCCGGTGGTCGGCGCGCGGTTTTCGCGCATCGCCTATGCCGCAGCCCATGTCGTTGCCGATCCGCTGGCGATGACCGATCCGTGGTCGAAGCCGGTGGTCGACTGGGACAGGACGATGGCGTTTCGTCATCACCTGTGGCGGCTCGGCTTCCGCATCGCCGAGGCGATGGATACCTCGCAACGCGGCATGGGTTTCGACTGGACAAATGCGCAGGAGTTGATCCGCCGCTCGATCGCGGAAGCTCGCACCGTCGAAGGCGCCGATCTCGCTTCGGGTGCCGGCACAGACCATCTGGCGCCAAGCGCCGCACGGACGCTCGACGATGTCATCGCGGCCTACGAGCAACAATTCGCATTCATCGAAGGGCAGGGCGGCAAGGCGATCATGATGGCAAGCCGCGCCCTGGCGGCTGTCGCCAAAGGCCCGGACGACTATGCCCGTGTCTACGACCGTATCCTGAGCCAGGCGTCCGGTAAGGTCATCCTGCACTGGCTGGGCGACATGTTCGATCCGGCACTGAAAGGTTACTGGGGCAGCGGCGATTTCGAGGCCGCCCTCGACACTGTCGTCGCCATCATCGAACGCCATGCCGGCAAGGTGGAAGGGATAAAAATCTCGCTGCTCGATGCCGGCAAGGAGGTCGCGCTCAGGAACCGGCTGCCGGACGGCGTCGTCATGTTCACCGGCGACGACTTCAATTATCCCGAACTGATTGCCGGCGACGGCGGACGACATTCTCACGCGCTGCTCGGCATTTTTGATGCGATCGCGCCGGTCGCCAATGCGGCACTGGCGAAGCTGGCGGATGGCGAACGCGCCGGCTATGACGCGCTGATGGCGCCGACAGTGCCGCTATCGCGAAAAATCTTCGAGGCGCCGACCGAATACTACAAGGCCGGCATCGTCTTCATGGCCTGGCTAAACGGCCATCAGGACCATTTCGCGATGGTCGGCGGCATGCAGTCGGCGCGCGGCATCCGCCACTATGCCGATGTCTTCCGACTTGCCGATCAGGCAGGGTTGCTGGCCGATCCGGAACTGGCGGTTGCCAGGATGAGAAGTTTGTGTGCCGTCGCAGGCGTCTCGGAATAAATGTGGGCTCGTGCCCTGATCACATTCCCTTTTCGTTTATGATCGAAATCGTACGCGTGCGATTTTCGCGGGGCCATGCTGGCGATGAAGCCAAGGATTTCCATCGTTTTCGTGGTTTTGCTGGCGGCGATCCCCTTATCGGCCGCGCAAGGCGGTGATGGCGTCGACCAGGCTGACGCCAAGGCTGCGCTGCTCGAAGCCTACCCCGGCCTTTTTACCATCTCGGGCAATACGGTGACGTGGTCTGATGGTGCCACGATGGTCTGGGATGACGGCAAGGCACGCACGGCCGAGGAGTTGATCAAGTCCCCCGATATCGAGGACATGTTCCACTACGTCTATCCGACAGCCAGTGCCGGAGACCTTATCCCTGACGTGGATTTCGATCCCGGTCGGATTCGCAACGAGGCTTTCTTCAAAAAACTTTATGGGGCCAGTGCCGCGGCGGTCGGCCATCATTTAACGACCGTCAAATGGCTGCCCAAACTGGGCAAGTATCCGGTTCGGATAACCTCACTCTTCGGTGTTGACGCGCGCCTCTCCAAAATCTCGAATGCCTTGCAGGAAATGCCCGCCGACATGAGCCGCTTCGGCCTCAAGCCGGGCGGCGGTTTCAATTGGCGGGTCATCGCCGGCACGGACCAACTCAGCGTCCATTCCTTCGGGGCCGCGTTCGACATCAATGTCGGTTATTCCGACTATTGGTTCTGGAACAAGCCTGATGACAAGGGCCGGATCCCGTTCAAGAACCGCATTCCCTTGTCAATCGTCACGCTGTTTGAAAGGCAGGGTTTTATCTGGGGTGGGCGCTGGTATCACTACGACACCATGCATTTCGAGTATCGGCCTGAATTGCTGCTCTACAAGGAAAAGCAGGGCTGAGCTGGCCCTTGGATGCCTGGCCAGCGGATACTCGGCGCAATGTATTGATCGTCTGGGATTGGATGGTGGGCGTGACAGGGATTGAACCTGTGACCCCTGCAATGTCAATGCAGTGCTCTCCCGCTGAGCTACACGCCCATCCGAAGCCGCGCATACACCATTTTTGATCCAGCGCGTCAATAGCAGGAAAAAGGAAAGAAGGCGTCGTCTCGCCGCAGCGGTGACAAGGGCGCCAACGCCTAGAGCGCGTCGCGTTTGAACGGAATCAGGCGCCGCGCTTCAGGTCTTTGTTTTCATGCATGTCGTTCTCCCAAAACCGGGGCCACTTTTGGGTGACATGCCTGGCTCAGGAAGACTCAGGCCGCTTGCAGCATCTTTTCGACCTCGTTGACGAGGTCGCGCAGGTGGAACGGCTTCGAAAGCACCTTGGCGTCTTTAGGCGCCTTGGAATCCGGGTTCAGCGCAACGGCGGCGAAACCGGTGATGAACATGACCTTGAGGTCGGGATCGATCTCGGTGGCGCGGCGCGCCAGTTCGATGCCGTCCATCTCCGGCATGACGATGTCGGTCAGAAGCAGCGAGAACGGTTCCTCGCGCAGCCGCTCATAGGCGCTGGCGCCATTGTCGAAATCGCTGACCTGGTAGCCGGCGCGCTCCAGCGCCTTGACGAGGAACCGACGCATATCGTCGTCGTCTTCCGCCAGAAGAATGCGTGCCATGATATCCCGTCCGAATCACCCGCTCGAGATTGCCGTTGGGCAAGCCCGTTAACCATCCTGTATATGAGGAGGTGAGGGTAAACATCAAGTGAACGAGAGCCGGGATGGTCCATATTTGGCCGGTGTGTGAGCTGCTGCTGAAATGCTGGACACGCGGCCAGCAAGGTGGCACCTTCACATGATGATGCACTGGTGTTTGCGGGTTCGCTCAAATTGAAGACGGCAGCCGAGGATTTTTCGGTCTTTCCACCCTTCGAAATCCGGTCGGGCGCCGAGCAGCGCGTCCCCTTCCTCTTCAACTCACCGCATAGCGGCCGCTACTATCCGGAGCGCTTCCTTGCCATGGCAAGGCTGGACCGCAACGCCATCCGCCGGTCGGAGGACTGCTACGTCGACGAACTGTTCGGCGGCGCCGTGGCGCTGGGCGCGCCGATGCTGGCGGCGAATTTCCCGCGCGCCTATCTCGACGTCAACCGCGAGCCGTGGGAACTCGATCCGCGCATGTTCGCCGAGCCGGTGCCGTCCTTCTGCAACATCCGCTCGGCGCGGGTGGCCGGCGGGCTTGGCACGGTGCCCAAGCTGGTCGGCGAGGGGCTCGATATCTATTCCGGCCGCTTGCCGCTGTCCGAAGCGGTCGCCCGCATCGAGGCCGTCTACAAGCCCTATCACGAGACGCTGAAACGGCTTTTGACCAGGACCCATGCGCGCTTCGGCTTTGCCGTGCTGATCGACTGTCATTCGATGCCGGCGAGCATCCGCGTCGGCGACAACGGCTTGCGGCCCGACTTCATCATTGGTGACCGTTTCGGCATTTCGGCCACCGCGGCCCTGACCGAGACCGCGATCGGCCTGCTCACCGCCATGGGCTACACCGTCGCCCACAACAAGCCCTATGCCGGCGGCTTCATCACCGAGCACTATGGCCGCCCGGCGCGCCATCTCCACGCCCTGCAGATCGAGGTCAATCGCGGACTCTACATGAACGAGCGGACATTCGAGAAGGCCGCCGGCTTCGACGCGCTGGCCGACGATCTGTCGCGATTTTCGGCGGATCTGATGGCAATGCCGGACCATCATTTCATCGACCTGCCGCTGGCGGCGGAGTGAAGCCTTGGTCCGGGACACTCCGGCGTAAAAAAAGACCGCATCGTTTGCACGATACGGTCGAAGTCTAGGGAGGAAACGCCCAAGGAGGGCATGGACAGGAAAACCTGTCCGAGGCTGAGGGTATTGTGCGCTGCACAAATGTCAAGCGACCTTCAGGCTTTTTTAATTCACTCTGATGTGGAAATTGCATTTCGGTGACGCTTGTGTGACATCCGGGCAACAGGTGCCGCAGCGGGAAAATCGTCGAACACCCTTGTTTTGGCAGGAAATTGGCGGCAGAGCACGGCTCGGGCATGCTGCAATGCGGGAGAATCAGTTGGACATCAGCATCGATTTCATGCGCCGCATCGCGCAGGCCGCCGCTGCGGAAACCTTGCCGCGCTTCCGCAGCCAGGGCGCCGTCGCCAACAAGGAAAAGGGCAGTTTCGATCCGGTTACCGAAGCCGATCGCGAGGCCGAACGCGCCATCCGGGCGCTGATATCGGCTGAGTATCCCGACCATGGCATCCTCGGTGAGGAGCATGGCAGCGAAAACATTTCGAGCAAGCATGTCTGGGTGATCGACCCCATCGACGGCACGCGCGCCTTCATCTCCGGCCTGCCGGTGTGGGGGACGCTGGTCGGGCTGACGGTCGACGGCGATGCGGTTGCCGGCATGATGTCGCAACCTTTCACCGGCGAACTCTACTACGCCAACGCGTCGGGCTCCCACTATGAGGGGCCGGGTGGCCCGCGCAAGCTGACAACACGCAAGACGACGAAGCTCGCCGAGGCGACACTGTTCACCACCACGCCGGCGCTGTTCAAGGGCGCGGCGCGCGAGCGCTACGACCAGTTCGAAAAACAGGTGCAGCTCGCCCGCTACGGCACCGATTGCTATGCCTTCGCCATGATCGCATCGGGAAGCGTCGACATCGTCGCCGATCCCGGATTGAAGCCTTACGACATCGTGGCGCTGATCCCGATCATCGAAAAGGCCGGCGGCGTGGTCACCACGTTCGACGGCGGGCCGGCTGAGAAGGGGGGCGATGTCGTGGCAGCGGCGACGCCGGAGCTGCATGCGGCCGCGATGGCTGCGCTGCGAGGCTGACTTTTCCTGAACTGCTTCAACGCGGCTTGATCGAGCGCTGGAACTCCGCTGGGGTGCGGCCGTAAACCTGCCTGAACGCGGAGCTGAAATGGCTGTGGCTGGAGAAGCCAAGGTCCATGCCAAGCGTCGTCAGATTGTCGTAGCAGCCAAGCAGGTCGAGCGCGCGCGCCAGCCGCAGGCGCAAATGATAGCGATAAAGCGGCATGGCCTCGACCTGCTGGAACACTTGCGTCAGGTAGACCGGCGAGACGCCGACCTCGGCGGCAATTTCTGCCAGTGTCCAGCGTCGCGACAGATCCGAGGACAAAACGAGCTTGGCGCGGTCGACCAGTTTCTGCCGGCCCGGACTGGCGCCGGCGACATGCGAGGTTCGCTCGCCGAGAGAGCGCCGCACCAGCGTCAGCGCCAGGGTTTCTGCCTCGAGCGTTTCGGCGACGTTGCGGCTCAAGCTGTGGCGCAGCAAAGCCACCAAAGCCTGCGCCCTCGGGTCGATGCGTCGGCGTTGGCGACGAAATGCCGGGGTGGCGCCGCTGCGCAATTGTTCCTTGGGCGCCAGCTCCAGCAGCTGTGCCTCCTCGACGACGAGATCGAGGCAGGCGTCGCCACCCTCGACGGGGTGGCTGATCCGATAGGCTTCCGCCACGTTGAAGAACAGCAGCTGATTGGCTTCGGCGACCGCGTCGTTGCGGCCGACATGGCGCACGAAGACGCCGCGGTGGGGAAACACAAGATGCGTCGCCGACGTGCACTCTTCCTCGCTCCTGTGCCGGCATTGCCCGCTGCAGACGACGTCGCGCACCCTCACAGTATCGGTGTCGAGAAGCGGCTGGACCGTGAATTGCGATATGGCCATTGCGTTGTTTCCCTGCGCCGGACCATGGGTCCTGCATCGGCACTCTACGCAATCGGCCCGCCCATTCCTGTCAGGAGACTTCCAGGCAGGCTGCTTCTTAAGGCGCGTCGCGTCAAAACGGATTCACGCGACGCTTGGAGTTTCTGTTCCTCGTCGCCCCGAAACCGGGAGCACTTTTTGGGCGACATGCATCAATCCCACAGCCGACGCGTTGATTCTGAGTAGGCTTCACCGCGCGACAGACCGATGTCCTTGAGCTGGTCGTCGGTCATCTCGAGCAAGGCGCGCCGGCTTCGGCGCCGCTCCATCTGATAGCTGACCCAGCTGGCCGCAGCCACGAGTCGTGCACGCAGGGCCTGCCGGATCGTTGCGGCGTCCGATGCTCGAACCGTTGGCTTGAGTGCGGGGATTGCGTCGGCCAGGCATTGCGTTGCCGCTGTATGATCGGGGCGCATCGCTCAGTCCTCCCCGGCGCCGGCCGCCGAGGCGCCGGCTTCGTTAAGCGCTTGCGCGCATTCCTCGCAGCAGACTTCGACAGTCTTGCCGCCGACCTTGACGCAGATCGGGTTGGCGTCCAGCTGGCAATCGCAGGCGGCGCAGGTTTTCTCGGTCATGATCTCATCTCCATGGCGTTCAGTTCGACGCGGGCAGATGAGCACTGCGGGACGGCGCGGGCTGTCAGAATCTTTAGCACTTTGTGTGCCGCCGGCGCCGCCGGCCCATCCCTACTGACAACAGGGTGTCAGTTGGCACCGACTATGGAAGGGCTATTCCAGAGGAGGACTAGACATGCCGATGCAATCAACAGCCGGCCACGCCAATGACGGTCAGACGGACGGGCGTAGCGATTTCGACTTCTTCTTCGGCAGTTGGGATGTCAGCCATCGAAGGCTGCAAAAGCGCCTGGCGGGCGACACCAACTGGGACGAATTCGGCGGCACATGCGAGGTACGCCCACTGCTCGGCGGTCTCGGCAATGTCGACGACAACGTGATCGAGCTGCCGGACGGCGCCTATCGTGCCGCAACGGTGCGGACCTTCGATCCGGCGACGCGGCAATGGTCGATCTGGTGGATCGACGGTCGCAACCCGCTGACCATCGATGTGCCGGTGCGCGGCGCCTTCACCGACGGTGTCGGCACGTTCCTGTGTGAGGATGTCTTCGACGGACGGCCGATCCAGGTTCGTTTCCTCTGGTCACGGATGATGGAGAATTCGGCGCGCTGGGAACAGGCATTTTCGCTCGATGGCGGCACGAGCTGGGAGACCAACTGGGTGATGGAGTTCGCCCGCCAGGCGTGACGTGATCGGCGCCTGTCAGACCGTAGGGTCGTCGCTGCCGGGAATAAAGGCGTCGAAGGCGGCGAGGAGTTGCTCGCGGTACATGTCGGCCTCCTGCAGGATTTCGTGGCGGGCGCCGTCGATCATCAGCAGCGAACCGAGCCGCAGACGCCTGGCATAGGCTTCCACCGCCTTGGTCGAGACGACCTGGTCGGCGCCGGCGGCGATTATCAGCATGGGGACCTGAATGCGAGCCATGAAGTCGGGGTCGGTGACAGCCTCGGATGCTTTGGCGGCGGCCTGCAGCCAGCGGATCGTCGGGCCGCCGAGCGCCAGCTGCGGGTACTCTTCGTAGATCCGCGTGTTGCGCCGATAGCGCACCGGGTCGGACGTCAGCTTGTTGGTCTCGAAGGGCGCCGTCATCTTCGGCCGTGGACCCCAGGCGGCATAGAGCCGGCCTAGGCCGATCGCGCAGAAGAACGAACAGACGCGGCGAACGGTCGATATCGAGACCGGCAGATCGGGCACGGTCAGGAATGGCGCGATCAGCACCATGCGCCGCACGCGGTTGACCATCGACGGCGTGGCGAGCAGCGTGATCACCGCACCGGCTGAATGGGCGAGGATGTAGTAGGGGCCGCGGCAGTCGGGCAGGACGATCTCCTCGAAGAACTGCTCCAGGTCAGCGGTGTAGTCGCGGAAGCTACGGACATAGCCGCGCTGGCGATCGCGGATCAGACGGGAAGAATCGCCCTGGCCGCGCCAGTCGAGGGTGGCGACGCCAAAGCCACGGTCGGCAAGATTGCGGATGGTTTCGAAATATTTCTCGATGCACTCGTTGCGGCCGTTGAGCACGACCACGGTGCCCTTCAACGGACGAGCGACCGCGCCGAACAGGCCGTAGCGGATCTTCTTGCGGTCGCGGGTGGTGAAGAAGCCGCCGCTGGCGTTTTCCGGTCGTGGATTGCCCTCGATTTCGTGAAAAAGGGGGATGTCTGGGACAAGATCCGTCATTCGGCGCTTCGTGCTCGTGCCCGCCGGTGCTGGCTGGCTCTGCTAAGGTGATAGACGCCCATGCGCCAAAAGCAAAGGAATTCCCGGTGACGGGAGACCCACAATGGGGAAGGCCGGAAGCCGCTTGAAAGCGCGCTTCCGGCCTCTGTCGATCCGGGAGGAAGGGACGTTACACCCCGGTCGGCCTCGTTGCGGCGCCTGTTCTTCAGTCGGCACCCGCCAGTCCTTGATCTTGAAGTCACTCTAGCGCCGGCTGTCTGAACGCGCGCCGAAGCACCGGTTCATCTGCCGTTCATCAACGAACAGCCGCGCGGCTTTTTGCCAGCAGGCGAAATCTTGAAATGCCTTCGAGCGCTCCCCAAATGTCGGATGCGGTCGCCAATATCGGGGCCGCTGGTCCAGCCGAAACGCCGCTCAAGGGTTTCGCACCGGCCATACGCAAACCATGTTGCTCAACAGGAGAACACCTCATGCGTCACGTTGACTTTTCCCCGCTTTATCGCTCGACCGTCGGCTTCGACCGTCTCTTCACCATGCTCGATTCGCTTGCGCAGCCCGATGGCGCGCAGACCTATCCGCCCTACAACATCGAGCGCACCGGCGAGGATTCCTACCGCATCTCGATGGCCGTTGCCGGCTTCTCGGACGAGGAAATCTCGATCGAAGCCCATCGCAACGTGCTGACCGTGAAAGGTGAGCGCAAGGACGAGGGCACCGGCGAAGGTTCCGAACTGCTCTATCGCGGCATCGCCTCGAGAGCTTTCGAGCGCCGCTTTCAGCTTGCCGACCATGTTGAAGTCGTCGGCGCCGCTCTGAAGAACGGCCTGCTGTTCGTCGACCTCAAGCGCAACATTCCCGAGGAGTTGAAGCCGCGCAAGATCGCGATCACCTCGGCTCCGGCCAAGGCCAAGCAGATCGAGGCCAAGACCGCCAACTAAAGACCGCCAACTAAACCAATAGCCTCCCAAGGCAAAGGCGGCGCCGAAGGGCGCCGCCTTTTTTGTTGTCCGGGATATCAATTATCCAGCGATCAGCTGGCCAAAGCGGTCGACCTCATCGGCCGTCGTGGCAAAGCTGGTGACGAAGCGATAGAGCAACTCGTCCTCGCTGATATGGCCGTCAAAGCCATGCGGCCTGTGCCAGTCGTAGAAGGCAGCACCGGCTGCCTGCAGCTTCTCGGCTTCGGCTTTCTTGATCACTGCGAAAACCTCGTTCGCCTGCGGCAGCCAGGCCAGCTTTGCCGTGGCCGAATCCTCGATCGCCGCGGCAAGGCGCGCGGCCATGGCATTGGCGTGGCGGGCGGTGTCGAGCCACAATCCATCCTTGAAATAGGCTTCGAACTGCGCCGCGACGAAGCGCGATTTCGAAAACAGTTGCGCGGCGCGCTTGCGCAGGAAGGCCAATTCCTTGGCCCGGTCGAGATCGAACAGTACGATCGCCTCGGCGCACCAGCAGCCGTTCTTGGTGCCGCCGAAGGACAGCACGTCGACACCGCGTTTCCAGGTCATTTCCGCCGGCGTCGTGTCGAGCGCGACCAGGGCGTTGGCAAAGCGGGCGCCATCCATGTGCAGCGGCACGGAATGCTTTTTGGCGATGGCCGAGATCGCATCAATGTCGTTCAGCCCGTAGATGGTGCCGACCTCGGTCGACTGGGTTATCGAGACAGCCATCGGCCGTCCCCAATGGACGATTTCGGGGGCGAAGCGGCCGATGATCCTTTCAAGATTGTGCGGGTCGATCTTGCCCAATGCGCCGTCGATCGCATGCAGCCGCGAGCCGCCGGAAAAATATTCCGGCGCGCCGCATTCATCTTCGATGACATGCGATTCGCGGTGGGCGAAGGAAATGCCGCCGGGCTTGTTGAAGGTGGTCAGCGACAGGGAGTTGGCGGCCGTGCCGGTCGCCACGAAGAACACCGCGACCTCGCGCTCGAAAATCTCGTTGAAGCGCCGGTAGACGGCCTGGTCGAGCGCTCCGTCGCCATAGGCGGTGGAAAAACCATCGGCATTGGCCGAAAGGCCGGCAACGATATTGGGATGGGCGCCTGCCCAATTGTCGGAAGCGAAGAACATGCATCTGCCTGTGTTTTTGGGGAAATCGGGCTAAGGTTGACCGGTTTCGCATGGTGACCGCAAGGGCCAAGCGCCGGAAAACCATTAAAGCCAGTCGGCATGGCCGGGGCAGCGGTCGGCGACTGAAGCTTACGTTTTTCCTCAACTTCACGTAATTTTATGTCGCCGACGGCACAAGTTTTTTGTGAATCGGTCTTGTATGCGTCCAGAAATTCTGTCATAAAAATTTAGGACAGTAGTGCTGTCTTATTTTGTCGCACAAAACGAGCTGGATTGGCGTATCATTTGGGCCTCTCCGGCTGTTGCTGCGGGCGACGGGTTGGACAGCCAGACGCTGGCCTGTACGAATACGAACCATGCGGAAAGCCGCTTGGTTCGGCAAGGATTTCGCAAGACGTGCCGCAAGGATCAGGGTGAGCCAGGCGCTTGCCGGGGCAGACCAGCGCCCGAAGGGCTGGGAATGGAGGACCAAGAGATGACGGACATGACGCACTCTGCGACGAACGGCCAGGCCGCGCAGACGAAAGCGGCTACCGTCAAAACCGCGTCCCGAACCGAGATTGGCCGAACCGACATTGGCCGCTCCAATATTGGCCGAACCGGCTTTTCTGCCCAGGGCCTCTACGATCCGCGCAACGAACATGATGCCTGCGGCGTCGGCTTCATCGTCAACATGAAGGGCGTGAAGTCGCATCAGATCGTCGAGGACGGCCTTGCCGTGCTCGAAAACCTGACGCATCGCGGCGCCGTCGGCGCCGATCCGCTGGTCGGCGATGGCGCGGGCGTGCTGGTGCAGCTTCCCGACCGTTTCTTCCGCGAGGAGATGGCAGCCCAGGGCATCGAACTGCCGCCGGCGGGTCAATACGGAGTCGGACACTGGTTCATGCCGCAGGACGCAGCACTTCGCGCCCATATCGAGGACATCATCGCCGAATCGGCGCAGTCCGAGGGGCTTCCGCTCATCGGTTTCCGTGACGTGCCCGTCGACAATTCGTCGCTGTCGAAGGCGCCTGACATCGTCGCGTCCGAACCGTTCCATCGGCAGGTCTTCATCGGCCGCACATCAGACATTCCCGATGACGAGGAGTACGAGGCCAGGCTCTATCTGCTGCGCAAGGTCATATCGGGCCGCATCTATGCCGAGAACGACAACAAGGACATCGGCTCCTACTGCGTGTCGCTGTCGGCGCGCACCATCGTCTACAAGGGCATGTTCCTCGCCTATCAGGTCGGTGCCTACTACAAGGACCTGACCGATCCGCGCTTCGAAACCGCGCTGATCCTGGTCCACCAGCGCTTCTCGACCAACACTTTCCCGTCGTGGAAGCTGGCGCATCCCTACCGCATGGTCGCCCACAATGGCGAGATCAACACGGTGCGCGGCAACAACAACTGGATGGCGGCGCGACAGGCATCGGTCGATTCCGAACTGTTCGGCAACAACATCTCGAAGCTGTGGCCGATTTCCTATGAAGGCCAGTCCGACACCGCCTGTTTCGACAATGCGCTCGAGTTCCTGTTCCAGGGCGGGTACAGCCTCAGCCACGCCATGATGATGCTGATCCCGGAAGCTTGGGCCGGCAACAAGCTCATGGATGCGGACCGCAAGGCGTTCTACGAATACCATGCCGCGCTGATGGAGCCGTGGGACGGACCGGCGGCGGTCGTCTTCACCGATGGCCGCCAGATTGGCGCCACGCTCGACCGCAACGGATTGCGCCCGGCGCGCTATATCGTCACCGACGATGACCGCGTCATCATGGCTTCGGAAGCCGGCGTGCTGCCGGTGCCGGAAGAGAAGATCGTCAAGAAGTGGCGGCTGCAGCCCGGCCGCATGCTTTTGATCGACTTGGAGAAGGGGCGCATCGTCTCCGACGAGGAGCTCAAGTCGGAGATCGCGACCAAGCATCCCTACAAGACCTGGCTCGCAAACACGCAGCTCATCCTCGAAGACCTGAAGCCGGTCGAGCCGCGCGCGCTGCGCAAGGATGTCAGCCTGCTCGATCGCCAGCAGGCGTTCGGCTACACCCAGGAAGACACCAAGCTTTTGATGTCGCCGATGGCGACGACCGGCCAGGAAGCCGTGGGATCGATGGGCACCGACACCCCGATCTCGGCGATGTCGGACAAGTCGAAGCTGCTCTACACCTATTTCAAGCAAAACTTCGCCCAGGTCACCAACCCGCCGATCGATCCGATCCGCGAGGAACTGGTGATGAGCCTGGTGTCCTTCATCGGGCCGCGGCCGAACATATTCGACCTGGTCGGCAATTCGCGCCGCAAGCGGCTCGAGGTGCGCCAGCCGATCCTGACCAATGGCGATCTGGAGAAGATCCGCTCCATCGGCCACACCGAGGACCGCTTCGACACCAAGACGATCGACATCACCTACGGCTCGAATGAAGGGGCCGCGGGCATGCAGGGCGCCATCGACCGCTTGTGCGAGCGGGCGGAGGCGGCAGTCGCCGGCGGCTACAACATCATCATCTTGTCCGACCGCCAGGTCGGGCCTGACCGCATCGCCATCCCGGCCCTGCTGGCGACGGCCGCGGTGCACCACCACCTGATCCGCAAGGGGCTGCGCACCTCGGTCGGCCTCGTCGTCGAGTCCGGCGAGCCGCGCGAAGTGCATCATTTCTGCTGCCTTGCCGGCTATGGCGCCGAGGCGATCAACCCTTACCTCGCCTTCGACACGCTGCTCGACATGCACAAGCGCGGCGAACTGCCGAAGGAGGTCGACGCCTACGAAGTCGTCACGCGCTACATCAAGTCGATCGGCAAGGGCATCCTGAAGGTGATGTCCAAGATGGGCATCTCGACCTACCAGTCCTATTGCGGCGCGCAGATTTTCGACGCCATCGGGCTGAAGACCGATTTCGTGCAGCAGTATTTCACCGGCACCGCGACGCTGATCGAAGGCGTTGGGCTGGACGAGATCGCGACCGAGACGCTCAGCCGCCACAATGACGGCTTCGGCAACGATCCGGTGCTGCGCAACAGTCTGGAAGTCGGCGGCGAATACATGTTCCGCATGCGCGGCGAGGCGCATATGTGGTCACCGGATGCGGTCGCCACCTTGCAGCACGCCGTGCGCCAGGGCTCGTGGGAGACGTTCAAGGACTATTCCGCGCAGATCGACAGCGAGACGGCCAGGGCCCAGACCATTCGTGGCCTGTTCAGGATCAAACTGGCCGAAGAAACCGGCCGCAAGAAGGTCGCGCTCGACGACGTCATGTCGGCGGCCGACATCGTCAAGCGGTTCTCGACCGGGGCGATGTCCTTCGGCTCGATCTCGCGCGAGGCGCACACCACGCTGGCGCGCGCCATGAATGCCATCGGGGGCAAGTCCAACACCGGCGAGGGCGGCGAAGAGGCCGACCGCTATCTGCCGCTGCCCGGCGGCGGCAAGAACCCGGAACGCTCGGCGATCAAGCAGATAGCCTCGGGCCGTTTCGGCGTGACGGCCGAATATCTCGTCAATTCCGACATGATGCAGATCAAGGTGGCGCAAGGTGCCAAGCCCGGAGAGGGCGGCCAATTGCCCGGCCACAAGGTCGACGCGACCATCGCCAAGGTCCGGCACTCGACGCCGGGCGTCGGCCTGATCTCGCCGCCGCCGCATCACGACATCTATTCGATCGAGGATCTGGCGCAGCTGATCTACGATCTGAAGAACGTCAACCCAGCGGCCGACGTGTCGGTCAAGCTGGTGTCGGAAGTCGGCGTCGGCACGGTTGCGGCTGGCGTCGCCAAGGCGCGCGCCGACCACATCACCATCTCGGGCTATGATGGTGGCACCGGTGCCTCGCCGCTGACCTCGCTCAAGCATGCCGGCAGCCCGTGGGAAATGGGCCTTGCCGAGACGCACCAGACGCTGGTGCTGAACGGCTTGCGCTCACGCGTGGCGCTGCAGGTCGACGGCGGCTTGCGCACCGGCCGCGACGTCATCGTCGGCGCGCTACTCGGTGCCGACGAGTTCGGCTTCTCGACCGCGCCGCTGATTGCGGCCGGCTGCATCATGATGCGCAAGTGCCATCTCAACACCTGTCCGGTCGGCGTGGCGACGCAGGATCCGGTGCTGCGCAAGCGCTTCAAGGGCACGCCCGAGCATGTCATCAACTTCTTCTTCTACGTGGCGGAAGAGGTGAGGGAGCTGCTCGCCGAGATGGGCTACACCCATATCGACCAGATCATCGGCGACACCGACCTTTTGGAGAAGCGCGACCTGATCGTGCACTGGAAGGCGCGCGGGCTCGATTTCTCGAAGATGTTCTTCAAGCCGGACGCGCCGCATGAAGCGGTGCATTGGACCGAGCGGCAGAAGCACCCGATCGACGACGTACTCGACCGCAAGCTGATCGAAATGGCCAAGCCGGCGCTCGAAAGCAAGCAGCCGGTCAAGATCGAGGTCGACATCCGTAATGTCGATCGCTCGACGGGTGCCATGCTCTCGGGCGAAGTGGCCAAGCGCTTCAAGCACAAGGGCCTGCGCGAGGATACGATTTCGGTGAAGCTGACCGGCACTGCCGGCCAGTCCTTCGGCGCCTTCCTGGCGCGCGGCATCTCGTTCGATCTCGTCGGCGCCGGCAACGACTATGTCGGCAAGGGCCTGTCGGGCGGCCGTATCGTCATCCGGCCACCGGAAGAGGCCAAGATCGTCGCGGCTGAATCCATCATCGTCGGCAACACGGTGCTCTATGGCGCGACCGAGGGCGAGGCCTATTTCGCCGGCGTCGCCGGCGAGCGTTTCGCCGTGCGCAATTCGGGCGTGGCCGCCGTCGTCGAAGGCGTCGGCGACCATGGCTGCGAGTACATGACCGGCGGCATCGTCGTCGTCATCGGCAAGACCGGCCGCAACTTCGCCGCCGGCATGTCGGGCGGCGTCGCCTATGTGCTGGACGAGGCGGGCGATTTCGCCGAGCGCTGCAACATGGCGATGGTCGAGCTGGAACCGGTTCCGGAAGAAGACGACCTGATGGAAAGGCTGCTGCACCATGGCGGCGACCTCGACCACAAGGGGCGCGTCGACGTGTCCGGCGACATGACCAGCCATGACGAGGAGCGGCTCTACCAGCTGATCTCGAACCATGTGCACTACACCGGTTCGGTGCGCGGTCGCGAAATCCTCGACGACTGGACGACCTTCCGGCCGAAATTCCGCAAGATCATGCCGGTCGAATACCGCCGCGCACTGATCGAGATGGAACGCATGCGCATGGGCGTGGCCGCGGAATAGACTTGGCAGTTGCCGGGAGGCCCAGGTTTCCCGGCCCACTTTCATCGACAGCTTGACCTCGAAGGCAAGGTTGCCATGGCTGCCTCGAGAGGTTAACGGGTGCGGCGAAAACCGCACCATCTGGACAGCAGGAACTGGACTATGGGCAAGGTAACAGGCTTTCTCGAAATCGACCGGCAGGTGCACAAGTACCAGCCGGCCTCCGACCGCATCCGGCATTTCCGCGAATTCACGCTGCCGATGTCGGACAAGGAGGTCGAGAAACAGGCCGCGCGCTGCATGGATTGCGGCATTCCGTTCTGCCATGGACCGACGGGCTGCCCGATCCACAACCAGATCCCGGACTGGAACGACCTCGTCTACAATGGTGACTGGGACAACGCGATCCGCAACCTGCATTCGACTAACAACTTCCCGGAGTTCACCGGCCGCATCTGCCCCGCGCCCTGCGAGGAAGCCTGCACGCTGAACCTCGAGGACATTCCCGTCGCCATCAAGACGGTCGAGCAGGCGATCGCCGACAAGGCCTATGAGACCGGCCATATCAGGCCCTATCCGCCAGAGAGGAAGACCGGCAAACGCGTCGCCGTCATCGGCTCTGGCCCGGCCGGCATGGCGGCTGCCCAGCAGCTTGGCCGCGCCGGCCACGACGTCCATGTCTATGAACGCGAAAGCCGGCCGGGCGGACTGATGCGCTACGGCATTCCCGACTTCAAGATCGAGAAGCACTATATCGACCGGCGCATCGAGCAGATGCAGGGTGAGGGCGTGACCTTCCATTGCGGCGTCAATGTCGGTGTCGACAAACCGATTGCCGAACTGCTCGCCGAACATGACGCGGTCCTCTATTGCGGCGGTTCCGAAACACCGCGCGCGGCCGGCATCCCGGGCGACGATCTCGGCGGCGTGCATGATGCGATGCCCTATCTGGTGCAGCAGAACAGGCGGGTCGGCGGCGAGCCGATCCAGTCGGTGGCCTGGCCGTCGCATCCGATCATCGCCGGCGGCCAGCATGTCGTCGTCGTCGGCGGCGGCGATACCGCGTCCGACTGCGTCGGCACCGCCTTCCGCCAGGGCGCCGTGCGCGTCACACAACTCGACATCCGCCCACAGCCGCCGGAGAAGGAAGACAAGCTGTCGGTCTGGCCTTACTGGGCGACCAAGATGCGCACCTCGTCCTCGCAGGCCGAAGGAGCGGAGCGCGAATTCCAGGTGGCGACGCTCGAGTTCATCGGCGAGGAAGGCCAATTGACCGGCGTCAAGTGCTGCGAGGTCGACGAGAAGCGCAAGCCGATCGCCGGCACCGAATTCGTCATCCGCGCCGATCTCGCCTTCATCGCCATCGGCTTCGCCGGCCCGGCCACCGCCGGCCTGGTTGGGGAATTGGACGGCCAGATGAAGATCGTCACCGACAGCCGCCGTTCCAGGAACGTCGAAGCCAATGACCGCGACTACAAGACCAGCGTCGACAGGCTCTATGCGGCAGGCGACGTGCGTCGCGGGCAGTCGCTGGTCGTCTGGGCGATCCGCGAGGGCCGCCAGGCGGCGCGTTCGATCGACGAGGCATTGATGGGGTCGACCGTACTACCGAGCTGAGCCCGATGGAAATTCTACTCCCGCGCGGCCATCTGGAGGCGTTTTCTGCGCTTCCGGTGTGCTCACGTACTTTGACGTACGCTCCGCGCCGGTTCTCGAAACCGCCACCAATGACTCGCGGGAGCGAATTTCGAAACGGGCTCAGGGGAGCTTCTAAGGGTTGATCGCCGTCGTCGTGCCGGGTGCTGCTGCCGCCGCAGGCTGCGTCCGGGGTGGCCAGGAGAAATCGTCGGCACGGCCGGGCGAGGCTTCCGGCGCCTTGCCCTCGACTACCAGTTTTTCACCGGGCAGGTCCGAATTGGCCTTTGCCGGCGGGGCTGCGCCGAGAAGTTCGGAGCCGCCATCGAGTGCCGGATCGCTGAGCAGCATCGGCGCGGTGCGATCGATGACGATGGGCGCGGCGGCCGGCCCCGGCGCCTCGACGGGCGCACCCGCCGGCGCGGTTGCCGGGGCCACGCTTCCCGGCGCGGCGAGGCCCAGGATCTTCATCAGCGGCTTTTCGGTATAGAAGGCGAGCTTGCGCTTGCCGGCCTTCGAGACGTTGATGCCGTCATCGGCTCGCAGCCGCACCGGCTGGCCGTTCATATCGGGACCGCTGGTGACGAAAGCGCCGTTTTCGTCGACGAAGCCGTCCCAGACGTCGACGAATTCACCGCCATGGCTTTCGGCGACCTGATGGTAGATGTCGTTGAACGCCAGCATGTCGGAGGTCATCTTCGGCACCCTGAAGGCCGGCATGCCAACCCACAGGAAGGGCACCTTGGCGTCGGCGATGGCCTTACCGAGTGCATCGGTGCGGCGCTCATATTCCTTGGTCCAGTTCTCGGACCGGGGCTGCTCGCGCACATCCCCCACCTTCATCTGCTGACGGTCGTTGGAACCCAGCATGACGACCACGGCGGCCGGTTTCTCGGTCTCGATCAGCGTCTTGATCTGTTCGGGCCAGTTGTAGAAATCATCGCGCACGAAGCCGGACGAGCCATTGCTGCGTGCCACGATCCTGATGCCGGTGTTTTCGGCAAAGGCGGTGTCGAGGCCTTCGGCCAGCCCGGACGCCATGAAATCGCCGACCACCAGGACGGTGCGGGCATCAGGGACTTTCTCGGCGATCGGCATTTGCGGTTCGGCCGGCGCACGCGGGACGCGGGGTTTGCGCGGCTTCGGCTTCGCCTTCTGGATGTTCAGCGGCGGCTCGATCCGCTCGCTGCGGCGTGGAAACAGAAGGTCACGCAACGACCAGCCGCGGTATTGCTGCTCCTGCGCCATGGCCGGCGCATGGAAGGCGCCAGCCACGCCGACGGCGAGCACGACGACGGCCAGAATCAGCACCGGCATGCGACGAACAAGCCCTGCGATGCGCGCAGCCGAAGCCAATCGTTTCCTCCATCCCGTGGCGCACTGCCTTGAAAAGTCGCGTCGACTTTTTAAAGGGCATTGCACCAAACAGATTGCTACAGTGTCCTTTGCGCGTCCGGAAGGCTACGCGGCACCGTAGGTGGCTCTATTTCTGCCGGAGCCACTTCAGCACTTCCATGCTCGGATAGCCGTCCTGGGTCAATCCGGCCTTGGCCTGGAAGGCCATGATGGCGGTTTTCGAGCCGTCGCCGATCTTGCCGTCGAATTTGCCGTCGTAGAGGCCATGCTGGGAAAGCCGTTTCTGCAGCTCCTGCCTTTCCTCGAAGGTGAGCTTGGTGAAAGGCCGCTTCCAGTCCTGCACGAGACCGCTGGAGCCGGCGATTTCGTCGGCGAGAAGACCGACGGCAAGCGCATATTTGTCGGCATTGTTGTAGGCCTTGATGACCGAGAAATTCTTGATCATCAGGAAGGCTGGACCGCCGCGGCCGTCCGGCACTTTCAGCGTCGCCTTGTCGGAGCCGTTCTTGAACGGCTTGCCGTTGGCCCTGACGACGCCGAGCGCCTGCCATTGCGACAGCGTCTTCGAGCCGCCAGGAAGCTTGCCGGCCGGCAAGCTAACCTCATAGCCCCAGGTCTTGCCGGCCTGCCAGCCATTCTTCTTCAACAGGTTGGCGGACGTCGCCAGCGCATCGGGGATCGAATTCCAGATGTCGCGCTTGCCGTTGCCGTCCATGTCGACGGCATAGTGCTGATAGCTGGTCGGGATGAACTGGGTGTGGCCCATGGCGCCGGCCCAGGACCCGCTCAGATGGCTTTCGTCGATATCGCCGGTCTGCAGGATCTTGAGTGCGGCGATCAGCTGGGTGCGGGCGAATTTCGCCCGTTTCGGATCGGCATAGGCCAGGGTCGCCAGCGAGCGCACGACGTTGCGCATGATGTCGTCGCGCTTGAGGATTTCGCCATAGTTCGATTCCATCGACCAGATGGCGAGCAGAATGTAGCGGTCGAC
The DNA here is from genome assembly GCF_014207355.1 of Mesorhizobium sangaii. Classification (GTDB taxonomy): domain Bacteria; phylum Pseudomonadota; class Alphaproteobacteria; order Rhizobiales; family Rhizobiaceae; genus Mesorhizobium; species Mesorhizobium sangaii. The sequence continues at coordinate 154,093 of NZ_JACHEF010000007.1, read as the reverse complement.
GCCGAATCTGGCCTCGATCCTGTCCAGCCACGGCTTCCACTTCTTGGCCATTTGCTGGCCGACGGCGACAGACTGGTCATGGACGCGGTTGTCGAAATAGTCCCAGGCAGGTGCGGTGAATTCCGGCTGCGTACGCGCCTTTTCCAGCACCACCGGGTCGATATCCCGGATGTCCCTGAAGGCCTGGTCGTAGAGGGCACCGGAAACGCCGCTCTGCACGGCTGTGGCGCGGAAGCCGGCGACCCACTGCCGGAAACCGGCATCGGCGAACGCCGGGACGGGCATCAGCAGGGCGAGCGAGAGGCTGGCTGCCGCGATGACGCTGGTAAAACGCTTTGCGGCACTGCGAACGGACATCTTTTCCCCTTTCTCTGTCTCAGGAAAGACCATTCATCGCCGAACCAGGTTAGGAATTAGTTTACCATAGGTGCCGCCGGGAACGAAAAGACGCCTCGAAGCTTTACCGGGGAATGTTCCCCTCAGTCGCTCAGTAGTCCTCAATTCCGGCGTGAAAATGTCTTGAGACGGGGATTGCGGAGCAGGCCATCAAACGGATAATTGACAGTATGAAGAGAGTTCGCAAGGCAGTCTTCCCGGTCGCCGGTCTCGGCACACGGTTTCTCCCGGCCACCAAGGCCATCCCCAAGGAAATGCTGACCGTCGTCGACCGGCCAGTGATCCAATATGTGGTGGATGAGGCGCGCGAGGCCGGCATCGAACATTTCATCTTCGTGACCGGCCGCAACAAGGCCGTCATCGAGGACCATTTCGACGTCCAGTTCGAGCTTTACGACACGCTGGCACAGCGCGGCAAGGACGACCAACTCGCCCGCCTGCAACGCCTGCAGCCGGCGCCGGGGCAGACCAGCTTCACCCGCCAGCAGGTGCCGCTTGGCCTTGGCCATGCCGTCTGGTGCGCGCGCGAGCTGGTCGGTGACGAACCGTTCGCCCTTTTGTTGCCCGACATGATCATGCAGTCCGAAAAGAGCTGCATGAAGGACATGGTCGAGCTCTACCAGGAAACCGGCAACAACATCATCGCGGTGCAGGAATGCGACCCGGCCGAAGCCCACAAATACGGCATCGTCGGCCGCGGCGAGGACACGCATCACGGCTTCCGCATCACCGAGATGGTGGAAAAGCCGAAGACCGGCACCGCACCGTCCAATCTCTACATCAATGGGCGCTACATCCTGCAGCCCGAGATCTTCAAGATCCTCGAAGGCCAGGAAAAGGGCGCCGGCAACGAGATCCAGCTCACCGACGCGATGCTGAAGCTGGAAAAGCAGCAGCCCTTCTATGGCTACCACTATCAGGGCCGCACTTTCGATTGCGGATCGCCGGAAGGCTTCGTCGAGGCCAATGTGGCCTTCGCGCTGTGGCGCAGCGACATGAACGAGAGCATGGCCGGCGTCATCCGGACGCTTCTTGACGAGCTGAAACCGTCGGAGCGTCGCGGCGCCGCCTTCTAAGGCTATGTCGATATTCCGGTGATGCCGGCCTGCGAGCGACGGTTTGCTGCGCCTGTGCTCATGTACCCGAACGTACGCTCCGCTCAGGTTCTCTGAATCCGTCGCTCTCCACTAGGCCTGACCGGAATACCCTTCTTGGCGCCGTGCTCAGCGCTGCACCTTCACGCCGAGGAAGATGCTGTTGGCCGTGTAGTCGCGGCCCGGCAGGTTGCTGGTCAGCTTTTCGGTCCTCACCCGGGTGGTGAGGCCGGCATAGCGGTTCAGCCACCAGGTCAGGCCGGCCTCGGCGCTCAACGTCCTGTCATGGCCGTCGACGCCGATGTAATCGCGCCAATCCAGGCCCAGGGCCGCATTTCCGGTGAGGTTGGCCCGGATTTGCCGCTCGCCCGTCAAGCGGCCTGAATAAAGGATATCGCCGCTTTGCCCGGCGGTGGTCGTGGGCTCGACGGTGGTCAGGCCGGTCAGGCCGATCGTGGTGCCGCGTTCCGGCGACCATTTGAGGTCGGCGTTGACGGTCGCGCCCGAAATCGCTTCGAGCCGGTCGTCGTCGATCGCCTCACGCAGCCAGCCGGCCGAGAATTCGCCCGACAGCTTCTCGCCCATGTCGAGCTCAAGGCCGGCGCGCGCGCCCAGCCGCTTCGACGAGCGCTCGAAGCCATCGGTGTCGATGCGTTGATCATAGGTCCGGCGGCCGACCTCGACTTCGGTGAAGGGGGTGAGTGCCGGAGAAATCTCGTAACCGGTGCGCAGGGTTGCCGTATAGAGCGTGGAGTCGCGGTCCTTCTGCGACAACGAGGTGCCGTCCGAAAGCTCGGCGTCGCCGTAGAAGTCGTGCGTGACCGCGCCGGTCAGCGCATACCGCATCTTGCCGGCGTCTTTCTCGATGCCGAGGCTGCCGTCCACGGTCTGCCGCAGCGGCTGCGTGTTGACGCCAGCAATGGCGTCCGGCGAGGAGGCCGATTCCGGCACGGCCTCGTAGCCGAGCTTGGCGATGGCGCGCAGTTCGTTGTCGAGGTCGACGTTGAGCTGGCCTTCTATGCGGCCCTGCTCATTGTGAACCGAATAGCCCGACACGGTCTCGCGGAAAAGGCCATAGCCGTCGATCGTCGCCGAGTTCTCACGCCAGTCGGAGACGGCGGAAAAGCGCAGCGCCGTCTCGGACAATAGCGCCGACGTGCCGGCACTGCTGGAATCACCGTTCGAGGTGGCGGTCAGGCCTTGTTCGATCGTCGGCCGAATGACGAAAGAACCCCATTTGACGCCGGTGGCGGCAAACGGATCGTCCTCGGCCTTCTTGTCCTGGCCTTCGATGGAGGCGGTTCGTTCGGCGCCGCGGTCGAGCTTCTGCCTATCGGCGCTGTCGATGGTGAGGGCGCGGCGGTTGGCCGCCTCCTGATCCGCGTCATTGGTGTCGGTATCATCCGTCGTGGATGTAATGGCGCCCGTGGTCGCGGCGTCCGTGGCCGAGGCCGTCGCCTTTTTCTTCTTCGACCTGCCGGCCGCCTTGTCCTTGGCCTGATCCGCCGCACTTTGTCTGGCAGTCGATGGCCGGCGACGAGGCTTTGGCGGTGCCGCAGTGTCGGCGGAGGTATCGTCGGTGGCCGAAGGCGGATCGAACACGCTGCCGGTCGCGGTCGCGGCGTCGGTGTCCGTGTCGTCAGGCACCGCGCCGGCGCTGGCCGGCAGGTAGGTTCGTGCCGGCGCATTGTCCTGAGCGGCGTCGGCCGGCGCCTGCTGGCCCTGGGCTGCCAGAGCCAGCTGTCTCGCCTTGCGCTGCTGGTCGGACAGGATCGCCGTTTCGGAGACCTCGCCGCGGAGCTCCGTTTCCTGGGCATGGAGCGCCGTCGGGCGCAGCAAGGCAAGCATGCTGGTCGCCAGCAGCAAGGCGCAGGCAGCCATGCCCTTCCGTCTTCCTGATTTTTCTGGCTGGCCCCCGGACATCGTCACCACTGCTTGCGCGGCGCACGCGCGCCATACTTACCGAACCGTAAATGGGGATGGTTAACGGAGCGTTGAGGCGGCAACCCGCCAGCGGCCTCAAGCGCCGATTTCCAAAGGGTTTCATCAGGCGTGTGTTATTAGCCTTTTGGTTGCATGCTTGGTGTTGTCCCGAACCACCATGGGGCCATTTCTGTTGGACAGGCGGGCAGCAACGCGCTAATCGCATCAGCCATGCATGCGGGATCCCTGAATAAGAAGCCTTTGGACAGGCAAGCGTCGATCGCTTCGGCGCTGAGAACGGTGGCAACGGAGCAGGCTGGTGTCGCGGCACTTGCCGAGGCACTCGAGAACGGATTGGCTGGGCCTTTCGCTCAGGCTGTCGAGATGATCTCGAAGATCGAGGGCCGGCTGATCGTCACCGGCGTCGGCAAAAGCGGCCATATCGGTTCGAAGATCGCGGCGACGCTGGCCTCGACCGGTACACCGGCCTTTTTCGTCCATCCCGCCGAAGCCAATCACGGCGATCTCGGTATGATTGCCAGGGACGATGCCATCATCGCCATGTCGTGGTCGGGCGAGAGCAGGGAACTGATGGGCATTGTCGCCTATTCCAGGCGCTTCTCCATTCCGCTTATCGCCGTCACCGCCGGAGAGACATCGGCGCTGGCGCGGGCCGCGGACGTCGTGCTGCTGCTGCCCCGCGCGCCTGAGGCCTGTCCACACGGCCTGGCGCCGACGACCTCGACGCTGCTGCAACTGGTGATGGGCGATGCGCTGGCGATCGCCCTGCTCGAAGCGCGCGGCTTCACGCCGGACCATTTTCGTACCTTTCACCCGGGTGGTCAGCTCGGCGCCAACCTGACGCAGATCCACGAGATCATGCATGTCGGCGACAGGCTGCCGCTGGTGGCCACGGGCACCGGCATGCAGGACGCGATCCTGGAACTGTCGCGCAAGGGATTTGGCTGCGTGGCGATCACCGACGCCGACGGCGCGCTGGTCGGCATCATCACCGACGGTGACATAAGGCGTCACATCGGCGGCAACCTGCTGGCGATGACGGTGGATGAGGTGATGACAAAAGGACCGAAAACGGCGTCGCCAGACACGCTCGTGGCAACGGCGCTGCAGACGATCAACAATTCAGCCATCACCAGTCTGATGGTGGTGGAAGGCGGACGGCCGGTCGGATTGATCCACCTGCACGATCTCCTGCGCATCGGCGCGGCCTAGTCTAACTCGAGCCGCTCTGGACGACTTGATTCGCCCTGTTGCGATCGGCAATGATTGCTTGCAAAGCCCTAGGTCACGATTGCCGTTGACGAGGTCAGATGTTCTCCAGCCTAATCGAAAGATTTCGTCGGCGGCCGGACTTCAGTCGCCCGCCGCAACTTGGAAAAGTGTTGGGCGACATCGTCGCTGGAGCATTGGAAGGCGGCCTGGCGCCTGATTTTCAACGGGTGGGCGATCTGTCCTGGGTTGGAAGCTCGACAGATCATATCCGTTATCTGCTGAAATTTCAGGCGATGAAAGGGATGACCTTCTCTGCCTGCTGGGGCCTCTCAGTCGACTTTGTTCCAATTTTCAAAGGCGGAAGCTTACGGTGGAAAAGGACAGCGAAGTCGGCAAACTTTGATCTCTGTATCGACCCCATTGACTTATCAGGCCGGATCCCTAGCTGGTGCTCGTTTTACAGCAATGATCGCGACGATCGAGTTGCACACACCGCCTTGAAGGTACTCGATGCGGCACGACAGGACTGGTCCGGAATCACGTCGCTAAACGACGTTACTGATAGTTTCGAACGACGATCGAAGATGGAGTTTCGACGCTTTTCGTTGGAAAATCATGTGCAAACGGACCTCGCATGGGGTTTGGTCCTCATCGCCATCGGAGAGGCGGATAGGGGCCAGAACCACCTCGATGCGTATTGTGACAGGTTTGCGGTTGCGCGGGATGATGCCGTCCTGACAAAAGCGAGAAACGAAGCGGCCACAATCGCGACTGGATGACATTTTCCAGCCACGCTCGGATTTCCCAAAACCAATGCTTCGATATCAGACCCGCTCGACGGTCAGTTCCAGATCCGTGTCGGCCGCAGCCGTCACCCGCACCTGCGTGCCGGCCGGCAGGTCCGGGCCGGAGACACGCCACAGCGTATCGCCCAGCTTGATGCGGCCACGCCCGTCCCGGATCGGTTCGGCTAGCGTCGCCATCTTGCCGACCATCTGCGCGCCGCGCCGGTTGAGCAGCGGCTGGTCGGTCGGATCTTCGCGACCACCGACCAGTTTCTTGCCGACATAGGCCGAGATCAGCGATAGCGCCAGGAAGGCGAGGACCTGGACCTGCCAGGTCCAGAAACCGGCATCCCAGATCAACAGCGACACCGCGCCGATGATCAGGGCGGCGATGCCGATCCACAGCATGAAGATGCCTGGCGCGATGATTTCCATCACCAGCAGGACGAAGCCCAGAACCATCCAGTTCCACGGGCCGAGTTCGGAAATGATGCGGTCCAACATGGGAGTGTACCCTCAGTTCTCGCTTGGGCGAACCACGGGCGGGCGGGCGGCCTGCCTTTGCGCGCCGGCCGTGCCATCGCTGCGGAAGACTTCCTTGGCGATTTCGCCAATACCGCCAAGCGTGCCGATCAGCGACGAGGCTTCCATCGGCATCAGCACGATCTTGCTGTTGGTGGCCGTGCCGATCTTGCCGAGCGCTTCGGTGTATTTTAGCGCCACGAAGTAGTTCAGCGCCTGTACGTCGCCCTTCGAGATTGCTTCCGACACCACCTGCGTGGCGCGCGCTTCGGCTTCGGCAGAACGCTCGCGCGCCTCGGCGTCGCGGAAGGCGGCTTCCTTGCGGCCCTCGGCCTCGAGGATCTGCGACTGCTTGAGGCCTTCGGCGGCGAGGATCTGCGCGCGCTTGTTGCGCTCGGCCGTCATCTGCCGGCCCATCGACTCGATGAGATTTGCCGGCGGGTTGATGTCCTTGATCTCGACGCGGGTGATCTTGATGCCCCACGGATGCGCGGCTTCGTCGACGACGCGCAGCAGGCGCTCGTTGATGGCGTCGCGGTTCGACAGCAGCTCGTCGAGGTCCATCGAGCCCATGACGGTACGGATGTTGGTCATCGTCAGGTTGAGGATCGCGTTCTGCAATCCCGAAACCTGGTAGGCGGCCTGCGCCGCATTGAGGATTTGGAAAAAGGCGATGCCGTCGACACCGACGATGGCGTTGTCGCGGGTGATGATTTCCTGGCTCGGAACGTCGAGCACCTGCTCCATCATGTTCATCTTGGCGCCGATGCGGTCGACGAAAGGCGTGATGAGATTGAGGCCTGGACTCAGTGTCTTGGTGTAACGGCCAAAACGTTCGACCGTATAGTTATAGCCTTGCGGAATTGTCTTGATGCCTTTGAACAGCACCAGCACGACAAGCGCGACCAGAACAATGACCGCAATATCGAAACCACTGAAATCCATTTGGCTCTCCCTCAGAGGCAGGCCGCGAAAGCCATTCTCGCGCAGCCGGCTTCACCAAAGACTTAAGTGTGTTTCAGGAGCGTTACAATCAGGTGATGATGGATTGTTTGCTGGTTTGCTATCGGCGGTTGAAGGCAAACAGCTCTGCATCCGTGTCGCTCAGCCCGTTGATCGAAGCCGAGACAATCTCGGAAGCGATCTGCGAGAAGGTGATGCCGTTGCCGCCGTAACCCATGACGGCGTGGATGCGCGGGTGCCTGGGAATGGCGCCGATATAGGGCAGGCCCGTGGTCGTGGTGCCGAACGAACCGGTCCAGGCGAATTCGGGCCTGACGTCGAGATGCGGGAACAGGCGGCCAAGTTTTTCGGCGATGCGTGCGCTCTTGTCGGCGATCAGCCCGTCGCGCCGCGTCTCGTCGACAAAGTCCTCGTCCTCGCCGCCGCAGACGACCCTGCCGTCCGATGTCGCGCGCATATAGAGGTACGGGTCCGACGCCTCCCAGATGAACGCTGCCCCCGGCCAGATCTTTCGCGGTTGCGGGCGTGTCGCGATCGCCCATGTCGAGATGATCCGGTGGGCGGCCGTCGGCACGATGTCGACGAGTTCGTAGCCGGTGGCCAGGACAACATGCCGTGCCGTGACGGTGGGCCCATCCCTGGTTGCCACGACCACCTCGTCGGCACTGTCCTCGATCGCCGTTGCTTCGACGGGGGCATGGAAGCGTGCCTTGCGCTCCGCGGCCTTCAGCAGCAGCCCGGCCGTCAGCTTGCGCGGATCGAGCGCGATGTTGCCGTGGCTGAGGATGGCGCCTTCACGGTCGATGCCGAATTTCTCCGCCAGCGGTACCGCCGTGAGATAGGTCGCGGCGATGCCTGCCTGTCTTCGTGCTTCGGCCTCGTCACGGAGTTTCGACGGGCTGAGTACAGTGCCCGCCAGATAGAGCGACGGCTTGCGGCTCGGGCTGCAGTTGATGTCGAGTTCGGCAATGCGGGCAGCGAGGTTGGAAACGGCGAGCCGCGAGCGCCGCCAGGCCTGCTCCGCCGAGGCCTTGCCGATCTGCTTCGAGAGTGTCGAAAGCGGCTGGTCGATTTCGAACTGCACAAGAGCCGTGGTCGCGGACGTCGAGCCTTTCAGCGGGCCGCGCCGGTCGATGCAGATCACCGCATGACCGTGCGCCGTCAGCGCCTCGGCCGTCATGGCGCCGCTGATGCCCATGCCGACGATCAGCACGTCAGCCTTGGCGTCACGAGTCAGCGCGGCCGTCGGGACAGCAGGCGCCCGGTAGGCGGACCAGACGGGCCGGCCGCTTCTGAGGTCAAGTTTGCGAGGCATCAAATTCTCCGGAGGTGCTGCTCAACGCCCCGGAGCTTGTGTTGTTCCGGTGTCAGGCCCAGCCGGACAGCTCGCGCCGCACCATCGCCTCGATCACCGCCATGCCCTCGGCGCTGTCGTTGAGGCAAGGAATGTGGGCGAAGTTCTTGCCACCGGCGTGATGGAAGGTCTCGGCCGCCTCGCGGCCGATCTCGTCCAGCGTCTCGATGCAGTCGACCGAAAAGCCGGGATTGACGATGGCGATCGACTTGACGCCGTCCTTGGCCAGTTTCTCGACCGTCTTGTCGGTGTAGGGCTGCAGCCATTCCTGCGCGCCGAAGCGCGACTGGAAGGTGATGATCAGTTTGTTGTCATCCCAGCCGAGCCGTTCGCGCAACAGCCGCGTCGTTTTCTGGCAGTGGCAATGATAAGGGTCGCCCTTCTCGAAATACGGTTTCGGGATGCCGTGAAAGGAAGCAATGACAACCTCCGGTTCGAAATCCAGCGTTGTCAGATGCCGCTCGATCGAACGCGCCAGCGCTTCGATATAGACCGGTTCGTCGTAGTAAGGCGGCACGCTGCGGATGGCCGGCGCGCGGCGCATCTTCATCAGGGCACGAAACAGCTGGTCGTTGGCGGTGGCGGTGGTGGTCGCCGAGTACTGCGGATAGAGCGGGAATGAAAGAATGCGGTCGCAGCCCTTTTCGACCAGCCCCTGGGCGACGCTCGCGGTCGAAGGATTGCCGTAACGCATCGCCCAGTCGACGACGACCTCGGGCAGGTCGCGCAACGCCTCGGCCAGCTTTTCGCCCTGGGCGCGGGTGTAGGTGCGCAAGGGCGACTCGTTCTTCTCCCGGTTCCAGATCCGGGCGTAGTTGGCGCCCGACGCCTTCGGCCGCCTGGTGAGCACCAGCCCATAGAGGATCGGGTACCAGATCGCCCTGTTGAGCTCGATGACGCGCGGATCGGACAGGAATTCACGGAGATAGCGCCACATCGACTTGAAATCGGTGCCGTCCGGCGTGCCGAGATTGACCAGCATGACGCCAACCTTGCCAGCCTTGACCGTCGGATGCCCGGCGGGCAACGGGCCGCCGGCCTTCGCGGCTTTGGGATCGGCAGGGGTGGAAAGGGTCATACCTGGTCTCCGGACACGGCGCGAAACTAGCGATGCCACGCCAGTTTTCAATGCCGCGTCTGGCCGCACCTTAGCAGGCAACGAAAAACCCGCCCGGTTTCCTGGGCGGGCGCGTCGTTGAAAGAGGCGAAACGACCTTACTTTGCCGGGATGGTCAGGGTTGCGCCAAGCGCAAGCCGGTGAGGCCTTTGGCCCTTGTTGGCCTCGTAGATCAGCTTCCATTTGGTCGCATCGCCATAGGCCTTCTTTGCCAGATCCCAATAGGTGTCGCCGGCAACGATGACATGGCTGCTTTCGGCCGGCGCGGCCTCGGCGGGCTTTGCCGGTTCGGCGGGGGCGGGCGCCGGCGCCGGTGCCGCTTCAGCCGGTTTTGTCGGTGCGGCCGGCGCTGTCTCTGTCGATACGGCCGGCGGTGTGTTGGCGATATCGCCCGACTTGGCGGGCAGTTCGGGCATTGCAGGCGCGGCCTCAGCAGGCTTTGCTGCTTCGGCAGGTTTGGCCGGCTCAGCTGCCGGGGCCGCTGGCGCCGCCGCGACGGTCGCGGCGATCTCCGTGATGCGGCCGTCGAGCTTTGGCGTGTAGGGCCGGTGCGCGCCGAGATAATCGGCAACCACCTGTTCGAGGCCCGGACCGTAGTCATAGGCGTTCTTGGCCTTGTCGGCGAAGATCTTGTAACCGTCGCCGCCCTGGCGGACATAGTTGTTGGTGGCGACCAGATAGTCCTTGTTCGGATTGATCGGCGTCCAGGCGCCGCCTTCCATGACTTCCACCGATTTGACGCGACCGGCATTGGGCGCAACCGACTTGTCGAAGGAATATTTCAGGCCGGCGACCTGAGGGAAGCGACCGGCGCCGTCCTCGATCTGGCTGAGGCCGTTCTCGAGGCCGGCCACCAGGTCCTTGCCGGAAATCTGGAAGGTTGCCAGCGTGTTCTGGAACGGCAGCACGGTCAGCACTTCGCCCATGGTGACGGTGCCTTTGTCGATCGAGGCGCGCAGGCCACCGCCATTGGAGATGACGATCTCGACGCCCTGTCCCTTGACGCGGTCGAGGATGGCGTCGGAGACGAGGTTGCCCATCGCGCATTCACGGGTGCGGCAGTTCTCGCGGCTGCCGTCGATGACGTCGGTGGTCTCGGCCACTTCCTTGTTCTTCAACGCCTCGATCGGCGCGCCAAGCTCCTTGATGCGGGCGAGCACGGCCGGGTCGGGGGTGATCGACTTGTCGAGATAGATCGGGTCGCCGCTGGCCGATTTGACGACGCCATTGTCGTCGAACACCACCTTGAACTCGCCGAGATATTTGGAATAGGACGCCGCCTGCACGACCGGCACCTTGTAGCCGTCGGGATTGTCGACCATCGTCGGATAGGGGCCTTCCGCCTTCGGGTCGGTGTTCGACAGCAGCGAGTGGCTGTGGCCGCCGACGACCACATCGATGCCCGGGATCTTGGCAATGACGTCGCGCTCGCGCTTGTAGCCGATATGGGTCACGGCGATGATCTTGTTGACGCCTTCGCCCTTCAACTTCTCGACCTCGGCGGTGATGGACTTGACGTCGTCCTCGATGGTGATGTTGGGGCCGGGGGAAGCGAGTTCCGGGGTGTCATTGGTCACCGCGCCGATGATGCCGATCTTCTGGCCGCCGACCTCGACGACGATTGACGGCTTGACGCGGTCGCCGAGTTTGGATTGCGCGTTGGCCTTCACATTGGCGCCGAGCACCGGGAACTTGATCATGTCGAGGAACGGCGCCAACGCCGTCTCACCATCGTCGAATTCATGGTTGCCGAGCGCCATGGCGTCGAACTTCATCTCGTTGAGGAATTCGCCTTCGACCTTGCCTTTGTAGGTCGTGTAGAACAGCGACCCCTGGAAATTGTCGCCGGCGCTAAGCAGCAGCACGTTCTGGCCTTCCAGCTTTGTGCGCTCCTGGGCGATGGCGGTGATCAGCCGGCCCGCGCCACCGATGCACTCGCCCTTGGTCTCCTCATCGGTCGAGCAGGTCGATTCATATTTGTTGTTGCCTTCGATGCGGCTGTGCCAGTCGTTGATGTGCAGGATGTTCAGCGTGTAGTCGGCAAAGGATGCGCCGGACGACAGAGCGATCGTCGAGGCGGAGAGGGCGGCAATGGCGGCAAATTTCTTCATCTTCGTCTCCCGGAAGGCTGATCAGAGGCGTTTAGCGCTCTTGCTTGACTGGAACATAACAGTCGGCGTTTCGAGCATGTTCCCATCGCGTTCCAGATGACGCAAGCGGAAATCCCGGACTTTTGCCGGCATAAAAAAGGGACGGCAGCCATTGGCCGCCGTCCCCTGGGGAAGCGAATGCTCGTCGGTTCAGGTGCGCCGTGTTAGCACGAAGTTCTGGCCGCTGGAGCTGGTGCAGTTGAGCTGGCTTGTCGACACCATCAGGCAGTTGAAGCTGACCGCGGTCTGGCGGATCAGCGACGTGCCGTTGATCTGCACCGACGTCGCGCCGGTCATGGTGTAGCTGCCGTCGGCAAGCTTCTGGCCGGTGTCGGTGGCGACGGTCGTGAAGGTGCCGCTGGCGAAGGTCGAAAGGCCGGTGCCCTTGGCGTCGATCCAGGAGCCTTCGACACCTTTCGGCGAAGCCGCCATCGGTGGTTCATCCGGGCCGCTCGTCGCACAGCCAGCAAGTCCCACTACAGCTGCTGCAACGCTCATCCAAACAATCTTGCGCGCAATGTTCATTATGAAAATCCTCTCCTCTCGCATCGGCCCAAAAATCGGAATCGATTTTTGGAAAACACGATGCGCACACCCAAAGTGCTAGAGCGTACTTTATGCGTACGATTGGACGCACGTCGCTCTAGGCCGCACCCCTTCAATCGCCCGATTTCCGGGCGATTGCAAGGCAATGGAGTATCCCTAGCAGAGCGCTATCGGACGAGGATGTTGCGGAATTGCCACGGGTCGCTGCGATCGAGGTCTTCCGGGAACAGGCCGGGCCGGTTATCGAGTGGCGTCCAGTCGGTGTAGTGGCCCTTGACCGGTCCCAGATATTGCGACTGCACTTCCAGGCAGCGCTTGTAGTCCATCTCGTCTGCCTCGACGATGCCGGCTTCAGGGTTTTCCAGAGCCCAGACCATGCCGGCGAGAACCGCCGAGGTGACCTGCATGCCGGTGGCGTTCTGATAGGGCGCCAGCCTGCGCGCGTCGGCCAGCGAAAGATGTGAGCCGTACCAGTAGGCATTCTTGTCGTGGCCGTAGAGCAGCACGCCGAGTTCGTCGACGCCGTCGACCAGTTCATTCTCGTCGAGCACGTGGTGCACAGGCTGCGGCTTGCCGGCGGCGCCGAACATCTCGTCCAGCGACAGCATCGCGTCATTGCAGGGATGATAGGCATAGTGGCAGGTCGGGCGATATTGAACCTTGCCCTTCCTGGAGCGCACGGTGAAGAAATCGGCGATCGAGATCGCCTCGTTATGTGTGACCAGGAGGCCGTATTGCGGCCCCGGCGTCGGGCACCATGAGCGCACGCGCGTGTTGGCGCCGGGCTGCTCCAAATAGATGGCGGCCTTCGAACCGTGCTTGTGCTTCTTGGCGTTCTTCGGCATCCACGTCTCATGCGTGCCCCAGCCGAGCTCGGCAGGCTGCAGGCCCTCGGAAATGAAGCCTTCGACCGACCAGGTGTTCCAGAACACATCCATCGGCTTCGGCTTCTTGGCGCGCTGGGTATCGCGCTCGGCGATGTGGATGCCCTTGACGCCGGCCTTCTTCATCAGCTTGGCCCAACCTTCGCGGTCGTCCTGCGTGGGCTCTGAAAACTCGAGGCCGAGATCGGTGGCGAGGTTGACCAGCGCCTGCTTGACGAACCACGAGACCATGCCGGGATTGGCGCCGCAGGTGGAGACCGCCGTCGCGCCGCCGGGCTTGTCGTGCTTTTCCTTGATCATCGCTTCGCGCAGCGCGTAGTTGGTGCGGCTGGCATTGTCGGCCTGGGCATCGAAGTAGAAGCCGAGCCAAGGCTCGACGACCGTGTCGATGTAGAGCACGCCGAGCTTGCGGCAGAGGCGCATCAGATCCACCGAGCCGGTATCGACCGACAGGTTGATGCAAAAGCCCTGGCCGCCGCCATTGGTCAGAAGCGGCGTCAAAAGCTTCTTGTAATTCTTCTCGGTCACCGCTTCCTGGACGAAGGCGATGCCGCGCTCGTCGAGCAGCTTGCGATCAGTGTCGCGTGGGTCGAGGACCGTCATGCGCGACTTGTCGAACGTGAAATGGCGTTCGATGAGCGGCAGCGTCCCCCGTCCGATCGAGCCGAAGCCGATCATCACCACAGGGCCGGTGATCTCACCGTAAACGGGCCAATTTTCATTCGCCATTTTATCGAGCACTCCTCAAAAAACACTCCGGAACAGCCGCTTGGCCGCGGCGCGACAAACCATAGATCATTGTCACAATAAAGCGAAAAGCAGCGAAACGCCCGGGAACGCCGCTGTGGAAGTGCTCGGCGATGCCACCGGGAGGCCATGGCCTGCCCGATGGCGGATGTTGAGCCGGCGTCGTATCAGCGAGCGCCGCCGGACGCGTTGATGCGTTCGCCGGTCAGCCACGCCGCCTCGTCCGAGGCGAGGAAGGCCACGGTTGGGGCTATGTCGTCCGGCTTGCCGAAGCGCTGGCCAAGGGGGACGCCAGCGATCAGCATATTGCCGAAATCGGTGCCAACCATGCCTTCGGTCATTTCGGTACGGGTATAGCCAGGCGCCACGATGTTGACACGGATGTTGCGGGCTCCGAGTTCTCTCGACAGGCTAAGCGTCAGCGTATCGATCGCCGCTTTGCTGGCGGAATAGAGGCTGGTGTTTGGCACCGGGTTCCAGCTCGAGATCGTGCCGATGTTGACGATGCTGCCGCCGGTCTCGGGGAAGTGGCGCATGGCCGCCTTTGTGGTCAGGATCGTGCCCAGTACGTTGGTGTCGAAGAGCCGCCGATAATCCGCCTCACTGGCTTCCTCGAAAGTGCCGAAGCTGGCGGTCGCGGCGTTGTTGATCAGAATGCTTGGCTTGCCGAATGCGATCTCGGCGGCCTCGAACATCTTCTCGACTTCGGCGGCGTCGGCCACGTCACCCCGAACCGCAGTCGCCTTGCCACCGGCGGCGACGATCTCCTTGACCGTGCGTTCTGCAGCCTCACGGCTGGAGACGTAGTTAACGACGACGGCGGCGCCTTCCGCCGCCAGCCGTTTGGCGATGCCCGCACCGATGCCTCGCGCGGCACCGGTGACGATGGCGACCTTGTTGTTGAGCTTGCCCATTTTGGTTCTCCGAATGGATGGATGGATGGATTTGACAATCGCCCAATTGGCCATTCCTAGATGGGTCAAGTAGAGTGAATAACACCATATAACTAATTCCAAGGTGGAATAGATGGACAGGCTCATGGTGATGAACACCTTTATAAGGGTCATCGAAACCGGCTCGTTCTCGGCGGCCGCGCGGCATTTGCGCGTCGGGCAGCCAGCCGTCTCGAAGGCCATCGCGCAGCTCGAGGAACGGCTCGGCGTTCGCCTGCTGTCGCGCACCACTCGAGGTCTCTCGCCGACCGATGCCGGCCTCAGCTTCTATGAAGGCGCCAAGCGCGCGGTCGACGAGGCCGACGAAGCAGAGAACGCGGCGCGTGGCACTGCGGCGGCGCTTAACGGGTTGCTGCGCATCGGTACGTCGGTAACCTTCGGCCGCCTGCATGTCGTTCCGAGGCTGAAAGCCTTCCTGGACGCTCACCCGAGGCTCGACGTCGAGGTGGCGATGGACGACAGGAACGTCGACCTCGTCGAGGAAGGGGTGGATGTCATGCTGCGTCTGGGTGAAAACTTCGCCCCCGCTCATGTCGGACGCAAGATCGCCACCTGTCGTCGTCTCGTGGTGGCGGCACCCTCTTACCTAGCACGCGAGGGCGAACCCATCGCGCCGGATGAGCTGTCGCGGCACGAGGCGATCCTTTTTGTCCGAGCAGGCACTTCCAATCGCTGGACATTCCGGCGAGGCGCCGAAGAAGTTTCGCTTGCCGGCCAAGGGCGGCTGCGCGTGACTTCCGCCGAAGGGATACGTGAGGCCGTACTTGCCGGCATCGGCTTCACGGTCGGCTCCGAATGGATGTTCGACGCGGAACTGCGCAGCGGTGCGGTTCGGCCGATCCTGGTCGACTGGGCGCTGCCGCCTGTTGAATTGTGGGCGCTGTTTCCGGCCGGACGCAAGGCCAGCGTCAGGGCAAGGACATTCGTTGATTTCCTGGCGGGCAGCCTGTAGGCGGCTTCAGCCGGCCATTGTCTTCAATCGTTCGATCAGCAGGTCGCGGTCCGATGTCAGGCCCTTGTAGTCGAGCTGGTCGAGATCGAGCGCTTCGAGCTGGGCGGCAAAGGACAGTGCGAGCGTCGCCCGGTCCGGGTGCCGCTCCAGCACGGCGAGCGGGTCGAGGTGGATGCGGATGGTGAACAGGATGTCGCGCGAGGACGGCAGCTTGCGCAACGTCTGACGTTCGACGCGGATGAAGGCGTGCGCCCTGACGTCACCATCGGGGAAGCGTGTCGGCCGGCTGGTGGCGCGGTCGATGCGCTCGACATTGGACAGCGGATGATAGAGCGCATTGTCGGCCTGGATCGACCAGTTGAAGCGCTCGACCGCCTGGCCCTGGAGACCGTCGAACATGCGGTTGATCAGTTCGGCCGGCCGCGTGCCCGGACCGAAGCCCGGTACGGGCTCGTGGATCTGCTGCAACGGCTTGCCGAATTTTTCGAGCAGCGACCAGGATGAGGGGAAGCACAAAGAGCCGGCGACAAGCCGCCAGCCGCTGTCGTTGCGGCGCATCAGGATCAGGTCTTCCTGAACCAACAGCGAGGCGGCGACGAGCGGTGCGCCGTCGAGACCGGAAGGGATGGGGAAATGGCTCTCCGCGCTCACGACCTCGACGCCTGCATCGGTGCGCCGATAGGTGTCGGGAAATCTTTCCGGCAGATGCTTGCCGAGCAATTCGAGCACTTCCTGCTGGGCCTCCCGCGTGCCGTCCTCCTCGACGAAAACCCGCTCGGGGATTTCGGCATAGAGCCGGCGCTTTTCGGCCAGATACGGCAGCAGATGGTCGTCGACCTCGATCCAGTCTGCCGGATCGAGCGGCTTCAGCCCGATGCTGAAGAGTTTCGACGAGCCGTCATAAGGCGTATGGGTGGGCAGCGCCTCGGCCAAGCTCAAGCTTCCCTGAAACTGTCCAGGACGGCGATGGTCATCCTCGCCAGAAATTCGGTGACATCGTAGTCCGCGGCACCCGCCTTGGCGAAGGGGTCGGCAGCCAGCGTGGCGTCGAGGATTTCGCGCGGGCATTGCGCGATGATGATGCCGCCGGTTCTCGGTTTCTTCGGGCCGGAGGCGACGAAGATGCCGTCCGCATAGCAGGCCTTCAGCCATTCGATATGGGCCGCCTGCAAGCGGTCGATCTCGGTCAGGGGCACCTTGTAGTTCAGCGAAACGACGAACATAGCATTCTCCCGGTCATGCCAGCTTTGCGGGAATCAAGCCGCGCAGCGAATTGCCGACAAAGATCGCCTTGGCCGACTGCAGATCGCCGTAGCTGTAGATCGCTTCGCGGGCGCGGCCTTCATCCAGAAGCTCGGCGCGCAGTACGCCAGACAGCAGGCCGCAGTCGAGCCGCGGCGTCGCCAGCATGCCATCGCCAAGATCGGCGAAGACATTGGTGATGGTGCCTTCGCAGATCTCGCCGCGCTCATTGGCCAGCAGCACCTCGTCGGCCTGGGTGATGAGATATTCGGCGCGGGCGTGGCTGTACAGGTGGCGCCGGCTGGTCTTGTGACGCAGCAGCGTGTCGTGCGAATCGAGCCTTGTCCGCGCCAGCCGCAGCACCCAGACCTTGTCGGCGGCCAGCGGTTCATAAGGCTGTGCCGAGGCGGTCGCTTCGCCGTCGCGCGACAAGGCCAGACGCGTGCGCAACGCGATGCCGGATCCGCTGACCGCATTGCCCAGCACGTCGCCGACCCTTTGCGGGTCGCAGGCAAAGCCGAGTTCCGCTGCCGAGCCATAGAGGCGGGCAAGGTGGCGATCGAAGCGCAGGAAGCCCGAGCCGGGTTCCCAGCGCATGGTCTCGATCAGCTGGAAGTCGGCGGTGTTCCCGTCGCGAAGCGCGCTTTCAGCAGACACTCCTGATACTCCTCCTCAGCCGTCGAATCGAAGACGACGCCGCCGCCGACATTGTAGACGGCCTCGCCGCCGGAAAAGAGCGAGATGGTGCGGATCGCCACGGAAAAGCGCATCGTGCCGCCGGGTGCGATCCAGCCGATGGCGCCGCAATATGCGTCGCGCGGCGTGCCTTCCAGATCGTGCAGGATTTCCATGGCACGGATTTTTGGCGCGCCGGTGATCGAGCCGCACGGGAACAGCGCCGCGAACACCTGGCGGATGCTGAGACCCGGCAGCAGCTTTGCCCTGACATCGCTCACCATCTGGTGGACTGTCGGATAGGTCTCGATGCGGAACAGCGCCGGCACGTCCAGCGTGCCGACCTCGCTGATCAGCGAGATATCGTTGCGCAGGAGATCGACGATCATCCGGTTCTCGGCCTGGTTCTTCTCGTCGTTGCGCAGGAAAATCTTCTGCCGCTCGTCCTCGGCCTTGGTGGCGCCGCGCGGTGCGGTGCCCTTCATCGGATGCGTCTCGATCATGCCTGCGGCGTCGATCTCGAAGAACAGTTCGGGCGAACGCGACAGCACGATGGGATCACCGAGCGAGACCAGCGCGCCATATTTCACCGGCTGGCGTTCGGTCAGCGCATCGAAGGCGGCCAGCGGGTCGCCCGACCATTGCGCGTGAACGGGAAAGGTCAGGTTGCCCTGGTAGCAGTCGCCTTGCCTGATGTGCTGGTGCAGCTGCGCGAACCGCTTCTCGTAATCCTCGAGCGACCATGTCGCCCGCGCGTCGAAGATCGGGCCATTGGTCGCCGCTGCGTTGCGGGGCGGCACCCCCTCTTCGACCGGCGCGTCGAAAACCCCAAGGCACACGATTGGAGCGCGGCGCCCTTTCGGCAGCAAGGGAACCAGCTTCGGTTCGAGCAGATAACCCGCTTCATAGGAAAAATAGCCGGCCAACCATTTGCCGGCGTCGTGCGCCGCCTGCGCCGCCGCCAGCGCCGGCAGGAAGTCCTTTGCCTCATGCGCCACGATGATGTCGGCCGGCCGGTCGAAGACGAGCTGGCGCGCGCTTTCGTCGTTGCGGAAAATTGCGGCGGGCAGGGACATGGGACTCGGATGCTACGCTCGATGAAGCCGTCGACCGCTCTATATGGGGGGCCGCCTGCGCGCAATCGAGGGAACGGCACGCTGCCCCTCAAAGCCGACCTCTCGGGCTAACGTGAGAGCCGATCCCTGGGCCAACTTCCGGGTCGATATTGCGATTGCGGCCAAAAACAAACGGCGGCGCCTTGGGCACCGCCGTTTGTCACAATCCTGCTTTCGCCGATCAGGTGTTGCTGGAGGTTCCCGCTGTCGGAAACTGCTTGGCGAACTCCGTCTCGTCGCCGGCGGCAAGCAGCTTGGCCTGTTCGATCCAGCGTTCGCGCGCGATGCGGCCGTCGAAGTTCATGACATCCTCGATCCGCTTGATATCGGCGGCTGTCCAGGCGGCGATCTGGGCGAAGCTGGTGACGCCTTGTGCCTTGAGCAGCTTCTCGTTGACCGGGCCGATGCCGATCAGGCGGCGCAGGTTGTCGGGCTTGGCCGCTGCCGGCTTGGCCGCTGCCGGCTGGGCCGCCGTGGCTTTCGCCGATGCTGCCGCTTTTGGCGCGGAACTCGCCTTGGGGGCGCTGGACTTCGGTGCGCTGGACTTGGCGCTGGACTTGGCGGCGCTGGGCGCTGCCTTGGTCGCCGCCGGCTTCTTTGGTGCAGGTTTGGCCGCCGCGGGCGCCGATTTGGCCGCGGCTGGGGTCGATATCAGGGCAGCCGGCGCCTGGCTCGCGGCCTTTGCCGCGCCGGTTCCTGCAGCGGGTGTTGCCGGCGCTTCGCGCAGCCGGCGCTCAAGGTCGGTGCGGGTCTTGCCGCATGCATCGAGCTCACCGGTCAGGCGGTCGTTGTCGGCGCGCAGCCTGTCGCGCTCGCTGCGCGTGCGGTCGAGGTCGCCGCGCAAGCTGTCGAGTTCACCGCGCAGGCGTCCCCAGAGGAACCAGCCCACCAACACGCCTACCAGGAACGCCAGGAGCATGTAGAAAAAAGTGCCCATTGTTTCTCTCTCCAATCAGATCCGTCTGCCGTGGCATGGGTTCATGACCTTCGGCGAAAGGACTAGTCGATGGTGGTTCCGCGGTTCGCAGAACAGCCGGCTTCGGTTGGAGCTGTCGGCGATCGGCTTTGCCTGCCATGGCCAACGGCCGTTGTCGCGTTCGCCAAGGCGCCGCGGCCGGCTGAGACTTCCCCTCGCCGATCGGCATGCGCTCCGGCTGAGCTTGGAAGGAAGGCTATCATAGGGCTTGTGGAAAGCTATCGGAAAACTTCCATGGAGAGTACTTCAAGAACCGATATTTAGGCCAAGAATAAGCCGTCCCAGTATGCGCCCCGGCTCAACTGTTCTGCGTGCAGATGAGACCTACAGGGCGTTCAAGCGTCGAGTGTTTCCAGCTCGTCGATCAGGCCGCTGATGACGCCAAGCCCGATCTGCCAGAAGGCGGGATCGGTGGCATCGAGGCCGAAGGGCGCCAGGAGCTCGGAATGATGCTTGGTGCCGCCGGCGCGCAGCATTTCGAAATACTTGTCCTGGAAGCCGCGCTCGGCATTTTGGTAGACCGCGTAGAGCGAGTTCACCAGGCAGTCGCCGAACGCATAGGCATAGACGTAGAAGGGCGAATGGATGAAGTGCGGGATGTAGGTCCAGAACACCTCGTAGCCTTCGCGCAACTTGATCGCCGGCCCGAGGCTTTCGGCCTGCACTTCCAGCCAGAACTGGCCGAGCCTGTCGGAGGTCAGTTCGCCATTCCTGCGCTCGGCATGCACCTTGCGCTCGAATTCGTAGAAGGCGATCTGGCGCACGACCGTGTTGATCATGTCCTCGACCTTCTGGGCGAGCATGGCCTTGCGCTCGCGCCTGTCGGTGGTCTGGTCGAGCAGCGAGCGGAAGGTCAGCATCTCGCCGAAGACGGATGCCGTCTCGGCCAGCGTCAGCGGCGTCGAGGCCATCAGCGCGCCCTGGCCGCTGGCCAGCACCTGATGCACCCCATGGCCCAGCTCATGCGCCAGCGTCATCACATCGCGCGGCTTGCCCATGTAGTTGAGCAGGACATAGGGATGCGCGGACGGCACGGTCGGATGCGCGAAGGCGCCGGGCGACTTGCCCGGACGCACCGGCGCGTCGATCCAGTTGCGGTCGAAGAAGGTGCGCGCGATCTCCGCCATGTCGGGCGAAAAGCGCTGATAGGCGGAGAGCACGGTGTTCCTGGCCTCGTCCCAGCCGATGATCGCCTGCGGCGTGTCCGGCAACGGCGCGTTGCGGTCCCAGTGGTTCATCACATCCATGCCCAGCCAGCGCGCCTTCATCTGATAATAGCGGTGCGACAGGCGCGGATAGGCGTCGCGAACGGCGGATGCCAGCGCATCGACCACACCGCGCTCGACGCGGTTGGCGAGATGGCGTGAATCGGCGATGTCCTCGAAGCCGCGCCAGCGGTCGGAAATCTCCTTGTCCTTGGTCAGCGTGTTGGTGATCAGCGTGAAGGTCCGCAAATTCTTGCGGAAGGTCGCTGCCAGCGCCTCGGCGGCCCGGCGGCGCACTTCGCCGTCGGCGTCCTGCAAGCGGTTCAGCGCTGGCTCGAGCGTCAGTTCCTCGCCGTCGATGTCGAAGCGAAGGTCGGTCATCGTCTCGTCGAACAGCCGGTTCCAGGCGCCGCGTCCAGTGATCGATTTTTCATGGAAAAGCTGCTCGACGCGGTCCTCGAGCTGGTAGGGCTTGTCCTTGCGCAGATCGAGCACCCAGGGGCGGTAGTGGCCGAACGCGGGATCGCCGGCAAGCGCGCCTTCGATCGCGCCGTCGTCGATCAGGTTGAGTTCGAGCGCGAAGAACAGAAGGTGCGCGCTGGCGTCGGTCATCTTCTCCTGGATATCGCCATAGAGCTTGGCGCGCTGCGGATCGGCGGTGTTTCCGGCATAGACCAGCCCGGCATAGGAGACGATCCGGCCAATCAGTTCCTCCAGCGCCTCGTAGGCGACAAGCGCCTCGCCCAGCCTGCCGGCGCTGCCACGCTCGGCCTCGGCGGCCAACGTACCCTTCCAGCGGGTCTCGAAGCTGATCGCGTCGGCTGCGGCCTTGGCGATGTCGCGCTTCAGTTCCGGCGCTTCCATGCCGGCATAGAGATCGGCAAGGTTCCACTCCGGCAGGTCGCCAAGCTCGGCCGCGCCCTGACCGGAGGCTGGCGCCGTTAGCCGCCGAGCAGAAACCATGTGCCCAGAAACCATGTGCATCGCCGATACCTTCCGTGGCCGAGGTTCAAAGGGGAAACGAGAAGCCGGTCAAATCCTAAGGAATTCATTCACCGGGTTTTTTGAAACCTTATTTAGAACCCTGTGCCAAGATGGTCCACAGGGCAGAATTCCTCGGGCGGGCATAGTCGTACCAGTCATGACAGGTTCCATACTCATAGTCGATGACGATCCCGTGCAGCGACGGCTGCTCGAAGCAGCCGTGACGCGGTTCGGCCATGCGGCAACCGTCGTCGACGGCGGAGCGGCCGCGCTCGATGTCCTCGACGGGCCAGGCGCCCGCGAGGTTTCGGTGGTCATCCTCGATCTGGTCATGCCCGGTCTGGACGGCATCGGCGTGCTGAAGGCGATGCGCGAGCGCGACATAAATGTCCCGACGATCGTGCAGACCGCCCAGGGCGGCATCGAGACCGTGGTTTCGGCCATGCGTCACGGAGCCTTCGATTTCGTCGTCAAGCCGGCATCGCCCGACAGGCTGCAGGCGTCGATCGCCAATGCGCTCAAGGTCGAGGCCGTCGAGGGCGAGGTCAAGCGTACGTCGCGCCGGCGTGGCGGACTTCTGACCTTCAAGGACATGGTCACGCACAGCCCGGCCATGGACAGGGTGATCCGCCTCGGCCAGAAGGCGGCGGCATCCAACATTCCGATTCTGATCGAGGGCGAGTCCGGTGTCGGCAAGGAACTGGTGGCGCGCGCCATCCAGGGCAGCGGCGACCGCCGCTCGAAACCCTTCGTCACCGTCAATTGCGGCGCCATTCCCGACAATCTGGTCGAATCGATCCTGTTCGGCCACGAGAAGGGCTCGTTCACCGGCGCCACCGATAAGCACACAGGCAAGTTCGTCGAGGCGCATTCGGGAACGCTGTTTCTCGACGAGATCGGCGACCTGCCGCTCGACGTGCAGGTCAAGCTGCTGCGCGCCGTGCAGGACGGCGAGGTCGACCCGGTCGGCGGACGCTCGACCGTCAGGGTCGACATCAGGCTGATTTCGGCGACGCACCGCAACCTCCTGCAGCAGGTCAAGGACGGCAAGTTCCGCGAAGATCTGTTCTATCGGCTGAACGTCTATCCGATCTTCGTGCCGCCGCTGCGCGACCGCCGCGACGACATACCCTATCTGGTCACGCATTTCATGGAGAAGGTGGCGCCGGCCGACCCGCGTCATCGCCTGCAAGGCATTTCAGCCGCGGCGCTTGCCGTGCTGCAGGCCTATGACTGGCCGGGAAACATCCGGCAGCTCGAAAATGCCGTCTTCCGGGCCTCGGTGCTTTGCGAAGGCGATGTGCTGACCACGGAGGACTTCCCGCAGATCCGGGCGCAGGTGGAAGGCACCGTCAATCTCGACGCCGATGGCGTTTCGCCGTCCGCGTCCTTGCCGCTGGACACTGAGCCTGGCGACGCGGAAGCCTCGTCCGGCGAGGCCGCCGTGGCGATCCAGCCCGATCCGCTGGCCAGGCTGCAGCCTCGCTTCGGTACGTTGCGGGCGCTCGACGAACGCGGCAATGTGCGTGCGCTGGCCGATGTCGAGCTCGAGATGATCAAGCTCGCCATCGACCACTACAACGGCCAGATGAGCGAAGTCGCCCGCCGCCTCGGCATCGGCCGCTCGACGCTTTACCGCAAGCTCAAGGAATACGGCATCGACCCGGAGACCGGCCGCGTCGACCGGCTCGCTTCCTAGGTATGTTGAGGTTCAGGCGATGCCGCCTGACCTCAATTCCAACACACCTTCAAGCGCATAATCCCTTCCGAAAACCAGTTTCCTCCATTGCTTTGCCGACCTTCGGTTCGGGATCCACGCTTCGGACGCAAGGCCGGAGCCAGCTTGAAATGTCAGAATACGCCCTATATCGGGTTTTGGCGGGAATGTGGCGGGCCCATGGACAGGCCTGTTCACGCATTAAGGCTGACGGTAACAGATCGTGTTTCGGGCAAAGGCGGAAACATGATCTAAACCAGTGGTTTACCAAGAAACCCGGTGAACAATTTTTGACGGGATATCGCCACGGTGTTACCGCATTTTGGCTTCAATAAGCGATGATTAACCATTAGGATCGATATTCGGATGTGATAACGACACATCCGTTTGGACAAATCCGGGGACAAACGGCAGCCTGCAGGGCCTTTTGATTTGAACAGAATCGAACGACACACAAACGGGCGGCACCTTCACGTGAGCGTCTGGCCGAAATGGCTGGCGGCGTTGATTGTCGCATTTGGTTTTGTTGCCGCGGCTGCAACCGGTGCCAGCGCCGAAACACGTTCGCTGAAACTTTATCACCTTCATACGCACGAGAAGGCCGAGATCGTCTACAAGCGCAATGGCCGCTACGTTCCCGAGGGTCTGAGGAAGATCAACATCATCTTGCGCGACTGGCGCCGCAACGAGCCCACCAAGATGGATCCGCGTCTGCTGGATCTGGTCTGGGAAGCCTACCGGGAAAGCGGTGCCACGGACTACATCCAGGTCGTCTGCGGCTATCGCTCGCCGTCGACGAACTCGATGCTGCGCAGCCGCAGCAGGGGCGTCGCCGAGAAGAGCCAGCACATGCTCGGCAAGGCGATGGACTTCTACATTCCCGGCGTGCCGCTGAAGAAGCTGCGCAACATCGGTCTCAAGATGCAGGGTGGCGGCGTCGGCTACTATCCGACATCCGGTTCGCCGTTCGTCCATATGGATGTCGGCAATGTGCGCCACTGGCCCGGCATCAGCCGCCAGGAACTGGTCAGCCTGTTCCCCAATGGCAAGACGCTGCATGTGCCGAGCGACGGCAGGCCGCTGCCAGGCTTTGAGCAGGCGCTCGCCTCCTACAAGGCGCGCAAGGGTGCAGGCGCGCCGGCCATTGAACTGGCCAGCGCCGGCGGCAGCAGCAAGAAATCAGGTGGGTTCCTGTCGGCTTTCTTTGGCGGCGGCGGCGACGACGAGGCCGACGACAGCGCCGATGTCGAGACCGCTTCGGCGGCACCTCCGCCCAAGGCTAGAAACCTGCAGCCGGCCGCGACAGCCAAGACCAACAACCTCCCGGGCATCGCCATCGTGGCGCCGGAGAATGCAAAGCGCGCGGAGATTCCGCAGATCGCCGAGGAGCAGGCTCCGGAGCCGGAAAAGGATACGCCGGAGACGATCATCGCGGCGCTGCCCGCCCGCAGCATTCCGCTGCCTGATTTTGCACCGCGGCCGAAGGCCGATGTCGGTGCCCAGTCGCCTGACAACGTTCCTTTCGCCATGGCGGATGCGTCAGCGGATGCGACTGCGACAGCGGATGCGGCAACAACTACCGAGCAGGCCGTGGCGACAGCACATGCGCCGGCGAACGTGCCTTTCGGCATGGCCGATCCGTCGGCCGCCCCGGCCCCGGTCCCTGCTCAGGTCGCTGTCAACAACGTACCGTTGCCGACATGGCGCCCCGACAATTCGCTGCCGGCCGCTCTGGCTCCGCCACCCAGCAAGGACGTGCTGATGGCGCTGGCGGATACGGCTGAGCGCGGCAGCGCTGCGACCGACGCCTTCTCGGCGCTGCCCAGCGCGCGGCCCGACATGGCCAGGCCGGACGAGGTGAAGGCCGTGCTCGACGAGGCCAATGCCCGGGCCGGTGCTGCGGCCGACGCATACCAGGTCGCTTCCTTGTCCTTGTCCGAGGCGCGTTCGGCCTTCAACGATCAGTCGGGCGCCGATGCTGCATCGCCGCGCGAGGCTGTCGTTGCCCGCCCTGCCGGTACCGATCCGGCCGCCGCGATCGGCGCTGGCGTCAAGACGACCCGTAAGGAATCGAGAGCCACCGCCCGCGACCTGAAGCCTGGTCCCAAGGCCATGGTGGTTGCCGCCGCGCCGCAGGCCGCCCGCTGGGCGCTGACCAGCGGCGAACATGTCGCCACCGTTTCAAGCGCCACGACAGCGCCGGGCTACGCCTACAGCATCGTGCATACGCCGCCGAGCGAGGTCTACACGGCTGGCTTCCAGTCTGGCGACCAGATGGCCGACGCCAACCGCTTCACCGGCAACGCCGTCAAGTTCCTGTCGGTCGCCCGCTTCCAGACCAAGTAAGCGACCAGCCAATCGACAAAGCCGCGCCGGGCAACCTGCGCGGCTTTTCTGTTGCGTAGCGGAGCGCGGTGATTCCCTGACCATCGGCCCGATCACGCCGGTCTGACATTGCCGTGAGCGTGGAACTTGCTCAGTCCTTCAAGGGTTCCTCCCCTGTTCGTTCAAACCCGGGGATATCCATGAAGAACATTCTACTGGCATCGGTCATTGCCTTGGCAACCACTTCGGCGGCCATCGCTCCCACGCAGGCAGCGACCGTTGTCGTGAAGACCAACGACCATATGCACATGATGAGGAAGCACTGCCGCACCAAGGTGGTCACGCATTGGGCTCACCACCGCAAGGTCGTGGAAAAGATCAGGGTCTGCAACTGATCGGCTCGAAACTCAAGCAGCAGAACCCGGTCGACGCAAGTCGGCCGGGTTTTTCATGCCGCGCCGAAAGCCCTATTTTGCCAGCTTGCTGGCCGCGCGTGCGAGAGCCTCGATCTCGTCCCACTTACCGGCCTTGACCATGTCGTCCGGGGCAACCCAGGAGCCGCCGACGCAGACGACGTTGGGCAGGCTGAGATACTCGGCCGCGTTCTTGCCGGTGATGCCGCCGGTCGGACAGAACTTCACATCGGCGAGCGGCGAGGCGAAGGCCTTCAGCGAAGCGATGCCGCCCGACTGCTCGGCCGGGAAGAATTTGAGAAAGCGCAAGCCGGCTTCCCGTGCAGCCATGATCTCGCCAGGCGTGATGGCGCCGGGCAACAGCGGAACGTCGCTTTGGGCCGCTGCCGCCAGAAGCTCGCGGGTGATGCCGGGGCTGACGATGAAGCGCGAGCCTGCGGCCGCCGCCTGTTCGAATTGACGCGCATCGAGAATGGTGCCGGCGCCGACGATGGCGTCCTCGACCTCAGCCGCCACCCGCCGGATCGCTTCCAGTGCATCGGCGGTCCTGAGCGTGATCTCGATCGCCGGCAGGCCGCCACGCGCCAAAGCGCGGGCCAGCGGCACGGCATCATCGACGTTGGCGATCTTCAGCACCGGGATGACCGGCTGGCCGTTGAGGAGCGACAGGAGTTTTTCGGTCTTGCTGGGCATCTGTCTCTCCGTATCGTGGGACAATTCAACCGATTAGCAGACGGGTGTTTTTCTGTCCATGAAACGAAGCGTGTCGCGATGTCACGCGCCGTGGCGCAGTTATACCGGACACTGCCATCAAAAACGATGACGGGCTGATGAAGCCGGTGCGCCTTGAATCGGCTGCGACGAGCGTCTAGTTGGCTTGGCAATGACATTGTCCACGCCAACAGACCCCATCCGCGTCGCCGCGCTCTACCGGTTTGCCCGGCTCGACGCCTTCGACGAATTGCGCGCGCCGCTCGCCGCTTTCTGTTGCGGGCGCGGCATCAAGGGCACCTTGCTTCTGGCGCATGAGGGTATCAACGGCACCGTCGCCGGCAGCGAGACGGCGATTGCCGAACTCATCGATTATCTCGAAGCCATCGAAGGGCTCGCCGGCCTCGAGGTCAAATACAGCAGCGCAGCAGAAACGCCGTTCCACCGCATGAAGGTGCGGTTGAAACGCGAGATCGTCACCATGGGTGTCGGGGACATCGACCCAGCGACGAGTGCCGGCACCTATGTCGCGCCGGCCGACTGGAACGCGCTGATATCCGAGCCCGATACGATCGTCATCGACACGCGCAACGCCTATGAGGTGTCGATCGGTACGTTCAAGGACGCGGTCGATCCGGCAACGGCAAGTTTTCGCGAGTTTCCGGCCTGGGTGGAAGCGCACAGGGCGGAACTCGAGGGCCGCAAGGTGGCGATGTTCTGCACCGGCGGCATACGCTGCGAAAAGGCGACCGCCTACGTCAAGTCCCTCGGCTTCGAGGATGTCTTCCATCTCAAGGGCGGCATCCTCAAATACCTGGAGGAGGTTCCGCCCGAACAGAGCCTGTGGCAAGGCGAGTGCTTCGTCTTCGACGAACGCGTTTCGGTGTCGCACGGTCTTGCCGAGGGCGAGGCCGAACTCTGCCGTGCCTGTCGCCATCCGCTGACGCCAGGCGACCTAACGTCACCGAAGTTCGCCACCGGCGTGTCTTGTCCGCGTTGTTTCGATGCGCGTTCCGACGAGGATCGCGAGCGTTACGCCGAGCGCCAGCGCCAGGTCGAACTCGCGCAAGTACGGGGCAGGGGCCGGCATATCGGATCCTGATCACGGCTTCGGCCGCTCGCCAAGGATCTGTCCCGATGGATACGTCATTGTAATGTCAAAGTGCGGGGCCTACCTCTTCGGCGTTCGAAACCTGCCCGTTCGGCCGGGCAAATCCTGGAGGCATTGAATGTTCGATCCCAAGAAGCTTCTCGACGATCTGCTTGGCTCGCAAATTCCCGGCACCAGCGGCACCGTTCGCGACAAGGCGGGCCAGGCCGTGCAGATGGCCAAGGACAATCCGCTTGCGGCCGGCGCACTGGCTGCCGTACTGCTCGGGACCGGTGCTGGCCGCGAGGTGACGGGCGCTGCCGTGAAGCTAGGCGGCCTGGCCGCGATCGGCGGGCTCGCTTACAAGGCCTACCAGAACTACAAGGCCGGCAACGCGCCGGCGGAAGCGCCCGCGGCCGGCGAACCGGAATTGCTGCCGCCGCCCAAGGACACCGCTTTCCACCCGTCGCAGGCGCCGCAAGGCGTGGACGAATTCACGCTGACCCTGGTTCGGGCGATGATCTCGGCGGCCAAGGCCGACGGCCATATCGACGACGACGAACGCCAGAAGATCGCCGGCAAGCTCAGCCTTGCCGGCATAGACTCCGATGCCGAGAAATTCCTGATGAAGGAACTGGAGAGCCCGCTCGACCTCGACGCGCTGGTGGCCGGCGCCAAAACCGATGCGCAGAAGCTCGAACTCTATACCGCCTCGCGCCTTACCATCGATCCCGACACCCGCGCCGAGCGCGGCTATCTCGATCTGCTTGCCGGCCGGCTTGGCCTGCCGGATGCGTTGGTCGATCATGTCGAGGCGACGGTTTCGGCAGCCAGGGTGCCGGCCAAGGCAGGGACTTCGTCCAATCCGCGCTGGTGAGAGCCTGTTTGGAAACTCTGCTCTGGCGGCCATCTGATGGCGTTTTCTGCGCTTCCGCTGCTCACGGACCAAAGTCCGCTGCGCTCCGGTTCTCGAAACAACCACCATATGACACGCCAGAGCGACTTTCGACCCAGGCGCTAACCCAAATCGGCACAGATCGCCTTTCCGGGGTTAACCCTCCATTAACTCAGGAAGCGCATGATTCTACACAGTCGGACCGGTTTTTCCTCCTCCCAAGCCCGGTTCAGATCAGGGCGGTCGCCAATGACCGCCCTTTTTGTCAGGCCCTATCCGTTCGTTTGAGCGGGGTCTCTTCCGAAAACCGGATTCCACATTTCGAGACCAGCCCTGGTGGTCCTGCTTGCCATCGCAGCCGTCATTTGCGATGCCTTCTCTCCTGAAGACAAACCCCGAAAATCAGTCGAGCACACGTAGCGCCGCTTGAGGACAACAGCCATGACTGAGCAAAGAACCGCCATCGTCACCGGCGCCGGCACGGGCATCGGCAAGAGCGTCGCCACGGCGCTGCTCAACGCCGGCTGGAACACGGTGTTCTGCGGACGCCGCAAATCCGTGCTGGATGCCGCCGTCGCAGAGGCCGGGCCGACCGAGGCCAAGGCATTGGCGGTTGCCTGCGACATCAGCAAGGCCGGCCAGGTCGATGATCTGTTCGAGACGGTGGCGGAGGCCTTCGGCCGCGTCGATCTGCTCTTCAACAATGCCGGCATGGGCTACAAATCGACGCCGATCGACGAGATCCCGGTCGAGGTTTGGAACGACATCGTCGGCGTCAATCTCACCGGTTCCTTCCTGTGCGCCCGCGCCGCCTTCGGCGCCATGCGCAAGCAGCGGCCGATGGGTGGCCGCATCATCAACAACGGCTCGGTGTCGGCCTATGCGCCGCGCCCGGGCTCGGTGCCTTACACGGCGACCAAACATGCCATTACCGGACTGACCAAGACGCTGGCGCTCGATGGCCGGCCCTATGACATTGCCTGCGGCCAGATCGACATCGGCAATGCGCTGACCGACATGGCGCAGCCGATGACGGTCGGCGTGCCGCAGGCCAATGGCTCGATCGCCGCCGAAGCGGTGATGGACGTGGAGCGCGTCGCCGACGCCGTCGTCCACATGGCCAGCCTGCCGCTCGACGCCAATGTGCTGTTCATGACGGTGATGGCCACCAAGATGCCGTTTGTGGGGCGTGGGTGAGCAGCGGACGCTGGGGGGCCTCCGCCGCTGGCTCATTTGCCCGCCAGCGGCGCGCCGGGCTTGAAAAGCAGAATGGGCCTGATCTCGTAGACGGCGGTCGGATTGACACGGCGAAGGTCGCGGGCGATCGCGATGGCCTCGTCCCGCGTGGCGCAGTCGACGACATAGAGGCCGAGCAATTGTTCCTTGGTCTCGGCGAAAGGGCCGTCGATGACCACGCCGTCACCCGGGCCGCGCAGGGTGAAGGCATCCTGCGTCGCTCCCAGACGCGCGGACGGTCCAAGCGTGCCTTCCTCGTGAAGCCGGGTGTTGATCTTCAGTAGGTCGGCCATCAGCGCCGCATCTTCCTGCGGCGTCAACGCCTTGATCGCATCTTCTACGTGATAGGCAAGGATTGCATAGAACATCCGAAGTCACTTTCTCCGGTCGTGAATATCCAGGGACAGCGCGGGCTGAGCTCACTTCGCCAGGAACGTTCCGATCCGCTCCAGCGCCCGCAAAATGTTCTCCTCGGAGTTGGCGTAGGAGAGCCTGATGTAGCCCTCGCCGAGAATGCCGAAATCGGGACCGCCGATCAGCGCCACGCCGGCCTCGTCGAGCAGGGCCGAGGCGAGCTTCTTTGCCTTCCAGCCGGTCTTCGACACGTTGGGGAAGGCATAAAAGGCGCCCTTGGGCGTGATGCAAGAAATGTTGGGCAAGCCATTCAGCCCCTCGACCACGATCTTGCGGCGACGGTCGAAGGCGCGCATCATCTTGTCGACATCGTCCTGCGGGCCGTCGATGGCGGCAATGCCGGCAAACTGGCTCGGCGCGTTGACGCAGGACCAGCAATTGACCGCCAGCTTGCGCACCTTGTCGTAGAGATGGGCGCCCTTGTCGCCATTCGGCCAGATCGACCAGCCCATGCGCCAGCCGGTCATCGCCCAGGTCTTCGACCAGCCAT
Organism: Mesorhizobium sangaii; assembly: GCF_014207355.1. Lineage (GTDB taxonomy): Bacteria > Pseudomonadota > Alphaproteobacteria > Rhizobiales > Rhizobiaceae > Mesorhizobium > Mesorhizobium sangaii. The sequence goes on along the minus strand of NZ_JACHEF010000007.1, from coordinate 122,986 downwards.
TGAGAACGATCAGCCGGTCGCGGATCTCGGGAAAGCCAAGCAGCGAGCAATGCGTCTCGCCGTCATAGGTCATGACGTCGTAGATCTCGTCGGAGAGGATGGCGACCTGCGGATGCTTCTCCAGCCCCTTGACCAGCTTCTCGATCTCGGCGCGCGGCGTGACACCGCCGGTCGGATTGGCCGGCGAGTTGAGGATCAAGAGCCTGGTCTTCGAGGTGATCAGCGCCAGCGTCTCCTCGGCGGAGAAGGCAAAGCCGTTCTCCTCGCGCATCGGCACCGGGATCGGCGCTGCGCCGGTGAATTCGATCATCGAGCGGTAGATGGGAAAGCCGGGATCGGGATAGAGGATCTCGGCACCAGGCTCGCCGAACATCAGGATCGCGGCGAACATGGTCGGCTTGCCGCCGGGCAGGATCATCACCGTTTCAGGCGATATCTCGACACCGGTGGTGGTCAGCGTGCGCCGCACCACCGCTTCGCGCGTCGCCAGCAGGCCATTGGCCGGCGTGTAGCCGTGGTGGCCGTCACGCAGCGCCTTGATCGCCGCCTCGACGATGTGCTGCGGTGTTTTGAAGTCGGGCTGGCCGATGCCGAGGTTGACGATGTCGCGGCCTTGGCTCGCAAGTGCTGTCGCTCGCGCGAGCACGGCGAAGGCGTTTTCCTCGCCCAGACGGTCGAAGGCGGAAATCGTGTGGAGCATTTTTCCCGTCCGTGTGGTTCTTACTGTTGGCGTGCGTTTTTGTGAGCCTTGGCCGGCAAAAGTCAAACGGATTGGAGCATTCGGTGTCGGAAAATCTCAAAGAGTGGCAACCGCGTCCGCGACCCGAGCGCAAGGCGATCGACGGCCGCACCGTCCGGCTCGAACCGCTGAGCGCTGCAAAGCATGGCGACGGTCTGTACGAAGCGTCCTCCGTGTCCGACGTCGATGGCCGCTTCGCCTGGCTGCCCGATTATCCGCCGGAAACCCGTGCCGCCTTCCAGCCATGGCTGGACAAGGTGGAGGCCAGCGAAGATCCGTTGTTCTTCACCGTCATCGACAAGGCCAGCGGCAAGGTCGCCGGACGCCAGACGCTGATGCGCATCGATCCTGCCTATGGCGTCATCGAGATCGGCAACATCTATTGGGGACCGCTCATCTCGCGCAAACCCGGGGCGACCGAAGCGCAGTTCCTGTTCATGAAATACATTTTCGACGAGCTCGGCTATCGTCGTTACGAGTGGAAGTGCAACAACCGCAACGAGCCATCGAAGCGGGCGGCCGAACGGTTCGGCTTCAAGTTCGAGGGCATTTTCCGCCAGCATCTCATCGTCAAGGGTGAAAACCGCGATACGGCATGGTATTCGATCATCGACAAGGAGTGGCCGGCTCTACGCCAAGCCTACGAAGCGTGGCTCGACCCGGCCAATTTCGATGGCGACGGCCAGCAGAAGCGACGGCTTGAGGATTTTCGCGCCGAGTTTGGCGCGTGAACTGAATTCGGCGCGTAACGGGAGTTGCCATTGGCACATACCCATTCCGACGATCATAGCGGACACGATCACGGCGCCGGCCAAGTGCATGGCTCGACCGACAAGAAACGCGTTCTGATTGCCGCCTGCCTGACCGGCGGCTTCATGGTCGCCGAGGCGCTCGGCGGTCTTCTCACCGGGTCGCTGGCACTGCTAGCAGATGCCGGCCACATGCTCGCCGATGCGATCGCGCTCGGCCTAGCGTGGTATGCATTTCATCTTGCCGGCCGGCCGGCGACCGGCCGTCTCACCTATGGCTTCGGCCGGGTCAAGACGCTGGTGGCCTACACCAACGGCATCGCCATCTTCGTCATCGCACTGTGGATCGTCTACGAGGCGTGGGGGCGCCTGCTGGCGCCGACACCGGTGCTCGGCGGACCGATGCTTGTCGTGGCGGTCCTCGGCCTGCTGGTCAATATCGGTTCCTTCTTCGTGTTGCATGGCGGCGACCGCGAAAGCCTGAACATGCGGGGCGCCATGCTGCATGTGCTCGGCGACCTGCTCGGCTCGGCTGCGGCGATCGTTGCCGCGCTGGTGATCCTGGCGACCGGCTGGACACCGATCGACCCGATCCTGTCGGTCCTGGTCTCGCTGCTGATCCTGTCAACGGCATGGTCGCTGATGCGCGCCGCCGCTCATGTCCTGCTCGAGGGCGTGCCACCGAGCCTCGACCGCGACCTGATCGCCAGGGATATCGAGGCGACGGTCCTGGGGGTGCGCGAAGTGCACCACATGCATGTCTGGTCGCTCGACGGCACGAGCAACATGGCGACGCTGCATGCCTGCCTTACCGAAGGCGTCGATGCCTATCAGGCAGTGAGCACCATCAAGAAGCGGCTTGCCAGCGAGCACGGCATCAGCCATGCCACCGTTGAACCGGAATTCGGACAGTGCGCCGACGATGGCGACGACCATGATCATGACCACGAGCATGATGCGGCCGCGCATCACGACCATCATCACCAGGCCTGATCGATTGGTATCGATCGGTTCTGCCCCAGGAGTCCCAAAGCCTTGACAACCAGCCTGATGAAGACCCGCAGCCCGGGTGCAGCATGATGGACCGTGACACCAGGAATGCGGCCATCGCGGCAGCGTGGATCATGCTTCTGTTCGGTATCGCCGCGTTCTATCTGCCGACCATGATGCTGGCACTTGGCAGTTTCTCGACCGTGCTGGCCGGTGCCTTTGGCATCGTCTTCGTGCTGGCGTTTTTCTCGGTGTTCTGGCTGCGGGCCCGCAACCAGCGCAAAAACCAGGGTAAGTAAGGGATTTCGACATGCGCATTCTGATCACTGGCGCCGCAGGCATGGTCGGCCGTAAGCTCATCGCCCGGCTGGCGAAGGACGGTACGCTGCGCAGCCGCAAGATCGCAGCACTCGACCTGCACGACATCGTGCCGCCGCAGGCACCTAGCATGGACGGCGTCAGCGTCACCATCCACACTGGCGACCTCGCCGAGGCGGGGGCCACTGAGCGCCTGGTCGCATCACGCCCCGATGTCGTCTTCCATCTCGCCGGCATCGTGTCGGGCGAAGCGGAGGCGAATTTCGATCTCGGCTACCGCGTCAATCTCGACGGCACGCGAGCGCTGTTCGATGCCATCCGCCTGGCGGGCTTTGCACCGCGCGTCGTCTTCACCTCGTCGATCGCGGTGTTCGGCGCGCCGTTTCCCGATGTCATCCCGGATGAATTCCATCCGACGCCGCTGACCTCGTACGGCACCCAGAAGCAGATGAGCGAAGCGCTGCTTGCCGATTATTCCAGGCGCGGTTTCTTCGACGGCATCGGCATCCGGCTGCCAACCATCTGCGTGCGGCCAGGCAAGCCGAACAAGGCGGCCTCCAGCTTCTTCTCCGGCATCATCCGCGAGCCGCTGAGCGGCCATGAGGCGATCCTGCCGGTGCCGCGCTCGGTCGTGCACACCCATGCCAGCCCGCGCTCGGCGGTCAATTTCCTAATCCATGCGGCGGAGATCGACGGCAACGCTGTCGGGCCGCGCCGCAATTTGACGATGCCCGGCGTCGCGGTCACCGTCGGCGAGCAGATCGAGGCGCTGGAACGCATTGCCGGTGCCAAGGCGGTGAAGTTGATCCGCGAGGAGCCGGACGAGACGATCTGGGCGATCGTCAAGGGCTGGCCGACGCGGTTCGAGGCGCGGCGGTCAAGAGAGCTTGGCTTCAGTGCCGAAAAGAGTTTTGACGAGATCATCCGCGCGCATATCGAGGATGAACTGGAAGGCAAGATCGCGGTTTAAACCCGGAGCGTCGCGACCCGCAACATCAGCCGCCCGTCGCCAGGCTCGCCGACAACAGCAGCAGTCCGAACAGGAAGACGAACGCCGCGCCACCGATCTCGACGATCGAGTGGATGCGGTTGCCCATGCGGCCGTCGCCGGCGAAATACACTGCCCAGTTCTTGGCGGTCACCGCCAGCGTCGCCAGGGCCGAGACGGTGATCGCGGTGCCCAGCGACATGGCCAGCACCGACAGCAGGCCGCCGAGCCAGAGCCCGTTGAGCAGTGCGAAGCTCAGCACGATCAGCGCGCCGGAACAGGGACGGATGCCGACCGCAGCCACCGCCGACCAGGCCGTGCGCCAGTCGAAGCGGTCGCCCGACAGCAGCGCCGGATCGGGCGCATGCGAGTGGCCGCAGGTGTCGCAGACCTCGCCCGCCGCGTGATCATGATGAGCATGGTCGTGTGGGCCATGGTCATGCGCACCGTGCTCGTGATGATCGTGCGCGTGGTCGTGATGATCATGCGCGTGCAGGGCGTGCGAATGGGCATGCGCCGAATGGTCATGGACAGCATGCGAATGACCGGCATGAGAGTGGCCGGCATGCGAATGACCCGCGTGCGAATGACCCGTATGGGAATGACCGGCGTGAGCCGCCCACAGGCTGTAGGCGGGCCCTCTGCCAAACAGGCGCAGGACGGACGGGCCGAGCTTGCGCCACAGCAGCCAGGCACCGAACAGGGTGACGAAGACGAAGCTCGTGATTTCCATGAACCAGGCCGCATCGGTCATCGAGACGGCGGTGCCGCGCAGGACGAAATAAGCGACCGCCATCACCGCGACCGCGGTCAGGCCCTGCAGCAGCGCCGAGACGAAGGACAACAGAATGCCACGCCGCAGCGCCACTTCATTGGCCACCATGTAGGACGAGATCACCGCCTTGCCGTGACCAGGGCCGGCGGCGTGGAAAATGCCGTAGGCGAAGGACAGGCCGATAAGCCCCCACAGCTTGCTGCCGTCCTGGCGCATCGCCTTCATCGCCGTCGCCAGCGCGCGGTAGAATTCCTGCTGCCTGAGATTGATCCACATCAGGATGTGGGCGAAGGGGCCCGTGGTGGGCGCCATGCCGTCATTGACGCCGATGCCGAGCGAACTCTGGGCATGGGCGGAATTGGCGAAATGCATCATGACAAAGGTGATGGCCAACAGGCCGAATGCCAAACGCAGGGACGGTTTCGTCACCGGCTTCATCCTTCTGGCTGACAGTTCAGTTCGAGCTTGGTGGCGAAGATCTTGCTCATGTCGGTGCCTGTCGGATCGTTGAAGAAGGCATCGGTCAGGGTCTTCTGGTTTTCTTTGATCGCTTCGTCCGGATCGGGACGGACAACCTTGCTGGTGCAATTCGACGGCAGGCCTTCGACCGTGATGTTGCGGTCCTCGGTGAAATCGATCGCCGTGTAGAAGGTCGGATCGTAGACGCCGATGTCGATCTTGCCGGTGAGCTTGATCGGCTCCTTCGGCTCGGACTCGAACAGGATGATCAGCTGGTCATTGTCGAAATTGGCCATCAGATGCGGCGGCGGCGTCATCGCCACATCCTTGCCGTCGACGGTGACGAGCTGGAAGTAGTTGAACTCGGCCAGCGAGGCGTGGACGGTGTCGGCGACCTCCTTCAGCTCCTTGTCGTCGAGCTTCAGGTCGGAGTTCTTGTCGAACTCCATCATCACCGTACTGGAAAACAGATCGTCGAAGCGCCAGAGATGACGCAGCGCCTTCACACTTTGGTGATCCGGGGAGAGGATCACGTCGAGGCGAGCCTCGGCGAAGACATGAGGATGCACGTAAGCCGGTCCGGTGGCGGCAAAGGTCGCCGCCAAGGCCGAAGCCAGCATGATTGCGTGCCGTTTGAGGTGCATTCTCGGTCGCGATTCCATCGGCCTCGGAGAGATATCGAGAGTTACCAGAAAGGGGGCGAAATTGGGACCGCTGGTGCGCACCGCCCAAAGGCGGGCAGCGGTTTTGGGACAACGACACGCACCGAACAAAGACTTAAAGCGCGTTACGCTTTGGCTCTCGAAGCGCTCAAGCAGCCTCACGCGACTTGAACCACTGCACCAAGAAGTCGACGAAAACCCGGACCTTGGCCGGCAGGTAGCGGCGGTGCGGATAGACGGCAAAGATGCCGCCGCCCGACAGGATGCGGTCATCGAGCGCCGTCACCAGCCGCCCGCTTTCGAGATCGGGCGCGGCGATGAAATCCGGCAGGACGGAAAATCCGAGCCCCGCCAGGGCCGCGGCCCGCGCCGTCATCGGGCTGTTGACCTCGATCGGACCCGACACCGCAACGCTCACCGGATCGCCATTGTCGCCCTTGAACGGCCAGTTGTTCAGTCCGCGGCCATTGGTGTCGACGATGCAGGGCATGCGGCCGAGATCCTGCGGCCGTGTCGGCATGCCGTGCTTGGCGATCAGTTCGGGAGAGGCGCACAGCCTTATCGAAAACGGCGCCAGCCGCCTGGCGATCAGCGACGAGTTCTCCAGCCGCGAGATGCGCACCGCGAGATCGAAGCCTTCCTCGACGAGGTCGACGAAACGGTCGTCGAGCTGGATGTCGAGCACGATGTCGGGATACTGCTTGGCGAAGTCGATCAGCGACTGGCCGATCGGTGCATCGGCGAAGGTGCGCGGCGCCGACAGCTTGATGCGGCCGCGCACGTCGCCTGAGGATTCGCGCACCGCATCGGCTAGGCTGTCGACCTCGCGCACGATCTCGGAGGCGCGCCGGTAATAGGTGTGGCCGGCCTCGGTCATCGAGAACTGCCTTGTCGTGCGGTTGAGCAGCAGCGCGCCGAGCTCGTCCTCCAGCTCGCGGACATATTTCGACAGCAATGCCTTGGAACGGCCGATCTTGCGCGCCGCCGCCGAAAAGCCCTCGGCCTCGACCACATCGATGAAGGCACGCATGCGGGTCAGTGTGTCCATGGTCAGGCCCTTCGTGCGGCGTCGAGAAGTTTGCGGCCGAGCCTTATCAGGGCAATGTCGCTGCCGGAAGGGCCAAGCAGCGACAGGCCGAACGGCGCACCGGCGACCGAGCCGATGGGCAAGGTGATTTGCGGAAAACCCGACAGGCCGGCCAGGCACAGAAGCTGCAACGCCCGCTCGCGATAGGCCTGGAACTGCTCCGGCGTGCTGTCCACGTAGGGTGCCGGGCCCGGCACCGTCGGCAGGACAAGGAATCCGTCCTTGCCGAGCAGGGCGCTCAGTTCGGCTTTGAAGGTCAGCCGTCGCACCGTCTCGGCCTGTGCTGTCGGAGCGTCGACGGCGCGGCCAAAGCCGAAACGTTCATCGACGTCGGGGCCGAGGTCGCGGTCGCCGCTGGTGATCCATGCGCCATGCACCGCCCAGGCTTCCTTGGCCTGCAGCCGGCGAAAGCACCAGTAGAGTTCATCCGCAGACGAGGCGAAGGGTGCAGCCGGCGTCGCCGGCGTACCGAAAACTGCGCTCGCCAGTGCCTTCATCCGAGCATATTCGGCAAGCGCCGGGCGGGCGACCAGTCCATCCAGCCGGTCCAGCGCCAGCGGGCGTTCCAATGCTTGCTGGTGCGGGTCGCGGCCAAGCAGCAGCTTGCCCACTGTCTCGTAGGTCTCGATGTCGTCGGCGAACCGACCGAACGTGTCGAAGCTTGGCGCCAGCTTCATCGCGCCGTCGAGCGAAATGCGGCCATGCGTGGTGCGCAGCCCAATCAATCCGCAAAAGCTCGCCGGCGCGCGGATCGAGCCGCCGGTGTCGGAGCCGGTGGCGATATCGGCCAGCCTGCCCGCCACCGCCGCCGCCGACCCCGATGACGAGCCGCCGGTGACGCGGTCGGGCGCTGCCGGGTTCACCGGAAACGAAAAATGCGCATTCTGGCCGAACAGCGCGAAGGCAAGCTCGTCGGTCTGGGTCTTGCCGACGAAGCGCGCGCCGGCATCGAGAAGCATCTGCACGGCCGGCGCGGTGCGCGCGGCAGGGTGGCTTTCGGCGAATTTCTGCAAATTGCCGCAACCGGTGCGGTAGCCGGCGACGTCGTAGATGTCCTTGACGGCCAGCCGCAAGCCGGCCAGCGGTCCGAGCTCGGCATGTGCCACCGGCATCTGGCGAACGTCGAGAAAGGCGTTGAGGGGGCCGTGGGTGCCTGGCATCGTTCGATATCCGGATACGATTGCACCAGCATTGTTCGATGCCAGAAATTTTACAACCTTGGATGCGATTTTTATTGATTGTGAAAGCGTACGCTCTTATATCGCGCTTGCCCAAAGTCGCACGTGCCTGTGGGTGTCCGCCGATCCTCGAATGGTGAGGGAAATCGGTAAGGTAACTGGAGCCAACCCCTCCAGTCGGTTTAGCGGCCAACCGCCAGACCGAGGACACCTTGAAGCAACGACGGTGCGGGCCTTTCTGGTGTTCTGCCGGTTGTCCAAAGACCGGGGTTACTGAAGAGGCACACCTTCATTGCCGGCAGTGCGGACGGGTCTCCCATCCAAGCCAAGGCAGACAAAGCGAACCGAGGCCGGGCAAGGCCAAGGTTCACCGCCGCGAGACGGCGCTTCATGGTTCCGGGGTCTCCACCGGCTGGTTCCATGGATTTCCGTCCCGCCTTTGTCCACCGCGTGTTCGCGAGGCCGACAGCCCGCGTTCCGCAGCCTTATTGCGCGCCGAAAGGCGCTGATGGAGAGACCCCGATGGCTACCCAGCGTATCCTTGACTTCCTCGCCACCCGACGTCCGACCGGCCCCTGCCTCGTCGTCGACCTCGATGTCGTGCGCGACAATTTCCGCGCCTTCGAGAAGGCGCTGCCCGATTCCAAGATCTACTATGCGGTGAAAGCAAACCCGGCGCCGGAAATCCTGCGCCTCCTTGCTGCGATGGGCTCGTCCTTCGACACCGCTTCCGTTGCCGAAGTCGAGATGGCGATGGACGCTGGTGCGCCGGCGGACCGCATCTCCTTCGGCAACACCATCAAGAAGGAGCGTGACATCGCACGCGCCTACCAGCTCGGCATCCGCCTGTTCGCGGTCGACTGCGTCGAAGAGGTCGAAAAGATCGCCCGCGTCGCTCCCGGCGCGCGCGTGTTCTGCCGCGTGCTGACCGATGGCGAGGGCGCCGAGTGGCCGCTGTCGCGCAAGTTCGGCTGCGTGCCGGCGATGGCCGTCGACGTGCTGCGCCATGCCAAGGGGCTCGGCCTCGACGCCTATGGCGTGTCGTTCCATGTCGGATCGCAGCAGACCGACCTGACGGCCTGGGATCGTGCGCTGGCCGACGCCAAGACTGTGTTCGCGACGCTCACCGACGAAGGCATCGTGCTCAAGATGGTCAATATGGGCGGCGGCTTCCCGACACGCTACCTGCGTGACGTGCCGGCGGCCAAGGCCTATGGCCAGGCGATCTTCTCGGCGCTGCGCAAGCATTTCGGCAATGCCATTCCGGAAACCATCATCGAGCCGGGCCGCGGCATGGTCGGCAATGCCGGCGTCATCAAGTCGGAAGTCGTGCTGATCTCGAAGAAGGCCGCCAACGACAATGTGCGCTGGGTGTTCCTCGATATCGGCAAGTTTGGGGGTCTGGCAGAGACGATGGACGAGGCGATCCGCTACCCGATCGTCACCGCGCATGACGGCACGGAGACCGCGCCTTGCGTGCTCGCCGGCCCGACCTGCGATTCGGCCGACGTGATGTACGAGAAGACGCCTTATCCGCTGCCCCTGTCGCTGACCATCGGCGACGAGGTGCTGATCGAAGGCACCGGCGCCTACACGACCACCTACTCGGCGGTCGCCTTCAACGGCTTCGAGCCTCTCCGATCCTACGTGATCTGATCGGCTCGCAAGAGCCGCTCAGATCATCCCAGGTGGGCGTCTGGCGCCCACCCGGGCTCGCCTGTGGAACAGATCTCCGCTCGCTAGGGATTGCGGAAATGGACATTGCAAATTTCATCGATGAGGGCGTCTGGCCGATCTCCCCCCGTGTGGGGGAGAGTGCCCGCGCCATTGCCATCGTCGCCGAAACCTCAGCCGACGTTGCGGCGCGCGAAGCGCTGCTCGACGACGCCATGGGGCCGATGCGCAGGAAGAAGTCTTCGGAGAAGCTGCGGCGCGGCCGCCGGCCCTCGGAAGGCCTGGCCTTCGTCGCCCGCGATGCGTCGGGCGCCGTCGCCGGCACCGTGCGGCTGTGGGATGTCAGGCTGGGCGAGGGCGGTCCGGCAGCGCTGTTGCTTGGTCCGCTCGCCGTCGACCCATCGCTCAAGAGTGCCGGCATCGGCTCGGCGCTGATGCGTCATGCCATCGCCGAGGCGGCGCGGCTTGGCCATGCGGCGATCCTGCTGGTCGGCGACGCGCCCTATTACGGACGCTTCGGATTTTCGGCCGCCAGGACCGGTTCGCTCGCCATGCCCGGCCCTTATGAGCGGCACCGCCTTCTGGCGCTGGAACTGGTCGACGGCGCGCTTGACGGCGTACACGGCACGCTGAAGGCGGCGGGGCGCAAGCTGAAGGCGCAGGAACTGACGTCGGCGGCCTGAGCTGCAAGGGCTGCCCGATGCGGCCACCCGGGTCCGGCCCAAAACAAAAACGCCGCCCAACGGGCGGCGTTTTCGTGCGTCTCACGAGTTGTCAGCCGATCAACTGGCTGAGCGCCATGGCGACGGTCATGTCGCCTTCGACCTTTATCTTGCCGGTCATGAACGCCATGGTCGGGTTCAGGTCGCCAGCAATCAGCGAATCCAGATCGTCGAGCGAGAGCTTGATGGTGCAATCGGCAGGGCCGTCCGATGTCGAGATGGTTGTGCCGTCGATGACGATGACGCCGTCGGCCCCGGTGTCGAATTTCACCGAACGATCGAATCCGCTGCTCGCCACGCGCGACTTGATCTTCTCTGCAATCTCCTGAACGCTCACGCTGTTCTCCTTGTCTGGTTGCATCTGTCGCGCAGCGGCGCTCGAAGCTCCATGCCGCGCTGTCGCGATCACGGTCGCATATAGCTTTGGGTTGACGTTTACGTCAACGCGGATTCAGGTGGCTGGTTCCTATCGCCGCAGCGGATGAGGTCCCGGCGTGACCGTGGCTCAGGCGCAGCGGCGAGCCGGGCACCTCAATGTTCCTTGAATGCCTTGGTCATTTCCGCCGCTGTCTCGCTTTTCTTGCGGCGCAGCCAGTTGTCGCGGATTTCGTCCTTGCTCAGGAAATTGACCTGATCGATCAGAACCTCATGCACCAAAGTGGCGCCGACACGGGCGTTGACGGTATCCCGGATCGCGGCGCGGAAGGCATCGAGGTCGATCGTCGCCTTGTTGGTGAAGTCGATCTGCGGATTGGAATAGAGGTAGGTATAGACCTGGTCGGTGATGAGCGCTTCCGCCGGAATGGACAGCTTCTTTATCTGCTCGGGCTCGACCGTGTAGACAAGCTTGGTCAGGAAATAGCCGCCGATCTGGGAATCGCGGATCAGCGGTACCGAAATGATGTCGGTCTTGACGTAGTCCAAGCCACCCAGCATCGGCTTCGGTGTCTCGCCGACACCACGCTCGCCGGCTGCCTGGAACGAATAGAACACGGCGCCCAGCGTGGCGGCGCAGATCCAGACGGCGATGGCGATGACCTTGATCATCAGGCCTTGTCGCTCCCTTGCGATGGGAACGCGGCATTAGCTTCTTGCCTGGGCATTGTGTTCGTCGTCATGCCTTCATCCAGCCGAACTCGCCGGCGGAATAGGTGCCGTCGGTTTCCGCGCGCTGGATGGCGTGCCGCAGCAGGCTGGCGACCTCGTTGACCGCGCTGAGGTGAGCCAGGATGGCCGCCTCGTTCTTGGCCAGCTTCTGGCGCAGCCGGGTCAGGCCCTCCCGGTGTTGTTCGAGGAATTCGGCTTCGCTGCCGCCCCGCATGGCGCGCGTCAGTTCGTAGAGATAGCGGCTCTTGCGAGCGTTCGACGCCTTGAGATCATAGTTGGTGGCGTTGCGGATGCCGGCCGTCTCTTCCTCGACCACTTCCTCGATGCGGCCGATGATGGCGGCGAGGTTGCCAGGGCGCGCGAACGGGATCGGCGCTTCCGATGCTGTCGTGCGTGCTGGCAGGTTGGCGGTGAATTCCGAAAAGTCGGCCATGAGAATCCCGGTCTGGTTAGATTGAACTCGGATACGCACTATCTCAGTGTCTTGGCATGATCCTTCCCAAAACCGGTTCCGGTTTCGGGGCATGCCCTAGATCTTGATGTCTGTCTTGATGGCGGTGTCGTCACCGGTGATCGACCGGGCCGCCTTGCGTTGCAATTCGTGGACCAGCGAGGTCGACAGGCTGTTTTGTTGATCGATCTCGGTCTTTTCCGGCCCGCCCGAAACCGGACCGACCGGCACGACGCGCTTGCCTTCGAGATAGTGGTCGGCAAGCATCGACTTGGCGATGCCGATGCCGCCGCGCTCGGCCATCACGTCGGCCACCCGCTCGGCAAGCTGCGATTTCCACATGTCGCCGGCCAGGCCCTTGCCGTAAACGCCCTCGGTGTCCTTGGGCAGCATGTTCTGGATGAAGGTCTGCAGCACCATGGCCTCGAACTTCTTGAACTTCTTGGCCGGATCGGTTGTCGCGGCCTTGTCGGCGGTGGCGCGCGACAGGATCGAGCCGGCATCGACCGAAGCGGCGGTGTCGACCGAAAACGTCCCGGCAACACCGCTCGCCCGCTTGCTCAGCGCGGCGCGGGCGGCCTCGATATCCGTCGGATCGACGGCACGGGCCACATCCATAACGATGTCGCTGGGTGGAGAAATCGCCAAGAAAGTCCGCCCTTTATCGGTTTTCCTTAGCCAGACCATGCCTCAACAAGCTTGTGGCAGGCTTGCGCGGGCGTGGAGAGGTGGAACGCAGGCGCGTATCCTGTCCGCCGCCAACTGCGGACATCGCCAAGCCGCTTTCGGATGTCGCGTTTTGGCTGTAAGCGGAACGGCCGCTTCCGAGATGGTAGCGCTAGAAACCGACCGCGGGGGCGACGGACGGAGCGAGCCTCATTTCACCGTGATGGCCATACCGCTGAGATCGGCGTTGACTTGCAGGCCTACCTGCTTGCCAGAGAGTTCGAGTTGGGCCCCCTTGTCATTCGACATTACGATCACCTGGGCCCCTTTGCCGAGCGTGCCGCCACCGCCCGCTCCACCGTAGACGCCCGTCACGTCTCGGGCGCGGCGAATGTGGCGCACGGTCCCTTGGAAATAGGTCTTGGAAGCCCCGAAGGCGAGACCGCCCGAGATGCCGCCGATAGAGACGGGATAGCGGCGACCATGGAAGGTCAGCGTGCCCTCGCCTCCAGAGCCACCCACAAAGAAGGCAGCCTTGTAGACGGCGAAGCGGATCGTACCGCTGTCGGCATGCGCGGCGCTGGCGAGGCCTACACCCGCAGCGGCGATGACGGCAAATGCGGCAGAACGAAATGGGGACGAAATCTTCATGATGAGAACTCCTTAGGATCGCCGCTTACCCAGCCTGCCGGGCACGTCAGCGTCGTATCAGAGGTGAACAGTCTGGCGCGTCATTTGTTCCAAGCACGCGGACTGAATCCGGGTGCGAGATGGCCGCCAGGAAACGAAGCGGGTGGCGAAAATAATACTCGGTGACGGGGCTAGTGCAGCCAACGCTGGCTGACTCAGGAACCGCCCGCCGGCGCTATTCGTTGTTCCGCTTTTGCGCAATCAGGTCGAGGCGTTCGCGGTCGGAGCGTTCGCGTTCGTCGCGGTTGCGCACGTCCTTGTAGGCGCGCTCGACCATGTTGGTGCGCGCGGTCGCCGCTGCGATGAGGCTGGCCTCCTGCCTGGCGCTTGCGAGGCTCGCCTCCTGGCGCCCGACCGCGCTGGCGATGCGGCGATGGTAGAGATCGGGAAACAGGCCGGAGAGGGAATCGGCCCGGTCGAAATGCCCGACCAGCTCCCGGGCTTCAGCCTCGGCGGCGCTGGCCGCGGCAAGGAAGGTGGCGTGACGGGTTTCGTGCAGCGCCTTCAGCTGTTCCTGCACCTTGACCAGTTTCCTGAGGCGGTCTCTGCGCGTGCTCATGGCTATCTTGCCAATGTCAGGTCGACAAAACCGGCGACGAACAGCGACAGCATGGTGCCGACCGCGAAATAGAAGATGATCATGCCGCCGGCGATGATGAAGGGCTGCGAGATGAAATAGATCGGGATCTGCGGGGTCAGCTTGTTGACGAAGCCGATCGTCAGATTGACCAGAATGGCGTAGGCGACAAACGGGCTGCCGAGGCGGATGACCAGGAAGAATGTGTCCGATACCGTGTCGGTGACATCGACGAGCGCGGCCTGCGGGTTGAAGAAGATGTTGACCGGCGCGACCGTGTAGGAACTCACCAGCGCGCGTATGATCTCATGGTCGAAGTCGAAGACGAACAGCATCAACAGGGCCGAGAACGAGATGATGGCGGCAAGGGCTGCCTGCGGTTCCGGCTCTTCGATCGCCGGTCCCCCGGTGCCGCCATAGCCGATCAGCATGGCGATGGCCGAGCCCATGAAGCGCAAGGCTTCCATGTAAAGCCTGGTCATGGCGCCGATCAGCCCGCCGACCAGAAGTTCCGAGATGATCATCGGCACCAGGATTTGCGGGCGTGAATCGACGAAGGGAAAGATGCGGTCCCACAGGAAGGCGAGCAGGCCGCCAGTGGCGGCGACCGCCACGAACAGCCTGACCTGGACCGGGACGCGGGCGCTGGACAGGCCGGGCATCAACATGAAGCAGGCGCCGATGCGGCAGAGGGCGAGGAACGCCGCGATGACGACGCCTTGCGAGAGAACGCTCACGATATGGTCCCGAGCACCCTGATTTCGACGCCCTTGGCGATTTCGACGTGGCTGAGCACCGGCAGCGTGGTGAACAGCCGCTCGATGATCATGCGCACATAGGGGCGGGCGTCGGGCGCGGTGACCAGCACGAAACGCTCGCCGGCCTCGAGATGTTTCTTGATCGCCTTGGTCGCGTCCTGGCCGAACTCTTCCAGCTGGCGCGGATCGATGTCGAACTCGCGCACCTCGCCCTTGGCGTCGCGCTTGAGGCTCTGGTGAAAGGCGAGGTCCCAGCGGTTGCCGAGACGCAGCACCTTGAGCACGCCGCCCTCGGAAAGGTCGCCGCAGATCTGCTGGGCCATCCGGATGCGGACATGCTCGACGATCTGCTCGGTGCGGCGCACATGCGGCGCGATCTCGGCGATCGCCTCGATGATCAGATGCAGATTGCGGATCGAGACCCGTTCGGCGAGCAGCAGCTTCAGCACCGCCTGCAGGCCGGGATAGGAGATGTGCGTGGTGCAGATCTCGTCGGCGAGCTTGCGGTATTCCTGATCCTGCCGTTCGAGCAGCGCCTTCATGTCCTTGTAGGAGAGAAGCTGCGGCAGGTTGTTGCGGATGACCTCGGAGAGATGGGTGAGCAGAACCGACATGTTGTCGGCGAAGGTGTAGTTCTCGCGTTTTAGGTCTTCGGCGAAGGTTTCGACCACGGAGTAGGCGCGCATGCCGAAGGCCGGCTCGCGAATTTCCTCGCCCGGTATTTCGGGTATGTCGCGGTTCCCAAGCAGCACCATGATCTCGCCGACGCGCATCTGGTATTCGGCCACCACGGTGCCATGCACCTTGATCTGATAGCTCTTCGGCGGGATGGCGAAATCATCGGCAACCCGCACTTCCGGCACCACGAAGCCGTATTGTGTGGCGAATTTCTTGCGCATCTTGGACATGCGGAAAACCAGTTCCTGATGCGATACCAGCAGCCGCGTCGACAGCTGCTTGCCGATCAGCAGCTCGATCTCGGCGGTGGCAAGCGACGCCTTGACCGAGTTCTTTTCCTCTTCGACCTTGGTCGCCTTCTCCTGGTCCTTGATCGCTTCGGCGGCGGCGACGGCGCGGTTGTGGCGCATCGGGATGATGTAGCCGAGGCCGGCCATGCCGGCGGCCAGCGCAAAGAACGGAAACAGCGGCAGGCCGGGCATCAGGCCGAGCAGCACCAGCAGCGATGCCGCCACGTACAGCGCGCGCGGATGGGCGCCGAGCTGGCCGAACACCGCCTGGTTGGTCGAACCGCGCGTGCCGCCCTTGGAGACCAGCAGGCCAGCGGCCAACGAAACGATCAGCGCAGGGATCTGGGTGACGAGGCCGTCGCCGACCGAGAGCTTGATGAACACGTCGGCGGCTTCGCCCATGCCCATGCCGTGCCTGATATAGCCAATGGCGATGCCGCCGACGATGTTGATGGCGGTGATGATGAGGCCGGCGATGGCGTCGCCGCGGACGAATTTCGAGGCGCCGTCCATCGAACCGAAGAAGGAGGATTCCTCTTCCAGCTCGCGGCGGCGCAGCTGCGCCGTCTTGTCGTCGATCATGCCGGCGGAGAGGTCGGCGTCGATCGACATCTGCTTGCCGGGAATGGCATCGAGCGTGAAGCGGGCGCCGACTTCGGCGATACGCGTGGCGCCCTTGGTGATGACGATGAAGTTCACCACGATCAGGATCATGAAGACGATGAGGCCGATGACGAAGTCGCTGGCCATTACCAGCTTGGAGAAGCCGGCGATGACATAGCCGGCCGCGTGCGTGCCTTCATTGCCATGCGACAGGATCATGCGCGTAGTGGCGATGTTGAGCGACAGCCGCAGCATGGTGGCGATGAGCAGCACCGTCGGGAACGACGAGAAATCGAGCGGTCGCTGGATCCACAGCGCCACCATCAGGATCAGCACCGAAAGCGCGATCGAGAAGGCGAGGCCGATGTCGATGAGAAAGGCCGGGATCGGCAGGAACAGCACGGCCAGGATGATGACGATGCCGATGGCGAAGAAGACGTCGCGGCCGTTCTTGGCCACTGCGCCCGGCTGGATGCTTTCGCTGATCGCCATGTCGTCCCCAAAATGCCAAGCCTGCCCGCGCGGCAGCCTTGTGAGCCTAACCGGCCAAGCTTGCGCGAGGGTGGGAGACTGGCTACTGGGCTCTCGACCGTCGCCTCCAAAAGGAAATCCCATGCTTCTGATCATCGGCACCATCCGCTTGCCGCCGGGAAAGCTAGGGGAGGCAAAGCCAGCGATGGAGCGCATGGTCTCGGCCAGCCGCGCCGAGCCCGGTTGCCTCGAATATTCCTATGCGCAGGACGTGTTCGATGCCGGGCTCATCCGGGTCACGGAGGTCTGGAGCGACAGGGCTGCACTCGACGTGCATTTCCGCTCGCCGCACCTTGCGGACTGGCGCGCGAGCTGGCCGGCACTTGGCATCGGCGAGCGCAATCTCGTGCTCTATGAGGCCGGCGATCCCAAGCCGACCTGATCGATCTGTCGACCGACGGCAACCGTTCGCGTTCCAACAGAGGCAGCTTTGGTCGCAGCCGGTCGCCCCATGCCACAATGGCGCCTTGTCTGTCGCCAATGTGGTTGCCATGCCGTGTCGCCGGGCGTATCAGGCGGGCTTTCCACTGCCTTTTCCGATATCGGCGAGCCGCACCGGTGCTTTCCAGAAACCACAGCGAAGTCTACGCCCGCCGGCTGCGTGCGGTGCTGATCAGGTCGATGCCGCTGCTCGAGGCGCGCGGCATCGTGGTGGTCATCCTGGCCGGTGTCGTCGGGGTAATGGCAGGCATCCTTGTCACGGCGATGAGCCAGATCGTTCAGGACCTGCACGGGCTGTTGTTCGGCGTCCAGCCCGGCGGCCGGCTTTCCGGCATGTTCTCGCTCGCCAACCCGATGCAGGCGCTGATACCGGCGATCGGCGGCATCCTGCTCGGGCTGACGGTGATCTGGCTCAGACTGCGCAAATTCCGCACGCCGATCGACCCGATCGAAGCCAACGCGCTCTATGGCGGGCGCATGTCGCTCACCGACACCTTCATCATCGCCGGCCAGACGATGATCTCCAGCGGGTTCGGCGCCTCGGTCGGGCTGGAAGCCGGCTACACGCAGGTTGGGTCCGGCCTCGCGTCGCGGCTGGCGGGCATCTTGCGGCTGCGCCGCAACGATGTCCGCATCCTGGTCGGCTGTGGTGCCGCCGGCGCCATAGCCGCCGCCTTCGATGCGCCATTGACGGGCGCCTTCTATGGTTTCGAACTGGTCATCGGCATCTACTCGGTCGCCAATGTCGCGCCTGTCATGACCGCCGCGGTCTCAGCCTCGCTGACGGCGGAAGTGTTTGGCGGCGTGCCGTTTCCGCTCGAGCTTTCGGGCCTGCCGGCGCTGACCGCCAGCCAGTACGTGCCATTCCTGCTGCTCGGCCTGCTCGGCGGTGCGGCCTCGATCGCCATCATGCATCTGGTGACGTTGATCGAACGGGGTTTTGCCAGGTTGTCGATCGATGCGTCGCTACGCCCCGTCATCGGCGGCGTCATCGTCGGCCTGCTGGGGCTGGTCACGCCGCAAGTCCTGTCCAGCGGCCACGGCGCGCTGCATCGCGAATTCGCGATGAACTACGGTCTGGCCGTGGTGGCCAGCGTCTTCTTGTTGAAACTGGCGGCGTCCGCCATCTCCTTGGGCTCGGGCTTTCGCGGCGGGCTGTTCTTCGCCTCGCTATTCCTCGGCGCGTTGCTCGGCAAGGCGTTTGCCGGTGTCATGGCGCTGGTCTCGCCGGCCACCGGCATCGATCCCGCGGTTGCCGCCGTCGTCGGCATGACGTCGCTCGCCGTCGGCGTCGTCGGCGGCCCGCTGACGATGACCTTCCTGGCGCTGGAATCGACCCGCGACCTGACGCTGACCGGTGTCGTGCTGGCGGCTTCGATCATGTCGGCCATCCTTGTGCGCGAGACCTTCGGCTACTCCTTCTCGACATGGCGCTTCCATCTGCGCGGCGAGACCATCCGCAGCGCTCACGACGTCGGCTGGATGCGCAGCCTCACAGTCGGCTCGATGATGCGCAAGGACATCAAGACCATCCATGCCTCGACGACGCTGGCGGCCTTCCGCAGTCAAGTGCCGCTCGGTTCGGCCCAGCGCATCATTGCCGTCGACGCGGGCGATCACTATGTCGGCGTGCTGATCGTGGCCGAACTGCACAGCGATCCTTCCGATGGCGAGGTGGCTGTGCGCGACCTTGCCAAGTACAAGGACGCGGTGCTGGTGCCGAGCATGAACGTGCAGTCCGCCGCCGAGACCTTCCAGCGCGCCGGCGCTGAAGAGCTCGCCGTGGTCGAGGATTTCGCCGACCGCATCGTGCTGGGGCTGTTGACCGAAGGCCATCTGATGCGGCGCTATGCCGAGGAACTCGACAAGGCGCGCAGGGACCTGTCGGGCGAGGGTTAGTGCACGTCGCCCAAAGGTGGCCCCGGTTAGTGCTCGATCGGTCCCTTGGCCATCACGAGCGCGGTGCCCGCGGTCGTCGGGCGCTCGATCATCCGGCGCACGCGCGGCGGCTCGCCGCCGCTGTGCAGCGCCCGCAGGCGCTCGCCGATGACGGCGTCGGCATGGGTGATGCGTCCATTGTGGCGCACATATTCGATCCAGGTCGGCGTGTGATAGTGCTCGATCCAGATCGCCGGATTTTCAACGTCGCGGGCCAGCGTCCAATTGCGGGCGCCGTCGCGGCGGCGGATGCGGCCGCGTTCGGCCATGGTGGCGAGGAACTCCGGCACGTCATCGTCGCGGATGATGTATTCGATCATGACGGCGATGGGGCCGCTGCGCGGCTTGAGGTCGAGCGCAAGGTGCGGCTCCTTGAAGCGGTTGAGCGGATCGAGGTTGAGCACCTGCTGCTGCGGCAGCGGCAGCAGCAGGCCGATGGCGCCGCCCGCCAGCATGGCGATACTGGCGGCGATCAGCGCGGTCTCGGCGCCATGCGCATCGGCGACGACGCCCCAGATCCAGCTGCCGAGCGCGATGCCGCCGAAAGTCGCGGTCTGATAGACCGACAGCACCCGGCCGACCACCCAGCGCGGTGTCGCCATCTGCACGGTGACGTTGAAATGCGAAAGCGCGATCACCCAGCAGGCACCGCCGACAAACAGGCCGAGCGACGTCTGCCAGGCATGATGGCTTACGGCGGCATTGAAGGCGCAGGCGGCAAAGCCGGCGAAGGCACAGCGCACCATCGTCTCGCTGGATAGCAGCTGCCGCAGCCTGACGCTGATCAACGCGCCGCCGACCGCGCCGATACCGAAGGCGCCGAGCATGATGCCGTAGGTCAGGGCATCGCCCTTGACGACATCGCGAGCGACGAGCGGCAAGAGCGCAAGCACCGCGCCGGCGCTGAAGCCGAAAGCGGCACCCCGGACCAGAACCTTGCCGATGTTGGGCGACATGGCGACGTAGCGGAGGCCGGCGCCCATGGCCGCACCCAGCGACTCGCGCGGCAAGGTCGAGACCGGCAGGTCCGGTTTCCAGCGCGCCAGCACGACGATCAGGCCGATATAGCTCACCGCGTTTGCCGCGAAGGCCGCCGCCGCCCCGGCAGCGGCGACGATGATGCCGCCGATCGCCGGGCCGACGCTGCGGGTCAGGTTGAAGCCCATCGAGTTGAGCGCGACGGCGGCCGGCACCTTGTTGCGGGGCACGATGTCGCCGACGGAGGCCTGCCAGGACGGGCTGTTGAGCGCGGTGCCGCTGTCGATCAGGAAGGTGAAGGCCAGCAGCGTCCACGGCGTCATCAGGCCGGCATAGGTGAACAGGGTCAAAAGCACGGAGACGACCAGCATGAAGGTCTGGGCGACCAGCATCACCTTGCGCCGGTCGAAACTGTCGGCGATGGCGCCCGCGACGAGCGCAAACAGCATGATCGGCAAGGTGGTCGAAGCCTGGACCAGGGCCACCTGATAGGACGAGGTGGCGATCGTGGTCATCATCCAGGCGGCGCCGACGCCCTGGATCAGGCCACCGAAATTCGAGACGAGACTTGCGGCCCATACGGCGCGGAAAATGCCGTGCCGGAAGGGCGCCAGCGCCGAAACGCTTTCGCTTTCCGGCTTTTCGTCAATCATCGGTGGGTCCCTGCCATGTCGTGCCGATTCGTCAGACGATCCGTTTGCTCAGATCATTTGCCGAAAGTAGGGCATGGCGGTTGAAAGGGCGAACACCTTTCGAAAAAGGTCATGGTCCAACAATGGGATAGAGGCGGTCCACGTCGCCATTCCGCAGTGGTCGAGGATCCCGATGGTTCGGCACGGACCTGCGCATGCAGTGCTTGGGTGAGGGATGGTGGTCTGGCGGCCGACAAGCCGCGGCACGGCTTCCGTCGACTTGCTCAGAATCCATTCTGGATGCGCTCGAAGATGACGTTGGTGAAGGCCGATATCTGGCTGCCGATGAAGGGGCCGGTCAGCGCCACCACCAGCATGATGGCGACGATCTTCGGCACGAAGGTCAAGGTGATCTCCTGGACCTGCGTCAGCGCCTGGATGAGGGCGATGCCGATGCCGACCGCCATGGCGACCAGCACCACCGGGGCGGACGCGGTGAGCACCGTCCACACCGCGTACTGGACGATGTCGAGAGCGTCGGCCTCATTCATAGGACTAACCCTGCCGGAAGCGTCAGCTCGCGGCCTTGATCGAGACGCCTGGGCCGACCGCGACCTCGGTGCCGTTCTGCAGCACGGCGATCAGGCCGCTGCTGGCGAGGCGCACCGACGCCACCGTGCCCGTTGTCTTGCCGTCGGCGGAGGTTATCGAGCGCCCGATCAGCGCATCGGCCTGCGACAGCGCCGAGGACGACATGATCTGGTCGAGCTTGGTGTTGGTCTGCACCGATTGTTCGACCTGCGAGAAGGTGGCGAGCTGTGCAACATACTGCGTCGAATCCATCGGCTTGGTAGGATCCTGGTTCTTCATCTCGGCGATCAGCAGCTTCAGGAACGACTGGTAGTCGACAGCTGTCTTCGAGGTCTGCTGGCTGGTCTGGTTGGCGCCAGTCGGTATCGTCGTCGTCATGTCCACGTTCATCAGTATCGTGCTCCCACAGCCTGCGGGCGCGCGGCACCCGGAACATAGTCATTGTCGCCAAGCGCGCGGCGTTCGAGCGGGTAGAGCGCGCGGATTGCCTTCAGCGCCTCATAGATATGATCCTCGCCGACCATGCGGTCGATCTGTTTCAGTCCAGCGCAGATCTGGGCGTCCTCGAAGCTAGCCAGCAGCAGCGGCAGCGAACGCCGGAACATATCGCGCGCCTCGGCCGCGCCGGCCGGGTTCATCAGCATGACCTGCAGGATGAAATACAGCTGCTTGAGCGGCGTCGAGGCGTCTTCGGCCTGGATGACATGGTTTTCGAGCAGGAACTGCACATCGTTCATCAATTCGACGGTGACCTTGCGGTCGACGCGGATGACGGCGCCGTTGATGTAGATCTTCTCGTTCGGCTTCAGCGATATCTTCAGCGTGTTGGTCATTGAATGCCGTCCCTGATGATCTGGGACACCTCGATCAGCCCTTCGAAATTGTTGGTGCGGCCCTGGCGAATGTCCTCTGCCTCGCGCAGCAGCCACAGGCCGATGGAAATGAGGTTGGCGCGCAATTCCTTTGGCAGCGCGTTGTCGCTGGAGCCGAGATCCTCGACGAAGGCGGTCCAGACGCGGTTGGTGAAATGCAGCGCCTCGACCGCTGCCATCGACCCGTGGCCGGCGGCGGCCGCCGCCGACAGCATGTCGATCGAGCGGGTCAGGAGCTCCCGCTCACGGTCCTTGGCGTCGGCGACGGAGGTGCTCTGGATGTCGGCGTAGGAGAATTGGTACATCGGTGGGGCTCTACCGTTCCGTTAAGCGTTGTCAGGTCAGGTAATTCAACAGGCTGAGCTGCTGCAGGCGCGCGGTCAATGCAAAGGACGTTTCGATGTGCTGAGTCAGATCGGCAACCCGGGTCGCGGCCTCGGCCGGATCGACGCCTTCCAGATCGAGAATGTGCCGTTCGAAAAGGTCGACCTGCGTTTTCATGCGGTCGTTCGCATCGGAAACCCGCTTCTGGACGATGCCGGTCTCGGACTGAATCTGGCCAATGCCGCTCAGCGCTTCGCCGACCAGTGCGGTGGAGCGGCTGACGATCTTGTTCTTCGCGGCCTGGCTGATGTTACTGGACATCAGGCTGGAGACCATGGCCGCCGCCATGGCGAGCTTCTGGATGCCAGCGCTGTTGGCGCTGGTCGAGGTTGGCGTGGTTTCGTTCAGGGCGATGCGGCTGACGATCTGCTGGTCGGTGGCGTTCGACCAGTTGCCTTGCCACCCCGGGCCCATGAACTGCGGCACGACGTCGTTGGTGATGAAGTCGTCCATCTGGGCGGCGGTGATGTTGGCCGCCGCCGGGTCATCCTGGGTGAAGCCGAAATTGGCGACGAAGGCGGCATCGAAGGCCGCCTTGGCTGGCGAGCCTGCGGCGGTGAAGTCGTTGATCGGCTTGACGTCGGTGTTGGTGCCGGCAAACAGGTACTCGCCGTTGACGCTGGTGTTGAGGATCGAGGTCAGCTGCTGGATGGTCGCCTTGCCCGAGGCTTGGGTGAGACTGTTGGAAGAATCGCTCGATGACGCGGTGGTCAGGGCGGACAGAAAGGACTGCGCTGCGGTCGAGAGCTGGCTAAGCGAGGTCTGCGTCGAAGACAAGCGGGAGCCGACCAGGCCGTTGGAGTCGATGATGACGTTGAGGCGGTCGAGATCGCGCGAGAAGGTGACGGACTGCGCGGTGCGCGCTCCGAGAGCCAGGCCGACATCGGCGACCCTGCCGGTCGAGGACTCTTTCGTGGCTTTGACAAGCTCGGCCTGCATGCGCATCTGCTGGGAGCGCATGGCGTTCGATATGGCGGCTGACGAGACTGAAGTCATGGATTATCCCACCGCGTTGAGCAAGGCCGTCATCATGTCGTCGACGGTTTTCATCATCCGGGCTGATGCCTGATAGGTGTGTTCGAGGTCGAGCAGCAGGGACATTTCCTGGTCGACATTGACGCCGGTCGCATTGGACAGCGCCTCGGCGCTGCGCGATGCCAGCGCTTCCTTGGCGTCGGAGGCGGTCGATGCCTGCTGGCGCACGCCCTCGAACCAGCCGATCGAGTTGGCCGCGTAGTCCGAAACGCTGGACGTTGCCGAAACCCCGGCGGCAGGGTCGAAGGCCATCGGCTTGTCGAGCCGGTCGCCATAGGCGACCAGAAGGTCGGAATAGGAGGCGCCGCCGCCGGTGTTGGCGACATAAGCGGCACCATTGGCACCGCCATCGCGCAACAGCGTCGGATTGCCGCCGGCGCTTGGGTCCATCGCCGCATTGACGCTAATCGAACCGGCAAGGCCATTGACCAGCGTGCCCGCTGCCGGTACGGCCGGCGCACCGGACCAGGTGAACAGACCGGCTGCATTGGGCAGCGGAGGCGCGGTTTCGGCAAAAGCCGTGATCAGGCCGCGCGCGGTTTCGTCGAGCTGGCTCTGCATGGTCGAGGCGACACTGTCGCGCAACTGCAGCAGGCCGGCGAGCTTGCCGCTGGCGCTGGTGTTGCCGCCGGCTCCCGCCGAGATCGGCACATTGTCGATATAGACGGCGTTGCCGGCTCCACCGGCGGTGTAGCCCGACGACGGCGCGAAGCTGACCGTGCGCGGAATGGTTTCGAACAACGTCGTGCCGTCGCCAGTGGTGACGACCATGTCATTGTCACCGCGCGTGAAGGTCGAGACCGGGATATAGTCCGAGATCTTCTTCAAAAGCGCGTCGCGCTGGTCGAGCGCGTCGGAGACATCGGTGCCGGAGCGGGTTCCGGAAATGACCGCGGTGTTGGCATCCTGGAACTGGCTGAGCAGCGAGTTGAGGTCGTGGACCGCCGTGGCGATCTGGCCGTCGGTCTGGGTGCGGAAATCCTGGATCGCCGTGGAGCCCTCGTTCAGGGATCGCACGACTTGCCTGGCGGCGTCGACGACGCTGGCGCCGAGGTTCTGGTTGGACGGTGAGGTGGCATAGAGCTGCAGCGCCTGCTGCAAATTGCCGATCGCTGTCGAGGGCGAGGACGCATTGTCGACGCCATTGACCGATACCCCCAGCTGATCCATGCCGCTGTAGAGCGCGCTCTGGCCGCTCCAGGCCGACAGCGCGCTGAGGTTCTGGCGGAACAGCAGGTCGTTGGCGGCGCGCCGGATATCAACCGAACGCGCGCCCGGCGCCGTGCTTGTGACGACGGCCTGGCGGCGCGAATAGTCCGGATTGTCGGCGTCGGCGACATTGCGCGAGACGACGCTGGTCTGCCGCGCGGTGTTCATAAGCGCCGATTGGGCGATGCTCAGTGCAGTGGACAACGACATGCGGGTCTTTCACGGGCGCGGCCCGTTTTATCTCTTCAGGTTGACAAGGACGTCCATCAGATCGGAACCGGTCTGGAAGACTTTCGAATTGGCTGTGTAGCTGCGCTGTGCCGCGATCATGTTGGTCAGTTCTTCGGCGATATCGACGTTGGAATTCTCGAGTGCGCCGGAGATGATGGAGCCGGCCTTGCCCTCATTGGCAAAGCCGATACGGACCGCGCCGGATTCGGTGCCCTGTGCGTAGACGTTGCCGGGCAGCGCGTTGAGCTGGTCCGGGCTCTGCACGTCGGCCAGCGGAATCTTGTAGAGCGCCTTAGTGGAACCGTCCTTGTACTGCGCCGAGATGGTGCCGTCCTTGCTGATCTGGATCTTGTCGATGGTGCTCGGTGCGTTGCCGTTGACCTGGGCGTCGGAAACGGTGAAGCCGGCGCCGAGCTGGGTCAATGCCGACAGGTCCAGCGAAAAGGCGGCGCCATTGGGCACCGTCAGGCTGACGCTGTTGACGGCGCCTGTGAGCTTGCCGGTGGTCGTGTCGAAAGTCAGGTTGGCCGAGCCCAATGCGCCGCCGGTGTAGGGGAACGACGTTCCGGCGGTGGCCTTCGACTGATCGAAGACCGACACCTGCCAGGTGCCGGCGCCGGTGTTGGTGAAATAGACGTCAAGCAGCTTCTTGTTGCCGAGATTGTCGTAGGCGACCATCGAGGATTTCGAGGTGTACTGCGCGCCCGCGGCGTTGGTTGTGGGCAGATTGCCGGCGGCGACCGGCGTCGCGCCTGCCGGCAGGTTGCCGCTGTAAGTACCCTGGGTGCTCGGCGTTGCCGTCATCCCCTGGTCGGAGATGAGCACCGGGGTCAGGCCCTCGAAGCCGTTCACTGTCGCCGCCGGCACGCCGTTGGCGTAGCTGTAGGCCATAAGTTGGAAGCCGGCCGCGTTGACAAGCCTGCCCTCAGCATCGGGAACGAAGGCGCCGGCCCGGGTCAGGAAGGGTGTTCCGCTCGGATCCTGAACGACGAAGAAACCATCGCCGTTGACGGCAAGGTCGGAGACCGAGGTCGTGTATTGAAGCACGCCCGGATCGCTGACCGCCTGCCGGATCGTCGTGGTGACGCCGCCGGAATTGTAGGCACCGCCCGTGCTCGGCATGACCAGCGACGAAAATTCGGCGGAGGACCGCTTGTAGCCGGTGGTGTCGGAATTGGCGATGTTGTCGGCCGTGGTGGACAGCCGGTTTGCCTGTGCATTCATGCCGGAAACGCCGGTCCGCATCATTCCGTAGAGGCTCATCGAAACGTCTCCCCAATGTGGATGCCGCTGGCTCCAATGCGGATGCCACTGGCTACGAGGCTACGCATCCTGTCTTGCGCGAGGCTGGCGCGGGGCTGCATCAGAAGACGAGCCGGTAGCCAAGGAAGCGCTTGGAATCGATCGGGTCGGTGCCCAGCTTCTCGCGCAGCTTCTTGCGCAATTTGCTGATGTGGCTTTCGACCACGTTCTCCTCGACCTCTTCGTCGAAAATGCCGTAGATGGCGTTGAAAACCTGGGTCTTTGTGACGCGGCGGCCGCGATTGCTGGCCAGATATTCGAGGATGCGGCGCTCGCGGCGCGGCAAGGGCAAAGGCTGGCCATCGATCTCGGGGTCGCGGCCATCCATGAAGATGCGCATGGCGCCGATCTCGGTGTAGGCGACGTCTTCCTGGGCGCGGCGGCGGATGGCGGTGATGCGGGCGAGGATCTCGCGGATGTGGACGGGCTTGCGAATGACGTCGTCGACGCCGCTCTCGAACAACCGCAGCGTGTTTTCCAGCGAGTGCTGTTCGCTCAAGGCGATGACCGGTGCGCCGGTGCGGTCGCGGATCTGACGGGGAGAGATCGAGCCGTCGCGGCAGTCGCCGATGAGGAAGGCTCGGACCGACCTCAGGTCGGTGTCGGCCGCCGAGCTTACCCACTCGCCGAACTCGCCCGGCGCGAAGCCTGCGCAGGCCACACCCTCACGGTCGAAAAGTGAATTGTATCCCTCTGTTACGAGCTCGCGCTCGTCAACGATTACAATCATCGGCCCGCCTCCGAATCAAATCATTTGCCCCGTGAGAAAAGGGGTATCCGCTGGCGAGAATCCTGAACAACCGTCATTTCTTGTAGCTAGTTTCTTGGGAGTCTGGAATCGCGCCGGTTGCATTAGCCTGCAACCAGATATGCTTTCGGCGGCAAGTTCCGGCCAAGTCAAAACGACAACCAAGGACTGCGCGAACGGCGTACTGGAAGCCAAAGGTACGCCTACGGGTTGCAGAAGCCGCGGGCGTTCGCGGTCCATTTTCCAAAGCCGGTGGCGACCATGTTGGCAATGACGCGGCAGACATAGATCTTCTGCGCCGGATCGTTGTCGGGACCGGCATGATAGCGGGCGACGGCCATCGACCAGGTCTCGTGGCGGGCATGGAGACTGGCCAGGAAGCGCGCCGCATAGTCAACGTTCTGACGCGGATCGAGCATGTCCTCGACGCTGCGGAAATGCGACGCGTGGTAGTGATGGTTGATCTGCATGCAGCCCAGATCGATGAGCGTCTTGCCTTCGCGCCGGGCATTGGCGAAGGCGGCAAGGGCCTCTGTCCGGCTTCTCGGAAAGACCGCTTTTCCCTCTATATTCAAGGCGTTGGGCTGAAGGCTGCCCTTGTTTCCGGTTTCCGTCAGGCCCACGGCATAGAGGATGCCGGCGGGCACGCCATAGCGGTCGGCGGCACGCAGGATCTCGGGCTCGCAGGGGTTGGTGGCGGCAGCGGCAGCGCCTGCTGCGCTAGATAAACATATCGTCGCCAGCGCGCTCGCGAGAAGGTGAAGTGCCGCGGCCGTAGTCCTGCGCGTCATCATTGCGGTTTCCTGCGGATTGCTGACCCGGTTGCTGACCACCCGCACCACCATTGCCGCCGTTCGGGTTTCCAGGTTGGAAGGATGACGGATCGCGGCCCGACGCCGCCGGCAAGGGGGCGGTCGCATCGGTGCGGGTTGCAGCAGGAACCGCTACCGAAGGTTGCAGGACCGTCACCTTGTCAACCTCGAAACCGAGCCCGCGCAGCGATTTGACGATGGCCTCGCTGTCGGCGGACAAACGACGATAAGCGTCATGTGTTGCGGGTTTCAGTTCAATCGAAAGTTGTTCCCCGGAGAGGCGAAGGTTGGCCGTCACCATGCCGAGTTCGGCGGGGTGAAGTTCGATCTTCAAGACGTGTGTCGGAACGGCAACAGGGCTGCCCAGCTGGGTGGCCGCGGATGAGGCTGGAAGGGCCTTTTGCGGGCCGCCATCGGCGGCTATGGCGTTGACCACATTGAGGGCTGCCTGGCTGATGGGACTTTGCGGTGGCGCCGGGAAGCTCTGTTGCGACACGACGTCGATGCGTGCGGCGGACAGGGATTGTTTTCCGGCTTCGGGCCGTAACGAGGACTGGACATCCTCGATGCTTTTCATCGCCGGCGCGGTGTGTTTCGATTGCACGCCGGGCACATCGGCGGTTGTGGCGTCCGGCAGCTTCTGCGCCGCCACGATAGTGTCGCGTTTCGGCGCGCTGGAGGCAATGCCGGCAGCGCTCGGTGGCTGGCCGTCAAGCTCCGTCAAGGGCCCGTCGACGATCGATACCTGCTCCGGCTTCGACTTGGTTTCTAGGACTTCGTTTCCGGCCGTGGACTTCGACCGGTAGGTCTTTGACAGCGGAGCCTGCGTGTCGAGCGCCGGGTCCGGCTGGCTCTCGCCCGTGGCCGTGTCGCGCCCGCTTGCCTTGGTCGACGTCGAGAAATGGCGCAAGTCATGGAAGGCGATCAGCAGCGGCAGATGGTCCTGAAGCGGCGGCGCGGCATCCGCGTCCGGCGCCGTCTCTTCGGTATCGGCATCGTCCTTGTGCGACTTCGCTTCCAAATCGTCCTTGGCTTCCAAATCGTCCTTGCCGATTTTCGCGGTCGGCACCTTGGCCGAGGCGATCCTTCCGGGATCGGCCGATGTCGGTTCGGCCTTGCCGCCATGTCCGGCAAGACCGGCGGCGAGCTTGCTCCAGCGCTGCTCGCGCGATCCCGCCTCGGTCGTCGGCTGCCGTCCCGGACGGGCAGCACTGGCCTCGCCGTGCAGGATCTTGCCAAAGCCTGCGTCGTCCTTCTTGCCGTTCGCGGCCGGTTGCTCCGGCGTCGCGCGCGAGGCGGCAAATCCCGGCAAGGCCGAGCCGAGGCTGGTGGTCATTTGGGGGCGGCTCCAAGCATCTGGTCGATCAGGTCGAGCTGTCGACGTGTTCTGGTCATGGCGGCATCGGTCGGGTCGGTGGGCTCAGGACTGGCCGCAGGCGATGGCGCCGACGCCTGCACGACCGTCGCCGCATCGGCTGGTGCCGCCGCAACCGGCGGCGTTTGCGGAGCCCTGGCTGCTGGTCCGCCGGAGGCGGCAGCGACGGCGGGTTGCTCGGCGATTGCGCCTTCGACGGGTGGCAGCCCGCTGGCGTCGGTGCCTTGCGCCGCGACGGTTTCAGGTGCTGGCGGCTGCTCGGCCGCGACAGGAACTGGCTTTTCCTCGGGGAGGGGGGCGGGCGGTGCGACGACTTCGCCGGCAATGGCTTGAGCGGCGTCGAGCAGGGCGCGGTCGCCTTCAGACAGCTTGCTGCGGTCGATCTTGCCGAGCTTGGCGCGCACGTCTTCGATGGTGCCCGAGGTGACGGTGGAAAGACTGGCGTAAAGCAGGGCGCGCGGATCGTCCTGGTTGGTGTTGCCGTCGCGACCTTGCTCGGCGCGCGCCGAAGCGAAGGCCGACAGGTCGTTCAGGCCGTCGATCGCGGCGCGGCGGGCGATGCGCAGGTAAATCACCTTCTCGCGCTCGGGATCCATCATAGAGGTGATATCGGCCAGCTTATCCTGGCTGATCGACATGTGCAGCGCGATGACGCCGGAGACGAAGGAGTCCGCGAATTGGCTGGCATAGGGCGAATAAAGGTAGCGCTCGACATACTGGGTCGACGCGCGTGCGAAGCGTGCCGCGTCACCCTGCGCACCCGCAATGCCGACCGAACGGCGCAGTGCTGCTTCCTCGACCAGCGTGCCGGGGCTGAGCAATCTTGCCTCGTCGAGCAAACCGAGCGCCGCCGCCGGCTGGTCGCCGGCAAGCAGCGAGCCTTTGACCAGGGCAAGGAAAGCCCCGAGATCGGGAGGCAGCGTCATCGGATCGATCGGCTTCAACGCTTCGATCGCTTCGCCGGGCCGGCCATTGAGATAGTCGATGATCCCTTTGGCCACGGCAAGGCTTTGCGGGTCCGTCGTGGCGCGCGACGTGGCCGCCTCGACAGTCACCGGGTTGCCGCCGCTCATGCCGTAGACGAGCAGGGCGCGAAAGTTCTTGGGATCCTTGAAATCCTCGGCGTCCGCCGTACGCAGGCGCGCATCCGCCATCTCGAGCAACTTGGCCTGCATCGGCAGGGCGGCATGATCGCCGGCGGCGATGCGGTCCTGGATGAGCTGCAGCGAGCGCACCAGCTGATATGGCTGCAGCGCGTCCTGGGCGAAGCCGGCTGACGGATATCCGCCGGCCAGCAGCAACAGGCCAATCAACCGGCTGGTGACGGCCGCCCGCCTCATCCGCCGGTCGCCATCAGGATTTCGATGCGGCGGTTCACGGCCGCCAATGGATCCGCGGGGTCCTTCGGCTGGCGGTCGGCGAAGCCGGCGACCTCCGTGATGCGGCGTTCGTCGACGCCACCGCGCACGAGCATGTAGTAGGCCGAATGCGCGCGCGCCGTCGAGAGCCGCCAATTGTCGTAGCTGTCGCTGCGGAATGGCCGCGCGTCGGTGTGGCCGTTGATGCTGATGGTGCCCTTCTGGCTGTTGACGATGCGGCCGATCTTTTCCATCGCCAGCACCAGTTCGCGGCGCGGCAGCGCCGAGCCGACCTCGAACATGCCGAAGTCGAGCTGGTCGGTGATCGAGATGACGACGCCCTTGTCGGTGGCTTCCACCGAGACGCCGTCATGCAGCTTGTCGCCGGGCTTGAAGGCATCGGCCAACTGCCGCTTGACGTCGGCCGCGGCCTTGACGGCGGCGGCGGTCGGCGCCTTCTCCCCAGTGTCGGGCTTGGCGGCCTCTTGCACCTTGGCCTCGGCCTTGGCTGCGTCCGCAGCCTTGGTGTCGCCTGGTTTGGTCTCGCCCGGTTTCGCGTCGCTTGGCTTCGTGTCTGTTGGCTTGGTGTCGCCGGCCTTGGCCATTGCCGTGGCGGGGCTCGCGGCTTGCTTGCCGGTCGCGTCCTTTGCCGGCGGTTCGACAGGTGCGGCCGCGACGGGTGGCACGGCCTTGACCTTGGGCACTTGCGTCTCGGCAACCTTGTCACCGGGCTTGACCGCATCGCCCTCGATTTTGGCACGCTGGGCACTGGCTTCGGCACCGGGCGCCGCCACCTGCTGCGACCAGAAATCCGGCTCGAAGGGATCGCGATAGGAGGCGCCGCCGGAAGCGCCGGTCGCCGGGCCGGCAGCCTGCGCGCCGCCGTCGCCCTTCTGGCTGACATTCTGCATGACGCCGGTATCGGTGGCGATTTCCGAAAGCACCGCGTAGGGGTCGGCGAACAGATGCTCGTCGGAGTGTTCCGCCTGCGGCAGTTCCTGCTTCTCCTGTTTGCGGTCCGCGGAGCCATCGCCGTCCTGGTCGGCCTTGTTGGTCGCCTTCTGCGGGTTGTCGGCCGTCGTCCCCATCGCGCGCGGACCGTCGCCGAGATCCTCCAGACCCTTGCGGCTCGAATTGCGGTCGACCAGCTTGACCGGGTTGAAATAGCTGGCGACGGCCGCCTTGGTCTGCTCGTTGGCGGCATTGATCAGCCACATGACGAGGAAGAAGCACATCATGGCCGTCATGAAGTCGGCGAAGGCGATCTTCCAGACGCCGCCATGATGGGCATCGTCATGGTCGTCGTGACCACGACGAACGATGATGATCTCCTGGTGAACCTGTCCGGCATCGGCGACGCTCATGCCAGGACCTCTGAAAGGGTGGTCGCCCATTCGGCCATGCGCGTCTCGAACACCGCCTCGTCGATGGCGACGGTGAGATCGAAGCCCGGTGCCTCGGTGAAGTCGAGATTGGCGGCGCGGAGCCCGAGCGATGCCTTCAGCGTTTCGAACAGCGAGAGCGGCCCGCGCACCGCGATGCGCACCGCTTCAGCATCGCCGACCGCCTCGCGTATGGCCCCGGCAAGGGCCTCGATCGAGCGCTTCTGCAGATCGTCGCTGACAATGCCGCCGATCATGCGGGCGACGGTGGCCGCGACCAGCCCGGTCACGCGCGTCTCCATGGCATCGATGCGCACCGAGACCGCCTTGCCGACATCGTCGCCGAGGCTTTCGAGAAATAGCCTTGCTTCCTCGGCGTTGGCCTGGCGCTCCGCTTCGAGCGCGGCTTCATGGGCAATCGACAGGCGTGCCTCGAGCGCCGCCTCGGCCTGGGCGACCGCTTCCGCGATCAGAGTGCCGATATCGGCTTGCGGCGCCGGCGTCTCGGGCTTGTGTTCGGGGTCGGCCGCGGTCCGGGGCTGGCCGGCACGTTGCGTGCGGGTACCGAAATCAGGCAGAAGGTCGAAAAGGGCTGCGGAGGGCATGGTTTAGGCCGCGACTTCCTGAGCGGCCCATTTGCGCAGGATCTGCGCGGTGCGCTCCTCGTTGAGGTCGACCATTCGGGCAAGCCGCTCCTGCGGCGCCGGCCTGATCTTCTGGCGAAGATCGTCGAGCGGTGTCGGACCGGGCCGCGCGCCGGGCAATGCGCCGACAGCGACGCTTTCGGCGTTCGCGGTTGCTTCCGGTGTCGGCAGCGAGCGCTGGACGTCTTCGTAGCTGGGGCCTGCCAGGGCCGGCGTCGCCTTTGCCGTCAGCGCCGCCGCCATCGGCCTCAGGCCGAAGAAGGCGACCAGGAACACCACGACGATGAAGGCGCCGGCGTTGATCAGCGTGCCCGCATGTTGGCCGATGGAATCGAGCATTCCAGCCTGCGGGATCGCCTCGCCGTCCAGCCCGTCGATGAACTCGACCGCCGAGACGTCGATGACGTCGCCGCGCTTGTCGTCGAAGCCGGTGGCCGAGGTCACCATCTTCTGGATTTCGGCGACGCGCTTGGCAATCTGCTCCGGTGTGGCGTCCTTGCCGAGGATGGTCATCAGCCGCTGCTGGTTGACGACGACGGCAATCGACATTTTGGTGACGGTGTAGCCGTTGGAGACGGTGGCGATCTTCTTCGAATTGATCTCGTAGTTGGTGATTTCTTCCTTGCGGTCGTTCTGCGAGGAGGATTGCGGACCGTCGGTGGCGGTTGACTGGGTCTCGGGCAGGTTCTGCTCGACGCTGGCCGGGGTCGAGGCCTGTTTCTGGTTGTTGTTTTCGTTGGCGCGCACCGACTGCACCGAGCGCTCGACGCGTGAATTCGGATCGAAAATGGTTTCTTCCGTCTGGCGGGTGTCGGTGTTGACTTCGGCCTTGACGCTGGCGCGGAAATTGTCGGGGCCGAGATAGGCCGTCAGCGCACGGCGGATGTTGTCGCCGATCTGCGCCTCGACGGTCTGCTCGACGCCGAGCGTGCGGGCGGCGCTGGTGTTGGAAGGATCATCGCCCGCGGCCAGCAGGTTGCCGCTGGAATCGAGCACCGTCACCTTGTCGGCCGACAGGCCGGGCACGGCGGCGGCGACGAGGTGGCGGATCGACATGGCGCTCTTCTCGGCGTCGATGCCGGCGTAGCGGATGACCACCGATGCCGAAGGCTGCTGTTCGTCGCGGCGGAAATTGGCGCGTTCGGACATGACGATGTGGACGCGCGCCGCCTTGATGCCTGAAATCGACTGGATGGTGCGGGCGATCTCGCCCTCCAGCGCGCGCACGCGGGTGATCTGCTGCATGAAGGAGGTGAGGCCGAGCGAGCCGACATTGTCGAACAGTTCGTAGCCGGCGTTGGCGCTGGTCGGCAGGCCCTTTTCGGCAAGAAGCATGCGCGCCTGCGCGGTGGTGCCGGCCGGCACCAGCACCGAGGTTCCGTCGGCGCCGACATCGAAGCCGATGCCGGCTTCGCCCAGCACCAGGCCGATCTGGTTCACGTCGGCGCGGTCGAGCCCGACATAGAGCGTGTCGTAGGCCGGACGGTTGAGATAGACCGAGGCGATGCCGATGACGCCCATCACCAGGACGGCGATGCCAGCCAGCATGGCAAGGCGCTTCACGCCAAAGCCGCGAAGATTCGAGATGATGCTCTGGATCTGTTCCGGCACGGTTCGACGACTCCCAGCATGACTGTCCGCAGGAACAGTAGTCTTCGAAGCTTGTGCGAAAATGAAATCGGGCCGCGCTTGCGGCGCGGCCCGTCAATCGGCGTGCGAAAAGGAGGGCGCCGGTGGCGCCCGCGACTAGTTCTTGAACAGCGACAGGATGCTCTGCGAAGCGCTGTTGGCGATCGACAGCGACTGGATGCCGAGCTGCTGCTGAACCTGCAGCGCCTGGAGCCGGGTCGATTCCTTGTTCATGTCGGCATCGACGAGCTGGCCGACACCACGGTCGATGGAGTCCATCAGGCTCTGGGTGAAGGTCTTCTGCAGGTCGATGCTGCTCTTGGCCGAACCGAGGATGGTGGCGGAATCGGTCAACTGCGCCATGACCTTGTCGATCCTGGTGACCATCTGGGTGATGATGTCGTCGGTTACGCCGGCCGCAGTGATGTCGAGGTTGTAGGCGGAGATATTGTCGACCCTGGGGACGACCGCTCCCGCCGCCGCCTGACCAGCGGTGTTTGCCGCGATGTCCGTTGCTCCGCCAGCGAGCGCGGTCGCATAGGCGTTGTCATACAGGGTCTGGGCGGCTCCCGTGGAATAAATCGAAGTCTGGCGATCGAGGGTGCCGCGATTCTTGACCTCGGTGGCAAGGCCGTAGTCGAAAAGCTTGGTGCCCTCGACATCGATGTCGATCGTTCCGATCGAGACGGCGCCCGACGAGGAGCGATTGAACGAGGACACGATCTGGGAGTCGGCCTGGACGCCATCATTGGGGACGGCAGTCTGCTTGGAGGTTACCGCAAGGAAATTCGAGCCTGAGAAGGTCGCGGCATCGGCAAAGGATTTCATCTGCGCCTGAAGCGCGTTGATCTCGGTCTGGGTTTTTGCCTTGGCGGCAGCCGTCTGGCCAACGGTCGAAAGCAGCTTGGTCTTGATCTGGCCGATCGTGGTCAGAACATTATTCATGCCGGTGTAGGCGGTGTCGACTTTCGAGGCGCCGAGGCCGAGTGCATCCTGCACCGTCGACAGGGCCGCGTTGTCCGAGCGCATCGTGGTGGCGATCGACCAGTAGGCGGCGTTGTCAGAGGCCTGCGAGACCCGGTAGCCCGTCGAGATGCGAGCCTGCGTCTGTTCGAGTGACTTGTTGGTGGCGCTGAGGCTTTGAAGTGCGGTTAACGCCGCAGCGTTTGTCATGATGCTCGCCAAGAAAGTCGCTCCTTCTCAAAAACCGACATGCTCAGACATGCCGGACAGGCCTGTTCAACGGGTGGCATCGTGCCGGTCGGACCGATTCGCCAACGGTCGTAAGCTATTGGTTAACCATAACTAGCGCGGCATGGTTAACAGCCTGTTAAAAGCTGGCCTTTGAGAGTTAAGGAACGAGCATTGTGCGAGGCTTGCAAAAGCAAGTCGAGCAAACGCAAATCGGGCCGCGCTTTTGGCGCGGCCCGATGTTTAGTGCGAACTGTGATCAGGCGTAGGCGATTAGCCGCGGAAGAGCGACAGGATCGACTGCGACGAACCGTTGGCGATCGACAGCGCCTGGACGCCGAGCTGCTGCTGGACCTGCAGGGCCTGCAGACGGGTCGATTCCTTGTTCATGTCGGCATCGACGAGCTGGCCGACACCGCGATCGATGGAGTCCATCAGGTCGGAGGTGAAGGTCTTCTGCAGGTCGATACTGCTCTTGGCGGCGCCGAGCGTGGTGGCCGAATTGGTCATGTCGGCGAGCGCGGAGTCGATGACGGTCAACATCTGCTGGATCTGCGTATCGCTGGCAGCTTTGCCCGTTGCGGTGTCGAAGATCTTCAGGCTGGCGGCCGAATAGGTGTCGGTGGCCGCCGCAGCAGCGCCCAGGGTCGGAGCCGAGGCCGTGGCGGTGGCCACACCGGTGGTGCCGAGGCGCTGCGTGTCGAGGATGCCCTTCGCCAGGCCCACGGTGGTGCCAGCTTCATACAGCTTGATGCTTTCCACCTTGACGTCGATGGTCGAGATCGAAGCCGCGCCGGCCGCGTCACGGTTGAACGCCGACAGGATCTTCACATCGGCAGCCGTCGTGGCCGTCGTGCCGCTGTTTACGGACAGCATGTTGGTGCCGGAGAAGGTGGCGCCGTCGGCGTAGGACTTCATCTGCGCCTGGAGGGCGGTGATTTCGGTCTGGGTCTTTTCCTTCGAAGCATCGGTCTGGCCGTAGGATGCCAGCAGCTTGGCCTTGATCTGGTTGATGGTGGAGATCGCGCTGTTCATGCCGGTGTAGGCGGTGTCGACCTTCGATGCGCCGAGGCCAAGCGCGTCCGAAACGGTGGACATTGCCGAGTTGTCCGAGCGCATCGTGGTGGCGATCGACCAGTAGGCGGCGTTGTCCGAGGCCTGCGAGACGCGATAGCCGGTCGAGATGCGGGCCTGGGTGTCCTGGAGGGATTTGCTGGTGGCGTTAAGGCTCTGCAGAGCCGTCAACGCGGCGGAGTTCGTCATGATGCTGGACATGGTACTCGTACCTTGATTTTACAGGTGTTTTTTTGACATACCGGGTCTCCCGGTATGACGGTGCGGCATCATGCCAATGATCTCTAGAATCGATCACCCGCCATCTGCGAGCGAATATGCGGGCTAGTCCCTACCAAAGGACTAAACCGGACGGTTAATCGAAAATATATTGCTTGAATTCTGCGCTGGAGACGCGATGGCGACCAGCCGCCAGGGATCAGCTGCAAGCGCTCAGTTGAAGGAGCGCACCAGGCTGCCGACAAGCAGATTCCAGCCGTCGATCAGGACGAAGAACAGGATCTTGAACGGCAGCGACACCACCGTCGGCGGCAGCATCATCATGCCCATCGCCATGGTGATGGTGGCGACGATCAGGTCGATGACCAGGAATGGCAGCACGATCAGGAAGCCGATCTCGAAGCCGCGCCGGATTTCCGAGATCATGAAGGCAGGCACCAGGATGCGCAGGTCGACGGTGTCGCGCGAAACGGTCTGGCCGCGCTCGCGGGCGAGATCGGCGAAGAGGTCGAAATCCTTGTCGCGCACATTGCGCAGCATGAAGGTGCGGAATGGATCCGAAATCTTGTCGAAGGCTACGGTCTGGGTGATCTGGTTGTCCATCAGCGGCTTGACACCGGTGTTCCAGGCCTGATCGAAGGTCGGCGCCATGACATAGAAGGTCATGAACAGCGACAGTGAAATGAGGATGAGGTTGGCGGGCGTCGACTGCAGGCCGATGCCGGCACGCAGGATCGAGAAGGCGATGACGAAACGGGTGAAGCTCGTCACCATGATCAGCAAGCCAGGCGCCACCGACAGCACAGTCAGCAGGCCGAACATCTGGATGATGTAGCCGACGGTCGTGCCATCGGCCTTGCCGATGCCGCCGAGATCGAGTTGCTGCGCCGCCGCGACGGAGGTGGCGGCGGCGATCATCGCCGTGGCGAGAAGGAACTTTCTCATTCGAGCAGCAATGTCCTGATAAGAATCTGCTTGGCGTGACCCTGGCTGCGGATCGAGGCTCGTTCCTCGAGATCTGCCTTCAGGTGCTGGTAGCCGCTGGCGCCCTCGATCTGATGCATCTTCAAGGTGCGCACCAGGGCCAGAAGGTCCTGGTGGATGTCGTCCGACATGGACTGGGGCTGCGGCCCGTCATAGACGACGGACGCTTCCATTCTGATCCAGGTATCGGCAGGCGAGGCGATGTTGGTGGTGATCGGCGCCAGCACGACGAGCGTCGGCCCCACGCCTGCCTCACCGGCAGCGGCGGGCTGTGCGGTCTTGCCTTCGTTCTCCGGCGCGACCGGCACCGAGGCCGGTGCGCCGACGCCCTTGAGATAGCCGCCGGACATCCAGCCCATGCCGATCGCAGCTGCCGTCACAACCAGCAGCATGACGGCCTGGATGGCAAGGGAGGGACCCTTGCGCGGCAGAATCTGTTCAACGTTTGCCACGGTGCCGTGTTCTCCAATCTTAGAACGGAAGGACCTGGTCGAGAATCTGCTGGCCGTAGGCAGGTTGCTGGACCTCGGTGATGCGGCCGCGCCCGCCGTAGGAGATGCGGGCTTCGGCGATGCGTTCGTAGGGGATGGTGTTCTCGGCGCCGATATCGGCCGGCCGCACGATACCGGCGAGGGTCAACACCCTGAGCTCGGCGTTGACGCGCACTTCCTGCGATCCCGTGATCATCAAATTGCCGTTCGGCAGGACATCGGTGACGATGGCCGCGACATTGAGCTCAAGCGTTTCCGAGCGCTTGATCTCGCCGTCGGCCGTGGTGTCGGTGGTGGAGCTGAGAGCGCCGGAACCCTTGCCGGCGGTGCTCCACTTGTCCCACTGCGCGCTGAGGTCGTAACCGAGCTTGCGGTTGGCGGTGCGGCTCCTGTCGTTCTGGTTCTTGAAGTTGGCCCTGTCGTTGATCTTGATCTTGACGGTCAGGATGTCGCCCTGCGACAGCGCCCGCGGGTCGGTGAACAGCCGGCTCTGGCGGTCATCCCACAAGGAGAATTTCTTGACCGGTGTGGGCGGCGTTTGCGGATAGCGATAGAGGGACGAGGTGTTGCCGCCGTCGATGCCGGAGCCGACCGGGGACAAAGCCGGCTCCTTGCCGACCTCCTTCAGATTGGTTCCGCAACCGGACAGCCCGGCGACCGCGCACAGGACGAGCATCTTGCGGATCATGACGGATCTACCCTTCGGGCTGCGCTGGCCATGATGCCGGTGAGCGTCGCCGCCGCCGTCTGGTCCATTTCGTTGAGGATGACGCTCGCCTTGCGTGAATCGAGCTTCATCAATATCGCCGCCGCCAGGTCGGCGTTGACGATGGCCAGCCGCTCGGCGGCGGCGTCGGGCTTCATGCCGGCATAGATCTGGACGACGCCGTCCTCGGCGCGGGCCAGGAAAACCTCGCGCCGCTTCAGCCAGGTCTCGTATTCGGCCCGCTTCTCCTCCAGCGCCTTCATGCGCTGGTCGATGCCGGCCTGCAGCTGCTTCATCTCTTCCGCCTGCAAGGCATAGCGGCGGTCGCGGGCGGCGTCGGCGATGTTGGAGCAGAAGCGTTCGATCTCGCTTTGATCCGGCGCCTTTTCCCGCGTCAATTGCTGCGGTGGCTCGGCGGCCGGCGCGCCCGGCAGGACCTGGCGAACCGTTTCCTCGCCGCGCGCCGTGCTGCCGGCAAAGGACATGGCGACAACAGCGGCCGCGAACAGGATTGCGGCGGCGGGGCGTCTTTCGTGGCGTGAGAGGGAGCGCTTCATCGGCATCGCCTATTGCAGAACCAGATCGGCCTGCAGGGCGCCGGCCGACTTGATGCCCTGCAGAATGGCAATGATGCCGTCCGGCTGGACGCCGAGACGGTTGAGGCCGGAAACGAGCGTTTCGAGATCGGGTCCGTCAAGCACGGCGACGCGGCCATCGGGGCGGCTGGCTTCGATGGCGGTGAAAGGCTCGACGGCCGTCTCGCCCTTGGAGAAAGGCTCGGGTTGGACGATGCGCGGCGCTTCGGTGATGCGCACGGTGAGCGTGCCGTGGCTTATGGCGACCCGCGAGATCTTGACGTCGTTGCCGATGACGATGGTACCGGTGCGCTCGTCGATGACGACGCGGGCCGGGGTGTCGGATTCGACCACCAGGTTTTCGATCTCGGCATAGAAGCGCGCCGCCGAAACGCCCTTCGGCCTTCTGATCTGCACGGTGCGGGCATCGCGCTCGGCCGCAACTCGCGCGCCGAAGCGCTGGCTGGTATAGTCGTTGATGGCGTCGGCGATGCGAATGGCGGTCGAAAAATCGGGATTGCGCAATTGTAGGGTCAACGTCGCCTGATCGTCGAATTCGGCCTGGACCGCGCGCTCGACGATGGCGCCGTTCGGCACACGGCCGGACGTCGGCACGCCTTGCGTCAGCTTCTCGGCTTGTCCCTTGGCGACAAAGCCGGAAACGATGACCGAGCCCTGGCCGACGGCATAGATCTCGCCGTCCGCGGCCTTCAAAGGCGTCATGATCAGCGTGCCGCCGGCGAGCGAGGTGGCGTCACCCATCGAGGAGACGTCGATGTCGATGCGGGCGCCGGACTGCACGTAGGGCGGCATGTTGGCGGTGACGATGACGGCGGCGACATTCTTGGCGCGTGCGCTGCCGCCTTCGGTGGCGATGCCGAGATTTTCGAGCATGGCGCGGATCGATTGTTCGGTGAACGGCGAGTTGCGCAGGCTGTCGCCCGATCCGGCGAGCCCGATGACCAGGCCGTATCCGACCAGCTGGTTGTCGCGCGAACTCTGCAGCTGGGCGATGTCCTTGATGCGCGAGGCGACCTGACCCGGCGGCAGAGAACTCGGCCCCGACGAAACCCTGAACATGCGGCTGGTGGTGGCCGGATTGTATTCCGGATCGTCGTAGACGCCGCCATTCTTGGCGGCGAGATCGCGCTTGGCCTTGGGCGTCAGGCCGTCGGCCAGCGCCGGCTGCAGGCCGAGCACGGCCGCCAGGATCAGGGCAAGTCCGCGCATCATGAAGCGCTGACCTGGATAGTCCCATCCGCCATCACCGTGCCGGACAGGATCTTGCCGCTGTCGACGTTGCGGACCTTGACGAGGTCGCCGGCGGAACCCGGCTGCAACGTCACCGCGGTGGCCGAGATCGTCAGTCCGCCGGCGATGAAGAAGACCTGCACGGACGCGCCCTGTTCGACCAGCCAGGCCTCGCGGACGGCGGCGGAGGGAATGTAGCGGCCGGGCAGCAGCGTGCGCTTGGCGACCTTGCCGTCGAGTTCCTCGGCCCGCGTGGCGACCGCGTCCGGCTTGTGCTTGCCGGCGATCAGGGTCACCTTTTTCAAGGCAGCGAGCTCGATGGTCTCGCCGGGATAGATGACCCGGTTGGGGATCAACACAACCTCGCCGGCAGGTTGGTTGCTGGCGATCTGATTGGCCGATTGGCCTGTCGATTGATCTGCCGATTCCTGGGCGAAAGCCGGCATGCAGCCGGCCACCAGCGCAAGGACAAGCGCGGTGCGGCGGAATGCGGAGCAGGAGATCGGCATGGCCATCATCCCTACCTGATGTTCTTGGAAACGACCGAAGCCATGTCGTCGGCGGCCTGGATGACCTTGGAATTCATCTCATAGGCGCGCTGCGCCGAGATCAGCTCGGTGATTTCCTTGACCGGGTCGACGTTCGAGGCCTCGAGATAGCCCTGCTGGATGGTGGCAAAGCCGGGATCGCCCGGCACGCCGACATTCGCCGGGCCGGAAGCCGTTGTTTCCTGGAACAGGTTGTCGCCGAGCGGGGCGAGCCCCGCCTCGTTGGCGAAATTGGCGATCTGAATCTGGCCGAGGTTCTGCAGGTCGGTCTGGCCGTCGATGCGGGCGAAGACCTGGCCGGTCTTGTTGACGATGACCTCGACGGCGTCGGTGGGAACGGTGATTGCCGGAATGACACTGGCACCGTCCACCGTCACCAGCTGTCCGGTGGCATTGGTGTTGAGGGCGCCGGCGCGGCTGTAGAGCGTGCCGCCGTCGGCGCCTTCGATCTGGAACCAGCCCCTGCCGGTCAGCGCCAGGTCGAAACTGTTGCCGGTGCTGGTCAGTTCGCCCTGGGTGTGCACGTTGCGCACGGCCGTCGTCTTGACGCCGAGGCCGATCGAGACGCCCTCCGGCACCAGAGAGGCGTTGGAGCGGTTGGGCACGCCCTGCGTGCGGTCGACCTGGTAGAGCAGGTCGGAGAATTCGGCGCGGGCGCGCTTGTAGCCGGTGGTGTTGATGTTGGCGATGTTGTTGGCGATGACTTCCAGATTTGTCTGCTGGGCATTCATGCCGGTGGCGGCGATGGCGAGTGCTTTCATGGCGGAATTCCTCAGATGCCCATTCGGCTGACTTCGAGATAGGCGGAAACCACCTTGTCGCGGATGGCGACGGCGGTCTGAAGCGCCTGCTGCGCGCTCATCACGGCGTCGACCACCTGACGGGTGTCGGCGTCGCCCTTGAGCGCCTGCACCGATACCTGCTCGGCATTCTCCATCGTGTTGACCGTCTTGGAGGCCGCCTGGCTCAGCGCCTCGGCAAACGAGGTGCCGACATTGCCGCCAGCCGAGGGTGTCGCGCCGCCCTGGAGCAGGCTTGTCACCGCGTCGTCGCCACCGACCGAGGACTTGAACTGAAGGGCTCCGATGCCGCTGATCATTACTGGTTCCTCATCAGGTCGATGGTCATGGAAATCAGGTCGCGCGCCTGCTTGACGACCTGGAGATTGGCTTCGTAGGAACGGTTGGCCTCGGTCATGTCGGCCATTTCGATCAGCACGTTGACGTTGGGCATCTTGACATAGCCCTTGTCGTCGGCGGCCTCGTTGCCGGGTTGGAATTCGACGGGAAAGTCACTGGGATCGCGATCGATCGAGTTGACTTGGACCGTCGAGCTGCCGGAGGTCCGGTCGAGCTCGGAGACGAAGCTGATGGTCTTGCGGCGATAGGGATCGGACCCTGGCGTTGTGCCGGTCGACTGGGCGTTGGCCAGGTTTTCCGAAACAACGCGCAAGCGCTCCGATTGGGCGCCGAGGCCGGATGCTGCGACTTTGAGGGCTGCGGTCAGCGCGTCCATGGTCAGCTCTTCACCGCCATCATCATCATCGAATGGAACGCCTTGACGATCGCCGTGTTGAGCTCGAAGGAGCGGCGCACTTCGCCGGCCTTCATCAACTGGTCTTCCAGCACCACCGAGTTCTTGGACGGCATGACAACGCCATCATCTTCCTGCGGCTTGATGGTGAAGCCGGCATTGGTCGCCGCGTTGCCGAGATGGCCGGCCTGCGTGGCCTGCAGCGACACCGCGGTGCAGTCAAGCACCTTTTCGAACGGCTCGACATCGTTTGCCGTGTAGCCCGGCGTGTTGGCGTTGGCGATGTTGCCGGCAATGGCGGACTGGCGCACGGCAAGCCATTGCGCTTGCTTGGCGGCGAGGTCGAAAAGGGAAACGGGCTCCATGGGAATCTCCGGGCGGGTTCCCGAAGACTAGGCCGCCAGTCTTGCGCGGACCTTGCGGATGGCCGGACGCCCGAGACGGGGCGTCACCTGGAGAGTTCGATCACCTGGTCGGTGCTGGTGACCATGACCCATTTGCCGTTGCGCTGCTCGATGGAAGACACTTGGCTGGAGTCGGGCAGTGTCGAGCCGCGCTGGACGATCCACAGTCCGGCATCGTCCTCGATCATGGCCCGGCCGTTGGCGACATGAACCATGCGGAATTTCGCGGCGTCGGCCGGGAAGGGTTGTTCATCGGGCGCCGGCGCGGGATTGGCGTCATCCTGCACGGTTCCAGTGGCAAACAGATCGAGATTGGCTGCCGGTACGTCCTTTACCGTCAGTGGCGCGCTGCGTTCAGCGACCACGCCGCCGCCCGCCCGTCCCGAATTGGTCCCGGTGCCGCCGAACTTGATCGCCTGGACGCCAAACTGTTCCTGGTTGAAGAAGATGTACCAGGGAAACAGGGCGCAGATCAGCCCCAGCGTCAAGCCGAGCGCGGCAACGACGAAATCGCTGCGGCGGTCGGACTGTTTTTTCAGCCTGGGAAACTGTGCCTTTGGCGGCTGCGGCCATTCGGTGCGTGGGAACAGGCCCTCGATCAGCGAGTCGCGGCTGGCTTGCGTCATCTCGCCAGCCTCTGCCTGGGGATCCTTGGGCAGAGCGACCTCAGCAGCCTTGGGCCAAACAG
Organism: Mesorhizobium sangaii; assembly: GCF_014207355.1. Lineage (GTDB taxonomy): Bacteria > Pseudomonadota > Alphaproteobacteria > Rhizobiales > Rhizobiaceae > Mesorhizobium > Mesorhizobium sangaii. Next base: position 79,069 of record NZ_JACHEF010000007.1, on the reverse strand, counting down.
GCTCGGCTGTGGCAGCCCTCGGCAGGATTGGCTTGGCAACCCTGGGCAGGATTGGCCTGGCAGCCCGGGCTAAAACAGCCTCGGCTTTCGCAGCTATGGCGCGGGCAGCCTTTGCCTTGGCAAGTCTGGCTTCGTCAGCCCTGGCTTGCTCCTTGGCGTTGGCCTCCGCGATCATCTCGCGCAGGATACGCTCGGTGTACTGGCGTTCAGTCTCCTGCATCGGCATTCAGCTTACCCTTGAGGTGACGGGCGAGATCGGAGAACGGTTCGGCGGACGGACGGTCCTTGGGCGATTGCGTCAGCGCCTCGTAGATCAGCGGCACCTGGCGCACGGCAATATCGAGCTCGGCGTCGACGCCGCCCTGATAGGCGCCCAGCAGACGGATGTCGCGCGTGTCCTCGAAGCGGGCGATCATCGACTTCAGCCTCGTCACCAGCGCGCGCTGTTCGGCGCTCCAGGCCTTGCCGGCAAGACGCGATATGGACGACAGCGGATTGACCGGCGGATAGCGGCCCTGTTCGGCGATCGCACGGTCGAGCACGACATGGCCGTCAAGGATGCCACGCACGGAGTCGGCGACCGGGTCGTTGTGGTCGTCGCCGTCGACCAGAACGGAAATGATGGCGGTGATCGATCCCCTGCCTTCGACACCGGGGCCTTCTGCGCCCGGCCCGGCGCGCTCGAGCAGCTTGGGCAGTTCGGTGAACACCGAGGCCGGATAGCCGCGGGCGACCGGCGGCTCGCCGGTTCCCGTCGCCACCTCGCGCAAGGCATGGGCGAAGCGGGTGATCGAATCCAGCACCAGAAGCACGCGGTGGCCCTGGTCGCGAAAATGCTCGGCGACGCGCATGGCGGTGTCCGGCGCACGCCGACGCATCATGGCGCTCTCGTCGCTGGTGGCGACGACGGCGACGGTCTTGGCCATGCTGTCGCCGATCGTATCCTCGAGGAATTCACGCACTTCGCGGCCGCGTTCGCCGATCAGCGCCACGACGACGGTGTCGAAGGCGTCGGCGCCGGCAAGCATGGCGAGCAGCGTCGACTTGCCGACGCCGGAGCCGGCGAAGATGCCGAGGCGCTGGCCGAAGCAGAGCGGCGTGAAGATGTCGATGACCTTGACGCCGGTCATGAAGGCGGTGCCGACGCGCTGCCGCGCCATGGCGCCGGGCGTCGTCTGGGCACCGCTCAGCGTGTCGTCACCCCTGACGAGGGACGGGCCGGCATCGATCGCCCTGGTGAGCGCGTCGATGGTGCGGCCGCGCCAGGAGGCATGCGGCGCCACCGCGAGCGGACCGCGACGGAACACGGCATCACCGATGCCGGCATCGGCGCTGCGTTCGAAGGGTGCGACGACGACCTCGTCACGACTGATCTTGACGATCTCGCCACGGCGCGCGCCGGCATGGCCGCGTTGTTCGACGATGTCGCCCAGCCTGGCGAAGTCGGAAAGGCCGCGTACCTTGTAGTGCGTGGACGTGACTTCGACGACGCGGCCGCCGCGCTTGAGCAGCGTCTCCGTGCCGGCGAAACGCCGCCATACCCGTTCCAGCGCGGCAAGCCGGTCTTCCGGAGCCGGCTGGAGCTGTTTTTCGGGTGCGCGGAGCGATGGCTGGTCGAGCGACATGGACTATTTCGAGCCGAGCGTCTTGATCGCCTCGTCGGTGGAGGAGTCGGTCTGCCGCATCAGGGCCGCGGTGTTCTCGAACGCGCGCTGCACCTGGATCAGCCGGGTGATCTCCAGCACCGGATTGACGTTGGATTCTTCGAGGAAGCCCTGGGCGATGCCGGTATCGGAGCGATCGGTGACCGGCTCCGGCGTGCGCGCCGGAATGATGCCTGAATTGCCGTAGCGGACGAAATTCTCGCCGGGATCGAAATCGTAGAGGCCGATGGAGCCGACAAGCTGATCGTTCTGGCGCAGCGAACCGTCGGCCCCGGCCTTGGGCGGACCGTTGCGGGGGTCGAGTTGGATCGGCGCACCGCCGGCGTCGAGCACCGGGTGGCCCTCGATCGACATCAGCTCGCCATTCTCGTTCATCGAAAAGCGCCCGTCGCGGGTCATGACGGTGCCGACCGGCGTATCGATGGCGAACCAGGCATCGCCCTGGACGGCGAAATCGAACGGATTGCCGGTCTCGGTCAAGGCGCCGTGGGCGCCGGAAAGATAGGTCTTGCCCGAAGACGCGAAGGATACCGACTTCGGCCCGGTGCCGGAGACGACATCCTCGAATTTCACGCCGGTGGCGCGAAAGCCGATCGTCGAGGCGTTGGCGACGTTGTCGGCAATCGTGTCGAGGCGGCGCTCGAGCGCGATCTGTGAGGAAAGGGCGACGTACAGGCTGTCCCGCATGATGGTCTCAGAACCTCAATTTCTGCATGGCCATCATCAGGTCGGTGGAGATGCCGACCGTGATCGGCTGGGAAAACAGCACGCTGACCGAGCTGACCGCCGATGAGGTCGGGTTGTTTATCTCGTACATGCTGGTGAAGCGGGTCAGGAACTTGCCGAGCTTCTCGGGGTCGGAGAAATCCGAGATGTCGAGTTTCTGCTCGAACAGCTGCGCCTGCTTGTCGATGTTGGCGGTGGCGAAGGAATCGGGCAGCCCGAGCGCGGTGCGCACGACGCTGGCAAGGGCAGTGTCGGCCAGCACGTCGTACCAACTGGTGATGGTCGGCGCCTTGCGGTCGAAATAGAGCGCCAGCCGCACGCCCTGGTTGGTGTTGCCGGCATCCTCTTCGAGCGTCTGGCGCATATACTTGTCGACGGTCGGCTGCTGCGCCGAAACGATCGTGGTGGCATTCTCGCCATTGGCTTCGAAATTGAAGGCCGAGGCCAGCGCGGCGTAGGTCTTGTCCGTCATCTTGTTGGCGACGCTGTCGGGGTCGCGGACGCCGCCCTGCAGAACCCGCTTGATGAGATCCTTGTCCTGCGTCGCCGCATCGAGGCCGAATGACGCGAGCGCGTAGGTGTAGAGCCGGTTGTTCGACATCAGGTCGTCGATCGACTTCACCTTGGTGATGTTGGCGAGATAATATGTCGTCTCGCCCTTCACATAGGCGGAGTTCGGATCGAGGCCGGCGATTGCCGCCTGCGTGGCGTAATTCTTGGTCACCATCTGCTGCGTCTTGTTGTAGATGGTCGCGTCGGCGCCGTTGGCGGCGAAGTTGAAGGCGGCGACAAACTCGGCGTAGCGTTTGTCGGTCAACTTGTTGGCGAAGCTGTTGGGATCGGAGACGCCTTCCTTCAACGCCTTGACCATGAAGGCCTTGGCGTAGTCCATGTCCTCGAGCCCGTAGGCCTTCATGGCATATTTGAACAACCGGTCATTGTTGACGAAATCGTCGATCGATTTCACCTTGGTGATGTTGGCGAGATAATATTTGGTATCGCGGTCGACCACGGGCTGCTGCTCGATCCTGTCGAGCGATTTCGAGATGTCCTTGGTAATGAGCTGGTAGCTGGTAAAGGTATTAAGCAAAGACGTGCCTCCGGCCGAAGCTATGCCGGCACAATACCCCCACTTCCTTGCGCGAAACTGAATCCAATCCAGCGGCTTCGATTCAAGCCTCACACAAGGCACGGGGGCTATCCCTTGCTTCCGATGTGAAATGCGGAAGGACCTGTTGTGGGCATTCTGATTGGACTGGTGGTAACGCTCGGCTGCGTGCTTGGCGGCTTCATGGCCATGGGCGGCCATCTTCATGTACTGGTCCAGCCGTGGGAAGCCGTGGTCATCTGCGGCGCCGCGTTCGGCACGTTTCTGGTCGCCAATCCGATGAAGACGGTCAAGGATACCGGCAAGGCCATCCTCGAGGCGTTCAAGCAGGCGGTGCCGAAGGAACAGAACTACCTCGAAACGCTCGGCGTGCTGCACAGCCTGATGCGCGAACTGCGCTCGAAATCGCGCAGCGAGGTCGAGGCGCATATCGACAATCCGGAGGAATCGGCGATCTTCCAGGCCTTTCCGACCGTGCTCAAGAACCACGATTTGATGAATTTCATCTGCGATTACTGCCGCATCATCATCATCGGCAATGCCCGCTCGCACGAGATCGAGGCACTGATGGACGAGGAAATCCAGACCATCAAGTCCGACAAGATGAAGGCCTATCACGCAATGGTGGCGGTCGGCGACGGCCTGCCTGCGCTCGGCATCGTCGCCGCCGTGCTAGGCGTGGTCAAGGCTATGGGCGCGCTCGACCAGTCGCCGGAAATCCTCGGCGGCCTGATTGGCGCGGCCCTGGTCGGCACCTTCCTCGGCATCTTCCTGTCCTATGCAGTGGTCGGGCCGGTCGCCACCAAGATCAAGACCGTGCGCGAGAAGAACAACCGCCTCTACATCATCGTCAAGCAGACGCTGCTGGCCTACATGAACGGCGCACTGCCGCAGGTGGCTATCGAGTTCGGCCGCAAGACCATCTCGTCCTATGAGCGGCCGACGATCGACGCCGTCGAGCAGAGCACGATGAACACCGGCACCGCCGAGAAGAAGGCTGCCTGAACGATGCGCCAGAGATCGGTCCCAGCATTGTCATGACGAGCCCGGGAAGCCCCTCGGAAGCCCGCTCGCTGATCATCGAGCGCCTGGTCGGTGACAGCGGCGAGGCCGCCCAGGTCATCGGCACCGGCCGGGGCATGGCCGAGCGTGCCGCGCCGCTGCTGCAGAAGAGCCTGACCAGTGAGCTTGGCGTTCCGGTCACCGTCGATCTCAGGGCCGTCGAGATCAGCCGCGTCGCGGAGGCGCGCTCGCATGCCGGCGATACGTTTGCCATGACCATCATCGCATCAGCCACGTCCTCCGATGCCATGACCGTGGTGATCGATGCGCCGGCGATCGCGATCACGGTCTGTACGCTGTTCGGCGGCGACCCTGAGATGCCGGCATCGCCGATCGAGCGCGATCTGTCGCAGATCGAGGTCGATGTCTCGACCATGGTGATCCAGCAGGTCGCACAGGCATTGAACGGATCCGGACGACGCTCGCTTGATCTGCGCTTGCCCGTGCCAAGGGCGATGTCGGGCACCGAAGCCAAACGGCACGTGCTGCGCGACGGCGCTGCAGTCCGCATCGTCTTTGGCATCTCGACGCCGGCCGATAGCGGCACCGTCACGGTGACGATGCCGCAGCGTATCGTGCTGGCCAGCCGCGACAGCGCCGCCAGTGTCAGCCAGGACGATCACAGCGCCAGCTGGCGCGCGCGCTTTTCGGAAGAGGTGATGCGATCCACGGTGGCGCTCGAGGCCACCATGCCGCTTGCACGACTGACGCTCGGCGACCTTGCCGATTTCGAAATCGGCCAGGTCATCGAATTCGAGGAAACGGCGCAGTCGCAGGCGCGTCTCAGCGCGCGCGGCAAGACGCTGTTCGTATGCGAGTTCGGCAAACTGGGTCAGAATTACACCGTCCGAATCAGACATCCCTACGATGCCGGACAGGACTTTATCGACGGGCTGATGCCGGCTGCCGCCGGACGCGCCTGAGCATTTGGAGACGATTCATGGCCCAGACCAAGGCGGAAGCCGACCTCGACCAGCCCGACGAGCAGCTCGACCGTGCCATCGAAGAATTGCGCGGGGTCCTGCATGAAGAGGAGCAGCGCCCGGATGCGGCCTTCAGAGCCGCTTCCGGTGCCAATTCGAGCGTCATCATGAACATCCCCGTCGATGTCCAGATCATCCTCGGCAGCACCGAGATGCCGGTCTCCGACCTGATGGCGCTGCAGAAGGGGTCGACGGTGGCGCTCAACCGGCGCATCGGCGAACCTGTCGACGTCGTGGTCAACGGCCGCAAGATCGCGCGTGGCGAGATCACCGTGCTGGAAAGCGATCCGTCGCGCTTCGGCATCAGGCTGACCGAAATCATCGCCGGCACGAAGGGCGCCTAGACATGGATTGCGGGGCTTGCCGGTGGCAGCGGAGGCGAGAGGCATGACGACGCCGGTGACCTTGACCCGCGCGCAAAAGGCGGCCGCCATTTTGGTGGCGATGGGCAAGCCGTCGGCCAGCCGTCTCTTGAAATTCTTCAAGCAGGAAGAATTGAAGGCGCTGATCGAGGGCGCCAGACTGCTGCGGACCATCCCGCAAAGCGATCTTGAGCGCATCGTCGCCGAGTTCGAGGCCGAGTTCACCGAAGGGGCGGGGTTGCTCGATTCGGCCGACAGGATGGACACCATCCTCAATGAATCGCTCTCGCCCGAAGAGATGAGCGCGATCATGGGCGACAAGAGATTCGAGGTCGCGCCGGAGGGCCCGCCACCGATCTGGCCCGAGCTCGAAAAGCTCGAACCGGCACGGCTTGGAGCCTTCCTGGCCGGCGAACATCCGCAGACCGCGGCCATGGTGCTGTCGAAGCTGGCGCCGCAAACGGCGGCGAGCGTGCTTCTGACGTTGACCAAGCCGGCCCGCGGCGAAATCATCAAGCGCATGGTGACGATGGCCAATGTTCCGGACGCCGCCACCAGGATCGTCGAAAACCGGCTGCGCAGCAGCGTGCTGACGGAAACCTCGACCAAGGACACTTCGGCCGGGCAGGCACGCGTCGCCAGCGTTCTCAACGAACTGGACAAGCCGCTGCTCGAGGAGGTCATGCAGGATCTGGAGGCCGCCGGCACGCCCGATCTCGATGGCGTCCGCGCTCGCCTGTTCGCCTTCGACGATTTGCCGCTGCTGACCCAGAAGGCGCGGGTTTTGCTGTTCGACGGGCTGTCGACCGAACTGGTCACGCTGGCCTTGCGCGGCACTTCGGCCGCGCTTGCCGAGGCGGCGCTGTCGGCGATCGGCGCGCGGTCGCGGCGCATGATCGAAGCCGAACTCGGACAAGGGTCGGAGGGCGTTGCCCTTGCCGACATCATGGCAGCGCGCAAGTCGATCGTGACGACGACGATCCGGCTGTCGCGCGAAGGCGCTTTCGAACTCCCCTCGACCCAGAACGCCGCCTAAGACCGCGATATGGCTGACGCGGTAGACAAGGATTCGAAAACCGAAGAGGCGACGGAAAAGAAGATCCGCGACACCATCGAACAGGGCAAGCTGCCCCATTCGCGGGAAACGGCGCTGCTGGCATCCTTCGTCGCCATACTGGTGTTCACCGTCTTCTACGCCAAGGACGCCATCATCGATCTCGGCATGTTTCTGTCGATGTTCCTGGAGAAGCCGGAAGCCTGGCCGATGGACACCGAGACCGACGTCATCGCGCTCTACAAGATCGTCCTGCTGGAGGTGGGCCGCGCCATCGTCAGCCTGCTGGTGCTGTTGAGCGTTGCCGGTGTCGGCGCCTCGGTGTTCCAGAACATGCCGCAATTCGTCGGCGAGCGGATCCGGCCGCAACTCTCGCGCATCTCGATTGCCAAGGGCTGGAGCAGGCTGTTCGGCATTCAGGGTTGGGTGGAGTTCTTGAAGGCGCTTGGCAAGGTCGGTTTTGCCATCGTCGTGCTGAGCTTCACGCTGTCGGAAGACCACCGCAAGTTGCTCGCCGGCATGATCACCAATCCGGTTGCCTTCGGCCTCGTCATCCGTGGCATCGCCGTCGACATCCTGGTGGCGATCGTCTTCGTCATGGGGCTGATCGCGGCGGTCGACATCGTCTGGTCGCGCTTCCACTGGAAGCAGGACCTGCGCATGAGCAAGCAGGAGGTCAAGGACGAGTTCAAGCAGTCCGAAGGTGACCCGATCGTCAAGTCGCGGCTGCGCTCGCTGGCGCGCGACCGGGCGCGCAAACGGATGATGACGGCGGTGCCGCGCGCGACACTGATCATCGCCAACCCGACGCACTTCTCGATTGCGCTGAAATATGTGCGCGACGAGGATTCCGCGCCGATCGTGCTGGCCAAGGGGCAGGACCTTGTGGCGCTGAAAATTCGCGAGATCGCGCGGGAACACAACATTCCGATCTTCGAGGACGTGGCGCTCGCCCGCTCCATGTACAAGCAAGTTTCGGTCGATAATGTGATCCCGTCGCAATTCTATCAGGCCGTCGCCGAACTGGTGCGGGTCGTCTACTCGAAAAAGGCTGAGCGCAGACAGATTTCATGAACCGGCAACCGCACGCAAACTCCCGCGAGATCATCGTCGCCAGCGCCATTGAGCAAGTGGTGGGGGAACTCCGACTGATCGATGTCGCCGACTATATCGCCTTCATCCGGCTGGAGCATTTCGCCTGCCTGTCGGATCTGGTCGATTCGGCGGTGGAGCTGTTCTTCATGCCGGGCACGCTGCGGCTCGGCCATGGCGGCGAGGCGCATATCGACTGGAGCGGCAGCCCGCGCATCGTGCTCGATCTGGAGCTGAGGCCGCCGGGTGTCACCGTCTATTTCCAGCTGACCCTGAGCGAGCTCGGTGCTTCGGTGGTGGTCAACTATGTCTCGTTCGAGAAGCCGGGCGAAGACCCTGAGCACAACACGGCCCTGCTGGAGGCGGTGATCGAACAGGCGCGCATCCGCAAGGTCGAGCCGCTGGCCTTTCGCTGAACATCGGCCGCTTCCAAGCCTTAAAGCGCGTCTCGCCGAAACGGACTCAGGCGACGCGCTTCAAGCCTTTGTTTCTATGCATGGCGTTTTCTCAAAACCGTGGCCACTTTTGAGCGACATTCACTAGCCGCAAGATCCTCGAATTGCCCTATTCGATAAGCCCCAACCGCAATGCCTTGGCCACCGCCTGGTTGCGGTTGACCGCGTTGAGCTTCTGGGTGGATTGGGTCAGGTACTGGTTGGCGGTGTGCACCGAAAGCTTCAGCAGCCGTGCGATCTCCTCGCTGGTGTTGCCATTGGCGGTCAGCTTCAGGCATTCGAGCTCGCGCTTGGAGATCGCGCGCATGCGGCCGGTTTCACTTGGGCGCATGAGGGCGACAGAGGCGAACAGTGAAAAGCAGCGGGCGTGGATCTCGTAGAGCGCGTCCTGGGGCAGGACGATCTCGGACCCCAGGAAGACGACAAGGCCGCATTGCCCACGATCGGCATGGACGGGGAAGGCGATGCCGCTCGTGCCAGGCGCCAGCGGCGCCATCTGCTCGGTCCAGGCGAGGTTGCCGAACGTCTCCGCCATGGCGGCGACGCCGTCGTCGGTCCACCAGCGCGGTTCCGTCGAGGTGCGGGTGTGGCGCACGATCTCCTCGCCATTCGCGCCCGAAATGAACTTGGTCGCCACCGCAACACCGGGATAGTCGGAATCGAGGCAAGGTACGAGCCGCGCCCGTTCGGCCGACGGGCTGACGAAGAACAGGCCGAAGGCCGAGGCGTTGATGTCGACAGCGATCCAGCGGCAGCGGCGCACGGCATCTGGAATGGTGACGGCGTGATGGGTCTCGGAGCCGAGCGAGAAGGCGCCGAACGGGTTGCGCTGCTCGTTGAAAAGGGCTTCGGCAGCCTCCTTGATATCGGCCTGTTTCAAATGATGCCGCTCCTGATCGCCGTGGCGATGGCCATCGCGCGGTTGCTGGCCGCGAATTTCTGGATGGCGTGGGTGATGTAGCTGTTGACGGTGTTGGAGGAGACGCCAAGGATGACGGCGACCTCGTCGGTGGTCTTGCCTTCGGAGACCCAGAACAGGCATTCGCGTTCGCGGTCCGACAGCGGATCCTGCATGGCGGCGGCGGCAATGAGCTGCGGGATGTGCGAAAGCGCGTAGCAGCATTTCAGCTGCGCCCTCATCAGCGCCGGCTGGTCGATGCTGCCGGCGGTCGCTGCCGAGAACAGAGCGAACAGGCGCTGACGGCCGACATTCAGCTTGAGTGAATAGACCTCGGCATGACCGAGCACATCGAGAAGGCGGGCCTCCTCGCCGGTGATCAACCCGTCTGTATCGGGCGCCTGCGATGCCACCAGCGGTCTCGGTCGGATGCCGGGGGCGACGGTGAGCGCGCCTTGTGCAAGCCCGGCGATCAGCCGCTTGCCGATCAACTCGATGGCGTCGAAAATCCAGTTGGACGAAACGATGCGCGCATCGTTGCGGTCCTGGTCGTGGACGATGGCAACCAGCATGTAGCTGTCGGCGCCGATCTCGGCGGTCAGCTGCATGAAAAAGCTTGTGAGATCACCGCGCGACGTCAGGCGCGAGCCCAATGTATCGGATTGAAGAAGCGCGGCGGGACTGCTCATTCTTGTTGCTTTTGGCCGGAATCGTTTCTGCTGTCCGGATGCTGGATGCCAGCCGCCGAACCCGAATACGCATTACTTTGACGAAGACACACGCTTGGCGCAGGGCTGCGCCAACCAGATCCGAATCCATTCAGGGAACGCGAAGCCGTCCGCGTCTGGTGCCGGAAAACTCCGGAACAAGAGACTTTGGGTGGTTGCCGCGCCCCCCAAGGACCGGCTGATTCGGGTCTAATCTATCCGCAGTTGAATCTGACATCAAACGCGATTTGACAAAATCGAATCCGATGGGCTCGCATGCGACTCAGAGGCGGGCTCCCAAGCCCTTTTATCGCCCTTGGGTCACGGAAACGCCGACACGAAAAAGCCGGACGTTGTTGCTAAGTTCCCGTATCGAGGGCGAATCGATTCCGATAGGTTTTCGACGACCGGCAGGGATGGGCATCCCTTCGGTCGGACTGGGCAAGATGGGCAGCGCTCTGTTCGCGGCCATCGGCATGGGGGTCGATCATGAAGCGGGTTTTCCTGGCGTTCACGGTGGTGCTTGCGGTCTTGAACGGTGCGTGGGCGGCAGCCCCCGCGCAAATCCACGCCGATTGATCGGTTCAATGCGCGGCCGCCGGCCGCGCGCAAATCTTGGCACTGTTGGTTTCGGGGGAAACAATGAGCGATTCATTTCGGGAAGTTACATCCGTCTCGTGGTTCGGGCGGATCAAGCGCGCGGTCGGTGGTGTCATCTTCGGCCTGCTTTTGATCGTGCTGATGGTGATCGGCCTGTTCTGGAACGAGGGCCGCGCTGTGCAGACGGCACGCTCGCTCGCTGAAGGGGCTGGCACCGTGGTCTCTGTCAGCGCCGACAGCGTCGACAACGCCAATGACGGCAAGCTGGTGCATGTCAGCGGGCCGGTGACGGCGGACAGCGGTTTGTCCGATCCGGACTTCGGTATCGCAGCGCAAGGGTTGCGTCTGTCGCGCGACGTCGAGATGTACCAGTGGAAGGAAGAGTCCAAATCCGAGACCACCAAGAAGCTTGGTGGCGGCGAGGAGACGGTCACCACCTACAGCTATTCGAAGGTGTGGGACGACAGCCAGATCGACTCGTCGGATTTCAAGAAGCCGGACGGCCACCAGAATCCGCCGATGGCGATCCACAGCCGGACCTTCCAGATCCCGGAAGGCAAGCTCAGTGCTTTCACGCTCGATCAGCCGGTGCTCGATCGTATCGAGGGTGACAAGGACTATTCGCTGTCGGCCAATCAGTCAGCCGCGATCAAGGCCGCCTATACCGGCACCAGGCCATTCAACATCGTCGACGGCAAGATCTATCTCGGTGCCGACACGACGACACCGGCGCTGGGCGACTACCGCATCGGCTACGAACTGGCGCCGCTCGGCGTGGTCAGCATCGTGGCGCGCCAGGCCGGCAGCCGGTTCGAACCCTACCAGACGGTGGCAGGCGACGAATTGCTGATGGTCGACACCGGCACTGTCCCGGCCGACAAGATGTTTGCCGAAGCGGTCAGCGCAAACACGCTGATCACCTGGCTGCTGCGCGCTGCCGGCCTGCTGTTGCTGACGATCGGCTTTGCCCTGTTCCTCAGCCCGATCGGGGTGATCCTCGACGTCATTCCGTTCCTTGGCAGCATGGCGCGGATGGGAACCGGCATCATCGCCTTCTTCCTGGCGATCCTGGTCGGCACGACGACGATCGCGATCGCCTGGTTCTGGTATCGGCCGGTTCTGGCGGCGGGCATCCTGGCCGCCGGTGTCATCGCGGCGGCGGCGGTCTACTATTTAGGCCGCTCACGCAAGGCGGCCGCACCGGCGGTCGTGCCGAGCACCGGCACCGCGACCTGATCGCAAGAACCGGGCAGCAACGCCGCCCTGTCGCTCGTTTTGCTTCTGCCTGTCGTTGCCCCAAAATCGCTGACGCTTTGGGCGACAGGCATTTACCTGCCTTCAAAACCGGTCAGCACGCCGACGGCGTTGACGCCGATCTCCTCGACGGCATAGCCGCCTTCCATGACGAACAGCGTCGGCAGGCCGAGCCTTGCGATGCGGCGGCCGATCTTGGGATAATCGGATGTCTTCAGCTTGAACTGGCTGATCGGGTCCTTCTCGAAAGTGTCGACGCCGAGCGAGACGACGACGACGTCCGGCGCGTAGGCGGCAAGCCTGGCGCAGGCATCCTCAAGCGAGGCATTCCAGGCGTCCCAGCCGGTGCCGAAGGGCATCGGATAGTTGATGTTGAAGCCTTCGCCTGCGCCTGAACCACGTTCGTCGGCATGGCCGAGGAAAAAGGGATATTCGTCCATCGGATCGCCATGCAGATTGAGGACCTGCACGTCGGCGCGGTCATAGAAGATCTCCTGCGTGCCGTTGCCATGGTGGTAGTCGACATCGAGGATGGACACACGGCTGGCGCCCTGGTCGAGGAACCATTGCGTGGCGACGGCGGCGTTGTTGATGAAGCAATAGCCGCCCATGAATCCGGCTCCCGCATGATGGCCGGGCGGGCGGCAGAGCGCGAAGGCGGATGCCTCGCCGCCCTTGACCAGGCCGGCGGCGGTCAGCGCCACGTCATAAGACGACTTGATCGCGGCCCATGTGCCTTCGACGAAGGTAGCGCCGGCATCGAAGGAATAGTAACCGAGCAGTGCGTCGATGCGCTTTGGCGGCACGTCGCCGCGCAGGCCGCGCGTCGGCCATGTGAAGGGCATCGCCGAGCCCTTGAAACCGGCGTCTACCCATTGCGGCCAGACCGTCGGCAGGAAGTCGATGTAGTCGGCCTTGTGGATCCGCTTGGCGGCGGCAAGATCGTGCTCGAGCGGCAGGACGATCGGACCCAGCTTCTCGCTTTCGACCCGCGCTTTGATGAATTCGGCCCGCGAGGGCATTTCGAAACCCGGCACGATGGCGGCGGTGACCAGTTCCATCTGGCCGGCATGGCCAGCATGAAGCGGCGAATAGACAGTCTTCATGAAATTCCTCTCGAAATGCGAAATCAGTCAAGGTTGAGATAGGGGCTCACCAGAGCGAGCCACATGGTTTCCACATCGTCCTCGATGAGGTTGTATGTCCTGCGATCCCTCTTCAGTCCGACCAGCCGGCAGGCGTGCCCGACCTCCATCATCACAAGGCCGAGTCGTTTGGCGATCTTGTCTTCGAGAGCAGGATTCACATGCCGCAGCCAGGCGGCGTAAAGCGCGATGATCTGCTCGTCATATTCGTCCTGGATAGGCCTGAGATCGGCATTGCCTGAAATGGCCTCGATCACCGGCATCAGGGTCGCGTTCTCGAGATAGATACTGGACGTGTCGATAAAGAGCTTGCGCACTTCGCGCCGGAATTCTTCGCGGTTGGTGGGCCGGGGGACCTTGATGCGCTTCTCGATCACTTCGGGAAAGGAGGACAGCCAGCGCCGGGCGAGGTCCAGAAGAATGGCTTCCTTGTTGGGGAAGTATTGGTAGACCGAACCGACCGACAGGCCTGCGCGCTGCGCAATGGCGAGCGTCGTCGGCGTCTTGGTTCCTTGCTCCCGCGTCAGGATCAGCGCCGCGTCGAGAATCCGGTCGACCACCTTGCTCGACCGTTGTTGGCGCGGCTGCTTGCGCGGTTCGAGCGCTATCCTGGTTTTGCGGTCGAGACTGCGCTTCACTGCCTGATGTCCCCGTTCCCCGCCCGGTCCCAACACATGCGCAGGGTGTTGTCCACAATACATGCCAAATTCCGCATGTTGACAAACGCGAATAATTAGTCGCATTCTTTATCCACGCTGTCTTCAGGGATAACAAGGGGAATTTCGAAGACAGCATGCTGGCATCATTTTTTGTCCCGTAGCGCCGCTCCGGTGGGCTGGCGGTCGTGGGCACAGGGTTGTCGGCCTCAGTCAGTCGTCAAAAGCGCGGAGTCGCGATGTCTGTCACGGGTGCGGGTCATAGTGCTGATCTGATCGTCATCAATGGTCGTGTGCTGACCATGGACGATGACAATCCCGCCACCGAAGCTGTTGCCGTCAAGGACGGCGCCATCATCGCAATGGGCAGCCGCGTCTCCATCGAAGAGCTCAAGGGACCGGCCACCAAGATCATCGACGCCAAGGGCGGTTCAGTGATCCCGGGCTTCATCGAAGCCCATATGCATCTGTTTTCAGGCGGGGCTGAGCTTGCCCACCTCCAGCTCACCGGTATTCATGGGTTCGAGGCGCTGCAGAAGGCGATCCGCTCCTATGCGCCTACCCAGCCGGATGCGAAAATGCTGGTCGGGCAGGGCGTCGACTACACGGTGCTCGGCAGTGAGCGGGTGACACGCCACCATCTCGACGCCATTTTGCCCGATCGCCCCTTCTGCATGGCCGCGCCCGATCACCACACCATGTGGGCCAACACCAAGGCGCTGGAAATGGCCGGGATCCTGCATGGGCGCACGCTCGGTCCGGGCAACGAGATCGTTATGGGCGACGATGGCCTGGCTGGCGGCGAATTGCGCGAGGGCGAAGCCTTCGGTCCGGTGCTTGACCTTGCCGGCGAAAGCCGGGTGCGGCTGGGCCTGGCCACCGGCGGCGAGCCGGACCCGATGCCGACCGCGACCGAGCGGGCCGCCGACCGCGATATCATGCGGCGCGGGCTTGCCTGGTGTGCGCGCCATGGCATCACCTCGATCCAGAACATGGACGGCAATCTCTATCAGCTTGAGCTGCTGGCCGAGATCGAAGCCGAGGAAGGGCTGCCCTGCCGTGTGCAGATACCGTTCCACTACAAGAATTTCATGACGCTCGACATGCTCGACAAGGCGTCCGACATGGCCGAGCGCTACAACAGCGAGTGGCTGTCATCGGGCATGGTCAAGGTGTTCTACGACGGGGTGCTGGATTCCTGGACAGCGGTCATGGTCGAGCCCTACGCCGACCGTCCGGACTGGGTGGGCGAGCCGCTGTTCACGCCGCAACAATTCATCGACCTGGCTGTCGCCGTCGACAAACGCGGGCTGCAGATCGCCGTGCATTCGATCGGCGACGGCGCCGTGCGCGCGGTGCTCGACGGCTACGAAGCGGCGCAGAAGGCCAATGGCAAGCGCGACAGCCGCCACCGGATCGAGCACATCGAGGTCACCACCACGACCGACGTTCCGCGTTTCGCCGAACTCGGCGTCATTGCCTCCATGCAGCCGCCGCACCCCCCTGGCGCCATGGATTTTCCGCTGGAGCCGACCGTATCGCGCATCGGGCCGGCCCGCTGGCCGTTGAGCTATGCCTGGCGGACCTTGAAGGATGCCGGCGCGCGCGTCGTCTTCGCGTCGGACTGGCCGGTGTCGCCGATCGATCCGCTCCTGGGCATCCAGGCGGCAGTGTTGCGCAAACCGTGGGCGGACGGCGACCCGGACCAGAGTTTGTCGCTGCATGAATCCCTAGCCGGCTACACCGTCGAAGGGGCCTATGCCGAATTCGCCGAGCATCGCAAGGGCGCGATAAAACCCGGCTATATGGCGGATCTGGTGGTGCTCTCGGCCGATATCGAGGCGACCGCGCCTGAGGCTTTGCACAAGGTGCATCCGGTAACGACGATCTGTGGCGGCAAGATCACCTATCAGACCTGACAGTGGCATGAGGCTTGCTAGCCAAATTACGAATTGAACTGTGATTCAGTGCCGGGCTTGCCAACATACCGGCCTTGTGTTCACATCGAACAGGGGAAAATTCCGCCAGCAAGAGCGGGGTCAACAGTGAGGCGTAATCGTGCCGGACAAACCGGATCGGAATGCAATTGAAGTTGTCAAAGTAAGCAAAATTTTCGGATCAGGAGAGGGCCAAGTCGCTGCCCTCGACACGGTCTCAGTATCCATCCGTGAGAATGAGTTCTTTACGCTGCTCGGCCCGTCGGGCTGCGGAAAGACGACGTTGCTGCGGCTGATTGCCGGCTTCGACTTTCCAACCGCCGGCGAAATCCTGCTCTACGGTCAGGATATCGCGCCGCTGCCGCCCTTCAAGCGGCCGGTCAACACCGTCTTCCAGTCCTATGCGCTGTTTCCGCACATGACGGTGGCCGAGAATATCGGCTTTGGCCTGGAGATGCTGGGCAAGCCGAAGGCCGAGATCAAGGCGCGCGTCGACGCGATGTTGAAGCTGGTCAAGATGGAAGCGCTCAGCGCGCGCCGCACCAGCCAGATCTCCGGCGGCCAGCAGCAGCGTGTGGCGCTGGCCAGGGCGCTCGCACCACAGCCGAAGGTGCTGCTGCTCGACGAGCCCTTGTCGGCGCTCGACTACAAGCTGCGCAAGGAAATGCAGATCGAACTGAAGCGGCTGCAGCACGAGACCGGCATCACCTTCATCTTCGTCACCCACGACCAGGAGGAAGCGCTGACGATGTCGGACCGCATCGCGGTGATGTCGTCGGGCAAGATCCTGCAGGTCGGCTCGCCGCGCGACATCTACGACCGGCCGTCGGAACGCTTCGTCGCCGATTTCATCGGCGAGTCGAACTTCCTCAAGGCCGAGGTGGTTGGTGTCTCGGCAGGCCGGGCGACGGTAAAACTGTCGTCGGGCACGGAAATACCGGCCTCGCTGCCGGAGGGCCTGGTCCCCAAGGGCAAGGTTACCATCGTCGTGCGCCCCGAACATGCGCAGTTGAGCGCCGCAAGCCCCAGCGCTTCGCTGTCGGGCACGGTCGAAAACATCGTCTATCTCGGTACCGACACGCATTTCCATCTGCGCCTCGCCGATGGCGAGCCCTTCATCGTGCGGCGCCAGAACAGCCGCGGCACCGGCGACGGTATCGTCCAGGGCGGCAAGGTCGGCATCCTGATTGGCGGCGACGCCGCTCAGGTCTTGAAGGACTGACGATGGCGACCGCAGAGGAAGTCGCCAAGGCAGCGGAGCGGCGCGATATCCGCGATCGCTGGCTTTTGTCAGCGCCAGCACTGCTGGTCATTTTTCTTGCCGCGACCGGCCCGTTGCTGATCGTGCTCGTCTATTCGTTCCTGACGCCAGGTTCCTATGGCGACGTGAAGTGGCAATTCTCGCCGGAAGCCTGGATAGCGGTGTTTCTGGAGCGCGATATCTTCGACGATACGCTTTCCGTCGCCGCGGCCCACGTCACCATCTTCCTGCGCTCGATCAAGCTTTCGGTGGTGACGACCATCGCCACTTTGGTGCTTGGCTTCCCGACCGCCTATTTCATGGCGACGCGCAGCGAAAAGACCCGCGACCTCTGGCTGTTCCTGATCACCATTCCGTTCTGGACCAACCTTCTGATCCGCACCTTCGCAGTGCTGCAGATCATCCGCAACGAAGGCATCGTCAACACGATCCTGCTGAAGCTCGGCATCATCTCGTCGCCGATCCAGATCCTCTACACCGATACGGCGATCCTGATCGGCATGGCCTATGTCTATCTGCCGCTGATGGTGCTGCCGATCTACGCCAGCATGGAAAAGCTCGATTTTCGCCTGGTCGAGGCGGGCTATGATCTCTACGCGACACGCTTCAAGGTGCTGCGGAAGATCATTTTCCCGCTGGTCAAACCCGGCGTCATCGCCGGCTCCATCCTGGTCTTCATTCCAGCACTCGGCGCCTATGTGACGCCAAGCGTGCTTGGCGGCGGCAAGAACATGATGCTGTCCAACCTGATCGAATTGCAGTTCGGTCAAGGCCGCAACTGGCCACTTGGCTCGGCGCTGTCGATCGCGGTCATGATCATCGTCATGGTGGCGCTGCTTGCCTATGTGCGCAATGCCGGCAAGTCGGGGGTGCGTCATGGCTAATCGCTTTTCCATCAAGCATCAGCCGGGATTCACGGCGATCGCCGCGACCTGCTTCATCGTGCTCTATCTGCCGATCGTCGTGCTGGTCATCTACGCCTTCAACGCCGCGACATCGACCTCCGAATGGGGTGGTTTCTCGCTCAAATGGTTCCAGTCCGCGTGGCAGAACACGCAGGTCATCGATGCGACCCTGCGCTCGTTCCAGATCGGCGCCACCGCCGCGGTGTTCTCGACCATCTTCGCCACCATGGCCGCGCTCGCCACGACGCGGACGGCGCCCTATCCGGGTCTGACGTTCAAATACGCGGCGATCAACCAGCCGCTGATGGTTCCCGAGATCGTCACCGGCGTGGCGCTGCTGATCTTCTTCTCGCGCATCAAGATCTTCACCGGCTATTCCGGCCTTGGTTACCTGATTGCCGCGCACACGGCGTTCTGCATTCCGTTCGCCTACCTGCCGATCCGGGCGCGGCTTGAGAACATGGACCTGACGCTGGAGCGTGCCGCCGCTGATCTCTATGCGACGCCGTGGCGAACCTTCAGGCGCATCACTCTGCCGCTGCTGTGGCCCGGCATTCTGGCCGGACTGATGCTGGCCTTCGTCATCTCGCTCGACGATGTTGTCATCACGGAATTCGTCAAATCGGGCGGCCAGGACACGCTGCCCACCTACATGCTCGGCCAGATACGCCGCGGCATAACACCTGAGATAAACGCGATATCGACCGTGTTCCTGCTCTTGTCGGTCGCTATCGTGACGTTGTTCTTCTTCATCAGCAGGAAACACGCCTAAATCTGAAAAAATGGGAGTTAACACCATGAACTGGAAGACAACAGCGACCGCCATGGGGTTGGCGCTGCTCGCATCGACGAGCCTGGCTCGCGCCGACGGCGAACTGAACATCTACAATTGGGGCAACTACACCAGCCCCGACGTGATCAAGAAGTTCGAAGCGAAATACAACATCAAGGTAACTATCACCGACTACGATTCCAACGACACCGCGCTTGCCAAGGTTCGCCAGGGCGGCACCGGTTTCGACATCGCGGTTCCGTCGCAGACCTACGTGCCGATCTGGATCAAGGAAGGCCTCGTTTTGGAGACCGATCCGGGCAAGATGGAGAACTTCAAGAATGTCGCGCCGGAATGGGCCAATCCCGATTTCGACCCGGGCCGCAAATATTCGGTGCCGTGGGCTCTGGGCACTGTCGGCGTGGTCGTCAACACCGACGCCTACAAGGGGCCGGCCGACAGCTGGGGCATCATCTTCAACACGCCCGACGAGCTGAAGGGCAAGGTCAATGTCGTTCCTGAAATGAACGACGTCATCTTCGCCGCGATCAAATACGTCGGCGGCCAGCAGTGCACCACCGACAAGGAAGTGCTGAAGAAGGTGCGCGACACGCTTGTCGCCGCCAAGCCGAACTGGATCGCGATGGAATACAACACCATCGAAAAGATGGGTGCCGGCGATTTCAAGGCGACCAGCGACTGGAACGGGTCGGCGCTGCGCCAGCGGCTGGCCAATCCAGCCATCCACTACAACTATCCGAAAGAAGGCTTTGGCCTGTGGAGCGACAATGTGGTCGTTCTGAAGGAGGCCAAGAATGTCGAGAACGCCAAGCTGTTCCAGAACTTCATCATGGATCCGGAAAACGCGGCAGGTCTCTCGGCTTTCCACCGCTACGCCAACGCCATCGTCGGCTCGGACAAGTACATGCCTGCCGACATGAAGGACGCACCGGAAGTTGTCATTCCGGCGGCCGACAAGCCGCATGCCGAGTTGCAGCAGATGTGTGCTCCGGAAATCCAGGACATCTACACCAAGATCTGGACCGAACTGCAGAAGTAACTGCGTTTCGATGGACCCGGCGGCACACGCCGCCGGGTCCGTTTTGATGTTCACCGGGGCTTTCTTTCACGTTCACCGGGGCTTTCATGGACTCCTATCGCAATTCTGATCCGCGGCCGCCGATCATGCAGGGCTCGCCGCCCGCCATGGTGCTGCCCAAGCTCGACTGGGACCGGCCGCCGTGGAATCGCTGGGCGTTCCAGCATGTCCGCGAATTCCTGCCGACCGCCGAAGTCTGGCGCGGCAATGGCCATCGCCATCGCTTCGAACGCGCCGAAGTCGATCTCGACGGACTGGCGGTCGAGGACAGCACGGGCCAGCCAACGACGCTCGCCGGATTGCTCGACGAGACCTATACGGACGGCTTTCTGGTGCTCAAGGACGGCAGGATAGCCTGTGAGCGCTATTTCAACGGCATGGGCGAGCGGTCGCTGCATCTGTCGCAATCGATGGCGAAGTCGGTCACCGGCTCGGTGTTCGGAATACTGGTCGGGCGTGGCCTGATCGATCCGGCGAGGCCGGTGACGGACTACCTGCCGGAACTGAGCGTCACCGGCTGGGCGGGAGCCAGCGTCCAGCACGTGCTCGACATGACGAGCGGGGTGCGTTTTTCCGAGGAATACACCGACCGCTATTCCGACATCGGTCAGGTCGATGTCGCGACCGGCTGGAAACCGGTGCCGCCGGGCAGCGATCCGGCCTTTCGCTGGCCCTCGCACATGTTCGAACTGATCCTCGGCCTCACGGAAACGATCCGCCCGCATGGTGCGGCCTTCGAATATCGCTCGATCGAGACCGATGTGCTCGCCTTCATCATGGAACGGGTGACAGGCAAGCGACTGCCGCAGCTGGTTTCGGAAGAACTCTGGCAAAAGCTCGGCGCTGATGAAAGCGCCTGTTTCACGGTCGACAATGCCGGCTATGCGGTCGCCGATGGCGGCTTCAATGCGACGCTTCGCGACTATGGCCGCTTCGGCCAGTTGATCCTCGACAATGGCCGCGGCGTGGTGCCAGCCGACTGGATCGAGGCAACGCGGAACGGTAGACACGGGCCGGACTTCAATCCCAGCCTGCCCGAAGGCAGTTACCGCAACCAGTTCTGGATCGAGGACCCGCGCTCGCGCGCGCTGATGTGCCGGGGCGTGTTCGGACAGATGATCCACATCGACTGGAACACAAGTATGGTCGTGGTGAAGCTTTCGACCTATCCGGATTTCAGCAATGTCGCCTATTCGGTGGCGACGGTGAAGGCCGTGCATGCCATCGCCGCGGCACTGAACTGAACCTCAAAAAAGAAAAAAGATCCGGAAGGAAACGCCATGACCGGCAAGACCGCGTTCGAGACCCGATACGGCTTCCGCCGCAATGAGGTGCTGCTCGCGAACTGGCGCGAAAACCCGTTCAACCGATGGTCGTTCCAGAATCTAGGCGAGTTGGTGCCGACGGCACCCGTGGCGGCCGCGCCGGGTGGTGTCGAGACACCAGTACAGGATATCAGCGGCTTGCTCGGCGATAAGGTTGCGATCGCCGGCGCGCCGGAGACGGTGGCTGATTTTCTCGCACGCTCGAACACCGACGCGCTGACGGTGATGAAGGGTGGCAAGGTCATCGGCGACTGGTTCGCGCCGCATATGGATTTCGGCGCCCGCCACATCATCTTTTCGATCAGCAAGTCGCTGACCGCCATTGTCGCCGGCATATTGGAAGGCGAGGGGGTGTTCGATCCGGAAGCGCCGGTGACGCATTACATTCCGGAAGCCGCCGGGTCAGCCTATGCCGACGCGAGCGTGCGGCACGTGCTCGACATGAGCGTCAGCCTCGATTTCGAGGAGGCCTATCTCGATCCGGAAAGTGCCTTTGCCCGCTACCGCCGGGCAACGCTGTGGAATCCGGGCGGCGGCACGGAGAGCCTGCGCGAGTTCATCCTGACCTTGCAGCGCCTTGCCGAGCCGCATGGCCAGACCTTCCGCTACCGCTCGCCCAATTCCGACCTGCTCGGCATCCTGCTCGAGCGCGCCTCGGGCCAGCGCTTCACCGACCTGATGCGCGACAAGCTGTGGCTGCCGCTCGGCGCCGTCAGCGAAGCCTCGATCGGCGTCGACATGGAAGGCACGGCGCGCACCGCCGGCGGCATTTCGGTGACGCCGCGCGACCTGGCGCGCGTCGGCGAGATGATGCGGCAAGGCGGCACGGCCAATGGCCGGCGCATCGTGCCGGAGGCATGGGTGCGCCACACGACCGTCACCGGCGGCAATTCGGAAGCCTGGCAGCGCGGCGCGATGCTGCCGCTGTTCCCCAAGGGCCGCTACCGCAACAAATGGTACCAGACAGGTCTGCCGGGCGGCGCCTATTGCGGCATCGGCATCCACGGCCAATGGCTCTATGTCGATCCCAGGAGCGAGGTTGTGATCGCCAAGATGTCGTCGCAGCCGGTGCCGGTGGACGATCCGCTGGATATCGAGATCGTCGCCTTTTTCGAGGCGCTGAACCGGATGATCTAAGCTCCCTGACGAGCCAAATTGCCGCGCGCTTTCCTGTGGACCCGCCGGGCTCATGAAAACGCGGCGGTTGGCGGACGGCACGTCTGCGCCTATGGTCGCCGCTCTTTTCGACGAGAGCAGGAACGACATGGCATCCGACATCAAGCGCATCGCAGCCATCATCGCGACCGAGATCACGGCGCGGCCTGAACAGGCGGCGGCGGCGATCGAACTGCTCGACGAGGGCGCGACGGTGCCGTTCGTGGCACGCTACCGCAAGGAGGTGACGGGCGGGCTAGACGACACGCAGTTGCGCCTGCTTTCAGAGCGTCTGGCCTATCTGCGCGAGCTCGATGCGCGCCGCGACACCATCCTCGGTTCCATCCGCGAGCAGGGCAAGCTGACCGACGAGCTTGAAGGCAAGATCGTCGCCGCCACCACCAAGGCGGAGCTGGAAGACATCTACCTGCCCTACAAGCCCAAGCGGCGGACCAAGGCCGAGATCGCTAGGGAACGTGGTCTAGGGCCGCTGGCGGAGGCCATTCTGGCCAACCGGTCGCTGGTGCCGACCGAGCTGGCGCTGGCCTATGTCACCGATGAGGTGGCCGACGCCAAGGCAGCGCTCGAGGGGGCGCGCGACATCCTGTCGGAGCAATTCGCCGAGAATGCCGATCTTGTCGGCAAATTGCGCACCTACATGAAGGAACGCGCGTTCATGCGCGCCCGGGTGGTCGACGGCAAGCAGGAGGCCGGCGCGAAATTCTCCGATTATTTCGACCATGTCGAGCGCTGGGCGACCGTGCCGAGCCATCGCGCGCTGGCGATGCTGCGCGGCCGCAATGAAGAGGTTCTGTCGCTCGACATCGAGGTCGATGCCGATGACACGTCGCCGATGAAGCCGGTCGAACGGATGATCGCCAACGCCTATGCCATCGGCAGCAGCCTGCCCGGCAACCGCTGGCTGATGGAGGTGGCGGGCTGGACCTGGCGGATAAAACTGTCGCTGCACCTGACGCTCGACCTGATGCGCGACCTGCGCGAGCGGGCGGAAGAGGAAGCGATCCACGTCTTTGCCCGCAACCTGAAGGATTTGCTGCTTGCCGCACCCGCCGGCTCGCGCGCCACCATTGGGCTCGACCCCGGCATCCGCACCGGCGTCAAGGTGGCGGTGGTCGACGGCACCGGCAAGGTGCTAACGACGACGACGGTCTATCCGTTTCAGCCCCGGAACGATGTGCGGGGCACGCAGGCGGAGCTGGCCAAACTCATTCGCCTGCACAAGGTCGAGCTGATTTCGATCGGAAACGGCACCGGCAGCCGCGAGACGGAAAAGCTGGTGGCGGACATGCTGTCCGACATGCCGGCGGATGGCGGGCCGAAGCCGCTCAAGGTGATCGTCAGCGAGGCCGGCGCCTCGGTCTATTCGGCATCGGCGACGGCGGCGGCGGAATTCCCCGGCCTCGACGTGTCGCTGCGCGGTGCGGTGTCGATCGCCCGGCGGCTGCAGGATCCGCTGGCCGAACTGGTCAAGATCGAGCCCAAGTCGATCGGCGTCGGCCAGTACCAGCACGATGTCGACCAGTACCGGCTTGGCCGTTCGCTGGAGGCGGTGGTCGAGGATGCGGTCAACGCCGTTGGCGTCGATCTCAACACCGCCTCGGCGCCGCTGCTGGCCCGCGTTTCGGGGCTTGGCGCATCGCTGGCCGACGCTATCGTCGCGCATCGCGACGCGACTGGACCTTTCGCCAGCCGCAAGGATCTGCTCAAGGTGCCCCGCCTTGGACCTCGCGCCTTCGAACAATCCGCCGGCTTCCTGCGCATTGCCAACGGCAGCGAGCCGCTCGATGCCTCGTCGGTGCATCCGGAAGCCTATGGCGTGGCCAAGAAGATCGTCGCCGCCTGCGGCCGCGACGTGCGCGCGCTGATGGGCGACAGTGCCGTGCTCAAGGCACTCGATCCGCGTGTCTTCGTCGATGAGCGTTTCGGCTTGCCGACGGTGCGCGACATCCTGGCGGAGCTGGAAAAGCCCGGCCGCGACCCGCGCCCCGGTTTCAAGACCGCGACCTTCGCCGACGGCATCGACGACATCAAGGATTTGAAGCCCGGCATGCTGCTGGAAGGCACCGTCACCAATGTCGCCGCCTTCGGCGCCTTCGTCGATATCGGCGTGCATCAGGACGGGCTGGTGCATGTCTCGCAACTGGCCGACCGTTTCATCAAGGACGCGCATGAGGTGGTCAAGGCCGGTGATGTGGTCAAGGTGCGGGTCGTCGATGTCGACATCAAGCGCAAGCGCATCGCCCTCTCGATGCGCAGGGATGGCGGAGATGGAAGTGCATCGAGGGGCGGGCCACGTGATACCACGGGTGGCAAGCCAGCGCCGCGTTCGCCGGCGCCGCAGCGCCAGCCGGAACGGCCGGCGCAGCAAGGCGCATTCGGCGCGGCACTGGCCGATGCGCTGAAGCGGAAGTAGTTACCTGGCCAGGTGATTGAGCAGCCAGTCGCGAAAGCTGGCGACCGGCGGGTGGCCGCGCTTGTCGTGCGGGACGACGAGATAGTAGGCGCTGCGGCTTTGCATCGGCTGGCCGGGTGCCGGCACCAACTGGCCACGTTGCAATTCGCCGGCGATGAGGATCAGCGGCAAAAGCGCCACGCCGAGCCCTGCCATGCAGGCCTGGGCGGCGGTGCCGAACTGTTCGAACTGCATGCCGGGTCCTGTCGGCGCGCTCAGGCCCTGATGCTCGAACCATTCGGTCCATGCGCCGGGGCGCGTCGCCATGTGCAGCAGCGGCAAGCGACCGATATCGGCCGGTGCGGCGATGGCGCGGCCGGCGAGGAACTCGGGCGATACGACCGGCGCCACCGTTTCGCGCACCAAGAGCGTCGAGTCCGCCTCCGGCCAGTCCGGCAGGCCGTAGTGGATGGCGGCATCCAGCCGCTCGCGGGCAAAGTCGAAGCGGCCGACGCGGGTGACGAAGTTGATGGTGATATCGGGATTGCTTTCGACGAAATCGGGGATCATCGGCATCAGCCAGCGCGTGCCGAAGGTTGGCAAGATGGCAAGGTTCAGCATGCCACTATGCCGATTGCTCATCAATCCAAGGGCGGCGTCACGCAATTGGCCAAGCGCCGACCGTACCGCATCGGCGTATATTTCGCCCGCCGTCGACAGCCTGACATTGCGGCTGTCGCGTTCGAACAGCCGGCGGCTGAACTGGTCTTCCAGCAGCCTGATCTGGCGACTGACCGCGCCCTGGGTCAGATCAAGTTCCTGGGCGGCGGCGGTGAAACTGCCGAGGCGGGCCACCGCCTCGAAGGCGGCAAGGGCGCTGATGTTGGGCAGAAGGCGGCGCTGGACACTCATGATCCATTACTAACGCTCATTGATCGGCGAAGCAATTTCGTTTGATTTTTTCAGGCCGCGGGTCGATAAGCCGGGCCAAGATTTTGCTTCATGCATGTCGTCATGCCAAACCGCTGACACTTTTGGGCGACCTGCATCAGTTGGGAGAGAGCCATGGCCGCCGACAAGAATGCATTCGTCTGGGAAGACCCGTTCCTGATCGAGGACCAGCTTTCGGAAGACGAACGCATGGTGCGCGATGGTGCCGCGGCCTTCGCCGCCGACAAGCTCGCGCCGCGGATCGAGGAAGCGTATCTCAACGAGACCTTCGACACGGCGATCTTTCGCGAAATGGGCGAGGCCGGCTTGCTCGGCATCACCATTCCCGAGGAGTTCGGCGGGCTTGGCGCCAACTACGTGACCTACGGGCTGGTGGCGCGGGAAGTCGAACGTGTCGACTCGGGCTATCGCTCGATGATGAGCGTGCAGTCGTCGCTGGTGATGTATCCGATCTACGCCTATGGCTCGGAGGAGCAGCGCAAGAAGTACCTGCCCAAGCTCGCCAGCGGCGAATGGATCGGCTGTTTCGGCCTGACCGAGCCGGATGCCGGCTCCGATCCAGGCGGCATGAAGACGCGCGCCGAGAAGACGGCCAACGGCTACAAGCTCTCCGGCTCGAAGATGTGGATTTCCAACTCACCGGTCGCCGATGTGTTCGTCGTCTGGGCGAAATCATCGGCGCATGACAACCAGATCCGCGGGTTCGTGCTGGAAAAGGGCATGAAGGGGCTGTCGGCGCCAAAGATCGGCGGCAAGTTGTCGCTGCGCGCTTCGATCACCGGCGAGGTGGTGATGGAAGGTGTCGAGGTCGGCGAGGACGCGCTGTTGCCGAACGCCAAGGGCCTTGGCGGTCCGTTCGGCTGCCTCAACCGGGCCCGCTTCGGCATTTCCTGGGGCTCGATGGGTGCCGCGGAAGATTGCTGGCACCGTGCCCGCCAGTACGGCCTCGACCGCAAGCAGTTCGGCAAGCCGCTGGCCGGCACGCAGCTTTACCAGAAGAAGCTCGCCGACATGCAAACCGAGATCGCGCTTGGATTGCAGGCCAGCCTGCGCGTCGGGCGGTTGCTGGATGAAGGCAAGATGGCGCCGGAAATGATCTCGATCGTCAAGCGCAACAATTGCGGCAAGGCGCTCGACATCGCCCGCCAGGCCCGCGACATGCATGGCGGCAACGGCATCCAGATCGGCTACCACGTCATGCGCCACGCGCAGAATCTGGAGACCGTCAACACCTATGAAGGCACGCATGATGTGCATGCGCTGATCCTTGGACGGGCGCAGACGGGCCTGCAGGCGTTTTTCTAAGCCAGCACACCTGCTTAAATTAGGTGCACCGCAACATCTCTGCTTGGAGAATGGCCGCCATTTGTGTCAGGGTTCAGCGAATTCGTTTGAAACGCTGAACTCCGGGGCCCCATGGCAATTCTGGCAGCTGTCTACCATCTGACCCATTACAAATATGACCGGCCGGTTGTTCTCGGGCCGCAGATCATCAGGCTGCAGCCGGCGCCGCATTCCCGCACCAAGGTCTTGAGCCATTCGCTGAAGGTCGAGCCGGCAAACCACTTCGTCAATCTGCAGCAGGACCCCTACGGCAACTTCCTCGCCCGTTTCGTCTTTCCGGAGCCGGTGTCGGAACTGAAGATCGAGGTCGATCTCGTCGCCGACATGACGGTCTACAATCCGTTCGATTTCTTCGTCGAGCCGTCGGCCGAGGCGTTTCCGTTCGAGTATCCGGAAGAGATCCGCGACGATCTCGCCATCTACCGCACGCCGGAACCGGCCGGTCCGCTGCTGTCGGCGTTGCTTGGGACCATCGACCGCAGCGCAAAGAACACCGTCAATTTCCTCGTCGACCTCAATGCCCGGCTGCAGCGCGAAATCGCCTATATCGTGCGTATGGAGACCGGTGTGTTCTCGCCGGAAGAGACGTTGGCGGCGAAAAAAGGCTCTTGCCGCGATTCAAGCTGGCTGCTGGTGCAGATCCTGCGCAACCTCGGCATCGCCGCGCGCTTCGTGTCCGGCTATCTGATCCAGCTCAAGCCGGATCTCGTCGCATTGGACGGACCGCCGGGAACGGCGATAGACTTCACCGATCTGCATGCCTGGTGCGAGGTCTATCTTCCCGGCGCCGGCTGGATCGGCTTCGATCCGACCTCCGGCCTGCTCACCGGCGAGAGCCATGTGCCGCTCGCCGCCACGCCGCATTTCCGCAATGCCGCTCCGATTTCCGGCATGGCGAGCTTTGCCAATGTCGATTTCGGCTTCGAGATGCGGGTCGATCGAATAGCCGAACATCCGCGTATCACCAAGCCGTTCTCGGATGAAAGCTGGCAGGCGCTCGATGCACTCGGCAACAAGGTCGATGCAGCACTTGCCGAAGGGGACGTGCGGCTGACCATGGGCGGCGAGCCGACCTTCGTCTCGATCGACGATTTCGAATCCGCGGAGTGGAACACCGCTGCGGTCGGGCCGACCAAGCGTGAGAAGGCCGATGCGCTGATCCGACGGTTGCGCGAGCGCTTCGCGCCGGGCGGCTTTCTCCACTACGGCCAGGGCAAATGGTATCCGGGCGAGAGCCTGCCGCGCTGGACCTTCTCGCTCTACTGGCGCGCCGACGGCGAGCCGGTGTGGAGCGACCCGTCGCTGATCGCGCGCGAAAAGAGCGCGGCCGATGTCGGGCCCAAACAGGCCGAAGACCTGCTGACGGCGATTGCCGGTGAGCTCGGCATCGAAAAATCCATGGTCAGCGAAGCCTATGAGGATCCGGCCGAGTGGCTGCTCAAGGAAGGCAAGCTGCCGGACAATGTCGACCCGTCCAACTCCAAGCTGGAGGATCCGGAAGAGCGTAGCCGCATGGCGAAAGTCTTCGAACGCGGGCTGACCAAGCCGTCCGGTTACGTGCTGCCGGTACAGCGCTGGAACAGCCAGGCATCGGGACCACGCTGGCGTTCGGAGAAGTGGAAGACGCGGCGCGGTCGGCTGTTCCTGGTGCCAGGCGATTCCCCGGTGGGCTATCGCTTGCCGCTCGGCACGCTTCCCTATGTGCCGCCGGCGCAGTTCCCCTATATCGTGCCGGTCGATCCCTCGCTGCCACGCGGCCCGCTGCCGGCGCGCGAGGCGATCCTGCCCGTAGCGGCTCCGGCCGAACTCGAAGGCGCCGATGAAATGGCGCGCCGCCAGCAGGCGGTGTCGTTCACGGCGGCAAGCGGCCAACAGGACCGGGTCGAGCAGGAAATCACCGAGATCGGTGGCGCGGTGCGCACCGCACTCTCGGTCGAGCCGCGCGACGGGCGGCTCTGCGTGTTCATGCCGCCGGTCGAGGCGCTGGAAGACTATCTCGAACTCGTCGCTGCCGCCGAGAATGCAGCGCGGGCGATCGGCCTGCCGGTGCATATCGAAGGCTATGGCCCGCCGCACGATCCGCGCCTCAATGTCATCCGCGTCGCGCCCGATCCCGGTGTCATCGAGGTCAACATCCATCCCGCCGCCAACTGGCAGGATTGCGTGGCGACGACGACGGCGATCTATGAGGAGGCGCGGCAGACCCGGCTTGGCGCCGACAAGTTCATGATCGACGGACGCCACACCGGCACCGGCGGCGGCAATCATGTCGTGGTCGGTGGCGCGACACCCAATGACAGCCCGTTCCTGCGCCGGCCCGATTTGTTGAAGAGCCTGGTGCTGCAGTGGCAGCGGCATCCGTCGCTGTCCTACCTGTTTTCCGGCCTGTTCATCGGCCCGACCAGCCAGGCGCCGCGCTTCGACGAGGCGCGTCACGACTCGCTCTACGAGCTCGAGATCGCGATGGCGCAGGTGCCGCATCCCGACCAGGGCGGGGCACCCTTGCCGTGGCTGGTCGACCGACTGTTCCGCAACCTGTTGACCGATGTCACGGGCAATACGCACCGCTCGGAAATCTGCATCGACAAGCTGTTCTCGCCGGACGGACCGACCGGCCGGCTCGGTCTGGTCGAGTTCCGCGGCTTCGAGATGCCGCCCAATGCGCGCATGAGCCTAGCGCAGCAGTTGCTTGTCAGGGCGATCATTGCCCGCGCGTGGAAGAACCCGGTCGACGGCCGCTTCGTGCGCTGGGGCACCTCGCTGCATGATCGTTTCATGCTGCCGCACCATGTCTGGGCGGATTTTCTCGACGTGCTCGACGATCTCAAGCTCAGCGGCTTCGCGTTCCGTCCGGAATGGTTCGATGCCCAGCTCGAATTCCGCTTCCCATTCTGCGGCGAGGTCCAGCACGCCGGCATCAAGCTGGAGCTGCGGCAGGCGCTTGAGCCTTGGCACGTGATGGGCGAGCAAGGGGCGATCGGCGGCACCGTGCGCTTCGTCGATTCCTCGGTCGAACGGCTGCAGGTCAAGACCGAAGGTCTCAATCCGGAGCGTCATGCGGTGGTCTGCAACGGCCGCATCGTGCCGATGAAGGTCACCGACAACCGCGAAGTGGCGGTGGCGGGCGTCCGCTTCAAGGCGTGGCAGCCGGCTTCGGGCCTGCATCCGGCGCTGCCGGTCAACACGCCGCTGGTGTTCGATATCTATGACCGCTGGTCGGGCCGCGCGGTCGGCGGCTGCGTCTACCACGTCGCGCATCCGGGCGGGCGCAACTACGACACCTTCCCGGTCAACGGCAACGAGGCGGAGGCACGGCGGCTCGCCCGCTTCGAACCGCGCGGCCATACGCCGTCCGGCTATGTGTTGCGTGAGGAACAACCGGCGGAAGATTTCCCGATGACCCTTGACCTTCGGCGGCCGGCAAGACTCTGATCAACGATGGCAAAGGGGAATCACAAAAGGGTACGCGGCAAGCCGCAGATCCACAGCCTGCTGGAGCACTACCAACCGATCGACGGCGTCGTCGACGAGATGGTCGATGCGTCAGGCACTCCCCGTCCAGTCTGGAAGCACTTCATCGAGGCACTCGACGAACTGGGGGCTGAGAAGCTTGGCCAGCGCTTCGCCCGCGCCGACCAGTATCTGCGCGACGCCGGCGTCTACTACCGCGTCTATGACAAGGCCGGCGCCAATGAGCGCGAATGGCCGCTGGCGCATATTCCCCTGCTCATCGAAGACAGCGAGTGGGCCGCGATCAGCGCCGGCCTCGTGCAGCGCGCCGAACTGTTCGAAGAGACGATTGCCGATATCTACGGGCCGAACCGGCTGGTCGAAAAAGGCATCCTGCCGGCGGGCCTGATCGCCGCCAGCCCGGAATATTTGCGGCCAGTGGTCGGCACCAGGCCGGCTGGCGGGCATTTCCTGCATTTCTGCGCGTTCGAACTCGGCCGCGGGCCCGACGGCCAATGGTGGGTGCTGGGCGACCGCACCCAGGCGCCATCCGGCGCCGGCTTTGCGCTGGAGAACCGCGTCGCCACCACACGCGCGCTGTCCGATATCTACGGCGAGATGCATGTGCATCGCCTTGCCGGATTCTTCCGCCGTTTTCGCGATGCGCTGATCGGCATGGCCAAGGAAACCGACGGCCGTGTCGCCATCCTGACGCCGGGGCCGCTCAACGAAACCTACTACGAACACGCCTATATCGCCCGCTACCTCGGCATCATGCTGCTCGAAGGCGAGGACCTGACCGTCTCCGGCGGCAGGCTGATGGTGCGCACGGTCTCCGGCCTGATGCCGATCAGCGTGCTGTGGCGGCGGCTCGACGCTGCCTTCGCCGACCCGCTCGAACTGCGCTCGGATTCGCAGATCGGCACGCCGGGCCTGGTCGAGGCGATCCGCCAGGGTGCGGTTGCGACCGTCAACGCGCTTGGCTCCGGCCTGATGGAAACACGCGCGCTGCTCGCCTTCCTGCCCAAGATTTCGCGCGCCTTGCGGGGC
Source organism: Mesorhizobium sangaii (assembly GCF_014207355.1). Taxonomy (GTDB): domain Bacteria; phylum Pseudomonadota; class Alphaproteobacteria; order Rhizobiales; family Rhizobiaceae; genus Mesorhizobium; species Mesorhizobium sangaii. The sequence goes on along the minus strand of NZ_JACHEF010000007.1, from coordinate 47,641 downwards.
GAGGAATTGCTGCTGCCGAGCGTCGCGACGTGGTGGTGCGGGCAGGCGACGGAACGCGCGCATGTGCTGGCGAATATCGACCGCATGGTGATCGGTCCGGCGCTGTCGACACGGCTTGCCTTCGAGGATGACAACCAGACGAAGCTCGGCTCGGCGCTGTCCGCCGGGGAGCGGGCGGAACTGGTGGCGCGCATCGAAGGCGAAGGCGGCGCCTTCGTCGGCCAGGAAGCGGTGACGCTTTCGACGACACCCGTTTTTGTCGGCGGCTGGCTGGAGCCCCGGCCGGCGAGCCTGCGCGTCTATCTGGCGCGCACGCCCGAGGGCTGGACGGTGATGCCGGGCGGTTTTGCCCGCGTCGGCCTGTCGCTCGATCCGACGGCGATTGCCATGCAGCGTGGCGGCCAGGCGGCTGACGTTTGGGTGGTTAGCGACAGACCGGTGGATCGCGAGACGCTGCTGCCGCAAGAGGGCGACAGCTTCATCCGCACCAGGCCTGGCAGCCTGCCCAGCCGAGCGGCGGAAAACCTGACCTGGCTCGGCCGCTACATCGAACGCTCGGAAGACACGGTGCGCATCCTGCGCGCCTATCATGTGCGGCTCGCCGAGACCTCCGACCCCGACATACCGCTGCTTGCCGACATCAGGGATTATCTCGAGCCTTTCGGCATCGATGTCGAGACGGCGATCCCGTCGGGGCTGATCGGCACGCTGGATAGCGCCGTCTACAGCGCCGGGCAGATACGCGACCGGTTCTCCCCCGATGGCTGGCTGGCGCTCAAGGATCTGTCGAAGACCATCCATCAGTTCGCCACGACGGTGGCGCCCGGCGACGACGCGACACGGGCCATGACGGTCATCCTGCGCAAGCTCGCTGGTTTCTCGGGCCTGCTGCATGAGAACATGTACCGCTTTGCGGGCTGGCGTTTCCTCGAGATCGGCCGGCGGCTGGAGCGCGGCATCCAGATCGCCCGCACGCTGTCCCGGCTGACCGGCGCCAAGGCGCCGGACGGCGCGCTCGACATGATGCTGGAGATCGGCGACAGCGTGATGACCCACCGCCGGCAATATCCGGTGCAGGCCGGCCGGCGCACGGTGGTCGATCTCCTGGCGCTCGACCCCCTCAATCCGCGCTCCATCCTGTTCCAGCTCGAAAGGCTGAAGGCAGAGATCGGCCTGTTGCCGTCGCTCGGCGGCGAGGGGCACATGTCGCCGGCGGCCAAGGAGATCCTGCAGCTCAACACCCAGATTGCCATCAAGGAGCCTTCGGACATGACGGCCAAGGCGCTGGACGATCTCGCCTATGAAATCGGCGGCCTCTACAACAGCCTCGCCAAAGCCTATTTCGGCTAGGCAGGTTCCGCAAAGGGTCAGATGGTTTTGCGACAAGACCCTGCGCCAAGACAAGAAAAGTAGCGCATGCTTTACGATATCCGGCTCCATCTCCATTACGACTATGCCGCGGCGGCGGGCGGCGGCCGCCACCAGATCCGCGTGCTGCCATCGACGATTCCCGGCGTGCAGCGTGTCATCGCCGCGTCATTGTCCTTCGCGCCGGCGCCCAACGAACGTTCGGATTTCTCCGACTTCTTCGGCAACAACGTCACCTCGATCGCCTTTCGCGACGCACATGACGCGCTCGACATAAGGATGAGCGCACGCGTATCGGTGTCGCGGCCCGAGCCCGGGCTCGACGTGTCACCGGATATCGGCCGGCTCAGGCAGGAACTCGCAGCGGTGCGGTCGCTGGCGCCTGATGCACCGCATCATTTTCTGACGGGCAGCACCCATGCCGGCATCGATGCTGCGATCACCCTCTATGCGCAAGGCAGCGTCGGCAGCTCGGCCGCCGGCACGGCGATGGACCTGTGCAATCGCATCCATCGCGATTTCACCTATGACGGCGAAGCGACCACGGTGCGGACCCGGGCCAGCGATGCCTTCAGGCTGAAGCGCGGCGTCTGCCAGGACTTTTCGCACATCATGATCGCCGGCCTGCGCGGGCTCGGCATTCCGGCCGGCTATGTCAGCGGCTTCCTGCGCACCATCCCGCCGAAGGGCAAGCCTCGGCTGGAAGGCGCCGATGCCATGCATGCCTGGGTCAAGGCCTGGTGCGGGCGCGACGCCGGCTGGCAGGAATTCGATCCGACCAACGGCATGCGCGCCAGCAACGACCACATCACCGTCGGCCATGGCCGCGACTATTCGGACGTGGCGCCGATCGTCGGTGTGCTCAAGACCACCGGCGGACAGGTCGGCGAACAGGCCGTCGACGTCATTCCGGTCGTGCTCGAAAAAGCCTGAAAGCAGGCTCGGCGCCAGTGCTGTCGCCGGCTTTTCAGATGATGCGTGGAACCAGCAATCGGCCCGCAGCTTATCTACGGATATTTGCGTGGAGCAGACATGCTGCAAAAATCCGGATTGTCGCACAGCCGGCCGGCTGACGAGGATGTTGTGCCGAAGAACGCGGCGCCGAAGAACGAGGCGCAAACTTCGGCCGATCATGCATCGCTTACCTATGTCAGCGATGCCGAGCCCGGCATAAGGCGGCTGAAGTCAGCCAAGGGGTTTTCCTACAAGGAACCGAACGGGCGGCCTGTTTCCGATGCCACGCGGGCACGCATCGAGGCGATCGTCATTCCGCCGGCCTGGGCGGATGTGTGGATTTCGCCAGACGCCGACGGCCATATCCAGGCGACCGGCAGGGACCAGCGCGGACGCAAGCAGTACCGCTACCATCCGCAATGGGCCGAAGAACGCGACGGCGCAAAATATTCGAGCCTTGTCGCCTTTGCCGAAAGCCTGCCGGCCTTGCGGCGCCGGATCGACAGCGATCTGCGCCGTCGCGGCCTGCCGCTCGAGCGTGTCGTCGCCGCCGTCGTCTGGCTGCTCGACAACACGATGATCCGCGTCGGCAACGCCGCCTACGCGCGCGACAACAAGAGTTTCGGGCTGACCACATTGCGCGACCGCCACGTCGACATCGTCGGTTCAAGCCTGCGCTTCGCCTTCAAGGGAAAGTCCGGCAAGGAATGGAAACTCAAGCTGGTCGATCGCCGCATCGCCGGGATCGTGCGCGGCGCACAGGACCTGCCGGGCCAGAAACTGTTCCAGTATCTCGATGAAGACGGCAACAGGCGGCCGGTCCGTTCCGAGGACGTCAACTGCTATATCAGGGAGGCCGCTGGCGATGCGTTCAGCTCCAAGCACTTCCGCACCTGGGGCGGCACCATCCACGCCGCGTCACTGTTTGCGCAGGTGGAATTGCCGGAAAGCCAGGCGCTGCAAAAGCGGGTGATGAACAGCGTCATCGACAAGGTCGCCGAGCGGCTGGGCAACACACGTGCCGTCTGCCGCAAATGCTATATCCACCCGCAGGTGTTCGAGGCCTGGTCGAAGGGGCGATTGCTCGACGAAATGGCGCAAGCCAACAAGCGCAAGCGCTCGATAGAGGGCCTCGATGGTGAGGAAGCTCTCGTGCTGAGATGGCTGAAGGTGCGCGAAAGCTGACTGGCGGCAAGGGCGGTTGCCAAACGCGCAGCGCCCAGATTTTTTTATCGACGTCGTGTCGGGATCGGTCCTAGTGTTTCGTCCTTTGACAGAGAAAAGGACCAACCATGCTCTACGCAATCCTCTGCTATGCTTCCGAAGACGTCGTCAGCTCGTGGAGCAAGGCGCAGGACGATGAAGTCATAGGCAAGCTTCTCAACGTCCAGGAAAAGTACGTCCAGGCCGGACGACTTGGCCCGGTGGCGCGGCTGTTGCCAACCACGGCGGCAACGACGCTGAGAAAGGTCAAGGGCGAAGCCGTCGTCATCGACGGACCTTTCGCCGAGACCAAGGAGCAGTTCCTCGGCTTCTACACGCTGGAATGCGCGGATCTCGACGAGGCTGTCGAGTTCGCCCGCGAACTGTCCGACGTCAACCCGAGCGGCGGCTCCTACGAGATCCGGCCGGTTCAGATGTTTCAAGCCAACAAGATTCCCGCATGACCGAGCTCGCCTGGATAAGCTCGACAATCAACACCGCCCGTCCGCAGGCGATGGGCGCGCTGCTGCGTTATTTCCGCGATCTCGATACGGCGGAGGAAGCTTTCCAGGATGCGTGCCTCAGAGCCTTGAAGAACTGGCCGCAGAACGGGCCGCCGCGTGACCCGGCGGCCTGGCTGATCTTTGTCGGCCGCAACAGCGGCATCGATGCGGTGCGCAAGCGTGCCAAGCAGGCGCCGATGCCGGAGGAAGACCAGATCTCCGACCTGGAAGATGCCGAGAGCGATATGGCCGAGCGGCTGGACGGCGCGCATTATCGCGACGACATCTTGCGGCTGCTGTTCATCTGTTGTCATCCCGATCTGTCGCCGACGCAGCAGATCGCGGTGGCGCTGCGCATCGTCTCGGGCATCACCGTCAAGCAGATCGCGCGCGCCTTCCTGGTCGGCGAAAGCGCCATGGAACAGCGCATCACCCGCGCCAAGGCGCGCATTGCGGACGCCGGCGTGCCGTTCGAAACGCCGGGCGCGGTCGAGCGCTCGGAACGGCTCGCCGCTGTCGCCGCCATGGTCTACCTGATCTTCAACGAGGGCTACTCGACCAACAGCGGCGAGGCGCCGGCCCGCGCACCGCTGTGCGAGGAGGCGATCCGGCTGGCGCGGCTTTTGCTCAGGTTGTTCCGGACCGAGCCGGAGATCATGGGGCTGACGGCGCTGTTGCTGCTGCAGCATGCACGCGCGCCGGCCCGTTTCGATGAAGACGGCGAGATCGTGCTGCTCGAGGACCAGGATCGCAGCCTGTGGAGCCGCAAGATGATCGACGAAGGCCTGGCGCTGGTCGACAAGGCGCTGCGCCATCGCCAACCCGGCCCCTACCAGGTGCAAGCGGCGATTGCCGCGCTGCATGCGCGGGCCGAGAAGGCGGAGGATACCGACTGGGTGGAGATCGACCTGCTCTACAGCCTGCTCGAACAGATGCAGCCGTCTCCGGTAATCACGCTCAACCGCGCGGTCGCGGTCTCAAAGGTGCGTGGACCGGCAGAGGCGCTTGCCATGATCGAGCCGCTCGAACAGAGGCTTTCCGGCTATTTCCACTTCTTCGGCCTCAAGGGTGGCCTTTTGATGCAGCTTGACCGGGGCGAAGAGGCGCGTGTCGCCTTCGACCGCGCCATCGCGCTTGCCAACACGGCCGCGGAAGCGGCCCATATCCGCATGCATATCGACCGCCTGATGAAAGACGGTGCCGCACGAGGACCTGCGCGCACGGCGAAATGATTGACTCGCGGTCTGGTTCAACGGGTCTGCGCTCGGCTTGGACCATGCCGGGGTGGTGATTTTCCCCTGAAACGAGTAATGCCACGCCATGACAGTGCCTGGGGTGCCTTTCGGCACGCGGGCGACATGGCGCAAGGCTTGACCCGGCGCCATATGATGGCGACGGGATCTGAAAGGGACAAAAATGACCATAGCGAAGGAAACGGCCGAGCTTCTGGCGCAACTGGGTGTGGCCAAGGACGCGCTTGCCGGCGGCGACCTGATTGTGCGCAGCCCGGTGACGGGTGAGCAGATCGCGGCGCTGAAGACGATCTCGCCGGCCGACGCGGCCAAGACCATCGATGCCGCGCACAAGGCGTTCCAGGCGTGGCGCATGGTGCCGGGCCCGCGGCGCGGCGAACTGGTGCGGCTGCTCGGCGAGGAGTTGCGCACGCACAAGGCCGAGCTTGGCCGGCTGGTCTCGATCGAGGTCGGCAAGATCCCGTCCGAGGGGCTTGGCGAAGTGCAGGAGATGATCGACATCTGCGATTTCGCCGTCGGTCTGTCCCGGCAATTGTACGGCCTGACCATCGCAACCGAGCGCCCGGGCCATCGCATGATGGAAACCTGGCATCCGCTCGGCGTCGTCGGCGTCATTTCCGCCTTCAACTTCCCGGTCGCGGTGTGGTCTTGGAACGCAGCCCTGGCGCTGGTCTGCGGCGACGCGGTGGTGTGGAAGCCGTCGGAAAAGACACCGCTGACGGCACTCGCCTGCGAAGCGATCTTTGCCCGCGCGGTAAAGCGTTTCGGCACCGACGCGCCACAGGGTCTTGCGCCGGTGCTGATCGGTGACCGCGCCGTCGGCGAGATTCTGGTCGATCATCCCAAGGTGCCGCTGGTATCGGCTACCGGCTCGACGCGCATGGGCCGCGACGTTGGCCCGCGCCTGGCCAAGCGCTTTGCCCGCGCGGTGCTCGAACTCGGCGGCAACAATGCCGGCATCGTTTGCCCGACCGCCGATCTCGACATGGCGCTGCGCGCGATTGCCTTTGGAGCGATGGGCACGGCGGGACAGCGCTGCACGACGCTGCGGCGCCTGTTCGTGCATGACAGCGTCTATGACGCCCTGGTTCCACGTCTCAAGAAGGCTTACGAAAGCGTGACGGTCGGCAATCCGCTGGAGACCTCTTCACTGGTTGGACCGCTGATCGACAAGGCTGCGTTCGACGCCATGCAGAAGGCGCTGAAGGAGGCGGGTTCGCATGGCGGCAAGGTGACCGGCGGCACGCGGGTCGAGAACGGCCATCCGGATGCCTATTATGTGCATCCGGCGCTGGTCGAAATGCCGAAGCAGGTTTCGCCGGTGACGGAAGAGACCTTCGCGCCGATCCTCTATGTGATGAAATATTCGGATTTCGACGCCGTGCTCGATGAGCACAACGCGGTCGGCGCCGGCCTGTCGTCGTCGATCTTCACCCGCGACCTGCAGGAATCCGAGCGCTTCCTCGGTGTCGACGGTTCGGACTGCGGCATAGCCAATGTCAACATCGGCACTTCGGGCGCCGAGATCGGCGGTGCCTTCGGCGGCGAAAAGGAAACCGGCGGTGGTCGCGAGAGCGGCTCCGATGCGTGGAAGGCCTATATGCGGCGTGCCACCAACACGGTGAACTATTCCAAGGCGTTGCCGCTTGCGCAAGGCGTTTCGTTCGACATCGACTAAGGCCGCCGGGCTACATGGCATCCCCCGCAGGGGGGATGCCGCACCGATCATCTGCTTGCTGGCGAGCCAAAGGCTTCGACGAAGGCGGCATCGATGATGGCCAGCTTCACGGCCTGGGCGGTCATGTATTCGCGGTAGAAATTGGCCGACACCCACATCACCGAATTGCCGCGTTGGCCGAGCCAGCCGACGCTGCCGAGGTCCTCGGCATCACGGAGCTTACGCCCCAAATGGGTTCGCGACAGTTTGAGCCATTTGGCGAAATCGCCGATCGAGACGATGCCGGTCGGGATTTGATCAAGGCCGGCATGATCGGGATCGACGCTCGCTATCAGCCAGTCCATGACGACGCCGCCATTGTTGAGCCAGGTGAACAGGGAAAACGTCTGCCTGGGCTCGCGGACGGGGCTGGAGGAGACCAGGCCGTCGGCCACCAGCGGCTGCACCCTGGCGAGCGCGTCGGGCCGTTCGAGGAACGTCGCCAGACGGTTCGCGCCGTCGAGGCTGTCCAGCGTGTGCAGATGCGCCATCATCCAGCCGGCAACCGTCTCCAGCGTGTTTACTGTGGGTTGTATCGGGCGGATGCGGCCGTCCTGCGTCGTCGGCAGAAGCTCGACAAAATTGTAATGCAGCATCTCTTTGATGAAGGCGTCAGCAGTGTTGCGGCTGGCGACGGCGTTCTGGCGGATCACGTCGATGAAACGTGCCGCCGTCAGTTGCTTGCGGTAGTCATCGGGCTTCCGCCTGAAATGCAGGGCGAGGCCGATATGCGCCATCAGCCAACGCTGCTGGGTGGCGAACACCGACGCGAGCCGAGGGCTCATTCCGTAGGCCTGGATCAGCGCCTGCGCCTGGGCACGGACACAGCGATACAATGCCGGGTGGCCGGCAATAAGCTCCGAGGTCAGTGCCATTCTCCCCCTGCTCCGATTCGGCCTGACGGCTGCGAAGACCAAACCACATTTTCAGCCTTCCGCTTCGGTGTCCAGAAGCAGTCCGCCGATGCCGGTTCACAGCATCGTGGGTTTGCTGCATGACCCGCGTCCTCGACGATTTCCCAAGCCAGGCCTAAAGCGCGCCGCGTTTGAACGGATTCAAGCGACGCGCTTTAGGTCTTTGATTTTATGCATGTCGTTGTCCCAAAATCGGGGCCACTTTTGGGCAACATGCATTGGGTCACGGCAAGGGTCGGCAGGCCTCGGAGGGCGGAAAACAGGTGTTGAAAGCGGCATCGACTATGGCCAGCTTGGCGGCCTGGACGGTCATGTACTCCTGGAAGAACGTCTTCGACACCCACATCACCGAATGGCCGCGTGGGCCGAGCCAGCCGATGCTGCCGAGACTCTCGGCCGCGCGCAGCTTGCGCGCAAGATGGGTCCTCGAGAGCTTGAGCCATCTGGCGAACTCGCCGATCGAAACCACGCTGGTTGGAATCCGGTCCAGGCCGGCATGATCGGGATCGATGCCGGACATCAGCCAGTCCATGACGATGCCGCCATTGTTGAGCCAGATGAACAGGGAAAAGGTTTGGTTGGGTTCGCGCACCGGCTTGGAGGAAAGCAGGCCGTCCGCCACAAGAGGTTGCAGCCTGGCAACCATCTCGGGCCGCTCCAGGAACCTCGTCAGGCGATCCCCGCCGTCGAGCTGATCCAGCGTCTGCAGATGGGCAAGGACCCAGCCGGTAAACGTTTGCACGGTGGCCGCTGTCGGCTGCAGGGGGTGGGTGCGCCCGTCGCCGCCCGACACATATTCGGCGATGTGGTAGTGCAGCATCTCCTTGATGAAAGCGTCCGCGGTGTTGCGGCTGGCCACCGCGTGCTGGTGCACGACCTCGATGAAACGCGACACCGTCAGCTCCTTGCTGCGGTCGTGCGGGTCACGCCTGAAATGCATGGCAAGCCCGACATGGCCCATCAGCCAACGCTGCTGCGTGGCGAAAATGGAAGCCAGCCGCGGGCTCTCTTCATAGATGCGGATCAGCGCCAGCGACTGTGCCTGAACATAGCGATGCAGGGCTGGATGGCCGGCAATGTCTTCCAGATTCAGCGAAATCCTCCTTGTGTTCCGAGCGAGCCGCTGCAACCCAGACGACGTAACCACTTTTTCAGCCTTCGCCGCTTGTGTCCAGACGTTCCACCCCGGTCCACAGGCATGGTGAGCAGGGCCGAGGCGGGCCAAGTTACAGGCCGTTGATCGCAGAGAGGAGTTTGGGACTCTCTGCGTCGGCCGGTTCTCATTCTCCCGGCTGTGCACCGGGCTGCCAAGGGCGCCACGCCGGCGACCGCAGCCTCTGGCACCAGCGGCCGAAGCGGTCGACATAGATGTAGATGACCGGCGTCGTGTAGAGGGTCAGCATCTGGCTCAGCACCAGGCCGCCGACGATGGCGATGCCGAGCGACTGGCGTAGTTCGCTGCCTTCGCCAAGGCCGATGGCCAGCGGCACGGCGCCGAACAGTGCCGCCGTGGTCGTCATCATGATCGGGCGAAAGCGCAGCAGGCACGCCTCGTAGATGGCATCATGCGCCGACTTGTTCTCGTTGCGCTCGGCGGCCAGCGCGAAGTCGATCATCATGATCGCATTCTTCTTGACGATGCCGATCAACAGGATGATGCCGATCAGCGCCATGATGCTGAATTCGATGTCGAAGGCCGACAGGGCCAGCAGCGCGCCGACGCCGGCCGAGGGCAGCGTGGAGAGAATGGTCAGCGGATGGACGTAGCTCTCGTAGAGGATGCCGAGCACGACATAGACGGCGATGAGCGCGGCAAGGATGAGCAACGGCTGGTCTGAGAGCGAATCCTGGAACACCCGGGCCGTGCCCTGGAAACTGCCATGGATGGTGGCCGGCATGCCGATGCGGTCCGCCGCCGCGTTGATGGCCGCGACCCCGTCGCTGAGCGCGACGCCCGGCGCGAGATTGAACGACAGCGTGGTAGCGACGAACAGGCCCTGGTGGTTGACCGAAAGCGGCGTGCTGCCGGGGCCATAGCTCGCGACCGACGACAACGGCACCATCGTCTCGGCACCGGTGCTGACGGCCGATCCGGTCGATGCCGCAGTCTTGCCGGTGCTGGTGATGGAATTGGTCGCCTGGTTGCGCGCGGCATCCGTCGCTGCGGCCGCGGCGCTGCCGGACTGCCCCGGCGCGGCGAATGTGCCGGCAACGGCATTGCTCGCCTGCGAACCGTGCACCGATCCGCCCGACGTGCTGACATAGACCTGTTTCAGCGCTTCGGGGTTCTGCCAGTATTGCGGCGCCACCTCCATGATGACGTGGTACTGGTTGCGCGCCACATAGATGGTGGAAACCTGGCGCTGTCCGAAGGCATCGTAGAGCGTGTTGTCGATCTGGCCGACGGTGATGCCGAGGCGCGTCGCGGTGTCGCGATCGATGACGATATCCGCCTCCAGGCCCTTGTTCTGCTGGTCGCTGTTGACGTCGGTCAGCTTCGGCTCGGTCTGCAGTGCCGTCGCGAGTTTTGGCGCCCATTGCGCGAGCTCGTCGAAACTGTCGCCTTGCAGCGTGTACTGGTACTGCGCGTTCGACTGACGCCCGCCGACGCGGATATCCTGCACCGCCTGCAGGAAGAGGGTGGCGCCCGGCACCACCGCAAGTTCGCGCCGCAACCGGGCGATCACCTGGTCGGCGGAAACCTTGCGTTCGGCCAGCGGCTTCAGCGACACGAACATCGAGCCGGAATTGGTCTGGCCGCCGCCGGTGAAGCCGACAGCGGCATCGACGGCAGGGTCCTTGCTGACGATGCCGGCGAACTGGCTGAGTTTTTGCGACATCAGCTGGAAGGAGGTCGCCTGGTCAGCCTGGATCGAGCCGACAAGCCGGCCGGTATCCTGCTGCGGAAAGAACCCTTTGGGGATGGTGATGTAGAGATAGCCATTAAGGCAGAGCGTTGCCGCAAGTACCGCCATGATCAGCAGCGGATGGTCCAGCGCCCAGGAGAGCGACCGGCGGTAGCCGCTCAGCATGGCGTCGAAGACGCGCTCGCTGAAGCGGTAGACACGGCCATGGGTGCGATCCCTTTCGCCGCGCAGCAGGATCGAGCACATCATCGGGGTGGTGGTCAGCGAAATCGCGAGCGAGACCAGGATCGCGGCCGACAGCGTGATTGCGAACTCGCGAAACAGCCGGCCGATGATGCCGCCCATCAGCAGGATGGGAATGAAGACGGCAATCAGCGAAAGGCTCATCGACAGAACGGTGAAGCCGACTTCCTGCGCCCCCTTGATCGCCGCCTCTATGCGGCCCATGCCGGAAGCGGCGTGGCGGGAGATGTTCTCGAGCACGACAATGGCGTCATCGACGACGAAGCCGGTGGCCACCGTCAGCGCCATCAGCGACAGATTGTCGATGCTGAAGCCGAGCAGGTACATGGCGCCCAGCGTGCCGACCAGCGACACCGGCACCGCTACGATCGGCACCAGTGCCGAACGCAGATCGCGCAGGAAGGCGAAGACGACCAGGATCACCAGGCCGATGGCGATCATCAGCGTCTGCGCGACCTCCCTCAGCGAAGCCCGGATGGTGGTCGAGCGGTCGACCGCCAGCGACAGATCGATGGCCGGCGAGATCGAGGCGCGCAGCGACGGCATAAGTGCCTTCACGCGGTCGACCGTTGCGATGATGTTGGCGTTGGGCGAGCGGTTGAGGATGATCAACACCCCCGGCTTGCCGTTGGCAAGACCGGCATTGCGGATGTTCTCGACGGAGTCGTTGACCTGGCCGACGTCTGAAAGCCGCACCGGGGCGCCGTTGCGATAGGCCACCACCAGCGAGCGATAAGCGTCCGCATGGTTGGCCTGGTCGTTGGCGTAGATCTGATAGCGCTGCGGGCCGACGTCGATGGCGCCCTTGGGGCTGTGGGCGTTGGCCGAGGCGAGGGCCGCGCGCACATCCTCCAGCCCGATGCCGTAATTGTAGAGCGCCTGCGGATTGAGCTCGACGCGCACCGCCGGCAGCGAACTGCCGCCTACCGACACCTCGCCAACACCATCGACCTGCGAGAGTTTCTGCACCAGCACGGTGCTGGCGGCATCGTAGAGCTGCCCCTTGGACAGAGTGTCGGAGGTGAGGGTGAGAATGAGGATCGGCGCGTCGGCCGGATTGACCTTGCGATAGGTGGGGTTGGAATGCAGGCTGGACGGTAGGTCGGCGCGCGCCGCATTTATGGCAGCTTGGACATCGCGCGCGGCGCCGTCGATGTCGCGATCGAGGCCGAACTGCAACGTGACGCTCGCGCTGCCGACGCTGCTCGACGACGTCATTTCGTTGACATCGGCGATCTCGCCGAGATGCCGTTCGAGCGGGCTGGCGACCGTGTTTGCCACGACCTGCGGACTGGCGCCCGGCAGCGATGCCCGCACCGAGATCACGGGGTAGTCGACCTCGGGCAGCGGCGCCACCGGCAATTGCGGAAAAGCCACGAGTCCGGCCGCCAGCAGGCCGAAGGTCAGCAAGGTCGTTGCGACCGGACGCCGGATGAAGGGAACCGACAGGTTCATGGCGCGGCGTCCGCACCATACGCAGGCGGAAGGTCGGGCTGGACGCCTTGCAGCCGGGCGGAAAGGCGATCGAACCAGAGATAGATAACCGGCGTCGTGAACAGCGTCAGCAACTGGCTGACGAGCAGGCCGCCGACGATGGTGACGCCCAGCGGATGACGCAGTTCCGAGCCGACGCCGGTACCGAGCATCAGCGGCAGCGCCCCAAGCATCGCCGCCAGCGTCGTCATCAGGATCGGGCGGAAACGCAGCAGGCAGGCCTGGTAGATGGCTTCGCGCGGCGCCTTGCCTTCGTTGCGCTGCGCGTCGAGCGCGAAGTCGATCATCATGATGGCATTCTTCTTGACGACGCCGATCAAGAGGATGATGCCGATGATCGAGATGATGGTCAGGTCCTCGCCGGCGATCATCAACGCCAGCAGCGCGCCGATGCCGGCCGAAGGCAGTGTCGACAAGATGGTGATCGGATGGATGAAGCTCTCATAGAGCACGCCGAGCACGATGTAGACGGTGATCACCGCCGCCAGGATCAGGAACAGCGTGTTGTCGAGCGAAGCCTGGAACGCGCGCGCCGCTCCCTGGAAATTGGTAATGACGCTGAGCGGCATGCCGATCTCGCTTTGTGCCTGCTGGATCGCGGTGACCGCTTCGCCAAGCGACACGCCGGGCGCCAGGTTGAACGAGACTGTGGTGGCGGGGAATTGCCCCATATGGGTGATCTGCAGCGGTGCGGTGGCGACGTGAGTGCTGGCGACCACGGCCAGCGGCACCGGACTGCCGCCGCTCGACGACGGCAGGTAGACCGACGACAGCGCGTTGAGCGAATCCTGCAAGGAGGGATCTGCTTCGAGAATGACCCGGTACTGGCTGGATGTGGTGAAGATGGTCGAGACGATGCGCTGGCCGAAGGCGTCGTAGAGCGCGTTGTCGATCGTCGCCGGCGTGATGCCGAAGCGCGCCGCTTGGTCGCGGTCGATGTCCACGAAGACGGCGAGCCCGGCATCCGACAGGTCGCTGGCGACGTCTGCGATCTCAGGCAGCGTGTTCAACCTGGCCAGCAGCTTCGGCGTCCATAGCGTCAGCTCGTCGGGATTGGCGTCCTGCAGCACGAATTGATACTGCGTACGGCTGACCGTGCCGTCGATGGTCAGGTCCTGCACCGGCTGCATGTAGAGGGTGACGCCGGCCGTGGCGGCGGTCGCCTGCTTCAGCCTTGCTATGACTTGCGTGATATCGGCGGTGCGCTTTTCATGCGGCTTGAGGTTGATCAGGATGCGGCCGACATTGAGGGTGGTGTTGGTGCCGTCGACGCCGATGAAGGACGACAGGCTGTCGACATCGGGGTCTTTCAGGATGATGGCCGCCAGCTCTTGCTGCCGCTCGGCCATCGAGGCGTAGGACACCGATTGCGGTGCCTCGGTGATGGCCTGGATGACGCCGGTATCCTGCACCGGGAAGAAACCCTTGGGGATGACCACGTAGAGTGCTGCCGTCAGCACCAGGGTGGCCGCCGCGACCAAAAGCATCAGCGTCTGCCGGTCGAGCACCCAGGTCAGCGCGCGGCCGTAGCCCTTGATCACCCAGTCGAAGAAGTCGCGGCTGGCGCGCTGCAGGGCGTTCTCGCGCACCGCCGACAATGGCTTGAGCAGCTTGGCGCAGGCCATCGGCACCAGCGTCAGCGACACCACGGCGGAAATCAGGATGGTGGTGGCGAGCGTGATGGAAAATTCGCGGAACAGCCTGCCGACGACATCGCCCATGAACAGCAGCGGGATCAGCACGGCGATCAGCGAGACGGTCAGAGATATGATGGTGAAGCCGATCTGCCGCGATCCCTTCAGCGCCGCCTGCAGCGGCGTCGCACCCTCCTCGACATAGCGCGCGATGTTCTCGATGACGACGATGGCGTCGTCGACGACGAAGCCGGTGGCGATGGTGAGCGCCATCAGCGAAAGATTGTCGAGGCTGAAGCCGAACAGGTACATGAACCCCAGCGTGCCAACCAGCGACAAGGGCACCGAGAGGCTCGGAATGAGCGTCGCACGGGCGCTGCGCAGGAAGACGAAAATGACCAGCACGACGAGGATGACGGCGAGCGTCAGCTCGTATTCGACGTCGCGCACGGACGCGCGGATGGTGGTGGTGCGGTCGGTCAGCACCTTGACGTCGACGGTGCTTGGCAGCGACGCCTGCAATTGCGGCAACAGCGCCTTGATGCGGTCGACCACCTCGATGACGTTGGCGCCGGGCTGGCGCTGGATGTTGACGATGATCGCTGGCGTGCTGTTCATCCAGGCCGCCAGCCTGTTGTTCTCGGTGGCGTCGACCACCGTTGCCACATCGCTCAGCCGCACCGGGGCGCCGTCCTTGTAGGCGACGATCAGCGAGCGGTATTCCTCGGCGCTTTTCAGCTGGTCGTTGGCGTTGATTGTGTAGGCCCGCGACGGCCCGTCGAAATTGCCTTTCGGCGTGTTGACGTTGGCGCTGCCCAGTGTGGTGCGCAGATCGTCGAGATTGAGGCCATAGGCGGCGAGCTTGCGCGGATCGGCCTGGACGCGCACGGCCGGGCGCTGGCCGCCGCTGAGGCTGACCAGGCCGACGCCCGACAGTTGCGAGATCTTCTGCGCCAGCCTTGTGTCGGCAAGCTGCTGCACATCGCGCAGCGGCATCGTGTCCGATGTCAGGCCGAGCGTCAGCACCGGTGCATCGGCCGGATTGACCTTGGCGTAGATCGGCGGCGCCGGCAGATCGGCCGGCAGCAGATTGCCGGCGGCGTTGATGGCCGCCTGCACCTCCTGCTCGGCGACATCGAGCGAGATCGCCAGGCTGAACTGCAGCGTGATGACCGAGGAGCCGGCCGAACTGACCGAATTCATCTGGTTCAGGTTGGCGATCTGCCCGAGCTGGACTTCCAGCGGCGCGGTGACCGAGGACGTCATGACGTCCGGGCTTGCTCCCGGATAGAAGGTCTGCACCTGGATGGTCGGATAGTCGACCTCGGGCAGCGCCGAGACCGGCAGATAGCGGTAAGCCAGCAGGCCGGACAGCATGATGGCGACCATGAACAGCGATGTCGCCACCGGCCGCAGAATGAAGGCTCGCGATGGGCTCATTGCTGCTGCCCGGACTCCGCGTGACGATGCTTGCGGCCCTGGCCCTTGTGCCTGCCGGTGTCGTCCGGCTTCGGCGTCTCGGATGCCGGCTGATCGGGTGGCTGCGCCTGTGGTTGAGGCGCTGTCCCTGCCGGTGCAGGCGTTGAGGCCTGCGCGGGTGCCTGTGCCGGAGCCTGTGTCTGGCCGTCCTGTTGCAGGTTGACATGGGCTCCGTCGCGAAGCTTGTCGGCGCCGTCGACGACGATGCGGTCGCCGGGGTTCAGCCCCGACAGGATCTCGACGTGCTCGCCATTGGTGACGCCAAGCGTGACCTTGCGCACGGAGACGGTGCTGTCGGGATTGACCAGATAGACGAAGGTGCCAGGCTGGCCGCGCTGTATCGAGGCGATCGGGGCGATCGCCACGTCCTTGTGCTCGTCCACCAGCAGCTCGATGTTGACGAACTGGTTCGGATAGAGAATGCGCGTTTCGTTGGCGAAGCCCGCCCTCAGCTTGATGGTGCCGGTGCTCGGGTCGATCTGGCTGTCGAAGGTTTCAAGCTGGCCGTTGGCGAGCTTCTTGTTGCCGGCGCGGTCGAAGGCGGTGGTGGGCAGCGTGGCGCCCTGCTGCATGCGCTGCGCGATCTCCGGCAAGTCGTCCTCGGGCACGGTGAAAAGGACGCTGATCGGCTGCAGCCTTGTGATGACGACAATGCCGTTGGCATCGCCCGGCGTCACGTAGTTGCCCTCATCCACCTGGCGCAAGCCGGCGCGGCCGTCGACCGGCGCCAGGATGCGGCAATTGTCGAGATTGAGGGTGGCGGTCTGAACCAAAGCCTGGTCGACCTGGATGGAGCCCGCGTCCTGCGCGACCAGGGCGACCTGCGCGTCGAGCGTTTGATGCGTCGCCGCGCCCTGGGTCACCAGTGTCTTGTCGCGCGCAAGGTCGAGCTGGGCGTCCTTCAGCATCGCCTGGTCGCGCGCCAGCTGGCCCTGGGCCTGGGCGAGTGCTGCCTGGTAGGGACGGGGATCGACCTCAGCCAACAGGTCGCCCTTTGCGACGTCCTGACCCTCCTTGAAGTTCACTTGGACAAGCGGGCCGGTGACCTGCGGCTTGACCGTGACGGTGGAGAGCGAGGTCACCGTGCCAAGCGCGTTGAGGGTGACGTCTATCGTGCCCTTCTCGATGGTGGCGGCGCCGATCGACATCGGCTGTGCCCCCCTCCTGTTGCCCGGCTGCCTGGCGGTGACCTGCGGGCGCTGGTAGAGGTACGCGCCGGTGCCGGCAACGACGGCGAGGAAGATCAGCCAGGGAATCCAGCCGCGCGAACGGCGTTGCGCGACATTCGTTTGCAGGGGCGTCTGCAGGGGTATTTCCAACTGCTGGTCCATGGCGGCTCTTTCACCCCCATCAACCAATATGGCCGAAACCGACCCAAGTCGAATTAACAGTTGGACAGGTTTGACCGGCCTTGCCGGCGGTCATTCGCCTCGGTTTCTGCTGTCGCGTCGTGCCGGCAGGCACGGGGCAGATGGCGTTGGAGTGGATGCCGCTCGTCGGCGAGCTGCCTAGCCAGTGATTTGGAGGCCGAGCGGGCGCCGGCTTGCCTCCGGCGTCGCAGATCACCGACTTCGAATGGCGTTAGTTCGCAAGCTACTCATCAATTGATGAGGCAAAAACGAAACCGGCCGGCTTGCGCCGACCGGTTGTTCCGGGCGAGATCAGCCGCAGACGCGGACTTCCTCGATCACCCTGTGGTGGTGGCGCCAGGTCTTGACCAGTTCGATATGGCAGCGGTGATGCCGGTGGTGGCGGCGATATTCGCCACCTTGGTAATCACCGAACTGTACGCTGTCGTCACCATACTGGTTGTCGTAATAGGGCCGGTGGTGACGGCGATACTCGCCAAACTGCACGCCGTCGTTCTGATCGTCGCCATATTGGTTGTCATTGTAATTCCGGTCATGATGGCGGCGGATGATGATCTGGCCACCGTTATCGGACTCGTCCGGCGAATACTGATTGTCGTCGGACTGGATAATCAAGCTTGCTGCTTGCGTTGGCGCAATGACGGCGACCGTTGCGGCCAATGCCATCACCGAAGCCAGGAATAGGTTTTTCATGTCTCGTCCTCCTAGGGTTCAATCATATGAACTCGCGGGAAGGCTTAGCGTTCCAATATCGCTTTTCATAGCCGCGGACGCCAGGTTGGCCGTCATCGGCGGACAATTTGCCTTACAGGCGCACAAATGCCGTCAACGGCAGGTGGTCGGACGCCACCCGCGAAAGCGGCGTGTCATGCGCCTCCACGGCCGAGATCATGCCGTGCCGGTTGGCCATGATGCGGTCTAGCGCCAGCAGCGGCAGGTTTGACGGGAAGGTCGGCACTGCCGGCGGCAGCGGGCCAAAGGTGACATGCAGCGTGTTCAGCGCGGAGCGGTTGCCGAGCCGCCATTCGTTGAGATCACCGAGCAGGAGCGTCGGCGTGGCATCGGGGCTGTTCATGATATCCAGCACGACGCGGGCCTGCTGCGAGCGGGAGCGGCGCAGCAAACCGAGATGGGCGGCGATGACGCGCAGGGTCCGGTTTCCGTCAAGATCGATTTCCGCCACCACGGCGCCGCGCGGCTCCAGCCCCGGCAGCCTGATCTGATGCACGTCGCGGACGACGCCCTTCTTGAACAGCAGGACATTGCCGTGCCAGCCATGTCCCTTGCCATTGGCTGCAATGGGCACCGGCACGAGGCCGGTTTCATGCTCCAGGCGAGACAGGTCGAGAAGCCCGTCACGGTCGCCGAAGCGGTTGTCGGCTTCCTGCAGCGCAATCACGTCAGGATCGATTTCGCGGATGACGCGGCTGGTCCGCTCGGGATCGAACTTCCTGTCGAGGCCGATGCATTTGTGGACGTTGTAGGAGGCAACCAGCGTTCCAGTTGTGCCTGTTCGCTTGGGCGCACCGGCGTTTGCCTTCTGCATCCTGCGGTCGCGAATGGATAGAAGCATGCTTGCCGGAAGGCTGCGTCCAGTTCTGTGCATATCTGTGCTGCTCGTCCTCGCTGGCTTCAATTCGGAACCGGGCTACAGTCAAAATAGGCGCCGTCGGCATATATTCCATGACAGGCAGGCTTCACACGCGCCAACCTGGGCTAGAGATAGGGCGAACCGAGCCACAATACCCGGTCGAACAGCCTGATAAGGAAGGGTCGGGCCCGCAAGGCGTCGAGCGTCACCGGCACTGCGGTGGCGAGCGCCGATCCGATCCGCGCCTGGATCTCGCTGGCAAAGCCGGCGTCGAGGACCTCGAGGTCGATCTCGAAATTCAGCCGCAGCGACCGGGCGTCAAGGTTGGAAGAGCCGACATAGGCCCACACGCCGTCGATCGAAAGCAGCTTCGAATGATCGAACGGTCCCTCCGTGCGCCAGACACGGCAATAGTTCTTCAGCAGCTGATCGAACTGCGCCGTCATAGCGCGGTCGACAAGGAAAAGATTGTTCACCGCCGGCACCACGATGTCGATTTCGACGCCGCGCCTTGCAGCGGTGGTCAAGGCGCTGATCAGTTCACGGTCCGGCAGGAAATAGGGCGACATCAGGCGGATCGATTTGCGGGCGACGGAGAATGCGCCGATCAGCAGCTTGTGGTTGGTCTCGATGCTGGCGTCGGGGCCGGACGCGACCGTTCGCACCAGCATCGGCAGGCCGGGCGCCGGCGACAGCGGCCCAATTCGCCAGGCATCGCCCTTCAGCGCCTCGTCGGTGGCGAAGCGCCAATCCTCGGCAGCGACCGAGAAGAGATCGGCGACGACCGGACCGGTGACCCGAAAATGCGTGTCCCTGGCGCTGTTGGAACCGGCGAACTCGGCCGAGAAGCCCTTGCGGATGTTCATGCCACCGGTGAAGGCGACCTTACCGTCGACGATCAGGATCTTCCTGTGGGTCCTGAGATTGGCGTAGGGCAGGCGCAGGCCCATGACGATGTTGCCGTTGAAGACATCGGCGGGGATGTCGGCGCTGCGCAGATGACCCAGGATGCTGGGAACGGAGTAGCGGGCGCCGACGGCATCGATCAGCACGCGGACCGTGACGCCGCGCCGGACGGCGCCGGCGAGGGCCTCGACGAAGACCTGGCCGACGGCATCATTGTCGAAAATATAGGTCTCGAGCAGGACGCTGCGCGCGGCGCCGTCGATCGCCGCGCACATGGCGGCATAGGCCTCGTCGCCTGTCTCCAGTACATCGATTGCATTTCCAGGGAGGAGCGCGCGCCGCGCGACCCTGTCGCCCAGAGTCCGCAGACCGGTGAACCGCTGCCCGTATCGCTCGACGATCAGGGCCTCTTCGGCGGCAACGTCGCGCTCATGCTTGGCGGACACCGCGCCGCCGGTAAGCGGGCGCTGGGCACTGATCGAGGCGCGACGGATGCGGTTGATACCGGCGACGGCGTAGATCAGCACGCCGATGATGGGCGACAGCACCATGACGCCGACCCAGCCGGTGGCGGCGCGGACATCCTCCTTGGTCATGACGACGTGGATGATGCCGGCGGTCGCCATCACCACCGAGATGATCGCAAGGATTTGGGGCCAGTGAGTCGCCAGAGTCTCGAACATTGCCGGGACTATCCAGCGAGCGGTTGCAGAAGGCAATGCGGCCGATCATGCCCCGGCGTCGAACAGGCTGAATGCTTCCAGGCAAAACATTAGAGACCCAGCGACGCCTTGAAAGCAGAAAGCTCCTCGTCGGTGACGGGGACGACGTGCTGCGGCTCGGGATAGGTGCCCGTCTGCACGTCGGATATGAACTCGCGATAGGCGGCGATGCGCTCGCGCTGCAGCCGTTCATACTCGGCGGCGAAGTTGCGGTAGGTCTTGGCGTGGCGCGGCCTGTGGCCGACGGTATGGCCGAGCACGTCCTCGCTGAAAAGATACTGCGCGTCGGCATGCGGCCCGGCGCCCATGCCAAGCATGATCAGGGGCGTATTCCTCGTGATCAGTTCGGCGACCCGGTCGGGCACCACCTCCAGCTCGGCGCCGAAGCAGCCGATGGCCTCCAGGCGCTTGACGTGATCCCACACCGCACGCGCACTCTCGGCGGTCCTGCCGACGGCCTTGAAGCCGCCGGTCCAGGTGCATTGGGAGGGGATCAGGCCGACATGGGCGACGACCGGCACGGCGTTGTCGCAGAGCGCCTTCTGGATATCGAGCGAGGCGGCGCAGTAGAAACAGTCGCCGCCGATGCGCATGAAGTGATACGCAGTTTTGAGATAATCCTGCGAGGTGACCAGATCGCCGGCAGGACCGTAGGGCAGCCCGACCTGCACGAAGCAGCGGCCGGCCGCCTCGCGCATCTCGGGCGAGAAGAAGCGGCCCTCGATCGAAAGCATGTCGACGCCGGCCGCATACGCTGCCGCCGCCTCTTCGATAGAGGTGACGTAGAGCATGGAAATCTTTTGTCCGCGGCCCTTCATGGCGCGGATGTCGGCGACGGTGGGACGGTTGCTCTTGGTGACCATTTCGTTCCTCAGACAGTGAAAGCTTCACGGAAGGCCTGCAGTGCTGCCTCGGGGTCACCGGAGGCAAACGCCTCCATGCCCACCGGCCCGCGGTAGCCCATATCCTTCAACGCGCGGGCGATGCCGCGATAGTTGATCTCGCCGGTACCGGGCTCCATTCGGCCCGGCACATCGGCCACCTGGACCTCGCCGATCCAGGGCAGGCAGGCGCGGCACAGCTCGATCAAATTCCCTTCGCCGATCTGCGCATGGTAGAGGTCGAGGTTGAGGCGCAAGCCCGGCCGGTTGACATCAGACACCAGCGCAAGCGTGTCTTCGGCGCGTGCGAAAGGCACGCCGGGATGGTCGACCGGAAGGTTCAAATTCTCCAGCGTGAATGTCACGCCTTCGGCCTCGGCAAGGTCGGCAATACGGTTCAGCGTGTCGCGTGCCTTGAGCCACATCGCGCCGGTGACGGTCTCACAGGGCGCGACCGGCGGGCCGCCGTCACCCAACCCGGTGCCGTGCAGGTTGAGTCGCGCGACGCCGAGGCGCTTGCCGACCACCGCGGTCTCCTTCGCTGTCTTCAGCAGTTCCGCGGCGCCCTCGTCATCGGAGAGACGGCCGCGCAGATAGCCGTTCATGATCGAGAAGGTCGCGCCGGATTTCTCGAGCATTGCGAGGTCGTGATCGGGCCAGTTCCAGAGGCCGACCTGGAAGCCCATTTCGGTGAGGCGCCGCACGCGCCATTCCATCGGCCGGTCGCGCCAGAGCATTTCGGCGCAAGCCGCGAGGGTGAAGGTATCGGACATGTCAGACCTCGATGTACACGCGGCCGTCCTCGACCTTGGTGTTGTAGGTTTTAAGGTTCACGCAGACCGGTGCGCGCAGCGCTTCGCCGGTCCGGTAATCGAACACGCCGTTATGCTTGGGGCATTCGATCCTGTATTCCATAACCAGCCCGTCGCTCAGATGCACCTTCTCATGCGTGCACAGCCCGTCGGTGCAGAAGAACGCATCGTCGGGGCTACGGTAGATGGCGAATGTCCGGCCCTCGTGATCGAAGCGGATAACGTCCTCTTCCTCGATATTGTCGGCCGCACACGCATCAATCCACTTTGCCATTGTCGCCCTGCAGTCTGTTCTTGGGTTGGTCGAAAAGACAGCCGGCGGAACCACGCGTTCCGCCGGCCGCACAGGAAGATGCCCGGGAGGAGGAGATGGGCGTCTTCACTGGGTTCACGCATGGCTCGCGTCGCGCGGCGCTTGCCTGTCGTCAGCCGCCGAGAAGCTCTCGATCTCGGCTTCGAGTTCAGCCATCTGCTCGCCGCCTGCCATCAGGTCGGTGATCGCTTCACGGCTTTTCTCGCCCTTGCGGAAGTCGGCGGCCTTGGCGCCCCTGATGAGGACGGCGAAGTGGTCGCCGACGGTCAGGGCATGGACGACATTGTGGGTGATGAAGATGACCGCGATGCCCTTGCGACGTGCTTGCAGGACAATGCGCAGGACATGCGCCGCCTCCTTGACGCCAAGAGCCGCGGTCGGCTCGTCGAGGATCAGCACGCTGGCGCCGAAATGCACGGCGCGCGCGATCGCCAGCGCCTGACGCTCACCACCGGACAGTCCACCGACCAGGCGATCGCCGTCGTCGATGCGGGTGATGCCGAGCTGGCGCATCTCGGTGACGGCGATCTCATTAGCCCGCTTGCGGTCGTAGATAGTGAGTGGTCCCCAGCGCCGTGTCGGCTCGGCGCCGACGAAGAAGGAACGGCCGATGCTCATCAGCGGGAACGTCCCGCCGAATTGGTGCACCGTCGCGATGCCGTGGTCGCTGGCGTCGCGCGGGCTGTCGAAGGCGACTGCCTTGCCGTCCATTTCCATCGTGCCCGATGTCGGTCTATGGACGCCGGAGAGGATCTTGATCAGCGTCGACTTGCCGGCACCATTGTCGCCGAGCAGGCACAGCACCTCGCCTCTGTTGACCTCCAGCGAAATGTCGTGAAGCACGTCGATCGGTCCGAACGACTTGTTGATCCCGGTCAGCCTGAGCAAGGGCGTGGTCATCAGCGGACCCTCGACTTGGTGCGCGGCGCGTAGGTCAGCGCCATTGTGCGGAAGGTGTTGTTCATCAGCACGGCCGCCAGCAACAGGACGCCGATGATCAGGCTCGCCCAGTTGGCATCGAAGCCGGTGTAGAAAATGCCCTGGTTGACGATGGAGAAGGTCAGCGTGCCAAGCACGATGCCGACCACCGAACCGTAGCCGCCGGTGAGCAGCACGCCGCCGATGACCACCGCGATGATCGAGTTGAAGATGAAGGACTGCCCTGCGGCCACCTGGGCGCTGTTGTAGAGGATAGCCTGCGACATGCCGACGAAGGCCGCGCACAGGCCGCTGCTCATGAACAGCGCGATGGTGACCCGATCCGTCGGGATTCCGGCATTGCGGGCGCTGACCGCGTCACCGCCCATGGCCAGGATCCAGTTGCCGAAGCGCGAGAAGTTCAGGATGAAACCGACGATCAGGACGATGGCGATCCACCAGAACAGGGTCACCTGGAATTTGCCACCGAGATAGTCGCCAAGCACAAGCTTGGCGATCGGTCCGCTCTTCAGCGCGACACTGGTGCTGCCGGACAGGATGATCGAAAGCCCAAGCGTCAATCCAGCCAACGCGAACAGCGTCGCCAGGGTGACGACGAAGGACGGCACTTTGGTGCGGATCACCAGGACCCCGTTGATGAAGCCGACGGCCAGCCCGAGGCCGAGCGCGGCGAGGATGCCGACGATGATCGGCTGGTCATAGTGGCCCGAGATGATGGCAATGGTCATCGAGCTGGCGGGGATCATCGAGCCGACAGAGAGATCGAGATGTCCGGCGATCATCAATAGCCCCACCGGGAGAGCGATGATGCCGAGTTCCGAGGCGACGTTGAGCCAGCTGGCGGCGCCGCCGGCCGACATGAAGTTGGCGCCGCCGAAGATCGAGAAGAAGACCAGCACGGCGATCATGCCGATCAGCGAGCCGACCTCTGGGCGCCGCACGAGGCTGCCGATCGAGGGCATCGAGGAATGCGGGGCGGGTAGCGCAGTCGCTACCACGGCGGGTTGGTCATGGGCTTGGGATGTCATCGAAGTGGTCCCTGGCGTTATGGCTTGAAACGTGGCTCCCCCTTCTCCCCTTGTGGGAGAAGGTGTCGCCGCAGGCGACGGATGAGGGGTGTTCCAGCTTGGCGAGGACGGTGATCCGTCGAACACCCCTCATCCGTCTCGGCGCTGCGCGCCGATCCACCTTCTCCCACAAGGGGAGAAGGTGCGGCGGTGCGTTAGCGGGCGCCGGCCGCCGCGCCACCCATTGTCGCGTCGACATTGGCGGCGTCGACGATCCCCGGTCCGGTCAGCACCGGCTTCGTCGGCAGGTCGAGCCCATAGTTGACGAAGCCGTTGAGCAGCGACACCGCGAGATAGCCCTGCAGGTAAGGCTGCTGGTCGATCGAGAACATCTGCGTGCCGTCCTTGATGCGCTGCAGGCCGGTTTCGTCCATGTCGAAGGAAGCGAGCTTGACCTTGTCGCCAAGATTGGCCTGGGTGATGGCGTTGGCCGCACTGTTGGCGTCGCCGGCGCTGATGGTGATAAGGCCGTCGAGTGTGTTGTCTTTCAGCACGGCGGCCTTGATTGCCTCGGCGACCGCGGTCGGGTTACCGAAGCTCGATGAGGGCAGCGGCAGCTGGGTGGATTTGCCGCCGCTCTTGGCGATGGCGTCAGCGATGCCCTTGCAGCGGTCTTCCGTGTTGGTGGAGCCCGGCAAGGTGTTGACGCACAGCACATTCTTGGCGCCATGGCTGCCGAAATAGGCGCCGCCGCCGAGACCGGCCGCGTATTCTTCGTTGCCGACATAGTTCATGGCGCCGAGCCGCTTGGCTGCGTCCATGCCGCCGGAATTGTAGATGATGAGCGGCACACCGGCGGCAACGACTTCCTTGAAGGCGTCATCCATGGCCTCGGGTACCCAGTCCGGGCCGACGATGGCGCTCGGCTTCTGGCTGAGCGCGGTGCGGATCAGCTTGGCCGCATCCGGGCCGAGATTGTCGTAGTTCTGCGGGCCGAGCCAGGTCACCGAGCCGCCGGTCAGTTCGGTGACCTTGCCGGCGTCGTCCGCACCCTTCTTGACCTTCGACCAAAACGGGTCGTCCGCCTTGCCGCCGATGACGAAGATTTTCGCTCCATCGGCCATTGCGGCCGTGGCACCTGTGGCCACCACGGCCGCCGTCATCATCGCGGTCAAAAGCTTCGTGATATGGTTCATTTCATTTCCTCCCGGTTGCCGTCATCAGACGGATTGGAAAACTTCGTCTCAACGCTCCCCTCCCGGTGCGTCGCGTGATCAATGCTTCGCCCGGCGTCGGTCACGCCCTGGCGTTCATGCGCTCCTTCTTTTTCTGGAACCGGGCGTCCATCATGGCGTCGCCCTCTCTGGTGCCGTCATGCAAGGTGCCGAACCATCGATCGAGCGGGATCAGCCCGTCGCCGCCGTAGTTCACCTCGAAATATTTATGGTGCAGGTAATGCGCGTAGGCGTGGCTCGATACGGCTGTGTCCTGCGTGAGTTCCAGCTTTTCGAAGCCGAGATGGCCGTTGACGGCACCGAAGCTGGCGACGTGCAGCTGGAACAGTGCGACGATCGGATTTGATGGGATGACCAGGTGCCAGAAGGCGACCGCGTGATAGAGGAACCCTTCCACTGGGTGCATCGACAGCGACGACCAGGGCGACGGATTGATCGAATTGTGGTGGACTGAGTGGATCCAGCGATAGAGCGGACCCCAGTGGATCAGACGGTGGATGAAGAAGAAATGCACCTCATGGATGGCCGGTGCGACCAGCACCAGCGCGACGAGGTAGACGGGGTGGTCCTGCCAGCCGACCCACGGCACGTAGCCATTGGCAAAGCACCACAGGAAGATGACTTCGACCACCGTCCATAGTGGGATGGTGATGAAGAACGAGCGCAGGAAGTTGTCGAGGTTCTGGCTCTGGAACCAGAACACGTCGGAAGGCGCATCGGCGGGGAATTTGTGGTTGTATTTGAAGCGTGTCGCTTGCGAGCGCCTTACGTAATAGCGCAGCTCGAAAATGCCGTAGAAGACGAGGATCGCCCCGGCGTTGACGGCGTAGAGCCAGAGCGCCCAACCCCAGCTCAGCGTCTTCATCGTCTCGACGCCGGGGACGACATAGAACCAGTAGAGGAGGGCGGTTGCCATGTGGAAGGCATTCCACGGCCAGATATAACCGGGCAGCCACGCCAGGATCTTCGGCAGCCTCGGTGGCCAATTCCACAACGGCACGGCCTCGATGCGCCCGTTCGGCTTCCAGTCGCCGCGCTTGTCGCGCACGCCGTATTTGAGATCGTCCATCCCGGATCCTCCACCCGCGGTGCCTGGGATGGCTCGCACGCGCACGCTGCCTCGCACCGCCGTTGGGCGGAGGGTCAGAACCTTGTCTGCGCTGTGCTGCTTCTATCCCTGGGCTGGCGGTGCTTGCGCCTTCTTTGCTTCTGCCCGAGATAAACATCTTGATCCAAAATGAATCAAGAATAGAATGTTTATTCCAAATGAATTGTATCATTCGTCTCAGGACTGCCTGGCGAATGATATCTTCGTATCAAATGCTACGGGCTGATGAGACGAAATGGATCAGAACAAGCGGCCGACGATCAAGGATGTTGCCGCCGAGGCCAATGTTTCGGTGGCCACCGTCAATCGGGTGCTGAGCGGCTCGGGCGCCGTTCGCCAGGGCACGCGCGAGCGCGTCATGCTGGCGGCGGAGCAGATCGGTTTCTACGGCATGGGCGCGCTGCGCAGCCGTATAGCGGCCGCCCGGCCGCGCTACCGGTTCGGCTTCCTGCTGCATCAGCCCGGCCGCGCCTTCTACCGCAACATTGCCGAGGCGATACGTGCGGTGGCGCCGACGATGCCTGACTGCGAGATAGAGCTGCGCACCGAGTTTCTTGACGATCTGTCGCCGCAGAACGTCGCCTCGCGCATGCTGGCCTTGGGCGCGGAATGCAACGCCGTTGGCGTGGTCGCCGCGGTCCATCCGCTCGTCACCCAGGCCGTGGACACGCTGCATGATCGCAATGTGCCGGTGTTCGCACTGATCTCGCAGATATCGGCGACAGGCCAGGTTCCCTACATCGGGCTGGATGGCTGGAAGGTCGGGCGCACGGCGGCCTGGGTGTTCGAGCATGTCTGCCGGGCGCCCGGCAAACTGGGCATCCTGGTCGGCAACCATCGCTACCGCTGCCAGGAGATGAACGAGAGCGGCTTCCGTTCCTATTTCCGCGAACATGCTCCTGGCTTCACGCTGCTGGAGCCCCAGCTGACCTTCGAATCCAGCGCCATCGCCCAGGAAATGACCGAAAAGCTCCTGAACGAAAATCCGGATCTGTCTGGCCTCTATGTCGCCGGCGGCGGCATCACCGGCGCCATAGCGGCGCTGCGGTCCACCGGGCGGGCCGGCAGCGTCGTCGTCGTCGGCTATGAACTGATGGACACGACCCGCGCCGCACTTCTCGACGGCACACTGACCTTCGTCATTTCGCACCCGTTGGCGCGCATCGCACAGGAAGCGCTGGCCGGCATGGTCCGCGCCGTCTCGGCCCCGAACGAAGGCGGCAACTTCACGACGATCCTGCCCTTCGAGGTCTACACTCGCGAGAACATCTAGTTCACGGCGCGGTCGCGTCGGCGTGCATGAGACGGTCGATCCGAATGAAGCCAAGAGTTCGAACCGATCGAGCTCCGATAGAATCCTGGCGAAGCAAAGAGATCGCGTGACCTGGCGTCGTCCCCGCGCCGCTTCGGTTCTCCAGGCTTCCTATGCTTGGTTCCGGAGTCGTTGTATATCAGCAGAAATGAAATTGACGATGTAACACATCGATCGATGGCGAGGGGAGCGCCGCATGATGGAATTCAACTTCGATGGACCTCCTGTGGGTGACGCCGTCGACCTGGCGGCTGAATGTCAGAGCCGATTGCTGCCTCACATCCGCGAAATCGTCCGGGCGGCGGTGGCTGCCGGGTGGGACGAAGAGGATGTCCTTCTGGGTTTTGTGGAACTTGCGTGGGATTTGTACGAAAAGCGTCGCGGTGATTCCTAGCCAAGCGCGACGAACAGGCTGACCCCATGCCGCGTCATGGCTCCGAGCTCACGCGTAGCTGAAGAGAATATTTTCAATTCCTCCCAAGTCACTGGAAAGGCATGCCTCGCTCATGCCATCAGATGCAATGCGCGGCTGGAAAAGGCCTTGCCATTTGAAACAAAAATCCTCGCTTCTTCCTTTAGCAATCCCTGCTTTGCCTTTCATCCAGAACATAATTTTCCGGTTGTATACAATGTTCTTCCTTATCCCCGGCCGCCGCGATACGCTGATTGCGGGTTGACGCGGAGGGGCTTTCAGGCGGCGGCAACGCAGGCGAGGCGGAATGAAATACCCAGACGAGGCTCGGGGGAGCGGCGATTCCCGCGGCGTCGATCGAGACCAAACGACACGACACGTTCTGGACATCATCGCCGAAAGTGCGGGTCCCAGAAAGGCCACGGCCCAGGGCAGCGTGATACACTCCGTCCGCCGCGGTCCTGGATCGCAGACGTTCCAGGCCAGGGAACATTCGGTTGGGATTGTGTCTGGCACCGGCAGCCAAGTTGCGCGCTTCGCTCGGCAGCGACAGGCTGACGGAGTATCATGCGCCTGTCGGCTGCCCCGTCATCAACCCGGCGGGTGTGGACAGCAGGCTGGCCTGGTCGGCGACCAGGGAGAACGCCGTCATCGTGCGAAAAATACTGGTCGCCGAACTCGTCTCGGTCGCAGGAGTTTCACCGAATCATTTCATAGCAAGGTTCGCCACGACGTTCGGGATGCCGCCACATCGGTACATGATCAACCTACGTCTGGACTTCGCGGAAAAGCTGCTCCTCGATGGTGAACTCGCGATTGCCGAAGTCGCTTATCTGGCGGGATTTTTGAACCAAAGCCATTTGGCGCCCATGAAGAAGTACAGGGGAAGAACACCCAGGACCGCATATGCTTCCGCCAGAAACTGAAAAGCCGCACGCCGCATTGAGAACGAGCGACATACATTGGTGTGGCAAGGCGGCGACAGCTGCTGCTCAGTCACCCAAGACAGGAATTTCCTACAAAGATTCCGGAATTTTCCAAGATACGTCCATCACGAATGTGCCCATGCTCTGTGTCATAAGTCAGTTCGATCGATCACGAATTGTTTGCTTGAGGGAACGGACAATTCGCCGTCAGGTTGATGTGCATCGGGGAGGTATCAGGAGGCCGAAAAATGCGGCGCGATGATGATCCCCCGGGATGGACGTCCGGGACAGATGCGGCGCGACAGCCGGCATTGAACGTCAAAGGCGGGCTTTCCGTACGCAGTGCACGCAAGGTGCAGGAATTCTTGAACGAGAACTTTGCGCGCAAGCTGACGCTTGCCGAGATGGCTGCGGTTTGCGGGCTGTCGCCCTATCACTTCGTGCGGGCTTTCTCCAGGACGTTCGGCGCCCCGCCGCATCAGTACGTTCTCGATCTGCGGCTGGCCTTCGCCGAAAGGCTGCTTGCCGACAACCGCATGACGATCGCGGACGTCGCACATTTGAGCGGGTTTTCGAGCCAGAGCCACTTTACCACCATGATGAAGAAATATCGGAAAACAACGCCATTGCAGGCGCGCCAGAGTAAGGTTAGTTCAAAAAAATAAGCAAAACATCATCCGAAATGTTGTTCAATTGTCGCTTATCCAAGCGTGAACTAAAGTAACTAACTGTTAACTCCCGCCGAGTTGCTCCCCTCTTTTCTCACGAGACAGCAATTTCCTGAAATACGGCAGGCCGGAATCATGTCTTCCTGCGTTGAGCTGGAATTGTCTGACATTTCCATGTCGGCCAGCGGAGAGGGACCATGACCGACAATCTCATTTCGAACGGTGCGTTTGTTCAGCGTCAGGCAGGGCATTTCGCCGGGCATTGGATCGCCGGCGCCGATCATGGCTCGCGCTCGATCCGCCGCCGCCTGATGGCGGTGCTGCGAATGGCCTATCGCGTGCTCGGCATGCGCCGCAAGGGATCCGGACTCGGCATGCTCGGCAGCGGCAGGGCGCTGGCGGCGGCGCTGGGTGCGATCGTATTGGGCGGCATCGCCACGCCGGCATCAGCACAGGTTTTCGGCGGCGGTGGCACGGCGAACGGGATACGCGGTATCGCGTTTGGATCCGGAGCCGTGCAAAACGGAGCCGACTCGATAGCTGAGGGCACCAATGCCAGCGCGGGCGCCCAGAATGCCGTTGCGATCGGCTTCCAGTCGCTCGCCTCCCAGATCAACTCCATCTATCTTGGCTCACGAACCGTGGCCGGAACAGGTAGTACTGCGACGAGCGCAATCGGCATCGGTACGGATGTCACGGCATCCCAGGCCGACGCTATCGCGGTAGGACGTTCATCCGTTTCGTCGGCGCAATATGCGGTGGCTCTCGGCCTGAACGCACAGGCCACAGGCACAGGCGGCGCTATGGCTCTGGGCCAAGGCACGATCTCAAACGGCGTCAATTCCGTAGCGCTCGGTGTTCAGGCCCAAGCCATAGCGGCTGGCGCCAACGCCTTGGGTACTTTCTCCGTCGCTTCGGGAGGCAATTCCACTGCCGTCGGCACCAGCTCCTTGGCCAGCGGCAACTTTTCGTTCGCCGGAGGCTGGGCATCTGTTGCCAACAAGGATAGTGCCGTTGCCTTGGGCAAATCGGCCAGCGCGACAGGGCTGAACGCGACAGCGCTCGGCTCCAGCACCAATGCTTCGGCCGATTTCGCATTGGCGCTGGGTAACCAGGCTGTGTCGAGCGGTATCGGCTCGGTCGCGGCTGGCTCGGGATCCCAGGCCACGGGCGTGTCCGCCACCGCACTCGGCAACAACGCCGCGGCGACCGCCGCGAACGCTAGTGCGCTGGGCCTGGGCGCCACTGCGAGCGGTGTAGACGGCACGGCGGTCGGCAAGCAAGCCAATGCGAGCGCGCAAGACGCCATCGCCATGGGCACCACCTCAATTGCGAGTGGCACCGCCAGCACAGCGGTTGGTAACGTCGCCGTCGCCAGCGGCGCAAACGCCTCCTCGTTCGGGTCCGGAGCAACTGCGGCAGGAAACAATTCTCTCGCTGCCGGCGTCAGCGCCAACGCCGGCGGACCTGGCAGCAGCGCGCTTGGCATCGGCACCGTAGCCAGCGGCACCGAATCGAGCGCCGTGGGCTTCCAGTCCAGCGCGACGGGTGCGAACTCCACCGCGGTTGGTGACAGCGCCAAGGCAAGCGGGAACCGTGCGTTCGCCGGTGGCCGTGTGGCCACTGCCGCAGGCGATAGTTCCATCGCCATTGGTGTAACGGCCACCGCGACAGGAGCGGCCTCGACAGCGCTCGGAGCGGGCGCGGTGACACTCGACGTGAATGCCATCGCCATCGGCACCGCCGCTGGCGCGATCACCGCCGACTCCGTCGCCATCGGCACCGGCGCGAACGCCGATGGCGGCGCGGCCGTCGCCATCGGCTCCGGCAACACAGCCTTTGGTGACGGCGCGGTCGCCATCGGCGATCCCAGTTATGCCAGCGGCACCGGCGCCTTTACTGGCGGCGCCAACAACATCGCCAACAGCGATGGCACGGCGAGCGCCACCGCGGCCAATATGGCGGCGGGCGCTGTCGCCATCGGCAACAACAACAAGGCGATCGGGCAGGGCTCTGTTGCCCTGGGCAATGGCTCGACTGCTGGTGCCGCCGGCCTCGCAGGCAATGTCGCGCTGGGCAACGGCGCTACCGCGGCCGCAAGCTCCGGCGACGTGGCGCTGGGCTCCGGTTCCGTGACCACGGCGGCGGTCGGCACGGCAAGCGCCGTGGTCAACGGCACGACCTATGCCTTCCAGGGCACCAATCCGACCTCGACGGTCAGCATCGGCGCGCCAGGTGCGGAGCGCACGCTCACCAATCTGGCGGCGGGGCGGATCAGCTTGACGTCGACCGACGCGGTCAACGGCTCGCAGCTCTTCGCCACCAACCAGGCGGTCGATGCCATCGGCGCCGTCGTCAACAACATCAATGTCGGCGGCGGCATCAAGTATTTCCACGCCAATTCGGCCCTGCCGGATTCCCAGGCCCTTGGAACGAATTCCGTCGCGGTCGGACCCAACGCCGTGGCCAACAATGCCGGCGATGCGGCGATCGGCCTGAATTCGACGTCAGGAGCAACGACCAATGTCGGCGGAGCCACGATCGGCGGCACTGCCTACACCTTTGCCGGCGGCACTCCGGCGGGCGCCTTCTCGGTCGGGTCGGCTGGGGCCGAGCGCCAGGTCCAGAACGTCGCGGCCGGACAGTTGAATGGCGGCTCGACCGACGCGGTCAACGGCTCGCAACTGTTCGCCACCAACCAGCAGGTGACCGCCAACACCACGGCCATTGCCAATATCGGCGGCTCCATCACCAATCTTGGCAACACGATCAACAACATCGCCGGCGACACCTCGACCGCCTATACCGACGCCAACGGCATAGGTATCCGCTACGCCCGCACCAACGAGGCCGGACTGGCGCCAACCGATTCCTTCGCGCAAGGGGTCGGTTCCACCGCTGTCGGCTACCAGGCGACCGCGACCGGCGCCAGCGGGCTGGCGCTCGGCCGCGGCACACTGGCCAGCATCGACGGCAGCGTGGCGCTTGGTTCGGGTTCCGTGTCCGACCGGGCCGTGGCGCCCGCCACCGGCCAGATAGCGGCCGGTTCATCCAACTTCATCCAGTACAACACCACCGACAAGACGCTGCTCGGCGCCGTGTCGGTCGGCACCGCCACGTCCTACCGCCAGATCACCAATGTGGCCGACGGCACGCAAGCGCAGGATGCAGTCACCGTGCGCCAGCTGCAGGGGGTGATCGCCTCGGTCTCGGCGACGTCGACCAAGTATTTCCATGCCAATTCGACGGCCGGCGACTCGCTCGCGGTGGGCGCCGAGTCGGTTGCTGTCGGCCCGACGACGGTCGTCAACGGCGACAATGGTGTCGGCATCGGCAACGGCGCCATCGTCGACCAGACGGCGCCCGGCGGAACGGCCATCGGCCAGAACGCCCATGTCATGCTCGCCGACGGACTGGCGCTCGGCACCAATTCACTGGCGTCCGGCATCCAGTCGGTGGCGCTCGGCGCCGGCGCCAACAGCACCTTCGTCAACAGCGTCGCGCTGGGCGCTCAGTCCGTCACCACGGTCGGCGCTCAGGCCGGCTACACGGCCTTTGCGCTCACCGCCCCGCAGACCTCGGTCGGCGAGGTGTCGATCGGCGGCGCGGGAGCCGAACGCAAGCTCACCAACGTCGCGGCGGGCTCGGCCAACACCGATGCCGTCAACGTCTCGCAGCTTCGCGGTGTGTCGCAAAACATCAGCAACCTGTTCGGCGGCAGCACCACGGTCAATCCCGACGGTTCGATCACCGGGCCGACCTATACGATCCAGGGCAACACCTACTCCACTGTCTATGACGGGTTCACGGCCGTCAATAATGCGCTGACCAACATCAACAATGGCGCCGGCATCAAATATTTCCACGCCAATTCGACGCTGGCCGATTCGACCGCCAGCGGCACCGACAGCGTGGCTATCGGACCAGCCAGCGTGGCCAGTGGCACCAATAGCCTTGCCGCCGGCAATGGTTCGACAGCCACGGGCCAAGGTGCCGTGGCGCTCGGCCAGGGCGCCAAGGCCAACAATGCCAATGACGTGGCGCTGGGCTCGGGCTCGGTGACGCAGACCGCGGTCGGCACCTCCAGCACCACCATCAACGGCAAGACCTATGCCTATGCCGGGACGGCTCCGGCCGGAACCGTCAGCGTCGGCGCCGCCGGCGCCGAAAGGACGATCACCAATGTCGCCGCCGGGCGTGTTTCGGCCGGCAGCACCGACGCGGTAAACGGCTCCCAGCTTTTCGCCACGAACACGGCGATCGAGGACCTGAAAGACGGCGTCGGAAACCTCACCCAGAATGCGGTGGTGTATGACACCAATCCGGACGGCAGCAAAAAGAACAGCATCACGCTGCAGGGCGGAGACGTGAACGCGCCGGTGGTCATCTCGAATGTCGGTCCCGGTGTCGCCGGCACCGATGCGGTCAATGTCAACCAGTTGAACAAGGGCATAACCGAGACCAAGAGCTATACCGACAACCGTGTGGCCTACGCCATCGATGCATCCAACGACTACACCGACAAAGTGGCCGTCACGACCTTGCAGCAGGCCAATGATTACACCGACCAGAAGCTGAGCCAGCTCAATCAGGATATCAGCGGCATACGTGACGAGGCACGGCAGGCGGCAGCGATCGGGCTCGCCGCCGCCTCGCTGCGCTACGATGACCGTCCCGGAAAGCTGAGCGTCGCGGCGGGTGGCGGCTTCTGGCGGGACGCCGGCGCCTTTGCCTTCGGTGCGGGCTACACCAGCGAGGATGGCCGCATCCGTGGCAACCTGTCCGGCACGGCCGCGGGGGGACATGTCGGTGTTGGCGCCGGCCTCAGCTTCACACTGAACTGAGGCGGGAATGAACAGGCAAACCAGCCTTGCCCGCTTTGCCGTGCTGACTTGCCTGGCGCTTTGCGGCGGGCTCGCGCCGGCTGCCGGGCAGGTTGCCTCGCAATACAGGATCAAGCCCTCGGACGTGGCGGTGCCTCCCGAAGTGAAGCTTGGGGACTACCAGCGCACCATCCGTCCCTTCGGAAATTGGACACTGATCTGCGACGAGAACCTCAAAGCTCGCAAGAAGGTCTGCAATGTCTCGCAGGTCATCGAGGACACGTCCGGCAAGATGGCCTTCAGCTGGTCGCTGGCCGCCACGCAGGACGGCAAGCCGTACATGATCCTGCGCACCGCGCCGAACGCCAAGAGCGACGGCCTGGTGTCGCTGAAGTTCGAGGGGCGGAGCGAGGCGATCGACGTTCACCTGAACGGCTGCAACGAAATGGTCTGTGTCGGGATGTTGCCGGTGGGGCCCGTGATGCGCCAACAGATCTCGCAGAATGCGACGCCGGCGATCTCCTACTCGACCGTCGACGGCCAGACGATCACCGTGACCGCAACACTCAAGGGGCTGACAGACGCCCTTTCGCCAGTCAAATAACCGGGGCAGCATCATGAGCCAGCAGGACCAGTTGACGTCCGCAAAACGAAGCAGCCCGGCCGTCGAGGCGGATAGGCGCAGACTCGTCGAACCCGCGCGGCGGCGGTGGCCGCGCCTCCTCGGATTTTCACTGTTGGCGCTGGTCGTGGCGGGCCTTGGCTTCGTCGCCGGGAACTATGCCGCGATTACCAACCTGGTCGGCAGCGCGACGGCCGCGCAGCCCGAGACAGCCAACCTGGCGCTTCCGGACACGCCCTTCCTACAGCACGTCAAGCAAGCCGGCGTGCAGGCCTGTTCGACGATCTTTCCGGTGCTCGGACAGATTTTGACGACCGGCACGAAATACAGCGTCAAATCATTGTGGAACGACCAGGCCGCCGACAAACACGCTGTCCAGGCCTTTGTCGGCATGGACTATGCGACTGAACGATATAGCGGGCCGGCCGCCGGCGTCGTCTTCGCATCGCCCACCGCTTCGGGTTGCGAGGGGGCGATGGTGCGGGTGGCGCCGTTCGCCAGCCCCTGCACCGACATCCCGTCCATTCTTCCCAGAGGCAGCAAGATCACCGACCACCTCGGCCGGGTCGAGGTCTACGAGCTTGGCGGCAACGCGGGGGAAGCCCTTCTCCTGCCGACAGGCAACAGCTGCGTGGTGATCTCCGTTGCTTCGGCGGCGAAGTAAGAAGGCGAAGCCATGGCACTAAAGCACGTCGCGTCGAAAGGGATTCGGGCGACGCGTTTTAGGTCTTTGTTTTTATGCATGTCGTTGTCCCAAAACCGGGGCCACTTTTGGGCGACATGCATTAACCCTGCGGAGGATTGCTGACGATGAGATCGGGATCTGTGGCTACTGTTCTTGGCATTGCCTGCTCCGCCACCTCAGCAGGAGAAAGGCATCTGGGCGGCGATCGCCTATTCCAGTGCCGATGTAAAATACGGCTTCTTCTGGGGCGCCGACAAGCGGCAAGAGGCGTCGGACACCGCGCTCAAGCATTGCGAGAACGCGGGCGGACAGAACTGCACCGTCGTCGCCGTGTTCCGCAATCACCGCCATTGGGATGACGACGACCAGACCGGCTTCCCTTACAATCATTGCGGTGCGCTGGCCGTGGCCGAGAAGGCAGCCGACCGGCTCACGCCGTGGGGCGCAAAGTCTGCCCAGACCCGCCGGGAAGCGGAAGACCTCGCCTTGCAGGCCTGCCAGGCGGCAGGAGACAAATGCAAGATCCGCGAGTGGGTCTGTACATGAAGCGTGGCCTCAAGGCCGTCTCCACATGCGAGGCAGTCCTATTCTCTTTGATATCGCCCGCGTCGGCGCAGCAGAAGGGGGCTCTTCCAGATGGACCGTCGTCCCTGCGCGAAGTCTTCCAGGACTGGAGCGTTGCCTGCTCCGTTCGGGAGAATGCAAAGACCTGTTCGCTTTCGCAGGACCAGGTTCAGCAGAACGGCCAAAGGCTTCTTGCCGTGGAGCTTCAGAGGCGTGCGGATGGTTCTGCAACGGCCACCCTGCTTCTGCCCTTCGGCATATTGCTCGATGCCGGCATAACGCCCCAGATAGACGATCAGCCGCCATTGTCCCAGCAGCGGTTCAGGACCTGCCTGCCGACGGGTTGCATCGCGGTGTTTTCCATTGATCCGCCGACGCTTGCAAAGATGAGAAGAGGCTCGGTGCTGAAGCTCAATGTCACGACGGATGCGGAGACCCAGCTGACATTTCCGGTGTCGCTTGGCGGCCTGACCTCGGCGCTCGACCGCATGGCTGCGCTAAACGCACGTTGAGAAACGCAGTCCGTTCACTCAATCAATCCTTGACCCCCCGAAAACTGCTGTAACAGCGATCTGCCTTCGGTTTGGTCGCAAATAGCGGCTGTCCCTGCTTGATTCTCCGCGCCTTGGTTAACCACCTTCCGTTTTTTGTCCTTTTCCCCACTTGGCAGCGTCAGGATACGATCGCAGGGGGTCTATGCTTATGTGCCATTTTTGTTACATTTAACAATCTTGTGGCCTGAATCATCGATTTAGCAGCAGCTAATTCAATAATTCCTCACACATTTCGTGAAACTGTGGATAGTTCTCGGAGGCAGGCCTTGGCTTGGTGTAGCGCTCGCGAATAAGGGTGCTGGGGGAAACTTTAGGGTGGGTTATATGAATAAAACAAGCATCTCGGCCGTCGGCAAGCGCCTTGGTCTTTTGATGGCGGCTACAATGCTGACCTGCGCGAGTGCTCATGCGCTCACGCTCAAGGAGGCGATGGCTGTTGCTGTGGAATCCAATCCCGAGATTGGACAGGCAATTGAAAACCGCGAAGCAATCGAGTTCGAATTGCGGCAGGCCAAGGGCCTTTATCTTCCAAGTGTCGATGTCGAGGCATCGGCCGGAGTTCGTCGCCTCGACAATTCGTCCCGGCGCTCACTGTCGATAGAGGACGATTCGCTCTATCCGGCAGAAGCGGATCTGGTGGTTACACAGAAGCTATTCGACAGCGGAGCGCGGCGGGCGGAATTGAACCGCCAGGCATCGCGGGTCGACGGAGCGTCCTTCCGGGTGCTGGAGCGCTCGGAATTCATCGGTCTGTCGGTCGTCCAGGACTATCTTGAATACATGCTGCAGGCTTCGATCGTCGCCGAAGCCAAGAAGAACCTGGGTTTCCATCAGGCGATACTCGGCGACATCCGGCAAGGCATCTCGGGCGGGGCGCTGAACGAGGCCGACCGGCAGCAGGCCGAAGAGCGTCTGTTCGCAGCCAAGGCACGCATGCAGGAGGCGACCGAAGAACTGGAAGCCTCCAGGATCCGGTTCTTCAAGACCGTCGGGAAGCCGCTGGTCGATGCATCGAGGCCTGGTGATGTCGCCGCCGCACTGCCGAGGTCACTTGATGATGCGCTGGGCCTGGCACGACAGAACAATCCACGCGTTCACATGGCCACCAGCGATATCGCCGCTGCTGCTTCCATGGTGGATGCGGCCCGGGCGAAATACGGCCCCGAAGTCCTGGCCGAAGGCCGTGCCAGGGGAGGGTATGACATTGACGGCGACAATGGCGACGCCAGTGACCTGCAGGCGCGTCTGGTGCTGCGTTGGAACCTTTATCGAGGCGGCATAGACAAGGCCAATGAACAGGAACAGATCCGCCGTGCCAGCGAACAGCGGCTTGCCTATCACCAGGTCTTGCGTGAAATCGAGGAGGCTGTCCGCACGTCATGGGATCGCCGTTTCCGGCAAGCCGACCTTGCAAAGACGCTCAGGCTGCAAGCCGCTTCCAGTGAAAAGCTGGTTTCGTCCTACCGCGAGCAATTCAAGGTAGGGCAACGATCGCTGCTCGACGTGCTCGATGCGCAGAATACGCGGTTCAACACGGCAACGCTGGCGGACACAGCATCCTATGCATCGCTGTTCGCCCAATACCGGCTTCTGGCTGCGACAGGTCAATTGCTGAAAACGATGGGTCTTCAGCCGGCAAAGCAAGCGACGGCCTATGCACGATCCGAGTTTAACGCACCAGAAACCGCGGACACTGAGACCTATGCGCGGACACCATCGGAGCAGAAGAACGACCTGCCTTTCGATATCCTTGCGCCAGTGAGGAAGAAGTAGGACGGTGCAGGGTCCAGCGAGGGTCCTTACGGGCATATCGTGAACCAGCAACCCAACATCCTCTCCCCCAAGGAGGCATTCAAAGCCTGCTTTTCAGCGGTCGCCGGCTATCTTGGCAGGCCGAGCGCCGAGACAGTGCTGTTTGCCGGGGTGCCGATTTCAGAGACGCGAATTGAGGTAGAGGATATTCGGCACCTTGCCGAGCGCATCGGCCTCGAGGTCAAGGACGTCAGTCATCGCGATTTCTTGCGCGGACGCGTCGATCTTCCCGCCATTCTGTTTCGCGCCAGCCAGTTGCCTGTCGCCCTGCTCGCGGAGATCGAGCCGGGCGAATACCTGACCGCGCCCCAGGAGGACGGCCGCACCACGATCAGCAGATCCGAGCTGGCTGCCAGCTATATCAGCGGCGGCGCGTCCTTCTCGATCACCTACGCCAATGCCACCGAAGCGATGAAGGTCGGCTCGGCGCAGAAGATCGAAAGGCGCCATTGGCTGACGGGGACGATGGGCGCCTTCTGGCGCACCTATTCGAAAGTCGTCCTTGCAGCGATATTCATCAATGTTCTGGCCATCGCCTCACCCATCTTCACGATGAACGTCTACGACAGGATCCTGCCGAACAAGGCAATATCCACACTGTGGGTTCTGGCCATCGGCATCGGTGCCGTCATCCTGTTCGATCTGCTTCTGAAGACGGCCAGGGCCTCCCTGATCGACTATGCCGGGCGGAAGGCGGATGTTCGGATATCGTATCTTCTGTTCGAAAAAGTGCTGAACTCGTCACTGTCGGCGCGTCCCGGCTCGACCGGCGAATACGCGAACCGAGTCACGCAATATGAGTTCGTCAGAGAGTTCTTCACTTCGAACACGATCAGCGTGTTCATCGACACGGCATTCGTCTTCGTCTTTCTTCTCGTCATCTATGCGATAGGCGGCTGGCTGGTGATCATACCGGCGCTGGCCTTTGTGATGTCCGTCATCGTCGGCTTGATTACCCAGCGCCGCATCGGCAAGCGCGTCGCCGCCTCGATGAACGAAGCTTCGCAACGCCAGGCCCTGCTGGTCGAATCCATTTCCACGCTGGAGACGATCAAATCGCTGCGCGCCGAGGCGTATCTGCTGCGAAAATGGGGAGAGCATTCCAAGAACGCCGCCAACACGTCCGAGAAGATCAAGCAGCTCTCGGCGGCCGCAGGCAACATAACCCAGTCGATACAACAACTGGTGACCGTCGCCCTGGTCGTGGCCGGCGCCTACGCCTTCTCGGAAGGACATGTCTCGACAGGAGCAATCATAGGAACGGTCATGCTGGCGAGCAGGGCGGTGGCGCCGCTCGGCCAGATCGCCATCACGCTGTCCCGGTTTCGCCAGGCCATGCTTTCGTTGAGGATGGTGAACTCGATCATGGATCAGCCGGAGGACCGGCCGGACACGGTGGGTTTCGTCAACCGACCCATTCGCAACGGGGCGATGGCGTTCAGGAATGTCGGGTTTGTCTATCCCGGTTCGGAAAACGAGGTTTTGACCGGTCTGAATTTCACGGTGAAGCCGGGAGAGCGCATCGGCATCATCGGTCGCATAGGATCAGGGAAGACGACGATGGGTCGGCTGGTCGGCAGGCTGTTCCTGCCGACCTCCGGTGAGCTGCTGCTGGATGGGATCGATATTCGCCAGTATCACCCGTCAGAGGTTCGCGCCGCTGTCGGCATCGTTGCGCAGGCTGGCGATCTGTTCTCGGGCACCATCAAGGAAAATCTCCTGATGGCTTGCCCGGAGGCTACCGATGAGCAAATCATCGAAGCGGCAAAGGCGGCTGGCGTCGACGATTTCGTGTCACGCCATCCGCGTGGTTACGACATGAATGTCGGCGAGCGTGGCACCAATCTTTCAGGCGGCCAGAGGCAGACGGTGGCGATCGCACGCCTGCTGCTGACCAAGCCGAAAATCGTCTTTCTGGATGAACCATCGGGCTCGATGGATCTCGCATCGGAACGCCAGTTGATAAAGCAGCTCAAGGTCGCCTTTGACCGCGACACCACGTTGATCGTGTCCACACATCGCTTCAGCATGCTTGAACTGGCCGACCGCCTGATCGTTATCGAGCAGGGCAAGATCGTTGCTGACGGACCGAAGGACCAAGTTATACAGGCGTTGCAGAAAACAAGCGCCTGACAGAACGAATTGAATGCATCCAATGCGTTGGGGCGTAGGAAATGCTTGCCAGGGAAGATAGGCCGCCGCTCTTTGCGTCGGCGTCCATATTCATCATAGGAGCGCTTTTCGTTGTTTTTGTCGCCTGGGCAGCCTTTGCCGAAGTCGATGAGATCGCGCGAGGCGACGGCAAGGTGATACCCGCTTCCAAGACCCAGATCATTCAGGCGAGCGAAGCCGGTGTCGTCCAGGAAATCGCAGTGA
This sequence comes from Mesorhizobium sangaii, assembly GCF_014207355.1. Taxonomy (GTDB): domain Bacteria; phylum Pseudomonadota; class Alphaproteobacteria; order Rhizobiales; family Rhizobiaceae; genus Mesorhizobium; species Mesorhizobium sangaii. The sequence goes on along the minus strand of NZ_JACHEF010000007.1, from coordinate 6,374 downwards.
CGATTGGCCAGGTCGTGAAGAAGAATGATCTCATCATCCGTCTCGACAACACGCTCAACACCTCCAGCCTTGGCGAGCAGCAGGCCAAGGCGCGAGCCTTGCAGGCGCGCATTGCGCGGCTCCAGTTCGAGCAGAGTGGCAATCTCGAAGGCGCATTTCCCTGTCCGCCCGAGATCCAGAAGGCAGCGCCCGAAATCTGCGAAAACGAGCAGAAGCTGCTCGTCGCGCGCCGCGAAAACTTCGAAGTCAAGCTGTCGGTTCTCAAGTCGCGCCTCGATCAGCGCCAGAATGAATTGGACGAAGCCTCTGCCAATCTAGATCGTCTCACCAAGAATCTGGCTGTTAGCGACCAGGAAAAGGAGCTGGTCGATTCCATGGTCAAGAAGGGGCTGATGGCGAGGACTGAGCAGATCCGCGTCGAGCGTGAGCATACCGAACTGCAAGGGCAGTTGAACCTCGCCGGTGAAACCATCAAGAAAACCAAGGGGGCTATCACGGAAGCCCAGCTTCAGGTCGACGAGCTCGGCCTGCAGTTGCAGCAGGAAGCTCTGAGCGACCTGACGGAGGCGCTGGCCGATCTCTCGGTGGTCGATGAGACCATACGTGGCGCAACCGACAAGGTCGCGCGCACGGATATCCGGTCTCCAGTGGATGGGATTGTCAACACGCTGGAGCTGAACACGGTCGGCGCCTTCGTCCAGCCTGGAGCGGTCGTGGCCGGCATCGTCCCGACCTCCGAGACCCTTTTGGTCGAGGCGCGGGTTTCACCGCGAGATGTCGCCTTCATCCGGCCGGACCAAGACGCACTTATCAAGGTCACCGCCTACGATTTCTCGATCTTCGGCGGCATCGAGGGTAAGGTCTCCAATATCACGGCCGACAGCCTGGTCGACCAGAAGACAGGCGAACCCTATTACCAAGTGCGCGTGTCGACGGACAAATCGACACTCGAAAGAGACGGCAAGGCCTATTCGATCATCCCGGGCATGATATGTTCCGTCGACATCAAGACCGGGCGCAAGACGATCCTGAATTATCTGTTGAAGCCGATCAACAAGGCACGTCAGGAGGCGATGAGTGAGCGGTAGCGCCAGCTCTCCTCTTCCAAGTCACGAGCGGCTGCTGCCTCCTGTCACGGCTGAGGATTTTGGGCTGGAATTTCGGGTTGTCGCACGCGGCGGCGTACGACGCGGCATCCGTTTGGAACGGGCCTTCTGGGTCTCGCTGAAGCAGATGGCCGAAAGCAGGAAGTGCACGATCGGCATGCTCATCGATGAGATTGCCGAAAGCCAGGCACAGACAGGCAACCTGACATCCGCAATCAGGGTGGCCTGTATGCGTGGTTTGGGGGAAGAAAACCTGACCTTGCGAAGGCTTGCGTCGATCAACACCATCAACGCCATAGTGGTCGCCTGCCCGTCGCCAGCCTTTGCCTTGGCATCGTCGAAGAAGATCCTGACGTTCAACGCGCCGTTCCAGCAACTGGTCAAGCGTCAGTTGCCGATAGCCCCAAACGATGAGGCGCGTCATGACCTCAAGCTGGCGCTGGACCTCAATGTAGCCGACATATTCGCCCGGCTCGACGCCAATGGCCAAGCGCCGGTGGCTACCGGCTTTGTCATCGGCGCCGGTGAACGTCGATACCGAGGTCATCTGAATGTCGTGCGGGCCCCGGTGGTCGAGCCGGAGTTGCTGATGGCGTTCGTCTTCGGCGGCTAGAACGCGTCACGTTGAACTGGATTCAGCCGATGCGCTCACGCTCTGGCTTCATGTAAACCATTGTCGCAAAACCACTTTTGGCGACATCCGATCTTGCCGGGAAATCTATGGCTGAAAGCCTTCGCCCGGCGCGACGGTCGCGAAGCCGCCCTTGATCTCAGCCATCTGGGCTGCGCCCGGTTTCGAGCCGTGGATCCAGGCCCGGTCCGTGCTGAACGAATAGAGCGGAACGTAGTCGGGAAGATCGCTATCGCGCACGACGGTGTTGCTGAGGCTGTCGAGAATGAACGTGCCGCTGCCTGTGCTCACCGACAGCACCGCGTGAAAGAAGCCTCGCTTGCGGTCCTGCAGAACGACGAGCGCCATGCTTTGCGTTGGGATGCCGGCTCTCAGCAGAGCCGTCATCTTGAGGATGGCAAAATCCTCGCAGTCGCCGGCTCGCCGTTCGAGAATTTCCGATGGCTTTGCCCAATAGTCGAGTTTGCCGTAGACGACGCTGTCTTTCCTGTAGGCAATCAGGTGATTTACGCTGCTGTTGACGAAGGACAGTTTCTCGCTGAACCCCTTGCCCTGGGCAGCGGAGACCATGCTGGCAAAAGCCGCACTCTTGCGCTCGCAGGCGCTGCCTGCCGAGCAGCTGGTGATTGCCCGGTAGACGGGCGCCCAACGAGCCGAGACGGGGAAATTGCGCATGGACAAGGCAACCGATCCGAATACGCCGGGAATGATCGATGCCGTCTGCACCGGATCTATCCCGGCACCTCTGCGCTCCGTCGACGAGCCATCCCCGCGATCAGCAAATGCCGGGCCGTAGCTGCCGAAAACCATGCTGATCCGGTAAGGAGCTGCAGGCTGCCAAGGCTGCGGCCTCGCCAGCGAAACACCGCCGAGACAGGGCGGTGTCAGGACCCTTTCCAGAGGCGTGCCGGTAGTGGCAGCCTCCCCGGAAACGGCATTTGCGAACGATGGTCCTGCCAGGCCGACAAGGCCGATTGTCAGCAGGAGCACCTTGAGCCCGGTTTTCCCCAGGACTGTTTTTTCTTTTTTCATAGCGCCCACCTTTGACTGTGGACGCTACCAATCTTGTCTCAAATTATTGGAAAGGAAGGTAGATAACTTTACGAAAAGTGGCTTTGTCTATTTTATCTAAAATTTTATTTGATTTTATACTTCTATTTACCAAGAGACCGGGTCCAGCCTCCGGCAAGCGAGCTACGTGGAAGCCGGCATATATCAGGTTATATGTTCGAGGTTTACCAACGCGCAAAAAATGCTGGGGCAAGCATATCGGAGTATATGAAATAGATTGCGGGGTTGTTGCAAAGCAGAAGTGGCCAATGTCTCTTGCCGGGAAATGTCGGAGGGGTTTCAGCAATGACCACCAATAATGAGTTGGACAGTTCTTCGGGTTCCTTGAACGAGCATTCCGCGTCCAGCGAACACAATGGTCAGGCATCGCCGGGGGAGATCCTGGTCGCACAAGCAACTTCGACCCAGCAGCCCGCGCCGGCAGCGGCCGAACCGGTGCCGGTTGATGTTGGCGGAGCGCCCGCCAAGCCGGAAGCGCCGGCGACAGCAAACGCACCCGCGGCGACGGCACCCCAAGAATATGTGGCTGACGCCAGCAACATCGTGAAACTTCCTTCCAACGTTTCCATCGACAACATCAAGGTCGACGGCCACAACCTTGTGCTCGAGCAGGCCGACGGCTCGGTGATCGTCATCAAGGATGGCGCCTTGAACGTGCCGACCTTCGTCATCGGCGACGTCGAGGTGCCGCGCGTTGCATTGCTCGCCGCGCTCGAGGCGAGCCATGTCGACGTTGCCTTCGGCGCCGACGGTTCCATGTCGGCCGGCCCGGGCGGTTCGCCACCCAGTGCAGGCGGGAATTTCGAAATCCCCGCCGGCGGCATCGGCGACGGGTTCGGTCTTTCGGCCCTGTTGCCCCCGACAGACTTGCAGTTCGGGTTGCTGGACCGGCGCGAGCTGACGATTGGCGTCGCGGAAAAAGACTCCACCCCCTCGATCGACCTCATCGGATCGGCAACAGTCAACGAGGCCGGCTTGCCGGCGCGTGGCGGTGAGCCCGCCGGGTCGGACGCGTCCGCGTCGTCGGAGACGACCTCGGGCAACATCGGCTTCACTTCGCCTGACGGCGTGTCGGTGGTCTCGCTCGACGGCCATGTGCTAAGCGATGTGGCTCAGACCTTCACCGATGGGACCGGCTCGCTGACGGCGAGCTATGTCTTCGATGCGGCGACCGGCATCGGCACCATCCACTACACCTACACGCTTCTCGACAACACCTCTGGCAACGCCACCAATGTGAGCTTCCCGGTCGCGGTGACGGATGCAAATGGCAATCCGGCCCCGGGCGGCAATCTGGTCATCAACATCATCGATGATGCACCGACGGCAGTTGCCGACACCGACGCGGTGGCGGCGGGTTCGCACGCGCCTATAGGCGGCAATGTGATCAGCGGCGCTGGCAGCGACGGCAATGCGGCGGGCGCCGACACCAAGGGCGCCGATGACGCGAAGGTCGCGGGCGTTGCCGCCGGCACGACCAATGCCGATCTGGACAGCGGCGTCACACTGGGCACGCCGATCCACGGCGCCTATGGCACGCTGACGCTGCAGGCGGACGGCTCCTACAGCTATGTGCGCGATGCCGGCACGCCTGGCGGCGTCCACGACGTTTTCACCTACACGATCAAGGACGGCGACGGAGATCTGTCGCATACGACATTGACGATCTCGATCGGCAATTCGACACCGACGATCGGTGACCTGACGCCGGCAGCCGGTGGCGGCGACGTCGTCGTCAACGAAAATGACCTGCTGGCCAACCGTGGATCCGGTGAGTCGGACGGCTCCGACACTGCCAAGGAAAGCACCACGCAAGGCGGCACCTTCGCCATTTCCTCGCCCGACGGCATCGCCTCGCTGGCGATCGACGGCCACACCTTCATCACCAATGGCGCGTTCACGGCGGGCTCGTTCACGACGGCGCTGGGCAACACGCTGACGGTGACGGCCTACGATGCCGCGACCGGTCAGGTGAGCTACACCTACACGCTCCTCGACAATGAGGCGCATCCGGCCGTCCAGGGCACCAACAGCCTGTTCGAGAACTTCACCGTCACGCTCACCGACCAGGACGCGCAAAGCGTCAATGGCACGCTGTCGGTCAACATCGTCGACGACGTGCCGACGGCCACGACCGAGGCTTCGCAGAATGTTCTGGAAGGCGCGACCATCACCGGCACGCTGGACTTCGTCGCCGGCGCCGACGGCGCCACGGTGACGCATATTGGCGCCACCGCCCTGGTCTTCGGCGGCGACGGCTACTCGCAGGCGATCGACATCGGCGACGGCTTTATCAAGGTCAAGGCCGACGGTAGCTATTCATTCACCGCCAACAGTCCGGTCATTGGAGCCGGTGCGGCCTCGGCGACGTATACCGTGACGGACGGCGATGGCGACAAGGCGACGGCCGGCATCAGCTTTGCGGTGACGGACGCCAACCATCCGACGACCGGCACGGCAGCGGCCGCGGTCGATGATGACGGGGTTGCCGGCGGCAATGCGGCAAGCACGGCGGGCGACATCGACGCCAATGCCGGCGAGGTTCCGCTCAGCGCCAGCGAAGCGACCTACAACGGCACGCTGGGCGGCAGCGTTGGCGGCGACGGCGCCGGTTCCAACGGCTTCTCGTTTGCGACGCTGGACGGCACCAGCGGGACGGTCGGCCAGGAGAACGTCACCTACAGCTGGAACGCCGCCAGCGACACGCTGACGGCGACAGGTCCACGTGGTGATCTGTTCACGGTGCATGTGACCGATCCGGCCACCGGCTCCTACACGGTGACGCTGCTCGACAACGTGCTTCAGGCACAGGGTCCGAACGACGAGAATAATGCGACGGTCAACCTCGGCTACGTGATCACCGACGCTGATGGCTCGACGGCACCGGGAGCGCTGACCATAACCTTCAACGACGATGCTCCGACGGTCGCGCTGGCCGATGTGAAGCTGCCGTCGCTGAGCGTCGACGAGACGGATCTGACGACCAACGACACGCAGAGCTTCGCCAGCGCCTTTACGTCCAATTATGGCGCCGATGGCGCCGGCACGATCACCTATGCGCTTGCCTTCAACGCCGGCGCGACCGGGCTGGTCGACACGGCGAGCGGCCAGGCGGTGGTGCTGAGCCTCGAGGCTGGCCAGGTGGTCGGCCGTGCGGGCGCCGGCGGTGTGATCGTGTTCACGGTCAGCACCGATGCGTCGGGCAATGTGACGCTCGACCAGCAGCGGGCGGTCGTCCATCCGACGACGGACCCGAACGAGCCGGTCAGCCTGAACGCCGACAATCTGGTGACGCTGACCGCAACGATCACCGACAAGGATGGCGATCATCAGTCGGCGACACTGAATATCGGCAACAACCTGACCTTCCTGGATGATGGCCCGTCGATCACGAGCGCGGTTGTCGGCAGCTCGGTGACGCTTGACGAGACCAACAACGGCTCGACGACGGACGGTGTGCTGAACCCGGCTCTGATGACGGCAACGAGCGCTGCGGCGATCGTGACGGTGACGTCGAGCTTTGGCGCCGACGGCGCCGGAACGACGGCCTATGCGTTGTCGGTGAC
>NZ_JACHEF010000006.1 GCF_014207355.1 Mesorhizobium sangaii | reverse complement strand
ATACGGTATTAGCTCCAGTTTCCCGGAGTTGTTCCGTAGAGATGGGTAGATTCCCACGCGTTACTCACCCGTCTGCCGCTCCTCTTGCGAGGCGCTCGACTTGCATGTGTTAAGCCTGCCGCCAGCGTTCGTTCTGAGCCAGGATCAAACTCTCAAGTTTTGAAACTTTGATTGGCTTTTATCTGGTCACGCTTTGAATTGACGAGAACATTCACACCTAGACACTCGCGTGTCTTGGTAGACTTTATTCTCTCAAAACGTGTCCGCCAAAGTCTCGTTCGAACAACCTATCCCTGGCGGGATAAGAGGTTCAGCAGGACTCTGCCGCCCACGTTTCTCTTTCTTCAATATTAAATTTTCAAAGAACAGACACCGCAGACGCAGTGTCGTGGCCCGTTTCGCTTTTGGCTCCGGGGCCGTCCGAGTGTCGCTTACGCGGCTCTCTTGAATCTCACAACGGGCAGGCTTAGAAGCAAACTTCTTCGTCGCCAGCGGCGTGCCGCCCTCGTTGGTGAGGCGTATATAGTCGCCACCATCAACAAGTGTCAACAGCCATCTCAAAGTTTTTGAACTTTTTGCGACAGAAATCTCGGGCCCTGCCTGTTGATAGCCGACTGCCCTTGGGGAACCGCGACAACACCGGGTAGGCGACCACGAAGGAGCCCTATTGCCGCCGCATTGCCGTTCGACACCAAAGCCAACGAAAGCGGCACTGCGCCGACGGCGCAGCGCCTCTTTCAAGAGCCTCATATAGGGGTGCGCGATGAGCCTTGCAGAGAAGGTGAACCGCCCCTCTTTACAGAGCGCCCTATACAAGAGAAGTGCGCGAGGGGAATTCGGCCGGGGCGTGGGCTTCGTTGACTTCACCGGCCATGACAGGCAAATGTCACGGCCACAACAAAAGCGACAAGCCGTTCCGCCCCGGGGAAGAAGCAGCCTTTCTGGATGCCAGACACGGAAGATGTCATAGCCGAACTCGGCAACGAGCCGCCGCTTATCGCGGACGGCCGCAGCGGCCCGCCCGACCGGCGCGAGGTTTCCGCACGCTGGCTGTCAGGCACCTTCCTCACCGGCGTGACCTCGAGCGTGCTGATGGGCGTGGCACTGTTCGCTGCCCTTGACGGACGTCAGCAGTTGGCGACGCCACCCGAGATTGCGGAACTGATCAATCTTGCCGGCAATGGCGATTCCGGCGAGGTGGCCAAGACGACAAGGCTGGTGGCGCCGCGTCAGATCGCCAAGGCCAAGGACCGCCGTCGGATGGAAGTGTCGATGGTGACCAAGGTCGGCGACCGTGATGTCATCCACACCATGCCTTTCGTGCAGATCAAGATGGCGCTTGCCGCCGGCCACACCACCAGCCGCCCCTACCCGCCTTTCGACCCGATGCAGGTGTTCGGCAACGACGGCGACGACAGTGCTGCGCAGCCGGCGACAGCCTCGGCCGCTTCCGGCCAGATCTACGGCGCCAAGGTCGAAAGCGAGATGAGCCTGAAGACCGTCGATTTCCCGATCGAGACGGCTGCCTTCGACGAAAAGAGCGACCTCTCCGCCGACGAGGTGGAAAAGGTGGTGCGCGAAGCCGGCACAGACCTCAGCGATGGCGCCGTGCAGGTCGCGTCACTCCATTATGTCGACCCGCAGCGATTCGGCGACGCCTTTGCCGAGAGCATGGCCGGCTCCTATGACGTCAAGATCGTGCCGGAGAACGTCTCGGTGGCGCCACGCGCCGCCGCCGACGATCAGGCGCCGGCTTTCGCCGAGGAAATCATTCCCTTCACCAAGGATCTCGACATTACCGAGGCCTTTGCCGATTCGGGCTATACGGGAGAAGACGCCACCGGCATGGCCGAAGCGATCGCCAAGCTGTTGAACGCGACGGCGCTCAAGGCCGGAACCGTGCTGCGTGTCGGTCTCGAGGTGCATGGCGACGCCGCCAAGGTCGTGCGTACCAGCGTCTACGACCGAACGCAGCACATCGTCACCATCGCGCTCGACGATCGCGGCCAGTATGTGCCGGCGCAGGAGCCGGATCCGAACCCCGAATTGCTGACGGCGTTCGACGACTCACCGCCCGTGGTGGTGCGCGGAAATTTGCCGAACATCTATGACGGCATCTACCGCGCCGCTTATTCCTATGGCATGTCGAAAAAGATGACCCAGCAACTGGTCAAGCTGCTGGCATCCGGCGTCGACTTCCAGTCGCGACTCAATCCGGCGGATCGCCTCGAAGTCTTGTTCTCGCAGCCGGATGGCGACGACCAAGCGTCCGACGAGTCCGAACTGCTTTATGTCTCATCGACCTTCGGCGGGCAGACGCGCAACTTCTACCGGTTTCAGATGCAGGACGGTAGCACGGACTATTTCGACGAGAACGGCAGCAGCGCCGAGCAGTTCCTACTGCGCAACCCACTACCAAACGGGAGATTTACCTCCGGGTTTGGTGCGCGCAGGCATCCTATCCTCGGCTATGTCCGCATGCACACAGGTACGGACTGGGCCGCCCCGATCGGATCGCCGATCATCGCCGCCGGCAATGGCGTCGTCGAGAAGGCGGGTTGGGCCGGCGGCTATGGCAAACAGATCATCATTCGTCATGCCAATGGCTACGAGACGTCCTACAATCACCAGAGCGCCTTTGCCAAAGGCATCGAAGAAGGCGTGCGCGTTCGCCAGGGCCAGGTCATTGGTTATCTCGGCCAGACCGGCCTCTCCACCGGTCCGCATCTCCATTACGAGCTGATCGTCAACGGCACCAAAGTCGATTCGATGCGTGTCCGGCTGCCGGTCGGCAAAGTGCTGAAGGGCGATGATCTCGTCGCCTTCAAGCGCGAACGCGAGCGCATCGACGACCTGCTGAAGCAGGAAGACACTGATTCGCTGAAGGTGGCGAGCGCCAAGATCGACGGCTGATTCGCTGACTTTTCAGCCTTGCTGATTTTCCGCACGCCGTGGCCATGGCAGCCGCTGACCGGAAATGGTCGTCCACGCGATGACTGCCGAGAGCAGGCAAAGCAGCGCCGTCACCGAAGAGACGGCGGAAAACGCCGCGTCGCCGGCGGCGAGCCTCGCTGCATCGACTGCCGGCGCAAGCCCAGCCATCGCCGGTTCGCCAAAGCCTGGCACTCCGGGCATCGCATTCCCATCGAGTGCTTTCGCGTAGACCCAGGCGGCAAGCGAGCCCATCGCTGCCACCGCGATCAGGCCGCCGATGCGCGAGACGGCATTGTTTATGCCTGAGGCAGCACCGGTATCCTTGTCTTCCACCGCCGTCATGATCGCGGTCGACAGTGGCGACACGACCAGCGCCATGCCGAGCCCCATCAGCCCCATCAGCGGAAACGTTCCCGTCCAGAAATTGTGGATGCCGGCATGGGCGAGCAAGGCAAGCCCGGCAAAGGCGAAAGCCACGATAAGGCTGCCGCAGGCGATCGGAAAGCGTGGCCCGATCCGGTCGGACAACTGGCCGACCGGCCTCGACAAAAGTGCCATCGATGCCGACAGCGGCAGGAAGATGAAGCCGACCTCGGCCGTGCTCAGTCCCCAGCCGGCGATCAGCAGCATCGGCAGGTAGAAAAGATTGGCCGACAGCGCGAAATAGAGGAAGAACGTCGCGACATTGGCGCCGGCGAAAGCGCCGATGCGAAACAGCGACAGATCGATCATCGGCTCGCGCTGCCTAAGCTCGAAGGCGATGAAGACAGCCAGCAGTACGGCGCCGGCGGCAATGCTCGGCCCCGACAAATGGCCCTCGCCGCTGGCGCTCATCGAGGTCAGCCCGTAGGCGAGCGCGCCGAAGGCCAATGTCGCGAGCGCGGCACCGCCGAGATCCAGGCTGCGCTTTTCCGCCGGCGCATCGGCTGGAATCTTGGCCAGCAAAAGATAGATCGAGATCAGGCCGAGCGGCAGGTTGATGGCGAAGATCGCCCGCCAGATGCCATCGCCGAAAGCCGACAGCACGAAGCCGCCGAGCACCGGGCCAAGTGCCGTGGTCAGCGCCGAAGCCGCGGCCCAGATGCCGATGGCCCGGCCGCGCTCTTTTTTCGGATAGGCCTTGGCGATGATGGCGAGGCTGCCCGGCACCATGACCGCAGCACCAATGCCCTGCAGCGCCCGAAATGCGATCAGCACCACCGCATTCGGCGCCAGCGCGCAGGCAAGCGAAGCGACAATGAACAGCGCAATTCCTGCCACGAAGGCGCGGCGCAGACCGAATCGATCGCCGGCGGCACCCCCGGCAAGGATCATTGCCGAGAGCGTCAACGCATAGGCGTTGGAAATCCACTGCGCTTGCGCCAGGCTGGCGCCAAGGTTGACGCGGATCGCCGGCATGGCGATGGCCAGGATCGAACCGTCGATGAAGCCGAGCGCCGAGGCCAGGGTCGCCGCGATCAGCACGAATCGCCGTTGCGATGGTGGACAGAACGTGCCGTTCGTGACTGGACTGGTCAGCGGAACGGCGGCGGCTTCGCTTGGTGAATGCATGGAACCTTGCTTAGACCGCAGGCGTGTTGGCAACAACCGGCCAGTGGCTTGCTGTCCTTGAAACCAGCCACATGGCCAGGATTGCCCCTGTCCGGGTGCACATGGCGGCAGTCATGCTAGGTTTCTGGCCAAGTTTCTGGAAAATTGCAGACGGGGAGAAGTCGATGAAGCGGCCACTTGAAGCATCGGCGGAGGGACGCGGCCGTATCGTCGGCATCACCGACGGCGTGTTCGCCATCGCACTCACCCTGATCGTCCTCGAAATCAGGGTGCCGGCGCACGAGGCGATCCATTCGGAGCGCGATCTGCTTGCCGCGATCGCGGCACTGGGGCCACGCTTCCTGACCTACGCCTTGAGCTTCCTGACGCTGACCATCTTCTGGTTCGGCCAGCAGGCGCAGCATGGGCTGATCGCCAAATCCGACCGGCGGCTTGCCACGCTGAACCTCTGCTTTCTCGCCTTCATCGCCCTGCTGCCGTTCTCGACCGATCTTTTGGCCGACTTCCTCGAATTCAGAACCGCGGTGCTGGTCTACTGGCTCAATCTGCTGATGCTCGGCGTCACGCTGTTCGCCAGCTGGCGCTATGCGGAGAAAAGCGGCTTCCTGGCGGAAGGTGTCGATGCGAAAGCCAAGCGAACGGTCTATCTGCGCATCGTCAAGGCGCAGATCCTGTGGGCGATCGGCGCGGCACTGTGCCTGATCACGCCGTTGCTCGGCGTCGGATTTATCCTGGTGGTGCAACTGGTCTATGCCGCAACCCCGGGCGCGAAGTGGGTGCGCAGGATAATTGGCTGAGCGTTCGGGACACCGCTTCAGCTTCAGTCGACGAACTCCACCGTCACGCCCGGCGAGACCAGCTTAGCCAGTTCACGCGCATCCCAGTTGGTCAGGCGGACGCAGCCATGGCTTTCTGTCTTGCCGATCTTCGACGGATCCGGCGTGCCGTGGATACCGTAGGTCGGCTTGTCCAGAGCAATCCACACCGAGCCGACCGGACCGTTCGGACCTGGCGGAATGGTCAGGACCTTGTCGTTCTGGCCCTGCTTGAAGTTGATGCTCGGATTGTAGGTATAGTTCGGATCGAGCGCGACGCGCGATACAGCGTGTATGCCCGAGGGTGACGGCGTGTCCGCCGAGCCGATGGTTGCGGGATAGGCTGCCACCAGCTTGCCGCCCGCATCATAGGCGAAGACTTCTTTCCTGCCCTTGTCGGCGACGATACGGGCAACCGGCGTCGAGACCAGTTTGCCGAAATTGGCGACCTTGATGGTCGTGCCGGGACGATTGAAGTTGGCGTCCGGGTTGAGCGCCTTGAGGTAGTTCTCGTCCATGTGGAAGCGCTCCGCGAGCGCCTCGGTCACCGACGTATAGCCCATGCGGTCGAGCTGCGCCTTCTGGCTATAGTCTTCCGGGATCGAGGCCACATAGGGACCGGCCGCATCCTCCGGGGTAATGGTGTAGTTGGCGAAGGCATCGCCGCCGGACTGCGCAAGAGCTGCCTGGATGCCGACCGCATCGGTCGATCGCAGATTGCTGCCGGTGATCTGGTTGTAGGCGGCGAGCGCCTTGTCGACATTCGAACCGAAACGCCCGTCGATGACGCCAGGCGAAGCGCCACCCCGGTCGAGCAGCACCTGCAGCGCCGCGACATCCTGGCGTGCTCCCAGCGAAAGCGCCGGCTCGACGGTCGTCTTGCCACCGGCCGTTGGCGGAAGTCCCGCCTGATCGGGAGACGCAGGCGGGGCAGGGTCTATCGAGGCCTCGTTCAGCGGCTGGCGTTTGATGGTGCCCGGTTCTGCCGGCTGCTGCGCATCGGGATAATTGTTGTCGTAGCTGCCGTCGTCCTGCGGTGGCGGCGGCGGATAGGCTTCCACGGAATTGTCACTGTCGGGATTGTATTCGTCAGCCGGCGGCGGGATGACCCGGCCTTCTTCTTCCAACTGCTTGCGACGGAACCGCGCCATGTCTTCCGGATTGTCCAGATAGTAGCGGTCATTGTCATCAGGGACGCGGCCTAGCTCGCGCAGCCGTGTCTCGCGGCGTAGCGCGCGCCGGTCGAGCCGCGTCTGCGGCGGCTGGATGGCGATGACCTTGCCGGTATCGGAATCGACGATGACGCGGTTGCCCCTGGCGTCGTAATAGATGTCGAGATTGCCGTCCTGGGCGACAAGGATGTTGCCGTCGTGGGCAGCGCGGGCAATGCGTGGTGCGCTGTCCTGCGTCGGCGCGCCCAGCGCGCCAGAAGATAAAAGCCCGCCGGCGAGTACCGAAAGGGTGAAGATAGTGCGCAGCATGGTGGCCAAACTCTCCGGTCCGTAGTTGCCGCCGCCCGGCAGTGTCCCTGTACGGCGAACCCCTTCGCCAGCAAACCAGTTCACCACCATATGGTTCCAATATGAACCGGGCATGAAGATGGCGGTTTCCCGGCGTCTCGACGAATATCAGCTAGCTTGCGGCAAGTCCCAACTCCTTGCGCGCCTGCTTCGTCAGCTTCAGGGCAACAAGGCGATGGCTCTCGCGCAGATAGTCCTTCAGCGCGTCATCATCCATGCTCTGGCTTGTCTGACGCTGGATCCATTTCATGCCGCGCGAAGCAAGATAGGGTGCCGGCCGCAAGCCCGGCTGCTCCTTGAGCACGTCATAGGCGATGTCGGAACATTTGAAGGTGACGAAGAACTGCTGGCCCTGGTCCCAGCCGCCGATCGCAAAGACCTTGGCCCCGACCTTCCAGACATGGGCGCCGCCCCACTGGACGACATGGTTTGTCGAAGGCAGCGAAGCGCAGAAGCTGTTGTAGTCGTCCAGCGTCATCCGCGCCCCCGCCTTTATGAAAAAGCCGCGCGTCCAGGCTGGACGCGCGGCGTTGGATCAGGCTGCCGCCTCAGCCGCCACAATCGTCGGCTTCGAGCGGAAGTTCAGCCGGTCGGAACCGGCGGTCACCTTGACGGTCGAGCCGTCGAGGATGTCGCCGAGCAGTATCTTCTCTGCCAGCGGGTCCTGCAGTTCCTTCTGCATCACCCGCTTCAGCGGCCGCGCGCCGTAGGCCGGGTCGTAACCCTTGGCCGCCAGCCAGTCGATCGCCTCCTGGTCCAGCGACAGCGTGATCTTGCGATCGGTCAGCAGGCTTTCCAGCCGCTTGAGCTGGATCTCGACGATGCGGCCCATGTCCTGCCGGCGCAGCCGGTGGAACAGGATCACCTCGTCGACGCGGTTGAGGAACTCCGGCCGGAACGAGGCCTTGACGACATTCATCACCTCGTCGCGAACCTGGTCGACATCCTGGTCCTCGCCGAGATTGACGAGATATTCCGCGCCAAGGTTCGACGTCATGATGATCAGCGTGTTGCGGAAGTCGACGGTACGGCCCTGGCCGTCGGTCAGGCGGCCGTCGTCGAGCACCTGCAGCAGCACGTTGAACACGTCCGGATGCGCCTTCTCGATCTCGTCGAACAGCACGACCTGATAGGGCCTGCGCCGCACCGCTTCGGTCAGAGCACCGCCCTCCTCGTAGCCGACGTAGCCGGGAGGTGCGCCGATCAGCCGGGCGACCGAGTGCTTCTCCATGAACTCCGACATGTCGATGCGCACCATGGCGCTCTCGTCGTCGAACAGGAAACTGGCAAGCGCCTTGGTCAGTTCGGTCTTGCCGACGCCCGTCGGTCCGAGGAACATGAACGAGCCGATCGGCCGGTTCGGATCCTGCAGGCCCGCGCGGGCGCGCCGCACCGCCTTCGAGACAGCTTGCACCGCCTCGCCCTGGCCGACGACGCGCTTGCCGATCTCGTCTTCCATGCGCAACAGCTTGTCGCGCTCGCCCTGCAGCATCTTGTCGACCGGAATCCCGGTCCAGCGCGAGACGATATGGGCGACGTGGTCGGGGGTGACCACCTCTTCCACCATGCCGACCTTGCCGTCCTGGGCTTCGGCTTCCTTCAGCTTCTTTTCCAGTTCCGGGATCTTGCCATAGGCAAGTTCGCCGGCGCGCTGGAATTCACCCTTGCGCTGGGCAATGGCAAGCTCGTTGCGCGCCTCGTCGAGCTGCTTCTTCAGATCGGCGGCAAGCCCGAGCTTCTGCTTCTCGGCCTGCCACTTGGTGGTGATCTCGGTCGATTCCTCCTCGAGCCCGGCGAGTTCCTTTTCCAGGCGGGCGAGCCGATCCTTCGAGGCATCGTCAGTCTCGACCTTCAGCGCCTCGCGCTCGATCTTGAGCTGCATGATGCGGCGATCGATCTCGTCGAGTGCCTCGGGCTTGGAATCGACCTGCATGCGCAGCCGCGAGGCGGCTTCGTCGACGAGGTCGATTGCCTTGTCCGGCAGGAAGCGGTCGGCGATGTAGCGGTTGGACAGCGTCGCCGCCGCAACCAGCGCCGAATCCGAGATGCGCACCTTGTGGTGCTGTTCGTATTTTTCCTTCAGGCCGCGCAGGATCGAGACGGTGTCTTCCACAGTCGGCTCATCGACGAACACCGGCTGGAAGCGGCGGGCAAGAGCCGCATCCTTCTCGACATGCTTGCGATATTCATCGAGCGTGGTGGCGCCGACGCAGTGCAATTCACCGCGCGCCAATGCCGGCTTCAACAGGTTCGACGCATCCATGGCGCCATCCGCCTTGCCGGCGCCGACCAGCGTGTGCATCTCGTCGATGAACAGGATGATGTTGCCGTCGGCCGAGGTGACTTCGGAGAGCACGGCCTTCAGCCGCTCCTCGAACTCGCCGCGGTATTTGGCGCCGGCAATCAGCGCGCCCATGTCGAGCGCCATCAATTGCTTGTCCTTCAACGATTCCGGTACGTCGCCATTGACGATGCGCAGCGCCAGGCCTTCGGCGATCGCCGTCTTGCCGACGCCCGGCTCGCCGATCAGCACCGGATTGTTCTTGGTACGGCGCGACAGCACCTGGATGGTGCGGCGGATCTCGTCGTCACGGCCGATGACCGGATCGAGCTTGCCGGCGCGGGCATCCGCGGTCAGGTCACGTGCGTATTTCTTCAACGCATCGTAGCTCTGTTCGGCGCTCGCCGAATCGGCGGTGCGACCCTTGCGGACATCGTTGATGACCTGGTTGAGCGCCTGCGCGGTGATCCCGGCCTTGGCCAGGATGTCGGCGGTCTTGGCCGATTTCTCCATGGCGAGCGCCTGCAAGAGCCGCTCGACGGTGACGAAGCTGTCGCCGGCCTTCTTGGCCAGCTCTTCGGCGGTCGAAAACACCTTGGCCAGCGGCTGCGCCAGGTAGAGCTGGCCGTTGCCGCCTTCGACCTTGGGCATCGCTTCGAGCGCCGTTTCGACGCCAAGCTTGACATCGCGGACGTTGCCGCCGGCGCGTTCGATCAGCGACGCGGCTAGGCCCTCGTCGTCGTCGACGAGCACCTTCAGGATGTGTTCGGGTGTGAACTGCTGGTGGTTGCGGGAGAGCGCCATGGTCTGCGCGGACTGGATGAAGCCGCGCACGCGCTCCGAGTATTTCTCAAGGTTCATATCTGTCTCCTTCCATCACCGGCCCGCTTTGCGGCACCGGATCCGATTGCGGTGACGGACCCGCCCATTCGAGCCGGGTCCAGTTTGAGGCTGATATGGTGCATAGGCCATGCTGTCTCAAGACGCCTTGATGTCGGTCAACGCACAATATTCCATCGCGGCACAAAACGAAAACGGCGGAGATTTCTCTCCGCCGTCCGATATCCTGAAATGTCGTTCGATCAGTTGTCGATGTCGACTTTGACCGGTTCGGCATTGCCGCCGTCGGCCGGGGCCACAGCCACCTCGCCGGCATCAGCCCCGGAATTGGCATTGTCGCTGCCGCCGTCGACCTGATCGGCACTGACGCGCGGGCGGCGCGGACGCCTCGGGCGACGGACAGCACCGCTTTCGGCGGCCGCCTCGTTGAGTTCGGCCTGGGCGGCAAGACCTGCCGGCGACAGGTTCTCGAACAGCGGAACCGGCTCGGCTGTCACAACGGATTCTGTGGATTCGGTCGGCGAAGCGGTTTCGGCCTGGATCGGGGCCTCGTTGCGCTGGGGCTGGCCGCCCTGCTCGGCGGACGAACCATAATCACGCTGGCCATTCTGGCCGTAGCCGCCGTTGGGGCGACGATCGCGATGGCGCCCACCATTGTTGTCGCGGCCGCCATTGTTGCGCCCGCTATTGCCATCCCGATTGTCGCGGCCGTTTTCCCGGTTGAGCGCGACCTCGGCCGGCATGCCTTCGATGACCGGCTGCGGCCCGGCACCATGGTTGATCACCGGCACCTGGGCTTCGGAACCAGTGTTGCCGCTGTTGCCGGCATTGTCGAACTCGTCGCGATCCTCGTCGCCCTCATCGTCGAAATCATCGCGATTCTGTTGCGTGTTCTGGATCGGCATCTGTGCCTGCGCGGCTGCGATGATGCGATTGTAGTGCTCGGCGTGCTGGAGATAGTTCTCCGCCATGACCCGGTCGCCGGAGCTGTGCGCATCACGGGCCAAGGTGGCGTATTTTTCGGCGATCTGCTGAGCCGAACCGCGGATCTTCACGTCCGGGCCGTTGCTCTCGTAGTTGCGCGTCAGGGGATTTGGTCCCTTGCGGTTGTTGTTGTTATTGTTGTTATTGCCGCCGCCGCCGCCATTGTTGTTGCGACCGCGCATGCGCCTGTTCTGCTGTTGTGGCCTCATGAAACTCTCTTCATTTTGAAATTTTCGAAAACTCTTCACGAACGGAGGCGCTCATGCAGCCAGCCGCTTCGTTTCTTCACCGGCGTTCGCCCGCATCAATTGCGTTGGCGCCACGTGCCATCCTGTTCCGGTTACATCACTTGCCGGACGATTCCCGCACGAAGCTTGGGCATCGTTTTGCGCAAGAAGGCAGCTATTTCCAAGGAAAACCGAATCGCTAAGAGCACTGCCTGCTTCGTCTCATCCGGTTAAGGCGACCCTAGCCGCATTCCCCGGCATTGCCAAGCGCTTTTTTTTGCACTGCGTCAAGGCTTTGTCCTTTTAAAGACAAGAACCCTGTCGTTTCCACCAAGGTCCTGAAATGCACCGCCCGGCAGGTAGCCGGCTGCGACGAATATCTCCAAGACCTCGTTGTGCTGCGTGTGGCCGATCTCGACCGCAATCCTGCTTTCAGCTTCCAAAAACCTTGCCGCTTCCGCGGCGATGATCCTGTAGGGGCTCAGACCGTCCGCGCCACCATCCAAGGCCAGGCGCGGATCGAAATTGCGGACTTCGTCCTGCAGATTTCCAATGTCTTCAGAAGGTATATAGGGAGGGTTTGCGGCAATTACATGGTACCGGCCAGAAACTTTTTCGAACCAGTCCGACTGGAGGGCCGTGAACCGACCTGCAAGGCCGAGTTGCCGGGCATTGTGGGTCGCCGTTGCCAGCGCGCCCGCGGACATGTCGATGCCGGTTGCGATCGCGGCCGGCACTGCGCTAAGCAGCGCCAGCGCAATGGCGCCGGTGCCGGTGCCAAGATCGAGGATGCGGCATTCGCCTTGCCGCTCTGCCACTGCCTTGACGAAAGGCAGCATCGCCTCGACCAGCGTTTCGGTATCCGGCCGCGGCTCCAGCGTTTCCGGCGACAACGAAAGGCGCAAACCATAAAACTCGCGATAGCCGAGGATGCGATGCACCGGCTCGCCGCCGACGCGCCGTCTCAAGGCATCAGCAATTGCCGCAATGGCGCTTCCGTCGATCTTGCGGTTGGGATCGGCAATCGCCTGCGTGCGCGTCGTGCCGGAAAAATGTTCGACGATCAGCCTTGCATCGAGCGCCGGATCATCGACAGCGGCAAGCCGAGCCTGCGCCTGCCGCAGCAGCGGCCCCAGCGCCTCGGGCAGTCGATCAGCCATCGATGCCGATGTCGGCAAGCAGCTTCGACTGGTGATCGGCGATCAGCGCGTCGATCACTTCGTCGAGTTCGCCCATCATCACGCGGTCGAGCTTGTAGAGCGTCAGGTTGATGCGGTGGTCGGTGACGCGGCCTTGCGGGAAATTATAGGTACGGATGCGCTCGGAGCGGTCGCCGGAGCCGACTTGAGACTTGCGTGATTCGGAGCGTTCCTCATCCGCCTTGCTGCGCTCCAGGTCATAGAGGCGAGCGCGCAGGATCTGCATGGCCTTCGCCCTATTCTGATGCTGCGACTTTTCCGCCTGCACCACCATGATGCCGGTCGGCAGATGGGTGATGCGGACAGCCGAATCGGTGGTGTTGACGTGCTGGCCACCCGAGCCCGAGGCGCGCATGGTGTCGATGCGGATGTCCTCGGCCCTGATGTCGATGTCGACCTCTTCGGCTTCCGGCAGCACCGCGACCGTGGCGGCCGAAGTGTGGATGCGCCCGCTCGCCTCCGTCGCCGGCACGCGCTGCACGCGGTGCACGCCGGATTCGAACTTCAGATGCGCAAAGACGCCCTTGCCGGAGATCGTGGCGATGATCTCCTTGTAGCCGCCTGCATCGCCATCGCTGGCCGACACCGTCTCGAAACGCCAGCCGCGTTCGGCAGCATAGCGCTCATACATGCGAAACAGGTCGCCGGCGAAAAGGGCGGCCTCGTCGCCGCCGGTGCCGGCGCGGATTTCGAGAATTGCGTTCTTGTCGTCGGCTGCATCCTTGGGCAGCAGCAGGATCTGGATGTCCTTCTGCAGCGCCTCGATGCGCTCCTCGACCTCCGGCAGGTCGGCCTCCGCCAAAGCCCGCATTTCGGCATCGGTACCCTTGTCGGCAAGCATGGCCTCAAGATCGGCCTGCTCATGCTCGGCCGAGCGCAGTGCCCTGACCTTGGCCACCATGTCCTGGATCTCGGCGTATTCCGACGCCATCCGCACATAGGCATCCGGCGCCGGGCCAGCCGACATCTGCGCTTCGAGCATCTCGAAACGCTTGACGACTTGATCCATACGATCGCGTGGCAAATTGACCATGATGTGGGGCTACAATGGGATCGAACGGTCGTCGGCAAAGGCCTGCAGCAGCGCCCGCATCGGCAGCCCCTGCGCCGGCGCCATCAGATTGTCGTTGAAGAACGCCTCCAACTCATCCAGCGGCAGCTCCGTCAGCATCGCCTTGACCGGGCCGATCGAGGCCGGCGACATCGAGATCGAGCGGAAGCCAAGACCGATCAGCGCCATTGCCGAGATCGGCTTGCCAGCGAGTTCGCCGCACAGTGTTACCGGCGTGTGGTTGCGGATGCCGGCATCGGCGATCTGCTTCAGGACGCGCAGGAACGGCGCCGACAGCGTATCGAACCGGTTGGCCAATTGCGTGTTGCCGCGGTCGACGGCCATGACGAACTGGAACAGATCGTTCGAACCGACCGAGACGAAGTCGACCGCCTTCATCAATTCGTCGAGCTGAAACAGAAGCGACGGCACTTCCAGCATCGCGCCCAGCTTGAGGCTGGTCGGCAGATGATGGGCAAAGCGCGACAGATGCCTGACCTCGCGGTCGATGATCTCGCGCGCCTGGGCGATCTCGCCAAGCTCGGTCACCATCGGCAGCATCAGCTTCAATTCTCGTCCGCCACTGGCCTTGAGCAGAGCGCGGATCTGGGTGCGCAGCAGGCCCGGCCGGTCGAGCGTCAGGCGGATCGCCCGCCATCCGAGCGCCGGGTTCTCCTCCTGGATCGCACCCTTGAAATAGGGCAGCACCTTGTCGCCGCCAATATCGATGGTGCGGAAGGTCACCGGCTTGCCGCGCGCCGCTTCGAGCACGTCGCGGTAAAGCTTTTCCTGGGCCTCGGCGCGGGGAAATGTCGAGGCGACCATGAACTGCAATTCGGTGCGGAACAGGCCGATGCCGGCCGCACCCGCCTCGGCAAGCTGTGGCAGGTCGACGGCAAGACCGGCATTCATCAACAAATCGACCTGGACACCATCCCTGGTCGTCGACGGCTTCTTGCGCAGCTCGCGATAGACCTCTTGCCGGCGCGCCCGGAAACGCACCTTTTCGGCATAGGCGGCTTCGAGGTCGGGCTGCGGCCGCAAATGGATCACGCCCTCTTCGCCGTCGACGATGATGGCATCGCCGTTTTCCGCCATGGAAACGGCGCCCTTCATCTGGCCGGCGACAGGGATGCCCATGGCGCGCGCGACGATGACGACGTGGCTGGTGGCAGCACCATCCTCGAGCACCAGCCCGCGCATCTTGTCGCGGGGATAGTCGAGCAGCTCGGCGGCACCCATCGAGCGGGCGACGATGATGGCGTCCTTCGGCAGCGACGCCGCGACATCTTCCGGCCCGCGCCCCATCAGCTGGCGCAGCAGCCGGTTGGCGAGGTCGTCGAAATCGCTCATCCGCTCGCGCAGATAGGGGTCGGTCATGTGCAGCATGCGGGCGCGCATGTCGCTCTGCACCTTTTCCACCGCTGCTTCCGCGGTCAGGCCGTTGCGAATCGCCTCTTCCAGCCGGCGCACCCAGCCGCGGTCGTTGGCGAACATGCGATAGGCTTCCAGGACCTGGCGATGCTCGCCCTCGAAGGCGACGTCGCGACGTTCCAGCATGTCGTCGATGGAGAGCCGGAGCGAGCCGAGCGAGGTCTCGAGCCGGCGGACCTCTTCCTCGCTGTCCTCGTTGAACAAATTGGTGACGACGATGCGCGGCTCGTGCAGCACGACATGGCCAAGCCCGACGCCGTCGTTGAAGGACAGGCCGGTGAAACTGACCGGACGGCGCAGGTCGAGTTCGAGGCCGGGCCGGGTCAGCCGCGCCAGATCGCCGGTGGCGATCATCTCGGCGATCACCATCGCCGTGGTTTCCAGCGCCTCGACCTCGTCGTCGCGGTAGTGGCGCATCGTCTTGTTCTGCACCACCAGCACGCCCAGCGTGCGCCCTGCCCGTAGCACCGGCACGCCAAGGAAGGAGTTGTAGATCTCTTCCCCGGTCTCCGGCAGGTAGGCAAAGGCCGGGTGTTCCTGGGCGTTGGAAAGGTTGAGCGGCCGCGCGCTGGCCGCGATCGTGCCGACCAGGCCTTGCCCCAGCCGCAGCTGCGCCAGGTGGACGGCGTTCGGGTTCAAACCTTCGGTGGCGTAGAGTTCGAGCACCGAATCGGCGCGCAGCACGTAGAGCGAGCAGACCTCGGCGACCATGTTGGAGGCGATGTCGCGCACGATCCGGTCAAGCCGCTCCTGCGGCTCCAGCGGCTCCTGCATGAGCTCGCGGAGCCGTTTCAGCAAAACGCGCGGGCCACTGGCCTGATCACGCATCGCGGCTTCTTCTCCAATGGGCATTATGCCCGCCGCAGTTTCCACTGCGACCGGCGCACACGCAACAACTCAAATCGTTCTCGCTACTGCTTATCCAGACCGTAGACGGAATGCAAAGTACGAACCGCAAGTTCGGTGTACGGACCGTCGATCAGTATCGAAATCTTGATCTCGGAGGTCGTGATGGCGCGGATGTTGATCGAACGGTCGGCCAGCGCCTTGAAAGCTGTGGCGGCGACGCCGGCATGGCTCCTCATGCCGATGCCGATGACCGAAACCTTCGACATGCCGGCTTCCGATTGCACGACATCGTAGCCGATCGAGGCTTTCAGGCGCTCGAGCACGGCCAGCGCCTTGTCGACATCGCCCGACGGCACGGTGAAGGTCATGTCGGTGAACTTGCCGTCCTCGGAAATGTTCTGGACGATCATGTCGACATTGATGTTGGCCTCGGCCAGCGGCCCGAAGATGCCGGCGGCGACGCCCGGCCGGTCGCCGACACGGCGCAGCGAAATCTGCGCTTCGTCCTTGGCATAGGCAATTCCGGTGACGACCTGCTGTTCCACGATCTCTTCCTCGTCGCAAATGAGCGTTCCGGGCGGATTGAGCAAATCCCCCATTCCGGGCGCATCGGGATCGTCGAAGGACGACCGCACGAAGGTACGCACCCTGTGCACCATGGCAAGCTCGACCGAACGCACCTGCAGAACCTTGGCGCCAAGCGAGGCCATTTCAAGCATTTCCTCGAACGAAATCTTGGCCAGCCGCCGCGCCTTCGGCTCGATGCGTGGATCGGTGGTGTAGACCCCGTCGACGTCGGTGTAGATGTCACAACGATCGGCCTTGACCGCCGCAGCGATCGCCACCGCGCTGGTGTCGGAACCGCCGCGGCCAAGCGTGGCGATGCGATTGTCCGGGCCGATGCCCTGGAAGCCGGCGACCACCGCCACCTGGCCCTCGCCGAAACGCTTGATCAGGAAGGCGCCGTCGATGTCGAGGATGCGCGCCGCGCCGTGCGCATTGTCGGTCTTGATCGGGATCTGCCAGCCCTGCCAGGAACGGGCGTGCACGCCCATGTTCTGCAAGGTGATTGCCAGAAGGCCGGCGGTGACCTGTTCGCCGGAAGCGACGACTGCGTCATATTCGCGTGCGTCGTGCATCGGCGAGGCTTCGCGCGTCCATTGGACCAGTTCATTGGTCTTGCCGGCCATCGCCGAGACGACCACCGCCACCTCATGGCCGGCGTCGACCTCGCGTTTGACGTGACGCGCCACATTGCGGATGCGGGCGATGTCGGCGACGGAGGTTCCGCCGAATTTCATCACGATGCGCGCCATGGAAGCGAAATGCCTTTGCCTGATACCGGACCCAGCCCAAAAGCGGAATCCCGAAAAGCGGAAGGCCGGCTGGTGCCGGCCGCTGAATTCGCGGCCTCCTTAGCCAAATGATGAAGCTTTCGCAAGGCTGGCGGCGGATTGCCGACTTCAAGAACACGGCATATTGCGTTCCGGTCCGCCGCCGCTTACGAAATGCTGCCCGCGGGAAATTCCTTTTGATCCGGCATAACAGATGATTGCTCGTCTTCGACGCGCCACCCGATGGCAATCGCTCCCGCTTTTCATCGGCTTCGCGATGCTGGCGCTGATCGTCGGCACGCGCGCCGTGCTGGTCGAGAGCCAGCGGGCCAATCGTGCCGCCGCGCGTGAGACAATCGAATATCAGGAACTGCTTTCCGGGCTGCTTTCACTGGCGCAGGATGCCGAGAGCGGCCAGCGCGGCTATCTGCTGACCGGCGAGAAATCCTACCTCGAACCTTATCGGAAGGCGGTCGAGGCAATCCCGGGGCAACTCGCCCGCATCGACACGATGACAGCCTCGGACGACCAACTCGCCCTGCAGGTCAGTCACATCAAGGACGCGCTTGCGCAAAAGCAGGCGGAGCTGTCCGAAACGATCGCCCTCTACGACAAGGGTGACGCGGCGAAGGCGCTGGAGATGGTCCGCAGCGGCCAGGGCAAGGCCGCCATGGACGATATCCGGGCTAGCATGGATACGATCCGTCGCATCGGCGCCGCCGCCGTCGCCGAGCGTGACGAGCACACGGACCAGGTCGAGACCTGGCTGCGCATCGGCTCGCTGGCGGCACTGCTGGCGATCTTTCTGCTCGGCACTTACACCATCCGCGAATCCCGACGCCGCTTCCGCGAGGTGGCCGCCGCCCAGGATGAGCTGACGCGCAAGAACATCGCGCTCGGCAATGAGATCCAGACACGCGAAAAGGCCGAATCCCAGATCCGCCAAATGCAGAAGATGGAGGCGGTCGGGCAGTTGACGGGCGGTATCGCCCACGACTTCAACAATATGCTGGCGGTGATCATCAGCGCCATGAACCTCGCTCAGCGCAAGCTGGAGCGCGGCGAGCACGACATCGCAAAATTCATCGAAGCAGCGATCGACGCGGCAAACCGGGCGGCAAATCTGACGGCCAGGCTGCTCGCCTTCTCGCGCCAGCAGCCGCTGGCGCCGCAGATCGTCGATACCAACCGGCTGCTGACTGGAATGTCCGATCTGCTTCGGCGGGCGCTGGGCGAAACCATCCGCATCGAAACCGTGCTGGCGGGAGGCTTGTGGAAGACCCATGCCGACCCGAGCCAGATCGAGAACGCCATTCTCAACCTTGCCGTCAATGCGCGCGACGCGATGGGCGACGACGGCAAGCTGACCATCGAGACCGCCAACAGCCACCTCGACGACAGCTATGCAGCCACTCATGCCGAGGTCAAAGCCGGCCAGTATGTGATGATCGCCGTCAGCGACACCGGTGAGGGCATGGCGCCCGACACCATGGCCAAGGCCTTCGAGCCCTTTTTCACCACCAAGCCGGTCAACAAGGGCACGGGCCTGGGGCTGAGCCAAGTGTACGGCTTCGTCAAACAGTCCGGCGGCCACGTCAAGATCTATTCCGAGCCCGGCGAAGGCACGACGATCAAGATCTATTTGCCGCGATTCTTCGGACAGGAGGAGGTTGCCTTCCCCACGGGGCGGGGCGACAACCCCACGGCTCCGGTCACCGAAACCATCCTTGTCGTCGAGGACGATGCACGCGTGCGTGCTTCAACCACGGATGCCCTACGCGAACTCGGCTATACCGTCATCCATGTCGGCAGCGGCCAGGAAGCTCTGCAGGCGCTGGCCGAAAACCCCGGCATCGCCCTGCTGTTCACCGATATCGTCATGCCGGTGATGAACGGGCGCAAGCTTGCGGAAGAGGCGGTCGCCCGCATGCCGCAACTGAAGGTGATCTTTACCACCGGCTTCACCAGGAACGCCGTGGTCCACAATGGCGTGCTCGACCACGACGTGCACTTCCTGGCCAAGCCGTTCACCATCGAGCAGCTGGCGGCGAAACTGCGCAACGTGCTGGACACGAAGCAGCCCGGTCTGGAATGATCCTGTCGTGATCGACAACCGCGACCTGCCCGGATGGAACCGCGTTTCTGGCTGGACGCGACAGCGGGACGTCGGACCTCAAGCAAGGGTTTTGCTGGCCTTGGCCTGGTGACGGTCGGCATGGGCCTTGCCCAGCCCGACCACGACGCGGTCACGCCCGTCTGCCTTGGCCTGATAGAGCGCGCGGTCCGCAGCGTTGACGATCTCCGCCCAGGAGGCGCCAAGCTCCGGAAAGGCAGCCACCCCGAATGACGCCGTGATGGTGCCAAGCGTGCGGCCGCGATGAGCGAGGTGAAGCTGCTTGATCGCTTTTCGCAGCGCCTCGGCGCGCTCGGCACCGTCCGCCAGCGACGTCCCCGGCATCATCAGGGCGAATTCCTCGCCACCGTAGCGTGACACCACGTCGCTTTCCCTGGCGTGGTCGAGCAGCGTGGCGGCGACCTGCTTGAGGACGAGATCGCCGGCTTCATGGCCGAACGTGTCGTTGAACTGCTTGAAATGATCGACATCGAGCATGATCATCGCCAGGGGCTGTTCGGCACGCTCCATGCGCCTCAATTCGCGACTGCTTGTTTCCTCGAGATAGCGGCGGTTGTAGAGCCCGGTGTTGGGATCACGGATCGATTGTTGCCGCAGCGTTTCGCGCAGGCGCAAATTGGCCAGCGCCAGCGCCAGCGTATCGACGACGCCGCGCAGGATCTGATGCCGCTCGGCCAGCCAATCCGGCTTGTCGGCGGCGTCTGGTTCGCACAGATGCACGATGCCAAGCGTCTCTCCCTGTGCTGCCAGGGGCATGCAGACATAACCGCGGCCGCCATTCTCGGTGATGTGGTTGCAGCGCGGCGTCAGCATGCCGGGGCCGGCAACATGCTCCTGGCCGCGCCGCAGCGCCCAGCAATCTTCCGGCGCAAATTGGCCAACGCTCGAACGGACCGCGCCCCAATGCGCCATCTCCTCGACCAGATTGCGCGAGGCGCTGGTCAGATGAACGGTTCCGCTCAATCCGCCAAAGAAGTCGGGCATGGCCGAGCCGACGACGGAAAACGCCTCCTGGAAGGTGACGCAAGCCTGAAGCAACTCGCCGAGTTTGACCAGGCGGGTAGTCGCCTGGGACGTCTCCTTCAGTTCGCGGTTCAGCGTCGACAGTTCCTCGGCGCGATCGCTGACCGCCCGCTCGGCGCTGCGCAACTCGCCGATGTCGCTCAACGTCAGCACGATGCCGCCATCGGAGCGATTGAGCGGATTGCAGCTCGCAATCACCGGCAGATACGATCCATCAGGCTTTGCCAGCCGCACCTCGGCCTGATGCCGGCGACCCGTGGTCAGCGCCAGTTCGATCGGGGATGCGCCCTGCGCCAGCCTGTTTCCCGACAATCCCCTTATGTCGAGGACCGACGGCCAGTCCTGGCCCTCGATCTTGTCGTTGCGCAAGCCGATGATATCGGCGGCTGCCGGATTGACGGAGACCATCCGGCCCCTGCCGTCGATAACGGCAATGCCCTCGGCGACGGTACGGACGATATCCTCGATATAGGCCTTCTGTTCGACGAGCTGCCCACGCGAGGCTTCGAGCTCGGACGCCATGCGGTCGAACCCTTGCGCCAACAGGCCGAACTCGTCGTTGGAGGTACGGCCGATCCGCGCCCCGGCGTCGCCACGCGCCAGCGATTCGATGCCGCGGTTGAGGCCGGAAAGGCCAGCGCCAAAGCCGCGCAGCAAAAGGAAAGCCGAGATCGCCGATATCAGGACGGCGGCCGCGGTGCTCAGGCCGACAAGCCAGAGCATGTTGTTGGTGCGCTGTTGGGCGGCGCGCAGCAGCGGCGTGTACTCGAACAGGACCGCGCCGACGATCTTGCCCGGGGCATCCTTGATCGGTACCGCGACCAGGTTGATTGCTTCTGACACGTCGGCGCTGCTTTCGACGAAGTCGCGCGGCTCGCCGTCATCGAGCGTGCGGCCGACTTCGTTGCCGCCATCATGATCGAACGCGGTTCCGATATTTTGTTCTTCACCCGGAACGTCGGCCAGGATGATCTTGCCGCGATCGACCACGACGAGGTCGCGTTTCGAGCCACTGTGCTGCGAGGTCACGAATTCACGCAGCGCCTCGGGTCTCTCGAACAACGGACGTGGCGTATCGGTAGCCTTGAAGGCGATCGCCGCCGCCAGTTGCCGTGCAACGCTTGTCGCCTCAGCCAGTGCGGAGGATCTGGTCAGCGACATCTGGGAGACTATTGCAATGCCGCCCACCAGGCCGATCAAGGCCGCTGCGCTCAGCAAAGTAGCAATAATCTGGGTCTTGATCCGCACCAAGCCATCCCATTCTAGGAAAGGCAATCTATATGCCGAATCCCGCTCGTGCTTCAGGAAACCGCCAACCTCGTAAATTTCATGTTAAGGAAGCCGGATCAACCGCCATCTCCAGCAAGATCGCGGCACCGAAGATAGTGGGGTCAGCCTGGCAGTGCGGTGGCTCTCCACAGGCCGGGATAATCGACGACAAAGCCGTGCGGTGACACGTCGAGAACCTCGTCATAGCCGAACACCGGCGCGGCATAGCGAACCGTGTCGAGACGCCGGTAGGTCTGATCGAGGCGCACCAGCTTGAGCTCGGGGAACGTCAGGTAGGCGGCCTGGGCGGACGTCGCCTCCCCGACGCCGAGGTTGAACCGACGGATCGCCAGCAGATTCGATGCCGGCGTGAAACCAAGATCGACGTCGACAAGCCCGGCGACGCCATCTTGGACTTCGCCGTTCAGTATCCACTGGCCGCTGGGCCCCCGTTCGATAGCGTAATGCAGCTTCGACGTACCGGAAAAGCCGTCGATCCGCGCTGATCGAGTGCACCAGCCTGCATCGCAAATCACCTCATAGGCAAGGCAGCATGGCTGGCCGTCCTGGATGAAGATGGCCTGTCCCCTGAGGGTCTGCTCGCCGTCGGCCGGCGAAAGCAGGCAGGCGTCGTGGCCTTCCACGTCCAGCCGGCGCCAAAGGATGGAAGCCGTCATTGGTATCATTGTCCACTCCCCCGACGTCAAAAAGATCCCCTCTCCTTCGCCTGCCTGGCCAATTGTGTTTCACCCGCGCCACCCGGCAACTGACATGCCCTGACAGAATGCATCGCCCTGGCGGCAGAGAAAAATTGTTGCCTTGACATTCGCCGCCCCACGCCCGACTTCCTAGCGCTTGAGGAGACAACCGATGCCAGAGCCCCGACGATCGACGATCGATGCCGGAGAAGTGGAACGCTTTTCCGCTCTTGCCGCCGAATGGTGGAATCCGAACGGCAAGTTTCGCCCGCTGCACAAGTTCAATCCGGTCCGGCTCTCCTATATCCGCGACCAGATAGCAACGCGCTTTGGCCGCGACCCGCGCGCGGCACGGCCTTTCGAGGGCCTGCGCATTCTCGACATCGGCTGCGGCGGCGGGCTTTTGTGCGAGCCGATGGCGCGGCTTGGCGCCGAGGTGGTCGGAGCGGATGCCTCCGAAACGAACATCGAAGTGGCGAAGCTGCACGCGGCCGAGGGCAATGTGAGCGTCGACTACCGCGCCACGACGGCTGAGGATCTGGCCGATGCCGGTGAGAAATTCGACGTCATCCTCAACATGGAAGTCGTCGAGCACGTCGCCGACATCGACCTGTTCGTCGGCAAATGCGGCGAAATGGTTCGGCCCGGCGGCATCATGTTCGTGGCCACCATCAACCGCACCCTGAAGGCGCTCGGCCTGGCCATCATCGGCGCCGAATATGTACTGCGCTGGCTGCCGCGCGGCACCCATCAGTTCGGCAAGCTGGTGCGCCCGGAAGAACTCGAAAAGGCGCTCGGCGGTGCCGGGCTGAGCATCATCGACCGCACCGGCGTCACCTACAATCCGCTCGCCGACCGCTGGGCACGCTCCAAGGACATGGACGTCAACTACATGGTGCTGGCGGAAAAGGGCTCGGTCTGAACCGTCGCCCTTTTCCTGGAATTGCTCTGGGGGGTGTTGATATTCAGGTCAGGCCGAGGCCGGCATGACCTGAATATTAGCACACCTTAGGCGTCGAGCGGCCGGTAGCCGCCCCGCCAGTAGATCAGCGCCTGCCCGGCATCGCGGGTGCGCACCGCCTCGACCGTGCCGATGACGATGGAATGCGTGCCGCGATCGATCATCTCGTCGAGGCTGCAGTCGAAGGCAGCCACCGCGTCGCAAAGCAACGAAGCTCCGGTCTTCAGCGTCATCCATTCGGCGCCCTCGTAGCGGTCCTTGCCCTTGATGCCGCCAAAGCCGGAGAACCGCTCGGCCACGCGCTGATGCTGGGGTCCGAGCGAATTGACGCCGAAATGGCGGTAGCGTTCGATCAGCGGCCAGGTCGACGACGACCGGTTGACGCAGGCGATCACCTTGGGTGGCTCGGCCGACAGCGAGACGACCGAAATGACCACCAGGCCGGAGCGATCCTCGCCGACACCTGCAGTGATGACGCTGACATTGCCGACGATCAGCTGCATCGCGGCTCGAAAATCCGCGACGCCGACAGGAGTTCCCTCCGGAACCTTTGATTCAGTCATGGCTGGCTCCTCGATTTCCCGGAAGCGGAAACGGCTTTTCGGAAAAGACCACGCTCAAACAAGAAGATAAAGCGAATCCAGAGACAAATTCAGGTGAGCCCACTCACGGCAGCCATGGCGGCCGGCGTGATGCAGATGCCTCTCGGCCGAGGCCGATTACGCTTTCTGGCTTTGTGCCTTGGTGGTGATGAAGACGCCGGCCGTGATGATGACCGCGCCAGCCCAGGTCAGCAGCTGATAATGTTCGCCGAGGAAGACCGTGCCGGCAAACAGCCCGACCGCCGCCGCGACATAGCCGATCTGGCTGAGATAGACGGGGCCGCCGACCGACTGCAGCCGGAAGAAGAAGGCGAACATCGCTGAAGCCGACGCGGCCTGCGCGACGACGACCAGCGGCACGCCACCGAGCGGGGCGAAGGCCCCGGCGCCGAACAGAGCGAGAATGCCAACAGACAGCATCGCCGCCGACGCCAGGTGGCTGCCAACGGCAAGCTCAATCGGGCCGGTGCCTTGCGGCCAGTCCACCGTACGGTAGATGTTGCCGGCGGCAAGGCTGACCGGGATGAGCAGGCCCATCACCACCCAGAACAAATCGGCCGGCTGGCCGGCCTCGCCGCGCGTTACCGCCACCATGACCGCGCCGACGAAGCCGACGGCGATGCCGACGATGCCCAGCATGTTGGGACGCCGGACACGCAGCAGGATCGAGAACACGAGCGTGATGACAGGCGACAGCGTGAACATGATTCCGGTGTAACCGGCGCCGAGATGCGGCATGGCCGAGAACATCATGAGGTTCGGGACGGCATAGGACACCGCCGCGGTGACGAAGAAATAGCGCAATTTGTGCGCGGTGAGCCGAATGCGCTGGCCGCGCAGCAGCAAGGCGCACAGCAGCACGCCGCCGGCGCCGAGCGAGATGACGAAGGCCCAGACCATGGCTGGAACACCGGCAGCCGTGGCGATCTTGCCGAACGGCAGCGTCAGGCCGAGCAGGCCACCGGTGATCACCAGCAGGCCGAGCGCCGAATCCCAGAGAAATTTCATCATCGAGCCCCGTCGTGCGCGGCTCTTGGCCGGCATTGCATTTTGAGGTAAGATAATGGAAAGATTCTTAACGTCAAGATATATGATGGTGAGACAGTTGGACAGGGCAGCAAGAGCGATCGAGCAATGGAAGCGGGAGCGGCCGGATCTGGATGTCTCGCCGATGGCGGTGCTCGGGCGGCTGAACGAGGCCTCCTCGCTGATCGCCCGCGAGTGCCTCGCGCCGCTCTTTGCCCGCTTCGGGCTGCAGTCCGGGGAGTTCGACGTGCTGGCGACGCTGCGCCGTTCGGGATCACCCTACGCGCTGACGCCGACCGCTCTCTATGAAGCGACGATGGTGACGTCAGGCGCCATGACCAACCGGCTCGACCGGCTCGAAACGTCCGGATTGATCCTGCGCGGGCCGCACCCCAACGATCGGCGCGGCATTGTCGTGCGGCTGACCGAAAAGGGCCTCGCGCTGATCGACGAGGCTGTCAGCGCCCACGTTGCCAACGAGCACGAGATCCTCGCGAGCCTGACGCCGACGGAACGGGAAACGCTGTCTCGGCTGCTTGAGAAATTGATCGGCAGCGTGAGTTAGCGACTCAGTTGCGATCGTCCGGAAACACCGGGATCGGCATGAACTCGACGCCGTCCTCGGCCAGGCTCTTGGCCTCGTCCAGTGTCGCCTCGCCATAGATGCCGCGCGCGTCGCTTTCGCCGAAATGGATCTTGCGCGCTTCCTCGGCAAACTTGTCGCCGACATAGTCGGCATTCTCGCGCACCTTCTCGGCCATCGCCTTGAGCTGCGCCAGGGCCTGCTTCTGCGCCTCGCCCATGGCGAGCGCTATCGTTTCCTGCTTGCGCGCCGTGGAGACGGCGGGCGCCATCAGGGCTTTCTGCACCTTGTGCGAGCCACAGGTCGGGCAATCGACAAACCCGCGCTTCTTCTGGATGTCGAAATCGTCGTTGCTACGAAACCAGCCCTCGAATTCGTGCTCATGCTCGCAAATCAGGGCAAAGCGGATCAAGAGGCAGCACCCCTGAGACGCGGCGCCTCGCCCAGGCCGGCATTGACGGCGAAATCCCGCGCATTTTTGAGATTGGGAATCTTCTTGCGCGCCGCGGCCGACTGCGCCGGATCGATCTCGGCGACGATCACCGCCGGCTCGTCATGCGCGGCTTCCGCGATGATACGACCCCACGGGTCGACGATCAGCGAATGGCCATAGGTCTCGCGGCCGTCCTCATGCAGGCCGCCTTGCGCCGCGGCAACGACATAGGCGCCGTTCTCGATGGCGCGTGCCCTGAGCAGCACATGCCAATGCGCCTCGCCCGTCTGGCGGGTGAAGGCGGCGGGCACGGAAAGCAGATCGGCGCCGGCCAGGGCCTCGGCGCGGAACAGCTGCGGAAAGCGCAGATCGTAGCAAACGGCGAACCCCAGTTTCGCGCCTGCGATCTCGGTCACGACAGCCTCGGTGCCCGGCTCATAGGCGGCGGATTCGCGCCAGCTCTCGCCATTGTCGAGATCGACGTCGAACATGTGGATCTTGTCATAGGTGGCAAGCGTGGCGCCGTCCGGGCCGAACAGCAGCGCCCGGTTGGCGAGCTTGCCGTCGGCGCGCAGGATGGCGGTCGAGCCGATATGCAGCAAGACGCCAAGCTCGCTCGCCAGTTTGCGCGCGGTCGCCACGACGATGTCCTTGTCCTCGGAGGTGAAGGAGGCGGCACGCGCCTCCTTGTCGCGGATCAGCGCCCCGGTCATTTCCGGCGTCTGGATGTAGGTCGCACCTTGGCTTGCGGCTTCACGCACCAGCCGTTCGAGATCGACCGCGTTGCGCTCGGGGCTCTCGCCTGAACGCATCTGGATCGCAGCCGCCTTGAAAACACCCATCGTCATATCCCCTCAAATCGTCGCGCCGTTGGCGAGCATCTTGTCGAGCCGGCCTTCGGCCTCCAACTCGTGCAGGTCGTCGCAGCCGCCGACATGCGTATCGCCGATGAAAATTTGCGGAAAGGTCGAGCGGCCATGGGCGCGGGAAATCATTTCCTGGCGCAGTTCGGGCGAGAACGAGGCGTCGTGCTCGGTAAAGGCGACGCCCTTTCGCTCGAGCAGCCGTTTGGCTGCCGTGCAATAGCCGCACATCATGCGGGTGTAGATGGTGACGTCGACCATGACGAATTTCCGCTGTTCGTTGCCGACTTATATAGTCGCGGACTCGTCCGCCCGAAAGTCCCCCGGCAACACACGGGCGAAGGTCAACACGTCGACGGCACCGGCGCCGCCTCTTTTCAGCGCCTTGGTTGCCGCACGAACGGTGGCGCCTGTGGTGTAGACGTCGTCGATCAACAGCACCCTGCGGCCGGCAATTTCGATTTCCGCCTCGGCGGGCACCCGAAAGGCGGCCCGCACATTTTCCTCACGCTCCTGCCTCTCCAGCCCTACCTGCTGGCGGGTGAGTTTGACGCGCCGCACCGCCGAAGGCGCGAAGGGCAATTGGCTGAGCACGGAGACCGCCCTTGCCAGTTCCGCCGACTGGTTGAAACGCCGCCTGAAAAAGCGCCGCCAGTGCAGCGGCACCGGCACCACCACATCCGCCTCGGCGATGAGATCGGCGCCGGCCCGCACCATCCAGCGCGCCATCCATGGTGCGAGATCCGTGCGATCCTGGTATTTCAGTCCTTGCACCATCTGGCGGGCGACGCCGGAATAGGCGACGGCGGCCCGCGCCCGCTCGAAGGGCGGCGGATCGGCGATCGCCTCGGCGGACAGAAAGCCCTCGCCCATATGGTGGGTGAACGGCGTGCCCATCACCGGGCACCATGGCCGTTCCAGGAGCCGCAGCTTCGGCCAGCAGGCGCCACACAGGACGCCGGGCTGCGAGACATGCCGGCGGCAACCGGCGCAGACCGGCGGAAACAAGATGCGCGCCGGCCAGCCGAGAGCCGATCGGGCCAGGCGCTTGATCTCGATGGGCTTGATCTTGGGCATCGGATCGGCCACGTGGTTGGTCCTGCGCGCCATTATATGAACTATCTCAGGGCGTGGACAAACAAGGATTTGCCCGTTGCGGCCGATAATGGATATTTCGCTTTGGCTGGCGCACAAGCGGCGCGCGCTTGCCCATCCTGTTGACGGCGCCGATTTCCTCATGCGCCGCACGGCCGAGGATCTTGCCGATCGGCTGGCTGCCGTCGAGCGGCGGTTCGGCAAGGCAGCGGTGCTGTTTTGCCAGACGGCGGCGGCAGCCGAAATACTCGCCGAGAGCGGCAAGGTCGCCGACATTGTCCGTGTCGAGACGGACGCGGCTTTCCTGAATGGCGGTGCCGGCTTGGTGGCACCACTCGAAACCGTGCCGTTCGAACCGGAAAGCCTCGATCTGGCGGTCTCCCTGCTGTCGCTGCAGGCGATGAACGACATCCTCGGCATGCTGATCCAGATCCGCCGCGCGCTGCGGCCAGACGGGCTTTTCCTCGGCGCCTTTGCCGGCGCCGGCACGCTTTTCGAGTTGCGTGAAAGCCTGCTTGCGGCCGAGACCGAGCTTTATGGCGGCGCCAGCCCGCGTGTCATCCCGTTCACCGATGTGCGCGATGCCGGTGCGCTTCTGCAGCGCGCCGGTCTCGCTCTGCCGGTCGCCGACGTCGAGACGGTGACCGTGCGCTATGCCAGCCTGTTCGGCCTGATGGCGGATCTGCGGGCCATGGGGGAAACCAGTGCGCTCACCGATCGCAGCCGGCGGCCGGGCTCGCGCAAGCTGTTTGCCCGCGCGGCGGAAATCTACGCCGAGCGGTTTTCCGATCCCGATGGTCGCGTGAGGGCAAGTTTCTCGATCGTCTGGATGTCCGGCTGGGCGCCCGACGCATCGCAGCAAAAACCGCTGAAGCCGGGGTCGGCCAAGGTCTCGCTGAAGACGATACTGGAGGCTCCCTACGGGCAGTGATCCGGCCCGTAGGCGCGGACGGCCACCTCAGGGTCCGATGGCGTTGACAAGCCTGCTGCTGCTGTCGCTGAACAGCCAGGTGATCGCGTTGAAGACCTGACTGATGCCGCCAATGATGGTCAACGACAGCACGCCGATGATCAGGCCATATTCGATGGCCGTGGCGCCGGTCTCGTCCTTCAGAAAACGCAGCAGCACTGCTTTCATGACCTCAACCCCTCTGGCCAGAACCTTAGCGCCGATCTGTTAAGAAAGGTTAACGGCAAAGGCTTAACAGGCGGTGAAACCGCCACCCTTGTCGAATCTCTTAACCATGTCAGCAGTCGCCGCTGCTTCTGCCATTGGACCTGATGATGCAGACCGAACTGGGCCGCGGCTGCAGCACGCTGCGGCGCACCGTATAGGTTTCACGATGGCTGACCGAGCCGGTGGCCATCATGTCGAGCCCGCTGGCAACATCATCGCGGGCCGACAGCGAGCGTGTCTGGCCGTCGAGGAAAGGCGCGGCGATCAGCGCCAGCGCCACCGCGGCCGAACCGAACAGAAGCGTGATGCGCAATATGCCCATGCCCGCGTCGGCGGCGCGAAAGCCGCGCTCGGGCCGGATCGAGTCCCAATCCCTGTCTAGGCTCATTCTATCGCTCCCCAGCGAATCGGCGGTGCGGCCACCAAAACGACCATGCTTCACTTTTTCACGGTGGGATAAATCTTCCATTAACGCTGACTGATACGGCGCTTCGACCCGGCCGGCGGGAGGGCGTCCCTAGAGAAGATCGATGAGGAACGGGATCAGCGGCGCATCGGCCGGCGGCATCGGATAGTCGCGCATCTGCTTTGGCCGCACCCATTTCAGCGCCTGCCCCTCCTTGGGCTGGGCGATGCCGCGGAAGCGGCGGCAGATGAACAGCGGCATCAGCAGGTGGAAATCATCATAGGAATGACTGGCGAAGGTGAGCGGCGCCAGGCAGGGGATGTCGGTCTCGATGCCGATTTCCTCGTGCAGTTCGCGGATGATGCATTGTTCCGGCGTCTCGCCGGGCTCGACCTTGCCGCCGGGAAACTCCCACAGGCCGGCAAGTTGCTTGCCCTCGGGGCGCTGGGCCAGCAGCACCCTTCCGTCGGCATCGACCAGCGCGCAGGCGGCGACCAGCAGCAGGCGCTTGCCGGCGATCGTCACTTCACTCATGCCCAATTTCATTCATGAACAGGCGGCCGGCGATAGTGGTAGCGATAGACCTCGTCGAAGCCGAGCGAACGATAGAGCGCCAGCGCCGGCACGTTGCCGGCCTCCACCTGCAGCCAGGCGTCGCGGGCGCCACGCAGGCGCGCCCATTTCAGCGCCGACAGGATCAGGTTGCGGCCGTGGCCCTTGTTGCGCGCCGACTTGTCGGTGGCGATCTCGAACAGGCCGGCAAGATCGCCGTCGTGCACACAGATCAGCGTCGCCAGCGGCTCGGCTCCATCTTCGAGCGCGAACAGCCCGGCCTCGGGCTGGATGGCGCCGATGATCTCCGACAGGCCGGGTCGCAGCGAAACGTCCGAACCGCTGACCTTGAGCGACGCGCCGATGAAGCGGCTGATATCCTTCAGCGGGATCTGGTCCATGGCGGCATCGAGTTGCGCATCGGCCAGCGGCAGCCGCATCACCAGCGACTCGTCGAATCGGCTCCAGCCCTCGCGGTCGAGATGGCTGGCGAGATCGGGACCCGACAGTGGCGACATGCGGAACGTCAGCGGCCTGCCATAGGCATCGAAACGGCGGCTGGCCCGGCCGATGCGGTCGGCAATGTGCTGGGTGTCGCCCGGATCGAGAGGATTGACCGAATTCAACCGCTTGGCCGGATGGCCGGCGGTCAGCCGCACCACCCAGGTGCCGTCATAGTGGACCGCCGCTGCCGGCCAGGCGCGGAAGCCGGCCGCCTCGTAGCGGCGCACGATCGCGAGCATGCTTGCAGGATGCCTGGAAGCCAAAGCCATCAGCTCCGGTAATCGCCATTGATGGCGACATATTCCTTGGTGAGGTCGCAGGTCCACACCGTCGCCTTGCCGCGGCCGATGCCGATGTCGGCGCGGATACGGATATCGTCGCGTCTCATATAGGCCGAGGTGGCTTCCTCGGAATAGCCGGGGTCGCGCTCGCCCTCATGCGCCAGGCGGTTGTCACCGAACCAGATCGACAGCCGGTCGCGGTCGGCGGGCTCGCCGGCCTTGCCGACGGCCATGACGACACGGCCCCAATTGGCGTCCTCGCCGGCGACCGCCGTCTTGACCAGCGGCGAATTGGCGATCGACAGCGCGATGCGCTTGGCCGACCGCGCCGATTTGGCGCCTGTGACGGTCACTTCGACCTGCTTGCGGGCGCCCTCGCCGTCGCGCACCACCTGCAGCGCCAGCGATTTCAGCACCTTGCCGAGCGCCCGGCGGAACGCGCCAAGGCGGGCATCCTTCGCGTCGGTTATCTCTGGCGCACCGCGCTTTGCGGCCTTGCCGGTGGCGAAGATCAGCAGCGTGTCGCTGGTCGAGGTGTCGCTGTCGACGGTGACCGCGTTGAAGGTCTTGGCCGTGCCGCGCGACAGCAGGTCCTGAAGGACGGGTGCGGCGATCGGCGCGTCGGTGGCGATGAAGGACAGCATCGTCGCCATGTCGGGCGCGATCATGCCGGCGCCCTTGGAGATGCCGTTGATGGTGACGTCGGTGTCGCCGAGATTGACGGTTGCGGTCGCCACTTTCGGATAGGTATCCGTGGTCATGATCGCCTTTGCCGCTTCGGTCCACAAATCAGGCTTGCCGTTGCTGACCAGCCCGGCCAGCAGATGGCTGAACTTACCGGTGTCGAGCGGCTCGCCGATGACGCCGGTCGATGCCAGGAAAACCTCGCTGGCCTTGCAGCCGGCCGCCTTGGCCGCGGCTTCGCCCGTCAGCGCGGTGGACTCGCGACCCTTCTTGCCTGTGAAGGCGTTGGCGTTGCCGGAATTGACGACCAGCACCCGCGCCTTGCCGGCGCCGAGATTCTGCCGGCAGAAATCGACCGGCGCCGAGGGGCATTTCGATTTCGTGAACACGCCGGCGACCGCGGTGCCTTCATCGAACACCATGGTCAGCAGGTCGGTGCGGTTCTTGTATTTTATCCCCGCCTCGGCGGTGGCGATGCGCACCCCCTCGATGGCCGGCATCTTGGGGTATTTCTTCGGCGCAAGCGGCGAAATCGTCGTGGACATGGGGACCTCGGGCGGGAAAATCGCAAGGGAAGGCCGGTTTGCCCGATACGACGCGCGGGCGCAAGGGCGTTTTCGCTTGTCGCCGGAGCGGAAACCCGATCGGAATTAAGCCTGCATTTCAAATCCGTTGGCATCGCCGTGGCCGATTGCACTATGATCTTCCCCATGGGCAGGCTTGCGATCCTCGCATGGGCATTTCTGGGACTTTTGCTGCTGAGCGCCGATGCACAGCCGCAGCGGCGCGTGGCGCTGGTCATCGGCAACGGCACCTATGCCGAAGCCGGCACGCTGGCCAATCCGGTCAACGACGCGCTCGACATCGCCGACAAGCTGCGCTCCATCGGTTTCGAGGTCATTGAAGGCAATGATCTCGGCAAGCGCGAACTGGAACGCAGCATCGGCGCGTTCTCCGATGCCCTCGAAGGCGCCGGCGTCGGGCTTTTCTACTATGCCGGCCACGGCTTGCAGGTCGAGGGGCGCAATTACATCGTGCCGGTCGACGCCAGGCTCGACATGCCGGTCAAGCTGCAGCTCGAGGCCGTGCCGATCGATGAAGTCCTCGACATCATGGAACAGCAGACCAAGGTCAGCCTGGTGTTTCTCGATGCCTGCCGCAACAACCCGTTTGCCCGCAGCCCGAGCCGCACCGCCACCACCCGCTCGGCGACGGCGCTGGCCGGGCTGGCGCAGTTCGATTCGACGCGCGGCTCGTTCATCGCCTTCTCGACCGCACCTGGTGCGGTCGCCATGGATGGAAGCGGGCGCAACTCGCCCTTCGCCGAAGCCTTGCTGCGGCACATCGCCGAGCCCGGCCAGAGCATCAACGACATGATGATCGCGGTGCGCCGCGACGTGGTGTCGCAAACGCGCGAGGCGCAGCGCCCCTGGGAGCAAGGGTCGCTGCTCGAGCGCTTCGAATTCGTCCCGGGCGGACAACCCGCCCAGCCGCAGAAGCCGGCCGCGGCTCCGGCCCCCTCGACGGAAGTTGCCGCACTTGAACGATCGGTCGGCGACGACAAGGGCTCGATCGAGAAATTCCTGCGCCACGACTATCTGACGCCGGATACAAAGGCGATGAGCGAGACCGTCAAGCGGCTCTACGGCCCCTCCGCCACCATTTTCGGCATGCGCTACGACGCCGACGCCATCGCCAGAGTCAAGGCCGACTGGTTCGCGCAGTGGGCCTCCTGGTCGCTCGGCCTGGAGCCCGGCAGCCTGGAGGTCACCCCGCATGGCGAGGATCGCGCCGAGGCCGCCTTTGCGATGCGCTATGACTATCTCCCGAAGGACAAGTCGGCGGCGCGCCTGACCGGCAAGGCACGCGTCACGCTTGGCCTGGTCAAGGCAGACGGCGGCTGGCGCATCGAGTCAGAGACATCGCAAGCGATGCAGTAGGCATCTGCTGGAGGCCAATCCAGCGTGTCGGCAGCTGGTGTCGGCAGCTCTTGTGCCGCTCGCGTTTCACGTCGATAGGAATTTTTTCTTGACCCAGTGAGGACAGCTATGCTACATATTTGTCGATGGTGCTGTTTTGCGCCAGCGACCCGCCGCCCAGGCGGGTTTTTGCTTTTTGGTGCTTCGTCAACCGACACGCTGGCGAAGGCTCCTATGGAACCCGTTGACCGGGGATCGTTGCCCTTGCCGCCGCCACTGCCACCGGCAGCTTGAAAACGGGCCGTTTCGTTTAATCGCATGGTCACGTATAGTGCCGGCGAAATTGTTGGCGAGGACGACAGAAATGGGCGTAGACGTCGATCCGGCGCGCAGATCGATCGGCGCGCGGCGCAACCCCGACAGCGCCGATGCCATTCTCGAAGCCGCCGAGGCCGTGCTGGTCGAGGCCGGCTATGCCGGTTTCTCGATCGAGGCGGTGGCGCGGCGGGCTCGCGCCGGCAAGCCCACCATCTACCGCTGGTGGCCGAGCAAGGCCGCATTGCTGCTCGAAGTCTACCAGCGCCAGAAACGCGTCGATGTTCCCGATACCGGGCGGTTGGAGGAGGATCTCGTCGGCTTCCTGAAGAACCTGTTCGCCCACTGGCGCGAGACATCGTCTGGCAGCGTGTTCCGGTCGCTGATCGCCGAGGCGCAGTCGGATGACGCGGCGTCCGCGGCACTTGCCGGCTACGCACTGGGCCGACGGTCGCATACCGGCCAGATCATCGAACGCGCCAAGGCAAGGGGGGAAATCGGCGTCGACATCGATTCAGCGCTGGTCGCCGACCTGATCGCCTCATTCGCCTGGAAGCATCTGTTGACCAACCAGCTCGACGAGGACGAAGCCACGATACGCAAGACGGTCAGTTACGTGATGCGAGGCATAGCAGCGCCTGGAAAGTAAAAGCGGCCGGCGTCGGCCGATAAAAAAAGGGCGCGGCAACCCTTGGCTGGCGCGCCCTTTTCCAAATAATTCCTTCAGGCTTACTTCCTTCAGACTTACTTGGCGCTTTCTAGCGTATCGACCGCCTTCTTCAGCTTCTCATCCGGGATCTCGACCTTGGCGCCGCCGCGCAGCGACTTGACCAGCGCAAAATACTTGTCGCGGATGACCGCCTGCCTGGCCTGGTCCTTGACGTCGTCGAAGGCCGGCGGCTGCTTGGTGCGCTTGTCCTCGAGCTTGATGACATGCCAGCCGAACTGCGACTGCACCGGCTGCTCGGTGTATTTGCCAACCTCGAGCGCGAAAGCCGCCTTGTCGAACTCCGGCACCATCTGGCCAGGTCCGAACCAGCCGAGATCGCCGCCGCTGGTCTTGCCGGAGGGATCGCTGGTGTGCTCGTTGGCGAGCTTCTGGAAGTCGGCGCCGCCGTCGAGCTGCTTGATGATGGCCTCGGCCTCTTCCTTCGTCTTCACGAGGATGTGACGGGCATGCACCTCGTTGGTGGGCGGCGTGTTGGCGATCTCCTGGTCGTAGCGGGCGCGAACCTCGGCGTCGGTGACCTTGTCGACGACACCCTTCTCGACCATCTCGCCATGCAGCGCACGCTGCTGCAGGAAGGCCATGCGACGCTGGAAGTCGGGATCCTTGTCGAGGCCGGTGGTGACCGCCTGGGCGGCCATGACGCGGATTTCGATGGCCGCCGAGAGGGCCGCGGCGCGGCGCTGCTCGGGCGGCAGCTGCGCGAACTGCTGCGACAGCTCGCCTTCGGCAAGCACCAGGTCGGCTTCGGTCAAGGGCTGACCGTTGATCGTGGCGATCACGGTGTTCGGATCGACCGGTGCCGCGGCAGGGGCTGCCGCATCCGCCGGGGCGGCTGGAGCGGTCTGCTGGGCCATCAGCGGCGACAGCGAAAATGCCGACAGGCCGACGGCCAGGCCAAGGCTGGCGAGCGACGCACGGCGGAACAACAAGGACATAAGATGACTCCGGTAAGGGATTATGAGGGCGGAAGGTTTCCAAATCAGCCGGATTGTGGCGGAATTTGGCGCGACCGGCAGGGCCAGCGCGGCGTTGACATCAGTTGAGCCCCCTCTTATCTGTCCAACGACTTTGCGTCCAGAACCGTTTTCCGGGCGCTTTTTGTGTTTGCCCGCGTTCAGGCGGTGCGTTCACGTGGATTTGATGGGGCCAGCCGGCGCCCATCTCAAGATTGAGAATTCTATCGAAAGGACCATTGTATGGTCAGTCTCGGCGGTCTCGCCCGTAAGGTTTTCGGTTCCTCCAACGACCGTCGGGTCAAATCGACCCGGCCCCGCGTCGAGGCGATCAACGCCATGGAAAACGAGATGCGGGCACTGTCCGACGAGGAGCTGGTCGCCCGCACCGCGAAATTCCGCCAGGACATCGCCAACGGCGCCACGCTCGATGACCTTCTGGTACCCGCCTTTGCCACCGCCCGCGAGGCGGCACGCCGCGTGCTTGGCATGCGCCCCTTCGACGTCCAGCTGATCGGCGGCATGGTGCTGCACAATGGCGGCATTGCCGAAATGCGCACCGGCGAGGGCAAGACCCTGGTCGCGACGCTGCCGGTCTACCTCAACGCGCTCGCCGGCAACGGCGTCCATGTCGTCACCGTCAACGACTACCTCGCCAGCCGCGACTCCGAATGGATGGGTCGCGTCTACAAATTCCTCGGCCTCTCGGTCGGCGTCATCGTCCATGGCCTGTCCGACGAGGAGCGCCGCGTTGCCTATGCCGCCGACGTCACCTACGCCACCAACAACGAACTCGGCTTCGACTATCTGCGCGACAACATGAAATACGAGCGCGCCCAGATGGTGCAGCGCGGTCACAATTACGCGATCGTCGACGAGGTCGATTCCATCCTGGTCGACGAAGCGCGGACGCCGCTGATCATTTCCGGTCCGCTCGAGGACCGTTCGGAAATGTACAACACCATCGACACCTTCATCATCCAGCTGCAGCCGCAGGATTATGAGATCGACGAGAAGCAGAAGACCTCGATCTTCACCGAGGAAGGCACCGAGAAGCTGGAGAACCTGCTGCGCGATGCCGGCCTGCTCAAGGGCGAGTCGCTCTACGACGTCGAGAACGTCGCCATCGTCCACCATGTCAACAATGCGCTGAAGGCGCACCGGCTGTTCCAGAAGGACAAGGACTATATCGTCCGCAACGACGAGATCGTCATCATCGACGAATTCACCGGCCGCATGATGCCGGGCCGCCGCTATTCGGAAGGCCTGCACCAGGCGCTCGAAGCCAAGGAGCATGTGGCGATCCAGCCGGAGAACCAGACGCTGGCCTCGGTCACCTTCCAGAACTACTTCCGCCTCTACAAAAAGCTTTCCGGCATGACCGGTACGGCGCTGACCGAGGCCGAGGAGTTCGGCAACATCTACAATCTCGACGTCACCGAAATCCCGACCAACCTCCCGGTCATCCGCAAGGACGAGGACGACGAGGTCTACCGGACGGTCGAGGAGAAATACAAGGCGATCGTCAAGGAGATCCGCGAAGCCAGCGCCAAGGGCCAGCCGACGCTGGTCGGCACCACCTCCATTGAAAAATCCGAGCAACTGGCCGAGCGCCTGCGCAAGGAAGGCTTCAAGGACTTCGAGGTGCTGAATGCCCGCCACCACGAGCGCGAGGCGGCGATCGTCGCCCAGGCGGGCAAGCCGGGCGCCATCACCATCGCCACCAACATGGCCGGCCGCGGCACCGACATCAAGCTCGGCGGCAATGCCGAGATGCGCATCGCCGACGAGCTGGGCGACATGCCGGCCGGGCCCGAGCGCGAGGCGCGGGAAAAGGAAATCTATGACGACGTCGAGCGCCTGAAGGATAAGGCGCTGGCCGCCGGCGGCCTCTACGTGCTGGCCACCGAACGCCATGAATCGCGCCGCATCGACAATCAGCTCAGAGGCCGCTCCGGCCGCCAGGGCGACCCCGGCCGCTCGAAATTCTTCCTGTCGCTGCAGGATGATCTGATGCGCATCTTCGGTTCCGAGCGCATGGACGGCATGCTGCAGAAGCTCGGCCTCAAGGAAGACGAGGCGATCATCCATCCGTGGATCAACAAGGCGCTGGAAAAGGCGCAGAAGAAGGTCGAGGCGCGCAACTTCGACATCCGCAAGAACCTGCTGAAATACGACGACGTCTCCAACGACCAGCGCAAGGTGGTGTTCGAGCAGCGCATCGAACTGATGGACGGCGAAGGCCTATCGGAAACCATTGCCGAGATGCGCGAGGGCGTCATCGACGAGATCGTCGCCAAGGCCATTCCCGAAAACGCCTATGCCGAGCAGTGGGATGTTGCCGGGCTGAAGGCCGAGGTCGCCGAATTCCTCAATCTCGACCTGCCGGTCGAGGAGTGGGCCAAGGAAGAGGGCATCGCCGAGGACGACATCCGCGAGCGCATCACCCAGGCCGCCGACGCAGCCGCCAAGGAGCGCTCCGAGCGCTTCGGCCCCGAGGTGATGAACTATGTCGAGCGCTCGGTGGTGCTGCAGACGCTCGACCATCTGTGGCGCGAGCACATCGTCAATCTCGACCATCTGCGTTCGGTCGTCGGCTTCCGCGGCTACGCCCAGCGCGATCCGCTGCAGGAGTACAAGGGCGAGGCATTCGAGCTGTTCCAGGCGATGCTGGGCAATCTGCGCCAGGCCGTCACCGCACAGCTGATGCGCGTCGAACTGGTGCGCCAGGCCGCCGAAGCACCGCCGCCCGAGGCGCCCGACATGTTCGGCATGCATATCGACGGCACCACCGGCGAGAATGATTTCGACGGTGGCGAAACCGCCCTCCTGGTCCGTCCGGAGACGACCGCCATTGTCGCTCCCGAGAACCGCGACCCGAACAACCAGGCGACCTGGGGCAAGGTCGGCCGCAACGAAGCCTGCCCCTGCGGCTCCGGCAAGAAGTACAAGCACTGCCACGGGGCCTTTGCGTAAGGGAATGCTTCCCTTCTCCCCGTCACTATACGGGGAGAAGGTGCCCGAAGGGCGGATGAGGGGCAGCGCTGACGTTCTGAATTAGCCTATCTCCCCGCCTGAGGGAGGGATGGCCGGCAGGCCAACACATACACACTTCGATCTTTCGCTGACGACCCGCGCTCGCCATGCCACCGGCGTGTGCTGCGCACCCCCCGGCCTCCCGGCCCTTCGCTATGGCTCCCTGGCCTTCGGGCGTTCAGACCCTTCAAAAGGTCCACTGGACCTTTTGATCCGCCCGAAGGCGGACCAGGTCTTCACCGTTCGTCGCTCGAAAAGCCAAATCGTTGGCTTTTCGTCCGCTGCG
Source organism: Mesorhizobium sangaii (assembly GCF_014207355.1). Classification (GTDB taxonomy): domain Bacteria; phylum Pseudomonadota; class Alphaproteobacteria; order Rhizobiales; family Rhizobiaceae; genus Mesorhizobium; species Mesorhizobium sangaii. The sequence goes on along the minus strand of NZ_JACHEF010000006.1, from coordinate 417,732 downwards.
CGGACCACTCCTCACCCAACCGTTTCTTAATGTGTCTCCGCTACACAACAGCCTGAAAAAGAGGCGGAAAACGGAGAGTAATCGGGGTGCGCTTTTCCGCGGCCACGACAGCCGGGCGGTTCTTGCCGCAGCGCTTGGCGCTGCGCATCGGGCCGTTGCTTGGTCGCATCGATGCCGTGCTGTTCACCGCCGACGAGCGCGGCGAGGCCGGCCGCATGTCGGTCATCGCTTTCTCCATCCGCATCATCAGCGCCGTCATCGCCTTCGTCAGCCAGGTGCTCATGGCGCGCTGGATGGGTTCGTTCGAATACGGCATCTTCGTCCTCGTCTGGGTGACGATGGTCATCGTCGGTAACCTCGCCTGCCTCGGCTTCCACACCTCCGTCATCCGCTTCATCCCCGAATACCGCGAGCGCGGCATGCTGGCCGAACTGCGCGGCATCGTGCTGGCCAGCCGGCTGTTCGTGCTGATCGCCTCCACGCTCATCGCCGGGCTCGGCGCGCTCGGCGTCTGGCTGGCCGCGCCATGGATCGAGAACTACTACGTGGTGCCGTTCATCCTCGGCGTCATCTGCCTGCCGATGATCGCCATGTCCGACCTGCTGCAAGGACTGGCGCGCGCCAATTCATGGGCGCTGTTCGCACTGTCGCCGACCTATCTGGTGCGCCCGGTTCTAATCTTGCTGTTCATGGCGCTGATGCTGGCCGCCGGTTATGCGCCCGACGCCAGGACCGCCATCTTCGCTTCGATCGCCGCCACCTACGTCACCACGCTCGGTCAACTCATCGGCGTTACCCAGCGCATGGAAAAGCGGATCCCGGCCGGGCCGATAAAGGTCCATTTCGCGCAATGGTTCGTCGTGTCGCTGCCGATCTTCCTGGTCGAAAGCTTCTTCTTCCTGCTCACCAACGCCGACGTGCTGATGGTCGGCGCCTATATGGATCCCAACGACGTCGCCGTCTATTTCGCCACCGTCAAGACGCTGGCGTTGGTGCATTTCGTCTATTTCGCCGTCAAGGCCGGCGTTGCCCAGCGCTATGCGCAGTTCACCCATGGCGAGCCGCAAAAGCTCGCCGCCTTCGCCCGCGAGACGGTGTCGTGGACGTTCTGGCCCTCGCTGCTGATGGCGATGCTTGTGCTGGCGCTGGGTGAGCCGATGCTGGTGCTGTTCGGCCCTGAATTCAGCAGTGGCTATCCGCTGTTGTTCCTGCTCGTTTTCGGCGTCGTGGCGCGAGCCGCCGTCGGCCCGTGCGAAAGCCTGCTGACGATGAGCGGCAACCAGAACATCTGCGCGGCAGTCTACGCCATGACGCTGGCCTTCAACATCGGCCTCAACGTGATGCTGATCCCGCCTTTCGGCCTGTGGGGCGCGGCCATGGCCACCGCCTTTGCCATGATCTTCGAAGCCTGTGCTCTGTCCTTCACCGTGTGGCGCAAGCTCGGCATCGTCATGCTTATCTTCGTGCCTGCGAAAGGAGCCGCGTGATGGCCGCCATCCCGTTGCTTGAGGAAACCAGCGGCGGCACGGCCGGCGCCATGGTATCGGGCCTCGCCGGGCTGACCCGCGACCCCGACCCCGCCCATATCGAGATCCTCGCCAACAACCGGCCGGAGCGCAAACTCGCCATCTACCCGGCATCGGCCGGCTTCGACCTTGTCGAGGAACTGGATTATCTCTGCACCCGCACGATCGAGCCGAACGTCTTCTTCAACCCACGTTTCCTGGCGCCGGCCATGCCCCGGCTGGAGGATCGCGAGGTGCGGCTGGCGGTAATCCGCGACGGCGACGAATACCGCAACCGGCTGCGCCTTCTGGTGCCGTTCTCGGTGGAACGACCGGGGATGCCGCTCGGCGTTCCGGTCATGCGCACCTGGTCGAGCCCGTTCGGCCCGCTCGGCACGCCGCTGGTCGACCGTGACGACCCGGTCGGCGTCGTCGAGGATTTCTTCTCGATGCTGTCGCGCCCGCACTTGAAGCTGCCGAAAGTCTTCGTCCTGCCCGACATCCGGCTCGATGGCCCGGTGGCGAGCCTGTTTGCCACCGTGGCCGAGACGCGCGGCCTGATGCTGGTCACCACCGGGCAGACCCAGCGCCCGGCGCTGGAGAGCGAAGCCGATGGTGACGAGTATCTAAAGGCCTCGCTGCGCGCCCACCATTTTCGCGAGTTCCGCCGGCTGAAGCGGCGCCTCGGCGACCTCGGCAAGCTGGAGCATGTCGTGGCGCGCGGCCCTGAAGAGATCCGCCACGCCATCGAAAGCTTCCTGACGCTGGAAGCGGCCGGCTGGAAAGGCCGCGAACGGACCGCCATGGCGATCGACCGCTACCGCGCCGCCTTCGCCCGCGAGGCCGTGCACCGGCTGGCCGAACAGGACATGTGCCGCATCCATTCGCTGACACTGGACGGCCGCACCATTGCCTGCCTGATCGTGTACGTCGAAGCCGGCGTCGCCTACACTTGGAAGACGGCCTACGACGAGACGCTGGCCGCCTATTCGCCAGGCACGCTGCTGATGATCGAGGTGACCAGGCAGCATCTCGACGATCCCAACATCATGATGACCGATTCCTGCGCCATGCCCGACCATCCGGTGATGAGCCGGCTATGGACCGAGCGCAAGCCGATGGGCACGCTGGTGATTGGCCTGACGCCGGACGCCGACCGCCTCACTCGCCAGGCCGCCTCGCAACTGCACCTCTACCGCGAAACCCGCAACATGGCCCGCCTGCTGCGCCTTCGGATGAAGAGCTTGCTGGGACGGCGGTAGGGCCTGGCGCCGCCAAGTGCGTCGCCGCATTTGCAGGGGTGCCATGCCTAGTCTGAGCGTCAGGTGCCCAGGAGGCCAACCCTGTTTTGAAACCTAATGTGATCGACCTCTCCGCGAAAACAGCTCGGCAGTGATTTCGTCTCTGTCTCCATTATGCCTGGCGATCAAAGCCAGCGCTTCCTGGCGGCCAATGTTGCCAAGCTTCATGAGGTACGGAACCTCAAACGTTCTCTTGTTGAGGCGCCATTCTGGCACACGCCGTTTTCCTGCTTTTCGCGCTGTTGTTCCATCTTGACGCATCATTTTTCACTCCTCTCCTCTATATGATGATGCCGTCGCATATTCCGCGCCACGTCCCGCTTCGGAGGGCACGGCAACGTGTGGTCGCCAACGGCTTGCTACCGTCAATAGGCGTAATTGCGCAGTTGCTAATATACCCATAAATTAATCAGTGCGGCAGTAACAAACCCACCGGAGTGGCCGGTACGCTGCATGACTTTGGCAATTGGCATTGGAGATCTGGTGGGGGTCACGGCCACGGTGCGCAGGCGGATTGACGATGAGCGCGTCAGCGTGTCGGTCCCGAACTATGATTGCCCGCAATCGATCCGAAGCTATGATTTTGCGCATTCGATCCGCACCAAGGTGCAGCGGGGAGATCAGATCGAGCTTGTTGGCGAGGTCACCCGGATCGATGACGAGACGGTGACAATCGACCTGGGGCCGCTGGTGACGGTCGAAATCGATATGGTCAGGCTCATCGAGAGACACCGGCCAAAGCAGCGCAGGACGCCACTCTGAGGCCCTTTCTTCTACGGATTCCTCAATCTCCATCCGCAACACCAGCATCGTGCCGCACGATGGGCCTGATCATGCTTCGACCTCGTACGCACGGTTATGGGTTTGAGCGATCCTTCGCCAAAGCGTTGAAAAGCAACGTGCACGCCACCAGCGATACGAGCCCGCCGAACAGGTCGTCCCCCGTCAGGCCGAAAAGATAGACCGTCTCAAACGCCAACGCTGCCATTGCTGTTCACCCAGGCGCGAATTGATCAGCCTTCCTGTCCATCACCAGGGCTACACCGCGAGCCGCAGCCATCTTTGCGACAAGAGCCTCCAGATCGGCATCCGATCGCATCGATCCGGTTTTCTGTCGAAGTCGGGAAACCGTCAGTATGACAGAAAGGGGCGCCTTCCCCTTCGCCTCGCTCATGATTTCGTCAGCCGCCGCCGCAACGTTGCAGAGCTCTGGTGCAACTTTGATCCTCATGGCTAGCCACCTCCACACAAAGGTCGCGCGCCATAAACTCTCGAACCCAATCCAGGTTCCAACCAAACCGAGCCGGCTGGTGTCGCCGCCTCGGAGCGGCAGCGGGGCAGTCATGGATGCTGGGGATCAAAACCAGCATAGGGCAACGAGCGGCTGCGCGGTTGGCTGCGGACCGATCATTTTAGAGAAATTGAATATTCGAATAAACGGCCTATAATTTACCAGCCGGCAAACCCACCCCTCTTTGCCGGTAAGGCCCGGCGGTCAAACACCGAGCCACCGCTATGGCCGCCGGACCGCTGGAAGACGGTCGGCAACGCCACGACGTTGTGCCGGGTGAGGCAGGCAGAAATCGGTGGTGGCGCCCAGCGAAGAGAGGTCATTCGCATGCACACGGCAGCACTGCAGCTTCGATCACTCCGAGAAGCTCTATTGCCAATGATGGGGTTTACCGCCTGGCACGAAAGCGTCAGCAAAGAAGGCACGCCCATTTGGACACGTTACATCGCGAAAACGGACTCATGGGAGATCCGTCCGATGACGCCTGAAGAGGAAGCCAAGGCTTTCTGGTGGTATTGTCCACCATTTATCTGAACCCCGTCCGAGGCGCCGCAGGTACTGTCTGGCCCCAAAAGCCCGCGCCACGGAGGGACCGCTGGCGCGGGCCGGCCGATGTGCCCACCAGCCTGCGACGGAGCCAAGCAGCGGCGTCCGAAGCATGAACTCAACAATTCAAGCCTGCTAATGTTCCAGCCTCTTTTGTCGGGTTCGATCCAGCCAGGTATCTGCCAACGCAAAAGGCCGCCACCTTGCGGCAGCGGCCAAGTCATGGGCGGCCGGCGCGCAAAACGAGATCGTAAAGCTGACCTCGGCCATGTTCGGCTGGGCTGTGGACAGCGCCGTTGGATGCGTCAATCCGGCTCTCGGGATCAAGGCGAAAAACTGAACAAAATCAGCGCCTGGAAAATGGCGTGGTGCCCCTAGCCGGGATCGAACCAGCACTCCTTGCGGAACTCGATTTTGAGTCGAGCGCGTCTACCAATTCCGCCATAGGGGCTCAGGCCGGGCGGCCTGGATGGGCGCGGACTATACGGTTGGGGGCCTGTTCGTCAACAGGCCAATTGTCGATGGCCCGGATGCGACCAAACTTCACCTTTCGATTTCGTGACGGCGCTGCCATTGTGCAGCGCGGAAAATCTTTCTAGACAGGCGGCGCATCAAAGCGAGGCGCGTCCCACTGGATGGACGGCGCGCGCTTTGGGTCTTTCTTTTGTGCATGCCCGTCGGTTGTGCATGCCAATGTCCCGAAACCGCTGCGCACCGTTTGGGCGACACGCATAGGAGTGCCGATGCTTCGCGGACTTTACGACTGGACCTTGTCGCTGGCGGCAAGGAAATCCGCGGAATGGTGGCTTGCCATCATCGCCTTCATTGAAAGCTCGTTCTTCTTCGTGCCGGCCGATGTGCTCTATCTGCCGATGGCGTTGGCACGCCCCGACCGCGCCTACCGCTATGCGCTGACCGCCACGGCCGCCTCGGTGCTGGGCGGCATCGCCGGCTGGATGATCGGCTATTTCGCCTACGACGCCATCGCCCGCCCGATCCTGGAGCATTTCGGCGGCCTGTCGACCTTCGAGCGCTGGCAGAATTCTGGCACCGGCCTGATGCTGGTGCTGCTCGTTACGTCCGGTCTCGCGCACCTGCCGCCGATCAAGGTCGTCACCATCCTTGCCGGCGCCCTGCACGTCAATTTGCTGATCTTCATCATCTCGGCCATCGTCGCTCGCGGCGCGCGCTTCCTGCTGCTGGCCTGGCTGCTGCGCCGATATGGCGAATCGATCCGCGAATTCATCGAAAAGCGTCTCGGACTGATCGCGGGCGCCGGGGCGGCTGCCCTGATTTTGCTCTATATCGTCGTCAAATACGCGCTCTAGACCTGTCGCCCAAAAGTGGCCGGCGCTGTTGGGACAAGGACAGGGACAAAGAGCGCGGCGAACTCAACGGACGAAGAACACGATGACAGCGACCATGAATGCCGACACCGGACGCCAGCGGACGCGCATCGCCTTGTTTCTCGCCGTCGCCATGGCTGCCACAGTGGGCTCGGCGCTCGGCTTCCAGTATCTCGGCGGCTACATCCCCTGCCACCTCTGTCTCGAACAGCGCACCCCCTACTACATCGGCGCGCCGCTGATGCTGCTGGCGGTGATTGCATCCACGCTGCACGCGCCGGCGTGGCTGACGCGCGGCCTGCTGGCCATAGGCGGCCTGCTGATGCTCTACGGCCTCTATCTCGGTGTCTATCACTCCGGCGTCGAATGGCAGTGGTGGGCCGGCCCGACCGATTGCACCGCGGGCGCCGGACCGGTGGACACCGGCGGCAAGGGCGTGCTCGACGCGCTCGACAAGTTCGTGCCGCCCTCCTGCGACAAGGCGGCGCTGCGCATCCTCGGCCTGTCGCTGGCCGGCTGGAACGCCATCGCCAGCCTCGTCCTCGCCGCCGTCGCCTTCCGCGGCGCCCTCACCCGCGACTGACCTGCCGCAAAATCATTTTGCGCCGACGCGAGATGGTTCAAGCGCGAAATGGTTCCAAGAATTCGGCAGGCCGAGTCGAATGAAGTGATTTTCGAGAACCGGAGCGGAGCGTACTGAAGTACGTGAGCACCGGAAGCGCAGAAAATCGCTTCAGGCGGCCGGCCTCCCGAATTATCGAACCATCTCAAGGTTCCAGTTCGACATCCCAGTACAGATAATCCATCCAGCTTTCATGCAGATGGTTGGGCGGGAACAGGCGGCCGTTGTTGTGCAAATCGTGCACCGTCGGCTGGAAGGGTTTCTGCAGCGGCCACATCTTGGCATGCGCCGGCATCATGCCGCCCTTCCTGAGATTGCAGGGCGAACAGGCGGCAACGACATTCTCCCACGTCGTGGCGCCACCGCGATGGCGGGGGATGACGTGATCGAAGGTCAGGTCCTCCGGCGTGCCGCAATACTGGCACTGGAAGCGGTCGCGCAGGAAGACGTTGAAGCGGGTGAAGGCCGGGTGCCTGGATGGCTTCACGTAGGCCTTCAGGCTGACGACGCTCGGCAGCTTCATCGAGAAGGTCGGCGAGGAGACAGCGTGCTCGTATTCGGCGACGATGTTCACCCGGTCGAGGAACACCGCCTTGATGGCATCCTGCCAGGACCAGAGCGACAGAGGATAATAGCTGAGCGGACGGTAATCCGCATTCAGCACCAGTGCTGGAAGCCCATCCGGAGATACGGCGACCGTCACGTGTTTACCTCCTTGGTTCTAGACCCGAACGGCGCGGATACTGTAAGCCTGACATGACAGGGATGTGAAGCGGATTGTCGCGTCGCTGAAGCGCCAAAAATGCGTGATTTTCATGCCTTTTTACGGATTAAGCCGGCGGCGCCGCGTCCCGCCCTCTGGTTTCGCGATAATAGGACCAGAAAAGCCGCGATGCGACACCTCGCCACGGGCTCCATGATTCGGCCAGTGCGATCAGTGTTTTCTCCGGCGGACGCGGCTCGATGCCGAGCGCGTGACCGACCGCGCTCTGCAAGGCGACGTCGCGCGCCGGAAAAATGTCGGGGTGGCCGGCGGCGAACAAAAGATACACTTCCGCCGTCCATGGGCCGATGCCGGACACCGCCGTCATCGTCGTGATCGCCTCCTGGGCATCGAGCGAACAAAGGTGATGGAGGTCGAGGCCGTCGAACACCGCCTGGGCAATGGCGATCAGGCCGCGCTGCTTCGGCCGCGACAGGCCGGCCTCGCGAAACATGTCTTCGCCGGCGGCAAGTATCGCCTGCGGCGTCAGCGGATCGACGAGTTTGGTCAGCCGGCCGAAGATCGCATCGGCGCTGGCGCGGGACACTTGCTGCGAGACGATGATCGAGGCCAGGCTCCGGAACCCGGGCTCGGAAAGCCGCAGCGGCACCTCGCCGGCCATGCCGCGCACCTTTTCCAGGCGCGGATCGATCACGCAAAGCGCGTCGAGCCCCCGGGCAATGTCGTCTGATGTGGCGATGCGCTGCATGTTTCTTGTTCCTTGACCCTCGACAGGGTAGCAATTGGCGAAGCGCCGCAAAACCTGATTGCCGCCGGACAAATGACACTCCTGACATTCCGCTTCGCCCCCAGCCCCAACGGCGACCTGCATCTCGGCCACGCCTATTCGGCGCTGCTCAATCAGAAATTGGCGGATGCCGCCGGCGGCCGCCTGCTGCTGCGCATCGAGGATATCGACACGACGCGCTGCACGCCGCAATTTGAGGCCGGCGTGCTCGCCGATCTGAAATGGCTGGGGCTTGGCTGGGAACAGCCGGTGCGCCGCCAATCCGAGCACTTCGCTGAATACGAGACGACGCTTGACCGGCTGATTCGGGATGAACTCGTCTATCCCGCCTTCATGAGCCGTGGTGAGATCCGCGCCTTCATCACCGACAGCGAAGAACGCGGGCGCGACTGGCCTCGCGATCCCGATGGCGTGCCGCTCTACCCCGGCGCCGATAAGGCGCTGCCGGTGAAGGAACGCAAGCGACGGATCGCCGAGAACGCGCCTTTCGCCTGGCGGTTGGATATCGACGCCGCCGTGGCAGGTGCCGGCAAGGACCTGTCATGGGCCGAATTCAGCGATGAGACGCTCGTCGCGACACGGGCGATCGAAGCCCGGCCCCAGGACTGGGGTGATGTGATCGTGGCGCGCCGCGACATCCCGACCAGCTATCACCTCGCCGTCGTCATGGACGATGCCCTGCAAGGCATCAGCCATGTCGTGCGCGGCCAGGACCTGTTTTCCGCTACCGGTGTCCAGCGCCTGCTGCAGGAACTCCTCGGACTGCCGCAACCGGCCTACTTCCACCATCGCCTTATCCTTGGACCGGACGGACGAAAGCTGTCCAAGAGCCTCGGCGACACCGGCCTTGCCGCCTTGCGCGATACCGGCGCAACGCCGGAGGACGTCAGGCGGATGGTCGGGCTTTGAGCCTGGCGAGGCAGAGAAACCGCGTGGCGAATTCGGGTCACGTCGGTTTGAAGTTTGTCCCGTCGTCAACCGCCATCAACCGACTGTCGCGTGACGGTCAAAATTTCTGTATGCTTGCCGCCAAGCGGTGGAGGCTTCCATGAAGCGACATCTGACTGACGAAGAAAAGGCGCGCGTTCGCGACAGCCTGACGGCAATCGAGGGCGCCAGATACCCGGACCATATCGTTTCGGTCATGGTGAACAACGAGACCGACGACAACGGCGATCCGGTATGGTCGGTGGTCAAATCATGTGACGATAGGGAAGCTGTCTATGGGCACAGCCCGCTTATCAAATGGCCGGGGTGCAGCTGGTAGCAAAAAATCAGTCCCCGAAATTTCAAACTGAGCCGAATTCGCCGTCGATTGAATTCCGGTGATGTATGGATCAATCGTTTCGTTTTGCGCGCCGGCTTGAACCGCATTAGAGCAGCGCCACGATCAACTCTCCCCAGGGCGGCGGTCTCCCGAACATGCAAAGCATCAAGCGGTTCATTCCCGCCACCTTCGTTGTCCTGTGGGCAACCGGCTTCATCGGCGCGCGCTACGCCATGCCATGGGCCGAGCCGTTCACCTTTCTTGCCGCGCGTTTCGTGCTGGCTGCCATCCTGCTGGCCGTCCTGATGCTCGTGCTGGGGTCGAAGAGAGCCACCCGCACTGAAGCGCTGCACGCCACCGGCGCTGGCATCCTGATGCACGGCGTCTACCTCGGCGCCGTCTTCTGGGCCATCCACAGGGGCATGCCGGCCGGCTTTTCGGCCCTCATCGTCGGCCTGCAGCCGCTGATCACGGCCGTGCTTGCCGGCAAGTTTCTCGGCGAGGCGATCCTGCCGCGTCACTGGGCCGGGCTTGGCATCGGCCTCATCGGCATCGTCATCGTGCTATGGCCGAAGCTGGGCGCGCTTGGCGGAGGCGTGACGGCGGCGACGTTGATCGCCTCGCTTGTCTCGGTGCTCGGCATGAGCGCCGGCACTATCTGGCAGAAGCGTTTTGCCTCTGGCGGCGACCTCGTCGCGGCGACCATGTGGCAATATGTCGGCGGCGCCTCTTTGATGATCCTGGCTTCGCTCGCCTTCGAAACACGCACCGTCGTCATCAACGGCGAATTGATCTTCGCCATGGCCTGGCTGGTGCTGGTGCTGTCGCTCGGCGCCATCTTCCTGCTGATGGTGATGATCCGCGACGGCGAGATGTCGAAAGTGGCCTCGCTGTTCTACCTGGTACCGGCGGTTACGGCCTCATCGCCTGGGCCTTGTTCGACGAGCAGCTCAACGCGCTGCAGATTGTCGGCATGGCGATCACGACATTCGGCGTTGGCCTGGCAACGGCACGACCGGCCAAGCCTCAGTCCGTCAATCAACCGACTCGGGCGCGCGCCTCCAGATAGCGGCTGATTGCGGCATTGAGTTCGCCGCCGAGGATGAAGATTGCCGAGAGCATGTAGAGGAAGACCACCGCGATCATGATCGAGGCGAGGCCGGCATAGGTCGTCACATAAGACGAGAAGTGATCGAGATAGGTGGCGAAGACGGTCGAACCGACGAGCCATGCCGCCAGCGTGAAGATGATGCCCGGTACGATCGAGACCAGGCGGCGCCTGCCCGCCGGCAGCCAGAAATGCACGGCAAACAATCCGCCGACGATGACTGCCGAGGCGATGACATACCGCCATAGCGTGATCGTGCCCATATAGGGCTTGATGCCTTCGATATGGGCTTCGGCGAGCCGCGCCAGCAGTGGCGCGAACACCAGGAGCACGCTGATCGCCAGGAAACCGGCCGTCGCGATCAGAACGAAAATGATGCTCTGCACCCGGCGGTAGATGATGCCGCGCGTTTCCGAGACGCGATAGGCGCGGTTGAGCGATGTGCGCAACGCCTCGATGCCGTTCGAGGCAAAGTAGGCGGCAAGCAAAACGCCGTAGGTCAACAGGTCGGTGCGCCTGACGGTCAGCACATTGAGCACCTCGCGCGCGATCGGCTTGGCGATCTGCTCGGGCCAGGTGTCGAAGACAAGATGCACCGCCGTGTCTGAGAATGCCTGCGCACCGAGGAAGCTCGCTAGCGTCGTGGCGAAAATCAGGAATGGAAACAGCGCCATCAGCGAGGTGATCGCCAAATGGCTGGCCATCGCCCAGCCGTCATCGGTGTTGAAATGGCCGAGCGCGTCGTAGAGCACGCGGCGCAGGGCGACAATATTCCGCAGCAAGAACCCGCGCTCCCTTCGATTGTCTCGACGCCGCGAATATGGGAAGGGATTGCGGCAAATGGCAACCCTTGGCGAAACCATGAACAGTCCGGCGCAAGCGTTGCGCTCGATCATCGTCACCGGCGCCTCTTCGGGAATAGGCGCCCACTGCGCCCGCGCGTTGAAGGCGGAAGGCTGGCGGGTGTTCGCGACGGCACGCAAGCCGGAGGACATCGCCGCACTCGAAGCGGACGGCATCGAGGCCTTCTATCTCGACTACAGTCAAGCCGCATCCATTGAAGCACTGGTCGCATCGGTTCTGGATCGCACAGGCGGCCGGCTCGACGCCTTGTTCAACAACGGCGCCTACGCGCAACCCGGCGCCGTCGAGGACCTGCCGGTGGCCGCGCTCAAGCAGCAATTCGAGGCGAATTTCTTCGGCTGGCACGACCTGACCCGGCGGCTGGTGCCGGTGATGCGCCGCCAGGGCCATGGCCGCATCGTCCACTGCTCGTCGATCCTCGGCCTCGCGCCGGTGCGCTTTCGCGGCGCCTATTCGGCTTCGAAACACGCGCTGGAGGGTTTGATGCTATGCCTGCATCAGGAACTTCGAGGCAGCGGCATCCATGTCTCGCTGATCGAACCCGGGCCGGTAACGTCGAAGATCGCCAGCAATGCGCTGCCATGGTTCCTGGAGAACATCGACCACGAGAATTCGGTCCACCGCCTCGACTATGAGGCGCAACTGGCAAGGCTGCGGGCCGGCGGCAGCCAATCGGCACTGAAGCCGGGGCCGGAAGTGGTTCATGCGGCGCTGCGCCATGCGCTTCTGTCGCGGCGCCCGCGCCCGCACTATGTGGTAACAGTGCCGGCTAAGATCGGCGCGGCTCTCAAACGCATCCTGCCTGCATCGCTGCTCTACCGCTTCCTTGCCAAACGCGCCTGAACCAACCGAACTGGGAACACACCATGGCAACCGTCTTCAACATCCTCGCCATTCTGGTCATGGTCGCCGTGGTGATCGTGCTCGTTCGCGGCCTCGTCAACATGATGCGTGGCGGGTCCGGCGTCACCTCCAACAAGCTGATGCAGGCGCGTGTTCTGCTGCAGGCCGTGGCGCTGGCGCTGATCCTGCTGGCGGTGTATTTCACCCGCAAGTGAGGCCGTTCGGGAGGCGATGTGGTCAAACTCAACAAGATCTACACCCGCACCGGCGATGATGGCACCACCGGTCTCGGCACCGGCGAACGGCGGCTGAAGTCCGATCTGCGGGTGGATGCCTACGGCACGGTCGACGAAGCCAATGCCTGCATCGGCCTCGCCCGGGTTCACACAGCGACAACCCACCCGACGATCGACGCCATGCTTTCCCGTATCCAGAACGATCTCTTCGACCTCGGCGCCGATCTCGCCGTGCCCGATGACGGCAAGCCGCTCGGCTATGAGCCGCTGCGCATCATCGCCACGCAGACCGACCGGGTCGAAAAGGATATCGACCTGCTCAACAAGGATCTTCAGCCGCTCAGATCCTTCGTGCTGAATGGCGGCACGCCGGCCGCCGCCGCCCTCCATCTCGCCCGCACCGTGGCGCGGCGGGCCGAACGGCTGATGGTGGCCCTGGCGTTGGACCCCAGCGAGCACGTCAACCGCGACGGGTTGAAATACATCAACCGCGTCTCGGATTTCCTGTTTGTCGCCGCCCGGGCGGTCAATGACAATGGAAATGGCGACGTGCTATGGGTTCCCGGCAAGAACCGCTGAACTGTCCGAAAGCGCGAGGGGGCCAGGGGACCGATGTTCATCCCGCTTTACGACACCAACAGGCTGCGGCACATCCGCCTCCAATATGTGACGATCGGGTTGATCGTGGTCAACGCCCTGGTCTACTTCGCCACCGCGCTCGGCGGCGAGAATTTCTCCAATGCCGCCGTGCTTGGCCTTGGCTTCATCCCGGCCGTTGTCCATGACACCGCGGAGCTCGATCCTCGCTTTGTCGTCGTCCCCGAAAGCCTGAGCTACCTGACCTATTCCTTCCTGCATGCCGACATCTTCCACCTCGGCGGCAACATGCTGTTCCTGTGGGTGTTCGGCGACAATGTCGAGGACGCCCTCGGGCACGTCCGCTACCTCATCTTCTACCTGTTGTGCGCGATCGCCGGAGCCGCCTTCCAGGGCCTCATCGCCTGGGATTCGCAGGTGCCACTGATCGGTGCGTCCGGCGCCATCGCCGGCGTGGTCGTCGCCTATCTGATCCTTTATCCTCGCGTGAAGGTATGGGTGCTGGCCTTTGCCCGCATCCCGCTGCGCATTCCGGCCTTCATCCCGCTGGTCCTGTGGGTGGCGTTCCAGGTGGTGATGTTTGCCGCCGGCGGCGAGGACCAGATTTCATGGGCCTGCCACATCGGCGGCATCATCGCCGGCGCCATTCTGGTGCTTGTCTTGCGCAGCCGCGGCGTGCCGCTGTTTGCCGGCCCCGACGAGGATGTCGCTGTCGCTCCCGCTGACCAGCCTGCCGTTGCGGCCGAACCGGTGACCCCCGACCCGCCTGCCGCAACGCCGCGCTGGGGGCGAGGAAACGCTTCCAGTCCGGACTGAACCGATTTGAGCGGCTTGCAGCGTATTGACGTGCAGGGTTGCCGCAACTACGGAAACGTCTCCGTCGCAGCCTAAGGCGGTCAAAGACCAGAATTTCCATCCGGAATGTCGGCTTTCGACAACTCAGAAAGGGCGCAGGCTGTTATAGCGCGCCTAATTATCTTGAAGAGGTGACAGGCAATGAAGATCCTTGTGCCCGTAAAGCGGGTTGTGGATGCGAACGTCAAGGTTCGCGTGAAGGCTGATGGTTCGGCGGTGGAACTCGCCAACGTCAAGATGGCGATGAACCCGTTCGACGAGATCGCGGTTGAAGAGGCGATCCGGCTGAAGGAGGCCGGCAAGGCCGAAGAGATCATCGTCGTTTCGATCGGCCCGCAGCAGGCGCAGGAAACCTTGCGCACCGCGCTTGCCATGGGTGCCGACCGCGCCATCCTGGTCAAGACCGACGAACAGACCGAGCCACTCGGCGTCGCCAAGGTGCTGAAGGGCGTCGTCGACGCCGAACAGCCCGGCCTCGTCATCCTCGGCAAGCAGGCGATCGACGACGATTCCAACCAGACCGGCCAGATGCTGGCGGCCCTGCTTGGCTGGGCGCAGGGCACCTTCGCCTCCAAGGTGGTGCTCGACGGCGACAAGGCCAAGGTGACGCGCGAAGTCGACGGCGGCCTGCAGACGGTGGAGCTGAAAATGCCGGCGATCGTGACCGCCGACCTTCGCCTCAACCAGCCGCGCTATGCCTCGCTGCCCAACATCATGAAGGCCAAGAAGAAGCAGCTCGACGAAAAGACCCCGGCCGACTACGGCGCCGACGTCAAGCCGCGGCTGAAGGTCATCAAGACCGAGGAGCCGAGCGGCCGCAAGGCAGGCGTCAAGGTCAAGAGCGTCGCCGAACTGGTCGACAAGCTCAAGAACGAAGCCGGCGTTTTGTAAGCGATCGGGAAAGGAACACGAAAATGGCTATTCTTCTGATTGCTGAACACGACAACGCCACCCTTTCCGACCAGACCGCCAAGGCGCTTTCCGCGGCCCTGCAGATCGGTTCGGACGTGCATGTGCTGGTTGCCGGCAAGGGCGCCAAGGGTGCAGCCGATGCCGCCGCCAAGCTGAAGGGCGTGAGCAAAGTACTGCTGGCCGAGGCCGACGAGCTTGCCGAGCGCCTCGCCGAACCGACGGCGGCACTCGTTGTGTCGCTCGCGGGCGGCTACGACACCATCATCGCGCCGGCGACCTCGTCGGGCAAGAATGTCGCGCCGCGCGTTGCGGCCCTGCTCGATGTCGCGCAGGTCTCCGAGATCATCGAGGTCGTCTCGCCCGATACCTTCAAGCGGCCGATCTATGCCGGCAACGCCATCCAGACGGTGCAGTCGACCGACGCCAAGAAGGTGATCACTGTCCGCACCGCCTCCTTCCAGGCAGCCCCCGAGGGCGGATCGGCCGCTGTCGAGACCGTCAAGGCGGCGGCCAACCCCGGCCTCTCCACTTTCGTCGAGAACAAGCTCTCGGAGACCGACCGTCCGGAACTGACTTCGGCCAAGATCATCATCTCGGGTGGTCGCGCGCTGGGCTCTTCGGAGAAGTTCCAGGAAGTCATCCTGCCGGTCGCCGACAAGCTTGGTGCCGCCGTCGGCGCGTCGCGCGCCGCGGTGGACGCCGGCTATGCGCCCAACGACTGGCAGGTCGGCCAGACCGGCAAGGTCGTCGCCCCCGATCTCTACATTGCGGTGGGCATCTCCGGCGCCATCCAGCACCTCGCCGGCATGAAGGATTCGAAGGTCATCGTCGCCATCAACAAGGACGAGGAGGCACCGATTTTCCAGGTCGCCGACTACGGCCTCGTCGGCGACCTCTTCGTCATCCTGCCGGAACTGCAAAAGGCGCTTTGACGCTCTCTGCCAAAGCGTATTAAATAGTGAAGGGTGGGGTAGACGAAGTCGCCCCGCCCTTTTAGTTTGCACCGCACAAAAAAGCAGGCCGCAAAGGCCTTTTGACGGGATCGGTGTAATGAGCAAGATCGAGACGATCGGCATCATCGGCGCGGGCCAGATGGGCGGCGGCATCGCCCATGTCTCCGCCCTTTCGGGCTACAAGGTGCTGATCTACGACATATCGCCCGACCGCATCGAGAAGGGTATCGCCACCATCAGCGGCAACATGGCCCGCCAGGTGGGGTCAGGCAAGCTCGACGAGAAGGTGCGCAACGAAGCGATGGCGCGCATCGCCTCCGCCCCGGCGATGGCCGATCTTGCCGGCGCCGACCTGGTGATCGAGGCAGCGACCGAGGACGAGACTGTCAAGCGCAAGATCTACGCCCAGCTCTGTCCGCAGCTCAATCCCGAAGCCATCCTGGCGACCAACACCTCGTCGATCTCGATCACGCGGCTTGCCGCGCAGACCGACCGGCCGGAACGTTTCATCGGCATCCATTTCATGAACCCGGTGCCGCTGATGAAGCTGGTCGAGCTGGTGCGCGGCATCGCCACCGAGGACCAGACCTTCGAGGCGGCGAAGACCTATGTGAAGCAGCTCGACAAGACGATCACGGTCTCGGAGGATTTCCCGGCCTTCATCGTCAACCGCATCCTGCTGCCGATGATCAACGAGGCGATCTACACGCTTTATGAGGGTGTCGGCTCGGTCGACGCCATCGACACCGCCATGCGGCTCGGCGCCAACCATCCGATGGGCCCGCTGCAGCTGGCCGATTTCATCGGGCTGGATACCTGCCTGTCGATCATGCAGGTGCTGCACGACGGCCTGTCGGATTCGAAATACCGCCCCTGCCCGCTGCTGGTCAAATATGTCGAGGCTGGCTGGCTCGGCCGCAAGACCGGGCGCGGCTTCTACGACTATCGCGGCGAGCATCCCGTTCCGACGCGCTAATCAGGTCTGAGGCTGATCGGCCGGGATCAGGAGGCCGCGGCCAGCGGCTCGGGCGGTTCCATCCTGTCGTCCATGACGTCGCCGTCCGGCGCTACGGATACGCAGCCGCGGCCGGCCGCCTTGGCCGCATAGCAAGCGGCGTCGGCCCTGGCGATGATCTCGTCGACTTCGCCGCAACTGGCACCGATCGCAGCCAAGCCGATGCTGGCGCCGATCACGTGAGGACGGCCGTCCCAGGCGAAGTCCAGGCCGCGTATCGCATCGATGATGGATCGCGCCGCGATCTTGGCGCCGGCAGCTGAACCCGATTTCAGGATGACTGCGAATTCGTCGCCGCCCAGCCGCGCGACCATGTCCTCTGGACCAAGCACGCCGCGAATTGCCTCGGCAACCCGCTTGAGCAAGGCATCGCCGGCCGCGTGGCCGCCGGTGTCGTTGACCAGTTTGAAATGGTCGAGGTCAATGAACATGAACTGATGTCCGCTGCCTTTGCCCGAGGTGCCTTCCTTGCGCGCCTGATCGACCAGGTCCTCCATGGCGCGGATGAAGCTCGAGCGATTGGCAAGGCCGGTCAGTGCGTCATGCGCGGCCGCATGGGCAAGCTGACGCTGCAGCGCGCGCGCATCGGTGAAGTCCTGGAAGACGATGACCAGTCCGCAGAATTCGTTTCGCTCGTTGATGATCGGCGACACTACCTGGCGGATGCTGCAGCGCGTGTCGTCGCGCCGGATCAGGACGGCGCGGCTGTTCTGGTCGGCGGGCGCCTGGCCGCCGATGGCCGGCCGGGTGACGCCGATTCTGTGCCCCGTCTCCTCGTCGACCGCCCAGTAGACGTGGCCAAGCATCTTGCCGAGGGCCTCGCCGCCGGCAACCCCGGTCAGCTTTTCAGCAACCGGGTTCATGAAGGTGACGCGGTTTGCGGCATCGGTGCAGATGACTGCATCGCCGATCGACTGCAGCGTCACCCTCAGCCGCTCTTTCTCATCGGCCAGCATCGCCGCCGATACGGTGAGGCGTGCTTCCGCCTCCTTGCGCCGGGTGATGTCGGTCAAGCTGCCGATGGCCCTGACCAGCCGCCCCTCCTCGTCACGCTCGATGGCCTTGCCGCGGTCGAGGATCCATATCCAGTGGCCATCCCTGTGGCGCATCCTGAATTCGGCTTCGAAGTAGGGCGTGTTGCCGTCGAGATGGGCGCGATCCGCCTCGGCGACGGTCTCGCGATCGTCGGGATGGATCATCGTCAGCCAGCGGTTGGGATCGCCGTCGAGCTCGCCATCCTCAAAGCCCAGCATCTTGCCCCAGGTCTCGGAGTACGTCGTCCCGCCCTTGCGCATGTCGAGATCCCAGACGCCCTGGCCGGCGCCGGCAAGCGCGAAATTCCAGCGCGTTTCCGCTTCGGCAATGCGCGCCTCGGCCTGCTTGCGCGCGTCGATGTCCTCGATCTGCGAGACGAGATAGAGCGGACGGCCGCTCCTTTCGTCGCGGATGACGGAGCCCGCAAGATGCGCCCAGACGGGTGTGCCATCCTTCCTGAGATAGCGTTTCTCGAAGTGGAAGGAATTGACCGTGCCCGCTTTCAGACCGGCCATCGTTTCCCGGCCGATCTGGATATCGTCGGGATGCGTGATCTGGAAGAAGGTCAGCGCCTCGATCTCCTCGCGGCTGTAGCCGAGCATTGCGGCAAAGGCCGGATTGGTCTGGAGAATGCGCCCGTCGAGGCCGACAACGGCGATACCGATCGCCGAATCCTCCATGGCGCGGCGGAAGCGCTGCTCGCTCTCGGCGATCTGCCGGCGGTCCTTGCTGATCCGGCCGTTGAACAGGGCGGCGAGGCAAAGCGCACTCGCCGTCACCGCCACCGATATCCGCAGGCAGAATTTCAGCGCCTCGGTGCCGGGATCCAGTTGCGACAGCAGCATAGAGGCTGCCCCCACACAAAGGCCGGCCACGAGCAGCACCAACCCTGCGTGCCCAAAAGATCTTCGGCCGGTCAATCCTCGCCCCATCACGATACGTGCCACCCCCGTGCGCAAACGCATGCTGTCGCGCCGACCTTGGCGGATCGATTTTAAGGAATGGTTGCGTGCGGCGTGCCGGCTCGATCAGTAACCGACAAACAATTGCCGGCATGATTAAGGATCGGTGTGCATGGGTCGCGACTGAGCAATTCCAGGAAAAGTGTGAAGCGGTTTTCCGTCCGGAATTGCGTCAAACAAAAAGATGGAGCGGTTCGGCGTTTCCGTGAACCGCTCCGGGCGCCGCACTACCAGCGCACGAAAAACCGCCCGCCGAGCGCGCCAAGCAGCGCGAGGATCGCGATCGCTATCGTGTACCAGGTGGCGACGAAAAGCGGCGAATCGTCGAAGCAGTGTGCGGCGTAGAAGGTTGCCGCCAGCCCGCCCGCAAGCAGGCCCGCGACCGCACCGGCAAGCACCGGCCGTGTCGGCGCGCCGTAGCGCAGCATCCACAGGAAAATGGCAAGCGGGCCAATGCCGATCAGCGGAATAAAGCCCATGCAGATCATCATGTTGGAGCCGACCATCCTTGTGCCCCAGTCGGCCTCGGGCAAGGCAAACAGCTCAAGAACCACGGCCAAGGCTACCAACAGCGGCGCGGCGATCATCCCAGCCATTGCCCTGCCGGTCGGCGCACCGGGTGTCGACAAGGCGCGGATCAGGGCAAATGCGCTGACGGCAAGGACGATGGTGAAGACGAATTTGGAGAGAAAGCGCATCGTGTGCGCGGCCGCCATGAAGTCGGGGCGTGGGCCGATCGTCAGCAGGAAAACGATGGCCGCTACAACTGCTGCCGCACCGGCGGCCATCCACCAGGCCGATTGCAGCGGCATCGCCTTGCTGCGGGCATCAGCGTCCAGCGCCTTGATGAGATCGTCCGTCCTCATGTCATTCCCGCCCGAATCGCCCCTGCCCGAATCGCTTGGCTATCGCGGCAAGTCCCCGATGCAGCGACACCCGCACCGCCGTCTCGCTGATGCCGAACTTGGCCGCCGTCTCGCCGATTGACCGCCCCTCCACCGACACAGCAGAGACCACCGAACGCTGTGCCGGTGACAGGCCGTCCAATGCCCGATTGATGTCGCGTTCGCTGACGCTCTCCTGTTCCGGCTCGGCGAAGGTCTCGGCGATATCGTCGACATCGATCTCGATGCGCCGTCCGCGCCGCCGGAACGCGTCGATCAGCTTGAAGCGGGCAATCGCATAGACCCACGGCAACACCGGCGCATCCTGGCGCCAAGTATGTCGTTTCACATGAATGGCCAGCAAGGTTTCCTGCACGACATCCTCGGGATCGACCCCGCCCTGCACGATCTTGCGCCTGACAAAACCGCGAACCAGCGCGGCAATCCGGTGCAGAAAGTCGGCGTAAGCCTTTTCATCTCCCGCGATCGCGGCCCGCATCAGCCGGGAAAGCTCGGCCTCATCCTTGCCGGTCACAAGAGTTACTCCCCGATTTTCGCGTCTCGGCGGTGATTTGTTACGTGGCCGGCGAAATAATGTCCAAGCCAAATTACCGGCAAATCACGAAAGTTTGCGCCTCGGCGCTTGATCAAAATCCGCAAGACAATGTTGACTATCCCTGTCAGGTATTGGTAGGTGCAGCCGTGACAGACGCAAGACCCCCGAGATCGAGGACAATGCCATGAAATATGCTCTTTCCACCCTCGTCGGCGCCACCGCGCTGGCAATCAGCCTGATCGCCGGCCCGGCGATGGCGGAAGATGATGGCATCATTGTCTACAACGCCCAGCACGAGAACCTGACCAAGGCGTGGGCCGAAGGCTTCACCAAGGAAACCGGCATCAAGGTCACTGTCCGCAATGGCGGCGACAGCGACTTCTCCAACCAGATCGTCGCCGAAGGCGCTGCCTCGCCGGCCGACGTGTTCCTGACCGAAAACTCGCCAGCCATGGCGCTGGTCGAAAGTGCCGGCCTGTTCGCTCCGGTCGACGCCGACACGCTGGCGCAGGTTCCCAGCGACTATCAGCCGGCCAGCGGCAAATGGGTTGGCGTCGCCGCACGCAGCACCGTCTTTGCCTACAACAAGACCAAGCTGACGGTCGACCAGCTGCCCAAGTCGATGCTGGATCTCGCCGATCCGAGCTGGAAGGGCCGTTGGGCCGCCTCGCCGTCGGGCGCCGATTTCCAGGCCATCGTCAGCGCGCTGCTGCAGCTCAAGGGCGAGGCCGCCACGGCGGACTGGCTGAAGGCGATGAAGACGAATTTCACCGCCTACAAGGGCAACAGCACTGTGATGAAGGCGGTCAATGCCGGTGAGATCGAAGGCGGCGTGATCTACCACTATTACTATTTCGGCGATCAGGCCAAGACCGGCGAAAACAGCAAGAATGTCGAACTGCACTATTTCAAGAACCAGGATCCGGGCGCGTTCGTTTCGATCTCCGGCGGCGGCGTGCTGGCCTCGAGCAAGCATCCGAAGGAAGCCCAGGCGTTCCTCAAGTGGGTGACCGGCAAGGGCGGCCAGGAGATCTTGAAGACCGGCGATTCCTTCGAATACGCGGTCGGCAAGGGTGCAGAGTCCAATCCGAAGCTGGTGCCGCTGGCCGACCTGCAGGCACCCAAGGTCGATGCCACGACGCTGAACTCCAAGAAGGTCACCGACCTGATGACGGCAGCCGGCTTGCTTTAGTTGCCATTCCTCCTAAAAGGACAACCAACCACGCTCCCGCGGGAATTGGCCTTCCGCGGGAGTGATTTTGTTTTTCGAGATGGCATTCGTCGATGACGACACGCTGTGTTCCCGACCGCAATTGTGGTCCTTCAACTGCTGCCGCTGGACGGCACCGGCACGGCGTCTGACCTGATGCAGTCTGCGGTCGATCTCGCGCGCTCGGGCCTGCCTGCGGGCACAGGCCGCAGGGCTCGGCGACGCGCGGCACCCTGGCTGGTCATCGCCGCCCTTTTCGTGTCGCTGCTGGCGCTGCTGCCGCTGGCCTTCATCATCTGGATCGCGGTGCAGACCGGCTGGGAAACAGTCTCGGCTCTGGTCTTCCGGCCGCGTGTCGGCGAGCTTCTGGTCAACACGGTCCTGCTGGTGTTGCTGGCGGTGCCGATCACCGTCGTGCTGTCGGTGGCGCTGGCCTGGCTGACCGAGCGCAGCGACCTGCCTGGCGCCCGGCTCTGGGCCTGGCTGTGCGTGGCGCCGCTCGCCATCCCGGCTTTCGTGCACAGCTACGCCTGGATCACCATGGTGCCCAGGCTGCACGGCCTGTGGGCCGGTGTACTGGTTTCCGTCATCGCCTATTTCCCGTTCCTCTATCTGCCGGTGTCGGCGGCGTTGCGCCGTCTCGATCCCGCCCTCGAGGACGCCGCGGCGGCACTCGGCCTTGGGCCGTGGCGCGTATTCCAGCGCGTCGTGCTGCCGCAACTCAGGCTCGCCATCTGCGGCGGCTCGCTGCTGGTCGGGCTGCATCTGCTGGCCGAGTACGGCCTCTATGTCTTCATCCGCTTCGACACCTTCACCACCGCGATCGTCGACCAGTTCCAGTCGACCTTCAACGGACCGGCGGCCAACATGCTGGCCGGCGTGCTGGTGAGCTGCTGTTTCGTGCTTCTGGGCCTCGAAGTGCTGGTGCGCGGCGAGGAGCGTTATGCGCGCGTCGGCTCCGGCGCCGCGCGGCACCAGCAGCGCACGCCCCTCGGTCGCGCCACCATCCCGTGCCTGGCCGTGCTTGTCGCCACCACACTGCTGGCGCTGGGCGTGCCTTTCGTCACCATCGGCGGCTGGCTGGCCGCCGGCGGCACCGCCGTCTGGCGCTTCGACGAGATCGGCCTGGCGCTCGGCCAGACGCTGTTCCTGGCGCTCGCCGGCGCATTGCTCGCCACCGTCGCCGCCATGCCGATGGCCTGGATCTCGATCCGCGCGCCCGGGCCATTGCAGCGCCTGCTGGAGGGCTGCAACTACATCGTCGGCTCGTTGCCCGGGGTCGTCATTGCGCTGGCGCTGGTCACCATCACGGTGCGCATCGCCATGCCCCTCTACCAGACCTTGTTCACCATCCTGGTGGCCTACACGCTGATGTTCCTGCCGCGCGCGCTGGTCAGCTTGCGCGCATCGATCGCGCAGGCGCCGGTCGAACTCGAGCGCGCGGCTTCCAGTCTCGGCCGGCCGCCGCTGCAGGCGCTGTGGTCGACGACCATCCGCCTGTCGGCGCCAGGCGCGGCGGCCGGCATGGCGCTGGTGGCGCTCGGCATCATGAACGAACTGACCGCCACCCAGATGCTGGCGCCGAACGGTACCCGCACGCTGGCGATGGCGTTCTGGTCCTACAGCGGCGAGATTGATTATGCCTCGGCGGCCCCTTACGCCTTCATCATGGTGGCGATGTCGTTGCCCTTGACCTGGCTCCTCTATGTCCAGTCGAAACGGATGGCCGGACGATGAGCTTTCTCGAAATCAGCGGCCTGCACAAGCACTACGGCCCGGTGGCGGCTCTTGCCGGCGTCGATCTGAGCGTCGTCAGCGGCAGCCGCACGGCGATCGTCGGCCCGTCCGGCTGCGGCAAGACGACCTTGCTGCGGCTGATCGCAGGCTTCGAGGCGCCGGACCAGGGCCGCATCACGCTCGACGGCGAGGTGCTGGCCAAGGACGGCAGCGCGGTGCCGGCGCATCGTCGAGGCATCGGCGTGGTGGCGCAGGACGGCGCCCTGTTCCCCCATCTGACCATTGGCGACAATATCGGTTTCGGCATGGGTCGCGGCGAGGACAAGCGCGCCGAGCGCATCGTCGAACTCGCCTACATTGTCGGTCTCGACAAGGCGATCCTCAAACGCCGCCCGCATCAACTCTCCGGCGGCCAGCAGCAGCGCGTGGCACTGGCCCGCGCCATGGCGATGAAGCCGCGGCTGATGCTTCTCGACGAGCCGTTCTCGGCCCTGGATACCGGCCTGCGCGCCTCGATGCGCAAGGCCGTGGCCGAGCTTCTGGAGGCAGCCGGCATCACCACCATCCTGGTGACGCACGACCAGGCCGAGGCGCTGTCCTTCGCCAGCCAGGTGGCGGTGATGCGCGACGGCAAGTTCTCGCAGGTCGGTACGCCGCGCGAGCTCTATCTCAAGCCGAAGGACAGGATGATCGCCGAGTTCCTCGGCGACGCCATCATCCTGCCGGCAAAGATATCGGGCGGCTTCGCCTATTCTCCGCTCGGCCGCATCGCGGTCGATACACCGGACAGCCGCGATGTCGTCCGCATCATGCTGCGGCCGGAGCAGATTGCCTTGAAGCGCACATCGCGCGAAGGCATGTCGGGCACCCCTGACATGCTGTTCGGCGAAGTGACGGAATCCGAATTCGCCGGCTCGATGTGCACGGTCGCGGTACGGCTCCTGAACAGCGCCGATCCGCCCGACGCCGCCGCGATCGGCAACACGCCGCTGATCCTGCGCAAATCCGGCATGGACGCGCCAACGGTCGGCGAGATCGTCCGGCTGACCGTATCGGGAACGGCGCACGTGTTCGCCTGAACGGTCGAAGGCCTGGCGACACTGCGCCTCGACGCGGCGAGCCGGCTTCACGCCGTGATGCGTTCTCCGGTCTCGCCGGAATAGATCGGCCATTGTTCGAGAAAATCGCAGCCATGCACGACCACGCGCCCGTTGGCGCTGTCGACGAGGATGACCGCGTAGGAGGGTGGCGCCTGCTCGACGATCTCGCTCGATCTGTCGAGGGCGAGCGCGAACCTTGCATGCAGGCCGCGCTGCGCCGAGAACGGAATGCCGGCGACCGTGCCGGCAATGTCGCGATGGACGTGACCGAAGAAGATGTGGCGGACATTACCGTGGCGCTGCAGCAGGCCGAGGAAGCGTTCGGGCTGCTCGAGCGCCAGCGGATCGAGCTGCGGCAGGCCGAGCGCGACCGGCGGATGGTGCATGAAGACATAGGCGGGCCTGCCGGCTGTCTCTTCGAGCCGGGCGTCGAGCCAGGCAAGCCGCCTTTCGCACAATTCGCCTTCGATGCGTCCCTCCACCAGGCAGTCGAGGAACAGCAGCACCTCGTCGGCCATCTGATGAGCCGACTGCACGAAACCGTTCTCATCGACCGGAATTTCAGGAAACGCCGCGACAAGGTTGGTTCGCCGGTCATGGTTGCCCGGCAGCAGCCGCCAGGGCACCGACAGCGCGTTCAGGGCTGTCCTGAGATCGGCATAGCTCTCGGGCGCTCCGGTCTCGGTCAGGTCGCCGGTGAAGACGCAAAGCGCCGCGTCGGCGTGATTTGCGTTGATGTGCGCGATGCATGAAGCCAATCGCTGGTGCAGGTCGACGCCATAACGGCGCTCGCCTTGCCGGCCAAGATGGACATCGGTAACCTGGATAAGTTTCATCGCACGACCGTTTCTTCGACTTGCCAGCGTCGCCTGCCCCATCGTCGGCGACAGTGACTGCCTTCAGAAATCAGAGTGCCGGCTCCGGCACCGAGGCCTTGAAGACCTCGAGACGGGTTCGCGTCTCCGACGAGAAGAAATGCAAGTCATCCGGCGAAAACCGCAGACCGACGGTGCTGCCCGGTTCGGGGTGGACGGCCTCCGAGGTCATGACGGAGAACGACGCGCCGTCGAGATCGACATAGACGACCCGTCCAGCGCCCAGTTCCTCGACGAGGTCGACCGTCGCATCGAGCGCGCCTGCCGTGCCGGGCGCCACCAGACGGACGGCCTCGGGCCGGATGCCGACGGCCACCTGCGTGCCGACAGCCAGACCGGCGCGTTGAACGGCAAGGCGCCGGCTGCCGCCGAGCAGCGAAAGCCCGTCGAGCTCGACCGTGCCTTCGAGCATGTTCATCGCCGGCGCACCGACGAAGGTGGCGACAAAACGGCTGGCCGGACGGCTGTAGACTTCACCGGGCGTGCCGACCTGTTCGACACGTCCGCCATTCATCACCACCAGCCGGTCGGCCAGTGTCATCGCCTCGACCTGATCATGCGTGACGAACACGGAGGTCGCGTTCAAGCGGCGATGCAACTTGCGGATCTCCGAGCGCATCTGGACGCGCAGTTTGGCGTCGAGGTTGGACAGCGGCTCGTCGAACAGGAACACCTTGGGTTCGCGGATCATGGCGCGGCCCATGGCGACGCGCTGCCTCTGGCCTCCGGAAAGCGCCATCGGCTTGCGGTCGAGCAGATGCTCGAGTTCCAGGGTACGGGCAACCGCCTGGATGCGCTGCGTACGCTCGGCGGCCGGAACACCAGCCACCTTGAGCGAATAGCCGATGTTCTGCGCCACGCTCATATGCGGATAGAGCGCATAGTTCTGGAACACCATGGCGCACCCGCGCTCGCGCGGTTCCAGCTTGTTGACGACAGTGCCGTCGATCGCGATCGTGCCGCCGGAGATATCCTCCAACCCGGCGATCATGCGAAGCAAAGTGGACTTGCCGCAGCCGGACGGCCCGAGGATGACGACGAACTCGCCCGACGCGATGTCGAGGTCGACGCCGTGCACGACCTGCGACTTGGCGTAGCTTTTCTTGACGTCGCGAATGGTGATGGAGGCCATTGGCCGTCTCCTTGTTACTTTTCGGTGGCGATCAGGCCGCGCACGAACCAGCGCTGCATGGCGACCACGACAATCAGCGGCGGCAACATGACGATAAGCGTTCCGGCCATGGCGATGTTCCATTCCGGGATGCCGCCGACATTGGGGATAAGCTGCTTCAACTCGGTGACTGCTGTCGCATGCGACTGGTCGGTGGTGATGAGCAGCGGCCACAGATACTGGTTCCATGCCCACAGGAACATGATGGTTCCAAGCGCCGCCATGTTGTTGCGCGACAGCGGCAGCAGGATGTCGATGAAAAAGCGGAGGGCACCGGCGCCGTCCATGCGCGCGGCCTCGGTCAGCTCATCGGGAACCGTGAGGAAGAACTGCCGGTAGAGGAAGGTGCCGGTTGCCGTCGCGATCAGCGGCAGGATAAGTCCGGAATAGGAGTTGAGCAGCCCGAGGCTGAGCGAAACCTGCACGCCCGAGACTTTCTCGACGAGCCAGCTCAGACCAGTCAAATCCAGGATGGTCTGATAGGGCGACAGAACGTTGGCGACCACTGCATAGGTCGGCACTATGCGCACTTCCAGCGGCAGCATCAGCGTGACGAAGATCAGCCAGAAAATGAAGGTGCGGCCGGGGTAGCGGAAATAGACGATCGAGAAGGCGGTGAACGCCGAGATCATCACTTTGCCCGCCGCGACGCCGGCGGCCATGATAAAACTGTTCAGAAGCTTGGGGCCGAGGTCGGCGGTCGTCCAGGCCGTCTTGATGTTGAGCCAGAAGTCGCTGCCCGGCAGCAGCGACATCGGCACATCGTTGACATCCTTGAGATTATGCGACGCGGCAATGGTGACAACCACGAACGGCGCGATGCAAAGCACGAAGCCGACGAACAGGATCACATGCGTGAAGAAATTGAGGAAAGGGGTGCGCTCTACCATATCGGCCTCACCTGTAGTGCACACGCCGCTCGATGAAGCGGAACTGGAAAATGGTCAGCACGATGATGAGCAGCATCAGGATGATACTCTGCGCGGCGGCACCCGAGTAATCGAGCCCTTTGAAGCCGTCGGAATAGATCTTGTAGACCATCAGGTTGGTGGCGTTGGCCGGGCCGCCGGAGGTCATGATGTCGACGATGCCGAAGGAATCCTGGAAGCTCTCGGTGATGTTGATGACCAGCAGGAAGAAGATCGTCGGCGTGATCAACGGGAACTGTATGTCCCGGAAACGCCTCATGACGCCCGAGCCGTCCATCGCCGCGGCCTCGATCAGCGAACGCGGGATGGCTTGAAACGCGGCGAGGAAGAAGATGAAATTATAGCCGACATATTTCCAGGAGAAGGCGATGATGATCGAGGCCATGGCGTCGGCGCCATCAAGGCCAGGGTCCCAGAAGCCGGGCCAGACCTGGTTGACGACGGCCATGAAGCCTGCTTCCGGCGCCAGGATGAATCGGAACGCCATTGCCAGCGCCGGAGCGGCGATGCCGTAGGGCCAGATCAGCACCACGCGATAGAAGCGCGAGCCGGCAAGCTGCCGGTCGGTCAGCGCCGCGAGCACCAGGGCGATGAACATCGCAAGCCCGGTGCTGATCCCGGCAAAGACCAGGCTGGCGGTGATCGAGTTCCAGTAATCGGCGTTGGACAGGATCGAGCGGAAATTGTCGAGCCCAACCCAGATGTTGCCGCCGCCCCAGGGCTGCTGCAGCGTCAGCGACCAGTAGACCGCCTGACCGGCCGGCCAGTAGAAGAACGTGAAGATCAAGAGGAGCTGCGGCACCGCGAAAAGGATGCCTATCGTCCAACTGCTGAAGGTAACGCGTTTTTCCATCGGTCCGCCGACGCCGCTTAACAGCTGGCTTAGAGCAAAGGGAGACTAGTCTACGAAATGGCCGCCCGTCGACCCAAGCATGATCCCGAAAGTGAAAACCGGTTTTCGGAAGAGATCATGCTTGGACAGGACCGGCGGGCGGCCGCGTAGATCCGAGATCAGGGCAGGGTCTTGCCCGGATAGGTCTGCTGGAAGCGGTCGAGGATGGCATCGCCATTCTTGACCAGCGTGTCGAGGCCTTCCTGGACGCTGACCTTGTTGGCGAAGATCGCCTGCATCTGCGTGCCGAACTCGGCGCGGATCTGGGTGAAATTGCCCAGCCGGATACCGCGGGTGATTTCGGTCGGCTCGGACGCGGTCAGGCTGGCGATCGCGGTTTCACGGCCCTTGAAGGGCGCCTTGTCGTAGAAGCCATTCGACTTCATGTAGTCGAAGCCCGACTTGGTCACCGGGATGTAGCCGGTGTTGGTCGACCAGAACAGTGCGGTCTTGGGATCGTGGATGAAATTGAGGAACGCGGCCGCGCCCTTGTATTCCGCGTCCGACTTGCCCGAGAGCACCCACAGCGAAGCGCCGCCGACCAGCGAATTCTTGCGCTCGGTGCCGGCGTAGGCCGGGAGTTCGGCGACATCCCAGTTCATGCCTTCCTTCTGGGTCTTGCCGACGGTGCCGTGGTCGCCGACCGAGGTCATGATGACCTGGCAGGTGCCCGAGGCGAAAGCCTGGACCATGTCTTGGCCGAGGTCCTTCGACTTGATCTTGATCAGGCCGGCGTCATACCACGTCTTGAGGTCGGTGACGTACTGGACGAACTTGGTCTTGTTGACTTCCAGGCGCGCGTCGAGGCCGTCATAGCCGTTGTTCTTGGTGGCGATCGGCTGGTTGTGGATGGCGGAGAACTGTTCCATCAGCTGCCAGCTTTCGTTGGCCGAGATGTTGATCGCCATCGGGCACTCGTAGCCGGCGTCCTTCATCGCCTGCAGGTCGGCGCCGACATCTTCCCAGGTCTTCGGTGCTTCGGTCTTGCCGATCTTGGCGAAGGCGTCCTTGTTCCAGTACATCAGCGCCGTCGAGGAATTGAACGGGAACGACAGCATCTCGCCCTTCGACGTCGCGTAGTAGCGCGCGATGCCGGGGAAATAGTCGGCGTAGTCGATCTTGTAGCCGTTTTCTTCCATCAGCTTGTCGGCCGGCTTGTAGGCGCCCGACAGCATCATCGTGGCGGTGCCGACATCATAGACCTGGACGACGGCGGGCTGTTTGCCGGCACGGAAGGCGGCGATGGTGTTCTGCAGCGTGGCGTCGTAATTGCCCTGGCTGGTGCAGACGACTTCATAGTCGGACTGCGAGGCGTTGAAGTTCTTGCACAGCGTGTCGACGACACGTGCGAGGTCGCCCGAAAGGCCGAACCAGAAATCGAACTTGGTGGGCGCGGCAGCCGCTGGCAGCGCCATGGCAACGCTGATTGCGCCGGCGGCAAGAGCCGCCAGGCCATTTTTGATCATCGACATCAATCTCATTCCCTGTTGAGTGGCTCGTTTCAAGGATCGTTGCGCAGGTCCCGGGCCGTCTCATAGAGAAAGTATGTGACAGTTCTGCTGTGCCTTTTCAGGCCTGTGGACAGCCAATCTCTCCTCCCTCGACGGCTTGCGCCGACATGAAATGAAACCGTAAATGAAACCGTCATATCGGCGCCCTAGGTACCTAGGGCGTCGAAAACTGGCGTAAAGGCCCACGTCGTTAACCGGCTAAAGATGGACAGACGAAATGCTTGTTTCGCAGCTGACACATGTGCCGATCGCCGACCGCGAGGCCATGCGCGAGGGGCCACGCGACAGCGCCACCCATCTGCGCCTCGCTGCCGCTACTCCCGCTCTCGGTCAGATCGAGATCGGCGGCAGAGCCACACGTGAAAGCGCCGGCGAGACGCTCACCGTCGTGACCTGGAACGTCGAGCGGCTGCGCCACGGGGCGGCCGTCGCGGCGACACTTGTCGGCCAGTCTCCCGACGTCGTGCTGCTGTCCGAGGTCGACGAAGGCATGGCGCGCTCCGGCAATGGCCATCCGCTGCGCGCCCTCGCCGACCAGGTCGGCCATGCCTTCGCCTATGGCGTCGAGTTCGTCGAGCTCGACGCCGGCAACGCGGCGGAACGGTCGGCAACCGGCGGCGCATTCAATGCCGAAGGTTTTCACGGCAATGCCGTCACCAGCGCGGTTCCGCTGCTTCGTCCTTTCCTGGTACGTCTCGACGCGGCCGGCGGCTGGTTCCGGCCGGAGCGCGGCCAGCCGCGTATCGGCGGACGCATGGCGATCGGTGGCCAAGTGCAGGTCGGCAACCGCCGGGTGACGGTGGTCTCGGTGCATCTCGAAAACCGCACCGATCCCGCCGGCCGCGCCGTCCAGACAAGACACCTCCTTGATGCCATCGACAAATATGATCCGCAGGCACCGGTGCTGCTCGGCGGCGACTTCAACACGCTGACGGCCAGCCATGAGGACCGCCACGACGACCCCCGGGCCTGGGCGGCCCGCATCGCCGCCGAGCCTGACCGGCTGATCGATGTCGAGCCGCACGAACCACTGTTCGCGATCCTTGCCGGGCGCGGTTACGACTGGAAGACCGCCAACAAGCTCGACCTGCCCACCCAGCGACGCGAGGCCGGCGATCCCACTCCTATCGGCCACATCGACTGGTTCTTCACCCGCGGCCTCGTCGCCGGCGCTCCTGCCGTTCTTCCGGCCGTGCTGCCGGATGGCCGACCGAGTTCCGATCACGAGGCACTCGTTGTGACGATTCGCATCGCGTGACGGGCTGGAGCCCCTCAGATTCAGATATCTCAATCTGCGGCCGGTTGGCCGGTCCCTGAGCCACTTCCGAACCTTTGAAACCGCATCCACCCGAACGACAGGCCAATCTCCCGCGGCCGCCCCGTGCCCGGCAAAGCACGCCAGGGTTGCAGCGTACTTAATTGATCCTTCAACTGCCAGGGGCTAATCAATGCTATTGCCTTGTTTATTTCCGGTAGATCAGGTGAGAGAAGATGCTGACGGTCTACAATTGTATCGTCAATGAACACGATTTGAGACTAGTGGCGCTCGCCGCCCTGATCTGCGGAATATCTTCTTTTTCTGCCGTCAACCTGCTTCACCATGTCGGCCGGTCGACAAACCGAAACCGGCTTGCCTGGTTGATGATCGCGGCCGCGTCGACCGGCTTCGGTATCTGGGCGACGCATTTCATCGCCATGCTTGCGTTCACGCCGGGCATACCAAACGCATACAATCCCGAACTCTCCGCGCTCTCGCTTGCCGCCGCCGTTGTCCTGACAGCCGCCGGCATGTGGGTCGCCACGTTGCGCAACGGGCTCGACCATTATCTCGTCGGCGGCGCCATCCTGGGCGCTGGCATCGCCACCATGCACTACATCGGCATGGCGGCGTTCGAGGTGCAGGGCCGGATCGAATGGAACCCGCTGCTCGTGGCGGTCTCCCTGCTGGCCGGGCCAACGCTCGCCGCGCTGGCGCTTGTGGTTGTCCTGCGTCGCCCATCGCTGTCTGCGACACTGGGCGGCGCGGTTCTTTTGACGCTGGCGATCTGCACCTTGCATTTCATCGCGATGGGCGCGGTGTCGATCGTCCCGGATTCCTCGATCGAGATATCGCCATACACGATCGCGCCCACTTCGCAGGCCTTTGCCGTGGCGGCCGCCAGCCTGGTGATCCTCGTTCTCTCGGGCACGGCACTTTGGATCGATCTGCGCTTCCGCCGCCAGAAGCTCGAGGCCGACCGCATGCACGGTTTGGCCAATGCCGCCGTGGAGGGTCTGATCGTCTGCGACGGCAACCGCGTCATCAGCGCCAATGACAGCATGGCGAAGCTGACGGGCACGGCAACCGAGACCCTGAACGGGATGCAGCTTGGCGACCTTTTCGGGTCCGATATGTCAGGCTTCGGCGAACAGCCGCAGGAGGCCGAATTGAGGGCCCACGACGGCACGGGCATTCCCGTCGAGCTGATCGCCAGGAGCATCGACTACTGCGGCAAGCCTCACAACGTGCTTGCAGTCCGCGACATTCGCGAGCGCAAGAAGGCTGAAAAGGAAATCCTGCGGCTTGCGCATTTCGATCCCTTGACCGGACTTGCCAATCGCCGCAGCTTTTCCAGCCGGCTCGAGATGGAGATCGCTGCGATGGGTCGGGCCAGGAAAACCGGCCACCTGGCGCTTCTGCTGCTCGATCTCGACCGGTTCAAGGAGGTCAACGACCTCTACGGTCACGGCGCCGGCGACGCCATGCTGCAGAAGGTTGCGCAGTGCGTCACCGGCGTCCTTCGCCAAGGACAGATGGTTGCGCGGTTGGGCGGCGACGAATTCGCCATCATCGCCCCAAACCTGACCGACCCTTTGGAGGCCGGCCGCATCGCCAACGCCGTGCTGAACGCGATGCGCGAGGAAAACAGGCTGTCGGTCGGCGGTGGTCTCGTGTCGGCCAGCGTCGGCATTGCGCTTTTTCCGTCGGATGCCGAAAGCCAGGCCAGCCTGATAACCCACGCCGATACAGCACTCTACCGGGCCAAGACCGAAGGCAGGGACACATACCGCTACTTCGAGGCATCGATGGGGGCCGCGGCCCGCGACAAGCGCGTGATGGAGCACGAACTGCGCCAGGCTGTCGCGCGCAAGGAGTTTTACCTCGTCTACCAGCCGCAGAAGGAGATCAGCAGCGGAAGGATGGTCGGCTTCGAAGCCCTGATCCGTTGGCGGCATCCGACGCGCGGCGACGTCCCCCCGACCATATTCATCCCGATCGCCGAAGACAGCGGAGCCATTGGCCAGATTGGCGAATGGGTGTTGACTGCGGCCTGCGAGGAAGCCGCCCGCTGGGAAAATCCGCTGACGGTGGCCGTCAACGTTTCGGCGGTTCAGCTTCACAATCCGAGTTTCAGCCGCAAGGTCCACGAAACACTGCTGAATTCCGGTCTTGCACCCGGCAGGCTGGAACTTGAGATCACCGAGACGGCGCTTGTGAAGGACATGCCGCGCGCGCTGGCAACCTTGCGGCAGGTCAAGGCGCTGGGCGTGCGCGTGGCCATGGACGATTTTGGAACCGGCTATTCCTCGCTCTCCAACCTTCGCGCCTTTCCTTTCGACAAGATCAAGATCGACGGCTCCTTCATCAAATCCGTCGACAAGAACGGTCAGGTCGCGGCAATCGTGCGCGCCGTTCTGGGGCTCGGGCGCGGCCTCGGCCTGCCGGTTCTGGCGGAGGGTGTCGAGACGCTCGGCGAGCTGAAATTCCTGGATGCCGAAGCCTGCGAGATCGGCCAGGGCTACTATATCGGCAGGCCTGGCCTCATCGAGGAGTTCGGCGAGCTGACCGGTGTCGACGCACCCAGTGTCAGCAACGACACGGCCGGCCAGCGCAACAGAAGCGTCCTGGCCTTCGCACCCGCGCCTGCACTGAGTGTGGACAGAGCCTAGCTTTCGGGCTGGAGTGCGGCCTCGACCAGCCGCTTTGCGTCCGGCCCCGACCATTCGGCAGGGCCGTTCATATGGGCGATCAGGCAGCCTTCACCGTCGATCAGCATGGTGGCGGGAAGGCCGAGCGCCAGGCCGCGCGTCTTGAGGTCGTTGAACACCGCCATCGTCGAATCCCGGTAGTAGCCGAGCGTTTTGACGCCTGTCTCGCTGAGGAACTTCTTCGGCT
Organism: Mesorhizobium sangaii; assembly: GCF_014207355.1. Classification (GTDB taxonomy): domain Bacteria; phylum Pseudomonadota; class Alphaproteobacteria; order Rhizobiales; family Rhizobiaceae; genus Mesorhizobium; species Mesorhizobium sangaii. The sequence continues at coordinate 383,942 of NZ_JACHEF010000006.1, read as the reverse complement.
TCACATCGTCGCCGGCATCGACATTGACGGCGACCACCTCAAAGGCGTCGCTGCCCTTTTCCTTCTGCAGCGCATCGAGCGCCGGCATTTCGGCGCGGCACGGCGCGCACCATGTCGCCCACAGATTGAGCAGCACCGTCTTGCCGGCATGGTCGGCGAGCGTCATCGGCTTGCCGTCCGGCCCATTGAAGGCAAGGTTCTTCAACGATTGCGGCGGATCGGCCGGCAACAGTGCAGCGACCTCGCCGGTGGCCGCTGCCGCCACCTTCTTGGCGCGCTCGCCCTTGGCGCCGCAGGCGACATCGTCCTTGCTGTCGCCGATAGCCACCTGGCGCTCGGCGTTGTTGCCAGACCGGCTCTCGCTGACATATACCGCGACCGCGCCGGCCAGCGCGCCAGCCACCAAAGCGGCGAGGATCAGGCGCGGGGCCGGGAAGAATCTATTACCGTCTGCCATTTTCTCAAAACTGCTCCGAAGCACGGGTTATAGCCATGAGCGACAAGAAGACCAGCAACCAGATGTGGGGCGGACGTTTTGCCTCGGGTCCGGCCGCGATCATGGAAGCGATCAACGCGTCGATCTCGTTCGACCGCAAACTCTATGCGCAAGACATCCGAGGCTCGATCGCCCATAGCGAGATGCTGGCGCAAACGGGCATTATTTCGGCGGCCGATCAAGAAAAAATCGCTCACGGGCTGAACACGATTCTGAAAGAGATCGAGGCCGGCACATTCGAGTTCTCGACCCGGCTGGAAGACATTCACATGAATATCGAGGCTCGCCTCGCCGACCTGATCGGACCGGCGGCCGGCCGCCTGCACACCGCCCGCTCTCGCAACGACCAGGTCGCGGTCGACCTGAGGCTGTGGGTCAAGGACGAGTGCCTTCGCGTCGCCGAGGCGTTGAAAGGGCTGATCGAGGCGCTTCTGGCACGGGCCGAGGAGCACGCGGCGACGGTGATGCCGGGCTTCACCCATATGCAGGCGGCGCAGCCGGTGACCTTCGGCCATCACTGCATGGCCTATGTCGAGATGTTTGCGCGTGACCTTTCGCGGGTTCGCGACGCGATCGAACGGATGGATGAAAGCCCGCTCGGTGCTGCCGCCCTTGCCGGCACCAGCTTCCCGATCGACCGCCACAAAACCGCCAAGGCACTCGGCTTCCGCGAGCCGATGCGCAATTCGCTGGACAGCGTTTCGGATCGCGACTTCGCGCTGGAGTTCCTCGCCCTGGCCGCGATCTGCGCCACGCATTTGTCGCGGCTCGCCGAGGAGATCATCATCTGGTCGACGCCGCAATTCGGCTTCATCAGGCTGTCGGACAGCTTTTCCACCGGCTCGTCGATCATGCCGCAGAAGAAGAACCCAGACGCCGCCGAACTGGTGCGCGGCAAGACCGGCCGCGTCACCGGCCATCTGGTCGGCCTGCTGACGGTGATGAAGGGCATGCCGCTGACCTATGGCAAGGACATGCAGGAAGACAAGGAATCGGTGTTCGATGCCGCCGAGACGCTCGACCTGATGCTGGCGGCGATGACCGGCATGGTCTCGGACATGACGGTCAACTCAGCGGCGATGAAAAAGGCCGCCGGTTCGGGCCACGCGACCGCCACTGACTTTGCCGACTGGCTGGTGCGCACGCTCGGCTTGCCGTTCCGCGAGGCGCATCATGTCACCGGCCGGGCTGTGGCGCTGGCCGAAGACAAGAAAGTGGGGCTGGAGAAGCTTTCGCTGGAAGACCTGCAATCGATCAATCCCGGCATCACGGCGGATATTTTTTCGGTGCTCGCGGTGCAGAACTCGGTGAAGAGCCGCACCAGTTTCGGCGGCACCGCGCCGTCGGAAGTCAGAAGGCAGATCCGCGGCTGGAAAAAGCGTATCGCAAAGGCGTGATCCCAGATATTGCGACCAGCAATATCCGGGGTGCAATGCTCTAAGAACTCGGCTAAAAGCGGCGGCTGGAAAAAGTTTCGGACGGATGGATCGATGACCGGAAGCAGGATTTTGGTGACGCTGACGCTGCTGGTGGCGATTGCGGCCGTCTCGGCTTGCGGCAGGAGGGGCGGTCTCGACACGCCCTACGAGGCAGCCGTCCAGGCGCGCAAGGATGCCTCAAAGGCGCACCAGCCCGTGCCCCCCGAGCCGGAGAAACCGGTCAAGGACAAGAAGTTCTTCCTCGACCCGCTGATCTAGTGCCGATGACACGGGGTTGGCTTTTCAAACCCAGTGTCATCGTGCTCCAACTTCCGGAACAACTCTTGTGAACCATTTCGACTACCGCGACGGCGTGCTGCATGCCGAGGACGTGGCGATCCCTGATATCGCTGCGCAGGTCGGCACGCCGTTCTACTGCTATTCGACGGCCACATTGACCAGGCACTACCGGGTGTTCGCCCAGGCCTTCGCCGGGCTCGATGCGCTGGTCTGCTACGCCATGAAGGCCAATTCCAACCAGGCGGTGCTGCGGACGCTGGCCAGGCTCGGCGCCGGTGCCGACGTGGTGTCGGAAGGCGAACTGCGCCGGGCGCTGGCCGCCGGCATTCCGGCAAGCAAGATCCTGTTTTCGGGCGTCGGCAAGACCGCGCGCGAACTGGACTTTGCCCTCGCCGCCGGCATCCTTTGCTTCAACGTCGAATCCGAGCCTGAACTCGAGCTGCTGTCGGCGCGTGCCGCCGCCCTTGGCAAGGTGGCGCCGATTTCGCTGCGCATCAATCCGGATGTCGACGCCAAGACCCACAAGAAGATCTCCACCGGCAAGGCCGAGAACAAGTTCGGCATTCCGTGGCAGCGGGCGCGTCAGGTCTATGCCCGTGCAGCACAACTGCCGGGCCTCAAGGTCACCGGCATCGACACCCATATCGGCAGCCAGATCACCGAGTTGCAGCCCTTCGACGACGCCTTCGCCCTGCTTGTCGATCTGGTCGGCGCGCTGCGCGCCGATGGCCATGCCATCGAGCATGTCGATCTCGGCGGCGGCCTCGGCATCCCCTACCGCGTCGACAACAACCCGCCGCCCTTGCCCGACGCCTATGCCCAGATCGTCAGGAAGCATGTCACCAAGCTCGGGCTCAAGGTGATGTTCGAGCCCGGCCGGCTGATCGTCGGCAATGCCGGCATCCTCGTCTCCGAAGTGATCTTCGTGAAGGAAGGCGACGCCAAGAATTTCCTCGTCGTCGACGCCGCCATGAACGACCTGATCCGGCCGACGCTCTACGACGCCTTCCACGACATAAGGCCGGTGGTGCAGCCGCCGGCCGCCACGCCGCGCATGATGGTTGATGTCGTCGGCCCGGTCTGCGAGACCGGCGATTATCTCGGCCTCGACCGTGACCTGCCCAGGCTGAAGGCTGGCGACCTGATTGCCGTTTCCACCGCCGGCGCCTATGGCGCGGTGCAAGCCGGCACCTACAACACCCGCTTGCTGGTGCCCGAGGTGCTGGTCGACGGCGACCGGTTCCACATCGTGCGCCCGCGCCTGACCTATGACGACCTGATCGGGCTGGATTCGGTGCCCAACTGGCTAAGGTAGACGCTGCCCTGTCCGAAACGCTCCGCCGGCGGCGCTACAGCCGGTTCTGGATGAGCGCCCTAGTGTCGGCGATCCTGTCCTCGTCGCGGCGGTAGAACGTCCATTGCTTGATGCGCTTGGCCCGCAGCAGGCCGGCCTGGGTGAGCACGCGCATGTGCTCGCTGAGCGTCGCCTGCGTGATGCCGAGCTTCTCGGCGATCAGCAGCGCGCAAACACCGTCGTCGACCAGATCGCCGTCGGCTTGGCGTGGGAAATGCGCGCGCGGATCCTTCAGCCATTCGAGAATCTGGAGCCTGCGTTCGTTGGCGATCGCCTTGAAGACATCAACCTCTTGCATTTAGCCATTTTGCCAAGTTACTAATTGCTGTCAATCCCGAGGAGACGTTGATGAGCAACGGCAACACCGTCACGCGCGAACGCATTGCCGCGATGGAACCGCGCATCCGGCCCTATGTGCGCCACACGCCGGTGCTGCGCGTCGACATGGCAGACTTCGACCGCCCGCCGCTGACCGTCGACCTGAAGCTCGAGTGCCTGCAGCATTCCGGCTCGTTCAAGGCGCGCGGCGCCTTCACCAACCTGCTGGAGCGAACGGTCCCCAAGGCCGGCGTCGTCGCCGCATCGGGCGGCAACCACGGCGCCGCGGTCGCCTACGCCGCCATGCGGCTTGGCCACAAGGCGACCATCTTCGTTCCCGAAGTGAGCCCGCCGGCCAAGCTGGAGCGGATCCGCTCTTACGGCGCCGAGCTGATCGTCGGCGGCTCCCGCTACGCCGAGGCGCTGGCCGCCAGCGAACGCTTCGCCGAGGAAACCGGTGCCTTGCAGATCCATGCCTTCAACCAGGAGGAGACGCTGGTCGGCCAGGGCACGCTCGGGCTGGAAATTGAGAGCGATTTGCCTGAGATCGACACGCTGCTGGTCGCCGTCGGCGGCGGCGGCCTGATTGGCGGCATCGCCGCCTGGTTTGCCGGCCGCATCCGCATCATCGCCATCGAGCCGGAGGGGGCGCCAACGCTTTACCGCGCTTTCGAGGCCGGCCGCCCCGTCGACGCGCCCGCCGAGGGCATCGCCGCCGATTCGCTGGCGCCCAAGCGCGTCGGCGAAATGATGTTCCCGATCGCCGAGGCCTTTGTCGAGCGTTCGATCCTGGTCAGCGACGACGACATCATCGCTGCCCAGAAGGCGCTGTGGAACCGGGTGCGCATCATCTCCGAGCCGGGCGGTGCCGCCGCCTTTGCGGCCCTGCTGTCCGGACGGTACGAGCCTGCGCCCGGCGAAAGGGTCGCCGTACTGGTCTGCGGTGCCAACGCGAACCCTGCCACGTTCTGACAGCAACCAGTCGGCAGCTTCACGTTTTCTCGAACTGCCTCGCCTTTGCCGTGTTTGCTGGTATTCTTCGAGTCGTGAGGATCGGGCTATCCCGCCCGCCCATGGAAGGGCCGATGACGCAACGACCCACCTTCAGCAGCCATCGCGGCCTGGCCCGGCGCCTTGCCTTGAGCCGGCTCGCGACACGGGTCTCGATGATGGTCGAGCGTGGCTGGCCGTTGCTGCTGCCGCTCGTCATCGTTGCCAGCCTGTTCCTCAGCGTCTCCTGGCTCGGGATCTTCTTGCGCCTGCCGGACATGGCGCGCATCGGCCTGGTCGCCGCATTCGGCGCGGCGGCACTTGCGGCACTCTATCCGCTGCGTTTCTTCCGCATGCCGGGCGCCGCCGAAATCGATCGCAGGATCGAAGCGGCCAATCAGTTGCTGCACAGCCCGGTGCTGGTGCAGACCGATCGGCCGAGCGGCCGGGAAAGCAGCTTCTCGCAGGCGCTGTGGCGCGAGCACCAGAAGCGCATGGCCGGAAAGCTCGACAGCCTTGGCGCCGACCTGCCGCGCACGCGTGTGCCGGAGCGCGACCGCTGGGGCCTGCGCGCGGTGGCCGCACTTTTGCTGGTGACCGCCTTTGCCTTCTCCTTCGGACCGAGCGGCGGCAGGATTGTCGACGGGTTCAGTGCCCATGGCGTCCACGATGCCGTACCACCGCGCATCGACGCCTGGGTGACGCCGCCGGCTTATACCGGCAAGCCGCCGATCTTCCTGACCGCCGACGTCAACCAGGCGACGCCGACCTTCATCATTCCCGAAGGCAGCGACGTCTCGCTGCGCGTCACCGGCGGCTCGGGCGAGGAAACGCTCGCCTATGCCGACAAGAACGGCAATTCCCGCGCCATCGACCCGGCCGGCCCGCAGGCCGCCGCCACGTCCAAGCCGGCGGCAAGCCCGGCAACGCCATCCAAGGTGCGCCAGTTCACCGGCAAGCTGACCGGCGACGGCACCCTGACGCTGACGTCGGGCGAGGACCAGTTCGGCCGCTGGGCCTTCGCGGTCGTGCCGGACAAGCCGCCGCAGATCCGCTTCGTTGGCGAGCCGAAGCGTGCCGCCAACGGCGCCTTCGAGCTCAACTACCAGATCGACGACGACTATGGCGCCGCCAATGCCAAGGCGGTTTTCGCGCTCGCCGATCCGCAGGCGCCCAATGCGCATCCGCTCTATGGTCCGCCTGAAATGCCGCTGTCGCTGCCGCGTCGCGGCGGCAAGTCGAATGCCGCCCGGACGACGAAGGACCTGACCGAGCATGTCTGGGCCGGCAGCAGCATCAAGCTGACGCTGGTCGCCACCGACGATGCCGGGCACGCGGCGTCGAGCGAAACCAAGACGCTGGTTATGCCGCAGCGGCCTTTCGCCAATCCGCTGGCGCGCGCGGTGCTCGAGCAGCGCCGCCTGCTGGCGCTCGACGCCAACGCCAAGCCGCGCGTGCTCGACCTGATGGACGCGATCACGCTGCGGCCCGAGGACACGTTCGACAACATGTCCCACTACCTCGCCATCATGAGCGCCCGCAGCCGGCTGAAGATGGCCGTCAATGACGACCAGCTGCGCAGCGAGGTGTCCTATCTCTGGGAAATCGCGCTCAGCATCGAGGAAGGCAATCTCTCGGCCGCCGAAAAGCGGCTGCGCCAGGCGCAACAGGCGCTTCAAGACGCCATCAAGAACGGCGCCAGCGACGCGGAGATCGAAAAGGCGATGAAGGAACTGCGCGAGGCGATGAACCAGTTCCTGCAGGAATTCGCCGAACGCGCCAAGCAGAATCCCAATGCACCGCAGATGCAGCAGAATGGCCAGGAACTGCGCCAGAGCGATATAGACCGCATGATGGACCAGATCGAGAACCTGGCGAAGTCGGGCGATCGCGACAAGGCGCAGCAATTGCTGTCGCAACTGCAGGATATGATGAACAACCTCCAGGCCGGCCGTCAGCAGCAAGGGGGTCAGCAGGACAGCGAGATGCGCCAGCAGATGGACAAGCTCGGCGAGATCCTGCGGCGCCAGCAGGAGATGATGAACGACACCTTCCGCATGGACCAGATGCAGCGCGGCGAGCGCCAGCGCGGACAGAACCGCGATGAGCAACTCGGCCAGGACGGTGAGCAAGGTCAGTCGGGCGAAAACGGCAAGCCCGGCGAGGATGGCCAGCAGAAGCCGATGACACCGCAGGAATTCGCCGATGCGCTGAAGCAGCTGCAGCAGGGGCAGGGCCAGCTGAAAAGCGACCTCGAGCAGCTGAAGAAGGGGTTGGAAGGCATGGGCATGGAGCCCAATGAAGGATTTGGCGAGGCCGGCAAATCCATGGGCAATGCCGAACAGGCGCTCGGCGAAGGCGACGGCGATCAGGCGGTCGGCCACCAAGGCCGGGCGCTGGAAGCGCTGCGCAAGGGCGCCAAGGACATGATGAAGCAGATGCAGGCCATGCAGGGTGATCAGGGCGGCAGCGAGGAAGGTGGCCGCCAGCAGAACGCCGACCGTGACCCGCTGGGCCGCCCACGCGCCAGCCAAGGCCCCGATTTCGGCGATTCGGTGAAAGTGCCCGACGAGATCGACGTGCAGCGCGCCCGCCAGATTCTGGAAGCGATCCGCAAGCGGCTCGGCAACGCGCTCAGCCCAGACATCGAACGCAGCTATCTTGAACGGCTGCTCGAGCTGAAATAGGGATCGCCGCCCCGCTTCCAACCTCGCCCGAAGACACTCGAACGGTTGCAACGCCATGCCGAAACTTGGCGCCGTCACGCCCATCCTGCGCATCTTCGACATAGCCAAGGCACGTGAATTCTATGTCGGCTTCCTGGGCTTAGAGGTGCAATGGGAGCATCGCTTCGACGACAACGCGCCGCTCTACATGGCGGTCGGCCGCGACGGCTGCGTGCTGCACCTGAGCGAACATCACGGCGACGGCGCACCTGGCATTGCCGTGCGCATCAAGGTCGAGGACATCGCAGCGCTTCATCGCGAGCTGATCGGCAAAAACTACCGCTTCGCCAGGCCAGGCCTGGAGGAGACGCCGTGGAAATCCCGCGAAATATCGGTCGCCGATCCGTTCGGCAACCGCCTGCATTTCTACGAGGAAATGGCCGCTTGAGTCTTTGTTTTGTGCATGTCGTTATCCAACACCGCTGCACATGGACGAACTGTACTAAATCTGCCTGTTGACGAACGCCTCTCGGATTGCCTCTTGCATGCCGTCGATCGCCTCACCCGAGGCATTCGGGTTGCGATGCATCACCACATTCGAGGAATCGATATCGCCGAACCCGTCCGCTGAGGTCAGTTCGCGACAGCCGGCGGGAATGTTGCTATGTGAGATCGGCGCGATCGCCAGTCCGGAGGTGACCGCGAGCTTCAGGCCGCCAGTGGTGTCGCTAGTATAGGCGACGCGATAGGCAAGACCGCGCTGCTCCAGTGATTTGACGGCAAAATCCTTGCACCAGCCGGCCCGGTTGTAGAGCGCGATCGGCACCGGCCGCTCCTCATGCATGTGATGCAGCGTCGATGTCACCCACACGGTCGGATCGTGCATCAGCACTTCGCCGCCGGCAGGATCCTGCCATTCGAAAACCACGCACAGATCGAGTTCGCCGGCGGCGAGCGCCGCCACCTGCGCCCCCGAATGCGCATAGCGCACGGTGACCTCGACCTGTGTGTGGCGCTTCGAGAAGGCGCCGAGCGCGCGCGACAGTATCGCGTGGCCATACTCCTCCGGAATGCCGATGCGCACCGGCCCGCCAAGCGGCGCCGCCGCCATCGACGCCGCCGTCTCGTCGAGCAGCGAAACGATGCGGCGAGCGTTGACGATGAGTTCGCCGCCGCGTCGCGTCAACACGACGCCGCGCGAACCGCGCTCGAACAGGCTGTCGCCGATCAGGTCCTCGAGCTTCTTCATCTGCATCGACACCGCCGACTGGGTGCGGCCGGCCTGCTCCGCCGCCCTGGTGAAATTGCCAGCTTCGGCAATAGCCACGAAGGTGCGCAGGAGGTCGCTGTCGAGGGTCGGTCGCATGAAATCCGCCATAAGGAATTTTGATCGCTGATATCATTCCAATTCGTTTGCAACATGTCAAACGCCGAACGATAGTCGCCTCACCCATTGGATATGCGGCTGCGAAATCGGCCGCGGACCAATTCGAAGAGTCCTCACTCATGCCCGCTGCCCGAAACGGTGGCGGGTTCTTTTTCGCTTGCAGGAGCCCCGAAGGCACATGCAGAATCGGATGGTGCTTGGCATCCTGAGCCTGTGCCTTGGCGTGCTGGTCTTCTCGCTGCAGGACCCGCTCGTCAAAGCCGTGTCGAGCGGCTATCCGGTCACCGAGGTGATGGCGATCCGCTCGATCGTCGCCTTGCCGATCCTGATTGTTCTCGTCCATGTCGATGTCGGCTTGCCGGCGATCCTGTCCAGGCGATTCGTCATGCTGACGATGCGCGCCTTCATCCAGTTCACCTCCTATACGGTGTACTATCTGGCCATCGCCGCCTTGCCGCTGGCCGACGCCGTGGCGCTCTATTTCATGGCGCCGCTGTTTATTATGGTGCTGGCCGGGCCGTATCTTGGCGAGCGCGTCTCCTGGCAGACGCTGGCGACCGTGCTGATCGGGCTGTTCGGCGTCCTGGTGATGCTGCGCCCAGGCGCCGGGCTGTTCGACTGGGCGGCGCTGCTGTCACTGGGCTCGGCGGCGCTCTACGGCTTTTCGCAGCTGATGGCCCGCAAGATCGGCGACACCGAATCGTCCACCGTCATGGCCTTCTACCAGAACGGCGCCTATCTGGTCGGCGCCGCCGTGGTTGCCGGTACGTTTCACCTGGCCGGCATCACCCACGCCGTCCACCCGAGCCTGGAATTCCTGGTGCGGCCCTGGCTCTCGCCGACACTGCCTGATTTTCTCAAGATGGCGGCCTGCGGTTTCGTCGCCTCCGCCGGCATGATCCTGCTTTCGCAGGCCTACCGGATGGCACCGGCCAACCGGGTTGCCACCTTCGAATACACCGGCATCCTGTGGTCGCCGCTATGGGGTTTTCTGTTCTTCGCCGAGGTGCCACGGTCGACGACGGTGATCGGCGCTGCCCTGATCATCGGCGCCGGCCTGCTGGCGCTGAACTTCGAACGTCGCAAGAGCGCTCCGCCCGTTCTCGCTGCAGCCGATCCAGCCTGATCAGGCGAAGCAGATCAGCGCCCGTTCAACGCGGGAGCGGATTTCGGCGAGTGTAAAGGGCTTCTGCACGACATCGAGGATAACGCCGTTCAGCTCCTCGGCGCGCTCGCGCTGGTCGGCATAGCCGGTCATCAGCATGATCTTCATCGACGGGAAGAGGGCTGCCGCCGCAATCGCCATCTCGATGCCGTCCATCTCCGGCATGCGGATGTCGGAGACGACGAGATCATAGCCACCATTTGCGGCTCGGATCAGCGAAAGGCCTTGCGCGCCGTCCGCGGCGATATCGATTATGTGTCCGGCGCGTTCAAGCGCGCGGGCGGCCAGGGTGCGAACGGACTCATCGTCCTCGACGATCAGAAGCTTTGCCATGGCAGGCATATTTGGCTGCGAAAAGTTGACTTTTTCTGAAGGCGCCGGAGGCCAACAAGCCTTTTTGGACGTCGCTTACACGTCGCCCTTGACGACACCGACAAACGGCAATTCGCGAAAGGCATGCGCCACGTCCATGCCGTAGCCGACGACGAAATAGTCGGGACAGTCGAAGCCGACATAGTCGGCGTTGAGTGATGTCTGGCGGCGCATGCGCTTGTCAAGCAGCACGGCGATGGCGCAGCTTTTGGCCCCACGCGACAACATCAGGTCGCGGGTGAAGCTCAGCGTCTTGCCCGATTCGAGAATGTCGTCGATCAACAGCACGTCGCGGCCGGCCACCTCATTGTCGATGTCGCGCAGCACCCTCACCTCGCCGCTGGTCGTGCCGGCGCCATAACTGGAAATGAAGATGAATTCGACCTCCGGCGACAGGCCGACATCATGCATGGCGCGGATCAGGTCGGCGGCGAAGATGAACGAGCCCTTCAGCACCGAAATCACCAGCAGATCATGGTAGTCGTGGCCGGCGATCTCCTTGGCGAGCTCTAGATTGCGCCGTGCGATCGCTGATGCCGAAAACAGGACCTCGATGTCCTTGCCGCGTACGATTGGCATTGGTGGCCTTCCCCGGTGATCGCCTATTGGGCGAAAGTGACCAAAACGGTTCTTACGCCGTTCTTAGGCACGTCGAGCCGGCTGGCAAAGCCGAATCTTTCGCCTGACGCCAGCGCCCGACCGGATGTCCCCAACGTATAGCGGGTCGTGCGCCCGTCATTGCCGGTCACCCGGATTTCGAGCGGCGGCAGCGGTGCCGGTTTCGCTCCGTCATTGCCGGCCTCGCCATCGACGAACAGCACCGGATTCGGCCCGGAGGTGTCGACGCGTGACGTGACCCCAGAAATGCTCAGCGCCGACGCCTGCGCGCTGAACAGGAACGGCGCCTGGCGCACCAGCGCATGCCCTCCGGAGACCCAGAAGGCTGCCAGTGCGGCGCCGATGCCGGCGATCCAGAAGATCGGCCCGCCGCGTGAAGCCGGTGGCCGCTCCGCTGGAGCCTCGGGCTTGCGCAGCATGTCCATGCCCTCGATGGGCGGGGTGACAATCGCACGCGGCAGCGGCGAAACGCTTTCTGCGGCAGGGACAAGGCGCGGCATCACCACATAGTCGGCATCGACGATGTCGGACGCTGGAGCGCGCATGAACCGGTCCGTTGCGGCAATTGCCGCCGGATCGGTCATGATTTCGCCGGAAACCGGGCGCGCGGTTCTATCGTCAGCCATCATGGCCCCAGCATTGCAGCAGGTGTTCGCTTTTCGTTTCTTTTGCGTAAACACAAATGGTTAACGCTTCCCCACCGGAGCCCTCGTGAAGAGCCGAAAAAGCCCAACAATTAACCGCCGGTTAACCATGCCGGCCGATGGTCATTACCCAGAACAGGCTGGCTCGCTGCCGCCGCGAATTTCAGGTCGCCGAAATTGATTCGCTTCGAAAATGTCGGCCTCCGCTATGGCATGGGTCCGGAAATCCTCCGTGACATCTCCCTGCACATTCCGGAGCGCTCCTTCCAATTCCTGAGCGGGCCTTCGGGCGCCGGCAAGACGACGTTGCTGCGCCTGCTGTTCATGTCGTTGAAGCCGACGCGCGGGCTGATCACCATTTTCGGCAAGGACCGCTCGCGCATCTCGCGCGCCGAACTGCCGCATCTGAGGCGCCGCATCGGCGTGGTGTTCCAGGACTTTCGCTTGCTCGACCATATGACCACCTATGAGAACGTGGCGTTGCCGCTGCGCGTGCGTGGACGCGAGGAGGCGAGCTACCGCACCGATGTCACCGAGCTGTTGAAATGGGTCGGGCTGGGCGAGCGCATGCATGTGCTGCCGCCGGTCCTGTCCGGCGGCGAGAAACAGCGCGCCGCGATCGCCCGTGCGCTGATCGAGCAGCCGGAGATCCTGCTGGCCGACGAGCCGACCGGCAATGTCGATCCGCCGCTGGCGCGACGGCTGCTGCGGCTGTTCATCGAACTCAACCGTCTCGGCACCGCCGTGGTGATCGCGACCCACGACCTTGGCCTGATGGAACAGGTCGACGCGCGCCGCATGATCCTGGCCGGCGGAAGGCTGGACATCTATGACTGAACTGTCCGCCGAACATCTTGAACACCAGGAGCAGGGCGCCGAGGCGGCCGAGGCAAGGCCGCGTGCCCAGCGCAGGATGGCGCCGATCGTGCCGGCGCAGAACATCGCCGGCCGGGCGCTGGTGCTGGTCATCGCCATCATGACCTTCCTGTCCTGCCTGACCTTCGGCGCGGTGACGCTGGTGCGTGACACCGCCTCGGTCTGGGAGAACCAGATTTCGCGCGAGGCGACGATCCAGATCAAGCCTGTCGACGGCCTCGACATGGAGGCCGCCCTTGCCCAGGCCTCGCAGATGGCCAGCGAGTTTCCTGGCGTCAAGGCGACCCGGATCATCGATCGCGACGCGACCGCGAGGCTCTTGGAGCCGTGGCTGGGCTCCGGCCTCAACATCGATGAACTGCCGGTGCCACGCCTGATCATCGTCACCATCGACGAGAGCAGCCCGCCTGATTTCGCCGCCATGCGCGCCGCGATCACGCCGAAATTGCCAAGCGCATCGCTCGACGATCACCGCACCTGGGTCGACCGGCTGGTGGCCATGGCCCGCACCACTGTGACCATCGGTATCGCCGTGCTGGCGCTGATGCTGTCGGCGACCGTGCTGACCGTGGTGTTCGCAACGCGCGGCGCCATGGCAGGCAATGGCCACATCATCGAGGTGCTGCATTTCGTCGGCGCCGAGGCGAGCTTCATCGCGCGTGAATTCCGCCGGCATTTCCTGGTTACCGGCATGAAGGGTGCCGCCGCCGGCGGAGCCGCGGCTGTGCTCGTGTTCATCGTCTTTTCATGGTGGTCGTCGCGCAACATGGCGACGCCGCAGGCCGACCAGGCGACCGCGCTGTTCGGCAATTTCGCAATCGGGTCGGCAGGCTATCTCGGCGTCTTTCTCATGGTGCTCGTGATCGGCGCACTGACGGCGGCAACCTCGCACGCCACCGTCGTTGCCTATCTCAGCGACATCGAGGTTCGCCAGCCGGATGCCGGCTAATTCACGTCGCTTGGAAGCAGGGACCAGTTCGGGACAATGACATCGATAGAAACAGGATGATCACGGATGGAGAATTGGCGTAACGCAAAGTGCGTCTTTCTACTACCCAAAGCCACATTTGGGGATTAACCATATGGCGATGGACGCGCGGCAAACGACCGGGACGGCTGGGCAGATGCCAGTGGTGGTTGCCCATTCGCGCGACCACGGCAAGCTCAGCCGCTTAAAAGCTGCTCTGCGCGTGTCCGCACTTTCCCTGCTCATCCTCGCTACTCTGTTTGCCGGCGGCTTTGGCTGGTTCGCCAACAAGGTCAGCCACCTGACGACACCCGCCAATCCGGCCAAGGCCGACGCAATCATCGTTTTGACCGGCGGCCAGTCCCGCCTTGACGCCGCGATGGACCTGCTGGCGTCCGGCAAGGGCGAGCGGCTGTTGATCAGCGGCGTGCATCCTTCCGCCAGCCGCCGCCAGCTGCAAGCTGCGATCGGTGGCGACAAGCGCTTGTTCTCCTGCTGCGTCGACATCGACCGCGCCGCGCTGGACACGATCGGCAATGCCGAGGAGAGCGCCAAATGGGTGGAGAGCCATGCCTACGGCACGGTGATCCTGGTTACCAACAACTATCATATGCCGCGCAGCCTGCTGGAAATGGGCCGGCTGCTGCATGGCGCCAAGCTCGAACCGTATCCGGTGGTCAACACCAACCTCGACAATGGCAGCTGGCTGACCAAGCCGCGCGCATTGCGCGTGCTGTTCACCGAATACAACAAATACCTGCTGGCGCTGGCGCGCGGCATCGTGCCGATGAAGCCGACGCCGGACGGCATCGCGCTGGCCGAGACCGCGGCCGGCGGCTGAACCTCATTCCCCGGCTGTAGCACCTGCCCCGGCTGCAGCGCCTGAAATCCCCTTGAGGCGTGCGATCTCCTGTTCGAGGCGCTCGATACGCTTGTCCCGTTCGCCAAGCGCCGCTGCCACGTCAGCCGCCTCGAACCGCTGCGGGATATGTTGCGGGCAATTGGAGTCCCAGGCCGAAACCGTGAACAGGATGACCTGCTCGGGGCGCGCCTTGTAGTCCTGCGGCATCAGCCTCGCCATCAGCTCGGCATCGTTCTCGACGACGCGGGCCGTGCCCCAGATCTTGATGCGCTGCCGGTGGGCATAATCGATCAGGAACAGGAAGGCCTGCGGATTGTCGGTCAGGTTGCCCTGCGTGATGAATTGCCTGTTGCCGGAGAAATCCGCAAAGCCGATCGTGTGTTGATCCAGCACCTTGAGAAACCCTGCCGGTCCGCCGCGATGCTGGATGTAGGGCTGGCCATCGCGATTGGCCGTCGACAGGAAGACGCTGGTCTGCATCTCGATGAAGGCGGCAAGGTCGGGCGTGATATCAGCCTGCCAGCCGCCACGCTCCTCGACGCGGGCATAGGACTGGCGTGAGCCCTTGCGGGCCTGGATCGCCTTGACGGTCGGCGTGAAGGCGACGTCGCTGGTGAAAGCATGCGCATTCATGAAAGCCTCCTTGCCCGGACGATCCTATAGCCCAAGCTCCGACAATGACGGGTGGTCGTCCGGGCGCCGGCCGAGCGGCCAGTGATACTTGCGATCGGCCGCGCCGATCGGCAGGTCGTTGATGCTGGCGATGCGCAGGCGCATCAGCCCGTGTTCGTCGAATTCCCAGTTCTCGTTGCCATAGCTGCGGAACCACGAGCCGCTGTCGTCATGCCATTCATAGGCGAAGCGCACGGCGATGCGGTTGCCGTGGAAGGCCCAGACCTCCTTGATCAGCCGGTAGTCGAGTTCGCGGCTCCATTTGCGCGCCAGGAAAGCCTCGATGGCATCGCGGCCTTGCAGGAATTCGGCGCGGTTGCGCCAGCGGCTATTGATTGTGTAGGCAAGCGCCACCCGGGCCGGATCGCGTGAATTCCAGGCATCCTCGGCCATGCGCGCCTTCTGCACGGCAGTCTCGGCTGTGAATGGTGGCAACGGCGGCCGGCTCTCAGACATGGTAGCTCCTCGTTTATCCAGGCCATGCTGCAGGCAGGCCAACAACCGTGATATAAAGCCTTCCATCCTTCAAATGCAGATGACATATTCGCAATCCGTGCTTCCATTTTCTGGAAGAAGCTATGGATCGTCTCGAAGCCATGTCGCTCTTTGTCGCCGCGGTGGAGGCCGGCAGCCTTTCCGCCGCGGCCCGCCGTTTCGGCATTCCGCTGGCGACGGTCAGCCGCAAGGTTTCCGATCTCGAACGACATCTGAACACACGCCTGTTGAACCGCTCGACGCGCCGGCTGACGCCGACCGATGCCGGCCAGGCTTATCTTGCCGCCTGCCGCCGCATCCTCGACGACGTCGGTGAGGCCGAACGCACGGCGGCCGGCGAATACAGCGCTCCGACCGGCGAACTGGCCATCACCGCGCCGGTCGTCTTGGGCCGCCTGCACGTGCTGCCGGTCGTCACCGGCTTTCTCGCGGCCTATCCCGACGTGAACATCCGCCTGACGCTGGCAGATCGCATAACCCAGCTGGTCGAGGACCATTTCGATCTCGCCATTCGCATCGGCCAATTGCCCGATTCGAGCCTGGTCGCCATTGCTGTCGGCTCGATCCGCCGCGTCGCTTGTGCGAGCCCGGCCTACCTGGCCGAGCATGGCACGCCGATGATCCCGCAGGATCTGGAAACACACAGTTGCATCACCTTCGAGGGACTTGCTTCCGCCGCCACCTGGAGCTTCGCCCAGGGCAGGACGGAAGTCCCGGTTCAGGTCCGCTCGCGGCTTCAGGTCAACACGGCCGAGGCGGCCATCGATGCCGCGATTGCCGGCATCGGGGTGACAAAGGTGCTTTCCTACCAGATCGAAGCCGCGCTGCGGTCAGGCGCGCTGCGCATCCTGCTGCAGGAGTTCGAGCCTGAACCATGGCCGGTAAGCCTGGTGCATGCCGGCCACGGCCTGCTGCCGGTCAAACTGCGGGCCTTTCTCGATTTCGCTGCCCCACGTCTGAAGGAGCGGCTGGCGCGATTGACCTAGCCGAACGGACCGATCGACGATCATTCTTCTTCGCCGGTCAGAGCTGGTTGCGGCCATTTCCTTTTTCGCCGCGCTTGGTGTAACCAACGCACACCTCTCACCGGGCCTCCCTCCATGCTCTATGTCCGATCGCTGGCGTTCAATTTCGTCTTCTACGTCAATCTGATCGTCCAGATGATCCTCTGGACCCCCTATTATTTCCTGTCTCCCCGCCACCGCGCCTGGTTCGTGCCGAAATTCTGGTCACGCACATGTATGTGGCTCTATGACAAGATTGCCGGGACCAAGAGCGACATCACCGGCCTGGAAAACCTGCCCGAGGGTTCCTTCATCCTGGCGCCCAAGCATCAATCGTTCTGGGACGCGATCGCTTTCTTCCCGTTCCTCCAGGATCCGCTCTACATCCTCAAGCGCGAATTGACCTGGATCCCGTTCTTCGGCTGGTACATCATGAAGATGCGCATGATCCCAGTCGACCGCGGCAGCCGCTCGAAAGCGTTGAAGGCGGTGGTCGCCGCCACCAGGCAGGAAATGGCGCGCAACCCACGCCAGCTGATCATCTATCCCGAAGGGACGCGCCGCGCGCCGGGTGACGAACCGGCCTACAAATACGGCATCGTCGAAATCTATTCGCAGCTTGGCGTTCCGGTGGTGCCGGTCGCCCATGTCGCGGGTCTCTATTGGCCGCGGCGCAAATTCCTGCGCTACCCCGGCACGATCAAGGCGCGTTTCCTGCCGCCGATCCCGCCCGGCTTGGGCAAGGACGAATTCATGGCCCGGCTGATCGGTGAGACGGAGGCTGCCTGTGACCAGCTTCTCATCGAGGCATCCCGCGCGCCCAACCCGCCGGCCATGCCGTCGACCGCGGTGAAGCGGTTGCGGGAACTCGGCGCGAAAGCCTGAAGGCTCCTGAGTCAACACTCAGCCGAACACGGCCAGCGCGGTGGTCAACACCAGCGTTGCGGCAAAGACCAGATTGATGATCCGCGAGGCCGCAGGCCTGCGCAGGAAGCGGGCGAACGCCGCGCCCGCAACGAGCCACAAAGCGTGGATGGCAACGATCATCAGCGCCAGAACAGTCAGCTTGAGCCACATGCCGATATCGCCGGCGCTTTGGCTCGACGAAGCGCCGGCGAACACGGCGGCGATCGCCACATAGGCTTTTGGGTTGACGACAGCCAGCAGGAACCCGGCCAGCCATGTTGGGCGCGAAGCCTCGGCCGTGCGCGCCGCTAATGGCGGAGCCGTGGCAATCTTGAATGCGAGATAGAGGATGTAGGCGCCGGACGCGAAAGCCAGCAGCGGCGCCAGCTTCGGCATCGACGTGAGCACCGCCATGACCCCGGTGGCCACGACCAGCAGCACGGCGACCGTGCCCAGCACGATCCCGCAGGTATAGCGCACGGAGTGGCGCAGGCCGAAGGCAGCACCGACGGCGGTGACGCTTATCGTTGCCGGCCCCGGGCTGCCCATGACGACAGTGGCGGCAAGCACCAGAGCGAACAGCTGGCGCCAAAGATCCGGCTGTGAAGCGAATTCGGCCATCTCACCCTCTGCCTTGCCTCGTGCGAAGGACGGTATGGCAAGACAGGAGGTTGGTCTTGGACGTTCGTGCGAGCAGCGGCCGCCAGAAGCTTCAGCCGCTCGCTTTGTCGAGCTCGGCCATGTCGTCGGCGGTCAATTTCAGCGACGCCGCCTTGATCAGGCTGTCCATCTGCTCAGACCGGGTGGCGCTGGCGATCGGCGCCGTAACACCTGGCCGTGCGATAACCCAGGCAAGCGCCACCTCCGCCTGCTTGGCCGAATGTCTGGCCGACACCGCATCGAGCGCCGCGAGGATGCGCGTGCCGCGCGCGTTGAGGTAGTCTTTCGCCCCGCCGCCACGCGGGCTTTGGCCGAGATCGGCCTCGCTGCGGTATTTGCCGCTGAGGAAGCCCTTGGCCAGGCTGAAATAGGTGATGACGCCGATATCCTCGGCCACGCACAGATCGCGCAACGGCCCGTCGAAGGATGAGCGGTCGTAGAGATTGTATTCCGGCTGCAGCACCTCGTAGCGCGGCAGGCTGCGCAGGCTCGCCACATCGAGTGCCGCGCGCAACTGGCCGGCGTCGAGGTTCGAACAGCCGGCATAGCGGATCTTGCCCTTGGCGAGCAGCTTCTCGTAGGCGCCGAGGGTTTCCTCATAGGGCGTGGTCGGATCCGGCCAGTGCGACAGGTAGAGGTCGATGACGTCGGTCTGCAACCGCTTCAGCGACGCGTCGACGGCCTTTTCGATATAGGCGGCGGACAGGTCCTTGTGGCCTTGTCCCATATCCGAACCAACCTTGGTGACCACCACGACGTGATCGCGATTGCCGCGGTCCTTCATCCACTTGCCGATGATGGTTTCCGATTCGCCGCCCTTGTGGCCGGGCACCCAGCGCGAATAGGCGTCCGCCGTGTCGACGGCATTGAGACCGGCCCCGACGAAGCGGTCGAGCAGATCGAACGAAGTTTTCTCGTCGGCGGTCCAGCCGAAGACATTGCCGCCCAGAACCAGTGGGGCGATGGAAAGATCAGTGCGACCAAGACGGCGTTTCTGCAAGGCGTATCTCCGGGATGATTAGGGGGCCGGTGAATGCAGCCCTGGCTGAGGTTCAAAACCTAACCTAGGTCTTGCCATATCGAGGTCAAAGGCCTGGCGGCCTTTTCCGCAGAGCCAGGGCTTCACAAAGGCGCGACCCGGCGCGCGACATCCTGCAGCCAGTGGTCGCTTATGCCCAGCGCCTCAAGGTGTTCCAGCGTGCTGATCACGTAGTCCTCATTGTTGCCGGACTGGCCGACCGCGCCGCGCACTACGGCCGCTGCATGCGCCGCGTCGAGCGCGCCGGCATATTGCTCGTGCTGGCGGTCGACGATGTAGGCCACGGCTTCGACCGTCCGGCCACCGTCAAGGCGAACCTTGAGCGTCCGTTCGAGATAGACGTTGGTGACCAGCTCACGCTCGCGCAGATAGCCGATGACCTCATCGCGCAATTCGCCGGGCACGCGGAACGCCAAACCGACGCAGGAGCCACCACGGTCGAGACCGAGCACCAGCCCCGGCCGCTGACGCGTGCCGCGATGCACGAAGGAATAGACGCACAGCGAGCGCCGGTAGCCGTGCAGGCGGGCGCGCTGCGTCTCGACATGCGCGAAACCCGGCCGCCAGATCAGCGACCCATAGCCAAACACCCAAAAATCGCCCATATCGCCGCGCCTGATTGCAAAGAATGACAGCACCACACCGGAATCGGTGTTTTTTCCGTCCGCCTCTGTCTACCTATTGTTGTCGGAATCGCGAGTCCGCCTACAACACCCATGCGTTAACGAGAGCCAAAGCATGACGTCAAGTGACGAACGCCAACCGAAGCGCCGACGCCGCCTCTTGTGGCTTGCCGCGTTCATCGTCCTGTTGTTCGCCATTTACAGCGCTGGCTGGTTCTATCTGGCTGACCGGGTCAGAAGTGAAGCCGACAAGGCCGTTGCCACGCTCAACAAGGGTGGTGTCGAGGCCGGCTGCGCCAATCTCCAGGTCAGCGGCTATCCGCTGAGCTTTGCCGTCTCCTGCGACAATCTCGCTTATGAGGACGATGCCAGGAACATCGCGGCCTCGGCCGGCAGCTTCAATGCGGTCGCCCAGATCATCCAGCCGCTGTCGCCGGTTGCCGATCTGCGCGGTCCGCTCAGGACTTCCGTTCCGGGCATGATGCCGTTGTGGATCGACTGGGACAATCTGCAAGCCAACGTCAAACTGTCATGGCCGCTGCCACGGCGGATTTCACTGCAGGCCGAGGGTCTGTCCGGCCAGACCGATCCGGCTGATGACACCGATCCGGTCGAACTGTTCAGTGCCGGCAAGGCGAACGGCCAATTGCAGCCGAGCGGTGGGGATATCAACTATCTCGGCAATTTCAGCGATCTCGAGATCGATTCCGAGGCGATCGGCGGGCGCGTGCTGCCGGCGCTCGATGCCAGCGGCGACGTGACGCTGAAGAATGGCGTGGCACTGATCGGCAGGCAAGTGAAGAGCCTGCGCGGCCAGGCGATCGAGATCCGCAATCTCGACCTATCGTCGGGCACGGCGCGCGTCACCGTTTCCGGACCTCTGTCGGTCGATGCCGATGGTCTCATCGACGCCGACCTGACGATCACGCTGAAGGACCCGAAGGCCGTGGCGGCGATCCTCGGCGGTGCCATCCCCGAGCAAAAGACGCAGATCGAGCAGGGCTTTGCTGGCTTGGCGCTGCTCGGCAACCAGCCGTCGATGCCGCTCAAGGTGGTCAAGGGCAAGGCCTCGCTCGGCTTCATTCCGCTGGGCAAGATCAAGCCGGTGGAATAGCGCATCGATGGCAAAAACCGTGAGACTGCTGAGTGTCGGCGCGCTGACGCTGGACACGATCCTGCGCGTCGAGACGCTGCCCGACCACCAGGGCAAGTTCATCGCCTCCGACGGCGTCCAGATCGCCTCGGGCATGGCGACGAGCGCGGCCTGCGCAGCACTTCGTCTGGGCGCCGCGGTATCGCTGTGGGCGAGCACGGGCGACGATTCCGTCGGCGATCAGCTGATCGCCGGGATCAAGGCGGAAGGCGTCGATTGCAGCTTCGTGCGCCGCGTCAGTGGCGCCCGCTCGGCGCTGGCCTCGATCCTGGTCGACGCGCATGGCGAGCGCATCATCGTGCCTTTCTACGACAGTAAAGCCCAGGCCGATCCCGACGTTCTACCGGTCGCCGACCTCTCCGCATTCGATGCCGTGCTGGTCGACGTCCGCTGGCCCGGTGCCGCAGCACTTGCCCTGGAGGCGGCGCACGCCATCGGCCGGCCGGCCATCCTCGATGCCGATACCGCGTCGAGGGACGTGCTGGAGCTGCTGCTGCCGCTGGCCTCCCATATCGTCGCTTCCGAGCCGGCTGCGCGCATTCTGTGCGGCACGGAACTGGACTCGCGCCAAGCCTGTGAGGCACTTGCCCGGCGCGGCGATGCGTTTGTCGCGGTTACCGGCGGCGCGGCCGGAACCTGGTGGTTCGATCGCGCGACGGGATCGTCGCGCCATGTGGCTGCGCCAAAGATCAAGGCGGTCGACACGCTTGCCGCCGGCGATGTCTTTCACGGCGCCTTCGCCGTCGGACTGGCGGAAGCCATGCCGGTCGAGCAGGCCTTGCGCTTTGCCAGTGCGGCCGCCGCGCTCAAATGCCTGCGTTTCGGCGGCAGGCTGGGCGCGCCGGACCGGGCCGAGACGCTGGCAATGATGAAAAGCCATTGGCCAGCAGGCTGAATAACCGATCTACGCCTTCGCCGGGTGCTCGACAGCCTGACGGCCGAAATCGGGTGCGTCGATGTCCTGGCCGGCCTCGATGATCGAGCGGCGCACCGCGCGGGTGCGGGTGAACAGGTCGAACAGTTTTTCGCCGTCGCCCCAGCGGATCGCCCGCTGCAGCGAGGCCAAATCTTCCGAGAACCGCGCCAGCATTTCGAGGATGGCATCCTTGTTGTGCAGGCAGACGTCTCGCCACATGGTCGGATCCGAGGCGGCGAGACGGGTGAAATCGCGAAAACCCGAAGCCGAATATTTGATCACTTCGGATTTGGTGACCGACTCCAGATCGTCGGCGGTGCCGACGATGTTGTAGGCGATGATGTGCGGCAGGTGCGAGACGATGGCCAGCGTCATGTCGTGATGCTGCGGATCCATGGTGTCGATGTTGGCGCCGCACCGACGCCAGAATTCCGACAGCCTCTCCAGCGCATCCGGGTCTGTGTCGGGCAGCGGGGTGAAGATGCACCAGCGATTGTCGAACAGGTCGGCGAAACCGGCATCGGGGCCGGATTTTTCCGTGCCCGCCAGGGGGTGGCCGGGAATGAAATGCACGCCATCAGGCACATAGGGCTGCATCTGCGCGATGACCGATGCCTTGGTCGAGCCGACATCGGTGAGGATCGCACCCTGCTTCAGTGCCGGCGCGATTTCCTCGGCCACAGCGCCCGACGAACCGACCGGCACCGAGACGATGACCAGATCGGCATCGCGGACTGATTCCTTCGCATCGGTGGTGTAGGAGGAGCCAAGCCCAAGCTCTTCCGCCCGCGCCAGCGTCGCGGCACTGCGGGTCGAGATGGCGACGTGGCGGGCGAGGCCCTCGCGGCGGATGACACGGGCCAGCGACGAGCCGATCAGGCCGATGCCGACCAGCGCGATCTTTTCAAACATCGGTGATGTCATGGTGTTCTAGCTTTTCAGGAATGTCGTGAGAGCGGCGACAACGCCGCGATTGGCCTCTTCGGTGCCGACGGTCATGCGCAGCGCGTTTGGAAAGCCGTAGCCGGAAACGCGCCGCAGGATATAGCCGCGCGCCGTCAGATATTCGTCCGCCGCAGCAGCCGAATGGCTCTGGTCGTCGGGAAAATGGATGAGGATGAAATTGCCGACGCTTGGCGTCACCCGCAGCCCGAGCTTGCCGAACTCCTCGCTCAACCATGTGAGCCAGGTTTCGTTGTGCATCACGCTGCGTTGGACGTGGTCGCGGTCACGGATCGCGGCAATGCCGGCCTCGATCGCCGTTGCATTGACGTTGAAGGGGCCACGCACACGGTTGATGGCATCGACGATGTGCATCGGCGCGTACATCCAGCCGATCCGCGCCCCGCCGAGGCCGATCTTGGAGAAGGTGCGGGTCATCACCACGTTCTCGGCGCCGCCGACCAGTTCGATGCCGGCTTCATAATCGTTGCGGCGGACATATTCGGCGTAAGCCGCATCGAGCACCAGAAGCACATTTCCGGGAAGGCCGGCATGCAGGCGGCGCACCTCCTGGAACGGCACATAGGTGCCGGTCGGGTTGTTGGGATTGGCGAGGAACACGATTTTCGTGCGGGGCGTGACCGCAGCCAGCATCGCATCGATGTCG
The DNA here is from genome assembly GCF_014207355.1 of Mesorhizobium sangaii. Taxonomy (GTDB): domain Bacteria; phylum Pseudomonadota; class Alphaproteobacteria; order Rhizobiales; family Rhizobiaceae; genus Mesorhizobium; species Mesorhizobium sangaii. The sequence continues at coordinate 360,432 of NZ_JACHEF010000006.1, read as the reverse complement.
GCACGCTCGTCGGTCTCCTTGACCGCGACCGGAGTGGCGCCGGCCGACTGGACGTAGATCTTGTAGACCATGAAGGCGTGTTCGGTGAAAATCGCCTCGTCGCCGGGAGCGAGATAGGTCTGCGCCAGAAGGCCGAGAATTTCGTCGGAGCCGTTGGAACAGATGATGTTCTGCGCGTTGAGACCATGCACCTCGGCGATCGCCTCACGCAGCCGCCTGGCGGTTCCGTCGGGATAGACGTCGAGCTTCGCAGCAATCTCCCGCGCCGCCTCGATCGCCTTCGGCGACGGACCGAGCGGATTCTCGTTCGACGACAGCTTGTAGACCTTGGCGACGCCAGCGGGCGCCGTGCTCTTGCCCGGCACATAGGCGTCGATGTCCATGATGCCCGCGCGCGGGATTGGACGTGCCTTGTCCGGTGTCTGGCTCATGTCGCAAAATCCGTCGAGAACGCTTCCATCTGGAAGCCGCAGCGGAAATACAAGCCACGGCCCGCAATGTCGAGAGGTGGCAACCTCCCGACTGCGGCTGGCCGTTGACGGCGGCGTCCCGCAGTCCTAGAAGGGGTGAGAACTTCCGTGGTGATTTGGCCGGTCGGCTTGCAGCCACGTTAAACAACTTGCTAAAGGGCCGTTTGCATCCTGTAACCGGCTTTGCGACTGCAATGCCGGTTTTTTGTTGTCCGCTCCGGCCGGACACCGCATCGGCCTCGAATTTCGAGAGCACCGTGCGGATTCAAAGTGTGAGATGGATGCAATGGCCGCTCTGCGCGCTGGAAAAACCAACAACGAGGCTGATCAGCCGTCGAGCCCAGTGCTGCGCTTTGGGCTCGACAAGCCGCTCAAGCTCGACGCCGGCACCCTGCTGTCGCCGTTCCAGATCGCCTACCAGACCTACGGCACGCTGAACGACGCCCGTTCCAACGCCATCCTCGTCTGCCATGCGCTGACCGGCGACCAGCATGTCGGCAGCACCAATCCGGTGACCGGCAAGCCAGGCTGGTGGGAAGTGCTGATCGGCCCCGGCAAGATCATCGACACCAGTCGTTTCTTTGTCATCTGCTCCAACGTCATTGGTGGCTGCCTGGGTTCGACCGGCCCGGCCTCGACCAATCCCGCCACCGGCAAGCCCTATGGGCTCGACCTGCCGATCATCACCATCCGCGACATGGTGCGCGCCCAGCAGATGCTGATCGACCATTTCGGCATCGAAAAACTGTTTTGCGTCCTCGGCGGCTCGATGGGCGGCATGCAGGTGCTGGAATGGGCGTCGAGCTATCCGGAGCGCGTCTTCTCGGCGCTGCCGATTGCCACCGGCGCGCGCCATTCCTCGCAGAACATCGCCTTCCATGAGGTTGGCCGACAAGCCGTGATGGCCGATCCGGACTGGCACGGCGGCAAATATTTCGAGCACGGCAAGCGCCCGGAGAAGGGCTTGGCGGTGGCGCGCATGGCCGCCCACATCACCTATCTGTCGGAAGCCGCCCTGCACCGGAAGTTCGGCCGCAATCTGCAGGATCGCGAGGCACTCACCTTCGGCTTCGACGCCGACTTCCAGATCGAAAGCTATCTGCGCCACCAGGGCATGACCTTCGTCGATCGCTTCGATGCCAATTCCTATCTCTACATGACGCGGTCGATGGACTATTTCGACCTCGCCGCCGACCATGGCGGCCGGCTGGCGGATGCGTTCGCCGGCACGAAGACCCGCTTCTGCCTGGTGTCCTTCACCTCCGATTGGCTGTTTCCGACCGAAGAGAGCCGCTCGATCGTGCATGCACTCAATGCGGCCGGCGCGTCGGTATCCTTCGTCGAGATCGAGACCGATCGCGGCCACGACGCCTTCCTGCTCGACGAGCCGGAACTGTTTGCCGCCATCAATGGCTTCATCGGCTCCGCGGCGCGCGCGCGAGGGCTCACATCATGAATGTAACCCGCAACCAGCGCGTCGACCTCGAAGTCGTCGCCAACCTCATCCCGCCACAGTCGCGCGTGCTCGACGTCGGTTCGGGCGATGGCTCGCTGCTCGAATTGCTGCAGGACACCAAGCAGGTCGACGGCCGCGGCCTTGAACTGTCGCAGCGTGGCGTCAACGAATGCGTGGCGCGCGGCTTGAGCGTCATTCAGGGCGATGCCGACAAGGATCTCGAGTTCTATCCCGACAAGGGCTTTGACTTCGTCGTCCTGTCGCAGACCCTGCAGGCCACCCGCAACCCGAAGCTGGTTCTCAAGGAACTGCTCAGGATCGGCAATCGCGCCATCGTGTCCTTCCCCAATTTCGGCCATTGGCGGGTCCGCATGTCGCTGTTCCTCAATGGCCGCATGCCGGTGACCACGGACCTGCCCTATTCATGGTACGACACGCCCAACATCCATTTCTGCACCATCCGAGACTTCGTCAATCTGTGCGACGAGCTCGGCGCCACCGTGGAGAAAGCAACCGCGCTCGACGCCAATGGTCAGAAGATCGGCCTGTCGATGCCATGGTGGTTCTGGAACTTCTTCGGCCAGCAGGCGGTGTTCTTGCTGAAACGGTAGTCTCGCTGCTCTATCTCTTAGTTTGGACGCAACTCCCTCAGGAAAGCGCCACGCGCTTTTCCCGTCGACTTCACGCTGAGTCAAGGACATCCGTGGCCTTATGCGGATGTTCAACGCCGTCAACGAAGATCACGTCGGCTTCCGAGTTGTCGGTCCGCAACGATAGTATCGCCCGGTAAGCGGCCGAATTGTACCATCCGCGCACCTGTTGCCTGTCGGGAAATTCGATGATGATCAGGTGGCCCGGCCATTTGTTTTCGATGACCTCGACATCGCCGCCATGGACCAGGAAACGGCCGCCGAAAGGGGCCAGCGTGGCATCGATCTTTTGCAGATATTCGACGAGCTGCGGACCCATCCGGGCTTGGCGCATATGGGCAACGGCGTAGGCTGTCATGACAGGTACTCCCTCTGGAACCGAAGCCGACCAGCCGACCTCGCCGCGGCAATCTGCCCAAACACCGGCCGCGATGCGATTACGTCTGACGTAGTGGAATGCATTCGCATTCTAGACGCGTCATTCATCGCAAGGGCGATTCGCAAGCAAAACGCGCGGCAATAGTGTTGCACTTGAAGCGCTAGATACTGGAATTCGTCATTTCGCGCGCATTGAGCAGCATCCCGGTGGGGTGACAGGTGCGGTTGCTTTTTGTAGCGTCGTGACCAATACGGGGGAAATGGAAGGGGGAGTCCGATCGATTTGACCGTCCTGAAGATCGAAAGACCTGTCAGGAAGCATATTTTTTGCGCTGGAAATGGCTGACGCAGTATGTCCGGGAAGACAGTGCACGCTCCTCTCATCACGGTGATTACCCCGACTCACAACAGGCGTGAGGCGGTATTACGCGCTGTGGAAAGTGTACGTTCCCAGAGCATGCCGAGGTTCGAGCATATTGTCGTCGACGATGGCTCGACGGACGGAACCGCGGCGGCGCTGGCCGGCATTCGCGATCCGCGACTGGTCTCTGTCGGCGCGAAATGGCGAGGCGCCAATGCCGCCCGCAATGCAGGCATCGAGCGCGCGCGGGCCCCCATCGTGACGTTCCTCGATTCCGACGATGTCTATTTGCCGCACAGGCTCGAACGGACCCTGACCTGGTTCGATGCCGATCCCGCGCTCGAAGTGCTGATCAGCTCCTATGTCTCCCTGAAGGGCGGACACGCCACCAATTGCATCAACCGCGATGCATTCCTTAACTCGGCCACGCTGGAACGGACGCTGGTCGCGGAGACAATCTTGATCGCAGGATCGGCGATAACAGCTCGCCGCGAGGCGTTACTGGCCATCGGCGGCTACGACAGCGACATCGCCCGGATGCAGGATCGCGAATTGCTGCTGCGCGCTTCGGCGCGCAATTGTCTCAGAACATCGACTGGACGAAGCACAATTCGGAGAATTCGATTTCGCGACGTCGCCACGGCTATGTCGAAGCCTATGCGAACCTGATGCGCAAACATCCGAATATTGCCCGCTCCTACCCGCACATCCCGCCCTATATGATCACGCGGCAGATCATTTCCGATATTCTGAAGTGCCGTATTCCGGAAGCCTTCTCAGGCTACATGGCCAACCGCTCGTCGAAAGATCTCGGCTACTCGCTGCCCGAACTGATCAATGGCTATGTCTATGGCCGGCGCTGGCGCCGCGACCTTCACGATGAGTTTCGGCAGAAGTTCGGCGCCCATCCGGCCTGACCCCTATCGTTGCGCCGAAGCTATCGGTCGAGCTCCGGAAAATACGGGTCCGAAAAAAACCGTCTGTCCCGCTCGCCTTTCAGGCAGTCGACAGGCGCACCAGTGTCGACGGGGATGACCCTCGCCCTCTCTTGAATGCCGCTCACCTCGAGGATCAGCTTGCGCCGGATTGCGGTCGAAAATTCGGCGGCCGCGTAGATCGGCAACACGAAGGAACCGGGCCCTCCGGTCACGCACTGCGCATAATACTGGTCGAGATGGCTGAAGGTTGGTGACGGATTGATCAGGATCGGCAGGCCGTTGATGACGATGCCTTTGGCGGTTGCCGCATCGCGCGTCGCGGTGACCGGCGGCCCGATATTGTTGGGACCGTCGCCCGATATATCGATGACGCGGCGTTCGCCCTCGAAAGCAGGGCGATCGAAAAGCTCGGTGCCGAAAGCCAGTGCACCGGAAATCGAGGTGCCGCGGAAGCTGCGGAACGGTCGGGCCGCAACCTTGTCGGCAAAGCTGTTGGCGCTCTCGGCGCTGTCGATGATTTGCCAGTCGATGATCGCGTCGTCGCGAACCGTGCCAGCCCATTCGAAATAGGCGAGCGCGATGCGGCCCGTCTTGCCGGCGCGGACAGCCTGGATGAAATCGGGGTGCCGCAGCGCCTCGACATAGCCGGCGCGCTGCAGGGCAAACTCCTTCTCGTCCATCGACAGTGAAATGTCGACCGCCAGCACCAGTTCGACATCGACCGCCAGCGCATCCGGCGGCGGGGCGATGGGCGTGGCCTGGGCACAGGCAAGACAGGCAAGCAGGCGTAAAGCATCAAGCATGGCCGACGCCAGGGTTGTTTCTTCGGGAAATCTTCCTTCGCGATCGCGGCAAAATAAAGCTTGGAGCCCGTGGCCCCGGGAAAACAGCCTATTTCTTGCGACGGGCGGCCGCCGGCGGCGGGTCGATCGCACCGGCCCTGACGCGGACGGGTTTCAGCGCCTGCGCACCGGTATCCTTGACGATCGTCAACGCGCGCGGAAAGAACTGACTGTTGTGAAGGCCGCGTCCGATGTTGAGGATCGCGGTCCCGGGCAAGCGCTTATCCAATGTCGACAGCACGCGCCGCAGCGAGGGACCGTCGAACGCGTCCAGGGCTTCGTCGATGATCACCCACTTCGGCTGCCGCAAGGCAAGCCTGGCGAAGGCCAGCGAACGCTGTTCGTCATCGCCCAACTCATGCTCCCAGCGCGCGCTGCGATCGAGTGAGGATGACAGCCGTCCAAGCCCGACTTCGGCAAGCACCGCCGAAATGTCGGCGTCGCTCGCCGGCGCAGGTCCGTTCGGATGGTCGAGGACCTCGCGCAGCGTACCGGTCGGGAAATACGGGACGCGCGGCACGAATATGGGGTTTTCTCCCAACGGCAGGCCGATCCGCCCGCTCCCCCATGGCCACAGGCCGGCAATGGCGCGGAAGAACAACGTCTTGCCGGCGCCCGGGTCGCCGGTAATCATGACGCGCTCGCCGGGGCGGATTTCGACATGCTGGTCGGCAAGCTTGGTGCAGCCGTCCCGCGAAGCCACTTCGAGCTTCTCGAAAGTCAGGCTGCCATTGGCGTTCTCGCCGAAGGCAATGCGCCTTTCCTTGTCGTGCAGCACGTCGGTCTCATTGAGCGCGATGCGGAAGTCGGCGACGCGCATCAGCGTGGCGCGCCAGTCGGCGATGCTGCCAATGTTATTGATGAACCAGCGCAACGACGAGTGAACCTGGTTGAAGGCGCCGACCGCCATCATCAGCCCGCCAAAGCTGATTTCGCCCGAGAAATAGACCGGCGAGGCGACCAGGATGGGTGCCACGACGGTGATCCAGCCATAGGTGTCGGTCACCCAGGACAGGTTGATCTGGGCGGTGTAGATGCGGCGCATGGCGCCCAGCACCGTGCTGAGGTCAAGCCCGAGCCGTCGCCTGGCGTCGGCCTCGCCATGGTACAGCGCGATGGCATCGACATTCTCGTTGACGCGCACCATCGACGAGCGCAGCTCGGCTTCGCGTGTGTAGCGGTCGCTGTTGAGGCGGATCAGCGGCCGTCCGACCAGCCAGCTCAGCCAGGAAGCGGTGGCGGCGTAAAGGATAGCAGCCCAGACCATGTAGCCCGGTATGGCCAGCGAGGTGCCGCCGACATGGAACACGAAGCCCGAGGATAGTTCCCACAACACGCCGACGAAGGACACGAGCAGGATGCATGACTGCAGCAGGCCGACGCCGAGATCGGTCGACAGGTCGGACAGGTGCGCGGCGTCCTGCTGCATGCGCTGATCGGGATTGACGCCGATGGCGCCGGCATTGGCCAGACGGAAGGCCCGCGCCGGCCGCATCCACTGGTCGATCAGATCCAGCGTCAGCGCCTCGCGCAGCTTCAGCCTGATCATCTGGTTGAGCCAGGTCTGGCCGATATTGAGCACCAGAAGTCCACCGGCGATTGCCGCAAAGACGAAAAGCTGGTGCAGGAAAGCCGCCATGTCGCGACGCGCAAGCGCATCGTAGAAAGGCTGGTTCCAGCGGTTGAGCAGGACTTGGCCGATCGACGTTGCGATGATGACGGCCATGATGCCGACCGATGTCCAGAGCAACCAGCTGCGAACCGGTGATCCCGTCAGCGCTTGCCTGATCGTCGCCACCTGATCACGCAGGCTGCTGGCTTCGACCGCCACGGCAGCCGGCTGAACGGTGGCTGCATTGTCCAGTTGATCAGCCATAGCCGAGGTCCTTGCGTTCAGTGCTGAAACCGGATGGAGAGACTCGATCGCATCCGTCGTTCAAATGGGCTGCGAGCCCCCTTGCGACAGATAGGGTGGGGCAAGGCCCCAGGCGTTCTTGTCGCGATCACGAAGCCGTCACCCGCGCAACCGATAGCTTGGCATCGCCGGCCTCACTTTGACGGCCGAGCCGCGTGGCGCCATGCGGCGACAGCACCGGCACGAAGACGCGACGCGAGGCGCGCTGGGCGACCGGAACGCCTTGATAGAGCCGCTTCTGCGCCTCCACGACGATCACACCGGAAAAGATCGGCCACAGCCGCCGGCCAGCGCGTTCCAGCACGTTCTGGAAGCGCATCATGAAGCGCCGCCGCGATGGCGGGAAGAACAGCGCATCGGACCAGGCCGCCGGCGTGAAATTCGTCTCGCGCAGCAGTTCGGTAAGCTGGCCGCGCGAAAACGGCCGGCCATTGCCGAACGGCGTATGCTCGAAGCGCGCCCAGACGCCACGCCGGTTGGGCACGACGATGACGACGCGGCCGGCCGGCGACAGCACCCGCCAGATCTCGTTCAGCGTTTCGCGCGGATTTTCGACATGTTCGAGCGAATGGACCAGAAGCATGCGGTCGATGCAGGAATCGACCAGCGGCAGCTCCTCGTCGAAGACCAATGCCGTCGCCGTCGGCCCCGTCGCCGGCCACACCACGGCGCCTTGCGTTGCCGGCATGAAGGCGAAGACCCGCTCGGCATCGGTGCCGAAGCGCTCCAGCCACGGCAAGGTGTAGCCGAGGCCGACCAGCCGCTCATTGGGCACGGTTGCCCAGATTGACGACAGCGCCATGGTGATCGAACGCTCGGCGAACCGGCCGAGCGTTGTCGAATAGAAGGATCGAAGATCGACGATGTCGGAATGCATGCGAGGGATGTAGCCGTGATATCGGCGGGTTTCAACAAAAGGCCTCGACGAGGTCGACATTCCGGGATGTCACTCGACATTCCGGGATGACATCGGCGCCTTGGCGCCCTATGTCTGCGGCGACAATGGAGAGATGCGATGCCGGTCGAAATCGAACAGTTCATGTGCCGCAGCGACAATTTCGGCGTGCTGGTGCATGACCCCAAAAGCGGCCAGACCGCGATCATCGATGCGCCCGAGGAAGCGCCGATCCTGGCCGCGCTCAAGCGCACCGGCTGGACGCCGACGATGATCCTGACCACGCATCACCATGTCGATCATGTCGAGGCCAATCTGGCGCTGAAGGAGCGCTTCAAGCTGCGCATCATCGGCCCGGAAGCGGAAAAGGCCAAGATTCCCGGCATCGACGAAACCGTCGAAGAGGGTTCCGTCGTTCATCTCGGCGATGAACGCATCGAGGTGATCGCCACGCCCGGCCATACCGCCGGCCACGTTTCCTACTACTTGCCGGCATCGAAGGTGGCGTTCACCGCCGATACGCTGTTTGCGCTGGGCTGCGGGCGGCTGTTCGAATGCAAACCGCCGGTGATGTACGAGTCGCTGAAAAAGCTTGCAGCGCTTCCCGCCGCGACCGTCATCTATTGCGGCCACGAATACACGCTCTCCAACGCCCGTTTCGCGCTGACCGTCGACCCGACCAATTCGGCGTTGAAGGAACGTGCCGCCAAGATCGAGGCGTTGCGGGCCGACAACAAGCCGACGCTGCCGACGACGATCGGCGAGGAACTGTCGACCAATCCGTTCCTGCGCTGGCACGACCCGGCGATCCGCAAGCATCTTGGGCTGGAGAAAGCTTCGGACGCCGAGGTGTTTGCCGAAATCCGCAAGCGCAAGGATAATTTCTAAGCAAAAACAGGATGGTCCGGAACCCATGACCAGCGCAGCCGAAATCATCGCGATCCTCGGCCTGAAGCCGCATCCGGAAGGTGGCTGGTATGCGGAGACCTTTCGCGATGGCGCCGGCGGCGCGCGCGGCCATTCGACCGCGATCTATTTCCTTTTGGAGCAGCACCAGGTTTCGGCCTGGCACAGGGTCAAGGACGCCACCGAGGTCTGGCATTTCCATGCCGGTGCCCCGCTGGCGCTGTCGATGAGTGAGGAAGATGGCGCCGTGTTCGAGCAGGTGCTCGGCATCGACCTGGCGGCGGGCGAGCGGCCGCAGATCGTCGTGCCGGCAGGCTGGTGGCAATCGGCGCGCAGCCAGGGCGAATGGACCCTGGTCGGCTGCACGGTCGCTCCGGGCTTTGAGTTCGCCACCTTCGAATTGGCAGAACCCGGCTGGCAGCCGAGACAACCCCAACTCAGCAAGAACCCCTAGCTCAGCAGGAATCCCAGGGTGATCGCCAGTTGGGCGACGTAGTAGAGACCCCAGACGGCGAAACGCATCCAGACGCGGTGCGGCGAGATGGCGGCCACCAGGAATTTCTCCGTGGCGAGCAGCCCGTCCGATGCCATGAACAGCAGCGCGCCGCCGACAATCGAGACGCTGCCAGTCGTCAGTGCCGAAACGCCCATGGCGAGGATGGCCGCGACATAGGCGACGATCGGAACGCGCAAGCCGGGACCGACACGCCGCCAGAGTGCCACCAGCATGACGATCGCGAACGCCGCCATTGCCAGCGCGATCGACCCGCGCCACGATTCGGCACCGAGCAGTTCCAAGCCGCCGCCACTGCGCAGGAACAGCGCGACATAGACGATGTGCGCGACGAGGAAACTGGCCAGCCCGCCGAGAAAGGCCCTTTCGCCGTCGCGCGACAGGAAGGCGTCGCCAGCGGCGCTGAGCGCAAGGGCGATGACCAGCAGCAGCGGGCCGCCTTGCAGCACCGCCAGCACGCCAAGCATCGCCACGGCGAGCGTCTTTGCCGCCGAGCGGGCGAGCGTCGGCGGCATGCCTGATGTGAAGGCGTAGATCACCGCCGCCACCAGCGAAAAGATCAACGTCGCATTGGCATTGGCGTCGATGCCGCCCGCAAACGGCATCGTCATGCCTTGGCCCCGCTTTCGGTCACGACCGGCTTGCGCAGGAACAGCGATTTTGCCGCCAGCGCCGCCCCACCGGTGATGAGCACGCAGGCGGCAAGGACGCGCAGCGACGGCTCGGCGACGCCGGCCGCGATCAGCACCAGCGTCGACAACAGCGGCGCCGCATAGCTTGCCGCGCCGAGCACCTGGATGTTGCCGCGCTTGACGCCGATATCCCAGGTGTAGAAGGCCGCGCCGACCGGCATCAGGCCAAGCCCGAGCACGGCCAGCCACTGGCCGGCGCCGTCCGGCAGCACGGTCTTTTCCAGCGTCAGGTGGCAAGCGAGCGACAGCACCGCGGTGGCGGCGCAGAACCAGGTGACGATGCTGGTCGGCACCGACGGGAAGCGCCGCGACAGAAGCGAATAGGACGACCACAGCACGGCGCAGACGGCGGCCATGGCATAGCCAAAGGCGTAGCGGGCGTCGAAGGCGAGGCCACCGCCCTTGGTGACGATCAGCACGGTGCCGGCAAGGCCGAGCAGCGCGCCGACGACATGGTTCCAGGCCAGGCGCTCGCCCGGCATCAGCGCCGAGCCAAGCACGATCAGCAGCGGCCACAGATAGGCGATCAGGCTCGCCTCAACCGCCGGCGCATTGCGCAACGCGGTGAAGTAGAAAAAGTGGTAGCCGAACAGGCCGGCAATGCCGATCAGCCAAACTTGCGGCGGTATCTTCTGGCTCTTGTCGGGGGCCGGCATGACCAGCCGCGCGACAAGCCCGACTCCGGTGCCGATCGAGAAGGTGATCGCCGACAGCAGGAACGGCGGCACCTGGCCGGAGGCATCCGTGAGCAGCGCCAGCAGCGCCCACATGGCGACCGCCGAAAAGCCGATGAGTGTCGCGCGCCCCATTCTGTCTCCAGTGGCGCGCCCAACTCTGTCCCAGTGGCGCGCCTGCTATTGTACCGCTTCGAAACGCCTGGCGCTGATGGTTAAGGTGCCGATCTGCGTTCCAACCGTGGCGTGGATCGGCGCATATACGCCGGTTTGGCCGAGCGGCGCAAACGTCACCATCATGCGGCTGCGGTCCTTCAGGTAGTTGAGCGCCTTGCGGCCCTTGCGGTAGCCCGCCACCGGATCGAAGCCCATCCGGCAGGTGATGGTATTGCCCTTGTAACCCGGCACCGTGATCGTGCCCTTCGACGCGTAGGTCAGCGTCAGATCGGCGCGCATCTCGCCATCATAGAATTTCACCGTGCGGCCGCAGACCTGGTCTAGGCTGTCGGCGTGGATGACCGTGGCGGCCATCGGATCGAGCACCGATGCCAGGTCGCCGGTGCCAATCGGCACCCAGCTCTTGGGATCGCGCTTTTCCGGCGCCGGGATGACCTGCGTCGAGGTGACCGTGCCATTGGCAAAGCGGATATCGACCACCGATGCCCTCTTGCCCGAGGTGTAGTCGGCACGGAACGCCTGCGGCACCATCTTCTTGCCCGAGATCGTGCCCTTGGACGAGACCGTACCCTGGGTATCGTCGAACAGCCTGGCGAGACCGGCAGCTCTGACGCTGCCTTCGATCGCGTAAGCGCCGTTCTCATAGTGGCTGGAAAACGTTGATTTCGCTATCGAAAGACCAAGGAACGACACGATGTACTCGCCCTTGAATGACTGCGGCGAGGCAGCTTTGGCGGCGGACGGCAAGGCAATGGCGAGCACGGCAGCAAGGGCGTGAGAGGAACGAAGCATGGCGGCATCGGGTCCTTGATTCTTGGCCGGAGGCGGGCAACTCCGGGCTGGCATGTCCCTGTCAGACCGCTTATAGGATGAATTCCGGCCTTAATATGAAATGCCGGGCGCGTCCGTGGGCATGCCGGAGCTTGACGCACCGGCGAAATGCAACTATGGAACGCCAACTTTTTCCATAAGGCCGCCTGACCAGAACCGCGCGCCACCCGGCGTGGGAATAAAGGTTTGGCAGACCCGAGAACTGAAGGTTACAACTATGTCCCGCACCTGCGAACTCACTGCCAAGGCAGTCATGTCCGGCAACAATGTGAGCCACGCCAACAACAAGACCAGGCGTCGCTTCCTGCCGAACCTCGTCAATGTGACGCTGATCTCGGAAGCGCTGAACCAGAACGTGCGCCTGCGCATTTCGGCCAACGCGCTGCGTTCGGTCGAACATCGCGGCGGTCTGGATGCCTTCCTGGCCAAGGCCGACGTCAAGGAACTGTCGCAGCGCGCGCGTCTGTTGAAGAAGCAGATCGCCAAGAAGCTTGCCGATCAGCCTGCTGCCTAACATCGTTTAAAGGCGGGGGACGACCGCCTTGGGCATCGGATCCAAGCCTTTCAAAGTGGCTTCCGATGCTCAAACAAAGCGAGCGTGATTCCGTTTCGGAATAGCGCTCCGCTGGTTCCATTACCCAGGATAAAAAAATGAGTTCCTTCTCGCGATACCTGCCCTTCGTGGCCGCCATGGCGCTTGTCGTCGTGGCGTCGAACATTCTCGTGCAGTTCCCGATGCAGGGGCAGATCGGTGGCCTGTCGCTGGCCGACCTTTTGACCTGGGGCGCCTTCACCTATCCCTTCTCGTTCCTGGTCACCGACCTCGCCAACCGCCGCTACGGACCTGCCGTAGCGCGCAGGATCGTCTTTGTCGGCTTCATGACGGCGGTGATCTGCTCGATCCTCGTCCCGCCCTTCCTGTTCCGCCACGGCCTGATCGAATTCGAGACTGCGGCCGACCGGCTGGTGCGCATCGCTGCGGCGTCAGGTGCTGCGTTCCTCTGCGCGCAATTGCTTGACGTCACCGTGTTCAACCGGCTGCGCCGGCAAAGCTGGTGGCGGGCGCCGATCGTCGGCACGCTGGTCGGCTCGGTGTTCGACACCGCCGTGTTCTTTACCGTCGCTTTCTCTGCCGCTTTCGCCTTTGCTGGTCCCAACGACAGTTTCGCGCTCGAAACCGCACCGCTGATGGGTGTGTTCCATGTCGACGCTATGCGCTGGATCTCCTGGGCGCTCGGCGACCTCAGTGTGAAGCTGATCATTGCCATTGTGGCGCTCATCCCCTACCGGCTGCTCGCCGCCCGCTGGAGCCAGCCGGCTGTCGCGGTCTAGGCCTTTCGGATAAGATCACGCCAAACAGAAAGAAAGCCCGTGATCCCCTGGGTCCAGCTCGATTCGGCAAAGACCCCAGACGGCCAGCAAGAGCTTCGCCTCAAGCGGCGCGGTTCCGAATTCTCGATCATGCTCGGCACCAATGAGCTGATGAACAGCCGCCTCAGCGGCTCCGAGCAAGCGCTGGCAAAACTGTCTTGCCAAAGGATTGCCGACCATCGGCGGCCGAGAATGTTGATCGGCGGGCTCGGCATGGGTTTTACCTTGCGCGCCGCCCTCGCCGAACTCGGCAATGATGCCAGCATCGTCGTTGCGGAACTGGTGCCGGAGGTCGTCGCCTGGGCGCGCGGCCCGATGGCCGAGGTGTTTGGCGGCTGCCTTGACGATCCGCGCGTCACTGTCGAGGAAACCGACGTCGGCCAGTTGATACGGTCTGAGCCGGCAGCCTGGAACGCCATCCTGCTCGATGTCGACAACGGCCCGCAAGGCATCGTCCACAAATCCAACGACGCGCTTTACAGCCTGCAGGGGCTGGGAGCCGCGCGCACCGCCCTCAGGCCGGGTGGTGTCCTGGCGGTGTGGTCGCAAGGCCCCGACGGCGGCTTCACGCGGCGGCTAAAGCAGGCTGGCTTTGCGGTCGAGGAGATCAACACGCGCGCCAACGGCAAGCGCGGCGCGCGCCATGTCATCTGGATGGCCACCAACGGCCCACGATCCTGAGCGAGAGCCGGGCCGCGGTCCGGTCTACCTCGACTTCTGGAGTTCCGCGGCAAGGGCTTCCAACAGCCCGCGTGTCCCCTCTTCCCGCCCTTTCGCGGAATCGACACCGTCGAAAAACGCGCCCTGCTCGGTATAGGTCAGCCGCGTGCCATTGCCCGAGGGGGTCAGCTCGACGGTGGTGAGCGATGCCGACATTGGCTGGGGCCCGACCGCCATCCTGTAGGAGAACACAATGCGCTGGTCGGCAACGATGTCCTGGAACTGCGCGTCGAGCCTGATCTCCGGACCGCCGGCATAACTGAATCGCGACACCTCGCCACCGCCGACGCGGAAGTCGAAGCTGAATTCGGCGATGGCAAAACCATCGCCATCGATCCGCCAGCGGCGCACGGTCGCCTTGTCGGCGAAGGCATGGAAGACTTGGGCAGGCGATTGCGGATAGGTCCGCTCGATGGTGAATGTGGAGTGGATGACGGAATGCTCGTCTTTCACGGGGGCGATCTGGTTCATGTCTGTTCGTCCTTTTCCTGATCTTGAACTTTCGGGGGCGATTGATCTGTGTCGGCCAGGATCTGGCCAAGTCGGTCGAGCTGACGTTCCGCCGGTATGCGGCGTTCAGCAATCCAGTCGGCGAGCGGGGCAAGCCCGCCCGGTTCGATCCGGCAGGTGCGCACCCGTCCGATCTTTTCGCTGCGGATCAGCCCGCAGGCCTCCAGCACCTGCAGATGTTGCAGCACGGCGGCGAACGTCATGCCGAACGGCTCCGCCAGCTGGCTGACGGTGGCTGGTCCGCGGCTCAATCTTTCCAGGATCTGGCGGCGGGTGGGCTCGACCAGAGCCCGCAAGATGCTGTCGATCTCGGAATAGTTAAGCATTGACTTGAGTATTGCGGCGGCGTCATCAATTGTCAAGTCTAGACTAAAGTATTTTGGGGCGCGAACGCACGGCTGGAAAACCGTTCAATGTCAATGACTTGGCAAGGCAAATGCGGAGCAGACCAGCCGCTCCATCGAAAACCACAGGCGAGCGTCAGCTGGTTGAGGAGTTGCTCAATCCTGGTGCAGGATGAATTCCAGATAGAGATTGCGCTGCAGGATCGAGTGGTTGTCGTCGGAGACCAGCGACACCATCAGCGCGCCGTCGTCGCGGGTCCAGACGTCGAGCCCTTCCATATTGTCGATCTGGTAGCCCATGTCGGCCTCAAGCAGCACCGGCCCGTCGGCGACGGCGCCCTTCTCGACGCTTTCGCCATAAATGCGCCGCAGCCGCATCTTGACGCCGCGGGCCATCGAGAAGCTGCGCTCCAGCAACAGCAGGTCGCCATCCGGCAGGAAGGCGCCGTCGGTGATGTCGAAGTCGCCGTTGCGCTTGACCGTAAACACGCCCTTGTGCGGCCCTTCGATGATGGCGGCGTAGATGTTGCCGGCCTTGTCGAGGCTCTTTTCAGAGACGACGACCAGCCCGCCCTCATGCTGGCCGTTGGCATTGGCGTGGGTGACGGTCTCGAAACCGCGGTTCTGGCGCAGTTCCCGGGCCGGCACCAGGAAATCGAGCTGCTTGAACGGCGCCTTCATATCGTTGGGATCGATCTTGAACTGGGCAACATGATGGCTGCGCTCGAAGCCGACAGTGGCGATGCCGTCCTTGACGGCGAGGCCTTCGGCGTCGACCTCCCACTTCTCGTCGATCGCCCGCCCCGCTTCGTCGACCATCTGCTGGATGCGGAAATTCTGGATACCGGACGGCCGCTTGTCGGCGTCGCGGACCACCGTTCCGAAGAACCAGAAGCCGGTGTCTGAAACGCCAATGAAATCGCTGCCGCCTTTGAGAAAGCGGAAGGCCGACAGTGCCCCGAAATCGCGTGTCGGCGAGGTCATTTCCAGGCCGCCGACGAATTCGAATTGGCCGAACTGTTCGTCAGCGCGGCCGATTTGGAATTCGGTGATCGGGCGGGCCGAGATTTCGACCGATTCAACCGAGGTCGAGTCGGGCGAACCGGCCAGCACTGGAGCCGCGCCGGCAAATAGGGCGATGGCGGCGAAAAGCGTCTGCTGGAAGCCGCCGCGCGAAAAGATCATCCGGCGCGCCGCATGCCGCCGCGCCGCGTGTCGCGCGCGCTTTCCTCGGCGAACAGCGAGGCCAGTTGCTCGGTCATGGCGCCGGCCAGTTCCTCGGCGTCGACGATGGTGACGGCGCGCCTGTAATAGCGGGTGACGTCATGGCCGATGCCGATGGCCAGCAACTCCACAGGCGAGCGCGTCTCGATCAGTTCGATGACGGCGCGCAGATGGCGCTCGAGATAATTGCCCGGATTGACCGACAGCGTCGAATCGTCGACCGGCGCGCCGTCCGAGATCATCATCAGGATCTTGCGCTGTTCAGGCCGCGCGATCAGCCGGTTGTGCGCCCACAGCAGCGCCTCGCCGTCGATGTTTTCCTTGAGCAGGCCCTCGCGCATCATCAGGCCGAGATTGCGCCGTGCCCGCCGCCACGGATGATCGGCGGATTTGTAGATGATGTGGCGCAAATCGTTGAGCCGGCCGGGGTTCGGCGGCTTGCCGTCCTTCAGCCATTTCTCGCGCGCCTGGCCGCCTTTCCAGGCCCGGGTGGTGAAACCAAGGATCTCGACTGAGACGCCGCAGCGTTCCAGCGTGCGCGCCAGGATGTCGGCGCAGGTGGCGGCGACCGTGATCGGCCGGCCGCGCATCGAGCCGGAATTGTCGAGCACCAGCGTCACCACCGTGTCCCGGAATTTGGTGTCGCGTTCCTGCTTGAAGGACAAAGGCTGCATCGGGTCGATGACGACGCGCACCAAGCGCGCCGGGTCGAGGTAGCCTTCTTCCAGGTCGAAATCCCACGACCGGTTCTGCTGCGCCATCAGCCGCCGCTGCAGCCGGTTGGCCAGCCGCCCGACGACGCCGGACAGATTGGCAAGCTGCTTGTCCAGGAAGGCTCGCAGCCGGTCGAGTTCTTCCTCTTCGCAAAGCTCCTCAGCACCGACCGTCTCGTCGAAGGCCGTGGTGAAGACCTTGTAGTCGATTTCCTTCGGCAGATTGGTGAAGGGATTGTCGTTCCGGCGCGCCTCGCCGGGCGTTTCGGCATCCGCATCGTCATCGTCGGACAGGTCGTCGGCGGTGGCGTCGGAGGCTTCCGTCTCAGCCGACTGCTCGTCGTCGGCGGACGCCTCGGCATCCTCGGACTGCGACTGCTCGGAGCCGGAATCCTCTTCACCGCCCTCTTCGCTCTGCTCCTCGCCTTGCGGCTGGTTGTCGTCATTGTCCTCGGAGTCTTCGGTCTCCTGGTCGTCGCCGAGTTCCTCCGCCATTTCCATGGAGGCGAGCATCTCGCGCACGACGCGGGCGAAGGCCTGCTGGTCGTCGAGCTTGGCCGAGAGACCGTCGAGATCGGCGCTGGCCTTTTCCTCGACCCAGGGCCGCCACAGCTCGACCAGGCGCTCGCCGCTCTTCGGGATCGGACGGCCGGTCAGCTTCTCGCGCACCATCAGCGCCAGTGCTTCCTCGATCGGCGCGTCGGCCTTGTCCTTGACATCGACGAGGTTAGCCTTGGCGTATTTGTCCTCGAGCATCGAGCCGATATTGTCGGCGACGCCTTGCATGGCGCGGCTGCCGATCGCCTCGACACGGGCCTGCTCGACCGCGTCGTAGACGGCGCGGGCCTGCTTGCCTTCGGGCGCCAGCTTGGTGTGGATCCGCACGTCATGGCAGGCGCGCTTCAGCGCCATGGAATCGCCAAGGCCTCGAGTGATGGCGATGTCGGCCTTGGACGCCTTCTTCGGCAGTTCGGGCAGCCGGGCGCGGCTGCCGGCAAGTGCCGGCCGGTCCTTGGCGAAGCCGACTTCGAGCTCCTTATCACCGGCGATGGCACGCATGCAGACGGTGACGGCGCGCTTGAAGCTGTCGGCTTCAGACCCCGTCTTCGACTTGTTGCGCGTATTGTCGCCCGGACCCGCCATTATCTATTCTCTATTTCACCGCTGGCTGTTGACCAAGCTGGGTGCGTAGGATGCCGACAATCTCTTCCACCGAGATTGTAAAGTAGCCGCCCTTTCCGCCGTCATACGCCTGTCTCCACAGACTGTATCCATGATCAAAGCCAGCAGGAATTGGACCAGTCCCCTCAAGTTCAACCACACTCTCTTTCAGGACGTTGGCGGCCATAGGGAGGTGAGGAACGGTTTGTAGCTGCTTTCCATCATTGGGTATCGGCGCATCAGTGACTGAAATCGAAACGATCGGCTGGCTTTCGCCCTCCAAATTATCGACCACGCCTATGATCACCCGCGACGATGCCGGTGTCGCTCCATGGTAAGTCCAAATCTGCCCAGGTTTGAATGGTTCGTTCTGGGCCATGGCTGCCTGACAGATACCAAAACTCAGGATTGAAAAACTCCACAGGAACGTCCGGCGGGCTGTTCCCATAAGGTGGTTTCACCCCAGCACCACATTGGCGGCGCTTTCCGGCAAATCCTCGCCAAAGGCGCGCTGGTAAAATTCGGCAACCACCGAACGCTCCAGCTCGTCGCACTTGTTGAGGAAGGTCAGCCGGAACGCCATGCCGATATTGCCGAAGATCTCGGCGTTCTCGGCCCAGGTGATCACCGTACGCGGGCTCATCACGGTCGACAGATCGCCATTGATGAAGGCCGAGCGCGTCATGTCGGCGACGCGCACCATCTTGTTGACGATGTCCTTGCCCTTGCCGTCGCGATAGTGCTTGGCCTTGGCCAGCACGATGTTCACTTCATTGTCGTGCGGCAGATAGTTCAGCGTGGTGACGATCGACCAGCGGTCCATCTGCGCCTGGTTGATCTGCTGGGTGCCGTGATAGAGGCCGGTGGTGTCGCCGAGGCCCACCGTGTTGGCGGTCGAGAACAGCCGGAAGGCCGGATGCGGACGAATGACCCGGCTCTGGTCGAGCAGCGTCAGCCGGCCCGACGATTCCAGCACGCGCTGGATGACGAACATCACGTCCGGACGGCCGGCGTCATACTCGTCGAAGCAGAGCGCGACATTGTGCTGGTAGGCCCAGGGCAGGATGCCGTCGCGGAATTCGGTGATCTGGAGCCCGTCCTTGACGACGATCGCGTCCTTGCCGACGAGATCGATACGGCTGACATGGCTGTCGAGGTTGACGCGAACGCATGGCCAGTTGAGGCGGGCGGCGACCTGTTCGATATGGGTCGACTTGCCGGTGCCGTGATAGCCCGACACCATGACGCGGCGGTTGTAGGCAAAGCCTGCAAGGATCGCCATCGTCGTGTTCTTGTCGAACAGATAGTCCGGATCGATGTCGGGTACATGCTCGCTGGTCACCGAATAGGCCGGCACCACCATCTTGGACTCGAACCCGAATTTCTCCTTCACCGACACCGTCGTGTCGGGCAGGTTGGCGATGTCGCGATCGACCTTGTTCATATCTCTCAACGTCTCCACGGGCGAAAAGCCTGATTTCGCCGGCAATCGATTTTGTCCGGGGGCGGTCTTAGAGCCTTTTCCAACCTTATGAAAGTTGGAAAACGACACGAACCGTATGGTCGCTCAGCACAGGCCCGCCTGTTTGAGCACGCGATAAGCCTGCAGCACATCGCGGAACCGGTCTTCCGAACCTCGGTCGCCACCATTCGCATCCGGATGATGACGCTTCACCAGTTCCTTATAGCGCGCCTTGATCTCCTTGCCAGTCGCCTTTGTATCAAGGCCAAGCGTTTCCAGCGCCTTGGCCTCAAGCGGCTTGGCCTTGCGCTCGCGCGCCTCGCGCGGATCCTTTGGCCCCTTGAACAGGTCGAATGGGTCGCGCATGCGATTATAGTAGCCGGCGCGGCCCGAGCGCATCTGGGCTACATCCGGCGACGAACGCGTCGAGGCGCCGTTGACGCCCATCTTCCAGGTCGGCCGGTGCCCAGTCATGGCTTCCTTCTGGAAGCGCGCGACCTCGGTGTCCGGCACGCCGGAAAAGTAGTTGAAGCCCTTGTTGTACTCGCGCACATGGTCGAAGCAGAAGCGGAAATACTCGCCCTCCTTCATGCGCCCGACCGGCGCACGATGGGTGCCCGCTTCCTTGCAGCCGTCCCACTGGCAGATCGGCGAATGCGACTTCAGCTCCGCATCCTTCTCCGGGCGGATGCGAATCTTCTCGAAATATTTGGGATACGGCTTCATCTCACCCATTTATGGGGCGTTCGCAAATGCGAAACAAGAATTGACATTTTCGCGATGATCGCCCTAACCGCTGAATCGCGGCATAAAGCAGGCGAATGGCGGATTTTGTTGCACGGCAGCGGCTTTTGCGAGACCGATTTTGGTTTTGCCGGCTGCTGCGCCAGCCATATGTGGTGAAGGGAGACGGCGATGTCCATACAGGCAACCATGGAAGACAAGCTCAACAAGGCGTTTTCGCCGGACCGGCTGGTCATCATCAACGAAAGCCATCTCCATGCCGGCCATCACCATCATGGCTCCGACCATCACGGCGCCTATGACGGCACCGGCGAGACGCATTTTCGCGTCCGCGTCGTCTCTTCGGCCTTTGCCGGCATGAGCCGCATCGACCGCCACCGCGCCGTCAACGAATTGCTTGCCGACGAACTGAAGGCCGGCGTGCATGCGCTGGCGATCGAACCGGCGGCTCCCGGCGAAAAGACCCGCTGGTAGGTTTGTTCCGCCTTCGCCGTGCTCAAAGCACCGCTTCGATGAGGAACGGACCGCGTCGCGACAAGGCGCTCTCCAGCAGGGCGTCGAACCGCTCGCAGGTATCGGCGCGGGCTGCCTCCACGCCCATGCCCTTGGCCAGGCAGACCCAGTCCAGCGACGGCTGGTCGAGATCAAGCATCCGCCTGGCGTTCTCGCCGATCGCGCCGACGCCGACATTGCGCATCTCGCCATGCAGGATCGCATAGGTCCGGTTGGAAAAGACGATCGTCACCACGTCTAGATTCTCCCTGGCCTGCGTCCACAGCCCCTGCACCGTGTACATGCCGCTGCCGTCGGCCTCCAGATTGATCACCTTGCGGCCCGGACAGGCGATCGCCGCCCCCGTTGCCAGCGGAATGCCCCCACCGATCGATCCGCCGGTGGTCATCATGTAATCGTGCGGCGCGGCAAAGGCCGACAGGGCGAAGAAACGCCGTGCCGAGGTGACCGCCTCGTCGCAGACGATCGCATCGGCCGGCAGCTTGTGCGCCACAGACAGCGCGATCGCATCCTCCGTGAGCTGGCCGCTCGGCGTCGCCGCGTCGGGAAAGGCGGTTGCAAACGCCGTCGGCTGCGACGGCTTGATACCGAGTTCGTCGCGGAGCGCTTCCAGAGCCGCACTGAGATCCTCGCCATGCGCGGCCAGCGTCAGCACCTGGCAGCCTTCCCGAACAAGCCGCCCCGGCTTTCCCGGATAGGCGAAGAAGGCAACCGGCTCGCGCGCGCCGACCAGCACCAGAACGTCGATATCCCTAAGCAGTGCGGTCGCCGCATCGATCGGATAGGGGATGCGCGTCGGCGCCACGCGACCGCGCCCGCGTTGCATCCGGGCGATCAGCACTTCGCTGAACAGACGGACATCGCTGCCCGTCGAAATCTGCCCGGCGACGGCAAGCGCATCGGCTCGCGCGACCTGTCCGCGAACGATGATGCCCGCCCGACCCGGAGCGGCACGGATGGCTGCCGCGACCGTGCGCACGGCGTCCATGTCGACGGCCGGCGGCGGCGCCAGTTTCACCTTGCCGATTGAGGCGGCGCCGACTTCGCCCCAGGCGGCATCCGCCGGCAGGATCAGGGTGGTCACGCCGGGAGGCGTCAGCGAGGCGCGGAAGGCCGCCTCGGTCGCCGGCGCAACATCGTCAGGGCCAGCGATGCGGCGCACCCAGTTCGACATCGGCTTGGCAAGGCTCTCGATATCGCTGGTCAGCGGGGCATCTAGCGGCAAATGATAGGCTGCATGGTCGCCGACAATGTTGATCATCGGGCTCAAGGCGCGCCGGGCATTGTGCATGTTGGCCAGGCCGTTGGCCAAACCGGGGCCGGTATGCAGCAGCGTCGCGGCCGGCCGATCGGTCATCCGCGCATAGCCGTCGGCGGCACCGGTCACGACGCCCTCGAACAGGCCGAGCACGCAACGCATCTGCGGTTTCCGGTCAAGCGCTGCGACGAAATGCATTTCGGATGTGCCGGGATTGGCGAAGCAGACCGTCACGTCATTGGCCAGAAGCACGTCACACAGGACATCGGCGCCGTTCATGGAATTCTCTCCCGCTTGACGATCGAAGAGAGCAGTTGCACCGGCAAACGCCCACGCGGCAATATCCCGCCGGCGCTTTTGATCTGATCCAGTCCCTCAGATGCCTGTGCCGCGTCGGGGTCAGCTGACGGACGATTTCAGGAACGCCAGCGCCGCTGCCGTCAGCGCGTCGCCGTCCTCGCCGAAATCTCGATTGATCGACATATGCGTATAGGCGCTGCCGTCGAACACAGTGACCTTGGTGCCGGTGGCACGCAGGCGCCCGGCAAAGGCCTTCGAGGCCTCGCCACGGTCCGCGGCGCGCGAATAGGCGATGAAGGTCGGCGGATGCTTGCGGCCGTCGACATAGCTGGCGGGCGACAGCGCGGCCCATTGCGAGGGGTCGGAAAAGACGCGGGCATAGGCCCGGACCATGCCGCCATTGCTGGAAAGCGCGGCAAGATCATAGGCCCTGGTATCGTCGAGGATGAGTGCCGCGACGCCAGGCAGGCCACCGCGCATGCCCGTCAAGGCGATCAGATGGCAGCCGGCCGAGTGGCCCATGCCGACAATGCGCTCGGGATCGCCGCCATGCTGCGCGATGTTGGCGCGCACATAGGCATAGGCCTTTTCGACGTCGCCGGCCTGGCTGGCGACGTCGGCCTCGGGCAACATGCGATAGTCGATGGAGACGAAGCAGAACCCATTGGCGAGCAGGAAGGCCGGCTTGGCGTTGACCTGGCTGCGTTTGCCGAACTGCCAGGTGCCGCCGTGGACGAAAAAGACGACCGGCAGGCCGCTCGCACCGTCAGGCGCATAGATGTCGAGCTTGGCCGGCCCGTAATCGAAGGTTCTTGGCGCGGGTTGTCGCGCGGCCGATGCTCCCAATGGCAGCATCGCCGCCACGGAGGCCAGAATGAGGCTTCGTCGATCGATCATCATGGTCTCCCGACCGTGTAGGCCAACAGTGCCTGCAGGTGCAATGAGCGTCCAGTTAAGGATTGGTAATACCGGAGGCCTGGCTCGGTGATCGATCATCGATCCGAATCTTCAATGGCACTCGAGCTTTAGGGGCTCATCCGCTGTCGAGGGGGCCGGATCAACCGGCTTCGCGGACCTCGCGTCGGGCCGCAGTTGTCGCAGCATCAGGCCGTATCACATGCACTGTCTTGCAGTTAAGTTCATGAAATCAATATCTGCCCCTTGACGGTCTCATCTGACCATCACCACCTAAGTATTTGGGCAAGGATTTTAGCCACATGGGTGGTGCCCGGGTTTCGATGCCAGATGCACGCGCTCTCCTTCATGTGAAGGGAACCACAATGCATCCCGGCAGTTGAATATATGATGAGCCGGCAGGGAACCAAAAACGGCTCTGAGGGCAGAGTATCATGCGCGAGAATCAGTCCGACGTCTTCGATCTGTTTTCGGAGATTTATGCGAACGCGGCTCAGGAAGAAATCAGCCTCCAGCAATATCTCCTTGCCTGCCGAGAGGACAGATCGATGTATGCCTCGGCGCCCGAACGGATGGTCGAGGCTATCGGTGAGCCGAACCTGGTTGACACCAGCAAGGACGAACGGCTCGGTCGCATTTTCTCGAACCGCACCGTTAAGATCTATCCCTCCTTCTCCGACTTCTACGGAATGGAGGACACGATCGAACGCATCGCCGGCTATTTTCGCTACGCTTCCCAGGGGCTCGAGGAGCGCAAGCAGATCCTTTATCTCCTGGGCCCGGTTGGCGGCGGCAAATCCTCCCTTGCCGAACGGCTGAAGAAATTGATGGAGCAGCGCCCGATCTACACGCTGAAGGTCGGCAACCAGGTCAGCCCGGTTTTCGAATCGCCGCTTGGCCTCTTCCATCCCGATCGCATGGGCGACCTGCTGCAGGATAAATACGGCATAGCCCGACGCCGGTTGAACGGGCTCATCTCGCCATGGGCGGCCAAACGCCTCGACGAACTGTCCGGCGACATTTCCAAGTTCAGCGTGGTCAAGCTGATGCCTTCGCGGTTGCGTCAGATCGGCATCGCCAAGACCGAGCCTGGCGATGAGAACAATCAGGACGTCTCGGCCCTGGTCGGCAAGGTCGACATCCGGCTATTGGAAAATTTCAGCCAGTCCGATCCGGACGCCTATTCCTATAGCGGCGGACTGAACCGGACCACCCAGGGCCTGCTTGAATTCGTGGAAATGTTCAAAGCGCCCATCAAGGTCCTGCATCCGCTGCTGACCGCCACGCAGGAGGGCAGCTACAACGGCACCGAAAATTTCGGCGCCTTTCCCTACCAGGGGATCATCGTGGCCCATTCCAACGAGTCGGAATGGCAACAGTTCAAGAACAACAAGAACAATGAGGCCTTTCTCGACCGAATCCTCGTGGTCAAGGTGCCCTATTGCCTGCGGATCACCGAAGAGAGGCAGATCTACGAAAAGCTGCTGCGGGAGAGCGAATTGGCTGCCAGCCCCTGCGCGCCCGAGGTGCTGGACATTCTCAGCCGGTTCACCGTCTCGACCCGCCTGGCCGAGCATGACAATTCGCCCCTCTACACCAAGATGCGCGCCTATGACGGCGAGAACCTGAAGGACGTCGACCCCAAGGCGAAGTCGGTTCAGGAATATCGCGATGCCGCCGGGGTTGATGAGGGCATGAGGGGCGTCAGCACGCGCTTCGCCTTCAAGATCCTGTCACAGACCTTCAACTACGATACCAAGGAAGTGGCTGCCGATCCTGTGCACCTGATGTATATTCTGGAGGAGGCGATCAAGCGCGAGCAGTTTCCCAAGGAATCGGAAGCAGCCTATCTCGATTTCATCAAGTCGGAGATCGCCACGCGGTATGCCGAGTTCATCGGGCACGAGATCCAGAAAGCCTATCTCGAATCCTATAGCGAATATGGCCAGAACCTTTTCGACCGTTACATCGCTTATGCCGATGCCTGGATCGAGGATCAGGACTACAAGGACCCCGACACCGGCCAGATCTTGAAACGCGAGGTTTTGGAAAACGAATTGTCGCAGGTCGAAAAGCCGGCCGGCATCGCCAATCCCAAGGACTTCCGCAACGAGGTTGTGAAGTTCACGTTGCGCGCGCGCGCAAGGAACCACGACCGCAACCCGTCATGGACGAGTTATGAAAAGCTCCGCGAGGTCATCGAGAAGCGGATGTTCGGTCAGGTCGAGGACCTGTTGCCGGTCATCAGCTTCGGCTCCAAGCAGGACGGCGTTACGGAAAAACGGCACAACGAATTCGTCCAGCGCATGGTCGAGCGCGGCTACACCCAGCGGCAGGTGCGCCGCCTGGTGGACTGGTACATGCGGGTGAACAAGGCGGGCTGAGAGAGCCCGATGGGTCCATGCCGATCTTCATCGACCGCCGCCTGAATCCAAAGGACAAAAGCCTCGGCAATCGCCAGCGCTTCCTCAAGCGTGCCCGCGAGGAACTGAAGCGGAGCATACGCGAGCAGATCCGCTCTGGTAGGATCGCCGACGCGGATGCCGAGCACGCCGTGCCGATGCCCGAAAGAGGCACAGGCGAGCCGAGTTTCAACAACGCCCGCAACAGCGGCAGGCGCCAGCACATCCTGCCGGGCAACAGGCATTTCTCCCCTGGAGACCTGATCCCCAAGCCCGGCCAGGGTGGCGGCGCGGGAGCGTCGTCCCCGGGAAACACGGCGTCTGAAGACGACTTTCGTTTCGTGCTGTCACGCGAAGAGGTGCTCGATCTTTTTTTCGAGGATCTCGAACTTCCGGACATGGTCAAGCTCAACCTCAAGGAAATCCTTGCCTTCAAACCGCGCCGGGCTGGTTTCGCCGCTACCGGTTCACCGACCAACATCAATGTTGGGCGCACGATGCGCAACAGCCATGGCCGCCGCATTGCGCTGAGGCGTCCCAAGCAGGCGGAGTTGGACGCGATCCTCCAGGAAATCGCTACGCTTGAGTTGGTGCCATCCAGCGCAGCGGCACGCCAGCGCATTGCGGCATTGCGCGAGGAACTCGACCGGCTGGAACGCCGCCGCCGGCGAATTGCCTATGTCGATCCGGTCGACATCCGCTTCAACCGCTTCGACCCCCAACCTGTGCCGAACGCCAACGCCGTCATGTTCTGCCTGATGGATGTGTCCGGCTCGATGGGCGAGCGCGAAAAGGATCTGGCCAAGCGCTTCTTCGTGCTGCTGCACCTGTTCTTGAAACGGCGCTACGACCGCATCGAGATCGTCTTCATCCGCCACACGCACCTGGCCCAGGAGGTCGATGAGGAAACATTCTTCTACAACACGCAAAGCGGCGGCACTGTCGTTTCCACCGCGCTGGAGGAAATGCATCGCATTATTGAAGAACGTTACCCGGCCCGCGAATGGAACATCTATGCCGCCCAGGCCTCGGACGGCGACAATTTCGCCGGCGATTCCGAGCGATGCAAAGCCTTGCTCAACGGCAAGCTGATGCGGCTGTGCCAGTATTTTGCCTATGTGGAGATCATCGACGAGCGTGAGGCCCATATCTTCCGTACAACCGAAAACGGGACATCGCTATGGCGTGCCTACAGCGAAATCGACCTGAGATGGCCGAACTTCCAGATGAGCCGCATCGCCACGCCCGCCGATATCTACCCGGTCTTTCGCCACCTCTTCGGCAGACAGCCGGCTCCCCTTAAGAGAGCGTGAGGGGTACGATGGCCAGACCAGCCAGTAAATCCAGCCTGCTTTTTTCAGGATCCGACTGGGATTTCAAGACATTGTCGCGGGCCTATGACGCGATCGAGGCAATCGCGGTCGAAGAGCTTCATCTCGATACCTACCCCGTGCAGATGGAGATCATTTCCTCCCAACAGATGCTCGACGCCTATTCGTCGGTCGGCATGCCGCTGATGTACCGTCACTGGTCTTTCGGCAAACATTTCCTCTACCAGGATCTGCTCTATCGCAAAGGCGGGCGAGGGCTTGCCTATGAACTGGTCATCAATTCCAATCCCTGCATCGTCTATCTGATGGAGGAAAACACCATGGCCCTGCAGGCCTTGGTGACGGCCCATGCTGCGCTCGGGCACAACCATTTCTTCAAGAACAATCAGTTGTTCAAGCAGTGGACGGACGCGGGCGCGATCCTCGGCTACCTGGACTTCGCCAAAGGCTACATTGCCCGTTGCGAGGAGCGGCACGGCCTCACCGCCGTCGAGGCTGTTCTCGATTCCGCCCACGCGCTGATGGCGCAGGGCGTTTTCCGCTATCACCGGCCGCCGAAGCTGTCGTCAGAGCGGCAGCGCGAAGGGCTTCGCGAGCGCCTCGAATACGAGGAGCGCTCCTACAACGATTTGTGGCGCACGCTGCCGCCTTCTCAGCAAAGGGTCAGCGACAAGGAGCAAGAACCGGAGCGGAAGAAATCGCTCAACCTGCCCGAGGAAAACCTGCTTTATTTCCTGGAAAAGAACAGCCTGGTCCTGGAGCCTTGGCAGCGGGAGATCATCAGGATCGTTCGCGTCATAGCACAGTATTTTTATCCGCAGGGGCAGACCCAGGTGATGAACGAGGGCTGCGCCACTTTCGTGCACTATACGCTGATGAACATGCTGTTTGATCGCGGCCTGATCAGCGAAGGCGCCATGCTCGAAATCCTGCGCAATCATTCCAACGTTGTCTTCCAGCCGGCGTTCGACGATCCGCGCTTTTCCGGCATCAACCCCTACGCTCTCGGCCTCGACATGATGCAGGACATCCAGCGCATGTCGACAGAGCCGACGGCCGAGGACCGGGACTGGTTTCCCGATATCGCCGGCCACGGCAACTGGCGCGAGATCCTGCTCGACGCCTGGGCGGATCACCGCGACGAATCCTTTATCCGCCAGTACCTCAGTCCGACTTTGATCCGAAAATGGCGGTTCTTTGTACTCGGCGACGTTGCCGACCAACCGCATTGCCAGGTCGCCTCGATTCACAACGAGCGCGGCTATGACAAGATACGCGCCGCGCTCGCTCACAGCTACGACGTCGGTGCGAACCGACCGGACATCCAGGTGATGGATGTCGATCTGCTCGGCGACCGGCATTTGCGACTGCAGCACAAGGTCAATGACGGCATCCTTCTCGAGGATGCCAGCCGCGACGCCACGCTTCGTCACATCCGCAGGCTTTGGGGTTATGAGGTAAGCTTGGCCGCCGTCGACGCCGAAACGGGCGCAACGATCCACGAACGCTCGACGAGCCAGATCACAGAATGAAGCTGCGTAGTTGCGCTGGTTCACATGGCGTCCAAAAGTGCGCGCCGGCTTTGGGCGACATGCATCAAAACAGGGGTTTGAAGCACGTCCCCTGAATTCGTTCAACGCGACACGCCCTAGAGCAATTCCAGGAAAAGTGTGAAACGGTTTTCCGTCCGGGAATTGCGTCGAAACAAAGAGTTAGAGCCGTTCGCCGTTTCCGTGAAACGGTGAACTACTCTAAGCGTCGCCGGCTGGCCGTATTCTCAGCCTTGCGATCCGGTTCTTGTCGCGCTTCATCACGACGAACCGTTTGCCATGGAATGTAAACGCCTGTTTTTCCTCGGGGATAGACTGCGTCTCGTGGATGACCAGACCGGCAATGGTGGTGGCCTCCTCATCCGGCAGGTTCCAGTCGAGCGCCCGGTTCAGGTCGCGGATCGGCACTGTGCCGTCGACGACGACGGAACCGTCTGCCTCCTGCTTGACACCCTGAATGTCGACATCGTGCTCGTCCGCGATCTCGCCAACGATCTCCTCGATGATGTCCTCCAGCGTCACCAGCCCTTCGACCTCGCCATATTCGTCGACGACGACGGCAAAATGCGCCTTGCGGCGCAGGAAGGCGTTGAGTTGTTCCTGCAAGGTCGTGGTGTCGGGCACGAACCACGGTTTCGAGGCGATCTTCATCACGTCGATCTTGGAGAAGTCGTTGCCGACGTCGTTCAAAGCGCGCAGCAGGTCCTTGGCGTGCAGCACGCCGACGATGTTGTCGAGCGAGCCCTTCCACAGCGGCATCCGGGTGTGCGGGCTCTGCAGGATCTCGCGCACCACCGCTTCCGGCGCATTGTCGGCATTGACCGAGCGCATGTTGGTGCGGTGGACCATGATGTCGGACACTTCGAGTTCGGCAAGATCGAACAGGCCGCCGACGCGATCGCGATCCTCGCGCACCACCTGGCCGTCGCGGCGGAAATCGTCGACCGCGCCGCGCAACTCGGCCTCACTCGAGCGCAGCGGCTCCATGCGCGACAGTTCATAGCCGAAAGCGGCAAGCAGGCGCGTACGCAAGGCAACGGCCAGCAGGATGAGGACGGCAAGGACAGCGACGACGATCCAGCCGGTCTCGTTGGTCATCTCAGCGGCATCTTCTGCTGGCCCGGTCGCATCTTCTGCTGGCTCGGCCAGCTCTGCTGCTGGCCCGGATGCATCTCCTTCAGGAACGACAGCACTTCCGAAGCCGGCACATCCTTGGCGATGAAGGCCTGGCCGATGCCACGCGTCAGGATGAAGGTCAGCGCACCGCGCGACACCTTCTTGTCCTGGGCGATGAAGGAGAGCAGCGCCTCGGCATCGGGCAAATCACCCGGAATGTCGGCCATCCGCCACGGCAGCCCGACGGCGCGCAGATGCGCCTCGACGCGTGCCGCATCGTCGGGGCTGGCGAGGTTGAGCCGCGATGAGAACCGGTGCGCCAGCGCCATGCCGATGGCGACACCCTCGCCATGGACGAGCCGGGTTCCGTCATACTGGGTGGCGGCTTCCAGCGCGTGGCCGAACGTGTGGCCGAGATTGAGCAGCGCGCGGTCGCCGGTCTCGAACTCGTCGCGGGCAACCACATCGGCCTTGGCGCGGCAGGCTTCGGCAATGGCCTGCGCCCTCTCCGGCCCGCCGGCGAACACCTGGGTCCAGTTCTCTTCCAGCCAGGCGAAAAACGCCGGCCGGTCGATGAGGCCGTATTTGGCAAGTTCGGCATAGCCGGCGCGGAATTCGCGGATCGGCAGCGTGTCGAGCACTTCGGTATCGGCCAGCACCAGCTTCGGCTGATGGAAAACGCCGACCAGGTTCTTGCCGCGCGCACTGTTGATGCCGGTCTTGCCACCGACCGACGAATCGACCTGCGCCAGCAGCGAGGTCGGGATCTGCACAAAATTCATGCCGCGGCGCACGATGCCGGCGGCAAAGCCGGCAAGGTCGCCGATGACGCCGCCGCCAAAGGCGATGACGATATCGCCGCGTTCCAGCCTGGCGGCCAGGACGCCGTCGACCACCTCTTCGAGATGGGCGAAGCTCTTTGTCTTCTCGCCGGGCGGCAGCGTGATGACAGCGGGCTGGATGTCGTTCTTTTCCAGACCGTCCTTAAGCGCCTCGAGATGCGCTGCCGCGACATTGGCATCGGTGATGACCGCAGCGCGTGTACCTGGTAGGCGGCGCGAAATCTCGGCACCGGCGCGCGATAGCAGACCGGGGCCGATCAGGATGTCGTAGGCCCGGTCGCCAAGGCCGACTTCGACCGTGACCGGCTCATTTGCGCTCACGATCGCACCTCGTCTGTAGGGACAGTCTCATCAATGCCGAAATGCCGGCAAAGCGCATCCACCACCTCGGCCGCGATGACCTCCTTGCGGTCGTCGCGGGTCGGCACGGTGATGTCCGATGTCGCGTAGACAGGATAGCGCTCGTCCATCAGCCGCTCCAGCACGGCGCGGGGGTCGGCGCTTTTCAGGAGGGGCCGGTTCTGCTTCTTGGAGACGCGCTCCATCAAAAGATCGAGCTCGGCCTTCAGCCACACCGACACGCCATGGCCAGCGATGGCCTCGCGCGTGTGGGCGTTCATGAAGGCGCCGCCGCCGGTCGACAGCACCTGCGGGCCGTTCTCCAGCACGCGCAGGATGACGCGTTGCTCCAGGGCCCTGAACTCGGTCTCGCCATAGCGCTCGAACAGCTCCGGAACGGTCATGCGCGAGACGCTTTCGATCTCCTGGTCGCTGTCGATGAAGGGCAGCGCCAGCATCGCCGCCACCTTGCGGCCGATCGCCGTCTTGCCTGCACCCATCAACCCGACAAAGACGACGGAACGGCTGCCCAGCCGCCCAAGCAGCGCGGCGTGGTTCTCGTCTGCAGGATTTGATGGCAGCGCGTTCATCTGATGCTTCGAGTGCCCCCTTTGCCGGCGTATCGACATGAAAAGCCCGTTTTCGTCAAGCGTGGCGAGCAGCCCTGAGCCTGATATGGGCTGGCCGTGCATCATCAGAAGTCGCTAACAAACCTCAGCTTCTTCCTTGAATTGGGCGGATTGGCGTCCCATAAGGGCACAGGGTTTGGAAACGCAGAACAAGAAGACGGGCGAAAATTGATGCCGACACTGTTTCGCTTTGTCGTGATCCTCGCGATTCTGGCCGGCATTGCCTATGGTACGATGTTCGCACTGGTGATGTTCGTCGAGCCGAGGAAGGCGGAAATGACCGTGCGCATCCCTCCCGAAAAGCTCAATCCCAAGAAAAGCTGATCGCTGCCAAGAAAAAGCCCGCCCAAGAAAACCCGAATGAACAGCGCCGCCCGCATCGAAGCCTTCCTGGAAATGATGAGCGCCGAGCGCGGTGCCGCCGAAAACACGCTGTCCTCTTACCGCCGTGACCTCGAAGACGCTTCGGACGCGATCGATGGCGGCCTTGCCGGTGCCGCCGCCGCCGGTATCCGCGCCTATCTCGACGATATCGCCGCGCGCGGCTTTGCGCCAACGTCGCAGGCGCGCAAACTGTCGGCGATCCGGCAGTTCTTCAAGTTCCTTTACGCCGAGGGTCTGCGCGCGGATGACCCGACCGGCACGCTGGACAGCCCGAAAAAGGGCCGCCCGCTGCCGAAGACGATGAGCGAGGCCGACACCGGCCGGCTGATCGACCGCGCAGCACTTGAGGCCGGCGATCCCGCCCTCGGCAACGATGCCGGGCCTGGCGACAGCGAGTGGCTGGCGGCACTGCGCCTGCATGCGCTGGTCGAGGTGCTTTATGCCACCGGCCTGCGCGTTTCCGAACTGGTCGGCCTGCCGGTGACGGTGGCGCTGCGCGACGACCGTTTCTTCATGGTGCGCGGCAAGGGCGACAAGGAGCGCATGGTGCCGCTATCGGCCAAGGCGCGCACGGCGATGCGGAGCTGGCTTGCCGCCCGCGCCAAGGTGCCTGCCTTCGCCGACAGTCCGTTTCTGTTTCCGGCCGCCTCGGACAGCGGCTATCTCTCGCGCCAGGTCTTTGCGCGCGAGCTGAAAGGGCTGGCGGCAAGGGCCGGCATCGCGTCTGCGAAGATCTCGCCGCATGTGCTGCGCCATGCTTTCGCCAGCCATCTCCTGCAGAACGGCGCCGATCTCAGGGCCGTGCAGCAGTTGCTCGGCCATGCCGACATATCGACGACACAGATTTACACCCATGTGCTGGAAGAGCGGCTGGTGCGGCTAGTCAACGATCATCATCCGCTTGCCGACTAGGCCTCATATCGCTATGTGAGGACGACATTCCACCGCCCGGAGCCTTGGATTTCAGGGTTCTGCCAGTCCTCGCCTTCCGACGTATCGGTCCGCTCAAGCATGTACAATTACCTCGATTTCGAAAAGCCGGTGCAGGACCTCGAGGGCAAGATCCTCGAGCTGAAGAAACTTGCCGAGAGTGGCGAGGCGGTCGATGTCGGCGACGAGATCAGCCGTCTCGAGAAGCGCTCCCGCGACGCGCTGCGCGACGCCTACAAGGCGCTGACGCCGTGGCAGAAAGTGCAGGTGGCGCGCCATCCCGACCGGCCGCACTGCGTCGACTACATCAAGGGCCTGTTCAACGATTTCACGCCGCTGGCCGGTGACCGCAATTTCGGCGAGGACCAAGCGATCGTCGGCGGTTTCGCCCGCTTCCGCGGCGAGCCGGTGGCCATCATCGGCCAGGAAAAGGGCTCCGACACGACCAGCCGGCTGAAGCACAATTTCGGCTCGGTGCGGCCGGAAGGCTACCGCAAGGCGGTACGGCTGATGGAACTCGCCGACCGTTTCAATATCCCGCTGCTGACGCTGGTCGACACCGCCGGCGCCTATCCCGGCGTCGGGGCGGAGGAGCGCGGCCAGGCGGAAGCGATTGCCCGCTCGACCTCGGCCTGCCTTGGCCTGAAAGTGCCGTCGATCTCGGTGGTCATCGGCGAAGGCGGCTCGGGTGGCGCCATCGCAATCGCCACCGCCAACCGCGTCTACATGCTCGAACACGCCATCTATTCGGTGATCTCGCCGGAAGGCGCCGCCTCGATCCTGTGGCGCGACACGACGCGATCGAAGGACGCGGCGACCAACATGAAGATCACCGCGCAGGATCTTCTGGAGCTCAAGATCATCGACGCCATCATCCCCGAGCCGCTCGGCGGCGCGCATCGTGGCGCCGAAACCGTGATTGCCGCGACGGGCGACCTCATCGCCAAGACGATGAAGGAATTTTCCGGCGCCAACACCGACTTCCGCGAGCAGCGCCGCGAGAAATACCTGGCAATGGGCCGTAGTCTCTAAACCAAGCCCTGCCCCGCCCGCCGCAATGTGGCGGCGCGGAGCATTTCTGCCACAAAAATGCCGCTGCATTCGGCTCAATGGGACTGCCGCAGGGGGACGCATCAACACTTGCGGTAAGGAATTTTCAAGGTTAACGGGCTTAGTGTCCGGACACGTTCAGTGCAGTAGCCTTGGCACGAATCGCCCTGGCGCCAGAGAAAAGACGATATCCGCAGCCATGTTCGCCAAGCTTGCCCGCACTGGAATCCTGATCGCTGCCCTCGGCGTGGCCGGCTGCAACGATTCGTCGATGAAGGATTTTGCCCCGGAGGCCAACAAGCCGCTGCCCGACAAGATCCTCGCCGACATGAGGGCCAAGGGCATGGTCCGCACCTCCTCGGTGATGGCCCGCATCTTCAAGGAAGAGGGCAAGCTCGAAATCTGGAAGGCCAAGACCAACGGCCGCTACGACATGGTGGCGAGCTACGACATCTGCAAATGGTCGGGCAAGCTCGGGCCGAAATACACCGAAGGCGACCGCCAGGCGCCGGAAGGCTTCTACACGGTGCGCCCGTCGCAGATGAACCCGCGCTCGAACTACCATCTGTCCTTCAACATCGGCTTTCCCAATGCCTATGACCGGGCCAATGGCCGCACCGGCGCCAATCTGATGGTGCACGGCGCCTGCTCGTCGTCGGGCTGCTATTCGATGACCGATGCGCAGATCGAGCAGATCTATGCCTTTGGCCGCGATGCCTTCCAGGGCGGCCAGACCGAATTCCAGATCCAGGCTTTTCCGTTCCGCATGACCGCCGCCAACATGGCGCGCTACCGCAACGACCCGAATTACGAGTTCTGGAAGATGCTGAAGGTCGGTTACGACAATTTCGAGGTCACCAAGGTGCCGCCGAAGGTCGACGTCTGCGAGAAGCGCTATGTCTTCAACCAGGTTGCCGCCGACGGCCAGACATTCGACCCCACCGGCCCCTGCCCGGCGACCACGCAACCGGATTCCTTGAAGAGCGCCTACAACGCCTATCAGAGCACCTATGACGCGGCGTTCAACGGCGCGCTCAAGGCCAGCGCGCCGCCGCCGAAGCCGACCATCGCCGGCATCAAGGAAGCCAGCATCGTTTCCGACTGGTCCAAGCGCCGGGCGCGCGGCGAGCGTGTGCCGATCGACCCGCCGTCGCTCAACACCGATGGCTCGGTGACCGAGACGGCGCGCATGGGCCGCATCGATTCGCCGGCCGGCCGCAAGATGGCGGCACTCGACGCCGAAAAGGCCGCCAAGCAGAAGGCCGAGGAGCAGAGGCTTGCCGCCATAGAGGCAGCCAGGCAGGCCAAGGAAGCCGCCAAGGCGCAGGCCCTGGCCGAGAAGGAAGCGGCCAAGGCCCAAAAAGAGGCGGCCAAGGCCGCCAAGGAAGCGCCTGTCGCCACCGCCACCATCGCAGCCCCCATGGAGACCGCGCCTGAAGCCGAAACGCAGGCGGCGAGCGCCGACGAGAGCAGGGTCACCCGGCTGAAGAACAAGCTGCTCGGCATGTTCGGCGGCTGAGGCTTTTCGTCGATGCATGTCACCCAAAGGTGCCCAGCGGTTGTGGGACAACGACATGCTTGAAAACAAGCTTCCCAAGCCTGCGAGCGTCTATGATCTCAAGGGGCTGAACTGCCCTTTGCCTGTGCTGAAGGCAAAGAAACGGTTGGCCGGAATGCGGCCAGGCACCCGGCTCTGGCTCGAAACCACCGATCCACTGGCCGTCATCGACATCCCGGCATTCTGTTCCGACAGCGGCCATCGCCTCGTCGAAACGGCGGCGGTGTCGGGCGGGCATCGTTTTCTGGTCGAGCGCGGCCAGCAGCGATCGTAGAGTTTACCGCCCGGCGATTGCAAGCGGATTGTTTTCCAGCGCCGCGCGGTCGGGAGTATCGATCGACGGCCGGTTGGTGAAGGCGGCGAACAGCCGGCGCACATAGTCTTCCGGCATATCGAGCGTTATCAGCACCAGCCGCGTGCCGCGCTGGCCATCCGGCCAGGACGGCAATTGCACCGGCGGATGCAGGATTTTCTGCACGCCATGGATCACCAATGGCCGCGACGGGTCTTCGCTGAGCTCGATGACGCCCTTCATCCGCAGCAGATGCTCGCCATGTGCCGAGCGCAACAGGTGGAGAAACATCTCGATGGCTGAAAACGGCACCGGGCCGTCGTGGACCAGCGAATAGGAACGCACGCGTTGATCGTGGCCGTGGTCATGCTCGTGATCATGCCCGTCATGATGATCATGATCATGCGCCTCGCCCAGCCAGCGCCGCACATCGGCGGATTTGGTCGCCGGATTGTAGAGACCGCAATCAAACAGCGCCGCCACGCCTGTCTTCGTGTCGGCAACGTCAAGCAAATCGGCGCCCGGATTGATCTGCCGCAGGCGGGACCGCAGCGTTTCCAGTTCACTGGCGTCGGTGACCAGATCGGCCTTGCTGAGCACGATGCGGTCGGCAACCGCCACCTGCTTGACCGCTTCGACATGCGCGTCGAGCGTGGCTTTGCCGTTCGCCGCATCGACCAGCGTGATGACGCCGTCGAGCCGGAAGGCCTGGACCAGCGCCGGGTGCGCCATGATCGACTGCAGCACCGGAGCTGGATCGGCGAGCCCTGTGGTCTCGATGACGACGCGGGCCAGACGGGCGATGCGGCCGGTCTGCAGCCGATCGACCAGGTCGGCCAGCGTGTCGACCAGTTCGCCGCGCACTGTGCAGCACAGGCAGCCGTCCGACAGCTGGATGATGCCGTCGGACGCCTGCTCGACCAGCAGATGGTCGATCGCCACTTCGCCAAACTCGTTGATGATGACCGCCGTGTCGGCCAGCGCCGGATCCTTCAACAGCCGATTGAGCAGTGTCGTCTTCCCGGCGCCGAGAAAACCGGTCAGCACCGAGACAGGGATCGGGAAGCCGCTCATCCGGCTAGTTCGCGACCTTGACCGGCTGGTCGCCTTGCGCGGCGGGACCGGCAACGACCGGGCCTGTGCCGGCCGGCGCCGGCTGGTCGGGACGCCAGCTAGGGATCGGCACGTCGGCATATTCCTGGCCGCCCTGGTCGAGCATGGCCTTCGGCGCCGGACCGGTGGCGCCGCCCAGGCCTACGGCAACCAGCGTCGGCACATGGTCGAGCTTTCCCTGGTAGGGCGATTTCGGCACATCTTTCTTGGCAGCGGCGTCGGGCGGCGCTTCGGACTGCTCCGCCCGCGCCTTCTTCTTGCAGATCTCGTCCTGCATGTCGTTGGGCGAGACGGTGTCGCCGTAGGGCGCCAGCGTGGCGATGGTGGCCGAGCCCGCGGCCGGCGTGTCAAAACCCTGGTCGAGCAGTCTCGCTGCGGCCTCGGCGCGGGTGATTGCCGACTTCTCGCCAAGCACGACCGCCACCAGCGTGCGCCCATTGCGGGTCGCCGAGCCGATCATGTTGAAGCCGGAGGGGCAGACGAACCCAGTCTTCATGCCGTCGGCGCCGGGATACCGGCCGATCAGCAGATTGTAGTTCGGAATCGCCTTCTTGCCGACCGCAAGCCCCTCGATCGAGAACCACGGCGCATATTGCGGAAATTCACGCCGGATGGCCATCACCAGCACGGCGAGGTCGCGCGCCGTCGTGTATTGGTCCGGCGAATAGAGCCCATTCGGATTGACGAAATGCGTGCCGTTCATCCCGAGCCTGGTCGCCTCGGCGTTCATCCGTTCGGCGAAGGCTGCCTGTGAGCCGCCGACATTCTCGCCAACGGCCATGGCGATGTCATTCGCCGACTTGACCAGCATCATCTTCAGCGCGTTATCGAGCCGCATCACCGAGCCCGGCTTGAAGCCCATCTTGCTTGGCGGCTCGGAGGCCGAGTGTTTCGTCACCTTGATCGGCGAATCGAGCTGGACCTCGCCGGCCGCGATCGCCCGGAAGGTCACATAAGCGGTCATCAGCTTGCTCAGCGACGCCGGATACCAGCGCTTGAACGCATCCTGATGCTGCAGGATCTGGCCGTTGTTGAGGTCGAAAACGACGACCGGATTGGCCAGCGCCGACCCGGCCAGGACCGACAGCACGATTGCGCCAGCCGAGAATAGTTTGAGGAAATGCCTGTGCCGCATGATCAAATCCGAAATCGCCTCTTGCCGTAGTCGCCCCTGGCTCCGTAAGATTTCGTTACGCGATCGCCAGCACCCTGCAGTCCGACCCTCAAAAACCGGACTGCATCGTTGCGGTGCTATTTACTCTATGTGACGCCAACATGGCAAAGCGCCTGACGATCACAATTGCAAGGCAGCGGAAAACACCCGCCTGTCCCAACAGCGAGATGGAACCATCATGCCAATCCTGAACCGTGCCGCCGAAATGCAGGACGAAGTTGCCGGCTGGCGCCAGCATCTGCACCAGACGCCGGAACTGAACTTCGATGTCTTCAAGACCGCCGCCTTCGTCACCGAGAAGCTGAAGGCCTTCGGTTGCGACGACGTGGTGACCGGCCTCGGCAAGACCGGCGTGGTTGGCATTATCCGTGGCCGCCAGGGCGAAGGCCCCACCATTGGCCTGCGCGCCGACATGGATGCGCTGCCGCTCAACGAGATCTCCGGCAAGCCCTATGCTTCGACCATTCCCGGCAAGATGCATGCCTGCGGCCATGACGGCCATACCGCGATGCTTTTGGGTGCCGCGAAATACCTCGCCGAGACGCGCAACTTCACCGGCTCGGTGGCGGTGATCTTCCAGCCGGCCGAGGAAGGCGGCGGCGGCGGCAACGAGATGGTCAAGGATGGCATGATGGATCGTTTCAACATCTCCAAGGTGTTCGGCATGCACAACATGCCCGGCCTGCCTGTCGGGCAGTTCGCCATCCGCCCGGGCCCGATCATGGCGGCGACGGCCGAGTTCACCATCACCGTGCGCGGCAAGGGCGGCCATGCGGCAATGCCGCACGGCACCATCGACCCGATCGTCATCACCAGCCAGTTGGTCGGCGCCTTGCAGACGATCGCCTCGCGCAGCACCGATCCGGTCGAGGCCGTGGTGGTGTCGGTGACCAAGTTCCACGCCGGCGATGCCTACAACATCATCCCCGAGACGGCCGAAATCGCCGGCACCGTGCGCACCTTGCGCAAGGAAATCGCCAAAAAATCCGAAGAGCGCATTCGCGCCATCTGCGACGGGCTGGCGACCGCGTTTGGCGCCAGGATCGAGGTCGACTATCAGGCGAATTACCCCGTGACCTTCAATCACGCGGAAGAAACGGCGTTTGCCAGCGATGTCGCGGCCGGTGTCGCCGGCGACGCCCATGTGCACCGCGGCATCCAGCCGGTGATGGGCGGCGAGGATTTCTCCTACATGCTGGAAGCCCGCCCCGGCGCATTCATCTTCATCGGCAATGGCGACACCGCCGGTCTTCACCACCCGGCCTACGACTTCAACGACGAGGTCATCCCGCACGGCATGAGCTATTGGGTGAAACTGGCGGAGACGGCACTCGCCGCCTGATGCCTGTCGCGCAAGGGGCTGGCCGAATTGCGTTCGGCCGGCCTCTTGGCGAAACGATCCGAAGCGGCTATGTGTCTGCCCGCGTGGTCCCGTAGCTCAGTAGGATAGAGCGGCAGATTCCTAATCTGTAGGTCACAGGTTCGATTCCTGTCGGGATCACCACTCAGTCACAGCTAATATCGCGCTGTCGTTAGGCGATCGGTTTCAGCAGATCCTTGTAGCGCGGATGGCTGCGGATGGGATCGAAACCCGAACGTTCTTGAACCATGATTTCATGTGGTCCCCTACCAGCCGCAAATAGGGCTCCAGCAGGTCGATGGCACGGTCGGCCGCGCCACTGCGTTCACCACGCTCGGGAACTCGACCAGCATGCCGTCGCCCGTGAGCTTGACGATGCGGCCCTGGTGTTCGGCGATCTTGCCGTCGGCCATCTCGAGCCGATGCGTCTTGAGCGCCGACAGCGTACCGGCTTCGTCAGTTCCATCAGCCTGGAATAGCCGACCACGTCGGCGGCCAATATTGCGGTCAGGCGTCGTTCCATTGCTAACTCGCAAGCTCCAGCACCGTCTGCCAGCGCGGAAGGCTGTGCAGCGGATCAAAATCCGAGTCTTGCAGAACCCACGCTTTCATCTCGTGGTTGGCGCGCGGCATCACCCTTTCGAGCATGTCGAACGCCCGGTCGAAATCACCGAGGAAGCAGTGGAAGCAGGCAAGGTTGTATTGGGTCAGGACATCGTCGGGGTCGATCGCGAAAGCGCGCGCGGCCCACTCCTTCGCCCGATCGAACTCGCCAAGTCCGGCGAGCGCGTTGGCGCCGAGGTAGGCAGGCCGGGGATTTTCCGGATTCCTTGCAAACTCGCGCTCGGCTCGTTCAACACCCCTGCGAGCCGTCTCCCTTTGTTCCTCATGCCGCCCCAACGTGCGATAGATCTGAATCAGCAGAAGCAGGGATTGGTAGTCGTTGGGGTCTATCTCGGCGGCGCGCTCCCAGTGGACGGCGGCCTTTTCGAGCTTTCCCCGCGCATAACAGCTGCGGGCGTAGAAATAGTGGGTTTCGAACAGGTTGGGATTGCCCGCGATCGCCTGCTCGAATTCTCGATCCGCTTCGTCGTACCGCTGGCCGATCGAGAGGGCCAGTCCGCGCGAGGCATGCGCTTCGGCCAGTCCGCTTTCGATCTCGAGCGCCTTGGCGGCGTTGGCCAGTATGCCGTCGAGCGACACCTCCTCGCTGTAGTCGAGGAACAGGAAGGAGTCGCAATCGGCGCTGCCGGCATAGGCGCGCGCATAGAGCGGGTCGAGCTCGATCGCCATCGTGAACATCCGTCTGGCGAGCCGGTAGTTCAGCTTTGTGCCGCGGTGGAAAAACTCACGGCCTCTCAGATAGTAGGTGTAAGCCTCGACATTCTCGGTCGGCGACGCCTCGATCGCCTTCTTTTCTTCCGGCAGCAGCCTGACCTTGAGCTGGTCGACGATCGTTTTTGTGATCTCGTCCTGAATCGCGAAGATGTCCGTCAGGTCGCGGTCGTAACGATCGGCCCACAGATGCGTGCTGTCCTTGCCGTCGATCAGCTGCGCGGTGATGCGCACGCGCTGGCCGGCCTTGCGGACGCTGCCTTCAAGCACCGTTGCGACATTGAAGCGCCGGCTGACCTCCTGCACGTCGACGGACTTGCCCTTGTAGGTGAACACCGAATTGCGGGCGATCACCGACAGGCCGGAGATCTTCGACAGGTCGGTGATGATGTCCTCGGTGATGCCGTCGGAGAAATATTCCTGCTCCGGGTCGCCGCTCATGTTGTTGAACGGCAGCACTGCAATCGATGGTTTTTCCTTCGCCGGCGCTGGCTTGGGCGACGCCGCGCCATTCGTCACGAGCGGCGGCGGAGCGCCGGCGAAGAGGTCGACATTGTAGACTCGAACCGGCCGGTCGATGTTCTTCAGCGTCTGCTCGCCTGTGTCCTCGAAGGAGAGATCGAGCCGGTTGCCGACATTGTCACGGACCGAGCCGGACACCGCGACGCCGGCGGGCTTGGCGATGCTTTCGATGCGCGCCGCGATGTTGACGCCGTCGCCATAGATGTCGTTGTCCTCGAAGATGATGTCACCGAGATGGACGCCGATGCGGAATTCGATGCGGCGCTCCTCCGGCACGTCGACATTGCGCTCGTGCATCCGACGCTGGATGTCGGCGGCGCACGCCACTGCGTTCACCACGCTCGGGAACTCGACCAGCATGCCGTCGCCCGTGAGCTTGACGATGCGGCCCTGGTGTTCGGCGATCTTGCCGTCGGCCATCTCGCGCCGATGCGTCTTGAGCGCCGACAGTGTGCCGGCTTCGTCAAGCCCCATCAGCCTGGAATAGCCGACCACGTCGGCGGCCAATATTGCGGTCAGGCGTCGTTCCATACTCGATTGCCCCGCTTCCATCGGAAGCATACCTTAGCAGTTTCCCCACGTCGCAAGCAGCTTTTCGTCGACCAGAGGAAGAATACCGGCGTTCGCACAAGGGCAACTGGCAAACCACTGCTCGAATGTCCGTTCATGCCGCGATCCGCGCCTATCGCGATCAATGCCTTCGAAGCAAAGCCTTGTTGCGAGCGAATTCGCTGCTTTCCTGTTTTCAGGGAATTCAGCCGGAGACCGGTTAGCGCGAGACTGCCGCCTTCACCACTCAGTCACGGCAAAACTGGACTATGCTAGGTAGCTCGAAATTGGTTGACATATCGGTAGGATAGGCTGGGGCGTCTCTGACCAGTCCGGCTGGTCGCCCAGCCGGTCTCTGTTTCTCCCGAGTGATCGCGACCCGTCTCTGTGACCCGTTTTCCGTGACCTATTGTTTTCAATAGCGATGCAGTGACGACTGACTTGGACTATCGACTATGAGTATTTCTCGCCGGACCTTCGCGGAACCTATTGCAATTGTCCGGATCGGGTCATTCTCGTCGGTTGTGGCCTGTCTGTTCACGTCCGGTCACGAAGCAATCCCGGACATCTGGGTTCACCGCTGGTGACCCACATCGCAACGCCAGCAAGCACCTTTGCGCTTGCCTTGAAGGCATTCTATTCTGGAGGGAGAAGCGGCTCGTGGGCATAGAATGTCGGTACTGCCTTTCTTAAGAATATACGCGCCGCTCAACGCGGTTCTGGCTGCGCCTGGGCTTTTGGCGGTGGCTGCGCTCACGATACCGGTCATGTCCGGACGAAGCAGACTGGCTCTGGCTGTCGTGCTCACAGTCATTTGGGGCGCCTATCTCCTGCAACTGGCCGCGACGCTGCTCAAGCGCCGGGCGGGAGACGTTCGGGACAGGACGCCGGCAATCGCCATTGATGTGCTCGCGGTTTTGGTTCCACTCGCCGCATTTCTGCTTGTCGGCACGCCCGACCGGAGCCTCTACTGTGCTGTCTGGCTGCTGAAACCGCTGCGCGACTCGACTTTCTTCCCGGTGCTGGGCAGGGTCCTGGCCAACGAAGCGCGCAACCTGATCGGCGTCACCACCCTCTTCGGCGTCGTTCTGTTCGCTGTCGCGCTCGCCGCCTATGTCATCGAGCGCGACATCCAACCGGAAAAGTTCGGCAGCATCCCCCAGGCAATGTGGTGGGCGGTGGTCACCCTGTCCACTACCGGCTATGGCGACGAAATTCCGCAGAGCTTCGCCGGCCGCGTCCTTGCCGGAATGGTCATGATGAGTGGCATCGGCATCTTCGGGCTCTGGGCCGGCATTCTTGCCACCGGCTTCTATCAAGAAGTCCGTCGCGGGGATTTCCTCCGTAATTGGCAATTGGTCGCCACCGTGCCGTTGTTTCAGAAGCTCGGCCCGGCGGTGCTGGTCGAGATCGTGCGCGCGTTGAGACCTCGCATGGTGCCGGCGGGCGCCGTGATCTGCCGCATTGGCGAGCCCGGTGATCGGATGTTCTTTGTCGTTGAGGGGCGCGTCAGCGTCGCGACGCCGAACCCGGTAGAGCTTGGCCCTGGTGCCTTCTTCGGCGAGATGGCGCTGATCACTGGCGAACCGCGTTCGGCTACCGTGAGCGCTGCAACGGTGGTCTCGCTCCTTTCGCTGCACGCGGTGGATTTCCAGATGCTGTGCAGCAGCAGCCCGGAGATCGCGGAAATCATCCGCAAGACCGCGCTCGAGCGGCGCGGCGCGGCACCCATGGCTTGACCGTACCAGGTGTGCAGTCCCGGACTGTAAGGGTGTGTCGTCGATCTGTGCAGATAGCACCGACAGCGGCCACGGTTTCGTTGGTGGCGAGGGCGACCGCAGCAACATTCGGTAGTCGCCGCTGCCTCGGTGGCCTTGGTCTTAAGATAATATCTGGGAACTGTGCTACGATGGCCGCCGCGCGGCGCGACTTGTCATGCTTCAAAGCGGTCAGGAACGATTGTCATGCTCAATCCAATCTCCATCATGGCCGACCGGCTCGGCGACTATT
This sequence comes from Mesorhizobium sangaii, assembly GCF_014207355.1. GTDB lineage: Bacteria > Pseudomonadota > Alphaproteobacteria > Rhizobiales > Rhizobiaceae > Mesorhizobium > Mesorhizobium sangaii. The sequence continues at coordinate 317,012 of NZ_JACHEF010000006.1, read as the reverse complement.
TGTCAGAACTCTATCTCCAGTATTTCTCGCATCGCAATCCGGAATATGCGAGCTACATAGGCGGAGCGGCCCGCCTTGTCCTGGAGCGCATCGGCAATTCGAACGCCCTCTACCACAACATTGAGCACACGCTGATGGTTACGCTCGCTGGCCAGCAGATCATCCGCGGCCGGCTGCTTTCGGAATCCCTGACCCCCGATGACTGGCTGCATTATACCTGCGCGTTGCTTGTCCACGACATCGGCATGGTCCACGGCGTGTGCCAGGGCGACACCGAGGACAGCTTCGTCATTAACGAGGCCGGCGACTTCTTTACGCCACCGCGCGGCGCATCCGACGCGGTGCTTGCGCCCTATCATATCGAGCGCGCCAAAATCTATGCGCGCCAACGTTTTGCTTCCTCGAAGTTCGTCAATGAGGAGCGCATTGTCGCGGCGATCGAGATGACGCGCTTTCCGGTGCCGAACGATCCGGCCTACCAGGTCACCAACACCGAGCCGGCGCTGGTCAGGGCCGCAGACCTGATCGGCCAGCTCGCTGACCCCTTCTACCACCGCAAGCTGCCGGCGCTGTTTGCCGAGTTCTCTGAGATCGGGATGGTGGAAAAGCTCGGCTGCAAGACCGCCGCCGATCTCGGCGCGATCTTCACCGATTTCTTCACGCTGCAGGTCGAGCCCTATATTGGCGACGCGATCCGCTATCTGGAGCTGACGACGGAAGGCAAGCAGTGGATCGCCAACCTCCACAGCAACCTCTTCCAGTCCGGGCATCGCCCGGCCAGGATCGGCCCGTTCCCCGGCGTGTTGCAGCCGACCTCGGCGAGCCTTTCGGTGGTAACTTAAGAGCCCGATTGTTTCCTCTTTTGCGCCGGTGCCAAGCCGGCAGAGGTTGCAATCGCAAGGCATGCAGCGAACCAGCGATGGGTCGACGGGGAGTGGGTGTCGCCGTCTCCTGACCGCAACTCGACAATCGCCTCCCTCGCTTTGCACACGCTGGCAGATCGCCGGCAAAGTCTGTGCATTCAGAGCTGGAGCTGGCACCTCGTCGGATGACCGTAGCGCATCCCTGACAGTCGATCGTTCGAGCTGTGGAAGCTTCTCGCCCTGAAGTTCCGGCCGCACCCTCCAGCCCGGATCGACACCATCCATATTCGGCAACTCATGCGCGATGCCCTCATGAAGGGCAGTGAGCTGTTGCCGCCCCCCAAAGAGAGACGTAGGGCTCAACCACGGGATTCTCAGCTAATTTCTTCGCGCGCCCGTTCGGATAAGGTGTGCAGCAACTCGACCATCGTCCTCATCATGACTGCGAAAATCCCGATGGGGGATCAGAAAATATGGCGCGGCCTGAAGACGTCGCTCGTCCGCCAGAATCGGCATTGTGGGGTTCTATGGTGGAGCTCTCTAAATTCCTGGATGCGTAGCCATGCCGGCGGTCGCAAGCATGGTCATAGAGTTCGTCTGCGGCGCTGCGAGCGGAATTGCGCTCGGCCGCTGGGTGCCTAGTTTCAGCCTCGGCAGGACGGCCGACGGCATAATCGGCGGCATTGGCGGTCTGCTTTTTGTATGGCCCTCCGCCCGTATTGCAGGTGTCGGGCCTCTCGTCGGCCACCACGCCGATGGCCTGACGCCGACTATGGTGATCGGAGCCGGAATAGCAGGGCTGCTCGGAGGTCTTGTCCTGATTATGCTGGCCGGGTTCGTTGGGGCACTCATGAAAGGCTGACAGCTGCGAATGAAGAAGATGGCCCTAACGCACTACGCTTTCCGCCTCACCCGGGTGCGCCACCGCTGAAGATTGCCAGGTAGCTACGAGGAGACCACTATGAGGAAATTGGCTCTTGCGCTTGCAGTCGCCTCAGGTTTGGCAGGCTGCACCAACGCGGAAAAAGGCGCCGTTATCGGAGGGGTTGGCGGCGCCGCGCTCGGAACAGCAGCTGGCGGTAACGACGTACGAAATGCGGTCGTTGGCGGTGCAATCGGGGCCGTCGCGGGTACCTTGATCGGAGCGGCGGCCGACCGCCGCGGATATTGTCGATACCGGGATCGGCACGGGCGAATCTTCGAGGCGCCATGCAGGTGATCGCGTTTCGTATCTTGCTCCGCCGTAACGCTCGCGGGGCGCGAACGACGCATGACCCGTTTGGCCCAGGAGAACAGGTCAGGAAACCCACTTCCAATGCCGCTTCATGCAGACCTCTGGATACGGCTGCGTACCATTGAGATGAAGTAACTGCCTGCGGTGATCCGGCGCAAGTCGAAGCCGTTCCGTCGTCTTGGGCTGCAATCAAAAAGGGACGGACCGCAAAGGCCTGGGATTCCCGGCTAATTTCTTCGCTGTGGTAGAGACCTAAAATGGCATCCCGCAATCTCGTGAGCGCATCTCGATCCCATCGAAATTCGCAGTGGAGGCCCCATGTCCGACCTGGTCGTCATAGTCTACCCCTCCGAAGCCAAGGCTGAAGAGGTGCGCCAGCGCCTGTTTGCATTGCAGAAGGAATACCTCATCAACATCGGTGATGCCGTGATTGCAACCAGGACTGAAGCCGGCAATGTAAAGCTCAGCCAGATCATGAACACCACCGTCACCGGTGCTGTGTCCGGTAGCTTCTGGGGGTTGCTCATCGGTGTCATTTTCCTCAATCCCGTCGTCGGTGTGGCGATTGGCGCCGCTTCCGGCGCGCTTGGCGGCGCACTGACCGACGTCGGAATAAACGATGCTTTCATGAAAGATCTGTCGGCCACCTTGCAGCCGGGAAATGCTGCATTGTTCGTGCTGGTTCACGGAATGACCGCCGATAAGGTGCTGAGCGCAATCAAGGGATTTGGTGGCGTCGTGCTCAAGACATCGCTGGACGAGACGAAGGAGCAGATCCTTCGTGAGGCGCTTAGTCAGGCGTCCGAAGCCGCATAAATCAGGTTCAACGCCGCCCAGGAATCGCGTGAGCCGATCGCCTAGCAACGTGGACAGAACGATGGGTGCATTCGAGACTGCTGTCGTACTCGCTATAGAGGTCATCTGTGGTGCAGCGGCCGGCCTCGGCCTGGGGCGATGGACGGGTCTTGGTCTGGGCGCAAAAGCCGATGCCTTGACTGGTGCGGTCGGCGGACTGGCTCTGACCTGGCTGGCCGGACAACTGCCAGGCGTTGCACGTGTTGTCGGAAAGGTGGAAGGCGCGGTCGACGCCACGGCTCAAGGCGTTGGCGTCCTTACCCCGGCAATCCTTGTCGGGGTTGGCATTGCAGGATTGCTAGGCGGCCTCGTCCTTACCGCGTGCATTGCCTTTGCAGTAGGCGGAGCCAGGCGTCGAGGGCGATCCGAAGGAGAAGTGAGGTGAAGCAGGTGCAATGCCTGTTTGCCCGCCCGAGCACGTGCTTGCTTGTCGCCGCATTGTTGCCGGCATGCACTGTCGCCGTCGATCATCCTCGTCCTGTTCCCCCACGACCCCAGGCCTGCACCTTCCAGCATGCACCCGTTTGCGGTCGACGCGGCGAAAGGCTGCAGACATTTGGCAACGCGTGCATGGCTCGCGCCCAAGGATTCCAGGTGGTGAGCAATGGCCAGTGTCGCATATCGCGGCCGACCCAGCCGATCGCCTGTACTCGACAGTTTGCTCCGGTTTGTGCGAGCAGGAGTGGGCGCCTGCGCACCTTCTCCAACGCTTGCCTGGCCCGTGCGGATGGTTTTCGGCCAGTCCATGCCGGCCGCTGCCGTTGAGGCTTCCGGCAGGAATTTGAGCTTGCCTTCTTTCTCGACCGTGAACGCTTCCGTTCCGGAGATTGCGACCGTTGCGCTCGATCGACGACAAGGCAGAAATGAAAGACACGACCGGTTGCGGGGCGATCCATCCTGTTGCAACCGGCATTCTCGTCCTCGCATTGTTGTATTTCGCCAAGTCAATCTTTATGCCAGTTGCATTCTCATTGTTCGTTCTCGCGCTGGTCTTGCCCGTTCAAATGGCTTTGCAAAGTCGGATTGCGAAGCTGGCGGCGATGCTGATCACACTGTTGCTCACGGTTGCAGTGATCATAATCGTAGGATCCGCCGTCGTCTGGGGACTGGGCGAACTGTCGCAATGGCTGTTCTATAATACTGGCCGGCTTCAGGCGACATACACGCACTGGGCGGTCTGGCTGGAGAGCCATGGCATCGCAATCGTTGGTCCGCTTGAAGAGCATTTCAATCTGACCTGGCTGATCAGCTTGACACAAGGCTTTCTCAATCGGCTGAACAGCATGGCCGGCTTTGCCATATTGACCTTCATCTTTGTCATGCTTGGCCTGCTCGAAGCCGACGATTTCCAGCGTCGTCTTCGCCTGAGTTCGGCTCAACCTCAAGGCGAGATGCTCTTGCAAATCGGCCGCGAAATTGGCGCCAAGGTCCGCCGTTTCATGGTGGTGCGCAGCATCGCGTGCGTGCTGACGGGCTTGGTCGTGTGGGGGTTTGCCTTGGCTGCCGGGCTCGAACTCGCAAGCGCTTGGGCGGCGATCGCTTTTGCGCTGAACTATATTCCGTTCGTCGGACCGCTGGTGGCTACAATCTTTCCGACCTTGTTCGCCGTCGCGCAGTCCGGGTCGTGGCAACTGGCCCTGATTGTGTTCCTCGGCCTGAACATCATTCAGTTCGTTATCGGCAGCTATCTGGAGCCATTCCTGACCGGCGCATCGCTGGCCATCTCGCCTTTTGCCGTGATGTTTGCCATCTTCTTCTGGAGCTTTCTATGGGGTCTGCCCGGGGCTTTCATCGGCGTCCCAATTCTGATTGTTGTAGTCACATATTGCATGCACCAACACTCGACACACTGGATTGCTGCGCTGCTGTCCGGAGGTCCTGTCGAAAGATTTGGTGCTTCTTAGCTGTATTAACTATGCTTCATGGCCAAGCGGGGGCGTCGAAATCCAACGACCTTGTAAAACGGGAAAAATCGGTTTAAATTGGCATTGTGCGGGCAGATATTCTTGTCATTGAAAGATATCTCTGATGGGAGTGCTCTTGCTAACAGTCGCCGGCTGCGCGAAGACGAGTGTACATAACGCATCTCTAATGCATCTTTGCTTTCGGCGTGCCGACGTTGTGGACTGGTTGTTGAAGACCCTGAGCGGGAAATCTAGCCCCGTCAGGGCTTGCGCCCGTTAGGAGTCCGATTGTGACCGCTAACGCAGCGAGGGCCCTTCCTGTCCACTTCGCCGAACCGTCGCCTCAAGCAACAGCGGTCGCCCCCAAGAATGATCTGCGTCCGGTTGTCCCGGAACCCGTTCCGGTTCCCTGCTTTGAATTCTCGACTCGGGAGTTGCCTCCGAGGGACCAGTTTGCGGCATGGCGCCAGAACTTCGCGACTATGCTCGACTTTGTCGAGCCGAGCGATACTGCGGCGGGTTTCGCCGGCACGCAGCTTCTCTGGGATCTAGGCGATCTTGCCTTGGCTCAGATCAGCACCAATGGCTTGGATTTTTCCAGCCTGGCGGGTCACATTCGCCGAGACCCCATCGATCATTGGTTGGTGACCCTTATCCGGGACGGCAAATCGCAAACGACCACTCCATCCAGGTCTTTCGACGCGGAGGCCGGATCGGTGCAAGTGCATTCGCTTGGCCGGGTCTTCGAGGGCAGCGTTACAGACAGCGAAATGCTGTTGCTCTTCGTACCCCGCGACTTCTGCCGCGACATGGGGTGGGGTCTCGACATGGCCGAGTTCACCGTGCTCGGTGGAGGCATGGGGACGCTGCTTGCCGACTATCTGGCCAGCCTCGCCCAGAGGCTTCCTACGATTAATGTTGGCGATCTTCCTGGCTTGCTCGGTGCGACCAGAGCGATGCTACAGGGTTGCATCGCGCCATGCTCTGACCATCTCGCCGAAGCCCATGATCCGATTTCCGCCACCTTGCTCGAGCGCGCCCGTCGATTCGTGCAACTTCATCTGTTTGAACCGGATCTCGGCGCCGAGCGTCTGACACGCGGACTCGGGATATCGCGTTCACGTCTCTACCGACTTTTCGAGGCTTCCGGAGGGATCGTGCACTACATCCAGCATCGGCGGCTCCTGGCGGCCCATGCAGCGCTCGCTGATCCGAATGACCGCCGTCGAATTCTCGACATTGCTGACGAACACGGCTTCTGTGATGGCGCTGAATTCAGCCGGGCTTTTAGACGCGAGTTCGGATACTGCCCAAGCGAAGTGAGAGCTGGTGTCAAGAACGGACCATCGAACTGGCATATACACGAGGTGCAGACCGCTGCCCCGTCCGAGCGTCTGAGCCAGTTGCTTCTTCGGCTCCAGGCGCAATGACCGGCATGGGTCGATATCGCTGATATCGGGCAACCCCGATCCAATCCCATCAAGCAGTGCGAACACCATCTGTATTGACGGACCGATCCGCGGCTCCGCAACGCAGCACAGCGCAGCGATCAAACAAATCGGCGAGCCCGGCCGCCGTGAGAATTCACGCTGTCTTGGCCGCAGCTACCCAGCCGTTTGTCAGCCAGGCAATGCCATGCGAAATGAGGTCGATACCCAGCAAGAATCCAAGCACCCAAAGGCCGGTCGTGGGCCATCCAGTCAGGATAACAAGTCCGGCCAGAAATCCGAATGTTCCGGACAGAACCATCGCCCAGCCGACGTCGCTCCAGTGCCTGACGCCGACAAAGAGGCGCATGATACCCGAGGCCACAAGCAGCAGTCCGAGGACGTAGGTCAGGACAAGGGCGCCTGACACAGGCTGCCTCACCACCATGGCACCAAAAACAATATACAGGATGCCGAGGAGGAATTGCCATATGAAGCCGCCCCATCCCTTGATCCAGAAGGCGTGCATCATCTCGAACGCACCCACGACGATGGCCGTAACACCAATGACAATGGCGCTGATCACGGTAGCCAGCGCCGCGTCACCCAAGACGAATATGCCCCCGACAATCAGCACGAGGCCAAGGAGAAGACGTACCGATGTGGGTGGCAAAGTCGACGCGGTTCCATTCTCATAAGCAGTCATGGCTTCCTCCTCGATTGCTGGACTCCCTCATTGGTGTCGATCCCTGCCTTCGTCCGGACAGGGGCCCATTCCGCAATATGCTGGATCGCCGCGAATAGGGCCGGGATGATGAAAAGGCCGATCGTCGTTGCGGCAAGCATGCCGCCAAAGATTGTGACGCCCACCGCCTGGCGCGCGCCGGCTCCGGCGCCGGTGGACACCGCCAGTGGAATAATGCCCAGAATGAAAGAGAGAGCAGTCATCATCACGGCACGGAAGCGCTGCTCGGCGCCAAGTTTTGCCGCTTCGGCGATCGGTTGCCCCTCCTCGCGGCGTTCCTTGGCGAATTCGACGATCAGGATGGCGTTCTTCGATGCCAGCCCGATGAGCAGCACGATGGCGATCTGCACATAAAGACTGTTTTGCAGTCCGAAAAGCATGAGCGCCCCAGTGGCGCCGAACAAGGCGGCTCCAAGGGACAGAATTACGGCGATTGGAAGCATCCAGCTTTCGTACTGCGCTACCAAGAACAGATAGGCGAACAGGAAGGCCAGTCCGAAGATCATGGTCTCCTGTCCGGCGCTGCGCCGTTCCTGGAACGACAGGCCGGACCACTCGTAGCCATAGCCGGCCGGCAGCGCCTCGGCCGCGACGCGTTCGATGGCATCCATCGCCGCTCCGGAACTGCCGCCTGGCGCGACTTGGCCGTTGATCTGTGCCGCTACCGAGAGGTTGTAGCGGGAGATGACGAAGGGCGCGAGCACCGTGCTGGTCGATACCACCGCCCTGAGCGGCACCATCGCGCCCGTCCGGCTGCGAACATGGAGATTGAGGATATCCTCGGCGTCCCCGCGATGCTCGGCGTCAGCCTGCAGGTTGACCTGGAAGACTCGCCCCTGCAGCGTGAAATCGTTCACGTAACGCGACCCGAAGCTGGCGCCGATCGTCGAATAGATGTCGGACACGCTCACTCCAAGCGCTTCGGCGCGGGTCCGGTCGACATCGACATAAATCTGCGGCACGTCGGCGCTGAAGGTAGTCGCCACACCGCCGATTTCCGGCGCCTGGTTGATCGCCGTAACGAATGCACGTACCACCGCCGCGATCTCTTCTGGCGGCTGGCCCTGCAAAGCCTGGAGGCGCAGATCGAGGCCACCGACCGCCCCGATGCCGGAAATGGCCGGTGGCGAAAAGACTGCAACATTGGCGCCCGGAATGGTCGAGAATTGTGCGCGCAATCTTGCGAGGATGGCGTCCAGCCGCAGATCCGGCGTGTTGCGCTGATCCCAAGGGTCCAGCGCCGCAACCACCATCGCTCCGTTGGGAGATTGTGTCCCCTGCACGATGCTGAAGCCTGCGACCGAAATGACGTTTTCGACGCCTTTCGTTGCCGACAGAGTCCGTTGAACCTCGCCGACAATCGCCCGCGTGCGATCGAGCGAGGCGGCGTTGGGAAGCTGGATATCGACAAACAGGGCACCCTGGTCCTCGTCCGGGAGGAAGGTGGAGGGGAGACCGCTGAACAGCAGGTACGCGCCCAGGAAGCAGGCGGCGAGTGCGGCGAGAGGTATGATCCACAGGCGCACCAGGAAACCGACCAGCCGACCATAGCCGACACGCGTCGCGTTCATGAAGCGGGCGAACCAGCCAAGCGGACCGCGCCGGTATCCGATCTGGCCGCGCCTCAGCAGGATCGCGCTGAGTGCTGGGCTGAGCGTGAGGCCGACTACGGACGAGATAACCAGCGCCGCCGACAAGGTGACCGCGAACTGACGATAGAGCTGACCGCTTATGCCGGATAGGAAAGCTGTCGGGATCACCACGGCGAGGAGGACGAGCGTGGTGGAAATGATCGGACCCGTGATCTGTCCCATCGCCTTGCGGGCGGCCGCCGCCGTTTCGACCGCGGGGTCTTCCTCCATGACATGCTTGACGTTCTCGACGACAAGGATGGCGTCGTCGGCGACCAGTCCGATCGCCAGCACCAGGGCTAGCAGCGAGATCGAGTTTATCGAATATCCGAACGCCAGCAGGATGGCGATGGCGCCCAGCATTGCGACGGGCATGGCCAGCGCCGAGACCAGGGTGGCGCGCCAGTCCTGCAAGAACAGGTAGGTGACGACGAGAACGATCAGGAAAGCCTCGCCGAGGATCCGCACGATGAGCGAGAGGCTCGTACGGACGAACCGTGTCGCGTCGTAGACGACCTGGTATTGGAGGCCGGGCGGAAACGTGGGCGCAAGACGCTGTAGCTCGGCGAGCACGGCGTTGGCGGTCTGGATCGCGTTGGCTCCCGGCGCCTGGTTTATCTGAAGCATCGCCGTGTCGTGCCCGGCGAAGCTCGCGCTCGATGAATAATTGCGCGCGCCGAGTTCGATGCGGGCGATGTCGTGCAACCGCACGATCGCTCCGGCCCCGCCGGTGCGCACGACGATGGCCCCGAATTCATCCGTGCTCATGAGGCGGCCGCGGGCCACGAGCGTATATTGCAGCTCGGTGCCTTCCCGCGCCGGTGGAGCCCCGGCCTGGCCAAGCGAGGCCTGGATGTTCTGCCGCTGAATGGCGGTGGCCACATCATCGGCAGTTATGCCGAGCGCATCCATGCGTGCCGGATCCATCCATATGCGCATCGAGTATTCGGACGCGCCGACGACGGAAGCCTCACCGACACCGGTGACACGCGAGAGCGCATCGGCGATCGTTGTCGAGGTGAAATTGGTGATCTGCAGCACGTCGAGCTTGTTGTCCGGAGAATAGAAGGCGATGCCGAGCACGAAATCGGGCGATCTCGACCGCACGGACACGCCTTGCTGGGTGACCGCGGCCGGCAATTGAGAAATCGCCAGTTGCGCCCTGTTCTGCACATTGACCTGCGCAATGTCTGGATCTGTGCCGACTTCAAACGTCACGGACAGCGAATATTGCCCGGCGTTCGAACTTGTCGACGACATGTACATCATGTTGGGGACGCCATTGATGGCCGTCTCCAGAGGCCCGCCGACGACATCGGCTATTACTTCCGCGCTCGCGCCGGGATAGATGGCCGAGACGCTGACGGTGGGCGGCGTGATCTCTGGATATTGCTGCACCGGCAGCGAAAAAATGGCGATCGCGCCTGCAATCGAAATGACGATTGACAAGACGATCGCCAGCCTGGTCCGGGTGATGAAGAGATCGGAGATCATTGGCCATCGCCAACGGGCTGGCCTTGGCTCGGCTGAACCGTCATGCCTTCGACAAGACGCTGGATTCCCTGGACGACGACCTGCTCGCCGCCGCTGAGGCCAATGGTGACCGCCCAGCCATTGTCGACGCGTGCGCCCGTGTCGATGCGCCGTTGCGAGACGGTGTTGCTCTTGCCGAGCAGATAGACGAAGCGCCCCTCGCGATCCTGCAGCACCGCTGTCTGAGGTACTACCGGCAAGCGGGGCGCGTCCTTCTCCCGCACGTACAGGGTGACGAACTGTCCCGGCAGAAGGATATGGCGAGGATTGGGGAAAACTGCGCGGGCCGCGACCGTGCCAGTCTGCGGGTCGATCTCGTTCTCGATAAATTCGATTCGACCAGGCGTGTCGTAGTCCGTCCCGTTGGCAAGACGCAGCGAAAGTTTCAACATGCTCGGATCGACGTTGCTGCCGCTCGCCTCCTGCTGCCGGATCGTCACAAGCAAGCCTTCGGTCACGGCGAAAGCCACGCGGACCGTGTCCAGGCCGACTATGCGTGCCAGCGCACCGGAATCCGAACCGACCAGATTGCCGGTCGTGAAGGTCGCGCGGCCGATGTTGCCGGAGATCGGGGCCGTGATACGAGCATAGGACAGGTTGAGTTCGGCGGTAGTCAGGGACGCCTGAGCAACCTGCACGTCCGCGGCAGCGACATCGAATGCCGCCTGGACCTCGTCTAGCGCGGCCTGTGAGATCGTTCTTCGGGCGAACAGATCCCGGTTGCGCGCCAGGCTCCGTTCGGCCGATATTCGTGTTGCCTCGGCACGCGCCACCTGCGCCCGTGCCGACGCGACCAGGGCATTGAGTTGATCCGGCTCGATCTCGAACAGTGTTTCCCCAGCCTTTACCGCTTGTCCACCGTTGAAATCGACGGAGTGCAGAAAGCCTGTGACACGCGCCCGGATGTCGACTGCCTCTATCGCTTCCACGCGACCGGTAAACTGCACGGGAGTGCTGACCTGCTGAACCTCGATCTTCTCGACGACGACAGCGGGCGGCGGCGCCTGCCTTCCGCCAGGCTGCTGGGCGAATGAAATCGAACTGATGAAAGGTGGTTCGGCGCCGCCCAAGCAAGCAGCCATCAAGCATGCCCAGGAAGCGCGGCTGATCCACCGCCGCCTCGCGACCGGACGATGTCGCTCCGATGCCTCGCACGGCGCCTTCATGACCTGGCTCTACGCATCGTCAGGGCAATGGCAATGTAGGCGCCGCCAGCGACAAGGAGGGAAATGCCAGCGATCGTACCTGGTGTGTAAATGCTGGTATAGGGCAACTTCAACGCGAGCGTAGCACTAGCGGCAAGGGCGACCAGGCCCGATACTCCGAACCACTGCCAACCATCTTGATCGCGCACCCGGAACGCGAGGGCGACTTGCAGGATGCCCTGAACCAGAAATACCAAGGCGATCAGAAGAGTGATCGCGAGCGCGCCCTTGAAGGGATTGAAGTATATTAGAATGCCGCCGACCAACTCGACCGCGCCGGTGAGCTCTTGCCAGATGAATCCGCTCCACTCCTTGACTCGCAGGGATTGAACCATCTTCACGATGCCCGCCAGCGAAAGGACGATTCCAAGGACAACGCTTGCCGCGAATCTGGAAACCACGGGCAGCGCGACGGCCAGCACTCCAGCCGACGCCAGGCCGATGCCCAACGCCAAAAACCAACCCCATTTGGAACGCAGGGAGGCCGCTTGATGCTGGTGATCGGTTCCGCTCGTGGATGCGCCGCTCATCGTCGATTGCCTAACCAGAATTGCTGCATGAGCGGCACCCATCTCTGATCTCCGGGAACGCTCTCTTGTCAGTAATCCACCCGATCACGGATTATCGGACAGGTCATGCAGTGGCCGCCGCCACGACCGCGGCCTAGTTCCGCGCCGATGATGGTAATGACCTCTATGCCCTCCTTTCGCAGCAGCGTGTTTGTGTAGGTGTTGCGGTCATAGGCGTACACGACGCCCGGCGATGCACAGACCAGATTTGCGCCACTATCCCATTGGGTGCGCTCGCGGACGTAGGCGTTGCCGCCGGTCTCGACAACACGCATCTTTTTGAGGCCGAGCGAGTCGCGCACCGTCTCGACGAAGGTGCCGTTGTCCTTGTGCAGTTCGACGCCGCCCTTGCCGTCCGGCCGGTAGGAGAACGCCTCGATGCCATTGACGATATCGGGGTAGAGGAGCACGCAGTCGCGGTCGGCGAAGGTGAACACCGTGTCGAGATGCATCGCCGCGCGCAGCTTCGGCATCGCCGCGACGATGACGCGCTCCGCCGCGCCCTTCTCGAACAGCGTCGCCGCGAGCTGGCTGATGGCCTGACGCGAGGTGCGCTCGCTCATCCCGATCAGAACATTCCCCTTACCGATCGGCATGACGTCGCCGCCCTCGAGCGTGGCGAGGCCCCAATCCTTGGTTGGGTCGCCCCACCACACGTTCACCTTGCCGGCGAAGTCGGGATGGAACTTGTAGATCGAGGTGGTGAGGATGGTCTCCTCATGCCGCGCCGGCCAGTAGAGCGGGTTCTGCGTGACGCCGCCATAGATCCAGCAGGTGGTGTCGCGGGTGTAGAGCGTGTTCGGCAGCGGCGGCAGTAGATACTCGTTCACCCCGGCCGCGTCACGGATCAGCTCGAGCTGTTCGCCGCCGATGGATTCGGGGAATTCATGGGTCGAGAGGCCGCCGATCAGCGTCTCAGCCAGATCACGGTTGGAGAGCCCCTCCAGATAGGAGCGCACCTCGTCGACGAGGCCGAGGCCGATCTGGTTCGGCACCACCTGGTTGTCGAGGATCCATTTCTTCGCTTCGGGGACGGCGACGGTTTCGGCGAGGAGGTTATGCATCTCCACCACCTCGATGCCGCGGTCGCGCATTTTGGTCATGAAGTCGAAATGGTCGCGCTTGGCATTGTCGACCCACAGCACGTCATCGAACAGCAGTTCGTCGCAGTTGGTGGGCGTCAGCCGCTGATGGGCGCGGCCGGGCGCGCAGACCATGACCTTGCGAAGCTGCCCGACTTCGGAATGCACGCCGAATTTCGTTTCCATCGCCATGGCTTGTGCCTTTCTCGTCAAGGTGTAATGGCGCCGGTCAACAGGCCGACGAAACCGGCGAGTCCAGCGACCAGTGTGACGGCGAAGATGATGAGTTCGACCGATGTGAAGAACCGCGCGTTCTGTTCGCGCCGCGCCCAGAGGTAGAGGACGGTTCCCGGCACGAAGAGCACCGCCACCAGCAGTACGTATTTCAAGCCGGCGGCCACAAACATGATGAGCGTGTAGACGACGGCGATCCAGGCGAATAACTGGTCGCGCCCGCGCTCGCCCGGCGAGGTCTCGTACCCCTCGCCGCGGCGTGCGATCAGCATGCCATAGCCCGCGACCAGCAGGTAGGGCAGCAGCGCCGTCACGCTTGTCATGTCGAGCATGACGTTGAAGGCGTCACGCGACCAGAAGGTTGAGATGATGAATAGCGAGACGACGATATTGGTCAGCCAAAGCGCGTTGGCGGGAACCCGGTTGCCGTTCTGCGCCGCGAAAAGCTTCGGCATGTCCTGCGACTTCGCCGCGGCGAACAGCACCTCGGCGCAGATCAGCGACCAGGCGAGATAGGCGCCGAGCACTGACACCAGCACGCCGATGGAAATGAACACCGCGCCCCAATGTCCCACGACCAGTTCGAGCGCGCCGGCGAGCGAGGGCTGCTGGACTCCGGCGATGGCCGAACGGGGGGCCGTGGCGTACGGCAGAAGGGTGATGGCCACCATCAGGCCGGTGACGCCGACAAAACCCAGAATGGTCGCGGTGCCGACATCCGAACGCTTCTGGGCGAAGCGCGAATACACGCTCGCCCCCTCGATGCCGAGGAAGACGAAAACGGTGATCAGCATGGTGTCGCGCACCTGCGCCACCAGGGTCTTTTCCGGCATGCCCACGCCGCCGAGGAAGTTCTCGGAGAATTGCGTGTAGTTGAACGCGAACGCCATGGCGAGGATCGCCACGATGATCGGTACGATCTTGGCGACCGTCACGACGCTATTGATGAAGGTGGCCTGCTCGACGCCGCGCAGGATCATGAAATGGAAGGCCCAGATGCCAACCAGCGAGACGATGATCGCGGTCGCGGTGCTGCCATCCCCAAAAATCTCCGGGAAGAAGCGCCCGAGCGTCGATCCGATCAGCACCCAGTAGAAGACGTTTCCGAGGCAGCTTCCGAGCCAATAACCGAATGCCGAGAGGAAGCCCATATAGTCGCCGAAGCCGGCCTTGGCATAGGCGAAGATGCCGGAATCGATATCGGGTTTCTTCTCGGCCAGCGCCTGGAACACCCGGGCCAGCATGTACATGCCGGTTCCGGCTATCATCCAGGCGATGATGGCGCCGAACGGGCCTGTCGCGGTGGCAAACCTGCCGGGCAGATTGAAGATGCCGGCCCCGATCATCGATCCGACAACCATTGCGATCAAGGCGAACAAGGACAGCTTCTGCTCGGACTTACTTGCCACGTGCCTCTCCCGAGTGATCGGAAATCATCTGTCCGTGAGCCAACAAGCGGGCCGGAATTTCTGTACAAACCAAACCCTATGCTTTTGGCGTGGTCGTGAAATTAGCTGAGAGTCTCATTCCTGTGCATCGCGTCTCTATTTCGGAGCCTCGACGCAATACACCGCCGCAGTGGAGTTACATCTGCTGGACTTGTGACTTTCTCCGATGCAGCATCGCGTGAGCGACCGGTGCAGCGACCTGGACCGGCTTAGCAATTCGGACGGATTTCGCTTGTGCAATTGACGACCGGCTCGAGACGCGGCCATGGCATCCCAGACCTCGCAGAAGCTTTCGCTCGCGGCGCTAACGGCGATGGTGGTCGGATCAATGATCGGCGCCGGCATATTTTCGCTGCCTCGCACCTTCGGCAACGCCACTGGACCGGTCGGCGCAATCATCGCCTGGTGTATCGCCGGGACCGGGATGTATACGTTGGCCCGCGTCTTTCAGGCGCTCGCGGAGCGCAAGCCCGAACTCGATGCCGGCATCTTTACCTACGCAAAAGCCGGCTTCGGTGACTACGCTGGTTTCCTTTCCGCGTTTGGCTATTGGTTGGTTGCCTGCATTGCCGACGTCTCATATTGGGTTCTGATCAAGTCGACGCTCGGCGCGTTCTTCCCAGTTTTTGGCAATGGTGACACGGTCCCGGCAGTGGTGGTCTCGTCGATCGCACTCTGGCTGTTCCACTTCACGATCCTGCGCGGGATCAAGGAAGCTGCCGTCATCAACACCGTCGTTACGGTCGCAAAAGTTATTCCCATTCTTACCTTCATTTTCATTCTGGCCGGAACGTTCAAGGCGAACATCTTCGTCGGCAACCTATGGGGTGGCGAGCTGGCATCGCGAAGCGGTCTCTTTGAGCAAATCCGAGCGACCATGCTGGTCACAATCTTTGTGTTCATTGGGATTGAGGGAGCAAGCGTCTATTCTCGCTACGCAAAGGAACGCTCCGATGTCGGCAGGGCGACGATCGTCGGCTTCGTCGCCGTTTTGTTCCTGCTGGTGCTGGTGACGCTTCTGCCGTATGCCGTACTTACACAGGCGGAAATCGCTGGAATGAGGCAGCCATCCATGGCTTCCATTCTCGAGGCCGTCGTCGGTACTTGGGGCGCGGTTTTCGTCAGCGTAGGGCTGATTGTTTCTGTGCTAGGCGCTTATCTCGCCTGGTCGTTGATCTGTGTCGAGGTGCTGTTCGCGGCCGCAAAGTGCGGCGACATGCCAAGGATCTTTGCGCGTGAAAATGGCAACAAAGTCCCAGCCGCCGCGCTGTGGCTGACCAATATCGTCATTCAAGCCTTCGTCATAAGCACGCTTTTCTCACAAGATGCGTTCGCGCTCATGGTGAAGCTGAGCAGTGCCATGGTGTTAATTCCTTACCTGCTCGTGGCTGGATACGGCTTCCTTCTCGCTTTACGCAGAGAGACTTACGGAACCCAACCGGCACAGCGATCCCGCGACTTGATCGTGGCTGGCATTGCCACATTGTATGTTGCGTTCATGATCTACGCAGGCGGTCTGAAGTTTCTCTTGCTGTCATCTATTCTCTACGCACCCGGTACGCTGCTCTATGTTCAGGTCAGACGGGAACAGAACAAGCAAGTGTTGGTCGGCGCGGAATGGATAGCGTTGGCAGCTGCGGCAATTGGTTGCCTCGTTGGCATCTACGGAATTGCCGGGGGCGACATCGTTATCTAGCTGAGCGAGCGCTTCAGTTCCTTGGCCGACAAGACATACCAAGGAATGTCTGGCCCAAATCAAGGGCGTAATCCGGTTACCCTCCGTAGAATGTCGCCGCGAAGTGCCGTCGGCTATTCATCCCTGAAGTGACAATCAGCCTGCCAACCTGTCCTGGTTGGCAACGCATGGGAGACGTCATGGGTATCGCAGCGCGCTTTCTGGCCACGATGGCAGTTTCGATCCCTTCAGCCAAACCGCCGTTGCCGCGCCTTGCGGTTCTGAAATGCGGAACCAACCTGCTCGGCCCAGAAGGATCGCGATCATGAACGACAGCCTCTCGCCGCCCGAAATCGTGCGGGCAATGGTGGATCTCGGCGCCGCTAAAGCCGCTCACAGCGTTCCTGATCTTTTGATCCGCGGCATGCTTTCCGGGGCGCTCCTCGCCTTCGCGACAAGTATGGCCCTGGAGGGTGCGCTTCAGACAAATGTGGCGCTCGTCGGCGCACTCATCTTCCCGGTGGGATTTGCCATCATCATCATCCTTGGCCTCGAGCTCCTGACCGGGAATTTTGGCCTGGTACCCCTGGCCGTCCTGGCTCACCGCACGACGGTCGGCAAGATGTTGGCCAATTGGTTCTGGGTTTTCGTCGGCAACATGGTCGGTTCGCTCGTCTTTGCCGGACTGTTCTATGTCGTCCTGACCGATGTCGGCAATGTTGGGGCGAGTGCGCTCGGAGATCATCTGCGTGCGCTCGCCGAAGCGAAGACGATCGCCTATGAGCCGTATGGATACGACGGACTGGTGACCGTCTTCGTCAAGGCCATGCTCTGCAACTGGATGGTCTGCCTCGGCGTCGTCATGGGGATGAGTTCGAAGTCCACCCTCGGCAGGATCGTGGGATGCTGGTTGCCCATATTCGCCTTCTTCGCGCTCGGATTCGAGCACTGCGTCGTCAACATGTTCGTCATTCCCATGGGGATGATGCTCGGGGCCAAGATCAGCTTCGCAGACTGGTGGTACTGGAACCAGATACCCGTGACCTTGGGCAACATTGCCGGCGGATTCCTCTTCACCGGACTTCCTCTCTATTGGACCTACGTAAAGGGCGGTGCAGACGTGCCTGCCCCTGCGGCGAGGATGTCACTCGGCCCGGCCGAGTGATGGGCCAACATTCCGGCGAACACATCTTCTTCCTCAGCATTGGGCCGCTCACATTGCTTCGCGAAAGAATGTAGTCGTTTCGAAAAGAAGGACTCAGTCGGGTCCGCCATGGTGGCGCCGACGGCACCCCAGCCGAACAGCTTCGAGTGGACACGGCTAGAGCCAGGAAAGGCATCGGCACATGCCTGAGAGACCAGATATGCAGTCCCGAACCAGGGGATGGCTGTGGCTGTCTGGTTCGTGGCCGACCGAGTTAAGTCCGGATCACAAGTTGCCGCCATTGCGCATCGCCTGATGACCACGAACATGACACAACTCGAACTTCCACCCGATGTTTCGCCGCAGCCGAGTTTTCGCTCGGCTGACACTTCGTCTTTGGCAAGCGGCGCGGCGGCCGAGATCACTGACGAACGCAGGCGAGCGATCGTCGCGGAGATTCCACGGCTTCGTGGTTATGCGCGCGCGCTGTTGCGGGACCGCGATGCTGCCGACGACCTTGTGCAGGACAGCCTCGAACGGGCGCTGTCGAGGATGGCGAACTGGACGGACGGCGATACGCCACGCCGCTGGCTGCTCACGATCATGCACAATCTGTTCGTCGACCAGTTGCGGCGCGCCAAACGCCATGCCCAGGCGGTGACCACGATCTCAGAGACGATCGATGCGATCGCGAAGTCGCCACAGACCGACAGGCTCGTATTCGTGGACATATTCTCGGCACTTCAGCAGATCAATCCCGAACGACGCGCAGCACTCGTGCTTGTCGCGGTCGAAGGCCTCTCCTATGCCGATGCCAGGATGACGCTGGGCATTCCCGTGGGGACGCTGACGTCGAGGATCGCCAGGGGCAGAGAGGAGCTGCGATCGATCCTCGAAGGTGTCTCGCGGCCAGGGCAACCGGGGTGAGCAAAGAATGAACCGTCGCCGTTTTCAACGATGAACGAAGGCACCCGCCGTCCACACCGGCGCGGCGTCACGGGGTCATATCCGGCGAACAGCGGAGGGTCGAGAACTGCTGGAGCGAGCCGGGCGGGATCGATAGATCTTCGCGCAATACCGGATGACGACTTTGCCATCGCTATTGATTTGCGCTGCGAAGGCCCAACCGTTCTGCAATCCGTACCAGGTCGGGCAAGGTTCGCACCGCCATCTTCCGCATGAGATGCCCGCGATGGATCTTGACCGTAATTTCGCTAAGGCCCATCTCGCCCGCGATCTGCTTGTTCATCAGGCCCTTGGTCACAAAGAACATGACTTCCTTCTCACGAGAGGTCAATGTTTGGTACAGGGCTGATATCGTCGCCGCTTCCTGGTCGGATTCCCACCTTATGCGGTCGTTCTCGAGCGCGCCGAAGACCGCATCAAGCATGTCCTGGTCCCGGAACGGTTTGGTCAGAAAATCGATCGCTCCGGCTTTCATCGCGCGCACCGACATCGGGACATCCCCGTGTCCGGTCATGAAGACGACCGGCATTTGAATGTTCGACTTTGCAAGATGAGCCTGGAAATCGAGGCCGCTTACGCCGGGCAGCCGGATATCGAGCACGAGGCAGCTTGGCGTTTCCGGCAGTTTGCGCTGGAGGAATTGACTGGCTGAGGCGAACAGTTCGACATGCAGCCCCACGGATCTGAACAGGCCACTCAGGGCATCCCGCACAGCGCTATCATCGTCGATGACATAGACTGTCGGCGTAAAAGCGGTCGATGCGGTTTGGCCTGGATTGGAACCTGCTGTCACGATAGCGATCCGCCTCTCACGATTCCTGCTCCGCACGGCCCAGGAATGGCACAGCGCCATACTAGCATATTAATTTGGCAACGAGCCCCGCCACTAGGCGAGACGTGGTCGCGGCTGTCGGCAATGCCGAGGGGGCTGGGATGGGTTCCGCACGCTCAAATACACCATCAAGTTCACCCGATCCACCTATCGGCGCAGCTCATGTGCGTTGATGTCTCTGCAGTCGCGCCCTCTGTGCAGCGGTGCCAGGCAGGCGATCACCGAAACGTGCCTGGAATTCAACCGCACAGGTTGGCGGCAATCTTCCCGGAACGAACGCAAAATGCGGATTTGGAACGCAGGCGACTTCGCTCCGAAAGCATGCGGTGGCAGGCTCGGCTCACCACGAAGAGGTCAGTCCGACTTGTTTTCGCGTGGCCAGTTCAGCGCATCGTCGATGCACCGGATCATGGCGGCAGCGTCAAAAGGCTTGTAGAAGAAGCCTGCCGCCCCCGCAGCGAGGGCATTTTGCCGGGTCCGCTCGTCAGGATAGGCCGTGATAAGAATCACCGGAACGGTGTGGCCACGTGCCAGGAGCAACGCCTGCAGTTCCAAACCGTTCATTTCCGGCATCTGCACATCGGTAATGACACAGCAGGCGTCGGCGAGCCGTGGCGAACGCAAGAGTTCCTCGCCAGAAGCAAACAGGTTCGCGGCAAAGCCGCAGGACCGTATCAGATTCGCGGTGGACGTGCGGATCGCCTCGTCATCGTCAACTATGGCAACCATCGGAATTTTCGGCACATCGGTGTCCCCCGGAGACTGTATCGCCCGGCGTCGTCCGGCGCGATGTCATCCCGGCGCCAGCATACAAACGTAGAGCCAAGACCGAAATCATACAGAGGTTTGACTGGGCTGAGCTTCGCAGCAGCGATGACGCGACCTGTCGATCGGTCGGAGAACCGTACGGCTATACAGCGGCGTCAAGGTTCAACTGCACGGTGGGATCATTGTCGCACGGCACTGGCGGCCTCCCTTGCACAAGGTTGTCGTCATCGCCAGACGCGCCCAAGGCGCCGCCAATAGTAGATACCATCGTATACGCAGCATAGCTGATGATATGATTCCTTCAGACGGCCATTCAATGGAGCAGATTTCCCACCCGTGTACCTTGGCCCAGCAAGCAGAAGAAAATTCTGAGGGTAGAGGAGCACAGGCCCAATGCAGTTCGACTCATTGTCAGTATCCGAATATTACGATCGGCAACCGGGAGAGGATCGGCCCGTCCTTCCCCAGCGCGACGGCCCGGCCCGACCGATGCACGCCGCCGGTCCGCCTCGAACGCCTGAAGTCGGCTCGTCATTGTTCGACCCATTCGACGCAGGCAACGACGCCTACCCGGTGGCGCCAGATTGCTCCATGATTTCGATCCCCCTCACTCATATGAACGTCGTTCTCTCGGTGTCCACTGCAGCGATGCTGCAACCCCGTCGCGGCGGTCTAACGATGCATGCAAATGCGTCGACAGACGCTGATCCTACGGCCGCGCCCAGTAAAGCCATGGCGCAATTTGCCCAGGCGGGCCGAAGCGCGATCAACGGTCTGAATGTTTTCCACCCGCCTCGGGACCTAGGCCTTGCCGAACTGGTCCCGGAACGGCACTCCTCTGATCCGATCGTCCAGCGTCTTTCCAGAGCGCTCGAGGCGGCCGAAGACAGCCACGATGGATTTGGCAACCTCTATGCCGATGCAGTTCGCCTTGCCATTGTGACCCGCTTGCTCACGCTGCGCTCAGATCCGCGGCCAGACCCGGATGAGCCGACGGCACGCGCTACGGCTGCCCTGTCCAAATGGCGATGGAAGCGTGTCGTCGAATACGTCGATTCACATCTCGATGAGACGATTACGCTCGCCGACATGGCAGCAGTGGCGGGGCTCAGCCGAATGTATTTCGCCGCACAGTTCCGGGCGGCCACCGGTATTCGCCCGCATGAATTCCTGCTGCGGCGACGGATTGACCGTGCGAAGCAGATGCTCATCGAGACCGAGATGACCCTCGTCGATGTGGCGCTGAGCGTGGGCTTTCAGAACCAGGCCCATTTCACCACGGTCTTCGGACGTTTCGTTGGCGAGACACCCTATCGCTGGCGTTGCGGCAATCGCACGGATGTCGCAGATCGCCCCTTCGACAGCGATCCGGTCGGTTGGCGCTATTCGCCTCGTGGGTCGGATACGCGGCCCATTCAGCTGGCAGCTCCGGGACAGTTGCCGCCCCGCAGCGCCGCCGGTGCAACATAGTCGACGGCGCTGGCAGCAGCACTGCGATGGAAAGATGTTGCTTGCCGGAAGGCTTCTTGCCCACAGCGGATTCTTCAGCTCTTCGTAGAGGCGTCTCCAATGGCCAATGACATCCGTCCTTACAATGCCCCGGCCGGCGGATGGGGAGCGCTCAAGGCGCTGGGCGAACATCTTGTCGAGCAGGGAATCCCCATCAAGGGGGCGGCCACTCTGGGGCGCATGAACCAGCCGGAGGGATTTGATTGCCCCGGCTGCGCCTGGCCAGACCCCAAGCACACTTCATCCTTCGAGTTTTGCGAGAACGGGGGCAAGGCGGTTGCCTGGGAAGCCACGGCGAAACGCTGCACGCCGGAGTTTTTCGCCGCCCATACCGTTGCCGAGCTTTCAAGCTGGAGCGATTTCGATCTCGAGATGGTCGGACGCCTGACCCATCCGATGGCCTACGACGCCGCATCCGACCATTATGTGCGGGTCGGTTGGGACGAGGCCTTTGCAACCATTGCCCGCCACCTCAACGGATTGCCGGATCCCAACATGGCCGAGTTCTACACATCCGGCCGCACCTCGAACGAGGCGGCGTTCCTCTACCAGCTCTTCGTGCGAGAGTTCGGCACCAACAATTTCCCCGATTGCTCGAACATGTGTCACGAGGCTACAAGCGTTGGCCTGCCGCACTCGCTCGGCGTCGGCAAGGGTACCTGCCTACTTTCCGATTTTGACAAGACGGACTGCATCTTCATCTTCGGACAAAATCCGGGCACGAACAGCCCTCGCATGATGACGAGCCTGCGCAACGCCTCGCGGCGCGGCGCAACCATCATGTCCTTCAATCCGTTCCGCGAGCGCGCCCTGGAGCGCTTCCAGTCGCCCCAGAGCCCGGTCGAAATGGCAACGCTTACGTCGACACCGATCAGCGCCAAGCTTTATCAGGTGCGTGTCGGCGGCGACGTCGCGGTCGTCAAGGGGCTCATGAAAGTTCTCATGGAAGCAGACCACGCGGCGCGCGCGGACGAACTGCCGGCGATCCTCGACTGGGATTTCATCAAGGGCCATACGATGGGTATCGAGGCTCTCGCCGCCGACCTGCGGGCGACGCGATGGGACGACATCGTCTCTCAGTCAGGGCTCACTCGCGAGGACATCGAATACGCCGCTCGCGCCTATATGCAGGCCGAACGAGCGATCGTTGTCTATGGCATGGGCATCACGCAGCACCGGCGTGGAGCACAAAGCGTGCAGCAGCTGGCCAATCTCGCGCTGCTGCGCGGTCATATCGGCCGCGAGGGCGCCGGACTTTGCCCGGTACGCGGCCATTCCAACGTCCAGGGCGATCGCACGGTCGGCATCACCGAAACGCCGACAAAGGAATTTCTCGATCGGCTTGAGCACCGCTTCGGCTTCAAGCCGCCGTCCGAACATGGCCACAACGTCGTGACCGCGCTGGAGGCCATTAAAGACGGCAAGGTGAAAGTGTTCTTCGCCATCGGCGGCAACTTCGTGTCAGCCATCCCCGACTGGGAGGTGACACGCGCTGCCTTGCGCAAGCTCGATCTGACAGTCCAAGTGTCAACCAAGCTCAATCGCAGCCACCTGGTACACGGGCGCGACGCGCTGATCCTGCCTTGCCTCGGGCGCACCGAAATCGACGTCCAGGCAACGGGGCCGCAGTCGATCACGGTCGAGGATTCGATGTCGATGGTGCACGCGTCGGCGGGCCGAAATGTTCCGGCGTCGGAGCACCTGAGGAGCGAACCTGCAATCGTCGCCGGCATTGCGCGGGCGACGCTGGGTGCAGGTTCCGTCGTCGACTGGGAAAGCTTCACGGCCGACTACGACCTTATCCGCGATGCGATCGAAGACGTATTCCCGATCTTCCAGGGCTACAATGCCCGCATTCGCATCCCGGGCGGCTTCCATCTGACATCGAACGCGCGCGAGCGCATCTGGGCGACCGTGTCCGGCAAGGCGAATTTCCTCGTCTTCGACGGCCTCGGCGAGGATCCGCCCCAGGACAGTCTCGACGCTCTATGGCTGACGACGGTGCGCAGCCATGACCAGTACAACACCACGATATACTCGATGTCCGACCGCTATCGCGGGGTCTTCGGTCAGCGCGACGTGATCTTCCTCAACGAACAGGAGATGGAAAGGCGTGGCCTCCAGGCCGACGACCGCGTCGACTTGATCACTCTGTCCACCGACGGCGTTGAACGCCGCCTGTCCAATTTTCGGATCGTCCCGTATGCCTTCCCGAATGGGTGCTGTGCTGCCTATTATCCCGAGGCAAACCCCCTCGTGCCGCTCTATTCGCACGATCCGATGAGTTTCACGCCCTCCTTCAAGGCAATTCCGATTCGCATCTCGCGCTCGCATATCGAGGCGGTTTGATCATGGGTGAGGTCGAACTCGCGCGCTTTCATGACCAATGCCGATCCTATCCCTTGCGGCTAGACCGCGGCGATCTTCGAGCCGCGTCGCACTGGGTCGCAGCCAAGTGGTTGGACGGATTCAGTTACGGCGCGGAAGGCGCGAGCGGCAGTGTCGACCTGGCCCAGTTTGGAGTTCTGGAACCCTACTTGGCCGAAGCAATCGTGCTTGAGCGGGGAGCAGACTTCATGTTTGCGAGATGGGGCGCGGCGCTGGACGCGCTTTGTGGCGGGGACCGTGGTGGTCACAGGCTGTCTGCACTCCCCCAACCCAGCCGCGGGCAGCTGCGCCGGCTGTGTGTGCGGGCCGCTGCGGAGCAGTTGCCGCAGGCAAGACAAGCGATCTGGGCGCTCGATGGACGGATCTGGCAGTGTGCGATGCTGGCGCTGCCGACGGCCGGCGACGAGCTTTCTGCCGCGCGACTTCTCGTGGCCCTGTTCTTTGCCCCTCACTCATTGTTTGCCGCCCAGCTTCTTCCACGCGGCGAAGCGTTGCGTTGGAGGCGAAGCTCCCACGCACTCCGCGCACGCGCCATTCCGCCGAACTCCTGAGGCGCCCGTCCACTCCTCCCGCGGGCGCCTGAACTGGCGGTGGGTCGCATCAGCGATCCGCCGCCCTTTTTGGTGACCTTCGGTCGTTGCGGACGGCTGGCGCGCCCGTCACGTCGCCACCGGACCTGCCCGTTCGTGCAGGACGAGAAAGGCAGGGGCATTTCAGAAAGACGCCGATCCGCGAAATCGGGATTGTCGCAACGAGCTGCCTCCGCAAACGCCTCGGCCACGGAGCCGGCCCGCAGGATTTGCTATCGCATCGCTGGCCCTCATCTCGGTCATCGGCGCATTCGATTGTTTGAAAAAAGGGAAGGAAGAGACCCGTGCGCGAGATCGTCAATGCCATCGCAATTGCCCTCACTCTTGGCCTGTCGGGAGTCGCCGTGGCGGCCGACAATCCCACGCCCAAGCCCGCGCATACCGTGGCGCGCAACGTCGTGCTTGTGCACGGAGCGTGGGCGGACGGATCGAGCTGGGCCGAGGTGATCCCGCTCCTTCAGGCAGCCGGCCTCAGAGTAACCGCGGTGCAGAATCCGCTGACGTCGCTGGCAGACTCGGTCGCGGAGACGCGCCGGGCGCTGGCGCTGCAGGATGGGCCAACCGTGCTCGTAGCGCATTCCTGGGCCGGCACCGTCATCAGCGAAGCCGGGACTGATCCCAAGGTCACGTCGCTGGTCTATGTGGCTGCACGAGCGCCGGATGCCGGTGAGGACTTCGTCGGTCTTTCCGCAAAGTTTCCCGCAGGACCCGTTCGAGCCGGCATCCAGGTGAATGATGGCTTCTCCAGATTGTCCGAAGACTCATTCCTGAAATACTTCGCGAACGGTGTCGCGCCCCGGCAAGCCAAGATCCTGTATGCCGTTCAGGAGCCCACTGCTGCGACCATCTTCGGCGGGCGAACCACCGAGGCTGCATGGCATTCCAAGCCATCGTTCTATGCGGTGTCGAAGCAGGACAAGACGATCAACCCTGATCTCGAACGGTTCCTTGCCAAACGCATGCATGCGACGACGGTGGAGATCGATGCGGGCCACCTGTCGCTGGTTTCCCATCCCAAGGAGGTCGCCGACCTCATTCTGGCTGCCGCGGGCCGATGACATTGGATTTGTCCCGGCGAAGCGATGCGGACGGGCCTGACGGCCTGGGCGGGCCGTCCCGGCGACGGCCCGCCCGCCGCGCGCAGCATCCACATGCTGGCAGGATTGGTCTCGCCCGCTGCACTGATGTGCCCAAACCAGTTCGTGCCAAGCAAAGCTGGCGATGACTTACCGGTCGCGCGCGCCATGGGGCGGATTGCGCCCGGCCATGAGCCTGGCGGCGTCGCAGGGCAACGCTCGGCGCCGGCGCCTTTTGGGCGCAAGCACCGGACATTCAAAGCAATGGGCGCAAAGTCATTTCGGAGACACTCAAAGAAAATCCGGCAATACGGCAACGTTCATCGCTCGAGCCGTTCCGACTAACGTTGCCAGGAAGGTCATCGGCTGAGACATGGGTATCGTTCGGTTCGCGTTGCGATTTCCGCACACGTTCTATGTGCTGGCTGCCTTGATTCTCTTTCTCGGCGGCGTCGCAAGTCGCGAGATGCGGTTGGACGTCTTTCCGGAAATCAACATTCCGGTGGTGACTGTAATCTGGAGCTATGGCGGCCTCAGCACGCCAGAGATGGAACAGCGTGTCACCACGTACAGCCAGTATGCGATCAGCTCCAACGTCAATGGCATCAAGAACATCGAGGCACAGACCTTAGGGGGGCTGTCGGTCCAGAAGATCTATTTTCAGCAGGATGTGAATCTCGATCTCGCGATCGCGCAGATCGTTTCAGCGACAAACGCCATTCGCGCCCTCCTGCCACCGGGAATCCAGGCACCGCTCGTGGTGCAGTTCAACGCCTCCAGCGTGCCGGTCCTGCAGATCAGCCTGAGCTCCGACACCCTCAACGAACAGCAGCTCTACGACTACGGCATCTATCGGATCCGCCAACAATTGGCCCCAATCCCGGGTGTCACCCTGCCAACACCCGCGGGCGGAAAATATCGCCAGATCATGGTCGACCTCGACCCGTCGAAGCTCCTGGCCAAGGGCCTGACGCCGCTCGACGTCGTCAGCGCGGTCAACGCCCAGAACCTAACCTTGCCGTCGGGTACGGCCAAGATCGGCAACACACAGTATGTCGTGCGCACCAACGCCACGCCGGCAACCATCGACGAGCTCAACGATATCCCGATCAAGGTCGTGAATGGCGCCACGGTGTTCGTCAAAGATGTCGGCCAAGTCCATGACGGATGGCTCGTTCAGCAGAACATCGTTCGCGAGAACGGCCGGCATTCGGTTCTGCTCAGTATCATCAAGAACGGCAATGCCTCGACGCTGGAGGTGGTCAATGCCGTTCGGGATGCCTTGAAAACGGCGCGCGCCGCGGCGCCTCCCGGCATGGAAATCAAAGAGCTCTTCGACCAGTCGGTGTTCGTCAAGCAATCGATCGCCGGCGTGCTGCGGGAGGGCGTGATCGCGGCCGCGCTTACCGCTCTGATGATCCTGCTGTTTCTGGGATCGTGGCGATCGACGCTGGTCGTCATGATCTCGATCCCGCTTGCGATCCTGTCGTCAGTCGTGGCGCTGTATTTCCTGGGCGAAACGCTCAATACGATGACGCTGGGGGGCCTGGCGCTAGCGGTTGGCATCCTCGTCGACGATTCGACGGTGACGCTCGAGAACACCCATCGCCTGCTCACCGAGGAAAGACAGACGCTGCCGCAGGCGACGCTGCATGGAGCCGCCGGTATCGCCGTGCCGACCCTGGTGTCGACGCTGGCCATAAGCTGCGTGTTCACATCGGTGGTCTTTCTGGAAGGTCCGGCAAAATATCTGTTCACGCCGCTCGGTCTTGCCGTGGTGTTTGCGATGCTCGCATCCTATGGACTTTCGAGGACGCTCACTCCGATCACCATCGGATTGCTGCTCAAAAGCGAACGCCACGGCGCCTCGACGGGCTGGTTCGGCAGGTTTCACGCCAGGTTCGAACGTGGTTTCGAGGCCTTGCGCCTGCACTATGCCGAGTTGCTGGCCGTACTCCTCAGGCGCCGGTTCATCGTTCCCGTCATTGCAGCCCTGGTGCTCGCATTGGGCGCTGTGCTGACGATGCTCGTCGGTCGCGATTTCTTTCCCGCGATCGACGGCGGCCAGATCCAACTCCATGTGCGGGCCCCCGCGGGAACCCGGATCGAGGAGACGGAGAAGATCTTCCAGGCTGTCGAGGACAAGATCCGCGAGATCGTTCCCGATCGCGACCTCCAGCTTGTCGTCGACAACATCGGCCTGCCGGCGCGTTCCTACAATTTGGCGTTCACGGATGGATCGACCATCGGCGTGAATGACGGTGTGATCCAGGTCGCATTGAAAGACGGCCACGCGCCGACTGCCGACTATGTGCGCAAGCTACGCACGGCGCTGCCCAGCGCGTTTCCGGACGTTCTGTTCTACTTCCAGTCGGCCGACATCGTCACGCAGATCCTCAATTTCGGACTGCCGGCGCAGATCGATGTCCGTACGGTCGGCTATGACCGCGTTACCAATCTGCGGGTTGCATCGGAGTTGCGGCGCCGCATCGCCGCCATTCCCGGCGTGGTCGACGCACATCTGCAGCAGGAAGTCGACGCGCCGGCGTTCTATGCCGATATCGATCGCACGCGGGCGGCGCAGCTCGGCCTCAATGCCAGCACGATCGCCAACAACATCAATGTGAGCCTGAGTTCCTCCGAGCAGGTGTCGCCGAACTTCTGGACCGACCCGACCACGGGCATTCCCTACTACCTCGCCGTTCAGACACCGGAAAACAAGATCGCGTCATTGAACGATCTCGGCAACACGCCAGTGTCCTCAACCATCAACACCGCCGGCGCACAGGTTCCCGGGCAACTCAGCAACGTCGCGACATTCAAGCGCGACAGCCTCCCGACCAACGCCAACCAGGCGAACGTCCAGCCAGTCTACGAAGTCTATGCAAGCGTCCAGGGTCGTGATCTGGGAAGTGTCTCCAGCCAGATCAGCACGATTGTCGCCGACCTGCAGAAGCAGCTTTCGCCCGGAAACACCATCCAGGTCATAGGGCAGATCCAGAGCATGAACGATGCCTTCTGGGATCTCGGCATCGGCATCCTGTTCGCCGCCGTGTTCGTCTATTTGCTGATGGTGGTGAACTATCAGAACTTCGGCGACCCCTTCGTCGTCATCCTTGCCTTGCCGGCGACCTTTTGCGGCATCGTGACGATGTTGTTCATCACGGGCACGACGCTCAACGTGCCCTCACTGATGGGTGCGATCATGGCGGTCGGGGTCGCTTCGGCCAATTCGATCCTGCTCGTGACCTTCGCCCGGGACCAGCAGTTGGCAGGCAAGTCCGCGTTCGACGCGGCGATCGACGCCGGTCATACCCGGATCAGACCTGTGCTTATGACCGCGGCCGCGATGATCGTCGGCATGGTTCCCATGGCGATCGGCGGAGCTGGCGAAGAGCAGAATGCCGCACTGGCGCGCGCCGTCATCGGGGGACTTTTGTTTGCAACGCCCACGACGCTCCTCGTCGTGCCGTATCTGTTCGCGATGCTGCGTAGCGGACAGGACGGCAAGACGGCTCACGGCGTCTTCGAAGAGGAAATCGCATGAAACCGAGGCACCGTTTGGATCAGGACGACGACACGGTGATGGATGGTGCAATGGAGCGGCCGCCGCGCCGAGGCGGAGGCCGGCTGCTTGCAGTGGGCGCGCTCGCTCTGCTGATGACGGGACTGGCCTATGGCGCCCAGGGATATTATTCGCGCAACCGCGAACTCGCGGCTGCGGCCAAACAGGCGCGTGACTTCATTCCGCAGGTGCGTGTTGCGGCGGTAAGGCCGAGCGACGACATCGTAAAAGTCAGCCTGCCCGCCACCACAACCGCCTTCGACGTCGCTGACATCTTCGCACGAGCCAGCGGCTATATCGAGACGCGCGAGGCCGATATCGGGGACAAGGTCAAGAAGGGACAGTTGCTAGCCAAGATTGCCGTGCCGGAACTCGATGACCAGATTTTGCAGGCCCAGGCAACCTTGGGACAGTTCAAGGCGGCGCTGCAACAAGCACAAGCCAATCTCGATCTCGCCAAGGTGACGTGGCAACGAGACAAACCCCTGGTGGACCAGGGCTGGATCACCAAGGAACAGGGTACGATCGACGTCCAAAGCCTCAAGGCACAGGAGGCGGCTGTCGGCGTTGCGCAGGCCAACGTGAATGCGCAGCAGGACCAGTTGCGCGTTCTCGACCAGCAACAGGCCTACCAGCAGGTGGTCGCCCCGTTCGACGGCGTCATCACTCAACGCAACGTCGATATCGGCAGCCTGGTGCAGGCCGACACGACCAACAGCACTTTCCTGTTCGCCATCATGCAGGGGGATGTGATCCGTGCCCAGGTCTTCGTCCCCCAGGACCAGGCCTTTGGACTAACCCCGGGGGTCAAGGCCGTGCTCCAGGTCCCCGAAATCCCCGGCCGTACCTTCCCCGGCACGGTGACGCGGATTGCCGATGCGCTGGCACCGGGCACACGGACCTTGCTGACCGAAATCGACATTCCGAACCCTGACGGTGTTCTCACGCCCGGCACTTATTGTACTGTCGAGCTCCAGATCCCGCGCAAGACACCCAGCTTTTCCGTGTCGGCAGATGCGATCATCTTCAACGCGGATGGTTTGCAGGTTGCCGTGGTCGAGAACGGCATTGCGCATATTCGGAAAATATCGGTGGCGCGCGATCTCGGAACGGAGGTCGAGGTCCGTGACGGCGTCAAACAGGGTGACCTGGTGATCCTGAATCCGCCGGTCGAACTTGCCGAGGGCAGCAAGGTGCAGATCAGTCCAGCAGCCGTCGGAACACCCTAAAGCGCGTCGCATCGAAACGGATCCATGCGACGCGATTTAGGTCTTTGTTTCCATCCATGTCGTTGCCTCAAAACCGGGGCCACTTTTGAGCGACGCGCACTAGTTCCGTTCACGTTCACCCTGGTTCAGTTCAAGGGCGCTCGGCGTGAAAATCGAGACCATCGTCCTTGGAGCCATACACGGGCCGAACACCGACACTCCATACTACCTTATACATGCATGATACCTTAATATACTACGTATTACTTCCGAAAGTTGCTAAATAAGTGATGCAGGCAGAGAACAGAAGAGGCGAGACGA
The DNA here is from genome assembly GCF_014207355.1 of Mesorhizobium sangaii. Classification (GTDB taxonomy): domain Bacteria; phylum Pseudomonadota; class Alphaproteobacteria; order Rhizobiales; family Rhizobiaceae; genus Mesorhizobium; species Mesorhizobium sangaii. The sequence continues at coordinate 286,240 of NZ_JACHEF010000006.1, read as the reverse complement.
CCATCATAACTCGAAAGTTCCCGAGTGCCTGTGGCTCGGAATGCGCGGTGAACAAATAGCCGCCATCCTCATCGAAAAGGATATCTAATCATGCGTTCTATCCCTCTGAAGGCGGCGCTTGCCGCGATGATCGTCGCCATCCCACTCACCGGGGCCTTTGCCGCCTCGTCGCACGGCGGCCGCGACGGCGATCACGGCCGTAACGCTGAGCATGGCAGCAGCGATTACGGCGACTTCTCCCAGAATGGATGGTTTGACGGCATCAGCTCGTCCAGGACCCATTCGACTGCGGGCAGGAACCTCCTCCAGCAGTTCATGGGTGACTGAGAAGGCCCTACCGTCTCACAGCAACCCCGCCGTCTCTCAGGAACGGCGGGGTCTGCAGCATGAAGTCTACGTGCATGCCACAGGCGCCGAGACCAGCCGCCCGCAGGAAAGCCTGGCTACCTGGAATATTCCTCAAACCAGGCATGTTCGACTTCTCATGCCGCCGAACGAGATCATGAGCATGCAGCGCCGCTAACCAACGTTTCGACTTGGTGGTTCGTTCGCATCGTCTGCTTGCATCGACTTGGCGCAACTGTTTTTGACCCAATAGTGCTTGGCCCAACCGGGCCTGGGACGACGAACCGGAAAATGCTTCCGTGCGGAAGATTGGGCGTGGCCCACAGCCGGCCGCCGTGGGCCGTGACGATAGAGCGGCATATCCACAGTCCCAAACCCATGCCCTCGCACTTGGTCGTGAACAGGGGATCGAAGATGCGGTCGACAAGCGCTGGATCGAGCCCCGTGCCCGTGTCCGCGACAGCAACCAGCACATCGCCATTCTTGTCGAGTTGGGTGATGATGCGCAGCTTTCGTTGCCGGTCCTGCACCATGCTCATCACCTCGATGCCGTTCGCGACCAGGTTGGCGACGACCCGCTCCAGCTGACCCCGATCGCCCCTGATCGGCTCCAGGTTCTCAGCGAGTTCCACCTCGACCGCGATGCGATGATGGCGCAGATCGAGGCTCACGAGATTGAGGAGACCTCTGATCAAGTCGTTGATGTCGAGGTTGTTGGGTACGGGCGGGGATTTTCGAGCAAGGTCCCGAACGCCTCTGACGACGTCGGCGGCGCGAAGGCTGTTGCCGATAATCCGTTCAATGGCCCGTTTCACCTCATCGAGATTCGCCGGGTCTCTCGACAACCACCGCAAGGCGGTTTCCGCGTTTGTCAGTATTGCGGTAAGCGGCTGATTCACTTCATGCGCAATGCACACCGCGCGCTCGCCTATCGTTGTCGATTGGGTGCTAAACATAAGGTGCGGGCTCCTGCGCCAAGAGGGTTCGATTTGGTCGTGGGCGGTACCTGGTGCATGTCGCCTAAAAGCGGCCCTGGTTTTGGGGCAACGACATGCATAAAAACAAAGACTTAAAGCGCATCGCCTGAATCCGTTTCAATGCGACGCGCCTTAGGGCTGTGGGCGATCGATCCGCCTGAGCTTGCGAACGGGCGCGCGCCAAAACTATTGTGCTGCCGGGGAGGAAATGGTCCGGAGCGTTCGGTGTGATGAAGCCACGCGAATGTCCCAATTCTGACTCCCTCCAGCGTGGCGATTGTCTGGTACTCCATGCCAAGGAACTATCCGCTCTATGAGCTGTGAGGCGAGTTCAGCGTTGCAAATAGCTGTAAATATTCGCGCCCAAGACAGGCTGTGAATAAGCCCATGCGTGGGGCATCGCTCCAGGCTCCAGGCGCCTGGCGCGAGCATGAAAGAGCCATGGGGTTGGAAGCGGACCGCGACTGGTTTGCCCAGCTCAGCTGGTCGAGCTCAGTTCGTCGAGAAGTCGGCGAGCGGCAACCAGATCTTGGGTTCCAAATCCCTCTTTGAACCGCTGATAGATGTGTTCGAGCATGGAGCGGGCGTCCCCGCTCCGGCCGTGTTCCCCCCACATGCGTGCCAGAGGAATTGCAGCTTTCAACTCCCAACCCAGGGCGGATTGCTTGCGCGCACGATCGATCGAACGGAGCAGCGAGCCCTCTGCTGCAGGAAGGTCCGGTCTCGGCTGCGTCAGCAGGATTTCGCCTCGGGCGCGCAGCAAGTCGGGCAACCACAGTATCTCGCCGACTTGCTCCGCATGCTCCACAGCCTCGTCTATAGTGGCCAGCGCTTCCTCCGGTCGACCGGAAAGGGCCAGGCCCTCGGCCAAGGCACGCGATGCCGGCAACGTCACGATGCGGTACCGATTGGCATCCATCGCTTTCAGTCCTGCCCGCAAGATTTCGACGCCCGATGCCGCCTCGCCGCGCGCGACCATGAATTCACCCTTCAGCGCGAGGCCAACGGCGTGATAGGGAGCAAGGGAGTATTTGATAGCCTGCTCGATTACGATTTCGGTATGCTCTTCCGCTGCTTTAAGATCGCCACTCCAGTGGAGAACAGGGATGAGATAGATGAGAGCAATGCAATATGAGACCGGGTGATCGTAGCCCTGCGCAGTCCTGATTCCCTGACGTGCGACTTTGCAACCCTGGTCCGCGAAGCCGCACAGCCATAAAGACCTGGCCAGCGTTGCGAGCCCTGACACATGGTGGTCGTGGCCAAAGAAGCTCACCCTCCCCAGCTTGAAATCTGACGCAAGCGCCATGCCTTGTTTGCAGTGACGCAGCGCGGCCGCCTGATTGCCGGTCAAATGATATGATCCACCCAACATCCATTCGGTCATTGCGTTTTCGGTCGGGCCTCCGCTCGCCTTGGCAACGGTGTCGCTTCGTTTGGCGGCTGCCAACGCGCCGCTGAAGTCGCCCTGGCGCGTGAGAAAAATGTAGAGTCCAGAAAGCAACTGGAGTTGGCGCCCTCCATCCCGCAAAGCCTCGCAGAGGTCCAGGCCTCGCTCGATGCCGGCCCTGACTTCCAAGCTGTTGCCGCGGGCGTACATGGATGACATCGCCAGAGCCCCCTGGAGCTCCAGTTCCAGTTGCATCCCGTGATCCGTCTCGTGCAGCGCGCCCAGTGCTCGCCGGCACCATTGTTGACACTCATCCAGCAGTGAAAGCCCCAGGAATAGCGCAGCCCCATGCGCAGCCAGCTCAATGGCGATGGAACGGTCGCCCGAGCTGGAAAAACTCCACGCGAGCGCTTTGCGGACATTGCCGATGTGCGGAGCGTAGGCGGCTACGTTGTGGCCATCAAAAGCTGACCCTTTGGCCATGCCTTGCGCCAGAAGGCCGACGAAGTAGCACGCGTGACGTCTTTCGGCGGCTTCTGCCTCCCCGCCTTCCGCGAGCTTGGCCGCGGCATAGGCGCGTGTTGTGTCCAGGAGCCGGTAGTAAGCAGGCCCGCTTGTCGACAATATCCCCATGAGAGACTTGTCGATCAGGCTGGCGATCGTGTTGGTGACCATTTGCGTCTCGCCACCGGCATCCCCGGCGACTGCATGCGCCGCCGCCAGCGTGAATTGGCCAACGAACACGGACAGCCTGCAGAGGGTTCTCTGCTCATCCGCCGACAGTAGCCTGAAGCTCCAGTCGAGCATGGCCTGCAGCGTCTGATGCCGGGGCAACGCGCTGCGCCTGCCCTGCAAGAACAACCCGGCGCCGCTGTCCAGGAGATCGGCGGTTCCTTGAATACCATGGGTGCCCACACGACTGGCAACCAACTCGATCGCCAGAGCAATTCCATCGAGCCGGCGGCAGATATTCGCAACGATCGGAGCTTCGGTGTCGCTGAGCTCGGCACGGTGCCCGCTCGATCCCGCCCGCTCCATGAAAAGCTGGACGGCGGGCGAAGCCAGCGCCTGAACGGCAGATGACGTGTCGTCGGGCGGACTGTCGAGAGGCATCAGCAAATGCACATACTCGCCCTCGACGCGCAACGACTCGCGACTGGTCGTCAACAAGTGCAGCGACGGCGCTGCGCGAAAGAGGCGTTCGCACAGCTGCGCAGCCGTCTCGATCACATGTTCGCAATTGTCAAGAACGACCAGGGTCCGCTTATCGGCCAGGAAGGCGCTTATATACGGCTCGGGGTCGGGCCCCTGGACAAAGCAGCCGAGCGCCGATGCGACGGCAGAGGGAACGTCTGCCGGAGCGGTGAGCGAACCGAGATCAACGAAGCAAACCGCATCGTCGCCTAATTCCCGACGCAGCGCGTGGCCGACCGCGACGGCTACGGTCGTCTTTCCTATTCCGCCTGGCCCGACCACACTGACGAAGCGCCGCGACAACAGCAACGAGGACAGGGTGGCGACGGTCTCGTTCCGCCCGACCAGCAATTGCAAGGGCGCCGGGAGACTCGGGGGCAGCACGGAACCGGCAGGAGCGGCAATCCGGTCGGTGCCGTCCGCGTTTGAGCGCCGAACCGGTGCAACGAAAGTGTAGCCCCTGCCAGGAACATTGACGATGTATCGAGACCCGTCTTTGCCGTCTCTCAGCACTCTGCGAATGGCGGCGATGTGCACACGAAGATTGGCTTCCTCGACGAAGACGCCCGGCCAAACGAGATCGATCAGTTCTCGCCCGCTCACGATCTCACCCGCTCGGCCGGTCAACGCAATCAGAACGTCGAGCGCGCGGCCGCCGATGGCGACCGGTGTGCCATCCTTGACCAGCAATCGCTCAGCCCCGATCAAGCGGTAGCAGCCGAAACACAGGATTTCGCCGATCCCTAATTCTCCGTCACTTGCCATGACAGTCGTCCTGGTCGCTGCCAGCCTCATGCTCGAAGATCCGGGCGATCTTCTTTGCATCTTTTTGCGACCTTTAACTCGCCGGGACCGGCGCTCCGGGATCATATTGGGCGGTGTCCGAAAGAAGTCGGGAACCAGGGGCGCCAGCGCATCTTGGTGCCACGCGTTGCGCGAAGCGAGGAAACCGCAGTTCTCTCGGCTGCAGCATATGGAATGTCATAGTGCCTGGTTCCTTGTTGATGGGCTCCGTTCGAGGCTGAAAGGCGCGGTCGGTGGCAAGCGATTTTGCTCCGGCACGTCCGCATTGGACCGATCGTGGCGCTGGCAGGTCCGCTTTCTGACGATGCCTTCGACGGGAGTACTGGCATCGAGCTTGCCGCGATCGACAGGGATCATGGCAGCGGTCGCGAAAATCGATGTCGACCTCGAGAAAATACGGAAAAGCGCATCCTCCGCTGCCCTGCCCACCGGAACCGCTTCACTGGCTGAGCAGGAGAAGCGAACGCCGTTTCGGTCACCCATTAAGCCGACAACGAAGGGCAAATCTCCTTCGGCCACGCTCCAGTCGAGAACGTCCTGCAACATCGACATCGATGATACCTCTCCCAGACCCCCTCTATAGCGATCGGGCAAAATGTCTCTCTACGCGCTGCCGCGGAGAGAAGCGCAAGGATAAAGGAAGCGTGTCCGGGTCTCCATTCTGGCTTGGTACAGATCCGTATTCGTTCGGCGGGTTGGACACTACTTAGGTCTATCCAAAATAGCCCTGAGGCTAGTTGTGGGAGCAGGTGCCGAGCGCAGCAGCTCGGCCATCCTGACCAAATCGGCCAGGGATTGCGCGCCCATCCTTCTCATGACTTGAGCACGATAAATCTTAACCGTGGATTCTACCACTCCAATCCTTCCGGCAACCTGCTTGTTCATCAATCCTGCTGTCACCAGATCCATCACCTCGCGTTCGCGCTCGCTCAGCGTCTGAAATCGGGTGAACGTCTCGATCGCCCGCCGATTGCTATCGAGGCGCGTGCCGTCCAGCTCGATGGCCCTTGTGACGGCATCCAGCATTTCCTGTTCGCGAAACGGCTTCGTCAGAAAGTCGACTGCACCAGCCTTCATGGCTTTCACCGCCATCGGAACGTCGGCGTGGCCGGTCATGAATATGATTGGAATACGGATGCCGGCTGCGACAAGGCGAGCCTGAAAGTCGAGACCGCTGATGCCGGGCATACGAATGTCCAGCACGAAGCAGCTCGCAAGGTCGGGCAATTCCATGTTCAATAGCTGGGTCGGAGACGAGAAGGCCTGGCTCTGCAAACCGACGGATTCCAACAAATCGACCAGCCCTTCGCGCATCGAAACATCGTCTTCGACGATGAAGACGAATGCATCTTGGGTAGTCCCAGCATAGATGGGGACAGCCACCGGACGGGCGTATGACTGCGTCGGCTGCAGCAGCATGCGTTCGTACTCTCTGGTCATCAGATCACTTGTCATCATTACTCCCCTTGCGATGAGGCCAAAACGGCCAGGGCGACCGCCGCAAGCAATGCTGAAGCATCGAAGGGCTTTCGAAAGAACCCATGATGACTTTCAGCAGCCGCGCGCCTTTGGTCTGCGGCTTCATGGCGCGCCGTAATGAAAATGACGGGCAAGTCGGGGCGCAGAATTCGCGCACGCCGGCGAAGCTCGAAGCCGTCGACAACTGGCATGCCGATATCGGCTATCAGGCAATCTATCTTACGCAACTCGTCGCGTTCGAGGAAAGACTGAGGGGATGAGAACAGACGGACCGAGTGCCCCGCCGACTCCAGGAGATCTTCGATCGACTCGAGGACCCGAACGTCGTCATCGACAACCGCGATCGTTGATTTCCGTGCAGTTTTCATTTCGAAGATGTTCCCGCGCGCCGAGAATGGGTTACTGGTACTTGCAGCCTTTGGGCGATCCTCACGAGATCGGCCAGCGATGCAGCCTGCATCTTGTGCATGATCTTGCTGCGGTGGATTTGCAGCGTCACCTCACTGATCCCAAGTTCGGCGGCCGCCTGCTTGTTGAGCAGACCGCTGACGACCAGAGGCAGAACCTGGCGTTCGCGAGAGGTCAGGGAGGAAAGGCGGCGCTGTAGCGCCACAAGCTCGGCCCGCTCCAGGCGGACGTCGCAATCCCGATTGATCGCCGTGTGGATGGACTTCATCAACTCGGTTTCGCTGAACGGTTTGGTGAGGAAGTCCACGGCGCCGCGTTGGATGGCGCGTACAGAAGATGGAATGTCACCGTGTCCGGTGATGAAGACGATAGGCGGATGTTGATCGTTGCCGGTTTGTTTCTGGAATTCCAGCCCGTTGATGTCCGGCAGTTCGACATCGAGGATCAGGCAACCGGGCAGGTCCGGCCGGGGAAAAGCTAGATATTCAGCTATCGAGTTGAAGGCGACGGAAGCCAGGCCTCTTGCCGCCAGAAGGTCGCACAGCGACTCGCATATGCGGTGGTCGTCATCAACGATGAAAATGATACAGTCGTCCTGGGTCATGCCGCGTCGCCCGATTGGATCGGCAGCGTAAACGAGAACACCGTTCCCCTTGGCTCGATGCTCTCTGCCCAAAGCCGGCCGTCGTGTGATTCCAGTATCGAGCGACAGATTGCCAGGCCCATACCCATCCCCTCCGCCTTCGTGGTGAAGAACGGTTCGAAAATTCGTTCTGGTTCGGCAATTCCGTCGCCGTTGTCGCGGACGTCGACAAGGATCTCGTTCTCCCCATAGCGACGTGATCCAAACTTCAATGATTTCGACACGTCGATTGTCGACTTCATTGCGTCGATCCCGTTGCGAACCAGATTGACCAGCACCTGCTGCATCTGCACGCGGTCGGCGAGCACCGGCGGCAGCGCCGGATCGAGATCGGTCCCAACGAAGATGTCCTGCGAGATTATTTCGTCGAACAACAGCTGACGCACCTCGCCGATCACCTCGTTGAGATTGATTGAGGTTCTGGACGAAGCTGTTTGTATGAAGAGTGCTCGTATTCGGCCGACGACCTCGGCCGCGGCCATGGAATCGCGAACGATTCGCTCCGCGGTAATGCGTGCCCGCTGCAGGTTTGGAGGATCCGCCGACAGCCAGCGTTGGCAGGCATGACTGTCGGTGATGACAGCCGCCAAGGGCTGATTGACCTCATGCGCGATCGAGGCCGACAGCTCGGCGAGGCTCGCAAGCTGCGAAGCGCGCGAAAGCTTGTCCTGGGTCGCACGAACGGCGTCATGTGCTCTCATCTCGTCATCGATGTCGATGATGACGCCGTACCATTTCACGATGCGGCCATCGTCGTCCCGTAGTGGCATGGCGCGATTATCAACCCAGCGATAGACGCCATCGCCCCGGCGGTTGCGGTACCGCATGGCGAAAGGCTCCCCGGTCTTCAATGAGTGCATCAGGTTTCTCTTTACAGCCTCCAAGTCATCGGGATGCATAAGGCGTCCAAGTGCCCCGTCCAGCTTGGAACCCTCCTTGGGCGGACTGGGGTCGATCTTGCGGCCGTAGTAGGTTTCCAACTGCTTGTTGATGTAGGCTGGTTCGCCCTCGGGAGTGACGGACCAGACGAGTGTCGGTATGGTGTCGATAAGTTGCTGGAGTTCATACTGTCTGGCTCGCAATGCCTCCTCGGTCCGCTTGCGATCGTCGATGTCGGTGTTGCTCCCGAACCACTGGATCACAGTGCCGGAGGCATCGCGCATTGGCTCGCCTTGGAAAAGGAACCAGCGGTACTGGCCATCGAAACGGCGTAGCCGGGCCTCGATCTCGCCCGGCGCACCGGCTGCCAGGAGAGATCGCCAGTATTCGACAAGCCGGTCTCGATCGTCCGGATGTATGGCGGCAGTCCAACCCCAGCCGGCTGCCTGCTCCTGAGACAGCGCCGTGTATTCGTGCCATCTTCGGCTCAGGAATTCGGTTGAACCGTCCGGGCGGGCGGACCAGACCAGTGTCGGAAGGGCGTCGATCAGCCGCTGGAGCTGGAACTCTCTGGCCCCCAGAGCCTGTTCCACTTTCTTCAAGTCGTCGATATCGAGCAGGATGCCATACCACCCGATGAACTTGCCGTTCCGATCATGCCTGGCGCAAGCCGCGACACGGAACCAGCGGTAAGCCCCATCGTGGCGACGAAGCCGGTACGCGCCATGAAATTCCTGGCCATTCTCCAGGCATTGCGACATGAGGCCCGCGGTTCGGTCGAAATCCTCCGGATGAATAACCTGCCGGCAATGGAGATTGCTGGTGTCGACGGTGCCGAGATAGGCCCGAAGGCTCGTGCTCGCCTTGGTCAACCGGCCTTCCGGGTCGACGATCCATGCCAGTCCGGGAATGCCCTCCAAGAACTCGGGCGCGTCATACCCAGCGCGATCCAACGCACCCTGCCCTTGCGGCCCTTGAATGAGAAAGCCGGTCAAGATCGCAGTTACGGCGAGGAGGGTCATACGCACGTAAGTATTGGGTCCGGCGGTCTCAGCCAGTTCGCTGGACAGCCAGAATACCAACAAGCCGGCGCCGCAAATGGCTATTGTCGAGCCATACTTCCGCAGCAGCGGCTGTGCTTTCATTTTTGGACACCTCCGGACGCGGCTACTGCTGCCGCGCAAATCGGCATCAGGGCCTCGCCCTACCAGAAGACGACACGATCAGTCCCCCGAGATATCGGACTTCTACCACACTATATCAGAACAGGATGCCGCCCGGGCATAATGGAAAGATGTGATAGAGGGCCGGTCGCCCGCCGCTGCCGTAACACCACGAACTGGGCGCGCAGCACCAGATCATGCTCAAATACGTGGTCCCCCGTCGCATTGGCCGAACTGATACCGGTCCGCCGAACATCCGTCGGGACCGATGCCCGGACTGGACACGCAGCATCCTCCGATGGGCATACCAGGGGTGATAAGCGCAAGGAAGGGCCAGCCGCCGCAAAGCAGACAAAGCCGTCCACAAACCAGCCGGTATGCTGCTGTCGAACGCGATGGAAGGCGGCCCAGGAATGGCAAGTAGATGAATGTCGGGCTGGCGGCAGCAACCTGTCGGAGTCGGTCACAATGTGGCCGTCTGCGAAAGACGTCTTCCAAGATCGAAGCCACCAATTTTCTGCGGTAGCGGTTGCCGGCAGACATACGAAGAGGAGACTACAAATGGGCTGCAATCGAGCGCTGTTGCAGATATCATCCATTGGCGCCGGCGTTTTCATGTCGATCTGTCTCGCCGGCACAGTAGCGTCGGCTACAGCCAAAGATCAGGACACCGTGGCAACCGTGGTTGCCGACCAGGTGCGAAGCCAAGGCTTCCCTTGCAAAAATCCAAGTTCTGCCAAACGCATTGCGGCCGAGTCCGTACCAAATCAGACCGCCTACCTGCTCGAATGCGAGGGGACAACCTACCGGGTGCTCTTGATTCCAGACCAGGCAGCTGAAGTGGCCAGAGTTGACTGAAGCCCAGCCTAGTAAATCGGCTTGATCGGAAGCTAATCAGCGAGGCTAGCGCATCCGATCGGCCGTACGCCGGATAGACGGTTCCGCACGAGGAACACGCCACGGCGCCAGGACCAAAGCCTCGCACGGGTCGCGACCATGTCAACTTTCAAGATCCTCCGCAGGCACCGCGCCGTGCTGCTTTTCTCCGCCGTCCTCGTAGGGCCGCTCGTCGCTGGGGTCGCTCTGAACGCGAGTTTGGCCGATACGAAAATGGGCTCCTCCCCGGAGGCCTCCGCCAATCGCGCTTCGGTCACCTCCTATGCTCCGATCGTTGCGGCCGACAAACCAGCAGTGGTGACGATCACGTCGATCATGAAAACTTCATCGGCGCCCGATGGCCAATCCCAGCCCTCAGACAGCGGTCTGTCGTCCGATGAGCGGATGCCTCGATTCTTCAGCAATCGGGGAATTCCGGCGCCCAAGGCACCACCGCAGGGAGCGACGCAACTGGCAGAGGCCCTCGGCTCCGGCTTCATCATCAGTTCAGACGGCACCATCGTCACCAACAACCATGTCATCGACGGAGCTTCGGATATCATGGTGACGCTTGACGATGGAACCGAGCTGCCGGCAACCCTTGTCGGCCGCGACGCAAAATCGGACCTTGCGGTCCTGAAAATAAAGGCTGGGAAGCCTCTTCCCACTGTTGCCTGGGGCGATTCCGACAGGCTCAGGGCAGGCGACCCGATTCTGGCGATTGGCAATCCGTTCGGCATCGGAACGACGGTCACTGCCGGGATCGTTTCCGCCCGCGGGCGCGACCTCAACAGTGGTCCCTACGACGATTTCCTTCAGATCGATGCGCCGATCAACCACGGAAATTCGGGTGGACCTCTTGTCGACACCAACGGCACTGTCGTCGGTATCAACACCGCGATCTACTCGCCCAATGGCGGCAGTGTCGGCGTCGGATTTGCGATCCCTTCCAATGAGGCCGAAAAGATCGTCGCCAAGCTGATGAAGAACGGTTCGATCGAACATGGGCTGCTCGGCATCGAGTTGCAGCCGGTGACAACGGACCTCGCCAACGCCCTCGGCCTGCCGAAGCCCGAAGGTGCCTTGGTCGCTAATGTCGGCGACGGATCGCCCGCCTCTCATGCGGGCGTCGAGACCGGCGACGTCATTACCGGATTTGCCGGTCGAACCATCAACGAGCCCAAGACCCTGTCTCGAGCCGTGGCGGATCTCTTGCCGGGAAAAAGGGAGGCGCTGTCCGTTTGGCGCAATGGGAAGACAGTTGCGTTGTCGGTGGTCATCGGCGGCAATGACGTCAGCGTCAAACCGGTGGCCGTAACCACCTCTTCGCAACCGCTGCATTCCAGTTTTCCAACACTCGGTCTGGCGCTTGGTGACCTCGATCGAACCGTTCGCCAGGCCTTGAATGTGCCTTCACAGGTGGATGGTGCCGTGGTCGAGGGTGTCGATCCGGACCAGCCGGCAGCCACCTCCGGCATCGAATTGGGAGACATCATCATCTCGGTCAATGGCGTGCCGGTGAAGACTGCAAAGGAGACCAGCCAAGCCATTAGTGTCGCGGCAAAATCCAGCAGGAAGTCGGCGCTGCTGCTGGTCAAGCGCGGCGACCAGCAGACATTCATCGCTGTGCCATGCGGCAATGGTTGAAATGTGCGGGTGCCGCCGGAATGGTGCCGTCATATTGACGCGAAACGATTTCAGTCTCCTCGAGGGGACGAAATGCGGCCTCCGGGCTGCCCCCCGGCGAGGGCGATGAAGCGGAAGTGGCGGATCGGGCAGAGAAGACTCGACCCTCAATTGCGCCAGCTACCAGATCTCCGATCAAGGGCCGGGGAAGATGACAGCCAGGACCCAGCCAGCCGGGCCGTCCAGGGCCTATCCGAGGCTCCGCTGGTAAGCACTCGGCGTCAGGCCGGTCGCCTTGCGAAAAGCGGCCGTGAATGAGCTGGTTTCGCTGTATCCGACAGTCAATCCGACGTCGGTCACCGAATGAGCGCGCGTCGCTAGGAGACCCTTGGCATGCTCGATTCGACGGTCGATATGATACCGATGCGGAGGCATCCCAAAAGACAGCTTGAAGGCGCGGCAAAAATAACACGGGCTCAACCGGGAAAGCTCCGCGAGAGTGGCGAGCGGTACCGGTTCGCCCAAATGCGCCTCGATATGCGCTGTTACTATCCGCTGCTGCCAACCCGCAAGTCCGCCTCGAAGCTGAGGTTCGGCTCTCGGCGTCCCCTCATGGAAACGGACCAACTCATGAGCCAGGACGATGCCCAGTGCTTCCAGGTAACGCCAATTCTCCAGATTTGGACTTTCGAGCGACCTCATCAGTTTAAGGGCTGTGCCCAAAAGCGTTGCGTCCTCAAAGAAGAGCTTCGCCACGAACGTCACATCGGTGATGCCAGCGTTGAACGGAACTTGCAGCTTGGCAGGATCAAGATAGACAAACATGAGACGCGCAAACGTCCGCGGCGCATGCCATTCAAGATATTCGCGACCGGCGGGCACCAAGGTAAGCCGGCGACCAAAATCCCGCAGTTTCGACCGGGGCAAACCTTCGACGAAGGTGTCACCGTCTCGGCGCGTGCCCTGCTCGTAGACCACCAGCAAGTGCATGGGCGCGCGAAACCGGAATTCGAATTTGTCATGACCGGCGGCTTGGACCACCTCGGCAACTATCCCATCCGAAATCACTGTGCGACTACTCACCACGTCGGCTGAAGATATCTCGACACGGCAATCGGCCCCATCGGCGCTCCGGCGCGCGAACTGCGGATGCGCCACGGAGTTGGTACGGTGTGCCTTTCCGCCGTTGAACGGAGCGCGCCAATCCGCCGACAACAATGCGCCCGTTGGCTCCGGTCGCCGAGCATTGGCCGCGAAGGCAGCAATCGCGGGTAATTCGATGTCGCTGGAGGCAGGATTCATCAACATGGCTTGGCGCACATCCTTCGTGTTATCCCAACTGATGTCAGCCTAAGGCGCCGGTGATGATTTACTCCATTCTACATCCGTAGGTGGACTTAGAGTATTGGTCTGAACCGCTCATACTTTGGTTTGTGATTGGACGTCGCGATCGATTGTAATGGTGTATGTACCGAACGGACCAATGGGCCGGTTCTTCAATTGCGGCCGATCCCAGGTGATTGGTTGATTTGGCGGGGCCGTACGTCAGGTCTTGATGACCTTGAACGGGGTCCCCTGTATGGCTGGGCTTTTTGACGTTGCGCGCGAAATCCGCAAGCTGGATGCAAAGCCGGCAAGAACGACGAAGCACCGGCGGCAAAAACCACTAGGCTGTTGGGTGGGCATTGCGATCGGTGGTTTCGATCCATTTTCGTCACCATCGTGGCAGCGCTCCAACTCGTGCCAGATTGGTTTTCCGGGCCCCCTCCCACGCCCGCCGATCGATTGTGAAGGCCCTCCTCCCCCCGGGAGCGTTTCTCACGGCTCGAGTTCTTGGGCCGATGGCATGTCGTCATCGGCCCATTTTCTCTGCGCTCGGCTGTCGCAGGTGGGCCAACTCAAGTCGACGGCGCGGTCAAGTCGGCCTCAACCGCGATCACCGCGTAGCGAGAGGCGCAACACCTCTGGTCAAAACCGGTCCATGCCTGAAAAAAGATCGGTCGGGGGATACTTGTCCCCGTCGTTATCGAGCTGCGATGCCGGCTTCTTGGCCGATCTGCTTGTCGATACTTGACCATGCCTTGGCAACGAAGTGTGGTTGCTGTTCGTTTTTCGTTCGACACGATCGAACTTTGCCTGCATGCGTCCTGGAGGCGAACCTGCGGCAGCGGCCCAAGCCGTTGACAGAAGGACTGCCGCGAGTGCAGCCCCAATTGAAAGAGAACTCATGTGATTCACCTGTTGCGTCGTTCTGTTGCACAGCGCGGCAATATTCGAATAAGCGATAGAATTAACGCTCATGCCCGCGATCCTTATATAGGTCTCAAAATACGCTCTGAACCACTATACGATACACGTTGAACATAGCAGCAATAATTTTGGTTATTTAATCTTCAAGTATCATTCCACACATAAGAAATGATCTGGCGCATAAGACCAGCAGGTTATTCCTGCCGCCAGCTTTCCGCGGTTGGTCCGCGGTCCTCGCGTGGCGGCTTCATCCCTGGCCGCGGAGACCTGGACATACTCATGCACAGCGCGGCGCGTGTGTCAGTCGAAGATCGGCTTTCCGATTCCGTTCGAAAAAATGTTGCCGAGATAGAGGTGGAGCTGTGCACGCACGCCGATGTCGCGGCCCGAACTCGCATTGACCGGAACGATCGCCTCCACCCCGAGTTGAGCGTACTCGCCCACCCAGATAACGCCAGGATTGATCGTGCCCGTGGTCTGTCCAGCCGAAGGCCCGTTCAGCGGCGTCTGCATCGCGAATTCCACCAGCGGCACCAAACCCTCGGCGAAGCGATGAGCATTACCCTTGTCAGCGGAATGCGAATTGGTGAGCAGGCTGTATTCCAGGGCAAAGCCCCATTGCAAAATGTCAGGATTGTCGACCGTGGTGGCGCCGGTCACGGTGGTGGATTCGGTCGGCAGCGCGACTCCTAGGGTCGCGGTGACATTAACCGGACGCAGCCACGCCAGCGAATCCGACAGATCGCCGAAGCCCTTGCCGATGTAAAGCGTCGGTGTCACCGTCGAGAACGACTTGGCACCGAGATCGGACGATCCGGTGCCGCCCAGCGCCAGCGTACCGCCTGCCGAGAACACGAACTCGTGCTCGGCACTGGAATAGAGTTCATATTGGGTGCCGAGCACCAAATCGTCGAAGCCCGAGCGCGTGCTCCCCCGACCGACCATGCGGTAGTTTGCGGTAAACGACACCGACCAATCCGGGGTTATGAGCTTGCTGTAGGCGAAAGGAAAGTCGATCTCGCGCGAGCCGGTGTCGGGCAACTGCATCAATTGGGGAAAATTGACGAAGTCAGCCGGGGTGGGAACCACGGTCGCAAGAGTCGAGGGGAAGAAACGGTCCCCAACGTAGGACGCCGATGCTTCCGAACATGCAACGAGAGGCGCCAGGAAGCTGGGCACCACAAGGTACCGCGCCCAGTTAGCCATCCCACTCTCCTGCTTGACGCGCCCGACGCCGGCCACATCGTCGACTATGGGCTTCGCTTGCATCCACTGGCTGTAGGAATTGGAGATGATCATCCCCTTGGCCATTCACGCATGGAACGATGCGCTTGGGGTATGGATGAGACCGGGTCGGTTCAGTCCGGGCCTCGTCTTTCTCTGCAAACCAAAGCAAGACGATCACCAGGTCTGAATAGATGGCGAAGAAAATCAAAAACGATCTGGCGACCACGTCCACGGTTGAGCCCGCGAGCACGGTGAAAAGGCAGAGCGGTCCTGTTATGGCGACGAATTCGAACCAGTGCGTCTTGCCGATACGGTCGCGCCACGACAACGCATCGATGATCGCCGGGTCGAGTGGGTCGATGCCGGCAGAGACTGCGGAGCCAGGCACCGAAGCATGCCGACGGCGGCCCAGAGGGAAGAAGCATCCGAATTGGACAGTGCCCATTGCTCTCGGCCTCCAGGCCGTCGCCTCGCAAGCCGCGGATCTGACTGGTCGAACCGCGATCGCCTTCCAGGATGGCGTCAGATTCATGTGCAGCAGTGTCGTCGAGCCGTTAATGGCGATGCCTTGCTCCATCAGGGCTGTTCCGGTCGCCAGCAGCGCGCCCCTGCCTCCAGCGGCGGACTTGCAAGGTCGCATCGACTTCCTGGGTGCCATGCGTTCAAATCCTCGGGATCGAGCGCCGAATGTTGCGCCCAGGCAAAGAAATGTCTTTCGCAAACGCCGCCCCAATTCGAGTATCGCCCGTTGCACCGATTGGCTTCTTCAATTGGTTTCCAGGCGAAGCCGGGGGACCAGCGAGCAAATCGCGGATCGCCAAGCGACCCCAACTGTGTTCGCAGTTCTCGTCAAAAACTGTGCCCGTCCGACGCCTCCCGACAGACAATCCCAAGTAACTTCTTTGCCATTTGGGTTATGCAGCCATACCAATGGATTATTCATGCCAACGGCAAAATCTATGCATGCTTCCCCGACCGACAAGGAGCAAAAGAATGAAATGCCTGAACTGCGTAGGTGCGGTGAAAATACCTCACCAGTACTACTTCTGCTCCCAGGAATGTTTCGGAGAGACAACCCGCAACACCAATTGGAGGATGTTGAGTGATGGCCTTCCGCCTACTGGTTTTCCTGCTGGTGGCCAGCCCCGCACTGGCCCAGGACCAAACTTCCCACGTCCCCATTGGCCCTCCCGAGGGCAATTACGGCCAAGGGCACGAGAAGTGGCACAGCATCTATATGGGGATGCATAACACGTTGGGTGGCTCATGCTGCAACGGCGGCGACTGTCGGCCAACGGTCGCCAAGTTCGAGGGGGGAAAGTGGTGGGGCAAACTCAACGGAGTATGGACGCCGATCGAGCCATCCAAAAGGGTGCCTGAACACCCCTACTCATGGAACGAAACAGCCCACATTTGCGCGGCTGGGAACAGCGTTTACTGCTTCATACCCCCTGACAACGGGACCTGAACCTCTCGCCTAGCCGGCTGGGTGCCTCGTTTCGGAAAAGAGGTCGCCCTGCTCGGGTTCCTCAGGCGGTGTTTTTGCGCCTCGCAAGCCACCCAGGAATTTGCCGAGCCGCTCAAGATACAAGTAGACCACCGGTGTCGTGTAGAGCGTGAGAATCTGCGACAGCGCCAAGCCACCCACGATCGTGTAGCCGAGCGGCTGGCGGATTTCCGATCCGGCGCCGGTGCCCAGCATCATCGGCACGCCGCCTAGCATCGCCGCCATGGTGGTCATCAGGATCGGCCTGAAACGTATGGTGCAAGCGCGGTAGATTGCCTCCTGTGGACTGAGACCTTCGCTCCTCTCGACCTCGAGCGCAAAGTCGACAAGCATGATACCGTTCTTCTTGACGATGCCAATCAGCAGGATAACGCCGATCATGGCGATGACGCTGAAGTCCATATGGACCGCCATCAGCAACAACAAGGCGCCGATAGCGGCTGAAGGCAGCGTCGATAGAATGGTGATCGGATGGATCAGGCTCTCATAGAGCACTCCAAGGATGATGTAGATCACCACCAGGGCCACTCCGATCAGGATTGGGGTGCCTGACAGCGCAGCCTGAAAGGCTTGCGCGTTGCCCTGGAGGCTGGTTGCAAGCGAAGCAGGCTTTCCGGCATCGCGTTCGAACTGCTGGATCGCGGCGACCGCATTTCCCAGCGCCGCCCCGGGTTTTAGATTGAAGGAGATCGTGACCGCCGGAAACATGCCTTGATGATTGATCACGATCGGCGCAGCCTTCGTCATGCTGGTTACCAGGGCGCTTAACGGCACCTGCTGCCCTGTCGAAGAATTCAGATAGATATCCTTGAGCGCCTCGGGACCGTACTGGAATTCCGGGCTGACCTCGAGAACCACGTGATACTGATTGAGCTGTGTGAACATTGTGGAGACGATGCGCTGGCCGAAAGCATCGTCGAGCGTGTTGTCGATCGTCGACGGGAGGATTCCGAAGCTCGACGCGACTTCGCGATTGACGGTCACATCGAGCAGTGGTCCTGCATTCTCCTGATCGGTGGCCACGTCAACGATTCCCGGCATGGCTCTAAGCTTATCGAGGAATATCGGGGCCCAATGGTTGAGCTCGTTGGAATCGGCATCGGTCAGAGTATATTGATACTGCGTCTTCGAAACCCGACCGCCGACAGTGATGTCCTGTGCCGCTTGCATGTAAAGCGCTATGCCTTGAATCTTGGCGAGTTGGGATGACAGCCGGCTGATCACCTGATCGGCGCTGACGTCACGTTGGTTGTTTGGCTTCAAGGCAATGTACATTGTCCCGCGATTGAGCGTGCTCCCGCCAGTTGCTCCTATCGAGGCTCCGACCGAAGCTACCGCCGGATCCTTCAGCACAATGTCGGTTACCGCCTGCTGACGCTCGGACATAGCCGGGAACGAAATATCCTGATCGGCCTCGGTGACGCCGATAATCAGGCCGGTGTCTTGTTGCGGGAAAAAGCCCTTCGGGATGATGAAGTAGAGATAGCCGGTGACAGCAATCGTTCCGAGCATGACGAGCAGCGTCACGAAAGTGTGCCGCAGGACGATCCTTAGGCCGCGTTCATACAATCCAAGCAGCGCGTCGAAGCCGCTTTCGCAAATGTTATAGAGCCGCCCGTGCCTGACGTTGGCCTCATTCTTGAGCAGACGCGCGCACATCATTGGCGTCAGCGTGAGCGAGACCACCAGCGACAGGATCAGTGAAACGCTCACCGTTACGGCGAATTCCTGGAAGAGTTCGCCGACATAGCCTCCCATTAGAAATAGTGGAATGAACACTGCGATGAGCGACAGCGTAATCGAAATGATGGTGAAGCCGATTTCGCTCGAGCCCTTCAGCGCAGCCTCCATCGGAGTGAGGCCATCTTCGATGTGACGGACGATGTTCTCGATCACGACGACTGCATCGTCGACGACGAAGCCGACCGCGATCGACAAGGCCATGAGCGACAGATTGTCGAGGCTGTAACCAAGCACATAGAGCACTGCAAAAGTACCGACGAGCGAGAGGGGCACGGTTATTGCGGGAATGACCGTTGCCCAGAAATTGCGCAGGAACAGGAATATCACCATCACCACCAGAGCGACGGTCAGCATCAACGTGAACCGCACGTCTGCGACCGAGGCACGGATGGTTTGTGTGCGGTCTGAAACGACCGATACCTTGATGCCGGGCGGGATCGACGCTTGCAGTTGGGGCAACAGAGCCTGAATGCGGCCAACCGTCTCGATCACATTGGCACCGGGCAGGCGCCGGATAGCCAGCAAGATGGCGGGCTTCTTGTCGAACCAGCCGGCGACAAAGTGGTTCTCCGGCCCGTCGATCGCGGTGCCGATGTCGCGGATGCGCACGGGGGAGCCATTGCGATAGGCGACGATAACATCATTGTAGGCGTCAGGTTTGAGCAGTTGGTCGTTTGTGTTGAGCGTGAAGGTTTGACGCGGGCTATTGAGCGTGCCCTTCGCAATATCGACATTGGCCTCGCCGAGCACGTTGCGAACATCTTCAAGGCCAATGCCGCGGGCCGCGGCCGCTTGCGGATTGACCTGCACACGGATCGCCGGCTTCTGCTGGCCGCCAATGCCTACAAGACCCACGCCGGAGATTTGCGAGATCTTCGGCAGCAGGATGTTTTCCGCGTAGGCATCGACCGTCGTCAGTGGAAGGGTGTCGGATGTCAGCGCGAGCACCAGGATCGGAGTATCCGCCGGATTAACCTTACGGATGGTCGGCGGATAGGGGATGCCCAGCGGCAGATCGGGACTGGCGGCATTGATCGCAGACAGCACGTCAACCGCGGCGCTGTCGACGCTACGGCTGAGGTCGAACTGAACGGTGAGCTGTGTGCTGCCAAGCGCGCTGGTCGAAGACAGCTGGGTCACGCCGGGGAGTTGGCTTATCTGTTGCTCAAGCGGGGTGGCTACCGACGACGCCATGGTTTCGGGATCGGCGCCGGGCAACTGCGCTGACACCTGGATCGTCGGAAAGTTGACGTTCGGCAGGGATGCGACCGGCAGAAGCTGGTAGGTAGCCAGCCCACACAGCAGCAGACCCACCATCAGCAGGCCTGTGGCGATCGGCCGGCGAATAAAAGGGGCCGAGACATTCACGGGATTGCCTGTTGCACTGCGCTTTGCATGGCGGCTTCATCAGCGGCTTTGCCGCGCAGCACTTGAACGGGCGCGCCCTGCACGAGCCTGTACTGCCCGTCGACCACGACCGTCTCGTTCGCCTCGAGACCCGAATCGATAAGAGCTTGTCCCTCGGTCAACTGGGCAACTGTGACAGGCCGTATCCGCGCGGTTCCATCAGGCGCGATCACGTAGACATAGGGGCCGTTTGGACCTTGTTGCACTGCCGACCCGGCTATCGTCAGCCCCCCAGTGCGGGTATCAAGAAGCAAACGTACATTCACGAGCGCACCCGGCCAGAGTTGGTTCCTGGCGTTAGGAAACGTGGCTCGGAGGCGGATCGTGCCCGTCGTCTGGACAATCTGGTTGTCGAGAAGCAAAAGTTTGCCTTCGTCGAGCTTGGTCTTGTCGTCCTGGCTGTATGCAAAGACCGTAAGCTGCTGCCCCTTGGCCATCTGCTTCTGGATTTGCGGGAGCGTGTCCTCGGGCAACGTAAAGATCAACGAGATCGGTTGGACCTGCGCTACGTCGACCAGACCAAAAGTATCGGTCGGGTGAATGATATTGCCTTCGTCGATCTGCCGGATACCCGTTACACCGTCGATCGGCGAGGTCAGACGGGTGTAGCTCAGATTGATCTGCTCGGCCTGCAGCAGAGCCTCGTCTGCCTTGATGGTCGCCTGAAGCTGGATCACTTGAGCCTTCTGCGTGGCTACCAGTTGGGACGTGGCAAAGCCCTTCGCCAGCAGTTGCGTGTAACGGTCCAGGTCTGCCTGCGCATTGACGAGCAGCGCCTGGTCGCGATCGCGAGTGGCGGTTATCTGATCGATTTGTGCCTGATAGGGATCTGGGTCGATCTGCGCCAGCAGATCGCCCTTTTTCACGGTCTGACCTTGCGTGAATGTGACCTTCGTAATCGGTCCCGAGATTAGGCTGTGCACCACCACGTTGTTGTAGGCGATTACCGTTCCTACACCGCGAAGGTAGATCGGCACATCGTGACTGGCTACCTTTCCGGCAATGACTGGAACCGCCGGGGCAGGACCGGAGGCCGCCGCAGGTTCGGAATGGTCGTAGACGTGTTTGGCTGCAAGCCCAACGCCGCCGATCATGATCAGCAGCGCAGCAACAATGAAGGGTCGCTTGCGCATCGAGGGCTCCTACGACAGACGGCTCTAAAGGGATCAGTCTTTTCAGCAGCCGGATGTCGACGGCGTGAGGTTCATGCCCGTCAGCCCCGTGCTGCCGCAGGATGTGCCTGATACATTGAGCGTAGGAATCGCTACCTGTGGACTTGTTACCGGATCGGCCAACTCGGGTGTTGGAATGCCAATTGTCGAACTCACTCCCAAATTGCTGAGTTCCGAAGAACCAAGCGGAATCCCAACTGCGGCCCCAAGACTCGTGGACGATGTCCCGGTGGTCCTTGATGGTGTGGCTGTGGTGCCGAAAGACGAAGCGCTCGACGCCGTCGAATTGCAGGTGCCCGCCGCTGTTGAAACCGTCGGGTTCACAAACGACGTCCCGCTCGTGGATGTGGTTGCGTTCATGCCTCCGCCGTCGAAAGTGGAAAGGGCGGAAGTCGCTGCGGCAACTTCGGAACTTGATGCCAAGACACTTGGCGCCAAGACATTGGTACATCCGGAGTTGCTCATGGAATTATTCCCGATGTCCACGGCGCTACCCGTCAAGCCACCCGGATCGAGTTCGACAGCGCCAAGGGGAATAGCAATCGGATTGAGGGGCGAACCTACTGCAGAGAGGGGCGATGTCATTCCTGTCGCGGGTGTGGTGCTGATTTGCGCCAAGCTCGGCCCGCTGAACAAGAGAGCGACCGCAACGGTGATCAGAAAGATTGGCATCGCAACATCATGCTCATTTCGCATTGGAACTACCGTCGTTTCATGTGTCTAGGTAGAGAGGCAGAGAGCATCGTACTAATCCCACCGCCCTGACCGCCTGAGGCCAAGGATTTCATGTGTCCAGGCAGCACTTCCCCGGGTCGTTTGGGTGTCGGATTTCACCCGGTCAGATGGCGATGATGCCAGATAGAGGGGAAGCGCTCTTCCCTAAAGGCGGCTGGATTTCCCTATTCGCACGCCGACCCCGAGCATTTGTGGATTTGGACAAGGTCGCGCTCCTTGTCGGAATGGGCCTCGCCCTTTCATCGACCCTACGATGCGCGGGCTGCTCAATCGTCGATGCCCTCATCGCCTGCCGTATCGTACCGAACGGCAGCGGCGCGCACGCTTGGCCCGGCAGGTCGAGCATCTACGACATGCCTTGCCTCTGGCCCGCGACCGCTACAATGACGGACTACCGAGTTCATCACCGTGCCTGACACCGCATGCACTGCTGTAGGTCGAGCAGGATCACGCGCAAAGCAATTGTACAAAGCGCTCGGCAATTGGAGCCGGCAACACCAAACCACTCCAATTGGCGAGATTGGGTTACAGGCAAGAATGCCAGATTCCATTGGATCCATAGTAACTCGGGTTCACGGCGTCGAACGAGCAGTAAGCAGTATCGGTATCGTCGTTCAACCAGAGCTGGCTATCATGTTCCCGATCGTCAGATTCCCGACCGCTAAAAAAGACCTTGTGGTGCTGGCGGTTGCCAATGGCACCGCTGCTGAAGTGTACGGCATGACCATCTCCGCCGCCGCTGCGCGCCATGGAGACCGTCGCCGAGCCGGTCGCCAGCATCACGCCCAAAGTAATCTTTGCCAGTATTGTTGCTGATTTTCTCACGATATGCTCCTTCGGATTGAGAATTCATGGGCTTTTTGAACAGCACTTGTATCTCGAGCTCGCAATAGCACCTGCGTTTGATAGATACATATCCTGTATCTATGGATGCGACTCGGTGGGTGCATGGTGGTATCGGCAGTGCGAAACGAAATTGCAGTCAGGCGGCGGTTCGGCAGAGGTGCGAGCCAGAGCCTTAGTGTTCGAATCCGGTCCCCACTCGCACCATGGAGTCCGGATTCGAAGGGGCCGTGGTGGTTCACGGACAATATGGGTAAAGGTCGTGATACTCATAGTATGGGTACGGGTAACCGCAGTAGCCGTCGTCATAAAAGTCACTGCCGAAACCGCGGTCCCTTCTGAACCTATGACCGTCGCCGACATGGACACCACGGACATGGGCGCCACCGCGCATGATTGCAACACGACCGCCATCGGCAAAGCCTGCGCCGCGGCCACCGCCAAAGCCTCCGGCATGGTCGCCACCGCCCATGCTCATACCATGACCGCCGCCGCCAAAGCCGCCGCCACCGCCATGACCGCCGCCACCGCCGTGCGCCATCGAGACCGTCGCTGAGCCAGCCGCCAGCATTGCGCCCATGGCGATCGTCGCCAAGACTGATGTTGATCTTTTCATAATACGCTCCTGTAGTTGAAGCTTTCTTAGTTCTTGAAAGCAATACTAATATAGGTACAGGAGACACTCTTCAGCATGATACGCTTGTTTGATTTTTGTATATCTTATAGCTACAAACATTCTCTGTTGATTGCTTGAAGCCGGCAATGCGCTCTGCGAGCGGTCCTTCGCGGCCTCGGCTGCAAGGTGTCAGGCGCACTTTTGGGCAACGGGAATTGGTGCCGGCTCTATTGGCATTGCTCAGCGCCGATTTGCGCTCCGCAGCCGACCCATCTCCGGTCGTGTCATTTAATACTGACTGCGGCCTGGGGGGCGTCCCGTTTCGCATAGGTAACCTTCACTGCATTCTGCAATTTTTCGAAGGCGCGCATCTCAATCTGGCGCACACGCTCGCGCGAAACGCCGAATTCGCTGGAGAGATCTGCCAGACTCCTCGGATCATCCGCAAGCCGACGCGCCTCGAGGATGCGCCGTTCGCGTGTGTTGAGAACGCCAAGCGAGTCGATCAGCGCCCTATGCCGGCCGGAAGCTTCCTCGAACTGAACGAACTTGTACTCCTGGCTATCCTCGCCCTCGACCAGCAAATCCTGCCATTGGCCTTCAGCCTGGCCTCGCAGGGGCGCATTGAGCGACCTGTCCCCGTCCATGCGACTGTTCATGTAAACAACTTCTTGCTCCGTCACGCCAAGGTTGCTTGCGATGAATTCCACGTGCTCTGGACGCAGGTCACCGTCGTCCAGTGCCGAGAGGCGAGCCTTGAGTCGCCGCAAGTTGAAGAACAGCTTTTTTTGATTGGGCGTCGTACCGACCTTCACTAGGGACCAGGAGCGCAGGACATATTCGCGAATGGACGCCTTGATCCACCAGATCGCATAGGTAGCCAAACGAAAGCCGCGCTCCGGTTCGAAGCGATTGACCGCCTTGATCAGGCCGATGCTGCCCTCTGATATCACCTCCGACATCGGCAGCCCGTACCCGCGATAGCGCATGGCAATTTTGGCAACGAGGCGAAGATGCGACAACACCAGTTGGTGAGCGGCCTCCGGATCGTTGTCGTCGCGCCAGCGTTTTGCCAGCGCTTGTTCCTGCCCCAGCGTCAGCATGGGGAGATGTTTGATCTCGCCGAGATAACGGCGAAGCCCACTTTCGTTCGACAAATCTGTTATTGCTGCGCGCGCCATGAAGCACTCCTTGCCTACCTCGCAGGGGATCAGTTGTTTTTCGACGCCCATAGACGTTCGGTGTTGGCTTCTCTGTTCAGCGCTGCCGCTGTTTGCAGCGTTGTTCGCCTGAAGCGCGAAGGTGCACCCAGGTGCCGCTAGCGCGCGCCATGAAGCGCAGAATCGATACAGTTGATCATGGCCTGGCTGTCCAACGGCTTGCCGAAGAAGCCGATGGCGCCCGTTTCCCGAGCGCGTTTGCGGACACGCTCCTCTGGAAAGGCGGTGATCAAGATTGTCGGTATGTGATAGCCATGTTCGATCAAATGATCCTGCAGTTCTATTCCTGTCATTCCGGGCATCTGGATATCGCAGATCAGGCACGACGTAGTTTCCAGATTAGATGACATCAGGAAATCCTCGGCCGATTCGAATGCAAATGCGATGAAACCCAACGATCTGACGAGGCTTGCAGTGGCAAGTCGAACGGACTCATCGTCATCGACGATCGAGATCATCGCGCTGCGGGTCAATTGACTATTCCTCCGTGCTTGCCGATGACCCAAACATTGCTGCTTCAACGACTGTTTCTCGGCCAGATATTGCGCCTTCGCTTGCGAAAGCGAAAGTTATACAGAGGTGTGACAAGCTTATTTACCGGGAGCGTCTATCCCCAGAGCGCCGGCCATCTTCACCAGGTCGGCCAGAGTTCTGGCGCCCATTTTCTTCATCAGGCGACCACGGTGGATTTTCACCGTGATTTCACTGAGTTGCATCTCGCCAGCGATTTGCTTGTTCATCAATCCAGTCGCGACAAATGCCATCACCTGGCGTTCCCGAGGGGTCAGGGTGCTCAGAAGGCTCTGCATCTCCGACAGCGCCCGGTCTTTGTCTCGCCGTTGCCTGTCGCGCTCCAGAGCGCCGGCGACTGCATCGAGAATATCCTGATCTCGGAAGGGCTTGGTGAGGAAATCGACCGCTCCGGCCTTCATGGCTCGCACGGACATGGGAATGTCGCCGTGGCCGGTCATGAAAATGATCGGCAAGTGAATGCCTGCCTTGCTCAATTGCGTTTGAAATTCGAGTCCGCTCACCTCCGGCAGCCGGATATCAAGCACAAGGCAGCTTGGACCGTCGGGAAGCCGACTGTTCAGCAGTTCGGGCGCAGAACCGAAAAGCTCGACACGCGTTCCAACAGATCGGAAGAGGCTGCTCAAAGCTTCACGCAGCGACGGATCGTCGTCCACGACCAGGACAGTCGGAGGCATGGCGCCGTTGCCGACTTGTGGTTGAGAGGGCGAGGCGGGGCGTTGGATCATGAGCCGGCATCCTTTTCGACGCGTGGCAGGGAAAATTGGAATATCGCGCCGCCGCCTGGATTGGGTTCGATCCACACACGGCCTCCATGTGACTCCACGATCGACCGGCAGATCGACAGTCCCATGCCCAATCCCTCCGCCTTGGTGGTGAAGAAGGCCTTGAACAATTGACGCGCACTATCGGGATCGATGCCTGGTCCCGTATCCTGGACCCTCACATTTGCCTGGTTCGATTCATCGATCGAAGTCGTAACGAGAATTTCGCGCAGGTCGCTGTTGCCGGAGGCCATTGCCTGAATCGCGTTGATCAAAAGATTGATCAGGAGCTGTTGAAGCTGGATACGGTCGCCAAGTGCGGGCAGCGCCCGGTTGGCTAGGTCCAGTTTCAGGGTGATGCGATTTGCAACGAACTCACGCTGCACCAACGTGAGCGATTCGTTGACGATCTCGTTCATGTCGACAAGGGCCATCTGGATGTCGCCCTTCTTGGACAACGCCCGGATTCGATGGACGATATCGCTGGCGCGTTGGGCGTCAGCGATGCTCCGCTTGACCGCGCTGCGGACCTCATCCAGATCGGGCTTGTCTCGATCCATCCATCGCAGGCACGCCTCGCCGTTCATAACGATGCCGGCAAGCGGCTGATTCACCTCGTGCGCGATCGAGGCCGTCAATTCACCCAATGTGGTGAGGCGTGTCACATGGGCGAGTTCCGCCTGGGCCTTCAGGACCTCGGTTTCGGCTCGCCTGCGCTCTGATATGTCCGTATTCGTTTCGAGAACCGCCAACGGTCTGCCGTCGGCATCCGTCTTCAGCGACCACCGGCTGGAAACGACAACGACGGATCCGTCGCGCTTCGTGTGCACGAGCTCACCTTCCCAGCGGTTGGAACTGAGCAGTTCCCGATTGATCTCGTCGAGCCTGGCTGGAAAGACCGTCTGCAGGAGCTGATGGGTGGACCTTCCCGCCGTCTGTTCGGCCGACCAGCCGTAAATGGCTTCTGCACCACGATTCCAATAGGAGATCAGACCGCCCATGCTGCGTACGAAAATCGCATCATGCGTCAAATCGAGCAGTTCGGCCTTTTCGGATAGATCGGTCGAGGTCGACTGGTTTTTGAGCACCAAAAGGGCAGTAATGACAATGGTCGCGATGCTCATGACGCAGCGGCTGAGGGCGCCACCACTGGCTTCGTGTCCGTGAACAAGCCAGAAGCTCAGCACGGTGAGCCCAACACAGGCGAACGAACAAAAGACGATGCCACGCCTGCGAAAGGCGGTGGACGCGAGCAGAACAACGACCACATAGAGGACCGAGACAGATCCCGCAAATGGATCAAGAGTATCGACAGCGAATATTCCGGCGGCAAGAAGGTTGGCAAGAGGCGCCACCAGCCGCGAATTGCTCGGTGTTCGCGGAAATAGTCTATGCCGCATAAGGTCTCTGCCCAGCTTCTGGTCGACGCTTGCGCGCTGATCGACCTCCGTGTCGCACAGTGTCCAGGTCCAGCTTAAGCAGCGAAATCCTTTCTGCTTGTTCGAAATTGCGGTTGCCGGTGCCTGATTGCACCTTTGTCACGGCAACCGCGCTGCGAACCAATCCTGGGGATCGAGCGACCCATCGGCGGCACAGCTTGAGAGCGAGCCTACAGCATCCGATCCGGCGGAAAGCAAGCAGGCAAAACACAACGCGCAGGTGCTGGCAGCGACACGAGAGGAATGACGACACAGGGTCGGGTGAACCACGGCCACGATCATCGTGCGATTCAGCTATACCAAGCGTCAACAGGAAAGACCTCGTCAGCGCCCGATCAATATCGTGCGCCTTGCGTGCCAAGTGGACACTCATCCGGTCCGCGGCCGAACCAATTCGCGCAGACGAGAAGCCCACCGCAGCAAGGAATGAAACAAGATGAGCATAGCCACCGATAAGATATCCCGTCGAACCATGTTGGCTGCGACAGCAGCTGGCGGCTTGCTCACGACGGCGACACTGGCCCAGGCGCAAAACGGTGACCCGCTAGCCAACGGCCGCGGCGGCACCAACCCCGGTCCGATGAATCCTTCCCGAACAGCTCAGAATCCGGACCTGATGGTCCCACCGAGCACGGATGCGGGCAGTCTACCGAACCTGCGTTTCTCGTTCGACGATGCCCATATCCGACTGTCCGGCGGAGGCTGGACCCGCCAGGTGACCGCACGCGAGCTCGGCGTCTCCAAGGACATTGCCGGCGTGAACATGCGCCTGAATGCCGGCGGCGTGCGCGAGTTGCATTGGCACAAGGCCGCCGAGTGGGCCTATGTCCTCTACGGGAAAGCACGCATCACCGCAGTCGATGCCAATGGCCACAATTTCGTTGACGACGTCGGCGCGGGTGACCTTTGGTATTTTCCGCCGGGCATTCCACATTCGATCCAGGGCCTTGATCCAGACGGGACGGAATTCTTGCTCGTGTTCGATGACGGCGACTTCGACGAGGATAACACCTTCCTGCTGAGCGACTTTCTGAAGCACACTCCTCCCGAAGTGCTCGCCAAGAATTTCGGCGTTCCGGCAACGAGTCTTGCGAACGTCCCCGATCCCAGCGAGCTTTACATGTTTCCCGCGCCGGTTCCGGGGCCGCTCAGCGCAGACAAGATCGCGGGCGCGGTCGAGGTACCGCTGAGCTTCAGCCACCGCATGACGGCACAGGCCCCGATGAGGATGAAACACGGAACGGTGCGAATTACCGACAGCGCCGTGTTTCCTGTTTCCAAAGCAATCGCGGCGGCCCTTGTCGAGATCGAACCGGGAGCGATGCGCGAGCTGCATTGGCATCCGAATACGAACGAATGGCAGTACTACATCCAGGGCCAGGCCCGCATGGGGGTGTTCGCGGCGTCGGGCGAGGCCCGCACATTCGATTTCCAGGCCAACGATGTCGGCTACGTACCCTTCGCCATGGGGCACTACATCGAGAACACAGGCAACACGACACTGCGATATTTGGAGGTGTTCAAGAGCGACTACTTCGCCGATGTGTCACTGAATCAGTGGCTCGCCCTCACACCGCCGGAATTGGTCCGCGTTAGTTTGCGCGCCGACCCGCAGTTTCTGCACGCCTTGCGTAGGGGGAAATCGCCCATCGTGCCGGCCTAGAGCAATTCCAGGAAAAGTGTGAAACGGTTTTCCGTCCGGAATTGCGTCGAAACAAAAAGTTAGAGCCGTTCGCCGTTTCCGTAAAATGGTGAACTGCTCTAAGCGCGTCGCGTTGAACGGATTCGATCGACGCATTGTCCTAAAACCGCTGCGCACCCCGGTTCGAGAGCGAGGGTGGCCTTTGAGGTCCGTGCAAGTTGGTGGCGAGATAGCCGCTTAGCATCGTCAAAATAGCTGCGCTAGGCACACCGACGTGCTCGAGATTCACTTGGTTGAGTGATCTCTAAGCCAAGCGTAGGCGCCCTGAAGAGTTCTGAAGGCTTCCAGGCTTCGGGCTGGGATGTCGCTATACGCGCCGGCTGCCATTTCGCTCAGCGCCCGCCCGGGCCCGAGTTCGAGGAAGGCCGTTGCACCGCCTTCGATGCAACCCTGCAGGCAATCGGCCCATTGCACGGTTTGAGATATTTGCGCCGCCAGCTTGTCGAAACCTGCCTTGGTGTCGATGACAGGAGAGCCGTCGACTCCGCTCAAGACACGCGCGCCGTCAGTCGGAGAGCGCATCAGGCGAACATGGCGCAGGCTCGCGCGAAACGCGGCAGACGCCCCGGCGAGTCGCCTCGTATGGGAAGCAACCTCCACAGGTAACCCGACAACCCTGGCTGCGTCCGCCTTCGCTTCGTCGGCAAGGGCCTCCAATGTCGCGCGGCTCCCGCCAAGGACGAAGGCGTTGCCCGGATTGACGATAGCGATTGCGGCATTGTGCCGTTCGCATAGTCTCTCGATGGATTTGCGGGAAAGGCCACGGACGAAAAGCAGCCCGTCTCCACCGGGGGAAGCAGCGTCCATGGCTTCCGCGCGACGCGCGACGAGGTCCAGCGTGTCGGTCGCGCTGAACAGACCTGCAACACCCCAAGCCGCCACTTCGCCGACGCTATAGCCGGCGACGGTCAGCCGGTCGGGCAGCGTGTCCCGCAGCGCCGCCGCGGCTGCCAGCGCCTGCAGCGAGCAGAGTATCTGGCCAGTGCGGTTGCGGTGCAGGACGTCGCCCGATCCGGTCCGCACGATCTCGCGCGGATCCCGGTCGCCGAGCAACGTTGCGGCATGGGCAAATAGACCGGCAGCTTGCGGTGCATCGGCGGTCAGGGCGAACATGTCCGGATGCTGCCGCCCCTGTCCGGAGCAGAGAATTGCAAGGGCCATCGCCGCTATGGAAACATCGCGGCGATGGCGATCGCCATCGTCATGATGCTCACGATGGTGCTGCCAATGACCATGGAGCCGACCGTCGAAGAGTCGAGCCGATAGCTCACGGCGAAAAAGATGCCGAAGAACCCTGCCGGCACGGCAGCGAACAGGATCGCCGTCCTGGCGATCTCAAAGGGAACCGGTAGCAGGAGCACGATCGCGACCATCAGGAGAGGTCGAACGATATCGGCCAATGCGGTCGCGCCCACGATCTTCCAGTTGAACTCGAACGATTGAGCCGACAAGACCAAGCCGGTCAGGAACAGCGCTACGCCGGCTGCGGCCTGCCCTATCACCATCAGACAGGATTCGATGACAGGATTGAGCGTCACGCTGCATAGCGAGAGCAGGATTCCAAGCGCGGGGCCGAGAACAATGGGTTTTGTCAGTGCGCGCCTCAGCGCGTCGAACATCGGCGCTCCTGGCGTCTTGACGGCGCCGTCCTCCTTCAGGCTGCCCATTTCGGCGACAACCAATGTGATCGGAGTGACCAGGATCGAACCCGCGGCCATGGCAACGGCGACCGAGACCGGCCCCGTCGCTCCGAGCAGCGAGGATGCAATCGGAAGTCCGACACCGCCAAGGTTTGGGAAGGCAACGGTCAGAGCCTGTACCGACGCGCCCACCTTGCCCGTCGCCAGGAAGAGCCGCGCGATGGCGTACCAGGCAAGATAGATCAGCAGCATGACCCCGCCAAAAATGGCGAAGAGCGGCGCCTGGACGAGCAACTCGCCACGCGAGGCCGACGCGGTCGCCGCGAACAGGGATGCCGGCAGCGCGAAGCTCATGACGAGCGTGTTGAAGCCGTCGACATGATGGTTTTCGACGATGCCGAATCTTCCGGCTCCATAGCCGAGGGCCATCACGAAAAAGACCGGGGCGAGCGCCAGCAGGATTGTATTGGCCATCAGGCAAGCATCCTTTCCTGCGCGTCGACGAACAGGGTCATGGCAAGGAGGTCCGCCGAGCCCCCGGGACTGAGCCGACGGGCAACGAAGCTCTTGTGCACAAAATGGGCGCGGTCTCGCCAGCCGGGTGCGCCGATGCCGCCCTGGTCGAGAAAGCGGCGCGCGGCTCGACGCGCAAAGTCGAGACCGGAGAGGCCGCCGCGGTGCAGCAGACTGGTGTCCTCGACAACAGCAATGAGGGCGAAACATGTTTCGATACGCTGGGCTTCGGCGTCGTCGGGAGCCTCAAGGACGCTCTTTCGCAGGGTGGGCAGGCCGACATGATAGATGCTGGGGAATCCGAGAGCAGCCTCGATCCGCGCACCACCAGCGCCGAAGCGGCGACGGGCCACCTGACCATGGCTATGCGGAACCATCGGTCCTTCGAATATGCTGCGTGCCCACAGCCGCAGGACAACGGTTCCCAACGACAGCGTGGGATCCACCTGCCCGCCGATCCTGGCGCCGGCGGCCCCGCATAGCAGGCCCAATCCGAATATGGCGCCGCGATGGGTGTTGACCCCCGACGTCGCCGCAAGCATGGCTGCCTCAGCATCGAGACCGATTTCTCTCAAGGCGCGCATCGCGAGGCCGGCGGCGCCGGCTTCCGCCAAAGCCTGGAAATACGGCCCGATGGCCGCGGCGCTGGCGCGAAAAGTGCCGGCATCCATGTCTTCATGGCTGCCGGAATCGATGTGGCTTACAAGGCCCGGCTTGGGCCACGTCTCCAGCTCGTCGAGAAGGCAACGCACCGCGCTCGCGGCGATGGCCCCGGCCTCCGGAAAACATGGTACCTGCGCCTTTGACGGAAGCGGCCGCTTTGTGCCGAAAGCCAGGGCGACGGTCACGCCGGCATCCCTCCAGAAAGAAAAAACCGCGCGTCGAGCAACGCGACATCGCTGACGGTCTTGACCAGAACTTCTCGCGGGCCGGCGTGAAGCTCCCGCCAGTTCGCTGCCGCGCCGTCTTGGCGGATCAGCTCTCCATCCAGCCGCATCGGCGCAGCCGCCTCGATCCGCGCCAGATCGGCGGTCAGGCGGCTAAGATCCGTGTCGCGATTGACCTGCAGCAGGAGGTCGAGATCGGAGCGGTCGGTCAGATAGTCCAATCCTGTGACAACAGCCAAGGCGAGGCTGCCGAACACCCTTGCTTCCACACGATGCCGTGAGGCGATATCCTCAAGCTTGGCGAGCGTGGGTCGCCAGGCGCGTGGCGCCGACAGGCCGGCGGACCGCAGCGAGGGCGGCGGAGACTTCGACAGGATATCCTCGTGCTGCATGAGAAACGAAAATCGTTTCTTTCCGGCGAAGTACGGCAGCGCAAGGCCCAAAGGCACGCCATGCCCCTCACCCGGCATGGCACGTCGTCTAATGAGCGGCCAGCCTCTATCGACCCAAGATGAGACGAGCTCGTTCGCGGCGACATCGCTGCGTGTCAGCATCAGCGAACGCCACGCCGCCGGCCCGACGAATATCAGATCGTGACGCCGCATCGGCCGTTCACAGTGCTTGAAGTGCGAGTTCACGGACGCGCTCCGCGATGGCGTATGCCTTCGGGCGCCCGCCGCGCTCCACGCCGAGCGCATCTCGGCGGTCGCGTGCGTCCGGCATGTTCGCCAGAAGAGAGTCCAGTTGCTCCGCCAGCGGGACGGTCTCGTCCCAGGTGAGATGAACCGCGCCTGTCTGAGCAAGATTTCGCAAGCCCGGAGCGAACACCGGCGTGGACTTCGCCTTTTCCTGCAAAACCTCGATCGATAGCTTCGTCACCCTGGCCATCGATGGCAGGTCCATCACCGCCGGATCGGCGGACGGCAGCCCCACCAGCACGCGGGTGGCCAGCGCCGTGGCGAGGAGGGCGCCAGCTGCGGAGTGGCCGTAGAGAAGACCGATGGCGGGCCGCCCGCGCATATCCGCATAGATGAGGGACTTGGCGAGATGAGCTAGGAACTCGTTCAACCCCAAAAGCTCGTCCCGCTTGCTCATCCGCTGGCTGTCACTGTCCGCCAGGACGAGGATCGGGGCGTTTCCGTTTTCAAGCGACGCCAGGACGTAATTCGAAAGGCGGATGGCCTCGTCCACACCGAGCGCGGTCCGGTCCGCGACGCCGATGACGAGCGCCCGGCCACCCGATCGCAGTGCACCCGATCCTGACAGAACTCCGCCGCTGTTTTTCACGTCGTGGCCGTCGGGAAACAGCGAGGCGAGAATGTCATCGAGCGTCACGGCTGGACCTCCGGACTTTGTCAGCGAGTGCAATGAACTGGTCAGCGGGCAGCGCGGGAATGGAAACGGCGTCAGGGATGCCCTCTGCCGTCCAGATATCGACCGCATCCGGACAGGCGCCGAAGCGCTGCAACCGATCCTCAAGGCGAGATTGCTCGGCCCTCAAAGTGTCGATGCCGAAGGCGCGGATTGAACTGAGCAGCTCCAGTGCGGCGTCGCGAAAGTCCTGGATAGTATCATCGACGAAGACTTCGGCGCCGCCGAGGAGCCGGCGATGCTTGCCGCCCATGGTCCGCCAGACCAGCGCACGGTCACGGGAGTCGAACTCCTCGACACCGCGATTTGTCTCGATCACCTCGGGACCGGACACCGAAATGCGTCCCTGCTCGGAGACCGCCAACGCCGAGCAGCAACCAGCGATCAAACCGCCGCCGCCATAGCATCCGGCCCGGCCGCCGATCAGCCCGATCACTTTCACACCTGCGGTTCGCGCTTCGATCACTGCGCGCATGATTTCGGCAATGGCAAGCTCGCCTGCATTGGCCTCCTGCAGGCGCACGCCGCCCGTATCGAACAGGATCAGCACCGGAACGGACCCAATATCGCGCGCGGCGCGCAACAGGCCGGTCAGCTTCGCGCCGTGAACTTCACCGAAAGCACCGCCCATGAAACGGCCCTCCTGTGCTGCGACAAACACCGGCGAACCGTCGAGCCTGCCGCGTCCCACAACGATGCCATCGTCGAACTGCTCGGGAAGATCGAAGAGCTTGAGATGCGGACTGACCTCGCGCTTCTCCGGTCCGATGAACTCGACAACGCTTCCGGGATCGAGCAGCAGCCGGACCCGTGTCCGCGCCGAGGCCTCGTACCAGCTTGCGGTGCGATCCAGTTCCGCCGAGGACTTGGTCGTCTGTGTATGAGGGGCGCTCATTGGTCGTCCTCCTGCATCAGCCGGGCCGCTTGCGCCAGCCTGAGGGACACGGTGTCGGGACGCGCTCCGCCGTCATTGATGGAGAACCGGAGCCCGCCAGGCGAATAGCCTTTGACGAAGTCTGCGATCACGGCATCCCACACTTCGCCGAAGCCCGCGGCAGCAGTCCTGATCTCCACCAGGCATTCGGAGTCGGGCAGCACGCGTTCGGCCAGAACTTCGAGGTTGCCGGACGCCACCACGCCGATGACGGCCAGTTTCTTCGTGCCGGCCGCGCGCTGGCGGGTGGCGTGGCGGAAGCTCAGGTCCTCCATCGCGGCTGTCCTTCTCACCAGTTGCGGAATCTTGAGGGCGGCGCGTAGAGCCCACCCGACCAATGGACAAGATCCTTGATGGAACGCGCCGCCAGCATGCCCCGGTCGGCGTCCAGCGGATTGATATCGATATCTTCAGGACGGCGGATGACACCGCGCTCGCGCAGGTGCTGCACCATCTTAGCGTCGCGACCACGGCCGACGTCGGTGTATCCCGCCACCCCGCGGATCGCCTGCTCGCGCTCGCTGGCATCACGACAGAGCAGCAGATTGGCGATGCCTTCCTCTGTGACGATGTGCGTTACGTCGTCGCCGTAGATCATCACCGGCGCCAGCTCGAGATTGAGCCTTTCGGCGAGGTCGAGAGCATCGAGCCTCTCGACGAACAGCGGGACGTTCTTTTCGCCGAAGGTCTCGCCGATCTGCACGACCAGCTTGCGGCCGCGGCGCAGCAGCGTTGACCCCTCGGGATCGGCTTCCCTGCCGGCCTGCAGCCAGGGCTCGCTCGGATGTCGCCGCCCGCGCGCATCAGAGCCCATGTTCGGCGCCCCGCCAAAGCCGGCGATGCGCGAAGTGGTGACGGTGGAGGAATTGCCCTGAAGATCGATCTGCAGCGTCGAGCCTATGAACATGTCACAGGCATAAAGGCCGGCCGTCTGGCAGAAGGCCCGGTTAGAGCGCAGCGAACCGTCGGGTCCGGTAAAGAAGACGTCGGATCGGGCGCGGATGTATTCATCCATCCCGACCTCGGACCCGAAGCAGTGGATCTGCTCGACCCAGCCGGATTCGATGGCCGGGATCAACGCAGGGTGAGGGTTTAAGGCGAAATGGCTCGCCACCTTGCCCTTCAGCCCGAGTTTCTCGCCAAAGGTCGGCAAGAGGAGTTCGATCGCGGCGGTGTTGAAGCCGATCCCGTGGTTCAATCGCTTGACGCCATATGGCGCGTAGATGCCCTTGATCGCCAGCATGCCGGTCAGGATCTGCGACTCGGTGATAGCGGCAGGATCGCGCGTGAACAGCGGTTCGACGAAGAACGGCTTGTCGGCCTCGACAACGAAATGCACCCGGTCCCCCGGTATGTCGACGCGCGGAACCTTGTCGACGACCTCGTTCACTTGGGCGATAACGACGCCGTTCTTGAAGGCAGTGGCCTCCACGACGGTCGGCGTATCTTCGGTGTTAGGCCCGGTGTAGAGGTTGCCGTCACGGTCGGCGCTGACTGCAGCGATCAGCGCGACGTTCGGCGTAAGGTCGATGAAGTAGCGCGCGAATAGCTCAAGATAGGTGTGGACCGCACCGAGCTCGATCTTGCCGCCGAACAGCATCTTCGCGATGCGCGCCGACTGCGGGCCGGAATAGGCATAGTCGAGCTTCTTCGCCACGCCGCGGTCGAATAGGTCGAGATGCTCCGGCAGCACGACGCCGGACTGCACCATGTGCAGTTCATGCACCTTGGCTGGATCGACGGCAAGGAGGGCGGCGCAGAGCAGATCGGCCTGCTTCTGGTTGTCACCCTCCAGGCAGACGCGATCGCCAGGGCGGACCACCGCTTCCATCAGTCTGGTGGCGTCGCGCGCATCGACGACCTTGCCCTTCGCCAGCCTCGCGCCGGCTTGGATACGGGCGTTGCGCGCCTCCCGGCCACGCTGCCAGGTCATCATCGTCTTTGCTCCTCCAGCAGGCTCCGGATTGCTGGCCGAAATTATGCGCGGAGCTCCCTGGAGTATTTCCTCAGGCAACCATGTTTTCGACTTCGCACGCTGCCGAACCCGGCAGTTGCATGACGGAGCGAACGTTGTCAGGTTCCTCCACTTCGCAACCGTCTTCTGATCGATGCCGCAACGCTTGGCGACAGGGACTGAAGGCCGATCCAAAGCATGCTTTTGTTGGCCTGAGTGGAGCGATCACCGTAGAACTGGCAGCGCTTTCGTCTTGCCTGACAATCTGGCTCCGATCGCCAGGCTTTCGGGAAACCAACTGACGAAAGCCCTCATCGCCGCAGCGGATTGAGGGAGGAC
Organism: Mesorhizobium sangaii; assembly: GCF_014207355.1. Lineage (GTDB taxonomy): Bacteria > Pseudomonadota > Alphaproteobacteria > Rhizobiales > Rhizobiaceae > Mesorhizobium > Mesorhizobium sangaii. The sequence goes on along the minus strand of NZ_JACHEF010000006.1, from coordinate 249,662 downwards.
TGCAATGCGTGCCAACACAGCGGCGGTGCGAATGCGGGTTGCGAATTGTCTGTTCCAGGCCTTTGAGTAGCGACTGCCGGCGGCAACGCGCGCCTCGCGATCCCATCGGTCGAACCTGGCCAATTCGGTGGCCAACAGCCAGCCGGACTGCAAGGCCATGGAGATGCCTTCGGCGATGATGGGATGGGACTCGCCGGCAATGTTGCCGACCCGAAATATGTCGTCGGCAAAACGCGGACGAATGCCAGGCCGTATAGGCCCGGCGGCGAGCCATTCGCCATCGAGCGCTGCGCTCCCTATCGCGGAACCTGCACCAGGACAGGATGCCACGATGTGCGCGTGAACGGCTTGGCCTGCCGACAAGGCACCACTTTGCTCACGCAACCTGGCCAATACATCGCGGCGTATGCAGCAGGACAGCGACATCCTGTCCTGATCCGTCCACACCATGCCGCCATAGCCGCCCGGAAATACCAGGAGAGGCATGAGGTCTCGGGCGAGCGAAGCTCCTTTGAAATGCGCCTTGAAGCCAAACAGATCATGAGGCGCACTGCTTTTTGGGAGGTTGGTTGGAAGCTTTCCCTGCTCCCAAGAGCCATGCGCGGCTATCACGACTGGCGCAACGAGAACCCTCTCATCGTCTTTGCCGCTGATCCGGACCGTGGCGTTCTCCCCATCGCTGATGATCTTCACCGCGCGGCAAGGCTGAAAAACATCGGCGCCGGCATTGCGGGCGGCGTCCAAAAGGATGCCATCCAGAACGTCGCGACCAAGTGCACGCCCAAAAGCGTCTCCCGCCGCCCGGGGCATGCCCGCGTCAATGCCAGGGCCTGACGCAAACAATGCAACTCGCCTGACTTCCGGGCCTGCCTTGGCGCGAATGGCGGCGCCCGCCCCCAAACGGTCCAACAGCTCCAGATTGACTGCCGACATGAACTCGCCGCAGACTTTTCGGCGCGGGAATTCGCTTCGTTCGATGATGGCGACCGCGCGCCCCTGGCCGCACAAAGCCAAGGCCATGGACGAGCCACTTGGCCCGGCACCTATGACAATGGCGTCGTACATCGCGGGAGCGCTTCCTTGGGGATGACGCTGAAAGCGTGGGTAAACGGGCCAATCCTGCGTTCTACACACTGCTGGCTGGAATCCGATGGCCACAGGCTGGAAAGTTCATTGCCCGCGAACCCCGCGCGGACGCTCGCTGCTGCATCGTGCATGGTCACCTCGTTTGCGCCAATGACGCGTAGGAGCGAGCACATTCTCAAGGCACTGGCGTTTCGGCTTGGCTCGGTGGCGAGGAACACCGGTGCCAGCGAACGAAGCGCCGCAAACAGAACCTTCAAGTCCGCGTCGGAAAAATGGTGGAGGAACAGATTGGCCGAGACAACGTCGTACGCGCCGGCGCCGGGCTTTGCGATCCAGTCAAAGACGTCATCGGTGACGGTTTCAACTCGCCATCCCAGTGCGGCGAAGTCGGCGCGCCGTTTGTCTGAGATGAGGTTGACCTGGTCAAGCAAGACCAGATCGACGTCGGTCCAGCTCCTGGCGAAACGTCTTGCAACCGAGAGCATGAATGCCCCGTCGCCGGAGCCAAGTTCCAGAATCCTGGTAGGCGTTTTGCGGACGTTCGCCTTCAAGAGACCAGACATGATCGCGCTCTGAAACATCAGCGCGTTTATCCAAACGAGGTCGCGCCGGGAGCCGATTGCCCTCGGATCGTCGGCGGGCAGGATATCGAGCAGTTCCGGCTCGATCCGACGGCGGTCGAGATCTTTGGTCAACTCAGGCATTGCCGGCCGTATGGAACATCATCGTCTCAGCCGTCAGGCCGGGTCCGAATGCCATGGCACAACCCACCCGGTCTTCCGTGAACTCGCGCAGCATTCGCTCAAGCACGAACATGACCGTGGCTGAAGACATGTTTCCGTTTTCGCGAAGGACCTCGCGCGACATCGACAAAGCACCGGGATGGAGATCCAGCGCGCGCTCCACAGCATCGAGTATCGAGCGCCCGCCTGGGTGGACAGCCCAAAGATCAACGCTTCCGACGCTGCTGGCTCCCAGAATGCGGCCGATACCTGTGGCGAGCACACCCTGAATTGCGCCAGGGACTTGTCCCGACAAAACCATGTCGAAACCGTCGTCGCGAATGCCCCAGGTCATCAGGTCGCGGCTGTCGGCGGCGACGATCGCGTGAAAACTATCCAGGCCGATCCCGAATGGGCGGGCAGTCACAGACGCGGCCGCGCAACCGTCACCCCAGAGGCAGAAGGACAGCAGTTTTTCGAGATCGCTGGTCTCCCGGAGGTGGAGCGTACAGAGTTCAATACAGACGATTACAACGTGAGCATCGGGTTCGGACCGGATGATGTGCCGTGCCAGCTTGAGGGCGTTGATTGCCGCGTAGCATCCCATGAAGCCGATGATCGTACGCTCGACGGTGGTCGGCAAATTGCATCGAGCAATTATCTCCAGATCGATACCGGGGGCGGAGAAACCGGTGCACGTTGTCACGATCAAATGCGTGACGCTCGTCCGGTCCTTATCCTGGAGGAGCCGCTCCACGGCTTGCTGGGCGAGAACCGGCGCAGCGGCCGCAAACATCTCCATGCGTGTCGCCGTTCCTGGAAATGCACCCCGCTTGAACACGCCCGCCATGTCCACACTCGGCCCTTCAGGATCTTCGGCAGGCGCAAAGCACGAATAACGATGCTCGATCCCGCCCTTGTCTGCCATGCGATTGAAAATCGCGCGGCGACGGGGGTTTGCCGTCAACTGAGAGCCAGCAAACTGCAGGAAGAACCTGTGAACGCTGTGGTCGGGGACGGCCGTCGCGATTCGGTTGATGAAAGCTTGAGCGCACATTTTTTTCCTTGGCTTGCCGCCGCAAGCCTGTGGTCACCGAGGAAAGCGCCATGTGTTGGAGGCTCGCAGCGGATCTGCGCCTTCGACGGCAATGGCAAACTCTATTGTGGTAAACGCTCAGAACCCACAAATGCTTCCCTTGGACCCTGCTGTTCTCCAAATTTCAGACCCATGCTGTTGGATCGCAACCGAAACCTCGCTGGACAACGAATGTTTTGCGCGGTTTGCCCACAAGCACCATGAAGCCCGGCAAACCGATCTCGGGAGGTTTGCCAGTCACGCCTACAGCGCGGTAAGGCCTTTCCGCTTGTCCAAGATCAGGCCGCTCCAGGATTGGATGTCAGTGGCTTTGGGACGGCCTGAATGCCGTTTTCCTGAAATGCCTGGTGCACGGCGATCAAAGCGGCGCGGCGGATCATGAAGTGTCTGCCCGCTTTCGCCTTGAATTTGGCCCGGATGACCAGCGTGCCGTCCTCGACCTCGCCAATTCCCTGGCTCTTGAACGGCTCGAGCATGTCTCCGGCAAGTTCCGGGTTGGCCGACATATCCTGGCCGATCTTCTTGAAAATCTTGCGGACTTTTTCGACATCGGTGTTGAATGCAACGCGAAAGGTCAGTTTCTCGATCATCCAGTCGCGGCTGAAATTCTGGATCTTGCCGATCTCGCCATAGGGAATTGTCGCCAAGGCACCGCGCTGATGGCGCAGGGAAACCGACCGGACCGAGATTTTTTCTACGGTCCCCTTGGCGCCTGACGTTTCGATGTATTCGCCGAAGCGGAATGCATCATCGATCAGGAAAAACAACCCGGAGACCAGGTCCTTCACCAGCGTCTGCGAGCCGAAACCGATGGCCAGCCCGAACACGCTCAAGCCGGCGATCAGCGGCCAGACATTGACCCCGATCGACACCAGGACCGAGAGCAGCGCCAAGGCCAGAATGCTCGATTTGCCGACCGCGCTGATCAGCGGCACCAGCGTGCCAAGCCGTGAACGCGGCGCACCCAGCGCCTCCTCGTCACCACCTACGGCAGGCAACTCCGCGCGCAAGGCGCGAGCCGTCGCGGTGCCGACCACGTTCCACAGAAACGCCGCCACCAACGTGATCAGCGCCACACCGGATGCGCCCTTGGCGACCTCTCGCAGATCTACGCCGAACCCGGCAGCCAGCGGTGTCGCCCATAGCGTTCCCAGCATGGCAATCATTATAGCCACAACGGTGAAGCGGGCGGTCTGTCGCCCTGCCGCTGCCAAGATCGAGATGTCAGGAGACTCCAATCCGCGCTGCGCCCAGTTCCCGATCATTGCGTCGAGATGCGGCGCGGCGAGAAATATCAACCCGGTCAGCAGAACGGCCGACCCACGCAGCGATGCCCCCAGGGTCAGCGCGGCCTGAGTGCTGAGAAAGGTGATTATCAGGAACGCGATCACGATTGCCGGCCACATTTTGGCGAGACGGGTGCGCCAGCGGCTTCTGGGGCGCGGACCGGCGACGGCGGCTGCCATTGTGCGTCTGTGCCGCCATACCGCCCATGCAAACAGAACGTAGATCGGAATTGCCAAGCTTGTTCGCAGCAGATCCCCCAAGGCCGGCCCGACGCTCCAGAGCCGCAACGTTGCAATCAGCGCTGTGCCGATGATCGCCAGGCCAATGGCAAGCGAGAGATCGCGCACGAGCGCCGCCAGATGGGCGGAGTGCTCCACGAACTCGGTTCGCCGCGATGCCATCAACAGTGATCTGACGGCGGCGAGGATGATGAAGCCGAGCACGGTCACCACCGTCCAAAGGTGAAGGGTTTGCAAAGGCACGCCAGAACCGGCCAGCAGCCGCGCAGCAATGAAACCGATCACCAGCGCCACCACAATAGCCGCCACGCCCGCGAAGAATCTGCGCCATGCACTGCTTGTGGAACTCGCCTTCGCCAACCGCCGGGCGAGCAGGATGAACACGCCGGCGACGAGCGCAACAACCAACACAATCTCGAACAGGAGCCCAAGGAGAGACGTTCCCTCGGCTGCAAGCGAGGCCCGCAGGTTTTCAAGCTCGGCGGGGACGTCGCCCAAGGCGGCAAACCGCGCTAACAGTCCGGAGACGAAACGATCGGCGAGCTGTTCGAAGCCCGAAATCAACGAAGTGACGTCCGGTTCCGCTGTAGTGTCCACGATTTCCCCCTCTTCAGCGCCGCGGAAGCCAGTTCTGGCGGTCGCGGCCGTGTCTCGCTATCCAGCGCTCGACCGTCGCACAATTCAAGCTTCTTTTCTGCCCTGACCTTTTGCCCCGCGCGGGGTTCCGAGCGCACTGAACCTGCCGGCCCAGAGCGCAACGACCGCGCCGATGTCGTCGGTCGGATTGGCGATGTCTATCAGGCGTTTTCAGTGGCTTTCTTCTGGCTCGATTTTTAGAAAACCAACATCTCATTCAGCTCTCTATTTGACGCCTCACCGTAAGCAGGTACGCAAACGACAATGGCCATTCGACGGTGGTGTTTCATCGTAGCGGAGCGGGAGTGTTGAGAAGTTTGCGCGACATACCATCGCTAGCCGGGAGGCATCGCCGCGAGGAAGCCACTGGCCAGCAGATATTCATAAAGATGCCGTAGCGGCGGTGCGGGACGCAACTGATCGGCAGTTATCCATTGCCCGCTGCCGTCAACCTCCCATCCGCGTCCCAGGTCGGTGTTGAGCAGGTGAAGCAACTCCTCGCGAGGGCAGGGATAGGCCAGCACGCGCACGTCGGAGCCGAAAAGCCGCGCGATACCCTCGAGCAGGCGGCCTTCCAGGTGCTGGTATCTCACATCGTCGAAAATCCGTATCAACGCAGGCAGCGGCACGGCAAAACGCAACGGAGCCTGCGTATATCGACGCACGAATGCGGTCGTGCGGTACAACTGGCGATGCTGCGTCATCATCGCTGCACCCTTGCCCAATGCAGGAGGCGGCGCGTTGGAATCGACGACCGTCAGGCGCACATCGATGACATCCTTGACCTCAGGATTGCCAGCGACCTCGCGGCGAAGCGTTTCCAGACACGCCGCAATCGCCTCCGGTGAAAGGTCGTCGCGCGGGTCGCTCGCCAACGGCACGATGACCACAGCCTTCTTGTACAGAAATTCGTTGGCAGCGACCGCCCCACCATCACCGTCCAGCGTCACCGCCTCGGCCCGGCCGTCGCGTGCCAAGGCCGTATGCAGTTCGCGCATGTCATAACCCGCGAACGCGCGGCCTCGCATCACGATCTGATCAATTTCGAGGCGATCATTTGCAAGGTTGTCGAACATCCTCGCAGGCAAATCTCCGGGCGCTGCTCGCTCATTCAGCAGCGCATGCAGCAGGTTCACACCCAGAATGCCCACCGCCTCCTGCTGAAGCAGGTTGGCATTGTCGCGAAGGTTTGCGTGCAGCAGAATGTCGCTCGCCTCAGCCCGCGGTTGATCCTGAAAGCGGACGCCGATCCAGCCGTGGCAATCGTTGGTGCCGGCAAAGTTGCGGGCCGCGATGGTATCGGCGAAAGCGAACAAGCGCGTGTCTTTGCCGCGGGCCTCACCGACTTGTTGCACGAGCGACTTCCATTCACGATCGAGCATCGCCTTAAGCCGCTGCCCGGACACGTAGCGCGTTCCTGAGCCGTAAAGGTCGTCGCTCACTTCCTTGTCGTAGGCTGAGATGGTCTTGGCCACCGTGCCCGACGCGGCGCCAACGCGCAGAAACCATCGCGCCACTTCCTGACCCGCGCCGATCTCGGCGAACGAGCCGAAACTCGTCGCATCGAGATTGACCTCCAGCGCCTTCTGATACGTGTTTACAACGTTATCATCGGATCGATCGGTCGCATCGGTGGTAGCAGAATGATGCATGAGGCCTCTTCTCTTGCAGGAAGTAGCAACACTGCCCTCGACGCTAGTGCAATTTGATCCGTCCGGCCAGTTGCTCGCTCTCCGCCAATCGGCACACCCACCTGCGAGCCCCTTCCAGATCAATTGCCAAGGCCTGGAGACGGCACGCCAACCCGGATCAATCTCGAAAAATCCGGCGAAAGGCCCGACTTCCGCGCACGGTCGTCTATGTGGGCCAACTCCCGCAAGGTCGACAATGGCAAGCGGGTGTCGAGCGCACCGCGGTCGTACGCATAATCAGGAAGATAGCCGTTAACAATGAGCCGCCAGTCGAATGGAACTGCGTCGCCTACTGCTCGCATCATTTTGACGATCGTCGTCGTGCAGTTCGTCGTGATGGAATTGTAGAATGCAGGCTTCGTGGAAAGCGCGTTTGCGTCCGAGACGTATTCCAGCAGAAGCGCCCGGGCCGCGTCAGGCGATGCTTTCAGGCGATAGATCTGGACATCCTCTCCGCGAACATTCGACCTGACGCCGACGACATCTCGCTCATCGGCCGCAACAACAACCAAGGGATTGCTCTTGAACAGATCCGCTATGGGCGAAAACTCGCCACCGACACGGCGCCGCACCTCAATGGACCAAGCAAGATAGTCACCGCTGGAGAAGCCAAAGCTCATGATGACGTGGCCCATCTTCGGTCCAGCCCAATAGGACATGAAGAGGTCGGCGGTCTGAACCGTGGAAAGGTCGTAGGTTCGGGTTGTCCAATGTTCGGTGAAATCGGTGTCGCTGCGCCATTCGAAGTCACGCACGTCTTTCAGGGTCAACAGGTTTCCATCGCGGGTGCCGGTTACCTGACGGGCCACATCAGGAGCCCAGTCGGCGTCGCTCAAAGGCTTGATGGTGCTCCACCAGACCAGAACCACAGCAAATGCGGCGAGAAAAAAGACAAACGCCCGGATGCGAAAACGGCTGAAGAGCGCGATGATAGTGCCGAGGCCGAACAAGATGAAAAGGGCGCAGGCCGCAGCCCGACCAAGCTCCCCCACGGGCAGGCGATACCACATGGCAAATCCGGCCCAGGCAGTCAAAAGTGCAACGGCTAGTGACAGGATGATGGCGAGCGATATCCGAGCGATGCGATGCATTCATTTCCCTTCCAGCCAGACGGGACCAGCAGAAGCGCCGCTTCAGGTGGGGGCTCGCTCTCTGCCCTCTGAATGCCATTCTCACGGAATGTGAGAGCAACTTCGAGATGAGGCATCAATAAGCTTCGCTGCCGCCTTGACCTCGTTGAATCGCTATTTCTTGCACCCTTTTGTGGATGCCGTGGGCAGGTTGCAATTCTTGCTGCCAGCATTCGTTTTCTTACCGCCTTGCGAGCCGGTCAAGTTCTCGACCTCATTGCCGTAGTTTTCCCTGGTGTTCTGATCGACCATCGCCACGGGTGCCGCCATCACCAATCCTGCAGCACTGCCAGCCGCAGCCGCAGCGCCGGTCGTCGCTTGCACGATCGTGTCCCCAAGGCCGACCCTGCTGTCGGTAAGGGTCTGGCCGTCAGCCATCCGCGCTCCAATCAACTGGACGATCTGCGGAGACGAGGCGAACTTGCCGTGGTTCAAACTGTCTCCGGATTTGACCTTCGTCAGGTCGATGACGGTTACATTGTTGCTCGAAAGTTCTTCCTTGTATGGAGCCTCTTCCGGATTGATGGAGCCGAGCCGGGGGATGTTGCCCCAGACCCGTCGCGAAAATGCGAGCGCCCGGTCATCCTGCGAGACAAAGAGGGTGAACTGGGGGTGCTGTTTGCCCATGTCGGCAATCTGCGTGCGAAACACGTCGACATCGACGTCAGGCGCGGCCAGCATGACGTTCTTGAACTTCGCCGGCAGCCCGCCATTGCGGATCGCCATCTGGCGCAAGGATTCCAACGCTAGCCAGTTGCCCATCGAATGGGCGAGGATCGAAACTTCTTTTACTTCAGGATCGTGAGCCAGATATTGGAACAGCGTCTCGAGCGCATCTCGCGTGTAGTTGGTGCTTTCGCGATCGTAGCCATAGGCCAGCGTACTGCCTCGGGAAGGCCATGTGACCAGGATCGGAGCGCTGTCGGTGCCTGTATCGTGAGCGATCTGCGCAAAGCGATAAAGGGAGTCTTCGAAGCGGTTGTTGAAGCCATGGACGAATACCAGCACGCTGTGGTCCGGGCTCTTCCTGACGGTGGCGTGTAGCCATTCCTTCGCGCCATCCCGTGTTAGTTCTTCGGCTTTCACCACCGCGAAATCGGTTGCCGGGTTTGACGGCAGCTTCTTGGGCCAGGCGACCTCACCGACCTTGCGGACCGATGCTGGTGGGATAGACACCGTAATGTCCGCAAATGAAGGATCCGTCCCGCGTTCGCCCGTATACATCTCGGCCGGATTGGTGGAGCGAGCGCGGGTCGTCGTCACCAGCATCTCCACCTTGCTGGATGCCGGTGATGTATCGGCTACGGGCAACAGGACATTCGTCGGGCGGGACGCGCAACCGAAAAGCAGGCCGGCAAATGCAAATGCCAGCAACGCATTGGGGATACGCTCGAATTTGTACTCGTCTGCAAAACTGGCTTCCAAAACGTCCCCCTCACGTGTGCAACGCACTGGCGGTAACATCACCGTTTCCGAACCAGGCTAGTCACCTGTCAGCTGCCATTTGTTATCGGGATTGAATTGCTTAATCGCGCCGGCCACAGCCTCCGTTTTCGGGCCTAGATCGGCCTCGTAGACAATACCTTGCTGATTGACCACAAAGGTTTTGACGCCCGTTTCGGCATATTTCACAGGCCAGGCCACAAGCGCGAAACCTGCAATCATGTTGCCGTTGATAATATAGTTGTAGGGGCCACCGGCGATATTCCCGCCTTGGCCGGTCAGGATGCGGAAGCGATAACCAAAATAGCCATTGCCTTTCTTCGCCTTGTCGAGAGCCGCCTGGTTGATGAAATCGCCTGCCGGACTAACGCCATTGGTCTCGTCGGACGGCCAATATAGTCCGTCGGCCCGGCCCTCGCTGCTGATCAGCTTCTGGGCGTATTCGAACACGCCATCACCGTCGCGGTCTTCTGCAGCGTAGTCACGCTGAGCTTCCACATAGGCGCGAACCGTTTCGATCGCAGTGATCTCATTTTCGCCGACGCGCCGGTTGATGATCTCTTCGATGCCAGCATAGGTATCGAAAGCCCATTTGCCGTCCTTACCCTTGGTGATGGGGAATGGCAGCGTCCATAGTTTGTCGCCGATGTCGAGTTCCCTGCGGTCGCCAAGATCACGGACAATCAGTGTCTTGGCAGCGCCTTGCCGGATCTGAGTGTAGGTATCCATCACGCCTTCGCTTGTCCGCAGCTTCGCGGCATCCAGCCCAAGCAATGCCGCCAGTCCGTCAAAATCGTCCTTCGCGAGAACCGATTTAAACGCATCCACCGCCGCCGAGGGATCATCGAAGTGCGGCGGATCTTTCTTGGCCACGTAGTCCGAGAGACTGTGCACCTCCTGCGCGCCGGCAAAATTTGCGGAACCCGCGCCAATGCTCAAGATCATTGCGGCACCGAGCAGCGAACGTAGAACAAGACTCCGGACGGACGTTTTCATGGTCGGTTCTCCTCTCGCCAAATTTATTAACGCCTGCGCCCGCCACCGCCGCGCCCGCCACCGCCCTGCCTGCCACCGCCGTGCCTGATCATTTTGTTGCCGCCGCCGCCGCTGCGAATTCCGCCTCCCATGCTCCTCGCACCGCGGTTGGAGGCAATCTGCTGACGTTTTCCGGAGCTGACGTTGCCAAGACCCGAAGGGTTCCTCGGCCTGTTGTCCACTCTCGCTGCGGGCCTGGGCTTGCCGACCGCACGATTGATATTCCCCGACGCCTTGGCCGCAGAACGGTCATTCTTTCGTGCCGCGGAAATCGGGTTGTTGTTGGTCGGCTTTTTGACATCCGGCCTCGACGCCGGGGGCCGGTTTTTCAAACCCTCTCTAATTTCGCGTTGGCGGACGTCCTTCACCTTGCCGGACTTTCCGGCAAGCGTACTCGCTCGGTCCCTTTTCAGATCGGACGCCTTGTTGCGCATATTGTTGCGATCGTCGGACTTGACCCGGTTGCTGATCTTCGTTTTGTCGATGTTGGCGAATTGGTTCTTGTCGAAATTTAATTGCGAACGGTCGACGTTTTTCCAGTCGACGTCGTTGAAATTGACCTTGCCGTTTATGTTGTTGAAGCAATTGTTGCAGTCGATATTGATATCGTTGCCGTTCCAGCGGCCTCCCGACACGCCCCAGTTATTCCAATCCACTGCCGCTGCCCAGACGGCGCCAGTCACGAAGGCCGCGAAATAAGGCGCGGTGGGATAGTAATAACTTGGGTAGGGGTCTGGATAATAGGAGATCGGAGCGACCGGATAGTCGGTGGCATAGAGCATTTGTGGCTCGTACCGTGGAACATAGATCGTGTCTGCGCTCGCGGACCGGATGACGACATTGTCGTTCTCCTTGACAACCTTGACCTTGTCATCGGACTTGATCACGCCTTTGGCGACAGCCGTGTCGCGCAACTGCTGTATGGCGACCAGAACGTCTTTTTGCTGATACGTCAGTGCGTCGCCAAGCGCCTGGGTCCACTCCAGATCGTCGCTCATCATTTTGACGATGGCGGGATAGTTGAGCAGTGAAATGACGCTGCCGTCCCAGCTTTCCTTCGGTTTCGGGCCTGGCTTCTTGGCGACCTGATCCAAAAACCGGCTCGCCTCGACGATCTGCAATGGATAAAGCGACGCTTCGGAGATCACCGCGACGAGTTCGTCGGGATAGAGCGCTATTCGCGCTACCAGGACTTCGAGTTCATCCTCGTCGAGCGGTTCGGGCGCCTGGGTAGCCGCTGCGCCAGCTGTAGCAGCGGCTTGATCCTGAGCAATCGCGAAAGAGGCCGGACCCGAGCAAATCAAGACCGTCAGTATGGCCACAGCGCCAACAGGCCAACGCGGAAACTTGATCTCCATTGTCGTCCCTCCAAGGTATGTGAACCTGGTTGTCAGCGATGTTCTGTCGCCGAGTCTGGGCGAGTGCTCTTGCCTTGGCGTTACGTTGGCGCATTACCTGCAGATGCGGAAGGTAAGTAACTGTATGCTACGTGCAGACTGGGAAACCCGGCCAGCGGATCAGTCGAGGTCGAGGCTATCCTCCGGATCGAATGTCCGCGCCGGTCACGAGCACTTTACGATAGCACGGTGTCTTCAGCGCTGCGCCTCGGTCCTGGCCAAAGCAACGCCGCCATGAAGATCGTATAGGCGATGGCGACGAGTATGTAGTTGACCCGCGTGGCAAAGGATTCCGCTGCCGATCCCGGTAGCGGCGATACGCCTGTTCCAAACAGGATGAGGAAGATTGTCAGCGCACCCGCATAGAGCTTGGCGGCAGGGTCGCTCAGCGCGGCGCGGCCGCCGAACACCAGGCCGGCGAGCAGCACCAGGACAAACAGCGTGGGGGTGGTGGGATGAACCTGCAGCAATGCGAACGCAAAGGATGCAACCAAGCCTCCGAGGAGATTGACCATGACGAGGCCGAACGCTGCCCTTGCGCTTGCGATGACGTCGAGCTGTGACAACAGCGATGCGACAGTGATTGGAATGACGATCGCCGTGGCGAGGCCGTCCCGCGTCAGGCAAGCGAGCACGGCGATCAGCAGAATGGCGGCATTGGCTGCGGCGTAGCGAGCGGCGCGAGGGTTTGCAGCAGGAGCCGGGGCTTGAACATCGGCGCTGCCTCGGTCGGGTATGACCGCGTGGGCAAGCCACATCAGGACCGCTCCGCTGACCACGCCCTGCACAAGGATCGACAGGATGGAATCACCGAGATCGCGGTTGAGCACGGTCAGCAGCGGCACCATCACGGCGACCACCAGGACAAGAAAGATCGCCCCGCCACCCTTGCCGTTCGCCTGCAGGTAGAAACAGATGAAATAGACGAGGCCGAGCAGCAGCAACAGGACCGGCGGCCGGTCGCCTGTCAGGACCGCGACGGCCTGCAGAAGCGCGCCGGCGACAACAATGAGGATCACCATTCCCAGGGCCTGTTTCAGCTGCAGCGGGCGGGAACTGGAGATCAGGAACTGCGCCGCGAACAATGGTCCCAGAAAGGGGATGATGGCCCCCGACAGAACCGACCATGTGAAGCCGACGGCTACAGCCAGCGCGATGCGCAGACCCTTGCGCCTGGCATTGGCTTGAGCAAGGTTGCCGTCAGCTGACATAGGTCAGGACCGACAGGATGCGCATCCAGATGCGGCCGATCGTGTTGGTCACCGGATGGTCACCGGTATAGATCACCACGTTCGCCTGCGATCCGTAGCGCACGCCCTTGGGCCTGCCCTCGTCGAGGATCAGGCGGACGGGAAAGCTCTGTGGCGTTCTGACCCATCCGCTTTCGGTGGAGATTTTGGGGAGGCCGGTCTTGGGATCGACGCTTCCCTGAGCCACGCCCATCCCGACGCTCTCGACCGTGGCACCGAAAACTTGGCCGGGCAAGAGGTCGAACAACACGTCGGCGCGGTTGCCTGCGGCGACGTTCTCAAGGCTGTTTTCCTTGAACGCCGCGGTGATCCAAACCGTGCCGACATCGATGAAGGTCATTGCGCTCTGGCCGGCGCCGACAACGCCTCCGATGGAAAGCTGGAGGTTGGTGACGACGCCCTCCGCCGGCGCCAGGACCGTAGTGCGCAAAAGGTCAAGCTGCGCGCGTTGAAGTGCCGCGAGCGCCTCCTTCAACTGCGGATTGTCGGCGCCTGATGGGCCAAGTTCTTCTTGTGCCTTCTTCAGGTCCGCTTCAGCGGCGACGACCGAGGCATTTGCTTGGTCCACCGCCGCCTTCGCCTCGTCGTACTTCGCCTTGGCATAGACGCCGCGCTTGACGAGCTCCATGGCCCGGCTGGCCTGTTCCTGGACGTGGTCGCGAACTGCCTGCGCTTCCACAAGGCGTGCCTGGACGGCATCGACGGAGGCTGTCGAAGCGCCGATCGACTGGCCTACCCGGGCAAGCTTTGCTTCCGCCTCAGCGACGGCCAGCTCGTATTGCTGCGGATCGATGCGAAACAACATCTGACCAGGCGTCACTGCACTGTTGTCGACCACACCAACTTCGATGACCCGCCCGGTGACCTCCGGCGCGATGCCCACGACATAGGCGCTGACCGTCGCCTGCGATGAAGAAGGTGTACGCCTCTCCATGAAGATCGCTATCACGAACAACAGACAGGCCAGTAGAAGCACGGCCAGCGCGACACGGCGCAGCGGGTTTCCCTTCCTGGCTTGCTTATCCGGGCCTTCAACGGTGTTAGCTTGAGAAATCCCCGTTGCATCGGACGCCATGGCATCTTCTCCCTGTCAGACCAAGCGGGCATCGCGCCGCCGATCGATGCTTGCCTCCCAGAGTCTTCAACCCAGGCAAACCGGCATGCGGAACCCGGCGCGCAGGTACGAGTAGAAATGACCTACCGACGGCTCGGTTTTCATTGTGCAGGCGCCCCTCAGCGCGCCCACACTATACACAGTCTTTTGACGGTTCCAGCCAACTTGGGTGTTATTTACGTGGTAGCAACGGCCAGATCTTCGCGACGGCAATCCCCAGGATCAGAGCGGGTTGCACGGAAGAGCGAGCGCTAGCGTTGCGGATTATAGAGCCGACTGAACAAGTCGTATTCCAACGTGGTTTGTCGGACGGGCCATTTGTCCTGGCGGCGGCAAACCCTTCCCCGATTTGCTAGACAATCCGTTTCGGACAGGCGACAGTCATTCAAGTCAGCGCTGAGGGGAACTTCCGATGGATTTCACGGTCATTGATGTCACTCTCGTGACAAAACTTCTGCTACTGCTGCTGGTTGGCATGGGACCGAAGATCGCACTGGTGCCTTTTCTGGAAAAGACCCAAAAGTTCGACGCCGAAACCAAGGTCAAGATAGGCCGTCAGATGGTCTTGACGGCTCTCGTTACGGCTTTGATCCTTTTTGCCACTGGCGCTCTGCTGATGAGGCTGCTGCATATCACCGGCGGTGCGGTGGCGATCGCCGGCGCCATCATCCTGGCGCTCCTCGCGATCAAGATGGCATCTGGACCGACAGAAAAGCACGAAGAGGATCTGGGTCTGCCGGTGGACCCGGAAAAAATTGCCGTTTTTCCCCTTGCTGTCCCCTATCTGCTGAATCCCGTCGGCATCACGGTCATCATCATTGCCTCCGGCGAAGTCGTCTCGGTTGCAAGTGCAGCGCTCGTCGCCGGGCTTATCCTGCTCGTCGCCGCATTCGACTATCTGGTGTTCACCAATATCGACGCGGTGGCCAAGCGAATGAAGCCGGCTAGTCTTATCGTTTCGGAGGTCGTGTTCGGCATTCTCCTGACAGCGGTAGCGGTCCAACTGGCTGTTAGCGGACTTGTCAATCTCGGGATCATCACCGCGAACGTCGCACATTGATTACGTGCTCGCGCCATCAGATGTCCAACGCTGGTACACCATCATCCTGCTGCTGCGGAAAAGGGAGCACCTACAGCCAGTTAACAGCAAAACTGCCGTCACATTGAGTGCTTGATGCAACGGAAACCGAGGTGGCAAGTGGACGTGTCGATCGCTTGCGCCATGCGCGCGGCCGGCCGGTAACGGCGGCAGTAGTTGGGAGCGCACAGGAAAGACCCGCCCTTGGTGACCTTGCGCGGAATCTTGATGTCTGGCGTTGCCGGATCGTAGCTCGCCTCGCGTTCGCCGCCGCGGGGGTTGGCCATGGTGCAACAAGGGCTCTCGATCTGGCCGTGTTGCTGGTACCAGTCGACGGTCCACTGCCAGACGTTGCCGGCCATATCGTAGAGCCCGTAGCCGTTTGCCGGAAATGAGCCAACGGGAGCGGTCCATTCGTAGCCGTCGTCGCAGTTGTTGCGGTACGGGAACTCGCCCTGCCAAGTGTTGGCCATGTGGCTGCCGCCTGGTATGAGCTCGTCGCCCCACACGAATTCAGCACGGGGCAGCCCGCCGCGAGCGGCAAACTCCCATTCGGCCTCGGTCGGCAGCGCCTTTCCCGCCCAGTCCGCGTAGGCTTGCGCGTCCTCGTACGCGATATGGACGACAGGATGGGTTTCGAGACCCTTGAGGCTACTGGCCGGCCCGCGCGGATGTCGCCAATTTGTGCCGCGCACATAAGCCCACCAATTGTAGTGATTGCTGCGATCGATGCCGCGCGGAGGCTTGACGAACAAGGCTGAAGCCGGCGCCAATGAATCGACACTGGCTCCGGGATAGTCCGCGGCATTTGCCGGACGCTCAGCCAGCGTGACGTAGCCACTAACCTCCACAAAGTGCCTGAATTCACCATTGGTGACGGTCGTGCGATCCATCCAGAAGCCGCCGACGACAACGCGGTGCGCCGGCGCCTCTTCCGGATAGTGATGGTCCGAACCCATTAGGAATTCGCCCCCGGGGATCCACACCATGTCCTCGCGCGCCGGTGCCTCGGATGGCCTGCCCATCCGCCGTCAATCCCCCAAGCTGAGCAGCGTCGACGGATCGGCCGTCACCGGCGGCGCGAAGAAGGTCAGCCGCACTGCTTCCATAAGCAGTTGCGGCGGTGCCATCTCGCCAGCCAGTTCGACGATACGCCCTTGCAACTCCTTCATCCTGTCCGGGTTCGCCGCCGCGAGATCGTGAGTTTCGGATTTGTCGTCGGCGAGGTTGAAAAGCTCCGCCTTCGGCGGCAGTGAGGCCTTCCACACAAGCTTCCAGTCGCCTTTGCGAACGGCGCCGGCCAGAGGATCGACGTTGTAGACCACCTCGGCGCGGGGAGACGGCTTTCCCTCGCTCAGGGCGTTCCAGACATTCATGCCGTCCAGTGGCTTGTTCTTCTCCAGCTTGGCTTCGGCGACTGCGGCAAGCGTGGGATACATGTCCGTAACGTGGACCATGCCATCGACCACGCCCGGCTTGATCTTGCCCGGCCAATTGGCGAAGGCGGCGACCCTGGTGCCGCCCTCGTAGAGTGTGCCCTTGCCGTCACGATAAGGTCCGTTGTCGGCGGGCAGCGCGCCCCCGACTTTCGAGTCGCCGGCAAACAGCGAGTCTTTCACGCCACCATTGTCGCTGTGGAAGACGACGATGGTGTTGTCGCGCATGCCCTTCTTTTCGAGCGCCGCAACCACCTTGCCAACGCCGTCGTCCATCACCGAGATCATCGCTGCATATTTGCGTCGGTTCTCGTCCGCGATACCCTTGAGCCGGTCGAGATACTCCTGCGGCGCCTGGAAGGGCGTGTGCGGCGCGGTGAAGGCCAGGTAGAGGAATAGCGGGCTCTTGCCCTCGTGGCGCTCGACAACCCGCACGGCCTCGTTGCCGAACAGCGTGTTGTCGAAGCCGGTTTCGCTGAGCGGCTTGTTGTTGCGATACCAGTCCTTCACGCCATGGGAGGAATGCTTGAAATGGTCGATCTCTCCGACCAGAGCGCCGTAGAAATAGTCGAACCCGCGCTGCCGCGGCCAGAACTCTGGCTTGGCATGGCCGAGATGCCATTTGCCGACCATGGCCGTCTTGTAGCCGGCGTCTTTCAGAACCTGCGGCAAGAGGTACTCGTCGACCGGGAGCCCGTAGGTGCCCGCTGCCGGAATGACGCCCGTCTGCAGGCCATAGCGCAATGGATAGCGGCCGGTCATTAGTGCCGCGCGCGTCGGCGTGCACATAGGCAGGGCGTAGAACTGGTCGAAGCGGGCGCCGCCCTCGGCGAGCTTGTCGAGGTTCGGCGTCTTGATATCGGAACCGTTGAAGCCGGCATCCCCCCAGCCCATGTCGTCAGCGACGACGTAGACGATATTGGGGAGCGCCGGCTGGGCGGCCGCAGGCTGAACCCCGGCAAGGCCGGCGAGCACGCCCGAAAGGCCAACCGGTGTAGCCAGTCGCGACGCCGCAACCGCCGTGCCGGCCATCAATGCGTCCCGCCGCGTGATTTTGTTGCTGATGCCGGCTTCAGCCGGGAAATCTCGATCGTTGCTCATGTTTTGCCCCTGCCTGCTAAACCAGATCATGCGTTCAAAACCCGGCATAGTCCGACCAGCCGTGCGTCGGCATTGATCTCGCGCAATTTGATTATAAGCTACATCTAATATAATTGTGCAGCTATCCATTTGGCGCAAGGAGATCGTGACGGGGTCACGCGAAAGCGCCGGCGCGGGGGACCACGCCGCACATTTGAATGCGGATCATCGAGCGCCTTGGCGTGGCCGGAAAGCTGGCGCCGCGACATTCGCCTCCCGATCATCGAAGGGAAAACGGTGGCCCGCACGCTACGAACCCAAACGTTCGAATTCGCCCAGAGCCAATCAAACGGGCTCAACAGATTTCACGTTGCCTTCGGTGTCCACGAGGCAGCTTGTCTTCTTGCCGCCGGCATCGAGCTCGACCTGATAAGTTTTGGAATCGATCTTGCTCGAGGAAACCGGAAGTATCTTGGCGCTGTTGACGCCGCTCGACTTGGCGACCGCGCTGGCGCAAAGAAGCTGCAGATCCGCCGGAGCCGTCTCGACCTGCGTCCTCGACATTTGCTCCGGAGCAGGCGGCGGCGTGCTGACGCAAGCGCTCAAGGTCTGCGCCATGAGTCCAAGTGCCACGACCAGGATGGAACTTCTCACTGCACATTTTGCCGACATTGCTTGTCCCTTTCCGAATGCCGCTTCACACGCCCTTGTAAAGGGCCGCCCCCTGCATGAGGACGATGACCTTGGCTCCGACCTTGACGCGGGATGCGAAGTCGGTGATGTCGTCGTTCCTCATCCGGATACACCCTGACGACACGTCGAGCCCGATCGTCCAGGGTTCTGGCGTACCATGTATCCGGTAGATCGTGTCCTGATCGCCCGCGTAGAGATAAAGCGCTCTGGCCCCGAGCGGATTGTCGGGCCCCCCCGGCATGCCCGCCGCATATTTGACCGCGTTTGGATCACGAGCGACCATTTCGGCCGGGGGCGTCCAGGTCGGCCATTCCGCCATGCGGCCGACGCGCACGATACCGGCCCATCCAAAGCCTTCCCGGCCGACGCCGATGCCGTAGCGCATGGCCTGCTGACCGGGCTGCACCAGATAGAGAAAATGCTTGTTGCCATCGATGATGATCGTACCGGGCACCTCAGCGGTGCGGAACTTGACCATCTGTGGGCGAAATGCCTCGGGCACTTCCTTGTGGGCGGCGTAGTATTTTCGCGCTTTCTTCTTGTCGTAATCGACCCACTTATGTGTCTGCGGATCGAACACCTGTGTCTGAGCGGCATACGCCAATGTCGCGCCGATCGTGGTCATGACAAGCGCTGCGACAAGAACGAGGCAGCGGCCAGCCATTCTGCGATCATTGCTTTTCGAAGTGACGGACCGGTTTGCGAGCGGAAAGGTCATGGTCGTCCCTGCCTCTACTTCGACCAGGCGCTAAGCCGGTCCTCATGCTTTGCAACCCAGGCCTGCGCGTACTTGGCGGGATCTTGCCGATCGACCTGCAATGCGTAGCTCATCTCGGTGACCTCGTCTGGGGTGAAGTCGACATGGGAGAGGAAGGCCGCCACTTTCGGCAGGCGCTTGGCCATCGACGAGGCAAATCCGATGTAGAAATGGGATGCGTCCCACGCCACCGGCGCCTCAGATTTCGTAAGCCAGTCCGGATCGTCGCTCGGCATCACGATGTGCCACTTGGCCGGATCGTATTTCGGCTCGGTCAATTGGATGATGTCATGGAGCTTGAACATATGGTGCGGACTGTAGCAGTAGAATGCCATCGGTTGCCCCGTTGCCGCCGCCGCATCGACTGCCGCCATTGCCATGTCTTCCGGCATTTGAAGCAGCGTCATCGTTTTTTCGTAACCGTAGCTCTTGGCGCGGATCTTCTCGATGCTCGTCGACGACCAGCCTAGCGCGCCAATCCACATTTCGCCCTTGCCATCGCCGTCGGTGTCGAACACGGCCGCTTTTTTCGGATCGGCCAGATCTGAAATGTCCTTGACGCCATATTTGTCAGCCGTCTCGCGCGTCACGCAGATGCCCTGCGTAGCCGAGACACCCTTGGGGCTGAGGTCCACGGTCTTGCGCCCGTCGACGTATTTCTTGACGAGTGAATCGAGATTGGGAAGCCAGACTTCCGGATAGACGTCGACCTCCCCGGTATCCATTCCGGCGAATGCGGTCATGGAGCCCATCTCGCGCACGTCGGCGTCCAGATTGAGTTGTTCCTTCAATCCGTACTTGATGATATTGGCCGCGGCCTGGCCCGAGGGCCAGTTCGGCATCGCAATGAGGAGGTCGGCCGCAAGGGACCGGCCATGCACCGCCAGCACCATCAGTGCCGCCAGCGACACTTTCAGCAGATGTCGCCGAAACCGACTGTCCATTGTCTCCCTCCCCGTGGGCCTGAGATGAACCGCAGCGGCAACGAGAGGACTCCCGATCCGCCACGCAACCGGCACACCACCGATAAACCGCTTTTGCCTGCCAGCCGGCGTTCCATCCCGTTTATCGGTTCGTGTTGTCCCGAGACTACCGGATGGAGTCGGCAGCGGAACGTAAGTTACGTGGAGGGCGGGGTAACTTTTTTGACTACGAGGCCGTTCAAACGGCGCGCAGCGGCGGTCTAATATTGAACTGTGTCGATCACATAGAAACCGCCAAAGGGCGGCACCCTGCACCGATCGCTAGTAACAATTACCGGAATCGGCTTCCCTGGGCGAACACCCCCGATAGTATCTGTCTGAGTGATACCCATCGCCATAGTATCGGTCGTGGTAATATGGATCGCCGTAATACGGATCGACGTAATACGGATCGCCGTAGTACGGATCCCCGTAATAATCGCCGCCTCGGTAATACCCGCCGTAGTAGCCGTTGCTGTTGGCGATCACGCTGCCAAGCAGCGCTCCGGCGACAAATGCGCCACCCGGGGCCCAGAAGTCGTTGTGCCAAGTGTGGTGGCGATAGCCGCGATAGCCCCTGTACCAGCCATCCCGAACCCGGATGACATCTAGCTGCGCGCCTTGTGCTTTGGGTACGAATATTGGGGCGGCGTCAACTGGAACAGTGCTCGCAAGTGCAAAAGTTGCGACCATGGCGGTCGCTATGCCTGACAGGAACCTCATGATCACGTCCTCGCTGGTGGCAATATCTACCGTATGCGAAACGTCGTCATTGACTGCGTGAAACGCAGTCGATCGAAGATTGTTCCGAGACATGCAAACGTTTTGACGGGCAGACAAGGCCCGCCGACCCACCGGCACCCTTGTAACGGACTGGTTTGGCAGCTTGAACTATCTGGTACGGCCGGGTGCCGAGGAATGGTCTTCTCGTGCCCTGCCCAACCGTTCAATTTCGAGCGAATAGCAAAACAAACTGAACAGAACCAGTAAGACATCCAACAGCTTGACCGCTCCCTGAATGAATGACGGGAATCGATCGAGTTCCGGTACGTGGCGGAAAAAGAAAACCGAAAACAAAGCGCCTCCGAAGAAGAAGCTGACCCGGCTGGCAAACAGGAACAGGTGCCTGACCAAGGCATTGCGAAACGGTGCGGGGATCGCAACCCAGCGGAACCTGACCCAGTAGCAGGTCTGTAGAACGAGGGCACCACAGACCACCGCGGACTGCTCATAGTGGCTGATATCCTGTGGTTCTCCCAATTGCGTGATCACTTGCCGGAAAATTGGGAAAATCGTCAAAAACAGGAACATCGCCGCAGCCGTCTCAACGACCATCAATGAGACGTATCGGATGTTATTGCTGGTCATGCCGGACTATCCTCGACGCAGCGGCGGCGCCTTTGGTCGCACAGCCACAGACCATGGCGTTCCCGGTAGAAAATGCAACTTCAACGGATCGTCTCTGGCCGGCTTGCCGTCGACCAGATTGCCGCTGTGTTTGATGGCCCGCCGGCAGCGATGGGTGGGAATATTGCCTGGCGGGCGGTCAGTGCTTGAGGCACTTGCGGCCCACTGCCATTGCTTTGAAAGTCCCCTTCAGGTCGACGACAAAGGCCCCCTTGGTTTCCGGAAATACGGTCATCTTGTATTTCTTCGCCACGTCGCGCTTGAACTTCGGGTCGTCGGTCAAGATGTAGCCGCCAGCATACCCGCCCTTGAGTTCGCCGCTCGTGCTAGTGGCCACACCCTTGTAGAGATGGCCGTCCAGCGAGACGAAGATGTCCGAGTTGGTCCCGTTCTGAAGGCCGATATCCACCTTCGTGAACACGCCAAGATACCCGACCTCCTGATTTGCGGTGACGCCCATTTGCACCGCACTTGGTCCATCCTGGCGCACGATCAAGCAATCTCCGCGCGTTTGATTTGCATAGATCGTCCAGCCCTCGACGTCTTCCCCGTATCGGACAAGGACATCGCTGGCCTTGGGAAGCGGATTTTGTGTTTGTGCGTAGGCTGCCGTCGCACACGAAAGTGCTACTGACGTTGCCGCGATGAGTGTCGTGAAGTTTCGCATGGTATTGCCTTCCCTTTGTTTGCCGTTTCTTGCCCATGAGTGTTCGTTTTTGTGGATCGTCGCTGCCGTGCCCGTCATGGGGCGTTGCTCGGAGGTCATATCACCAGTTCGACCTCCCCCCGGCCGCCACCTCTTGTCGACCACGGGTCGCGTCGTAGCGGCGCAGCGTCGGCTTCCAGTTGTGCCTCCACTTGCGCCGAGGCTGGCTAGCCGGCTGGCGTGTACCAGATCGGCGACGTGTAGGCTCGTTCCTGCGTCGTCATGGTCACATCCGGCGACATCTTGATGCCAAAATATTTCGCGTCATAGGCGGGCCAGCGCGGCGTCGGAATCTCAATGACGCGGCCATAGTAGAAAGCCCGCTGGGACGGATCGAAATCGGGGTCCTTCCATACGGCGCTAAGCTCTGGCGCTCCGATCGTGTTGGTCCATGTGGCATTGGCTACGTCGACCGTGTTGCCGACCGGCGGCAGCTTGCCGTCGGTGCCCGGCTTGCGGTCGCCGGACCAGGCAACATCGTAGACCTGTTCATGCACCTCGCCGGCGGCGTCCAGCCAACCTTTGACGATCTGGTAGCGGTCGAGATTGGCGCCGATCGGATCCTTCAATGCCGCAACCAGGAAGGTCGGCACCTTGCCCGCGGGCGCCTGCTTGAGGTCGCCGCCCATCGGCACCCCCTTGGTGTAACCGGCGATAGCCGGGCTGCGGGTATTGGCGTCGGCTTCGACGAAATCGAAACCGCCGAAGAACCGAACTGCCATCCGCGGCCCGGTCGTGGCATACGTCTCGCGCCGTTTCATGGCGTCGAAGATCGATGCGCGTGTGTTCTCCTGCGCCCACACTGCGGCATAGCCCGATGCAGTCGTCTCCCAGCCCAGGATCTTTAGGCCGAGCTTGGGGTTTGCCATGAACGGGTGTGACCAGCGTTCCGGGCTCGGCTCGCCGGTCGATATCTTGCCGAAAAAGTTGTCGTCGTCGGCAGTGGAGAGGCCCGTGTGCGAATCCGTGCTGCCGACCAGGCCGAACTTGTAGGGATTGACCCCCAGCTTGGCTTCCAGCTTCAGCCCGTTCTTGAGCGCCGAGCGCGTATACTCGAACTCCAGCATGTCCGGTGTCTTCTTGACGCTGAGGTCAAGATTGCCCTTGTCCCATTTCTCGAAATTGGCGAATTCGTCATTGGGAGAAAGAAAGGGGTGGCTCTCACCGTCGCCCTTCATCTGGGTGGTCTCATAAAGCACCTCCCAGTTGGCGCGCTGCTCGGCGTATTCGCGATCGATCTCCTTACCGGTGACCGGCTCGATGATCGGGAACATCTCGCCATTGCTCAGATTGCCATTGTGGGCGATGGCAAGCACATCGCCGCCGGTCTTGTCCTCATAGTTCCGCAGCCATTTCCACAGGTCGCGCGGGTTGTTGCTGCCGACGGGCGGCTGCGTCGTGTACGGCTCGATGAGACCGGCCTTTTCGGCACCATCGCGGAAAATGACATTGCGGTGGAGATTGTTGCCCTTGGACAGCGACGTCCATTCAAAGCCGATGAAAGCGGTGAAGCGCCCCGGATCGTTGGCTTCCTCGGCTGCCGAGATGATGCTCTGCCACACCGACCGATAGGCGGGATTGCCCGGCTGGTAGATGATCTCGGGCGGAAATTTGCCTTGCGAAAAGGTCATAACGATTGACCACGCCGCTTCCCCGGCGTGCCCCGACTGTATCATGTCATACCACTCGCGGGCCTGTGCGTTCTGCAGGATCTCCGGCTTTCCGGCCATGAAGTCGGTGAACCATCCCATATTGTCGGAGTGATCCGCGACGACCAGGAAGTCGAGCGGACGCGACAGCCTGGCCGGCTGTCCAGTCGAGGAAATGACCTCCTCGCCCTTCGCAAATTTGTAGGCCTCGCGCGGTCCGAGCCTGGCACCGGCCGCCCCGGCGTCGAAGGACAGGGCCGTGTGCAAATGCGTGTCGCCAAACAGCGGCCGCGTCGGGAAATCGCGACCGGCATAAGGCGAGTAGGGTCGAGCCTTGATAGCTTGCCCCGCTTCCTCGACGGTATAGGTGCCGGCATCCTGTGCCCACGCCACGGCGCTTGCGCAGACGGCAAGTAACACGAGACTTGTGATTGCCAACGGTTTCCGGATCATTGTCTCTCTCCCTCATGGAATGAAATCTCGGTATGGTCGGGTGTGCATCCGAGTTCGGCGGGCGTGATGCCAACCGGATGCGATTGCTTTGAAGCGAAATCGGGTGAGCCGGCCCCCGCGCCTACCAGCGAGAAGACCGCTTTCTGTGATATTTCGACGGCACTGTCGTTTGCGCCGACATGCGAATAGCTGAGCAGGAATTGGGCGATCTGCGGCGCCGGCCCATAGAGCCGCACCACGCCGCGCTCGACAGCCTGGCCGAAGGTCAACCGCCGCGCCGCGACTTCGGCTATCACGGCTTCGCCGGCGACAATGACCAGATCTCCGGGCTGCGCCCCCGAGACATGGACCGTTGTGCGCAGGCCATCAGGACCCTGATCGAAGCGCGTCCACAGCATCGGCTCAACGACGACCAGAGAAACCGAAGCCTGGAAGGGCCCCGGCGATGCCACCCGGAGCATGTCGCCGAATTGCTCCAGCGCCGCCGCTGTCAGCTTAAATCTGTGTCCGAACAGATCTGGTCCGGTCTGATCGAAGTTCGCCAGCGGCAGCCGTCCCGCCGCCACCTCCCTCGATATCGCGCCGACGACGTAGAGTGAATCGGGATAGAGCCAATTCAGGAAGCCCTGCGAAACCGTTTGCGGACTATCATAGCCGCAAGTGCGTCCTTCGGAGACCGAAGCAGCAGCCATCAACGACGCGGCGAGCGCCACCGCGGCAGCGCGTGCAAGTCTCCGGCCCCTCAGGCAAGGTCGGCGCGGCAGTCTTGCGGCGGTTCCCATTTGCTCCTCCTACAAGAACATCGCGTCCAGCCTCTGGACGCTCCAGAATGCCGCGATGATCCCGATGGCATAGGCCGACGCGACGATCGCCTGCCGCGGGATCATGACGAAGCGCATCACCGAATAGACCGCGGCCAGCAAGGCGGCGATGAAGGCCAGTTGCCCGAGCTCGACGCCGACATTGAAGGCCAGCAGCGCCAGCGGAATGTCGCCCTGCGGCAGGCCGAGCTCGACCAGTGCACCGGCAAAGCCGAAGCCGTGCAGCAGGCCGAAAATGAAGGCCACCATCCACGGCCTCACAATGGCCAGGCTGACTTGCCCGCGCTCCATCCGCACAACCTCGGCGGCGACCATGACGATGCTGATGGCGATCATCGCCTCCACCGGCCGCGACGGCAGCGTCAGCCATCCGAGTGTGGCGCAGCTCAAGGTGATCGAATGAGCAGCCGTAAAGGCGGTGATCGCTTTCACCAGCTTGCGCCAGTCGCGCACGACCAGCATCAGCCCGGCGACGAACAGCAGATGGTCGAAGCCGAAGGCGATATGCTCGATGCCGTGACGGACGTAGGTGACGAACACCGCCCAGGCGCTCTGCGACGCCGGAATGACTGCCGACGGCTCGCTGGGGGTAAGTCGCGCCGTCCAGCTGTTGCCGTTCGCGAACACCACGTGGACCAGCGCGTCGGTCATACTGTTCTGCAACCCGTCGATCACGACGCTCTGGCCTGCGAGCGGTTCCAGCGTGCGCATGCGCCAAGTCTGCACCATGGCATCGCCCGTCGGATGCGAGATGATCGGCGTCACCGTCTCGATCTTGCCGGAAAAGAGTGCCGACAGCGCCAGTCGCGCATTGCCCTGCATCGGCGTTTTGAACAGAACGCTGAACTCGTTCGGCGCCTCCTCCTTCAGGCTGAGATAGGCGGGACGCACCTCGTGGGAGTAGGCAACTTCGCAGAACAGCGCAGCAATGACCGCTGTCAGCAGGACCAGTCGAACGCACTCCAACGCGGAGCGGGCTCCCCGCACGAGCTTAGACCACTTGGCCAGCCGTCTCATTGTGCGGCCACGTTCGTTGCAGGCCCTGGCCCCAGCGCTGCTTTCGTACTGTCATCAATCTCGACGCCGTACTTGTTGCGCAGCTCGACCAGGTACTCTTTGCTCAGTTCGGTCTGCTTTGCAGAGCGCCACTCAGCCAGCACGGCATCCTTCACGGTCTCGAAGGGCTTTGGCGCGGTCGCCGTGCGCTGCGTGACGAGCACCAGATGAAAGCCATAGCCGGATTTCACCGGACCGCGCCACCCGCCCGGTCCAAGTGCAAACACCGCGCGCGCAAAATCGGCGCCGAACATTCCAGACAGCGCCTGTTCGTCGGTGTCGGCAAAGCTGTCGCCGAACAGCAGCCGGTCGCCCTCGATTGAGTCGTCCTCGACATTCGCTGACAGCGCTCCCAGCGCGGCGGTCGCGTCCGCCGCGGCATCCTTGCGATGCTCCGGGTTGAAGTAGACCTGCCGAAACGAGAGTTTTCCGGGCGTCTCGAAATGTGCAGGGTTGGCGGCATAGAACTGCCGCAGTTCCACTTCGGTTGGCTCGGCAAGCTGGGCCGTATCCTCGACAATGAATCTGAGCTTTTGCGCCAGGCGGCGGCGGATGATTGTGTCGTCCTTCTCAAGGCCCATCTCCTGCGCTTCGCGCGCCATCACTTTCTCATTGAGGAGATCGTCGACAAGACCCTTGAGTTCATCGGCGGTTGGCTCGCGCAGCCATTGGCTCGACCAGGTCTGCTTGAGCCAGCGCACGTCGCCTTCGCCGATACGGACCGGCTCCGCGGCCGTTGTTTCGACATGCCTGTCGTTCAGCCAGGAATAGCCGCCAAACAGGATCGCGCCGACGACGGCAAAATGCAGCAGAGGCTCCCTGAGCAACGTCATACGCAGTCCTCGATTCCCGCTACGGCTGCGTCTCGCACGACAGCTTCCACGCGGCACCGTCGGCTCTCCGGCAGCCGACAATGGAAATGCTCTCAAATGACTCGAGCAGCGCCTTTAGGGCGTGATTACCCGATGAGCGCTTCCTGCATTCCTTCGCGGATAGTAGGCACCAAAGAGCTGGCGCTGGAATGTAAGTTACGTGGGGTAAGCATGTAATCGCGCTACTGAACGGCTGTCGTTGCCGGGCGCCAACTCGTCAATGTGCCAGGCGAGCGCTGCATCTTGCGGACCTGCGCGTGGGATTGGCTTCGGAGCAGAGGCTCCGCATTTGAACCTTGCTGGCCCTTTAGACGAGCGCCGCGCCATCGTTGAGCAGCTTGCCCGCGGCAGTCAGATGCAACGTGCCACAATGCGCCCCCTCGGTTGTCATCGGTCGCCAAGGGGAGTTTCGGTCGAAATGCCGCGTAGAAGCAGACCACCCCAGACGGCCATCAGTGCGTGAAGTGCAACAGTGGGCCAAAGCAAGACGCCGGTCATCTTTAGGACTGCGGCCGCGTAGACGAGGAGAATTGATACGGCTGTGTTGTAAATCAGAATGCCAACAAGCAGGCCTAATAGCGCATGGCTTACCTTGTCGTTCCTCGCGATCCAGCTTGCGACACCTATGGCAAGCAGCGCCGCGCCCGCGATGCGGCCGACAAAAATTGCTTCAACCGTGGCGCTTTCCAATCCAAGTAGGAGAACAAACGGAACGGAAGGTTGCAAAAGCAGACCGAGGCCTGTCGCGGCTTCGATTGCTGCAATGACGACCAGGAATAACTTTCGTGTCGCGTCCATTTGTTGACCTCGTCGATCGCTCATGCGTGCTAGCAGCGTCGGTTCTCAGTGCACGATGCAGTGAAAACCCAGATGGCTGGTCGAGGTGTCGACCGGCTGAGCCATCCGCGCGGCCGGGCGGTAGCGCCGGCAATAATTGGGGGCGCAAAGATGCGACCCACCCTTCATCACCTTGCGCGGGATCCTGATCGCCGGCTGTCTCGGATCGAGACTGTCCTCCCGCTTGGCGCCCCGAGGGTTGTCCACCGTGCAGCACGGGCTGTCGATCTGGCCATGCTCCTGGTACCAGTCGGTCGTCCATTGCCAGACATTGCCGGCCATGTCGTAGAGGCCGTAGCCGTTGGCGGGGAACGACCCGACCGGCGCTGTGTACTCGAACCCATCATCGAGCGTGTTGCGGTAGGGAAACTCGCCCTGCCAGGTATTGGCCATATGCATGCCGTCCGGCGTCAACTCATCGCCCCAGGGGAACTCGGCACCCTCTAGCCCGCCACGCGCCGCGAACTCCCATTCTGCCTCGGTCGGCAATTCCTTGCCGGCCCATTTTGCGTAGGCCTCCGCATCCTCGTAGGCCACATGGACGACCGGGTGGTCGGCAAGCTTCTTGATCGAACTCGCCGGGCCGCGTGGACGACGCCAATTGGCGCCGCGCACATAGACCCACCAATTGTAGTGATCGCGGAGATCGACCTGTTGCTTGGCCTTGATAAACACCACCGACGAAGGCGCAAGCATGTCCGGCTGCCAGCCGGGGTAGTCGTCCGGGTTCGCCGGCCGCTCGGCCGCCGTCACATATCCGGTTTCCTCGACGAAGCGCGCGAAGTCGCGGTTGGTGACGGTGCAAATGTCCATCCAGAACCCGCCCACCGTCACCCGGTGCGCCGGGGCCTCCTCCGGATAGTGCTTGTCGGAACCCATGAGAAACGTGCCGCCGGGAATCCAAACCATCCGGTCGTGGGGTGGCCTGACCGGCGTCGAGCCGGCGAGCTTTCGTTCGGTGTCGGCAAGTTTTGTCATGGCTCTTATCGCGTCGTCCTTGATGCAATGCCCTGTTGGCAACTCAGGGTTCGAACGAAAACACCTCAGCCCAGTCTGCCTTCATGTCGACAACCGTCCAACCACCGGTGGCGGCCTCGACACAGGTCCATTGCAGCATTGCAAGATCGCGGGCGAGCCTCATCGAAACTTCCTCTTGAGGCCGACAAGGTGACCCACGGGCGGGGCACCCTGTCGCAATAATGTAGCGCCAGGGACCAGGCCTCAATTCCCGCCGCCACTCGCCCCGCTCTGAAGTGCCTCGAGGAACTGGCCGACATCAAAGGACCCGGACTTCTGGCTTGGCGGGTAGTCCTTGAAGCTGGCGAGGAACTGCCCGACGATCGCCTGGGCGGGAACCAGCGTCCACAGTTTGTCGGCCCACCAGCGCTCATAGGTACCCGCCTCGTCGAAGTAGCGCTCGAACGGGTCCTCTCTCAAATTGGTTACGATCGGGACATTCTGCGTGACGCGTTTGCCGGTGAACAGATTGCCCTCGATCCAGGCGAAGCTGATCTTCCAATCGTCGTAACGCATCGCATTGATGTTGGCCTGGTCATCAAAATAAAAGAATTCGCGGCGAGGTGCCTCCTTGGTTTCGCCCTTGAAGAAGGGGATGAAGTTGTAGCCGTCGAGATGGGTCTTGAAGGTCTTGTCCCCGACCTTCTCGCCCTTGAGGAGTTTCTCCTTGATATCCGGCGCGCCGGCTGCGGCGAGCAAGGTTGGCAGCCAATCCTAGTGCGCCATTGTTGTGTTGATGATCGTGCCGGGTTGAATGACACCCGGCCAGCGGGCCATGCAGGGCGCCCGGAATCCGCCCTCCCAGGTCGTGCCCTTCTCGCCGCGGAATGGTTGCGTTCCGCCGTCGGGCCAGGAGAAGCTCTCGGCGCCATTGTCGCTGGAGAAGACGACGATGGTGTTGTCTGCGATCCCGAGTTCGTCGACCTTCTTCAGCAGCCGGCCGACCACGTCGTCAAGCTCGGCTATGCCGTCGGCGTAGAGGCCGTAGCCGGTCTTGTCCTGCCATTTGGGTGACAGGCGGGTCCAGACATGCATGCGCGTTGTGTTGTGCCAAAGGAAGAACGGCTTCTTGGCGGCTACCGATCGATCCATGACGTCCAGCGATTTGGCCAGCAATTCTTCTTCGGCGGTCTCCATCCGCTTGCGCGTGAGAGGGCCAGTGTCCTTGATGACCTGTTTCCCGACACGGCCGAAGCGCGGATCCTCTGTCGGGTCGTCGACATCTGTGGCTTTCACATCGAGGACGCCGCGCGGCCCGAACTTCGCATGGAACTCGGGGCTCTTCGGATAGTCCGGGTCTTCGGGCTCCTCCTCGGAGTTGAGATGGTAAAGGTTGCCGTAGAATTCGTCGAAGCCGTGCCGGGTCGGCAGGAACTCGTTGCGGTCGCCCAGATGGTTCTTGCCGATCTGCGCTGTCGCATAGCCCTGCGCCTTGAGCAGTTCAGCGATGGTCGGGTCCTTGTCCTGCAATCCTTGCGTCGACCCGGGCAAGCCTACTTTCAACAGTCCGACGCGTAAGGGGCTCTGGCCGGTAATGAAGGCAGCTCGTCCGGCGGTGCAGGATTGCTGCGAGTAGTAGTCCGTGAAAAGAGCGCCTTCCTTGGCGAGTCGGTCGATGTTCGGTGTGGAACCGCCCATCATGCCACGATGATAGGCGCTGAGGTTCCAAACACCCACGTCATCAGCGAAAATGACCAGGATGTTTGGGCGATTTGCGGTGTCTTGCGCTCGCGCCGGGCCGGCTGTCACAACTGGCGCCAGGGTTGCCGCTGCAAACAGCGAGACGCCGCTCAACAGAAGATCCCGGCGTCGCATCGACAATGTCGCCTGGTTTTCATGATCGGTCGAGCTGGGTTGTTTTTCCTTGTCACTCATCGGGTGTTCCTCCCTAATGCTGCTGTTTCAAGATGACTCAGGTTTTTCTGTTGGCGGCGAAATTGAACCTTGCAGTCGCAAGCCACGCGATCGCTGCGAAAGCCATTCATTGCAGAGGCACAGGCCTTGCTGCGGGGGCCCCGCTTTCCGGCTGCTTTGCGGGCCGATCAAAGACTCGACGTAGTTTTCCCTGGTGTCCTGATCGACTGCCGCTAAGCATGTAGAAATCACCAAGCCTGCAGCACAGCCAGCCGCAGCTGCTACATCGGTCGTTGCTTGGACGATCGTGTCACCCAGGGCGGACCTGCTGCGGGTCGGTCTGGCCGGCGGCCATCCGCGCGCCGATCAGTTGACGTGCACCACCACGTACTTCGAACCCGAGTGCTGATAATATTTCGCGCCGCAATGCCAGATTGCTGTCCCGTTGATCGAAGTCTTGACGCAACCGGCCGGTAGCCTGGCTACGTACACGCTTGTTCTGCGGATGGTCCGCCGGGTCGCGCGCCTGGCGACACCCGCTGCGCTTGTGGCCGTGAGAGGGCGGCCAACGCGGGCCAACGCTTCAGATGATATCGATCCCTGAGTCACCAGGGAGACCGGATCAATCTGTACGAAAGTAGCCAAAGCCAAGGCCAGGACGAAAGATTTGCGCATTGTGAGTTTCGTTGTCATCATTTCCTCCATTGTTTTGTCATTGATCCAAGTCTGCACGCTAGAAACGCATGACCAGTCCCAAGATTGGTCCCTGCTGGACGACATCGAAGACGAAGCCGTCGTTGCGGTAGTTGACGCCGAGCGCGCGGTAGCCTGCGACCGCCGAAAAGCGTTCGTTGAAGCGGTATCCCAATGCGGCGGCGACATCCCAGTCGACATTGGCGCCGCCTGCACCCACCATGCCCCAGCCCGTCAGATATACTTCGGAGGTGAGCGAATAGGTCGCGCGAACACCGGCAAGCCCATCGACCCAGGTTGCCCCGTCGCTGCGGGACACGCCGTCGAGGATACCGCCGTGGAAGTCGAGGTCGGTGTTTACGGACCAAACCCTCATGGCGGCGACGAGATCGAGGCGTCCGGCGTCACTCTGGACGATCGAATAGCCCGCGCCGACCAACCCTGAAAACGTTTCAGAACCGACATCGACATTGGTGGCGACGATGCCTCGAGGCGTGCCGCTTCCGGTCGACAGTTTTACATACATCAGGTCGCCGAAGATGCTGTAGCGATCGTAGCGTGCCTCGGCTGTGGCCATCGCCGCAAAGTCGAGATTCTTCAGGATGTCGCCGAAACTCGCATCGACGTCGACGGTGGGAAGACCGAACTGCGACACCTCACCCGAGAGCCCGGCTGCCCAAAAGTACGGCGCAACGGAGAACGTCCAGCCCTGTTCGGTCACCACTGGCTTCAGGTCCGGCGTCAAGGGTGAGACCGCATCCGCGGCCCGAGCGGGATGGGCAAGCCAAAGGACGGAAAGAATGGCACAACCCAGGGCTTGTTTCCGATAGAAAGTCTTCATGTCAGGGCTCGCTCTTGAGTTTGGTCACTATGTGCGGACTTAGTGCTCTTGGGAACCGGGATTTCGATGGCGGTGCGAAGCGCGGCCGTTGGCATGTTTCCCGCGCTGTCGGCCCGGCGGCCATGGCTGTTCACCGTGGCGGCCATGGGTTGATACCCGATTTCCGGGCGGCGTCGGCGTTCAACACTGCTGCTCCTACCTCTCCAACCAAGCGATCTATCAGTTCCTGCCATTCGGCTCGCCTGGCCTCCCGCAATGCCGGCGGGGCCTGGTCGACCTTCGAGAGCGCAAACTCTGCATCCGCGAGTTCCTCGCAGATGTCGCGAAAGCTCTCGCTCCGGTCCATCAGCCGATGGATCGTCAATTCAAACTGGGGGTATCGGCGCACTGCCGCCGAGACCGCTCGGTGTCTGTCAAACGATCCGTCTTTTGTATTCATGACACCAGTTCATCGACCTGACGCAATCGTATTGCAAATAGAGGGCGGTGGGAGGTAAGTTACGTGGATAAGCATGTAACCGCGCCACTAGAAGTTGCGGCTGCAAGAATCAAGTGAGGAGACGGTGATCCAAGGGGGTACGTCCGCACTCGGGGAGCATGAGTTGCCCCTTGAGGTTTGCCGCGCTCAACTTGGACTTATCCTCGACAGTGCTGACTTCGATGCCACCAGCCGCGAGCGGCGCTTCCTCAGCCATGTGGTGGAAGAAGCATTGTCGGGACGAGGCGACCGCATCAAGGCCTATTCCATCGCAGTCGAAGTGTTTGGTCGCGGAGAGGCGTTCGACCCGCAGACGGATCCGATCGTTCGCATCGAGGCTGGCCACCTCAGGCGTGCGCTCGAGCGATACTATCTGACCTCGGGACAAACCGACCCAATCCTGATCACGATTCCAAAGGGGGGCTATGTTCCTGTCTTCTCGCTCCGTTCGCCATCTGCGCTAGAAGCGCCCCCGTTGCCGCTTGTTTCGGAAAAGCCAACCGCCTTTCCGGCACGGCGCATGCCGCTGCCGCTGGCGCTGGGGGGAACTGTAGCCCTTCTCGTGGCAGCAACGTTGGTGCTGGCGTGGTCATGGAAGTCGGTCAGGCCCATCGTGCCAGAAACGCCCCATGTGCTTGTCGAGCCGTTTGACGACCTGACCGGCACCGGCGCCGCGACGGCCATCGCGAATGGATTAAAGCAGGAAATTGTCAGCCAGCTTTCGAAGTTCAAGGACATTGTGGTCATGGAGTCGGCACCCAAAGCGGGCGACGCCTCGATCTCGATGCCACGATTTGTGCTTGCTGGCAGCGTTGGCCTATCGGTCGATTCTTTTCGGCTTCGGGTCAGGTTGATCAACATGGTCAACGGTTCGGTTCTATGGGCCGACAGCTATGACGGCCGCATAAAAGTCGCTGACGTTGTCAAAGCTCAAGCCGACGTCGCGCGCAACGTGTCGACGAGCTTGGCGCAAACCTATGGCGTGATCTTCCAGGCGGATGCCAATGTTCACCTTGACAACCCGCCCGACGATTGGGCCGCCTATTCGTGTACGCTTTCCTTCTATGCGTATCGGGTAGATCTCAAACCAGAGACCCGTACATCAGTACGTTCCTGTCTTGAAAAGGCCGTGGCCCGCTTCCCGAAATACGCTACCGCCTGGGCTCTTCTTTCCCTGGTCTACATCGATGACCATCGATTTCAGTTTCCCGTCGATCGCGCGTTCTCCGCCGCCGCCCTCGAGCGCGCCCTCGCCGCGGCGAGGCAGGCGGTAGCACTCGACCCGCTCAATATCCGAGGCCGCCAAGCGGAAATGCTTGCGCTCTATTTCAACAAAGAAATCGACGCTTCCTTGAGAGTAGGCAAGCAGGCCTTGGCCATGAACCCGAACGACACCGAGTTGATGGGTGAATATGGCCAGCGCTTGGCGTTCGCCGGTGAATGGCATGATGGCTGTGCGCTGGTTGAGGAAGCCCGTCAAAAGAATCCGAGTGCCTTGGGCTACTACGAGGTGGACCTGGCCCTTTGTTCCTATTTTAACCGCGACTACCCTCAGGCAGCTATGTGGATCAAGAAGTCGCCAGTTCAATCAAACCCGCTCTACCATATGGTTGCGGCTGCCGTTCTTGCTGAAGGCGGTTACAAAATCGAGGCCGATCGCGAGCGCGAGTGGCTGGATAACAATCAACCGGATTTGGTGCAGAACTTGCGCGAAGCGGTTTCGAAGCGGTTGACCCGTTCGCAAGATGTCGAGTTCTTCATTGGCTCGTTGAAGAAAGCCGGTCTCGCCGTGGCGGACTGAGAGCGAATTCTGTGACGTTGGCAACTGCTCTCTTTGGCGGGTTACGTCGCGCTGCCGCCTTTCTGTATAGAAACGCAACAGCGGCTACAGTCATGGTAGCCACCAGAGAGGGCGGTCAAATCCTTCGCCATCACGGTAAGCTGGCGATCTTTTCGGCGCTGGGAGCCGGTGACCCACGATATTTACCGTTAGTTACGTGGCGCCTAGAAACGGGAGGTGCGAGGGTGATGCGGAGACGAGGGTGATGCGGAGATTCGCACCACTCGGCAGGGGTGTTTTGTAAGGGGACGTCATGGCTGACAAGATCCACGGCTTTCTGCCTGCCACGGCCGAAATGCCGACTGACCGTCAGCGGTTGATCACCCGCTATATCTTCGGAGTCTTGATCGACCTCGTGGTCCTAAACCTGTTCGATGAGTTTTCGGACAGCGTCACGGTCTCTTCCTTCAGCGTGTCGTTGCTTGCAGCCATCTTGTTGCAGGCCCTTCTGAAGGGGACGATCGCCATCGAGCATCAGGTCGCCGTGTTCTTCACGGCAAGGCAAGGTGCCTTCATGAAGTTCATGCGATTCTTCGGCGCATGGGTGGTGCTGTTCCTATCCAAATTCGTGATCCTGGAGGCGATTACCTTCGTGTTCGGAGATAGGGTTCGCTTCGAAGGCATGCTGCACGGGGTGGTGCCGCTGATCATCGTCGTCATGGCCATGCTCATCGCCGAGGAAGTGATCGTCCGGTTCGTCAGATGGATCCGTTGAACGGCTACGCAAGGTTCATTCCACCCATGTAGGAGGCACTCTTTCTCCTAGCGGGACGCCAAGCGCGGTCCGGAGCGCGTCAAAGCTGGCGGGATCATGTCACGTCACGTTGCAAGCGGCTGCCCGTGATTTCAAAGGGTTTCCAACCACTATCGGCCGGTCCGCGCGACATGGGACGCGGGAACGCTTGAGCCCAAGGCTTCCGCGATCACACCATAGGCTAACGCGATCATGCAGTTCACAATACAACTACAAGCGGTCGATTCCTCAGGGATGTAGCCACTCTGAAAGCCCGCCGCGGGTCGCTCCCGTGGCGGGCTTTTCATCGATCGGGACCAGGTTTTCGAGCTTCCATCAAGATGGCCTTGGGTGGCATTGCAAAGGACTGGAAACCAGGCCGCTGCCGAGTCGTAGGGGATAGCTACGGCGTACGGCGCAGTCGACCGTCAGCGCCCCTTCTTGACCTTCGGCGCAATCTCTTCAATCCGCACCTTGTCTCCGATTTCTTTGGCCAAAGCGAAGGCCTTCTCCTTGTCCTTCGTTGACAGGACTGTGCGCCAGTGAGGTTTCTCGAACACGCTCACGACATAGGTCGGCACCGGCTTGTCGGTCATCCTTCCGGCCTTCGGAAATGGCCGGTGCGGTGCATGCTTGGGTGAAGCGCGCCGCACCGGCCACTGCAATAGCGGGAAAATCCCCCGCGCCGATAAGTCTATATTATATTAGAGGTCGCGCAATTAAGACTGAAGTCCTTGTTTCATCGGCCCTAAAGGCCCGCTTTCGCGATGTGCGGGCTTCGCGCAAAAAACCGACCGGCTTTCCGCCTCATGGCGGCGAAAGTGCAGCCACGACATCGTCACACAGCGGGTGTTCGAGCGCAATGATCCTGGCGCAGGCGCACCCTGATCTGATTGCGCTGGCAAGCCGGTGAGACTGCGAACGGAGCGAAAGCGGAAGTGGCCAGCGGACGGCCACAACGAGATGTTGGCGCGACCGCAAAATGTATCGTTTTACACAATTTCCAATTGCTGGACTCGCGCGATGCATCGGTAGTTTAATTTTTGCATCCAGCCAAGGAGTGGAAGGTCGCGAACTGGGAGGAAGCAGGCATGGATTTCGAATTCGACATCCGCCATCCATCTGACGATCAGCCGTACGAAATCACCTCTTTCGCCCAAAAGTATGGCCTATCGATCCCAATTGCGGACGCCATGCTCTTCGCCAAAGGACCGTCGCGGACGGCATGCGACGCTGCCGCATTGGCCTTCCTCTGCGCTATCGCCGCACAAGCCAAGAAACAGAGGGCGCAATAGGCCTGCCACCACCGCGACAATACCGCGTCAGGCCGAAAGCGGGATCGACGTTGACTAGGCGCGAATTGGCCGAGCGGGACGCCGCTGCCGATCGCGCGGTATCGGCCACCGCAAACCGTGACGAGCGAATAAACGGGGCCTTTCCTGATGTCTTTGCCGAAATGCAGCGGTCGTTGAACGCGATATCGAAGGTCGAATCGCGGAGCAGTTGGTTGCCGAACCTGGTACGGACGTGCCCGCTTACTCAATTGGGCGATGCAGCTACGCTCTATTTGGTACTCACCACTGCTGATCGACTTTGGTAGGCTCACGCCGTGAGCTTTGTGCTACGCGCCGTGAGCTTTGTGCTACGCGCCGTGAGCTTTGTGCTGCGCGTGGTCAGTGAGAGTCATGGAGGTCCAGTCATGGATCATGTCCAGACGTCCAACGCGGATTGCCACAGCCCTGCACTCCCCGGTGGTATCCGACGATTCTCGGCCATGGCGGCGTTGTTTCCTGACACCCGCAAGAGGTCACGCGGCGCTGCGATAAGCCTCATCCCGTTCTGCCTGATCCTCCTATTTGGCGCCCCGGCAAGGGGTCAATCGGAGACTGACGACAGGCTCGCCCCTCAAGACACTGTCGAGCTAGAGGTCTCGGGGTGGGATGCCTTGCGCGGCGGCATTACGGAGGGCGTGGAGCTCAACGGTGCTTTTACGATCAGTGCAACCGGGACGCTGGATCTTCCGGGCATTGGGCACGTTCCGGCTGCAGGTCTGCGTGAGAGTGAATTGGCAAGGCTGATTACCGATCGCTTACAGGCCAGAAGTGGCTTCGATACGCGACCCGTGATGACCGTCCAGCGCACGCAATCGGCAGCGTCTTCGGGCGGCGCCAAAGTCGAGGGGTACCCGGCTGGGGCGCCATCTGACGTGAGCGCTTCTCGCCCATTGGTGGAGGCTGCCGCGACCGGGCCAGGACGGGAACGATCCAAGACGGATGCGTCACTGCATGAACTATCGGCCGTTCGCGAGGAGCTTGAGGCGGCTCGCCAGCAGGCGTCTGCAGAGCGTCAGTCTGCAGACAGGGTTGAGCGGGTTCTTCGCAGCGAACTGGAAGCGGCGCGAGACGAACTTGACGAGATGCGGCGTGTCACAGCCGAGGCAGGCGTGAGTGCGCGTGCGGTCGCAGAGGCGACGACTCTTCAAGGACAAGCCCTTGAAGACCAGAAGCAACGAGCCGAACGGCTCGCGCAGGGTCTGGCCATGGCGCAGCGCGAAGTCGAAAGCTTGCGAGTCACAGCCGCTCTCGCGATCCGCGAAAAGGCCGCCGCACTCGGCGCGCACCAGGCTGCGGAAGTTTCCCTGTCTGGAGCGAAACGCGCGCTTGACGAGGGGCGGCAGACGATCGAACGCCTCGAACACGATCTTGCCGCGACGCACCAATCCCTCGATGCTCTTGAGGCCAGCGGAAAACTGGCTGCGGCTGCACAAATGGCAGATATTCAGGACCGTCAGGTTGCTGAGGCCGCTGCAAAGCGAGCCGGCGAAGCGCTCGCATTGGAACGCGGGAGGGCAGATGCTCTCGAGCGTGATCTCGATGCTGCTCGCCAGGATCGCGACGCGGCAAAAGAGGAAGTCGCCCGTCTCTCTGCTGCTCTGGAGCAACAGCGCGAAAGGGCCATGGGCCTGGCCCGCGACCTCGTTGCGGCGCGCAACGAAACCGACATCCTGAAAGCTCGCAATCGCGATCAGCGCATCGAGCCCGCTTCCAAAGCGCCTGCCGGTGATCGCGCAGGCCCACGTACCGGTGCACTCGCAGGGAAACGGGCTCGATCCGCCCATGAGCCCGAAGGGCGAGAAATCCGCAAAGTGGCGGTCCGCAAGTCGCCGCAACCTGTTCGGCTGACGACGATCAGCCTTCCCGCCGCATTGCTCCCGACGCGGGCGCCATTGGGCACGGCACAGGGATTATGGTGATGCGCAAGGATCTAGCTGCAGTATTGGTGATCGCAGTTGCGATCGGGCCTGCTCCGGCTCTTGCTGGGGGCCTTGGAGGCAAAGTCGGCGGTATCGGGGTCGGCGCCGGTGTGGGCGTTGGCTCGAACGGCGCCTCCGTTGGTGTTGGCGCGAGCGTCGACGGAATCGGAGGAGCAGACGTCGGAGGGTCGGTCGGCACGAACCAGGGATCGGCGGGCCTTGGAGGCAACGTCGGTGGCATTGGGGTCGGCGCCGGTGTAGGCGTCGGTTCGAACGGCGCCTCCGTCGGTGTCGACGCGAGCGTCGACGGAATCGGGGGAGCCAATGTTGGAGGCTCGGTAGGCACGAGCAACGGATCGCTTGGCGCCAACGTTGGAGCCGGTACCAACCTCGGCGGCGTGGGCGGCCTTTCGGCAAGCCCCAGTGCGGGAGACGAATCCACCGGTGCTGGCGCCGCTCCGGGCAGTTCGGCAAATAGTCGAGCGAGCGCGGCGTCGGGGGCTACCACAGGGCCAGCAAGTGTCGGTGTCGGCAAGAAGGCGGCCGCCATAGTCGTGACGAAGGGCGTGCGACACGCAGTCGCCCTGCCACGCAGCCTTTGGCCCTCCAAAGGTGGTCGCGACACGTTCAGGTCGAACACCACAGGTTATCCCATGCGGCCGCTCCAGGCGCGGTTAAAGGCGATACCTGGCACCCCGCCCGCCGTGGTTCGCGTCTGCCGTCAGGCGATCATGTCGGCTGCGAAGCCACTTGGTGCCGTGCGTGTGCACGCAGCCAGCGCAGGTGCCTTGCGCCGGCACCTTCGCGGTGCCCTCACCGCTCCGATCGAGGTGCGCATAGACTATGCAAGGCAAGGCGGCATAGAGGTTCGGCAGGCGCGGGTCGGATGTCGCCTCGACGCGGCGGGAAATGTCGTCGCGGTGACATAGGTTTGACGAACCTGGCGGGCGTCCGACGTCTCACTGCCAGACAAAAGGGCCGGGCCCATTCGCCAGAGCGTCCGAACATCCGGCTTGCCTGCCCATAGCGCTCAGGAGTGGCGTTGATACATGCGCGGCTCCGGCCTCAGCCGACCCTGACAGCTCGGCGGAGAGCACTGCGCGATCCTAACCAGGCGTATTCGCCTTGACGACCTTCTGGCATTCCGGGGTCAGCTCGCTGAAATGTTCCGTCAGACATTGAATGACGCGGCCGCCGCCTGGCTCCACGCCTTTGCAGAACTTTTCGAAGTTTGCTTGGCAAGCCTCACGTTCGGCCGCTGTCTGCGCCTGAGCAGCAAGCATCTGAACGGCTAGGAAAACCCCGCTCAAGGCAATTCGCATGACAAACCCCTCCAAAATAGCTAACATTCAATCAAAATACCGTGAAGTGTTGAGGGGGGTCAAATGCTTTTGGTATCGCGCATTGCGCTGACCGTAACCTTGCTTACGGCGACGGCGTTGCTTTCAGCCTGCAACAAGCAAAATTCCTATGTTCCGCCGCCGCCGCCCAAGGTTGACGTGGCGCTACCGCTCAAGCAGACGGTAACGCCCTATCTCAATGCGACGGGGAACACGGCCGCCGTCAATTCGACGCCATTGGTTGCCCGGGTAGCGGGCTTCATACAGGAAATAGACTACAAGGACGGCGACAGCGTCAAGGCGGGCAGCCGACTGTTCCTTATCGAGCCTGAACCTTACCAGTTGGCACTTGAACAGGCCCAGGCTGGACAGACTTCGGCAGATGCCTCAGTCAAACAGTCCAGCGCCGATCTGAAGCGGCAACAGGAATTGCTCGCGCAGAAGGTAATTTCGGCGTCCACGGCGGACCAGGCTGCCGCTGCCGCTGCGGTCGACGTGGCCAAGCAGCAGCAGAACGCCGTTGACGTCAAGCAGGCCCAGCTCAACCTGAGCTACACCGAAGTCAAGGCACCGTTCGACGGCATCGTCACCGCCCGCCAGGTATCGGTCGGGCAGTTCGTTGGCACTGCCAGCACTTCCGACCTCGCAACGATCGTCCAGATGGATCCGATATACATCAATTTCAATGTCAGTGAGCAGGACGTGCAGCGGATCCGGGCTGAAATGGCCAGGCGTGGTCTGACGATGCAGAATCTCAAGAAGATACCGGTGGATGTCGGCCTGCAGACCGAGAGTGGATATCCGCACAAAGGAACGCTCGACTATGCAGCGCCGGCGGTATCTTCCTCGACGGGCACGCTACTGGTTCGCGCCGTTTTGGAAAACAAGGACAAGGCGCTGCTGCCCGGCTATTTCGTCCGACTGCGCATCCCGCTCGGCGAACAGCCGGACATGCTGCTCGTACCGGATCGTGCAATCAGCAGCGACCAGAGCGGCCGCTATGTGCTTGTCGCCGGAAAGGACGACACAATC
Organism: Mesorhizobium sangaii; assembly: GCF_014207355.1. Classification (GTDB taxonomy): domain Bacteria; phylum Pseudomonadota; class Alphaproteobacteria; order Rhizobiales; family Rhizobiaceae; genus Mesorhizobium; species Mesorhizobium sangaii. Next base: position 208,648 of record NZ_JACHEF010000006.1, on the reverse strand, counting down.
GAGCAACGCGGCGTCGAGATTGGCCAACAGGTCGGCGAGTTGCGCGTCATTACCTCCGGCCTGACAGCGGAAGACCGCGTCGTCATATCTGGCTTGCTGACGGCCCTGCCCGGCCAGAAGATCGAACCGACGGTGAAGACCCTCCAGCAAACTCCGGCCAATGGTGCTGGCCAATGATCTCCAAATTCTTCATCGAACGACCCGTTTTGGCGAATGTCATTGCCGTCCTTATCGTCGTCGTTGGCATCGTCTCGCTCTTTGCGTTGCCGGTAGCGCAGTATCCCGATGTGGTTCCACCGACCGTTTCGGTAACCACCCGTTATCCGGGCGCCAGCGCGCGCACGGTCATCGACACCGTCGCCCTGCCGATCGAGCAGCAAGTCAATGGCGTCGAGAACATGCTCTACATGCAGTCCTTCGCTGCCTCGGACGGCAGCTACAACCTGACCGTCACTTTTGCCATCGGTACAGATCTGGACCTGGCTCAGGTGCTTGTTCAGAACCGGGTCTCTGCCGCCATGGCCGGGCTGCCCCAATCAGTGCAGGTGCAGGGCGTCAACGTGCAGAAGAAGTCGACCTCCATCCTCGAGATCGTGACGTTGACTTCGCCTGACGGAAAATATGACAGCCTCTATCTCAGCAACTACGCGACTATCAGTCTTAAGGACGAAATCTCGCGGTTGCCTGGCGTCGGCAATGTCAGCGTATTCGGCGCTGGTCAATATTCCATGCGGGTCTGGCTCGATCCCGAAAAGATGCTGGCGCGCGGCTTGACCACGCAAGATGTCGTTCAAGCACTTCAACAGCAGAGCGAACAGGTCACAGCAGGTCAGATCGGCGCCCCGCCGGCGCCGGACGACCAGTCCTTCCAATATTCGATCGAAGTGTCCAGCCGCCTTGACGATCCCGACCAGTTCGGCGCCGTTGTGGTCAAGACAGGCGCCAATGGCGATATGACGCGTGTTCGCGATGTCGGGCGGGTTGAACTCGGTGCGCAGACCTACGGACAGTTCTTCAACCTCGACGGTCAGCAGGCCGCCGGCATGGCCATCTTCCTGGCACCCGGCGCGAACGCGCTCGATGTGGCCAAGAGGGTCGCGTCCAGGATGGAGGAATTGGCGCGTACCTTCCCGCAAGGCATAGCTTACGCGATACCGTTCAACACGACCAATTTCGTCAGCCAGGCGATCAACGAGGTCTACAAGACGCTGTTTGAGGCGGCGGTGCTGGTTCTGATCGTCATCCTCGTCTTCCTGCAGGATTGGCGGGCGATGCTGGTTCCGGCCACTACCGTACCGGTCACCATCATAGGCGCGTTCGCGGCGATGGCGGCGCTCGGCTTCTCAGTCAACCTTTCCACCCTGTTCGCCATCGTGCTCGCCATAGGCATCGTCGTCGATGACGCCATAGTCGTGGTCGAGGGAGCCGCCCACAACATGGAACGCGGCATGTCGAGCCACGACGCCGCCATTGCCGCCATGAAGACATTGTTCGCGCCGATCATCGGCATCACGCTAGTGCTGCTGGCGGTGTTCTTGCCGGCGGCCTTCCTTCCCGGCCTTACCGGCCGGATGTACGCGCAATTCGCGCTCGTGATCGCGGCGACCGCGCTGATCAGCGCCGTCAACGCCGCGACATTGAAGCCAACGCAATGCGCGACATGGCTTAGGCGTCCCGTGCCACCTGACCAGCGCAATGTCTTCGCGCGCGGCTTCAATGCGGTCTACCAGCGTGCCGAGAATGCCTACGTCCGGTTGATCGGAGGGATGGTGCGTCATAGCGCCGTAACGGGTGTGGTCGCACTCATGATCATCGGCGCGGCCGGCTACGGCATGTCGCGCGTCGCTACCGGTTTCATCCCAATCGAAGACCAGGGTTATCTGCTCGCGGCGGTCCAGCTGCCTGACGGCGCCTCACTTGGTCGCACCCAGGAAACGCTGCAGCAGGTTTCCAAGATCGCCAAGGCAACACCTGGGGTGGAGACGGTGGTCACCATCGCCGGGCTTTCAGCCCTCGACAACAATTCAACGCTAGCCAACGCAGGCGTCGCCTACATCATTCTCAAGGACTGGGATCTGCGCGGCAAGAGCGAAGACCTGGCTTCGCTCTACGCCACTCTCAACAAGAATCTGTCGGCCATGGCCGACGGGCTTGTACTGGTGCTTCCTCCGCCACCAATCCAGGGCATCGGCAACGCCGCCGGCTTCACGCTGCAAGTCGAACTCCGCGACGGCAGTTTCGACCTCTCGAAGCTGCAAGGCTCCGTCAGTGCGATCGTCAGCAAGGCTGAAACGCAGTCGGGCATCCAGCGTGTCTCGTCATCGTTCCGCGCCAACGTCCCGCAGTACAAGGCCGAGATCGACCGCGACAAGGTGCAGGCCCTCGGCCTGACCACTGACCAGGTATTTCAGACGCTCGCCGGCTATCTCGGCTCCAGCTACGTCAGCCAGTTCAACAAGTTCGGGCGCGTCTTCCAGATCTATGTGCAGGCTGACGCCCAGTTTCGGTTGACCCCGGAGGAAATCCGCCGCCTGACCGTCCGCAACAACAACGGAGACATGATCCCACTCGGAACCGTGTTGACAATTGAACCCAGCGTCGGTCCATCGCTGATCAGCCTGTACAATCTCTATCCCGCCGCGTCGATCGTAGGCGTGCCCGCCGCAGGCTTTTCGTCAGGCGATTTGATCAAGCTGATGGAGGAGATTGCAGCGGATAGCCTTCCGCCCGGTACCGGCTTCGATTGGACTGCGCTGTCTTTCCAAGAGAAGCTCGTTACCAATCAGGTTTACCTGGTGTTCGGAATGGCGCTGCTGCTTGTCTACCTGGTCCTTGCCGGCCAATACGAGAGCTGGCTCGCTCCGATCTCAATCCTGCTCGCCGCGCCGCTGTCCCTGGTGGGGCCGGTCTTGGTGCTCAATGGCCTTGGCATCGACAACAATCTCTATGTCCAGATCGGCCTTATCCTGCTCATAGCGCTGTCAGCCAAGAATGCGATTCTGATCGTCGAGGTCGCACGCGAACTGCGTGCCGCCGGCACACCTATCGTCGAATCGGCGATCGAGGCCGCACGTGCCCGCTTCCGGCCGATTCTAATGACATCGTTTGCCTTCATCCTCGGCGTGGCGCCGCTGGTGTTTGCAACCGGCGCCGGTGCGAGCGCACGGAAGTCGATCGGCATCACGGTCTTTTCCGGCATGCTCGCTTCGACCTGCCTGGCCATTCTTTTTGTGCCATCCTTTTTCGTCATCCTGCAACGATTGGAGGAACGGCGCTCCGGACGCACGAAGAAGGACGAGGCCACCTCAACCGTGCTCAAATAGCGCTATAATCAAAGCTGCATGGCGCGCCGGCATGCCTGTCGTTGCTCGCACTGGATATGCCAGGGACGTCAACCATCAACGGCCTATGCGGACAGGCCTCAGCCGACCCTGACGACAAAATGCTTCGTCACCGGTTCGATGATCTTCCAGGTTCCCTTGAAATCGGCTTCCACCACGAAGGCGTCGCCGGGGCCCACCTCGACCGGTGCGCCGCCATCGGGGGTGATGATGATGCGGCCTGCGATCATGTGCACGAACTCGTAGTCGGTGTAGGTCGCGTGATAGGTGCCCGGCGTCGCCCGCCATGTGCCCGAGATCACCTTGCCGTCCTCGGTCGTGTGCTGGACGGCGGTTTGCATGGTCGGCCTGCCTTCGACCACGATCCATCCGGCCAGATCGCCGGCGTCGGCCTTTTCGACAGCGCCGAATTTGAGGATTGTCTCGCGTGTCATGGCTCAGGCTCCGTTTGATTGGCTCAGGCGTCAGTTGCCTGGATCGTCAGATAGCGGATGCCCCTGACGCCGGCAACCGGCCGACATCACCCGGCCGACGTCATTATGAGGCTTGCGCCGCATGCGCCTCGAGCATGCGCCGGGCGCTTTCCTCGTCGGTGATCAGGATCGTCGGGGCGATCAGGGTCATGGCACCCAACAAGGCTTCGATCTTCTCCTCGCCGCCGGAGGTCAGGATGCGGATCGGCGCCTTGCGCAGCCGGTCGACATCCACCGACATCACGTGGCTATTGACGGGGTGGTCGACCAGATCGCCATTGCGGTCGAAGAAATGGAACAGAAGATCGCCCACCGCGCCGCGCGCAAGCAGGGCCTCCCGATCCGCTTCCTTGAGGAAGCCGCCGCGAGAGAAGGTGGTGGCCGAGGCGATGCCGCCAACGCTCAGCAGAACCGCATCGAGCACGTTGGCCATTTCAAAAACCTCCTGCAGGCCGCAGCGCTCGACCAGCGCGATCTTGGTCTCGACGCTGTCGACGACGGCCGGCGTCGGGATCAGATAGCCGTCGCCCTGGAAGATTTGGGCGAAGCGCCAGGCGAACTCGGCCGGGTTGAATCGACGCACCACGCCGACACCGCCGAGCAGCGAAATGACCTTGAAGTCGGTGAGCGACTTGGCGCTGATGAAGGGCAGGCTTGAGAACAGCGTCCTGCCCCAGCCAACGCCGACCCGCATGCCGGATTTCATCGTGTCCGACAGGAAGCTGCCGGTCTTGGCGCTGATCGCCGGGGTCGGGTCGGCATTGGGGGCTGAAAGCGGCGCCACCAGCGCCTGCTGCAGCCCGAAGGTCTTTTCCAGCGCGCGCTCCAGCCGAACGATTTCGGACAATTCGCTTTCGATGCTGATTTTCACCTCGTTGCGCGAGCGGGCGTCCGCCAGCATGCGTACGATGGTGACGCGGCCGACGCCAAGCACGTCGGCGATCTCGTTCTGCGTCATCTGCTCGACGAAATACATCCAAGCGGCGCGAATCCTTAGGCGATCCGTCCGACTTTCGCTGGCAACCTGCTCGGGCGTCTGGCTTTCACCTCGACTGTCGTTGGTTTCGCTCTGTCGTCGCCTGCCCAAATTCGTCCCTCCCCACGGCGATGGACGAGCGCGCCGTCGCCGATTCTGCATGCTGGCCTAGTATCGCCTATTGATCTACCAATCGATAGGAACAATCTAGAAGTGGCGGCTGCCTCCTGTTGGCGGTCATCCGCAGCAATTCGAGGCGATTGGAAATGCTCCGACAAATCTCCGAAGATGTCCGCGTCAATCTGAAGGACCGGTTGCGGGAAGTCCGTGAAATCATTCGCCAAAGCCGCCATGACGGCAGCGGCGACGCCAGTGTCGTGCGCGAAGCAACCAGCCATCTGCCGCCATTTCCAGGCAAAGGCATCGAAGGCCTGCTCAGCCATGCTGCAAGTGCCTTCGACGAAGCACTGTCGATCGCCGAATCCTTTGTCCCGCACGAGCGCCCGATCAAGGTGGACGGCACCACGGTAAAAGGCCTCGCCACCTATTTCCCGGCCGGGAACGAAGATCGCCAGTTGAGCGCGGAGCGTCTCTTCCGGCGCGACATGTATTATCTGACCAAGGCGGTGCTGGCCGGCCTGAACATCGACAATGCCCGCATCCACGAAGCCGATTTCGCCGCCGTCCATGCCACGATGCGCAAGCGGCATGGCGATCAGCTGGCTGCCTTGGTCGCACCAGGTGCTGGACTGCCGGCGATCGCGGCCATTTGTTCGGCGCTGCTGGTCGAGTGTCTCAACCAGCGCCCTGTCCACTTTGCCGAAACGCCGGAAACGCCGGCGATTGGTGATCGGTCGCTCGACATCAGCTGCCTGTCGCCGCTCGTTCTGGCCTGTGGCCTGGCAAGCACCGGCAGGGACAGTTCGCCTGAGCCGGATATGCTGGAGATTGCGATCCTGGCAGCCGATATCCGCCATGACCGCATCGTTCAGGCCTGCGCCAAGGCGAGCCCGGTCGATGAACTGACACCCGTCTTCGCCACCTTGCTTGCCCATTTGCCTTAACGACTCAGAACTCGGTTAGGCGGCACCTTCGGCCGCCATGGCCATGATCGTCTTCTTGGCTCGCTGGATCGAGGCCGGGCTCATCGAGAGCTCGGTCAGCCCCATTTTGATGAATGTTGCAATGAGATCGGGACGGCCGGCCGCTTCGCCGCACATGCCGACCATGATACCTGCGGCGACCCCGGCTTTGGCCGTCATTTCGATCGCCGACATGACGGCCGGATTGGTGACATCGTTGAGCTTGGCCACTGTCGGGTTCAGCCGGTCGGCGGCCATGATGTACTGGGTTAGGTCATTGGTGCCGATCGAGAAGAACGCCACCTCGTTGGCCAGCGCCGGGGCGATCAGCACGGCGGCCGGGGTTTCGATCATCACGCCGAGATCGAACGCCGCATGCGGCACGCCTTCGGCTTTCAGCTCGGCCGCGCATTCCGCGACCAGAACCCGCGTCTGCCTGACCTCGCCGATGTCGGCCACCATCGGCAGCATCACCTTGACGTTGCCGTGCCCGGCCGCCCGCAGCAGCGCCCTGAGCTGGCGCTTGAAGATGTCGGGCCGGTCAAGGCACATGCGGATGCCGCGCCAGCCCAGAAAGGGGTTTTCCTCGTCGGGAAATTCGATGCCGGCGATCGGCTTGTCGCCGCCGATGTCGAGCGTGCGCACAATGACCGGGTACGGTGCGAAGGCCTTGGCCAGCGCCGCATAGGTCTCGGCCTGCATGTCCTCCGAGGGAAGGTGCATATGACGCATGAACAGGAGCTCGGTACGGAACAGGCCGACGCCCATCGCGCCGGCTTCCTGCGCTGCCTCGATTTCCTCCAGCGAGCCGATATTGGCCGCGACCTCGATCACCTTGCCACCGGCCAGCTTCGGCGTCACCGTCTTGAAGATGGCCAGCCCGGCGCGTTCCTGCGCCGCCGCTTCGACACGGCCGGCGAATTCGGCGCGGGTCGCCGCATCGGGGTCGATGATCACGCGGCCGCTGTTGCCATCGAGGGCCACTTCGCGCGCCGTGCGCAAGGCATTGATCTGGTCGCCGAGGCCGAGCACCGCGGGAATGCCATGCGAGCGGGCGATGATGGCGATGTGCGAGGTGGCGCCGCCATGGCCGCACACGACCCCGCCGATGCGCTTCAGCGGCGCGCGCGCCAGGTCCCAGGCGCCGATGTCGTCGGCGATGAGGATAGCGCCTTCGGCGATGGTTTCGAGGCTGATGTCGTCCTGCCCGAGCAGCACGAGGCAGATCTGCCGCCCGACCGCATGGACATCATCCGCCCGCGCATTGAGGTAGTGATCATCGACCGCGCTGAAATCGGCGGCGATGGTGGAGGCGGCGGTGATGACGGCTGAAACCGCGTCGTTGCCGCCCTTGATCAGGCCCTCGGACTCACCGGTCAGGCTGTCGTCGGCAGCTATGTCCCTGAGCGCGGCGATGATGCCACGGTCTCCGGCCGACAGACTGTCCTGCGCCAGTGCCCGGTCCATGCGCGCCTGGACGGCAGCGACGGCGGCGCGGAACCTGTCGATCTCGCCGGCGACCTCCTCGACCTGCAACCTGCGGCCTTGTCCTGCGATATCAGGCGGGAAATGCGCGAAGGCCGGCCCGATGGCGAAACCTTCGCTTGCGGCCACGCCGCGCAAGCCGGTGGTTGCGCCGGCAACAGCAGGCAACGCGGCAGCGGCGTCCTGACCCGTATTGCCGGCCGGCGGCGAGTCCTCGTCATCAAGGCCCGCCTTGGGATTTTCGAGATAGCCGATCAGCGCCTCGATGGCCTCGATGGCGTCGGCGCCGTTCGCCCGCACGGTGACTTCCTGGTTTTCCTTGACCGCCAGCAGCATCAGCTTGACCGAGCTCTTGGCGCTGACCACCTTGCCGTCCTTGACCAGTTCGACGTCGGATTCGAAGCCCTTGGCGAGCTTGACGAACCGCGTCGCGGGACGGGCGTGCAAACCTTCATGCACTCTGACGATGGTCGAGCGTTCCATGGCAAATACTCTGGTCCTGGGCGCCACCGCCGACTTCGGCGGTAACGCGAATGCTGTCAGGCGGCGATGGTGATGATCGCGCCGGTCTTGAGCGCGGCCACGAGAGCTTCCGCATCGACCTGCGAGGCGCAGATCTCGCCGGGCCTCTCGGCCTCGGCAGCGCCGTTGAACGAGATGACGACATGGCCCATTTCCAGCACCTTGCTCCAGGCGCTGGAACCGACCGCGGTAATCGTCGCGGCAAGCGGGCCAAGGGTGATCGACGCGCCCTTTTGAGGCGCGCCGTCGCTGGGTCCGTGCTCCGTCTTGTGCAGCACGGAAACCTCGGCGAGTTCCGGCGGCGAGCCATCCGCAAACAGGATGACCACGCCTCCTTCGGCAAGATCCGCCACTTCGGGTCCGATAGCAGTGACCCGTGTTCTCAACAGAACCGTCATATGGCGAACCTCATTCCCTAACTTCCCTAAGAGCGGTTCACGGAAACGGTGAACCGCTCTATCCCTTTGTTTTGACGGAATTCCGGACGGAAAACCGTCGCGCACTTTTCCTGGAACTGTTTTAGAACACGATCAGGCTGACGATCCAGGCGATCAGCACCGAAACCGGGCCCATGATCTGGCGGCTGATGAGCACCGCCGGAACACCGATTTCGATCGTCTTCGGCTTGGCCTCACCGAGCGCCAGGCCGACAGGAACGAAGTCGCAGCCCACCTGGGTATTGTAGGCAAACAGCGCCGGCAGTGCCATCGCCGGCGAAATCGTGCCGTTGGCGATCTGCGGACCGATGATGGCAACGCCGATGACCTGTGCGATGACCGCGCCGGGCCCGAGGATGGGCGACAGGAACGGCAGGCCGCAGATCGCCGAGATGATCAGCAGGCCGACGATGTTGTTGGCCAGCGGCCCCATCGGCTGTGCCAGCACATCGCCGATGCCGGTGTAGAGGATCAGACCAATGAGCATGGTCACGAAGGCCATGAACGGCAGCACGTTACGAACGACCTGGTCGATGGTGCGGCGGCCGGCATTGAAGAAGATGCCAACGACACGGCCCATGACGCGGCCGATCGAACTGATCAAACCGATCACACCACCTTCGCTCGGCAGCGGCTGCGGCGCCGCGGCCGCATTGTTATTGCCTGTATTCATCGATGCTGCTCCCCCGGCAGTGGTGACCGCTTCGGATCCGTCCGCCATTGTGATGTTGGCCGGCTTCACGCCCGAAACGTAGATGTCCTCGGTGATGAACTGGGCAAGCGGCCCAGACTGGCCGACCGGAGTCAGATTGACGGTCGGGATGCGCTTGCGCGGATAGACACCGCACCGCGCGGTACCTCCGCAATCGACGACGACAACCGCCATCTCGCTTTCGATCGGCGGCGCCTTGAACCCGTCGACGGCTTCGGCGCCGGTCATTTCGGCGATCAGTTTCGCCACCGGGTGAATGCCACCACCGGTCACGGAGACAACCTTGCTGCGCTGCTCGGTCGGCTCGATGACCAGCGGTCCACCCCAACCGGTGTTGCCCCGGGAAATCCTTACGGCTTTGTATGTCTTGGCCATGATGTCCTCCCCGCCCCCTTACAGCTCCACGCCCTGGCGGCGTGCCATGATCGCGGTGATGCGTTCGGTCAGCATGCCCTTGAGCAGGATGACGACGAGGCCGACGATGGCGTACCAGATCGCCACCTTGACGTGATAACCGGCAACCACGGCGCCTTTCTTTTCCAGCTCCAGCAGCGCGACGAGAATGCCACCCCAGACGAAATATTCGCCGGGATTGATGTGCGGGAACAGGCCGAGCGGCGGGTGCACATAGGACACGGCCGCGTCATAGAAGGCGGGCTTGTGCTTCTCTTCCAGGAACGATCCGAACGTATAGGCCATCGGATTGGTGAGGAAGAACACCGCCAGCAGCGGCAGCAGCGTATAGCGGGTCAGCGCGATCCTGCCGGCGCCGCGCGCCAGGCCGTGCACGCGCTCTTCGCCGACCAGTTCGGTGACTGCATAGAAGGCGGTCATCAGCACCACCAGTGTCGGAATGATGCCGGTGACGAAGCCGGCGAAGACCTCGCCGCCCTTCTGGAAGATACCGATGAAGTACTTGCCGATGGCGGTCAGCCAGCCGAGTTGCTCTTCCTGCTGGACTTCCTTCAGCTTTTCCTTGAACTGATCGACGGTGATCGGTCCGCTGTCCGCCTGCGCGAGGACAACGAGATGATCGGAGGCATGCTCTACCGCGAGCTTGCCATGCAATGCAGCATCAGAGACCATGGCACCTGCGACATGCAGATTGTGCACGGCCATGTCGGCATGCTGCGCCAACAACGAAAATACAGACATTTCTCCTCCTTATGCCGCCCGCCTGTTGATCCCAGTCGGTGCGCGGCGTCCTCTCTAAGCCCTTGCTACGTTCAAACCGGACAGACCCGGCTTCTTCCCCGGCTCCGACCGTGTCTTGTCGATCTGTTCGATCGCCCGCTTCACGGCCTCGGCCACACCGGGTTCCCCCTCCCCCATGATTGCAGGGTTGGACCGGACTCGATCGAGGGGAACGCCCTCGAATTCTTCATGTCTCTTGAACTTGGTGAACACGGAACGGCCGCTCATCACCATCAGGCGGCGCACGACCAGGTCAGGCGTCACCACGACCAGCGCGATGGTGCCTTTGGCCAATCGACCGCGAAAATTGCCGGCTCCGACGAAGCCATCCTTGTACTGGTCGGTGACGCCCCTGAAGACATCCGAATAGTGCCGCATCTGCAGCCAGACGCCGAGCGATTGGAGCGCCCACACAATAACCAGCAGAAGCAGTCCCCACTGCCAAATCGCCATTCGGTTCTCCTCCCGAAGCCTATGTTGAACCGCACCTTGGACCGACGCGTGACAACAGCAAAGTGAGAACATTTGTTTCCGCGAATGTCAATATGTATGATATTGGCCTCACTGCGGTCATCCACAGTCGTCAACTGATTTCGGTGGCGGCGCCGTTGTGCTAGCCTGACCGGGAACAGGATACGAGAAGCATGGACCTGCCCTTCAGGGACGAACTGGCGCTCATGCCCGACCTTCGCCACAGGTTGCGGCAGTTGCGCTGGTTCCGCGCCACCTTCCGCGGCAGCGCCAAGGTGGTGTCGGACACGTTCGGCGTGCGCTTTGAAATCGACGAAGCCAAGCTCACCCGTGCCTTTCTCGACTGGGTCGAGGTCATGGAGGCGCAGAAAGGCTTCGCCGCGGTCGACCGCGCCGACTTCATCGTCTTTGCCGCCGGCCTCGTTTTGCGCGAACTGATCAGGCAGGCGCCGGCAAGGGAAATCTCCGGCCTCAGCCAGTTGATTGAAACGGATTCGAACGCCGGCACGCTGGAAATCATCCGCTTCTGGCCGGAAGGGTTCCTCTACACCAACTACTGCGTCTCGGTGATCTCGGCGATCCACGAGCAGGAATTCGGCAGTGCGCCAAGCATCGACAAATGCGCCGATGACCTGCGCACATGGTGGTCCTATCGCGAGAACGTGACCGAGATGCCGGCCTACGCAGTGGCTTTCCTCGACCGCTTTCTCGGCGCCGAACCGAACTGGATCACGCCCGATCGCGCGCAGTCCCGGCAAGCCATGCAACGGGCGCTCGGATCCTCGCGTGCCAGCGATGCCATCCGCCGGCTTTGATTGCCCCTCGGCTTCGCGCCTCCAGGCATGCGGCTGTCAAAGCATGCGCACTATTGAACATCTGACTTTTTGCCGATAGCGATGTGCGAAATCGACTCGGGAGAAAAGCGCGTGGCGCGATCAAGGCCTATCATTTTCGATTGCGACGGCGTTCTTGTCGACAGCGAACCTCTGGCCGCCCGCGCCTATGAACGCGTCTATGACAAGCATGGCATGCCTGGGGTTCACGGCGGTATCATCGCCCAATGCATCGGCATGAAGCAGTCCGATATCATCGCCAAGATCAGGGATTTGACCGGTCACCAGTTTCCGGCGGCGGCGGACGGCGACATCTGGGCCGAGACCAAGATCCTGTTTTCGCAGGAGTTGAAGCCGACTCCCGACATCACCGCGTTTCTGGAGACGCTTGCCGGCGACCGCTGTGTCGCCTCGTCATCCTCCGTCGAGCGCATAAACCACAGCCTGACTGTGACCGGACTGTCAGGGTTTTTCGGCGATGCGATTTACAGTTCCTCGATGGTCAAACGCGGCAAGCCCGCGCCCGACATCTTCCTGTTCGCCGCGGACAAGATGGGCGCCAAGCCGGCAGACTGCATCGTCATCGAGGATTCGCCCTTCGGCATAGAGGGCGCAGTCGCCGCCGGCATGATGGCGATCGGCTACACCGGTGGCGGCCATACCTATGCCGAGCACGGCGCACGACTGACAGCGGCTGGTGCCAATTTCATCTGCAGCGATTGGCAAGAAGTTAGCCGGCAACTGGCCGGGCTCGGTGTGCCGGCCTAGCCTATCAGCGAATAGGCAGTCCAAGGCGGACCCATTCGCTGGGCGGGATCGCCGGTCCGACGCGGAAGGTGAAGGACAAGACCCTCGTCGCATCGGTGTCGACCTGGCACCGGAAGCCCAGGTGGTACCATTTCGTCGTTGCGCGAAAAGCGACATCCGGGGCGTCGAGGACATTGCCAACCTTCAGCGGAACACTTGGGATCAGGTCGGGGAAATAAGAGGCGTCCAGCAGTTGCTGCTGCAACGCGCTGGCGCAAAGTTGGGCAATACGCTTCTCGCGAGGCACCCCGCCCATCGCGCTCGTAGCCAGCGCATCTCCGGTAGCGCCCTGCGAGTAGAGCCTGTGAACCCCCGGAAGGCCCGAATAAGCCCGCGAAGCATTAGCGGCGGTATCCGTGGAATTTGGCCTCCCGGCGCCCTCGCTTCGGGACTTGGAGACCTTCGCAGGGCCGGGCTTCGGTTCATTTGCGGGTTTGGGCTTCGGCGCTTCGGCTGACGTGGGAAGCTCGATCTCACCGTCGCCGCCGTCGGCAGCCAAAGGCGGTGGCGCCGCTTCTGTTTGCTTGTCGGGTTCGTTCGCTCCCGCCTCTTGTTTGTCTGCCTGCTGTTTATCCATCTCCTGGGGGGGCTCAGCGTCCTTCGCAGCGTCTACCGGCTTCTCCCCGACCTTGGTTGAATCTGGCCGCCCCTCGGCGACCGCCGGCATGGTGGATTGGTTCTCTGCAGGCTTCGGCACGACAGGCGGCTTCGAATCGTCATCCTTGGCCGGCGAAGGCGAGTTGTCTTGAGCGCTGGCCCCATCCAGGGATTTCCTGGGGCCGGTGTCCTTGTCACCAAACTGAAAGACAGGCTTCAGGACCTTTTCTGCTTTCGATTCCGGTGGTTTTTCAACCTTCGGTTCCGGTGGCTTCGGAGGCGGTACCGGAGCAGGTTTCGGTTTTGGTTGCTCGGGCGGAGGCACGAGCGCGACATTTACCGCTTGCTCCTGCTGCGGCTGTTGAGGTGGCCTCGGCACGTTGTAGACCACGAGCGCTGCGATCAGCGCGTGCAGGATCAGCGATGTGGGCAAGGCCCACAACAAATTCCGGCGCCGGTCTCGTGTCTCGTCCTTCATTCCTTCCGATGTGGAATGAAAAAGCGGCCGCTTCAAGCACAGGTGCTGTATTGGCGCAATTTAGCCGCTGACAGGTTGGTGATATCGATGACCACTCGCAGCTGCTGACGGCGAGACCGGTGCGGCCTTTTCTACAAAGCCGCCGAGCAGGTCGAGCATCATCACTATGCCGCCCTCGCCGCCGGGATGAGCCATCCAGATCGTATCCGCAGACGCGCCTGCGTGCCGCTCTCCAGCATCACCGGATCGGGCTGTTCGAAATGCAAGGTGAGGTCGGGGCCGGCGGAAGGCGTAAATTCGATGCGCGCCGAGCCGCCCTGGTAGATTACCCGCTTGACGTGGCCATCGAGGCCGGGGCCGTCCGGCACCACCTGGACATCGGCTGACCGGCAGCAGATCCTTGCGCCGGCGCGCGGCCGCTCGCCGGTCCGGCAGCGAACGACAAGCTCGGTGCCGAGAACCCGGACCTTGCAGTGACCGCCCTCCTCCGCGCTCAGCACATCGGCGGGGAGCAAAATACCTTGCGAAATGAACGATGACACCATTTCATTTGCCGGCTCACGGTAGAGTTGGCGCGGCGTCGCCAGCTGCGCAAGGCGTCCATGATCCATCACCGCGATGCGGTCGGCCAGCGCCATCGCTTCGGCCTGGTCATGGGTGATGTAGACGATTGTGGTGCCCGTGCGCTTGTGAAAGGCGGCGAACTCATCCTCCATCGAGGCTCTCAGATGCACGTCCAGATTGGCGAGCGGCTCATCGAACAGCACCAGCGACGGCGCGGCGACGAGGCAGCGCGCCAGCGCCACGCGCTGGCGCTGGCCACCGGAGAGATTGGCCGGCCTGCGTTCGCCCAGCCCCTGCAGATTGACCAAGGCGAGCGCGTCTTCGACCTTCCGGCGCGCAGCCGCCTTGTCGAGCTTTGCCACCTTGAGCGAATAGCCGATGTTCTCGGCGACCGTCATGTGCGGCCACAGCGCGTAGTTCTGGAAGACGATGCCGACGCGCCGCTTTTCCGGCGCGACGCTGCCGCCCTTGCCCGACATGACCTCATTGCCGATGCGGATCTCGCCTGACGTCACCTTCTCGAACCCCGCGATGAGCCGCAGCAACGTCGTCTTGCCGCAGCCGGAGGGGCCGAGCACCGCCAGGAACTCGCCGTCGCCGACATCGATCGATACGTCCCTGACCGCGTCGAAGTCGGCAAAACTCTTGGTCACATTGTCCAGGGTCAATCGCGCCATGGCAGCACTCCGCTTGGAAGGTGTCGGGCAAGGAGATTGGTCGTCAGCATTAGCACGAAGGTGACCGCCACGGTGATGACGGACATCGCCGCCGCGTAGTTGGAATCGCCACCCTGCTCGAAGGAGAACATCACCACGCCGATCGTTTCCGAGCCCGACGACCACAGCAGCGCCGAAACAGTGAGCTCGCTGAGCGCCGTCATGAAGATCAGCAGGCCGCCGGCGATTGCCGCCGGCGCGACCAGCGGAAAGATGATCGTGCGCATGCGCAGGAACAGTCCGGCGCCGGCCACCTGGGCCGCTTCCTCCAGCGCCCGGTCGATCTGGTGATAGCCGCTGATGGTCGGCCGCAGCGCCAGCACCAGGAAGCGGGCGAGGTAGGCATAGAGAATGATCCAGACGGTGTTGTAGAGCTGGATACCAGTAAGCGGGATCGGCCGCAGGAACAGGAGCAGTGAGGCGATCGCCAGCACGACGCCGGGCAAGGCATAGGGCAGTTCGACCGACAGGTTGAGCAGCCGCACCCAGCGCTGCTTGCCCCAGGCAATGAGATAGCCGATCGGCACGGCGACGATGACCGCGAAGACGGCCGCCGAAATCGACAGCCAGAAGCTGTTGAAGAAGGCGCGGCTGGCCGCGTCATGCTCGAACAGCACAAAGCGATAATTGTCGAGCGTTGCTGTCTTTGCGGTGAGAGCAATGCCGTAGCCCGGCACCAACGACGTCAGTACCAGCCCGAACAATGGCAGGAACAGCACCGACACGATCAACAGCCACATGCCGGCCTGGACGGCAGGCCGCCAGCGGCCGAGCTCGTAGGGCTCGGCCGGCAGCGACGTCGAGCTGATGCGATAATCGCGGCGGCGGCTCATGACCTCCTGGGCGAGAATGCCAGCCATTGCGATGATGCCGATCAACACCGACAGGAACGCGGTTTCGCCGAGCACCGCCGGACCACCGCCGGCCAGCCGCTGATAGATCAGCGTCGGCAGCACGAGATAATTGGCGGGAATGCCGAGAAAGGCAGGGATGCCGAAATTGCCGACGCAGGACACGAAGGCCAGTGCCGTGGCCGCCATGATCGACGGCGTCATCAAAGGCAGCACGACGGTGACCAGCACGGTCAACCAGCCGGCGCCGCCGGCGCGCGCCGCCTCGACCAGCTCGCGTGGCAGCTTGCGCAGGCCGGCGCGCACCAGCAGGAAGACCAGCGGGCCGTACTGCACCCCGAGCAGCAGGATGATGCCCGAGGTGGAATAGAGCGGATTTCTGGTGCCGAGCGGCGGTGCCGCGCCAAACAGCTTGAGGAACGGACTTGCCGGACCGAACAGTTGCAGCCAGGCCAGAGCCGTCACCTGCGGTGCGATCATCAATGGCATGACGTAGCAGAGCATCAGGGCGCTGCGGCCGCGTATGTCGGTCAGTGTGATTAGGACAGCCACCAGCGTCCCCGACAGCACCGCAAGCAAGGTGCCGCCGATGCTGACGACCAGCGTGTGCCAGGTCGCGATCCAGGTCGCCGGGCTTCTCAATCCGGCTTCTATGGCGATGCCGGACAAGGTGCCGCCGGGTGCCACGATCTCCTTGATGAGGCGCAGCATCGGCAGCAAGGAAAGCAGCATGATGACGACGGCCACCATCGCCGTCAGGGCCATTTCCTGGCCCCGACTTTCCCTGATCCGTGTTGACATGATTGCGTTTCCTGGGATCTGTCAGCGGTCCGGGATGCCGCTTCGACGGCATCCCGCCCGCGATTGTCGGGCTCAGCCGCCGAACAGTTCCGAGAACTTCGCCTTGTCGGCGTCGGTGGTGGCGACGATGGCCTTGGTGTCGAACGGCATCACCTTGACCTTGACGCCTTCCGGCATCCATTCGGGGCGGCCGACCGAGGCACGCGCCGGCAGATAGCCCATCGACAGCGCCAGCTTCTGACCTTCGTCGGAAAGAATGAAGTCGACGAACTTCTTGGCGCCGTCAACATTCTTGGCCGTCTTCATGATGGCGACTGGTTCGGTCACTGCCGGCACGCCTTCGCTGGGGAACACGAATTCGACCGGCGAGCCCTTCTTCTTGGCGTTCATCGCCATGAAGTCCACCAGGATGCCATAGGGCTTCTCGCCGCTGGCCACGGACTTCAGCACGGCGCCGTTGCCGCGCACGCTGATGGTGTTGTTGGTCTTCAGCTTCTGGAAGAAATCCCAGCCATAATTGGTATCGCCGACGAAGCCGGAGAGCAGGTAGGCGGCCGCACCCGAATAGAGCGGGCTCGGCATGACTAGGCCGTCGGCATAGGCCGGCTTGGCGAGATCGGCCCAATGCGCAGGCTTTTCAGCCGCCGCAGTGTTGTAGACGATGCCGGTGGTGATCAGCTTGCTGCCGAAATAAGTCTTGCCGGCGTCATAGGCATCGGCCTCGATGCCGTCCAGCTTCGCCTGAGGATAGGGCAGCAGCCGGTCGTCCTTCTTCAGCAGTTCCATGCTGACCGCGTCGGCGATCAACAGCACGTCGGGCTGCGGGCTGCCGGCGGCGAATTCGGCCGCCATCTTGGTCAGGATGTCACTTGTCCCGGAGCGATAGATGGTCACGTCGATGCCGGGCTGCGCCTTCTTGAAGGCATCCACGGTCTTGGCCGCATCGGCTTCCGGCTGGGATGTATAGAGCGTCAGCGTTTCGGCACCGGCCACGCCGGCAAACAAAGTTGCCGCGAGCGCTAGCTGGCTGGCCAGCAGCTTGATGAATAGCGTCTTCATGAGACCTCCTGTCTTGTCTGTGCATGAGCGGGCCAGCGTCCTGGCCGGTTCCCGTCCCCCCTCCCTGCACGGCGCATATGACTGGTGGATGACAGCGCCCGATCAAGCAACGGCTTCGCGCGACATGCTCTCACGGCACAACGACACCGGCCCGCGGAACCGGCGTTCCACGAGCCTCATGGCCGACCCTGGGCTGAGATCCTTCGGGGCACCCGGAGGCTTTGGTGAGTCGGCCGGCCCTAGACCAGCATGCCCATCGGGTTCTCGATCAGGCGTTTGAAGGCGACAAGCAGTTCGGCCCCCTGCGCTCCGTCGACGGCGCGATGGTCGGTCGACAGCGTCACCGACATCACGGTAGCGATCTTGATCTCGCCATTCTTGACCACCGCCCGCTCCTCGCCGGCGCCGACCGCCAGGATTGTCGCATGCGGCGGGTTGATGACGGCGGCAAAGTCCTTGATGCCGAACATGCCGAGGTTGGACACCGCCGTGGTGCCGCCCTGATACTCTTCCGGCTTCAGCTTGCGGCTGCGCGCCCGGCTGGCCAGGTCCTTCATCTCGTTGGAGATGGTCGACAGCGTCTTTTCGTCCGCCTTGCGGATGATCGGCGTGATCAGGCCGCCCGGGATCGACACCGCAACGCCGACATCGGCATGCTTGTGCTTGACCATGGCGCTTTCGGTCCACGACGCATTGGCATCCGGCACCGCCTTCAGCGCCAGCGCCATTGCCTTGATCACCATGTCGTTGACCGACAGCTTGTAGGCCGGTGCATCACCCTTCTCGGTCTTCTTCACTGGCGCCGCCGCATTGATCTGCGTGCGCAATGCCAAGAGTGCGTCGAGTTCGCAGTCGAGCGTCAGGTAGAAATGCGGGATGGTGGTCTTGGCCTCGACCAGGCGGCGCGCGATCGTCTTGCGCATGTTGTCATGCGGGACCAGTTCGTAGGAGCCTTGCTCGAACAGACGCAGCACGTCCCCCTCCCCCTTGAGGGGAGGGTGGCCGGCCAAAGGCCGGTCGGGTGGGGTCATCTCGGCAGTGCTCGGCGCCAGGGCAGTGCCTTCTGCGGCGACCCCCTCCGTCCGCTTCGCGGACACCTCCCCCTCAAGGGGGGAGGAAAGCGCTGCGTCGATATCGGCCTTCACCACCCGGCCGTGCGGGCCGGTGCCTGATATTGCTGAAAGGTTGAGTCCCGCCTCACGGGCAAGACGCCGAGCCAAAGGTGTCGCGCGCATTTTCCCCTCCCCCTCGCGGGGAGGGTGGCCGGCCAAAGGCCGGTCGGGTGGGGTCGCCTCGGCAGTGCTCGGCGCAGAGGCGGTGCCTTCTGAGGCAACCCCCTCTGTCGACTTCGTCGACATCTCCCCCACGAGGGGGGAGATTGGCGCCTTGTCCTGCTTCGTAGCAGTCCCGTAGATTTCATCATCGGCGTAGATCCAGGCAACCGCCGCGCCGACTGGAATGTCGATCCCCTCCTTGCCTGTGACATCGCGTAAGGTGCCGCTGGCCGGCGAGTCGATTTCCATCGCCGCCTTGTCGGTCTCGATCTCGAACAGCACATCGCCCTTCTTGACGCTGGCGCCCTCTTCGGCGAACCAGCGCGAGATCTGTCCGGTCGCCATGTCCATGTCGACCTTGGGAAGAATGACTTCGGTCGGCATCGATCAGCGAACCCCTTTCACGAGGTCGCGCGCAGCAGCGATAATGTCGGGAACTTGCGGCACAACAGCCTTTTCAAGTTCCGGATTGTAGGGGATCGGCGTCTCGGCGCCGCCCAGCCGCACGATCGGCGCGTCGAGGTAATCGAACGCCTCGCTCTCGGCGACCATCGCGCTGACCTCGGCGCCGATGCCCAGCGTCTTGACCGCTTCGTAGACGCACATCAGCCGCGACGTCTTCTTGACGCTGTCGATGACGGTCTGCTTGTCCATCGGCCGGATGGTCCGGAGATCGATGACTTCGATATCGATGCCTTCGGCTTCCAGCGCCGCCGCGGCGTCGAGCGCCTTGTGCACCATGATCGAGGTGGCGACGATGGTCAGGTCGCGGCCCTCGCGCCGGATGTCGGCCTTGCCGATCGGCACCGTGTAATAGCCCTCGGGCACCGGACCCTTCACCTTGTAGAGCAGCTTGTGTTCGAAGATCATCACGGGATCGGGATCGGCGACCGCCGCCAGCAGCATGCCCTTGGCATCATGGGGCGTCGCCGGCTGGATGACCTTGAGCCCCGGCACATGGCCGAGCCACGCCTCAAGGCTCTGGCTGTGCTGCGCCGCGGCACCGGTGCCGGAACCGGCGGGAAAGCGCATCACCACCGGAACCGAAACCTCGCCGCCGAGCATGAAGCGCATCTTGGCCGCCTGGTTGACGATCTGCTCCATGGCGAGTGTAGCGAAATCGGAAAACTGGAACTCGAAGATCGGCCGCATGCCGGTGAGGGCGGCGCCCACCGCCACGCCCGCGCCACCCAGTTCCGAAATCGGCGTGTCGATCACCCGCTCGGTGCCAAACCGATCGACCAGATCACCCGTGACCTGGAAGGCGCCGCCATAGACGCCGATATCCTCGCCCATCAGGAAGACGCGTTCGTCCATGTCCATGGCGATCGCCATGGCTTCCTGGATCGCCTGGGCGTAGCTCAGTTCACGCACCATCGCGTCCATCACGCCTGCTCCGTATAGACATAATTGCCGGTGTCGCAGACATCCGGAGACGGGCTGGCCTTGGCGAACTCGATGCCATCTGCGATCTCCCGCGCCACGGCGTCGCGAATGGCCTCGATACCCTTGTCGTCGATGAAGCCGAATTCGCGCAGTTCGTTCTCGAACAGGGTGATCGGATCGCGGTTCGACATCCAGTCCTCGATCTCCTCCTTGCTGCGATAGCGGTTGCGGTCGCTCTTGGAATGGCCGCGATGGCGATAGGTCTTGGATTCGATCAGTGTCGGCCCCTCACCGGCGCGTGCACACTCGACAGCCTTGTACGACGCCTCGGCGACCTCCGAAAAAATGTTGCCGTTGACGATGACACCCGGCATCGAATAGGCGGCGGCGCGCTCGGCGATGTTCTTGATGGCGGTCGAGCGCGCCGTCGAAGTTGACATGCCGTAGCCGTTGTTTTCGCAGACGAAGATCACCGGCAGCTTCCAGACCGCGGCCATGTTCAGTGCCTCGTGGAAGGCGCCTTCATTGTTGGCGCCATCGCCGAAGAAGGACACCACGACCTTGCCGGTCTTCATCATCTTGGCGGACAGTGCTGCCCCGACGGCAATCGGGATGCCGCCGCCGACGATGCCGTTGGCGCCGAGATTGCCCTTGCCGACATCGGCGATGTGCATCGAGCCGCCACGGCCCTTGCAGTAGCCGGTGGTCTTGCCGAAGAACTCGGCGAACATGCGCTTGACCTCGGCGCCCTTGGCGATGCAATGGCCGTGGCCGCGGTGCGTCGAGGTGATCTGGTCATCCTCGGCAAGCGGCATGCAGATGCCCATGGCGCTGGCTTCCTGGCCGATCGACAAATGCATGGTGCCGTGGATTAGGCCGCGCGTGTAGGACTCCTCCGCGCCCTCTTCGAAGCGCCGGATGAGGTACATCTTGTGGAGCACATTCCTGAGCTGCTCGGCGCTGTACTGGCGATAGACGAAGGGCAGGTTGGCGCGATTGTCGGCGACGGCTTTGCTGGCTCCGGCCATGATCAGGCTCCCACGGACCCGTAGACGAGCTTGTCCTGGCGGGCGCGCAATTCGGCGATCTTGGACCCCGGCGCGGGAGCGGCATTCGCATAGGTGATGAGTTCGCCCTTCCTGATCGGCTGGGTCACCGAGCCGCCTTGCAGCAGGCCGCAGGGAACAGCCTTGGCGGCACGCGCCTCCGGCGCCGTCATGATCCAGGCGCGGTAGCAATATTCTCCGATCGCATCGAGCTTTTCGCCGGGCTTCATGTCCTTCTTGGCCACCGCGCAGACTTCGGCCGTCGGCTTGGCCAGCGGCACCATGTCCGCCTTGCCGTAGAGCACGACGCGAGCGCAGGTCAGCGGCACTTCGAGCGAGGTCAAATGATAGGGACGGTGGAAGGTGAAATACGGGCCCTTGCCCATCTTCAGATCTTCCATGCGCTCCGAAATGCGCGGGTGCGACATGTCGGCGACGACAAACACGCCCGGCGCAACACCTTTGCCGATCGAGTAGTCGACGACGCCGACCTTCGACAGCACGCCTCCGTCCTTCTGCGGCACCAGGACCTTGGACAGTTCGCCAAGCGTCGCCGCCGGGCCGTGCATGCCGGATTTGTCGGGAACCAGCCCGGTGGCATTGGCGATCGCCGCCATCTCGACCATGGTCTTGGAGCCATCGACGAATTCGACCAGCATGCGCACATTCATGTGCCGGCGCTTGGCCTCCTCCTCATAGTCGGGGGGCGTGGCGTCGATGTTGAGTGGATTGTTCTTGCCCTTGCCGGCGGCAACGATCGGATGGCCCATCGCCGAGACGAATTCGATCAGCTCCATGCAGGAGGACGGCTCGTCGCCGGCACCCAGCGAATAGGTGACACCCAGCCGGTCGGCCTCGCTTTTCAGATAGGCGCCGATGGTGACGTCGGCCTCGACATTCATCATCACCAGATGCTTGCCATGCTCCATGGCGCGCAGGCCGATCTCGGCGCCGACGGCCGGAACGCCGGTGGCGTCGATGACCACGTCAATGAGGTCATTGTCGATGACCAGGCTGGCATCGTTGGTGACCGCGATCTTTCCGGCCTCCATCGCAGCCGTCATCGCTGACGCATTCGACACCTCGCGCGCGTGGCCGGTTTCCTGGAAGGCGATATCCACCGCCTTGCTGGCGGCGGGCATGTTCAGTTCCGAAATGGCGCCGATCTCGATGCCGGACATGTGGGCGACACGGGTGACGATATCGGTTCCCATCTCGCCGGAGCCGATCAGACCGATGCGGATGGGCTTGCCCGACCTGGCGCGTTCCTCAAGATCGCGGGCAAGGCCCGTCAACGAAACATTGGAAGCCATACCGCTCGTTCCTCCCATCATGCAGGCTGTTCAATCGCCTGACGGGTATTGAACATCTGTATTTCTGTCAAGACTAATGTCCACCGTAGTCGCTTTTTGGCGCCCCATTGCGGAGGCTCCGCGTGACCCAAAACAGCCACCAAGCGGAGGGCGCGCAGCGGGCTGCGCATACAACAGACTGGCATGGCTGCGTGCCGCCTGACACCCGGATTCTGGGTGGCTTCTCCACCGGTCGTGACGATCGCTTCGCCACGCCCCTTGACGGTTCAGGCTATGGCGCCGGCGGCACCGGGAAATCGTGAAAATGCACGATCACCCCGTCCGCATCGATCAGGATCACGGCATAGGCCGGCGACTCGTGACCGAGGCTCCAGCTCTGCGATAAATCGAGCGCGGTCTGATGATTGGTGCTGCGCAGCGTGCTGACCGGAATGCCGCGCCAGCTGCCGGCGATCAGCCGGTGGACGTGTCCGGCGAAGATATGGCGGACGTTGCCGTGGCGCAGCAGAACCTCATGCAAGGCATCGGCATCGGCGAGCATGACTCGGTCGAGCTCGGGGATGTGGATCCGAAACGGCGGATGGTGCATGAACAGGAAGACCGGCCGATCGCGACCCTCTTGCAGCCGCTCATCGAGCCAGTCGAGGCGCGCTGCACATAGTTTGCCCTCGACATGGCCGCTGTCCAGCGTGTCGAGCAGGATCAGGCGGCCTTCGCTGCTGTCGACGACACTTTGGACAAAACCGCGCTCGGTGGTGGCTTGCGGGAACATCTCGAGAAACAGCGCCCGGTCGTCATGGTTGCCAAGCATCAGCCGGCAGGGCGGACCGAACCCTGACAGACTTTCCCTCAGCGCGGCGTAAGCGGAACGCTCGCCGTCATTGGTCAGGTCGCCGGAAATCACCACCAGATCGGCGTCGGCATGGTTGCCGCCGATGTCGGCAAGGCAGGCTTGCGACCTGAAGAGCGGATTGGAGCCGTACAGAAGACCGCCCGGCGTCATCAGATGCGGATCGGATATCTGGATGACTTTCATGGACCTGACCGGGATGCTTTCCTGCTGGCGGCTTTCCCGTTGAAGCCTGGCAACGTCAGCCGGCAAACGAACGCCTTGACCATCCTCTACTGCGCGGTCCAGCCGCCGTCCATCGGCAAGGTCGTGCCGGTGATCTGCTTGGCAGAATCCGAGCACAGGAACAGCGTCAGCGCCGCAAGCTCGTCTACGGTGACGAACTCCTTTGTCGGTTGCGCCGCCAGCAGCACGTCGTGCTTGACCTGTTCCTCGGTCATGCCGCGCGCTTTCATCGTGTCGGGAATCTGCTTTTCGACCAGTGGCGTCCAGACATAGCCCGGCGCGATCGCATTGACGGTGATGCCGTCAAGCGCCACTTCCAGCGCCACCGTCTTGGTCAGGCCGGCAATGCCGTGCTTGGCCGACACATAGGCCGACTTGAACGGCGAAGCGACCAGCGCGTGCGCGGAAGCCGTGTTGATGATGCGGCCCCATTTGCGCGCCTTCATGCCGGGCAGCGCGGCCTTGATCGCATAGAACGCGGCGAGCAGGTTGATACGGATGATGGCTTCCCATTTGTCGTCTGGGAAGTCCTCGATCGGCGCGACATGCTGGATGCCGGCATTGTTGACCAGGATATCGAGGCTGCCGAACGCGGCCTCGGCCTCATGCACCATGGCGCTCACCGCCGCGCCATCCATCATGTTGGCATCGGAGTAGCGGCACTTGACGCCGAAATCATTCTCGATTCCGGCGCGCTCCTGTTCGATTGCCACAGCATCGCCCAGACCGTTGATGGTGACGTTGGCGCCTTCAGCAGCAAAGGCGCGGGCTATTGCCAGGCCGATTCCGCTGGTCGAGCCGGTGACGAGGGCATTCTTGGAAGACAGGGAACCCATGGTGATCTCGCGCGAGGTGGGAGGGAACATGACATATAATTGTGCATCGCAGCATGACAATGACAGAGCCGTGTGTCGATGCGATTACAGCCTTGCGACACGCTGGAGCATGGCTCCTATCCCTTCCAAACCGTGGTCGCCGGGCTGACACGGCGCTGTCATGGTGCCGTGCAACATAATCGGTTGCGCATTCGCGCGGTCATTCCTGACGAGATTTTGCCGTAGAGAACCTTGGGGGTGCAGCTTGGAAATCGCCGATGTCTTGAAGCGCGCCTATGCGATGCCACTGACCAATCCGTCCTTCCCGCCGGGGCCGTATCGTTTCTTCGACCGCGAATACGTCATCATCACTTACCGCACGACGCGCGAGGCGCTCGAAGCCGTCGTACCGGCGCCGCTGGAGATCGACGAGCCGCTGGTCAAGTACGAATTCATCCGCATGCCTGATTCAACCGGCTTCGGCGACTATACCGAGACCGGCCAGGTGATCCCGGTGCGCTACAAGGGCCAGCACGGCGGCTACGTCCATTCGATGTATTTGGACGACGACGCGCCGATCGCCGGCGGCCGCGAGCTCTGGGGCTTTCCCAAGAAGCTGGCCAATCCCAAGATCGTGCATGAGGGCGAAGTGATCGTCGGCACGCTGCACTATGGCAGCGTTCTGTGCGCCACCGGTACCATGGGTTACAAACACCGGGAGGCCGATCACGATTCCGTTCTTGCTTCGCTGGCTGCTCCCAACTTCCTGGTCAAGATCATCCCGCATGTCGACGGCACGCCACGCATCTGCGAGCTGGTCCGCTACTACCTTACCGATATCACGCTGAAGGAGGCATGGACGGCGCCCGCGGCACTCGATCTGCGGCCCCATGTCATGGCCGACGTGGCGAAGCTGCCGGTGCTCGACATCGTATCGGCTGTTCATTTCACCGCCGATCTGACGCTCGGGCTGGGCGAGGTGGTTCACGACTACCTCGCTGATCGCAACCCCTCCGAGACCAGCGCAACCCAGCCGGAGAAAATTCGTGCTTGATCGCAATCGCAAGAAGGAGGCTACCGCCACCATCGAGGAAATATCGGCGCAGTATGACCGCATCGCGCTGGTGTTTCAGGGTGGCGGCGCGCTCGGCGCCTATCAGGCCGGTGTTTATCAGGCGCTGGCCGACGCGGGCTGCGAGCCGAGCTGGCTTTCCGGCGTATCGATCGGCGCCATCAATGCGGCGATCATCGCCGGCAATGAATCAAGCCGCCGCCTGCAGCGTCTCGAACAATTCTGGCAGACCATCTCGGGCCGCAAGATCTGGGCCTATACGCCCGAAGGCGACATCTACCGCGACATCCGCAACCGCACCAGTTCGTGGATGACGATGACCATGGGCCAGCCAGGCTTCTTCAAGCCGCGCAATCCCAATCCCTGGTTCGAACAGCCGGGAGCCGAAGGCGCCACCAGCTTCTATGACACGGTCGAATTGAAGGAGACGCTGGAAAGCCTGATCGACTTCGATATCCTCAACGACGGCAAGAAGCGGCTGAGCGTCGGCGCGGTCAATGTCAGAACCGGCAACTTCGTCTATTTCGACACCGAGAAAGTGCGCATCGAGCCGGAGCACATCATGGCCAGCGGCGCGCTGCCGCCCGCCTTCCCGTCGATCCGCATCGAAGGCGAGTATTACTGGGACGGCGGCATCGTCTCCAACACGCCGCTGCAGTATCTGCTCGACCAGGAAGAAGACCGCTCCTCGCTGGTATTCCAGGTCGACCTGTTCAGCGCGCGCGGCTCCTTGCCGCGCGGCATGGCCGATGTGCTGTCGCGGCACAAGGACATCATGTATTCCAGCCGCACGCGGCAAAACACAGACAATTTCCAGCGCATCCATGCGCTCAAGATGAAACTGCTCGACGCGCTGAAGCGCGTCCCTTCCGAATTGCTGAGGGAAGGCGAGAGAGAGCTGATCGCCGACTATTCCAATGCCGGCGTGGTCAACATCGTCCACCTGATCTACCAGCACAAAGGCTACGAGGGTCACGCCAAGGACTACGAATTCTCCGGCACCTCGATGCGCGAGCACTGGGAGATGGGGCTGGAGGACACGCAGCGCACGCTGCGCCATCGCCAGTGGCTGACCTTGCCGACCAATGTCGAGGGCGTCGCCATCCACGATCTGCACCGCGAGGATCCGACCTGAGGTCATTGCTGCGCCTTCCTCCGACGAGGCGCATGGCAAATTCACAGTTTTGAGGACCAAGGCCTGCAGCCGCGTTGAAATAAGCCAGATCACCCAAACGAAAGACGGCGCCGAACCGGCGCCGTTTTCATTTCAACATCTGATTGTCCGCTCTAGAACACCTGGCGGAAGATGATGAACAGCACGAAGGCGAGCGTGATCGAGCACGGCAAGGTCAGCACCCAGGCCAGCAGCAGGTTGCGCACCGTCGACCATTGCAGGCCCGAACCGTTGGCGGCCATCGTTCCGGCGACGCCCGACGACAGCACGTGGGTTGTAGACACAGGCAGCCCCAGCCGGTCGGCCATGCCGATGGTCACCATCGCGACAAGCTCCGCGGCGGCGCCCTGGCCATAGGTCAGATGGCTCTTGCCGATCTTCTCGCCGACCGTGACGACGATGCGCTTCCAGCCGACCATTGTGCCGAGGCCGAGCGCCAGGGCGACGGCGACCTTCACCCAGATCGGGATGAACTTCGTCGCGTTGTCGACCGCCTTGTGATAGTCGGTGACCGCTTTCAGATCGGCCGCCTCCATCGGCAGCAACTTCTTCTTGTCGATCAGCTTGAGTGCCTCGCCGATCAGGTAGATGTCGTTACGGGCGTTGCTGACCAGATCGGTCGGCACGTTGTCGACAGTGGCATAGGGCTGCAGGCCCGCTGTCGTGTCGTGGATGTAGGTCTGCAGCGCGACCGTCGTCTGGTCGCTCCAGGTCCGGGTGCGCACGGCATCCTGGACGGCTGCCTTGGCGTCGGTGACGGTGACGCCCGGCTTGACATATTTGCCCAGCGCCTGTTCGACGCTGACGGAAGCCGACTTGTAGGCCTCGAGATAGTTGATGTCGGGCGTCCGGTTCAGCGCAAAGGCCGTCGGCACGACACCTATCAGGATCAGCATGATCAGGCCCATGCCTTTCTGTCCGTCGTTGGAACCGTGCGCGAAGCTGACGCCGGTGCAGGTGAAGATCAGCAGCCCGCGGATCCACCATGGTGGCGGCGTGTTGCCTTTCGGTGCTTCGTAGAGGGCCGGATTGCGCACGAGTAGCTTCATCGCATAGAGCAGTATCGCAGCGGCGAAGAAGCCGATGATCGGCGACACCAGCAAGGTGATGCCGACATTGGTCGCCTGCGACCAGTCGACACCGCTGGTGGCACTGCCGGCAGGCGCCATGAACTGGTTGGCGAGGCCGACGCCGATGATCGAGCCGACCATCGTGTGCGAGCTCGAAGCCGGCAGGCCGAGGAACCAGGTGCCGAGGTTCCACAGGATGGCGGCAACGAGCAGTGCGAACACCATCGCAAAGCCGGAGGAAGAGCCGACCTGCAGGATCAGTTCGACCGGCAGCAGCGACAGGATGCCGAAAGCGACCGCACCGCTGGAGGTGAGAACCCCGAGGAAATTGAAGGCGCCCGACCACATGACCGCGAATTCAGCCGGCATGGAGCGGGTGTAGATGACCGTCGCCACCGCATTGGCGGTATCATGGAAGCCATTGACGAATTCGAAGCCGAGCGCGATCAGCAAGGCAATGCCGAGCAGGATCCACGGCACCGTCTTGGCCTCGGCCAGATCCTGGCTGAGCGCGTAGCCGACATAGACGACGCCGACGAGCACCAGCACGCCGAAGGCCGGCAGGAACCACTTCGCGCTACCCGAATTGTGCAGCGGATGATCCGGTCTCGGAATGCCCGCCTCACTAGAAACTATGTCCACCATGTCCCACTCCTATTGCATTGCAGCAAAGAACCGGGATGAACGCTATGTCCGCACAATGAACCCTGTGTGACGATATCGAACACAACTTCCGAGGATATTTCAGGCGAAATGCCTGGTGGTCGACGCTGTCAGGTGCTGCTGGACCGCGTCTTCAGGATCGCCGAAAACCGTGGATCGAAGGCGCGGCTGATCGGCGCCGCGGCAGCACCGAGCGCGATCGACCAGGGATCGGTGGTGCCGAGTTGCAGGCGCGGCAAATTCCGCCCCGGCCGGTCGGCGATCGACGGCAGCAGCGGATGCATCGCCTCGACCAGCCGGCGGGCCAGCGCTTCCGGCGCTCCGCTTGTCAAGATGACGGTTTGCGGATCGAAGATCGTTTCGATGAGATGCACGCTCCAGCGCAGATCATGCGCCGCACCATCGATCCAGGCCATGATCTTGGGATCCTCGGCCGTGACCAGGCCGTCCAACTGTTGGTAGATGTCGTCGTCGGCCGGGTTGAGGCCGAGATGCTGGTAAAGCGAGGCCAGCGACGCGCGATGTTCCAGCGGCGTCGAGCCGGGGCCGGCCGGCGAGAGCAGCGCCATGCCGATCTCGCCGGCATTGCCATGGCCGCCGCTGTAGAGCTCGCCATTCAGGATCAATCCGGCGCCGATGCCGTAACCGACGTAGAGGCAAACCGCGTGATCGACACCGTGCGCCGCGCCGACGATGCGCTCCGCCGTCGCGCAGGCGGCGGCGTCGTTCTGCAAGCTGACATTCAGGCCTGTGCCTTTGGCGAGCGTCTCCAGCAGCGGAAATTTCTGCCAGGCCGGCATCATCCATTTATCGTCCGAATTCTTCAGCCCGAAAGGACCCGGCATGGCGACGCCGAGACCGACGAGCCTCTCTTCGGATTGGGCGAAGATCTGGGACAGCTCACGCCGGACGCCGCCGACCAGGCCAAGGATCACCTCGACGCCTTTCGACGGCTCATCGAATGGCAGGTTGGCCTCGGCTCGCGCCAGCACGCTGCCGACCAGGTCGACGGCGACCGCCCGCGTCAGGTGGCGATCAATCTGCAGCCCGATGGCGAAGGCGCCTTCGGGAACCAGCCTGTAGGGGGTCGAGGGCTGGCCCCTGCCCTTGCGCACCGAATCGAGGGCAACGACCAGGCCGTCGCTTTCGAGGTCCTCGATGATGTTTGAGACCGCCTGCTTGGTGAGTTGGGTGGCGCGCGCCAGGTCGGCGCGCGACAGGGCGCCATTGAGACGCAGCGCCTCGATCATGACACGACGGTTGTGCGCGCTCGTGCCTTCCTGGTTGGTGCCGCTCTTGGCGCGGATCGGGCTGATATCGTCCACCAGCGTTTCCCTCTTGACTCCATTAGGATATTGATCGACTAATTAAGTCAAGCGAATTGACTTAATAGCGAAACCGACCGCAGAACAAGACGGCCAGGGCTTTAAGCCCGGCGCCGCTCACGGTCGGGGACCATTGGGTCACGTGACATCAATCCGGGAAGGCAACGCAGATCGCCGGCCCGCCAACATCGGTAATGGGAGAAGAAGATGCTGAAATCGATCGGTAAGACACTCTTGGGCGCAGTCTTTGTCGCAGGATTGCTCGTTCCCCATGCTTTCGCCGAAACGTCCATCAATGCGCTTTTCATGGCGCAGGCCGCCTACAGCGAGGCTGACGTGCGCGCCATGACGGACGCCTTCATCAAGGCCAATCCCGACATCAAGGTCAATCTCGAATTCGTCCCTTATGAAGGCCTGCACGACAAGACCGTGCTCGCACAGGGCTCGGGCGGTGGCTACGACGTCGTGCTGTTCGACGTCATCTGGCCGGCCGAATACGCCACCAACAAGGTGCTGGTCGATGAGTCGTCGAAGATCACCGACGACATGAAGAAAGGCGTGCTACCCGGCGCCTGGACGACGGTCCTGTATGACGGCAAATACTACGGCATGCCGTGGATCCTCGACACCAAATACCTGTTCTACAACAAGGAGATCCTGGAAAAGGCCGGCATCAAGGCGCCGCCGAAGACCTGGGAAGAACTCGGCGAACAGGCCAAGATCATCAAGGACAAGGGCTTGCTGAAGACGCCGATCGCCTGGAGTTGGTCGCAGGCCGAGGCCGCGATCTGCGACTACGCCACGCTGGTTAGCGCCTATGGCGGCGACTTCCTCAAGGACGGCAAGCCGGACTTCCAGAATGGCCCCGGCGTCGCGGCGCTGAAATACATGGTCGACAGCTACAAGTCGGGCCTCACCAATCCCAATTCCAAGGAATTCCTGGAAGAGGACGTGCGCAAGGTCTTCGAAAACGGCGACGCTGCCTTCGCGCTGAACTGGACCTACATGTACAACATGGCCAACGACCCGAAGGACAGCAAGGTGGCGGGCAAGGTCGGTGTTGTGCCAGCGCCAGGCGTTAGTGGCACCAGCGAGGTGTCGGCCGTCAACGGCTCGATGGGCCTTGGCGTCACAGCGGTCTCCAAGCATCCGGACGAAGCCTGGAAATACATTGAATTCATGACCTCGCAGGCGACGCAAAACCAGTATGCCAAGCTCTCGCTGCCGATCTGGGCTTCGTCCTATGACGACCCGGCGGTCACCAAGGGCCAGGAAGAATTGATCGCCGCCGCCAAGCTCGGCCTGGCCGCCATGTATCCGCGCCCGACCACGCCGAAATACCAGGAGCTGTCGACTGCCTTGCAGCAGGCGATTCAGGAATCTCTTCTCGGCCAGTCCTCGCCGGAGGATGCCTTGAAGACCGCCGCGCAAAACAGCGGCCTCTGAGCGCCGTTGTCCTTCAACATGGGCGGCCTTGTGCCGCCCATGTTATGTCCAGATCAAAGATGAACGAAGAAAGGCTGCTCCGATGTCGGGCACCTGGATGACAACCCGTGCATGGCTGCTGATGCTGCCGCTGCTCGTGGTCATGCTCGCCGTCATCGGCTGGCCGCTGGCCGATACCGTCGGGCTATCCTTCACCGACGCCAAGCTTGTCGGCACGGGCGGCAATTTCGTCGGCTTCGACAATTATGCGAACATGCTGTCCAGCGCGAATTTTTCGCGCACGCTGGTCACTACGACACTCTTCGCCGTGATTTCGGTCGCCGCCGAAATGGTGATCGGCGTTCTCGCAGCACTGCTGCTCAATCAACAGTTTCATGGCCGCGCCATCCTGCGCGCCTTGATGATCCTGCCCTGGGCGCTGCCGACCGTGGTCAACGCTACGCTATGGCGGCTGATCTACAATCCCGAATATGGCGCGCTGAACGCTGCCCTCACACAATTGCACCTCATCGATGCCTACCGTTCCTGGCTCGGCGAGCCGGGCAAGGCGCTGGCGGCGCTGATCGTCGCCGACTGCTGGAAGAATTTTCCGCTGGTGGCGCTGATCGCGCTGGCGGCGCTGCAGGCGGTGCCGCGCGACATCACCGCCGCCTCGCTCGTCGACGGCGCCGGGGCTTTCAACCGCTTCCGCTTCGTCATCCTGCCCTATCTCGCCGGCCCGCTAATGGTGGCGCTGGTGCTGCGCACCATCGAGGCTTTCAAGGTCTTCGACATCATCTGGGTGATGACCCGCGGCGGCCCGGCCAACAGCACGCGCACGCTGTCGATCCTCGTCTACCAGGAGGCCTTCTCCTTCCAGCGCGCCGGCTCCGGAGCGTCGCTGGCGCTGATCGTCACCCTGCTCGTCACCGTGCTGGCCATCGCCTATGCGGCGCTGGTGCGCAAGACCGCGGGGAGTGCCGCCTGATGGAACGCCAGAGCCCTGCCTTCACCATCTTCATCCATGCCTGCGCTTTGCTGCTCGCCACCGTCATCCTGGCGCCCCTCGCCTGGTTGTTCATCATGAGCATATCGCCGGCCGCCGACCTTGCCGCCAAGCCGTTGCGTTGGTGGCCGCAAAGTGCTGACTTCTCCCGCTACGGCCAATTGCTGTCGACCGCCGAAAACAGCGCCGGCGCTGCCTTCACCTCATCGTTGCGTAACAGCCTCGAGATTGCCGGCATGGCGACCATCGCGGCGCTCGCGCTGGCGATCCCCGCCGGCTGGGCCGTCTCGCGCACGCCATCGATCGGCTGGTCGCTGTCGATGGTCATCGCCACCTACATGCTGCCGCCGGTGGCGCTTGCCGTACCGCTCTACATGGGCCTGTCGTATCTCGGCCTGCTCAACAACATCTTCGGCCTGGCTCTGGTCTACCTGACCATTCTGGCGCCGTTCACCACCTGGCTGATGAAGTCGGGTTTCGATTCGATCCCGCGCGAAATCGAGGCGGCGGCGATGATCGACGGCGCCGGCCTGTTCCAGACGCTGCGCATCATCACGCTACCGCTGGCAGCACCTGTTATGGCGACATCGGCGCTGTTTGCCGTGCTGCTCGCCTGGGACGAATTCTTCTATGCGCTGCTGTTCACGTCCGACCAGCGCGCCAAGACCTTGACCGTCGCCATCGCCGATTTGGCGGGCGGCCGTGTTTCCGACTACGGATTGATCGCCACGGCCGGCGTACTGGCCGCCTTGCCGCCGGTGCTGATCGGCCTGGTCATGCAGCGCGCGCTGATCTCGGGCCTGACCAGCGGCGGTGTGAAAGGATGACAATGACCACTGGCGAGAGCCGCCCCGCCGGGCTCATGGCGATCGACCGCGAGATGGCGCGCCAGCATGCCGATGCGATCGCGTCGTTCGAACGCAACGCGGCCATGGCGGCAAAGGCCGCCGCCTCGATCCGGCAGAGCGGGCGCCTGCTGCTGCTCGGCATGGGCGGCTCGCACGCTGTCGGTCGCGCCGTCGAGCCGCTCTACCGTGCTCTTGGCATCGACGCACTGGCACTGCCGCTTTCCGAGCAACTCGGCCAGCCACTGCCGCTTGAGGGCAGGACGGTGCTCGTTACCTCGCAGTCCGGCGAGAGCGCCGAGGTCGTCAGATGGTTCTCCGAGGCTGGCAGCGCTGCCGATGTTTTCGGCCTGACGCTTGAAGCCGCTTCGTTCCTCGCTCGCACCGTACCTTGCCTGGTCGGCGCCGGCGGCACCGAACTGGCCTTCGCCGCGACCCGCAGCCTGACCGTGACCTTCGCCTTGCATCTGGCGATTCTTGCCGCACTCGGCGAGGACCCGAGTGCCGCGCTTGGCGCCCTGGATCAGCCACAAGACAACGACATCACACAGGCGCTCGCAGCACTGGCCGAGGTGACGGCCATCGTCACCTCGGGCCGCCGGCTGCAGGGTCTTGCCGAAGCGCTGGCACTTGGCCTCACCGAACTGTCGCGCCTGCCGTGCTTTTCGCTAGAGGGCGGCCAGTTGCGTCACGGGCCGATGGAAATGCTCGGCCCGCACATCGGCGTCATCCTGTTTCGCGGCAACGACCCGACATCGGATCTGGTGACCGCCATGGCCATGTCCGTGGTCGAGGCCGGCGCACCGCTCGTGGTCTTCGATTCGTCCGGGCAAACGCCTGTCGCAGGAGCCGTGACGCTTTCCTTCAAGCCGGCCTCCGGCCTCGCTGCGATCTTCGCCATGCTGCCTCCAGCGCAGCGCCTGATGATCGCTTTCGCCGATGCCCTTATCGACAATGCCGGCACGCCGGTTCGCTCGACCAAGATCACCAGGAGCGAGTGATGCGTACGCTTGCGGTGATCGGCAACGTCAACGTCGACCTGATTGTCGGCCCGGTAGCGCCGTGGCCTGTCGCCGGAACGGAGACCGTCGTCGACCACGACGAATTGCGCGTCGGCGGCCAGGCCGGCAACAGTGCGCTGGCCTGGGAGGCGCTCGGCGTCGATTTCGCCGTTGCCGCCAATGTCGGCGACGACCAGTTTGGCCGTTGGCTTCGCGAGGCCTTTGGCCACCGCGCCGAGAAATGGCCGGTCTGTCCTGAAGGCACGACGCTGTCCGTCGGCATGACCCACCCGGACGGTGAGCGGACCTTCTTCACGACACGCGGACATCTGCCGCGCTTCAGTCTCGCCGACGTGCTCGCCGTCCTCGACGGCAGGGCGCTCTCGGGCGGCTACGCGCTGTTGTGCGGCTCCTTCCTGACCGACGATCTCACGCGCCACTACGACGCGTTTTTCGACTGGGCGGACAGCCACGGCATTGCCGTCGCGCTCGACACCGGCTGGCCGATCGATGGCTGGACCGAGGCCAATTGCACGGCCACCCGCGCATGGCTGTCGCGCTGCGAACTGGCGCTGTTCAACGAGGTCGAGACCGTGACCCTAGCCGGAATGCAGAGCCCTGTGGAGGCGGCGCGCGCGATCCGGTCGAGCATGAGGAAAGGCGCGACCTTCGTCGTCAAGCGCGGCCCGCTGGGCGCCGTCGCCATCGGCCCGGACGGCGCACTTGTCGAAGCCGTCGCGCCCGACGTACGGGTCGTCGACACGATCGGCGCCGGCGATGTCTTCAACGCCGCCTTCCTCGCCGCACTGGCGCAGGAGCAACCACTATCGGCCTGTCTATCCGCCGCGACGCACGTAGCGTCGCGCGCGATTTCCACCTTGCCCCGCAACTATGGCGGCCCGATGCAATTCAGGGAATCCACACATGAGCGCGCTTGAAATCCGCGACATCCGCAAGAGCTACGGCAGTGTCGAGACGCTGAAAGGCATCGACATCGCGCTGCAGAGCGGCGAATTCCTGGTGCTGCTCGGCTCGTCGGGCTGCGGAAAATCGACGCTTCTCAACATCATCGCCGGGCTGGCCGAGGCAACCAGCGGCGACGTGCTGGTCGGCGGCCGCTCAATCCTTGGCGTTCATCCCAAGAACCGCGATATCGCCATGGTCTTCCAATCCTATGCGCTCTATCCGAACCTCACCGTCCACCGTAACATCGGCTTCGGATTAGAGATGCGCGGGGTTCCCGCCGACGAGCGCGACAGGGCGGTGCACGAAGCGGCGAAACTGCTGCAGATCGAGACCTTGCTCGACCGCAAGCCGAGCCAGCTTTCCGGCGGCCAGCGCCAGCGCGTCGCCATTGGCCGGGCGCTGGTGCGCAAGCCGCAGGTCTTCCTGTTCGACGAGCCGCTGTCCAATCTCGACGCCAAGCTGCGCCTGGAAATGCGCACCGAACTGAAGCGGCTGCACCAGATGCTGCAGACCACGATCGTCTACGTCACCCACGACCAGATCGAGGCGATGACGTTGGCGACCCGCATCGCGGTGATGCGCGACGGCAGGATCGAACAGCTCGGCACGCCCGAAGAGATCTACGACCAGCCGGCGACACTCTATGTCGCGGGCTTTGTCGGCGCGCCGTCGATGAACATGCTGCAGGCGGTCTTCACCGACGGAAAGCTGGCCATTGCCGATACCGACGTGCGCATACCTGTGCCCGCACGCTATCGAAACTCGGCCCGCGACGGCGCACGGGTCGTCGTCGGCATCAGGCCCGAAGCGCTTCGCGTGGCGACAGGTGCTGCGACGGACTTGTCATTGCCCGTTGAGATCGAGGTCGTCGAACTGACCGGACCGGAACTGGTCACCACGGCCCGCATCGGCCCACAGCGGCTGACGGCTTGCCTGCCGCCACGGACCCGGCTTGCCAAGAGCCAAACATGCAGCTTCGCCTTCGACGAGACAGCGCTTCGCTTGTTTGACCCGGCAACCGGCAAGGCCTTCCCGGATCAGTCCTCGCGGGTCTGAGGCGATCCTGCAATCTCAAGCAGGGACGCCACCAGCAACTGCCGCTCGTCCTTCGAAAGGACATCCGCATCGAAGAGGCTCATGCTGCGCAGCCCTTCTATGGCCAGGTAGCAGACCAGCAGCGACTTCAGATCCGGCGTCTCGCCCTTCAGGCGCTCGAAAAGCTGCCGCTTGAACGTCGTTATGGGCGTCATGAAGTCGGGATCCTCGGCGATTGCCGAAAAGATCCAGGATGCCGATGGCCGCTTGTCCTCGCAATCATCTGCCGACAGCGCGACATAGACGGCGAGTGGGTTTTTGCCTTTGTCGGCGCTGTTGGCGGTTTCGAGAGCTTGCCCGAAGTCTCGCAAATAGCCCTCGACCAGTCCCTGCATCAACTTGGCCTTGGTCGGGAAATTGTAGAGCAACCCGCCTTTCGATACGCCGGCGCGGCTGGCAACCGCTTCCAACGACAGGCTGCCAGGTCCGGATTCTCGTGCGACATCGGCCGCCGCAGCAAGAATTTTCTCGCGCGAGTTCGATCTTGGAGCTTTCATGGCCCCTCCCATCGCAAGCTTAGGCCCAATTGACAAGACCGTCCAGACGGTACAGTAAGACCGCCGTTATTTGAAATCGGGACCCGCAGTCGATATGTGTCCCGATGTCCGCGCTTAGCGCCGGATTTCGGCTGAGGGGACTTCCTTGTTCAAGCGCATCCTTCGTATCGTCATCATCGCCCTTGTTCTGCTCGTCCTCTTCGTCGTGGTCGGTGGCATTGTCGGCTTCAACTTCCTGCGCGACAACGGCATCAAGCAGTATTTCGCAACGATGAAGCCGCCGGCGGCGACCGTGTCGACGACTATCGCCAAGCCGTCGACTTGGACACCGGGCGTCGAGGCTATCGGTACGGTCAGGGCTGTGCGCGGTGTCGATCTGACGGTTGAAACCACAGGCATCGTCAAGGAGATCCTGTTTCACGCCAACCAGAAGGTTGCGGAAGGCGCGGTCCTGCTGCAACTCGACGGTGCGGTCGAGCGCGCCGATCTGGAGGCGACGAAGGCGCAAGTCGCGGTCGTCCAAATGGCGCTGACGCGCGCCATTGAACTGCAGAGGCGCGGCGTCAATGCGGACGCAACGCTCGACACGGCGCGGGCAACCGCATCGGCAACCGCCGCGCAAGTGAACAAACTGCAGGCGGTGCTCGACCAAAAGCAGCTGACGGCGCCTTTCAGCGGCACGGTGGGCATCCCGAGAATCGACCTTGGCCAGTACCTGGCGCCTGGCACCGTAGTGGTGACGTTGCAGGATCTGGACACGATGCGGGTCGATTTCTCGGTTCCCGAACAACAACTCCCGCTGCTCAAGATTGGCCAGACGGTGCGGCTGGGCATCGGCGGCGGCGAGATGCCCTATGCCGGTACCATTCGCGGCATCGACCCGAAAATCGACCCATCCAGCCGGTTGGTGAATATCAGGGCGGAAGTCGCCAATCCTGACGGCAAGCTGACCCCTGGCCAGTTCGTGCAGGTCCGTGTCGAACTGCCAGAAGAGCAGAATGTGCTGGCGCTGCCGCAGACGGCGCTGACCACCAGCCTCTATGGCGATTATATTTTCGTGGTGCAGGCGGCGAAGCCCGCCGAAGCGCCCCCCACGCAGGCGGCCAAGCCGGAAGAAAAGCCCGCCGCGTCGGCACCCGACAAACCGGCGGACGCCCAGCCCGCAGACAAAAAGCCCGCAGATGCCAAACCGGCCGATGCCATGAAGCCGGCGGCTGATGCAACCAAGCCGGCTGTCGATGCAGCAAAGCCGGCGGACAACGCTGCCGATCCGGTCAAGCCGGCGGCGGAAGGCGACAAGCCTGCGCTGGTGCTGTCGCAGGTCTTCGTCAAACCCGGCCGCCGCAACGAGGGCATGGTCGAGATCGTCGAGGGGTTGAAGGCTGGCGATGAGGTCGTCACCGCCGGTCAGAACCGGCTCTTCAACGGCATGTCCGTCGCCGTCGACAACACCATCGACCCGACCAAATCGGCGAACAAGCAGGCCGACGAGCAATGAGCTTTTCCGATCTCTTCATTCGCCGGCCTGTCCTTTCGACAGTCCTCGCCTGCATGATCCTGCTGCTGGGTTTCCAGGGCATCTTCAACCTGTCGATCCGGCAATATCCGAAGGTTGACGAGACGGCGATCACCATCACGACGGCCTATCCGGGCGCCAGCGCCGACCTGATCCAGGGCTTCATTTCCGCCCCGATCGCCCGCGCCGTCGCCTCGACCGAAAACATCGACTACGTCACCTCGTCGAGCCGTCCGTCCTCCAGCACCGTGACGGTGCAGATGAAGCTTGGCTCCAATCCCGATGTCGCCCTGACCGAAGTGTTGTCCAAGGTCCAGGGCGTGCGCGGCACCTTGCCGGACGCCTCCAAGGACCCCGTCATCGTCAAGGGTACCGGCCAGCAGTTCGCGATGATGTACATCTCGATGCAGAATCCGAACATGACGAAGGAGCAGCTGACGGAGTATATCGAGCGCGTCATCCGGCCACGCATGTCGACGGTCGAAGGCGTTGCCGACGTGCAGATCTTCGGCGCCCAGGAATACTCGATGCGCGTCTGGATCGACCCGGTCAAGCTTGCCGCGCGCGGCGTGACGGCCTCCGAGGTTCTGGAGGCGATCAACAATTCCAACTTCCTGTCGGCGCCGGGCAATACAGAGAACGAGTATGTCGTCTCGTCGATCACGGTGCGCTCGACGCTGCAGACGCCGGAAGCATTCGCCGCGCTGCCGCTGCGCTCGACCGACGGCAATGTGGTGCGGCTGCGCGACGTGGCTCGCGTCGAACTCGGCGCCGAGAACACCGACACCAGGGTCAGCTTCAACGGCAAGCCCGGCACCTTCCTCGCCATCTTCCCGACGCCGGCGGCGAACCCGCTCACCACGGCGGCGGCGCTCACCAAGCTGGTGCCGCAGATTCAGGAAACGCTGCCGAAGGGCATGACGATCGAGGTCGTCTACGATGCGACCGGGCAGATCAGCGCCTCGATCGACGAGGTGTTCAAGACCATCGCCGAGGCGGTTGCCATCGTCATCGTCGTCATCCTTTTGTTCCTTGGCTCTTTCCGTTCGGTGATGATGCCGATCGTCACCATCCCGCTGTCGCTGATCGGCGTCTGCTTCCTTTTGTTTGCGGTCGGCTATTCGATCAACCTTCTCTCCCTGCTGGCCATGGTGCTGGCCATCGGCCTTGTCGTCGATGACGCCATCGTGGTGGTGGAAAACATCCACCGGCACATGGAAGAAGACCACATGTCGCCGATGCAGGCGGCATTCAGCGGCATGCGTGAGATCGCCTCGGCCATTGTCGCCATGACGATGACGCTGGCCGCCGTGTTTGCGCCGCTGGCCTTCACCGGCGGCCTGACCGGCGCGCTGTTCCGCGAATTCGCAGTCACGCTGGCCGGCTCGGTGGTGCTGTCAGGTGTCATCGCCGTCACCATCACCCCGATGATGTCGGCGCGCCTCTTGAAGTCCGGCACGCCCGGCCGCTTCCAGCGGATTGTCGACGGCACCTTCGCGCGGGTCGAGCACGTCTACGAGAGGGCCGTCACCGGTTCGCTGAACTATCGCCCGCTGACGCTGATCATCGTGCTGGCGCTTGTCGGCGTCACCGGCTTCATGTTCACCAAGACCTCGACCGAACTGGCGCCGGAAGAGGACCAGGGTTTTCTGCTCTCGATCGTGACGGCGCCACGCTATGCGACGTCCGATTACACCGAGACCTACGTCAACCAGATGCTCGGCTTGGTGAGGGATATTCCGGAGACGCGGGCGCAGTTCTCCGCTGTCGCCTTCAGCGGTGAGACAAACAGCGCCTTCGTCGGCTTTGCCTTCAAGGACTGGGCTGAACGCAAGCGCAATTCCAAGGAATTGCAGGCCGACATTACGGCCCGTCTCGCCAAGGTGGCGGGTGTCCAGGCCTTCGTCTTTGCCCCACCGACGCTGCCGGGCTCCGGCGGCGGCCTGCCCATCGCCATGGTGGTGCGATCGACCGGCGATTCCTCGGAAGTGTACGATGTGGCGGAGAAGATCAAGAACAAGGCGCAGGCCTCCGGCCGCTTCATCGTCGTGCAGAATTCGATGGCCTATGACGCCCCGCAGGTGACGGTGACCATCGATCGTGACCGCGCCGCGGCCCTCAACCTGCCGATCGCCGATATCGGCCGGACGCTGACGCTGCTGGTCGGCGGCGCCGAAGTGGCGCAGTTCGATCGCGACTCCAACAGCTACGACATCATCCCGCAGGTGCCGCAGAAATTCCGCGATAACCCCGAAAAGCTCGGCGAATACTTCGTGCGCAGCGTCACGGGCGAGATGGTGCCGCTGTCGGCCGTCGTGAAGATCTCCAACAATGCCGCGCCGGCAGCCATCGAGCAGTTCAACCAGCTGAACTCAGCGACGATTTCCGCGCTTCCGCTGCCCGGCGTCACCACCGGCGACGGGTTGAAGGCGCTGGAGGACATCGCCAGGGAGAGCCTGCCCGACAGCTTCTTCATCGATTACTCCGGCCAGTCCAGGCAGGAGAAAGAACAGGGCAACACCATCCTGATCGCCTTTGCGGCGGCCGTCATCGTCATCTATCTGGTGCTGGCGGCGCAATTCGAAAGCTTCCGCGACCCGCTGATCATCATGATGGCGGTGCCGCTGTCGATCTTCGGCGCCATCGTGCCGCTCAATCTGGGCCTCGGCACGCTCAACATCTATACGCAGGTCGGCCTCATCACGCTGATCGGCCTGATCACCAAGCACGGCATCCTTCTGGTCGAGTTCGCCAACCAGCAGCGTGAAATCCATGGCATGCGGCGGCGTGACGCCATCATCGCCTCGGCCAAGGTCCGCCTGCGGCCGATCCTCATGACGACCGCGGCGATGGCGCTTGGCGTGGTGCCGCTGATCACGTCCAGCGGTGCGGGCGCCGCGGCGCGCTACTCGATGGGCCTGGTCATCTTCACCGGCATCCTGGTCGGCACCATGTTCACGCTCTTCGTCGTGCCCATGTTCTACACCTTCATCGCCAGCAAGGACCTGCCGCATCTGGCCGAGAAGCCGGATCCGAAGCTGATGCCGGCACTGCCGAGCTAAAACAATTCAAAGAAAAGTGTGCAGCGGTTCGTTCTGAATTGCGCAAAACAGGATGACAAACAAAAGAGGCCGGAAAATTCCGGCCCCTTTTTTTGGCTGGGCTCGATACCGCCGGTAAGCTGTACTCAATACCGCGACAAGCTTTCCTGCGGGAGCCTTGAGCAAGGACGCGGCAATTGGCCTGCCCGTTCCACAGCCTGCTACTTGACGATGACGATGCTGGTGTTGGTTGGCCCGAACATTTCGACGAGCTGATAGAAATCGGCAGCATTGTCGGGATGCAGTCGCACGCAGCCATGCGAAGCCGGTTGGCCGAGACGTTTGATCGCGTTGGTGGCATGCACCGCATAGCCGCCGCTGAAGAAGACCGAGTGCGGCATCGGCGCGTTGTCGTACTTCTTCGAATACCACATCTCATGCATACGCGTCGGCTTGAACGAGCCGGTCGGCGTCACATGGGCCCCGTCGCCAGTGGAAACCTTCCAGGCGAAGGCCGGCCGGCCATCGACCGAGACCTCCATGACCTGCTGTGAAAGCGAAACGCGGGCCACGATCTTGTTGGCGGCGTGCGCTGCACCCGAGCCTGCGCCGAACAGCAGTGCCGCACCGGTCAGGGCGGCGGCGGCGACGTTGATAAGCTTGGCGGAAATGGCGTTGTGCATGATGGTATCCCCTCTCTTTGCCGGGCTTGGCCGGCTCCAATTCGATGGCTGCTTATCCCAACGCCTTGTTTCGGGGAGATTTCGTGAAATGCTCGTTTGTGTTTCGAATCTGTTTCCTCAGGTTAACAGGAAACGGTGCTGACGGAGCCGAGATGGGGGCAGATACTGCTTGCTGACGAGGCCTGGCGCCACGAACATGGGTATTTACCCCTAAGCGAAAATGCGAATTTCTGCATACGAAACAACGGTCATCGATCTCGAAACCAATCGGCAACAAAGCGGGACTCCAAGCGGCATGATCCGGATACGGGCCGCAAGCAAAGTTGACGTAACGAAAACAGCCGGTAACGAAAATCGAAACGAAATCGAACGCACTGTCCTGGGTTCTCAGGATCAGCATCGCGGCAGTGGTCATCGGCGGCGGCGGCACGGTTGCCGGCAACCCTCTGGCAAGGCTCGGCGCGATGACGTCAGGCGAGATTTCGACACTGCATGCCGCACTGTTTTTTGCCACGGTCTGGACTGTTTCCAGCCTGCGCATCGTTCGGCTCAAGGCCCTCTGGCGGGTCGGTCTTAAGCTGACGGGAGTGCGCGGCCCCTCCGGCAACTTGCTGCCGAGAGGACCGAAGGCCCGCGCCGCTGCGGGGGGCTCCGTGAGCGGCGCGGGCACTTCGGGAGATCCTGAAGTGACCTGCAACACACATATGGGGAACTGATACGATGAACACGAAATTTGCTGCTTCGGTGCTTTCTGCACTCCTTTACGCGCAGGGCCTGCTGGGCTTTGCCGCCGTTGCCACCGTGCTGCTCAGGGACCGCGCCCATGCGAGCGAGCTCACCGTGGGCAATGACATACCATCGGGTCCGTCGTTGCTGGTGGTACGCTGAGCGTCAGGAGCATCGGACCCAGGTGGAAACTCCGATGCTTGAACGAAGAGATGACGTCAGTGCCCAGCCGTCAGTCGGCGAATTGCTGCGGCGGATCGAACCTATAGCCGGCGCCGCGTATGGTGGTAATGGTGTCGGTGTCGAGCTTGCGGCGCAGCCGCACGATGCGCGAATCGATCGAGCGATCGAAGGCGTCAGCGTTTTCGGCAGGTGCCGCGGCAATGATATCGTCACGCGTCAGCACCTTGCGCGGACTGGCCAGGAACAGCCTGAGCAGCGCCACCTGACCGGGCGAAAGCTGCTCTTCCGTGCCGGACCGATGCATGACCATGGCCGATCTCAGATCGACGGTCGCGTTCTCCAGCACGATCAGTTCCTGCGTGCCCCTGCCGCGCCGCGAAAGCAGGCCGCCGACACGGGCAGCGAGTTCCCTGACATTGAGCGGGCTCTCGACGACGTCGGCCGCACCAAGCTCGAGCGCCAGCACCTTATCGACGAGATCTGCCGGCCGGCAGATCAGAATGAAATCCGGTCCGCCCTCGCCACCATAGCGCTTGAGCAGATCCCGCCCCTCCGCCTGGCTGAGGCTGTCGCCGATGACGACGACGTCGATGCCCTTTCCCGACAGCAGCGACTCAGCCTCCCATGGCTGTCGCGCCTGATGCACATCGTGGCCACGCCGCTCGAGATGGTCGGCGAGTTCGGTCGCGACCACTTCGGCGACCGAAACGAGCGCAATGACGGATCGTGCGGCCATATTTTCCAACCGTTCCCTGGCAACTAGATATGAGTGCTGGACATCATGTTTATACCCAATCTACTTTCCACTGAAAGTGGGAGCGAGAGCATCGTGCGGGCAAGAATTGTCATCGTCGAGGATGAGCCCGACCTGAGGGACGCGGTCGCCGAGTATCTGGGCGCCGCCGGCTACGACGTGGCCACCGCCGAAAGTGCGGCCGCCGCGCGCAGCCTCGTTGAAACGCAGTCGTTCCATCTCGCAATCCTTGACATCGCCATGCCGGGCGAGGATGGCCTCTCGCTCGGTCGCTGGCTGCGTTCGCGGCTGCCGATCGGTATCATCTACGCGACCGCCGCCGGCACCGCGCTCGACCGCATCGTCGGGCTGGAACTCGGCGCCGACGACTACATCGTCAAGCCCTACGAATTGCGCGAGGTGCTGGCAAGGGTCCGCAGCGTGCTGCGCCGGGTTCCTCAGCCGCAGGAGCTTCAGGGCAAGAAGGCCGCGACGGATCGCCGTTCCGTTGCCTTTGGCCCTTTCCAGGCCGATCTCGACGGCAGGCTGGTCACCGGCGCCAATGGCTCGGTGATCGACATGGCCAAGAGCGAGTTCGACGTGCTGGAGGTTTTCCTGACCCGCGCCAACCGGCTGCTGACCCGCGCCGCGATCTCCGAGGCGATCGGCTTCACCGAAGACCCTGACTCGTCGCGCGCGGTCGACATTCGCATCATGCGGCTGCGCAAAAAGATCGAGACGGATCCGGCCAATCCGAAATTTCTGCGCACGGTGCGTGGCGAAGGCTATATCTTCTCGCTGCCGACCGGCGACGGCAACTGAGCACCGAGCCCAAAGAGGGGTCAGGCTCGCAGCCGTCGCTCGCCGATCGAACTGGCCCTGGAATGACGGCAGAAGATGACCGCTGAAGCAGCAAACACGGATGTGCAAGGGTTCAGGCAGGGCGCAGCGATGGCAGCCGTGCGCGTCGTTCGCCG
Source organism: Mesorhizobium sangaii (assembly GCF_014207355.1). GTDB lineage: Bacteria > Pseudomonadota > Alphaproteobacteria > Rhizobiales > Rhizobiaceae > Mesorhizobium > Mesorhizobium sangaii. Next base: position 164,342 of record NZ_JACHEF010000006.1, on the reverse strand, counting down.
GCTGCGCGAGGCCGGCGACTGGCAGCGCGAGATGGAGGGCATCCTGGAAACGCTCTGCCGGGCCACCGAATGCCAGCGCGGCATCCTGTTTCGCTTGCGCGAACTGCCCGGCCAGGGTTTCGCCCAATCGGTCGCCGCCTACTGGATCGACCCCGACTTCGGCGGAGAACTGGCATCCCCAACCGTCATCATGCAGTCGGTCGTCAATTCGGATCCGCTGCTGGAGCGGGTGGCCGAGGATGAGCGGCAAGGCAAGATCTTCGCCGGTCACACGCGCGATCTCGAAGGCTTCCTGAGAACCGACTTCGAAAAGCAGAACATCAAGTCGTTCCTGTCGGTGTCGGTCTTCGCGCATGGCCATCTGTGGGGCACGCTGGCCGTCAATGACTGCGTCGACGAGCGTGAGTGGACCGACGAGGAAGAGGCGACGCTGCACATCATCGCGCTCGCCATCGGCGACGCCATCGAAAGATCGCCCTCCGACGCCCATGCCAGCGAAGTCATTCGCCGCACCATGCTGCAGGCCTCGCTCGATGCCATCATCGTCATCGACGAGACCGGCTCGATCATCGAGTTCAACCCGGCCGCCGAAAAGATGTTCGGCTTCATGCGCAGCGACATCCTCGGCAAGGACCTGCTCGACACCGTCGTGCCGGAATACTACCGCAAGGGTTATTCGTCGGGCGCCGAATACATGTCCGGCCGCGGCGCGCCGATGGTCGGCCAACGGCTCGAGACGGTTACCCAGAACGCCGCCGGCGAGGTGTTCCCGATCGAGCTGACGGCAACCGAGATGCGGGTCGCCGACCGCCGCCTGATCTTCGGCTCGATCCGCGACCTGCGCGACAAATTGCGCGCCGAGGAGGAGATTGGTCGCCAGCGCGAGAAGCTGCACCAGAATGAGAAGATGGCGGCGATGGGTTCGTTGCTGGCCGGCGTCTCACACGAGCTCAACAACCCGCTGGCCGTGGTGGTGGCGCAATCGACGCTGCTGCACGAATTCGCCTCCGATCCACAGACCAAGGTGCGTGCCGAGAAAGTGCGTGCCGCCGCCGAGCGTTGCGGCCGCATCGTCAAGAGCTTCCTGTCGATGGTCCGCCTTCATCCCGCAGCCCAGGCCGAGACCGACCTCAACCAGGTGATCCGTGCGGCCCTCGAGGTGACCGCCTATGGCGCGCGGTCAAGCGGCATCATCATCGACACCGATTTCGCCGCCGGCCCGCTGCTGGCCATGGCCGACGCCGACCACGTGACGCAGGTGGCGGCCAACTTCCTCATCAACAGCCAGCATGCATTGGCCGGCATTGCCGGCGACCGGCTGATCAAGGTGCGGACGTTCCGCGGCGACCGGAGCAACCCCGGCTTCTCGGTCGAGGACAATGGGCCCGGCGTGCCGGAAGCGATCCGCGGCCGCATCTTCGAATCCTATTTCACCACCAAGCCGGTCGGCGTCGGCACCGGCATCGGCCTGTCGATCTCGAAATCGATCATCGAGCGGCACAATGGCAGTGTCTGGTTCGAGGAAGTTGTCCCGAGGGGAGCACGTTTCGTGGTCCAGCTGCCGGCCATTGTGGCCGGCGCCGCCGGCGCCGGCGAGAACCAGCCGCGCTCGAGCGGCTTGCGCCACGCCTTGATCATCGACGACGAGCCGGATGTCGCCGGCTCGCTGTCCGACATTCTCGAATTGATGGGCATCAAGTCGCGGATTGCACCCGTCTGGGAATCAGGCACCGCCACCTTGGGCGGCCACATGCCGCCCGATATCGTCTTTTCTGACCTGCGCATGCCCGGCATCAGCGGCATATCGATCTATCGCGAGCTGCTGGCCGAAAGGCCTGACCTGGCGCAGCGTTTCGTGCTGGTCACAGGCGACCTGATCGGCGCGAAGGCCGAAATCGAGGCTTTGCCGGCGCAGCAGCGGCCGCAGATCCTGGAAAAGCCGTTCAGCACGCTGGATGTACGCAGCGTGCTGTCCGCCATTGCCGAACAGGCGGCATTGAAAGGATAAAAAGAGGCCCCCAGCCGGGCTCGTGGCAGGGGGCCGAAGAAGAGCGCGCTGGAGGGAGCGCTCGGGGGAGGTCAGAGCATGATCCCAAAGAGGGAACCGGTTTCGGGATCAGGCTTTGACAAAAATCAGAAAACGTTCGGCGTGCTGGTCAACGGCGCGGCGTTGGCGATCATTCGGATCGCGCGGATCTTGTGCGCTCCTGACTGCTCGGCGATGGCGCGCAGGCAATCCATGCTTTCGGCGCCCCAGGCCTGGCCCTTGCAGGCGAAGTCGATCGTCGGCATCGGCAGACGCGCGGTCCTGGTCGTCGTCTGCGCGCCGTCGACGAGGTTGGCTGGCGGATTCAACGAAGCGAAGGCCGGCCCGACTGTCGGCGCGAACGCCATGCCGATGAAGGCGCAAGCAGCCAGCAGAATGAACATCGCCATGGGATGGTCGCTGGCCTGCTGGCGCAGCGCCAGTTTCGGACGGCGGTCATCGCGCTCTGGAGCCTGGAGGAGGTGCTCGCCACGGGTCGTTTTGATTTTCGCATACATCGCCGTTCCCTTCGCTGAGTTTCTTTTTGGTGATGAAACGAACTTAGCCGCACTGTGTAACCGGGCTAGGGTGGCGCAAGTCTGACAATGTAACCGCCCTGAAACAGTGTTTCGGGCAGAATCGGGCAAAACCGGTCACAGCGTTTTGCTCATCCCTCGAAGAATGAGTCTTCGCCCGATTCCGGCCCTGATTGCTCTGGCCAAGCGCCGCCGCAGTGCGGCCCAAGCCGACGACCGGCAAGCCCGTTCCCGCCCCCGCAAGGCGTTTTGTCCGCCGCTCCGTCCGCCTCGCAAAGTCGTGCCGGGACAGTGTCCCTGAAAACGTGACTAACACCCGGATTCTCCGGGATTTTCCGGGCCGACAGCCGCGCGGATTCTGGCTCCAGACGACATCAAGATTCCGCCCCGGAAACCTTCGTGTTTGCACAAGCCATTGCATTTCAATGCAAAATATGCTTTTATTGAATGAGTATTCAATAAAAAGAAGAGACGTTTTATGAACCCGCACCTCCGTGACGTGGCGATCCCCAACGATTGGGACCGGCGGGGACTGCCGGGTTGGAGTTACCATTCCGATGCCCTTCTCGAACTCGAGAAGGAGCACGTCTTCCGCAACCACTGGCAGATCGTCGGTCATGTCTCGGATATTCCGAATGCCGGCGATTACCTGACCATGGATGTGGTCGGCGAGCGCGCCTTGATCGTGCGCGGCAAGGATGGCGTCGTGCGGGGCTTCAACAACATGTGCCGCCACCGCGGCAGCCGCGTCGTCGCCGACAGCCAGGGCAATTGCAAGAATGCGCTGGTTTGCCCGTTCCACGGCTGGGTCTACAACCTCGACGGCACGCTGCGCGGTGCCGCGCGCCCGCGTTCTTTCCCCGACCTCGACAAGACCGAGTTCGGCTTGATGCCGCTCGACCTGGAAGTGTGGATGGGTTTTATCTTCATCCGCTTCCGCAATGGCGGGCCGCAGCCTTCGGTCGCCGAGCTGATGAAGCCGATCGAGCCAGAATTCGCGCATTACAACGCCGCCGACATGGTGCCCTCCTGGGGCATCTGGACCCAGAAGACGCCGGTCAACTGGAAGTCGGTGCGCGATGTCGACAATGAGGGCTATCACGTCGCCATGGCGCATCCAGCACTTCAGGATCTCTATGGCGCCACCTATTTCGACGAGCCGTTCATCAACGGCGTGTCACGCTCCTTTGCCACCTACAACCCGCATGCCGGCCGCCGCTGGAGCGTCAAGAACTATGTCAAGATCGCGCCCGAGCCGACACATCTGCCCGACTATCTGAAGAAGGCCTGGGTCTATTACGGCATCTTCCCCAATGCGGTCATTTCGGTGATGCCGGAATCGGTGCAGTTCTATCAGGAGTTCCCGCTGTCGACCGGGCAGACCCTGCTGCGCGGCGCCATCTACCGCTACCGCGACGAGAGCCGCGAGCAGGCCGCCGCTCGCTACCTCTCCTTCCGCATTGATCGCGACACCATGTCGGAGGACGTCCAGCTTTCGGTGTGGTCGAACGAATCCATGCTGTCCGAGGCCTTCGAGGGCTTTTATCTCTCGGACCTCGAATATGGCGTGCGCACGCATCACGACCACCTGCGCAAGATGCTGCCGGTGCTGGGTCTGGAAACCGCGCCCGAGGAGAAGGACATGTGGAATCTAAACGACGCGCTCAGGTCGCGATCTTAGGGCATACGGCGATGAGAGAGCCCTCTCCCCGTGAAACGGGGAGAAGGGAACTACCCCCGCCACACGCCTTCTTTCCTCAGATCATCCATCGTGCGCGAAATGCCCTCGCGCAAGATGCCGACCATGTCGTCGATCTGCTCGCGCGTGATGACCAGCGGCGGCGACATCACGCACATGTTGATCAATGGGCGAACCAGCAAGCCGAGTTCATGGCAATGGGCATCGATGCGCTTGCCGACATCCTTGTCGAGCTGCAGCGGATCCTTGCTTTCGCGGTCGGCCACGCATTCGACGCAGCCCATCAGCCCGAGGCCACGCACCTCGCCGACCAGCGGCAGCTCTTCCAGCGTCTTCAGCTGTGCCTGGAAATAGGGCGCGACGTCCTGCGTATGGGCAAGCACGCCTTCTTCCAGCAGGTCGAGGTTTTTCAGCGCCACGGCGCAGCCGACGGGATGGCTGGTGTAGGTCAGGCCGTGGCCGAACAACGCGTCGGGATGGTTCGAACGGCGCAATTCTTCCAGCAGCCGCTCCGAGATGATGACGCCGCCGAGCGGGAAATAGCCCGAGGTGACGCCCTTGGCGAAGGTGATCATGTCGGGATCGATGCCGAACATGTCGCCCGAGGCGAAGACATGGCCAAGCCGGCCGAAGGCCGTCACCACCTCGTCGGAGACATAGAGGATGTCGTTGTCGCGGCAGATCTGGCGGATGCGCTTGAGGTAGCCGTCGGGCGGCACGACGACGCCGCCGGACGCCTGCACCGGCTCGCCGACAAAGGCGCCGATCTTTTCAGCGCCGACACGGGCGACCGTGTCGAGGAACTGATCGACCAGGAAATCCGTGAAGGCGGCAAGGCTCATGCCGTGCGGGCGGCGGAACGGATCGGGCGAAGACAGCTTGATCACCAGTTCGTCGGCGCCATCCATCCAGTCGCGGTCGCGCGGTCGGCCGTTGAGCGAGGCCGACAGATAGGTCGAGCCGTGATAGGCGCCGCCCCGGCTCAGGATCAGTTTCTTTTCCGGGCGGCCGCGCACATTGTTGTAGAACTGCATGAAGCGCAGCGCCGTCTCGACGGCCGACGAGCCGCCGGTGGTGTAGAAGACGTGGCTGAGATCGCCTGGCGCGTGGCCGGCGATGCGCTTGGCGAGTTCCGCCGATGGCGCGTTCATCGTGTACCACGGCGTGTTGTAGGACAGCGCCATCGCCTGGTCGTACATCACCCTGGCGAGCTCTTCGCGGCGGTGGCCGACATTGACGCACCACATGCCCGCGGGCCCGTCGATCAGCCGCTTGCCGGTGCTGTCGGTGATGTAGATGCCGTCGCCTTCCCCGATCAACGCGCGCGCCTCGGCACCGACCGAACCAGCATAGGGCCAGGGCTGGATGAGGTGGCGCTTGGCCAGCTCGACGGCATCATCGCCGATATCAGCCGCTTCGCTCGCCCTCAGATCTCTCACAGCAGCCACAATCGCCTCCGTATCATCTCGTCTGATTTTTCTCGGGCATGAAATTCAGCGTCGAATGCCGGAAATGGCGGCTTTCTTCACTTCATTTTGAATGTCCGTTCAATCAATATTACAGAAATAGCGCTTGATTTCAATCGGCGGATGCGCGCATGATCAAAGAAAGCCGGCAAGCCAAAACAAATTGGGAACAGGCGCCGGCGCCAGCACAATGGGATGCCGCATGGCGGGACAGTCCAGGCCAGCAACCGAGATCACACCCGGAGCCCTGCAATGACGGCGGCGGCGGAAGGGTCGTCCCCGTTGCGCATGACGCGGGCCAGACGAAATGCCCTTCTCCAATCCGAACCTGTACAGGGCTTTGCCCTGATCAGCCCGACCTTTCTCTACGCGCTCATCCTTCTCGTCCTGCCGATCCTGGTGGTCATCGCCCACTCCTTCTGGACGCAGAACTACCTGACCATCGACCGCACCTTCACGCTGGAAAACTACCGCATCGCGCTGACCGAGCCGATCTACCGCGATCTGTTATGGCGCTCGCTCTACATCTCGCTGACGGTCAGCCTGTTCACGGTCATCCTGGCCTACCCGATCGCCTACTTCATTTCCTTCCACGGCGGGCGCCACAAGAGCCTGTGGCTGTTCCTCATCACCATCCCGTTCTGGACCAGCTATCTGCTGCGCGTCATGTCGTGGAAGGTCATCCTCGGCTACAACGGCGTCCTGAATTCGGGCCTGATGGGTCTTGGCATCATCGATGAACCGTCGACCGCGCTGCTCTACAATTCCAGCGCCGTCATCATCACGCTCACCCATGCCTGGGCGGCCTTCGCCATCCTGCCGATCTTTGTCTCGCTGGAAAAGGTCGACCGCACGCTGGTCGAAGCAGCCACCGATCTCGGTGACGGCCCGCTGCGGTCTTTCCTGCGCGTGACATTGCCGTTGTCGGCGCCAGGCGTCATCTCGGCGGCGCTGATCGTCATGATCCCGACCGTCGGCGACTATGTCACGCCGAAACTGGTTGGCGGCAAGGACGGCGTCATGATCGCCAATGCCATCCAGGCGCAGTTCGGCAAGGCCTCCAACTGGCCGCTGGGCGCGGCCCTGTCCGTTACCACCATGCTGATCGTGACGCTGATGGCGGGCGCCACGGTCCTCATCATCCGCGCTCTGCAGAGGCTGGCGCGATGACGGCGGTGCGGCGCTTCCTGTCGGGCGGCTGGCTGCCGGCCTACGCGTTTCTCTACGTCGTGTTTCTCTACCTGCCGGTCATCTTCCTGCCGATCTTCTCGATCAACACGGCAGCGACGCCGAAGTTCCCACTCTCCGGCTTCACCTTGCATTGGTACGAGGACCTGCCCCGCACCCCGGCATTGCTCGACGCCGCCTGGAACAGCTTGATCGTCGGCGTGTCGGCTGCGATCCTCTCCACGGTGCTCGGCATCCTCGCCGCCCGCTCGATCACCCGCTACCGCTATCCCGGCCGCCGCACCATCAACGGCCTGATCATGGCGCCGCTGGTCCTACCCGAAGTGATCGTCGCCATCTCGATGCTGCTGGTGATGCTGCAGCTCGGCTTGAGCCTGTCGCTATTCACCGTCGTGCTCGGCCATGTCCTGGTCTGCATCCCCTATTCGATGACGGTGCTGACCTCCGGCTTCGAGGGCTTCGACCGCAGCCTGGAGGAAGCCTCCGCCGATCTCGGTGAAAGCGCCTTCGGCACTTTCCGGCGGGTGACGCTGCCGATGGTGGCGCCGGCGATCATCTCCAGCCTGCTGGTCTGCTTCACCATTTCGCTGGACGAGTTCATCATCGCCTTCTTCCTCACCGGGACAGAGGCAACGCTGCCGATCTACATCTGGGGCCAGCTGCGTTTCGCGGCGAAATTGCCCGGTGTGCTGGCGCTCGGCACGCTGTTGCTGGTTGCCTCCTTCCTGCTGATGACAATTGCCGAAATCCTGCGTCGCCGCGCGGCCAGACGCACCCAGAACGAGGGAGGCCTCTATGCCTGAGCAGCCGCAGATCGACCTGCCCAAGGTCGAGCGCCCCCAGGAAGACCGGTCGAGGCCCGAACGAGCGATGATCGAGATCCGCAACGTCACCCGCAGCTACGGCGCGTTCAAGGCGCTCGACGACGCCTCCTTGACCATCAGGGAGGGCGAATTCTTTTCGCTGCTCGGTCCATCCGGCTGCGGCAAGACCACGCTGCTGCGCATGATCGCCGGCTTCGACAATCCGACCAGCGGCTCGATCTCGGTCGGCGGCCAGCCGATGGAAGGCATCCCGGCCAATCGCCGGCCGACCAACATGGTGTTCCAGAGCTATGCGATCTTCCCGCATCTCAATGTCGAGCAGAACGTCGCCTATGGGCTGAAGCGGCTCAAGCTACAGGGCGGCGAAGAAAAGCGGCGTGTCGAGGAAGCGCTGGCCCAGGTGTCGTTGACCGGGCTAGGCAAGCGCCTGGCAACCGAACTTTCCGGCGGCCAGCGCCAACGCGTGGCGCTCGCCCGTGCGCTGGTCATGCGGCCCAAGGTGCTGCTGCTCGACGAGCCGCTGTCGGCGCTCGACAAGAAACTGCGCGAGCAGATGCAGGTCGAACTGCGCCGCCTGCAGCAGGCCGTCGGCATCACCTTCGTGCTGGTCACCCACGACCAGTATGAGGCGCTCGCCATGTCCGACCGCATCGCCGTGATGTTCGGCGGCAAGATCGCGCAGGTCGCCTCACCCAAGGAAATCTACCAGCGGCCGGTCAATCGCCAGGTCGCCGACTTCCTCGGCGGCATGAACTTCGTCAAGGCTGAGATCGTCGAGGAAAATAGCGCTTCGCTGGTTGTCGACACGCTGGGCTTCGGCCGCGTCAAGACCGACAAGCCCAAGGCCTTCGTGCGCAATGGTGGCGCAGCCACGCTCGGCATCCGGCCGGAACGCCTGCGCGTGCTATGGGACAATGCGACGGCGAAGTTCGAGGTCGCCGGCAAAGTGGTCGAACGCCACTATTTCGGCGAGATCACGCATTTGATCGTCGATATCCCGGGCCTGGAAAAGCCGCTGTCGGTGACCGAGACCAACGATTTCGGCGCCGACGACATCCCGGTCGGCACCTCGATCCGCCTTGCCTACGATCCGGAGGCGCTGGTGGCGATGGCCGACTGAAGATCGGCCATGATCTTGCGCGCCGCGATGCGCCCGGCAACGATGGCGCCCTCGACATAGCCTGGAAATGACGGCGACAGTTCCGAACTGGCGAAATGCACTGGCGCTGCGCCGGTGAGAAGCGTGCGCTCCGTGTCGGTTGCCGTCGCATCGATGATGAGATCGCTGTAGGCGCCGCCGCTCCAGCGGTCATCCGTCCAGTCGCGATAGCTGAGATCGAGGATGTCGCCCGCCTCGGGCCCCAAGGCCTCCACCAGCCTTTTCGCTATTTCGGCGCGCAGTGCCGCATCGCCGAGTTCGCGCCAGCGCAAGGCCAGCGGCCCGCCGACGAAGACGACCAACGCCGCGTGATCGTCGTCCTTGCTGACATCACAGGCAAAAAGCCCCGGCAGGTCGCGCCACATCACCATGCCGCTGAGGCCGTGGTCGCGCCAGAAGGCGGTGGGAAAGCGCACCAGCACCTTGATCACCGCCCCGCTTTGCCAGACCGCCAGAGCTCTTTGCAAGCCAGTCGGCAACGGTGGCGCAAAATCCAGTTTCGCGGCCATCGTCGGCGGCACGGCGATCAACACCGTCCGTGCCTCGATGATACCCGCCGCCGATACGATACGGACCCTTCCCGGCCCATGTTCGATCGCCATGACCGCTGTGCTCAACCGCAGCCGATCGCCGAGATCGCGGGCCAGGTCGCCGGCCAGCGAAGGCATGGTTTCGCGCACGAAATACTGCAGCTCCGTCACCTCGTTGGTGATGCGCCGGTCATTGTCGATCAAGTGCCACAACGGCAGTTTTTCCAGAGCCTGACACCACAGGCCTTCGATCATCGAGCGGAACACCGCCTTGGCGTCGTCAGGATCATTCTGGCCATCGAGCCATGTGGCGACGGTCAGGCCGGCATTCGCCGGATCATCCGGCGCGATCGTATTCATGCGGTCGCGGATCGCCATCGAGCCGGCATATGTTCGTTCCGCCTCCCGGGCGGACATCGCCGGTTGGGCGACGAAGTCGCCATCCAGATAAGTCTCGACCAGCGTCTTGCCGCGCGCCGCGACCAGGGCCATCAGCTCCGGCATGTCCTCGCACAGGAATTGGCCGCCGCTGTCGATGCGCTCGCCAAGCCCGTTCTGTCTGGCTTCGACGCGTCCCCCGACGCGGTCGCGCGCCTCGAGCAGCAGGAAGTCGATACCGGCTGCCTTCAGCTCGAGCGCTGCCGACAGGCCGGTGAAACCGGCACCGACGACGACGACGACGGTTCTTTCCGGTTCGCTCGTCAATAGCCGGCCTTGATCTTCTCGAACTCGGCCACCATGCGCTGCTTGAGCGCTGGTGGCACCGGTTGCTGGAACAGCGTCTTGTCGAGGAATTTGTCGAGATTGTCGAAGCCGCGGTCGACCAGCACCGTGTGGTCGATGGCAGCCATGCCTGCGCCATTGCCATGGCCGTAGCCGAAGGTCTTGACCAAATAGTCCGACACGGCGGGTGCATTGACGGAGTTCAAGAAATCATAGGCTTCGTCGAGCCTGCCCGGCGCATCCTTCATCAGCACATAGCCGCACACCCAGGTCGAAATGCCTTCCTTGGTGTCGCGGTTCATGGCGATCGGCATGCCTTGACCCTTCAGCGTCACAAAGGTCTCGTTCCAGCCCCAGACCAGATCGACCTCGTTGCCGATAAAGGCCTGGTTGAGATCGGTGTCGTCGGTCCAGTAGAAGCGGATGTTCTTGTGCACATCGCGCAGGAAGGCGGATGCCTCCTGGAACTGCGCGTCGGTCATCTTGGTCCAGTCGTTGAGGCCGATGACGAGGCTCGCCAGCGCATAGGCGTCGTCGACATTGTCACCGATGGTGACGCGGCCTTTGAACTTGGGATCGGCAAAAATCCTGAGCGACTGCGCCTGTCCGGCAGTCACCTTGTCGGTGCGGTAGAGCAGCGAGGTGTTGCCCCAGTCGAACGGCATGAACCAGGCCTTGCCATCGGCGGTGGTGGCGAGATCCTTCATCGCCATGATGCCGGGATTGAGATCCTTCCAGCCGGCGATCCTGGAGGTGTCGAGCGGCTGCAGCATGCCGGCCTCGCGCCACTTGACCACGCTTTGCGAACAGGGGTGGGCGATATCGGCCCTGAAGCCTGCCCGCATCTTCTCGAAGGCCTCGTCCTCGTCGCCAAAGAAAGCGAAGGTCGGCTCGGCGCCGTATTTGGCAGCGTAGGTGGGGTGCAGCAGCGGATCTTCATAGCCCGACCAGTCGAACACCACGAGGTCGCCGCCGCCTTGCGCCAAGGCATAGACGGAGCCTGCGCCTATCAAACACGCGGCGGCAAGGGCAAGGCGGCGTAGCGCTGATTTCATGGCACGAAACTCCCCCGTCGCGAAAAAGGCTACTGCCAGGTTAGGAGAATTCGGCTGCTTTGGCGAGCCCGCCCGCCCGCCATGTCGACGGGCGGACGGACAGGCGAGACAGGCTCAATAGCCGGCTTTGATCTTCTCGAATTCGGCGATCATCTTGAGCTTGAGGTCGGATGGCACCGGCGACTGGAACAGCGTCTTGTCGACGAATTTCTGCACGTCGTCATAACCCTTTTCCTTCAGCACTGCCTGATCGACGCCGGCCATGCCCTTGGCGTTGGCCTGGCCATAGCCCCAGTCCTTGACCAGTACCTTGGCGGTCTCCGGATCGTTGACGGCATTCAGATAGTCATAGGCCTTGTCGATATTGCCGGGCGCGTCCTTGAACAGCACGTAGCCGCAGACCCAGGTCGATATGCCTTCGTCGGTGTCCTTCTTGGACATGATCGGCACACCGGCCGCCACCGACTGCACCGTCGCGTCATTCCATGCCCAGGCGAGGTCGACCTCCCCGCCGCTCAGCAACTGCACGACGTCGGTGGTGTCGGTCCAGTAGGAGCGCACGTTTTTGTGCACCTGGCGCAGGAAATCCGACGCCTGCTTGAACTGGTCGTCGGTCATCTTGGTCCAGTCCTTGAGGCCGATGGCGAGGCTCGCCAGCGCATAGGCGTCGTCGACATTGTCGCCGATCGACACCCTGCCCTTGAACTTGGGATCGGCGAACGCCTTCAGCGATTGCACGTCCTTGGCGTCGATCTTGGAGGTGTTGTAGGTGAGCTGCGTGTTGCCCCAATCCCAAGGCATGAACCACGCCTTGCCGTCCGGCGTGGTGGCAAGATCCTTCATCGCCATGATGCCGGGATTGAGGTCCTTCCAGCCCGTGATCTTCGACGTGTCGAGCGGCTGCAGCAGGCCCGCCTCGCGCCATTTCACCACGCTCTGCGAGCAGGGATGGCCGAGATCGGCCTTGAAGCCGGAACGAACCTTCTCGAACGCCTCGTCCTCGTCGCCGAAGAAGGCGAAGGTCGGCGAGTCGCCGTTCTTCTCGACATATTTCGGGTGGAAGCTCGGGTCTTCGTAGCCGGACCAGTCGAACACGATCAAGTCCTTGTCGGCGGCGACCGCAAATGCGGCGGCCGACGCCGCCAGCGTTCCAGCCAGCACCAAGGTCAATGTCAGGCGTCTTGTCAGTGTCTTCATTGCCGTTCCATCCTCTGTGGTTTTCTTATGGTTTCGCCGCGCCAGCCGCCTTCAACGGATAATGTTTGGGGAATGCCGCCGACAGGAATTCATTGGCCGCCTGCAGAGCGGTTTCACGGGTGGTGTCCTCGGTGCCCATCATCAACCGCAGCCACAACCCCTCGGTCATGGCACTGAGTGCCAGCGCCATGACCTGCGGCTCATAGGCGTAGTCGCCGCTCTGCTTCAGCGCCGCGCAAAGGTCGATGAAGATGTTTTGGTAGACGGCATCGCGGGCACTGCTCAGCGCCTGATAGGTCGGCCGCGACTTGGCCTCGCCCCAGAAGGCGCACCAGGCGGCGAGCTTGCGCTTGTTGCAGATCGAGCGGTCGAAATCGGCCGCGACCAGCGCCTGGAGTTGCCGAGCCGGATCATCGCCCGCCTTCTGAAGGGCATTGCGCCAATGCGCCGAATACTCGTCATACATGTGCTGCAAGGTCGCTATGAGCAGTTTTTCCTTGCTCTCGAAATGGAAATTGACGATGCCGCGCGACAGGCCCGCGCCGTCGGCGACATCGGCCATCGTCGTCTCCGAATAGCCGCGCTTGGCCAGTGAATCGATCGTCGCCTCGATGAGTTGAAGCTGCCTGACCTCCTTCGAGGCCTTGCGTCCGCGCTTCTCGGATTCAGCTTTCCGTAATGGTTCAAGGAGGGCGTCCCTGGCGTCTGCCGTCTTCATGGGTCTGATGGTCTCCAGCATCGCCGGCTATCCAACCGGCTTCCGACCGCGAAGATGAGTGGGACGGTGTTCGCCACTGTCAAGCACCTTCTGCATGGCTTCCCAGGTTCGGATGTTCTTGTCGACATAGGCGGGACCGACCACCGCTGCCACAGTCGGATAGAGCGGTCCTTTCAGCCTTTCCAGTTCGCCGCGCGCGACATCGCGGTACCAGGGATTGCGGTCCCGGACCGTGACATCGGCAAAGCCGGCCCGGCGCATCGCCTGCGCATAGCGCGTCGGCGACGCCATGGCGAAGGACAGACCTTCGGCAGCGACATAGGCCTTCATCTCCGGCGACGGTTCGCCGTCATGCGAGATCATCCAGTTGGAGGCGGCAAAGACACCGCCCGGCCTGAGCACCCGGAAAATCTCGGCGAACAGGGCGTCCTTGTCGGGCACATGCAGCAGCGCATCCTTGGAGAAGACGACATCGAAGGAACGATCTGCGAAAGGCAGTGCGCCCGGTGGCGCCTGGATGAAGCTGACACGATCCGCGAGCCCACGCGCGGCGGCGCGCCGGATCGCCGTCTCGATGACCGGCTGTTCGACATCGAAACCGGTGGCGTGGGCAGCGCCATGACGCTCGACCAGATGCAGCGTGATGCCGCCCGAGCCGCAGCCGATGTCGAGGATCGTCTTGCCCTGGAGCGAGAGCCCTTCGACCACCCGGTCGACCTCTTCCGGCCCACCCGGCGACAGGTAGCCGTCGCCCCACAGCGCCTCGAGGAAGCGGATGGCGGTGTCGTCATACTCAGGCTCGGCTACTGCCGTTTCGATCATCGCACCTCGGCCCCGTCAGCCGATTTGAGCACTTTCGATTGCCGGCAAAGCGTAGCGCATACAGGGCAAAACGCAACACCATTTGTTGAACATTCATTCAATATGGCTGGACAAAATGGCGGCTGCTATGCCAAATTCCGCGCATTCGGGAACAGATCACGCAAAAATGAAGAGCGGGTCTCACGGGAAGACTGGGCCAAAATGAAAGCTTGGGACGCGATCATCATCGGCGGCGGACACAACGGCCTGGTCAACGCCTGTTATCTGCAGCGCGCTGGCCTCGACGTGCTGGTGGTCGAGAAGAACGACTGGGTCGGCGGTGCCGCCACCAGCCGGGAATTGACGCCGGGCTTCCTCTATTCCAACTGCTCCTATGTCTGCTCGCTGTTTCGCCCGGAGATCATGCGCGACCTCGAACTGCCGCGCTTCGGCCTGCAGGTCATCTCCTACGAGGGCGGCGCGGTGTTCACGCGCGACGGCGACTACCTCGCCAACTACCGCGACCACGATGCCCACCGGCGCGAATTCGCCCGCTTCTCGAAACGCGACGCCGAAGCCTATGACCGCTACGCCCGCGATGTGACGCGACAGTGCCGCTTCATCCAGCCGCTTCTGATGCGCACCGCACCCGACCCGACCAGCCTGCGGCCGCGCGACCTCGGCGAACTGCTCTATCTCGGCAAGAAATTTGCCGGCCTGTCGGCCGAAGAAATGGCGCTGACGCTGCGCTTCTGGACCATGTCGATCTCGGAGTTCCTCGACGAATATTTCGAGACCGACGTGATCAAGGCGAACTTTGCTTTGTCCGGCATCATCGGCACCGCGCTCGGGCCGATGTCGCCGGGCACCGCCTACGTGCTGCTGCACCACTATATGGGCGAAGTCGACGGCTCGGTCGGCGCCTGGGGTTATGCGCGCGGCGGCATGGGCGCGGTGACCAAGGCGCTGGCAGCGGCATTCAAGGCCTCGGGCGGCACCATCCGCACCGGCGCCGAGGTCGACCATGTACTGGTCGGCAGGGGCAAGGCCAAGGGTGTTGTGCTGGCTGGCGGCGAGGAGCTTTATGGCAAGCTCGTCGTCTCCAATGCGGACGTGAAGCGCACCTTCCTGAAGCTGGTCGAGGAAAAGGAATTGCCCGACATCTTCCTGCGCCGGGTCAGGAACTTCAAGATCCGCGGCTCGTCCGGCAAGGTCAACATCGCCCTCGACTCGCTGCCGGAATTCCCGGCTCTGCCGAAGGATTCGCCGGTTTATCGCGGCGACATGCATTTCACCGATTCGGTGGAGCGCATGGAGCGCGCCTATGACGACTGGAAGGCCGGGCGCTGGTCGGCTGACCCGTTCCTCGACATGGTTATTCCAACGACGCTCGACCCGACCATGGCGCCGCCCGGCAAGCACTTCATGAGTTGCTTCGTGCAATACGCGCCGCCCAAAATTGCAGGGGCGGAGTGGACCGATGCCGACCGCGACGGCTTCGCCGAAAGCGTGATTTCGCAGATCGCCGAGTACTCGCCCGGCTTTCGCGACCGCATCGTCCACATGGAGGTGCGCACCCCGCGCGAGATCGAGGCCGAGGTCGGCCTCACCGAAGGCAATATCTTCCAGGGCGAACTGACCTTCGACCAGCTTTTGTTCAACCGTCCCGTGCCGGGTTACGCGCAGTACCGTTCACCGGTCGGCGGCCTCTATATGTGCGGCTCCTCGACCCATCCCGGCGGCGGCGTCATGGGTGCGCCCGGCCGCAATGCCGCGGCGGAAATCCTGCGCGACCTCGCCAAATCGACCTCGCATATGAGTGCTGCCCATGACGTCATCTGAGACAATCGTCATTGGCGGCGGCCACAACGGCCTCGTCGCCGCGGCCGCGCTGGCGAAGACCGGCCGCAAGGTGCTGGTGCTGGAGGCCGAAAGCGAGGTCGGTGGCGCCGCGCGCACCGAAGAATTCGCTCCGGGCTTTCGCGTCTCGTCAATCGCCCATCTGCTGAACCGGCTGCATCCCGATGTGGTCAAGGCGCTGGAGCTGGACATGCACGGACTGCAATGCGCGCGTGCCGACTTCATGCCGTCGGTTGCGCTGTCGAAGGACGGCCCGCCGCTGGTCCTGCATGGCGCCTATGGCGAGGTGCTGACCGGCGCCAGTCCGTCCGAGCAGGCGGCCTGGAAGGAATTGCGCGCGCAGCTGCTGCGCTATGCCGGCATATTGAAGCCGTTCCTGTCCCGCCGCCCGCCAGATCTTGCCGGCATGTCGCTGCTCGAGACCGCCTCGTTCGGCCAGGCCGCGCTGGCGCTGAAGAAGCTCGGCAAGGAAGACATGCGCGACTTCCTGCGCGTGCTCTTGATGAACGTTGCCGACCTGCTCGACGAGCAGTTGGCCGATATCAGGCTGAAAGGCCTGCTCGCCTTCGATGCGACGCTTGGCAG
Source organism: Mesorhizobium sangaii (assembly GCF_014207355.1). Classification (GTDB taxonomy): domain Bacteria; phylum Pseudomonadota; class Alphaproteobacteria; order Rhizobiales; family Rhizobiaceae; genus Mesorhizobium; species Mesorhizobium sangaii. The sequence goes on along the minus strand of NZ_JACHEF010000006.1, from coordinate 147,975 downwards.
CCATCTCGGCCCCCGCTCGCCAACCTCATTGCTCGGTCTCTACTACCGGCTGGCCGGCGAGACCGGCGGTGCGGCCGGCGCGCAGATACAGCCGCAAGGCGGCATGGGCGCGGTTGTCGCTGCCATCCGCGCCGCGGCGGAAAAAGCCGGCGTTACCGTCCTCACGTCGACGCCGGTGGCGAGGATCATCGTCGAGAAAGGCCGCGCCGTCGGTGTCGCGCTTGACACTGGCGAGGTGCTGCGTGCCAGGACGATCGTCTCGGCCATCAATCCGGCGACCACTTTCCTCGACCTTGTCGGGCCGCGCCAGATCGATACCGGCTTTGTGCGCAAGGTGAAAAACGTTCGCATGAAAGGCGATGCGGCCAAGCTCAATCTGGCGCTCGACCGGCCGCCGCAATTCAGCGGTGTCGATGCCGCCGGCCACAAGGGTCGCCTGGTGATCGCGCCTTCGCCCGATCATGTCGAGCGCGCTTTCAACCCGTCCAAATATGGCGAGTTCTCGCCCGAGCCTGTGATGGAGATCACACTGCCCAGCCTTGCCGACCCGTCGCTCGCGCCCAGCGGCGCCTGCGTGCTGTCGGCGGTCGTGCAATACGCGCCCTACGCGCTGAAAGAGGGCTGGGATGCCGGCAAGCCGAAATTCCTCAAGGCGATCATGGCTCAACTCGAAGCCTATGCGCCTGGCATCGGCAAAAGCGTGGTGCACGCAGAGCTTCTGACACCTGACGACATCGAAACACGCTACCGCATGCCGGGTGGCCACTGGCACCACGGCGAATTGCAGGCCGACCATATGCTGATCTCGCGACCGGTGTCCGGTTGGTCGGGCTATGACACACCGATCGAAGGGCTGTTCCTGGCCGGCGCCGGCTCGCATCCCGGGGGCGGCGTCTCCGGCGCTCCCGGCCTCAACGCCGCGCGGCGCATCATTGCGATGAAGGGGTAAGCCATGGCCCAGTCAACCAGGAAGAAGCCCGTCTCGAAGACAGTCAACGCGGCTGTTTCCGCCCGCATCGCCGCGCAGGACCATTTCCGCACGCTGCGGCTCGGCACGCCGTTCCAGCCGCGCATCGACGCGCTGGCCAAGACCCAGGACTGGTACAATTGGGCCGGCTATCGCGCCCCACATTCGCTGTGGGACGAGGAACTCGAATACTTCGCCATCCGCAGCCAGGCGGCGCTGTTCGACATTTCGCCAATGACCAAATACCGGATCGAGGGGCCGGATGCCGAAGCCTTCCTCGACCGCGTCACCTTGCGCGATGTCACCAAGCTGAAACCCGGCCGTGTCCACTACACGGCGTGGTGCGACGACGAGGGTTTCGTCCTCGATGACGGCACGCTGTTCCGGTTGTCGCCGACGCGCTTCCGGCTGTGTTCGCAGGAGCGGCATCTGCCATGGCTGCTCGATAGCGCGATCGGCTTCGATGTGACGGTCGAGGAAGAGACCGAGGCTGTCGCTGGGCTCGCGCTGCAAGGGCCGACCTCCTTCGCGGTGCTGCGTGATGCCGGCTTCGCCAGCGTCGAGAGGCTCAAAATATTCGACCTCGCCGATTTCCCGCATGATGGCGGCACCGTCGGCATTTCGCGCACCGGCTTCACCGGCGATCTCGGCTACGAACTGTTCGTCTCGGCCGACAGGGCACTCAGCCTGTGGGACCGGTTGATGGCGGCCGGCCAACTGCGCGGTATCCGCGCCATCGGCTACACCGCGCTCAATCGCGCCCGGCTCGAGGCCGGATTGATCGTCGCCAATGCGGATTTCACCACCGCCGAGCACGCCATCCGCGCCGACCGCTTACGCATGCCGGACGAGATCGGCCTCGGCTTCATGATCGATCTGGAGAAAAGCCATTTCAACGGTCGCCGCGCCATCCTCGACGCCAGGGCGAAACGCAAGCTGCGCCATGTGCTGGTCGGACTGGAGATCGAAGGCAACATCCCCGCCGAACATGCCATCGTCTACCACAAGAAAAGCCAGGAGGTCGGCCTGGTCAGCGCCGCCATGTGGTCACCGATGGCCAAGCGCAACATCGCCATTGCCTCGCTGGCGCGGCCGTACGGTGATACCATGGTCGACGACCTCTGGGTCGAGATCTATGCCATGCGCGAGCTGCAGTATCAGAAGCTGATGAAGCGGGCCAAGGTGGTGGCGCGTCCTTTCATCAAGCTCGACCGCCGCACCGCCAATCCGCCGGCGGATTTCTGACCATGATCGACGAATCCGAACTCGAAGCCGCCGAGCAATGGGAGCTGGTCAACACGCCGCTCGGCGAGAAATGGTCGGGCCGCACGCGCTATGCCGCCGCCATGTTCTTCTACAAGCGCGGCGAGATGAGCGCCGAGACGCTCGAGGTGTACCGCATCTGCGCAAGGCTCGATTCGGAGGATCCGTTGCCGATCATCCGCGATCGCGGTGTCGGCAAGGACTGGCTCAAGCGCATGGGTTTCGAATAGGTCTTTCTAGCCTATGGTTTTCTCCAGCATGCTCAGCCAGTTGCGATAGGCGATCTTTTCGATCAGCGCGCGGCCGAAACCGCGCGCGGCCAATGCATCGATGAGCTTCGGCAAGCCGGCGACATCGCCGATGACGGCCGGGATCATGGCGCCGTCGAAATCCGAGCCGAGGCCGACACCGTCCTCGCCCAGTGCCTGCAGCAGCGAATCGACATGGCGCACCATGATGTCGAGGCTGGTGTCGGCATTCATGCGGCCGTCCTCGCGCAGGAATCCGGTGGCGAAGTTCAGCCCGACCATGCCGCCGGATTCGCGGATCGCACCGAGCTGCCAGTCCGTGAGATTGCGCGAATGGCCGCAGATCGCGTGCACGTTGGAATGGGTGGCGACCAGCGGCGCATCGCTGAGCGCTGCGACATCGCGAAAGCCCTTCTCGTTGAGATGCGACAGGTCGATCATGATCTTCAGCTGGTTGCAGGCCTTGACCAGCGCCTTGCCGGCATCGGTCAACCCGGGGCCAGTGTCGGGCGAGGACGGAAAGCGGAACGGCACGCCGTGGCCGAAGGCGTTCGGCCGGCTCCAGACGATGCCGAGCGAGCGCAGGCCGGCAGCATGCAACACGTCGAGCATGGTGAGTTCGGGATCGATCGCCTCGACCCCTTCGATGTGGAACACAGCCGCGATCGAGCCTTGCGCCATGGCGTTGCGGACATCGCCGGCACTGCGGCAGACGGTCAGCCCCCCGGCTCGTTCCAGCCTGAACAGGATCGAGGCCATCGCGATCGTCGAGGTCAACGCATCGGCGCGCGGAACCTCGGGCGGAAGCGGCTCGGCATCGCTCGGCGCCAACGGCACGGCGCTGCGCCTGGATTTCTCGACGGGCGGCGGAAAGATGGCGAACATGCCGCCGGCAAAGCCACCGGCTTTCGCGCGCGGCACGTCGACATGGCCGCCCGATTTCCCCTCGATGAACAGCTTTTCGACGTCCGTGTCTTTTGACTGGTAGAGTCTGAGCAACGTGTCGTTATGGCCGTCGAAGACGGGAACAAGGTCGGTTTCGGTCATTGGGGGATCATTCGGTTCGTTTGTCGGCGCGGTGGCTGCGATAGATCATATCCACTTAGGCAAGATGCGCTACCCGTGCAAATGCCAAAGCCATCGAAGCGGGACGACAGCCTGATGTCGCGCCGTTCCGATCGACGAAATGCCGGCCGATCCTACTGCTTCAGCACGTCTGCCCATTCGTGATGGCGGCGGAACTGGGCGTTCGCGAACGGGCAAAGCGGGATGATCTTCTTGCCCGCCGCGCGCGCATCCTCGACGGCGCGGGTGACGAGCCGAAGCCCTGCACCCTGGCCGCGGAAGACGTCCGGCACTTCCGTATGGTCGATGATGATTTGGTGCTCGCCGATCTTGGTGAAGGTCATCTCCGCCTCGGCGCCGTCCGGCCCGCGCAGGACGTAGCGACCCTTGGAACCGCGATCTTCCAGTTCGATTTCAGGCAGTTGGTCCGGCATCGCTATACTCCCTGGGTGGCGCCGGCAAACAGATGCCGTGCCGCCTCGATTTCGTTTGGCCGCACCTCGTGCCCGCCGTCATGCCACTCCACTGTGACATCGGCGCCGGCGGCACGCAAATAGGCTTCGAGCCGCGTTGTCAGGTTCGGCGGACAGATTGGATCGCGCTGGCCGGCGGTCACGAGAATGTGACGCCCGGCGAGACTGCCGTTAATCTCAGGTTCGAATGGGATCAGCGGGTGCATCAGCACCGTGGCATCGAACATCGCCGGCGCGGCAAACACCACCGAGGCCAGGATGTTGGCGCCGTTGGAATAGCCGAGGCCGAACACGGATGACGGCTTCGCCGCCTCGATATGGGCCTTGATGAAGCCGGCCATCTTGTCCGTCGCCCGAGCCAGATCACCCATGTCGTAGACGCCCTCTCCGGTGCGGCGGAAGAAGCGCGCCGCACCATGCTCCGCCACATCGCCGCGTGGCGAGATGATGGTTGCCTGGGGCAAGAGATCGCGCCCCAGCGACAGAAGCTGGTTTTCATCGCCCCCCGTGCCATGGAAGACGAAGAGCAACGGACCGCCCGGCGAACCGGGCAGCACCTTGTAAGTGTAAGCGTCCTTGCTCATGGTCTCAGCCTTCCAGCTTCTGCAAGTGCTGTTCGAGATAGGGCCGCAGATGCTGATGCTGCGTCGGCAGCTTCAGCGCCTCACCGAGATGGGCGGTATCCTCATCGCGATCGAATCCCGGTTCGTTGGTGGCGACTTCGAACAGCACGCCACCCGGCGTGCGGAAATAGATGGCCCAGAAATAATCGCGGTCGATCACCGGCGTCACCTGATAGCCGGTGTCCATCAACGCCTTGCGCACTTCGAGCTGCTTGGCGCGGTTCACGACGGCGAAGGCGACGTGATGAACAGAGCCGGCGCCGAGATCTGCGAAGGCGGCACCCGGCAGCGATTCGATGTCGATGACGTCGGCGCCATTGCCGTTCTTCACCGCCAGCCGCCTGACATTTCCGGACTTGTCGATCTCCTCGTAGCCCATGAACTTCAGCAGCTCCTCGGTGGCGCCGCCATCCTTCAGCCTGAGCGCCACGGAGTGAAAGCCGCGAATCGCCTCATCGGTGGGGATGCCGCCTTTCGCCCATGGCTTTCTGGCGTCGGCCTTGTCCTCGACTAGGGCGAAACCATCGCCGTCCGGTCCGGCAAAAGCCAGGCGCTTCTCGCCGAATGTCTCGTCGCGCGACACGCCAGAGACGCCTTCTTGGGCAAAACGCTTTTCCCAATAGGCGAGCGTGCCTTCCGGCACGGAGTAGACCGTGGTGCCGACTTCGCCGACGCCATGACGGCCCTTGCCAATGTTGGGAAACGGAAAATAGGTCATCACCGAACCCGGCGTGCCGGCCTCGTCGCCATAGTAGAGATGGTAAACGTCAGGCGCATCGAAATTCACGGTCTTCTTGACCCGGCGCTGACCGAGTTTCCTGGTGAAGAAGTCGTTGTTCTGGCGGGCATCCCTGGCCATCGAGGTGACATGATGCAGGCCCTTGATCTGATCGAGCATTGTCTTGCTCCTTCCCTTGGTGCTTGTGCGGCCCTTGCCGCTGTCCACGCCTATATGAGGGCTTCACAGTTTGCGGCAAAGGCGGCAAACACAGAATGGACTGTGCTTCATGAGTGAACAATCAAACGAACTTTGTTCACCAATTGACGAACATGTCAGGCTTGCGCCGTCGCCGAAATTCGGTTCCATGACCGGCGTTCGACCATACAGGATAAGGGTATCGCGAGTGACCGGAAAAGCCAGGCGTCCGAATGTTCTTCTGATCACATGCGACCAGTGGCGCGGCGATTGCCTGTCGGCTGCCGGCCATCCGGTTGTGAAGACGCCGAATGCCGACGCGCTGGCCGCCGAGGGTATGCTGTTCGAGCGGCACTATGGTGGTGCGGCACCTTGCTCGCCGGCCCGCGCCTGCCTCTACACCGGCCTCTATCAGATGAACAACCGCGTCTGCCGCAACGGCACGCCGCTCGACGCCCGTCACGGCAACATCGCGCTGCATGCCCGCAACCTCGGCTATGATCCGACGTTGTTCGGCTACACCGATGTATCGCTCGACCCGCGCCTGCTGGCGCCGGGCGACCCACGGCTGCAAAGCTATGAAGGCGTGCTGCCGGGATTCACGGTGCGCCAGTTGCTGCCCGAGCATCAGAAGCAGTGGCTGTCATGGCTCAAGCAGCGGGGCATCGACACCGGCGCCGGATCGCCTGACATCCATCGCCCGGTGAACGAAGGCGGCAAGGCCGAGGCCGCCGTCGGCAACGCACCGCCCGTTTATTCGAAGGACGAAACCCCGGCCTCCTTCCTGACCGGCGAATTCACGCGCTGGCTCGGCGAGCAGGAGGAAGACGCGCCATGGTTTGCCCATCTTTCCTTCATCAGCCCGCACCCGCCCTTCATCGCGCCAGCGCCATACAACACGCTATATGATCCAGCCGACGGTCCCGCCTTCCACCGTGCGGCAAGCTGGCAGGCAGAGGCGGAGAGCCACCCCTATCTCGGCTATGATCTCGACCGGCAGAAGCAGGCCAAGTTCCGCCCCGACGCCAGTGGAAAGGTGCATGATTGGAGCGTCGACGACTTTCGCCGCATCCGCGCGATCTACTACGGCATGATCTCGGAGGTCGACGCGCAGCTCGGCCGTATCTGGCAACTGGTCAAGGCCGCGGGCGCATGGGACGACACCATCATCGTGCTGACGTCGGACCACGCCGAGATGATGGGCGACCATTTTATGCTGGGCAAGGGCGGCTATTTCGACGGCAGCTACCACATTCCGCTGATCATCCGCGACCCGCGCCACGGCATGGCTGCCGGCAGCAGCGTCGATCGGTTCACCGAAGCGGTGGACATCTTGCCGACGCTTCTCGACCTGCTCGGCGAAGCCCCACAACCGCATCTGGACGGATGCTCGCTGAAGCCGTTCCTGAGCGGCGGGACACCTGCGGCGTGGCGCGATGCCGCGCATTGGGAGTTCGATTTCCGCGCGATTGCCCAGGGTGACGCCGAGCGGCATTTCGGCATCGCCTCACGCCAATGCAATCTCGCCGTCATCCGCATGGAGAAATTCAAGTATGTGCATTTCGGCGGCAACTTGCCGCCGCTGTTGTTCGACTTGGAAAACGATCCGGGCGAATTGAACAACCTCGCCACCGATCCGGCCTACCTGGCCGTGCGGCTGGAGTTCGCCGAAAGACTGCTTGCCTGGCGAGCCGAACACCTCGACCAGTCGCTGGCATTGGCCGAGCTGACCGAGCACGGTGTTGCCGGCCATGTTAGCAGGGGATCAAGGCAGTAGAGCAGCAGGCCTGAACTGCGCCGCACCCTACTGCCCTACTGCCCTACTGCCCTCGTTGCTTCTTACTGCACGATCATGCGCTGTTGGTCGCGCTTCTCGGCATAGCTGCCCTTCTCGTAGGCAGCTTGAGCCTCGAGCTGTTCCTTGGTGAAGGTCGTGTACAGGTATCTCTTGCCATCCTTGTCGGTCATGAATTTGAGATTGTCCATGCCGACCGCGACTTCCTTCTCGCCAATGCCGAGGAAGCCGCCGACGTCGACGATGACCGCGTCGGTCTTGTTGTCGGGCGCCAGCACGACGTCACCGATTTCGCCGACCTTGGCATCATTGGCGCCGTAGACGGTCGTGCCCTTCAGGTCGTCGGCGCGAATCTCGCCGACAGGCATCTCGGTCAAGGTCGACTTGTCGATTGCCGCCGTCTGGGTCTGGTCGGGTGCCGAGGCATCGGGTGTCGAAGCAGCAGGAGCCTCCGCCGTCTTGTCAGCCGGAGCGACGGCAGGAGCCGTGGCATCGGACGGTGCAGCAGCAGGTGCGGATGCCGCCGGCTCATTGGAAGCCGTCGTTGCCGGTACCGGATCATAGGCCTTGCGGTCGAAATCCGGCTGCGCCTGCAATTCCTCCTTGGTGGTCTGGGCCACCAGCCAGCGGTCGCCGTTTTTCTCCGCCCACTGGGCCTTGCCGAAGTCATAGGTGACATTCTTGGCGCCAAGGCCGAGGAAGCCGCCGACGCCGATGACAAGCGACTCGGCCTTGCCTTCCTTCGTCAGCACGATGTCGTTGACGCTGCCGATGTTCTGCGCGTCATCGCTGGTGCCGTTGTAGACGGTTTCGCCGATGATATTGGTGGCGAGATTGCCGGCGGCGCGCTTCACTGGTTCGGCCGGAGCAGCGTTCATGTCGACGGGTGCCTGCGCGGTGTCAGCCGGCGCGGATGCCGACGGAGCCTTCGCATCCGTCGATGCGACCGGCGCCGGAGCCGGCGCGTAAGACTTGCTGTCGAACTCCGGCTGCGCCGTCAGTTCGTCCTTGGTCGTCTGGGCAACCAGCCAGCGGTCGCCGTTCTTTTCGGCCCATTGCAGCTTGTCGTAATCGAAAGCGACGTTCTTCGCTCCGACACCCAGAAAACCGCCAACGCCGATGACGACGGACTTGGCCTGGCCGTCCTTGTCGAAGACGACGTCGCTGACCTTGCCGATGTTCTCGGCATCGTCGCCGGTGCCGTTGTAGACGGTCTCACCGATGATGTTGGTGACAATGCTGCCTTCGGCGTGCACCCGAGCGGCGGCTGGCTCCTGAACGGCGGGGGTCTGCGCGGGTGCCGGGGTTGTCGCACTCTGCGCATAGGCCCCGGTCGCGACCAGCGCTGCGAGTGCCGTCGTGGCTAAGAGTTTTTGGGTCATGATGGTCTCTCCTCGTGGGTGATTCGTACACGCCGCGCCCGGTTGAACGTCGCTGAGGCGGACCGGACGTGACAACTACTTCACAACGTCGTGACCATGCTGTTGTTCCGGCAAAAAATACTTCGCGTCGTGGCGAAACCAAGCGGCGGGAAGCCTGGAGGCCGTAGCTACGCCGTTGATTTCTCAAAGCGGAACCTTTCCCGCTTCGTCGCGTTTCTGCCTATGGCTGGGTTTGTCCCGGCCGCATTTCGATGGAATGGCGGGAGCGGGGCATGAAATTTGCTGCGGTGCTGAACCGGGACGGTGGCACCTTGCGCACGACGGACCTTGCAGCTTTTTCCGACAGGATGCGCCAGACCCTGGAGACGGCAGGCCACTCCCTCAGCATTGAGGTGGTTGATGGCAAGGAAGTGGTGGAGACGCTCGACAGCGCTGCATCGCGACACTCTGTCGATGTCGTCCTGGCCGGAGGCGGTGACGGAACCATTTCTGCCGCCGCCGCTCGGCTGATGGGCACCAGGAAGGCGCTTGCCATATTGCCGGCCGGCACGATGAATCTGTTCGCACGCGGACTGGGTATTCCGCAGTCCCTCGATGCCGCCCTGAAATCCTTCGCCGACGGCGAGATCATCGCAGTCGACGTGGCCACGGCGAACGGCCGGCCCTTCGTTCATCAGTTCTCGATCGGCATGCATGCCAAGATGGTGCAGTTGCGCCAAAAAATGGAATTCGGTTCGCGCCTCGGAAAGATCGGCGCCTCGGCCAAGGCGGCCTGGGCGACGATCAACAATCCACCGGCGATGAACGTGACGCTCAGCATCGGCGACGCCGAGATGGCGGCCCGCATCACCGGCATCGGCATCACCAACAATCTGTTCGGCGAGGGCCACCTGCCCTACGCCGACAACCCGGCCGGCGGCGTGCTTGGCGTCTATGTCACGGTGGCTCAGCAGCGTGCCGAATTGGTCAAATTCTTCTTCAACATGGCGCGCGGCAAATGGCGCGACAACGAACACGTGGAAATTCATCAGGCTGACCGAACGGTCCTGAAAATCCATTCGGGCAGCAGCAAGTTCCGCGCCGTCATCGACGGTGAACTGGTCAGGCTTGACCGTGAGACGACGATCGAAATCCGGCCTGGCGCGCTCAATGTCCTGGTGCCGGCCAGCATCGCAGAGGCGAAGGCTGCTTGATGCGATCTCGAACGATGGAGGCCGAAAATCTAGCCGCCAGGCGCGCTTCCTTGCTCTGTCGCCGGCGTCTTGGCCATTTCACCATAGATTTCGGCGATGCCCCATGCTGCGAAGGCCAGAAGCAGTGCGGCAATCAGGATACGCAAGCCGTGCCAACCCCAACCTCCCTGACGCGCTTTGTTTTCGGGAATGATCTTGGTCTTGATCGGTCCTTGTCTCGTTTTACGCCGACTGGCGCGGTCAGCGAAACACGGTCGGGTAACGGTTCCTCGCTAGGATGGTTCCGGGGACGCCGGCTGGTCATGAGCCGGCAGATTCGAGATGCAGCGAAGGCCGGGACGGGCCATTGGGGACTTGGGTGAACAGCAAGGCGGAAACAGTGCCAAATCTGCCGGCCGAAGTTGCGCGCGCGGTCAAGGACGAGGCTCGGCTGGCCGTGCTGCACGGTCTGGAGGCATTGGACACGGGGGCCGATCCGGATTTCGACCGCATAGGCAGCCTTGCCGCGGCGGCGATGCAGGTTCCGATCGCCTTGGTGACGCTCGTCGACCATAAGCGCCAGTGGTTCAAATCCTGTGTCGGTCTGGACGAGACCGAAACCGCCACCGATATCTCGTTCTGCGCCCATGCGATTGCCGCCGGCGACGAGCCTATGGTTGTGGCGGATGCCGCGACGGACCCACGCTTTGTGACCAACCCCCTGGTCACCGGCAAGCACAATATCCGCTTCTACGCCGGCGCGCCGATGATCGTGGCAGGCGCCCGCATCGGGACGCTGTGCGTGCTCGATCGCAAGCCGCATGCCTATCCGTCCAGCGCCATGCTCGAGCAGTTGAAGGCGCTTGCCGACCTCGCCGGCAGCCTGTTCACCTTGAAGGATGCGACCCGCAGCGGCGCCATCGCCGAAGCAGCGCTGGTGCGAGAGGAAAAGCGGCGCGCCATCGCGCTCGACGCGGCTTCGCTCGCCAGTTGGGCATGGGACATCCGCACCGACATCATCGAATGCGACACCTTGCTGTCGGAGTTGTTCAACCTGCCGCGTTCGAACCGGCTGCGGGCGCGCGACATCCTCACCGCCATCGATCCTCGCGACGTCCACCAGACCGAAACCCGCTTTCGCGATGCCTTGACCGGCAGCGACGACTATTTCGGCGAATACCGGGTGAAGGGCTTTCATCCGCCGCGCTGGCTCGCCACGCGTGGTCGCGTCATCGAGCGCGACGGCGACGGCAAGCCGACCCTGATCTTTGGCGTCAACTACGACATCACCGAACGCAAGCTTGGCGACGAGCGGCAACGGCTGCTGTTGCGCGAGCTCAACCACCGCGTCAAGAACACGCTGGCGACCGTCCAGGCGCTGGCGACGCAGACGGTGCGCCATGCCCGCCAGCCGAGCGAGTTCCTCGAAGCTTTTGGTGGACGGCTTCAGGCCCTGGGCATCGCGCACAATCTGTTATCCGACCGCGAGTGGCGCGGCATCGGCATCCGTGAACTCGTCCAGATCGAGGTCAGGCCCTTCGACACCGCCGACCAGCCGCGCATGACGATCTCCGGCGACGAGTTGTTGCTTTCGCCCGACCAGGCCGTCGGGCTTGGCCTGATCCTGCATGAACTGGCCAGCAATGCGCTGCAATATGGCTCGCTGTCGGCGGCGTCCGGCAGGGTTGATCTCGGCTGGAGGACGCAAGGCAGAAAGGGTGCCCGGCGGCTTGTGCTGACCTGGCGCGAAAGCGGCGGCCCGCAAGTCGCCCCGCCGGAGCGACACGGCTTCGGCTCGATCCTCATCCGCCGCAGCCTTGCCAAGGTCATTTCAAGCGAAGTGACCCATGAGTTCCGGCCCGACGGCGTGTTTGCCGAAATTTCGATGCCGCTGGAAGATCTGTCGAGCGACAAACCATGATCGCAACCGAAAGGCCGCGACGCAACGTTGAAGCCGGTTTCGGAGAGATCATGGTCAAAAAGAAAATGACCTTATTTCCGCTCGCCTTCTTCCGAATCGTCTGACTTCACGTTTTCGCGGTAGATGGCGTAGGCGGCCAGCGCCACGGCCGGACCGAGAATGACGCCGAGACCGCCTTTGCCCTTGAGCAGCGCCGGCAGCACGGCAAGCGCCGCGGTGATGCCGATCGCTTTCATGTCGGCATTGCGCTGTTGTGCCCGACGCCTGGCACGTGATCCTGCGGATATCTGGAAAACCAGGAGGATCAGCCCCGCAAGCAGCAGGAAACCGGCGCCAAAGCCCAGCGCGGCGGCAAGCGATCCGTAGCGACTTGCCGTCCAGATATAGGCTGCCCCGACCAGAAAGCCGAGGCCGCAGAGCGCCACTGATATGGCGAGCCCATAGACGATTGCCGCCGTGCGCGCCCGGCGCATGGCGGCGACGGTTTCGCCCGATGCCAGACCTGCAATCAGGGATGCGAGCATTCCCATCTGGAATGCGACTAGCGACGCGCGAGGAGCGCGAAGAGGAAGCCGACACCGGCGGCGATCGCCAGTGAGGTCACCGGCTTTTCGCGCACGCTCGCCATCAACTGCGCTTCGATATCCTTGGCATTGCCGCGCAGGCTGTCAAAGGCTGCCTCGCCTTGCGCACGCAATTGCTCGACCCCTTCCGTCGCCGCACGCCGCGCAGTGCCGTAGCCATGCTCGCCGGTCTTGGCCAACTGCTTGGTAAGCTTGTCGATATCGGCCTTCAATTGCCTGATATCGGCTTCGAGATCTGAATTCGACCGGCTTTCGGTTGCGGTCTTTCCTGCGGCAGTTGCCATTGCTTAACTCCTTGTGATTGCTTGATTTCAAACGCGCCGCATGTCTCAAGGTTCCGGCATCACGGACAAAGTAGCCGAAAACGCTTGCGTGTGCACCCGATCCGCTGGCGCTCAGAAAAAGGCGTTTCGTCAGATCAGCGGCCGGCGCGCCTCGCCCAGCCCTTCCCAGCCGGCGAGTTGCTTGAGCCTTTCATTGTCGGTGACCTCGCAACCGCCGTCGCGCCAAACAATCAGCTTTTTGTCCATCAGCTTGCGGATCGTCTTGTTGGTATGGACCAACGACAGGCCGAGCGTGTCGGCGATATGCTGTTGGGTGATCGGTATCTGGACGGATTGCTTGCCGTTCAGGCCAACGACCTTGGCCCGGCTGCCGATAAAGGCGATAAGATAGGCGGCGCGCTCGATGGCGCTGCGACGCCCAAGGCTGAGCAAATTCTCGTCCAGCATGCGCTCTTCGCGCGATGCGATCCAGGTGATGTCGTAGGCCAGCCCGGGATGATTGCGGTAGAGCTCATGGAGAGACTCGCGTTCGAAAACGCACAGCAGCATCGGCGACAGCGCTTCGACGGAATGCTGCATTTCGCCCATCACGCTGCCCTGCAGGCCGATCAGATCGCCGGGCATGAGATAGTTGAGGATCTGGCGGCGGCCGTCCTGCAACAGCTTGTAGCGGAACGCCCAGCCGGAGAGCACGGTGTAGAGATGGGCACTGTGGCTTCCCTCCACCAGGACCGTGGCGCCCTTGTCGACGGCGAGCTCGCCCTTCTTGAATTTGCTGATGAAGGCTAGTTCCTGTTTTTCGAAGTCGCGGAAGACCGGTAACGGCCGCAACGGGCAGTTCTCGCAAGGATACTGGCGACTGGCGACGGCACGACCGTTCTGGCCTGACATTTCGACCCCTCTTCGAAAGCCCGCACGAGGCTGCGTCCCAACGCGTTTGCGCGGATCGAGGTTCCGGACGGGCACATGTCTTTTTTAAATGACAGCTTGCCAAATAGCGATCATGACTCCGATCCTTACAAGGAGCCCTTGCCTGTGTCCCCTTTGCTTGATGGATTGCGGATTCTGGTCCTGGAGGATGAATTTCTCATCGCCATGGATGTCGAACAGCTTTGCCGTGATCATGGCGCCGACGAGGTGGTGATCGCCCGCGATCTGGCCGAGATCGACGGTCGGCAGGTCGCCAGGCACTTCGACGCCGCCATTGTCGACCTTATGCTCGGCGGCGCCTCGACACTCGATTTCGCCTCGGGCCTGCGCGCGGCAGGCGTGCCGTTCGTATTTGCCTCGGGCTATTCGGATCCCGATGAAATCAAGACATCGTTTCCGGGCGTCAGGCTGGTCGGCAAGCCCTATTCGGGTGAGGACCTCATGCAAGCGGTGGCGGCGGCCTGCGGACGGGGTTCTCCCGGCTGAGACACGATCCAACTCCTGCGGATCGCGCCTCGCGACCGCAGGTCAGTTGGCCGGCGAGCCCGTTACCTGGGTCGAAATCGCATCCGGACCATACTCGTCTTCGCCGGAGATCTTCAGGATCTCCTGCAGTCGCGTGCGGGCCCGGCTGACGCGGCTCTTGATCGTCCCGACGGCGCAACCGCAGATTTCGGCGGCCTCCTCATAGGAGAAGCCCGACGCGCCGATGAGGATGATGGCTTCGCGCTGGTCCTCCGGCAATTGTTCGAGGGCGCCGCGAAAATCCTTCAGGTCGAGTTGGCCATGCTGGGCCGGATGAACGGCAAGCCTGGCCGTCATGATGCCGTCGCTGTCTTGCACCTCACGCCCGCGCTTGCGCATCTGCGAATAGAATTCATTGCGCAGGATGGTGAAAAGCCACGCCTTGAGATTGGTGCCGGGTTGGAAGCTCTCATGCTTGTCCCAGGCCTTGACCAGTGTTTCCTGGACGAGATCGTCCGCCTTGTCGGCATTTTGCGTTAGCGACACGGCAAAGGCGCGCAAGCTTGGGATTGCCCCAAGCAGATCGGTCTTGAAGCCTTGGGAGACCGCTGCCATGCTTCAGTCCTTCTTCTGTGCGGGTTCGGCCTGTTCCAGTTGACTGAGCAACTGTGCAAAGCGATCCGGCACATCGTCAGAGACCAGCTCATCGTAATATTGTTTGAGTTTGCGTCCGATTTCGGAATTCGGCCCGAGTGCGTCACCGGAACCGTTCCGGCGCCTGCCCGCGACGCCAGCCAGAATATCTTTCGTCATATCCTTCATTTTGCCCTTGTATTCCCAGCGCCCAAGCCGCTCATAACACTACTCAACACAACGCAAGCGGCACCCTCGTCTGGTTGCCCGTCCGAACTTCAAACGCCGTCCCGGCGCGTTAGTTCCATCAAGGTCGGAACTTTTTCTCAAGCCCTGCGTTGTTTAAGCGGGGCTTGCAATCAGCTTGACCTGCACTCTATGCAACCACGTCATTCTGAGGGAGACGTCTTACCATGAGCTTATCAGCCACCATCGCACCACATCTGCCGTTCCTGCGCCGCTTCTCGCGGGCCGTTTCCGGATCGCAGGAGAGTGGTGACGCGCTGGTCGCCGCGATGCTCGAAGCCATCATCGCCGATGTCGATATCTTTCCCGAGGCCTCGAGCGACCGCATTGCGCTTTACAAGGTTTTCGCCAAGCTGTTCACGTCGATCGCCATACGCGTCCCGCAGGAGCAGGCTCAGTCGCCGTGGGAACAGCGCGCCGCCGCCAATCTGAACGCGATTGCGCCGCGTCCCCGCCAGGCCTTCCTGCTGGTTGCCGTCGAAGGTTTCAGCGAGGATGAGGCGGCCGAGATCCTCGATGTCGGCGACCAGGAGTTTTCAGAACTGCTTGCCCAGGCTAGCAACGAGATATCCCGCCAGGTGGCAACGGACGTGCTAATCATCGAGGATGAACCGCTGATCGCCATGGATATAGAAGAAATGGTCGAGAGCCTCGGGCACCGCGTCGTCGGAACGGCGCGCACGCATGCCGAGGCGGTGACGATGTTCGGCAAGATGCGACCCAAGATGGTGCTTGCCGATATCCAGCTTGCCGACGGCAGCTCGGGCATCGAGGCCGTGAACGAGATCCTGTCCTCGACATCGGTGCCGGTGATCTTCATCACCGCCTTCCCCGAGCGGCTCTTGACCGGCGAACGCCCCGAGCCGGCCTTTCTGGTCACCAAGCCGTTCAACCCCGACATGGTTAAGGCATTGATCAGCCAGGCGCTGTTCTTCGATCGCCAGGCGAAAGCCGCCGCCTAAGGGAGCACTTCTTGACGGCACGACGCGGTATCAAAAGGCCGCCTGATGCGATGCATCAGGCGGCCTTTTGGATGCCCGGACCCGTCATCGGCGAATTCCCGGCGTCACCCTGCCCAGAACGATTTGCAAGCATCGTCTTTTTCGGCAAATGGTGGAACAAACCGCATTTACTCACGTTTTCATCGCACCATTCGAAGGAGATGGATCATGCTCTACTGGGCGCTCGTATTTCTCGTCGTGGCAATCATAGCCGGCGCGCTTGGTTTCGGCGGCATCGCCGGCACGTCTGCGGGCATAGCGCAGATATTGTTTTTCATCTTTCTCGCTTTCCTGGTCATTTCGCTTCTTGCCGGCCTGTTCAAACGGGCGTGAGGACCGAACGATCATTCGAGCGAACACTGGAAGCCGCACCCCTCAAACGGTTTCCAGCCACCGCCGGGCGGTGTCCTTCACAGGACACCGCCCGGCGGACCGCTTTGGAGGCTGGTTTCCGTAAACCTCTGGAACCCATTGCATAGTGAACCGTTCAGCCTGAGTTGGGTGGACAGATTGGCAGATGCGTTCGAGGACCGGAGATAGGAAACAAGACGTGCCTGGCGATGAAGTCATCGCCTTGCATCCCGCCGAAAGCGGCATGCAACTTGGCCGGGCCCTTCTCCACGCGCTGCACAATGCCGGCATTTCCGTTCTCTATCAGGATCGCGAACTGAAAACGGTATGGGCGCGCAATATGCGTGCGCCGTGGGCTTCCGACACCGCAGACGGCAACGGCATCCTGCCCGCAGCGCAGATCGACCGCATCGGCGCGGCGAAGCGCGACGTCATCGCATCCGGCAATCCGCAACGCCTCGAAATCAGCGTCCCCGCAGAGGACGGCTTTCGCTGGTTTCAGGTCTGGGTCGACGCAGACCATGGCGATGGTGGCACGGTGCAAGGTGTCGTCACCACCATGGTCGAAACGACCGATCAGAAGCGCCGTGAGCAGACCCTGACGACATTGTTGCGCGAAGTCAGCCATCGCTCGAAGAACCTCCTGGCGATCATTCAAAGCATAGCCACCCAGACCGGGCGCTATTCCGATGGCATCGCTGATTTCCTGACGCGCTTTCGCGGTCGGCTGCAATCGTTGGCCTCGTCCCAGGATCTGGTGACCTCCTCAAATTGGCGCGGCGCTGCACTTCGCGAACTGGTGTCGGGCCAGGTCGGTCGCAACGGAGTGGATCCGTCCCACGGCCTGCGCTTCCGTGGCGCAAACCCCTATCTCAATCCCAACGCCGCGCTGCACATCGGCCTTGCCATGCATGAACTCGCCGTCAATTCGGTCAGCTATGGCGCCCTTTCACGTCCAGATGGCTTCGTTGAAGTTACGACCGATCTCAATGCCGCTGCCGGAGGCCCGGCGCTGTCGCTGACATGGGCCGAAATAGTACCGGCGAGCGACATCGAGCACAGCCAGAAACGCTTCGGCAGTGTCGCGCTCGAGCGGGTCGTGCCCGCCTCCCTGAACGGAACGGCGACGCTGGAGCTTATGCCCGGTCGCCTCGAATACCGCCTCGTCGTTCCGCACGGCAATTTTGAAACCGAGTGAAGCGCCCGCGCCTCCCCCAGGATCATCCTTAACCGGCTACTCACCATAAAAGCGGATTCTGTTTTCCCCAGATACCGCTGGAACCTGCCGCACCGCCGAACATTGCCGCGTCCTGTTGCAGCTGGTTTCCTGACGTCCATCACACTGCGTCTGCTATCACGGCCGGCGCCGGAATTACCCGTTGCGCCGCGTTATTTCGCTGGTCGCCCTGCGGCCGAGGAACTTTGGCGGCTATGGACCGTTACTGTGGCGAGAGGACATGTCGCCATGGAACACATTGCTGCATTGTTGCTGGTCATCGGTTGCTCGAACACGATGGCCGACTGCCATGAATTGCAGGTACCGGTGAGCGTTTTCGCGACCGCCGACCAATGCGTCGCCGAACGGCCATTCGCGCTGGGCGACGTGCAGGGGCAGGCTCAGCACATTGTCGGCAAGTGCCTTGCCGTCGATCCGGCGCTCGAAGACGACTATGACCAGATCGTCTGGAACGTGCGCCCGGACGGCACGCTCAACGCTTCCCTGGCTATCTCCAACGTCGTGATGGCATCGAACGCGGCGCGCCCAGAAAAAGACTATCTTCGCCAACAATAGATTGCAGCAGCAGCGGCCGCCATTTAATGCTAAATGGCTGTCAGAGCTTACCAAAGTGTGGACACAAAGTGAGGAGTGACTCTATGCGGAAGATGATTATTGCCATGATTGCGGTGGCTGCCCTCAGCGGCTGCACAAGCACCGAGCAGGATGTGGTTGGCGGCGGCTTGATTGGCGCCGGTGTCGGCGGCTTGGTCGGCGGCGGCAAGGGCGCGCTGATCGGTGCGGCAGTCGGTGCCGGTTCCGGCCTGCTGGTTCGCAGACTGCAGAACGGCTATTGTCAGTATCGCGATCATCGCGGCCGGATCTACACGGCTCGCTGCAACTAGTTCGGCGATAATCGAAACGTCGATCCGGAGACCGGCCCGCCGGCCTCCGGATTTTTGACGACTGCACGCTGCATTAGCCTGTCAACGGAATCCTGATCTCCACATTCAACCCGTCATCGCGATAATCGCGGTTGATCGTGCCGCGCAATTCGCGCGTGACGTTGAGGTCGATCAGCTTGGTGCCGAATCCGATCTTGGCCGGCGCCTCGAGTTTCCCCTGCCCGGTTTCGCGCCAGTTGAGAACCAGTACCCCGTCGCGCCCTCGCCCTTCGAGCGACCAGTCGACCTTGAGCGCCCAATCTCCCTTGAGCGAACTGGCTGAATTGCCGGTTTCGCCATATTTTAATGCATTCGTCGCCAGTTCATGGAACGTCAGGCCGAGCGCCTGCGTCGTGGTTTCGTCGAGCAGCACCTCCGGCCCCGACAAAAGCTTCTCGGGCAGCTCCTTGCCGAACACCTGGCCGAGCTCGATGCGCAGGAGATCGCCAAGATCGGCCTTCTGCCAGCGCGAGCGCGTCAGCATGTCCTGAGACGCCGCCATCGCCTGCAGCCTGGCCGAGAAGGACGAGGAAAATTCGTTGACGTCTGTGGCCCGCGAGGCCGTCTGGCGCGCGATCGCCAGCACCCTGGTGATCGAATTCTTGATGCGGTGCTTCATCTCCTGCAGCATCAGGTCTTTTTCGAGCAGGCTCTTTTCCGTCGTCTCATGCAGGCGCGACGCCGCCTCATAGGCCCGCTCCTGATAGCGCGCCACCAAAGCGATGGCGCCCGCCAGCAGCAAGCCGAACAGCCCCAGCATCACCGGAATGGCACGCGACGACGGCTGCGAAAAGGCGCTTGTCGGCCGAAACAGGACCGTCCACGGTTGGCCGGCCACCATGATCTTGCGGGTGACCAGCAGCCTGTCCCCGAAGGATGACGCTGGTGGCGTCTCCGACCGGAACAAGAGATTGTCGCCGCTCACAGCGCCGTCATAGATTTCCGTGTTGACCGGCAGCAGCGGCGACCGGCTGAGCGCTATCTGGAACAGGTCCCGTGCCCGAAAAGCCGCATAGAGAAAGCCGGCCGTGGAGGATCTGGACGCATTGATGACATCGGGAGCGGTTTCGACATTGAGCCGCACGAAGACCAGGAAGCCGGGGAACGTCTGCGCCGCACCCGTGCTCTGGCCGAGCTGCACCAGCGCGCTGGCGTGCTGCTCATCGTCGGACATTGCCTTTTCGATGGCCACGCGCCGCACCGGTTCGCTGAACATGTCGTAGCCGATGGCGGCCTGGTTGGACGGATCCAGCGGCTCGAACATCACGATGGGCGCGCGCCAGGGTTGCGTGGTGTCCGGATAGATCGGATGGCTGACACCATGGTCGTGCAGCATGTCGCGTTCGACCGCCGCCTCGTCCCCCGTCTTTACCAGTCTGAGAAAGCCGATACCGCGCAAGCCGGCGAAGTTGTTGTCGACATCGAGCGCGTTGAAGAACGCCTTGAACTCGTTCTGCGAGATATTGCCGTTGCTGGCATCGAACAGGGCCTGCGTCGACCGCAGCAGCGACAGATGCAGGTCGATGCGGCTCTCGATCCGGTTGAGCGCATCGTCGGCCGTAGCTTCGAATTTGATGCGGGCAGCTTCCTGCGTCGCGAAATAGGCAAACCCCGCCATCGTCATGCTGATCAGTGCAACGGCGACGAACGCGACGATTGGAAAAAGCTTCTTCAACGGATGATGCGGTCCATGGGCAATGTCGGACCTTTATGGGCAAGTCGACATGCCAACACAATGGCAAGGCCAAGCCATCATGACAGCTGGCACATCACATGACCGGCAACCAGCGGCCGGGCACGGTTCGTCCGGCCAGGGTGGTACCGTAGACGCTAGTCCAACCGCACCCAATCCATGGCTTCGAGCACATAGGGAGCGAACAAGAAATCCCGGATCTCGATGATCCGGCTTTCCGACCAGTCGATCAGGACAAAATGCGCGGGTCTTTCCATCGGGCCGGTGCTGTCGAAGACCAGCATAGCCGGCTTCCCTTCGACAGCGCCGAGGGCGAATCGCCATTTCGTCTCTTGCGCATAGCGCGTGAAATAGAGGCCGATCTTGTCGCGCCCTTCCAGTTGGAGCCGGTTCACCAGATCGAGCTTCACGTCGTCGGCAAGCATGACGCGGATTGCGTCGAAATCGCCGCTCCGGAACAGATGGACATAAGCGGCGATCTTGCGCCGGTCCGAATCGGACATCAGCGGCAGCCTCGTGTCCTCGGGCGCCTGCGCGAAAAGCCGCAGCGCAGCGCGCCCGCGCTGAAGCGCCGATTTGGCCGCTGTCGGAGAGCACCCGGCGATGTTTGATCTCCTCGATCGAATGACCCAGAACATCCTTGAGGATCACCGCGCAGCGCTGAAGTTCGGGCAGCCGCAGAAACGTCTGAAAGCTGACCGCGACGATGTCCGCTTCTGGAATAGGCGCCGCTTCGACGTCTTCAGTAAGCGGGACGACCGTGTTCCGGGATTTGACGCGCAGGAAATCGAGGCTCGCATTGTGGGCGATGCGGAACAGCCAGCCCTCGAGATTATCCACTCCGGCGCCCTGGGCTCGCGCGTGAAGGGCCTTGACGAGGGTGTCCTGCAATACATCCTCGCCATTGACCGCCGATCCCGTCATGCGCGCGCAGTAGCGGTGAAGGCGTGGCCGCAGCGCTTTCAGACGATCCTC
This sequence comes from Mesorhizobium sangaii, assembly GCF_014207355.1. Taxonomy (GTDB): domain Bacteria; phylum Pseudomonadota; class Alphaproteobacteria; order Rhizobiales; family Rhizobiaceae; genus Mesorhizobium; species Mesorhizobium sangaii. Next base: position 126,828 of record NZ_JACHEF010000006.1, on the reverse strand, counting down.
GAATTCGTTCGCGTTCATGTATCGAGACCTATCCTCGCTTCCCCGCTCTTCGTCGTTATTTTGCCCGAGACGAACAAGGAAGGAGAGCTCAGACTTCTCTGTTGTCGAAAAGGAACATTTGGACGCCCGAGTCATCAGGCGCAAAAAGGCGTCGATCCGCCCCGGCCGCTTGCCCCTCCGCGCTGGCAAACGCCTTTTCGATGGCCGCAAGGTCGTCGAAATACAGCGTTCCGATCCGATGAATATTGGAGGGTCCTACCGGCGTTGCGATAGGGCCATTGCTGACTTCGTATTTCCTGAGGCCCGGAAGCTTCTTGGCGAGAGGCACGTGGATTTCGAAGTAATGCCGGTCAAACGCCTCGACGTTCTCCGGTGTCGGGTAAATCACAACCATCCGAGCCATTGCGGTTCTCCTTTGTTGCTTGTGTGACGCAACCTTACTTGTGCGTTTCGCTCAACACTGCCGAGCCCACCATCGAGTCCAGGCTCGCCAGCTCCCGAATCTTCGGGAAATAGGCTTTCATGCGTGGATCGCTGCGCATCGCCTCGACGGCTGCCGGGGTCTCCCACTCGGAGTAGATGACGACGCCTTCGCCGTCCTGCGCCGCGATCAGCCGGGTCATCTTCCAGCCGCGGAGCGTGCGGACCACCGTGTCGGTGTTCTGCTTCAAGAGCGCGATCAGCGCATCCTGCTTGCCGGGTTTGACCTTCAACAGATTGATCAAGATGACGGATTCGTCGGACATGGCATGTCTCCTTCTGTTCGGACACACCAAGGACGATCCGACGGGCAGAAACGGATCGAGACGTAGAAAGATTACTTTGGAAGATCGGAGTTCTAGGCGGCGATCTTCAGTGCGCCTGGCCCAGGAATGGCGCCGGGCGGACATTTGCCCAGAATGATCATGCCGAGCACCTCGTCCTGGGTCACATCGGTGGTGCGCGCGGTGCCGACGACCTGGCCGTTTTTCATGACGCAGACCCGGTCGGCAAGCTCGAACACGTCGTGGATGTCGTGGCTGATCAGGAAGATGCCGATGCCGTCGGACTTGAGCTGCTTGACCAGTTCGCCGACCTGCGCCGTTTCCTGCGGACCAAGTGCCGCCGTCGGCTCGTCCATGATCAGGATGCGCGCGTTGAACAGGATCGCGCGCGCGATCGCCACCGATTGCCGCTGTCCGCCCGACAGTTTGATCACCGGCTCCTTGAAGCGCTGGAAGCGGGGATTGAGCCGGCCCATCACCTTGCGCGCCTCCGCCTCCATCGCAACGTCGTCGAGTGTGCCCCAGGCGGTCATCAGTTCCCGGCCGAGGAACAAATTGGCGGCGGCATCGACATTGTCGGCCAAAGCCAGCGTCTGGTAGATCGTCTCGATGCCGTATTTCTTGGCGTCGCGCGGGTTGGAGATCGATGCCTCCTCGCCGTTGACGAAGATATGGCCCGCGTCGCGCTTGTACGCGCCGGACAGGATCTTGATCAGCGTCGACTTGCCGGCGCCGTTATGGCCGAGCAGCGCCACGACCTCACCGGGGAACAGGTCGATCGAAGCGTCGTCAACGGCGCGAATGCCGCCAAAGGCGATCGAGATGTTTCTCATGTCGATCAGCGCGGTGGCTGCGGGTGCAGTCTTGTCGATCATGGTCATGCCTCCTAAACGCGCTTGCGATAGACGGTGTCGAGCCAGACAGCGACGACGAGCACTGCGCCGACCACGATGCTCTGCAGCGGCGAGTCGATGCCGAGCAGCACCATGCCGGACTGCAGCGACTGCATCAGCAGCGCGCCGAGCATGGCGCCGAGCACCGTTCCGGAGCCGCCGGCAAGCGAGGTGCCGCCTATCACGGCGGCGGCGATCACCAGCAGCTCGTCCAACGTGCCCAGCGCATTGGTCGACGCGTTGAGGCGGGCCGACGAGATCGCCGCGCTGATCGCGGCCAGTACGCCCATGATCATGAACACCTTCATGGTCACCCAGCGGGTGTTTATGCCGGCGAGATTGGCGGCCTCCGGATTGCCGCCGATGGCAAAGACATAGCGGCCGAAACGGGTGCGTTTGGTGATGAAGGTCATGACGATACCGACCGCGACCGCCATCAGTACCGGGATGGCGATGCCGTGGGCGATGAACAGCCCACCTTCGGGAATGGTGATGCCGTTCTGCTGTGCATACTGGCGCACGATGCCTATTGGCCACGGATAGGAATTGGCGATCCAGACGGCCCCAAGGATGGCAGCGCAACTGACCAACCCGAGAAAGGTTTCCGCCCAGACGGGGCGCAGTGGAAAGTTGAACCGTTTGCGCTGCGACCGGCCGTTGAGCAGCGCGAAAGCGACAGCCGCGCAAGCGACGATGCCGACGATCCAGCTGGCGCTGGCGCCGATCGAGCCACGCGGTCCGCCGCCCATCAGCTGGAATGTAGCGTCGAGCGGCGCGACCGTGCGCCCATTGGTGATCAGCCATGCCATGCCGCGCCAGACCAACAGACCGCCCAGCGTCACGATGAAGGCAGGAACTTCGAGATAAGCGATGATGAAGCCCTGGAAGGCGCCGATCACAAGACCAAGCACCACGCCGGCGGCCAGTGCGATGATCCAGAGCCAGGGATTTCCAAGCTGGAATCCGATGACGCGAATGAGGAATTCGGCTTGCGCTACGCCCATGATCATACCGATCACGCCTTCGACGGAACCAACCGAAAGGTCGATGTTGCGCATGACGATGACCAGCACCATGCCGGTTGCCATGATCGCGACCGAGGAAGTCTGCACCGATAGGTTCCAGAGATTGCGCGGTGTCAGGAAAAGTCCGCCCGAAAGGATGTGAATGCCGACCCAGATGACCAGCAACGCACCGACCATGCCAAGCATGCGCGTATCGAGTTCGGTTGCCCTCAAGAAGCGTCCGACGGCGCTCAGTTCAGACGCACGCGCCCGGTCTGCGGGCGTATTTGCGGCAGGCGTGTTAGAGGTCGTGTCGGTCATGATGTCCTCCCAGCGGTTGCCGTCTGGCGCGGTTTCCGATGCTATTTGCTTTCCGCGGTCATTTGAAGCGGAATGCCCCTTGAGAAACGCCGCGGCCTTGAGGCCGCGGCGCCGAGATCGAACGGGGATCTGGTTCGGTTTTAGTTGCAGGCCGCGACGGTGCCGGCGGCGACGCCTGCGCAGACTTCGTCCTTCTTGATCCAGCCGGCGTCGATGACGACGTTGAGATTGTCCTTGGTGATCGCGATCGGGGTCAGGAACAGCGAGTTGGTCTCGTTGCCGCCGGGCGTGGTGAACTTCACGGCGTTCGGGATCTTGTCCAAGGCAGTGCCAGCTGCCAGCTGCGAGGCGATCTCGGCGGCGTTCTTGCCGAGTTCGCGTGCGTCCTTCCATACCGACACGGTCTGTGTGCCGAGTGCGACGCGGTTCAGTGCGGCATGGTCGCCGTCTTGGCCGGACACCGGAACCGATCCTGCCAGCCCTTGCGCCGTCAGCGCGGCGACGACGCCGCCGGCGGTGCCATCATTGGCCGCCACCACGGCGTCGACCTTGTTGTCGTTGGCGGTGAGGAACTGTTCCATGTTCTTCTGGGCATTGGCGGGCAGCCAACCGTCCGTATAGGCCTCGCCGACATTCTTGATCTTGCCGCTGTCGATGGCTGCCTTGAGCACTTCCATGGAGCCGGCGAACAGGAAATCGGCATTCGGATCGGCGCCGGAGCCCTTGATGAAGACGTAGTTGCCTTCCGGCTTGACCTTGAACACTTCGCGGGCCTGCATACGGCCGACTTCCTTGTTGTCGAAGGTCAGGTAGAACACGTTCTTGTTCTCGATCAGCCGGTCATAGCCGACGACCGGAATGCCTTCGTCCAGTGCCTTCTGCACCGCCGGGCCGATGGCCGAGGCATCCTGCGCAAGGACGATCAGCGCGTTGGCGCCCTGCGAAATCAGGCTCTCGACGTCGGTGAGCTGCTTGCCAGGATTGGACTGCGCATCAGCGGAAATGTATTTGTCACCAGCCGCCTCGATGGCCTTCTTCATCGCCGCTTCGTCGGTCTTCCAGCGCTCTTCCTGGAAGTTGGACCACGAAACACCGATGACCTTGTCCTTCGCCTGCGCGACCGACGCGAGCGTCAGTGACATGGCGACACCCGCCAGGATGGCGGCTGTGAATCTTTTCATAATATCCTCCCTGCGCCGCGTATGGCGCGACCAAACTGACCCGTAGGCCGGCACAGAGGCTCTATTTTTTCGAGCCTCGAAAAAATACTGATCCAACGTCCGAACGCTGTCAACATCGATTTTGATGGATTTTGACGTCTCTCCGAGTTTTTTTCGAGCTCCGGAATAAATAATGACAGGATGGTGGGCTTCTGCCAGAATTTGGCTTGGCGCATCTTGCCCCAAAAGTGCGCAGCGGTTTTGGGGCAACGACACGCGCAGAAACAAGTGCCTGAAGCGCGTCGCGCTTTCAGGCTTCGCTGATGGCCTTCGGGAGGCACGAAAGGCTGCGGCGACCGGGAGGATGTGAAAAAGCATGTCGGTCGGAATCCGCCACGACGATCTGCGCCGCCGCAACCGGGCGATGGTGATTGCGGCCGTGCGCCGCGCGGGACAGCCGTCCCGCACCGAGATAGCCGCGACCACGGGCCTCAGCCATTCGACCATATCGGCGATCTCCTCCGACCTCATCGGCGAAGGCATCCTGTCCGAGAGCAAGCCGAGCGAGGCCGGCTCGCTCAAACGCGGCCGGCCGCAGGTCGGCCTCGGCCTCAATCCGGAAGCGGCGGCGGTGATGACCGTGGTGCTGTCGCTGAATTTTCTCTCGGTCGCCGTTATCGATTATGCCGGCCAGGTGATTGCCGAGGAACAGCGCCGGCTGGACACGCTGACCATGTCACGCGACACGCTGGTCGGGGAATGCGTCGCCATCGTACGGCGCCGTCTCGAAGACCCCGACCTCGACGTCCGCAGTGTCGCCCGCATTGCGCTGGCGATCCAGGGCATCACCGACACGCGCGCCCGCGCCATGCTGTGGTCGCCGATCACGCCGCACACCGATATCGCCTTCGCCGACATCCTCGAGGACGAGTTCGGCATCCCCGCCACCATGGAGAACGACTGCAACATGATGGCGATAGCGTTGCGCAGGCGCGACCCCGATCGCTACCGCGACGACTTTATCGCCATCCTGTTGTCGCACGGCATCGGCATGGGCCTGGTGCTGAAGGGCGAACTGTTCACCGGCACCCATTCCTCGGGCGGCGAGTTCGGCCATATGATCCATCAGCCGCACGGCGCGCTGTGCCGCTGCGGGCGGCGCGGCTGCGTCGAGGCCTATGCCGGCAACTACGCCATCTGGCGCAGCGCAAGGCAGATGAGTGAGGACGCGAAACCCGTGGCCGATGTCAGTGACGCCGACATGCGCGCGCTGGCGAGCGCGGCCCGCGAAAGGGATGGACCCGAGCGCGAGGCCTATCGCAAGGCCGGCGAGGCACTCGGCTACGGTCTCGGCAGCCTGTTCGCGCTGATTGATCCGGCGCCCGTCGCCATGGTCGGCGTCAGCGCCGCCGCCTTCGACCTGATCGAGCCGGCATTGCGCGAGGCGATTGCTCAGACCGCCGGCGGCCAGCATTCGAAATCGATTTCCTTCGACACCGAACCGAACGAACTTCCACTGATCCGCGAAGGCTGCGCCATGCGCGCGCTGACCTTTGTCGACCAGGAGATTTTTGCGCCGGGCACGCAGGCGAGATCCGGCCTCGGCGGCAAGAACGTTGCGTGAATAGCGCCGGGATGTGTTGAGATTCAGGTCAGGCCGCGCCGAGAATGGTGGGTTCCGAGAACCGGAACGGAGCGGACATTCGGGTCCGTGAGTACCGGAAGCGTAGGAAACTGCCGTTCGCAGGCCGGCATCACCTGAATATCAGCATATCCCTAATCTTCTCGGATCGCGTAGCCCGCCCCACGGATGGTGCGGATGACATCGGGCATGCGGCCATTGTTGACCGCCTTGCGCAGCCGGCCGACATGCACGTCGACCGTGCGTTCGTCGATGTAGATGGTCTCGCCCCAGACATTGTCGAGCAGCTGGCTGCGCGAGAACACACGGCCGGGATGGCGCATCATGAATTCGAGCAGGCGGAATTCGGTCGGGCCGAGCCGGATCTCGCTCTTCTTGCGATAGACCCGGTGCGATTCACGATCGAGCACGATGTCGCCGACCTTGAGCACGCTGGACAGCACTTCCGGCTTGGCGCGGCGCAGCAGCGCCTTGACCCTGGCCATGAACTCCGGCGTCGAGAACGGCTTGACGAGATAGTCGTCGGCGCCGGTCGAGAGGCCGCGCACACGATCGCTTTCCTCGCCACGCGCGGTTAGCATGATGATCGGCAGCCGCTCGGTCTCGGGACGCATTCTTAGCCGGCGGCAGAGTTCGATTCCGGAAACCGCCGGCACCATCCAATCCAGCACCAGAAGATCGGGGACGTTCTCCTGCAGCCGGATCTCGGCCTCGTCGCCGCGCGTCACCACCTCGACCTGGTAACCCTCGGACTCCAGATTATAGCGGAGCAGCACACCTAGCGGCTCCTCGTCCTCCACCACCATGATGCGTGGCGCGATCATCGACTGGTCACCCCTGCCGTCATGCCGCCGGCGCGGACATTGCCGTCTCGTCCTGCTTCGGACGATTGGCGGGCAGCTGCGTACCGGTCAAAACATAGTACGCATTTTCAGCGATGTTGGTGACGTGATCGCCGATGCGTTCGAGGTTCTTGGCGCAGAACAAAAGATGCGTGCAGGCGGTGATGTTGCGCGGGTCTTCCATCATGTAGGTCAGGAGCTCGCGGAACACGGAGGTGTATTTTACGTCGATGCGCTCGTCGTCGGCGCGCAGCTTCGCCAGAGCCGCCGCGTCGCGCGCCGCATATTCCTCGATGACGCCCTGCACCTGGATCAGCACCAGCTGCGCCATTGCGTCGATCGAGTGCGACAGGTCGCGCGGCGTGACGCTGAGGCCGACGGTGCCGACGCGCTTGGCGATGTTCTTGGCAAGGTCGCCGATGCGCTCGAGGTCGCCGGCCATGCGGATCGAACCGACCACATGGCGCAGATCGTCGGCCATCGGCTGCCGCTTGGCGATCAGTGTGATGGCGCGGTCGTCGAGCTCGCGCTGGCGCGCGTCCATGATCGCATCGTCGGAGACGACGCGCTGCGCCAGGGCGTTGTCGGAGTTCAGCAGCGCCTTGGTGGCGCCGCCGACCATCGAACCGGCCAGGTCGCCCATGTCGCGGATCAGCCTGCTGATCTGCCCGAGATCCTCGTCGAAAGAAGCGACTGTGTGTTCGCTCATGATCCTAGTCCTCGTATGCCTGAGCTCAGCCGAAGCGGCCGGTGATGTAGTCCTGCGTGCGCTTCTCGCGGGGCGACGTGAAGATCTTCTCCGTGCGGTCGAATTCGACCAGTTCGCCCAGATACATGAACGCCGTCTGCTTCGACACGCGCGCCGCCTGCTGCATGTTGTGGGTGACGATGACGATCGTGTAGTCGGCTTGCAACTCGTCGATCAGCTCTTCGATCTTGGCGGTCGACAGCGGGTCAAGCGCCGATGCCGGCTCGTCGAGCAGGATGACTTCCGGCTTCACCGCCACGGTGCGGGCAATGCAGAGCCGCTGCTGCTGGCCGCCAGAGAGGCTGAGGCCGCTGGCGTTGAGCTTGTCCTTGACTTCGGTCCAAAGTGCGGCGCGCTTCAGCGCCTGCTCGACACGGCCGTCCATCTCGGACTTGCTGATCTTCTCGTAGAGCCTGACGCCGAAGGCGATGTTTTCATAGATCGACATCGGGAACGGCGTCGGCTTCTGGAACACCATGCCGATCTTGGTCCGCAGCAGGTTGAGGTCCTGCGAGCGGTCGAGAACGTTCTGGCCGTCGAGCAGCACCTGGCCCTCGGCGGTCTGCTTGGGATAGAGCTCATAGATGCGGTTGAAGACGCGCAGCAGCGTCGACTTCCCGCAGCCCGAGGGTCCGATGAAGGCGGTGACGCTGCGCTCGGGCAGCGACAGCGTGATGTCCTTCAGCGCCTTGCTCTGGCCGTAGTAGAAGTTGAGGTTCTTGACCTCGATCTTGGCCTTGCCGGCAATTGCCTCGGCGGCGATCGTCATGTCTGGAGACAACATCTGGCTCATTTGTCCTCTCTGCGTCCGGTCAGGCTGCGAGCAAAGATGCTGAGCGCGAGAACCGTCAATGTGATGATGAGTGCACCGGTCCAGGCCAGTTGCTGCCATTCCTCGTAGGGGCTGAGAGCGAACTGGAAGATGGTCACAGGCAAGCTGGCCATCGGCGCGTTGAGATTGCTCGACCAGAACTGGTTGTTGAGCGCTGTAAAGAGCAGCGGCGCCGTCTCGCCGGAGATGCGGGCGATCGACAGCAATATGCCGGTGACGATGCCGGAGAGGGCGGCTCGGTAAGCGACCGACTTGATCACCACCCAGCGCGGCGCGCCGATCGCGGTGCCGGCTTCACGCAACGCGTTCGGCACCAGGTTGAGCATGTCCTCGGTGGTGCGCACGACGACCGGGATGACCAGGATGGCAAGCGCGACGGCGCCGGCGATCGCCGAGAAATGCCCCATCGGCCGAACCATCAGTTCGTAGACGAACAGGCCGATGATGATCGACGGCGCCGACAAAAGGATATCGTTGATGAAGCGCACCACGGTGGTGAGCTTCGAAAAGCGCCCGTACTCTGCCATATAGGTGCCGGCCAGAACCCCGATCGGCGTTCCGACGACGACGCCGATTATGGTCATCACGATGCTGCCGTAGATGGCGTTGAGCAGGCCGCCGGAATCGCCGGGCGGCGGCGTCATTTCCGTGAACACTGCAAGATTGACGCCGGACAGGCCCTTATAAAGCAGCGCGCCGAGGATGAGCGCCAGCCAGGCAAGTCCGATGCCCGCGGCGGCGACGCACAGCGTCATCATCACGGAATTCTTCCTCTTGCGGCTCTGATGAAGCGATGTGGCTGTCGACATCGGTCAGGCTCCCGTGCGGGCGTCAATGCGCATCAGCATGTAGCGTGCGATGGCGAGGATCAGGAAGGTGATGACGAACAGGATCAGGCCGAGCGCCACCAGCGAAGAGGTGTAGAGATCGCCGACGGCTTCGGTGAATTCATTGGCGATGGTCGCGGAGATCGTCGTTGCCGGCGCGAACAGCGAGGTGCTGATGCGGTGCGCGTTGCCGATGACGAAGGTCACCGCCATGGTCTCACCAAGCGCGCGGCCGAGGCCGAGCATGACGCCACCCATGATGCCGATCCTTGTATAGGGAATGACCACGCGGCGGGTCACCTCCCAGGTCGTGCAACCGATGCCGTAGGCGGACTCTTTCAGCACCGGCGGCACCGTGTCGAAGACGTCCTTGGTGATCGAGGTGATGAAAGGCAAAACCATGATTGCAAGGATCAGCGACGACGTCAAAAGGCCGATGCCGTAGGGTGGACCGGCAAATAGGCTGTTGAGGCCGGGAATGCCGTGGAACGCGCTGATGATGAAGGGCTGCACCGTCGTCTGCAGGAAGGGCGCCAGCACGAACAGGCCCCAGATGCCGTATATGATCGAGGGGATGCCGGCGAGCAGCTCAACCGCCATGCCGATCGGGCGCCGCAGCGGGCGCGGGCAAAGCTCTGTGAGGAAGATGGCGATGCCGATGCCGAGCGGCACGGCAATCAGGATGGCGATGGCGGACGTGATGATGGTGCCATAGATCGGCGCCAGCGCGCCGAATTTCTCGGTCACCGGATTCCAGCTTTCACTGGTCAGGAAGGAGAAGCCGAAGGTCGACAGGGCTTGCCATGAGCCGGCAAACAGCGAAATCGCAACACCGCCGAGCAAGACTAGCACCAGTATGGCGGCGGCACGGGTCATTCCGTGGAAGATCGCGTCGGTCAGCGCGAAACGTCTGACAGTCGCGTCGCGCGAACCTCGAATTGCTGGCAAGGCTTCCTGGACAGCACTCATGTGAAGCTCGGCTTTTTGAGTTGAGGGAAAAAGGAGCGCCGCGGCGCGGCGCTCCTTCAAAGCGGTGTTATTCGCCGACGTAGACAGGCTTGCCGTCAGCCTGGATGTCGGCCTTCCACGAAGCCTTGATCAGGTCGACGACGCTGTCGGGGATCGAGACGTAGTCGAGACCCTTGGCGGTTTCCTTGCCGTCCTTGTAGGCCCAGGCAAAGAACTTCAGCGCTTCGCCGGTCGCGGCGGCGTCATCGGGGGTCTTGTGGATCAGCACCCAGGTCGAAGCGGCGATCGGCCAGGTGGCGTCGCCGGGTTCGTTGGTGATGATGACGTTGAAGTTCTTCGCGCCCTTGAAGTCGGCATTCGAAGCAGCCGCGCCGAAGGATTCGAGCGACGGCTCGACGACCTTGCCGGCGGCATTCAACATCTTGGAGTAGGACAGGCTGTTCTGCTTGGCATAGGCATACTCGACATAGCCGATGCCGCCATCGGTCTGCTTCACGGTGTTGGCAACGCCTTCGCTGCCCTTGGCGCCGACGCCGGTCGGCCATTCGACCGCCGTGTCCGAACCAACCTTGTCCTTCCAGTCGGGCGAGAGCTTGACCAGATAGTTGGTGAAGTTGAAGGTCGTGCCCGAGCCGTCCGAACGGTGGACGACGGCGATCGCCGTCGACGGCAGGGTCAGGGTCGGGTTCAGCGCCTTGATCGCGGCGTCGTCCCAGGTGGTGATGGCGCCGAGGTAGATCTGCGCGATCGTCTTGCCGTCAAGGATGAGTTCGCCCGGCTTGACGCCCGTCAGGTTGACGATCGGCACTATGCCGCCCATCACCATCGGGAACTGCACAAGGCCGTTCTTTTCCAGATCGGCATCGGACATCGGCTTGTCGGTGGCGCCGAAGGTCACGGTCTTGGCGATGACCTGCTTGATGCCGCCGCCCGAACCGATCGACTGGTAGTTGAGGCCGACGCCGGTGTCTTTCTTGTAGGTGTCGGCCCACTTGGCGAACACCGGATAGATGAAGGTCGAGCCGGCGCCGGAAAGGTCCGCGGCCATTGCTGCGGAAAGGGTGAAGGTAGACGCTGTAGCCATTGCAATCGCAACGACCGCTGAGCGGATGAAATGTCTCATGTGGCCTGCTCCTGTTCGGAAGATGGTCTCTCGGCGCCATCCTCTCGGCGCCCGCTGAGGCCAATAGCCTTCGATTATAACAGTCGCATGACAGTTTCATGTCACCCCGGTAACGCGTCATCGGGGCGGGGAAAATGCCGGCCGGCCGGCACTTGCGGCGGAACCCGGCTTTGTGCCCGGAATCAGGCACTTGCGCCGTTTCACACCGAGAGTGACCTGCCGCTTCGCGATCAACGCCTCGGCAAAGAAAATCCGGACGGGAACGCGTTGCTCTCGGCCAGATGTCGTGGCCGGGCCATCGCCGAAAACAGGTCCGTTGGGGTAGGTTGACGCTGTTTCATGCCGGCGGTCGCTGCTCCCGCCCGTAACTGGAAGGGCGGAGAATTCGAATGTGGCCATTGTCTCGGCTGGGCGCCGCCTTGGATATGGTGCGATCGCGCCATAGTCTTGCCTCAGCGGGGTGTCGCGAATCTCCGCCGGGCTCCCCCGGGCAAGCCGGTGCGACGCCGGCCTTACCCGGCGTTGCGCTGAGCCTGGCGGCTGGCGCCGACCCAGCGCTCGACCTTCTCGAGCAGGGCCCTTGGGCTGATCGGCTTGGGCAGGTAGTCGTCCATGCCGGCCTCCAGGCAGCGTTCGCGATCGCCCTTCAGCGCATGCGCGGTGACGCCCACGATCGGCACATGCGTGCCGGTTTCTTCCTCCAGGCGGCGAATGGCGGCGGTGGCTTCGAGCCCGTTCATCTCCGGCATCGAGACATCCATCAGGATCATGCATGGATTGAGCCGGCCGAAGGCGTCGAGCGCCTTGCGGCCATTGCCGACGATCTCGAAACCATAGCCGGTCTCGCCGAGAATCTGGGTGAACACCATCTGGTTCACCTCATTGTCCTCGGCCACCAGGATATCCAGCCGGTCGCCGCCGGCCGTCGCGGGCGGCCGGGGCCGAACCAAAGGCGGCTGCAGCAGCGCCCGTTGTTCCGACGGTGCCGGCGGCGGTGGCCGCACAACCTTGCCCGGAGGGATGTCGCCTGCCGGCGGCTGGGTGTCGACTGTGTTGTGGCGATGGCGCTGGATCGTGGCAACCAGCGTCTCCAGCAGCACCGATGACCGCGCCGGCTTGATCAGCTGGGCATCGATGCCGAGATCGCGATAGCTGGTGTTGGCGAGCGACTGGTCGACCGAGGTCAGCATGATGATCGGCGTGCCGGCGAGACCGGCGGTGTTGCGCACGATCCGCGCCATTTCGGCGCCGCTCATGCCCGGCATTTGGTAGTCGAGCACCACGCAGTCGACCGGCACGCCATAGGCGGCGGCCGCGATCAGCACCTTGAGACCCTCGGCGCCGCTTTCGGCCGCACAGGAATCGAACGTCCACGATGTCATCTGTTCGGTCAGGATGGCTCGGTTGACGGCATTGTCGTCGACGATCAGCACGCGCGCGCCGGTCACGTCGACAGGCGTGATGCGTTGCCCGTTCTGCTGTCCCGCCCTCGGCAGCGTGACGGTGAACCAGAACGTCGAGCCCTTGCCCTCGGCGCTCTCGACACCGATGTCGCCGCCCATCAGCTCGACGAGCCGCGAGGTGATGGCAAGGCCAAGGCCGGTTCCCTCGTGCCGCCTCGTCGACGAGGTGTCGACCTGGCTGAATTTCTCGAACACGAGTTTCAGCTTTTCCTCGGGGATACCTATGCCAGTATCGGTGACCGAGATCGTCAGTTTCGTCCCGGTCGGAACCCTTTCGCCGGTGACGTCGACCAGCACATGGCCTTCATCGGTGAACTTCACCGCATTGCCGAGCAGGTTGGTCACGATCTGTCTGATGCGGCCGACATCGCCCACGAACAGGCTCTCGAGACGAGGCTCGATGCGCACGATGAGCTCGAGATCCTTCTCCTTGGCGCGTGTCGACACCAGCGTCGCCACATCCTCGATCGCCTCGGCAAGGTTGAAGGGGGCCGGATCGAGCACCAGCTGGCCGGCGTCGATCTTGGAGAAATCCAGGATGTCGTTGATGATGGTGAGCAGCGCGTTGCCCGATTTGACGATGATGTCGGTGAACGTCTTCTGTTTCGAGTTAAGGTCCGATTTGGCCAGCAGTTCGGCCATGCCGAGCACGCCGTTCATCGGCGTGCGGATCTCGTGACTCATATTGGCGAGGAATTCCGACTTGGCGCGGTCGGCGAGCACGGCGCGCTGCCGTGCCTCGCGCAGTTCGGCCTCGCGCGTCTTCAATTCGGTGATGTCGGTGGTCGATCCGATCAGGTAGAGCGACCCGTCGGAGGCGATCATCGCGCCCTTACGGGCGAATTGATGCCTGACGCTGCCGTCGGCCAACGTCACCGTCTCTTCGACCTCCTGGGTTTCGCCGGTGCGCAGTACTGCAAGGTCGCTGCCGACAAAGGCTTCGCCGTCCGGCCCGAAGATCTCGATATCTGTCTTGCCGATCGCCTCTTCCTTGGCGAAGCCGGTCAGGTCGCACCAGCCCTTGTTGACGTAGAACTGCCTGAGATCGGAGCGCTTCGCGTAGATCGATACCGGGACGTTGTCGATCAGGCTGCGGAACACTTCGTTCTCGCGCATGCTCTCTTCCAGCGCGCGCTCGCGCGCCTTGACCTCGGTGATGTCGGTGCTCGAACCGACCAGATGCACCGATCCGTCCAGCGCCACCAGGCGGCTCTTGCGCGTCATCAATTGCCGAATTGTGCCGTCGCGGTGGGTGACGGGTTCCTCGACCTCCTTGACAGCGCCGGTCACGGCGACCTCCGTGTCGTCATGGCTGTAGCTATCGGCGTCCTGCGCGCCGAACAGCTGGCGGTCGGTGCGGCCGATGACCTCTTCCTTGGCGAGACCGGTTATCGCGCACCAGGCCTTGTTGACGAACTCGATGCTCAGGTCCTGCGCCTTGATGAAGGCAGCCACCGGCAGTTCGTCCAGCACGTGCCGGAACAGATCGATCTGGCGCATCGACTCGCGCAGCGCCTTCTCGCGGCTCTTGATCTCGGAGATGTCGACGCGAACGCCGATGAACGTGCCATCGTCGGTCCGCATGTCGTAGACTTGATACCAGCGGCCATCGGGGTTGTGACGTTCGAACGAGGAACTGGGCAAGCGGTAGCGGGCCAGGATCGCGTCCAGCCAGCGATCGGGATCGCCGTCGTAGAGCTTGTCGACTTGCGGGTCGCCGCTGGTGCGGAAATAGCCGCTCGAACGGCCGAGAGCCAGCGCCTCGCGGAGTGTACAGCCGGGCCGCCATGCCGGCCTCAAGGCCGGCAGCGTGTCCTGGATCTTGCGGTTGGCGAAAACGAACTTGTCGTCGCGATCGTAGATGATCACGGCCGCCGGCAAGGATTCCAGCACGCTGGCGAGATGCTTGCGCGCATCCTCGGCCTCGGTCTCGCGGCGCTTCATGTCGGAAATGTCGAACAGGAAACCGGCGACGTAGTTGCGGCCGCTAGGCATGCCGACGCGGCTCTTCCTGACGATGCGCGAGCGGCTGGCGCCATTGGCTTCGAAATTTTCTTCCACTTCGTAGGCGCGGCCGCTGGCAAGCACATCCCGTTCGCTCTGTTCGAATAGCGCGACATGGCTGCCTGAGACGAAATCGCCGCCGGGCTTGCCAAGCATGGCTTGCGGCGTCTGGCCAAACAAGGCGGCGAACGCTTCGTTGACGAACACAAACCGCAAATGGTCGTCCTTGACGAAGATCGGATCCTTGACGGCGTTGATCACCGCTTCCGCCAGCCGCGCTTTCTCCAGCGCGTCGGCAAGCGCAGCCTCGCGATCCTTCATATCGGTGACGTCGACATAGGAGATCAGCCGCTTGCCGCCGGCCAGCGGCGCCATCGACGAGATCAGCGTGCGCCCGTCATTGCGCGGGAACTGTCGTGATCCGGCCGTGCCGGCCCTGATTTCCGCCTCGCGATCGGCGATATGCCGCTGCCATGTCGCGTCGTCGGAACCATACGGGTCGACGTCGCGGCTGGCGTCCATCAGCTCGCGGAAGCTGCAGCCGATCTCGGCGCGCCGGGCGTCGATCTGCCAGAAATCGTAGAAGGCACGGTTGATGACTTCGGCGCGCAAATCGGCATCGACGACGAGGACACCGATCGGCATCTGGTCGACCATGGTGCGAAGGTTGGCGAAGGTCTCCGCCGTCCTGGCATTGGCGTTCTCGACTTCGGCGTCGCGAAGCTTCAGTTCGGTGATGTCGTAGTAGGTCAGCAGGCGCTTGCCGCCGGACAGCGCGGTGACCGAGAACATCATGGTCCTGCCGTCGGCGTGGAGAAATTCGCGTGGCGCAACGGAGCCGGCGCGAATCTCCTCGATGCGGGTGGCGAGGTAGCGCTGCCATTGCTGCTCGTCGATATCGCCATAGATGCCGTTGCGGCGGTTGAGTTCCATCAACAGGCTGAACGGGGCGCCGACGGTCACGGCACCGTCCGGGATCCTGGACAGGTCGCGATAGGCCTTGTTGACGATCAGCGTATCGAGTCTGGCATCCAGAAGCACCACGCCCATGTGCATGGCGTCCATCGTCCGCTCGAGATCGGCAAGATGCTGGACGGGTTCGCTATCCGCCGCCGGCTTCTGCTCCATGGCCCCGAAGGCACTAGCTAGCGCCGTGACGTTGCGGCCGATGCCGCGATAGCCGGCAAATCGTCCCTCGCCATCGAACCTGGGACAGCCCGAGGTCGAGATCCAGCGGCAATCGGCCCGGCCACCTTTCAGCTCATGGACGAAGTCGCGAAACGGCCGATGCGCCTGCAGATCCGCCAGATGCGCGGCACCGCTGCGGTCGCCGTTCAGGACCTGGTTGAGAAAGTCGAAGCGGAACCGGCCAAGCACGTCAGCCGGATCGATGCCGGTGGCTGCCTGATAGTTCTGCGAAAGCCAGGAGAAGCGCAATTCGGCGTCGGTCTCCCAGACCCAGTCCGAACCGGCTTCGACCAGTTGGCGCAGCGTATCGGGCGAATCCCTGTCGGCAGCGGACGACGATGCATCGTCGCCATGCGTTGCCGATTTGCGAGGGCCGCGCCTGCCACGCGCGCCAATTGTGTCGTCCGCTTCCGCCATGCCGTCCCCACCCGAAAACCAAGGCCGAACCCTCCCCGCGGTTCGTCGCCGGAATGTGCCCGACAAGCATTAACGATCCGCTAACCTTAACAGGCGGTTAGATATTTGGGCCGACACCGGCCTGCGTTGTTCCGCCGGCTTGCCGGCAGGATTGAAGCCGCTATATAAGTTTCAAGGGATATTGCGGATGGTTGGACGGACCTTGCCTTGTTTCATGGGGCTGATGCTGCTTTTCGGCAGCGGCTGCTCGCGCACCTATGACGGCACCGTGGTCATCCCGAGGCCGCTCGATGTCAGGCGCTTCTGGGATCGGCCGCCACCGCATGTCGAATACGGACCGGTTGAAGAAGGCGCCTTTCCGGTGGCGCCGCAGCCGCCGCAGCGATTTTCCGAGCGCAGGGTGGTAACCCATGCCCCGCCAAGACGGCACCGGACGAGGGTCTCGACCACACAAGCCTCCCCGTCTGAACCGGCGAAGCTGCTCACGTGCAGAAACGTCAGCGAGCCTGGCAAGAGAGCTCGCATGGTCTGCGAATAGCGATCGATCGGCAAAATGCCCGTCAGGGAGCTTGCCTTCAGAGCGAGGCGGCACCTTTTTTGGGTTCTTTGGCACCGAGCTTGTCGAGTGCAAAACGCACTTGACGCAAATCGTCCTGCCAGCCGTCTTCGTCGCCCATCGAGCTCTCCGAGGCCGCCCGCTGCAGCCCACGCGCCTCGGATTCGATGTCGCGCAGCTCAGCGATTTTCTGTTCGGTGGTCAGGGAGCCGTCTTCGACGATCTCCAGCACCCGCATTTCCCTGAATGTGGCCATGACGTTTCTCCTGGCTAATGTCGATCACAACGCCGTGAGCGCCCCTCTGTTCCGGGCAGATTCTGGGTTCCGACAGGTTCGCAGCGAAAGGCGGTGGTCAGTCGGCCGGGAAGAAGGCCGGGCCGACGACGCGCACCGACCGCTTGCCGGCTTCGATCGACTGGAGGGATCAATCCGTCGTTACCGCAAGCTGGATTTGAAACCTTTGCCTGGCCTTCGGCGTTAATGGCCAAAGGAGAACGCAGATGTCGATCCATTTCACGGTTTCGGACCTGACAAGAAACCTGTTTCACTCGCTGGGGCTGGATCACGTGCGTGCACCAAGGCCCCTCAACGCCGAGCAAAACCTGTTGCTGGAATGCTATCTGGCCGGCCAGGTCCCGGAATCGGCCTGGAACGACTACGTCTTCGAGACGCCTGACCTTGCCCGGCATGCCGAGGCACGGCGCAGCCACCACTGAGCCGGCACGAGCCAGGGCCGGACGAACCGCCGGTATACGGAGGTTTCGACGCGCCTGTCGGCTTACGTCGGTGGTCGGCCTACGTCGTTTGTAGCTTATTTGGGCGAGGTGAATTGCAACGTGAACACGTTGCCAGCGACACCTTGTGCCAACTTCGATGAGAAGGTCAGGGGCAGGCAATTCTGCAAGGCCGTCGTCGCGGCGTCGACAAATGATTTTTTCGCCTTGGCGTCGCCGTTCACATGGATGGCTGTCGGCCTCGGGGGGCCGATCAGCGTGCCATCCCGCTTGAAGCTGAAGCTCAGGGTAACGCTGGCAGTTCCGGCGTCCGCCGGCGGTGTCCAGCATGCCTGGATCGCAGCCCCAACATCGCCCATGTTGTTGAGTTCAGCGGCATTTGAAGGATGAACGGCGCCTGCCAGCATCATGCAAACAATCGCAGCCTGCCTCGCAACGCTTTTCATCGCCAGCCCTCGTCTCGACCGACAGTCCATGCCGGACTGCTGAAAATGGATGGTAAGGCCAACGCCGACAATGACAATATCTCTCGGCAAAAAGTTGATGCCAAAAATGCGACACCGGAGCAATTCCAGGAAAGGTGTGAAACGGGTTTTCCGTCTGGAATTGCGTTAAAACAGTGAGCGAAAGCAAAAAGGCCGGCATTGCGCCGACCTTTCCTTCCACCTCGGCGCCAGTACATCCGTGGTCGCGGGGTGAATTATCGGCAGTAGACAGGGCTTTGGTTAACGAATCCTTAACCTGGGGGCCCTTTAACCTCAGGCCTTGGCTTGCGATCTCACATAGGCGATGTAGCCGCGCACGTCGCCGGCCGGCTCGGCGTAGGCCTTGCCGAGCGCCTTCTCGATCGCCGCCATATACTCCTTGGCCCATTTGGGCAGGGGATAGTCGACGACCGCCAGGAACTCGAGCGTCGCCGCCAGGCGGATGTCGGCGATCGACGGGTTCTTGCCGCCGATGAACGGCTTGCCGTCCCTGAAGAAACTGTGGAAGACCTCCAGCGGCTCGGCAATCGCGGCCATCGCTGCCTTCTGGGCTTCGGACTTCTTGTCGGGGTGGGCGTCGCTGTGGCCGACCTCGCCGGCATATTGCGGGAAGCCGAGGAACGGATAGGTGGCGCGCGCCACATAGGGGTAGAGCGTACCGACCAGGTAGAACATGGCACTGTCGATCATCGCCCGCTTGGCCGGCGCCTTGGGATAGAACTTCTCCAGCCCGTGCTTGTTCGCCAAATATTGCATGATGGCGCAGCTTTCCCACAACACGCCTCTGGGAAGGCCCTTGTCCTCGATCATTGGTGTCAAATGCGAGGGGTTTCGCGCCGTGAATTCCGGCGAGCGGGTATGGCCCCAGGCATCGGTCTCGTCGGCGCCCAGCCCGGCCGCGCGTGCGAACACCCGAACTGTCATGTTGTTGACGCTGGGCTTCAGCATGCTCAGCTTCACGGCAGGTTTCTTAGCCGACTTCGCCTTGGCCTTCGCGGCGGGCTTGGCAGCAGCCTTCACCGCCGGCTTTGCCGCCGCCTGCGCCGCCGGTTTTGCGGCTGCTTTGGCCGCGGGTTTTTTCGCACTCTTCGTCGCTGTCTTGGCCATTTGTTCCTCCCTCTGGTTTGTTCAGTATGGGTTCTTCGGCGCCCGATCGTCCGACAAGGTTGCGCGCGAACGCTCGACGAGCGCCTGGATCGCATCGGCGAGATGCACTTCCGCAATGTTGTAGTCGCCGCGCGCGACACGCAGCCTGTGCGCTTCCATCAACACATCGGCATGGGTGAACCCCGCCGGCGGCTCGAAGCGGTAGGAGGCGAGTTCGATCAGCAGGCCGAGCGGATCCTCGAAATAAATCGAATCCATGAAGCCGCGATCCTTGACGCCGCTGTGCTTGATGCCGCGCTCGTCGAGCCGGCCAACCGCCTGCAGGAAGGTGACGCGCGACACCGAAAAAGCGATGTGGTGGACGCAACCCGGATCGGTCGGCGTGCGCCGCTTCTCGGGCGTGCGGTTCTCGTCGGTGAAGATGGTGATCAGCCGGCCGTCGCCCGGATCGAAGTAGAGGTGGCTCTCTTTTGCCTTGTCGAGGTTGGGCTGCTCGAAGATGAACGGCATGCCGAGCACGCCTTCCCAGAAATCGATCGAGGTCTGGCGCCCGGCGCCGACCAGCGTGATGTGATGCACGCCCTGCGATTGCAGTTTCTGCATTGGCCTTCCTCCCCGCACGGCATCAACTGCCGGTCTGGATCCCCGGCGTTCTGCGCGCCGCTCGAGCCGTGCCTCAGGATCCAAGCCGTAATGCTAATGCAATCGGCCCCGCTGCGCCAGAAGCGACGAATGCAGAGAGAGCGGATGATTGGTGGAGAGAGTGGTACGCCCAAGGGGAATCGAACCCCTGTTCCCGCCGTGAGAGGGCGGTGTCCTGACCGCTAGACGATGGGCGCGTTCAAGAACCGGCGATATAGGCTGACGGCTGGGAAAAAGCAACTGGGCTTCGCCGGCTTTGTCATATCGAGGAAAAGCCGGCCAACAGCCTACCGTTTCGGCTCGATCAGGTCCCAGAGATTGCCATGCAGATCGGCGAAAACCGCCACCGTGCCATAGGGCTCGAAGCGTGGCGCTTCGCGGAATTCGACACCCTTCTCCAGCATCGCCGCATGGTCGCGGGCAAAGTCCTCGGTTTCGAGGAACAGGAAGACACGGCCGCCGGTCTGGTTGCCGATGCTTTTCCTTTGTGCCTCATCGGAAGCCTCGGCCAGCAGCAGTTTCGCGCCCTGCCCTTCGGCCGGCGCGACCGTGACCCAGCGCTTGCCACCACCGAGATCGACATCCTCGACCAGCAGGAAACCCAGCCGCTCGACATACCAGGCAATCGCCTCGTCATAATTGGCGACGACCAGGGCGACGGTCGCGACGCGACGATGTTCGGCGAACTCGGTCATCGCTGACGCCTGCTCATTTGTTGCCGACCGCTCTTTTGTCGCGGCCCGCTCATCTGTTGCGAATTGCAAAACGGCCGATCATCCGGCGCTCTGTGATATCGTAGATGAAGATCGTGCGGCTGCCGTCGGTGAGCTCGGCGTCGATGGACACGCGGTTGCCGGACAGCGACTGGCTGACCACCTTGGCCCCGACCGGCAGCACGATGTCGCCGCTGACCGGCTCGCCGGCCGGCGCCTGGATGTCACCGGCCAGCGGCGGGTTCGCCGGTGGCGCGTTGCGGGCTTTGTAGACAAGGGCGCCGATCACCACCATAAGGGCAAGGAACAGCAGGCCGAGATTGATCCCGACGAATCGGACGAGTTTCCTGCGCACCTTTTCGACCTCGGGGTCGAGCGGTTTCTCCTGATCTTCCTCGGCAATTGGGCTGGCCATGGCAAATAGTCCGGAACGGTTTTTCAATGAGCGCTCATAGCGAAGAGGCCCCTGAATTGATAGAGGACCAATTCATAGCGGCGCCGCCCACCGTGCTGGTGGCGGGCGCGGATGCGGCCGGTCAGCGCCTCGACCAGTGGCTGGCGGCGAGCCTCGGCCCGGACATGTCGCGCAGCCGCGTGCAGATGCTGATCAGGCAGGGCGCGGTCAGGGTCGACGGCAAGCCGGTCGACGAGACCAAACGCAAGATGACGCCGGGCGAGAGCGTCTCGGTCGCCATGCCGGAGCCGGAACCGGCGGAGCCACAAGGCGAGAACATCGCGCTCGACGTGCTCTATGAGGATGACGAACTGATCGTCATCAACAAGCCGGCCGGCCTGGTCGTGCATCCCGGCGCCGGCAATTGGACCGGCACGCTGGTCAACGCGCTGATCCATCATTGCGGCGACAGCCTTTCCGGCATCGGCGGCGTGCGCCGTCCGGGCATCGTCCACCGCCTCGACAAGGAGACCAGCGGCGTCATGGTGGTCGCCAAGACCGATCGCGCCCACAAATCGCTGTCCGAAGCGTTCGCCGATCACGGCCTGACCGGCGATCTCGAACGCGCCTATCTGGCTTTGGTCTGGGGCATACCGCAGCGGCCGACGGGCACGGTCGACGCGCCGCTCGGCCGCGCCGCCGACCGCGTGCGCCGCGCCGTGGTGCCGGAAGGACGCGACGACGCCCGCCATGCCGTCACCCACTTTACCGTGCGGGAGCGCTTCGGCGTCGATCAGCAGGAGTTCGCCACGGCCAGCCTGGTCGAATGCCGGCTCGAGACCGGCCGCACCCACCAGATCCGGGTCCACATGGCGCATATCGGCCATCCGGTGATTGGCGACCCCGACTATGGCCAGGCCTTCCGCACCAAGGCCAACCGGCTGCCCGAACCGCTGAAAAGCCAGGTCAAGGCATTTTCCCGGCAGGCTTTGCATGCCTGGCTCCTTGCGTTTAGCCACCCGACTACCCATTTAACGATGAGGTTCGAGGCGCCGATACCGAGGGACATGGAGGAACTCGTCGGCGGCTTTCGCAAGCTCTGAACCGGTCACCAACAAGCTTCAAGCTAGCCATCAAAAAACCTGACTGGCATTGTTCACTTCAGCGTGACACACTGTTTCGTGTTGAACAAACGCCTGTCTTTTCTGGTTTTGTTCCTGTATATATCTGGTGTCGCGGGCGAGCCTTTTGGTGCTCGCGTCACATGCCCGCCGCGTTTCGGGGGCATCACTCCAATAGAGAGGGGGCGCTATCATGGCCCAGTCACTACCCAGTATCGTTTCCGGCGAAGGCGGCCTCAGCCGCTACCTGGAAGAAATCCGTCGCTTTCCCATGCTGCAGCCGCAGGAAGAGTACATGCTCGCCAAGCGATATGCCGAGCATGAAGACACCTCCGCTGCACACAAGCTCGTCACCAGCCACCTTCGGCTCGTCGCCAAGATCGCCATGGGCTATCGCGGCTACGGCCTGCCGATCGGCGAGGTGATCTCGGAAGGCAATGTCGGCCTGATGCAGGCCGTCAAGAAATTCGAACCGGAGCGCGGCTTCCGCCTCGCGACCTACGCCATGTGGTGGATCAAGGCCTCGATCCAGGAGTACATCCTGCGCTCGTGGAGCCTGGTCAAGATGGGCACGACCGCCAACCAGAAGCGCCTGTTCTTCAACCTGCGCAAGGTGAAGGGCAAGATCCAGGCGCTGGACGACGGCGATCTCAAGCCCGACCAGATCGCCGAGATCGCCACAAGGCTGAACGTTTCCGAGGCCGAAGTGGTGTCGATGAACCGCCGCCTGTCGGGCGACGCCTCGCTCAACGCCCCGATCCGGGCAAGCGAAGGTGAATCCGGCGAATGGCAGGACTGGCTGGTCGACGACCATGAAAGCCAGGAAGAGATGCTGATCGAGCAGGACGAGCTGGAAAACCGGCGCGGCATGCTGTCGGGCGCTCTTGCCGTGCTTAACGAGCGCGAGCGGCGCATCTTCGAGGCTCGTCGCCTCGCCGAGGAGCCGCTGACCCTGGAAGAGCTGTCGGCCGAGTTCGACATCAGCCGCGAGCGCGTGCGCCAGATCGAGGTGCGCGCCTTCGAGAAGGTGCAGGACGCGGTCAAGGCCGCCGCCAAGCGCCAGACCCAGGCGCTGCGCACCATCGAGGCACAGCCGGCGGCGTAAAGCCAACTTCGGCAACGAAATAAAAAGGCGGCGTCAGGAAACTGACGCCGCCTTTTTTGTACTGCTGTCTGGCGCCGTCAGGTCAAAGTGAGTCCAGCGGAAATTTCAGATACCGCCGGCCATTGGCTTCCGGGTCGGGCAGCCGTCCGCCATTCATGTTGACCTGCAGCGCATGCAGGATCAGCCTCGGCATCGGCAGTGTCCTGTCGCGGGCTTCACGCAGGGCGACGAAATCAGCCTCGGTGCGAGCGGCAACAAGATGGATATTGCTGGCCTTCTGCATCGCAACCGTGCTTTCCCACAACGGCTCTCGTCCACCGGGCTGATAGTCATGGCCGACGAAAACCCGCGTCTCGTCCGGCAACGCCAGGATGTCCTGGATCGAGTGCCACAGCCGCGCCGCACTGCCGCCGGGAAAGTCCGCCCTCGCGGTGCCGCTGTCTGGCACGAACAGCGTATCGTGGATGAAGGCGGCATCGCCGATCACATAGGTGATCGAGGCCAGCGTGTGCCCGGGGGAGAACAGCACCGTGACCGGAAGGGTGCCGATCCGGAAGGTCTCGCCTTCCCCGAACAGTCTGTCCCACTGCGAACCGTCGGCGGGAAAATCCGGCCAGTTGTAGATCGCCTTCCACAGTTTCTGGACGTCGACGATCCTCTCGCCGATCGCCGTGGGCGCGCCGGTCTTAAGCTTCAGATAGTGTGCCGCCGAGAAATGGTCGGCATGCGGATGGGTATCGAGAATCCACTCGACGCCCAGCCCCTGCTCGCTGACGAAGTCGAGCAGGGCATCGGCGCTCTTCGTCGCCGTGACGCCCGACCTCTCGTCGAAGTCGAGGATCGGATCGATGATGGCGCATCGTTTCGTCGCCGGGTCGGCGACGACATATTGGATGGCCCCGGTCGGCTTGTCATAGAAGCCGCTGACCTGCGGCCTGGCCAAAGCTAGGTCCAATTTCAGCCCCCCAACCCTTGATGCATGTCGCTCAAAAGTGGCCCCGGCTTTGCGAGAACGACATGCATGACAACTCAGACCTGGGCGCGCCATCTGAATCCATTCAGAAGCGACGCGCTTTGGTCGGCAGGAATGATTTTCTCCACCGGCACCCAAGGGGAGCATGGTTGCCCCCTCGCGTAACCCAGTCAAGTATCATTTCGCTCGCTGCGGCGAGAAAGCCAAAAACTGTTCCGAAGTGGTCAAGCGGATGGCTGCTTGGTCTTCCTGAGATAGGGCAGGATGGTCTCGTAGGCGCCGAAACGCTTGATTGCATCCTCGTTGGAAACGGCGGCGGTGATGATGACATCCTCCCCCTGCTTCCAGTTCGCCGGCGTCGCCACCTGGTGTTTGGCGGTCAGCTGCATGGAATCGACCGCGCGCAGGATCTCGTCGAAGTTTCGGCCCGTGGTCATTGGGTAGGTGAGCACCAGCTTGATCTTCTTGTCCGGTCCGATGACATAGACCGAGCGCACCGTGGCGTTGTCGGCGGGCGTGCGGCCCTCCGACGTCTCGCCGGCGCCGCCCGGCAGCATGTCGTAAAGCTTGGCGACCTTGAGGTCCCTGTCGCCGATCAGCGGATACTTCACCGAATGGCCGGTCGCCGTCTTGATGTCGTCCTGCCATTTGCCATGGCTTTCGACCGGATCGACCGAGATGCCGATGATCTTGACATTGCGCTTCTTGAACTCGCCTTCCAGCCCGGCCATCGTGCCAAGCTCGGTCGTGCAGACCGGGGTGAAATTCTTCGGGTGGCTGAATAGGATCGCCCAGCCGTCACCGATCCATTCATGGAACTTGATCGTCCCTTGCGTGGTCTCGGCGGTGAAGTCCGGCGCGATGTCGTTGATACGAAGGCTCATGACACATCTCCCCTGAAACAAATCCTGCCAGCAGAGAGGGCAGCAGGCGGCAAACCATGCCGCCATCAAGGCGTCCCCACGCTCCGGCATTGCTGCATCTTAGCGCAAAAATCGTGGCGGCGAGATAATATGAAACTCTTGTCGGCGGCAGAACGAGCATTTTTGTGCTGCCGACGGCAACGCCAGCGCGTGCGAGCCACGAGCCACGTGTGGTGTGGGCAGGAAGGCTCCGTGCCGCCTCAGGCCTTGTTGACCGCCAGCGTCTCAGCCAGATCTTCCATGCGCTGCGCCAGCGCACCAAGCGCATTGGTCAGCACGCTGTCGTTCTTGTCGGCCTTGGTCAGCGCATCGTCGCGCGTCTTGCGCAAGGTCAGCACTTCGCTTTCCATGCCCTTGACACGCTTCTGCAACTCCGAGAGCTCGTCCATCACCATGATGCCGGCCATGACGGTCAGCCGCTGGTCGCCGATCTCGCCAAATGAGTCCTTCAGATGCAAGACATAGCGGTCGAAGCGTTCGGCAAGATCGATCAGATGCTCTTCCTGGCCTTCGTCGCAGGCCATCCGATACTGCTTGCCGTCGATGGAAACCGTGACTTGTGCCATGAGCCTACCTGTCCAGCCCTATCTGTCCAACACAGCCCGGATGGTTTCCATGGCGGTCACCAGCCGTCGCGACACTTCCTTGTTGGCGTCTTCCAGCCTTTCGGCGCGCGCTTCGGAATTGTCGAGTTCTTGCGCCAGCCGGGATCTATCGGCATTCATCCGCTGCACCTCGGCCTCGGCTTCCGAGTAATCGCGTTCATGCTCGAGCTTGGCCGCGACGGCATTTTCCAGCCCCTCGATGGCCTTACCCAGCCTGGAGATGACTTCCTTGAGAGTGGTTTCCCCGGTCATGGCCTTCGTCCTGTGCCCTGCCCATCACCGAATCGTTCGCGTTCAGAACGCGTTATCCGCGAAACATTAGGCACCGGGTGAAGGCAACGTCAACAAAGCTCTCGCGACTGTCCCCTGCTAACGCTAATGTAGGCCCGCCGCCGGCATCACAACGCCGGCAAATACGCACCGATTTGTTGACTAAAAGCCCGCGCCTGCTATGTGTCGCGCACCCTCTTCCAGGGCTCTCCCCAGCCCCCAAACCCCCATTTCTGGAGGAACCATGACGTCGCGTGAACAACATGACCGGATGGCCAATGCGATCCGTTTTCTCTCCATGGACGCCGTCGAGAAGGCTCAGTCCGGCCATCCCGGCCTGCCCATGGGCTGCGCCGACATCGCCACGGTGCTGTTCACACGCTTCCTGAAATATGATCCCAAGGCCCCGCACTGGCCCGACCGCGACCGCTTCATCCTGTCGGCCGGTCACGGCTCGATGCTGCTCTATTCGCTGCTGCATCTGACCGGCTACGAAGACATGACCATCGACCAGATCAAGCATTTCCGCCAGTTGGGCTCGAAGACCGCCGGCCACCCTGAATACGGTCACGCCACCGGCATCGAGACGACGACCGGCCCGCTCGGCCAGGGTCTCGCCAATTCGGTCGGCTTCGCGCTCGGCGAGCGCATCATGAACGCCGCCTTCGGCAACGACCTCGTCAATCACTACACCTATGTGCTGGCCGGCGACGGCTGCCTGATGGAAGGCGTCAGCCAGGAGGCCATCGCGCTTGCCGGGCACCTCAAGCTCAACAAGCTGATTGTCTTCTGGGACAACAACAACATCTCGATCGATGGCCCGGTGTCGCTCGCCGACAACACCGACCAGGTTGCCCGCTTCCAGGCTTCCGGCTGGAACGCCAGCCACATCGACGGCACGGATCCGGAAGCGATCGCCTATGCCATCGAAGCCGCCCGCCATTCCGACAAGCCGACGATGATCGCCTGCAAGACGACCATCGGCTTCGGCGCGCCGACCAAGGCCGGCACCAACAAGGCGCACGGCTCGCCGCTCGGCGCCGACGAGATTGCCGGCGCGCGGAAGTTCTTCAACTGGGATTCGCCGCCCTTCGAGATTCCGGCCGACATCCTCGACGCCTGGCACACCGCCGGCCAGGCCGGGGTTAAGGCACGCACCGACTGGGAAGGCCGCCTCGCCAAGGCCGAAACCAAGCTGAAGGCTGAGTTCGAACGCCGCATCGCCGGCAAGCTGCCGTCCAACTTCGACGCCGTCATTGCCGACTACAAGAAGAAACTCGCGGCCGACAAGCCGAAGGTCGCCACCCGCAAATCGTCCGAGATGGCGCTGGAGGTCATCAACGGCGCAGTGCCCGAGACCATCGGCGGCTCCGCCGACCTGACCGGCTCCAACAACACCAAGACCAGCCAGACCAAGAACATCACGCCGGACGACTATGGCCAGCGCTATGTCCACTACGGCATCCGCGAGCATGGCATGGCTGCCGCACTCAATGGACTGACGCTGCATGGCGGCCTGATCGCCTACGGCGGCACCTTCATGTGCTTCTCCGACTATGCCCGTCCGTCGATGCGGCTGGCCTCGCTGATGGGCATCCGTTCGATCTTCGTCATGACCCACGATTCCATCGGTCTGGGCGAAGACGGGCCAACCCACCAGCCGGTCGAGCATCTGGCGGCATTGCGCGCCATTCCCAACCACAATGTCTTCCGTCCCGCCGATGCGGTGGAAACCGCCGAATGCTGGCAGATCGCTCTCGAGTCGGAAAAGACGCCTTCGACCTTGGCGCTGACCCGCCAGAACCTGCCGACGGTGCGCACGGAATTCTCGGCCAAGAACCTGAGCAGCCAGGGCGGCTACGAACTGGCCGCGGCCAGCGGCGAGGCCGCGGTGACGATCTTCGCCAGCGGCTCCGAAGTCGAGATCGCGCTTGCCGCCCGCGAGTTGCTGGAAAAGCACGGTCATCCGACCCGCGTCGTGTCGATGCCTTGCTTCGAATTGTTCGACAAGCAGAGCGACGACTACCGCAAGAAGACGATCGGCAACGCGCCGATCAAGATGGCGATCGAGGCGGGCATCCGCCAGGGCTGGGATCATCTCATCGGCTCCGACGGCATCTTCATCGGCATGACCGGCTTCGGCGCCAGCGGCACCATCGAACAGCTCTATCCGCATTTCGGCATCACCGCCGATGCAGCCGCCAAGGCAGCGGAAGCCCGTTTGCACGGCAAGTAAGGCCTTGCATGTCGCCCAAAAGCGCATCGTGGTTTTGGGACAACGACATGCCGAAGCAAAAATGCCCCGGCGAAACCGCACAAAGCGATTTCGCCGGACTGGCCCAACCTAATCGATTTAAATCCATGTCGCTGCGGCTGGATTCTTTCCGCTTCCGCCGCTATGAAGCTGCGGACCCATCGTCTGCCCTCCAGCTCCCCGGGAGAGAAAAATGACCGTCAGAGTTGCCATCAACGGATTCGGCCGCATCGGCCGCAACATCCTGCGCGCCATCCATGAATCAGGCCGCAAGGACATCGACGTCGTCGCCGTCAACGACCTCGGCCCGGTCGAGACCAATGCCCATCTCCTGCGCTTCGACAGCGTGCATGGCCGCTTCCCGCACGAAGTCTCGGTCTCCGGCGACCAGATCACCGTCGGCAAGGAAAAGTTCAAGGTCACCGCGATCAAGGATCCGACGCAGCTGCCGTGGAAGGAACTGGGCGTCGACATCGCGCTCGAATGCACCGGCATCTTCACCGCCCGCGACAAGGCCGCCGCGCACCTGACCGCCGGCGCCAAGCGCGTGCTGGTCTCCGCGCCCGCCGAAGGCGCCGACCTCACCGTCGTCTACGGCATCAACCACGACAAGCTGACCAAGGACCACATCGTCATCTCCAATGCGTCGTGCACCACCAACTGCCTGGCGCCGCTGGCTGCCGTGCTGCACGAGACGGTCGGCATCGAAAAGGGCATGATGACGACGATCCACTCCTACACCGGCGACCAGCCGACGCTGGACACCATGCACAAGGATCTCTACCGCGCCCGCGCCGCCGCCTTGTCGCAGATCCCGACCTCGACCGGTGCCGCCAAGGCGATCGGCCTCGTCCTGCCCGACCTCAAGGGCAAGCTCGACGGCATCTCGATCCGCGTGCCAACCCCGAACGTCTCGGTCGTCGATTTCAAGTTCATCGCCAAGCGTCCGACCACCGTCCAGGAGATCAACGACGCGGTCATCGCCGCTTCCAACGGCAAGCTGAAGGGCATTCTCGGCGTCACCCATCACCCGAACGTCTCGATCGACTTCAACCACGATCCGCGCTCCTCGATCATGGCGCTCGACCAGACCAAGGTCATGGACGGCAACTTCGTTTCGGTGCTGTCCTGGTACGACAATGAATGGGGCTTTTCCAACCGCATGGCCGACACGGCGGTCGCTTTCAGCAAGACCATCGCCTGATCGCAGCGCTTTCTCTTCGAGACCTGGAACGCCCGGCTTTGCCCGGGCGTTTTTCATGAGATCGCCATGCGCCTTCTCAAATTGTGCCCCGAACGCCAAAACGCTCGAAAATCAGCGGCATAGGGCAAAAAACCACCCCGCCGCCTTGCACTGGTCACGTCTTCGCCCCACTCTGCCGTAAACCAGGAGACAGACGAATTTGAGGGGCTGATTTCAGGATGGAGCATGCGATCTATCTCGTCACGCTGGTCGGCACTGCACTCGTCGTCGCCGCCGCGTTTTCGAGCCTGATCGCCTTCCGCTTCGGCGCCCCGCTTCTGCTTCTGTTTCTCTGCATTGGATTGGCCAGCGGAACCGACGGCCTCGGCATCCAGTTCGACAACGCCCGCATCGCTTATTTTGCCGGCTCACTGGCACTGGCCGTCATCCTGTTCGATTCCGGTTTCGGCACGCCGCTCAACGCCTTGCGGCAGGCGGCGGGGCCGGCGCTGTCGCTGGCAACCGTCGGTGTGCTTGTGACCACCGGCCTGTTCGGCGCCGCCGCCCACTACCTGCTTGACCTCACCTGGCTGGAATCCTTCCTGCTTGGCGCCGCCGTCGCCTCCACCGATGCCGCGGCGGTGTTCTTCCTGCTGCGCGCCGGCGAGATCAATCTGCGCGAACGCGTGCGCTCCACGCTCGAGGTGGAATCCGGCACCAACGACCCGATCGCCATTTTCCTGACCATCACGCTGGTCGAAATCATCGCCGCCCATGCCAACCCCGAAGCCAATGTCCTGCTCACCAGCCTGGCGTTCGGCTTTCTCCTCAACATGGGCCTCGGCGCCGTCGTCGGCGCGCTTGGAGGCCTCGCCATCGTGCGCCTCGTCGACCGGCTCAATCTCGACCACGGCCTGCTGCCGATCTTCGTGCTGACCCTGTCGCTGATGATCTTTGCCGCCGCCGGCGCCATCGGCGGCTCGGGCTTCTTGGCGGTCTATATTGCCGGCCTGATCGCCGGTAATTCCGACATTCGCGCCGTCACCATTCTGAAACGCTTCCAGGACGGCATGTCGTGGCTGGCGCAGATCATCATGTTCCTGATCCTCGGCCTGTTCGCGACGCCGTCACAATTTCCGGCGATCATGGTGCCGGCGGCAGCGCTCGGCCTGTTCCTGATGTTTGTCGCCCGCCCGATCGCGGTCTGGCTCTGCCTGATCCCGTTTCGCTTGCCGCGCCCCGAAGTCGCCTTCGTCTCCTGGGTCGGCCTGCGTGGCGCGGTGTCGATCCTGCTCGCCATCACACCGCTGCTCGGCGGTTTGGAGAACGGCCGTATCATCTTCAACACCGCCTTCATCATCGTGCTGGTCTCGCTGGTCATCCAGGGCTGGACGGTCGGGCCGCTGGCGCGCCGTCTCGGCCTGATCGTGCCGGCGCGGCTCGGCCCGCTGGACAAGGTCGAACTGGAACTACCGGGCTCGGCCCATCACGAGCTTCTTGCCTATCGCGTAGCACACGGCAGTCCGGTGGCGCGCGGCGAGCGCATTCCGCGCTGGGCACGGCCCTCGCTGGTGCTGCGCGACGGGCGCTCGATGCGCTTCCAGGACATGGGCAGGCTCGCCGCCGGCGACCAGGTCTATATCTTCGTGCCGGATCGCTATCCGCGCCTGCTCGACAAGCTGTTCGCCAGCCGCGCCGTGGTCGATCCCGAGGATGCGGATTTCTTCGGCGCCTTCGCCGTGGACCCGGCGCGCTCAGCCGCCGAACTGGAAGCCGCCTATGCGCCCGGCCTGACCGAAGCGGAACAAAAGCTCACCGTCGGCGCGCTGGTCACGGCGCGGCTCGGCGGACATGCCGAATATGCCGACCGCGTGCTGCTCGGTCCGATCGAGCTGATCGTCCGCGACGTCGACGACAAGGGCAAGATCATGGGCCTGGGCCTTTCCTTCGAGCCAACCGCGCCCGTGGCGCGCGTGCCGGTTTTCCTGAGCGCCGGCGAAATCGGCGACCGGCTCTCTGCCTTTATCCGCAACTGGCGCAAACCGACCGAGACGCAATTGGCAGAGGCGCGGGCGGACGAGAAACCGGCGGCGGAAAAGGCAGCGACCGAGAGCTGACACGGCGATTGCGGTGCTGCCCTAATCCGCCTGCCGGCACGGCCTTGGTCCCGCCTTCAAAATTTCGTCGCGAGCCCAGCCTAAGCCTTGCATCATCGTCGGCGCGGGGTATGGTCCCCCGATTTTTCGCGAAAGGAACCTGCATGGCCGCCTTCAAGACCCTGGACGACATCGGCAACATCAGCGGCAAGCGCGTGCTGGTGCGCGTCGACCTCAACGTGCCTGTCGCCGACGGCAAGGTCACAGACGCCACCCGCATCGAACGCATTGCGCCGACCATCGCCGAGCTCTCTGGCAAGGGCGCCAAGGTGATCCTGCTCGCGCATTTCGGCCGTCCCAAGGATGGCCCCTCGCCGGAACTTTCGCTGGAGCCGATCGCCAGGGCGACCGCCGATGTGCTTGGCCGTCCCGTCGGCTTCGCCAGCGATTGCGTCGGCGACACGGCGGGAAGCGCCATCGCCGCCATGGACAAGGGCGACGTGCTGCTGCTCGAAAACACCCGTTTCTACAAGGCCGAGGAAAAGAACGATCCGGCCTTTACCGAAAGGCTCGCCGCCTGTGGCGACATCTTCGTCAACGACGCTTTTTCCGCGGCGCACCGCGCCCACGCCTCGACGGAGGGGCTGGCGCGTCTGTTGCCGGCCTTCGCCGGCCGCACCATGCAGGCCGAGCTCGAGGCGCTGGAGAAGGGTCTGGGAAATCCGGTCCGTCCGGTGGTTGCCATCGTCGGCGGCGCCAAGGTCTCGACCAAGATCGACCTGCTGATGAACCTGGTGAAGAAGGTCGACGCGCTGGTCATCGGCGGCGGCATGGCCAACACCTTCCTCGCCGCGCGCGGCACCGATGTCGGCAAATCGCTGTGCGAGCATGATCTCGCGGGCACCGCCAAGCAGATCATGATCGAAGCGGCCGAGGCCGGCTGCGCCATCATCCTGCCGGTCGACGGTGTCGTCGCGAAGGAATTCAAGGTCGGTGCGGCCTGCGAGACCGTCGCCATCTCGGAGGTGCCGGCCGACGGCATGATCCTCGATGTCGGCGCCAAAACGGTGGCGACCATTGGTGAATGGATCGACCGCGCCGCGACGCTCGTCTGGAATGGCCCGCTCGGCGCCTTCGAGATCGCGCCCTTCGACCATGCGACGGTGGCGGCGGCGAAGCACGCAGCGGCACGCACCAAGGCCGGCAAGCTGGTTTCGGTTGCCGGCGGTGGCGACACGGTGGCGGCACTCAATCATGCCGGCGTCGCCGACGACTTCACCTATGTCTCGACCGCCGGCGGCGCTTTCCTGGAATGGATGGAAGGCAAGCCGCTGCCCGGCGTCGACGTGCTGAAGCACTGAAAAAGCAAACAACCCGATCAACTCTAAAGAGGCAACCGGGGCTCTCATGACTTTCAATCGATTCGAGCTTTCCGATGCCATTCCTTTGGCGGTAGACTTCCGTTAAGCGCGGAAGACAACCGTTTCAGGAGAAGCAGAATGAGCGAACGTCTCGAAGACATTGCCGCCGCGATCGTGGCCGATGGCAAGGGCCTGCTGGCCGCCGACGAAAGTTCCGGCACCATCAAGAAGCGCTTCGACGTCATTGGCGTCGAATCGACTGCCGACAGCCGCCGCGACTACCGCGAGATGATGTTCCGCGCCAGGGAGGCAATGACCCGGTACATTTCCGGTGTCATCCTCTACGACGAGACGATCCGCCAGAAGGCCGCGGACGGTACGCCGCTGGTCGATATCATCAAGGCGGCCGGCGCCATCCCCGGCATCAAGGTCGATGCCGGCGCCAAGTCTCTGGCCGGTTTTCCCGGCGACACCGTCACCGAGGGCCTCGACGGCCTGCGCGAGCGCCTCGCCGACT
Source organism: Mesorhizobium sangaii (assembly GCF_014207355.1). Taxonomy (GTDB): domain Bacteria; phylum Pseudomonadota; class Alphaproteobacteria; order Rhizobiales; family Rhizobiaceae; genus Mesorhizobium; species Mesorhizobium sangaii. The sequence continues at coordinate 93,591 of NZ_JACHEF010000006.1, read as the reverse complement.
ACTACAAGCTCGGCGCCCGCTTCGCCAAATGGCGCGCGGTGATCGACATCGACACCGGCAAGGGCGTGCCTTCGGCCAATTCGATCAGCTCGAACGCCCATGCGCTCGCCCGCTATGCGGCACTTTGCCAGGAAGCCGGCATCGTGCCGATCGTCGAGCCGGAAGTGCTGATGGACGGCGCCCACGACATCGACACCTGCTACGCCATCTCGAAGGCGACGCTGATCAAACTCTATGACGAGCTTCATGCGGCACGCGTCGTGTTGGAGGGGACCATCCTGAAGCCCAACATGGTGCTGGCCGGCAGGAAATCCGGCAAGGTGAGCAGCCCTGAAGAAGTCGCGGAAATGACCATAAAGCTGTTCCGCGAGACCGTGCCGGCTGCGGTGCCGGGCATCGCCTTCCTCTCCGGCGGCCAGGAGGACGAGGAAGCGACCGCGAACCTCAACGCCATCAACGCCATCGGGCCGCACCCGTGGAAGCTGACCTTCTCCTATGGCCGCGCCCTGCAGGCCGCGCCGCAGAAAGCCTGGAGCGGCAAGGCCTCGAACGTCGCCGCCGGCCAGGCCGCCTTCACCCATCGCGCCCATATGAACCATCTGGCCGCACTTGGGAAATGGAAGGCGAGCCTGGAACAGGCCGCCTGATCAGGGCTTTCCGTCTTCCTTCGAACCCGGGCCGCTGTGCCCGGGTTTTTTGTTTGTGGTTTGCCTAGGCTTGGGCCGGCGCGCCTGCATTCCTACTTCCTCTCCGGCGCTGGAGCGTGACCCCGAAAACCGGAATCCAGTTTCGGAAGAAGATCATGCTCAACAAACAGCCGACGATGTCGGTTTTCGCCCGTCCCGAACGTCCTTGGGATGACAGACAGGGAGAGGTTCATGCATCGCAACAAGGTCGTTTCGCGCGAAGATTGGTTCCAGGCGCACAAGGCGCATCTGGCGCGCGAGAAACAACTCACCAAACTTCGCGAGCGCATCGCCGCCGAACGGCGTGAACTGCCCTGGCTGAAGATCCGGAAGGACTATGTCTTCGAGACCGGGCAAGGGCCGAAAAGACTGGCGGACTTGTTTGCCGGCAACAGCCAGTTGATCGTCTACCACTTCATGTTCGGGCCGGGATGCAACCATCATTGCGAGGGCTGCTCGTTCCTTGCCGACCATATCGACGGCGCCAACCAGCACCTCAAGCATCACGACGTGTCGCTGGTGGTGATCTCGCGGGCGCCCCTGGCCGAATTGCTGCCCTACAAGCAGCGCATGGGCTGGAAGTTCGACTGGGTGTCGTCCTATGCCTCGGATTTCAACTTCGACATGCAGGTCTCCTTCACCGACAGACAGATCGCGGCTGGCGATACCACTTACAATTTCGAGACCAGTCCCCGGACGTCGAAGGAGCTTCCCGGCACCAGCGTTTTCTACCGAGACGAGAACGGCGACATCTTCCTCACCTTCATGTCGCGCGCCCGCGGCGGCGAAACTCTGATCGGCACCTATGATTATCTCGACATGACGCCGAAGGGCCGCAACGAAACCGGCCCCTATCATGGCCTTATGGACTGGGTGCGGCTGCACGATGAATATGGCGACCGGTCTGGAGAGTAGGAGACCTGTTGCGATTAGCTTGTCGGCTCCGGTCTTTCACCTCAGGCGCAACATGCGCTAAAGGATGCGCATGCAGCGCCCTCTCGCCCTTCTCACCTGGCTCGCCTACCCGGTCTATGTCTGGCAAGGCCTTGGCGTTCGCCGACGCACGACGCGCATGCTGCCGGCACAGGGTCCGGTCATGCACGATCTCTCGGGCAACGCGCCGGCGATCTCGCTTCTGGTGCTGGGGGATTCCTCGGCCGCTTCGGTTGGCATCGGCAACTCGGAAAACGGACTTGCCGCGCAACTCGCCGTGCTGATTGCGCAGAACACCGGCCGCGCCGTGCGCTGGCGGGCCGCCGGCTTCAATTCGGCAACGTCGGGCCATATCCGCGACCATGTCCTGCCCAATCTGTCGGCCGATCCGTGGACTCATATCGTGCTCGCCATCGGCACCAACGACACCAAGAATTTTCACTCGGTGCCGCGTTTCAAGAAGGAGTTCGGCGGCCTGCTCTACGCGCTGCGCGCCAAATGGCCGGAAGCGCGAGTGGTGTGGTCGCCGGTTCTGGAGTTTACGCGGGCACCGGCCATGCCGTCGCTGCTCGGCAAGATCCTGGAGATCCGCGCCACGGCGATGAACCGTATGGGCGAACGCCTCTGCCTGGAACGAGGCGCGGTACCGGCGCCACGCCTGCCGATCACAAATCCTGAAGAAGGCTTTGCCTCCGACGGTTTTCACGCCTCGGAAGCCGGCTACCGGGCCTGGGCCGAGCACCTCGTCGGTCTGGTGCTGGCCAGTTGAACCGGGGCTGGGCTTACCTGGCGCGGGCCTATGTCCAGTGTCCGAGCACGGCTGTTAGGGAAATTGCCGCCATCGCCAGCAGCGCGAGCTTCCAGAAGTCGCTGCGCCGCTTCAGCCCCGGCCAGCCGAGCGGCTTGATCAGCTGGATGACCATGATGCCAACAATGACGAGCGCGAGGAGTTTCGACATGCCGCCTTTGACCAGCAACTCGGCCGGCTGTCAAAGCACGTCGTCGTTGCCCGAGAAGAATGGCGCCGCGATCCCGAACCGGAACGCGGCGCCCGCCTTGACTGAGAAACGATCTACTTCAGCGGCTTGAGGCCGGCCTCGATCGAAGCGCGCTTCGGTTCAAGGAACGGCGGCAGGGCCAGCTTTTCACCCAGTGTCTCCAGCGGCTCGTCGGCGGTGAACCCCGGCCCATCGGTGGCGATCTCGAACAGGATGCCGTTCGGCTCGCGGAAGTAGAGCGAACGGAAGTAATAGCGCTCGACCTCGCCGCTCGATGGCAGCCGGAATTCGGCCAGCCGCGCCGTCCATTGATGCAGCGTCTCCTGGTCCGGCGCCCTGAAGGCGACGTGATGGACCGCACCCGCACCTTGCCTTGCCGGCGCCAGTCCCGGCTGCACCAGGACATGAAGCTCCGCCGCCGGTCCGCCCCCGCCCATTTCGAAGACGTGAACCTGACCTTCCGGCGAGGCATAGTCACGGGCCTTGCGCATGTTCATCACCTGCGTCACCACCGCCTCGGTGTTGGTGATGTCGGGAACGCTGATGACAATCGGCCCGAGCCCCCGGATCTGGTGCTCGGCCGGCACCGGGCTTTGCGCCCAGGGATGGCTGTCGCCCTTGCCGCCATCGCTGACCAGACGCAGACGCTGGCCCTCGGGATCCTCGAAATCCAGGCTGGGGTAGCCGCCGATGTCGGCGATCTCGCTCGTCGCGATGTTTTCGCCGCTCAGGTGCTGCTTCCACCAGGCAAGGCTTTCCTGGCTGCCGACCCTGAGGCTGGTCCGCACGATGCTGTGGGTGCCCCGCCGCTCATGGCCAACCGGCCAGTCGAAGAAGGTAAGATCGGTGCCCGGTGTCGCTTCGCCGTCGGCATAGAAGAGGTGGTAGGCCGAGGTGTCGTCCTGGTTCACCGTCTTCTTGACCAGCCGCAACCCCAGCAGCCTTGTGTAGAAATGAAGATTTCCAGGCGCATTGGCTGTGATGGCGGTCAGATGGTGAATTCCTGTCAGTTGCAGGCTCATGGTCGTCTCCCTGTTTTTGGGGAATAATTTTCTCCCTCCATATCAGAACTTCGGCCGCGTCGCTGAAGACCGCGTATCCTGACAGTCCGTCGCTCGGGACTGAACAATCAAGACTCGACCGGTATTCCAACGGTGAACAATCCCGGCCGTGCAAGCTTCTTTCGGGCTACGTTTGGATGCCGCGAAAACAATGCTTCCCTCGCAACAAACACCGATCGCAACTATCGTCCGGGCCCTGCCACCCTCCTGACAGACTGCTGTCAGGAGGGGTATGCGATACTGCCTCCAGTTAAAGAGAGGAGACTAGCTATGAACGGTTCCACCATTCTACGCGGCATGCAGCACTATGTCGGCAAGATACGGACGATGCGCAACGAGATCCGCGCCCAGCGGTTCATGAACTCGCTGCCGGCAGACATTCGCAAGGATATCGGCTGGCCGGACATGTATGCCGAGCGTCGCTACCGCGGCAATTGAGACGAATTTTTCGACACAGCGGTTGGAAGTGGGCGTCCCAACGCCCAGATAACAACTCCGGCGCGCGAGGGATGGAGCGAGCTCATGCCCGAACAGAAGCAGATCGGCTTTCTTTTCATCGACGGCTTTGCCGACTGGGAATATGGGCTGCTGGCGGCATCGACGGTCGAATGGTTCGGTGCGCGCACCGTATCGCTGACGCCCGGTGGCAAGCCGGTGACCGGGATCAGCGGTTTTCGGCTGACACCGGACCGCTCTGCTGAAGCTCGGGAGAATGCCGATCTCGACGCCATCGTCGTCATCGGCTCCGACCAGTGGGCAGGCAAGGCGCCACCGGATGCGGCAGAACTGCTCACCGCTGTTGCGTCGCGCGGCGGCGTCGTTGGCGGTATCTGCGCCGGCACGTTGGCGCTGGCCCGAGCCGGCCTGTTCGAGAAGGCCAAGCATACCAGCAATGGCCGCGATTGGATCAATAGTCATGAAGCCGGCTATGCCGGCGACGGCAACTATCAGGACGTGCCGCATGCCGTTGCCGACGGCGCTGTGGTTTCCGCGCCGGGCTCGGCGCCGGGCACCTTCGCGCTCGCCATTCTGAAGACGCTCTATCCGGAAAAAAGCAGCGATCTTGCGCAGATGCGGACGCTGTTCGCCAAGGAGTATGCTGAAGCCTCCTGACAGTATGCTGTCAGGATGGACGTGCAATAGGTGTCGCTATTCGGGAGAAACGCATGGCTTCCATTGCTGCAAAAACCTCGGGCTGGTTCGAGATTCCCGGCACTGACATTGACAGGGCGAGAGTCTTCTATGGGAGGGGCCGCGCGGAATGGTGAAGAGCTGGAACGACAGGCTGAATACGCCTGGCATCAACGGCGTGAAGCCGACGCCGCGCACGATGGGCGATGTGATCGAGGGTCAGCCGATGCTGGTGCCGACCGCTCGTCAGGTCGATGATTTCATCCGCTCGATTCCGGAAGGCGTCGAGATGGATGTCTGCGCGCTGCGCACGGCACTTGCCATCGAGCACGGCGCCGAAGTGACATGCCCGGTCACCATCGGCTATCATCTGCGGACTGTTGCCGAGGCCGCCAACGAGGATCTCGAGCGCGGCATGACGTTGAGCGATATTGCGCCGTTCTGGCGCGTGCTCGACGCGAACACGCCGACCACGAGAAAACTGTCCTTTGGCGCGGCATTCGTCGCCGCGCAGCGCAAGCGCGAAGGGCTGAAACCATGATGCATGCCGCCCCAAAAGTGTTCTGCGATTTTGGGCGACATGCATAGAAACAACGCCGAGGGACCAAACGATGCGCCGCGCCGACAGGCTCTTCCAGATCGTGCAGCATCTGCGCGGTGGCCGCCTGGTCACCGCCCAGAAGCTTGGCACGTGGCTCGAGGTTTCCGAGCGAACCATCTACCGCGATATCGCCGACCTGCAGTCGACCGGAGTGCCGATCGACGGCGAGGCCGGCGTTGGCTACATGATGCGGGAGGGTTTCGACCTTCCGCCGCTGATGTTCACGCGTGACGAGATCGTCGCGCTGGTTGCCGGCGCCCGCATGGTGCGCGCCTTTGGCGGCGCCGCCATGGCGCGCGCCGCCGACGAGGCGCTGGTCAAGATCGGTGCGGTGCTGCCGGATGCCGAGAAGGACCGCATCGCCCGCACCGAGATCCACACGCCGATGTGGGTGGTCAGCGACGCCGCCCGCGAGGCGATCGACCTGATCGAGCGCGCGGTCGAAAAACGCCAGGTGCTGACCATCGACTATAGCGACGAGGCCGGCCGCGGCACCGCGCGCGATATCCGTCCGCTCGGCCTGTGGTTCTGGGGCAAGGTGTGGACGCTGGTCGCCTGGTGCGAGATGCGCGACGACTTCCGCGCCTTCCGCATCGATCGCATCGCTTCGGTGGTCATCGCCGGCCGTATCTTCAAGCCGGAACGCGGCAAGCAGCTTGCCGACTTCTACCGGGCGGTGGAGCGCAGCGAGGATTACGGCATGGCGCCGGACCGCGCGGCCCGGACCTAGAGCAACTCCAGGAAATGAGTGAACGGTTTTCCGTTCGGAATTGCGTCAAAACAAAAAGAGACTGCCGGATCGCACAAAAAAGCCCGCTCGAAGCGGGCTTTTTGTTGGGTTGTCGCAGATATCACTCGTCGTCGTGGTCCGTGTTCTTCGACTTCAGGGCCGACAGCTTGGCGAAAACGGCGTTGGCGTCGAGCTCGGCGTCCTCGTCCTTCGGCTTCTCCGGAGCCGGCACCAACCGCTCGGTCAAGGCCGCCGGCAAAAGCGTGTCGCCGACCGGCTGCGCCTGTTCGCGGCCACGCGAAGCGCGGTTGACTTCCATGTCGAGGTCGATCTGCGAGGCGAGGCCCAGCGTCACCGGGTCCATCGGCTGCAGATTGGCCGAGTTCCAGTGCTTGCGCTCGCGGATCTGCTCGATCGTCGACTTGGTGGTGCCGACGAGGCGCGAGATCTGCGCGTCCTTCAGTTCGGGATGGTTGCGCACCAGCCACAAGATGGCATTCGGCCGGTCCTGGCGCTTCGACAGCGGCGTGTAGCGCGGGCCCTTGCGCTTGGATTCCGGCACCCGCACCTTGGGGTCCGAAAGCTTCAGGCGCTGGTTCGGGTCCTTCTCGGCGCGCGCGATCTCGTCGCGGGTCAGCTGGCCGGTCATGATCGGGTCCATGCCCTTGATGCCTTGCGCCGATTCGCCGTCGGCGATGGCCTTGACCTCGAGCGGATGCAGCCCGCAGAACTGCGCGATCTGCTCGAAGGAAAGCGCGGTGTTGTCGACCAGCCAGACGGCAGTCGCCTTGGGCATCAGCAGCGTATTGGCCATTTTTAAAAATCCTTCTCGTTCGCCCGCGTTCCCGCGCGGGCGGTGGTTTAGAGCCACCAAAATGGGAAATTCGCGGCCTGTATAGCCGCTCCGTCGCCGCTTCGCAATGTTTTTGGATATCGTCGGCCAGAAACCGTGACCCGCGACCGCCGGAAGGGCTGCGCGCAAGCTGGCTTTGCCAACTGAGGCCGCGGTCGGCCGGGCTTCGTTGTCCGACCCCCAGAACGACAAAACCCGCCGGACTGGGTCCAGCGGGCTCGGAACCGCGACGGGGATCCGTCTGATGCGGCTCTGGCTTCTACGGCATGGTCTGCCTAAGCGGACCGTGCCCTACTTTAGATGGCCTTGCGGGCGATCTTTTCGATGTCGGCGCGGTTGATGCCGAGGTCGTGCAGCTGACGGGCGTTGAGACGGTTCAGCTCGCGCACGGTCTCGGTGTACATCCGCCAGTTACGGAAAGCGCGGATCGGGTTCATGGTAGTCCTCCAAATGGGTTGTTCGTTTTGGTGATGCTCAAATAGTCATCATCGATCAGGACTTGAACGGCCGTTTTTGCATAGCAATGATGCAAATGCTGCATTGCACCATTAAGCCTCTGTTCATCTTGTAGGCAGGCAGGCAGGCGCGCGACCAGGATGTGTCGAGATAGAGGTCAGGCCGGCAGCACCTGAATCTCGATACGGCCTAGCCGACGTCGAGCACGATCTTGCCGATGTGCTCGCCCTCCTCCATCCGCTCGTGCGCCCGCCAGGCCTCGCTGAGCGGGAAGATCATGTCCATCACGGGAGCGACCTTGCGCGTGCCGAGCAACGGCCAAACCTGCGCCTCCAGCGCTGCCGCGATCGCCGCCTTGAACTCGACGGTGCGCGGCCTCAGCGTCGACCCTGTATGGCTCAGCCGCTTGACCATGATCTTCGAAAAGTCGGCGCTTGCCACGGCGCCGGCCTGCACGGCAATCTGCACGATGCGACCCTCAATCGCCGCGGCCTCGTAGTTGCGCGCCACATAGTCGCCGCCGACCATGTCGAGGATGACATTGGCGCCTTTGCCAGCGGTCGCCTCCTTGACCGCGGCGACGAAATCCTCGTCGCGATAGTTGATCGCCCGGTCGGCGCCGAGCTTCAGGCAGGCGTCGCACTTGTCCTTGCTGCCGGCGGTGGTGATGACATAGGCGCCGAAAGCCGAGGCAAGCTGGATCGCTGTGGTGCCGATGCCGGACGAACCGCCATGGACGAGCAGCGTCTCGCCGCTCTTCAGCCCGCCGCGCTCGAACACATTGTGCCAGACCGTGAAGTAGTTTTCCGGCACCGCCGCGGCTTCGGTGTGGGTAAAGCCGGCCGGCAGCGGCAGCACGCTGCCTGCGTGAACCGTGACATATTCGGCATAGCCGCCGCCGGGCGTGAGCGCGCAGACCCGGTCGCCAATACGCCAGCGCGATATGTCATCGCCAAGGGCGGCCACTTCACCCGACGCCTCGAGGCCGGGCAGGTCGGACGCGCCGGCCGGCGGCGGATAGGCGCCCTTGCGCTGCTGGATGTCGGGCCGGTTGACCCCGGCGGCGTGCACCTTGATCAGGATCTCGCCGGGACCTGGTTGCGGCACGTCGCGCGTTTCGGGTTTCAGCACCCGGGGGCCGCCCGGCTCCGAGATCGCGATGGCCGTCATTCTTGCCGGAATTTTCTGTCCGCTCGCCATGAGATTTCCCGTCTTTCCTCGCCGTTATCCGATCGGCTGTTTGCATCGACGCCCCTGCCCTATGTATGCTGATTGCCAAATCAGGCAAATGGCCAATGTGGGAGGAGCGACGATGGCGATCTTCGACGACGAACCCAAGAAGAAGGCGCGCCCGCACGAGATCGGGCAGGACCTGTCGCTGCTTTCGGTCGGTGACTTGACCGAGCGGATTGGCATACTGCGCGATGAGATCGCCCGCCTGGAAAACGAGCTCAGGGCCAAGGACAGCACCAAATCGGCCGCCGAAGCACTGTTCCGCCGCGGATAGAGGCGGGCGCGGGGCTCGCCGCGGAAAAGCCCGAATGCGACTGTCTTCAGACCCAGCGTCCCCGCCAACCCCGAGCCGGATCCAACAATGTTCGCAACCTACCGACCGATCCTCTCGCTGCTGCGCGGCACCGCTTTCCTGCTCGCGGCGTCTGGATTGCACGGGCTGCTGTTGCCGCTGCGCGGTCAGTTGGAAGGCTTCTCGACCGCATCGCTCGGCCTGATGGGCACGGCCTGGGCCGGGGGCTTCGTCACCGGCTGTTTCTTCGCACCGCGCATCGTGCGCCGCGCCGGGCATGTGCGCGCTTTCGGCGCCTTTGCCGCGTCCGGCGCCATCGTGGCGCTGCTCACCGGATTGATCATCGACGAGTATGTCTGGATCCTGCTGCGCGCCTTCACCGGCTTCACCATGGCCGGCGCCTTCATGGTCATCGAAAGCTGGCTGAACGAAAAGGCCACCAACGAGAACCGCGGCACCATCTTCGGCCTCTATATGATGGTCACCTATGCCTCGATCATGGGCGGGCAGATGATCGTCGCTGGCGGCGACGTGAAGTCCGCCTCGCTGTTCATGATCACCGGCATCCTGTTTTGCCTGTCACTCCTCCCGACCGCGGTTTCGACCGCTTCCCACCCCAAGCCGCTGCAGGATGTCTCGCTCGACGTCAAAGGCCTTTATGTCAATTCGCCGGTGTCGGCTGTCGCCTGCGTCCTGATCGGCATCGCCAACGGCGCCTGGGGCACGCTTGGCGCCGTCTATGGCGCCCGCATCCGCATTCCCACGGCCGAGATCGCCCTGATGATGAGCCTGGTGGTCGTTGCCGGTGCCGCCATGCAGCTTCCGGCCGGGCGCCTCTCGGACAAGACCGACAGGCGTTTCGTGCTGGCCGGTGCTGCCTTCGGCGCGGCCTTGGTTGCGCTTGCCATCTTCCTGTTCGAGCCACGCTCCAGCGTCTTCGTCATCGTCTTCACCGCCGCCTATGGCGGCTTTGCCTATACGCTCTATTCGATCGCGGTGGCGCATGCCAACGATCACGCCCGCGCGGAGGATTTCGTCAAGGTGTCGGGTGGCCTGCTTCTGCTCTACGGCTTCGGCACGATGATCGGACCTCTGCTGGCAGCCGCCTTGATGGGCTGGACGCGCCCGGAAGGCCTGTTCCTGGCGACCGCTTTCGCGCATCTCTGCCTAGCGGGCTACACGTTGCTGCGCATCAGCCGCCGTGCTCCGGTGCCGATCGAAGATCGTGACGCCTTCAAGACGCAGCCGGCCGATCGCTCGGTAACGCCGGAAGCATTGCGGCTTGATCCCAGAAGAAAAGCAGAAGCAGACAGTTGAGATTCGAAAGGCTTTGCCTCACTAATAGTGGCATGATGTTTTCCGATGCCTTCATGGCGATTGCTGACCCCAACCGGCGCCATCTTCTGGAAGAACTTCGCCGCGGCCCGAAGACCGTCAACGAACTGGCCGCGGGTTTGCCCGTATCGCGCCCAGCCGTTTCGCAACATTTGAAGGTGCTGCTCGATGCCGGGCTGGTCAACGCCAAGGCGGAAGGCACCAGGCGCGTCTATACGGTGAGCAATCCCGGCTTCCTCAAACTCAACATCTGGCTCGATCAGTTCTGGGAAGCCTGACGGCCCGCATTGACCGGCAACACTCACCACGCGGTTCAAGCTTCCTCGCGTAAGAAAGCGCCGAGCGCATCGAGCAGTTCGCCTGTGCCATGCTCGCGTGTGGTCGACGTGTCGTGTCCGTCGAGGAAGGCGCCCTGTTCCGTCATCACAAGCCGCGTGCCGTTACCCTCGGCCAGAAGCTCGATCGTGGCCAGCGACACCGAGACACGGGTTTCGCCGAACAACAACTCATAGCTGTAGACGATGCGCTGGTCCGGCACGATGTCTTGATAGACAGCATTGAAAAAATGCATCTGGCCATCGCTCGGACAGCCGGCATTGACCTCCTTGCCGCCAATGCGGAAATCCATTTCATGCCTGCTGGGAATCGGATCGTGCGGATCGGCGAACCAGCGTCGCTTGGCCTCTGGATTGCTCAGCGCAAAGTAGACTTTTGCGGGCGACGCTGGGTAGCTGCGCTCGATGACGAAGGTTGAATGGACGACGGATCGTTCGGTCATGATGGGCTCCTTCAGTGTCCTTCAGTCTCAGCCAGAAAATCGCCGAGCCGGTCCAGCCGGCGCTCCCAGGCGAGACGCCGTTCATTGATCCAGTGTTCGGCTGCTCTCAGTGCCTTGGGTTCGATCTGGCAGGTGCGCACCCGGCCGAGCTTCTGCGTGCGCACGAGGCCGCTTGCCTCCAAAAGGTTCAGATGCTGGACGACGCCCGACAGCGACATCGCCAGCGGTTCGGCCAGTTGGCTGACCGAAGCCGGTCCGCGCGACAGCCGGTCGACCATCTGCCGCCGCGCCGGATCGGCGAGCGCCTGGAACATCAGATCGAGCTGGGCAGGATCGTGCAGCATTGCGATCAGCCGTTGTTGTACGGGAAGAACTTGAAGTAGGGCTGTGCCTCCTCGATCACGCGGGCGAAAGCGGGGCGCTGTGCCAGGCGGTCATGGTATCGCTTGACGGCGGGGTATCTGTCGCCGAACGGCTCGACCTTGTTGGCATAGAACAGTGCCGGAGACGCCGAGCAGTCGGCCATGCTGAAGGCGTCGCCCACCGCCCAGGTCTTCGTCTGCATGTCCTCTTCGACGATGGCGTAGGAATTGCGCAGCTGGGCGCGGGCCTGCTCGACCCCGAACGGATCGGTTTTGTCCTGCGGCCGCAACCGGTCGCCGACGATCTTCTGCATCGGCTCCTGCACATAGAAATCATAGAAGCGATCGGCCTGCCGGACCGCCAGCGCCAGGTCGATGTCGGCCGGAACGAGGTCGACCGGCCCCGGATAATGGGCTGCCAAATATTCGACGACGATGGTCGATTCCAGCGCCGTGCGGTCGCGCGCATCGTCGCGCAGGGCCGGCATCTTGCCGGTCGGCGAAATCTTCAGGAAGGCCGCGCGCGACTCGGTGTCGCCGAGATCGACGATGACCGGCGTGAACGGTATGCCGTTCTCATACAGCGCGATCAGTGGCTTCCAGCAGAACGAGGCCAGCGGATGGAAATGAAGCGTCAGGGACATTTTTTGCTCGTCTGTTTCGGGATGCTAGAAGTCGGTGTCGTGTTGCTCGCCATGATTAAACACTGAAGCATTTACTTAACTATTGCGGCAGGCCTTGCTCGTCAAGGCCGCGCAGAATGACTCAATTGGCTTGAGCGTGGTCGACGATGGCGGAAGATATCACCTTCCAGTCGTCCGGGTGCAGCTCGTGGCCGCCGCCTTCGATCCGAAGAATTTTCGCACCGGCGACAGCCTCGACCAGTGCCGCGCCGTGCTCGACAGGAAAGATCGGATCGGTGGTGCCATGGATGACCAGCAGCGGCGCCGTCATCTCGCGCAGGCGGCCCCTCCATGCGTCGCCACCCCTTACCATGAAGTGGTTGGTCGCGCTCAGAAAACCGCCGGATCGATCGTAATCCTGTTCGATGAAGGCCCGCATCCCGGTCTCATCGAACGGATGTACGGTGCTTGCGATCGCCCGCGTATCCTTGACCATGAAATCGACCACCTGGCCACGGTCCGACCAATCGACTTTGGCGCCGTCGGCCGAATGCTTGATATAGGCATCGCTCGTTTGTGGCAGATGCGATGTGTCGGTTCCCAGGGGCGAGCTGCTGATCACGGTCAGCGAAGCGACACGGGCCGGGTGCCTGAGGGCCACAAGCTGGGCGATCATGCCGCCCATCGACATGCCGACGACATGCGCCTTGCCGACGCCGTGGTCGTCGAGCACACGCATCGCGTCGTCGGCCATGTCGTCGAATGTGTAAGGCGGCTCGCCCGGCGGATATTTGGTCGAACGGCCGGTATCGCGATTGTCATAGCGGATCACGAACAGGCCGCCATCGGCCAGTTTCCGGCACAGCGCCTCCGGCCACCAAAGCATCGAGGCCATCGATCCCATGATCAGCAACAGTGGCGGGTTTGGCGGATCGCCAAAAGCCTCGGATACGATCTCGGGGCGCTCGATCGTTGTCATGGCTCAATCTCTTCCTCAGCAACACTGATTGCGTTTTGCAATCAGTTGCACGATAATAAAACTGATATGATAATGCAACCGGTTTTGCGGAGAAAATCTCATGAGCATGGATCGCCGGTCCGGATGCCCGATCAACCTGTCGCTCGAAGTGTTCGGCGACCGCTGGAGCCTGATCATCCTTCGCGACATGATCTTCGGCGGCAGGCGCCACTTTCGCGAGCTGCTCAACGCATCGATGGAAGGCATTGCCTCCAACATCCTCGCCGACCGGCTGAAGCGGCTGATGCAGTTGGGCATGCTGACCAAGGCCGACGATCCCAGCCACAAGCAGAAGGCGATCTACAGCCTGACCGAGATGGCGATCACCCTGGTGCCGATCCTGGCCCACCTCGGCGCATGGGGCCGCGTCTGGTTGCCGGTCAGCGCGGAACTCTCGATCCGCGCCGAGCTTCTGGAGAAAGGCGGACCGCCGATGTGGGATAAATTCATGGACGAGTTGCGCCACGAGCATCTCGGCATGCCGCTCGATACATCGGCTGGCCCTTCTGTCCGTGCGACCTTGCAGGCCGCCTATGAGGCCGTGGTCGCCGGCAGGGCCCCCGGCGCCAGCCCGGCCGCTTGACCAACTTATTTTCCCGTTTGGGGCCCGGCTCTGCTAAAAGGGGCGGAAAACCACAATTCACGGGATTGGATAAGGTCTTGGTTGAGAACTCTCGGGATGCTGCCCGCGCGCGTGCTGACCTGCGTTTCAAGAAGCAGGAAGAGGCGGCAACCGTCCGCCAGAAGGCGATGGCCGAATACGTCGCCGAGAGCGACGCCCGTCAGGTCAAGACCAACAAGCTGCGGGCGCTGCGTCTCGCCAAGGAAGCGGAAGACCTTGCCAACGCACCGGCGGCACCCGCCAAGAAGCCGGTCCGCGCCAAGAAAAAATAGCGCTGCAGGCCGGCACGATCGACTGCCGGTCTGGAAGCTGCAAAAATGGCATCGCCATATCCGGATCGTTCGATCCCACCTCTTAACGCGAAGCAATTTCAACCGAAACCGGGATTTTGCCGTGCCCGTCGACGGTCGATGATCGGCGCGTTTTAATCAGGAGACTGCCATGACCGCACTGCCGCTCGAAAAAGCCAGGCAAATCATCGATGCCGCCTTTGCCAGGGGCGCAGATCTCAAACTCAAGCCGCTCGGCGTCTCGGTGCTTGACGCCGGCGGACATCTGGTCGCCTTCCAGCGCCAGGACGGCGCCTCGTTCCTGCGCCCGCAAATGTCGGCTGGCAAGGCCTATGGCGCGCTCGCCATCGGCATGGGCTCGCGCCGCGTCGAGGCTTTCGCCAAGGAGCGCCCGCATCTCGTCGCCGGCATCTCGGACGTGTCTGGCGGCCGCGTGCTTCCGGTCGTCGGCGGTGTGCTGATCCGCGACAAGGCCGGCGCCATCATCGGCGCCGTCGGCATTTCCGGCGATACGTCGGACAATGACGAAGCGGCCGCCATCGCCGGCATCGAAGCGGCCGGCTTCACTGCCGATCCGGGCTGAACTTTAGCAAATATCACGGCCAAGGCTGCGTTGAGATTCAGGTCAGGCCGAGTCGAAGTTGGTGGCCTCCGAGAACCGGAGCGGAGCGTACTTTTGGGTACATAAGCGCCGGAAGCACAGGATGCGGCCATTTGCAGGCCGGCATCCCCTGAAGATCAATGCAGCCTTAATTCAGATTGATGTCTCTGCTCGCCGACCGCATAGACACCGCAAACCCCGCCAGCACGTCGAACAGCGCGATGACCATCAGTGTGAAGAAGATGGAATGTGCCGCGCCCTTCACCAGCAGGAACTCGACCAGGAACGCGACGAAGACCAGCGTCGACAACAGATGGTCCATGATCGAGGCGCTGGTCGTGCGCACCGACTTCACCATTTCAGCGAAAAGGGAAATCAGCCCGATCAGCACTATCAGGTCGCCGAGCGTCATCGAGAACACCCCGCCCGACATCATGCGGAAGGAGAAGATTTCGTTCGCCCACGGATCGTCGCCGCCGCCGAATATTCCGAGCAGGCCGAGATTGTAGAGCACGAAAGGCACGATCAAAAGCGGGACGGCACCGAACATCTGGCGTCTCCATATGGGGGCAATCTCTGTAGAATGCGCCACAAGCACGCCGTCAAGAATTTTCGTAAAATGCCACGAACACGGTCGAAGACCGGATGCAACAACCATGTCAGCCCCGGCGCGACGATCCTGATGAATATCGCCCGCGCCAGGCATTTGGCGTTTGGGTGAGCAGCCAAGCGGCAACGCAGGCCGCCCGGTTATCTGCCCACCCAACGCAAAAGACCGGCCACTGGCCGGTCTTTCGAAAGCGCAAAACGTCGAAAAGCTGGTCTCAGCTTTCCTTGGGCGTCAACACCTGGCGACCGCGATACATGCCGGTCTTCAGGTCGATGTGGTGCGGACGGCGCATTTCGCCGGAATTCTTGTCCTCGACATAGGTCGGGGCCTTGAGGGCGTCGGCCGAGCGGCGCATGCCGCGCTTGGACGGAGAGGTTTTTCGTTTCGGAACGGCCATGGATATGCTCCATTACATGGTCAAAAAGCCCCGCTTGCCCTCGTGAAAGGGCCGTGTCGGGGCCGGAATCTGAGAAAGTCGGGTGCCTATACACGCCCTACGCCGTTTTGGCCAGCACTGCCGCGAATTTTTTTGAGCTGGCTACTGCAGACAGCCGACATAGGCGCCGGAGCGGCCGGCCCGCCGCTCGATCAGATTGGCAAGCCGTCTCAGGCCAGGCCCGGGCTTCGCCGGATTGCGGGCGATCGGATTTGGCAGGGAGACGGCGAGCAGGGCGGCCTGCCGTCGCGACAGTTGTTTTGCCGAAACGCCGAAATGGTGCTGTGCGGCGGCTTCGATGCCATAGATGCCCGGCCCCCACTCGGCGATGTTGAGATAGATCTCCATGATGCGCCGTTTCGACATCACCGCGTCGAAATAGACGGCCAGCGGCAATTCGACCACTTTTCGCACCGAGCCCAGCGGCCGTGACCAGAGAAAGAGGTTCTTGACCGTCTGCATGGTGATGGTCGAGGCGCCGCGCGTTGCTTCGCCGGCCAGCGCATCGTCGACGACGCCCCTCAGTTCGCCCAGATCGACACCGCGATGAAAGCAGAACTGCCCGTCTTCCGACATGATGACCGAATTGGCCAGCACCGGAGCGACATCATCGATCGACACCCAGCGGCGGTCATAACCGGAGAATGTCGCCAGATCCTTCAGCATCAGCGTCGAGACCGGATGCACGAAGGACGGCAGATAGAGGAACGTCAGCACCGTTGGTATGAGCGCCAGCACCGCGGCCACGACGATGCCGCGCCGGACCCAGCGCTTGAGACCGCGGCGGCTCACGCTCCGCGATCTGGTCGCCATGTCCAGCTTTTCGGTTTCATGATCGACGATCGGTTCCGCCAAGCCGCCCAACCCGTACTTCTCCCTGCTCCGGCATAATGGCGCTTGGCTTCTTGCGCAACGTCTGAGTGTCGGCTACCGGTCCCGCCATGACGAATGAGGACGAAATGGCGTTCGAAATGGCGCTCATCAGACGGGCAGCAGCCGTCGAGGTGCTGCTGCGGCGGTTGCTCGACGACCGCGCGCTTTCGGGCGAGATCGCGCGGCCCGACCGCCTGATGGCGGCGATGCGCCACGGCGTTCTCAACGGCGGCAAGCGCCTGCGCCCCTTCCTGGTCATGGAAAGTGCAGCCCTTTTTTCCGCCGACGGCGAGGCCGCACTGCGCGTCGCCGCCGCCCTTGAATGCGTGCATTGCTATTCTCTGATCCACGATGATCTGCCCGCCATGGACGACGATGACCTGCGTCGCGGCCAGCCGACGGTGCACAAGGCCTTCGACGAGGCAACCGCCATCCTGGCCGGCGACGCCTTGCTGACGCTGGCCTTCGACATCATCGCCGACGAGGCGACCATGCTGCCGGCTGAGCGGCGCGCGGCCCTGGTGCTGGCGCTGGCCCGCGCGGCCGGGGCCGGCGGCATGGTCGGTGGCCAGAAGCTCGACCTCGAAGCCGAACAGGCACCGCCGGACGAGGCCGGCATCATCCGGTTGCAGGCGATGAAGACAGGCGCCCTGATCCGCTTCGCCTGCGAGGCGGGCGCGCTGGTCGCCGGCGCCCCGGCCGAGGACCGCGAGCGGCTGGCCGAATTCGGCTCGGCGATCGGCCTTGCCTTCCAGCTTGCCGACGACCTGCTCGACCTGACCGCCGATGCCGGCCAGATGGGCAAGGCGACCGGCAAGGATGCAGCCGCCGGCAAGGCGACGCTGGTGGCGCTGCACGGCGCGAACTGGGCGCGCAGCCAGCTTCACGGCCTCGTCGACCAGGCGCATGAATTGCTCGCGCCTTACGGGGAGCAGGCGGCGCTGCTGAAAGAAGCGGCGACATTCGTGGCGACCCGTAACAACTGACGCTGGGCCAACCAAGACGTCGGCGCGATCGGATTGCTCCGTCTGCTTTGCGTCATGACGAACGCCAAACGGGCCGACTTGGTCCGTCGCCTATTGGTTACGACTGGCTCAAGCCACCTTGATCTTCATCTCTTCTTCGCCGCGCACCAGTTTGGTCACCGCGGCGAAGTCGAGCTTGCCGGAACCGAGGACCGGCACTTTCGCAACGGCGCGGACCTCGGCCGGCACCATCAGGTCCATGGCGCCGTTCGCCTTGGCGAAGGTCAGGAATTCGGCGCGCGTGGCGTTGGCGGCCTCGGTGATCAGGATCAACTTTTCGCCCTTGCGCGCATCCGGCACAGTGGCGACCGCTGAGAGCGAGCCTTTCCACAATTCGCCGGCCAGCGCCTCGATGGCAGCCAGCGAGATCATCTCGCCGCCGATCTTGGCGAAGCGCTTGGCCCGGCCGCGAATGGTGATGAAGCCGACGTCGTCGACGGCGACGACGTCGCCGGTGTCATGCCAGCCGTCTTCGAGTGGTTCGAGCACACCGGGCTTCTCGGCCCTGAGATAGCCGGCCATGACATTGGGCCCACGCACGAAAAGCCGTCCGCCATCGTCGACACCGGGCACCGGATCGAGGCGATATTCCATGCCGGGCATGATCTTGCCGACGGTTCCGGAGCGGTTGTACATCGGCGTGTTGATCGAGATCACAGGTGCTGTTTCGGTGACGCCGTAACCCTCGAGGATGCGCACGCCGAACTTCTCCATATAGGTCATGCGCGTCGCTGCCTTGACCGGCTCCGCGCCGGCAAAGCAATAGCGTATCGAGCGGAAGTCATAGGGGTGCGCGGTGCGCGCATAGCCAGCGAGGAACGTATCGGTGCCGAAGATGATCGTCGCGTTCGAGGCGTAGATCAGTTCCGGCACGATGCGGTAATGCAGCGGTGAGGGATAGAAATAGACCGGCACGCCGGAGATCAGCGGCAGCACCGTGCCCGCCGTCATGCCGAACGAATGGAAGATCGGCAACACGTTGAACACCTTGTCGCCCGAATGGAAGTCGATGCGCGAGGCGGCCTGGGCGGCATTGGCCAGGATGTTGCGGTGGGTGAGCACGACGCCCTTTGGCGTGCCTTCCGAACCCGAAGTGAACAGGATCACCGCGGCATCGTCGGGCTTGCGCGGCGCGCGTGGCGTGCTCTTGCGCAGCAAGCCGAGCAACTTGTCCTTGAGGCCGACGGTCTTGCGCAAATCGTCGAGCCAGACGATGTCGACCGAGCGGCCGATCTCTTCGATGACACCGCCCAGCTTGGCTTGTTCGATGAAGGCACGCGAGGTGAGCACGGTGCGCACTTCGGCGGCCTTGCAGGCGGACAGGATATTGGCTGCACCTGCGGTGAAGTTCATCATCGCCGGAACCTTGCCGGCCGACATGACGCCGAGCAGCGTCGCGCATGAGCCGTTGGCGTTCGGAAGCATAATGCCGAGCGTCTGCTGGCCGGCATAGAGGTTCTGGAATTTCTCGCCGAGCACTGCGGCGGCCGTGAGCAGCTTGCCGTAGCTCAGCGAACCGGTGACCGGATCCTGCACGGCGAGCTCTCGCATGCCGCGTTCGTTCGCCGTCTGGATGATCTTTTCCAGCACCGTCTTGTCGATGTCCTGGGTACGGAAGACGAGGTCCGACATCACCTGGTACAGGGCAACGCCCGCCGCGGCGCGGCGCTTGCGGCCCTTCAGTTCCTGCGGCACTTCAAGCTTCACCGGCTCAAGGATGGTCACCTTGACCTTCGGGAACAGCCGGCGGCGCACGTGCTGCGAGGTCAGCCGTGAAAAATAGCTCTTCTCCAGCCCGTCGATGCGTACCGGCACGACCATTGAGCCGGTCTTGTCGGCGACCATGGCGGCGCCGTCATAGACCTTCATCAGGCCGCCGGTGACGGTGATGCGGCCTTCCGGGAAGATGACCAGCGGATCGCCGCCTTGCACGATCTTGATCAGCGTGCGGGTCGACATCGGCTTGGACGGGTTGAGCGGCAGCGCACGGGCCAGTTTCATGAACGGCTTCATCCACCAGGCCTGGGCGATGGTGTGGTCGATGGCGAAGACCGGCTCCTCATCGGTCAGGGTCAAGGCCAGGGGACCATCGAGGAAGCTGACATGGTTGAGCGCCAGGATAGGTGCCGGGCCGGCAGCCTTGAGGTTTTCCATGCCCTCGACTTCGAGGCGATGGAAGGCACGAAACAGAATGGAGACGAAATCGCGGAAAGCGTTGGTCGGCAGGTATTTCAGCATCAGCCAGGCGGCGATGGCGTTGGCCGCGGCGAGGCCGAACAGGATGGCTCCGGTAGAGGCGCCGGCTGCCTGGATCGCGGCGACAAGTATGCCGCCTACGGTCATGAAGCCGGCGTTGACGATGCTGACGGCGGCGACGACGCGAGCGCGGCGCTCTTCTGGCGACCAGGCCTGGACGGCGGCAAAGGTCGGCACCACGAGGAATGCGCTGGCAATCGCCATGCCGGCGAGGTCGATCGCAACATGGATCGTGTTTGGCCCGGCGAAGAACAGGGCAAGGGTCTCAGTCCTGGGCGAAGGCTGCATGCTCCAGATGGTCCAGGCCAGGTCCAGTCCGAACAGCGCCAGCAGCGCCGTGCCGACCGGCGCGGGCAGAAGCACGATGCGTCCCTGCGACATCCATGCGGCAATGGCCGAGCCGATGGCGATCGAAACGGCGAACACCGCGAGATAGGCAGTCACGGCGATCTCGTTGCCGCCGAGCGAATCCTTGATCAAGGTCGGCAGGATCGAAAGAACGATGGCGCCGATCAGCCAGAACCAGGACGTCATCAGTCCGGCGCGCCAGATCCGCTTGTCGCCACGCAATCCGTTGACCTGCCGCCAGGTCGAGCGAAAAACGTTCTTGTCGATGACGAGGTCGGGGGCCGCAGAACCGGTGGACGGGATGTAGCGGCTGACGATCCAGCAACTCACAGCGAGGATCATCATGATCGGCCCGAAGACCGACACGCCTATGCCATCGGCCGAGACGACGCCGCCGGCGATGGTGCCGCCGAGGATGGCGGCGAAGGTCGCCGATTCGATCCAGGCATTGGCGCCGGGCAATTCCTTTCGCTCGAGATGATCCGGCAGGATGCCGTACTTGATCGGTCCGAACAGCGCCGAGATGATGCCGAACATCAGCAACGCCACCATCAGCACCGGGATCGACGACAGCGCGATGCCGACGACCGCGACGCCAGCAGCGACGATCTCGGTGAATTTCAGCCGGCGAGCGATGAGGGCTTTGTCAAACCGGTCGGCGATCTCGCCGCCAAGCGCGGACAAGAACAGGAAGGGAGCCATGAAGACGGCACCGGCCAGGGTGACCAGTGACGCCGCCTTGTCCGCCGCCAGCGTGAACAGAATAAGGAACACCAGAGTGTTCTTGAGGAAATTGTCGTTGAAGGCAGACAGGAACTGCGTCCAGAAGAGAGGCGCAAAGCGCCGTGTCATCATCAGATGGCTGTTCGTATGATTGTTCGGGGCGATGTCCATGTTGGCGACTTCCATTGGGTAAGGCCGTTGAAGTCCTGGTCCGATCAATCAACGGTCTTACGCGGTTTGAGCGTAGTGGTAGCGGAAACCCGGTTACACTTCGTTACTGCGGTTGGCGTCCATCAGCAGTGTCTCGGTCTTGGCGTCTTCCAGCCGGTTGCTGAAGCGGCTTGCGTCTTCCGCATCTGACGATCGAGGTATGCACGAGCATGATCGCCGCCATCGCATGGACCTTGGCGGCAAATCATGCCTCCAATAAGGTGGATGCCGCTCGCCATCTTCGAGGCCACGATGGCGAAACTGGCCGTAGCAAACGCTTTCTGGTGCTTGAGTCCTTGGGCGCTTAGTTGTTGGTGGCCATCGATATGACCCTTTCGTTTCAGCCTTAAGCCGGGTCGCTGTTGGTCTGTTTCAGGCCGGATACAATCCGACTTGCCAACAGCGTTGCCGCCAGCCGTTCGAGCACCTGCATCAGCGCATGGTCCGCGTCCACACGAAATTTTAATGTAAATGAAGCGTAATCCCGACCATTAAAATGATGCGTATGTGTTGGGGTTGCGCATGCCGGAATATTCGTCCTTCATCCGGTCAGTCCGGATCCGCTATATTTCAGGGTTGCTGATCTTTGCGCTGGCTTCCGCCGCCATCGTGATTGCGCTCGATCGGGTCAATTCCTTTCGCCATGACATCGATGCGCTGAGCAGCAACCTCGTCGTCTTCACCCGCGACCTGCGCAACGCGACGAGCTTTGCCGAGACGACCGGCACCGCTTGGCGGGCGGAGACACGCGATGCGCTCACCTCATCGGCGCGCGGCCATTCGGAGCGCCTGACCGGCGAGATCGAAACGCTGACCGCCCAGCTTGCCGCGATCAAGCCGCGCCTTTCGGTGAAGACCATCAACGAGCTCGAAACCGCTTCCGTCAACGGCGACCTGTTCTGGTCGCCGCGCGACATGGTGCGCAACTTCAACCTGATGTCGATGGCGCAGAAGGTCGATGAATGGAGCTATCGCGAAATCCGCAACCAGAATGACCTGTTCGCCCAGCCCATGCTGGTCCGCGTCCGCACCGCCATGGACGACGAGCGCCATCTGGCGGATGTCTCCAGCGACAGGCTATTGCTGTGGGCGAGCGGCATCCTGTTCGCCGCCCTTGCCATCGTCGCCTTCTGGATCTTCCGACCGATGGAAGTGGCCATCCGCCGCGCCTTTGCCGAATCCGCCGAATCCCTGTTCAAGGCCGAGGCCGCCGACCGCGCCAAGTCGGAATTCCTGGCCAATATGAGCCACGAAATCCGCACGCCGATGAACGGCGTGCTCGGCATGGCCGAGCTGCTGGCCAAGACCGACCTGACCCCACGCCAGAAAACCTTCACCGACGTCATCGTCAAATCCGGCAATGCGCTGCTCACCATCATCAACGACATCCTCGATTTCTCCAAGATCAATGCCGGCCAGCTCACCCTCGATCCGGCTCCCTTCCGTCTCTCCGAGGCGGTCGAGGACGTGGCGACGCTGGTATCGGCGCGCGTCGCCGAGAAGAACCTCGAACTGATCGTGCGTGTCGACCCGCGGCTGCCGGCCTATGTCGTCGGCGACGCCGGACGGTTCCGGCAGATCGTCACCAACCTGCTCGGCAATGCGGTGAAATTCACCGAGAAGGGTCATGTGCTGATCGATGTCGGCGGCGAGGTCGTCAACGACGTGATCCAGCTCAAGGTCCGCGTCGAGGACACCGGCATCGGCATACCAGCCGAAAAACTGCAGAACGTGTTCGAGAAATTCGCCCAGGTCGACGGTTCGTCGACCCGTCGCCACGAGGGCACCGGCCTTGGCCTCGCCATTGCAGCACGCCTCGTCGATCTGATGTCTGGCAAGATCGGCGTCGAAAGCGAGATCGGCCGCGGCTCCGTGTTCTGGTTCGCGGTGCCGCTGCCGGCGCACCATGCCGCGGCCCGCGACGAAATCGTGCCGGTCGACGTCACCGGCGCGCGCGTGCTGGTCATCGACGACAATCCGGTTAACCGCGAAATCCTGCTGGAGCAGCTGAGAAGCTGGAGCTTCGACTGTGCCGCCGCCGAAAGCGGCGCCGTCGGCCTGGCCTTCCTCGATCGCGCTTTCCAGCTGGGCGCTGCCGTCGACTGCATCATCCTCGACTACCAGATGCCGGGCATGAACGGCGCCGATGTTGCCAGGGCCATTGCGTCCGACAGCCGGCTGGCTTCTATTCCGGTGGTGCTGCTGACCTCGGTCGACCAGGTCGATTTCGGCAAGATGATCATCGACTTCGGCATCGCCGCGCATCTAACCAAGCCGGCGCGCTCCGCGGTCCTGCTCGGCACCGTCATCTCGGTCATCCAGAGGGCCCGCTCGCAGGTCGGCAAGGCGCAGTTCGTCCGCGAACCGATCGTGACGGTTCCCCCGGCCGCGCCTCCCGCTTTCACCGTCATCCGCGGCCCGGCGATGCCGGTCGCCGCAGCACCAGAATCGACGGCCACGCCGAACGGTCCGATCGATATCCTCATTGCCGAGGACAACGACGTGAACCAGTTGGTTTTCGGCCAGATCCTCAACGGCCTTGGCCTCAGCTATCGCATCGCCGGCAACGGTCGCACGGCGGTCGAGATGTACCGGGCGCTGCGCCCCAGGCTGATCCTGATGGACGTCTCGATGCCGGAGATGAACGGCTACGAAGCGACCCGCGCCATCCGGGCGATAGAGACCTCGTCGGGCACTCACATCCCGATCATCGGCGTCACCGCGCACGCGCTGAAAGGCGATCGCGACAAGTGCATCGAGGCCGGCATGGACGACTATCTGCCCAAGCCGGTCTCCCCCGACCGCCTCGGCACCAAGATCGGCACCTGGCTCAGCGAGACGGTGGTGGCGAAAACGGCTTAGCCGGCAGCCATCGACGCATCAGGCGGCGGCGTCCATGTGATAGCGGCGCATCCAGTCAAGGCTCGTCTCGTCGGCGAGCTTTGCAACACCAGGCCTTATCTCATCGGCGTTCGGCGCTTGAACGCCCAAGGCTTCGCAGATGTCTAGCAATGTCGCGGCCGGGTTGGCGGCAAGACGCTCATAGCCAACCCGCAGCGGAATGATGCCTTGTTTCGCAAACCAAAGGTTCCAGGCGGCATCATAGGCCTCGAGCTCCGTGACCTCACGTCTGAGCCGCTCGAAATCATATTGAGGTTCTTTCGCGGGTGCGACCCTTTCGATCTCGGTTCCATCGGGAGCGATATGCCAAAGACCGGTTTGCTCCGCCTTGACCAGGGAGACAGCCTGCGCAAGCTTGTTCTCACGCGAGAGATGCATGTAGAGAACATGGCCGAATGCTTTCTCGAAACGCGCTCTGTCCGATGGAAGTTTTGGGAAAACCTGGTCGAGGATCGCTGAAAGCTCATCCAGGTTTTCCCGCATCAGACGAAGGCCGAAAATGCCTGTCCCACCCCTGCCATTGGCGATCGCCGCCTTGAGATAGGCGGCATTGAAGTCGAGATCGCCCATCGTGTCGCGATGGGGCAGGCCCCACTCCTCGGCCCACTCCGACACATCCTGCCGCCGATAGAATGAGTGAGGATTGCCAGCCGTCTTCGTGGACGCCAGAAGCTTGCATAGCAACGTGCTGCCGGTCCTCGGCGTGCCGCAGATGATGTATCCGTCAAACATGTCACGGCTCTCGCGGTTCGTCGGTGGCAAGGCTGTCGCCCCTGGCAAAGAATGGTCGCGCTATAGCTGAAATCTTTGGTGGATGCGACGGGCACACTCCTGCGAGGTCAGCACGCTGGTGTCGACTTCGAGGTCGTAGCGAATGTTCTCGTGCACGCGCCCATATTGCCACCGCGCCAGTCCCGGCAGCCGATCGGCACGCTGGGCTTCGCGCGCCTCCAGCACCTCCAGCGGCGCCACGACGCCAACCACATGGAGGTCGAAGGCCGACAGCAGTTCGAGATATTCGGACATTTCGCCGTTGCAGAGCACCTCGTCGACGATGAGGTTGTTGCCTTGCCCAGCCATGGCGGCGATGGCGTGGCGCATGCCGCGCAGGGTTCGCGCCCCCACCGATCCGGTTCTGATCACGACCGCAGGCTTGCCGTCCTGCCGGATGGTCTCATAGGAAAAGCCATCCGCATGGTCCTGCAAGGCGTCGGGCAGCATCTCGATGAAAGTGTCCATCTGGACATGCAGGAAGGGCGCGGCGGTGATCTGTTGCAACGCCCTGGCGATGGAACTCTTGCCGGCACTGCCGACGCCATTGAGCAGAATGATGCTGGCTTTCACTTCAGCGCCCCCTTCTCGGCCAGAACATCTTGCCCGCCACGGTCAGACTACCGGTTGCGCACCACCACGCACGCTCCGCCGACGCTTTGCAATTTTTGGCAGATGACATTGGCGGCGGCGCGGTCGTCGACACCGATCCTGACCGCGAAGATGCCGCGCCGGCCGATTGGCGTGCGCACCCGGCTGACCACCGGATCATGGCCACTGAGCAGGGAAGGGAACCGGCTCCTCACCCGCAGCCACTGGCTGATCGCGGCGCTGCGGCGGAAGTTGCCGGCCACCTGGATGCCCCATGGTTTTATGTTGATCGAGGCCATCGCCACGGTCTGCGACATGATCACCGGCAGCCTGCGGCAAGCGACTGCAAAATCCGCCTTCTGATCGAGCGGCTCGACCTTTCCGGCATAGGCCGGGTCGGTGAACTTGTCGACCGGCTCGCCCATGATGTCGAATACGTAGCTCTCGGTCTCCATCGGCAGGAAGCCGCCGGAACCGAGCCAGCGCGACACCCGGCTTTCACCGGCATTGTAGGCGGCCGCCGCCAGTCCGAGATTGCCGTAGCTGGTTTTCATCTCGGCGAGATATCTCGCCGAGGCAGGGATCGCCTGGTTGATGTCGAAGGAGTTGGCAAGGCCGCGCATCTTGGCGGTGCCCGGCATGAACTGGGCGATGCCTTCGGCGCCGACCGGACTGACGGCGTTGGGATCGAAGCGGCTTTCCTTCCAGATCAGCCGGGCGAAGAAATCCCTGGGCAGGCTGTTCTGATCGGCATGGGCCTGGATCAGATTGCAGACCTTGTCGATGAGCCGCTGCTTGGCGGATTGCGGTGGGTCTGCCTGAACCAGCGTCGACCAGCCAATTCCGCACAGCAAGATCAGCGCTACCCACAGGAAACGCTGCATGGCGCCTACTCGGCCGCGGCCTTGCCGCGACCAAACCGTTGCTCGATATAGTCGGCGACCATTTTCTCGAAATCCGCCGCGATCGACGGCCCGCGCAGCGTCGCTGCCTTCTTGCCGTCGACGAAGACAGGCGCCGTCGGCGTCTCGCCGGTGCCGGGCAGCGAAATGCCGATATCGGCATGTTTGGACTCGCCCGGGCCGTTGACGATGCAACCCATCACCGCGACCTTGAGGTTCTCGACCCCGGGATATTTTTCGCGCCACACGGGCATGTTCTTCCTGAGATCCGCCTGGATGTTCTGGGCGAGCTCCTGGAACACGGTCGAGGTCGTGCGGCCGCAACCTGGACAGGCCGCGACGATCGGCACGAACTGCCTGAACCCCATCGTCTGCAGCAGTTCTTGCGACACCTGCACCTCACGCGTGCGGTCGCCGTTCGGCTCCGGCGTCAGCGAGATGCGGATGGTGTCGCCGATACCTTGCTGGAGCAGGATGCCCATGGCGGCGGACGAAGCCACGATGCCTTTCGAACCCATGCCAGCCTCGGTCAGCCCAAGATGCAGCGCGTGGTTGGAGCGGGTAGCGAGTTCGGTATAGACGGCGATCAGGTCCTGCACACCGCTGACTTTGGCCGACAGGATGATTTTTTCGCGGCCAAGGCCGATTTCTTCCGCCATCTCGGCCGACAGGATCGCCGACTGCACGATCGCCTCGCGCGTCACTTCCTGTGCCGTCAGCGGAAAGCCCTTGGCCTGGTTATCGTCCATCAGCCGGGTCAACAGCTCCTGATCGAGCGAACCCCAGTTGACGCCGATGCGCACCGGCTTGTCGTATTTGATTGCCATCTCGACGATCGCAGCGAACTGCCGATCCTTCTTGTCCTTGAAGCCGACATTGCCCGGATTGATGCGGTATTTGGCCAGCGCCTCGGCACAGGCCGGATGGTCGGCCAAAAGCTTATGACCGATATAGTGGAAATCACCGACCAGCGGCACGTCGATGCCGAGCCGCGCCAGCCTTTCGTGGATGCGCGGCACGGCGGCAGCGCTCTCGTCGCGATCGACGGTGATGCGCACGATCTCGGAGCCGGCGCGGTGCAGCGCCGCAACCTGCGCAACCGTCTGGTCGACATCGGCCGTATCGGTATTGGTCATCGACTGCACGACAACCGGCGCGCCGCCGCCGACGACCACGCCGCCGACATCGACGCCGACCGAGGTGCGGCGGGGGAAGGGAGAGGAAAAATATCCGGTCATGCCCGGCAGCCTTTTGTCTCTGGAGCGCCATGCGTCCACCGGAACGCACAAACGCCCCGGGCCGATGCGCTAAAGTCCGGGCATGAGGTGGAGGAGCAAAGATGGCTTGTCAATGGCGACAGGTCGCCACTGGCCGCAATTGGCCCGCCGCCGGGATCAAAAACAATCGATGATCCGGCGACGACCGAAGCGAAATTTGACCTGAACGGAACTCCAGCCTGGGCGACAGCCGCGCTGGAAATCAAAACCCACCACACCGGCGACAATTGCCGCCGGCAAAGGGCAGTGGATCGTGATCGTCTATATCAGGAGGGCATCAATGCGTTGTCGGTTGTGCTCTCAGTTTTTCAATCTCGTCCTTGAGTGCCAGCTTGCGTCGCTTGAGATTCACGATTTCGAGGTCGTCCACCGACGGGTGGTTCATCGCGTCATCGATCTCGCGCTCGATGTCGCCGTGTTTCCGCTGCAACTCATCAAGATGGGAAGCAAGAGACATGATTGGTTCTCCCTTTCATGGTTTTCCTCGATTGCAACCGTCACGGCGCGTCCACCGCAGGTTTCGCTTCTGTGACGGCACAATGACACTGTGCCACCATCCGGCGGCGATGTCGAATGCTGCGTGGTAGCATTCCACGACAATGTGAAATGTGATATGGGCTGCGCGCCAGCGGCAGAAGTTGCCGGTCCCGCCCAATCAGGCCCAGTTTTTGGGCGCCGCAGACGTGCAGACGGTAAAGAATGTCCGATCAGGAACAGGCCGATATTCGCCTCGAATTTTCCCGGCTGAAGCAGGAACACGCCGATTTCGATGCGGCGATCAACGCGATGATCGCCATGAACTGCGACCCGCTGCAGATCCAGCGCATGAAAAAGAAGAAGCTGTTCCTCAAGGACCGGCTGATGGCGCTGGAAGACAAGATCATCCCCGACATCATTGCGTGAGACGGCAGAGCCGGGTCGCTTTGCACCTATCCGGCGATCGAAAGCCTGGCGGCGCGGTCGCGCAGCAGACCGATGAGACTGCCGGTCCGCTCCTCGGACGTATCGATGGGAACCACCAGGCACATCGTCGCCTCGACCCTGCCCGGTCCTGAAAAGACAGGCGCGGCGAGGCATTTCGTATACGCATCGACAAGGCCCGAGGTGACGCAATAGCCTGTGGCTTCGGCCTTCGCTATGTCGGCGATGAAGTCGCCGAGAAGCAATCTGCGGCCGTCCGGCAGGACGAGATCGTCTTCGGACACCATGTCTTCGATCTGGGCCTGCTGGAAGCCCGCCAGAAGCAGCCGTCCCGAAGCGGTCCAGGGCAGCGGTATCTGCAGGCCGGTGGCGGAGCTGATGCGGAACGGCCTGGTGCCGGGGCTTGAATGGACGATCGTATAGCGGCCGCTCTGCAGCATACACAGTTCCGAGGTCTCGCCCGTTTCACGCGACAGATTGTCGACCTCCTGGCGCCCGCGCCTCAAGAGGTCGTTGCCGCGCACATAATCCATTCCGTAGAGATAGAGCTTCTTGCCGAAATAGACGCGATTGCCGTCGCCGGCCATTTCCAGCAGGCCGGCATCCACCAGCGACCGCACAAGCGTGTAGGTCGTCGAGCGGGGTGCGTTCACCCCCTTGGCAAGATCGCCAATGCCGATCGCCCGCTGTGTCGTGTGCAGAAACTCCAGGATCTCGAGGACCCGGTTGAGACCCTTTTCACGGGAGCCCGAAATCTTCTCGTCGGCTGAAACTGCTGCGGCATTGCCATCTTGCATTGTCGATTCCTAATGCTAGTATCTGTCTTGTACAGGATACATACGTCTCTTGTAAGAGACAATCGCTCTGAAAATCGACGATGCGTGTATTTCCTGTGCGTAGGGGAACACAACACGAAAGGAGGTCGCCGTGAACGACACATCCGGAAGACGTGATTTTCTGAAATTGGGAATGGCGGGACTGGCCACGGCTGGCGTGCTGGCAACCGTCGATGCCCAGAAGGCCGCTGCCCAGGCAGCATCCGACAGCCTGCTGCGCACCGTGCTCGACCGCGGCAAGCTGATTGTCGGCACCGGCAGCACCAATGCGCCCTGGCACTTCGAGAACGATGCCGGCGAACTAGTGGGCATGGACATCACCATGGGACGCATCCTGGCCAAGGGCCTTTTCGACGATCCGACCAAGGTCGAGTTCGTCATGCAGGACCCGGCCCAGCGCATTCCGAACGTGACCACCAACAAGGTCGACATCACCATCCAGTTCATGACGATGAGCGCCCAGCGTTCGCAGCTCATCAATTTTTCCCGGCCCTACTATGTCGAAGGCGTCGCTCTGCTGACCCTTCCCACCGCCGAGAACAAGACCTTCGACAAATTGCTTGCCGCCGGTTCGGCGACACGCGTCTCGATCCTGCAGAACGTCGATGCCGAAGCATCGGTGCACATAGCCCTGCCGCAGTCGCAGGTGATGCAGATCGACACCCAGGCCAACGTGTTGCAGGCCCTGGAAGCCAAGCGTGTCGACGCTGCCGCGGTGGATCTTTCGACCGTGCGTTGGCTTGCCTCGCGCAATCCGGACAAATACTTCGACGCCGGCAAGAGCTGGTTCTCGATGCTGTACGGTGCGGCACTCCGGCAAGGCGATCTCGACTGGCTGACTTTCGTCAATCAGACCTTCACCATCGCAATGTTCGGTCACGAAACGGCGCTCTACGACGCGGCGTTCAAGGATTACTTCGGACAGGAGCCGCCGGCTCGCCATCCCGGCTTTCCGGTCATCTGATCCAGTTGGCGGAAGGGCGGCATTCAGCGCCCTTCCGCCAGCTTCTCCTCGACGGCCCTTCGCACTGAGGCTGACGCATGGGCTATGCCCTCAATTTCAACCTGATCTGGCGGCATTTCGACAAGCTGTGGGGCGGACTGCTGCTCAGCCTGGAACTCGCCGTCATCTCAATTGCCATCGGCATCGTCATCGGCCTGGTTCTGGCGGTCTGGTACGTCTCGGCCGGGCGCGTGGTGCGCACCATCATCGCTGCCTACGTCGAATTCATCCGCAATGTGCCGCTGATCTTGCTCGTCTATCTGGTGTTCTACGGCCTGCCGACGGTGGTCGATCTCGCTTACAGCGCCCCGACCTCGTTCATCCTGACGCTATCGGTCTATAGCGGCGCCTATCTGGTCGAGGTGTTCCGTTCCGGGCTCGAAGCCGTCCCGCGCGGCCAACTCGACGCCGGCAAGGCGATTGGCCTGACGCCATGGCAGCGGCTGATTCATGTGCGCCTGCCGACCATGCTGCGCATCACCTTGCCAGCTCTGTCCAACACCTTCATCTCGCTGTTCAAGGACACCTCGATCGCCTCGGTCATTTCGGTGCCGGAGCTCACCTACGGCGCCCAGTGGATCAATTTCAACACCTTCCGTATCGTCGAGGTCTACCTGGTCACGACGGCGATGTATCTTTTGACCGGCTATGCGCTGCTTTTCGGGTTGCGGCTCGTCGAGCGCCGATTCAGGGCGGCGCGCTGACATGCTCACCCAGATCGCCTATGCCTTGCCTTTCCTCGCCCAGGGCTTCGCCTTGACCTTGTGGGTGTCGCTGCTGGTCGTGGTCCTGTCGCTCATCGCCGGCGTCCTGCTCGGCGTCGGCCTGGTTTATGGTCCCGTGCCGCTGCGCTGGGCGGTGCGCATCTTCAGCGACACGATCCGCGGCATTCCAATCCTGGTGCTGATGTTCTTCGTCTATTACGGCGTGCCCGCGATCGGGCTTCATCTGCCGTCGTTCTGGGCCGCCGTGCTTGCGCTCACTCTGTTCAAGACGGCGCAGGTCATCGAGTATCTCAGGGGCGCGGTCGGCTCGATCCCGAAAGGGCAGTCGGAAGCAGCGATGGCGATCGGGCTGACCTTTCGCCAGCGCTTGGCTTACGTCATTTTCCCGCAGGCATTCCGGCGCTTCCTGCCACCCTGGATCAACGGCGTCACCGATGCGGTCAAGGGCAGCGCTCTGGTGTCGCTGCTCGGCATTACCGACCTGATGCAGGCCATCAACCAGGTCATCGGCCGCACTTACGAGGCCATGCCGCTCTATATTCTCGGTGCGCTCATCTACTTCGCGGTCAACTATGCCCTTTCGCTCGCCAGCCGGCGGCTCGAGCGGCGTTTCTCCTTCATCCGGGAATAGCAATGTCCACAAGTTCGAACGACACCCGGGCCCTTCTCGACGTCCGCGACGTTTCCAAATCCTTTGGCGTCGTCCAGGTCCTGCGCTCGGTCAGCTTGCAGGTGACGCGCGGCGAGGTAGTGACGGTCATCGGCCCCTCGGGCAGCGGCAAGACCACGCTGCTGCGTTGCGTCAACTTCCTGGAAAGCTACGACAGCGGCTCGATCCGCATCGACGGCAAGGAGGTCGGCTTTCGCGACCCGGGAACCCGTCAGCGCCGCAGCGAACGCGATCTCGCCGCGATGCGCGCCGAAACCGGGATGGTGTTCCAGAGCTTCAACCTGTTTCCGCACCTGACGGCGGCCGGCAACATCATGCTCGGGCTGCGCAAGGTGCGTGGAAAAAGCGAAGCCGAGGCGCGCTCGATCGCCGAGCACTGGCTCGGCCGCGTCGGCCTCGCCCACAAGGCCGACAGCCTCCCCGCCGAACTGTCGGGCGGCCAGCAGCAGCGCGTCGGCATTGCGCGCGCCGTGGCTATGGAGCCGAAGATCCTGCTGCTTGACGAGATCACCTCGGCGCTCGATCCCGAACTCGTCGGCGAAGTGTTGGCCGTCGTGCGCAGCCTCGCCGAGGACGGCATGACGATGCTGATGGTGACACATGAGATGGCCTTCGCGCGCGATGCTTCGAGCCGCATCGTGTTCATGGCCGATGGCGGCGTCAGCGCCGTCGGCCCGCCGAAGGAGATTCTCGCGGCTGAGACCACCAACGAGCGCCTCCGCACTTTCCTGGCGCGCTTCCGCGCCTCGCATTTCTGACACTGGACAGCGAAAGCTGTCGCAAGGAGCAATTGATGACGCCCTACATCCGGCTCGCCGAACTCGGCTTGACGCTGCCCGAGCCGCCGACCCCGATCGCCAACTTCGTCACCCACGCCGAAAGTGGGCGGTTGATTTTCCTGTCCGGTCAGGGACCACTGCGGGCCGACGGCACGCTGTTCACCGGCAAGGTGGGAGACGATGTCACCGTCGAGGAGGCCTATCAGCATGCCCGCCTCACCGGCCTCAATCTACTCGCCGTCATGCACGCAGCCGCCGGCGACCTCGGTCGCATCGTGCGCATCGTCAAGCTGCTCGGCTTCGTCAACGCGATACCGACCTTCAGCGATCACCCAAAGGTGGTCAACGGCTGTTCCGACCTGTTCGCCGATGTCTTCGACAATATCGGCGGTCATGCCCGCTCGGCGATCGGGGTCGGCTCCTTGCCGGGAAATATCACCGTCGAAATCGAGGCGGTCGTCGAGATCGCAGCCTGACTTTTAGAAATGGAATCCGAGAGATGAACACCTATTCCGCCGACGGCTCCAACACCACCATCCGCGAACGGCTCGGCCTTCGCCCGATCATCAATGTCTCAGGCACGATGACCGCGCTCGGCGCATCAATCATCGTCCCGGAAGCGATCAGCGCCATGGCTGAAATGGCTTCGCAATGGGTGGAGATGGACGATCTGCAGCGCGCCGCAAGCACGGTCGTTGCCCGCCTCACCGGCGGCGAGGCCGGTTTCATCACCGCTTGCTGCGCCAGCGGCATCACCATGGCGATCGCCGGCGCGATGACTGGAACCAACCTGCTCGCCATCGAGCGCCTGCCGGACGACACCGAGGGTCTCAAGTCTGAAGTCATCGTCCAGCTCGGTCACATCGTCAACTACGGCGCGCCGATCGACCAGTCGATCCGGCTGGCTGGAGCGAGGACCATTCCCGCCGGTACGGTCTCCGTGACCCAGGACTATCATGTGCGAGATGCGATCCGCGACCGCACGGCGGCGGGTCTCTATGTTGTCGCGCACCACACCGTGCAGTACGGCATGCTGTCGCTGGAGGAATTCTGCGAAATCTGCCACGCCAAGGGCGTCCCGGTGATTGTCGACGCCGCTTCCGAATATGACCTGCGCGGCTTCCTGGAGCGCGGCGCCGATATCGTCATCTACAGCGGACACAAATTCCTCAGCGGACCGACCAGCGGCATCGTCACCGGGCGCAAGGACCTGGTGCGCGCCGCCTATCTGCAGAACCGCGGCGTCGCACGCGCCATGAAGGTCGGCAAGGAGAGCATCGCCGGCACCATGGCGGCACTGGAAGCCTGGGAAAAGCGTGACCATGCCGGCATCCGTCGGCGCGAAGAGGCAGCCCTCAACCTATGGAAAGACACGTTGCAGGGACTGCCTGGCATCGTCGCGCAGATTATCCCCGATCCGACCGCCAATCCGCTCGACCGGCTGCAGATCTTCGTTTCGGCCGAGAGCCGGTTCACTGCCGCCGGCCTCGCCTCGGCCCTGGCCGCGGGCTCGCCGCCAATCATCGTGCGCAACCACGAGGTGGAGCGCGGGCATTTCTTCCTGGACCCGTGCAATCTGCATCCCGGCGAAGCGGAGATCGTCGCCGAACGGCTGCGAGCCGTATTGACCGCGGGCGACCGGCCCGTCGACGCCATGAAGCCAGCCCGTAAGGATTCGTCGGGCTCATTGCGCTGGCCGGACTAGATTGAGAGCGGGCGTCTCTCGCAGGCTGGTGTCATCAGAACGCGCCATCACGAAGCCGTGAACGGCTGAACCCGCAGCAGCCGGGAATAAACCGCCGCCATCCCGGGTCTCCTCAGCATACGCCACTCCTGGCGTTGAGGAGACCGACATGACCCATCACCACAATGACGAAAGCGGACGCGACGGCATCAGCCGCCGCCATGCACTGGAATGCATGATTTGGGCCGGCACCGGCGTGCTGTGGACAATTTCAGGCGGCGTGCCGGTGTCGCTCAATCTGCTTGGCGCCGCGCAGGCCGCCGAAGCCATGGCCACCGGCTTCACCTTCCTGCAGATATCCGACAGCCATATCGGCTTCGACAAGGCCGCCAATCCGCATGCCATCGACACGCTGAAGGAGGCGATGGGCAAGATCCAGGCGCTGCCGCAAAAGCCCGCCTTCATGATCCACACCGGCGACATCACCCATCTTTCCAAGCCGGCACAGTTTGACAATGCGGCTGAGATCATCGGCGGTGCCGGCTTCGACGTGCATTACGTGCCGGGCGAACACGATCTGATCGATGACGGCAACGGCAAGGCCTATCTCGACCGTTACGGCAAGGGCACCAAGGGGGCCGGCTGGTACTCTTTCGACCAGAACGGCGTGCATTTCGTGGCGCTGGTCAATGTCGTCAACCTCAAGGCCGGCGGGCTCGGCAATCTCGGCGCCGAGCAGCTGGCATGGCTGGCCGACGATCTGAAGGCGGTCAGCGCCTCGACGCCGATCGTCGTCTTCGCCCATATCCCGTTGTGGGCCGTCTATCCCGAATGGGGCTGGGGCACCGACGACGCGGCACAGGCGCTCGGTCTGCTCAAGCGCTTCGGCTCGGTCACCGTGCTCAACGGCCACATCCACCAGATCATGCAGAAGGTGGAAGGCAACGTCACCTTCCACACCGCGCGCTCGACCGCCTTCCCTCAGCCGGCGCCGGGCACCGCCGCCTCGCCCGGACCGATGACCGTGCCGGCCGGCCAGCTGCGCGGCCTGCTCGGCACCAGCAGTGTCACCGTGAAGCAAGGCGGACAGGACCTCGCCATCATCGACTCGACGCTGGCTTGAGCCTGAGCCGCGAAAGGAAATCACCATGATCTGCATACGCCTTCCGGCCCGGCACATGGCCGCGATCCTCGCGGCCTTCAGCTTGACGACGGCGACCTGTCAGCCGCTGCGCGCGGCCGATGCGCCGATGGTCAAAATCGAGAATTTCGCCTTCACCCCACCTGTGCTGACCGTCAAGCCCGGCACCACCGTGACCTTCAGAAACGACGACGACATCCCGCATCTGGTCGTCGCCAATGATTCCTCCTTCCGCTCCAAGGCGCTTGACACCGGTGACACATATGAATTCACCTTCACCAAAGCAGGCGACTTTGCCTATTTCTGCGGGCTCCACCCGCATATGCAGGGCAAGATCACCGTCGCGCCCTGAGGGCGCATGGCAGAACCTGCCCGGAGTGCCGGATCATGCTGCGGTGTTAAGCGAGAAGGCCCTGGCCGAGCGCTTCGGTGAGGTGGTGCTGCCCCATCTCGGCGATGCGCTTGCGCTCGCCCGCTGGCTGACCGGCAATGCCGCCGATGCCGAGGACGTGGTGCAAGAGGCCTGCGTGAAAGCGCATGCCGGCATCGCCGGCTATGCCGGTGGCAACGCCCGCGCCTGGCTGCTCACCATCGTGCGCAACACCGCCTACACCTGGATGTCGCGCAACCGGCCGCGCGGCATGCTGGCCGTCGGTGACCTCGGCGATCTCGACGAGATGGCAGCGGCGCATGGCACCAGCCAGCCGGACGAAGACGGTCCGGAAGCGAGCCTGATCGCAAGGGCCGATACGGCGGCACTGGAGGCGGCGATCGTGGCGCTGCCGCAGCCGTTTCGCGAGACGCTGGTGCTGCGCGACATCAACGGCCTCAGCTATCGCGAGATAGCGGCGATGCTCAGCGTCCCAATGGGCACCGTGATGTCGCGGCTGGCCCGTGCCCGCGGCCTGCTTGTGTCTGAACTGGGGAGAGCGCCATGACCAACCATGACGACGGACTGCCCAACGATCCCGAAGGTATCAGGCTGATGATCCATGCTCTCGTTGATGGCGAGCTCGACGCGGCCGCGGCACTGGCGGTCGAGCGGCGCATCGCCGCCGACCCGCAGCTTGCCGCCGAACACGCCCGCATCGTCGCCTTGCAGGCGGCAGTTAACCGCTTGCCGCGCCCCGATGTCAGCGATGCCTTTCAGGCCCGCATCGCGGCAATCGGCATGGCGGCCACGGCACAACAGGCACAAGACAAGCCGGCGGAGCCGCGGCAGGGCACGCCGCCGGCGCAACCGGGGTTGATTGCCCCAATCGGGGGAAGCGCGAGGCGAAACGCCGAAACACGTCCGTCGCAGGCGCGGGTCCTGCCAAGAACGCGCCGCTTCGGCTCGTTCGACTGGCGCGCTCTTGCCGCGTCGATCGTGGTCAGCGCGGTGCTGGCCAGCGGGGTGACGCAATGGGTGATGGTCAACAGCGCGTCCGACAGCTTTGCCGCGGCGGTCGCCAGCGGCCATCGGCGCAGCCTGCTTGCGGCGAGCCCCATCGACATCGTCTCGTCCGACCGCCACACGGTGAAGCCGTGGCTAGATGCTCGGATCGGCGTATCGCCGCCGGCGCCGGACCTCGCACAGGATGGCTATGCACTGATCGGTGGCCGGGTCGAGGTGATCGCCGACCGGCCGGTGCCGGCGCTGGTCTACCGCCACCGAGAGCATCTGATCACATTGGTCGCCGAACCGCAGCAGGGCGGCGGAACCACAGCACCTGACGATCTCTCGTCAGGCGGCTTCTCGCTGGTGCACTGGAGCGACGGCGCCTTCTCCTATTGGGCGATCTCCGACATGGAGCGGCCCGAACTCGACGACTTCGTCGCCCACTTCCGCAAGGCGGCGGTGTGAGGACAGCCCCTGTCCACTGAAACCACGCCTGACACGCTCTCCGCCCTATGGTGCCAGCGCATTGCGCGGCGGACTAGATTGCTGCTCGGCCAATTCTCGCAGGCCCTCAAAAAAACAATAACTTTACAAATATTTGTGTCTATGTGAAGTTATGAACGTTGAAGGGTCGATCATGACAGCCAATCGTTTCGCCACGCGCCTGAATTCCTTTGCCTCGCGGCCACAGGCCGAATGGCCTCACCTCACCGGCAAACCGTCGCTCATGCAGATGGCCGCGCGTGCCGCCAAGGTTGCCGGGTTGACCGACCTCGATTTGAATTTCCCCGACCATGTCAGCGAGAGGCCGGCTGGAATCGCGCGGAACCTTGGCAACCTTGGCCTTTCCATCAATGGCTTCGCCATGCGCTATTACTCCAACCCGGCCTTCAAGCTCGGCGCGTTCACCAATCCGGATCCGGCGGTACGCCGTGAAGCCATCGACCTGACCAAGGTCGGCATCGACGCCGCGCGCGAGGCCGGCGCCAATCTAATGACGCTGTGGCTCGGACAGGACGGATTCGATTACGCCTTCCAGGCCGACTATGCGACGCTCTGGCAGCACGAAATCGACGGTATTCGTGAAGTTACGGCGCATGACCCCGGCTGCCAGATCAGCCTCGAGTACAAGCCCAACGAGCCGCGCTCATACAGCCTTATGCCGGACGCTGCGACAACCTTGTTGGCGATCCGCGATGTCGGCCTGCCCAATCTCGGCGTCACGCTCGATTTCGCCCATGTGCTCTATGCAGACGAGCAGCCGGCCTTCGCCGCCGCCCTGGTGGCACGCCACAGCAAGCTGCTCGGCGTACATCTCAATGACGGCTACGCAAAACGCGACGACGGCCTGATGGTCGGCGCCGTGCATACGCTGCAGACCATCGAACTGCTCCAGCAGATCCGCAGGGACGGCTACGCCGGCGCCATCTATTTCGATACCTTCCCCGACATGACAGGTCTCGATCCGGTGCATGAGTGCGAGGTCAATATTGCCACCGTCAAGCGCATGCTGCGGGTCGTCGACCGGATCGACCAGGATAACCGGCTGTCGGCCGCCATCGGGCGCCAGGACGCCGTGACGTCGCAGGCCATCATCCAGGAAATCATGCTCGGGCCTGACTTATGACGAGGGGGCTTGGATGACCTTGAGCGGGCTGGACCTGAAGGCGGTGGGACCGCGCATCCGCATGATGATGCCGCATCTCACACCGCTGGAGGCGAAGGTGGTGGAAACGGTCTTTGGCCGGCGCGGCTTCGACGAGAGCATTCCGCTGAAGCAGATCGCCGAAGAATCCGGCGTGTCGGAAGCGATGGTCGTCAAGATCGCCAAGAAGCTCGGCTTCTCCGGCTATCGCGACTTCCGTACCGCCGTCTATGAATACAGCCGGCTGCCTACCGCCGAGATGCACCAGGAACTGTCGTCGGACGACAGTTCGGCCGAGATCGTGCAGAAGGTGTTCCGCACCTCCATCCAGGCGCTGGAGGAGACGCTGGCCATCCTCGATATCGAGGATTTCGACCGCGCCGCCGACCTACTGTACCGCGCCGGGACTCGTGACTTCTACGGCGTCGGCGGTTCGGCGCAGATCGCGCGCGACGTCTCGCACAAATTCCTGCGCATCGGCATCCGCACGAATGTCTTTGACGATTCGCACATGATGCTGATGTCCGCCTCGCTGCTCGGCCCAGACGACATCGCCGTCGGCTTCTCGCACTCCGGCAATACTTCGGCTGTCATCGACGCCATCCAGCTTGCCCGCAAGAGCGGTGCACGCACGCTTGCCATCACCAACTACAACAATTCGCCTTTGGCCCAGGTCGCCGACGTTGTGCTGTGCTCCACCGCGCAGGGCTCGCCGCTTATGGGGGAGAACGCGGCGGCGCGCATCGCTCAGCTCAATATCCTCGACGCGTTGTTCGTGGCGGTGGCGCAGCGCGACTACCAGGCGGCGGAACACAATCTCGGCCGCACCATGTCGGCGGTGGCATCGAAGCGAAAAGACCGCGGCTCATGACTCTGCCGACAACGCCGCTGGTCACCGTGTTCGGCAGCCTGCACTATGACATCATGGTCGATGCCCCCGACCGCCCGCGCAAGGGCGAGACGGTGACCGGCCATGCCTGGCACCCGAAATGCGGCGGCAAGGGCGGCAACCAGGCGGTCTCGGTGGCAAGGGCCGGTATGCGCGCGGCGATGATCGGCGCCGTCGGCGATGATGATTTCGGCACCGCGCTACTGGCCAATCTCGATCGTGCCTGCGTCGACCGTCGCTTCGTTCGGGTGGCGCCGGGCGCCGGCTCCGGCATGAGCGTGGCCATCTTCGACGAAAGCGGCGACTACGGCGCGGTGATCGTTTCGGGCAGCAATCTCACGGTCGGCGACAGGGACATCGCGGCCGCCTCCGAGGTGGTGGCACAAACGTCCGTGCTGCTTTTGCAGAACGAGGTGCCGGAAGCCGCCAACATTGCCACCGCACGCGCGGTGAAGAGACATGGCGGCCGCGTCCTGCTCAATGCCGCCCCCGCGCGCGAACTCTCCAGCGAACTGAGCGCCCTCGTCGACGTCCTGGTGGTCAACGCCATCGAGGCGGAATTCCTGACCGGCCTGGCGGCGGTCGAAACACTGGAAGGGGCCGCGCAAGCCGCGCGACTTCTGGTCGATCTCTGCCCAACCGCAATCGTCACGGCGGGCGGCGAAGGCGTCGCTAGTTGCGACCGGAGCGGTGCGACCTTCTCGTTGCCGGCCATCCCGGTCAAGGTCGTCAGCACGCATGGCGCGGGCGATGAGTTCGTTGGTGCGCTGGCCGCGGCACTTGCCCGTGGCGAGGCGATGCGGGCCGCCGTCACCGCGGCCAACGCCGCTTCGGCCCTGCTGGTCTCGACACCGGAGGCCGACCGCGGCATCTGATATCTCGGCTCCAGAGAAGCACTTTTTCGTCTTGCCGAACAACAGCGCCCGCCACGTATCCTTGCGGCACCGCCCGAATTCCGCTAAGGCGCGCCTTTGTCGCCGGGGAGCAAGGACTTGGACGATCAACGTGCCGATGTCGCCATCATCATGGGCAGCCAGTCCGACTGGACGACCATGCGCCATGCGGCTGAAACGCTGGAGGCGCTCGGCATCCCGCACAAGCGGCTGATCGTCTCCGCCCATCGCACACCCGACCGTCTCTATGAATTCGCCAAGGGCGCCAAGGCTGCCGGTTACAAGGTGATCATTGCCGGTGCCGGCGGCGCGGCGCACCTGCCCGGCATGACCGCTGCGATGACACCGCTGCCGGTGTTCGGCGTGCCGGTGGAATCGAAAGCCCTCTCGGGGCAGGATTCGCTGCTCTCCATCGTCCAGATGCCGGCCGGCATTCCCGTCGGAACGCTGGCCATCGGCAAGGCCGGCGCGGCTAACGCGGCACTTCTGGCGGCCGCCGTGCTAGCGCTCTACGACGACTCGCTTGCCACGCGGCTGGATGCCTGGCGCGCCGCGCAGACCGCCAAGGTCGCGGCCGAACCGACGGATGCGCCGTGAGCCTGCCCACCGGATCGACCATCGGCATCATTGGCGGCGGCCAGCTCGGCCGCATGCTGGCAATGGCCGCCGCTCGCCTTGGCTACCGCACGGTTGTCCTGGAGCCGCAAGCGGATTGCCCGGCAGCCCAACTTGCCAACCGGCAGATAACGGCGGCCTATGACGACCCGGCCGCTCTTGCCGAACTGGCTGCGGCAAGCTCTGTCATCACCTACGAGTTCGAGAACGTGCCGGTCGCGGCCGCCAGCGCACTGGCCGCCAAGGTTCCGGTCTATCCGCCGGCGCGCGCCCTTGAAGTGGCGCAGGACCGGGTGAGCGAGAAGACATTCCTCAATCGCATTGGCATTGCCACTGCGGATTTCCGCCCGGTCGACAATGACAGCGAACTGACGGCGGCGCTGAAAGGGTTCGGCGGCAGCGGCATCCTGAAGACGCGGCGCATGGGCTATGACGGCAAGGGCCAGCGCGTCTTCCGCAATATGGAAGCCGGCGGTTTCGCCGGCACCTGTGAGGCGATGGGCAATGTACCACTGATCCTGGAGAGCTTCGTGCCGTTCGAGCGCGAGATTTCGGTGATCGCGGCGCGTGGGCTGGACGGCGCCGTCGCCGCCTATGATCCGGCCGAAAATGTCCACCGCAACGGCATTCTCCACACATCGACCTTGCCGGCCGCCATCAAGCCCGAGACGGCCGCCGCGGCACAGGCTGCAGCTTCGAAGATATTGTCGGCGCTCGACTATGTCGGCGTCATCGGCGTCGAGTTCTTTGAGCTGGCCGACGGTTCGCTGCTGGCCAACGAGATCGCGCCGCGCGTGCACAATTCCGGCCATTGGACGGAAGCGGCCTGCATCGTCTCGCAGTTCGAGCAGCACATCCGCGCCGTCGCCGGCCTGCCGCTCGGAGACCCGAAACGCCATT
Organism: Mesorhizobium sangaii; assembly: GCF_014207355.1. Lineage (GTDB taxonomy): Bacteria > Pseudomonadota > Alphaproteobacteria > Rhizobiales > Rhizobiaceae > Mesorhizobium > Mesorhizobium sangaii. The sequence goes on along the minus strand of NZ_JACHEF010000006.1, from coordinate 51,983 downwards.
TTGACTGCGTGATGGAAAACCTGATCGGTGACGATGTGCTGCGCGTCGCCGACTTGCTCGGCGAGCCCGACCTGATGCTGCATCTCTATGGCAAGGCCGAGGCCCGGCCCGGCCGCAAGATGGGCCATTTCACGCGGGTCAGCCTTCGCGCCTGACTTCACAACGCGCTTTTATTGCACGTCGTCCTCGTCAGAACTGGCGCAACTCGCGTCACCTTCCTCGCAATTGGCCGCGGCAGCGAGCTGCTTGGTGCGGTCGTTGGTCAGCCTGGTCAGGCATTGCGAAACTTCCATCGAATGGATCGAGCCGCCCTCGCTGGCCGCGGTGGAGTGAGCGCATTCGGCATCGCGGAAGGCGATCCAGGCGCGTTGCGCCGCCTGCAGCAATTTCCTGCTGTCGGCATCGTCCGAGTTGATGAGGTCCTGGTAGGTCTTGTTGAGCCTGGCGTCGGCGGCCTGGTAGTCCTCTCCGGCACAGATGTTCATCATCTGCTGGCTGTCGTCGCTGCGGTCGCAATCCTGCGCCCGGGCAGCCGAAGCTCCCGCCAGCAAGACAAGGCAGGCGGACAGGAAAGTTCGGCGCATATTCATCCCCAAATCACTAAACGGCGGCCGCATCATCCCAGCCGGCCGGAGGGCGCGCAATGCCGCCAGGCCGACATGGCGGATATTTGATGATATGGCGAGGTAGAGCACGCTTGCGGTTGACACGGACAAGGCTCCTCGTTTATGAGCCACCCACAGTTCAAAGGCGCGTCTTCTGGCGCGCCTTAAAATTTCGACCCGGACCGGGTCCACACCGACAGGCAAGACCATGAAGATCAAGAATTCGCTCAAGGCGCTGAAGGCGCGTCATCGCGACAACCAGCTGGTTCGCCGCAAGGGCCGCGTCTACATCATCAACAAGACCGCCCCGCGCTACAAGGCACGCCAGGGCTGAGCTTTCGGCCGGAGGCTTCGTGCCTCCGCCAATTGATGCGTGTCGTCGGTCCTCCGACCTTCTCACGGTAAAATCACTTTGATGTTCCGCCGCCCGGGATTAGAGTCGGGCGATGCGGATTCTTTTTGCATTTCTGGCGATCTTCCTTGTTTCCGGTGCCGTCGCCTTGCCGGCCCGGGCGGATGATCAGGCGACTGCGCCGGCGGCCCCGGATGCCCCACCGCCGGTGATGACGAAACAGGCCCATCTCGACCAGCTGTTCAGCGACCTGAAGCGCGAGCGCAACGAAAAGGCTGCCGAGCGCATTGCCGGCAACATCTGGAGCGAGTGGTTCCAATCCGGCAGCGCCTCGATCGACCTGATGATGATGTGGTCGCAAAAGGCCATCGAAGGCCAGAAATTCGATGTCGCGCTCGATTTCCTCGACCAGGTGGTGACCCTGCAGCCGACCTATGCCGAAGGCTGGAACCGGCGCGCCACCGTGCATTTCATGATGAAGAACTACGGTAAGTCGATGTCCGACATCGACCATACGCTGCAGCTCGAGCCGCGCCATTTCGGTGCGCTGTCCGGCCTGGCGCAGATCATGGCGCTGACTGGCCACAAGCAATCGGCGCTCGAGGCCTGGCAGAAGGTGCTGGCCATCTATCCGATGATGCGCAGCGCCCAGGACCAGGTCGCCACACTGTCGGAAGAGCTTGCCGGCGAAGGCATTTGATCAAGGAGTAAGGGAATAGGGGAGTAAGGCAGTAGGGTAGTAGGTGAGCAGTGTGGATTGCCTCGCGGAGCAGATACCCCTACTGCCCTACCCAAAACTAATTCCGCTCCAGCCCGTATTTCCCCGCATGAACCTCATATACGCTGCCCTCGCCTTCCTGATGGCGCTTGTCTTCGGCCTTGTCGGCGTCACCCGCGTCGGCTCATGGCTGATCGAGCGGCGCAATCCGCCGATCGGCGACTTCGCCGACATCAATGGCGCTCGCATCCATTATGTGCATGTTCCGGCGCCTGCGAACGCCACGCTGCCGCCGATCGTCTTCATCCATGGCGCCAGCGCCAATCTCAGGGATCAGATGCTGCCGCTGCGGCCGCTGCTCGAAGGCCGCGCCGAAATGCTGTTCTTCGACCGGCCGGGGTTCGGCTGGTCGGGGCGTGGCCCGGGCAACAACGAAAGCCCGTCGGCCCAGGCCAACACCATCGCCGCGCTGATGGACCGTCTCGGCATGAAGCGAGCTGTCGTCGTCGGCCATTCCTTCGGCGCCGCCGCGACCACCGCGTTTGGCCGCGAGCATGCCGACAAGACGCTTGGGCTGGTCTTTCTCGCGCCGGCGACCCATCCCTGGCCGGGCGGCGCAACCTCCTGGTACTATGATCTGACAACCATTCCGGTGATCGGCTGGCTGTTCTCCGAGACGCTGAGCTATCCCGCGGGAACGCTGCAGATGGCTGATGCCACGACCTGCGTCTTCTCGCCCAACAAGGTGCCGTACAATTATCTCGCCACGGCCTCGATCCCGCTGGTGCTGCGGCCACCGGCCTTTCGCGCCAACGCCACCGACGTCGCCGGGCTCTATCGCTATGCCCTTGGCGCCGCCCCCCACTACGCCGAGATCAAGGCGCCGACCGTGGTCATTTCGGGCGACCGCGACAAGGTCGTCTATGCGGAGATTCACTCGGTCGGCCTCGTCCGCGACATTGCCGGCGCCGAACTGGTCTGGGTGCACAATCTCGGCCATAAGCCGGACTGGATTGCCCCCGACCTGGTCGTCGGCGCCATCGAGAAGGCCGCCGGCAAGGATATCGACCTGCAGGCGATGGCCAGGGACGTGGAAGCGCGCATCGCCGGCGACGCCTACGGCGCCGGCAAATGCGCCGACATCAAGGTGCCGCAGGCCGAACTCGCGCCGACCTGATCACGCTTGCTGGTTCAGACGAACCGATCTACCGGCTGCTTTGCACGTCCGACCCGACATAGGCGATGCGCAGCATGTTGGTCGAACCCGGGGTCCTCAGCGGTACGCCGGCAGTGATGATGACACGATCGCCCGGCTTGCCGAAACCTTCATCGAAGGCGATGCGGCAGGCGCGGTTGACCATGTCGTCGAGGTCGCTGGCATCGGGCGAGACGACGCAATGCGTGCCCCACAGCAGCGACAGCCGCCGCGCCGTGTTGACGATCGGCGAAAGCGCGATGATCGGCACTTGCGGACGCTCGCGGGCGGCGCGCAGGCCGGTGGTGCCGGACGCCGTATAGGTGATGATCGCCGATAGTTTCAGCGTCTCGGCGATTTCGCGGGCGGCCAGCGAAATGGCGTCGGCGCCGGTCGCTTCCGGCTCGGAGCGCTGCGCATTGATGATGCCGGCATAGGTCGGATCGGTTTCGACCTTGGTGGCGATGCGGTCCATCATCGCCACCGCTTCGACCGGATAGGCACCGGCGGCGGATTCCGCCGACAGCATGATGGCGTCGGCGCCTTCGAAGACGGCGATCGAAACATCGGACACCTCGGCGCGGGTCGGCACGGGTGCGGTGATCATCGATTCCAACATCTGCGTTGCTACCACCACCGGCTTGCCGGCGCGGCGCGCGGCGCGCGTGATCTGCTTCTGGATGCCGGGCACCGCCTCGAGCGGCATTTCGACACCGAGATCGCCACGGGCGACCATCAGCGCGTCGGACAATTCGATGATCTCGGCCAGCCGCGCAACGGCCTGCGGCTTTTCGATCTTGGCCATGATCAATGCCCGGCCGCGCGCGATCTTGCGCGCTTCGGCCAGATCCTCCGGCCGCTGCACGAACGACAGCGCGACCCAGTCGACGCCCGTCGACAGCACGGCGTCGAGATCCTTGCGGTCCTTCTCGGTCAGCGCGCCGACCGGCAGGTCGGTATCAGGCAGGCTGACGCCCTTCTTGTCGGAAATCGTGGTGCCGGCAATGACCGTGCAGACGATCGACTTGCCGTCGCTTCTCACCGCCTTCAATTCGAGCTTGCCATCGTCGATCAGCAAGCGATGACCGGCTTCGACAGAGCTCAGGATTTCCGGATGCGGCAGGTAGACCCTGGTTGACGTGCCCGGCTCGGGATTGTTGTCGAGCGTGAAGGTCTGGCCGACAGTCAGCACTTCCTTGCCTTTGGCGAACTTGCCAACGCGCAGCTTCGGGCCTTGCAGGTCGGCCAGAATACCGATCGGCCGGCCGACCGCTTCCTCGACGGTACGGATGCGCCCGACCAGCGTGCGCATCAGCTCGTGATCGGTATGGCTCATATTGATGCGGAACACATCGGCGCCCGCTTCGAACAATTTCTTCAGCATCTCCTCCGACGAGGAGGCCGGACCGATGGTGGCTAGGATCTTGACCTTGCGGCTACGTCTCATTGACTGTTCGTTCCCGGGGCGGCTGGAGCGCCTCCCGTTGCGGGCTCATCGGTCAGCTGGACCATCCAGCTTGCCTGTTCGCCCGTGTCATATTCCTGGAATCCGGCGCGCTGAAAGCCCCGGGCGACGCAATCGGTTACGCCGGCGATCTTGAACTCTTTTTCAGCCACGCACATGTTGATCGGGCCGTCCCAGCGCCCACCGCGTTCGGCGTCTTCTGCATAAAGATAGTAAAACCTTGATGACAGCGGCCCTTCGATCAGCGTCTTGCAGCTCGATCCTTCGATGTGCCACCAGCCCTCGGTGATCCAGCCGGCCTTGGCGCGATAGCCGATGCCGACGCCGACCAGGTTCTGCGTGGCGTTGCAGACACGGAAATCGGCACGCGCCGGCGAGGCCATGACCGTCGCCGACAGGCCCACGGCAAGGATCAGCAGCGGCATGGCAAAGGCAGAGCGCCTGCGCTGCCTGCCGGCGGAACCCATCCGAAAACCCCTCAAGAACCACATCTGCATCTCTCTGCGCCCCTTTTCGGAAAAGTCCGGGCGCATGTCAACGCGCCGTTTTGTCCAATTCCAATCGATTTAGAAAGGCTCCGGCGCACAATTCGCCGACTTCTGCCAGATTTCCCGGGAAACCTTGGCCAAACAACGGCATTGCGCAAGCGTCGTCTTCGTGGAATGACGATAGCACCCTCCCCGGAAGCCAGCGAACAGACCATTTCCCGCCAATGACCCGATCCACAGTTTTCGCGCCTTTCGACATCGTCGAAGGCGACCGCAAGCGAGGCATTGTGCTCCTGGGCGACCATGCCCGCCGCGATCTGCCGGAGGACTATGGCAGCCTCGGCTTGCCGGCGGCGGAGTTCGAGCGTCACATCGCCTATGATATCGGCGTCGAGGCGGTGACGCGCGAACTGGCTGCCTTGCTCGGCGTGCCTGCGGTGCTCGCCAATTTCTCGCGGCTGCTGATCGACCCCAATCGCGGCGAGGATGATCCGACGCTCATTCGCCAGCTCTATGACGGCACCGTTGTGCCCGGAAACTACCCGATTGCCGCGGAGGAGCGCGAAAGGCGGCTCGACCGCTTCTACCGGCCCTATCACGACGCCGTCGGCGCCATGATTGCCTCGGTGGCGCAGGCCTCTGCCCAGACGCCCTTCATCTTCTCGGTGCATTCATTCACCCCGGCCATGCAAGGGATCCAACGTCCCTGGCATGTCGGCATCCTGTGGGACCGGGATGACCGGGTGGCGCGGCCGCTGATCGACATGCTGGCCGCCGACAAGAGCCTCGTGGTTGGCGACAACGAACCCTATGACGGTGCGTTGCGCGGCGACACCATGTACAAGCACGCCATCGTCAACGGCTTCGCCCATGCGCTGATCGAGATCCGCCAGGATCTGATATCGGACCAGGAGGGCGCGATCGCCTGGGCGCAGCGCCTGGCGCCGATCGTTGACGCGATCGACCGCCGTCCCGATATACATGTGGTCAAGCAATTCGGCTCCCGAACCGGGCCGTTGTAGAGCCGCAAGGAGGTTTCGATGACCGAACTCAGTGACGAGCAGAAGCGCGATTTCGAGGCTGCCGCCTTTCGCCGGCTGGTCGAACACCTGCGCGAGCGCAACGACGTGCAGAACATCGACTTGATGAACCTCGCCGGCTTCTGCCGCAACTGCCTGTCGAACTGGTATCGCGAAGCAGCCGAGGCCGAAGGCGTCGGCCTGTCCAAGGACCAGTCGCGCGAGATCGTCTACGGCATGCCCTATGCCGAATGGCAGGCGCTCAACCAGACCGAGGCCTCCGATGCCAAGAAGGCTGAATTCGAGGCGCGGCGGCCCAAGGACCATTAGGTTACTTCCGACACCCCATTTCCAGGGCTAAGTTTGGCCCAAGCGCTTTCTCCGAGAGATTGCTTGACTGGAAATTGAATCGATCTAATTTGCCGCGCGAAGCCATTTTCTGACCGGATTCGCATTATGAACGCGTCAAGTGCCATGCTGACTGCAATGCGCGGACGATGGGCCGTTGCGGCTATTTTCCTCGCCAACGGCTTCCTGACCGGCAGCTGGGCGCCGCAGATTCCGGTGTTCCTGACCCGGCTGGAGATCACCAAGTTCACGCTCGGCCTGCTGATCCTGCTGTTCGGCGCCGGCGCCGTCACCGCCATGACCTGGTGCGGCCACCTGATCTCGAAACAAGGTTCGCGCACCGTGCTGCGCTGGTTCGGTCTTTGCGGCAGCCTCGGCCTGCTGGTCGTGGCGCTGGCTCCCAACGTACCACTGGCGGCCATCGCCATGTTCATCTTCGGTGGCTCGATCGGCGGCATGGACGTCGCCATGAATGCCAATGCGGTGGTGGTCGAACGGCGACTATCCCGCGCCATCATGTCGTCCTCGCACGGCTTCTGGAGCCTTGGCGGTTTCGCCGGCGGCGGCCTCGGCGGCTTTGCCATCCAGCACTACGGCCACCTCGCCCACGCGGCGGTGGTGACGGCGCTAGCCTTCGCGGTGATCGCGGTGGCGGTTCGCCATCTGGTCGCCGAGGACAGGCCGCAGGCGACCGAGCATCATAAATTCGCGCTACCGGCAAATCCGCTGGTCTACCTCGTCGGCCTGATGGCGCTGCTGACGATGATTTCCGAAGGCGCGGTGCTCGACTGGGCGGCACTGTATCTCAGGCAGGAACTCGGTGCAGACCTTGCCGTTGCCGGCCTTGCCTATGCCGCCTTCTCCGGTGTCATGGCAATCATGCGCTTCTTCGGCGACGGCGTTCGCAACCGTCTCGGCGCGGTGATGACGTTGCGCGCGTCGGCGCTCGTCGCTGCCGCCGGCATGCTGATCGCCGGACTGTCACCCTCGCCCTGGCTTGCCATCGCGGCCTTTGCCTTATGCGGCTTCGGCATCGCCAACATGGTGCCGATCATCTTTTCGGCCGGCGGCAACCAGGAAGGCATGTCGTCGGGCACCGGCATGAGCGTGGTCACGACCATGGGCTATTCCGGCATATTGGTGGCGCCGTCGGCGATCGGTTTCGTTGCCGAGCATTTGAGCTTCGGCCCGATCTTCGTCGCCATGTCCGTGCTGCTGGTCGTCGTGCTGCTGATGGCCGGGCTTGCTCACCGTGCCGAATTCGCGCCCGACCCCACGCCGGCCGAATAGCGCTTGAGTTCCTCGTAGAGGAAATCCGCCACGCGGCGGATGCGCACGCTGGTGCGCACGTCGCGATGCATGGCCAGCCACACCGGTAGCACCGGCAGCGGCAGGCCAGGCAGCACCTTTTCCACCAATGGATCGCGGTCGGCCAGCGGCTCCTGGGCGAGACCCATGCCGTTTCCTGTCCGCACAGCTTCCCACAAGACGATCTGGTTGTCGGCCCTGAAGCGGAAGCTGTTGCGGGTGACAGGGATGCCATACTGGGTGAAGCCCCTGATCATCTCGTCGCTACGGTCGAAGCCGATCAACGCGTGCTCGACAAGGTCGGCAGGCTGCAGCGGGCGGCCGCGCCTGTCGAGATAGGATCTGGCCGCGCAGGCGCAGAGCCTGATATCGCAGACCTTGCGCGCCAGCAGCTCATTCTGACCCGGCTTGACCATGCGGATGGCGATGTCGGCATCGCGGCGCAACAGGTTCTCGACCTGGTTCGAGGCAACGATCTCGACCTCGATGCCGGGTTCCTCGATGCCGAGCCGCCCCGTTATCTCCGGCAGCACATAAGCCGCCACCACCTCGCTGGCGGCGATACGCACCGTGCCTTCGATCGCCTCGACCGAACCCAGCGCCAGCAGGGAAAAGGCGCTTGCCTGCTCGCTGACCGCCTTGCCGCGCTCGAACAGCGTGCTGCCGGCTTCGGTCAGTTCATAGCCGCGCCGCCCGCGCCGGAACAGCGTGATATCAAGCGCCTGTTCGAGTTCGCCGATGTGACGGCCGAGCGTCGGCTGGCTGGCCGAGAGCTTCCGAGCGGCGGCCGACAGGCTGCCGGTCTCCGCCACGGTGACAAAGCTCTTGATCAGGTTCCAGTCGATTTCAGTCATTCATTTATGAATATCAGAAACCGATTCATGGTCAATTTCCATTCGTATGCGAGAGGACCATATTCGAGCTGCAAACATCAACACGGAGACGAGAAATGACCAAGATCGCTATTCTCGGTGCCAATGGCCGGCTCGGCCGCGTGGTCGCCAGGGCCTTCATCGATGCGGGCTATGACGTCCGCGCAATCACCCGCAGCGGCAAGGTGCCCGCCGAACTCAAGGGCGCCACGGCCGCTGCCGGCGACGCGCTCGACCGCGGAGCCCTGATCCGCGCCACGCAAGGCGTCGACATCATCTTCAACGGCCTCAACCCGATCTACACCGACTGGGGCAAGTGCCTTCCGATGGCCGAAAACGTCATGGCCGCCTGCCGTGCGAACGGCACGCTGCACCTCTTCCCCGGCACCGTCTACAACTACGGCTCGCCGATGCCGGCGGTGATCACCGAGGACACGCCGTTCCACCCGACGACGGAAAAGGGCCGCATCCGCTGCGCCATGGAAGACATCTTCCGCCGCGAGGCGGACGCGGGCCGCGTCCGCACCATTATCTTGCGGGCCGGCGACTTCTTCGGCGGCACCGGCAGCGGGTCATGGTTCGATCTGGTCGTCGCCGCCAAGATGAACAAGGGCATCTATACCGCGCCCGGCCCTGTCGATCTGGTGCATGAATGGGCCTATCTGCCGGACTTCGCCAAGGCTTTCGTCGGCCTGGCCGGAAATCTCGGCAAGCTGGGCGCCTATGAAGCGCTCAATTTTCCCGGCCATGCCGTCACCGACCTGGAGATCAAGGCCGCAGCCGAAAAGGCGCTCGGTCGCTCGCTCAAGATGACCTCGATGCCGTGGTGGGTGCTGCGCGCCGGCAGCCCGTTCGTGGCCATGTGGCGCGAGATCGTGTCGATGTCCTATCTGCGCTTCGAACCGCATCAGCTGGCCTCGGCAAGGCTGGAAGGCATCATCGGTGCGATCCCGCACACGCCCCTGGATCGAGCGGTCGCCGAGGCTCTCGAAGACATCGGCATCACCACCGTGAACGGCGTTGCGAAGGCTGCCTGATATTGCATTTCGGCGGGCGCAGCCGCCATGCGTGCCCTTGGGCACCATGCTTCGCATTGCTCTGGGGAAAACAATGCAAAAGGCCGCCCGGTTGCTCCGGGCGGCCTTTGCGTCAGAGGTTCGCATGCCGCCTCATTCGGCTGCCTTCGGAAAGGCGATAGCCGGCTCGCCGCCCACATCCGTGTCCGGCGTGTCGGTCGACGAGACCTTTCCCTTGCCGCGCCGGAATAGCCGACGGAAAAACGCGTAGAAGCGGCTGTTCTTGCTGCGCGTGAAGATCATCAGCATCGACGGCGTCACCACCAGCGTCAGCAAGGTCGCAAAGGACAGGCCGAAGACGATCGCCGACGACAGCGAGATCCACCATTGCGTCGACGGCGCGTTGATCGTCGTCTCGTGATGGAAGATTTCGAGGCCAAGGCCGAAGGCGATCGGCAGCACACCGAGGATGGCCGACACCGCCGTCAGCACCACCGGACGGGCGCGCTCGCGGCAGGTCTGCAACACCGCTTCCATCTTGTCCCAGCCTTCTTCTCGCAACCGGTCATAGGTGTCGATCAGCACGATGTTGTTGTTCACCACCACGCCGGCCAGCGCGATGACGCCGATGCCCGACATGACGATGCCGAAGGCCTCTCCCGTCAACAGCAACCCCAGGAACACGCCGATCGTCGCCATGACCACGCAGGACAGCACCATCAGCACGCTGGTGAATTTGTTGAACTGCATCAAAAGCACGAGGAAGATCAGGAAGATCGCCGCGCCGAATGCCTTGCCGAGGAAGGCGCTGGCCTCCGCACTGTCTTCGTTGGAACCGGCCAGCTTCCAGCGTATGCCGCTGCCGAGATCCATATCGGCGACAGCCTTGGTGACCTCCTGTTGCACGGCCGCGACCTGGGTGCCGGCGGCGACGTTTGCCTGCACGACCACCGTACGGGCGCCGTCGATGCGGTTGAGGATACCGACGGTCGGTTCGGGCTTGCGCACGACAAAATTCGAAATCGGTACCGAGCCTTGCGAGGTCTGCACCCTCAGCTCGTCTAGCGTCGACAGCGTGCGACGATCCTCGGGCAAGCGCAGCCTGATGTCGACGGCATCGTCAGCACCGGCCGGCCGGTATTCCGAGAGCTTCAGCCCGTTGGTCACCAGTTGCACCACCGTTCCGACCGAAGTCGGGCTGATGCCGTACTGCGCCGCCTTGGCGCGGTCGACCTCGAGCGCCCAGTCGACGCCAGGCGGCGGCAGACCGTCGGAAATGTCGATGACGCCGGGCACCTTGGCAATGCGGGCCGCGACGGCGCGCGCCTTGTCGTCGAGCCCCTTGGGATCGATCGCCGAAAGCCTGATCTGGATCGGCTTGCCGGTTGGCGGACCGGCTTCGGGCACGCGAACCTCGACATCGACGCCGGGAATACCGGCCATGACGCCACGCAAATCGTTCAGGATCTGGTTCGCCGACTTGCGCTCGCGCCAGTCGATGAATTCATACTGGATGACGCCGACCACGTCTTCCGGAACGTCCTGCCCACCGCCCTGGGTCTTGCCGACGCGGGTGTAGACCGATTTGATGCCGGGCCAGCCGAGCAGCCTGTTTTCGGCAGTCTTGGTCGCGGTATCCATTTCGGCCAGCGAAAGGTTGCCGCGAGCGTGCACGTAGAGCAGGCCGTAGTCTGGCTCGACACTGGGGAAGAACTCGACACCGGCGCCATATTTCGAATAGGCAAAGCCGACGCCGAACAGCAGCGCCACGGTCAGCACCAGCACGGTGATGGGGAAGCGCACCGCCTGCTTGACGATGGCCATGTACCAGCCGTCGCGATTGTCATCCGCATGGTGCTCGGGCGCCTTGGCGAAGATCGCCCCCAGCGTCGGCGCGAATACCAGCGCGTAGAGCATCGAGGCCGACAGCGTGACGATCAGCGTGATCGGCATGTATTTCATGAAGTCGCCGATGATGCCCGGCCAGAACAGCAGCGGCGAGAAGGCGGCGATACGCGTCATCGTCGCGGCGATGACCGGACCGGCCATGCGCTTGGCGGCAAGCGCGAAAGCTTCCGCCTTCGGCATGCCCTCGCCCATCCGCCGCTCGGCGAATTCGGTGACGATGATGGCATCGTCGACAAGCATGCCGACCGCCAGGATGAGGCTGAACAGCACGATCATGTTGATCGTGTAGCCCATCATCGCAAGCAACAAGATGCCGATCAGGAACGATGATGGAATGGCCAGGCCGATCAACAGCGAGGCACGGCCGGACAGCGCGTAGAGGATGACGATGAACACCAGGATGACGGCGATCATCACATGGTTCTGCAGATCGCCGAGCAGCTGGTTGACGAAGACCGACTTGTCCTGCGTGTAGGTGACATTCATGCCTTGCGGCATGGTCTTGACGAAAGCGTCGGAGACCTCCCTCACCTTGGTGAGCGTGTCGATCAGATTGGCGCCGATGCGCTTTTTCACTTCGATGGCGATGGCCGGCTTGCCGTTGAGCCGGGTCACCGTCTCGGCATCCTTGAAGGTGGAGCGGATCGTCGCGATGTCCTTGGCCTGAACCACGGCATTGGGGCCGGCGACCACCGGCAGCGCCGCCACATCCTCGGGCGTCTCGATCAGCGACGGCACCTTGACGGCGTATTTGCCCTCCGAGCCCTCGATATTGCCGGCGGCGACCAGGCTGTTGGAGTTGCCGACCGCACCGATCAGCTGATCGAGCTGCAGTCCGTAGGAAGACAGCTTCATCGGATCGATGACGACCTCGACGAGGTCGTCGCGCGCGCCCTGCAGCGAGCCTTCGAGAACGCCGGGCACTTCTTCGATGCGGTCGCGCAGTTCGCGCGCGGCAGCGGTCAGCACACGCTCGGGCAATTCGCCTGACAGGGTGACGACGAGGACGGGGAATTCGGAGATATTGACCTCGGTAACAACAGGTTCTTCGGCCGCCTGCGGCAGGTCGGCCTTGCCATCCTGCACCTTGCTGCGCGTGTCCTGCAGTGCCGTCGCCAGATTGGTCTGCGGCTGGAACTCGACCAGCACGTAGCCGCCGCCCTGGAAGGCGGCCGAGCGCATTTCCTTGAGGCCCTTCAGGCTCTTCAGCTTGCTTTCCATCGGCCGCAGCAGAAGGCGCTCCGAATCCTCGGGCGAAATGCCTTGATAGATCAGGCTGACATACATCATCGGAATCGGAACGTCGGGTTCCGCTTCCTTTGGCGTTGACTGATAAGCGACCCAGCCGGCGAGCAGAAGGAAGACCAGCACCGAGATGGTCAGGCGGGCATTGTTGATTGCGAGTCTGACGATATCCATGGCTAACGCCTGTTTTCGAATTTCAGGAGCTGCGTTGCAGCCGATTGTCCCGCCCAGGGGTGGTCCGTCGCGACCCCTGCTACTGCGTCCCGGCGGTCGCTTCGCCCAGCAGCTTCCGCAGGGTCGCCTGGTCGGCCTCGACCGGATTGACGACATCGCCTTCCTTCACCAGTTCCTGGCCGGCGACGATGATGCGCGCGTCGGCAGGGATGCCGCCGAGCACAAGGCCGGTCGGCGTGTCGTCGACGAGGTCGATCGGGAAGAACGCCACCTTGTTGTCCTTGCCGACGGCCCGGATGCCGAGGTCGCCCTTGTCGCCGAGCGTCACCACCGAGCGCGGCAGCACGACCGCGTCGGTCGGTTGCGCGTTGAGCGCGATTTCCGCCGTCATACCGGCGGGCACGGAGCCGTCGCCATTGGGGATCGCCACCTCGACGCGAAAAGTGCGGGTCGCCGACGACGCGTCGCGGCTGATGTAGCGCACGGTGCCTTCGACCGTCTGGCCGCTGACCAGTCGGACATTGGCCTTGTCGCCGAGCTTGAGGTAGCCGAGGTCGCGCTCGCTGATTTCGCCGCGGGCGATCACCGGGTCAAGCTTGAGGATGGTTGCCACCTCGCCGCCCTCCATGATGGAACTGCCAAGTTCCACCGGCACCCGGTCAATAACTCCGTCGAAAGGTGCCCTCACCTCATTGCGCTCTAGTAAGGCCTGTGCCGTTTCCAGCAGCGACTGCGCCGAGGTCAGGTTCGAGCGGGCCGTATCGAGCTGCAGCTTCGGCAAATTGCCTGACTTCATGAGTTGCAGAGCTGCATCCAACTCGGCCTGGCGCTGCACAACCAATTGCTTAGCGTTGTCGACCATGGAGATCTTTTCCTCGGCGGCAAGCATCAGCACCAGATCGCCGGTCTTGACGTGCTGGCCCTGCTTGACCGGCAACTTGTCGATGACACCGGCAACGCGCGTCCCCAGCACCGCCCGCTTGTCAGCTTCGGTCAATCCAGAAATGCGGATGGCGCGCGCATAGGTCTTGCGCGGCGGCGTCACCACAGCGACGGTGCGCAACGGTACCTTCGGCTCGGCTTCGGCAGCCTTGGGCTTGTTCGCGTCAGGCGCCTTGCCCTTCTCGACTTCGGCAGCCTTGGCCTTGTTGGCGGCGACGCTGCCGACCGACGAAAACTCGCCTGTCGTCATCCAGGCCGCGAAACCAAAGAGCACAACAACGGCTGCAAGCTTGTGAAACCTGATTCTCATCGTCGTTTTTTCCACTGCGGATTCGGCCAGCGTCCTCGTAACGCGGGCGCGTCGCCGATATGGGTGCGCGCCAGGCCGTGTTCAATTTGCCGTGATCGGCGAAGCGCGTTTCTACATCAAAGTTGCACTGCAATATAGCCTTAAAGTTGCAAGACCATTACGGCACCGGGCAAGGTGAACCCACAGCCATCCAGTTTTCGATCGCTTGAAAGGTTGCTTCGGCCGAGCCCGGAGCCGGCTCACGGGTCGACCCCGGCGCCCAGCCCCAACCGACCAGCCTGTCGTCGCGAACATGCAGCGCGATATCGTCCGAACTGCGACCGCCATTGCGCTCCGGATCCTTGATCTCGGTGCAGATTTCGGCCGAGGATTTCCCGAACCAGGCCATCTCGGCCGGCGCCAGACGCCAGTTCTCGGCTCCGGGCGGTCCGTGCAATTCATTGGAATTGCTTGCGAAATGGCAGGTCGTGCAGCGCAGGCCCGGATTGCCGAAGCCCGATCCGTCGGTGCCGCGCTGGATATTGAAGGCGTGCACGCGCGTGCCGCCATAGTGCGCACCCGACCAGCGCGGCCGGTCGTCCGCGACATGACAATCGGCGCAGCGCGGATGTGAGAACACCGCATAAATCTTGTCCCATTCGGACAGGCCCTTGGTCGTGTCGACCGCCTGGCTCGGTGGTGTTTGGCTCTCCTGTGCGGTTGCGAACGGCGCCGCGAGAACGAGCATGGCAGCAGGCGTCAGCATGATGAGGAGCCGCTTCATGCGAAGGCCACCGTTTTCGACAAAGGCAGCGTGCGGATGCGCTTGCCTGAGAGCGCGAAGATGGCATTGGCCAGCGCCGGTGCCGCCGGCGGAGTGCCGACCTCGCCGACGCCGCCCATCTTGTGGAAATTTTCCAGGATGGCGACGTCGAAGACCGGGCACTGGAAGATCCGCATGGCGTCGAAATCGTGGAAGTTCGACTGTTCGACCATACCGTCGGCGAAGGTGATCTCCTGTCCCATGGCCGCCGAAAGACCGTAGATGGCGGCGGAAATCAGCTGTGCCTCGATGATGCCCGGATCGAGCGCGGTACCGACATCGGCGGCGATCCATACCTTCTCGATGCGGATGCCGGCCGGCGTATCCGCCACCTGGATGATCTCGCCGACCCAACTGCCGAAGGACAGCGTGAAGGCCATGCCCTTGGCCTTGCCGGCAGGCAGCGCCTCGCCCCATTTCGCCATCGCCGCGACTTTTTCCACCACCTTCACCGCCGCGGGATAGGCGGCCATCAGCTTCTTGCGCATCTCGACCGGATCGATTTTGGCGGCTGTGGCGATCTCGTCCATGAAGCCCTCATGGAAGAAGCCGTTGACCGAACTGCCGACCGATCGCCAGGAGCCGACGGGAATGGAGACAGGGGCGGCGACACCACTCACCCGATAGTTCGGGATGGTGTAGGGCTGGTCATAGGCGCCGTCGACGATGCTCTTGTCGGGTCCAAGCGGCGATATCGAGGGGAACAGCCGGCGCAAGGTGCTGGCTATCATGGATGGCGAGGCGATTTTCATGTAGACGGCGACCGGCAGGCCGTCGTCGCCAAGCCGCGCCTGGAACTTGCCGACCGCGGCCGGCCGGTAGGCGTCATGGCGCATGTCCTCTTCGCGCGTCCAGGTCACCTTGATCGGGCGCCCGCCGGTCTCCTTCGCCATCAGCGCGGCGCACAGCGCGTAATCCATCTCGACGCGGCGGCCGAAACCACCGCCCATGAAGGTGGTGTGGACGGTGACCTTCTCCTGTTCGATTCCGACCACATTGGCGCAAAGCTGCCGCACCAGCGTCGGTGCCTGGTTGCCGCACCAGATGTCGAGGGCACCGTCCTTGAACCGCGCCGTGGCGTTCATCGGCTCCATGGTCGCATGCGCCAGATAAGGCACCGCATAGTCTGCCTCGACCATCCTTTCGCGTGGCGCGTCGGCGAAGGCGGTATCAACATCGCCATTGTCGCGCATTGCCGAACCCTTGGCGCCGAGCGCCTGTTTGAGCACGTCGGAAATGGCGTCGCTGCTGAGCGGATATTCGGGATCCGCCCATTGGGCGTCGATGGCATCGGCCGCCTTGAAGGCCGCCCAGGTATTTTGCGCGATGATGCCGAAGCCGTGACCGTAATTCGTCTCGAGCGCTACGATCTTGATCACGCCGGGCATTTTCTCGGCTTTGGCGAGATTCGCCTTGACCGGCTTGGCCCAGAAGCGCGGGCTCATCTTGACCGTGCCGTAGAGCATGTCCGGCAGCCTGACATCGATGCCGAAGATCGGCGCCCCTGTGACCTTGGCCAGCATGTCGATGCGCTTCTGCGGCTTTCCCAGCAGTTTCCAGTCGGCCCGGTCTTTGAGCCTGACTTCGGCCGGCGGCGCCATGGCAGCGGCAGCAACGGCAACCGCGCCATAGGTCAGCGACTTGCCAGACGCCTTATGCAGGATCGACCCATTGGCCGTTTCCAGATCGGCGGCGGCAACGCCAAGTTTCTGCGCCGCCGCAGCAATCAGCAATTGCCGGGCTGCGGCGCCGGCCTGGCGCATCTTGTCGAAACCGTCGCGCACCGAAGCCGAACCGCCGGTGGCCTGGATAGCAAGGAGCTTGCCGACCACGCCGAGACCTGAGCGCACCGCCTGCGCGGTCATGCTCTCGTCGAAGAAGGCGAACGGGCCACCCTCTTCGAGGATCGCGGCGTTGTAATAGGCATAGGAGGCCGGGCCGTGTTCGACATTGACCTGATCGAGACCGACATCGAGTTCTTCGGCGACCATGACAGCCAGCGTCGTCGAGATGCCTTGCCCCATCTCGGCGCGCGGCGCGACGACGGTGATGGTGTTGTCGGCGCCGATCTTCACATAGGGGTTGAACGTCACCTCACTCTTGCCGAGATCGGCCTCAAGCGGGTTCGCAAATGGCTTGCGATAATAGTAGTAGCCGACGGCCACGCCGCCAGCGACGGCAGCGGCGCCGATCAGGAACGTACGGCGGGCGATCTTTCCAACACTGGCCACGGTCAGAGCCCCGCCGTCTTGAGCGCAGCGGCCTTCTTGATGGCCGAGCGTATCTTGGGATAGGTGCCGCAGCGGCAGAGATTGCCGCCCATCGCGTTATCAATGTCGTCGTCGCTCGGATCGGCCACCTCGTCGAGCAACGCCACAGCGCTCATGATCTGGCCGGCCTGGCAGTAGCCGCATTGCGCGACCTGTTCCTCCAGCCATGCCTGCTGCACGGGATGGAGCTTGTCCGCCGTGCCGATGCCCTCGATGGTGGTGACGGCACCGCTGACCTGGCTGACCGGGAGTGAGCAGGAGCGCACCGGCTGACCGTCGACATGCACGGTGCAGGCGCCGCAGGCGGCGATGCCGCAGCCGAATTTCGGTCCGGTCTTGCCAATGAGATCGCGCAGCGCCCACAGCAGCGGCATGTCGGGATCGGCGTTGATGTCGAATGACTGCCCGTCGACGGTGAGGCGCATGGGATACCCTTTGTTGTCGTCCACAGCCCAAGCGAAGCGTCCTCTTGGGTCGCCTCGTCGCGATACAGATTGACAAATTTCGTCATTTTGTCAATTGAGATTTTTGCAGGATAATGTAGCTCCATGGATCAAATCGAAGACATCGCCATCGCCGACCCCAAACGCGTCCGTATCCTGGATGGCGCTATGAGGGTGTTTTTGGCCTATGGCTTCTCCCGCACCACCATGGACGACATCGCCCGCGCCGCCGACATGTCGCGGCCGGCGCTCTATCTCCTGTTCAAGAACAAGACCGACATTTTCCGCGCGATCGCCATGATGGTGCTGTCGCGCTCGGTCGACGCGGCGAAAATGTCTCTGGCCGGCGACGGTGCTTTCAGCGAGCGCATGACGCGAGCCATCGACGAGGCGTTCATCTCGATGATGAGCGCGGTCGTTGCCTCGCCGCATGGCGCCGAATTGCTGGACATGAAATCGAGCCTTGGCGATTTGGTCGGCTGCTGGCGCGGCGGTCTTGTCGAACATATCGCCGCCGCGATCGACGGCGAGGCTGCCAGGAACGGCGTCGATCTCGCCGCCAAGGGCCTGTCGGCGCAATCGCTTGCCGACATGCTGCTCGACGGGCTGGAAGGCATGAAGGCGCGCATCAGCGATGCCGGCGGGCAGCGGCAGGCCGCCGCCGCCCTGATCAGGGTAATCGACCTGACCCTAAAAGCTGGATGAAGCCAAAAAGCCAAGCTGTATCGGGATTCGGGTCAGGCGCGACGACGCTCTACCTCCGGGTTCTTGCGTACCGCGAGGAATTCCTTGACCCGCCGGCCAGGTGCGGGACCACGCACCGGCTTGAAGCCGTCATCGAGTTCGCCTGACAGGTCGAGCGTCGGGCGCTTGCCGACAGCATCGTAATTCTCCTCCAGCCAGTCGCTGGCGGCGGAGCGGCCGAGATCGCGCATATAGCTCAGGAACGCCCATTCGGCATTGACCTTCGATGACGCCGACAGGTCCTTGAACGCCTCGTCGGCATCGATGCGGTGCATGCGGATGTCGCGGTATTCGCCATGCGGCAGGCGGCCGGCGGCGATCAATTCCTTGATGAAGGCGATCGAGCGGAATTCGCGCAACAGCCCGGCGTTGAAGGTGATCTCGTCGATGCGGTTCTGGATCTCGTTGGCGCTCCTCGGCGTTCCTTCCCGCACCACCGGATTGATCTGCACCAGAAGCACGTCTTCGGTCGCCGCAGTCTTGAAGAACGGATAAAGCGCAGGATTGCCGCCATAGCCACCATCCCAATAGGGCACGCCCTTGATCTCGACGGCGCGGAACAGTTGCGGCAGGCAGGCCGAGGCCATCACCGTGTCGAGGTCGATCTCGCCGTCGGAAAAGACGCGCAACTGCCCGGTTTCGACATTGGTCGCCGAAATGAACAGTTCCATCGACCTGCAAGCGCGCACATTGGCGAAGTTAATCTCCTTCTGCACGACGTCACGCAGCGGGTTGAGGCCGAGCGGGTTGGCGACATAGGGCGAAAACACCCGCGACATGGTGTCGAAGAAAACATAGCCTGGCGTGTTCTCGATCGACCAATTGCCCCAGGCGACATCCCACGGCATGCGCTGCACCGGGCTGAACCGGCCCTTTGCCGCCACCGCGCGCCAGAAATCATCGAGCTTTTGCCGCGCTCCCTCGACGCCGCCACGCACGAAACCATCGGCCAGCGCCACTGCGTTCATGGCTCCGGCGCTGGTCCCCGACACTGCCGCGATCTCCAGCCTGCCATCCTCCAGCAGCCGGTCGAGCACGCCCCAGGAAAAGGCCCCGTGCGAGCCGCCGCCCTGAAGCGCGATGTTGATCTTCTTAGTTTCCTCCGCCTTGCCGTTTTTCGTCATGGCGTTCCTGTCGTTTTGGATGCTGCAAGCCTCATCACGCCCGGGGATCGGAACGGTTCGGTTACAGCGGACCTATGTTGCGGTGCAGCATATAAGTCCTGACGAAGGCAAGAACACGAACACGGTCGCGTGATCACATGAAATTTCGGTCATGAAGAACCGCCTCACCGCTTCGGAGCGGAGAGGCGGCATCCATCGAAACGGGCAGACAGCCTCAGGCAACGAGGTCCGGCACCGGCCCGACATAGCGCGACTGCGGCCGGATCAGCCGTCCGGTCGTCTGCTGTTCACGGGCGTGCGCAATCCAGCCGGCGACACGCCCGGCGGCGAAGACGTTGCTGAATGCCTCCTTGGGGAAACCCGCCGCCTCCAACAGCAGCGCGGTGTAGAACTCGACATTGGTCTGCAGCGAGCGCGACGGCTTGGCGATCCGCAGCACGTCAAGCGCGGCTTGCTCCACAGTCTCTGCAAAGGCCAGCCTGCGACCGGTTTCGCCCTCGCCGCCGAGTTGCCGCACGACCGCCTTCAGCACGTCGGCACGCGGATCGCGCACGCGGTAGATGCGATGGCCGAAGCCCATTATGCGCTCGCCATGCGCGACCTCGTCGCGCAGCCAGCCGACGGCATCGCCATGCGCCTCGATCGCATCCAGCATCTCGATCACCGGACCGGGCGCGCCGCCATGCAACGGCCCCTTGAGCGCGCCGAGCCCGGCCAGCACGGACGACGTCAGGCCGGCTTGTGTCGACGCGACCACGCGGGTGGCGAAGGTCGAGGCATTGAGGCCATGATCGCAGACGGTCACCAAGTAGGTGTCGAGCGCCTTCGCCTGCGCCGGCGAGGCGGCACGACCGCTGAGCATCCTCAACATGTCGGCAGCATGATCGGCCAGGCTGTCCGGCGCGACGGGCGCCTCGCCGCGCCGCAGGCGAAGCAGGGCCGGCGTCAGCACCGCGGGCGCCGCAACCAGCCGCAGCGCGTCCGGAAAAGTCTCGCTGTCCGGCAGAAGCGCCATGCCGGCGCGCATGGCGCTGTAGACATCTAGCGGAGTCAGCAAGGGCAGTGAGGGCAAAAGCCGCTCGAACACTTCTGCGCGGGCCTGGCCCAGCGCTCGCGCCAGTTCGGCATCGCCGGGAAGGTCTTCGAAGAAGCCATCGAGCAGCAGGCCGACCACCTGCGCGTAGCTCCAGCGTCCGGCCAGTTCCCGCAGCGAATGGCCGCGGATGGTCAGATTGCCGCCGAGACCATCCACGTCAGAGAGGACGGTTTCAGCCGCCACAACGTCGTCGAGCCCATTCGCCATAGCCTGCCTCCTTGATCCATTTCCGTATCAGAGATAAGGCTAGGCATTCTGCTGATCAATCTTGATCAATATAATCAATATCAGAGTTCGATATGTCCGAGTGGTTGTCGCGGGAAGAGGCGCTGGAAAGGCTCAAGGTGCGGCCCCAGACGCTCTACGCCTATGTCAGCCGCGGTCGCATCGGCATGCAACCGGACCGCGCCGATCCGCGCCGCAGCCAGTATCGTGCCGACGACATAGCGGCGATGGCAACGCGAAGAGCGCGCGGACGCAGCCCGTCGGCCATCGCCGAAAGCGCCATTGCCTGGGGCGAACCCTCGATCGTCACCTCGATCTCGACCGTCTTGCACGGTCATCTTGTCTATCGTGGCCAGGACGCCGTTGCGCTTTCAGCGAGTGCCACGCTGGAAGAAACAGCCGCTGTGCTCTGGGCGCTGCCTGAACCGGTGGCCTTTCGAGCGCCGACGCCGGATGCGGCCCACCAACCCGGCCGGGCCTCGGCCTTTGCGCAACTTGCCGTGCTTGCCGGCCAGGGGCGGCCTTCACTCGGGCGCAGCGCCACCTCGCTGCATGCCGATGCCGCGCACGCGGTCGGCGTGTTGGCCAGCGCCTTGGGCGCATCGGCGGGACCGGATCCAGTTCATTGGCGATTGGCGCGGGACTGGTCGGTGGATGCAGCGGGAGCCGATGCGATCCGCCGCGCGCTCGTCCTGCTCGCCGACCACGAACTCAACGCGTCGACCTTCGCCGCCCGTGTCACGGCCTCGACCGGAGCGCCGATGGCTGCTTGCCTGCTCGCCGGGTTGGCGACGCTGTCGGGGCCACGTCATGGCGGCGCCGGCGAAGCGGTGATGCAACTGGCTGAAGATGCGGGGCGGCACGGCGCCGAGGCGGCGACCCGACGCTGGCTCAGCCATGACCGGCCGCTGCCGAGCTTCGGCCATCCGCTCTATCCTGACGGCGATCCCCGCGCGGCGGCATTGCTGAGCGTGATCGACATCGATGATCTCTCTCAATCGCTGCGCGATGCGGCCCTTGCCGCGACCGGCGCACGCCCGAACATCGACTTCGCTTTGGCCGTACTGACACGCGGCCTTGGCTTGCCGCGCGATGCACCGTTCCGCTTGTTCGCGCTGGCACGCAGCGTCGGCTGGGCGGCGCACACGATCGAACAGGTAACAAGTGGAAGTGTCATCAGGCCACGCGGCCGCTATGAGGGATTGCTGCCGCGATAGCCCTATGCGCCAGCTAGCGGATCTTGCGATCGGAACCGCTCACGACATCGTGTCGAGCTTGCGCTGCATGGCCGCGATCTGGTCCTTCAGATCCTGAAGGTCGTCAGGCTTTTCCGATGTTTCCTTCCTGGCCGGCTCGGCCGGGGCTGCGGCCGGCGCGGTACCCGCCGGCGGGAAGGGCGTGAAGAGCCGCATCGCATTCTGGAACATTTCCATGTTGCGGCGCGTCTGCTCCTCCAGCGCCTTGATCGGCGTGGTGATCTTCATCATGTCCAGAGGCGACTTGCCGAGCGCACCCTTCATCTGCTCGCGAAAGCGTTCCTGCTCCTTGGAGAAGGCGAGCATCGACTGTTCGAGGAAGCTCGGCACGATCATCTGCATCTGGTCGCCGTAATAGGCGATCAGCTGGCGCAGGAACGGGATCGGCAGCATGTTCTGCCCATCCTTGTTCTCGAGTTCGAAGATGATCTGGGTCAGCACCGGATGGGTGATGTCGTCACCGGTCTTGGCGTCCTGGACGGTGAACTCCTCGCCCTTCTTGACCATCTCGGCGAGGTCCTCGAGCGTCACATAGGTGCTGGTGCCGGTGTTGTAGAGGCGGCGATTGGCGTATTTCTTGATGATGATCGGATCGTCTTTAGCGGCCATCTGCATCCTCCCGGGGACACCGGCGCCCCCCAGTAAGCCGCCGGTAACGATTGTGCCTTTTTTGAGGATATGCGCAAAAGCCTCACAATTCCAAGCAGTTTGTGCACTGCGGCATCATTAAATGCTGCATAGCGGGCAAAATATGCTGCGCAGCAATGGATGGAGTGCAGCCATGGCACGGCGCGATGTGCTTGCCGCGCATAGGCGCCATGCCCATTTCCGGTTTGACTTGGGTTCTGGAAAGGGCAAGAAAAGTCCTCAACGACAGAACAACACCTTGAAGTCTGGAGAAGAAAATGTCCGCTTCCATCGTCATTGCCAGTGCGGCGCGTACGCCGGTCGGGTCCTTCAACGGCGCTTTCGCCACCACCCCGGCGCATGAACTCGGGGCTATCGTCATCAAGGAACTGCTGTCGCGTGCCGGCGTCGAACCAGGCGAGGTCGACGAGGTCATCCTCGGCCAGGTGCTGACCGCCGCCCAGGGTCAGAACCCGGCCCGCCAGGCGTCGATCAATGCCGGCCTGCCCAAGGAAACTACGGCCTGGGGCCTCAATCAGGTTTGTGGCTCGGGCCTGCGCGCCATTGCGCTCGGCATGCAGCAGATCGCCACCGGCGATGCCAAGGTGGTCATAGCCGGCGGACAGGAATCGATGTCGCTTTCGGCGCATGCCCAGCACCTGCGCGCCGGCGTCAAGATGGGCGACTTCAAGCTGATCGACACCATGATTAAGGACGGACTGTGGGATGCCTTCAACGGTTACCACATGGGCAACACCGCCGAAAACGTCGCTCGTCAATTCCAGATCACCCGCGACGATCAGGACCAGTTCGCACTCGCCTCGCAAAACAAGGCCGAGGCGGCGCAGAAGGCCGGCAAGTTCAAGGACGAGATCGTCGCCGTCACCATCAAGGGCAGGAAGGGCGACACCATCGTCGACCAGGACGAGTACATCCGCCACGGCGCCACGCTCGACGCCATGACCAAGCTGAAGCCGGCTTTCGACAAGGATGGCACGGTGACCGCCGCCAACGCCTCCGGCATCAATGACGGCGCCGCCGGTGCGGTGCTGATGAGCGAAGCGGAAGCGGCGAGACGCGGCATAACCCCGCTGGCGCGCATCGTGTCCTGGGCAACCGCCGGCGTCGACCCGCAGATCATGGGCACCGGTCCGATACCGGCCTCGCGCAAGGCATTGGAAAAGGCCGGCTGGTCGGTCGGCGATCTCGACCTGATCGAGGCCAACGAGGCCTTTGCCGCCCAGGCTTGTGCCGTCAACAAGGACATGGGCTGGGACCCCTCGATCGTCAACGTCAATGGAGGCGCCATTGCCATCGGCCATCCGATCGGTGCTTCGGGTGCCCGCATCTTCAACACGCTGGTCTTCGAGATGCGCCGGCGCGGCGCCAAGAAAGGCCTCGCCACCCTATGCATCGGCGGCGGCATGGGCGTCGCCATGTGCGTGGAAGCGCTCTAAGGATATCACCTGAACGGGCGGCGCGAGCCGCCCGGTCGGTATGCAGTGCCTGCCAAGCCCGACAACAGGGCGATATCAAATAAGGGGAAACGCATGACCAAGGTAGCAATCGTCACAGGCGGATCGCGCGGCATCGGCGCAGCGATCTCGATCGCATTGAAGAACGCCGGCTATTCGGTTGCCGCCAACTATGCCGGCAATGACGACGCGGCGGCGAAATTCAAGGCGGAGACAGGCATCCCGGTCTACAAATGGTCGGTCGCCGACTACGATTCCTGCGCCGCCGGCATCAAGCAGGTCGAGGCCGATCTCGGTCCGGTCTCGGTGCTGGTCAACAATGCCGGCATCACCCGCGACGCCATGTTCCACAAGATCACGCGCGAACAGTGGAAAGAGGTCATCGACACCAATTTGTCGGGCGTCTTCAACATGACGCATCCGCTGTGGAGCGGCATGCGCGACCGCAAGTTCGGCCGCGTCATCACCATCTCCTCGATCAACGGCCAGAAGGGCCAGGCCGGACAGGTGAATTACTCCGCCGCCAAGGCCGGCGACATCGGCTTTTCGAAGGCGCTCGCCCAGGAAGGGGCCCGCGCCGGCATCACCGTCAATGTCATCTGCCCCGGCTATATCGCCACCGAAATGGTCAAGGCGATCGACGAGAAGGTGCTCAGCGAGCGCATCATCCCGCAGATCCCCGTTGGCCGCCTCGGCGAACCGGAAGAGATCGCGCGCTGCGTCGTCTTCCTCGCATCCGAAGATGCCGGCTTCATCACCGGCTCGACCATCTCAGCCAATGGCGGCCAATACTTCGCCTGAGGCATTTCACTTCGGCAGAAGTGCCGGTGTGAGCGGCGAGATCGACAGGCCGGCAGACCGGTCCGTCTTTCGCCGGCGGCTTTATGCCTTCGACCTGCCCACGCCGGCTGCTGCCCCATTCCGGCACGCAGAGGTTAACAACCACCGGCTGCCCTGTGCAAAAGCGGCTTTGCAACCTGTGGATTCTCGGTGGATAAGCTGTTCGCAACACAAGATATTGGGGTGAACAAAACGGGAAGATTTCGAGATCGCTGATTCGTCGCCGATTCGTTCCGGCTTTGAGCGGAGTGTTAACGATGACAGCTGGAATCGCTCGTTAAATCCTTAACGCCGCTTAGGAAAGATCAACAATTTCATAATCTTGGTAGAGGCCGGCCAAGGCATTCCGGTCGTTCGCCGGCAAAGGTTAACGGCAGAGCTCGCCTTGCATGAAACGGGCCAGTTCGTTGATTCAGCATGTGGTGAGACTCATGGTCACAAAATCCATATGTAGCCGTGAACAAAAGCTGAATCTGGTCGAGTCACTGATTCGTCTCCGATTCGTTCCAGACTCGTTCCAACTGTTAATCCGCAACCATTCTGGAGCTTGACACAGACGACTTCGAGCCTCCGGTGGAACATTCCGCTTTCGCTTCGCGCTTGAAATCCTTATGTGTCGCCTGTCATACGCGCCACTTGAGGCACGCTCCCGACAACGAGAGACCAGAAAGCCTTATTTCCAGGTCGATGAACATCCAATCGAAACATACCGAGCCGCTGATCCTATCGGGCCGTGACGTGACCGCCGTGCTTGGGCCGACCAACACCGGCAAGACCCATCTCGCCATCGAGCGCATGGTGGCGCACGAGAGCGGCATCATCGGCCTGCCGCTCAGGCTGCTTGCGCGTGAGGTCTATGGCCGCGTCTGCGAAAAGGTCGGCGCCCACAAGGTCGCGCTGATCACCGGCGAGGAGAAGATCCAGCCGCCCGGCGCCAAATATTCGGTCTGCACCGTCGAGGCCATGCCGCGCGAAACCGACGCCGCCTTCGTCGCCATCGACGAGGTGCAGTTGGCCGGCGATCTCGAGCGCGGCCACATCTTCACCGACCGCATCCTGCACCTGCGCGGCCGCCAAGAAACGCTGCTGCTGGGTGCGGCCACGATGCACGGCATCCTCCAGCGCCTCTTGAAGGGTGTCTCGGTGGTGACGCGGCCGAGGCTGTCGCATCTTGCCTATGCCGGTTCGAAGAAGCTGACGCGGCTGCCGCGGCGCACTGCGATCGTCGCCTTCTCCGCCGACGAGGTCTATGCCATCGCCGAATTGATCCGCCGCCAGCAGGGTGGCGCCGCTGTCGTGCTCGGCGCCCTGTCGCCTCGCACCCGCAACGCCCAGGTGGCGCTGTTCCAGTCGGGCGACGTCGACTATCTCATCGCCACCGATGCCATCGGCATGGGTCTCAACCTTGATCTCGATCATGTCGCCTTCGCCCAGAACCGCAAGTTCGACGGCTATCAGTATCGCAACCTGACGGCGGCCGAGCTTGGCCAGATCGCCGGCCGCGCCGGCCGGCATCTGCGCGACGGCACCTTTGGCGTTACCGGCCAGGTCGATCCGCTGGACGAGGATCTGGTCAAGAAAATCGAAGGCCATGACTTCGACCCTGTGAAGGTGCTGCAATGGCGCACCGCCCATTTCGACTTCGCCAGCCTCGACGCGCTGAAACGCTCGATCGAAACCAACGCCCCGGTCGAGGGGCTGACGCGGGCATTGCCTGCCGTCGATGCGCAGGCGCTCGAGCATCTGTCGCGCGACGAGGACATCCGCGCACTCGCCACCAACGCCAAACGCGTGGCGCTGCTGTGGGAGGCCTGCGCGCTGCCCGACTATCGCAAGATCGCGCCGGCCCAGCATGCCGACCTCATTGCTTCGATCTATACGGACCTCGCCCGGCATGGCCATGTCGATGAAAATTACATGGCCGAGCAGGTGCGCCGCGCCGACACCACCGAAGGCGACATCGACACGCTGTCGCATCGCATTGCCCAGATCCGCACCTGGACATTCGTGTCGAACCGGCCCGGCTGGCTGGCCGATCAGGCACACTGGCAGGAAAAGACGCGCGAAATCGAAGACAGATTGTCGGATGCGCTGCATGAGCGGTTGACGAAACGCTTCGTAGACCGCAGGACTTCCGTCCTCATGCGGCGCCTTAGAGAAAATACCATGCCCGAAGCCGAAATTAGTCCTACCGGAACCGTCCTTGTCGAAGGCCACCATGTCGGCGAGTTGCAAGGGTTCCGCTTCACCGCCGACCAGACCGCCGGCGGCGAAGACGCCAAGGCGGTGCGCACTGCCGCCCAGAAGGCGCTTGCCGCCGAATTCGAGGCGCGCGCCGAACGCTTCGGTGCTAGCGCCAACGGCGACATCGCACTTGGCTCGGATGGCACGCTGCGCTGGATCGGCGCGCCGATTGGCACGCTGGTTGCCGGCGAAGACACGCTGAAGCCGCGCCTCGTGCTGCTGGCCGACGAACAGTTGACCGGCCCGGCGCGCGACAGGGTCGCGGCACGCGCCGAACGTTTCGTCAATTTCCAGATCGAGTTGCTGCTGAAGCCGCTGGTCGACCTGAAGAACGCCGACCAGATTGCCGGCATCGGCCGCGGCATTGCCTTCCAGCTGGTCGAGAATTTCGGCCTCATCAACCGCCGCGACATTGCCGAGGAAATGAAGTCGCTCGACCAGGAGGGCCGTGCAGCCCTTCGCCGGCTCGGCGTGCGCTTCGGCGCCTACCATGTCTTCGTGCCGGCGCTGATCAAGCCGGCGCCAGCCGGACTGGTGACCTTGCTGTGGGCATTGAAGAACGACGGCAAGGACAAGCCGGGCTTTGGCGACGTGGTCCATGCACTCGCCTCCGGCCGCACCTCGGTGGTCATCGATCCGGCTTTCGACAAGACCTTCTACAAGCTTGCCGGCTACCGCAATCTCGGCCGCCGCGCCGTGCGCATCGACATTCTGGAGCGGCTGGCGGATCTGATCCGCCCGGCGACCAACTGGAAGCCTGGTCTCGGCCAAAGGCCGGACGGCGCCTATGACGGCCAGTCCTTCATGGTGACGCCGCCGATGATGTCGATCCTCGGCGCCACCGCCGACGACATGGAAGAGATCCTGAAAGGTCTCGGCTATCGTGCCGAGCCGAAGCCGGCCGTCGAGGTCAAGGCGCGGCTCGAGGCGCAGGACAATGCTGCGCGCGAAGCGGCGGCGGTGAAGGCCGCAGCCGAAGAGGCCGCACTGGCCGAGCAGGCCAAGGCAGCGGAAGCCGTGGCGGTCGATGCGGCCGCGGAGGCACCGGTCGAAGGTTCGGAGCCTGCTGCCGCTGTTGAGGCCACCGCCGAAATTCCTGCCGAACCCGTCGCAGAAGCGGCCGAGCCGGTCGCGGCAGAACAACCCGAAGCGCCAGCCGAAGCTACGCAAGAAGCCGTATCGGAGGCCGTCGCCGAAGTGGCCGCCGAACCCGTTCTGACTGCCGAGCCAGAGGCGGAAGCCGAACCTGTCGCCGCAGCATCGGCAGAGCCAGTTTCCGAAGCTGCGCCCGCTGCGGAAGCGGCGGACGAGCCTGTCTTGGTGGCCGATGCAGCCGCCGGCGAGCCCGCTCCTGAAGCCGAGGCGCCAAAGCCGATCCTGTTGTGGCGTCAGGGCCGTTTCGAACAGCGCCCCCGCCATCCCGGCCGCAACAATCGCTCGCGCAACGGACAGGCGCGCGGCCGGAGCGACGCGCCGGCCGATGCTGCCGGAGCACCGGCCGCAGCCACGCCTGGAGAACGTCCGGCCCACGAGGGGCGGCGCGACGGCTCCGGCAAGCCGCGCTTCGACCGCTCGAAGTTCAAGCCCAAGCCGCAGGGCGAGGGCGAGCCGAGGCGTGAAGGCCGCCCACAGGGCGAGCGTCCCGACCGCCGCGAAGGCCGGCCCGACTGGAAGGGCGGCAGGCCGGACGGCAAGGGTGGCGGCCCAGATCGGGCCAAGGGGGGCGGAAAGCCGGCCTTCCAGCCAAAACCGCGCGAGGAGCGCCCGGTGCGCTTCGACCCGGATTCGCCCTTCGCCAAGCTCGCCGCTTTGCGCGACCAGCTGAAGAAGTAGACCCGGGCCGCTTCGATGGTTGCCCTGACGGCTGCCCGAGACCGCCAGCGCATCGACAAATGGCTGTTCTTCTCGCGCGCCGTGAAATCGCGCTCGCTGGCGGCGAAACTGGTGGTCGCCGGCCGGGTTCGCATCAATCGCGACAAAGCAGCGCAGGCCTCCGATCTGGTCAAGCCCGGAGACGTCCTGACCATCACACTTGATCGTCGCATCTTCGTTTGGAAGGTGCTGAACGCCGGCGTGCGGCGTGGCCCTGCCGAGGAGGCCCGCACGCTGTACGAGGATATCTCCCCGCCGCCCGCGCCGAAGGGCGAAGCGCCTCCCGATGCAATTCCGGCGCTGCGCGAGGCCGGCAGCGGCCGCCCGACGAAGAAGGAACGCCGCCAGACCGACCGCTTGCTTGGCGATGACTGATGTGTCGGCCAAAAAAGTGCGTGACGATTTTGGCGCAACGAGACGCACAAAACGAACCCTGAACCCGGCAAACAAGACACTTCGCGGGACATGACCGGTCCCTGCCGGGCCTGCCGCCTAGAATTCCATTTCGGAAACGCCGATGCCGCCAGGCAAGGCTGCCCTTGCAAGCGGCGGATAAAGGCGTTACCTCACGGAAAAAGCCCAACAAAATGGGACGTTCCGGAGCCGACCGATGACCTATGTCGTGACCGACAATTGCATCAAATGCAAATACATGGACTGCATCGAGGTCTGTCCGGTCGATTGTTTCTACGAAGGCGAGAACATGCTCGTCATCCATCCCGACGAGTGCATCGACTGCGGCGTCTGCGAGCCGGAATGCCCGGCCGACGCAATCAAGCCCGACACCGAGTCGGGACTCGACAAATGGCTGCAGATCAACACAGAATACGCCGAGAAATGGCCCAATATCACCGCCAAGAAGGAACCTCCGGCCGACGCCAAATCCTTCGACGGCGAGGCCGGTAAGTTCGAGAAATACTTCTCGGCCGAGCCCGGCGAAGGCGATTGACAACAGGTCCACAAAGGCCCGTATTACGTTGGGTAAGAGGCAGGTCACATTAAGCGCCTTGACAGGCGGCGCTTAACTGTGGCCTTCGCCGATGCAGCAAAACCTTGATTCTTCCGACTTTTTGTGTTACATCAGTCAAACATGCCGGTGACACAACGTCGATTTATGGCGCAGACGCCCCAAATCACTGAAAGGTGAAAATCTCATTCCGGACCAGAGCGATCTGGGCCAGGCGGTCGCACTATTGCGGTTTGCCGGTCCCGGCTTTTCCGGATGGGTTCATCTGTTGTGCGGCTAACGATCGGTTTCCCCGATCGCGCGAGTTCGGGCCGGCAGGACGCCGGTACCACAACAAGGAGTTCAGGCGCAATGGCAACGATAACCCCGCAGAAGAAGTCCTCCGCTGCGCGTCACGGTTTCAAGACCGGCGAATATATTGTCTATCCGGCGCATGGCGTCGGCCAGATCGTGTCGATCGACGAGCAGGAAGTCGCTGGGCACAAGCTGGAACTGTTCGTCATCGACTTCCAGAAGGACAAGATGCGCCTGAAGGTGCCGGTCGCCAAGGCGACCTCCATCGGCATGCGCAAGCTGTCGGAAGAAGATTATGTCGAGCGCGCGCTGAAAGTCGTGCAGGGGCGCGCCCGCGTCAAGCGCACCATGTGGTCGCGCCGCGCCCAGGAATATGATGCGAAGATCAATTCCGGCGACCTGATCTCGATCTCGGAAGTTGTGCGCGACCTCTACCGCGCCGACAACCAGCCCGAGCAGTCGTATTCCGAACGCCAGCTCTACGAGGCTGCACTCGACCGCATGGCCCGCGAGATCGCGGCCGTCAACCGCATGTCGGAAACCGAAGCCGTGCGCCTGATCGAGGTCAACCTCAACAAGGGCCCTAAGCGGGGCGCCAAGGCTGACAATGAGGAAGCCGAGCAGGAAGAAGCTGCCTGAGGCATTTCACCTTTGAATCCATGAAAAGCCCGGCCTCGCGCCGGGTTTTTTGTTTCTAGGAAGATAGGCAGAAGCGTGTAGCCGCCTACGCCTCGCCGCCACCCTCCTTCTCCGCCTCTTGCTTCAGCGTCGCAATGAAACGCTTGGTGCGCTGATGTTCCGGATTGCCGAACAGCACGGCCGCCGGGCCTTTTTCGACTATGACGCCGGCATCAAGAAACACCACCTCCTGCGCGATCTTGGAGGCGAGGCGCAGATCATGCGTCGCCATCACCATGGTCGTCCCTTCGCTGGCGAGCTTGCCGAGCACGTCGACCACCTCTTGCGCCAGTTCCGGATCGAGCGCCGAGGTCGGCTCGTCGCATAGCAGCACTTTCGGCGACGGGGCGAGCGCGCGAGCAATCGCCACGCGCTGCTGCTGGCCGCCCGACAGGGTTGCCGGCCAGGCGTCGGCCTTGTGTTCCATGCCGACCTTTTCCAGCAAAGCGCGCGCCCGCTCGCGCGCCCGCTCCGTTGGCCATTTCAGCACCGTCACCAGCCCCTCCATGACATTCTCGATCGCGGTGCGATGCGGAAACAGCTGGAAGTTCTGGAACACCATGCCGGTTTGCAGGCGCAGGCGTTGGATATCCCTGGCCGGGACCTTGCCGCCAGGGTGAAATTCGAGCGTCTCGTCACCGATCCGCACTGTGCCCGATGTCGGGATCTCCAGCAGGTTGATGCAGCGCAGCAGCGTGCTCTTGCCGCCCCCCGAAGGTCCGACCAGCGCGGTCACGCTGCCTTCGGCGATGGTGACCGTCACGCCCTTCAGCACGAGATTGTCGCCGAAGCGCTTTTCGATGTTTGTGAGGCCGATCATGAGCGCGCCTCCAGGAAGCCGCCATAGCGGTTGAGCCGTTCTTCCAGCCGCGTCTGCAAGGCCGAAAGCACCGAGCTCATCGCCAGATAGAGGATCGCCGCCTCGACATAGAGGATCAGCGGCTCATAGGTTGTGGCGACGATGCGCTGCGCCGCCTGGAACATTTCCGGCACGGTGATGGCGGCGGCCAGCGACGTATCCTTGACCAGCGAGATGAAGGTGTTGGAGAGCGGCGGCACCGCGACCCGTCCGGCCTGTGGCAGGATGGTACGCCGCATCGCCTGGCTCCAGGTCATGCCGATCGAATAGGCGGCTTCCCACTGGCCTTTCGGCACCGAGCCTATTGCCGCGCGGATGATTTCCGACGTGTAGGCGCCGATGTTGAGCGTGAAGCCGATCAACGCGGCGGTGAAGGCGTCGAGCAGGATACCGGCCGACGGCAGGCCGTAGAAGATCAGGAACAGCTGCACCAGCAGCGGTGTCCCCCGGAAGATCCAGACATAGAAGCGCACAAGCGCGACCAGTGGTTTTGGACCGAACAGCCGGGCAATTGCTGCACCGAGGCCGACCGTCAAGCCGAGAACGAAGGACAGCAGTGTCAGCGGCACGGTGAAGATCAGGGCCGCCCACAACAGCGAAGGCAGCGACTCCAGCATCAGTTGCAGCCAGTGCGGCACGTAAGACCCTCCAGATGGTCGAGGCGGCTTGATCAGGCGCGAATGCGCTCGACATATCACGACAAAAGCGGCGGACCGTCAAAGACGGCTCGCCGCTTGATATCTCATGGGCCGGTGACCGGCCTCATCGCGTAGATTACTTCGAAACGTCCTGGCCGAAATAAGTGTCGGCGATCTTCTTGTAGGTGCCATCGGCCTTGATGTCGGCCAGCGCCTTGTTGATCGCCGCCACCAGCTCCGGATCGCCCTTGCGCACGATGACGCCGGAATAGTCGGCGTTTTCCTCTTGCGCGGCGATCTTCACATTCGCGTCGGGCTTGTGCTTCTTGAAGTCGAGGAACGACAGGCTGTCATTGATGGTGGCATCGGCGCGGCCGGTCAGAAGCAGCTGGATCGATTGGTCGAAGCCGTCGGTGCCGACAAGTTCGGCGCCATTCGTTTCCGCGAGCTTGCCGAAATTCGACGTCAGCGACTGCGCCGACTTCTTGCCCTTGAGATCGGCGAAGGTCTTGATATCGGTGTTGTCGCCGCGCACGATCAGCACCGCCTTGGAGGCGATGTAGGGATCGGAGAAGTCGTATTTGGCCTTGCGCGCGTCAGTGATGCCGACTTCGTTGATCACAGTATCATAGCGATTGGCGTCGAGACCGGCGATCAGCCCGTCCCACTTGCCTTCGAGGAACTCGGCCTTGACGCCGAGCTTGTCGGCGATCGCCTTGGCGATTTCGACGTCGAAGCCTACCAGCGCGCCCGAAGTGTCATGATAGGTGAACGGCGCATAGGTGCCTTCCGTACCGACCTTGATGACGCCCGCCTGCTTGATCTGGTCGAGATTAGCGCCGGCATGGCCTGACGTGACAGCCAGAGCCTGCAGCGTTCCGGCGACGATAAGCGACTTGAGCCATTTCATTTTTCTGTGATCCCGTCTTTGGCCGGCTGTCCGGCATGTTGTGAGGGTTGGAAACTGACAGATACAAGTCGAAAAATAAGGAACAGGATTTCAAAAACAACCAACTTCTGAAATCAGATTCTCGGATCAGTGCTTTTTGGTCGCAATCGACAAGGTTGCCGATCATCGCCGAGATCCCTCAGGCAACAAATCCAGCCGCCAACGGCCACGGAACCATTTTCCTGCATGGCACGTTCTGGATTTCTAGGGCACGACGCTGCGATTTCAACCCGGGCGCCCTGCCAAGTTTGCAAAGTCATCCGCATCGCCTGAGCCAGGGAGCGCCTCATGATGGAAGACACTGCAGGACGGATCATGGTCCGCGCGGCAATGAGGGCTCCCTACCTCGAACGTGAAGAAGAGCACCGGCTCGCATTGCTCTGGAAACAAGACAAGGACCAGAACGCGCTGCATAGCATCACGGTTGCGCATATGCGGCTGGTCATCTCCATGGCTTCCAAATTCCGCCACTACGGTCTGCCGCTCGGCGATCTGATCCAGGAAGGGCATGTCGGCCTGCTTGAGGCGGCAGCCCGCTTCGAGCCCGAACGCGAGGTGCGGTTTTCGACCTACGCGACGTGGTGGATCCGCGCCTCGATGCAGGACTATATCCTGCGCAACTGGTCGATCGTGCGCGGCGGCACCAGCTCCGCGCAGAAGGCTCTTTTCTTCAACCTGCGCCGCTTGCGCGCGCGGCTGGCCAACGGCACCGAACCGCTGTCCAACGCTACGCTCTATCGCGAGGTATCGGAGGCGCTCGGCGTCTCCGAGGCCGACGTGGCGATGATGGATTCGCGGCTGTCGGCACCCGACTCCTCGCTCAACATGCCGGTTGCCGATGACGCGGGTTCGAACGAGCGCATGGATTTCCTCGTCTCGGACGACCCCCTGCCCGACGAGGTCGTCGGCGACACGATCGATGTCGAGCGCCGCTCTGTGTGGTTGAAAGCCGCACTCGCCGCCCTCAACGCCCGCGAGCTCAGGATCATCGAGGAACGCCGGCTGAGCGACGAAGGCGCAACACTGGAAGCGCTTGGCGAGACGCTTGGCATCTCGAAGGAACGCGTCCGCCAGATCGAGGCGCGCGCCATGGAGAAGCTCAAGGTGGCGCTGGTGAAGCAGAATCCCGAATTTCTGGCGACTGCCGCCTGACCGGTGGCAGGCGCCTTACTTGTCGGTGACGATCTTGACCTTGTCACCGGCCGAGACCGCGGCACCCGGCGACAGCGCATTCAGCACCCGGAACAGGTCGAGCTTGCGGTCGACACCAACCATCTGGGCGGAAAGCGAACCCATCGTCTGGCCGGGTTGAACGGTGACGACGCGGATGTGCAGCGGCTTCAGCGCCGCCTTTTCCGCGGCACTCAGGATACGGAACGACCCGCTCACCGAACGCGCCACCGCAGCCAGCGAGGTGCTGGCCGATGGCGCCGCGGTCAGCAGCCGGTAGACCTGGCCG
The DNA here is from genome assembly GCF_014207355.1 of Mesorhizobium sangaii. GTDB lineage: Bacteria > Pseudomonadota > Alphaproteobacteria > Rhizobiales > Rhizobiaceae > Mesorhizobium > Mesorhizobium sangaii. The sequence continues at coordinate 17,156 of NZ_JACHEF010000006.1, read as the reverse complement.
CCGGCGCGGATCACGGCAATGTCGAACTGCCAGCCTTCGGCGCCGGCATGCGCCGTCGCCGCCTCGTTGCCGTTGATCGTTTCCTGCCTGACGGTGCTGTCGTCCAGACCAGCCACCCAGCCGCTGCGGATATAGTCGGTCAGCGCCCGGTTCTTGTCGATCGAAACACCGTCGAAACGGATCGCCATGTCACCAGGCCCGGTTGCCGTCACCGCCGCCGCCGAATTGTCGATGATGAAGCCCTGCGGCACCGAGAAGGACACGCCGAGGCCCGGATGCAGGAAGGTTTCGCCGCGCACATAGCCTTCTTCCGGCGTGTCGCCATAGAGCAGGCCATCTATGCCGGCGAGGAAGGAATCGCGGTCGCGGGTGCCGAAGCCGGGCGCGCCGAACTGGCGGGCATGGCGCTGCGCCAGATCGATGCGCTGCGGCGTGTTGGGGTGGGTGGCCAGGAAGTCGAGGCTGGCGTCGGTGGCGCCACTGATCGAGCGGAAATCGGTATAGGCCGACATCGACTGCAGGAAGCGGCCGGCGGCGAAAGGATCGTAGCCGGCTTCGCCGATCGACTTGATGCCGATGGCGTCGGCCTCCAGTTCCTGGTTGCGCGAGAATTGTGCCAGTCTGAGCTTGCCGCGGATCAGCGCCGCCTTGGCGGTCGGGCTGTCGCCGAGCACGTCGGAAACCACCTTGGTCGCCAGGCCTTCCTCGGCTTCCAGCTGCTGGCGCTGCAAGCCATGGTTGGCGGTGACATGGCCCATCTCATGCGCGATGACCGCGGCAAGCTCGGCCGAATCATTGGCCAGCGCCAGCAGACCGCGCGTGATGTAGAGATAACCGCCCGGCAGCGCGAAGGCGTTGACGTTGGGCGAATTCAAAATGGTGATGCGATAGGTCTGCGTCGGATTGGCCGACACGACGGTCAGGTTGCCGACCACCTTGGCGACCATGCGCTCGAGCTTGGGATCGGAATATTCGCCACCATAGGTGGCCAGGATGCGCGGATGCTGCGCCTTGGCCAGTTCGGCGAGCTTGCTGTTGGCGGCGACATTGTCGACAGTGATCGGCCTGTCGGAAGGCTGGAAGCCGGATTCCTGAACCTCGGGAGGCGTGAACATCTGGCAGCTCGCCAGCGCCACGGCAACGCCGGCCAGCGCGAGAAAGCGCGCCAGCGGATTCATTCGTAGTTTGTCAACGCCGATCGCCAGAACGGCTTCCTTTCGGGTCCCGGCACATGACCACGAAAATCGGGGGCGATCTTCGGAAAATGTCATGCGCTATCTCAAACTGCTGCAGCATCCGTCGCGCGTCCCCTCGGGGCGAGCGGCGGATGCTGCAGGCAAATCACGGCCCGTGCCGGACCAGTAGGGCGGACCTAGCCACACTCCTCCAGTCATGGCAAGCAAGCGCCGCATCGCCTGGAGCCGGTTTGACCGTAAATTATGTCCGCTTCCGGGCAACATCTCGTGATACGGCATCGCCGTCACCCGCGCCGATATAGCGCCGGAACACTTCCGGACCAGCCCCGGTGAAGAAATCGTCCGCCTTGCCGGTTGCCGCGACAACGCCATTGTCCAGAAACACCACGTGCTCGCTGATTCGACGCGCATTCTCGGGTTGATGGGTGACGAACAGCACCGTCATGCCTCGTTCGGCGTGTACTGCGGCGACCAGATCCAGCATGTCGTCGCGCAGCGCCGGGCCGAGCGAGGCGAAGGGCTCGTCGAGCAGGAGCACCGGCCGGTCGCGCACCAGGACCCGGGCCAGGGCGACGCGCTGGCGCTCACCGCCGGAGAGTTCGCGCGGCAGGCGCTTTTCCTTGCCGGCAAGGCCGGTGCGTTCGAGCGCCTCGGCGATCGCGGCGCGATCCGTTCCGGTCAGCCGCAAGGATGGCGAGCGGCCGAGCCCGACATTCTGTTCGACTGAGAGATGGGCAAAGAGATTGTTTTCCTGGAACACCATTGACACCGGCCGCGCTGACGGTGGCTCGGCGCTGACATCGGTCCCGCCGATCAGCACGCGGCCCGACTGCGGCGTCTCGAAGCCCGCCACAAGGTTGAGCAGCGTCGACTTGCCGGAACCGCTCGGCCCCATGATGGCGGTGATTTTCGCCGCGGCGAAATCGACATCGAAATCGAGCGGCGCCTCGCCATAGCTGAACGACACCTGGTCCAGCCGCACCGGGGCGCCCATTTCAGACCTGCTGGCCACCCCGTCAGGCATCCCGGTTCTTCTCCGTCCCCAGCCAGTGCGCCGCCATGATCAACGCGAGGCAGACGAGGCCTAGCAGCAGCGCCAGGCCGGCGGCGTCCTGCGTCCGGTAGCTGCCCATGCGTGCCAACAATAGGTAGGGCAAGGTCTGCACCGAATCACTGCCGAACAGCGCGATGACGCCGAGATCGCCGAGCGACAGCGCCATGGCGAAAGCAAAGGCGGTGGCGAGCGGCCGCCGCAGCGACGGCCAGTCGACCAGCATCAACCGGTTCCAGCCCGTGATGCCGAGCTGCGCACAGAGTCGTTCGTGACGCTCGCTCGCCGCATCATAGGCAGGACGGACAGCGCGCAGCGCGAACGGCATCGCCATCACCGCGTTGACGGTGACGACCATGACCGGGGCGATGGCAAAGACATCGCCGACATGGCGCAACAACAGGAACCAGCCGGCGCCGACGACGATCGGCGGCACGACGAGGACAAAACCGGCGCCGGTATCGGCGGCGTGTTCGAGCATCGTCTTCGCGCCGGAGCGGCGGTTCAGCGCCAGCGCCCGGCGTGCCATGGTCAGCGCCAGCGACAGCGCCACGGAAAGCAGTGCCGACAGGAAGGCGAGCACCGCGCTGGTCAGCGTCGCCTGCCGCACGACGACCTCGCCGGCAAGCCGGCCGAGATCGGCGCCAAGCCCGGCCATCACCGTGGCCGCCATCGGTCCGACGACGAACAGCAGCGCCAGCACGATGAGCACGACGTTCAGCAAGGTCTCGGTGCCATTGACGGAGAGGTAGCGGCGCGGCGCCACCGGCAGGTTGGTGTCGCCGGCCACATTGGCGCCAAGCCGTGTCAGCGCCAGCACGACGACAAACGTCAAGGCAATCTGCAACAATGTCAGCGTGACGGCTCGCGCGGGATCGAAATCGAAGCGCAGCGCCTGGTAGATGCCGACCTCCAGCGTCGTCGCGGCCGGCCCGCCGCCGAGCGTCAGCACGATCGTGAACGAGGTGATGCAGAGCATGAAGACAAGCCCGGCGACGCCAGGCAGGGCCGCGCGCAGCGTCGGCCATTCGATCAGCCGGAACGCCGGCCGCGCGCCCATGCCGAGCTGGCTGGCCAGCCGCCACTGATCGGCGGGAATGGTCTGCAATGCCTCGAGGAACAGCCGCACGCTGAGCGGCAGGTTGAAGAAGACATGCGCGACGAGAATGCCCGACAGACCATAGATGCCCGGCCAGCTCCCGCCGCCGATCACCGCGAACACGCCGGCGAAATAGCCGGCGCGGCCATAGAGAGCGAGGATGCCGAGTGCCGCGACGATGGCCGGCAGCGCCAATGGCACGGCGAACAGTTGCAGGATGAAGGCGCGGCCGGGGAAGCGCGGATGCCGCGACAGCGCGCGCGCCACCAACAGCGCCGGCCCGACCGAAAGCAGCGTCGAGAGCGCTGCTTGCCAGAGTGTGAAGCGAACGACGCGCAACAGATAGGGATCGAAGGCTGCCCAGGCGCCGGAGAAGTCGTGAGCGCCTTCGAAAAGCAGTCCGGCAAACGCGCCGCAGATCAGCAGCGCGATGGCGCCGAGCGCGATGATGCCGGCTGTGATGCGGGGGTCAGACGCGCGCCTTCCACCCTCCCCCTTGTGGGGAGGGTCGGCCAGTGGATGTCGCGAAGCGGCGTCCGCTGGCCGGGGTGGGGGTGAAGCCGTCTTCAAGGTCGCAGCCCCCACCCCGCTCCGCTTCGCGGATCGACCCTCCCCACAAGGGGGAGGGTGAAACGCGCGCTCACTTGCTCATCGCCGCCAGCCATTCATCCACCCAGGCCTTGCGGTTGGCGGCGACCTCTTCGGGGCTGAACAGCAAGGTCTTGGTCGGCTTCACCAGTTTGTCGAAGGCCGGGTTGAGCGGCTTGTCGGTCTTGCCGGCCGGGAACATCCAGTTGGTCTCCGGGATGGCATCCTGGAATTTCGGCCCGGTCATGAAGGCCAGGAACTTTTCCGCCAGCGGGTTTTTCGCCCCGGTCGTGGTGATGCCGGCGACCTCGATCTGCAGATACTCGCCCTCTTCGAACGACGCTGCCTGGTAGCGCTCGGTGTTCTCGGCGACCATGTGATAGGCTGGCGACGTCGTGTAGGACAGCACCATCGGCGCCTCGCCCTTGGTGAACAGGCCATAGGCCTCGCTCCAGCCGGGCGTCACGGTCAGCACTTTCGACTTGAGCTTGGCCCAGGCTTCCGGCGCCTTGTCGCCATAGACCGACTTCACCCACAACAGCAGGCCAAGGCCCGGTGTCGAGGTGCGCGGATCCTGGATGACGATCTTGTCGTCGGCGCTGCCTTCGACCAGGTCCTTCAGGCTCTTCGGCGGGGTCTTCAGCTTTTCAGTGTCGTAGACAACGGCGAAATAGCCATAGTCGAAAGGCACGAAAGTATCGTCGCTCCAGCCGCCCGGCACATTGACGTCGGACACCGCGCCATGCGGCGCAAACAAGCCCGTGGCCTTGGCATCGGCGGTGAGATTGGTGTCGAGGCCAAGCACGATGTCGGCCTTGGTCGATGCCCCTTCCAGCCTGACGCGGTTGAGCAGCGCGACCCCATCGGCGACGGAGACGAAGTCGACGTCGCAGCCGCATTCGGCCTCGAATTCCTTCTTCACCACGGGACCTGGACCCCAGTCGGCGGTGAAACTCTCATAGGTGTAGATTGTGAGCTTGTCCTTGGCCAAGGCAGGCCCAGACAGGACCACGACCATCGCTGTGGCAAGGGAGTAGAAAAGCGTGCGCATCGGCGCCTCCTTCGTTCGAATTGAAAGGAATTGAGGCGCCGGACTGTCCGAAACGTCTAATCCCTCCGCCGGTACAAACCGGATCAGGTTCAGCGGGTTGGCGAGTTTGCCTCTCAGCCGGTCCGCGAAGATCGCGTCCGGCACCCCGTTAGAGCGTTTCGAGACATAGGCCGGGCCGATCCCTCACGCAAGTGGCAGTTTGGCGGCCTTCCGTTTCCCGTGCCGGGCTGGTAAGGGCCACACGATATGAGCACATTCACCATCCTGCTTGGCGGCGATCTCATCCGCACGCCACGGCTCGACCGCCAGGTCGAAGGATCCCGCGTCATCGCCGCCGACGCCGGCATTGGCCATGCGCGGCTGCTGGGCCTTGTCCCGGAACTGTGGGTGGGTGATTTCGATTCCGTACCGGCCAACCTGCCGGATGACCTCGCCGCCGTGCCCCGCCGGACCTTTCCGACCGAGAAGGACCAGACCGATGGCGAGCTGGCGGTCGCCGCCGCACTGGAGCGCGGCGCGACCCGCCTGGTGCTCGCCGGCGCTTTCGGCGGCAAGCGCGCCGACCACGCCTTCCTGCATCTGGCGCTTGCGCTGCGGCTGGCCGAGGCTGGAACAGAGATACTTTTGACCAGTGGCGCGCAGGAAGGCGTCCCGCTGCTGCACGCCAAAGCCGGTTTCGACTATGCCGACGGCACGTTGTTTTCGGTGCTTGGCTTTTCCGATCTTTCCGGCCTGACCGTCACCGGCGCCAAATGGCCGCTCGACCGCGTCAGGGTCGCGTTCGGCTCGTCATTGACCATCTCCAACGAGGTCAAGGGCCGCCTCGAAATCACACTTGGCAAGGGCCGCGCGCTGTTGCTCGCCCACCCTTATCCACTACCTGAAAGCTGAAATGGCCCCGCCTCTTCTCAATCTCGACGGGATAAAACTGACCTTCGGTGGCACGCCGCTGCTCGACGGCGCCGCCTTGACCGCTTCTGCCGGCGACAAGATCGCGCTGGTCGGCCGCAACGGGTCGGGCAAGTCGACGCTGCTGAAGATCGCCGCCGGCCTGATCGAGCCGCAGGATGGCGAGGTGTTCCGCCAGCCTTCGGCGACAATCCGCTATTTGCCGCAGATGCCCGACATGGAGGGTTTTGCGACCGTGCGCGCCTATGTCGAGGCCGGGCTCGGGCCCGCCGACGATCCGTACCGCGCCAGCTATTTGATGGAGCATCTCGGCCTGTCCGGCGAGGAGCGGCCGAACGATCTTTCCGGCGGCGAGGCCAGGCGCGCTGCACTCGCCCGCGTCATGGCGCCGGAGCCCGATATTCTGCTGCTTGATGAGCCGACCAACCATCTCGATCTCTCGGTGATCGAGTGGCTAGAAGAGGAGCTCGTCCGCACCTCCTCGGCGCTCGTGGTCATCTCCCACGACCGCCGTTTCCTCGAGCGCGTATCGCGCGCCACCGTCTGGCTCGACCGCGGCCAGACCCGCAGGCTGGACAAGGGCTTTGGCCATTTCGAGGAATGGCGCGACCTCGTGCTGGAAGAGGAAGAGCGCGAACAGCACAAGCTCGGCCGCCAGATCGTGCGCGAGGAGCACTGGCTGCGCTATGGCGTGACGGCACGGCGCAAGCGCAACATGCGCCGCCTCGGCGAACTGCAGACCATGCGCCAGCGCTTCCGCGGCCATCGCGGCGCCGAGGGTTCGGCAACCATGGTGGCCAGCGACGCCGCCGAATCCGGCAAGCTGGTGATCGAGGCGAAAAACATCGAGAAGAGTTTCGGCGACCTCACCGTGGTCAAGGGCTTCTCGGCCCGCATCCAACGCGGCGATCGCGTCGGCTTGGTCGGGCCGAACGGTGCCGGCAAGACGACGCTGCTGAAGATGCTGACCGGTGAGTTGAAGCCCGATGCCGGTTCGGTGCGGCTCGGCACCAATCTGGAGATCGCCACGCTCGACCAGAAGCGCGAGGCGGTCGACCCGCAAGAGACGCTGGCGCAATATCTCACCGACGGACGCGGCGAGAACCTCGTCATCAATGGCGAGCAGCGCCACGTCGTCTCCTACATGAAGGATTTCCTGTTCAAGGCCGAGCAGGCACGCACGCCGGTGCGCGAGCTTTCCGGCGGCGAACGGGCGCGGCTCTTGCTGGCGCGCGTGCTGGCGCGGCCGGCAAACCTGCTGGTGCTCGATGAGCCGACCAACGATCTCGACATGGAAACGCTGGAGCTGCTGCAGGAATTGGTTGCCGGCTTTGCCGGCACCGTCATCCTGGTCAGCCACGACCGCGATTTCCTCGACCGCACCGTGACCAGCATCATCGCACCGGACGGCGGCGGCCGCTGGATCGAATATGCCGGCGGCTATTCGGACATGCTGGCACAACGCGGCGGCACCAGGCTCGACGACCGCAAGGCGCGGGCGAAAGCCGAAGCCGGCGAAGCCACGGCGGCAACCAAAAATGAAGCCGCCGCGCCAAAGGGGCCGGCGAAGAAGCTGTCGTTCAAGCAGAAATTCGCGCTGGAATCCCTGCCCAAAAAAATCGAGGCTGTGATGGCGTCGATCTCGAGGCTTGAGAACAACATCGCCGATCCAGCCTATTACGAGCGCGATCCGGCCTCGTTCCAGAAGACCATCGCCGCCCTCGACAAGGAGCGCGCGACGCTGGCCGCATTGGAGGAAGAGTGGCTGGAGCTGGAGATGCTGCGCGAGGAGATGGAAGGGTAGTGGCGGCAACAAGTCAATAAGGAAGCCATTGTAAGCTGCAATGACTATGTCAGGCGCAACGGGCTGCCCCTAGCCAGGTATCGGCTGTTTTGATGCCGCACTGCGATTGCCGTCCAGCCCCGAGGGGCTCATGCGAGACGCCGGCCCGCCTAACGAACGCGGCCCTCTCAGCCCGCCGTCTTCGCCTGCCAGGCCTTGATCGCCTCGTCGAACACCTTCTCGCCGGGAATGCCCTTTTCCATGGTCAGCAGCGCCCGCCGTCCGGTCTTGTAGACGACCGGCACATCGATCCAGTCCTGCCCGCGCAGCAAGGTCATGTTGGCGTCCTCATCGGCCTTGGTGTCGTTGAGCGCGACGAGGAAGAAACCGTCGGCGATCTTGGCCGGAATGCCGATCAGCGGGCTGCCGGCATCCTGTTCCGAACTCTTCATCGCGACGCGCAGGATGTTGTCGACACCGCCGCCTTCGAAGCCGTCGGGCGTCAGGAAGATCATCTCGATGATATGGCTGGCCGGCAATGTCTGGTCGGTGTTGCGACGGATGGTCATGCGCAACTGGATGTCCTTGCCGGGAATGGTTGCCTCGGCGCGGATTGCCGGTTCAGGCGGCAGATCGCCACCGGGCGATTCCTGCACCAGTGACCAGACGATGCTGCCGGGCTCCGCCGAACCCTGGGCGGTGCTGGTGCGCTCCTCATAGAAGATTGCCTTCTGGCCGACCGGCAGCGCGGTTTCCGCAGGCGCGGCCGCCGGCGCGGCTGCCGGCGCCGCAGGCGCGGCGCCTGCCGGGGCTGGCGGCGTTGCGGCTGCCGGTGCTGGCGGCGGAGTAGCGGCGGCAGCCGGCGCCGCAGGTGCAGCCCCGGCGGCGGATGGCGTCGCCGGTGCCGCACCGGGTGGCGGCGTTGTGGCGGGCGCGGCCGCTGGCGGTGTGCCGGCAGCCGGCGCGGAAACCGCCGGCGCGTTCGTCGCCGAGGGCGGCGTGGTCAGCGCGGCGACCGATTCGCCTTCGCCGATGCCGCTCTGTCCGCCGGCCGGACCAGGGTCGACTTCGCTGCCCTGCGGCGTCAGCCGCTGGGTGAATTTCGGGGCTTCGCTTTCGGTGCCGGCGGCTGCGGGTGCTGGCGGCGTTGCCGCGGCATCTGTTGCCGGCTTGGCTGGCGCCGGCTTCACCGGTTCCGTCTTCACGACCTTGGTGCTGCCGTCGAACCCCAGCATCTTGCCGAAGGCGTCCTTGTTCAGCCAGATGCCATAGCCACCACCGGCAACGACCAGCAAGGCGATGACGGCAGCGATCAAGCCGCCATAGCTGCGCCTGCGTTCGGCGGGCCGCAGGCGCTGGAACGTGTCCGACACCGGCTCTTCGTTGCTTGAAAAGACATCGACCCCGTCGTCCTCGGCCTCCTCGCTGTCCATCCCCGGAAGCGGCGTCTCTGCGCGAGCAGAAGGCGCTGGCGCCGGCTTTTGCCAGCTTGGCTCGACCTTGGCGGCAGGTGGTGGCGCCGGTCGATAAGGTTCCGCCTTGGCCGCGGGCGGCGCCGGCCAGGTTGGCTCTTCCTTCGCCGGCTGCCGTGCATGGCTGGGCTGGTTCTTGTTGCGGTCGATCGAGGAAAAGATGTGTTCCAGCTCCGCAAGCGGATCGGTGTCCGGCGCGCTCTTGGCGTAGTCCCGCTCGACACTCGCGACAGCGTCTTCCAGGGAGCGCTTCTGCTTGGCTATGACCTCGGCGGACAGCGGCGGCGAAAACTCCGCAAGCCTCTTTTCGAGCGCGGTGCGCGCGCCGTCATAGATCCGCTTGCGCGTATCGAGTCCCGGCTCGCCGTGCTTGTCGAGCTGCCTTTTCAGAACAGAAACGAAATCTGCCATGCTTCGGTCGACCTGTATTTTGCTCCCGGGCCGGCCCCCGCAAATCAGCCGCGATGCCCGGAAAGGCTGAGAAACTAGTCTTGAAACGGATCGGTCACAAGTATCGTGTCGTCCCGTTCCGGGCTGGTGGACAGGAGCGCGACCGGGGCGCCGATCAGCTCCTCGATGTAGCGGACATATTTGACGGCCTGGGCCGGCAGATCGTTCCAGCTGCGCGCGCCGGCGGTGGTGCCCTTCCAGCCCTCCAGCGTCTCGTAGACCGGTTCGACGCGTGCCTGCGCGCCCTGGCTGGCCGGCAGATAGTTGATCATCTCGCCGTCGAGACGATAGCCGGTGCAGACCTTGATCTCGTCCAGCCCGTCGAGCACGTCGAGCTTGGTCAACGCGATGCCTTTGATGCCGTTGACGGCGACGGCCTGCCGCACCAGCACCGCGTCGAACCAGCCGCAGCGGCGCTTGCGCCCGGTGACGACGCCGAATTCATGGCCGCGCGTGCCGAGGAACTCGCCGATCTCGTTCTTCTGCTCGGTCGGGAACGGGCCTTCGCCGACGCGCGTCGTATAGGCCTTGGTGATGCCGAGCACATAGCCGATGGCGCCCGGGCCGACGCCCGAGCCGGCGGCCGCCTGCCCGGCGACCGTGTTCGACGAAGTGACGAACGGATAGGTGCCGTGGTCGATATCGAGCAACGTGCCCTGCGCCCCCTCGAACAGGATGCGCTCGCCGGCGCGGCGCTTGTCGTCGAGGATTTTCCACACCCGGTCCATATAGGGCAGGATCTCGGCCGCGACCGAGGTCAGCTCGTGCATGATCGCATCATGCGTGACTTCGGCATGGCCAAGTCCGCGACGCAGCGCGTTGTGGTGCGTCAGCAACCTGTCGACCTTCAAGGGCAGCGTTTCCAAATCCGCCAAATCCATCACCCTGACCGCACGCCGGCCGACCTTGTCTTCATAGGCCGGGCCGATGCCACGACGGGTCGTGCCAATCTTCGTTCCGGAATTGGAGGCGGCGTCCTCGCGGAATCCATCCAGCTCCCGATGCAGCGACAGGATAAGCGCTGTGTTTTCGGCTATTTTCAGGCGATCCGGCGCCACTTCGACGCCTTGCGCCTTGAGCTTCGCCACTTCGGCGACGAAAGCATGCGGGTCGAAAACGACGCCATTGCCGATGATGGACAGCTTGCCCTGGCGCACGACCCCGGACGGAAGCAACGACAATTTGTAGACCTTGCCGTCGACGACCAGCGTGTGGCCGGCATTGTGGCCACCCTGGAAACGCACCACCACATCGGCGCGCTCCGACAGCCAGTCGACGATCTTGCCCTTGCCTTCGTCGCCCCATTGCGAGCCGACGACCACCACATTGGCCATGTTTCTTTTCCCTTGAGACGCCGCCAAGCGGCTTGAATATGGTTCGAAACGACAGGCCTCTATAACGTCAAGACTTCGTGAGCGCGACCTTTCTTTGCCGCCAAAATTGCGCTGAGGCACAACAATTTTCGGCTTTGACATCATTTACTTGGGCAGACGGGGGCAATAGGCCGGCAAACACCGCAGCTCACCTCTGGCGGCCGGAATCCCGCCATGCATCGAAGCGCCTACATATTCCTGCTGCTCACCACCTTGCTGTGGGGCGGCAACTCGGTGGCCGGCAAGCTGGCGGTCGATCACGTCTCGCCGATGACGCTTGTCTTCCTGCGCTGGGTGCTGGCCGTGGCGATCTTGCTGCCGATCGGCCTTCAAACGATACGCAAGGACTGGCCGGCGGTGCGCAAGCACTGGCTCGTGCTGGCGGCCCTTGGCGCCAGCGGCTTCACCTTGTTCAACACCATCTTCTACACGGCGCTCAACTACACGACGGCCATCAACGTCTCGATCGAACAGGCGGCGATGCCGGTCCTGATCATCGTCGCCAATTTCGTCTTCTTCCGCTTGCGCGTGAACTGGGCGCAGATTGTCGGCGTCGTGCTGACCATCGCCGGCGTGGTCCTGACTGCCTGCCATGGCGACCCGCGCCGGCTGTTGACGCTGGAGCTTAATTTCGGCGACGCCATCATGCTGGTCGCGGTGTTTCTCTACAGCGGCTATTCGGTCGGGCTGCGGCTGAAGCCGGTGATGCGCTGGCAGAGCCTGATGCTGGCCCTGTCGGTTGCCGCACTTGTCACCTCGCTGCCCTTCTTCCTGTGGGAGATCGCCGCCGGCAAGGCGATCGTGCCCGACGCGCGCGGCTGGCTGGTCATCCTCTATACCGCGATCGGCGCCTCGGCTTATCTCGCAGATCTTCTACATCAGGGGCAACGAACTGATCGGCGCCAACCGCGCCGGCCTGTTCATCAACCTGGTACCGATCTTCGGCACGCTGCTTTCGGTGCTGATCGTCGGCGAGACATTCCAGCTCTACCAGGCGCTGGCGCTGGTGCTTGTGCTGGGCGGCATCGGGCTTGCCGAATACAGCGGGCGCAAGGCAGCGCTGCGGTCAGCCAGGACACACTGAACAAACGAAAAGGCGCGGACCAGGCCGCGCCTTTCGATCTTTCGCAGCAGGTCGCGAGGTCACATCGCGTTGACGTCGAAGTGCAGCCGCTTGGCCGAGTCGATCGACTTGTGCGCCTTGACCTGCTCCAGCACGTTTTCCGGGAACGGCGCGTCGAGATAGAGCAGCGCGATGGCATCGCCGCCCGGCCGGTTGCGGCCAAGCTGGAAGTTGGCGATGTTGACGCCGTTCTCGCCGCACACAGTGCCAAGCAGGCCGATGATCCCCGGCGCGTCGGCATTGGTTGTATAGAGCATGTGCTGGCCGACCTCGGCGTCGAGATTGATGCCCTTGATCTGAATGAAACGCGGCTTGCCGTCGGAGAAGCAGGTGCCGGCGATCGAGCGTGTCTTGTGCTCGGTCTTGACCGTCAGCTTGATGTAGCCGTCGAACACGCCGGACTTGTCGCGCTTGACCTCGGCAACGATGATGCCGCGCTCCTTCACCATGATCGGCGCCGACACCATGTTGACGTCGGAGACCTGCGGCCGGATCAGCCCGGCAAGGGTGGCGCTGATCAGCGCGCGCGTGTTCATCGTCGCGGTCGAGCCGTCGAACAGGATCTCGACCTCCGTGATCGGGTCCTCGGTGACCTGGCCGACAAAGGCGCCGAGCACTTCGGCGAGCTTGACGAAGGGCTTCAGCCGCGGCGCTTCCTCGGCGGTGATCGACGGCATGTTGATGGCGTTGGAGACGGCGCCCTTGATCAGGTAATCGGCCATCTGCTCGGCCACCTGCAGCGCGACATTCTCCTGCGCTTCCGCCGTCGAGGCGCCGAGATGCGGCGTTGCCACCACATTCTCCATGCCGAACAACGCGTTCTGCTCGGCCGGCTCGACCTCGAAAACGTCGATGCCGACACCAGCCACCTTGCCGCTCTTCAGCGCCGCGATCAGGTCGGCTTCGACGACCAACCCGCCACGCGCACAGTTGATGATGCGCACGCCGTTCTTCATCTTGGCGATCGCAGCGGCGTCGATGATGTTGCGCGTCTTGTCGGTCAGCGGCGTGTGCAGCGTGATGAAGTCGGCGCGGGCGAAAAGCTCATCCAGCTCGACCTTGTCGACACCAAGCTCCTCGGCCCGCTTGTCCGACAGGAACGGGTCGAAGGCGATGACATGCATCTTGAGGCCGACGCCGCGCGTGGCGACGATCGAGCCGATGTTGCCGCAGCCGATGATGCCCAGCGTCTTGCCGGTGATCTCGACGCCCATGAAGCGGTTCTTTTCCCATTTGCCGGCATGGGTCGAGGCGTTGGCTTCCGGGATCTGGCGCGCCAGCGCGAAGATCATCGCAACCGCATGTTCGGCGGTGGTGATCGAATTGCCGAAGGGCGTGTTCATCACGATGATGCCCTTGCGGCTCGCCGCCGGGATGTCGACATTGTCGACGCCGATGCCGGCGCGGCCGATGACCTTGAGATTGGTGGCGGCATTGATCAGCTTTTCGGTGACCTTGGTCGCCGAGCGGATGGCGAGGCCGTCATACTGACCGATCACTTCGGCGAGCTTTTCCTTGTCCTTGCCGAGGTCGGGCAGATAGTCGACGTCGACGCCGCGATCCCTGAAGATCTGCACGGCGGTGGGAGAAAGTTTGTCTGAGACGAGAACGCGAGGCATGGATTTGATCCTTTGCGATTGGCGTCCCCTCCACCTTGAGGGGAGGGTCGGCGCGAAAGCGCCGGGATGGGGTCCTTGTGGCCGGATGGCCTGATCTTCTGGATGTTGGATCGTTGAGCCGGGTGGAGGCGACCCCACCCAGCCCTTCGGAGTCAGGCCGCGGCCTTGACCGAGGCCTTTTGCGCGGCAAAAGCCCAGTCGAGCCAGGACAGCAGCGCTTCGAGATCGGCGGTCTCGACCGTCGCGCCGCACCAGATGCGCAGGCCGGGCGGTGCGTCGCGATAGGCGCCGATGTCATAGGCGACACCTTCCTTGTCGAGCACTGAGACCAGCCCCTTGGCAAAAGCCGCCTGCCCGTCGGCGTCGAGCGCGGACACGTCCGGATCGGTGAAGGACAGGCAGACCGAGGTGTTCGACCGCGTCGCCGGTTCGACGGCGAGATGACCGAGCCATGAGGACTTGCCGACAAAGCGATCGACAACGGCGGCATTGGCATCGGCTCTGGCGATCAGTGCCTCGATGCCGCCGATCGACTTCGCCCAGTGCAACGCGTCGAGATAATCCTCGACGCACAGCATCGACGGCGTGTTGATGGTCTCGCCCTTGAAGATGCCTTCGATCAGCTTGCCGCCCGAGGTCAGGCGGAAGATCTTCGGCAGCGGCCAGGCCGGCTTGTAGGTCTCCAGTCGCTCGACGGCGCGAGGCGACAGGATCAGCATGCCATGCGCGCCCTCGCCGCCCAGCACTTTCTGCCAGGAGAAGGTGACGACATCCAGCTTGTGGTAGTCGAGCCTTTGCGCAAAGGCGGCCGAAGTCGCGTCGCAGATGGTCAGGCCCTTGCGATCCGCGGGAATGAAATCGCCGTTAGGCACCCGCACGCCCGACGTGGTGCCGTTCCATGTGAAGACCACATCGCGATCGAAGTCTATCTTCGCCAGGTCGGGCAATTGGCCGTAGCCGGCCTCGATCTTGCGCACGTCGGCAAGCCTGAGCTGCTTGACCACATCGGTGACCCAGCCGGAGCCGAAGCTTTCCCAGGCGACCATGTCGACCCCGCGCTCGCCGAGCAGCGACCACAGCGCCATCTCGACCGCACCGGTGTCCGACGCCGGCACGATGCCGATGCGGTAGTCCGCCGGAACCTGGAGAATTTCCCGCGTCAGCTCGATCGCCTGTTCGAGCTTGGCCTTGCCGATCTTGGCGCGGTGCGAACGGCCGAGCGCGGCCGCTTTCAGCGCCTCAACCGACCAGCCGGGGCGTTTTGCGCAGGGACCTGAGGAGAAATTGGGATTTGCCGGACGGAGTCCGGGCTTCGTATGTGTCGTCATCGTGGTCTATCCTTCCAGATAGTGGCCCCTCGTTGGGGAGGGGTGGCCCACTCGCGGACATACTCGAACGCCTAGAAAACCGCAAGAGACAAAAGGATTTGGCCGCAGAGCACCTGCAGGTTCGCGCACGTCTATGAGGAACGACGCATGAACGCGCCAATTGAATTGACACACCAGTGACACAAGATGGACGGCGTTGTTCCCGGCTCGTTCTTAGAGGCCCACGGATGGTCGCGTCGGTCGAGTTTGGTAGGGCACCTCGTCCGGGACAAGGGGGTCGCTGGTCCAAATCCTGCCACTACTTGCGGAGACCAGCACGCCCAGTACGGCTCGTTCCGCAACGAAAAAACTGCTAGTCTCTGCTTCTGGCGGGAGGACCCATGTGCAGCACGCTTCCTACGCACGCGGTAGAGGCCAATATGATTGCGCCTGGGCCGCGGACTTGGCAGCTCTATCTCGCACTTGGTTTCTTCCAATTCGTTATCAGTCTTCAGGGAAACATCTTTCCATTCCTGAGGGTCGAACTCGACATCAGCTACCGCACGATCGGCCTCCATCCGACCGCATTCGCCTGCGGGATCATTCTGGTGGGGTTGCTCGGTCCTCGGGTCATCAGCCAGTTCGGTCGCCGGCGGATGCTTATGGTGGGCGTTTTCGGTTTTGCCACGGCCGCGGTGCTCTTATGTCTCGCTCCAGCGGCGCCGGTCAGCATCGCGAGCTTCGCGCTTCTTGGAATGTCGGGGGCGTTCATTCCAGTGATTGTGTTCTCAACGCTCGCCGACGTTCGCCCGGAAAAACGTGCAGTCGCATTTAACGAGGCTACCGCGATTGCCTCGATATTTGGTATCATCGCCCCTATCCTGACTGGCCTCTGCATCTATGCTGGTCTCGGCTGGCGGAGCGCTGTTCTGGCCGCCGTTGCCTACGGCTTGGCGGTCCTCGCGAGTCTTACGCGCGTCGGCGTACCAGCGTTCGATACTGCTGCGAGCGCACCAAGCGGGATGCTCCCACTTGCATATTGGGCCTACTGGACCGCGGTCGCGTTTGGGATCGCGACAGAATTCTGTGTGCTCCTTTGGGCGCCGACGTTCCTCGAAAGCGTGGTAGGCTTATCCGCTGCGGCCGCGGCTACGGCGGCCGTTGCATTTGCCGTCGCCATGGCCGTCGGGCGCCTCGCAGGGAGCCGCATTCTCCGCATAGTCGCTGTGCCGACGCTGTTTGTTGCGGCAGTCACCGTGGCGCTCTTGGGCTTCTTGTTTTATTGGGGAACGAGCGATGCGGCGGTCTCAATCGCCGGCCTGTTCGTCCTCGGCTTCGGAATCTCGCTTTTCTATCCGCTCGTCTCCGGTCAGGCGATCGGTGCGACCCTCGTCGCCCAGCACGACAGGGCGAGTGCCCGGACGGCGCTTGCTGGGGGCGTGGCGATCCTTACCATGCCGGGGTTGCTGGGCGAACTTGCCGGTCGCGTCGGGCTGCACAACGCCCACTTGCTGGTGCCGACGCTCATCGTTGCTATGCTGGCCGCTTTCCTGGTCGGTCGGGAGCTGGAGCGCCGACATCCATTCGCGCACCTAGATCAGTAGTCCGGCGCGCACTTTCGAACCTCCGTCCCGATCTGCGCACAGTCGGCTTGCCGGCACAGGGCGTTCCATGCCAATGAGCATCGACTCAGGCTTACGGGTATTGCCACGAGTCAGTTCGACGGTGGGGATCAATTTCAGCAAATGCCGCACCTTTGCGGGTGTGGCCTTGGCGGAAATGGCGGCGCTGAGCGTTGGTCCGAAGCCGACGTTGAGGAACTTGGTGTTTACCCGGTGTTACCCGAACGTGGATAGCAGCGATGCGGCTCGACACGGAATCCCGCAAAATACTGATTGACCGACTAAAATGCCGGCGATTCCACGGCCTTCCGTAGGCAGAGGTCTTCGACTGGATGTCTGCGCGCAGCAGCTACCGCCGCTCGATCAGAGTCTTGTTTTGGGCCGATTGCGGACTGACAGCTTCGCGGTACGGATTTCCAAAGCAGATGAGGTGGATGGCTCCCGCTCCCGGCATCTCGGTGCCAAAGTGGGTTTGCTGTCAGGCAACCCGAGCAAAGGAGCCATCCGCCATGC
>NZ_JACHEF010000005.1 GCF_014207355.1 Mesorhizobium sangaii | reverse complement strand
ATCTGCATGGCGGATGGCTCCTTTGCTCGGGTTGCCTGACAGCAAACCCACTTTGGCACCGAGATGCCGGGAGCGGGAGCCATCCACCTCATCTGCTTTCGGGATGATGGGGCTAGAAAGCCGACCTTTTCATCCAGGGTAGTGCCGACCGCTTTGCACCAGAAGCTGACATCTGAAGAACGCCGTCCATGAGATTAGCGAAGCATCGACAACGATGGAGACCGCGAAATCGACGACGAAGATGGAGGCTGAGCAGTCAGCGACATTGGCAGAGGGCAGCTTCGGCCGTCCCTTCCCGACGTTTGATGGCAAACGGATGACCTTCAGGGCGCTCACCACGGCGGCGACGAGCCCGACCCCATACCGCAGGCGATCGACGCGACGGGCGAAAAGGGCCGTACCTGAACCTATGTTCCCTTCACGATTCTCGGTTTGGTCGGTCGGTGGGTTTGAGCGGCGCTCTCGAGGGCCAAGGCCAACCGCTTCTCGTCTTCGATGGCGCGATCGACTGCCTCAATTTCCGCTTGGAGCGCCATCAGATCGGCTCCGTAGCTGGAGCCGTCACTGTCCCCGATCTGAAAGCCACTTGCCTGCATTGCGTCGCGAGTATGGTGCACATTACGGACTCCTTCGCGTCGAGTCGCGACCAGGATTTCCCTGAACTCTTCAAGACGTTCAACGTGATTGCGAGCCATTGCGTTCTCCTATTTCGTCGTCATCGTCGCCAACGGCGATTCAGAACGGCTAAAACTTACAGCGCAGAAGGTTTGAATGACTATCAGAGAGACTCTCGACAAAGCATGAGCGCGGAAGCTCAAATTTGAACGTCTTGCAACAGCGTGGAGCGCGGCAGGCGGAAATTGGCTTGGGACCCGACCGATCACAGACCAGGTGCTGGACTCTTCGGCCGAGCGCGTCGCGACTCGGCGCACTTGCTGGTTCCATCCAACTGCCAATTCTAAATCGCGAGGTCCGTTTCTGAGCGCACGGCGACGCTGGTCTCGATATCCGAAAAGAGGCGCAGGCGGACCTGCCCGATGTTTCGTGCGCGAACGCCTGAGATGCGAGCGCCGCCATTAACCATCGATTAACTATCCGGTCGCCTTTAATTCAATTTTGCAGCATACTGATTTGGGTAGCGAGGCTACTCAAGGAGACTGGAACAAGAGGGGTAATTCTCCTTTTCGCGCACACCTGCCTTTCGCGACAGTCGAAATTGAAAAGGAACGACGGAACACCGTCGTCTCATAGGGAGGCGCCAGCATCATGTTTGATGAGGAGCGCCAGAATGAACATCGAAGATGCAGTTACGGCAGTGACATCGGAAGCGAGCGCGCTCACGTCTTGCCTCGGCCAGCCCGTTGTCGCCTACCACGTCACGGAAATCATGAGAGAGGCAGACCTGGCACACGCCCGCGAGATGCAACTCGCGCTGCTGCGACGTAGCATCGAAGCTCTTGTCGATGACGGCCTGGAAGGCATCGCCGCCGAACATTTTGCATCCCAGTTCGACGGCCGCATCGGCTTGACCTGGAGACTCCTGCACGCATCCGACGGCGTGGCGCATTGATCAAGGCCAGAGCGGCCTTGGTCAAGCTCTGGCAAGGTCAGCTTCGAGGGGCAATGCGGTGATCCGCGATGATCGACTTTTGACCTCATTGCGGGCGCGGTGACTAGGCGCGATGATCTCGACCTCGCCAAGGCGGCGTTCACGGTCTTAAGGGGGAGAACGTGGATGGCTGATTTCAACATCGGCTTCGACGGCCGATATGCGGAGCGGCGGAATTCGGGCGCCGTGGGCTTCGCCTGGATCAGGTCGGCTGCTGCTGGCCTCGTCGAGCTTGTGCACCTCGCCGATTTGCCATCTGCATCAGGCCGGAGACGATGTGGGTGAGGCTGTCGTCATTGCCGGGCAAGCGGAGGCCGTCCCGGCGGCACCGATGTGCCCGCTGCCGGCAAGATCGGCGGCAGGAATGGTCGGCTATTTGATCTAATTTCTTTGCAAGCCGTTAATGCGGCCATGCTGTTAATCAGCGCTTGCTAATGAATCATTCAAACCTGAGGCAAGCAATGACCAAGAATCTCGGCAATGCACGCCACACGCCGGCGAAGGCCCAGCAGGTTTCCCTTCTTGGCAAGGTCGCGCCGACGCTGTTTCCGCTGGTCGCGGCGGCGCTGGGCTACATGATCGGCAGGCAGTTCTTCGGCATGTAGCGGGCTTGCCGCTGCGCGGCTAGGCCCAAACTGGGCCCCGATCTCGCCCGCCATCTCTGCCCGGGCCTCGGGTGCGGCTGGCCAAAAGCACGACCGGCCGCGTCACGTCATTGCAAATCGACAGGTCATGGATTCCCTCGAACGCGTCAGCGGACTGACCACAACAACGCTCGGGCCGCCATGTGTTGCAGCCGCCTGTCGCCAGACGTCAGACGTGGACGTCGCCGAAGGAAAGTTCGCCGTCGTCGCCGGCCGCGAAAAAGACGATAGCGAGCAGCCAGGCATAGAATGCCGTCACGACGACCACGATCACCACACCGGGAATGGGGCCAAGGGCGGCGTTTTCGACGGCCTCACGAAGCGAACCGACAAACCCGGTCTTGAGGCCCACGGTCTGAAGGCTGGGGGTCGATATCTTGACCACCCAGGCCAACAGCAGGATCAGGAACAGGTAGATGTAGTTTCGCCGCAGGCGGCGCGCCAGCGCAGCGCGCTGCGACAGCAGGAACTTCGGCGCGCGCAGGCCTTCGCCGACGATGAGCAGCCAATCAGAGGCAAAGTCGGGCTGCGGGGAAAAGATCTGCGCGAAATAGTGGCGCTCGAACTGTCGCACGCGAGCCCGGTAGAAGTCGAAGAACCGATAGCGACGCGCCTCGATCCACAGCAAAAGCATGATCAGCAGCATGGCGAATAGCAGCACGCCGTGATGCGCGCTGGCCGTTGACAGCGATACCGAAAGCAGCGCCGCCACCACCGTGATCGCCCAGTTCGTCGTCCGGTCGAGCCGGTCGCGCCATCCCGCCATGCGGGCGATCTCGGCTCTGTGAAAATGCGACAGCGTATTCGCGCGCTCCGTCGATGAAAGGACGAGGCCCGCGGGTTTTGCCGACGCATCGTTCATGACATCCTCCGGCAAGGACTAGAACACTTTGCCGGCAACATTGTTCCCAGGCGCTCACTCGGATCCGCCGATCCAGTCGACCAGAAGGGCAACGAGGCCGAAGGCAGCGCCGGCCGTGCATACCGCCTGCCATCCGCCCCAGGTCCAGGCGATGCCGGCCGCCATCGAGCCGATGGCGTCGCCAATGAAGAAGACGCCGACACGAGGCGTTGGGCGCGCCTGCCAACGATCACATTGCATTACCAGGTCTTGACGTCGCAGCCGCCAACCCCAGATCGACCGTGCCGGCGCCGGATAGGGCCGGTTCAGACGCGGCGCCGGTTGATGGGCGCCGCACTGGTCGATGGCCTTGCAACCATCGAACTCGGGCATCATGTGCCGGAGGCGTTGACGCTGCGCGAGACCGCGACCGGGCGAGGGCGTTCTCTAAGGTGGAGCGGATCGGACCAGGAGCAGAAGCGAAAACAGAAAGCACAAATGGGGCCGTCAGCGATGCCGGCGTCAGACAGCGCATTGTCCCCGGAGCATGGCAGCCAGAGCAATAAAACGAGCCAGAAACAGGATCAAGAAAGGAGCAAGTGCAATGACCATTCGTGATCTCATTCCATGGAGCCGCGACACAAACCAGGCTCCGCCCCTCTTTCGCGAAGGCGACCGGGACCCGTTCATGGGCCTGCATCGCGAGATGAGCCGCCTGGTCGACGACATGTTCCGCGGCTTCGACTCGCGACTTCCGTCCCTGGGCAGGTTCTCTTCGGCCGGCACGGGCTGGCCCAGCGTGGAGATCTCCGAAACGGACAAGGAGATCCGCGTGACGGCCGAGATACCGGGCATGGAAGAGAAGGACATCGAGGTGTTGCTCGATGATGGTGTCCTGACGTTGCGCGGCGAAAAACACGCCGAAGCCGAGGACAGGGAACGTCAGTTCTCCGAGCGGTTCTACGGTCGCTTCGAACGTCGCATCCCGCTCGGTTTCGAAGTCGTAGAAGATAAGGTCGCGGCCGATTTCCGCAACGGTGTGCTGTCCGTCACCTTACCGAAGTCAGAGAAGGCGCAGAGCAAGGCAAAGCGCATCCCAATTGGCGGCAAGAGCACCAAGCACTAGAACAGACCGGCCGGGCGGGCGTCTCGCGCACGCCCGGCATCGAGCGGCGGATTTCGCGCCGGTCGCCCTTGAGAATCCCCCAACCTTCGGCAACATTGCGGCGAGGCAGGGAGCGCAAGGATGAACAAGGCCATTTCCTCTGCATCGCCATGCAGGCCGGAGCCGCGCAAGACGCCGATGGCACTGACCGAGGCGCTCGTTGCCCGCACCATGCGCGCGGTCGAGGATGCCGGGCCGACGCCGGGCATGGTCTATATGACTGATGCCGACTATGCGCGCATCCGCGATGAGGTGCTGGCCGGCGCGCCGCCTGGACCCGTTAGACTATTCGCCTATGGCTCGCTGCTGTGGAAGCCGGCCGGCGAGGTGACGGGTGGCGAGCGGGCGGTGGCGACCGGCTGGCATCGTTCGTTCTGTTTTACGGTCAAGCGCTTCCGGGGCACGGTCGAGCAGCCAGGCCTGATGATGGCGCTCGACCGCGGCGGCCAGTGCCAGGGCATGGTGTTCGAGATCGCCGAGCCGGTGGCGGCCAACCTGGAAGCGCTGCTGCGCCGCGAGATGACCGTCCTGCCGGCTGTCAACGTGCCGCGCTGGCTGCAGGTCAGGACAGAAGGCGGCATGAACCGCGCGCTCGGCTTCGTCGTCGACCCCGCCAATCCGCGCTATGCCGGCAAACTCGACAAACAGGCGATCGCGGCGACGCTGGCCAGGGCCGTCGGCCACTGGGGTTCGGGTGCGGAATATCTGTTCGAGACCATCCGCCACCTCGACGCCTGCGGCATTCGCGACCGCAATCTGTGGCAGTTGCAGGAACTGGTGGCCGAAGAGATCGGTCGCACCGACGCAGGCTGAAGCGCAAACCCCAGTCATTTCAGCGCCGCAAATAATATTCAACCAAACGGTTGACAATCAAAAGCCGCAGGCGCATATTCAACCACATGGTTGAATTACTCACATACGAGATGGATCAGGTCTTTCACGCCCTTGGCGACGCGACGCGCCGGCAGATGCTGCGCGAACTCGCCGGCGGCGGGCGCACGGTGAGCCAACTGGCCGAACCGTTCGCGATGTCGCTGGCGGCTGCTTCCAAGCACATCAAGGTGCTGGAAAATGCCGGGTTGATCCGTCGCGAAGTGCTCGGCCGCACGCATATCTGCCACCTCGAGGCTGGCCCGCTGGCCAGCGTGCATGAGTGGCTTGGAGCCTACTCGCGCTTCTGGACGGGGCGGCTCGACATATTGGAACGATTGCTGCGCGAAGACGACGCGCGCAAATCGTCGACGCAGAAGAAGGGAGACCAGACATGACCGACCGACATGCCGAGAATGGCTATGGTGTGCTGACCGAACCGGCAACCTTGACGATCGAACGGCTCCTGCCCGGCCCCGCCGAGCGTATCTGGGGCTACATCACCGACTCAGACCTGCGCCGCCAGTGGCTGGCGGCCGGCCCGATGGGAAGCGAGGCAGGCTCGCCCTTCGAACTCACCTGGCGCAATGACGAGCTGACCGATCCGGCCGGTGAGCGCCCGCCAGGATTTCCAACCGTACACTCCATGCCGGGTGAGATCATCGAGATCGATCCGCCACACCGACTCGTCATCACCTGGGGCAGCACCGGCGGCGTCACCTTCGACCTGGCTCCGCAGGGCAAGGATGTGCTGCTCACCATCGTCCATCGTCGCCTCGGTGACCGCTCGCTGATGCTCAACATCGCCCCCGGCTGGCACATGCATCTCGACATTCTCGCCGCGAGGCTGCGCGGCGAGCAGCCGGAGCCGTTCTGGGACGGCTGGACGAGGTTGAGGCTGGACTACGACCGGCGCCTGCCGGCCTGAGCAGGAGAGACGCGAAACCCGTGGAAAGGAGACCATAGCGCCGGACACTTTGAGACTTGCATGACCGTTGACTGACAAGCGGGCGATCGCCCGCATGACGACCGCTGCCCTGCAGCGGCATTTCCGAACATTTCCCGAAATCTTGAACCGCCGGCCCGCGGGCCGCACAACCGCGCCTTTGTGCGCCAAGGAGAATGCCATGCGTAAATTGATCGCCGCCATGAAAGATTTCCGTCGACGGCAAGGCAGAGGGGCCGACCGGCATCGCGGACTGGGTGCATGCCTGGTCGGAGGACTATGGGCTGATGGAACAGGTCGATGCCTGCGTGCTCGGCGGCCGCATGTATCCGGGCTACGAGCAGTACTGGACCGCGATCCAGAACGCGCCCGACGAGCCGCTGCCTATGACCGGCAAGCCCGCCGCGCGAGAGGAACTGCCCTGGGCACGCTTTGCTGCCAAGACGCCGCATTATGTGCTGTCGAACACGCTGAATTCAGCCAACTGGCCGATGACGCGTTTTCTCAGGACCAACGACGATGTCGCGGCACTGAAGCGCCAGCCCGGCAAGGACATTTATTTGATGGGCGGGTCGACCATTGTCGACAGTCTTACCGAGGCCGGGCTGGTCGATGAACTGCGCCTCGTCCTCTATCCGCTGATTGCCGGCGAGGGCAAGGTGCTGTTTTCGACGACGGCTCAGCGGCGCGACCTGGAACTGACCAAGGTCGAGCAATTGCCGGGCGGGCGGCTGAGCCTGGTCTACAAGATCGGCTGAGCGCTCAGAGCCTGTTGGAAACTCCACAGGCTGTCTCACCCGTCCCTGAGCCACACCAGCATTTCGCCGGGCTCGCGATTGTCCCAGGCGAAATAGGGAATGGCGGTCAGGCGCGTCTTGGTGGTGGCCGGCGGCGCGGGCCGGTAGAGCCCGTTTTGCCAGCCGTCGCCGGCATCGGCTTGTGCGGTGGCTGAAAGCGTCACCACGCCGCCGAGAAGCTCCGGCCGCTGCTGCGCCTCGACGCTCGCCGTCCTCGGCAGTGTCAGGCGATGCAGCTGGCTTTCATTGTCGGTCGCCTCGACGCAGTAGATCAGCGGACCGCGCGACAGCGCGACACGGCCGGCATCCTGCCGCACCTGGGGGTTGGCATAGAGCCGCTCGATCGGCATTTCGAGATCGAGCAGGACGCGATCGCCCATTTTCCATGTCCGCCGGATCGCGGCGTAGCCGTCGCTGGTGACATCCGCCAGGCCGACGGGCTCGCCGTTCACAGTCAACGCGGCGCCGGTGCTCCAGGCCGGGATGCGCAGATGGAGGGTGAATTCCACCGGCGCCTGCGGCTCGAGCGTGATCTCGACGGCGCCGTCCCAGGGATAGCGGCTCGCCTGCGTCAGACTCACCGGGATGCCCGATATGTCGAAGCGGGCGGTCGAGTCGCCATAGAGATGCACGGCCAAAGCATCGTCGGCCAGGCTGTAGAAATAACTGCCGATCGAGGCGACCATGCGCCCGATATTGGGTGGGCAGCAGGGGCAGCGGTGCCATTTCCAGCGGTTGTGGGCCCCCCGGCTTTCGAGCGGGTTCTCGTAGAAGAACAGCGAGCCGTCGAGCGACAGGCCCGAGATCGAGCCATTGTAGAGGGCGCGCTCCATCATGTCGGCGTAGCGGGCGTTCGGCCCCATGCCGAGCATCCGGCTGGCCCAGAACACCAGCCCGACGGCAGCACAGGTCTCGGCATAGGCGCTCTCGTTGGGCAGGTCGTAATCGCTGGTGAAGCCCTCATTGTCCGCCGAAGGGCCGAGCCCGCCGGTGATGTAGAGGCTCTTGGTGTTGAGATCGTCCCACAGCCGGTCGAGTGCCGTCCGCAGCGTATCGTCACCATATTCGGTGGCGATGTCGGCCATGCCCGAATAGAGGTACATGGCCCGGACCGCATGGCCGACGACCTTGTCCTGCTCGCGCACCGGAATGTGCGACTGGTTGTACTCATAGGTCTTGAAATGGAAATCCTTCGGATCGGCACCGCGGGCACGCGCCTCTTCGTCGAAGTAGTGCGGTTGCTGGCCGCGCTGGTCGATGAAGTGTTTCGCCAGCTCCATGTATTTCTGCTCGCCGGTCACCCGCGCGAGCTTGACCAGCGCCAGCTCAATCTCCTCGTGGCCGCAATAGCCATGCTTCTGGCCGGGTCGCGGTCCGAGCATCGTGGCGATATGGTCGGCGAAGCGACACATCACATCGAGCAGTTTGCGTTTTCCGGTGGCCTGGTAGTAGGCGACCGCGCCTTCGATCAGGTGGCCGGCGCAATAGAGCTCGTGGCAGTCGCGCAAATTGGTCCAGCGCAGGCCGGGCTGGATGCGCTGATACCAGCTCGAGAGGTAGCCGTCCGGCTGCTGCAGCTTCTCATACATGTCGATGACGGCATCGATCTTCTTCTCCAGTTCGGGGTTCTTGCGGCGGTAGAGTGAATAGGCCGCAGTCTCGATGGTCTTGCCCCAGTCGGAATCCCAAAACATCTGCGTCGTCACCGTGCTGGCGGTGAAGCCGTCGCTGACATGGAAGGGGATGACGACGCCCGGCGAGGGCCGGTCCGGGTCGATCTGCTCCAGCATGCGGGCCTCGACACAGCGGTCGTAGAGGATGCCGGCGGTGGCACTGGCGACGGCGTCGGCGCGGTCGCCCCAGAAGCCGCGCACGTCGACCTGCGGCACCAGCAGCGGGCGGAAGGCGAGTTTGGGCTTGTCCGTCTTGTCCGCCCGGGCGGTTTGGGTGGATGGCGATGCGGTCATGAACTTACTCCGTTCGGTCGAATTACTTGACAGCCCCGGCCATCAGGCCGCGGATATAGAAGCGCTGCAGAACCAGGAACAGGATGAGGCACGGCACCATCATCACGGTGACGCCCGCCTGCACCGCACCCCAGTCGATGGCGCCGAAGCGGCCTGACTGTAGTGCCGTCATCATCACCGGCAGCGTGAATTTGGACTGGTCGGTCATCAGCACCAGCGCGGCGAGGAATTCGTTCCAGGCGCCGAGAAAGGCAAACAGCGCGATGGTGACGACACCCGGCCAGACCAGCGGCAGCATCACCTTTATAAGCATGGTGATGTTGCCGGCGCCGTCCATGCGGGCGGCTTCCTCGATCTCGCGCGGCACCGCGTCAAAGGCGTTACGCATCATGAAGATCGAGAACGGCAGTTGCAGCGTCACATAGACGCCGACCAGGCCCGTCAGCGTGTTGTGCAGGCCAAGCTTGGTCAGCACCAGGAAGATCGGCGTCAGGATCGACTGGAACGGGATCATGATCGTCGACAGGATGAGGATGAAGAATAGATCCTTGAACGGGAACCGGAACCGGGAAAAGCCGTAGCCGGCCAGCACGCTGACGGCGACCGACAGCACGACGGTCATCGCCGAAACGTAGATGCTGTTCTGCGCCGAGACCCAGAGCCCGTCGCCGAAGCTGTTGAGGGTGGCATAATTCTCCAGCGAGATGCCAGACGTCGGCCAGGGCGGCAGCGGCGGCAGGCGCGCTTCCTGCGCCGGCTTGAAGGCCGACAGCACCGCCCACACGATCGGCGCCGCAAACAGCACCGAGGCGATGATGCCGGTCGAATGCTCGGCGATGCGGGCGGCGAGCCTGCGGTTGCGGGAGGTGGCCTGCGCCATCAGTCGAGACCCTCCGGCTTGCGCAGCAGCCACAGCTGGACGAGGCTGAGTGCCACCAGGATCACCAGCAGCACCATGGAGAGTGCGGCGCCATAGCCGAGCTTGAACGACACGAAGGACTGGTTGAAGATCCAGTAGACTGCCGTCAGCGTCTGGTTGCGCGGGCCGCCGCGCAGGATGATGTAGAACTGGTCGAAGGCGAGGATCGAGCCGGCGACCGACAGGATCAGCGCCAGCGCCAGCGTGCGGCGCATCAGCGGCAGCGTGATGGCCCTGAACCGGGCGAACGGCCCGGCGCCGTCGATGACCGCCGCCTCCTGCAGGTCCTGCGGGATCGATTGCAGGCCGGCCATCAGGATGATCATGGTGAAGCCGGCGACCTTCCAGACGACCATGGCGATGATCGACCAGAAGGCAGGCTGGAAAGTGGCCAGCAGGTTGAACTTTCTGTCGATCAGGCCGAGGTCGTAGGCGGCCGGGCTGAACAGGCCGGAATCGACGTTCAGCAGCCATGACCAGAGCAGGCTGGCCGAAGCAAAGCCGACAACCGCCGGCATGAAGAACATGGTCCGGTAGAGATTGGTCAGCGGCCGCGGCCGTTCGACGAACAGCGCCAGCGGAAACGCCACCGCGAAGATCGCGATGGTGACGACCAGTGTGTACCAGCCGGTGAAGCGCAGCGCGTTCCAGAACCTGGTGTCGTGCAGGATGGCGACATAGTTGCCGAGGCCGATATAGCTGCGCTCGCCCATCAAGGGCCAGTTGTGCAGCGACATCCACGCCGTCATGCCGAGCGGGATCAGGAAGAAGACGACGACCAGCGCGACGGCCGGCGCGACATAGAGCAGGCCGATCCACTGCCGGCGGCCGGCGCCGGTGAGCTTTCGGGCGCGTGGTGGGGCAGGGGTTGCTGCTGTGATGGAGGTCATGGCTGTTCTTCCGTTGCATGCGGCGCGCCGCCCTACCTCCCCCTTGTGGGGAGGTCGGACCGCAGGTCCGGGTGGGGGGGCTGGCGCTGACCCCCACCCCGCTGCTTCGCAGCGACCCTCCCCACAAGGGGGAGGGTGAGGAGCGCGCCGGCCACCCGCCCAGGGAGACAGGCGGGCGGCCGGCAGGCGTCCGCTACTTCTGCGGCGCCTGGTCGATGATCGACTGCATGGTCTCCTGGGCATTCGCGATGGCGCCGTCGACATCGTCGCCGAAGAAGACCTCGTTGATCATCTGCGTCCACGGACCGTTGGCGGAGTTGATCAAATCGTTGAACACCACTGAATAGGGGGTGCGGCCCTTGGCCATGGCCTCGGCGGCAATCTGGTAACGCGGATCGAGATCCTTCAGCGCTTCCTTGGCGATGTCGCCGCGCACCGGCAGGCTGCCGTACTTGGCCAGGATGGTCTGGCCCTCGAGCGAATAGGCGAAATCGAGGAACTCCTTCACCACGGCGAGTTTCGTGGTGCCCTTGGTGACGACGAAATTGTCGCCGCCAGCAAAAGACGACCAGCCGCTGTCCTTGCCCGGCAGGAAGGTGACGCCATAGTCGACATCGGGATACTGGGTGTTGAGCGCGCCGATGGCGAAGGCGCCGGATGGCGAGATGCCGATATTGCCGGCGGCGAAGGCAGCAAAGAAGTTGGCGCCGGTGTCGGTCTGCGCGCCTGCCGGCACCAGGTCCTTCTTGACCATCGAGCGGTAGAGATCGATGGCGCCGCGCAGTTGCGGGCTGTCGAGCGTCGCCTTCGAGCCATCCTCGCTGAGGATGTCACCGCCCGACGCCCAGATCAGCGGCGTGAAGGTGAAGATGTTGCAGCCGCCGCAATTGCCGGAGAAGTAGAAGCCTTTGACGTTGCCGCCGAGGGCGTTGACCTTCTCGGCATCGGCGGCGATCTCGGCCCAGTTGGTCGGGCCCTTTTCGGGGTCGAGGCCGGCCTGCTTGAACAGCTTCTTGTTCCAGATCAGCACCGAGGCGTCGGCCGAGAACGGCAGGCCGTAGATGTGGTCTTTGTAGGTGCCGGTCTTCACATGCGCCGGCGACAGGCTGGAGAAATAGGGCAGCGACTTCGCCCAGTCGGTGATGTCCTCAAGCTGGCCGGCGGCGGCGAAGGACGGCGTGTAGATCAGGTCGAGCGACAGCGCGTCGGGTGCGGTGCCGCCGGCGGCCGCGGCACCATATTTCGGGATGATCTCGGCATTGGGGATGATGTCCAGCTTGATCTGGTTGGTGTGCGCCTTGTTGTAGGCATCGACGATCCTCGGCATGAAATTCGAGCCGTCGGCGCGCACCCAGATGTTGGCCGTCTCGGCGGCTGCGGCACTGATGCCGCCACCCAGAACGGCAGCGGCCAGGGCCAGTTTGGCAATCAGGTTCCTCATCTTCGTCCTCCTCCAGGGTTCGCCGCGGTCCGCGGCTTGGCGCCGATCGCGCGGCGCGTGGTTTTCAGCCATCCAGCGGATGGCCGCATGACTGCCGCACCACCAGCCGGCACGGCAGTTTTCGAATGCCCGGCGCGGCGGGCTGGCCGCCGACCAGCGACAGCAGGGTCAGCCCTGCCTCGCGCCCGAGGGCGACCAGGTTCATGTCGACGGAGGTCAGTGGCGGGCGCGTCGCCTCGGCCACGATCTCCCAATTATCGAAACCGATGACGCCGACATCGTTGGGAACGTTGAGGCCGCGCTCGCGCAAGGCATCGATGACGCCGCGTGCGATCTGGTCGTTGCCGCAAAAGACGGCGTCCGGCCTTTCATTCCTGCTGTCGAACAGCTGCGCCACCGCCTCGTGACCCCAGGCTTCCGACCAGGAGCCGAGCAGCGGCTCGGTGACCGGCAAGCCGTTTTCGGCCAGCACGTCGCGATAGGCCTGCGCCCGCGCATGCACCACAGCAAAGCTCGCTGGCCCGGTGACATGGGCGATGCGCCGGCGGCCCAGCCGGCACAGATGCTCGACCGCCAGCCGCGCGCCGCCGGCATCGTCCGAGACGAAGGCGATGGCGTCGGGATCGGGCTGGGTGAAGGCATAGATCACCGGAACGCGCAGATTGCTGAGGTCGACCGGCAGATGGCGGTCGATGCGCTTGCCGGTGGCGATGATGCCGTCGACGCGCTTGTCGAGCATGGCGTCGACATGCATCTGGCCGAGGCGCGGATCCTCCTCGACATTGCACAGGAACACCGAGACGCCATTGTCGACCAGCGCGTCCGAAATGCCCGACATCAACGGCAGCGAGAAGCGGCCATAGGTGTCGTTGGTGAGCAGGCCGACAGTGAAGCTGCGCCGCCTGAGCAGGCTCTGCGCCAGGCTGTTGGGCCGGAAGCCGAGACGCCGGGCCGTCTCGCGAATGCGCTCGCGCGTCTCTGCGGTCATGCGCCCCTGATCGTTGAGAGCCTTGGAGGCGGTGGCGACACTGACGCCGGCCTGCGCCGCCACGTCACGCAAGGTGACTGGCTTGGAAAATACCGGGACAGGCTCCGATGCCATCGCGCCAAAAATCCTTTGTTGGGAAAAGGTTTTCCCTTGCTGGCCGAAGTCAAGCCCGGCACACGGCCAAGCCCGATCGGAGATGTTTGGAAAAACCTTTTCTCAACTCAAGGCTAAGCCAGATTGGATAGTCGTTCAAGGGGGAAAGTGGTGAGGAGCTCCGTCGGTGGAAGAGAAAGGTCTGAGGTAGCAAGGCTTGGGTTCCTCGCCCCCGCAAAGCGGGGGAGAGGTGGCCGCGAAGCGGCCGGAGAGGGGGCTTTCGTAAGGCGCGACCTATCCCAGGAAATACATTTCAGGACGGGTCTGCGCCATTCCCCCTCTCCGTCTCGGCTTCGCCGAGCCACCTCTCCCCCACTCCCGTGGGGGCGAGGAATCTACCGATTGTCAGCGAAGTGTTAATCGCTTGCGCCCCATGGTGGTCGCCCGCCAGGACAGCAGAGCTCCGCCATGCCCGATACGCCCTACACCCCGAAAGGCCCGGCGCGGACCGATGTCTCGCAGCCCGGCAAGGGGGCAAGGCGCGACAGCCGCTCCGACGAGCGCCGCCGCGAAGCCGCGGCCATTGCCCGGCTCAAGGCGGAACTCGCGGCGCAGGCCGAAGTGATCGGCAGGCAAGAGCGTTCGCTGGCCCACAGCCGCAAGATCTTCGACCGCGCCTCGGCAGCAGCACGCCTCGGCGTCTGGGAATGCAGCCTGCCCGACGAGCGGCTTACCTGGACCGACGTGGTCTATGACCTGTTCGACCTGCCGCGCGGCTCAGTGCTCGATCGCTCGGAGATCATCAAGTGCTATCCGGCGGAGTCGCGAAAGGCGCTGGACAGCTTGCGCGGCCGGGCGATTGCCGAGCGCAACGGCTTCACTCTCGATGCCGAGATCACCACCTTTGCCGGCCGCAGCCGCTGGATCCGCATCACTGCGACGGTCGAGTGCGAGGACGGCGTTCCGGTGCGCATCTTCGGCATGAAGCAGGATATCACCGATGAGAAGATCCTGTCGGACCGGATGCGCTATCTGGCCGAATATGACGTCATGACGGGGCTGGCCAATCGCGGCCGGTTCCAGGCGCGGCTTGCGCATACGGACGAGGGCCGCCCGCTCGGCGCATTGCTCCTAGTCGACCTCGACGGCTTCAAGGCCGTCAACGACACGTTCGGCCATGTCGTCGGCGACGAATGCTTGAAGGCGGCGGCTGAGCGCCTCGCCGGCAGCTGCGGCGAGGCGGATCTGGTGGCGCGCGTCGGCGGCGACGAATTCGCGGTCCTGCTCGGCCCGCATCTCGACCGCGGCGCGGTCTCCGGCCTGGCGCGCGGCATCATCGAGGCGATGGGCAAGCCGGTCGTCGCCTGCGGCCAATCGCTCAAGCTCGGCGCCTCGGTCGGCATTGCCTTTGCTAAGGCTGGCGCACCGTGCGACCTGTTCATGCAGGCCGACACCGCGCTCTATGCCGCCAAGGCGGCAGGGCGCAACACGTTCCGTTTCTTCAAGCCCGACGCCGCCGCGAAAGGCCGCAGCGCCGCGGCTTGAGGGCCGCAGCGTTTGTATGGCCAAGCCGACGCGACCCGCGCATCTTTCACCATCGCCGCCCCCTATCCGCATTTGGCATGCAGGGCGATCGAGAAAACAGTGCTATGCAAGGCAAGCGAGCATCCTTGCTCCGGCTCTTCCCCGACATTCGAGGTCATTTTCGTGCGTGAACCGTCGCTGCTGCCTGTGTTTGGAAAACTTGGCGTCAAGGCGCCTGTCGCCACCGTCGTGGCGCCGGCTTCGTCGGCAGGTGTCGCGTTGCGGCTGCGGGAGTTTCTGGCCGCGCATGGCGGCATGGTGCTGAAACTGTCGGTCATCGCCTGGACAGTGCTGATCCTGGCCGCGGTGTTTTTCATGATACAGGGCTGACCGACATGGCCAATCGCTACACGCTGCGCATGGAGCTGCCCCAGAGCTGGACCATCATTGATGTCTTCACCGGCCAGCCTGCCGTGATCCGGCAGAAGGTGATGGTCGGGATGGGCCCGCGCGAGGCCGAGGACATGGTCGCGCAGATGAACGTCCGTGACGTCAAGCGCCGGGAGAGGGCCGAGCGCAGGTCCTGACCTGTGCAGTCGCCGATGCACTTTGCCGCCGGCAAAAACACGCCCAAACCGCAAACCGAGGATTCCCGTGAGAGCCAGCCTGAAGCAGAAGATACTAGAGGTCTGTGACCGCAAGATTTCGGAGAAAGGGCCTGGCGTCGGCGTATCGTTCTACGCGTTCTTCGCCAACAGGAACGACGATCCCGACCTTTTGATGGAAGCCGCCGAATGGTGGATCAGAACCCACCGCCTCGACCATTTTGAAAAGGCTGAAAAGATACGCACCATGGTCGAGAAGATCGACCTTTGATCTTCGTTTCCATGCACGTCCTTGTCTCAAAGCCGGGGCCGGTTTTTAGCGGCAAGGATTAGGCAGATCAGCCGAAATCGGCGGCCGTCAGCACGTACATGCTCTTGCGGGTGCGGTCATACGCCTTCGACGCCACGTCGCGGATGGCGCTGCTCTGCGTGTCGAATGTGGCGAGGTAGCCGGCTTCATTGGCCGCGGTCGCCGGTTGCATCCTGGTCATCGCATCGGCGGCGACGGAGAAGGATATCTGGAACATGCCGTCATGGCCGACGAAACGGATGCGCTTGCCGGCTTCGTCATAGCTGCGGCTGCGGTTGGGGAACGTCAGGCTCATGTCTTGACCTCCGTAGCGGCGGCCTTCTTGACCACCCGCTTCTTTTTCGGCGTCGGGTTCAGCGCTTCGGCGACGCGGTCCGCCTCTTCCTTGGCCAGCCGCAGCTCCCTCAGCCTTGCCGTCTTGATCTCCCTAGCACGCGCCTCGGAGATGTATTCGGCGGTCGCCTTGTTGCGCTCCGCCGTTTTCTTCTGCTTGTCGACAAAGCGGGCTTCAGCTTTTTCCATGATCGTCTGATTGCCTTCGGCCATCGAAGAAATCTCCCTTGTCCCTGAAATCTTGAAAACGAACTTGTCCGATAAATAGGCACTCAATCGGCAAAATTCAATTTTTTGAATTATTTGACCAATCAATTATTTGACCAATCGGCGATATCACGAAACGGCAAACCAAAATAATACTTTTGAATATTTAATTCTGGCCGCGAATAATTTTTGGCACTCCTATCTATCGAGTGCCAAAGCGCTTATATGAAGGGCGCGGCCGCCTGTGCCGGCCCCAGAAGGAAGTTCTCATGAAGTTTCGGCCACTCCACGATCGCGTCGTCATCCGGCGCGCCGAAGGCGACACCAAATCCAAGGGCGGCATCATCATCCCCGACAATGCCAAGGAAAAGCCGCAGGAAGGCGAAGTCATCGCCGTCGGTCCCGGTGCACGCGACGAAAACGGCGCGCTTGTTCCACTCGACGTCAAGGCAGGCGACTCCATCCTGTTCGGCAAATGGTCGGGCACCGAGGTCAAGATCGACGGCGAGGACCTGTTGATCATGAAGGAAGCCGACATCATGGGCGTTATCGAAAAGGCCGTCGAAGCCAAGAAGGCCGCCTGATTGGAGCGATGCGTGTCCAAGGGATGCGCAAAGAATGCTCCGAGCTTTGATCATGGAGGGCAGGGCTCTGCCTTCCTCAACCGAACTGGATAAAAATCATGTCTGCCAAGGAAATCAAATTCTCCACCGATGCGCGTGACCGCATGCTGCGCGGCGTCGAGATCCTCACCAATGCGGTGAAGGTCACGCTCGGCCCCAAGGGCCGCAACGTCATCATCGACAAGGCCTATGGCGCGCCGCGCATCACCAAGGATGGCGTCACCGTCGCCAAGGAAATCGAGCTTGCCGACAAGTTCGAGAACATGGGCGCGCAGATGGTGCGCGAAGTGGCCTCGAAGACCAACGACCTCGCCGGTGACGGCACCACCACCGCCACGGTGCTGGCCGCCTCGATCCTGCGCGAAGGCGCCAAGCTGGTCGCCGCCGGCATGAACCCGATGGACCTGAAGCGCGGCATCGACCAGGCGGTCACCGCCGTCGTTGGAGAAATCAAGGCGCGCGCCAAGAAGGTCAAATCGTCGGCCGAGATCGCGCAGGTCGGCACCATCGCCGCCAATGGCGATGCCAGCGTCGGCGAGATGATCGCCAAGGCGATGGACAAGGTCGGCAATGACGGCGTCATCACCGTCGAGGAAGCCAAGACCGCCGACACCGAGCTCGATGTCGTCGAGGGCATGCAGTTCGATCGCGGCTATCTCTCACCCTATTTCGTCACCAACGCCGACAAGATGCGCGTCGAGCTGGAAGAGCCCTACGTGCTCATCCACGAGAAGAAGCTCGGCAATCTGCAGGCGATGCTGCCGATCCTCGAAGCGGTGGTACAGAGCGGCCGGCCGCTGCTGATCATCTCCGAGGATGTCGAAGGCGAGGCGCTCGCCACGCTGGTCGTCAACAAGCTGCGCGGCGGCCTTAAGGTCGCAGCCGTCAAGGCGCCGGGCTTCGGTGATCGCCGCAAGGCGATGCTGGAAGACATCGCGGTGCTCACATCAGGCCAGATGATCTCCGAGGATCTCGGCATCAAGCTCGAAAACGTCACCATCGAGATGCTCGGCCGCGCCAAGCGCGTGCTGATCGAGAAGGACACCACCACGATCATCGACGGCGCCGGCACCAAGGCCACCATCCAGGCGCGCGTTGCCCAGATCAAGGGCCAGATCGAGGAGACCACCTCGGACTACGACAAGGAAAAGCTGCAGGAGCGGCTGGCCAAGCTCTCCGGCGGCGTTGCCGTCATCCGCGTCGGCGGTGTCACCGAGTCGGAAGTCAAGGAAAAGAAGGACCGCATCGACGACGCGTTGAATGCGACGCGCGCGGCCGTTGAAGAAGGCATCGTACCCGGCGGCGGCGTGGCTCTGCTGCGCGCAAGGTCGGCGCTTGCCGGCCTGACCGGCGCCAATGACGATGTCACGGCAGGCATCTCGATCGTGCTGCGGGCTCTCGAAGCGCCAATCCGGCAGATCGCCGAGAATTCCGGCGTCGAAGGCTCGATCGTCGTCGGCAAGCTCACCGACAGCAAGGACCACAATCAGGGCTTCGACGCCCAGAACGAGGTCTATGTCGACATGATCAAGGCAGGCATCGTCGATCCGGCGAAAGTGGTGCGCACCGCATTGCAGGACGCCGGCTCGATCGCGGCCCTTCTGATCACGGCTGAAGCGATGATCACCGATATCCCAGCCAAGGATGCCGCTCCCGCGGGTGGTGGTGGCGGCGGTGGCATGGGCGGCTACTAAGGATTCAGGTGATGCCGGCCTGCTCGGAAACCACCGTTTTCGACTCGGCCTGACCTGAATCTACGCCGGTTCTAGGAGCCGGATATTATCGCCGGGGGCAGTCTCCCCCGGCGCGCAGGCCTCTAGCCCAGGAGACGGATCCATGATCACGTTCGTGCAGAAGCCAGAGACGGTCGTTACGACCGAAGCCACCGAGGAAAGCCGCTTCGACCGCATCCGACGGATTGCCGCCGACAAGCACAAGAAATCCGATTCCGATACGGCAGCGCCTTCAAAGAGCGAGCCCAAACGCCCGATGTGAGCGCTGCGGCGCCGTCGCTGCTTGCCCGCAACGCCAACATCACATAGCGCGTCAGCGGCGCGAGCCCATCGCGCCGGCCGAGCGTGGTCCAGCCGGTTCCTGTCGGCGGTGTCGGCGTGACCGGTATTGTCATTATATTAGCTTCAGCGCATATTTGGCCGGCAGTGGGCCCTTGGCCGTCAAGGCGTCCAAGGGCGCCTGCAATTGCTACCGAAAAATCACTCCGTGCCGGCTCGAATTGTTGAGCAGTCACGAGACAATGACATTGGGAGGAATAGTCATGAAAGTGACCATATTGGCAAGCTATGCGCCTCACGCCGCTAAAGGATTGATGCAGGGGTCAGACAGGCAAGCTGCGGTCAAGGCGCTTTTCGAAAGCGTTGGCGGCAAGATGACCAGCGTGATGTTCACGCGCGGCATTTATGACGTCGTCGTCAATGGAGAGGTGCCGGACCAGGTCGCAGGGATGGGCATATCCCTTGCGGTGCGAGCGAGCGGCTCGCTGACCGAGATGGTTGTACTGGAAGAACTCGACATGAAGGCAGTGCTCGCGGCTGCCAACAAGGCTGCTAGCGCGTACAAACCCGCCGGCTGATGGACTTGCCTTCTTGATCAAGGCAGCACGGTTCGATGGACGTCCCGTGCTGCCGCGTATCGGACCGGGCATCCTCATCCGACTTTCGCGGCGACTGGAATTCACGCTAGTATCGTCCGGTGTTCGTTTGGTGCAGAGCTTGCGGAAACGAAACCGCGATCCTCGATACGGAGACTAGTGATGTTTGCGGCCAAGGCCATCGACACCTCGGACAAGGCCGCGTTCTACCGCGACCTCGCCACGCAACTGAAGGCGCTGCTCGAGGGCGAACGCGATTCGATTGCCAACGCCGCCAATACGGCGGCGCTGATTTTCCAGATGGTGCCCGACCTCAACTGGGCCGGCTTCTACTTCCTGCAATCCGACGAGGAGATGGTGCTCGGACCGTTCCAGGGCAAGCCAGCCTGCGTGCGCATCGCGGTCGGCAAGGGCGTCTGCGGAAAGGCGGTCGAACTGGGCACCTCGATGCTGATCGAGGACGTGCATGATTTTCCGAGCCACATCGCCTGCGATGCCGACTCGCGTTCGGAACTGGTCGTGCTGCTCGAGGACGATGACGGCGTCTTCGGCGTGCTCGATCTCGACAGCCCGTTGCCCGGCCGCTTCGACAAGGCCGACCAGGCCGGCATCGAGACGCTGGCGGCGATCTATACCAGCGCGAGCTCGTTCGAGGACTAGGGCATATTGATATTCAGGTGGGGCCGGCCTGACCTGAATCTCAACATGCCCTGGCCTGGTCTAGACGAGCTTCACCAGCATCAGGCTAAAGCAGCCGATGAACAGGAAGGCCGAGAAGGCCAGCGCCAGCGGGCGCAGGCCGCGCGATCGCAGCTGCGAAATGTCGGCCTGCAGGCCCATGGCGGCCAGTCCCATGGTCAGCATGATGGTGGTGGCGAGCGCCATCGCCGACTTCACCTCGGGCGGTACGGTGACCAGGCTGTTCAGCGCCACGACGGCGACGAAGGCGGCGACAAACCATGGCATGGGCGGCCGAGCCGCCGACTGACTGCTGCTCTTGCGGCGCGCCATCAGGCCGAGCGCGATGACCATCGGCGCCAGCATGGCGACGCGGGTCAGCTTGGCGACGGTGGCGATCTCGCCGGACTGGGTGCCGTTCTGGAAGCCGGCGCCGATGACTTGCGCGACCTCATGGATCGAGGCGCCGGCCCACAGGCCGAAAGCGTGCTGGTCGAGGCCGAGGACGGGCGCCAGCAGCGGGAAACCGAGCATGGCGACGGTGCCGAACAGCGTGATCGAGGCGACGGCGTAGGTGACGTCCTCGTCGCGCGCATCGGTGACGATGTTGGAGGCGACGATGGCCGACGCGCCGCAGATCGAGGTGCCCGCGGCGATCAGTTGCGCCAGCTTGGCGTCGACGCCGATCAGCCGGCCGAGCGTGATGGTAAAGAGGAAGGTGGAGCCAAGCGTCAGCGCCACGATGCCGACGCCGCCGGCGCCGATCGACACCACCTGGCCAAGCGTCAGCTGGAAGCCGAGCAGCACGATGGCAAAGCGCAGCAGCCGGCGCTGCGAAAACGCGATGCCGACCTTGGCGTGGGCGGGAGTGCCGAGCACGTTGGAATAGATCATGCCGGCGACGACGGCGAGGATCATCGGGCTGAACAGAGCGAAGCCCGACAGATTGCGGGCCGAGAAGGCGACGCCTGTGATCATCGCGACCAGCACGATGCCGGGCACAACGCCGTTCCACACCGAATTGAGGGACCTTCGCCCTTGGGCGAGTTCGGCGGAAATCAGGCTTTTCGGAATATCGTTCGCGATGTGGCTAAGGGAAGACAATGCAATGCTCCAGGCG
The DNA here is from genome assembly GCF_014207355.1 of Mesorhizobium sangaii. Classification (GTDB taxonomy): domain Bacteria; phylum Pseudomonadota; class Alphaproteobacteria; order Rhizobiales; family Rhizobiaceae; genus Mesorhizobium; species Mesorhizobium sangaii. The sequence goes on along the minus strand of NZ_JACHEF010000005.1, from coordinate 525,523 downwards.
GGTATGCCGGAGGAATGCCATTCCTTAACCGATCTTTCCAACGAATTATTTTCGTTAGAATGATCGATTTTAGCGAACGATTACTTCTCATCGCGGAAGTCGCCGCAGCCCTCATCCGCTATAGCTGCGCTTCGATGGCCGCCTTGTCTATGACCGACCAGACGTGCCTGATCCTGCCGTCGAGAAATTCATAAAAGACGTTCTCGCTGAAGCAGACCTTCCTGCCGTTGACGGGCAGGCCAAGGAAAACTCCCTTGGGCGTGCAGTTGAATTGAAGCCGGCTCGCTATGAAAGGCGTGTCGGAGATCAGCATCTGGATGTCGAAATAGAGGTCAGGGATCTCGGAAAAATCCCGCTCCAGCATCTTGCGATAGCCGGACAGCCCGATCCGGTCGCCATTGTAGTGCACCTCGTCATGGACGAACCGGTGCAAGGTGCCCCAGTCCTGATTGTTGAGGCAAGCGACATAGCCGCGATAGGTGTCGGCAAGCTTGGTGTCGGTCACGGCGATTGCTCCGATGGATTTATGCCATGCCGACTTCTATCAAGTCCGGTGCCTTGGCTAAAGCACGTTGCGACTGAACGGAATCATGCGCCTTAGGTTTCTGTCGTGCACCAACACCGCAGCATGCTTTTGACGACATGCACTAGTGCCTGTTTCTTGCGACCTTTTGGCGACGAGACCTGACCGCCTCCAGCAGTTCGCGCTCGCTGGTGTGCGCTTTTCGAAAAAAGGCAACAACCATCATCGCCAAGATTTCCGCTTTCGGATCTAAAGGATCGAGATCCTCATCCGCGCATACCTGGTTGAACACACGTTCGCAAATCGCCAGATCATGATGGCTCAGGCAGGTGCGATTGGAGCGCCGGCGCAGCATCTGCGCGAACCTTTCAGAGCCCGCCGCCGTGCTTGCGGAGGGTCTTTTGCTGATGAACCGCCGAGGCGATGGACTGTTCGAGTGACACTATCGTCGATAGTGTATTGGAATCATTTTACTCGCCGCTGGATGATTGCTGTGTTAATAGTCCCAAAATCAGCGCGCACTCGCGAGCTTTATACTGTCCAACAGTCATGAGTTGATGGTAATCCTGCCGTTTGTCCTCCGGGATATGAAAGCCACGTCGAAAGTCGGCCGCCTCTTTCGGAGTTCGAGTGCAACCGATTTTGCTGGCGGTGACTTTCAAACTGGCCAATGAACACCCTATTTTTGCCGCAATATCCTTCAACGGTTCGTTGTTACCGTAACCATCAAGAATGATCTTGCGACGAGCTTCGCTGTCGAGCTTTGTGTTCATTTCGATGGCCTCCTCAACTACGATTTCATGGTGCCCGAATCTATACGCACCAGGTTGAAGAGTGTCGTTAGCTTCGCATCCAGAAACTTATCTCGGCATGCATTTCTTACTGTAATCTAGCGTGATCGTCGTTTCTGTGGACTCGAGTTCCCGCCAGTCTTGCTAGATGCCTGCGGTACACCACATGATTGAGAGGGGCATGGGCATACCGGAATCGGATATGGCACCATACGATGGACACTAAAAGGCAAGACGGGGCCCCCGGGCAGACGCCGGAGCGCGATCGACGTCGTTGGCCGCGCGAGGCTCAACCCCGCAATGGGGCTGCTCCCTCACTCGCGCCAGCGCTCGAACCGCTGTCCTTTTCAACGCTCGAACTGGCGCCGCGGGATCAATTCACCGCTTGGCAAGCGCATATGGCACCGCTTGTCGAGGTCAGGTTGCCAGATGACAGATCGCTGGACGATGGCTTTCCCGCCGACCACACGGCTTGGAATCTCGGCGGCATGCTGATCGTTCAACAGCACGCGCCGGCACATAGCTACATGCGTTCAGCCGCGAAGCTTCGGTCCAGCGCGATCGATCACTGGTATATCGCCTTGCCACATACCGGCCAGTCGTGGACGGAGGTCGATCGCCGCATTGCAGAAGGCCAGCCGGGCAAATTGGAGATCAGGTCGCTTGGCTATCCGTTTCGCGGAAGGACAACAGACTCCGAAAGTCTCGTTCTCTATCTGCCGCGTGATTTGTTCTCCGACGCCGCGGCAAACCTCGACGCAAGGAACAATTCAATTCTGTCGGGCAACTTTGCCAACCTTCTGGTCGACTACGTCAACAGCATAGAAGCAAGCCTGCGCAGTCTGACGGTTGACGACCTGCCCCGCATCGTACACGCAACACGCAGCATGATCATTGCCTGCCTCGCGCCCTCGGCGGAACATGCCGCGGCCGCCGAACAGTTGGCGAGTGTCGCGCTGATGGAGCGAGCGCGTCGATACGTCCAGAACAATCTGGATGCGGCTCATCTGACACCGGATTCAATGTGCCGCGCGCTCGGCGTCTCGCGCTCTCGTCTCTATCAGTTGTTCGAACCGAGCGGTGGTGTTCTCCATTACATACAAAGTCGCCGTCTTCTGGCAGCCCATGTTGCGCTTAGCGATGCGGCGGACAGGCGGCGCATTGTCGAAATTGCTGAAGCCTTCGGGTTTAGTTCAGCGGCTAATTTCAGCCGGGCATTCAGCAAGGAATTCGGCTACAGTCCCCGCGAAGGCCGCAGCACTATGGTGTTGCCGCGCCCCGCCCACTCTGTTTCGCTTGCTGGACACGAGAAGGCCCCTTCCTTCGAAGGTTGGCTCAAGGCGCTCGGAAACTGAATATGGGGATCGGCGATGCGGATGGGGCGGGCTAAAAGAGGCTTGCGGGGAGCGGGTAGGCTACGCTGCCTCAGGGACCACGATATCGTCGACCACAATATCTTCGTGTCGCGTCCACCGCGCCGTCAAATCGCATAGCTGATTCCCGTCAATTCACGATGTGTTAACGAACTGTGACTGTTGAACGTTATCGACAATTTGCCGCCAATCACAGCGGAGAAGTTATTGCAACTATGCCGAACGCGGCGCTTGTTAAGACTGCGAGTTGAAAGTTTGCCAAGCATGGCATTTATGCTATTTTTAAACTGGTTGGCGCGAATCTGCGCCGCCCATGGAGGTGGCTCTTGCGCCCAGAGGCATCAGGCGTCGGCACGGAGAGTGAGGGGCCTTCCTCGATCGATGTTCCACGTGCCGGCGAAGGGGTTCTCTTCGACCTTTTGGCGAACACGACCGAACTTTTGTCGTTCTATGACCGCGACTTCCGCCTGACGCACTACGCAACCAGGCTCAAAGGCGTGTACGGAGCCGCGGTGGCGCTGGGCGCCGCCATCTGGGAGATCTACCCGAGCTTTCTCGATGCGAAGTATCGCGACGAATTTCTTCGTGTGTTCCAGGGTGGCTCTCCGGCAAGCATCGACCTGCCGCGATCATCGGCCAGTGCGCCCCGGTCCGTTTTTGTCTTCAGCACTGCAAATGGTGCCGGAATCATCGAATCAAGGGACCGCGGCGGGCGGAGCGTAGCGGAGGAGCAAGAGCATGTAATTCTGCTCCATCAGGCAACGCACGACGTGCTGACCGGACTGCAGAACCGGCGGCGATTCGGCGAGCGGCTGCAGCAAGCAATGGTGGCCCTCGGCGGACCAAAGCCGAAAGCCGCCCTGCTGCAGATCGACCTTGACGATTTCAAAGCGGTCAACGACACGCTCGGCCATGCGGCAGGCGACACACTTCTTCAGCTCGCGGCAGGTCGTATCCGCGACGCGCTGCAGGACGGCGAATCCGCGTACCGGTATGCCGGCGATGAGTTCGCTGTCATCCAATTGGGAAAGGAGCAGCCAGCAGAGGCTGAGCGCCTCGCCGGATCGCTGGTCGACGCGTTCAAGGAACCGTTCGTCATCAACGGCATTCCGGTCTTCGTCGGCTCGAGTATCGGAATTGCTTTCGGCCCGGAGCACGGGACCGATGGCGAGCAGCTGATGAAAGCCGCCGACATTGCTCTTTACGCTGCCAAGACAGATGGACGCGGCTGCGCTCGGACATTCAACCGTTCGATGTTGCTCTTGCTCGAGCAACGCGAAAATCTGAGGCGCAGCCTTCGAACCGCGCTGGAGCGAGGCGAGCTTTATCTGGAGTATCAGCCGCTTATTCGGCCTCCCTCGTCGACGATCGGTTTCGAAGCGCTGCTGCGGTGGCGCCATCCAGACGTCGGAATCATTCCACCCAGCGTGTTCATACCGATCGCCGAAGCCGACGGTCTGATGGATGAGATTGGACGATGGGTGCTCGAGCAAGCCTGTCGCCAGGCATTGAAGTGGCCTTCTTCGCTGACAGTCGCAGTGAACCTCTCGCCGGCTCAATTCCTTAGCGGTACGCTGACGGACACGGTCGCCCAGATCATCGACGCAGTTGGAATCCGGGCCGACAGACTTGAACTAGAGATAACCGAGACAGTCCTTCTTGAGAGGACGATCGACAATATCGACACGTTGAATACTCTGAACGTCTTGGGAATACGAATTTCGCTCGACGACTTTGGAACGTACTATTCTTCGTTGAGCTACCTTAAGAACTTCCCCTTCGACACCTTGAAGATAGATCAGTACTTCATTGCAGACTTGGAGACCGATCTCAAAAGCCAAACGATCGTGCGATCGATCATAAATCTGGCGCACGGCCTGGGTATAAGTGTCACCGCCGAGGGGGTCGAGACGTCGGCACAGGCACGGTGGCTGATCAAGGAAAATTGTGATTGCCTGCAAGGTAATCTCCTGGGGCGCCCGCTCGGAGCCGAGGCGACCGGCGATTTCATCAGGCGGTCCCCGCCGAAGGTGGTACGAGAGATGGAGAAATCAAATCGGGCGCTCTAGCGCCTTGCACCCTTTGGTAAGTGGGCAGTTGTGGAAACGATCGACGCAGATGCCACGCAATTCTTCTGGTCAGTGCGGGACTGACTGATTACGAGGCGGTCAAATTTCCGCCTCGGAAGCCATCGCCCCACCAGGGCTCAAATACTGTAAGTGAGGATGCCGATGGGACCTGTTCAACATGACCTGGCTGGCGAGCCGACTTTTGAGCCCATGATCCAGATCGACATGGAAATCAAAGCCTTTGTCTCCGCTTGGCGACACTGCGATTATGTCTCGACATACATGGCCCGGATGATCAGTCAAAATAGATCGGACTCGGTCCGGCATTCAAATCTCTTTTCCTCTGCCTTCAACGAACTGCTGGAAATTGCCTTTCGGACGCGCCATGCCGATGGCGAATTGGCATGCAGGGTGTCTCGCCATGGCGCCACGGACAGGATCGAGCTGACATTCCCATGCGTGCCAGGGGAGCGCCAATTCTACGAAGAAGCCATGTCGCAAGTCGCGGGATTCGAGGCCAGGGAGAGATACCTCAACTCGGTGTCTGGGGATATTGCGGCAAGCCGGGAGGTCGTGCTCCTGGAACTGGCTGTCGACTACAACGCCACACTCAGGGTCGAGGAAGCCGATGGTGATGCAATCAGGCTTGTCGTGGATCTTCCGCTCGAAGGCCTGCAAAATTGAGCCCTTACGACCTTCCCCCACGCTTCAAGGCGCAATACGACGCGAACAATCAGGAGTTCTCCATATCGGGCGTGGTCCGGCCTCAGGCGATCGATGAGCTTGGGCCGGCCATAGCGTTGCTTCGCGATGCGATCAGTCGTGTGCGCGGCGTTCTCTATGTCAATGTCAGACGCCTGACGCAGATGAACAACGCTGCGTTTCACGCCTTTTCGAGGATACTCCTTGACGCCTGTCGCGCTCGACCGGATCTCAAATTCGTCGTCATCACATCAAGCGTCGTCGGATGGACCTCGCGAAAATTCGGTCGCCTGAGCGGGATCGAGCCGAATATCACGGTCGAGGAGTATGACAGTAAGTTCTATCCGGGGCAGGGCTTCCTTGAGGAAGGCGGGTTCGTTCCAATCCTGCGCACACAGACAAAGATGACCTGGCGCCACGAGCGCGCAATCTTGCCGAGACACGGCATGAGGCCCGGAATCGTCATGGCCGACATCTGTTGCGGGATCGGTGATTTCGCCTTGCTCGTGCAGAAGGAGTTCCGGCCATCGCGGATCGTCGCCCTCGACCACTCCATGTCAAGCCTCAGCTACGCTCGTCGCGTGATGCGGGAGTTCGATATCCGGGGCGTGGAATATACCTATGGCGACGCTTCGGAGATGCTGCTTGACGAAGCGCAGTTTGACTTGGTCACCTGCCGGCATTCCCTTCAAATCTTCAATCGACCTGAACTCATCCTCAAGGAGCTCTACCGCATATGCAAGCCGGGCGGGCGGGTCTATATCACCAACGAGAAGAATTCGCATTGCCTCGGCGAGCCGCGCGCCGAGAGCATTCGTTGGACCTACAACGAGGTGGCGAAGCTGTTCGGGCATTTCGAGATGGACGTCGAACTCGGGCCCAAGAGCCGGCGATACCTGATCGAGGCCGGGTTCGAAGATATACGTGTCGAGACCTTCATGGTCACTAACCTGGACGGTGATCCGCAGGACTTCGCCGATGTCATCGTAGCCTGGGCGGATGTCTATGCGGGCGAGATGGCGACCAGACGCGGCGACGGGCCGGAGTTCGTCGCACGGTTCCGGCAGGGCTTCCAGGATCATATTTTCGCTGCGCTCCACCCCAAGGGTTATGCGGGTTGGCCGATTTGGGTCGCATCGGGGCGACGGCCGCAATGAACGCCCATGATGAGCCCACACCGCGCTTCGGCCTGCGCTCCTTTCGAGCGAAATTCGTGTTGGTCGTTGGCGGCGCCGTGCTGTTCGACCTGCTGCTGAGCGGTGGTCTGGCACTTTGGAACGTCCAGAAGCTGTCGCGCGATGCCACATCGGAAGTCGGTGAGGGGCTGACGACCGCAAACCAGGAATACATTCGTTCCTACGCCCAATCGACCGCGTTGAGCGTCGACCTGCTGCTCGACCGAGTTCATGGCGACGTCAAGGCGCTGGCCGGCGTGCTGCAAGCCCAGATCGACGATCCAGGCAGGCAGCAACAGGTCGGAGCGACGCTTTCGCAAGAGGCGCCCGGCTCCGTGAAAGTCGTCTATAACGCGCGGGGCGATTGGGCGCAGAATCTGCCGGGCGCGCCTTCGGTGGTGAGCGTTTGGGGCTACCTGCTGGGTGCCGACCACACCCCGCTGCCGGGCGTTCAGAAGGAAATAGACGACAGTACCGTGATCGATCTCGTCGCGCCGACTCTCATGGCCAGCGGGTCGTCCAAATTGCAGATGTACTATATTGGCCCAAAAGAACGGCCGATCTTCAGGACGGTTCCGTATACGGACCAGGCACAGACCTTCGACAAGCTCTATCCGGGCCATAACAAGGCGGAGTTCTGGGAGTTCTTCTTTCCGGGTATCTATGGTTCATGGCAGCAATGGGCCGGCAATCCGGCCTCTCGTCCCGTCCCCGACGACATTACCCAGACAGCGCCTTACACCGATGCAATCACGGGAAAGCTGATCGTCAGCTTTTTCCACCCGCTGTGGACGCGCGATCGCACAGGCATCGCCGGTACGGCGGGGGCAGACATCACTCTCGACCAGCTCGCGCAGGTCGTCGAGCGTGTGAAGATCGCTGAAACCGGGTTCGGCTTCCTTACGATGTCGACTGGCAACGTGGTGGCGATCAATCCGTCTGGCCAGGCGATCATCGGCCTGACTTCATCGAGCGATGCGGGCACGCAAGGCGTCACTGGCCTGGAGAGGTCCCTGCGGGGAAGTGTGCAGCCGGCAATCGCGTCGCTGCCTCTCGACCAGAACAATGACGGCGTCATTCAACATATCATGCTCGACAACAAGGGCGAGCGCGTACCCTACATTGTCGTCCTCAAGAGGTTGAAGCCGACCAATCTGTGGAGTTCGGGACCGATCAAGTCTGAAACGATGTCGGTCGGGATCGTCGTTCCCGAACGGGAGATCTATGCGTCCCTGTTCGCCGCGCAAGAGAGTATTTCGCGGGCAACCAATCGCATCCTGCTGTTTCAGGTCGGTGCGATCATCGTTTCGCTTCTGATTGTTTTCGCGGCCGTGCTCGGCATTTCGAAGCGCATCACCGCGGGCCTCAGGGCGCTTGCCAGCGCCGCCCAGCGGCTCCAGTCCAAGGATTATTCAGTCCGCGTGAGCATTCCGACGCGCGACGAGGTTGGAGCGGCGGGGATCGCTTTCAACCGGATGGCCGAGCAGATCAGCTTCCACACGGAAAACCTCGAGCAACTCGTCGACGAACGAACCAGGGAGCTCGGGGACGCAAATCAGGAAATATCCGCACTCAACGAAAAGTTGCGGGACGAGAACGTCCGGCTCGGTGCCGAGCTCGCAGTCGCCAGGCATATCCAGATGATGGTCCTGCCGAAACCATTCGAACTCCGAGCGATTCCAGGGCTGGAGATCGCGGCCTACATGCGACCGGCCGACGAGGTCGGGGGTGACTACTACGACGTCCTGCAGAACGGATCACGGGTCAAGATCGGCATCGGCGACGTGACCGGTCATGGTCTCGAGAGCGGCGTGCTGATGCTGATGGTCCAATCCGTTGCACGCGCGCTGCAGGAGACCAACGAAGCGGATCCACACCAGTTTCTGGATCGGCTGAACAGAGCGATCTATAAGAACATCGAGCGGACGAACACCGACAAGCATCTCTCGCTGGCCTTTCTTGATTTCGAGGATGAGCGGGTAACGCTATCGGGCCAGCATGAGGATGTTCTCGTTGTCCGTGCGGGTGGCGAAGTCGAACGCATCGATACGCTTGATCTGGGTCTGCCGGTTGGTCTGGAGAAAGACATCTCGAAGTTCATTGCCACGCGGGATATCCTGTTTGGGAGTGGCGATGTGATCGTGCTGCACACCGACGGTGTGACCGAGGCGGAAGACCATGACAGAAAACTTTTCGGGTTCGAGCGCCTCTCCCAGAGCGCCCGAAAACGTCATGGCGGGAGCGCCGAGGAAATCAAAACCGGGATCATCGAGGATCTGATGGCCCATATCGGAATCCAGAAGATCCACGACGACATCACCCTCGTGATCATAAGGCACACATAGGATGACCACGCTGTACGGTACCCCTGACCTTGCAATCGGTATGATGGAAAGCGTCAGCCGGGTGCGGCTGTTCGACGGACCTCTCGACTTGAGTTGGCGTCATTGCGCCACGACGTCGGATTTCATCGCCGATCTTTTCGCATTGCGCTTTCAGTCGTCGCGCAATGACTACAGGGAAGTGCGGCACAGCATCGGATACCTTGCCAACGAGCTCATCGAAAATGCTGTCAAGTTTCGCGCGCCCGGTGAAATCGTGATCGAGGCGTCGATGGATTCGGAGTGCTTCAAGCTCAAGGTGTCGAATGACCTCGAGGGTGAAAACGCGTCCGAGTTCCAAAGTCTCCTGGCGGACATCACGGTTGGGGATCCCAGGGACCTGCTGATACAGCGGATCGAAGCGAATGCCGCGAACCCCGACGTGACAGGCTCCGGACTCGGATTGCTGACGCTGATGAGCGACTATGGCGCACGACTGGCCTGGATATTCAGCCCCGCCGACGAAAGCGATCGGATTTGCCTGGAGACGTATGCCTCCATTCCGATCTCGCAAACTCACAACTAGGTGACGAAGCAAGGCCATGGAAATCAAGACAGACGACTACCGCGTGTGGATCGAGGGAAGTGAAATTTTCTTCGACGGCGCCATGCGGCTTGCAAGTTCCGAAGCCGGTGCGCCTGTCACGGCCTTGGCGACCAGTGTTCTTGCCGCAAATCCCCCTTCCATTACGCTCAACCTGAAGGACCTTCACTTTCTCAACTCTTCCGGCATCAACCTGCTGGCGAAATTTACCATCGAGGTGCGCAAGCACCCCGATGTTCGGCTCGTCGTGCGTGGAACGCCCGACATACCCTGGCAATCGAAATCATTGCCGAATCTGAAGAAGCTGCATCCCGCCCTGGTGCTTTTGATGGACTAACCAGGGTCACCCGATATTTGACAGGGAAACGCGTGGCCGGAGCAATCCTGGACAGGATAGGTCGGTCGGTGATGGGGTGAGAGCGCCGCACCGAGTGCGATATGTACGCCAGGATAAATATTTGGATGCGAAGCTAACGACAATCCGGCCCCGTGCGCAGATGCTCGCAATGCTCGGCGGGGGCTCGGCACAGGCGGCAGGCGTCCATGTTGGGGGGATGTCGGGCTGCCTGTGCCGATCAGTCGCCGCTGCTCGGTCAAAGGTGGCGTCATTGAGTAAGCGTGCCAAGGTCAGCGGCGGCCGGCTGGAATTCATTCCGCCGCAGATCCCGACTCGGGTCGAGCGGCCGCCCGAAGGTGAGGGATGGGTTCACGAGGTCAAGCTTGACGGGTACCGAACGCAGATCATCATCGATAAAGGCGGCGTGCGTCTCTACAGCAAGAACGGTCGTGACTGGACCACGAAATACTGGCCTATCGCGCTGGCTGTCGAGCTGCCATGCCGGTCGGCTATTATCGACGGCGAAGTCATTGTGCCGGGCGAGCAGGGCGCTCCCGATTGCCCTGCGCTGGAAGCCGCGATCTGGAACGAACCGAGCCGGCTGGTGTTCGTCGCGTTCGACATCCTCCATCTCGACGGGCGCAATCTAACCTCCTTGCCCCTGCTGCGGCGCAAGCAGGCGCTGTGGCAACTGGTTGAGCACGGCCTCGGCAAGATCCAGTACAGCGAGCATTTCGAGGGCAATGCGCTGGCGATCTTCCGCGCCATCGACAAGGTCGAGATCATTATCTCGAAGCGCACCGACAGCCGCTACAGGAGCGGACCGTCGAACACATGGCTGAAGGCCAAATATTTCGAGGAAGCCGGTTCCTGATTGGGCGCTTCACCCAAAACCGCGGCGCACTTTGGGCGACATGGTTGGAACATGCCGCGGTCGTTGCTCAGCCGCTCGTCTTCCACCCCCTGCTTCGCCAACTCCAGCTAGCCGCGGTAGCGCAAGACGTCGACCAGCAGCGAGAAGGCGGGCGTCGCCTGCCGCCGGCTGGGGTAATAGAGGTGGTAGCCGGGGAAGGGCGGGCACCAGTCGGCGAGCACCCGCACGAGCCGGCCGTCGCCAAGGTGCGCGTGCACCTGGTCCTCGGGCAGGTAGGCGAGACCCAAGCCGGCAAGCACGGCATTCAACCGCAGCGCCGCCGTATTGAACACCAACTGGCCCTCGACCCGCACCTTCAATTCGCGTCCCGCCTTCTCGAATTCCCAGGCATAGAGCCCGCCATAGGTCGGTAGCCGCAGATTAATGCAATTGTGGGTGGTTAGGTCCTGCGGCGCGCGCGGCTTTGGCCGGGCGGCGAAGTAGGCCGGAGCGCCGACCACCGCCATGCGCATGTCGGGGCCGATGCGCACCGCGATCATGTCGCGCGCCACCTGTTCGCCAAGCCGCACGCCGGCGTCGTAGCGCTCGGCGACGATGTCGGTCAGGCCGTAATCGACGATGATCTCGATCCTGATGTCGGGATAGTCGGGCAGCAGCCTGGCGATCGCCGGCCACAGGACTGCATCAGCGGCGTGCTCGCCGGCGGTGATGCGGATGGTGCCGGCGGGTTTTTCGCGCAATGCGCTCAAGGCGGCGAGTTCCAACTCGATCTCGTCGAGCCTCGGTCCAATGCTTCGAGCCAGGCGCTCGCCGGCCTCGGTCGGCGAGACGCTGCGGGTGGTGCGGGTCAGAAGCCGCACGCCCAGCCGCTCCTCCAGCGCCCGCAATGTATGGCTGAGCGCCGATTGCGAGACGCCGAGCTTGGCCGCTGCGCGGGTGAAGCTCTGTTCGCGTGCGACGGCGAGGAAGGCGGTCAGCTCATTCAGATTGTCGCGCGGCATTCATGAGCCTTTCTCATAAGTACATGCCGGATATAGCAGCTAATCGCGACCAATCGCAGGCCCTAAATAAGCATCATCGTAATCGGGCGGCCCAAAGGCGGCGGCTCTGAGGCCGGCGGTCGTGTCTGGCCCCGCGTCGAGAAGGGATAAAACCTTGGATATCAAGCGAAGCGGCTCGCAGCCTTCCGGCAAAGGCCCCGGCGACTGGTTCACTGGTACTGTCCGCATCGATCCGCTGTTTCAAGCCATCGCGCCGGCGCGCGCGGCCGGCAACGCCGTTACCTTCGAGCCCGGCGCGCGTACCGCCTGGCACACCCATCCGCTCGGCCAGCTGCTGATCGTCACCACCGGCTGTGGCCGCGTGCAGCGCGAGGGCGGCCCGGTCGAGGAGATCCGGCCGGGCGACGTGGTTCGCTTTGAGCCGGGCGAGAAGCATTGGCATGGCGCGGCCCCGACCACTGCCATGACCCACATCGCCGTCCAGGAAGCGCTCGACGGCAAGGCCGTCGACTGGATGGAGAAGGTCACCGACGCGCAATACCAGGCCTGAACAAAGGAGAACAACAATGCAAAAGCGCACACTTGGAAAAAGCGGTCTCGAAGTCTCGGCCATCGGGCTGGGCTGCATGGGGATGAGTCAATCCTACGGGGCACCGATGGAGACGTCGGATGCTGTCCGCCTGATCCGCTCCGCGTTCGAGCGCGGCGTTACGTTCTTCGACACTGCGGAGGTCTATGGTCCGTTCAAGAACGAGGAGGTCGTCGGTGAGGCGCTGCAGCCGATCCGCGACAAGGTGGTGATTGCCACCAAGTTCGGCATCGACATCGCCGGTACAGCCGGACACGACGGCATGGACAGCCGGCCGGAGCATATTCGCGAGGTCGTCGAGGCCTCGCTGAAGCGGCTGAGGACCGACCACATCGACCTCCTCTACCAGCACCGCGTCGATCCGGTCGTGCCTATCGAAGAGGTGGCGGGCGCGGTGAAGGAATTGATCAGCCAAGGCAAGGTGAAGCATTTCGGCCTCTCAGAAGCGGGCGTGCGCGCCATCCGTCGCGCGCATGCGGTGCAGCCAGTCGCCGCACTGCAAAGCGAATACTCGCTGTGGTGGCGTGAACCCGAGGAGGCGATCCTGCCGGTCCTCGAAGAACTGGGGATCGGCTTCGTGCCCTTCAGCCCGCTTGGCAAGGGCTTCCTCACCGGCGCCATCGACGCCAGCACGACGTTCGACAACAGCGACTTCCGCAACACCGTTCCGCGTTTTGCAGAAGAGGCCCGGAAGGCGAATCAGGCGCTGGTCGATGCAATCGTCGCGATCGCAGCCGGGAAGAAGGTGACCCCCGCACAGGTCGCGCTCGCCTGGTTGCTGGCTCGCAAGCCGTGGATTGTTCCGATCCCCGGCACCACGAAGCTCAATCGCCTAGAGGAGAACATCGGATCGGCTGCCGTTGCGCTGACGGTGGACGATCTTCGCGGTATCGAGAGCGCGGTCTCGGCGATTGCCGTGCAGGGAGAGCGTTACTCGCCGCAACAAGCGGCGAGGATCGATCGCTGAAGCGGAAGGAAAATCCCATGAGCGAGAACATCAAGGACAAGGTCGTCGTCATCACCGGCGCCAGCAGCGGGCTGGGGGAGGCGGCCGCACGGCTTCTGGCGAAAGAGGGCGCGAAGCTGGTGCTGGGCGCGCGGCGCGTCGACCGGCTGCAGGCCCTCGCCGAAGAGCTGTCGCTGGGCCTGGACGCCATCCTGGCGACCGACGTGACCGATGTCGCCCAGGTCCGGCGTCTGGTCGATCATGCGGTCAAGGTCCATGGCCGCGTCGACGTCATCATCAACAATGCCGGCCTGATGCCGCACTCGCCGCTGGAGCGCGGCAAGGTCGAGGACTGGGACCGGATGATCGACGTCAACATCAAGGGCGTGCTCTACGGCATTGCCGCAGTGCTGCCGCACATGAAGACGCAGAAGAGCGGCCATATCATCAACGTCTCGTCGGTCGCCGGCCACAAGGTGGGGCCGGGCGGCGCCGTCTATGCCGCCACCAAGCACGCCGTGCGTATCATCTCGGAGGGCCTGCGCCAGGAGGTAAAACCCTACAACATCCGAACCACCATCATCTCGCCCGGCGCGGTGGCGACCGAATTGCCCGACAGCGTCACCGAGCCCGATGTCGCCGAAGGTGTGCGCGCGCTCTACGACCGGGTGGCCATCCCTGCCGATTCCTTCGCCAGGACCGTGGTGTTCGCCATGAGCCAGCCGGACGAGGTCGACATCAACGAGATCCTGTTCCGACCGACTGCCCAGGAATATTGACCGGGGCGAAGAGCGCGGACGACTGCGGCTTTCGTCAATCTTCGACGTTGCAGGGAAAAGAGACGGCGTCCGAACTGCCAATCTCCCTCCTTGTGGGAGAGATGTCCGGCAGGACAGAGGGGGGGCGCGAAGGAACTCGACGGCAGGTTTTCACGGCTTCCCATAGGTGAACGACTTCGCCCCAGGACGACGAAGGCAAATTGCACACGCTGGCTCAATCACTTGGCTCTTGCGTTTGACAGCGGCGTTTGTGCATCGTTATCTCCAGCCACATATGACGGCCGGCAAAGCCATGCGGCGCACCCCAAGGAGAAAACCATGTCACACAATCTGCAGTTCTATATCGATGGCGCGTGGGTCGATCCTGTTGTGCCCAATACATTCGACGTCATCGACCCATCGAACGAGGATGCCTTCGCGCAGATCTCGCTCGGTTCCAAGGCCGATGTCGACAAGGCGGTGGCCGCCGCCAAGCGCGCCTTCAACACATTTGGCTTCACCGAGGTCGGCGAGCGGCTCGAACTGTTGAACCGCATCATCGAGGTCTACAAGAAACGCAGCGCCGATCTGGCGCTCGCCGTGTCGCGCGAAATGGGCGCGCCGCGCCAGTTCGCGCTCGACAGCCAGGTCGGCGTCGGCCTCGCGCATCTGCAGAAGATGGCCGACGTGCTGAAGAGCTTCGAGTTCCGCCATGTCAAGGGCAACTCGCTGGTGGTCAAGGAGCCGATCGGCGTCGTCGGCCTGATCACGCCGTGGAACTGGCCGCTCAACCAGATCACCTGCAAGGTCGGTCCCGCCCTTGCCGCCGGCTGCACCATGGTCCTGAAGCCGTCCGAAATCGCGCCGCTCGACGGCATCATCTTCGCCGAAATCCTGGACGAGGCCGGGGTGCCGAAGGGCGTCTTCAACCTCGTCAATGGCGACGGACCGGGCGTCGGCCAGGCGCTGTCCAGCCACCCCGACATCGACATGATGTCGTTCACCGGTTCGACCCGCGCCGGCATCCTGGTGGCCAAGGCCGCCGCCGATACAGTCAAGCGCGTGCATCAGGAACTCGGCGGCAAGTCAGCCAACATCCTGTTTGGGGATGTCGATCTTGCGAAGGCCGTCACCAAGGGCGTCGCCGGCTGCTTCGGCAACAGCGGCCAGTCCTGCAACGCGCCGACGCGCATGTTCGTGCCGCGCGACCGCCACGACGAGGCCGCCGGCTATGCCAAGGCCGCGGCTGAAAAGTTCACCGTCGGCCCGGCCGACGCGGCCGGCACCAAGCTTGGCCCGGTCGTCAGCCAGGTCCAGTTCGACAAGATCCAGGAGCTGATCCAGAGCGGCATCGAAGAAGGTGCCACGCTGGTCGCCGGTGGCCCCGGCCGTCCGGCCGAACTCAACCGCGGCTATTATGTCCGGCCGACCGTGTTCGCCGACGTCACCCACGACATGCGGATCGCGCGCGAGGAGGTCTTCGGACCGGTGCTGGCGATCATGCCCTATGACAGCGTCGAGGAGGTGATCGAAACCGCCAACGATACGGTCTACGGCCTTGCCTCCTACATCCAGGCCAAGGACATGCAGAAGGCGCGCGAAGTGGCGGCACGCATGCGCACCGGCAATGTCTACATCAACTATCCGACCTGGGACGCCGGCCTGCCGTTCGGCGGCTACAAGCAGTCGGGCAACGGCCGCGAGTATGCCGAATACGGGCTCGAGGATTTCCTCGAGATCAAGGGCATCGCCGGCTACGAGGCGGCGGAATAGGCACGACGCAGTTCCGGGCCGGCGGCAATGCCGGCCGGTCCTGCAATTGAGGGCGCGGTCCGGCTGGTTGGATGGGGATTGACGGTAGGCGTCCGATCCTCGCGTTGGATCTGTTTCTTGCCAATTGGCAAATGCGTGCTATATATCTGCCAATAGCGAGGACGCAAAAATGCAGCTTCAGCCCATAGTCAACACGCCGGCCACGGTTGGAAGCGCCATTTCGGATGAAGAGGCGGGCGCGCTGGCGCGCACCACCGTCAACCTGTTCAAGGCGTGGGGCCTCACCGACCTGGAGACCTGCATCCTGCTCGGCGGCATGTCGGCGCGCACCTGGGCGCGCTGGAAGGAAGGCGGCGTCGGCAGGATCGACCGCGACCTGCGCACCCGCATGGCGCACCTGATGGGCATCCACAAAGGCCTGCGCTATCTCTTTACGGAGCCTGCGCGCGGCTATGCCTGGATCCGCAAGCCCAATGCCGCTTTCGGCGGCCAGTCGGCGCTCGACCTGATGCTGCGCGGCGAAATCTCCGACCTTGCCGCGATGCGCGAATGGCTCGATGCGGAGCGTGGTGCATGGTGAGTGGGCTCGCGGTCCGGCGCCGCGTCCACTGGCATCAGACCTTCCGCATCATCCGCTCCATCCATCCGCCAATCGACCTCTTCGAGGACATTGCCGACCCGCGTGACTGGGAGGCGCTGGCCGCGGTCGAGGCGAAGACCAACCCGCGCATCAGGCTCGAGATCGGCGACCTTGGCAAGGTGGCGGCCACAAGGCGGGTCTCCGGCCCTGGCGCCAGCTTCGTGATGGCGCCCTTCGTGCATTGTTCGACCCTGCGTCCCGGTCGGTTCTCGGATGGCAGCTACGGGATCTACTATGCCGGCGACAGCGAAGAGGTGGCGCTCGCCGAGACCATTCACCACCACCAGAAATTCATGCGCGCCACCAACGAGGATCCGGGCTGGACGGCGGATTTCCGCGTGCTGATCGGCAGCGTCGACCGCGACCTCGACGACGTGAACGCGGTGCCCGGCGTGCTCGATCCGGACGACTACACCGCCTCGCAAGCGGAGGGGCGGGCGCTGCGGGCGACCGGCAGCGACGGGCTGGTGTGGAACAGCGTGCGCATGCCGGGCGGCGGCTGCATCGGCATCTTCTGGCCCGACGCCATCACCATTCCGGTCCAGGGCCGGCATTACAGCTATCACTGGGACGGCGCCCGCGTGGATTTCGTGCGCGAGCACGATACGGGCAAGGTGCTGGCCGTCACCTGACAGCTGGCGAGGGCGGATTGCGTCTGCGGTGAAGACCTGCCTGCAGCCGTCCGAGATCAGACTTTACAGGTCGCGGGTAAGTCGATATCCATGAATCCAAGGATTCGGATATATGGATAAAAAAGACACGTTGAACGCGCTGGCGGCCCTTGGCCAGGAGACGCGGCTGGATGTGTTCCGGCTGCTCGTCCGCGCCGGTCCGGAAGGCATTCCGGCGGGCGAGATCGCCACAAGGCTGGATACGGTCCAGAACACCATGTCGGCGCATCTGAAGGTGCTTGCCCATGCCGGGCTGATCCGCCCCGAACGCGATGGCCGGATCGTGCGCTACGTCGCCGACATGACCGGGTTTCGGGACCTCCTGGCCTTTCTGATGGAAGATTGCTGCAACGGCGCGCCGGAACTCTGCCGTCCCATCATCAATGCCGTGACCTGTGACTGCTAGGAGCATGCCGATGAGCGAAGTGGCTGGACGAGATCGCCTGCACCCTGCCGATGGCCTGCTGAACGCCGTCGCGCCCGACCTGACACGCCGCTGCGTTGCCGAAGCGCTGGGGACGGGGCTGCTGGTCGCGACCGTGGTCGGCTCCGGCATCATGGCATCCCGGTTGACGCATGACGTTGCCATTTCACTGCTCGGCAACACGCTGCCGACGGGAGCGATCCTTGTCGTGCTGATCACGATACTCGGGCCGGTTTCAGGAGCGCATTTCAATCCGGCGGTCACGCTGGTGTTCGCGCTCCGCCGCGAAATCGAGGCGAGGGCGGCGCTCGCCTATGTCGTCGCCCAAATCGTCGGCGGCATCGTCGGGACGTTTCTGGCCCACGCCATGTTCGAACTGCCGATCCTGCAGGCCTCCGTGACGGTACGGACCGGAGCCGGGCAATGGCTCGCCGAGGCAGTCGCAGCCTTCGGGCTCGTCTTCACCATCCTAGCAGGCCTGCGCTTCCGCTCCGTCGCGATCCCCTGGCTGGTCGGGCTCTACATAACGGCCGCCTACTGGTTCACGGCCTCGACCTCATTCGCCAATCCGGCCGTCGCGATCGCCCGTGCCTTGTCGGACACGTTTTCCGGCATCCGCCCGGTCGACCTGCCGGGTTTCATATCAGCCGAATTGCTGGGCGCGCTGCTGGCCATGGCCCTGGCCGGCTGGCTGCTTGCCGAACCGAAGCCAACCAGACAGATGCAGGCCGCGAAATGACCATCACCATCTATCACAATCCCGATTGCGGCACCTCGCGCAACACGCTGGCCATTATCCGCCAGTCGGGCGAGGAACCGGAAGTGATCGAGTATCTGAAGACGCCGCCGTCACGCCAAAAGCTGGTCGAGTTGATCGCTGCTATGGGCATGACGCCGCGCGAGCTGCTGCGCGAGAAGGGCACGCCCTACGCCGAACTCGGCCTCGCCGATCCGAAATGGTCCGACGACGATATCCTCGATTTCATGCTGGCGCATCCGATCCTGATCAACCGGCCGATCGTGGTGAGCCCGCTCGGCGTGGTGCTGGCGCGGCCGTCGGAAAAGGTGCTCGACATCCTGCCCACCCCGGACATCGGCGCGTTCACCAAGGAGGACGGCGAGGTGGTCTTCGACGCCTCGGGCAAGCGGGTCGGCTGACGCTATTTCCATATTTTTCGAAATTTGGTTGACGGTTCGACGGATGCAACGTAGCCTATTTCGATGAAACTCGAAAAAGCAGCTGCCCAGCTCGAAGCGCTCGGCAATCCGACGCGGCTTCAGCTTTACCGGATCCTCGTGCGCGCCGGTGACGGCGGGCTTGCCGTCGGCAGCGTCCAGGGCAAGCTCGATATTCCGTCCTCGACGCTGTCGCATCACCTCAAGCGGCTGGTCGACACCGGCCTTGTTACGCAGGAACGGCAAGCGACGACGCTGATCTGCCGCGCCAACTATCCCGGCATGAATGCGCTGATCGGCTATCTCGCCGACGAGTGCTGCGCGGATGCCGCCTGCGCGCCCGCCGTCGGGAAAGCGCTGGCCTGATTTTTTTCGCTTTGTAATTCGAAGATACCGGAAGGATCGAACATATGAACATGATGGCAAACCTTCCCGTCGTGGTGATCGGCGCAGGTCCGGTCGGCCTCGCCGCCGCCGCGCATCTCGTCGAACGCGGCATCCGTCCGCTGATCCTCGAACGCGGCGAAAGCGTTGGCGCCGCACTGCTCGAATGGGGCCACGTACGGGTGTTCTCGCCATGGCAATACAATATCGACGCGGCGGCGCGGGCGCTGCTCGACCGCTCCGGCTGGACGGCGCCAGACATGCGAGGCCTGCCGACCGGCGGCGAGATCGTGCGCGATTATCTGGGGCCGCTTGCCGCACTTGCCAGCATTGCCGCCAATTTGAAGCTCGGCGCCGAGGTCACGGCGATCACCCGCCAGGGACATGACAAGGTTGCCAATGACGGTCGCAAGGATGCTCCCTTCGTCATCCGCTATCGCGATGCGGGCGGCGAGCACCGCGTTCTCGCGCGCGCCGCAATCGACGCATCCGGAACATGGTCGCGGCCCAACCCCATCGGCGTCGACGGGTTGCCGGTTGCCGGCGAAGACGCGGCTTGCGGACACATTGCCTATGGCATTCCCGACGTGGTCGGCAAGGCCAGGGAGAGCTATGCGGGCAAGCGTGTCCTCGTCATTGGCGGCGGGCACTCGGCGATCAACGTCGCCCTGGCGCTCATGGAGCTGCAGGACGCAGCGCCCGGCACCGAGATTTTTTGGGCGCTGCGTCACGCCAGCGTCGACCGGCTGCTTGGCGGCGGGCTGAACGACCAGTTGCCCGAACGTGGCGCGCTTGGCCTCGCCGCCAAGCAGGCGATGGCGGATGGAAGGCTGAACATGCTGGCGGCCTTCGCCGTCAACCACATCGAAATGCAAGGCGAGGGGCTTGCCGTCGACGCCAGCCTGGCCGGCAAGCCATTCAGCCTTTCCGTCGACCGGATCGTCGTCACCACCGGCTTCCGGCCCGACCTGTCGTTCCTCGGCGAAATCCGTATCGCGCTCGATCCGGCCGTCGAAGCGCCGCCGGCGCTGGCGCCGCTGATCGATCCGAATTTCCACTCGTGCGGCACGGTTCCCGCGCATGGCATCCGGGAACTTGCCCATCCCGAGCCTGGCTTCACCATCGTCGGCTCGAAATCCTACGGCCGCGCCCCGACCTTCCTGATGGCGACCGGCTACGAGCAGGTCCGCTCGGTGGTCGCCGACATTGCCGGTGACCATGTCGCGGCCCGCGAAGTGCGGCTGGTGCTGCCGGAAACCGGCGTCTGCAGCGCCGATGTCGTGACGGGATCCGACAGTGCTGGTTGTTGCGGCGGGCCCGCACCCGCCAATGTCGACGCCTGCTGCGTCGAGGACGCGGGCGCCAAGGCAAAGGGCGCGTCCGGCTGCGGCTGCGCGACGGGCCCATCGGTTGGCGCCAAGGCGACGGAAGCCGTGGGCGTCGATGCCTGACCGGTCTGTCCTGCGCAAGGCGATATGGGCGCTCGGGCTGACGCAGATCATCGGCTACGGCACGCTCTATTACAGCTTCTCGATCCTGGCGCCGGCGATGGCCAGGGAGTTCGGTCTCACGGAAGGGTGGGTGTTCGGCGCGCTGTCCGCCTCGCTGTTTGCCGGCAGCCTGTTCGCGCCCACGGCCGGGTGCTGGGCCGACCGCTTCGGCGCCGGGCGCATCATGACCATCGGTTCGGTCGCGACAGCCGTCGCGCTGGCCCTGTGCGCCGTCTCGCCCGGCCGCGTGACCTTTGTTATGGCCTTGCTGGCGATGGAGCTGGCCTCCAGTTTCGTCCTCTACAGCGCCGCCTTCGTGGCGATCGTGCAGATCGGGGTTCCCCGGCCGCAACGCAGCATCACCCACCTGACGCTCATCGCGGGGTTCGCCTCGACCTTGTTCTGGCCGCTGACCTCGGCGCTGCATGCGGATTTGACATGGCGCGAGGTCTATCTGCTGTTCGCGGCGCTCAATCTCGGGCTCTGCCTGCCGATCCACGCCTGGCTGATGCGCCTGTCGCGCCGTCACGCGACGGCCACGCCGCAAGAGCGCGTGCCGACCCATGAAGCGGGCGCGGCACTCGATCCGAGACGCGGGCGACCCGCGTTCCTGCTGATGCTGGCGGGGTTCGCCACCGAGGGCTTCGTGCTGTCGGCGATCCTCATCCACATGGTGCCGCTGACGGCGGCACTTGGGCTCGGCACGGCCGGTCTCTTCGTTTCGACCCTGTTCGGGCCGGCGCAGGTCGCCAGCCGGTTGATCAACATGCTGTTCGGCGGGCGCCTTCAGCAAACGCATCTCGCCGTCATCGCCGCGTCGCTGCTGACGGCCGGGCTGGGCACGCTGCTGTTGACCAGGCCATGGCTGCCGGGCGCCTTCCTGTTCGTGCTGCTGTTCGGCCTCGGTTCCGGCCTCACCAGCATCGTCGGGGGTACCTTGCCACTCGAACTCTTCGGCCGCGAAGGCTATGGCGCGCGGCTGGGATGGGCGAGCGCTGCCCGCCAGTTCACCTCGGCCTTCGCGCCGTTCGCGCTCGCCTTCATGATGGCGCGGACATCCGTCGCCAATTCGCTGTGGGTGCTGGTGGTCGTCGCTGCGACCGGAGTCATCGCCTTCTCCGCCATTGCGCTGCTGAGACTGGGCGAACGCCGGGTTAAGTTTGCGATTGGCGGCAGCCCGGAAGAGGCGAGCTAGCCCGGATACTTAGTGTCGCAGGATCTTGCTCAGGAAAGCGCGGCTGCGGTCGGTCTTGGGGTGCGAGAAGAATTCGTCCGGCGTGCCGCTTTCGACGATGGCGCCGGCATCCATGAACACCACGCGCTGGGCGACCTTGCGGGCAAAGCCCATCTCATGCGTCACCACCATCATGGTCATGCCTTCCTCGGCGACCGCCACCATGACGTCGAGCACTTCCGAAATCATCTCGGGGTCTAGTGCCGAGGTCGGCTCGTCGAACAGCATGATCTTGGGCCGCATGCCGAGGCAACGCGCGATCGCCACGCGCTGCTGCTGGCCGCCGGAGAGCTGCGCCGGATAGGCGTTGACCTTGTCGGCGAGGCCGACCTTGGCCAGCAATTCGCGCCCGGCCTTTTCAGCCTCGGTGCGCGGGATCTTGCGGACATGGATGGGGGCGAGCGTGACGTTTTCGAGCGCCGTCTTGTGCGGATAGAGGTTGAACGACTGGAAGACGAAGCCGATCTCGGTGCGCAGCTGCGTCATGTTGGTGGCGGGGTTGCCGAGGCGCTGGCCGTCGACAACGAGATCGCCGTCCTTGATCGCCTCCAGGCCGTTGACGCAGCGGATCAGCGTGCTCTTGCCCGAGCCGCTCGGGCCGCAGACGACGACCACCTCGCGCGGCTCGACGCTGAGCGTGATGTCCTTCAGCACGTTGAGCTCGCCGAACCATTTGTTGACGCCGCGAAAGTCGATCATACCGGTTTTGGTCATATTTGCCGGACCTTTGGGGTTCGCTGTCACAGCTGCACCTCGCCATGCGCCGCGCCCATGCGGCGCTCGAGCCGGCGGGCGAGCATGATCAGGGGATAGCAGACGATGAAGTAGCCGACGCCGACGAGGAAGAAGACCAGCAAGCCGTTGGGCACACGCTGCACCACCAGCCAGCCGACGCGGGTGAGGTCGGTAAGCCCGATCGCCGAGACGACCGAAGAGTCCTTGATCAGCAGCACATATTGTCCGACCAGCGGCGGCAGCACGATGCGCATCGCCTGCGGCAGCACCACCTGGCGCATGCGTTGCCAGCGCGACAGGCCGGACGCCAGTGCTGCCTCGACCTGGCCGGTCGGCACCGAACGAATGCCGGCGGCGACGATCTCGCAGATGAAGCAGGCGGCAAGGTTTGTCAGCGCGATGATGCCAGCGGTGAAGGCGTCAAGCTCGATGCCGAGCTCCGGCAGGATGAAGAAGATCAGGAAGATCTGCACCAGGAAAGGCGTGCCGCGGATCAGGTCGACCCAGGCGCCGATGAGGCTGCCGACCAGCCGGTTGCCGCCGGTGCGCAGGATGCCGAGACCGAAGCCGAGCAGCGTGCCGAGCACTAGGCTGATCAGCGACAGCACCACCGTCATGCCGAGGCCGCGCAGCGCCAAGGGATAGCTGCCGGCGAGGCTTTGCAGCTGTTGCCAGATCATGTCCGCGCCCCCGCCGTGCCGAGCCAGCGACCGGAGAGAGCAGCCAGCCCCTTCAGGCAGTAATAGAGCAGCAGGTAGAAGGCGGCGATTGTGAGGAAACCTTCCGCCGGCATGAAGCGATCAGAGGCGAGCAGCTGGCCGGCACGGGTAAGTTCGGCAACCGAGATCAGCGACAGAAGTGCCGAATCCTTGACCAGCACGATCGCCTGTCCAAGCAGCGGCGGGATCGTCACCTTGAAGGCTTGCGGCAGGATGACCAGGCGCATGCGCTGGACATAGGTCATGCCCGAGGCGACGCTGGCTTCGACCTGGCCGCGCGGGATCGACAGGATGCCGGCACGAATGATTTCAGCGACATAGGCGCCGCTGTTGAGCGACAGCGCGAGGATGCCGACGACCAACTCGGGCAGGACGAAGCCGAGCCGGGGCAGGCCGAAATAGAGGAAATAGAGCTGCGCCAGCAAAGGCGTGGCGCGCACGGCGTCGATATAGGCCTTGGCCGGGGCACGAAACAGCCAGCCGCGCTGCAGGTTCATGGCGCACAGCACGATGCCAACGGCAAGCGCGCCGACAAAGGACAGCGCCGACAGCCACACGGTCGTGACCAGGCCCTGCCCGAACAGCGGCAGATATTCGACGATGCTGCGGAAACTGAAATTTTCGAGCATCGCTGGGCGGTTCCCAAAGCGGACGAAACGAAAGGCCAGGCGGCTTCGCGGCGCTCAAGACGCGCGCAAAACCGCCTGGATTCCAAGGCTGGTTAGTGGTCCTTCTTCCAGGCGTCGGAATTGACCCAGTAGTCGAGGTTCTTCTGCAGGCGACCGTCGATGCTGACCTGGTCGAGGAACAGGTTCATCCAGACCAGCAGGTCCGGCTCGTCATAGCGGGTGGCGAAGGCAAGCGGTTCCTTCGACAAAAGCTCCGGCATGATGGTGAAGGTGCCGGCCGGATAGGCGGTCGACTGGCCTGTCACCGCCGAGACGTCGTTGACGCCGCAATCGGCCTGGCCGTTGTTTACGGCGTCGAGCAGCAGCGGACCGCCGCCCTTGTAGCTCTTGATGTCGGCATCGGTGAAGACGGCCTTGGCCTCCTTCTCGCCGGTGGCGCCGAGCAGCACGGCGATCTTGGTGCCCTTGGCCTTGCAGTCCTCGGTGGTCTTGAACTTGCTGTCGGCCTTGGTGAACACGGTGCTGCCCGTATACATGTAAGGTTTGGTGAAGGCGACCTTCATGCCGCGCGCCAGCGTCGGCGTCATGTCAGCGACCAGGAGGTCGGCCTTGCCCGACAGCAGCGCCGGGATCAGGCCGTCCCAGTCGAAGTCGAGGAAGGTGATCTTGACGCCCATTTCCTTGGCCATCAGTTCGGCCAATTCAACCGAACTGCCGGTGCGTTCGCCATTGGCGCCGACCAGCGAGAAGGGGGGGCCCTGTGTCTGCACGGCGACGCGCAACTCGCCGCGCTTGGTGATGTCGTCGAGTGTTCCGGCACTGGCCGCCGTGGTGAGCCCGGCGAGCGCAAGTCCAGCGATGAAAAGTCTGGCAATCTTCATTTGGCATTCCTCCTTGTTTTATTGTTCCACGTTGTTGATTTCACCCTTCGGGGTGCTTTTTTGAGCGGCAGCGCCGTTGCCGGCGGCAGCCACCGATCGAAAATCCTCAGTCCCAGGCCACCGTCTCGGTGACCTTGATGCCGCGCCTGGCCAGCTCGTCGAAGAAGGGGCCATCGGGCACATCGAGCAGCGGGTTGAGCAGGCCTGGCTTGGTGATCTCGCCCCGCGCCAACATCTGCGCCACGATGCTGGCGGGATAGCCGACGCCGAGGCTCATGCCGAACAGGCCGGAGGCCAGGTCGCGCTCGATGATCAAGTCCGAGGTCACCGTCTTGCGGCGGCCGCCCTCGAGGCCGGAAAAGACATTGCGCATCACGCAAAGATCCCTTTCGCCGGGGCCATACTGCAATTGCGGCCCGAGCAGCCGGCCGAGGAATTCGCGCGGGCTGGAGCCGGTGCCGGGCACCTTGTCTTCGGAGAGGAAGCCGAGTTCCTTCAGCGGCGCCCAGAACGCCGACCATCCCGGCCAGCGCAGCGTGTAGCGCCCGGACCGGCGCAGCCCTTTTGCCGCGTCCAGCATCTCGACATAGTGCAGCGCATCGCCATTGGGGAAGGCTTCCAATGCGCCGAGGCCCGCGACCTCGATCTCGTGGATGAACGGGTTGTCGTGCTGCCTGCCGGCCGGCACCGCGACGCGCTCGCCGTCCTCGATCATCACGCTGTCACGGTTCTGGCTGACCAGAACCATGTCGAAGTTCCAGCTCACCTTGTAGCACAGCGGCTTCGCCATCGCCTTCGGCTCGGGGATGCCGCCGCAATAGGAATCGATCGCGGCGATGGTATCGAACTGCCTTGCGGCGCGCGCGTAGAGCACCAGGTCGATGCCGGGGTCGAGCCCGCATTCGGTCATGATCGAGACGCCGGCCTGCTCGGCGGCCGGCGCCAGGTCGGCGATGGCCTTGCCGTAATTGGTGGTGACCAGCGGCGTGCGCGTTGCGATCGTGGCCTGGACCGCCTCGCGCATCAGCGGCTGCGGCAACAGGTCGATGACAGCGTCGACATCCGCCAGCACGCCGGCCAGCGCCGGGCCGATCGCGCCCTGCGGTACCACGAAGCGCACGCGGGCAAGGTCGGTCAGGCCGTCAAGGCGAGCCGCACCGTCCGGTGCCGTGTCGACGCAGACCACCTCCTCGACACCGCTGGCAACGAGATCGGCGATGGCCGCCCGGCCTTGCAGGCCGAGGCCGCCGAGAACCGCGATCTTCATGCCGGCTCCTTACGGACGCTGTCGTCCGACCAGCAGCCTTCCGGCAGGCTGACCCATTTGTTGCAGGACGCCATGACGACGAAGGTCTCGCTGCGCACGACTTCGCCCGGCTCGCCGGCCCCCGGGATCAGTTCGCTGGTGACGCGGTAGAGATCGGCGACGTCACCGGCCACCGTCACGTCGACGATGATGTCGAAGCGCCCGGTGACCACCGAAGCCGAGTTGACGAAGGGCAGTTCGGAAATGCGCTGCGCCAGTTCGCGGGCCCGACCGCGTCCTTGCGCATTGATACCGACAATGGCCGAGATCAGCTCGGGGCGCTCGGTCAGGTTCAAGAGCCCGACGATCTTGAGCAGGTTGCGGTCGAGCAGGTTGCGCAGCCGCGTGCGTACCGTCGGCACCGAAATCGCCAACATCTCTGCGAGGCGGTTGATGCCCGGCTGTGCGTCCTGCGACAGCTGTTTGACCAGCCGCCGATCGGTCAGATCGAGATGTTCCCGCAAAAGCTCTGTCTTTCATAAAAAGAAAAAAGATTGGCAAACTATTTGCCTATATGAAAACAAGCTATGTCACGAATTTTTGAAAAGCAAGGTGTTGTTTTGGCGCTATGCGGCATAGTGCACCGTCTTGCGCGGTCGCGGTTGCTCGCCATTGGGCTGCCGGGTTCAGACCAGCGCGGCAGCCAGCAATTTCGCTTGCGGGGTCAGCTCGTCGAAGGGCGGGCGCACAGATTGAGCTGGCGCGTCGCCCAGTCGTCGGTCAGCCGCAGGCTGCGCAGCGTGCGTGCCGAGCGGCGCGCCGCACTTTCCGGCACGATGGCGATACCCGCGCCTTGCGCGACGAGCCGGCCCTGGCGCAGACGCTGGCCGGTATGGTCGTCGGCCAGGCGCTGCGCCAGCGGATGAGCGTCGAGACCTTCCGCATGGTGTTCTTCGCCGGGCTGCTAGCCCTGGGGGTCTATCTCGCGTGGGGAGTTGTTGCTGTAGACTTATCTGTTGGATCAGCTACAGCTCCCGCCGGCCGTACAGGAAAGTGGCAGACTGACAAAATGAGCCTTTATGTGCTGAAATTGGTAGCGTGCGCAGACGGGCATCAACAATATATCGATGGGGAGCGCCGCGCGCTTTTGGTTTTTGCCAACACCGATAGTCTGGAGTCGGCGCTATGCTCAACGCCGACACATCTTGTCACCTGTGGCTGGCAGCATGTCGAGGTGCGGGACGCGAAGACGTTGGCAGTTGAAGTTTCTTCAATAGGCGATGACGTTTTGCGAAATGCCGCGGAGGCAGCCCTTCAAGATGGATACGCAATCGTCATCTATGCGACGCCTATCACAGACCTTAACTCATAGACTCAAACCGACCCACCACCACAGATGGAGGGACTGCGGCTGAGGAGCATTGCGGGACGACCGGTCTTGCCTAGTCAAACCGGAGCCGATAGCCGTCACACAGCGTCCCATGGGCCAGTTGTCGTCATGGTACGGCGCAATCGCTCGTTCGGTTGCGGCGGCGCATCGAAACGCGCCAGAAACGCAGCGTGGATATCTTGCTCGACGGTAAACACGGGACGGTCAAGCAACGCTTCCTCGGCGACCCGTTGCCACGCTTCAAGCATGAAGTCCGTCCGATTCTTGCCGAGCAGCTCTGCTGCCCGGTCGATTAAGTTGCGCACTTCCGGGTTGACACGGATATTAAGCGGAACGCTCTTCGGCAACGGTTGATGTGACGTTGGCATGGATAGACAACTCCCCTCATCGTCCAGACACAGCTGATCGCAATGACAATGTCATTGCGGGCAAGCGAGGTGGCGCAACGGCTCAACAGAGCCCAGCGATATACGGCTTACCGAACCACCAGGACCGGGATTTCGGTTAAGGACAGCACTTCCGTCGTCTGGCTTCCCAACAGCAGCCTGCCAAGTCCCCGGCGGCCGTGCGAGGCCATTACGATGAGGTCGCAGCCCTTGGCCTGCGACAGTTCCAGGATCGCCTCGGCGGGCTTCTTGTCCTCGATATGCACCACCTCGGCGCGCACATTGGCGAGGTCCGCAGAGACCCTGCATTTGTCGAGCACGTCCTTGGCGTATCGGCGACCGCCTTCCTGATAGGCGACGAATTCATCGCCGGCGGCATAGCCGGCCATGGCGCCGCCCCAGGCGAAGATCGGGAATGGTTCGGTGACGTGGACAAAGGTAACAGTGGCGCCGAGGCGGCTGGCCAGCGCCAGGCCGTGGGCAACGCCCTTGTCGGCCAGTTCCGATCCGTCCGTGGCGATCAGCAAATGTGTGTACATGATGATGTGACCTGTTGTGCAAGGGCCGGTGCCCTTGTGGTGGCGAGAGCCTGTAGGGGCTGACCTTGATATAGTTGCGCCACCAGGTTCATCACAGGGGCCAGCTTGATGCGGAACAGGGCCAGGCGACCTCACCTTTCGCGTCAGCCGGATTCCCCTTTGCCGCGTCCTCCTCTAAGGTGCCGGCGACTTTGAGGGGCATCCCATGAGCAACGCGTTCCCGCATATCCATCTGGTCCGCCATGGCGAGACAGCGTGGAGCCTTTCGGGGCAGCACACCGGCCGCACCGATATGCCGCTGACGCCGGCCGGCGAGGCTGCCGCGCGGGGCGTCGCCGACCGCCTGAAAGGCCTGTCGTTCTCGGCCGTATGGTCGAGCCCGTCGCAGCGCGCCTACAACACCAGCGTGCTGGCCGGCTTCGGCGCCGAGAGCGTCAAGAAAGACGATCTGCAGGAGTGGGACTACGGCGCCTATGAGGGGCTGACGACAAAACAGATCCTGGCCGAGCGGCCGGGCTGGAACGTGTTTCGCGATGGCTGCCCGAAGGGCGAGACGGCGGCCGATGTCGGCGCCCGTGCCGACACGATCATCGCCGCTCTGCGCAAGGCCAATGCCGACATCCTAGTGTTTTCCAGCGCGCATTTCCTGCGCGTGCTGGCGGCGCGCTGGATCGGCCTGCCGCCGGAAGTCGGCGCGATATTCGTGCTGGACACCGCAAGCATCAGCGTGCTCGGCTACGAGCACGAACTGACCGAGCCGGTCATCCGCAAGTGGAACCAGAAATAGGTCAGGCGACAACCTCCTTGTCGAACTTCTTGATCGCCTCGGCGGTCACGGGCGTGAAGAAGTTCACCAGATTGCCGTCCGGATCACGGAACAGCAAAGAACGGTTGCCCCAGGGCATGGTGGTCGGCCTCTGCACGGTTGCGTCCTTAATGGTGTCGGACAGCCTGGCGAATTCCGCATCGACGTCGCCGACGCGGAATTCGATGATGGCGGTGTGGTTATCGGCGGGGCGGGCGACGTCGCCGCCGAACAGCTGCAAGGTGCGCGTGCTGCCGATCGCCAGGGTGCAGGCCGGCGTCGCCAGTTCGGCGAAGTCTTCGGTGTAGATCGTCACGGGCATGCCGGTGATCTCGCCGTAGAAGCGCACGAGGCGTTGGACGTCCGACGTGATGATGCGGACGGAGACGAAATTCATCGCATTGCTCCCTGATTTGCCGGAGCCGCTGCCGACCCCACGCGCTGATATAGACCAGCCATCCTGACAGCTTCCCGTCAGGAGGGCTGCCAGACCGGCGGCAGGCCGAAGGGCGCAAAGAGGTCGGGGCCGAGCGGGCCGACATAGACCGTCAGCGAGGCGATCCCGCCGTCGCCCGGCTCGATGACGTGCAGCGACTGGGCTCGCCATTCGGAATCCTGATGGCGCCGCGCATAGATCGCGACCGCGGGCTGGCCGTTGGCGCGGGTGGCGACCGCGTGGTAGCCGGCGAAATTGCCCCAGACTGTCTTGAAGAAACCATGGATCGCCTGGCGGCCCTGATACCAGTCCCGCCATGGCGGCATGTGGTAGGCGGCGTCCTCGCGCAGCAGTTCGATGAAGCCGTCGAGGTTGGCCGCCTGCCAGGCCTGCATGTAACGCTCCAGCAGCCGGGCCTCTTCGCTGGTGGGCCGTGACCGCTGCAGCGGACGCCCCTGCGGATAGCGTGCCCCAAGCGTTGCGCGGGCCCGCTGCAGGGCGCTGTTGATCGAAGTGGTCGAACCGCCCAGCAATTGCGCGCTCTCGAGCGCCGACCAGCCCAGCACGTCGCACAGCAAAAGGGCGGCGCGTTGCCTGGGCGGCAAAGTCTGGATCGCGGCGACGAAGGCAAGCCGCACCGCTTCGCGGGTCTCGTAGCGCGCTTCCGGGCCCGGCTCGCCATCGACGAGGTCCGGCAGTTCGGTGTCCGGGTAGGGCCCCAGCCAGGCGAGTTCGGCGGCGGGCCCGGCAGCGGCCCGCGCCTCGCTCGGCGGCCGTCCGGGCTGCTCGACAATGCGATGCGCCGATGACCTCGCCTTGATGGCATTGAGGCAGCTGTTGGTGGCGATCGTGTAGAGCCAGCCGCGGAGCGAGCCGCGGCCATCGAATTGCGACCGGCTCCGCCAAGCTTTCAGGAACGTGTCCTGAACGAGGTCGTCGGCTTCGTGCAGCGTGCCCATCATCCGGTAGCAGTGCAGCTTGAGTTCGCGGCGGTGGGCCAATGTCAGGCGCTCGAAGGCCAGCCGGTCGAGGGCCGGCTGGCCTTGTTCGCCCATTGGCTCAAGCGGGCCAGGAGCGTCTGTCATGTCGAGCCCATCGTGTCGAATTCGACTGGCATCCTGCGCGCCTCATGCCGCCGCCGCAAGTCCGCTGCCGCTGATGGTGAAGGAGACGCCTTGCAGCTTGCCGCCGGCGAGCGTGACCACGGCGTGCCCGATATCGCCCGGCGTCTGCATGTCGCTCATGCTGGCGAGGAAATCCGCAGGGCTGATGCCGAGATAGGCCGAGATGCCGTCGATGCCGCGCTGGCCGACGCCGGTGTCCGGCATGATCCGCATCGGCACCAGCGCCATGAAGCGCAGGCCAAGGCCGAGCCGGTCCGCTTCCTTCTGGCAATGGGCGGCAAGAAACATCTGCATGCGCTTAGCGCCGGAATAGCCGCCGGAGTTCGGCGGGCCGCCGCTGAGTGCCGCGCCACTGGAGATCAGCACCACCCGGCTGCCCGGCTTCAGCCGGCCCTGGAGTGCGGCCTTGCAAAACAGGAACGACGCCTTGACATCCATGTCCCAGTTCGCGGAGAAGTCATCCCAACTTTGGTCCTGCACGGGCGCCGACGGGGCCAGGGCGCCGGCGCAGATCACCAGAACATCCGGCTCCAGCGCGGCGAACACCGCGTCGGGCGCGGTCTCCTGCGTGGCGTCGACCGCCAACGTCTTCACCCTGGGTTTCTCCCAGGACAGCTGTTTCAGATCGGCTGCACCCCGGGCTACGGCGAGCACCGTCGCACCCTCGCTGAGTGTGGTTTCGACGATCGCGCGGCCGACGCCCCGGCTGCCTCCGACGACGACGACATTCTGACCTTGTAACGATGCCATGGATCACCTCGCTTCTTCCGGCCGCCGTACCATTCCAGCGCCCGTAGATCAGGACAGCGCGGGTGAGGGGAAATCATCGGTGGGGAGCAAGAATTTTTTTGAGGTGTCGCGGTTGAAGGGGTCTTGCACCCGCCACTTACCCCGCCAGCAGCGCCAATTCCTCCGGCGTCAGGTGCCGCGCCTTGCCCTTGGCGAGGTCGCCGAGTTGCAGGCGGCCGATGGCGATGCGGATCAGCCGCAGCACTTCGATGCCGTGCGCGGCAAGCAGGCGGCGGATGTGGCGGTTGCGGCCCTCGTCGAGCACGATCTCCAGCCAGGCGGTGCGGCCGCCGCTGCGCAGAAGCTCGATCGCGATCGTGGTCAGGGTCTCGCCGTCGACGGTGACGCCGGCGCGCAATCTTTCCAGCATCGCGGCGTCGGGCACCGTACCAATCTGCACGTGGTAGGTCTTGGGCAGATGCGAGGCCGGGTCCATCAGCCGGTTCGCAAACTGGGTGTCGTTGGTCATCAACAGCAAGCCTTCGCTGGCCTTGTCGAGGCGGCCGACCGGCGAGACGAAGGGCAGGTCGAGCCCGTCGAGGCAGGCATAGACGGTGTCGCGCTGTTGCGGGTCGTTGCGCGTGGTGACCAGCCCGCGCGGCTTGTTGAGGATGAGATAGACCTTGCGCTCGGCAACCACCGGCCGGTCGTCGACGACGATGCGGTCGCGGTTGAGGTCGACACGAAGGGTCGCATTGCGCACCACCTTGCCGCCGACGCGTACACGGCCCTCGGCGATCAGGACCTCGGCCTGCGTGCGTGAGCACAGGCCGAGCTTCGACAATGCCCGGTTGAGGCTGACGCCCAACGGCTTGCCAGTATGCGGCTTGCCCGTGCGAGCGTTGCCGGCGGGTGGCCTGCTGCTGGGCGGTTTTCCGGCGGGTGGTCGTGCTGCCATGCTGCTGGGGATCGGTCCGTTGAGTCAGACAGATGCCACGGGCCACGACGGTTTCGCAAGCCGGATGCGGCGAGGGCTCGGTCACATGGCAGCGATGGCAAGCTCTCTCCTTCCACGAAGTTGTTCTTACCGGACGAGGCTACTCCCGCCCGTTGAAAAACGCCGTCAGCACGGGTGCGTGCGCGGCGGGTTTCAGCATGTGGTTCTGGCCGGCCAGCGTCCGGTAGCGGGCATTGGGCAGCGCCTCGGCCAGCGCCTTGTTGCCATGCTGCATCCAGCGCGGGCTCTTGCCGCCATCGGTCACCAGTATCGGCATGCGCGCCGAGGTCCAGCGGGCAGGGTCGAGCGTCTTGCCGAGTTGATCGCCGGCAACGATGGCGCCGTCATAGGGCAGTGTGTGCGCCACCGCCTTGAGCTTCGACCAAATTGGCGTCAGCCGCATGAAGACAATCAGTAGGCCAGGCATGCCGACCGATTTGAGGAAGGCGGTCACGGCGTCACCACGCCGGTCTTCGGCGACCGCGGCCCGGATCGCTGCCCAGTCGCCTTGCGTGGTCTTGCGGCTGTCGTCGACGATCAGCGGCGCCTCGTAGAGCGCCAGCTTGCCGATGCCGGGCAGGCGGCTTGCCGCCATCAGCGCCAGCATGGCGCCCGACGACATGCCCCAGACGAAGGCCTCGCCGCCGGTGGCCCGGAGCACGGCCTCGATGTCGTCGACTTCGCGCTCGACGGCGTAGGGCGCGGTGTCGCCACTGTCGCCACGACCACGGCGGTCGTAGCGGAACACGGTGAAGCTGCCTTCAAGCGCCTTGGCGAGTTGAAGGCTCGGACCCATGGTGCGGGAGCAAAGCGCGCCGTCGACGAGGATGAGCGGATGGCCCTTTCCACGGCGCTCGCAGGCGATCGGCGTTCCATCCCGCGACAGGACGGCCTGCGTGGTCGGCTCGGCGTTTTCAGCCAGCATGGTTGCCTCCTATCAGCTGCTCGAGCCGGTCGAAGCTCTGCGTCCAGCCGCCGCGCATGCCGAGTGCCAGCAGGCGCTCGCGGTCGGCGGCGCTGGCCAGCGTCACCTCGAAATGGACGTGGGTTCGCTGCGCATCCGGCGTGAAGGTCACCGTATGGCGGCTTTGCCCCGGCGGCTTGCCGGCCCATTCGCGCAATTCGGGATCCGGCTCGTCGGAATAAACCAGTCGGCTATTCGCCACGATTTCGAGATAGCTGCCCTGGTTGCGGTAGAGCGCGCCGCTCGAGGTGCGCATGTCGATGCGCCAGCGGCCGCCGACACGCACGTCGAGCACACAATGCGGGATGGTGCAGTCCTTGATGCCCCACCATTGAGCTACCAGTGCAGGATCTGTCCACAGCCGGAAGACACGCTCGACCGGAGCGTCGAAAATCCGTTCGATGGCAAAGCTGCGATCGGCTGTCGAAGCCATGGGCGTGCTCATTCCGGTTTGTCCGCGCCGCGCCGCAGCAAGTCTTCCATGCGGTCGAAGCGGCCTTCCCCAAGCTTGCGGTAGCCGTCGAGCCAGCGGTCGATGTCGCGCAGCGGCTTGAGCTCGATGCGGCTCAGATGCTTCTGCGCCGACCGGCTGCGGGTGACCAGGCCCGCCTGCTCCAGCACGCCGACATGCTTGGAGATTGCCCGCACGGTCAGCGCGAAAGGTTGCGCCAGTTCGGCGACCGAGGCTTCGCCGTCGAGCAACCGGGCAAGGATGGCGCGGCGCGTCGGATCGGCCAGCGCGGCGAATGTGTCGTCGAGGGAGATTTGAATTGCCATTATGGAACCATTTAGTTCTGGAACTATTTGGTTCTATAAAACGATCGGCGCGTCACGTCAACCGTGACCGCCTCACGCCGCTTCCAGTAACCATATCCGGTGGCTGTAACGGCGGAAGTAGCGTGCCACGAGGCGCTGCTGTCTGGCTCTGATGAGGTCGGGCAGGCGCCGCTCCTGGCGCCAGCGCGGCATGTTGCGCCAGAAGGCGATGAAGCGGGCGGCGTCCTCGACGGCTTCTTGCGCCGACAGCGCCGGACCGATCGCCGCCAGGAACAGCGCCTCCGAGTGTTTCAGCGCGTCGATGACGGCCTTGCGCCTGACATGATCATGGCGGGCGCGGTCGATGCCATTGCGGCGGATCGCGTCGAAAGCTTCAAGCAGAGCAGGGCTGTCGCCTGTGTAACCGCAGGCGCGGGCGAAATCGGCGGCAAGGGCGTCCATCGTCACTCCCGGATACGATGCGGCGGGCGGTTCGCGCCCCGACTCACATTTTGTGAGTTTATATAAGCATAACTCAAATAATTGCAGAAGAAAAACTTTTGGCAATCTTTGAGATGGGCGACTCGACTCGCGGCCTAAAACACAGGATTATGCGAACAAATCAGGAACAAAAGACGAGGCAGGGGCGATGGCATTGCCAGGCAAGGAAGCAGTGATCGCGCATGTCGCCTCGATATCGGTCGAGTGCGCCGATTGCGGCCGCAACAGGTGGTGGCGGCCCGATCAGCTGAAGCGGTTCGGGGTAACGGGGAATACGCCGCTGGCCGCCCTTTCAGGCCGCATCGTCTGCTCGGCCTGCCGCGCCGATGGGCTGCCGGGCGTGGCCATTTCGATCCAGGCGGCGTTCATCGACGAGCGCCAGCGCGTACGCAGCGAAGCCCGGATGCTGAACGACCGCGAGGCGCCTCTGGAGGGAGCGAGGCGGGCGTGAGGAGACGGGCGCTGCGGGCGCCGCCGCTCTAATACCCCAACAGTTCCTTGAGCGGGATGACGCGCCAGACCTGTTTTATGGCGTAGCGGTTGAAGATCAGCGTCTTCGGCGGATTGTACTGCTCGACCACCAGTTCCGCAGTCGTGCGCTTGACCAGTTTCTTGATGAAGGCCTTGCCGTTGCGCTCGTTTTCTTCAGGAAAGGTCTCGATGACGACATGGTCGCCGGGCACCGCCTCGCGGCCGCCGCAATAGATCATGTCGCCCGGTTCGTAGCGCGGCACCATAGAATCGGACAGCACGTGCAGCGCGAACACCTTGGGGAGTTTGCGGATGCCGGGCGGACGCTGGACATAGCCGGCCGGCTCGCCGTTCAAGGTGAAGTCGCCGTCATCGCCGCCAACGGCCGCGCCCAGCACCGGGATATCCATCGGTCCGGCGGGCGGTGGGCCGGCATCGGTGACGATCTCCACGTCGGCGACCGGGCCGGCGTCATCGAGGAAGACGACCTCGCCCTTGCCCAGCGCCACCGGATCGACGCGCAGGAAAGCGGCGGTCTTCAACAGGTTCTCGGTCTTGGGCAGGTTGCGGCCGGTTTCCCAATTGCCGACCGCGGCGACATCGGTGTCGTTATGCTCGGCAATGTGGCGCATGACCAGGCCGCGCTGCTTGCGCGCCTGGCGGATCGCCGCCCCGACCTTGATCGACAGTTGCGTTTTTGCCATGGCGCCCATGTGAGTGATGAAAGTGGCTCTCGTCTATGAAAGAATGGCTTGCATAGATTTTTGAGTTATGCTTATATACGGACATGCAAAACCTGTCCAGATTCGATGGCGCCGTGGCGGTCACCACCGCCAGCCATTCCCTTCCGTCCCGGCCGTCCTCCCCGGCCGGCGCGAAGCCCGAGGCGCCTTGCCTGATTGCATTGGCCTCGGATCCGGTCCGCCCGTCACAGGCGACCGGAACGGGCCGGAGCCGCCGCTCCCTGCGACTCCGGCCCCCAATTCGATCGAGATGGCGCTGGCCCGGGTTCTGCCGATCCAGCAGGCCGGTCATGCATCCGCACGCAGGACGGCACTGTGATCCTGCGCGACGCACTGACGGGCAGGGCGGTTTCCGCCTCCGACAGAAAAACGGCCGAGACGCGGCTTTCGCGGCTCGCTGAACCGGCCGAGCGGCGAGCCCGCTCCGGCTGAGGCTAAAGCTGGCGCCAGCCGGCCCCCGAACAAGACAACCCTGACTGCGGCCTAGGCATCCGGCCGAACCCGGCGCCTGCCCGACGGCGCACGGCCGAAGGCAGAATTTGGAAGGAACCTTGAGATGGCAAGCTATACCGACGCGGAATTGCAAGAGATCGCCCGCTGGCTGAAGGACGGGCTTTCCGCCTCGAAGATAGCGGCGGCTTTCACTGTGCTGCGTGGCAGTCTGGTGTCACGCAACGCCATCATCGGCATCGTGCACCGCAACGCCATGCTGGACGCGATCGGCTTTGCCAGTGGCAAGCGGCTGCCAGCCGGCAAACGCAAGGCGAGCAAGCGGGCGAACGGAACGGGCACGGCCATCGCCAAGGCGTCCGACACGATCGACGTCGCGCGTGCCACCGGCGTCGCCGGCATGCCGCTCCGGCCGAAGCGCGAGCCGCGACGACTGCTGGTGCGCGAAGAGAGTGTGCTGGTGGCCGACGGCGAGGCCTATCGCCTGGAGATGCCGGTGCCGCCTCGTGCGGCCCTCGGCCGCCAGCCACATGGCGTGGCGATGCGCTTCATAGACTGCCTGTTCGACCGCTGCCGCGCGCCGCTGGACCTGACGCTGGAAGAAGATAGTGAAAACGATACGCCGGGCGGCCGGCCGGGCACCGACATGCTGTGCTGCGGCATGCGGACAAAGGCGCTGAAAAGCTATTGCACCTATCACCAGACGCGTTTCCGCCGCCGCGTTTTTTGCGGCGGAGATGGGGTGAGCATCGCTTCTCCCGTTTACAAGGAGAAGGTGCCGGCAGGCGGATGAGGGGGCGATGACGTGGCGGGATTGAAAACAGAAATGAACTTCCAGCATCCGACCGAAGCGCTGGCGCCGCCGCTCATTGCCCTGCCGGGCATTTCTCCCCGTGGACGGGGAGAAAGAAACCTCGTCGCCCTATTTCGGCACCTGCCGGCCTTGCTTGGGCATGCGGCTTTGCACCGTCCTAGTCTCGAGCATCATCGACGGCCCGCTCTCAGCGACCAGGATGTCTGCCACCCTGGCAAAACCGGTGAATACTTTCATGGCGTCGGATTCGGAAATCTGCGCGGCAATGGCAGCACTGCATGCGTTGAGCGCGCTGCGGTAGACGTGACCGCGGCGTTCGAGCGGCCAGCGCTGCAGGAAGTCGGCGGCCTCGCTGACGCTGTCGATCTCTTCGATCTGCCCGTCCATCCGCACCTTGAGCGGCACTCCCGTCTTCATCGTACCCACGGCGTTCACCTTCACTCTGCGCGAGGCTGTAAACCCCGCTCTAATCAACGCGCCACGCTGGCTGGCGGTTGCATCACAGTTTCGGCCCGGCCCGGCCGAACCGCACAACCCTCACGGGCTGGCCACGGCGTCCAGCCAGTCATGGGCCCGGCTTTTCGGCCTGGCCACCAAGATGTTCTGTTGCCTGGCCTCCCTGGTGAGGGCATCGAAGGCGATGCGCTGGCAACAGGTGCCGTCCACGGCCAGAGCAACGAGCCGGGCCGCCTCGACATAGCCAGGTGCTGTCTTGTCGGGCCATTGCTGCTTAAGCGCGTTGGCAGCCTCGGCCACCGAACCGACCAGCATGGTTTTGTTGTCGCAAAAGCGCAGCGTGACCGGCATGAAAGCT
The DNA here is from genome assembly GCF_014207355.1 of Mesorhizobium sangaii. Classification (GTDB taxonomy): domain Bacteria; phylum Pseudomonadota; class Alphaproteobacteria; order Rhizobiales; family Rhizobiaceae; genus Mesorhizobium; species Mesorhizobium sangaii. The sequence goes on along the minus strand of NZ_JACHEF010000005.1, from coordinate 487,539 downwards.
GTCATCGGTATGTCTCCCGTGTTCCTCGACGGCGCATAACGTCGCGAAACCGCGCTGGTTCCATTAGCGCGGATGCAGACATGGCCGCGGCTCCAGCAACGCCCAGTTCTGCCCTCCAGAGCAGCTCCGCATCGAGCTGCTCGAAACGCCGCGCTATCCGAGAGCTGCTCGCGGTGAGGGGCGGCGCGTCAGAACCCAGGTTCTGTACGACCCAGTCCAACAACCCAATTCCAACCAGGAGCCACCGCGTGAGCAAGAGAACCAGAGCCGCAAGACCGCAGGCGCCAAAACTGCCGAAGGGCGAGGCGGAGCAGGTGCGCATCCGCCACGAGATCGGCCATGATTTCGCGCTGAAGGACGACAAATTCGGCCGCAAGCGGCTGGCCGTCGGCACTTCTGAGGCAAACCGCGTCTACGAGGTGTCTAATGACGGCTACACTTCTACCGGCGGCATCGTGCGGGTGCGCAATGTGGATCCGCTGCTGGGCATCACCTCGCTGTCGCGCCAGCAGCGCGAGGCCGGCCTGCGCTACCGCGAGGATTTCCGCTGCAGCCAGCAGGCCAGCGTGAAACCGATGCGCTGGAGCGAGCGCGTCGACGGCGGCCGGCACGGCGGCGGCATCGCCGACAGCGTGCTCGACGCCGGGCGGGCGCATGCCGCCGCCACGAGGGCGCTCTGCCATTGGGAGGTGGCCACCGTGGTGCAGAAAGTCTGCTGCGCCGGCGGCTCGATCAAGAGCCTGGCGGAGCAGACCGGCGAGGGGCGGGATGTAGTGACGAAGCTGTTGAAGGTCGGACTGGACCTGCTGGCGGTGCACTATGGGATGATGTTGCGGAGGCGGGCGTGAGGGCGCGGCGATCCGACCGGCAATGCCGGCCGGATCAATTTTCATATGATCAGGTCATCCGCAGACGCGGACTTCCTCGATGATCCTGTGGTGATGGCGCCAGTGCTTGACCAGTTCGATGTGGCAACGGTGGTGCCGGTGGTAATAACGCGGCCTGTAACCGTTGTCGTAGTCGTCGTACTGGTAATAGGGGTGATAGACGTAGCGATCGCCGTAGTCACCGTAACCATTGTAATAGCCGTCACCGTAATAGTCGTCGGCATAGCCGCCGATGCCGAGAGTGATACGGGCGCGGGCACCCGCGGGGGCGATCATCGCCGCCGCCGAAGCAATGGCGATAACCGAAACAAGCAGGAGCTTCTTCATGGCTACCTCCTTTTCAAGGTTAACCTAATATAATCCCCGAGACGCGGCCCCGTTCCACAGATTCGCTAGATGTGACGAACAGTCGGGACATCGGGGCCGGGCCGGGCAGACAGTTCCGGAATCCATATGCTATTGCACGCCGTAAACGAGCGAGAAGCGAATTACCTTCCCAATCTCGCCATCTGCCGTGCCAAAAACTCCACGAACAGCCTTGCCCGCACCGGCAGTTGCCGGCCGAAGGCGTGCACGATGTGGACTGGCATGGTTGGCATCGGCACCTCCGGCAGGACGCGCACCAGGCGGGCGGTGTCGAGGTCGTCCTGTACGGCGACTTGCATGAGGTGAGCGACGCCAGCACCGGCAAGTGCTGCGTTACGGATGGCGCCGCTGTCGTCGGTGTCGAAGCGGCCGTCGGGCACGATTTGCGTGCCGCCCGCAAAAGTGATGGGCCGCGGGCGGCCAGCCGAGACATAGCGGACGAAATCGTGGCGTCGCAGATCGTCGATCGAGGCTGGAAAGCCTCGGCGCTGGAGATAGGCGGGAGCGGCCACCAGCACGATCGGCAGGCTGGCGATGCGCCGCGCCGTGAGCCCGACATCGGCCAGCGCACCCATGCGCACCGCCACATCGTAGTTCTCGCGGATCAGGTCGGCGTGGCGGTCCGTGACGCTGAGTTCCAGCTTCACTTCCGGTTGCTCGGCCAGGAACAGCTGCCCCCATGAAGCGATGAGGCCGCGGCCGAGTTCGACCGGGGCGGTGACGCGCAGCAGGCCGCGTGCCGTGCCGGTGCTTTGCACGATGTCCTGCGCATCGTCGAGCGCGCGCAGCAGCGGCGCCACGCGCTCGTAATAAGCGATGCCTTCGCTGGTCAGCCCCAGCCGGCGCGTCGAGCGCTGGATGAGTTTTGCGCCGAGCCGCTGCTCCAGCTTGGCCACGCTCTTCGACACGGCCGACGGGCTGGAGCCGATCAGCCGGCTGGCGGCCTGGAACGAGCCGGCATCCACCGTGCGCACGAAAGCGACAAGGCCGGCGGTCTTTTCGAGGATGGTGGTCATGGCGGCATCATCGCATGTCGGGAAGGGATGGATTGCCGAATTCCAGGCAAGAAAGAATGGCGATCTGACAATCTAATACGCTTTTTCGGCGCGCTTAAATACCGCTCATCGTCAAGATCACAAGGAGAGAATGGATGAGCAGTCTGAACGGCAAGGTCGCCATCGTCACCGGCGCATCCAAGGGCATTGGAGCAGCTATCGCCAAGGGGCTGGCTGCGGCGGGCGCGGCTGTCGTGGTCAACTATGCCTCATCGCAGGAAGGCGCCGAGCGCGTCGTGGCCGCCATCGCGGATGCCGGCGGCCGGGCAGTCGCGGTCAAGGGCGATGTCGCGCAAGCGGCGGATGTGCGCGGCCTGTTTGAAGCGGCAAAGTCTTCGTTCGGCGGCGTCGACATCCTGGTCAACAATGCCGGCGTGTTCCAGTTCGAGCCGCTGGAGGCGGTGACAGAGGCCGAGTTCCACCGCGAATTCGACACCAATGTGCTGGGCGTCGTGCTCGCCATCCAGGAGGCGGCGAAGCATTTCGGGCCGGCCGGCGGCAGCGTCATCAACATCAGTTCGGTCGCCAGTTCCAACCCACAGCCCAACTCGCTGGTCTATGCCGCCACCAAGGCGGCGGTGGATTCGATCACGCTGTCGATGTCGCGCGAACTCGGCGCCCGCCACATCCGCGTCAACGCGATCGCGCCGGGCGGTGTCGACACCGAAGGGCTGCAGCGCGTCGGCATTGTCGGCAGCGAACACGAACAGGCGCTGGTGGCGGTCACCCCGCTTGGCCGCTTCGGCCAGCCGGATGACATTGCACGGGTAGCGGTGTTTCTGGCGTCCGACGAGGCGGGTTGGGTGACTGGAGAGCGGATTACGGCGTCGGGTGGGTGGCGGTAGGAGGTGCTGGCGCTGGTTTTCAAAACAACGCCTTTTCCAGCGGCCGCTCCAGCGTCTCGGCAAAGGCGGTGGCGAGGTGGTGGCGGTCGCGGAAGGCCAGCTTGCCGCCGATGAAGACGTGGCAGGCGGTGTGGCCGCAGAAATGGTCGGTGAGGTCGACATAGAGCGTGTCGGGGACGCTGGTCACGACAGCGCGTTCGGCGGCGGCGGCATTGTCATTGGCGGCCTCGGTCCTTGGCGTGTCGCAGTGCGGCGACGGCGCCTCGCGCCACCACAGGGTGCGCGCCACACAGGAATCGGCGAAGCTGGCGTTGATCGGCGTGTCGCGGATCACCGCGGCCTCGACGCCGGCCCGGCTGAACGCCTGCAAGGTCGAGCGCAGGCCGGCCTGCCAGCGCGCGGTCTCGGCGGTGCGGCTGGCGGCGGGCATGTCGCGCGTCAGATTGCCGATGGAGAATTCCGAGATCACCACCAGGCGAGGCTTGCGGGCGATGATGTCCGATATCGCCTGCTCGCGCCAGGCGTCGCATTCGGTGTAGTCGCGCTTCAGCACGGTGTTGAAGGTGGAGAGCCGCGAGGCGCGGCATGATGATTTGAGATAGGTGACCACCTTGGTGTCGTTGCGCCTGGCGGCTTCGATCAGCGGCGTCGACCAGTGGTCGGCGTGCGAATCGCCGAACAGCACGATGGTGTGGGCGGCATCGGTGGCGCCGAACACGCAGGGTTTGGGCGTCACGGTGTGGAAGTCGAGCAGGCAATTCTTGTCGACGGCGCGCGCGATGGAGGGTCGTTCGGCGGCCTGCTCGATGCCGCGTTGCTCTGGGTCGATGTTGCGCTGGGCCAGATGCGCATTGGCATAAGCCACCGCCACGCCGGCACCGGTCAGCGCCAGCGCGGGAGCCAGCACAATTGCAGGAAAAGTGAGACGCGGTTTTCCGTCCGGAATGGCGCTGAAACAGGGAGCCTTGGCGCCCGCCGTCAGCCAGCCGGCGCGTCGTCCGGGGTTCTCGATCAGGTGATATGTGAACACCGACAACGCCAAGGCCAGCGCGCCGCATCCGAGGCGCTGCGGCGCGCTGAGATCCGGCACCAGCATCTGGGCATAGACGATCACCGGCCAGTGCCAGAGATAGAGCGAATAGGAGAGCGCGCCGATCCATTGCAGGGGCGGCAGCGACAGAGCGGCGACCGGGCTGTAGGCTTGACCGTTGGTCCGCCAGGTGGCCAGCATGCCGGCCTGCTCCTCGCAGGCCCCGCCCAACAGCACCAGCACTGTGCCGGCAACCGGCAGCAGCGCCAGGTAGCCGGGAAAGGGCAGGTCCTCGCTCAGCCACAGATAGGCCGTCGCGATCAGCGCCAGGCCGAGCCAGCCAAGGGCAGCGCGCAGCCATGGACGATGCAGCAGGAAAGTCACCGGGACCAGCGTCGCCAGGCCGCCGGCGGCGAACTCCCAGGCACGCAGCGGCGAAAAATAGAAGGCCCAGGCTGGTGCCGCGCTGGTCAGCCAGGCGCAGGCGACGAAAGAGGCGAGGCCGGCGATGCCGATCACGACCACCGCCGTTCGCCGGCCGGGACGCAGCCAGGCCGCCAGCAGAAGCAGCGCCGGCCAGGCCAGGTAGAACTGCTCCTCCACCGACAGCGACCAGAAGTGGATGAAGGGATTGCTGGTAGCATCAGTGGCGAAATAGTCGAACGACCAGCGCAGCAGCCACAGATTGATGGCGTAGGCAGAGGCGAACATGGCGCCGCGCGAATAGAACGCCTGCTCCTGAGGCGACAGGATGAAATAGCCGGCCGCAAGGGTCGCCAGGATGACGAACAGTGCCGCCGGCAAAAGGCGCCGCGCGCGCCTGGCATAGAAGCGCCAGAGGTCGAGCCTGCCGGTGTCGCCGATCTCCTGCATGAGATGGGTGGTGATCAGCCAGCCGGAGATGACGAAGAAGATGTCGACGCCGGCAAAGCCGCCGGGCAGGCCGGAGAGGCCGAAATGATAGGCGACGACACCGCCGACGGCGAGCGCGCGCAATCCCTGTATGTCCGGCCGGAACGATGCTGCCACGACGGTTCCTTCGTGCAAGCCCAGCCCCATTGGCCCAGCCCCATTGGCAGGGTCGGCCGGGCAGGTTGATATCGCAATGCAACAAATCTATCGCAGTGCAACATGGCAGGAAAAGGGAGGCTCCCTTCCACCGGCGGCGCCGCGCCGTAAGTTGTTTCGGATCTTTTGCGTCAGGCCTCGCGCGCGAGGCTTGCCACCAGATGATCGACGCCGGGGTCATCGAGCCTGACGATGTGGGCCATTCTTATCGCCTGTTTCAGGCTGATCCTGGTAACGTCCCGCCGCATGATGGCCGACAGGAAGGCTGGCCCTGATTCCGTCAGGACGATGGCCCTGCCGACCATCACCGGCTCCGAGATGGGGGCCCATTGCACGGCTATGATCGACGGCTCGCCGGTCGGGCGGCTGTTGATGCCGCTGAAATAGATCCAGTTCAGGCGCGAGATCACCACGCCGTAGTGGTTGCCGGGAGCTCGTGCTCCGCCCTGGCTGTCGCCTGGAGCCCACCGTGTCACGCGCCTGAAGGTGACCAGCTCGGTCTCACGCTGCACGAAGGTGATCGAGCGCATCAGAAGGTCGGGGCGGCCGGGGACCGAAAAATAGGTGAAATAGGTGCCGCCGGCGATGGCCGGCGAGGGGGGATGCACCATGGTCTCATACAGTCTCTGGCGCAGCGATGCGTGGCTGTCGCTGGCTGCCGCGGCAGCGGGCTCGCGATACAGATCGTTCTCGTCGATCTTGAAGAAGCCGCAGATCAGCCTGGCGGTGGCTTTGTTCGGAATGGCCTGGCCTTGCAGATAGCGCTCGAACTGGGTGCGGTTGATGCCAAGCTCACGGCACGCCGCGCTCACGGAAGCGTGGCGTTGGACCAGCCGCCTGAGGTTGGCAGCGAGATTCTCGCGAATTGGCACGACATCGCCCCCCGCGACGTACGGAGCGCTTATCCAAGCGATAGCTTATGTTCCTCAACTTCGCATGCCGCAATGGCCTCGCGAAGAGGGACCTTTGGACAATAGCGCGGCCGGCTGCGAGCTGGAAACTGTACGTTTTCGACAATTCGCCTATGCAAGCCAGGCAAATGGGCGTATTTCAAAAGCCAAGAGCGACCTGGATCGGCCACTCGACATCCTATGATGGAGGGCGGTTTGGATCATACCGGCCTGGTCGAGCTTCTGGATTATACGCAAGCGCAATTGAGCAAGATACGCCAGGCGGTCGCCGCCAGCGATCACGTCGGCGCCATGTTTACCATCGATTGCCTTATCGGGGCGGCGGCCGAACAGACGAAATGCAAGCTCGCAAGCTTGGAGCATGCTGGCTTGCCAATTGGCAGAGATGGGCCGATCGGCCGAGAGGGGCCAATGAGCCGGAACAGCGCGGCGGATGACTATGAAGTCGGGGCGACACGGCCCGGCAAAGCGACGTCATCGGGCAAGCCGGCGGCGCGGCGCTCTTGATCAGTCGGCATCGATCTCGCCGATCAGCCTGACATATTCGGCCTCGGCTTCGCCGTAACTGCCATTGGCGAGTTCTTCCAATCCGGCGCGGTCGCGAATGACGATCTCGCCGCGGCGCGAGCGGATCAGCGCGCGGCCTTCCAGCAACTGGAGGGCAACGGTGACGCCTGGGCGCCGAACGCCAAGCATGATGGCCAGGAATTCGTGCGTGATGGAGAGGGTTTCGCCAGGCACCCGATCGTCGCACATGAGCAGCCACCGCGCCAGCCGCTCCTCGAGCTTCAGCCTTGCGTTGACCAAAGCGGTGCAGCTGGCCTGGGTCTGCAGCGCGTTGACGAAGCGCAGCAGGAACATCCGCAAGGTCGCACTTGCCGCGAGGGCTGCATTGAAAGGGCCGGCTTCGATGCGTATGGCCTCGCCTTCAAGCTGCACATAGCAGGCATGCACCGCACGGTCGTCGCCCATCACGAGGGAAGATCCCGTCATGCCTTCGAAGCCGATGAAGCCCACTTCGGCCTCGTGGCCGCTGGTCGTGCTGGCGACCACCGAGCCGATGCCCCGTTCGATGAAGTAGACGGCCTCGATCGGAATATTGGGGCTCACCAGTATCTGGCGCAAAAGCAGGTCGCAGCGCTGCATATGGGGCACGAGCAGCGCCAGGTCATCCGCCGGCATGCGCCGCAGCAGTTGATTTCGGTATTGGCGGTTTTTATCAAGATCGGTCATGGCGCGGCCCAATGCAGGGCAAGAGCCATCCGATCTCCCAGCCGTCCGCGCCCCGTAAAAACGTGCCGACGATGGCCCGTATATAGGGACTCCCGACGAAAAGACCTAGGAATGCGGTATGAATTTCGATGCACGGCGGCCCCCAACACCGTTCGCATACGAAAAGATCGACCTGAACGTTAGTGTCGGAAACGTACCAAACGTGTCTTGGTACAAAACCGACATATCAAGTGATGACGCCAGACTCCGGCACTCGTCGGAAAATCCGCCGGCTAACAACAAAGCTCGGTTGCCCCCGAGTGTCGGGCTTGGCCCCGCCGGCGGTGCGAAAGCCTAACGAGCCGCATTCGGGAATGGTTCGCCCGCCGGCAAATTGACTCGCCATTTATGTACGAAAGCGTACATTCCTCGCGTCGTCCGGTTTCCAAGGCACGCGGACGTTTGGTAGCCACTCAGGTGCTCCCGCCGTCCCAGCGGAGACTGAAATGACAGAAAACCATTCAGGGGCTTTCGACGGCGAGAGTGTTCGCCGCGTCTTCAGGAAATCGGCCGTTGAAAGGCTTATCGCCAAACGGGAATGGCGAATGAACGCGACGCTGCTGGCGCGTGAGTTGACCGAACTCGACGAGATCGATCCCGACATTCTCAAGTGGATCGTGCGGAAGTAGCCATTGCTGCTTTCGCGAGCTGGCCGCGATGTTTCGCGCCACCGGCTTGCCTTCGAAAGGCCTGCCAACCTTATCAAGCCATCAGGCGCCAGGCTGCCGGCGCCGCAGTTTTCATTCGCCTGAAGCCTTCGCCTTGCGATCCGGCTTGTCTTGTTCGCCTTTCAGAAGGCCGAAATCGCCGGAACGCGTTCCACTGCTGGCATGCAGGAAGCCCTCCGCAGCCAGGCCGCGTCGAAGCAGTTCACGCACCGCAGCCGCACGGCTCGGCATGCGCTTGTCGAAGCGCCAAGTGTCGAGTGCCGCGAACTCTTCCTCGTTCAACATGACCTGAAGCCGTTCGGGGCGCTCAAGATTGTCAGTCATCGTGGGCTCCCTTACCGGCGATCCGAGCCGGTGTGCCGAATGAGTAAGTGACTTATGTGTCTCTCAATTTGCCAATGGCCTATTTGGTTCCGAGATAGTCGAACGCTTCTGTTGCACCACGTACTCACAGTGCCTGGTTTGCATCACTGTCTAAACCTACTAACTATTTGATTTTGTTAATTAAATTTAAACAATTGGCTTGCTTTGGCGAAGTCGATGGCGCATGGTGAAAGTGAGGGAAAACCCAGTCCAAGGGACAGGAGTTTGCCATGAACAACCACTCGATCGAGCTGCGTGACGACCTGAACCACACGCTGGTCAAGACAATCTACGAGTTTGGCATCGTCAACATACCGGTCTTGGCGGCACAGGTGGCCGGTCGCCACAGCGATCTGTCGCTGGCCGACGCAGAACGATTGGTTCTCGGTTTCGCGGAATTCTATTCCGCGCCCATCGAGTTCGATCGATCGGGGTGCGATTGGCGGACGAGGGAGCCCGTCGGCCGGGACAATGACGGCCTGCTTCTCGAGATCGTCCAGAACGAATTCGGTCGTGCTGCCTAAGGGCCGAGGCTCCTGGACCCTCGTTGCGCGAAAGCGACAGTATTTACCCGACAGGCATCGTGAACGTGAACGCCGTCACAAGCCTTCCAGCCAGAAGCGGCGCCATTGCTGATATTTCTCTGGGGGGCGTGGCGACGAATTAGCGGAGTTCTCCGCTAATATCAGCTTGAGGGAAGCGCGATGTTTCGCCGCCACCCGAACCAACTGTCTCGGCAGCGGATGGTTCCGTGATTGCCGATTTGTCGTTGCCCAGCCCACCAGCCAGTCTGTTGTGAAGATGAAGGCAGATCGACTTCGCCAGCCACCGTCAGTTCTTGTCCACCGGTTTCGAACGCATCCTCGACACTGTTTCTCGCTCGGCGCGTTTGGAGCGCAGCGGCGGCAGGCCGCGGTCGATCAGGTCCATGTCCTCCAGCACCATGTCGCCCATGCGCTTGAAGGCGATGTCGAGCGCGCCGGCGCGGTGGGCCGAGCGCAGGAAGCCGGGCAAGGCACGCACCGGATGGTCTTGCGCCAGCGGCTCTTCCGGGAAGACGTCGCTGGCGGCGACGATGTGGCCGCTTTTCACCGCCGCCATCAGGGCGGGAAAATCGACGACGCCGGCGCGGCTGAGCAGGATGAAGGCCGCACCCCTGCGCATGCCGGCAAAGGCATCGGCGCCAAGAAAACCTTGATTCTCGCTGGTCACCGAAGCAACGACGAAGACGAAGTCGCTCTGCGACAGCACCTCGTCGAGCGAGGCAGGCTCGACGCCGTTGTCGATCAGGATCGACGGCGGCAGCCAGGGATCGAAGACTTTTGTGCGGGTGCGGAAGCCTGACAGCAGCCGGTTCAGCGCGCGGCCGAGATCGCCGAAGCCGATGATGCCGACATCGGCGCCTGATAGCAATCGGGCTGTCCGGTTGCCATCGCCGCCCCACAGCTCCTTGCCCTGGCGAAAGGCGAGGTCGGCGTCGACGATATCGCGGGCAAGGTTGAGCGCCATGGCAAGGCCAAGCTCGGCCACCGGCTCGGCGAAGACCAGGCCGGTGGTGACGACATGGATGCCGCGCGCAAACAGCGTCTCATAGGGCATGTTGTTGATCAGGTTGGTCTCGACGTTGAAGACGCAGCGCAGCGCCTTCATCTTGTCCAGCGTTTCAGGCGTGATCGGCGGCTGGCCGACGATGTAGCGGGCTTCGGCCAGCACATCGGCCGGCAATTTTGCGACGCCGTCGGGCGTCGTCTCGACGATACGGTATGTTTTCCGGAAGCGTGCCAACTGCGAAGGCGTGAAGATGAGGTCGAGGGTGCGCGGTTCCGGCGCGCTGACGACCAGCGGCAAGGTGCTGTCTGACATGGCAATTTCCTTCGGGCGCGAACCTCATCGCACATTTTTGGTTTGCACATTTCGTTATCCCGTTGCACACTTTGGGCGACATGCACGGAGACAAAATACCTCCGATTAAACGATTTACAATCACGAAAAATCGATTTACTCGTTTGGTGGCGGACGAAAATGCTGACGTCCGCGCCTCGTGAGGAGGGCCAATGGCGCATAGGCAGGGCCAGCGGCGGCGTCCGTCGATCCACGACGTGGCAAGCTACGCCGGCGTGTCGGCCGCCACCGTCTCCAAGGTCATGGCCGGCGTCACCACGGTGAAGCCCGAGAATGCGCAACGCGTCTTCGACGCCGTCGGGCTTTTGGGCTACCGCGTTGATCCGCTGGCCTCCGACATGCGGCGGGCCAAGCGCCGCATCATCGGTGCCATCATGCCGGAGTTCGAGAGCGAGTTCTTCGGCCAGATGATCACCCAGCTCGAAGGCCTGGCCGAGCAGCGCGGCTATACGCTGGTGGCCGCATCGAGCCGTGAATCAGAGGTGCGCGAAAAAGAAATCCTCGAACGCATGCATGACTGGCGGGTGGCCGGCGTGGTGCTGGCGCCGGTGCGCAACGAGCACGGCCCGGCGGCCGGGTTCATGAAGGCCAACGGCATGACCGGCGTGCTGATCGACCGCGTGCTGTCGGACGACGCCTTCGACACCGTGTCGGCCGACAGTGAGGCGGCCAGTGCCGAGGTGGCGCGCGAACTGATCGGCAAGGGCCACCGCCATATCCTGGTTGTCGGCCTTGGCGAACAGGCAGCCACGATGCACGCCCGCCTCGACGGCTTTCGCGGCACCGCGTTGGCGCTGGCGTCGGATGTGCGCATCGACGTCGTGCTTGCCGAAAGCGATGTCGAACCGCTCAGGTCGCAATTGCGCGACTATTTCGATCAAGGCGAAGGTGGGAGCGGGGGCAAACGTCCGACCGCAGTCTATTCGCTGTTCCTCAAGGGCACGCTGGTGGCGCTGTCCGAGTTCCGCCGGCGTGGCTGGCACTGCCCCAACGACATTTCGCTGGTCGGCTTCGACGATGCCGAGTGGATGCAGGTGACATGGCCGGCCATTGCCGCCGTGGTGCAGCCGGTGCGCCAGATCGCCGGCCACGCCATGGACGCGCTGTTTGCCAGGATTGAAGGCGGGGAGGGGCCGCCGAGAGCACGGCTCGAGCCTTGCCAGGTTTTGATGCGTGAATCCGTTGGCTCGCCAGGCAATGGCCCGCATTCCGGGGGAGGACACCGACAGTGAAGGCGATCGCCGCTATCGGCTACAGCAGCGCCGTTGCGCTGGAAATCTTCACCAAGCGCTCCGCGGCCTCGACCAGACGCCGTTGCGCGGTTTGTATCCTGCTGCGCAGCGCAATGTTCTCGGCCAGCATTTCTTCCGTGCGTTGAATCGCGAGCTCGGTCCGGTCGATGCGCTGCCTGGCATTGGCGACTTCCAAGGTCAAAATATCGGCCACCATCCCGTGACCGTGGGGTTCCATGGTGTTCATCATGAATTTCTAACACCTGGCGGGCGATATCGTTCCCGCTCCCTGCGCACGCGCGCGAAGCATGAGCCATGTCGATGTGGACATTACCGGTGGGTTGGCGGTATGGCGGCCGGTGGCCGGACGATCCGGATGATGTGATTGTCGTCGGATTGCCGTTCCTGCGCGCCGAAGCACGCAAGGCGGGGCTGACGCTGGGTGATCCGGGCGACGGTTTGTTCTATGACGCTTCGCCGGCGACAGCATTTGCCCGCCGCTGGCCCAAATTCCGCATCTTGCGGCCGACGATCATCAGCTGGCGCGCGGTGTTGTTGCGCAGGCGGCGGATGCGCCATTCCAGCTCTGTTCCGGTGGTGATCGCCTTGGAATAGATGCTGGACCTCATGCCATTCTCATCGGCGGCGATCTTGACCGGATCGTCATAAAAGGCGCTGATCTTGTCAGCCGCCATTCCCGGTGTTTCCAGCCAGCGCGGAATGTGCACCGAATGGAGCCGATCGACGTCTGTCATCACCCGCTCGATGCCGACGCCCGGCGTTGGACACGTCGTCAAAAAGGCGTCGCCGACGAAAACCACTCCGTCGCGGCGATGGCCTTGCGTCGTGGTCAGATTGATCTGCCTAACCTCGACGGGGCCTGCGATCTCGAAGTTACCGCATTGCGCTGATATCTCGGGCATCAGCTCGCAAAGCATCTTTTGCGGGTCCTCGCGAAACGCCCTTGTCCACGGCTCGGCCACCTGCCGGTAGACGAACATATTCGCCCGCATCTTGTTGCCGATGGGAAAGACGGTGATGTAGGCGACACGGTCCCCGGCCCGTTTGCCGTAGCTGGTGACAGACTCATAGGCGCAGTCACGCGGCGCGATGGCAAGGTCGAAGCCGATCGATAGCGAAAATGCCTTGGATTCTTCAACGCGGTTCACCCCGATGGCGCGCCGAACCGCTTCGCTGTAGCCGGTGGCCACCACCAGAAGCCGAGCGTCGATGACGGAGCCGTCGGTGAGCACAAGCCGCTGCTCGTCCGGTCCGGTGGTGATCTCGGCGACTTTGCCCACCGTCAACGGAACTTGCGGCGGCAGCGCGTCACGCAGGCCGTTGATCAGCGCGCCATAGGAAAATCCAAACTCGCGATGCGTTTCACGCGCGAACAATTGTCCGAGGCGAAAGATATGCACCTCGTCCATCGGCGTGACGAGAGGGAGAAGCGTCGCTTCGAGGCCCAGCCTCTTGAACAGCTGCATCTGCTTCGTGCCGATCTTCTCAGCCCTGAACTCGTCGTGATGGACGCGGTGCGGATCGATCAACGCCACCTTGCGCCCGGCTTTTCCAAGCACCGTCGCCAAGGTGGTTCCGGCCAGCCCGGCGCCGACAATCGCCACGTCGACTTCGGCTGGGCCAGCCTCTGCGATACTCATTTCGCCGCCCTTTCTGCTGGTCATCTTTCCGCTCTGCAATCTGTGGTGGAAAATACGTCCGGTCCCAAATCAACCTCAAGCAACCTGCACGCGCGACTGGTAGTAACCAATGTTTAGGTTAATACCGCCCGCCTCGTTGCTTCCAGCGCGGTGCAATCGCCGAGCCGTCGATGAACTCGAAACCACCCGCCTCGTTGAGCGTGTGGAGCTTGCGCCCATTCCATAGCGCACCTGGATTTAAGATCGTCTCAACAACCTGCTCCATGCCGATCAAATCAAGGTGAGAGATGCGTGCGATGCCGAGCGCCGCGCCATAGCTCCTGCGACAGTCCTGCACCGGGCGCAGCAACTGATCGCCTCGTTTCACCATGCGGCCGGCCGGCCGCGCCGAGGCGATGTCGATCAGCACGGGATTGTTCTGGTGCGGCGTCCAGGGGCCGCGAAAATCCGGCGCCGACCACAGATGCAGCGTGTCGGAGAAGGCGCCTGCACCGTCCCGGACGGTGGCTTCACCGTCGCGCACGGTGGCAAACATCCACCAGCTGCCGCCGTGCTCGACCAGGGTGGCGTCGCTGGCGACGACGTCGGCCAGCAGCGTCGCCTCCTTGACCCACCCGCCGGGAAAGGCAGTCGCCCGGTAAAGATCGACCGTGCCGTTGGCACAGCTTTCGGGAACCATCCAGACCTCGCCGTCGCGTTCGAAGACGAAGGGGTAGGAGAGGTGGTAGGGCAGTTCCAGCACCGGTTCAGGGCGGCCAAGCGGGCCGGCCGGACCGAACGGCACAGCCGAGATGATCGCCTTGCCGAGCCGGTGGATATAGTCCTCGACGAACAGGGTCAGCTGACCCTGATACAGGATCGGGAACGGATCGGCGTAGAAGCGGCTGCCATCGTCCGGCAGCACCTGCCAGCCCGATGCGGGATGGGCGCGAAGGTCGTACAGATCCCGGCCCTTGGTTTGGCGCCAGCCGACCTTCCAGTGCGGCGCGTTGTAGCAAAGATGGTAGATCTTCTGGACGATCCGCCGCGCCAGCGCCTTTGCCGCCCTGACGCCAAGCTTGGTAGCCGAGGGCATCGGCGGCGGGGCACCAGCCTGCGCCGGCTCAGGCAGAACCGGCACGGCCGTCGCTGCGCCCGACATCGCCGCGACGATAAGGCTTGCCGTACGCGCCAGCATGTCCTGGAAGGACGCCAGCGCGATGCCGCCATATTCGGTTCCCAGGCGCCCGGCGGCAATCGCAGCCCCGTTTTCCTCGACGCGGGCGAGTGGCGTCTGGCCGGCGAGGATCAGGGCTAGCAGGGCCGCTTCGCCGCTGGCGCCGCCATAGGTGACACGCCAGATCCGTGTGCCTTCCGGCTGAACGTCGCCGCAGAGGTCGACGACCAGATCGACCGAAGCGGGCGGCGGGCCATAGCGGGCCAGCGCCGAACGCGGCACGCGCTTTGCCAGCCCATCGCGGGGCAGGCCATGGATTGCCGTTTCAAGTTGGAACAAGGCCTCGGCGCTGCGCGGGATACCGCCGCCAGCCGGGCGGGCATCGACGAACAGCTCGACATCCGCGAGCACGGACAGGCGTTGAGCGAGCAGGACATGGAAGCCACGGACGCAATCGCCGTCCAGGCGCAGGCTTAGCCGCATGTTGAACACCTGGCATTTTCGTGGCCGACGTCAGAACATGGGACACTGGTGTCAGCCCGGTTGAAGTGTTGCCCCATTTTCGTCCGTCTCTCGTTCAGCTGCGCGGTGTCAACACCCCAGTGCGTTTACCTAAGCAAACTCCGTGCCAAAATTCATGCGGGTTCCAAACATAATTAATAATGTTTTAACAATTGGAGTAATAGCTAGGTTCATGCCCGCGATTTGGTCTTGCAGGCAAATGGAGTATTGTAGGAGGCAGCTATGCTATCATCTCTGCCCATGGTGCCTCAGCAATACTTTCCGGAAGCAGGATCGGTGGAACCCGCGGGATCATACGCACCCTCGACCGTCGAGCTTGGCGATCTGAAGCGCATTCTGGTGCGCCGCCGTCTCTGGATCATCGGCACCGCCGTGCTGCTGACACTCGCAACCCTGCTCTACGGCCTGCTCACGCCGGCGTTGTACAGCTCTGTGGCGGAAATCATCATCGATCCGCAAGACCTGCAAGTGGTCACCAACAATATCAATCCGAGCGGACTGGCGCCCGACGGCGGCATCACCCAGGTTGAAAGCCAGGTCAGCGTCGTCCAGTCGACTGGTGTGCTGCTGCGGGCGATCGCGGCGACCAAACTGACCGAGGATCCGGAATTCAACGGGCAGGGCATGGTGTCGCGCGTCCTCGGTTCCGGTTCGGCCGCGACCGACAGGACGGTTGCAACGCTCGACGCCCTGCGCCGGCGCCTGGCGGTGAAGCGGGCGGACAAGGTCCTGGTCATCGACGTGATCGTCACCGCCAAGAGCGCCGACAAGGCCGCGCTTCTGGCCAACGCCATCGCACAAGCCTATCTGGCCGACCAGGCGAGTTCGCGCGCGCAAGCCGCCACCGATGCGTCGAAGTCGATCACCGCGCGGCTGGACGAACAGCGCAAGCGCGTTCAGCAGGCCGAGAATGCCGTCGAGGCCTACAAGTCCGCCAACAACATGGTGATGGCGGCAGGCAATCTGGTCAGCGACCAGGAACTGACCGAGCTCAACACGCAGCTTTCGGCGGCGCAGAGCCGCACCGCAACGCTGAAGGCGCAGGTCGACCAGATGCGCAAGCAGAGCGGCACGCCCGATGCAACCTCGGAAGCGATGCGCTCGTCGGTGATTTCGAGCTTGCGCTCGCAGGAAGCAACACTGGTCGACCAGGTCTCGCAGCTTGGCACGGAACTGGGGCCGCGCCATCCGTCGATGATCGCCGCGCAGCAGCAACTGCGTGACACGCGGCAGCTGATCGCGCGCGAACTCGGCCGGATCCAGACGGCCACTGAGACCGATTACGAGCGGGCGCTTGCCAACCAGCAGGCGCTGGAAACGAAGGTCGCGAGCCTCAAGAACAAATCGCTCGACACCGACCAGGCATCCGTGCGGCTGCGCGAATTGCAGCGCGATCTCGAGGCGGTCCGTTCCGTCTATGCAACCTACCTGCAGCGGGCTCAGGAAACACGCGAGCAGATCAACGTCGACAGCACCAACGCGCGTGTGATTTCGGATGCCATGCCGGCCCAGAAAAAGAGCTGGCCGCCACTGGGGCTGCTTTTGTTTGGCGCCGTGTTTGGCGGATTGGGGCTGGGCACCGGCCTGGCGCTGATTGCGGAATACTCCTCGCCGACAGTGCTTTCCAGCGCCCAGATGCAATTCACGATCGATGCCCCCGTGCTTGGCATCCTGCCGGCGGGAGTGAAGCCGGGACGGCGCTGGTGGCCTTTCGGCACCAGCCCGGCCGTCGCGACCAACCAGAAGACGGACGCCGTCATCGGCCTCGCGCTCCGGCGCATGTTCAGTTCGGGCCGACGTCCGCCGGATTGGCCGCTGGTGCCGTCGATCCTGGTGACGTCGCCGCCAGAAGATGGCCAGCAGCGCAACAGGATCGCACGGCTGCTCGCCAACGCGGCGGCAGCCAGGGGCAGCCGGGTCCTGTTCGTCGATACCAACACCAGCAACGGCCAGAAGGACCCGCAGCCCGGGATCCTCGATGTGCTGCGCGGCGAGTATGCGTTTGAAGCCGTCAGCCGGTACGCGCCGGGCAGCAACGTCGCCCTTCTGGGCAGGGGCCGACCCAAGGCGATCTTCCAGGAAGCACACGGCGTCTACTTCGCGCAGCATATGCTGGCCCAGGCGAGCCGGAGTTTCGAACTCGTTGTCGTCGATGGCGGCGCGCTGGCCGAGAATCTGAATGCCTCGCCGCTTGTCGCCATGGTCGACGAGATAGTGGTCGTCGCCAGGCTGAACGCCACGCCGATGCGCGATGTGACGGCGACGATGCAGGCGATTTCCGTTATGGGGCGGGTGCCGACAGGCGCATTGCTGGTCGACGAGGCGGCCTGACATGGCTTCCGGCTGGAGCGGAACAGCCTCGAATTTCGGCGCTGCCGCGCCCCGCGCCGGCACCTCCGTGGATGCGGTGACCCAGTTTGGACTGATCGCGGCCGTGCTGGTGCTGTTCGCTGTCTCGGGAGGCATGCTCTGGCTGCTTGGCTACAATTACGACGGCCTGTCAGGCAGCGCGGCGACCAAGATACATCCCTCCACCTATCTCATCATTCTGCTGTTTGCCTGGCGTTCGTGCACGTTCGGCAATCCGGTCGGCTATTGCGTCCACGTCGCCGACAGGCGGCCCGCCACGGCACTGATGAGCGTCATCGCGGTCGTGCTCCTGGTCGTCGTCATCGTCAGGCAACGTCCAGGCATGGCCGGCATGATCGACACTTTCGTGGCTTCCGGGCTGCTGGTGCTCATGCTCGGCGAGGATGACGAATGGACGTTCGCCCGGCTGCCCACCGTCATTCATGCGGTCATGACGGCCAATGGGCTGCTCGCCCTTGTCGAATTCGCCACCAAGACACTGGTGTTTCCCTATCGCTTCGATGGCGAGGTGTTTGCCACCGATCCGCGCTCGAGCGCGCTGCAGGGGCATCCGCTGGTCAATGCCACGGTGACGTCGGTCTACGTGCTTGCCCTTTTGAGCGGCTCAAGATCGCTGCCGGCTCCGCTGCGGCTGGCGATGATCGGCCTGCAGTGCGCGGCGCTCGTTGCGTTCGGCGGCCGGTCGGCGATGGTGGTGACCATACTGCTGGGCGGCAGCTATTTGCTTTTCCACGGATTTCGCAAATTGCGCACGGGTCGCGTCAACCTGCTCGGCGCGGCCCTGGCGATGATGCTGGCCGCGCTGCTGCCGGTTGCTATCGCCGTATTGGCCTCGCAGGGCTTTTTCGATGCGCTGCTTGGCCGCTTCGTGTCGGATGGCGGCAGTGCCAATGCCCGCGTCGAGATGTTCGAGATATTCAACTATCTGGAGCTGCGCGATGTGATCGTCGGGCCGAGCGTCGATCTCGTCGAGAGCCTGCGCCGGATCAACGGCCTCGAATGGGGTATCGAGAACCCATTCGTCCGCATGACGGTCTACCAGGGCGCCTTCTTCACCCTTTTGATGATGTCCAGCTTCGGGCTGTTCATGCATGAGGTGGCGCGCCGCTGTCATCCTGGCGTCTGGCTGCCGGTGGTGGGCTGGCTCATTCTTCTCAACACCTCGGAAAGCATCTCCTCCAAGACCACGCTGCTCACCAAGGTCGCGGTGCTGTGCCTTGCCCATTATCGGCCGGCGCGGTCGGCGATCAGGCCGGTCGGCGCAGTTCGTCCTTTCGCGGAAACGCAGAACCGCTCCACATCTTTTTGATGCAATTGCGGACGGAAAGCCGTTTCAAAAAGCTCAATCAACTGGCTGCCGCCAATGGTCGAGATGGGCCGGAAGCGAACAGACGGCTTGGGGGCTTGGAATGTGAGAAGCGGACTTTTAGGCGGCCCCCATGCATCGACGTGACCTCAGTCGGACTTTGCCGAGCCCCCTTAGATGCCGGAAGACGTCCGGGTGAACAGGCCTTTCTGACCCTCGAAGACCTTTAAGCGCGCGGAACCAGCTCATGGAAACGATGGGGTCCATCGTTCGCCAATATTAGCTTCGGTCTTTCGCGCCAATGTGGTGCCAATGTTTCCGGCGCCGATGATTCCTATCTTCATTGATATGTCCTTTCGCGAATGTTGGCTGTTGCTGATGCCGACGTCAGGCCGGCAGCCCAAGCTGCTTCCGCAAGCTCTTGTCGAATGCGGACGCGGGGACGAAACGGCGCAGGAAACTGACCTGGCGCGCCATTTTCCCTGCCGCATAGCGTTTCTTCGGAGCGGGATCGGTCGCAGCGGCCAAAACAGTCTTCGCGACCACTTCAGGCGCATCGCCTTTTTCCATCGACTTCCGCACTGACGCAGTCATGCCGGCGCGCGCGGAGTCATAGATTTCGAGCGACTGATCGGGGGCGGCCAGATTGTCCTCGAATGACGTGCGGGTATAGGCGGGCTCCACCAACGAAACGCGAATGCCGAACGGGCGCAATTCGTGATCGAGCGATTCGGAATAACCCTCGATGGCATGTTTGGTCGACGAGTAAAGCGCGAAATAGGGGGCGGGGATAAACCCCTGTACCGAACTCAAATTAACGATTCTGCCCTTCCCTTGGCGTCGCATTGCCGGCAGCACCGCGTTAGTCACGCGCAAAACACCGAAGACGTTGACGTCGAACAGCGCCTGGGCCTGGGCGGTCGAGGACTCCTCCGCGCCGCCAAACAGACCCATGCCAGCATTGTTGACAAGCAGGTCGATGCGTCCGGCTTTGGCCAAAACGTCATCGACCATTTTCGCAACGGACGCGTCGTCGGTCACGTCGCAGGTCAGCATGGTAACGCCGTCGGATTGTTTGGAGGCCGTGCGACGGCTGGTTCCGAATACGTGAAAGCCCGCGTTCCGTAGGGTGTTGGCGGTTGCGCGCCCGATGCCGGAGGACGCCCCTGTGACAAGGGCGACGCCAGGATTGATCTTGTTCATGGAAATCATTTCCTTCTTTGCGTTGGATCGGAGTGGGAGAAAGCATGAAAAGGTCGGAGCAAAGGGCGTCAGTCCTGACTGCCTCTGGCACTCGCGTCGGGCTGGTGGTTCCAGCGCTTGAACAAGGCACTGGCATTCACGCCGCCAAAGCCGAAGCCATTGGAGATCGCGTATTCCATCTCCATTGGCCGGAGCTCGTTTGCGACTAAGTCGATGCCGTCGGCGGCCGGATCGGGAGCGCTCAGATTGAGGGTCGGCGGTGCGACCTGATCCCTGAGCGCCAGGATCGCGAAGATGGCACCAAGCCCGCCGGCCGCGCCGAGCAGGTGTCCGGTCGCGGATTTCGTTGCGCTGACAGCTATCGCGAAATCGCGCCCGAACATGCTCTTGATCGCTTCGATTTCACCCAGGTCACCGACTGGCGTGGACGTCGCATGCGCATTGAGATGACGAACCTCGCGCGCCGAAATCCCTGCTTGCGCGATTGCGATCTCCATGGCCCGGCGCGCACCGCCGCCGTCCTCGGGGCCAGAGGTGACGTGGTGAGCATCCGCTGTCGTGCCGTAGCCGACGAGCTCGGCCAGCGGTGTTGCGCCGCGCGCCAGCGCGTGGCTCAACGCCTCGATGACCAGCACGCCGGCTCCTTCGCCCATGACGAAGCCGTCCCGCGATGTGTCGAAAGGACGCGAGGCTTGAGCCGGCGCCCAATTGAAGCCGGTTGAAAGAGAGCGTGCGGCGGCAAACCCACCGAGGCTGACGATGTTCATGCACGCTTCCGTGCCGCCGCACACGGCAATATCAGCCTCGTCCGCGCGGATGAGACGGGCGGCGTCGCCGATCGCCTGGATGCCGGCCGCGCACGCCGTCACTGGCGCGCCGAGCGGGCCTTTGAAGCCATGGCGGATCGAAATGTGGCCCGCTGCGAGGTTCACCAGGAAGGACGGCACCGTAAAGGGCGACAGGCGGCGGGCGCCACGCAGGTCGACCGTGCGCACCGCCTCGGTTATGGCGGGGAACCCGCCGACCCCGGAAGCGATGATCGTGGCTGTGCGCAGGCGATCCGTTTCCGAGGCAGGCTTCCATTTCGCCTGCGCAAGCGCCTCTTCCGCTGCCGCCAGCGCAAAGAGAATGAACCGATCTACCTTGCGCTGATCCTTCGCAGACAGGACGACATCGGGATCGAAACCGGCGTCCGGATCTTCATCCAGGGAGGGCACCACGCCGCCGATCTTCGCCGGCAGGTCTCCCACCACATCGTCCGGAAGCCTACGGACGCCCGAACGACCGGCCAAGAGGCGTGACCAGGACGCTTCGACATTGGCGGCAAGGGGCGTGACCGCTCCCATGCCGGTGACAACAATCCGACGCATCTATTTTCCTATCAAGTTGAGTGCGGCGCCAGCACTGCGCACGACGTTCAAGCGCGGGCTGCTTCGCGAACCTGATCGGTCGCCGCATCCAGAAAGGCCTGTGCGAGATCGGGATCGTTGACGACGCGCGAGAGGAGGACCGCGCCGACCATTGTCGAGAGAATGGCCATCGCCTTGCCTTCGGACTCCTCGCCATTGGTCTCGGCAATGAAACGGCCGAGGATCTCGAGATGCTCCTTGACGCCGGCTTCGAATGACGCCTTCACCTCAGCGCCCTGCCTGGCAGCATCCGAGCCGAGCGCAACGACCGGGCAGCCGTCCATCTTTTCCCCGCGATGATCCATACTGAGGTAGAACGCGGTCACCGCGCCGAGCGGATCCTCAGGGTTTGTCGTAGTCGCGACCGACCAACGGTGGGTGGCGCTCTCCATCGCACGCCTGGACGCCTGCGCAGCCAGGTCGTCCTTTGACTTGAATTGCTTGTAAAAGGCACCCTGCGTCAGCCCTGCACCCTTCATCAGATCCTTGAGTCCGATGCCGTCAAAGCCGCGCTCGCGAAAAAGGCGGCTTGCCACATTGATCACGGTCTCGCGGTTTTCCGCGGCTTGAACGCGACTCACTCGCATCGTCGATCTCCTTTTTGATTGCGTTCGTAATCTATAGTCGATATAGAAGTCGAACGCAATCTATTTTGAGATGAGGCGACGAGCGTGAAAAAGAGAACCGTTATCGTAGCGGGATTGACCCTGACGGCGATGTCATGGGCAGCGGCATTCGCCACGCTTGCAACTCCCGCGCAGGAAGCCCCTTTGGTGACCGACCCGAGGCAAGAAGCACCATTCGTCAGACTTGTTTCGGCAGCGCCGGTCACCGAATCAGAACGTGGCTTCACCGGCATCATCGGGGCGAGGGTGCAGAGCAATCTCGGCTTTCGGGTTCCGGGCAAGATCGTGGAACGGCTCGTGGACGACGGTCAGGAGGTCAAGGCCGGTCAGCCACTGATGCGGATTGACGATACCGATCTGCGCCTTGCGCTTTCGGCGAAACGCAATGCCGTTGCGGCTGCGCGTGCGGCAGTCGTTCAGACACAGCCGGATGAACGGCGGTACGCCAGCTTGCTCGCCAGTGGGTGGGTGCCAAGGCAGCGCTACGAGCAAGCGAAGGCTGCGTTGGACACCGCCCAAGCGCAACTTGCTGCCGCTGAAGCCGACGCACGGGTCGCCGAAAACGAAGCGGCCTATGCAGTCCTGTTGGCAGACGCGGATGGAACGGTGGTCGAAACGCTTGGCGAGCCGGGTCAGGTCGTCGCTTCCGGCCAGCCCGTGATCCGGACCGCCAAGGCCGGCCCGCGCGAAGCGGTGGTCGCGCTTCCCGAAACGATCCGGCCGGCGATCGGCTCAGCAGCCGAGGCCAGTGTGTATGGTGGCGACGAGCGTCGTTATACAGCGCATCTGCGGCAGCTGTCGGACTCCGCCGATGCCCAGACCCGCACGTATGAGGCGCGCTATGTGCTCGACGGCGAAGCCGCCGCTGCACCGCTTGGCGCGACGGTTACCGTTCGGCTCGCAAGGCAGGTGAAACAGCCGGAGGTTCAGGTGCCACTGGGAGCCGTGCTCGATGACGGCCGCAAGACCGGCGTTTGGGTGTTGGATAGCGCCACCTCAACCGTACACTTTCAGCCCGTCCAGCTTGTTCGTGTTACCAGCGAAACCGCTGTGATCTCCGGATTGAACTCCAACGTTCCCATTGTGTCGCTCGGCGCCCACCTCCTGCAGGAGGGCGCTCGCGTCCGGACCGAGTCCGAAAGCGAGAGCAACTGATGAGCTTCAATCTTTCCGCGATTGCCGTTCGCGAACGCGCCGTCACCTTGTTCTTCATCGTCCTGCTGGTGGCTGCCGGCGCCTACGCCTTCTTCATGCTCGGTCGGGCGGAGGATCCCAACTTCACCATCAAGACCATGACGGTTACGACGGCGTGGCCAGGCGCGACGGCGCGCGAGATGCAGGACCTCGTCGCCGAACCGTTGGAGAAGCGGCTTCAGGAACTGACCTGGTATGACCGGGTGGAGACGACCACACGGCCAGGGTACGCCTATATGACGGTCACGCTGAAGGACAGCACACCGTCCTCTGTCGTACAGGAGGAGTTCTACCAGGCTCGCAAAAAGCTCGGGGATGAAGCCCGCAACCTGCCACCCGGTGTCTTCGGCCCCTTCGTCAACGATGAATATTCGGATGTGAGCTTCGCCCTTTATGCGCTGAAGGCCGAGGGCATGCCGATGCGGGAACTGGCAAGGCAGGCCGAGGTGATCCGCCAGGACCTCCTGCACGTGCCCGGCGTCAAGAAGATCAACATCCTTGGTGAACGTCCCGAACAGATATTCGTCGAGTTTTCCTACGCCAAGCTGGCAACCCTCGGCGTGTCGGCACAGGACATCGTCGCTGCCTTGCAGCGGCAGAACACCGTCACGCAAGCAGGTTCGATCGACACCCTGGGGCCGCGCCTCTTCATTCGGGTCGACGGCGCCTATGACAGCGTTCAGGCGATCGCCGACACCCCGATTGTCGCTGGGGGGCGGACGCTGAAGCTCTCCGACATTGCCGAGGTCAGCCGCGGCTACGAAGACCCTCCCACATACCTCATCCGGCGTCAGGGCGAGCCTACCATCATGCTCGCGGCGGTTATGCAGGAGGGCTGGGATGGTCGCGCGCTCGGCAAGGCACTGGAGGACAAGACTGCCGCGATCACACAGACACTGCCGCTCGGCATGACGCTCGACAAGGTAAGCGACCAAGCCGTCAACATCACCTCGGCAGTCGACGAATTCATGTTGAAGTTCGCGATGGCGCTCGGCGTCGTGCTGCTGATCAGCCTGCTCAGCATGGGCTGGCGCGTCGGGATCGTCGTGGCGGCTGCCGTCCCTCTGACGCTCGCCGTCGTGTTCCTCATCATGCTGGAAACCGGCCGGTTCTTCGATCGCATCACGCTCGGCGCCCTCATCCTGGCGCTTGGTCTTCTCGTCGACGACGCCATCATCGCCATCGAGGTTATGGTGGTGAAGATGGAAGAGGGCATGGACCGCATCAAGGCGGCGGCCTATGCATGGAGCCACACTGCGGCGCCGATGCTATCGGGAACGCTGGTGACGGTCGCCGGCTTCGTGCCGGTGGGTTTTGCGCGCTCGACGGCCGGCGAATACGCCGGCAACATCTTTTGGGTCGTGGGGTTCGCCCTCATCGTCTCCTGGATCGTCGCGGTGGTCTTTACGCCCTATCTCGGCGTCAAGATGCTGCCCGCGATCAAACCGGTCGAAGGCGGTCATCACGCTATCTACGACACCCCTAACTATCGACGTTTGCGGCGGCTCATCACCTTTGCCGTGCGCCATAAGTTTGTAACCTGCGGTATCGTCGGCGTCGCCTTCGCGCTTTCCGTCGTCGGTATGGGCGGCATCAAACAGCAATTCTTCCCGACATCCGACCGCCCTGAAGTGTTGGTGGAGGTTCGCCTGCCGGAAGGTGGCAGCATCGAGACGACGACCGCCGCGGTCGAGAAGCTCGAAAATTGGCTGGACAGACAGCCCGAGGCCAAGATCGTCACGAGCTACGTCGGTCAGGGCGCTCCGCGCTTCTTTTTCGCGATGGCTCCGGAGCTGCCCGATCCCTCCTTTGCCAAGATCGTCGTGCTGACCCCGAACGCCGAGGCGCGTGAGGCGTTGAAGCACCGGCTCCGCGAGGCAGTGGCGCAGGGGCTCGCGCCCGAGGCTTATGTCCGCGTTACGCAGCTCGTGTTCGGCCCCTACACCCCGTTCCCGGTCGAATTCCGGGTGATGGGTCCCGATTCCACGCAGCTCTACAGCATTTCCGAAAAGGCCGTCGATATCATGCGGGGCGTCCCGGATGTGCGCCAGGCCAACCGCGACTGGGGCAATCGCACGCCCGTGCTTCGCTTTGTCCCGGATCAGGATCGACTGAACCTCATCGGCCTCTCGCCGGCGGAGGTGGCTCAGCAACTGCAATTCCTTCTCACCGGCATCCCCGTTACGCAGGTCCGCGAGGACATTAGCAACGTACCCATCGTGGCGCGCAGCGCCGGCGGCGAGCGACTGGATCCCGCACGTCTGGCGGATTTCTCACTCGTCAGCCGAGACGGCCGCTCGATTCCGCTCGACCAGATCGGGCATTCGGAAATCCGTCAGGAGGAGCCAATTCTGAAGCGCCGTGACCGCACGCCCGTTGTCACGATCCGCGCGGACATCAATGAGGCGAGCCAGCCTCCTGAGGTCTCCAAGCAGATCATGAAGGCCCTTCAGCCGCTGATCGCGTCCCTTCCGGTCGGCTATCGCATCGAAATGGGCGGATCGATCGAAGAGGCTGAAAAGGCCAACACCGCGCTGGGCAAGGTCTTCCCGGCTATGATAGCCGCCATGTTGATCGTCATCATGCTGCAGGTGCGATCCTTCTCGACGATGTTCATGGTTGTGCTGACGGCGCCTCTTGGCCTTGTAGGCGTCGTGCCGATGCTGCTCACCTTCCACCAGCCCTTCGGGTTCAACGCCATTCTGGGCATGATAGGACTGGCCGGAATCCTGATGCGCAACACGCTGATCCTGACCGAACAGATCAAGGAGAACCGTGCTGCCGGCATTGACGACTATCACGCGGTCATCGAGGCCACGGTGCAACGCACACGGCCCGTCATTTTGACCGCGCTTGCCGCCGTGCTCGCATTCATCCCCCTCACGCACTCCGTCTTCTGGGGTTCAATGGCCTATACGCTGATCGGCGGAACAGCGGCCGGCACGATGTTGATCCTGCTCTTCCTTCCTGCGCTCTACGCCGCGTGGTTCCGGATCAAGCCGACTGCGGATGAGATCCAGGAGATTTCGACGGAGGACCTGGAACTGCGACCAGCTGTGGCTGCCGAGTAGAGGCAAGGTGTTGGAGGAGACGGTTCAAGTTCCGGCCCGCTGGATCGCCTGAACATACGCAGGGCCAGCACGCGATCTTAGCGACAGTCGGCTCAGGTTGCCGCTAGCGGTAGCACGAATGTCAGGTCCGGAGGCGGTGATGACTGGAATTGGGTTCCCTCGACCTTCCGGCGCTATCGCCGGTAGTGTCCGCTCTAAGGCAGTGGCACAGCCAACCTAAATGACCTAGATCAGGCGCAAAGCTGTCGGCCTCCTGGCCCGTGGGGAAGGGGCCGGGTGACGCACCCGAGTTGGCGGATCATATCTGGCGACTGCCGTTCCCACCTCCGATGACGTGGTCACGAAAGCGAACCGTTCCTTATGGAGCTTCGTAGAGTTCCAGCGGCAATCCATCCGGGTCGCTGAAAAAGGTAAACCGTTGGTCTGTATATGGGTCGATCCGGATTGGCTCGACGGGAACGCCGGCGGCTTCCAGGCGCATAATTACGGGGTCAAGATTCGCCACGGCAAA
Source organism: Mesorhizobium sangaii (assembly GCF_014207355.1). Lineage (GTDB taxonomy): Bacteria > Pseudomonadota > Alphaproteobacteria > Rhizobiales > Rhizobiaceae > Mesorhizobium > Mesorhizobium sangaii. The sequence continues at coordinate 460,911 of NZ_JACHEF010000005.1, read as the reverse complement.
TGCCAGATGTCTCAAGCCTGTCGCCTCTGGATGGGACGGCCGCATCACTGGTGCGGGGAAGGAGAACAATTCCAGCTGGACGGACCCGATCCGCAGATCGGCCTTCCATGACTGCCGCTCCTCCCGATAGACCTCCCGGATCAGATCGAGGCCGAGGAGTTCGACGTAGAACCGTCGCGACCGAACGTAGTCGGTGCAGATGAGCGCGACGTGGTGAATGGCGTTCAGCATGCCACGAACTCTAGCCAAGCTGGGATTTGAGGCCAAGGTCACCATCGGGTACGCGACACTTTGTTGATGTCGCCGTTCGCGAGGTCGCGTCGTCCATACGGATTTTCATCTGCGCCCAATCGGCCGCATGATGGTGCCGCCGGAGCGCTTGAGACCCGCGCGCGGCTCTACTGGTCCGAAAACCTCACGCTCACGCCGCGCTGCCGAAAATAAGCCTGCATCAACTTGCGGCCCGAGCGGTTGTTCTGCGCCAACTTGGTCGGATCGAACACCGCCTGTTTTACCCCTTCTCGTGTCAGCGCCGCCTTGAGCGTCGCGATATGTGCGTCGATGTCGGCATTGTCCGCCCGCAGCGAGCCATAGATACTTTCGGTCGCCTGGGCCACGGTTGGTTCGTTCACTGGTGTCGTCCTTTGGTTGGTCGAGCGGCGGCTACCACAGTTTCAAGGCTCTGGCGATACCGATGAAACTGAAGTCGTCCCTACCGGCATAGCAGGATCCTGGCGCACGCGATGTGATTGCCGGGCCGAGCGTCGATCTCGAGCCTGCGCCGGATCAACGGCCTCGAATGGGGTATCGAGAACCCATTCGTGCGCATGACGGTCTACCAGGGCGCCTTCTTCACCCTTTTGATGATGTCCAGCTTCGGGCTGTTCATGCATGAGGTGGCGCGCCGGTGCCATCCTGGCGTGTGGCTGCCGGTGGTGGGCTGGCTCATTCTTCTCAACACCTCGGAAAGCATCTCCTCCAAGACCACGCTGCTCACCAAGGTAGCGGTGCTGTGCCTTGCCCATTACCGGCCGGCGCGGTCGGCGATCAGGCCGGTCGGCGCGGTTCGTCCTTTCGCATCTTTTTGATGCAATTGCGGACGGAAAGCCGTTTCAAAAAGCTCAATCAACCGGCTGCCGCCAATGGTCGAGATGGGCCGGAAACTGACTGTCGGCTACGGGATCAGATCTGGCTAAAGCGGTCGTTCCATTTCAACCTAAGTCGGCCACTACCATGCTCGTTGCCGTTGCATAAAGCAGACACGCGACTGCAGCGTCGAATTGGCCGCCTTTTTTAGCGTCCGAAGCCGGAAAGCTGTCTGACGCAGACGGCCCCAAATGGCAGTGAAACCTCCAAAGGGCCGAGCGCGTCGCGAGCGTCGGCCGGTTTGCTCGCCACACTCGGACCCGCTATGATCTGCCGCGGGCCGAAACCGTGTGGCCCGCGAGGGAGTAACCAAACAAGAACAAGAACGAACAGGGGAGGTTACTGACCCATCTCGTGAGGGGATGCGCCTCCTTGTTTCCTCTTGGACATGCCCGTTTTCCATCTGGATCTGAAGGAGAAACCGGGAATGACGGAATTCGAATTGAAGCTGCAGTCGGCCGCGAGGCTTGCCGCCAAAGGCAAGGTTTCGCGTCGTGACTTTGTTCAGCTGGCGCTCGCCGCCGGCCTTACCGCCACGGCGGCCAATGCGATGTTCGTCAGGGTTACGCGCGCGGAGCCGAAGAGAGGGGGCACCTTGAAGATCGGCATCAGCGATGGCTCCGCCGCCGATTCGATGGACCCGAGTCTCTACGTCAACCCGTTCACCGGCACCGCGCTACAGGGAACCTTGTCGAACAGTCTGACCGAGATCGATTCCAAGGGCAACGTGGTCCCCGACCTCGCCGATAGCTTTGAGCCGTCAGACGGCGCCAAGATGTGGGTGTTCAAACTGAGGACACGTGCCACCTTTCACAATGGCAAGACGGTTACCGCCGACGATGTCGTTGCCTCGGTCAGGCATCACACCGTCGAGGGCACGAAATCGGCGATGAAATCGCTCTTGGCTACGGTCAAGAACGTCGTCGCCGACGGTGCCGAGACCGTGGTGGTCGAACTCGACGGCGGCAATGCCGACTTCCCCTACATCATGTCGGACATCGCGGTAATGCCGGCGAAAGAGGGCGGCGTCGACTGGGAGTCGGGCATCCGCACCGGCCCCTATATGCTCGAGAAATTCGAGCCCGGCGTCATCGCCACCTTCAACAAGAACCCGAACTACTTCAAATCCGACAGGGGCTGGTTCGACCGTGTCGAATGCCTGGCGATCAATGATGTGACGGCGCGCACCAACGCGCTTAACACCGGCGAGGTCCATTACATGGATCGCTGCGATCTGAAGACGCTCGACATTCTGAAGCAGAACCCCGATCTCGTGATCTCGGAGACGACGGGCTACGGCCACTACGTCTTTGTCATGAACGTCCAGAAGGCGCCCTTCGACAATCCCGATGTGCGCAATGCGTTGAAGTACTCGCTCAACCGCGACGAGATCGTGCAGAAGGTGTTTCTCGGCCACGGCGCCATCGGCAACGACAATCCGATCGCACCGACCGTCAAGTTCGCGATCGCTCCGCAGCCGAAGCACGTCTACGACCTCGACATGGTCAAGAGCTTCCTCAAGAAGGCGGGGGCCGAGAACACCCAGTTCCACCTGTCGGTCGCGGATGCCGCCTTCGCGGGTGCGACCGACTCCGCTCTCCTCTGGCAGGAGCATGCCCGGGCGGCCGGGCTCAACCTGAATGTGATCAGGGAGCCCGATGACGGCTACTGGAACAATGTCTGGCTCACGAAGCCGTTCTTCGCCTCTTACTGGGCCGGCCGGCCGACGTGCGACTGGATGTTCACCACCGCCTATGCGGCGGAAGCGGCGTGGAACGAAACGCTCTGGAAAAATCCGCGCTTTAATGAGCTGCTCGTCGCCGCCCGCTCGGAGACAGACGATGCCAAGCGTGCCGGCATGTATGCCGAAATGCAGCAATTGGTGCATGACGACGGCGGACTGGTGAACCTGGTCTTCAATTCCTATGTCGATGCCCACACCAAGGCTCTCGCCCATGGCGAGGTGGCGGCGAACTGGCCGATGGACGGAACGAAGATCGCCGAACGCTGGTGGTTCGCCTAGGCCGTGTACTCATAAATTGGGATGGCGGGCTGGGAGCATTTGATGTCTCCTTCCCCCCATCAGCTTTCGGGAGCGGACATCGCAGCAGGTCCTGGCGCGCGTCGTCCAGGGTCCATCAATTGCCTTTGATTTTGGACAGCGCGTCCTTTGCGTAAATGCCTACCAGAGCTTCATTCTGAAGTGCCACGAGTGCAGGTATGGCAGCTCGTGCCGGAGGACCGATCTTTCCCAGCGCCTTAACGGCCTCCCGCCGGAGATATTCAACCTTAAGCGCTTCAATCAGAGCCGGAACGGCTTGTAATGCCGCTGGTCCAAACCAGCCCAGTCGCTTCACTGCATATAGCTGAGAAATGGGACCGCCGGTCTCAAGCTCTGTTTCCAGGCTCGTAACGGTGACGACCAGCGGCAGCGCAGCGATGCGGACACCATCATTCAGGCGCTCCGGGACGCTTGTGTGTTCATAATCCCATTTGAACGAGAGGGGTAAGGTGTCGGGAAGGTTTTCGAGCCCTTTCTGGTCTAAACCCGGCCGGAACTTCAGTAGCATTTGTCTCGCATCCTCCCGGCGACCAAGCTGCGCCAGTACGGAACTGAGAGGTAGAAAGAGCGCAGTTGCGTCTGGGTTTCGCCTGACGCCTTCTCCGAATACCTCAGCCGCTTGTTTCAGATCGCCCATTGCAAAAAGCGCCAATCCACGAGCGAGAACGTAGTGGCTTGGATAGTTCGGGTTGAGCCGCATGGCGGTCGCGACGAAATTCAGCGCCTCGGCAGGTTCGCCTGAGATCGTCAGCGCCCAAGCTGTTGCGATGTGCGCCTCGGGGTCGTTGGGATCCAATGCAATCGCTCGACCGGCATTCCTGCGTGCATCTTCAGCCAGGCCTTGATACACGTCCCGCAAAGCCTCGACCGTATAAGACAGCGACGTTGGATATTTCTTGGCCAGCTCTACGTAATCGTAAGCTCCCCACCAGAAATATGGTTCATCCCTACCGAGTTCTTTACCCCAGAGTGACTCAACGACGCGGAAGTAGGCCAGCGCCAGGGCGGCATAAGCTCGCCCGTATTCGGGATCAAGTTCGGTTGCCTTTTTCAAGGAAGTGATGGCCGCAGCTGTATCCTTTGCGTTGTAACGGAGATAAAGGCTCCAACCCTCTTCGAAAGCTTCCTTTGCTGCAATGTTGTCCGGCTTGGCGCGGGCAATTTCCGTTTTTGTGGTAGTGGTGAGATTGACCTTCAACGCTCCGACAATCTTTGCGACAAAAACGTCCTGGGCCGCGAAAATATCGGCGACGTTACCGTCGAACCTGTTTGCCCACACGTGTCCGCCGCTCAAGGCATCAATGAGCTGGGCATTGACCCGCAGGCGGTCGCCGGCACGCTGGACACTGCCCTCGAGGACGTAGCGGACTCCCAATTCCTCAGCCACCTGGCTGATCTTCACAGCTTTGCCTTTGTAGACGAAGGTCGAGTTCCGCGAGATGACAAATAGTCCGGATATTTTGGAGAGATCAGTAATCAAATCATCCGTCATGCCGTCGGTAAAATGCTCCTGGCCCGCTTCGCTCGACATGTTGGCGAATGGCAATACGGCGATCGATGGCTTGTCAGGTAGCGGGAGCGCCATTCTTTCCTTGGAGGCCACCTGGACCAGCGGTCCTGAACGGTCCCCGACCACCTTCCAAAGCGCTACACCTCCGGCGATCAGGATCAGCGCCGTCGCCGCGACTGTCAGCCGGCGCCATCCGATATGACGTTTGCGTTTTGCTGGAACCGTTCCGGACGCGGCGCGTGCCCACGGGCCTACCCGATACAGACGAACAGGGTTTTCGATGTTCTTGAGCTTTTGTTCACCCGAGAATTCGAACTCAAAATCCAGCTTTCTCTCGACCTGATCGAATGCCGAACCTGAAATGAGGACGCCCCCGGGTTCGGCCAATCCTTCCAGTCTCGCCGCGACATTCACGCCGTCGCCATAGATGTCCTGCCCTTCGACAATCACATCGCCAAGGTTTACGCCAATGCGGAATTCGAGCTGCTTTTCCTTCGGCAATTCGGCATTGCACTCCGCCATCGTCCGCTGGATTTCGACGGCGCAGCCGACCGCGTCGACCACGCTGGAGAATTCTATCAGCGCGCCATCGCCCATGAGCTTTACGATGCGCCCTCTATGAGCGGCAATTTTCGGATCGATAAGATTATCGCGGGTGCTCTTGAGGCGTGCCAAAGTATCCGCCTCGTTAGCCTCCATAAGGCGACTGTACCCGACCACGTCCGCGGCGAGGATTGCTGCGAGCCGGCGTTCCATTGTGGGTTGCCCCCGGCGATTGCGACGCTCCGATCGCCGAATCCTAGGGCGAAAACGTTTCGATAGCGAGTCTGCTCATGGGCGGTGGCAAAGGCGCATCGAACGGCCGATATGGGGTGCAAAGCCGCCGTTCAAGTCATGGGAAGACGTAAGTCGGGTTCGGGTCGAACTCGTTCGGAGTGATAGGTTTTGACCCTAGTCCGTCGGCATGGTCAGGCCAAGTGCCGCGATGACGTCCGGGTCGAGGGCCCGCGTGGTGTCGTCCATTATCCCCATGCCGTCGAAGAGATTCCAGAATGCCCAGCCAAAGCCGAGATCCTCGGCGCCCTTGCGCACATCGGCGATGTAGCGTGCCCGATCGGGATTGGGCGCCGCCACATAGCGGGCATCGGTACGCAGCGCGCCGAATTCGCCCATGATGATGCGCTCCGGCGCAAGGCCGTGACTGTCGCCCCAGGCGCGAACCTGGCGGAGATATTTGTCGACAAAGCGCCGGTCGGGCTGGGCGTCGAAATAGACCTTCAGCACGCGCTCGGTCTCCGCATAAGCGGCTTTCTTCGCCTCATCCGTGGTTTCGGTATCCTGCGCCATGCGAGTCCTGACCGACGCCAGCGTCGCTTCCAACGAGCCGGCGGACGCCGGCCATGGCACGTTGTTGAGCGAGCGGTAGACGGGCTCGCGCATCCACGGCGCGCCCTGATGGCTGAACAGATAGGGCTCATAGAAGTGGAAAGTGAACAGGATCGGCTCGAACGGCGACAGCGGCGCGGGATCGAGCGCGGTCAGCCCGCCGACCATCGAGCCGCAGCCTCCGGTGACGACCAGCGGCAAGGTTGCGGCCGATGCCCTTGCCGCGGCCAGAAGTGCCAGCTGGACCTGCGACCAGGCCTCCGAAGCGCAGGCCTGCGGCGGCTCGTTGGCGGCTTCGAGCGCCACCTTGCCGGGTTGGAAGCGCTCCAGCCTGCCGGCGAGCTCGCCGATCAGCCCGCAATAGAGATCGAAGGCGGGCGCGGTGACGCTGGCGACCATGCGGTCAGGATTCCAATAGTGGGTGGCGCCGTTGGCTTGCACGTTGACGATGATGCCGAGACCCGCATCGAGGGTGGCGGTGACCGCCGCGTCCAGCATGTCCAGCAACAGGCCGCGCGTGGTGGCGTCGGCCGCCAGGAATGGGCCGGGATCGACCGGCAAGCGGATGAAATCGAGCCCGGTGTCGCGCAAGCGGCGCAGGTCGTCGGCGGTCGGAACCGGCCGCTGCGGCTGGAAGGGCGGCCAGCCGTAGTCGGTGCGCGGCGCCGGGAATTCACGTGTCAGCGAGAACCAGGGCCAGGCGTTGACGCCGCGCCGAAAGGGAGGCTCCGCGGCGCGGGCGAACGGCGCGAACGGGAGAGAGCCAAGTGCCGCGGTCGACAGCGCCGTCCGCAGCACCCGCCGGCGCGACCAGCCTGTCATGCAGTGCCGGGCGATGCGCGATTGGCCGCGACGGCCTCGTCGGCGGTGACGCCGAGAAGCCGATAGGCTTCACGCTCATAGGCAGCCAGGACATCCTCCCAGCGGAAGGCTTCGCGGGCGCGCATCCTGGCCGCGATGCCGCAATTCCTGACCAGGGCGTCATCGTCCTGCGCCTGCTGCATCCGCTCGGCGCAACTGTCGGTGTCGGTGAAGTAGATCGCGGCGGCACCCGCGGTCCAGCGATTGAACGGATTGTCGTGCGCGATCACCATGTTGCCGGCCGCCAGCGCCTCGACCAGCGACGGGTTGGTGCCGCCGACGGTGTGGCCATGCAGATAGGCGCGTGCGTGATAGCGCAACGCCTTCACCGTCGCCTGGTCGTAGATTGCGCCTGGCAGAACCACCGATCCGTTGGCCGCCTTGCGGACGGCGACATGATAGGGGATTTCGTCGGACAGCGTTCCGAGCACCACCAGCTTCATGTCGCGTTTGCGGCTGCAAAAGGCTTCGACGATCGGCACGATGTTGTTGTCGGGTTCGATGCGCGCGATCGAGATCAGATAGCGCCCTGGCTCCAGGCCCAGCGCCCGGACCGGCGCCTCCGGTGCCGATGTCACCGGATCGGCGCCATAGGCGATGGTGGCGATGGCGCTGCGCGGCCGGCGCGTCGCCAGATGGTCTGCGATGGCAGGATGATCGGCGACCAGGCGATGCGAGGCCCAGGCGCCGATCCATTCGTTGAGCCAGAACCAGCTGCGCGCCGCCATCCCCCATTTGGGGCGCCGCCACTCGATGCCGTCCATATTGGTGAAGATCTTGCGCCCCTTCAGCCTGAGCCAGGTCAAGAAAACCGCGCCGTTGTAGCCGAGTACCAGGCAGACGCCCGGCCGCCTGGCGGCGTCGCGCACGCATTGCCAATCGAATTCCAAGGTCGCACGCGGCCCTTTCGAGGCAACCTGGACGTGGATGAGTTCGATGCCGCGCCAGGTTTCGCTGCGCACCCTCAGGTCGATCCGCTCGACCTCCTCCTGGCAATAGACGCCGACCTTCCAGCCTCGGCCGGCAAGAAAAAATGCCAGTCTTTCGGCGAAGGTTTCAAAGCCGCCATGGGCCGCGGGAATGCCGCGCGTCCCCAGGATCAGAATGGCAGGCGTCTCTGGTTTCATGACCGGCGGCACTTTCAGATCTGTATATATTAGCGATTGCTGCATCATTAAGAATCAGATGGGCAACTTCCGTGCCATCCGACGATTCGGCCTTCGGGCGGATGATCATCGCGCCGGGTTGTAAAAAAACTGTATTGAACCCCGTGGTTGTTTCATTATCGGTCAACCCTTCTGTGCGTATCTGTGTCGAAACGAGGCATTGCCAGGGATTGGGCGTCCGCCAGTCGGGCGGATCAATCAGGCATGGTTCTTGCGAAAAGGTTCCCGCATTCCAGCGCCTGGTGCGATGGCTGCGGCACCTGGCGGGATACAAAGATGCGGATTGCCTGCGTTCATCAGGGCTATGAACTCTATGGTTCCGACCGCAGCTTCGCGGAGAGCGTTGCTGCGCTGCGCGCCGCGTTTCCGTCCGCCGACATCGAGGTGGTGCTGCCGCGCAGCGGGCCGATCGTGCAGATCCTGGAACGCCATGCCAGCCGCATCGTCTTCGAGCCGCTCTGGGTGCTGAGGCGCCAGGCCATCCTGCGGCTGGCGACGGTCGAGATGGCGCGATTGCCGATGGCCGTGCTCCGGGCATGGCGGCGGCTCCGGGATTGCGATCTCACCTACGTCAACACCTCGATCGTCGCCGATTATGCGCTGGCCGCGCGCCTTCTCCCTGACAAAGCCATCCTGCATATCCACGAGATCCCCGAAGGCGTCATGCGCAGGATACTCGTCGGCCTGATGCGTTGGAGCCATGCGGATCTCATCTTCAACTCGCGCGCGACACGCGCCGCGTTCGGCGATCCCAAGGTCTCTCGCACGCATGTCGTCTATAATGGTGTCGCTGGGCCGGCTGCCGCCGAACCAATGACTTATGACGGCAAGCGCCCTTTGCGGGTGCTGCTGCTCGGCCGCGTCAACAGGATCAAGGGCCAGGAGATCCTGCTCGAGGCGATCGCTTCAATGTCACCGGAATTGCGGTCGAGGATCGAGGTGCGGCTGGTCGGCGGCGCCTTCGAAAGCGTCGAGCGGGAACGCGCGCTGGCCGAACTGGTCGAAAGCATGGGCCTGGCCGAACGGGTCAGCGTGTTGCCTGTCGTGACGGACCCCTCGGCGCATTACCGCTGGGCCGACATCGTCACCGTGCCGTCGCGGCGTCCGGAATCGCTGGGGCGTGTCGCCATCGAGGCGATGGCTTATGGCCGACCGCCGCTGGTGTCGGCGATCGGCGGGCTGGTGGAAGTGGTCAGCGATGGGGTGACCGGCTGGCATGTTCCGCCCGGCGACCCGGCCGCACTGGCCGACAAACTGCGGGAGATCGTCCTGCGGCCAGATGCCTGGCGCGGTTTCGTCGCCGCGGGGCGTTCGCGATATGAGGAGATTTTCAGCGAGCCGGTGGCGGCAGCGGCGATCGCGGCGATCGCCACCGACAAGTTGAGAGTGGCGCTGGCGAAGCCTGGCCGGGCGCATGCCGCCCGCGAAGCGGAGACCAGTCCGTGAAGTTCGTGTTTCCAGGCCATCTGCTGCGACGCCTTGTGCTGATGATCGGCGGCGAAGCCATACAGAGCGGCTTTCACTTCGCGCTGAACATCGCGCTGCTGCACGTGCTGTCGGCGGAAGGCTACGGCATATTCGCCATCGCGATGGTGATGGGCGGCGTCGGCCTGTCCTACATCAGATCACTGACCGCCGTCCCCGCCAGCATATGGATGGGCAAGAGCACCAACAGGGCCGGCGTCGACGCGCACGACGTGACGTTTGGAGGGGCGGCGGTGGTCGTCGCGTCGATCATGGGCGCCGCGACCGCGCTGCTGATGCTGCTGTGGGGCGACGCGGGCAGTATCGCCGCCGGGTGCTTCGTCGGCGCGTGGTCGCTGCGCAGCCATATGCGCACGGCATTCTTCGCGCGCCGCCAACAGATGGTCGTCAGCATAAGCGATTTCGCCTTCACAGTTGCTGGTGCCGCAATGGCTGCGCTGGCGATCTACACGGCGCCGAATGTGCTGCAAATGGTGTTCTATGCCCTTGCAGCGGCCAATGTGATCGGCATAGCCGTGCTTGCCCGCCTGGCGCCGCGTCCGCTTCGCGTCAGTTTCCGAGCCCCCGTGCGGCGACGCTACGCCAGGCTCTGGCGCCAACTGCGCTGGTCAGGATTCAGCGCGACGACCACCAACATCCAGGGTCAGTGCCTGGCGCTGCTGGTCGCGGGTATTGCCGGTCCGGCGGCCTATGCGCCCATCGCGGCGGTTATCGTCCTGTTTGCCCCACTGCGCATCGTCAGCCTGGCCTTTGTGAACATGCTGCAGCCAGAGCTTGCGAAGATGATGGGGAACAATGAAGTCAGGCGCGTGTGGATGCATGCCAAGCTGTGGTCGCTTGTCATGGGGCTCGGCAGCCTGGTTTACGGAGCCTGCATCCTGTTTGTCCTGCCGACAATAAAATCCCAATCGCTAGCGGGAGCTTCGGTCAGCGTCATCGGGCTTCTCGCCGTGGCGAACTTCGTGCCGATCATGCTCTACATCATGCCGCGCATCGTCCTCGAGATACTCGGCGAATTCCGGGTCGTGGCGTTCATCACAACGGCCGGCGCGGTCGTTGGTCTGGTCTTGATCGCAATCCTGCTCGCTATCGCTTCCCCGCCATGGTCGCTTGCAGGTGCCGCGGTCTCCGAGACCGTCGTGCTCGTGGCCTCATGGTATTTCGCACACCGCCACATACTTGCGCTTGAGCGCGCGGACAGCCGGCATGACAGCAAGCCGAAATCGTGGCGACGGACCGAACCCGCACCGCTCGCCACGGGAAAAAGGTAGGAGATGGACGTGTCGATCCGGACGTTGACGACTGTACCGCCCGATGCGCCGATAGCTGGAGTGCCAGCACCGGCCGGGAAAGCCATCGATGCTTCCCGAAGCATTGCTGGAGCCTACACGGCGCGGCTGCACACCAGTCTCGAAGCCGTTCTGCCGCTCTGGCTTCAATGCCAGGCGAATGGGACGTGCTCCGCCCATCAGCTCCATGCATGGGTCGAGGGGATCGTCAAACGGCTGATGCCCGAGGGCGCCGAGCTGCTCATCGTCGAAGTGGCCGACGCCGGAACCGGCGAATTCAAGATGCTGGTGCCGCTGATGCGGCGGTCGAGGTTCGGACATCGCGTGATCGAATGGCTGAGCTGCGGGGTCTGCGATTATTCAGCGCCGCTTCTGTCGGACAGGAGCCAGTGGACCCCGCAGGCTGCCGAAGCCGCGTGGGCGGCGGTCCGATCCGTCCTGCCGCGCGCGGACCGCATCCACATCACGGGAATTCCACGGCAGGTCTATGAGGTGGCCAATCCCCTCGCGCTCCTGGCGATCGCGCAAGAGTCCAGCCTGATCACGTCCGGCCTCGTGCTGGATGGCGACCCGGAGACCCTGATCAAGCGCCATGGCAGACCGTCCTTCGTCAAAACCTACTACAAGGACTGGCGCCGGCTCGAACGGCACGGCACCGTGGATATGATCGAGGCCAACACGCCGGCCTTGATAGAGCTCGTCTTCGGCGCCCTCGTCGAAATGCGGCTCAAGCGGTTTCGCCAACTGGGGCGCTTCGATCTCCTGGCGCAGCCGGCGGTTGTCGAGTTCTACCGAAACGCAGCACTCCGGGGCCTGTCCGACGGATCGGTGCGGATCTTCGGACTGCGCGTCGGCGAGGATTGGGTCTCTGTCCAGTACATGCTGGTCCGGCAAGGCACATTGCATGCCCTGCTGATCGGCATGGACCTGGAGGTGGTGCCCAACGCCTCACCGGGCCTGGGGCTGATGGGCGAGCTAATGGTCTGGGGACTGCGGCAGGGGTTCGACTATTTCGACCTGTCGGTGGGCAGCCAGCCTTACAAGGAACAGTTCGGCGCCGTGAGTTCGGTTTTGGCCAAGATCGACGAAACGCCGACGCCGCTCGGCAAGGGCGTAGCAGCGGTCGCTTCGCTTCGCGACCGGGCCGAGCTTTTCGTGCGGTCTCATCCGCGGCTGCTCAAGACCGCCCAGGGCGTGGTGCGTGGCTTGCGAAGGTCGAAGGGCTGAGGGCGGCCGAATTTCGCGCTTGTTCCATATCAAAGAGGCTCGCGTCGATGCGCCTGTCTGGTCTGGAAGAACGCTGGTGGGCGGTCCAAGCGGCTGAAAACAGGATCGCCGGCGACCGCATCCGGTCGTCGCGGGAGAAAGGCAGGAGGCAGATATGTCGAGCCAGGCAATGCGGATGGCACCGATATCGGCGGCGCAGGCTTCTGCTCCCGCCGCCAGCACTGACGCCACCGAACGCGCCTATACGGCGCGGCTGCACACCAGCCTCGAGGCGGTCAAGCCGCTTTGGCTGGAGTGGCAGGCCAATGGCATCTGCACTGCCCATCAGCATTATGCCTGGGCCGAAGGGATCGCCACGCGGCTGATGCCCAAGGGCGCGGAGCTGCTCATCGTCGAGGTGGGCGACGCCGCGACCGGCGAGCCCAGAGTGCTGGTGCCGCTGATGCGGCGCCGCGCCTACCGCCACTATGTGGTCGAATGGCTGAGCTGCGGCGTCTGCGACTATTCCGCGCCGCTGCTGGCGGATGCCAGCCCGTGGACCAGGCAGGGCGCTGAGGCCGCCTGGGCGGCGGTCTGTTCGGTGCTGCCGCCGGTGGATCGCATCCACATCGCCGGTATCCCGCAACAGGTCTTTGGCGTGACCAATCCGCTGGCTCTGCTTTCGGCGACGCGCGATTCCATCCAGGTCACCTCGGGCCTGGTCTTGCACGGAGAGCCCGAGGATCTCATCAAGCGCATCTGCAGGCCGTCCTTCGCCAAGGACTTCCGCAAGCACTGCCGGCGCTTTGAACAACTTGGCGGCCTCAGCCTGGTAGAGGCCGACACGCCCGCCCTGACGGAGGAGCTCTTCGGTACGCTGCTTGAGCTGCGGCTGAAGCGCTTTCGCGAGCTTGCGCGTTTCGATCTCCTGACGCAGCAATCGGCCGTCGACTTCTACCGGAACGCGGCCCTCGAGGGCCTGTCCGACGGATCGGTGCGGCTCTTTGGACTGCGCGTCGGGCAAGCCTGGCTTGCTTCCATGCTCGTGCTGGCCAGAAAAGGCACGCTTCATGGCATCCTGCTCGCGATCGACAAGGATGCGGTCGCCAATGTGTCACCCGGCCTGACGACGATCGGCAAGCTGATGATGTGGGGGCGCGAGCGAGGATTCGACTACTTCGACTTGTCGGTCGGCGGTCAAGGCTACAAGGAGCATATCGGTGCCGCGAATTCGGTCCTGTCCGAGATCTGCGAACCGATGACGCTGCGGGGCAGGGGGGCGAATGCCGCCATCCTGTTTCGCAGCCGGGCCGAGCGTTACGTGCGCATGAGACCGCGGCTGCTCAAGGCCATCCAGGGCGTGGCGCGCCGCCTGCGGCGATTGAAGGACTAAAGCCAGTTCTCCGAGGCGAGGGTTCGAGCGGTCCCGCCACCGGCAGCAGGCAGCCGCGCGACTTGATGTTTTGATTCAAGCCGGGGTCCGAGCACCTTCATTAGCTTGGTCAAATTTTAACCGAACTGCAATCTGTGGGGTTTATTAGATGCGGGAGGGATTGGAAGACAGGAATAATATGCAAAAGTTATTTTCCCGTTTCATCCGCGACGAATCCGGCGCGACCGCCATCGAGTATGGCCTGATCGCCGCCTTGATCGCACTCGCCATCATCGCCGGCGCCGGCGCGCTCGGCAATGCGGTCAACACCAAGTTCAAGGTGATCGGCAACGCGGTCAACAGCAGCGGGTCGTAAGCCTCGGGCCCAGGCCGTCTCCGCGAAATTGACAGGACGGCGGGTCTCGGTCATCCTTAACTCCAGTCGCCAGGCTGCGGACCGCGGCCATCTGTGTGTCGGGGCGACCGAGGGCAGCGTCATGTTCAGTCCCGTCATCGGCCAGAATGCAAAGCGCTCCGCGGTGCGCAAGGCGCTCGACCGTCATAAGGTCTACATCACCGCGCAGAGTTTTTCGGCCGGCGCATACCAGGCGCGCGTACTGGTCGACGGCGAAGCCTACTGGGTCGACGAATTCCGGCTCGCCCAACTGCAGCAAGGCCTGTCGCCGGCCGAGCTCGAGTTGACGCCAGCCACCGACGATTGAGAGCGTGAGGCTCAAGAGCAGCGCTCTGTCGGGACGCTTGCACCTGGCTGCCGCGCTTCGATCCATGCCATGACAATCCCACCCAAGCTCAAAGCCTATCGCGCCAAGCGCGAATTCTCGAAAACGCCGGAGCCCGCCGGCGGGCTCGTTGCCGGCGAAGGCAACCGCTTTGTCGTCCACAAGCATCATGCCACCGCCGATCACTATGATCTCCGGCTGCAGGTCGGCGACGTGCTGAAGAGCTGGGCGGTGCCGCGCGGGCCGTCGCTCAATCCGGCCGACAAGCGGCTGGCGGTCGAGACCGAGGATCATCCGCTGGAATATATCGACTTCGAGGGCGTCATCCCCGAGGGCGAATATGGCGGCGGGCCGATGATCGTCTGGGACACCGGCATCTGGGCGCCGATGGACGATGTCGAGAAGAGCCTGCGAACCGGCGCCTTCAAGTTTCGGCTGGCCGGCGACAAGCTCAATGGCGGCTGGATGCTGACCAGGCTCAAACCAAAACCCGGCGAGGACCAGAACAAGAAGAACTGGCTGCTGTTCAAGGAGCGCGACCTTGCCGCCGACACCGCGCTCGACATCCTGGAAGCGCGGCCGGAAAGCGTGAAGTCAGGCAAGCGTATCGAGGAGCTGGTGGCGCCCGCGAAGCCGGCGGCCAAGCCCAAGCCGGGCGCACTGAAGCCGGGCACGCTGCCAGGCGCATTCAAGGCGCCGGCACTCAGCCGCATCGAGCCGCAACTGGCGACGCAGGTGCCAAAGCCGCCCGATGGCGAGGACACCAGAGAGGTCTGGCTGCACGAGATCAAATTCGACGGCTACCGCACCATGGCGCATCTCACGGACGGTGTGGTCAGGTTGATCACGCGCGGCGGCATCGACTGGACGAAGCGCTATGGCGACCTGCCGCATGCCTTCGCCAAACTGCCGTGCCGCGACGCCATCATCGACGGCGAGATCGTCGTGCTCGATGCCAAGGGCATCAGCCGTTTCGCGCTGTTGCAGGAAGCGCTGGCCGGAGGCGCCGGCAACAGGCTGCATTTCTATGCCTTCGATCTGCTCAATCTCGACGGCTGGGATCTGACCAAGGCGCCGCTGGTCCGGCGCAAGGCGCTGCTGGCACAGCTGCTGTCGGGCCTCGGCGCCAATTCCGCCATCCAGTTCTCCGACCATGTCGAAGGCTCGGGGCAGGGACTCTACGACCAGGCGTCGGAACTCGGATTGGAAGGCGTCGTCTCCAAACGCGCCTCCGCGACCTACAAGAGCGGCCGCACCAAAAGCTGGACCAAGACCAAGGCGCTCCAGACCGACGACTTCGTCATTGCCGGCTACACCGTCTCGAATGCCGCCGAGGGGCTGGCAGCCCTAGGGCTTGCGGAATTCGAGGACGGAGAACTGCATTATCGCGGCAAGGTCGGCACCGGCTTCGATACCGGGACCGCTGCCGAATTGCTCGCCAGGCTGGAGCCGCTCACATCAGGCGCGACGGCTCCCGAAGGGGTGCCGCGCGAGATTATGCGCGAGATGCACTGGGTGCGGCCGCTGTTCTCGGCCCATATCCACTATGCCAACCGCACCGCGGACAATGCGCTGCGCCACGCAGTGTTTCGCGGCTTGAGGGATGTCGGCCTGTCGACGCCGGTATCGGCCAAACGCAAGCGATTGATCTCGGAGGCCGACCTCGCCGCCATCTGGGTGACCAACCCGACGCGGCGGCTGTTCGGCAAGACCGGGCCGACCAAGCTCGACATCGCCGTCTACTACGCGCTGGTCGGCGACTTCATGCTGCCGCACATTCTGGGACGGCCGGTGTCGCTGGTGCGCTGCCCGACCGGCCTGCCTAAGGACTGTTTCTTCCAGCGCCATGCCTTCACCGGCATGCCGCCTTCGGTGGTGACCTTCGAGGCGACCAATTCCGAGGGCGAGACCAAATCCTATCTCTCGGTCGAAGGCGCCAAGGGCTATCTGGCGCTGGCGCAGTTCGGCGTCGTCGAATTCCACACCTGGGGCACGCATCGCACCAGTCTCGACAAGCCCGACCAGATCGTCTTCGACCTCGACCCGGGCGAGGGGATTTCGTGGCGAGAGGTGGTCGAGGCGGCGGTGCATATCAAGGGCGAGCTCGAGGGGCTCGGGCTGGTGCCCTTCGCCAAGACCTCGGGCGGCAGCGGCATCCACATCACCGTGCCGGTGACGGGCAAGCAGAACTGGAAGAAGCTGCATCAGGCGACCAGCGCCATGGCCAGGCATCTTGCGGCAACCGCGCCCGACACCTTCACCACCACCATGGGCAAGGACAACCGCAAGAAGCGCATTTTCATCGACTATCATCGCAACGCGCGCGGCCACACCTCGGCCGCCCCTTATTCGCTGCGTGCCCGCACCAATCTGCCGGCCTCGACACCGGTGAGCTGGGCGGATCTGGAGTCGATCGATGCACCGCAGGATTTGAACTATTCCTCGCTGCCGGGGCTCCTGGCGACATCCGGCGATCCATGGGCGGAGATCGATGAGTTCGCGCGGGATTTGCCCCTTCATAAGTTGGGTTCCTCGCGCCGATGAATGGGGTGAGGCACCCAAGTCCATCGACGGTCCCGACAATTTGAATTATTCTTCCATCTTCGACATCGTGCCGACCTAAAACATTTCGTCAGGGATTTGCCTGTATTGTGCTGGGTCGATGTAGGATTTCAGTGGCGTCGCTCGTCCTTCGGACGAACAGCGCTGCACCGGTGTGACAGTGCATGGCCGCGTAGGAGTGTTTCATGGCGCCCAGGGCAAGTTGGAAAGGTTACCTCAAGCTCAGCCTCGTCAGCTGTCCGGTGCGGCTATACCCCGCCACCAGCGCGAGCGAGCGCATCAGCTTCAACCAGCTGCACAAGAAGACCCACAACCGCATCAACATGAAGCCGGTCGACCCCGAACTGGGGCTGGTCGAGCGTTCGGATCTGGTCAAGGGCTACGAATACGAGGACAAGCAGTACATCATCATCGATGATGCCGACCTCGACGCGGTGCGCATCGAGTCCAACCACACGATGAACATCGAGGCCTTCGTCGACGAGGGCGAGGTCGACGTCATCTATCAGGACGCGCCCTATTACCTCGCGCCCGATGGCGCGATGGCGGAGGAAACCTTCGCCGTGCTGCGCGAAGCGATGCGCAAATCCGGCAAGCTGGCGATCGCCCGGCTTGTGCTGTCCAGCCGCGAGCGCGTGGTGACGATCGGCGCGCGCGAGAACGGCATGTTCGTGTGTACCTTGAGGAATCCAAACGAAGTGCGTGGAACAGCAGAGTATTTCGGCAACATCCCGGCCGGCAAGCCAGATGCGGAAATGCTGCAACTGGCCGAAGCGCTGATCAAGCAGAAGGAAACCACCTTCGATCCGAAGAACTACGAGGATCGCTACGAGATCGCGCTGATGGCGATGATCCGCGAGAAGCTGAAGGGCCACAAGCCGATCATTGCAGCCGCCCCCGAGCGCGGCAATGTCATCAATTTGATGGACGCGCTGAAGGCCAGCCTGTCGCAGTCGAAGCCGCCGGCCAAGTCGAAGAGCAAGGCCGACGAGGTCGCCAAGCCCGCGGCCAAGGCCAAGGCGGCAGCGGGCGGTGCGGCTGAAAATCCGCTGAAGGCCAATCTGCTGAAGGCGGTCGGCAAGAGCAAGAAATGACGGCACAGGCCGGTTTGGTCCCGGGGGTCGTCTTCGGCACGATCGGTGCGCTGGCGGCATTTCCGCTCAGGCTGGCGGCACGCGAGGTCGAGCGCCAGCACGGCCAGTTGCAGCGCGGGGTCACCAGGCGCACCACGCATGTCGTGTTCGGGCGGACCCGTCTGACAAAGGCCGGCGATGCCGAGATCGAGCGCCGCGTCGCCGCCGAGCGCGCCGCCGGGCGCTCGCTGATCAGCGAGAACGGGTTCCTGCGCCTGCTCGGGCTGATGAAGGCCCCGGAGGCGTCCTCGCTCTCCAGGCAATCACTGATCGAACAGTCGCGGCTGTCCGGCGCCGACCTCGACCTGTTGTCGCTGTTCGATGCTTTCGAGCATGACGGCGAACCCTATTCTTTCCGCGACCTCATCCTGGCGCGCAAATATGCCGGGCTGGTGGCCGGGGGTGCGACCTGGGGCGCGATTGCACGCTCCGTCCATCGCTCCGGGCCGGTGGCTTCGCTGACCGCCAAGTCGCTCAATGTCGGTTCGCAGCATGGGCGGCCCGACGCGATCTATCTCGAGGGCGGCCAGAGCGAGCTTGACGGGCAATTGCTGTTCGATCTGGGCTCGGCGGGTTCAGAGGCCGACGACACGCTGGAAGAGTTGTTCGCGGAGGCGGAAGCGGCGGAGGAGGGCGGCGACCATGATGGGGCAGCCGCGCTCTACCAGCGCTGTCTGGCCATCGACCCGAGCGATGCGATTGCCGCCTTCAACCGCGCCAATTGCCTGCGCGCCGGCGGCCACGCGGCAGATGCCGCGCACGACTATGCGCGCGCGATAAAACTCGACCCGGCCTTCGTCGAGGCGTGGTTCAACCTCGCCGGGCTGATGAGCGAGCAAGGCCGCGACGCTTCGGCGCGAAGGCATTTGCAGAAGGCGATCGCGCTCGACAAGACCTATGCCGATCCGGTGTTCAACCTCGCCCGGCTGGAATTCGACGCCGGCAATCTGCTAGAGGCCCGCCGCAACTGGGCGCGCTATCTCGAACTCGATACGGATTCGGAATGGGCGCGCGTGGCGGCCAAGGGGGTGCAGTTCGTCGATTTGCAACTGGCGCGGACGGCAGGGTGAGGGTGCGCTGATTTTCCCTTCTCCCACAAGGGGAGAAGGTGTCGCCAACGTTGGAGTTCCGATGACCACGTTCCTCTTCGACGGCCCCGACACCGCCCCCGTCACCATCCTGCTCGCTCATGGCGCCGTCGCGTCAATGGATTCTCCCTCGATGACGGCCACCGCCAAATCGCTGGCGGCGACTGGCTTCCAGGTCGCGCGCTTCGAATTCCACTACATGGCCGCCCGCCGCTACGGGCACCGCAAGCCGCCGCCGCGGGCCGAGACGGTGAACCCGGAATATGTCAAGGCGATCGCCGACCTCAGGGCGAAGGGCGTGACCGGCCCGCTCATCATCGGCGGCAAGTCGATGGGCGGGCGCGTCGCCTCGATGGTCGCCGACGAGATGTTTGCCAAGGGCGAGATATCGGGCCTGTTGTGCCTCGGCTATCCCTTTCATCCGCCGGCCAAGCCTGAGCAGTTGCGGACCAAGCATCTCGCCGACCTGAAGACGCCGACGCTGATCTTCCAGGGTACGCGCGACGAGTTCGGGACCAGGGAGGAGGTGGCGACTTACGCGCTTTCCGACCAGATCGAAATCGTCTGGCTGAAGGATGGCGACCATGATCTCAAACCGCGCAAGAGCGTTTCAGGATTTTCGACTGCCGATCATTTGAAGACGCTGGCCGAGGCAGTGAAGGCGTGGACGGGCCGGGTCGTTTCCTGAGCCGATGAAAATCGCCTCCTTCAACATCAACAACATCAACAGCCGGCTGGAGAACCTGCTGGCATGGCTGGCGACGGCAAAGCCGGATGTCGTGTGCCTGCAGGAGCTGAAGGCGCGCGACACGCAGTTTCCGCGCTCGGCATTGGCCGCGGCGGGCTATGGCGCGGTGTGGAAGGGCGAGCCGACCTGGAACGGCGTCGCCATCCTGGCGCGAGGTTCGGAACCGGTGCTGACCCGCGACGTGCTGCCCGGCGACGACGCCGACAAGCAGAGCCGCTACATCGAAGCGGCGGTGAACGGCATCGTCATCGCTTGCCTCTATGCGCCGAATGGCAACCCCCAGCCTGGCCCGAAATTCGCCTACAAGCTCGCCTGGCATGAACGGCTGGAAACACACGCCGAGCAGTTGTTGGACACTGGCCTGCCGGTGGTGCTGGCCGGCGACTACAACATCGTGCCCGAGCCGCGCGACATCTATGCCACCCGCTCCTATGACGACAATGCGCTGGTCCAGCCAGAAAGCCGGGCGTCCTTCGCCCGCCTGATCGAGCAGGGCTGGACCGACGCGCTGCGCAAGAAGCACCCGAAGGAGACACTCTACACATTCTGGGATTATCGCCGCAACCGCTGGCCGCGCGACGCAGGGCTCCGGCTCGACCACATCCTGCTGTCGAAGGCGCTGCCGCGCCGTCTCATCGCCGCCGGCATCGACCGCGAAGTGCGCGGCGGGGACGGCGCCAGCGACCACGCGCCGGTCTGGGTGGAGCTCAGGTGAGCGTGGCGTAAACTTGTCGGGAGCCTCGATGCCGCCCCTTTCGCATGCGCCATTTTGCGAACACCTTTTCCACTGGTAATCTCATAAACTGAACTGTGCCGCGTGCCACGCAGGGCGAAAGCTGCGATGGCGCCGAGGGGGGCCGATGAACAGAGTCGTCGACAGGCTGATTGCAATCATCCTGCTGGTGATGGCCGTAGCTTGCGTCTGGCGCGCCTGGCTGGTGCTTGGCGATGCAGTCGTCGCCTGGCGCGGTGTCTCGTCTTTCGCCGGGGATTCCGCCTTGATGCGGTTGGCCGGATTGGTGGTGGCGGCCCTCGCTTGCCTGCTTGGCGCGCTGCTGTTCTGGGCAGGTCTTCTGCCGGGGCGCCCGAACCATCAGGCCGGCGCCCCGCTGTTCGGCCGCGCGGCGGAGGTGCAAGACACCAGCAGGTCCGGCCTACGCAAGGTATGTCTCGCCCTGCCATTGGTTGTGCTTGCGGCGCTGGCTGTCGACAGGTTCGGCCCCTGGCATGATCGCGGTGGCGAGATTGCCAGCCAGCCCGGCGAACCCAAGTCCGTCGAGCCCAAGCAGAATGAACCCAAGGCTGACGAGCCGAAGGGGCAGGACGTCGCCAGCGCGCCGCCGGCCCAAGAGCCGGCAGTTCCACCGCCAGCGGCGGCGCCCGCGCCATCTCCACCCCCGCCACCACCGGAAGCGGCCAACCTACCGCCGACTCCGCCTGCGCTCGCGCCTCCGCCACCGCCAACGCCGCCGACGCCCACCGTTCCGACACCGCCGGAGGTCGCGGTCATCCCGCCACCGACCGTCGCACCGCTGCCCCCGGCTCCGCCACCGCTGCCGACTGAACCCGAGGGTCATCGCGACGCTGTCGTCTGGCTTGCGGTGGCGCCCGACGGGCACTCGATTATGAGCGCCAGCACCGACCACACGATCAAGCTCTGGGACATTGCCGGCAAGCACCTGATCCGCACCCTCGGCGCCCACAAGGACATGGTGCGCACCGCGCTGTTCATGCCCGATGGCGTCAGCGCGCTGACCGCCGGCGACGACGGCGAGATCGTGCAGCGGAAACTTTCCGATGGCGCGGTGCTGCATGTCTTTTCGGCGGGCGAGAATGGCGGTGTCAACAAGCTGGCGATCAGCCCCGACGGCAAGCGCGCCGTGACCGGCCACGAGACCGGCAATGTCATCGTCTGGGACCTGGAGAAGGGCACCGTGCTGCATGTGATGAGCGGGCACGACTGGTCGGTCAGCGCTGTCGCCGTCTCGCCCGACGGCACTCGGGCCGTCTCAGGCAGCATCGATGGCACGCTCAAACTTTGGGACATCGACAGCGGCAAGCAACTGCGCAGCTGGCACGGGCATGAGCAAGGCACCTATGGCGCGGTGTTCGCCGCCGACGGCCACCATCTGATCACCGGCAGCGGCGACTACACGATCAAGCTCTGGGATCTCGACAGCGGCCGCGAAGTGCGCCGCTTCGAGGGCCATGAGGGCACCGTCTACACGCTGGCACTGTCGGCCGACGGCAAGCGCCTGGTCTCCGGTTCGCTCGACGGCACGGCGCGCCTGTGGGACATGGAAACCGGCAATCAGGTCGCCATGTTCGACAGCCAGACCGGCCCGATCTATGCGGTGGCCTTCGCCGCCGACGGCACGGTGCTGACCGGCGGCTACGACCGCACCATCCGCGACTGGCCGGCCGCGGGCGGCGACGGCGTGGTGCTGTTTGCGGGCGCGCCGGGGTGAATGCAATCTTGATCACCTTGCCCGTCGTGCTATGTAAAAACCATGCCAGCACCCAGCCTTGCGGACAACGCGCCGCTCATCGTGATCGACCTGCAGACCGGCATGTTCGACGGCGTGCACGAGCCGCCGATCCACGAGGCGTCAGCCATTGCCGACCGTGCCCGGGCGGTGATCGACTGGGCGCGGCGCGGCGGGCGCAAGGTCGCCTTTGTCAGGCATGACGGACCGGCGGGCGATCCGCTGGCGCCGGGTGAGCCGGGTTGGCCGGTGTGGCCCGCTCTCGGCCAGGCCGTAGACGAGCCGACTTTCGCCAAGAGCGTCGGCAATGCCTTCAGCAATGCAGCCCTTGGCGACTGGGTAGCCGGGCAGGGCGCCGGTGCTGTCGTGCTGCTGGGCGCGCAGACCGATTTTTGCGTGGCTGCGACCGTCAAGGGCGCGATGGCCAGAGGGCTCGGCGTCACCGTGGTCTCCGATGCGCACAGCACATTGGACAGCGCCAGCGAGAGCGCCCGGCAGATCATCACTCGCCACAATGATGAATTCGCCGAGGCCGGCGTCAATCTGGTGACGACGAAGGCGCTGGTCGGCGGCTGAAGCTGCAACGAATTTCGCGGCAGGCTGATCGTCGCTTCGCGCGACGGCATGTCGGCTGGTGCGGATCGGACGATGCCAAGCGGATGCCGTGGTCGACGCGGGCGGGGGGGCGCATTGTTGGGATGGCTCGGGCGCCCGCGTCAACCAGGGCGGCTCGTACCGCCGCATCGACACCATTGCACATCGCCCGCCGGCCGACACTTCCGCGAAAGCGGAATAGGCCGGGACCAAAGTGCAGATTCGGCGTCGTGGTCATCACGGCGTGAAACAGTTTCTCTTTCTTGCCGCATCGGACGATTTTCCTCAACGCCAAACTTGGCCGGCGGGTCGCTGTCGATTCGAAAAGGCGGCTGGATGTTCCGCCGAGGGCGGAGCCCGATCAGTTTGCCGCGCTGCTATCGGTCGCCTGAATCGATCGGGCAGGAAGGGACGACAGCGCACGTTGATCCGACGGCTGTTCGTTGAGGTAGAGCGCGCCGCCCAGGACGAGAAACACCATCCCCACCGCCATCAATCCCACCATCAGCACGGCAATCGCCGTGACCGGGCCGTTGCCTGTTTTGACGATGGTGGATCGATGCGGCATTGTTCTGTCCTCCCGACATGGATCCGGCGGCGCCGTAGACATCGCGACAAACGACAGCCAAAGCGAGATGTTCCCTTCTCCTGACTTCAATCCGGGCCACATCGGCCGTTTGCGTTTTCGTCTAGGACCAAGGTCTTAGGTGCCGGCCGCAAAGGTCCGAGGGGCCCTGTTCGGTTCCGGCAATGTGCATTGGACGTTCCGGTATTTTAGTCAAACGCGATATAATGACGCGGTCGTTTCGCGAGGTCGGGATCGGGAAAAACGCTACCCGGCCAGGCGTCTTCGCCGCGATCGCGGCACCGAAAATGGCCCCCGCTGGCAGCCCTGACGTTATGGCCACAGCGCGGCAAAGGCCGCCACCACCACCGCCACGGCGGCGCAGGATGCCAAGGTTGGAACCAAGAGGCGGCGCTTGGCGTTTTGAGTGTGACCTGTGAGGACTGCCACCTCCGGCCACTTCGTCTGAGGCCCGCTTTGCTCCCGGCAAAGCGGGCCTTTTTCGTGCCGCTTGATGAAGGCGGAGGGAACGACATTGCGTTCTCTACGTTAGCCGTTCCTATGCAACAAATCGCCCCTTTGATGGATTGCGGGCGAAACCGATGCGGCTCTTTTCGTGGTCGTCGTCCGAAACGAGGGTGAACTTGCCGTTGGGACAATCACCCGTCGGCTTGGCTGGTGCGTTTTGTCAGATCCGAAAATTCGAATCTGGGATCGGCCGGACGTGCAATTTATTCTAATTATTTCAAATATATTTACCTATTTTTCGAAAAGAAACAAAAGTATACGTGCTGGTGGAAAAGCCAATGTCATTATCTCTTTATTCTGAAATTCGATATGGAACTTCAAGGCATCCATGGAGTTTTCATGCAGGGCGGATTTTCAGATAGCCCTTATGGAGATTGTCATGAAACTTTATCTTTCGAGTGCGGCGGCTGTGGTCGTCCTGATGAGCGGCTTTGGTGCAGCGATGGCGCAAGACGTCATCGTCGTCCAGCCGGAGCAAAAAACTATCGTTCGCGAATACATCAAGAAGGAGCCACTGGCGTCGGTCAAACTTCTGGGCGTCGAGCTCAAGCTCGGCTCGCCGGTGCCGGATACGGTTCAATTGCGCGAGGTGCCCAACGTCAAGTATCGCGTCGCCGTCATCAATGACCAGACTGTCCTGGTCGATCCCGACACCCATCAGATCGTCGAGGTTCTGAACTGAGCGAGGCCCCGAGATAGGGGATTGCCCACGTCAGACTTGCCTTGGAAGAAGCCCGTCACCAACATTCGCGTCGGTGGCGGGCTTTCCTCTGAGGCAGGCATTGCCGTGGCCTATTCGGCGGCCAGCTTGTCCTGCGTGTTCGTCTCAAAATCGCGGGCGTCGTGGCGCTCATGCAACTGCATGGCGGGTTCACCGAAGGCGCGGTTGACCATGCGGCCGCGCTTGACCGCCGGGCGTGCGTCGATCGCCTTGGCCCAGCGCTGCACATGCTTATACTCCTGCACGGACAGGAACTCGCCGGAATCATTGTACATGCGGCCGAGCGCCAGCCCGCCATACCAGGGCCAAACCGCCATGTCGGCGATGCTGTAGTCCTTGCCACCGAGATATTCGGTCTCGGCCAGCCGATGGTCGAGCACGTCCATCTGGCGCTTCACCTCCATCGAGAAGCGGTCGATGGCATATTCGAATTTTTCCGGCGCATAAGCGTAGAAATGGCCGAAGCCGCCGCCCAGATACGGCGCAGAACCCATCTGCCAGAACAGCCAGGACAGCACCTCGGCGCGGGCCGGCTGTTCGGTCGGCAGGAATTCGCCGAATTTTTCGGCCAGATAGACGAGGATCGAGCCGGATTCGAAGATGCGCACCGGGGTCTTGCCGCTGCGGTCCATCAAGGCGGGAATCTTGGAATTGGGATTGACCTCGACGAAGCCGCTGCCGAACTGGTCGCCATCGTTGATGCGGATCAGCCAGGCATCATATTCGACGCCCTGGTGGCCGCGCGCCAGAAGTTCCTCCAGCATGACGGTCACCTTGACGCCGTTCGGCGTCGCCAGCGAATAGAGCTGCAGCGGGTGCTTGCCGACGGGCAGGTCCTTGTCGTGCGTCGGCCCGGCGATCGGCCGGTTGATGCTGGCAAAGGTGCCGCCATTCGGCTTGTTCCAGGTCCATACTTTCGGCGGGGTGTAGTCGGTCATCTCAGGGCCTCGTGGGGAAGAATGGGCAGGTCGACTTACAACTAGGGTTTCAGATGTGGAAGTTCAACTTGCGTTGAACTATTGTTGACGGAGGGTCCGTTTCCCTTCCCTTGGTGGGGTGGTCAGCCGGTTCGCGAAGCGAATTCATCGTGCCAGTGGCTACGCGAACCGCTTCTCACCCCTTGCACCATCTCGCTAGCGGCATACCTATGGAAATATCACCTATCCAGGAATGACAGCATGACCATCAATCCCAATCCGCGCTCGGTCGTTGCCGTACGGGCCACCGTTCCGGAGGATGCCTTTACGGCGGGTGCCCTGGGCACGCTCAGGGAAGGCAGCGGCGTCGTCATCCGCAACGACGGGCTGGTGCTGACCATCGGCTATCTCATCACCGAAGCGGAAGAGGTCTGGCTGACCAGTCATGACGGCCGCGTCATCCCGGCGCACGCGCTGGCCTATGACCAGGAATCGGGCTTCGGCCTGGTGCAGGCGCTGGCGCCGCTCGGCCTGCCGGCGGTGGCGCTCGGCGATGCCGGCAAGGCCAGGATCGGCGACGCCGTGGTGCTGGCCGACGGCGTTGGCCAGTCGGTGCAGGCCAGGATCGTCACCAAGCAGGAATTCGCCGGCTATTGGGAGTATCTGCTCGACGAGGCGATCTTCATCGCGCCCGCGCACCCGTCCTGGGGTGGTGCCGGACTGTTCGGCGCCGACGGCTCGCTGCTCGGCATCGGTTCGCTGCGCCTGCAGATGAGCCGCAACGGCGAGGTCGCCGACATCAACATGGTGGTGCCGATCGACCTGTTGCCGCCCATTCTCGACGATCTCCTGACGCGCGGCCATGTGGCCAGGCCGCCGCGCCCGTGGCTCGGCGCCTTGTCGGCCGAAAGCGACGGCAAGGTGGTGGTGATGAGCGTGACCGAAGGTGGCCCGGCCGCCAAGGCCGGCCTGCGTCAGGGCGACATCATCTCCGACATTCGTGACGGCGCAGTCGATGGGCTGGCCGATTTCTATCGCAAGCTGTGGGAGAGCGGCTCGGCCGGCGCGGAGATCCCGATGCGGGTGCTGCGCGACGGCCGCGAAACGTGGCTGCGCGTCAAATCGGCCGACCGCGGCAGTTTCCTCAAGAAGCCGCAGCTGCAGTAGGCACCTGCCAGGACATTTCGTTGCATCCCAGGGGGCAGCTCAGCGCGCCAGCGGGCTGTCCCAGACGACAAACAGCAGCGCTTTCAGTTGGGCAAAGCGTTCCGGTCCGAGCTCCGCGCGCCACTCTTCCTCGATGTCGTGCAGGATATCGACCATTTTCCAGAAGGCGGCATGTCCGCGTTCGGTGGACCGCACCACGCGCGCGCTGCCTTCACCCGGAATGTCGGAGCGGACGAGATAGCCGTAACCTTCGAGACTGCTGAGCAGCTGGTTGATGGCCTGCTTGCTCATGCCTGCGCGCTCGGCGATGGTGCCCGGGCGCGCGCCGTCCGGCCCGGGAAACTGCAGCACCGCCATATGCGGCAAGCGCAATTCGTCGAAGCCGGCGGCGTTGAGCTCCTTGATCAGCCGGCGCTGGATCGCTTGCGCCGGCACGCGCAGCAGCGCGCCGATCAGCAGATCCTCGGTCTTGGTCTGCAGAACTTCAGTGGATGTGGCCATTGACGATCCGGTACATTGAGTTTACTCATAGGCGGTAAATGTAATTTACTCGGGGAGCTTGTGCAATGCCAGCCTTGGATCTTCAGGTCAATCCAGCCAACGAAACCATCGGTACCAAGGGGCTGTCGGTTCGCTTCCTGGTGTCAGGCGACAGTTCGAACGGCAGCGTCGCCGCCTTCGAATTGATGGTGCCCGGCGCGCAGCGGCTGCCGGCGCCGGCGCACAGCCACGACCACTACGAAGAGACGATCTACGGCATTGATGGGGTCCTGACGTGGACCGTGGACGGCAAGCCGATCGAGGTTGGGCCGGGGGAGGCGCTGTGCATCCCACGCGGCGCCGTCCACCGGTTTGACAACAATGGCACCAGGGACGCCAAGGCGCTTTGCGTCATCACGCCGGCGGCGATCGGCCCGGACTATTTTCGCGAGGCCTTTGCGGTGCTCAACGCCGCCGCCGGCGGCCCACCGGACAAGCTCAAAATGATGGACATCATGCGCCGGCACGGATTGACGCCGGCGGCGCCGCCACCGACCTGAAGCCGGTCGAAGAGACGCCGGTCACCCGTCGCAAGCGCTGAAATCAGCCCCCGGGTTCCAGTCCTTGAAGGCGACGGTCCGGCCTTCCACCGAGACGGTCCTGTGCTTCGAGCTGCCGTCAGGCTGCGTCTTGCTGCTGGTGCCCTTGCCGGTCAGCACGTTGTACTCACAGGCGCTGGCGACATTATCCTGCTGGAAGTCCTCATAGTCATAGGCAAAACCGGCGACGATGAAGGCACCGTTGCGCCAGGCGATGGTCAGCGTCATGTTGGTCCGCTGGCCGCCGATCGGCATCGCCGGCAGATAGAACTTGATCGACCCGTTCGGCAGCATCGTCAGTTCCGGCTCGGTGTCTGAATTTTCGTAGCCCGGCCGGTCGTAACCGTTCCATTCGCCGAGGATCTGCTCGTGCACGATTTCGACGGGCTTGAGGTAATTGTGCTCCTTGTCCCTGAGGAAGAAGTGGATGTCCATCGGATTGCCGGGCTGGGTCTCGACGACCATGGCAAGGTCGACGGCGCCGTCGCCGTTGAAGTCGCCGGTCACCGCCGTGATGATTTTCCGGGTGTCGATCGGTTCGCCGAGGGCAGCTGTGGGCAGCAACATCGCCAGAGCGACGAGCAGAGATTTCATGATGTGTCCCCCAAGCGTGTGGAACAGGACCATCGCAGGTCTGCGAGATTTCGACATAGGGGTGGAGGAAATATTTTCGGCAAAGGGGCGGCCTAGTCGCGTTGCGCACTCGCAAACACCACCAGGTTCCCGTCGGGGTCGCGCATGCGCATGATGTAGAAATCGTCGGCTTCCTCGATCGGGCCAGGGTCGAGGCCAGCATCCATCAGCCGCTGCCGCTCGGGCGTCAGCGGCAACACGCCGAGCGTCAGTGCGGCGCAGGGTTCTGCCAGAGCGGATCGAGTGGTCGCGCTAGATAGGTTGAGCGGCAAGCCAAAAGGAATCGTATGCGGCAATCTTCAATGGAACTGCATCACCCTCTAAACGCACAATAGACGCTGGAGAGCGGGATGCGAACGCATTCAGTGATTGGGTCAAAGTATATACTTGAAGCCTGTCAATGATGATGAGGCGATCATGGAGAGCCCGTGATGTCGAAAGCCTGGGCTCCAGCGAGCGATCTGATGGATATTGCGCCTGCCATCTGGTTACTGCTGGCTTCAAACTAGGTTTGACAGATGCGCTATCTGCTAGGAGCTCGATCTTGGCGGTAGGGGCTGCTAGCAGTGCAAAATCAGTCAGTGCCTTCTCGTCCATATATGGGTCCACGATGCGAGCGGAGGTTGCGGCCTCAGCAAGAACACGCCCTACTGCCACCATTGCATCAAAGGCGTTGCCGGCGCTGATGAATGCCCCCCGGACTGCCGTCGGAGCCCGCAATTCCGAGACTGCCATTGCGCGATGAACAGCGCCCATCAGCTTGCCAGCATAACTTGAACGAAGATGGGGAAGGGCATCAGTAAGCATCTCCATCTGAAGCTGGACGGTAGCAGCCTCTTGAACCATGCCGGCTTCAGTTAGCAGCGCATACGCCTTCGCCATCCAGACGGTTTCCTCCGGACGGAGACGGTCGCTTTCCCTAAAGTTTGGTGCGGAAGCCAGCAGTTGGCCGAGATTGGTGTAAATCTCTTCCGGCGACATCAGGCGCCAAGCTTCTTAAGGGAGGTGAGTGGGAAAGTTGCCGTCTCTCGTTTCCATGGTGCCTTGTCCTGGATGAACCAATCACACCATGCGTGAAGCTCATCGCCGCCGTAAGAGAGTCTATCTATGGTCGATATTGTCATGTGCGGTCCGCCAGATTTCAGCTGAACCACGTCTCCAACACCAAATTCGTTTTGGACCATGCCCATCCTCCCAATGTCATTGTGGGAGCTTCGCTCAAGCCCCGGTAAAGGGCAAGCTGGGTTGGAAGCGCGGTCCAGTCCGCTCCTGAGCTACATCTTCACTTCTCTGCCAAAGATGAGCCCAATAACGAAAGTGATAGCGCTCAGAAGCGATGTGATCAGGCCACCGCGATTCACATCGGTAGGTAACGTTCCGAACAATACGACACAAAGCAGCACTGAAAGAGAAATCAGAACCGTGGCGCCAATATTGGTTGGTGCATGCTCTCGGGTGCCGAACAATCGGCCGACTAGGCCGCGCTCTCTCTCTTGAGCTTTTATCATCTCCATGGCGAGGTTTTCATTTTCGGGAAGCTTGATCTCGTTCATGGCCGAGGCCTGCCGGTGGAGAAAGTGTAGGAGACTTGCCGGTTTTGGCGCGGGGCGTCCCCTGATGCCGCGATCGAGACAACAACCCACAGGCTCTCGCCGGCAAAAGTGCCAACCTCACCTTGCCATACTGTTGGCAAGGGCCCGGAGAAACCCTCGAATGTGATTATCAAAGTTTGTTTGCTGCCCTCGGCTGCTCGGACCTTAGGTGTACTACCGGTGACAAACCGGAAAACGAACCTGAGGTCATGCACCGAGATCTCTACTTCATCTGCTGTAACAGGGGTTACGAAAGAACCTGTCTCCAATACCCGCTGCCGAAATGGCTGCGAGCCAATTGATGTCACTGGCATCTTCCCCCCTTTGAAGAATAATCAAACCTGCGACAGAAAATCAAACATGGCACGTGGTGGCAATAGACCAGGGGCGCGGTGCACAGAATAAACGATCAGCAGAACCGCAGAAGAAGGTCGCTAAGGTGATGATACTTACCAACAAGCCAACGTCGGTGTCGAGGTCAACATGTTCGGGCGCGGTGGCGTTAGAGTTCGATCTTGCGGATCTTATAGCGGCGGCTTGCCGAAGAATTTTTCGTACCAGCCGATGCTGGCTTCGAGGTTGGAGCAGCTGACATGGGCGAAGATGGTCTCGATCGCCATCAGGTCTCTCCATGAGCGGTTGCACTGAAACCCGCACGCGGGGATTGATGGTGTGTTCCCTGGCTTCGTGGCACCGTGCCTCACTGCTGACGAAAATTGACAGTGAGCCATGCCATGATGCCGGAAATCGCGAGACGACGGAGGCAAGATGCCAGCGACAACAGTACAGAACGGGCAGGCCGGCTGATGGCGCCGGTCTGGGTCGATCCCGACAAGGTCAGGGAGTTCCCGGACGCGGCCAGCTTCCACGCCTGGCTCGGCAAGCACCACGCCGCGGAAACCGAGGTGTGGATCAAGATTCACAAGGTGGGGTCGGGGCTGAAGTCGATCACGCCGAAGGAGGCCATCGACGTGGTGCTGTGTTTCGGCTGGATCGACGCGGTGCGCAAGGGGCTCGACGACAACAGTTTCCTGCAGCGCTACACGCCGCGTGGCAAGAAGAGCATCTGGAGCCTGATCAACATCGACAATGTCGCGCGGCTGGTCGAGGAGGGCCGCATGACCGAAACCGGGCTGAGACAGGTCGAGGCAGCGAAGGCCGACGGTCGTTGGGCGCGCGCCTACGGCAGCGGCAAGGAGATGAAAATCCCCGATGACCTGCAGGCAGCCATAGGTGCCGAACCCAAGGCGAAAGAGATGCTGGCAACGCTCAGCGCACAGAACCGCTTCGCGCTTGCCTTCCGCACCCACAACATGAAGACCGAAGCTGGCCGCAAGAAGAAGATCGAGACCTTCGTCGCGATGCTGAAGCGCGGCGAGACGATCCATCCGCAGGGCAAGAAGTAAGTCCTTTCAGGCGCCAGACTGCCGGCTCTTTGCGTTTAGCCGCGCCCGTTTCACACTTTTCTTGGAATTGCTCCAGCCACGGTGGGTATTGGCCGCCTCGGGCTTTCGGGTGCCATGCAGTCGATCAAGGCGCTGATGACGGCCGGCTGCGTCAGATCGAGGTCGATTCGCCGCCGCCGAGAAGGACCCCGTCTCCGCCACTCGCGGGAACGTTCGCAATCCCGATACGATGTCCACCCCATACTTTTCGACATAAACCTTATGTCCCGCATCCCAGGCGGGAGGCGCTTTACAAGATTATGGATATCATATATCCTTAAGGATATTAAATGTCCTTAAAAGGAGAGAGCCGTGACACAGCGCCTGAACGTCGCCCAACAATCGCCTGAGCTATTCAAGAAGTTTCTCGACTTCAGCATGACCGAGGCACGCAGCGTGATCGAAGAGAAGATCCGCGATCTGGTCCATATCCGGGCGTCCCAGATCAATGGCTGCGCCTTCTGCCTCGACATGCATGTCAAGGGAGCAAGGATCCACGGCGAGAGCGAGTTGCGGCTCTACCACGTCGCCATCTGGCGCGAATCGAACCTCTTCATTCCTCGTGAACGCGCCGCCCTTGCTTGGACCGAAGCCGTCACGAAGCTGCCCGAAGGCGGCATTCCGGACGAGCTCTATGAGCGGGTGCGTGGGCAGCTTTCGGAAAAGGAAATCTCCGACCTGACCTTCTCGATCATGGCCATCAACGCCTGGAACCGCGCTAACGTCGCCTTCAAGACCGTGCCCGGCTCTGCAGACAAGCTTTACGGCCTCGACAAGGCTGGCCTGAACTAACCCCTTCCTTTTGGCAGACCCATCAATCGATGCGGCGCGACAGCGGGGCCGCTAACGGAGAAATCTTATGAAAATCGTCATCATCGGGGGCACCGGCCTCATCGGTTCCAAGACAGTCGAACGCCTGCGCAAGCAGGGCTGCGAGGTGATCGCCGCCTCCCCGAATACCGGTGTCAACACCATCACCGGCGAAGGTCTGAAGGAAGCGCTCGCGGGCGCCGAGGTCGTGATCGACCTCGCCAACTCACCCTCCTTCGAGGACAAGGCCGCGATGGAATTCTTCGAGACGTCGGGCCACAACCTGCTCGCGGCGGACAAGGTTGCCGGCGTCAAGCACCACATCGCGCTCTCGGTTGTCGGAACCGAACGCTTGCAGGACGTCGGCTATTTCCGTGCCAAGCTCGCCCAGGAAAATCTGATCAAAGCGTCCGGCATTCCCTACACCATCGTTCATTCCACGCAGTTCATGGAGTTCCTGGCTGGCATCGCCCAATCAGGTACGGTCGGCGACGCCGTGCATCTGTCGCCGGCCTATATACAACCCATCGCCTCCGACGACGTCGCCGACGTCATGGCCGGTGTCGCGCTCGCCCCGCCGATCAACGGCATGATCGAGATTTCCGGTCCGGAGCGTGTGCGAATGAGTGAGCTCGTCGCCCGCTACCTGAAGGCTGCCGGCGATCCTCGCAAGGTCGTGGCTGATCCGGAAGCGCGCTACTTCGGCGCGAGGTTGAACGACACGTCGCTCGTCTCCGACAACAATCCGCGTCTCGGCCGCATCACCTTCGAGCAGTGGTTCGCCACCTCGGCGCGCAAATGACCGTCATGATGCGCCGCAGCTTCAACCGCAGCGTTCCACTCAATGCAAAAAAAGGAGTTTCGAAATGATCAAGTCAATCCTTGCCGCCCTCATCGTCACGGCAGCCCTGGCAGGCCCGGCCACAGCCCAGGACGCAGGCGGGAAAGCCGCCAAAGTCACGCTCGTCTATGAGCATGAACTGCCGAATGTCCCGGGCAAGAGCATCAAGGGCATTCTGGTCGAATATGGTCCCGGCGGTCACTCGGAAGCGCACACCCATCCGACCTCCGCCTTCATCTATGCAACCGTTCTGGAAGGCTCCATCCGCAGCCAGGTCAACGATGGCCCGGTCAAGGTCTACAAGGCCGGCGAGAGCTTTTCGGAATTGCCAGGCGATCGCCACAGTGTGAGCGAGAACGGCAGCAAGACCAAGCCGGCGAAACTACTGGCAGTCTTCGTGGTCGACACCAACCAGAAGGAACTGACCTATCCGGTCAAGAAGTAGGCCGAAGAGGCGAGTAGGCCGGCATCCTTCCTGGTGTCCGGCCGTTCTGGTAGACGGAAATCATGTCGGCGAGTCCATGTCGGGTGGGCGTCCGACGGCCAGCTGTTGTCTGGTAGCCCATCCGCCACGATCTGCCAGTTCCATTCATCCGGCGCGCTCCAGCACCCATTCAAAGCTGCTCTTCCAGAGTTCGGCTGGAATCTCCTGCGCCAGGGCCTCGGTGAGATCGGAAAGCTTGACGCTGCGCAATTTTGCACGCCAAGCCTCGTCGGCTTCCCACATGATGCGTGACACCGCGCAAGGGCTGCTTTCGCAATAGTCCTGCGGACGACACGGGTTGTTTGCGCGGATATTGTTGCAAACGAACGTCGGCGACTTGCCCTCGACCGCTTCGACAATATCCAGGAAGGTCAGTTCAGCCGGTGTCCGCGCCAATCGATATCCACCTGATGGACCCAGCGTCGTATGGACCAGGCCCGACTGCGACAGGCTTTGCAGGGCCTTGGATAGATACTCCTTGGGAAGGCCGTGGAACTCGGCAAGCGCTTTTGTCGAGAGATAGCGCCCGGCAGGCAGGCCTGCGAGAATAGCGCAGCAGTGCAGCGCCCATTCGACTTGGCTTTTCAGGATCATCGATGAATTCCGGGGTCGATACTGACCGAGCTTATTAAGGATACAAAATATCCCTATTCTACAGCGGTGTAAACAGACGGGTTCCCGGCCCCGCCCTGAGTGGGGTTCCAGCATCGTCCGCAGGGCAAGAAGTAAGCCGTTCAGGCCCCGGAATGTGGGTCAATGCTGTAGGGATGGACCGGGTAGCCGGGGCCGATGGCGTCGCGCACGCGGCCGATCCACGCCATGACCGCCGGATAGTCCGCCAGCGAGAAGCCGCAATCCTCGGCGCGATGGCTGTAGGCATACACGGCGATATCGGCGATGGTGAAATCGTTTCCGATGAGAAACGGGGTGTCGCCAAGGCTGCGGTTCATGACGGCGAGGGTCCGGGCTCCGGCTTCGCGCTTGCCCGCAACCATGCCCTGGTTGCGCTCGAGGCGTCCGGTCAAGGTCCAGAAGCGCAGCGAGCCGATGACCGGTTCGACATTGTATTGTTCGAAGAACAGCCACTGCATAACCTTGGCGCGCTGATAGCGGTCAGCCGGCAGAAGGGGCGTCCCTTCGGCGAGGTAAGTCAGGATCGCATTGGATTCGGCGATGGCGGTGCCGTCTTCGAGCTGGAGCACGGGGACGACACCGGCAGGATTGAGCTCAAGGAAGGCGTCGCTGTGACTCTCGCCCTCGAAAATCGAGACCATGCGACTGTCATAGGGGATCTCGAGCAGCCCGAGCAGAACCCGGACCTTCCAGCCATTCTGCGATGGCAGATAATCATGAAGCGTGAGCATGGCCGGTCCTCGTGATGGATCAACCATCGCATGGCGCGCCGCCCGGCCACCACCCGATTCCTGCACGCCATCGCATGAAGACTGCGATCCCCGCCACCTAATAAATCACCTCAGCTCGTGCCATCTTTCTCCCGAAGCAATCGACATCCCAGGAGCAGCACATGAACACGCAATCCAGCAAGGTCGCGCTGGTTACCGGCGCCAATCGCGGCATCGGGCTCGAGACCGGGCGCCAACTGGCGAAGCTCGGCTTCACCGTTCTGCTCGGCGTGCGCGACCTTGCCAGAGGCGAAGCGGCGGCACGAGGCCTCGACGGCCATGTCGAGGCCATCGCGTTCGATGTCGCGGCGCCTGACGCCGCGGCACTGGCGGCGGCGGATGTCGAGCGCCGGTTCGGCCGTCTCGACGTGCTGATCAACAACGCCGCGATCCACTACGACACCGGTTCGCGGGCCTTGCTGCCGAACTGGAAGGTGATCCGCGAGGCGTTCGAGACCAATGTCTTTGGCGCTTGGCGGGCCGCGTCCGCCTTCGCGCCGCTGCTCAAGGGCGGTGGCCATGGCAGGCTGGTCAACGTTTCTTCCGAGGGTGGTTCGCTGGCCTCGATGGGGGCGGGGGCGCCGGCCTATTCGACCTCGAAGGCGACCCTCAACGCGCTGACCTGCGTGCTGGCGGGCGAACTGCGCGGCGCCGGGGTGCTGGTCAACGCCGTCTGCCCGGGTTGGGTCGCCACCGACATGGGCGGGCCGGGCGGGCGCCCGGTGGCGCAAGGAGCAGCGGGCATCGTCTGGGCGGCGACCTTGCCGGGCGATGGTCCGACTGGCGGCTTCTTTCGCGACGGCAAAAGACTGCCGTGGTGAGGATCCCGGACGCGGGCATGATCGGCGGAGCACAGATTCAACCGCTGTCTGGTTTCGGACGGTTCACTTATTGAATCGTTGAACCGCTGTAAGGTCTTGATTTCACGCAGTTCCGGGCGGAATGCTCGCTTTCGAAGAACCGCGCAAGAAAAAAGCCGCCCTCGCTTTTGCGAGTGGCGGCCTTTCCCTGGGAGGAAGTCAGAGAGAAGAGCGATCAATAAGCCTTGGCGTGCTTGTTGCCGTGCTTCTTGTGGGAGTGCTCCTTGAGGTGTTGAAAGTCCGGGCTTCAAAAACTGGGTTCAAAGATCTGATCTCATTGGGCGTCATCGTCCGGCGTCACCCCAAGCAGCTCCAGAGCGTTGGCCAGTGTCCTGATGCCTTGCGCCTGCTTGCGCTCGGCACAGAAGCGGATGGCCGTCTTCTGCAGCGTCGTTGCCTCGGCGACCTCGGCTGCCTCGGCTTTGGTCTGGATGGCTTCGTCGAGTTGATGACTGAGCCGGTCGCAATGCTCGCTGCGGGTGATGGCGGCTTTTGCTTCCGACGGTCCGATCACGGTGACGGCAAGGGACATGCCGAGCAGGGCACCCGTCCATCCGTTCGAACCTCGTTGCATTGCCGGTAACATCCCGTTGGCGTTGTGCCGCGACCATTCCGGCCGCCGCGAGGATGCTTATGCCAGCCGATCTTTTCGCCAGTTTTTCCGAACTGTTGAATCTTGTTTCTGGATTGTGTCCGGGGACGGTCTTGGTTTCTCCCACAAGAAGGAGGGAAGTGCTGCCGCTGCGGCGCTTGCGCCTCTTCCTCTGGCGCCCGCCATCGCGTATTGGCCCCGGGGAAAATCCTTCCAAGTTCCAAGCCCCCCGGAAATCGCATGATCAGACTGGAAAGCATCAGCAAACAGAATGGCCGTCAGCTAGTCTTCATCGAAGCGTCGGCGGCGCTGCAGAAGGGCGAGAAGGTCGGCCTCGTCGGCCCCAACGGCGCCGGCAAGACGACGCTGTTTCGCATGATCACCGGGCAGGAACAGCCCGACGAAGGCCAAGTGCAGGTCGATCGCGGCGTCACCATCGGCTATTTCAGCCAGGATGTCGGCGACATGGAAGGCCACAGCGCGGTGGCCGAAGTGATGAACGGCGCCGGGCCGGTGAGCGACGTGGCGGCCGAGATGGCCGCACTCGAGGCCGCCATGGCCGACCCCGACCAGGCCGACCAGATGGACGAGATCATCGCCAGATATGGCGAGGCTCAGCACCGTTTCGAGGAACTCGACGGCTATGCGCTGGACGGCCGCGCGCGCGAGGTCCTCGATGGCCTTGGTTTCAGCCAGGAGATGATGGACGGCGATGTCGGAAAACTCTCCGGCGGATGGAAGATGCGCGTGGCGCTGGCCCGCATCCTTCTGATGCGGCCCGACGCCATGCTGCTCGACGAGCCGAGCAACCATCTCGACCTTGAAAGTCTCATCTGGCTGGAGTCCTTCCTGAAGAACTATGACGGCGCGTTGCTGATGACCTCGCACGACCGCGAGTTCATGAACCGCATCGTCAACAAGGTGGTCGAGATCGACGCCGGTTCGCTGACCGCCTATTCCGGCAATTACGAATTCTACCAGCAGCAGCGGGCGATCGCCGACAAGCAACAGCAGGCGCAGTTCGAGCGCCAACAGGCGATGCTGGCAAAGGAAATCGCCTTCATCGAGCGCTTCAAGGCGCGCGCCTCGCACGCCGCCCAGGTGCAGAGCCGGGTGAAGAAGCTCGACAAGATCGACCGCGTCGAGCCACCCAAGCGCCGCCAGACGGTGTCCTTCGATTTCCAGCCGGCGCCGCGTTGCGGCGAGGATGTCGTGACGCTGAAGAACGTCCACAAGGGCTATGGGAGCCGCAGCATCTATGAGGGGCTCGATTTCCAGGTCCGTCGCCGCGAGCGCTGGTGCATCATGGGCGTCAACGGTGCCGGCAAGTCGACCCTGCTGAAGCTGGTCGCCGGTGCCTCCGAGCCCGACGCCGGCACGGTGGCGCGCGGTCCAAGCGTCAAGATGGGCTATTTCGCCCAGCACGCCATGGAATTGCTGGAAGGCGAGCGCACCGTGTTCCAGACGCTGGAGGACGCGTTCCCGCAGGCCGGCCAGGCGCCGCTCAGGGCACTCGCCGGCTGCTTCGGCTTTTCCGGCGACGAGATCGAGAAGAAATGCCGGGTGCTGTCGGGTGGCGAGAAGGCGCGGCTGGTGATGGCTTTGATGCTGTTCGATCCGCCCAATCTGTTGGTGCTGGACGAGCCGACCAACCACCTCGACATCGCCACCAAGGAGATGCTGATCACGGCACTCTCGCAGTACGAAGGCACCATGCTGTTCGTGTCGCACGACCGGCATTTCCTGGCGGCACTTTCCAACCGCGTGCTGGAACTGACGCCCGAAGGCATCCACACCTATGGCGGTGGCTATACGGAGTATGTCGAACGAACGGGGCATGAGGCGCCGGGGCTAAGGAGCTAGGGCTGCCCACCGCACTTCGGCTTACACAAATACGATCGGGTTCCGATCCTGCCGTGCCGTGCCGATCAATTCCGACAGTCCATTAGCAAATCCAAAGCCGATCCTTCGCCGAGATAGCCGGCGGTCGTCTCGCGAAGCGTGGCGACGTGGGCGATGTTTCCGACGCGCCGGTCGCACGCCGTGACAACCTCCCAGGTGAGATTCACGCCCTCGGGATCGATCACCTCGCATTCGCCCGTTGCCGGTTCCCGCTGAAAGCAATAGCCGGAGAATTCCCGCTCCATGGTCGAAGTACTTTTGAAAACTACCACATCGAGACCCATGCCACTCATCCGGTTAGCCCAAGCCAAATGGGCGCGCAGCGTTATTCCGGCAATCCCGCCATTCGCATCGCGTCGGTGACGTCGTCGACAATCTCTGGCGCAAGTCCCACGACGGCGGACCAGCGGCCGATGCTGAAGTACGGGTCGAGCGACAAGAGCCGAGTCGCCGCTCCTTTTGCCTCGTCGAGCCGCCCGAGCCTGGCAAGCGGCGCCGCCAGCCATCCGTGCAGGATGCTGAAGCCGGGGTTCATCTCTACCGCCCGCCGGCCGGCCGCGACGGCCTGCTCGTGCCGGCCGGCGAGAAAATTACCGAGGCCGATGATGCCTTGCGGCACACAGCTCATGGCGTCGAGGGGGCTGAGCCGCATCGCCTGCTCGCACCAGTCGATTGCCCGCGCCCAGTCGCCGCCATAAGCCAGCGGCACGCAGCCGAAGGTATAGACGAAGGCGCAGGATGCACTGAGCGCCAAAGCCTGCGCAAACGCCTCGTCCGCCAGCCTGCGGTCATGCTCCACCAGGCCAATAGTGAACCCGGCCAGAGCGAGCGCCATCGCGTCGCCCGAACCATTCTCGATCGCCGCATGGGCATGGCGGATCGACTTCTCGCGGTTCTCCGGCTGCATGCCGCCGCGCACAAACAGCGTCTGGTGCGCCCAGGCGGCAAAACCGTGTGCAAGCGCATAGGTCGGCTCGATGGCGAGCGCCTGGTCAAGCAGCGGCAAACCCTTGGCGGCACCCTGCGGCATGAAGGTGTAGACATCGGGCAGTGAGCGCAGCAACAGGTCATAGGCGTCTAGACTGTCGGGACGATCGCGCCGGACGCGTTCGATCTCGGCCCGGCGCAGATTGGGCTCGATTGCCGCGACCACGCTGATGGTGATCTCGTCCTGCAGCGCGAACACGTCGGTCAGCTCGCGGTCGTAGCGTTCGGCCCACAAATGGCTGCCGTCTTCGGCGTCGATGAGCTGGCCGCTGATGCGCACTCGGCTTCCCACCTTGCGCACGCTGCCTTCCAGCACGTAGCGCACGCCGAGCTCATGGCCGACCTGCTTCACGTCCACTGCGCGGCCCTTGTAGGTGAAGGAGGAATTGCGCGCGATCACGAACAGCCAGCGGATGCGCGACAGGCCGGTAATGATGTCCTCGACCATGCCGTCGGCGAAATAGTCCTGATCCGGATCGCCGCTCAGGTTCACGAAGGGCAGCACGGCGATGGACGGTCGGGCGGGAATGCCCAGGGCAGGCTTCGGCTTTTCCAACGGTGCCGTCGTCTCGACCTCCTCGCGCACGGTGCCGACGAAGCGAAGGCCCCTGCGCAGGATGGTGCGGATGAGCCGCTGCTGCTCGCCGCTGTCCTGGAGCGCATTGCGGGCGGCGTTGATGCGGCTGGCGAGCGTCGCGTCGGAGACAATACGCCCCTGCCAGACCGCATCGACCAGATCGTCCTTGCTGACCACCCGCTCGCGGTTGCGGATCAGATATTGCAAGAGGTCGAACACCTGCGGCTCTACGGGGATCAGGTCGTCGCCACGCCGCAATTCGCGCCGATCGCCGTCCAGAGCGAAATCCTCGAAAAGATACGGCAAATTGCTGGCTCCTGACCGCGGGAAACAACGACCTTGAACACTCTAGCCGCGTCGTGGACTCAAAATCAAAGTGATCTCAAGGTAAAATCAAGGGGGCCTGAAGGTCGCCTCAAAGCGCGCCCGCCGGCTCTGTCGCATAGTCCTCCTGCAACCAACGGCAAACAACGATTTGAGAAGGAGAACTCACATGTCGAACACTTCAGCAAAGTCCGTCGTCCTCGTGCATGGCGGCTTCGTCGATGGCTCCGGCTGGGACGGGGTCTACCAGATCCTCAAGAAGGACGGCTATGACGTGACCATCGTCCAGAACCCGACGACCTCGCTGGCCGACGATGTAGCGGTCACCAAGCGCGCCATCGCCGCCGCCCCCGGCAACGTCATCCTGGTCGGCCATTCCTATGGCGGCGTCGTGGTGTCGGAAGCCGGCACGGATCCCAAGGTGGCTGGTGTCGTCTATATCGCGGCCTTCGCTGCGGATGCCGGCGAATCGGTTTCGACCCTGATCGCCAACCCGCCTCCCGGAGCAGCGGTGCCGCCGATCCTGCCGCCTGTCGACGGCTTCCTGATGCTCGACAAGGACAAGTTCGCCGCCTCGTTTGCGGCCGACGTTCGTCCCTCGCTCGCCTCCTTCATGGCGGATTCGCAGGTGCCGTGGGGTGTGGCGGCGCTCGAAGGCAAGGTCACCGCTCCGGCCTGGAAGGTGAAGCCCAGCTGGTATCTTGTCGCCACCGACGACAAGATGATCCCACCGCCGGCACAGCGCCAGATGGCAACGCGCGCCAAGGCGACGGTCGTTGAAGTGGCCGGCAGCCACGCCGTCTACGTCTCCAATCCGGGAGCCGTCGCCAAGCTCATCGAACAGGCGGCCACCAGCAAGAACTGAACCCGCATGATCGAGGTGAACGGCCTGGGCGCCTGGCGGCGCTCAGGCTTTTTCCTGTTCCGGCGGCTTGTCGATTAGTCGAGCCCGGCGACCCGCAGTCCCTCGATATAGAGCGCGCGCTTCTTCTCGTGGACGACGGGTGGCAAGCGGACGCGCGGCGCGTAGGCTCGTGCGCAATTGTTCGGACGGCACGGGCCTTCTCATCCGTGCCTTCCGTCAGCGACCGGCGCTGCGACATCGGACAGCGGCGCCCAACCAGCCTTGGCTAGTTCAGCACCCGCTCGCCGACCTCGTCGATGCTTCTTGTGCCGGTCAGCGCCATCGTGACGGACAGTTCCTTGCGAAGGATCTCAATGGCCGTCGCCACACCGGCCTCTCCACCGGCGCCAAGGCCGTATATGTAGGCCCGGCCGACCAGGCAGCCTCTGGCGCCAAGTGCCAGCGCACGCATCACATCCTGACCGGACCGCACGCCGCCATCGAACAGCACTTCGGTTTCGGAGCCCACCGCTTCAACGATTTTCGGCAGCACGGAGATCGTTGATGGCGCACCATCCAGCTGCCGGCCGCCATGATTGGACACCACGATCGCGGTTGCGCCGGCGTTGCTGGCGGTGCGCGCATCGTCCACGTCGAGAATTCCCTTGATGATGAGCTTGCCCGGCCAGATGCTCCTGATCCACTCGACGTCGTTCCAGTTGAGCGTGGGATCGAACTGATGCGATACCCAATCCGCGAGCTCCTTGACGCCTTGCTCGCCTTTCACATGGCCTGCGAGATTGCCGAAGGTCCAGCGCTTGGCGGTGAGCATCCGCCAGGCCCAGGCGGGTTTGGTCGCCAATGCGAGAAGGTTGCGCGCGTTCAGCGACGGCGGAACCGAGAGCCCGTTCTTTACGTCGACGTGGCGCTGTCCCAGCACCTGCAGGTCGACGGTGAGCACCAATGCGCTGCAGCGGGCCGCCGCGGCGCGCTCGACAAGCGAGCGCACGAAGCCGCGGTCCTTCATCACGTAGAGCTGGAACCAGAACGGCTTCTCAACCGCCTGGGCAACGTCCTCGATCGAGCAGATCGACATCGTTGCGAGCGTGTAGGGGACACCGGCCGCCTGCGCGGCGCGGCAAGCGAGAATCTCCCCATCGGCCCACTGCATCCCGCCAATGCCGATCGGTGCCAGTGCTATCGGAAGCGAGGCCTTCTCGCCGAGGATCGTTGTCCCGGTGTCGCGTTGCGAAACGTCGACCAGTACGCGCTGGCGAAACGTGATGCGCCCCAGATCCGCGCTGTTGGCGCGCAAGGTCTGTTCGGAATAGGCGCCTGCCTCGACATAGTCGAAAAAGGGTTTGGGAACGCGGCGGCGGGCCGCCTGCCGAAGATCCTCGATGCAGGTCATGTTTTTCAGGCGCAAGAGCGCCGGTGAAGCCTTGGCTTGGGCGCGAAACGCCGCAGCATTGGTGGATTGTCCAAGATCAGGTACTGCGGAGACCAGCCTGTCCATCGTCGGCTCCCTGATGAATATTGTGACTGATCGATTGAATGTCGCCGCCGCGCGGATGTAAATTCACTAGCGAGTATACATTCATCCATCGGTGTGAGCGTCGCTCCGTGCCCAGATCGTCCGACCAGACACGGCCAGACATATTGCAGGCGGCTTACAAGCTGTTTCGCCGTCGGGGATTCTTTCGCGTCGGCATGGATGAGATCTCGAGTGCCGCAGGCGTCACCAAGCGCACGCTCTACTATCATTTCGACAGCAAGGACGCGTTGCTGACCGCGGTGCTTGCATCACAGCATGAACGGGCCTTCGCCGAGTTTCAGACCTACGGCATTGATCTGTCGGGGGGGCCGGAGCAACTGGTCGACAAGCTCTTCGGTGGACTGGCCAAATGGTCGGCCAAGCCGCGCTGGGCGGGGTCGGGATTTACCCGGCTGGCAATCGAGCTTGCCGATCTCTCGGGGCATCCAGCACGCTCGATGGCGCGTCGGCACAAAGCCTTGATGGAACAGCATCTGGCAACCCTTCTCGCTGAGGCGAAGGTGGCATCGCCGCGCGAGCGGGCACGCGAGTTGTTCTTGCTGGTCGAGGGGGCGATGGTCATGATCCTGATCCATGGCGACCGAAACTATTGCACCGCCGCGGCCGATGCAGCCAAAAGGCTGGTCGTGAATAGACCACCCGTTTGAGGCTGATGGTCGGCTTTCGCAGGCCTGCCTGAGGCTGCGGTCGCAGAGCGGTTGTGAGGTTAAGGGGCCCCTGGGCACTACCCCACGGCCAGCCATTTGCGCGACTGGGCGAAGGTCTTGAAGGCCTTCGCCTCCATCGGGCGGCCAAGAAAGTAGCCTTGCAGGATATCGCAGCCAAGCTCCTTCAGGATGCGCGCATG
This sequence comes from Mesorhizobium sangaii, assembly GCF_014207355.1. GTDB lineage: Bacteria > Pseudomonadota > Alphaproteobacteria > Rhizobiales > Rhizobiaceae > Mesorhizobium > Mesorhizobium sangaii. The sequence goes on along the minus strand of NZ_JACHEF010000005.1, from coordinate 417,404 downwards.
CTCCATCGTCTCGACGCCCTCGGCAACCACTTCGATGCTTAGCGATTTGCCGATTTCGATGATCGACGACACCAGCTGTCGCTGCGCCATTGAGCCGGTGATGGGCGTGACCAGTTGGCGGTCGATCTTGAGGCGACGCGGCCGCAGCTTGAGCAGGGAGACGATCGAGGCATAGCCGGTGCCAAAATCGTCGATCTCGATGTCGATCCCGAGCTCCTTGATGTGCTCGATGTTCCAGGTGACCAGATCGTCGTTCTCGTCAAGGAAGATGGACTCCACCAGCTCGAACGACACGGTTCCTTCCTTGATGGCGAGCTCGCGCAAACCCTTGATCAGGTCCTTGTCCTCCAGGCGCCTGGCCGAGACGTTGACCGAGACGCGCGGGATGTTGAGATGGCTGTGCGACCAGCGCTCGAAATTCTCCAGCGCATCTTTGAGTACGATGCGGTCGATCAGCGCCACGACATTGAGCTCGTCGGCCACCTTGAGATAGGCGTCGGGGGCCAGGATGCCGCGTCGCGGATGCTTCCAGCGCGACAAGGCTTCGACACCGACGATCTCGAGCGTCTTGGCGTCGAATTGCGGTTGGTAGTAGGCGATGAATTCATCCCGCTCCAGCCCGCCCAGGATCTCGTCGGCGATCTGCTTGGTCCGCACGATCTCGCTCTGCAGTTCCTCGTTGAAGAACTCGTAACGGTTGCGGCCATGGCCCTTCGCCCGGTAAAGCGCGAGATCGGCGTTGACGAGCAACTGCTTTGCGTCGACGCCGCTGTTGGCGGCAATGCCGATGCTGACTCCGAACCGGCACTGATGGCCTCGATAATACACAGGCTGGCGCATCTCCTCGATGATGCGGTCGGCGAGTGCCGCGAGCTCGTCATCGTCACGCCCATGGCTCACCACAATGAACTCGTCGCCGCCGATGCGCGCAACGAAATCCGCAGAGCCGGCATTGGCTGTGATGACCCTCGAGGCATGCATCAGCATGGCGTCGCCCGCTGCGTGGCCGAGCGTGTCATTGATCTGCTTGAAGCGGTCGAGGTCGAGATGCAGCAGCGCCATGCGGTCGTGTTGGCCGGTTTCGGCCAGCATCTCGTCGAGATAGCGGCGGTTGGGCAGGCCGGTGAGCGAATCGTGCAGCGCCACATGCTCGATACGCGCCTTGGCGAGCTTCAGCTCGGCGTTCTTCGATTCCGACAGCTGGCGCTCGCGAATGAGGTTCTCGTTGAGCAGGACGTCGCTGGTCACGTCCCATTCGGCGCCGATCAGCTTGGGCGTGCCGCCGATGTCCTGGAAGAAGCTTGCGCGCGTGCGCACATGACGGACGGCCCCGTCGGGGCGAAGGAGCCGGTATTGCGAGAAGTAGGGGCCTTTTGTCGCCGCTGCCGAATCGAAGTCCTGCTTTGCCCGCTCGATGTCCTCGGGGTGGATCGCCAGCGCCCAATCGCTATAGCCGCGCGGCTTGCCGTCGGCGGGCTTGCCATAGATTTCGTTGACGCGTTCGTCCCACAGCAGTTCGTTGGTGACGAGATCATGCTCCCAAACGCCGATGCCCGAGGCTTCCAGGGCCAGCTCCAGGCGGCCGGACAGGCGCCTCAACTCGGCGTAGTTCCTTTGCCTTTCGCCGAACAGCCGCCCGGCCACCAGGATCGGCACCACCACCAGCGCGCCGGCAAGTGCCATGAGCGCCCGCAAGGTCCATTGATTTTTCGGAGCCGCTGGCCAGCCACCCTTGGGGATTGCCGAAATCTCCCAGGAACCCGAAGGCAGCTGCACATCGGCCGCAACGGGATTGCCGGCAACGACAGTGGCGTTGCCAAAAAAACGTTCGCCCCCGCCGCCCAACGCATCCTTGCCGGTGAGCGCGACATCGATGTCGAGATCGGGGTCGGCCAATCCGCTCGCCGCGTAGAGCCGGTCGACATCGACGACTGCCGAGACAATGCCCCAGAAGCGGTCGCCGCCTCCCGCCGTCGGCACGAAGACCGGGATGCGACCGATGAAGCCGCGCCCGCCTTGCGCCAGCTTGACCGGTCCGGCAAATACCAGCACGCGCTGGTCGCGCGCCCGAAGCGCTGCCAGGCGCTGCTCCTCGTTCTTGCGGTAATCGAGCCCGATTGCCTTCTCGTTGCCTTCCATCGGGTACATCAGCGAGATAACCAGGTCGGGCGCGCCGGCGATGTTGTGCAATTGCGATTTCTGCGCGAACAGATTGCCTGCCAGCGACGCAAATCTCTGCTGGCCCATATAGGGCTCCGTAACAATGGCTGAGACGAGCCCCTGAACAAGCTGGAGATTGCCGTTTACATTACCTTCGAGCTTGGCGCGGATGACGTTGACCTTGGCCAGTACATCGGCGCGCGCCAGCTGATCGGAGACCCTTCTGTTCTGCTGGTCGGCAACGACGGCGCAGACCATGAGCACAACAAAAGCTATCGCCGCCGGCAAGTTGGCGGAAGAAAAAACGGCTTGTCTCAAGCGGCCGAGACTGTATCGCGTAGTGGCCAATTCGACCCGGGTACCTTTCCTGGACAATAGCTCGTCGGTCGATCCTACTGCCAAACGCTTAAATTTAACCTTCCAAGCCAGCCTGAAGTTTCAGCATCGTGCCTATGCCGGCATTTCGGCTCGCAGGCTGAATTGCCGGCCGCTAAAGGCTAGAGGTTCGCCTTTGCGAAGATGCGCGATGCCCAGTCGAGGAAGACGCGAAGCCGCGGCGAGAGCTGCCTATTCTGCGGGTATAGCGCTGATAGTGGCGTCGGCGAGGGCGGGTAGTCGGCCAGCACTTCGACGAGCGTCCCATCGGCAAGGTCCTTCTCGAAGCGATAGCGTGGCGCCTGGATGAGGCCAAGCCCAAGCCGTGCCAGATCGGCGGCGGTGTCTGAATTGTTGGCCGCAACGCGGCCCGGCAACCGGATCTCGCGGGTCTTGCCGGCCACGGTGAATTCGAAGGGCAGGGTCTCGCCGGTGCGCGACGAGACGAAACCCACTGCCTGGTGACCATCCAATGCATCGGGGGAGATCGGCATGCCGTGGCGTTCGAGATAAGCGGGACTGGCGCAGGTGATCTCGCGGATCATCGCCAGGCGCCGCATGATCATGCCGCTGTCGGGCGGTTCGCCGACGCGTATCACGCAGTCGACCCCCTCGCGCACGAGATCGACCAGCCGGTCGCTCTGGCCGATCTGCAAGTCGATGCGAGAATAGCGGGCGAGAAACTCGGGCAGTCGCGGCAACAGGAATGTGCGGGTGAGCAGCGTGCTGGCGTCGATGCGCAGCAGCCCGTAGGGCTCGGCATTGCGGAAGGCGGCCTCGGCATCCTCGATCTCGGCAAGGATGGACAGGCAGCGCCGATAATAGGCTTCGCCATCCTGCGTGGCGTTGACCTGCCGCGTCGTTCGCTCCAGCAGGCGCGCGCCGAGATGCTCTTCGAGCCGCCGGATCGCTTCCGTCGCGGTTGAGCGCGGGAGGCCGAGATCTGCCGCGGCGGCGGTGAAGCTGCGCCGCTCCAGAATGCGAACGAAGAGCCGCATGGTGTCTAGACGGTCCATTCTCTTTGTTCGCAGTTTCCGAATAGTGATGTCAAGAGACGGCTGATTATCCGGAATGGTGCTTGGCCTATATTCATTTCACCAACCAGCGGAGATCACTGTCCATGACAGATACTCAAACCAGAACGGCGATCGTGACCGGCGCCTCCAAGGGCATCGGCGCCGCCATCGCGCGTCGGCTCGCCCGCGACGGCGTGGCCGTCGTCGTCAACTACGCACGGGGACGCGCTGAGGCCGAAGACCTTGTCCGGGCGATCGAAACCGGCGGCGGCAAGGCCATTGCCGTGCAGGCCGATATCGCCGATCCGGCCGGCCTCGCCATGCTTTTCGATGCCGGCGAGAAGGCATTCGGTGGCGTCGACATCCTCGTCAACAATGCCGGCATCATGAAGCTTTCGCCGATCGCGCAGACCGATGACGCCTCGTTCGACATGCAGCTTGCGATCAATCTCGGTGGTGTGTTCCGCGGCATGCGGGAAGGCGCGCGCCGGCTTCGCGATGGTGGCCGCATCATCAACTTCTCGAGCAGCGTCGTCGGCCTCTACCAGCCGGGCTACGGCGTCTACGCCGCCACCAAGGCGGGCGTCGAGGCGATGACCCACATCCTGGCCAAGGAACTTGGCGCGCGCCGCGTCACAGTCAACGCCGTGGCGCCCGGACCGATCGAGACCGCCCTGTTCACGGACGGCAAGAGCCAGGCGCAAATCGAGGCCATCGGCAAAATGATCCCGCTCGGCCGCCTCGGCCAGCCCGACGACATTGCAGGGCTGGTGTCGTTCCTGGCCGGGCCAGATAGCGGTTGGGTCAACGGACAAATCATCCGCGCCAATGGCGGTGTGGTCTGAGGAGATAATCATGCAGCAGACAATCTTGATCACAGGCGCTTCCAGCGGCTTCGGCGCGATGACGGCGCGGGCGCTCGCAAGGGCGGGCCACAAGGTTTATGCCTCGATGCGCGATCCGCCGGCGCGCGGCGGTGCTGCGGCAACCGAGATGGAAAAATTCGCGAGCGACGAGGGCGTGGCGCTCAAGCCCATTGCGCTCGATGTGACCTTGGACGCCTCGGCCGAGGCGGCGGTCCGGCTGATCGTCAGCGAGGCCGGCCGGCTCGACGTGCTGATCCACAATGCCGGGCACATGGGGTTCGGACCGACCGAGGCTTTCGCGCCCGAACAGCTGGCTCAGCTCTATGACGTCAACGTCGTCGGCACGCAGCGTGTCAACCGTGCGGCCTTGCCACATATGCGCTCTCTTGGCCGGGGCCAGATGATCTGGGTCGGCTCGAGCAGCACCCGCGGCGGCACCCCGCCCTTCCTCGCGGCCTATTTCGCGGCCAAGGCCGGCATGGATGCGCTGGCGCAGAGCTATGCGCTGGAACTTGCCCGCTTCGGCATCGAGACGACCATCGTCGTGCCGGGCGCTTTCACCAAGGGCACCGAGCATTTTCACCATGCCGCAGCGCCTGCCGATGTCGAACGCACCGCCCTCTACTGGTCTGGCCCATACGCCGGCGTCGATCAGCAGGTGCTGAAGGGGCTGACCGCACTTGAGCCGGCGGATGCCGACCCGGCTGATATCGCGGCGGCCATCGTCGACCTTGTGGCGATGCCGCACGGAAGGCGTCCGCTGCGCGTGCACATCGACCCCGCGGACGATGGTGCGGCGGTCGTCAATGGCGTCGCCGATCGCGTCCGCGCGCAACTCATGGAACGGATCGGCCTTGCCGACCTGCTTCATCCGACTGCCTGAACCCAACCTCAAAGACCAAGGAAAACGATCATGCCATTCGCCAACATCAAGATGCCGCAAGCGGCTCTCTCCAAGGCGCAGAAGGAAGACCTCATCCATCGAACCACGGCAATGTTCGTCGACTTTTTCGGCGAAGGCGTCCGGCCCTACACGATGGTGCTGGTGGAGGAGGTCGCCGACGGCGGCTATGGCCGTGCCGACGAAGTCTTCGTCGTGCCGGAGGCCTATCGCGCCAAGGAGTAGCGTCCGAACCGAGCCTTGCCTTGGCCGGCGGGGCTGAGGAAGCGCGGCGCCCCCTACGCGCCGGGGCAGGCCTACTTGCCGGCCATATGATCGGCAAGCTGCTGGGCCTGGGCGAGAAGCGCCGGGAAGACCGGCTCGCTTGGCAGGTGCTCGCCCATGCAGGCGCGATAGTCGGTGTCACCGTTTTCCCAGGCGGCATTGGCGGCATCATACGCCGTTTGGTCCTTGAGGTCCGAGGCTTGGTAGGCCTCCTGGAATTTCTGGGCGGCGGCGTCCGCCGAGGCCCACAAGGCGTCGCACGCCGCGATCTTTGGAACAGGCGGTGCCGCGGGTGCCGAGGCGATCATGACGCTGTTGCCCCTGACGAGCGTGACGATGACCTGCTGGTCGGGGTTCGGTCCTATGTCCTGCGCCCAGCCGCCGAGCCGCGCAAAGGCGATGTCGGCGCCTTCAGGCTTCTTCAGCGGAAAGTCGAGCGTCCCCGTGAACGCGGCATCGCTGTTGATCGCCTGGGTGTAGAAGGCATCGAGCTTCAGTGCCGCGTCGATACCTATGGGCAGTCTGAAGCTCGCGTCCATCTCGGCGGCTTTGGACTGGAGCCAGCGCGCGAGAAGCCCCCGCGTCGTTGCCACCAGGCTCGGGCCGTCGTCGCCATTGGTGTAGCGCAACCCGTCCAGCATGCCGAACCCGATATCGGCATCGCTCAGGCTTTCGAGATTGATCGTGCCGGTTGCCGGAAAACCTGAAACCGCCAAGGGGCCGAGAAGGGCTGAAAGCCGCTTTTCGAGATCGGCCAGCGCTTTCGTCCCGGCGGCATCGAGCGTTTCCACGGGTTCGTTCGCGCCTTCCAGCGCTGCGATAGCGGAAATCGCCTTAACGCGTGCGGCGATATAGTCGTCCTCCGGCGAGGCCGCGAAAGCCGCTCCGGTCGCGAGTGCGAAAACGATCATCCAGACCAACCGCATGACATAGCCCCCCTTATGGCGATCGACAGATTGGGAGCCATCAAGCAGCTTTGCGGCTATTGCGCGGCACGCCTTACCCCTTCCGCTTCTCCACCTCCGCCTTCCTCAGCAAGAAGCGCTGGATCTTGCCGCTCGGCGTCTTCGGCAATTCGCTAACGAAGTCGATTTCGCGCGGATAGGCGTGGGCCGAGAGCCGCTTGCGGACGTGCTGCGCCAGTTCCTCGGCCAGTTCCGGGCTGCCGCGAAACGAAGATGCCAGGATGACGAAAGCCTTGACGATCTCGGTGCGCTGCGGGTCGGGCACGCCGACAACCGCTGCCTCGTTGACCGCCGGGTGTTCGATGAGCGCGCTTTCGACGTCGAACGGGCCGATGCGATAGCCCGACGAGGTGATGACGTCGTCGGCGCGGCCGATGAAGCTGATCGAGCCGTCCGGCTCGAACTCGACCGTGTCGCCGCTGCGGTAATAGCCGCACGAAATCGCCGGAGTTTCCGCCTGGTGATAACCGTCGAACCAGCGCAGCGGCGAGTTGGCGATGTCGACGGCGAGGATGCCGGGCTGCTTGGGGCCGAGCTCCTGGCCGGCCTCGTCCAGCACGACGATGCGGTAGCCCGGCATGGCAAAGCCGGCCGAGCCCGGGCGCACCGGGTGCGACAGGCCGTGATGGTTGTTGACCAACATGCCGTTTTCGGTCTGGCCGTAATGGTCATGGATCGGTACGCCAAGATGGGCGTCGAACCAGCGGATGACTTCCGGGTTGAGCGGCTCGCCGGCGCTGCTCACGACGCGCAGCCGACCCTTGATGCGGGCGGCGGGCGCCGCGCCTTCGGCCAGCAGCAGGCGGAAGGCGGTCGGCGAACCCGCGAGGCTGGTGACGCCGAGGCGCTCGATTATGTCGTAGGTGCTTTTGGCGGTGAAGGCGCCCTCGTAGAAGGTCGTGGCGATGCCGAGCAGCAAGGGGCCGGTGATGGCGTAGTAGAGGCCATAGGCCCAGCCCGGATCGGCGATGTTCCAGAAGACGTCGTCGGGCGTGAGCCCGATCGCATCGCGCATATAGGCGCCGAAGGCCAGCAGCGCTCGCAGCGGTACCGGCACGCCCTTGGGCAGGCCTGTCGTGCCCGAGGTCGACATCATCATGAACAGGTCGTCGCCCTTGCGCATGACCGGCTCGCAGGACGTCGAGGCGGCTTCCAACGCAGCGCGGAAATCGATGTCGCCCGCCGGCAAGGTCTCGGCAGGGGCAAGGATGGTCGCCACGCGGGGGCAATCCTCCACCTCGGTGAGCTTGCCGCGATTGGCCATGTTGGTGACGACGAGTTTTGCACCGCTGGTCTTCAGCCGGTGCTCGATGGCCTTCGGGCCAAAGGCGGTGAACAGCGGCTGGTAGACCGAGCCGATCCGCCAAGTACCGAGGATAAGCGCCACCAGTTCGGGGATGCGCGGCAGCATGCCGGCGACGACATCACCTGGGCCGACGCCGGCCACCTTCAGCATATTGCCGACGCGCGCCGACATGTCGCGAAGATCATCGAAGCTGAATTCCCGCAGCTCGCCATTGGCGGAGATGGCGCGCAACGCCAGCCGGTTTTGCCCGGCGTGGCGATCGCAGCATTCGACGCAGGCATTGATGCCGGTCGAGGGGTCGCCGCGAAGGCGCGCGACTTCATCCTCGATGCGAAAGCGCTGAACGGCATCCGCATAGCGCGGCAAGCCGGCCGAAGCTCCAACCATTGCAGCACCCCTCCGTGGCGGCGTCCTCGTGGACCATCGTGATTGCCGACAGGATAGTCAAAATCGCACTCATGGTCGATGAGGTGATCGCCGGGAGGCTTGGTGAAATCGGCGTAGGGGCTCGCCTGCACGCTTCGGGCATCATGACCGCGCCGGAGGGTATCCGGCCCCCAAGCGCTCTTCATCCTCTGGCCTTAGAGGCCGAACCAGCGCGAGCGGCGGCTCGATCCAAAAGTCTCCTTGTCAGCGCGCAGCGCCACCGAGGGCTCGTAGTAGGTGCCGGTCGGTGCTGGGCCTGAGAAGAAGTCGACCTCGACCTTGCCGATGCGGCCGCCGCCGAACTCGATATAGCAGGTGCCGAAGCCGTCATAGAGCGAGCCGCTGCCGCTCTGACGCAGTTTTGCGATGAGGCCGGTAGCAACGGCGCGCGCCGCACCCTCGGCGAACACGCCGGCCTTGGGCGTGCCGGTGTTGGCGCCGTCGCCGACGGCATAGACGTTCTCGTATCTTGTTTCGAGCGTACGCGGATTGACCGGGATCCAGCCGTTCTCGGCCATGCCGCTTTCCAGCACCACCGGCGGCACCTGATGCTTGGGAACACCGAGGAAGAGATCGAACGGCATTTCCGTGCCGTCGTCGAGCACCGCCACATTGCGGGCATTGTCGACGGAGGCGACGCGCCTGCCGGGGACGAACTTGATATCGCGTTCGGCAAAGGCCACCAGCAGCGCTCGCGAGGTGTCGGGCGAGGGTGGTACCGGGCTGCCCAACGGCAGCACCAGGGCGATCTCGCAGGCCTCGCGCACGCCCAGCCTGACCAGATAGTCGTGCAGCATCAACACACATTCGCTGGGCGCGGGTGGGCACTTGTAGGGCGCCCCGCAGACGGCGACCATCGCCTTGCCTTTTCTGAAGGTCGGCAGCACGTCGCGCAGCCGCTCCGCTCCGGCCACGGTGTAGAACTCGTTGGTTCCCGAAAGCCCTGGCGTGGCGTCGAAATCATATTCGGCCCCCAGCGCGACGACGAGGTGGTCGGCGTCGAACACGCCGTCATTGGTGGTCACCCGGCGCCTTTCGGGGTCGATCGAGGTTATGGTGCGCTTCAGCATCCTGACGCCGGCCTTGGCGTAGTTTTTGTAGGGGAGGCGCACGGCCTGCGGCGTCTTCAGGCCGAACATCACGTCCAGCTTGGAAAAGCCGAATACAAAGCAATCGCTCTGGTCGATCAGCGTCACGTCGATGCTGTCGCCCATCGCTTCGGAAAGCAGCGTCGTCAGTTCCAGGCCGCCGAAACCAGCTCCCAGCACGACGATACGCGGTTTGCTTGCGGTGTTCATCTTTGTTCCCCACCAATGTTTCCCAGTTAATCGATCATTCCCGTCGTGGCGGCGGGACTTCCCTTGTCCTCGCCGCCAAAGTGTTGGCCGTCCAAGTCCAGGTAGGCTGGTCGATATCAGGTCAGGACTGGCTGCGGCACGATGCGGATGTAGGGCTTCGGCTCCTTCCAACCTTGCGGGTAGAGTTGCTTCGCTTCGTCGTTCGACACCGATCCCGCGATGATGACGTCGTCGCCTGGCTTCCAGTTGACCGGCGTCGCCAGGCGGTGCTTGGCAGTCAGTTGCAGGGAGTCCATCACGCGCAGCACCTCGTCGAAGTTGCGGCCCGTCGTCATCGGGTAGGATATCACCAGCTTAATCTTCTTGTCCGGGCCGATGACATAGACATTGCGCACCGTCTGGTTGTCGGCGGCGGTGCGTCCGTCGGCGCTGTTGCCGGCCGACGCCGGCAACATGTCGTAGAGCTGCGAGATGGCGAGCGTCGGGTCGCCGATCATCGGGAAGTTCGGCGCCATGCCTTGCGTCTCGGCGATGTCCTTGGCCCAGCCGGCGTGCTTCTCGACCGGGTCGACGGAGAGGCCGATCACCTTGACGCCGCGCTTGTCGAACTCGGGCTTGAGGCGCGCCATATAGCCGAGTTCGGTCGTGCACACGGGCGTGTAGTCCTTGGGGTGGGAGAACAGGATGCCCCAGCCCTTGCCCAGCCATTCGTGGAAGCTGATCGTGCCTTCGGTGGTCTCGGCGGTGAAGTCGGGGGCGATGTCTGCGATACGGAGTGACATGGTTGCTTTCCTTTCCTGTTGGAATTCGATTGCGAGGGCAAATTAGGAAATCTATGTTCCGCCAGCGTTCCCCGACGCTCCCTGGCTGGTGACGGCTCTAGCGCGCCCAGGGCCTGGCTTTCGTGATGGTGCCTGCATGCGCGTTTCGATCCATCTGCTCGGCCGCTTCGCCGTCAGCGTCGATGGCCGCCCGATCCCGGCGGCCGACTGGCGACGCGACCGCGCCTCGGCCCTGGTCAAGCTGCTGGCGCTCAGGTCTGCGCACCGTATCCACCGCGAGCAGGCCATGGAAATTTTCTGGCCCGACGCCGATCCCGAGGCGGCCGGCGCCAATCTGCGCAAGGCCATTCATTTCGCGCGCCGCGCACTTGGGGCCCACGACCTGATCGAGGTGAGCAACGACATCGTCTCGCTTGCCCCGCATGCCGAGCTCGAGATCGACGCCGAAAGCTTCGAGGCCGCCGCCAAGGCGGCGCTGCGCGGTGGTGACCGGAGCGCCTATGAGTGCGCCGCCGACCTTTATGGTGGCAGGCTTTTGCCGGACGATCTTTTCGTCGAGTGGCTCGACACACCGCGCGCGCAATTGCAGCAGCGCTACAGCGATCTTTTGCGCGCCGGCGGCCTATGGCAGCGCCTGATCGCGCTCGACCCTGCCGACGAGCAGGCCCAGTGCGCGCTGATGCAGGCGGCACTCGATGCCGGCAACCGTGTCGAGGCCATCCGCCAGTTCAACCAGCTGCGCGACAACCTGCACGCCGAACTCGGCGTTGGGCCGAGTGCGGCGACCATTGCCCTTTACGAGAAGGCGCTCGCACTCTCCGGCGCCGCGACCGTCAACCCGTCGGAGCACATCCGCACCTCGCTCGCCTGGGGCCTGGTGCATTTGCAAAGCGGCGAGTTCGACAAGGCAAGCGAGATCGCCAGGCACACCCGCGACCTGGCGCTCGGCGCCGACCTGCCGCGCGAAGTCGGCGAGGCGAGCGCGCTGCTCGGCATCGCCTCGATGATGCGGGCGCAGTGGCCGCAACTGTTCCGCTCCGAATTCATCGAATGGGTTCGCGCCAAACCGGCCTTCGTGCAGCATGTCTTCGATGGCCACCTTTGCCTATCCGAATTTTGCCTCTGCAGCGCCTCGGGCCATGCCGAAGTCGCAGGCCTTGCCCGCGAACTGCTCACCGTGGCCGAGGAGGCCGGATCGAATGCCGGTCGCGGACTTGCCTGCCTGCTTCTGGGCGAGGCGGCGCTGTTTTCGGGCGACCTCGACGAGGCCGAGCGCCACCTGACCGAGGCCGAGCGGCTGCTGCTTGAGGCGGACGCGGTGGCCGGCCGCGTGCTCGCCATAGAGCGGCTGGCCGAGATCGCGCTGGAGCGCGGCCAGAAATGGCGCGCCAGCCGGCTCATCCAACGCGGTCTCACCGACGCCGAACGCTCATGGCTGTCGCCGCACCTGATCATGCGCATGCAGGCGCTGGCCGTGCGGGCGGCGGCGACACCCAAGATGGTGGCGCAGGAGATCCTCGCCGGCGACCGGCTGTTGACGCATGGCGCCTGCCAGCCCTGTTCGATGGCGCTGCGCACGGCCTCTGCGATCGCGCTTGCCGAGGCGGGCGAACTGGACCAGGTCGACCGCCGCCTGAACGACGCCGAGCGCATCGCCGGCATGTGGCATGGTGGCCCCTGGGCGGCCGCCCTTTGGGAAGCGCGCGGTGTGCAGCGGCGGGCGCAGAACCACGAGATCCGCGCGCTCGCCGCCTTCGACGAGGCGGCCTCGCGCTATCAGGAGCTCGGCCGCCCGCGCGACCAGGCCCGCTGCCTTGCCCGCATGGGCCCCGAGGGTTGACTGCAGGACCCGATTACTCGCCCCATGACGGATGGCGCGTGGGCTGGCCTCACCCGCGCGGGTCTGTATGATCGTAAGGTGAATGCACATAGAGGAGGCTCGCTCATGCGGCTGAATCGGAATCTCCGTCATTGGAGAATTTGGCATTGGAGGATCTGGGCCCTCATCGCTACCATGGTGCTTTGGCCGCAGACGGCGCCGGCCGACGGCATCACGCCGGAGCGGATCACGGCTGCCCTGCCCAAGCTTGAAGCGCTCGCCGAAGCCGCCGTCGCGGAGGGTGCGGTACCCGGTCTCGCCATCGCCGTCGTGCATGATGACGAGGTGATCTTCCTTAAGGGGTTCGGGCATCGCGAGGCCGGCAAGCCCGAGGTCGTCGACGCCGACACGGTGTTCCAGATCGCATCGCTTTCCAAGCCCGTCTCCGCAACCGTCGTGGCGGCGCTGGTCAGCGACGGCATCGTGTCCTGGGATTCGAAGATCGCCGACCTCGATCCGGCCTTCCGGCTGGCCGATCCCTATCCGGCAAGCCAGCTCACCGTCCGCGACCTGTTTTCGCATCGCAGCGGGCTTCCCGGCACCGCCGGCGACGACCTCGAGGACATTGGCTACGACCGCGCCGAAATCCTGCATCGCCTGCGGTTCGTGCCGCCATCGTCGAGCTTTCGCGCCGGGTATTCCTACAGCAATTTCGGATTGACGGAGGGTGCCGTGGCGGCCGCGACGCCGACAGGCAAGCCATGGGAGGAGGTGGCCGAGGAAAAGCTCTACCGTCCGCTTGGCATGACCTCGACCAGTTCGCGCCATTCGGACTTCGTCAAGCACACCAACCGCGCCGCGCTTCACGTCAGGGTCGATGGCGCCTGGGCCGCGAAGATAGAGCGCGATCCGGATGCGCAGGCGCCTGCCGGCGGCGTCAGTTCCACGGCGCGTGACCTTTCGCAATGGGTGCGCCTCATCATCGGCAACGGCGTCTACGCCGGCAAGACACTGATTGCCGCCGATGCGCGGGACCAGACGCATGTTCCGCTGATGGCGCGCGGCAACAACCCCGTCTCCGGCGGTGCCTCGTTCTACGGCCTCGGCTGGAATGTCGAATTCGGCCGGCACGGCCTGAGCTGGGGCCACGCCGGCGCCTTCAGCGTCGGTGCGCGCACCCTGGTGACAGTCTTCCCGAAGGAGAAGCTTGGCATCGTCATCATCACCAACGCCTTTCCGACGGGCCTGCCGGAGGGATTGTCCGACAGCTTCGCCGATCTCGTCTTCGACGGCACGGTCGAGAAGGACTGGGTCAAGGCGTGGGACGATATCTATGCAGGCCTGTTCGGCCCGGCCGTTGCGGCAGCCAAGGCTACCTATGCAGCGCCACCATCTCCGACGAGGCCGGCCGGGCCGGCAAGTGCCTATGCCGGCCGCTACGCCAACGACTTCATCGGCGACGCAATCGTGTCGAAAGTGGGAGACGACCTCGTGCTTAGGGTAGGCCCGGCTGCAGCCCGGTCCTATTCATTGACCCATTTCGACGGCGACATTTTCCTGACCTTTCCAGATGCCGAGACCCCGGACAGGCCAACCGGCGTGAGCTTCGTCGTCGGCCCGGACGGCAAGGCGTCGGCCATGACCATAGGTTTTCTCGACGACAATCATCTCGGCACGCTGCAACGTGTGGGCAACTGAGCGTCAAATCGAACAGTGCCGGCGGCAGCTCAAGGCGACGGGCCGTACTGGAGCAGTTTGAAGCAATCGCCGTTGCCCGACTTCGCCTGCGTCAGGAAGGGTTTCGACCGGTCGATCCATTCCTGATGCGACCTCGCATCGGCTTCGATTGCATCGACCGGTGCAAGGCTGACAAAGCTGCGCCCGTGGCTGAAGAGCCAGCATGCACGGCCGAGAAACCGCCTGCTGCGCTGGCGCAGGAGATCGGCATCGTAGAAGACGTCAAGCACCTCGTGCTTGATCTTGCGCCCCGTTTCAGGATTGGCGATCGCAAGCTCGACCGGCTGGCCGCCGATCGCATCCTGCAGGTCCTTGTAGTCGAGGGCGAGCTGGGTAGTGGCATATTTGATCTCGCTCTCGTCGCGCACGATGTCGAACCACAGTGTGGGATCGAGCTCGTTGACGACGAATGACGATTCGAAATCGCGCGACAGGTTGAGGACGTCGAAGTCGCGGACGTCGATGTCGCGCTCGACCAGCGCGATCTCGCCGACCTGCTTGCCGAGCTCCGCCCCCTGCGCGCCGATCGCGGCGTTGGTTCCACCAAGTTCGGGGCTGACATAGGCCCCGCCTTCATCCAGCAGTGCGTCGAATTGGCCAAGCGACCCGACGATGGGGGCGCCGTGGGCGATGCGCGCCGCCAGCTTGGCCAGGACCTGCTGCAGTTCCGCTTCGCGTCTGCGCTGGTCCTGGTAGTTCTGCTGGAAAAAGAAGATGAACAGCGACACGCCTATGCCGATCAGGATCACGCCCAGCTGCGAAAAGATGTTGCGGTAGTATTCCAGCAGTTTTTCGCGGTGGCGTACATCGTCGCGCACGCTGTGGGCGACGCGCAGATTGACGATCAGCGAAAGGATCAGCAGGCCGGCGCCAACGAGGATGAGGCCGCCGATGAGCAGGTAGCCATGGCCTGTGCTGAAATCCATCCGTTTTCCCTGAAACTCCTGGACTGCGCAGAATAGTGCCATTTTGCTTAAATACCTATGGGCTCGCGTCGACGGGTCTGCGCCATGCAGGTGGTTGACCCGCCTGGCCATCCGGCCGATAGCTCCGCCAGAAATTGCCCCCGAGACATCAGATGACTTCAGACGCCAACTTCTCCGATGCGAGCGAGCGCATCGACACCTCCGACGCCACTTGGCAGACCGATGTCCGCGCCGGCGTGCGCCATGTGCGCGATCTCGCGTTCCTGCCGCTGTCACCGGGCGAGCGCGCGGCGGCGCAAGCCGCGGCCGCGAACCACAAGGTGCGCATCCCGAAAGCCTATCTCGACCTGATCGACTGGAACGATCCCGCCGACCCGATCCGGGCGCAGGTCATCCCGTCGCCGGACGAATTGCTGGAGCAGGACGGCGAGCTCGACGATCCGATCGCCGACCACGCGTTCAGCCCGGCGCCGAGGCTGACGCATCGCCATGCCGACCGGGTGCTGTTGTTCCCGACCTATCAATGCGCGGTCTATTGCCGGTTCTGCTTTCGCAAGGAATCGCTGACCTCGATCGGCCGCGGCTATACGCGCGAGGCGTTGGAGCCAGCGCTCGCCTATATCGCCGATCACCCGGAAATCCGTGAAGTGATCCTGACCGGCGGCGATCCGCTCTCGCTGCCGGACAAGGCTCTGGCCGAAATCCGGGCCCGCATCGAGGCGATCGCGCATGTGCGGCTGTTGCGCATCCACACGCGCGTGCCGGTGGCGCTACCTTCGCGGATCACGCCGGGGCTGGTCGCGGCCCTGCAGGGCCGGCTGATGGTCACGGTCGTCACCCATTTCAACCACGCGCGGGAGATCACCGACGCCACCGAAGCGGCCTGCCGTACCTTGCGGCAAGCCGGCTTCGTGCTGCTCAACCAGAGCGTTCTCTTGAAAGGCGTCAACGACACGGTCGAGGTGCTGGAGGAGCTCTGCCGCGAGCTGATGTACCGGCTCGGCGTCAAACCCTATTACCTGCACCATGGCGACCTCGCGCGCGGCATGGCGCACCGCCGCACAACCATCGCGCAAGGCCAGGCGCTGGCCGCCGCGCTGCGCGCCCGCCTGTCGGGTATCTGTAACCCGGTCTATGTTCTCGACCTGCCGGAAGGCGGCGGCAAGGTGCCGATCGGGCCTTGCTATATCGAGGGACGCGACGGGGAGAGCTGGCGGCTTCGCGGCCTGGATGGCGAGGTGAAGGGGTATCAGGAAGTGGTTGGGGAGTAGGGTTCAGAGAGGAATTCGCTGACCAGGCCCGTCGTGCGGGCGTTTCGCTGGAACCAGCCTCGAGGCTCTGCATTCTACAAGCAGGGGCTTAAGGAGAGTGGCATGAAAGCGGTGATGGGACTGGTCTGCGGCTTCGTGCTGACCCTTGCGGTTTTCGGCAGTGGACTGGCCTTCGCGGCCTGGTTGCTCGCCGCCAAGCCGGCGCAGCAGGCAAGGGCCACCCTCAGCGTGGCGGAGCTGTGGACCAGGAAGGCGCAGCCGGTGAACAAGGCGGCGCAGAGCTTCGAGCGCGTGCCAGGTGAGCAACCCGCGGCGCCCGATATCGGCACCAGTGCGCCAAGGGTCCGCCAGGCGAGCGATGCCACCGTCACCGGCGCCATTGCGCCCGCGGCGCGCGCTGTCGACCTGCCGCCTCCGCATCTGGCGTGGTGCGCGAGCCGCTACCGTTCCTACCGGCCCGACGACAACAGCTACATCTCCTATAGCGGGCAGCAGCGCCCCTGCATCTCGCCCTATGGCGGCGCCGACGGCACCGCTGGACCTGTCGAGGCCAGCTATGTCGAGGGCGCAGGGTTGGGCATCCAAGCAAGCACGGACGCCGACCATGTCGACTATTGCTTCAGCCGTTACCGCTCCTACCGCCCGGAGGACAACAGCTACCAACCATACGCCGGCGGTCCGAGGCGGCAGTGCCAGTAGGGGCCTGCGCAGGGCGGCTACCCAGCGCCTCGCGCAGTCCCAGAAACGGACCAACGATCGCGCAGATTTTTTTTGGATCGTTCGGATCGGTTCGGCGTTCTTCCCTGACGCAACGGAGGAACTGACCATGGGCGACGATCGGCACGAAAAAATCCAGCAGCGCGCATACGAGATCTGGGAACGCGAAGGCGGCGGCGATCCCGAACAGCACTGGCACCAGGCCGCGGCCGAGATCGACAGGGAGGCGGCGCTGCCGTTGACGGCCGGCGACGCGCTGCCGGAAACAAGCGAGATCGCCAGTTCCGATGTCCTGGCGGTCGAGGCGCTGGCAATGCGCACCGGCATATCGGGTGACGAGGCGCAGGAACTGATCGACAGGCTGGGCCACGACCGCGCGGCGGTCGAGCAGGCCGCGCGCAACCTCACGGGCAAGCGGCGGTCCTGATCAGGAGAGCCAGATGATCCGGAAACTCAAGGACGGAAAATACCGCCTCTATTCGGGCAAGAAGGACGAAAAGACCGGCAAGCGGCGGAATCTCGGGACTTTCGATACACGCGAGGCGGCCGAAAAGCATGAGCGCGAGGTGCAGTATTTCAAGCGGCATTGAGGGGGCGGTAGGTCACGGCCGTCACCCGTTTCCACCATCCGCACGAGATCTAAACCGCCCCCCGTCAACAAACGCCAGGACGACCACGCGCGGGGCAACGCAGTAGGCGAGGCTGACCTTGCGGCCCCCTTTCGTCATCGCTCGGCCTGCATTGAGGTCCACTTCAATGTCCTCGTAGCCCAGGATCTCGCGATCGAGCGGATAGACCGCCTTGTAGACCGCTTCCTTGGCGCAAAACAGCACGCGACCGGCAAGACGCCGGTCCGCCGCGTCTGTCCGATCCGAACGGGTTGCAACGAGCGCGAGGATGTCGTCGGGCAAGGGTTGGGCGGGCTCGACGTCGATGCCGAGGGAGCCGATGTCGGCAACGGGCGCAACCGCCGCCACGGCCATTTCGTCGTCATGAGCGAGCGAACCGGTTATCCCGTCGGGCCAGACCGGCGTGCCGGATGGCGCGCGCAGGATGGCGAAATCGTTGACGCCGACATCCGCCAGCAGCCCGTGGGCGATCCAGCGCGCCGCTCCGCTTGCGCGCCGCATGGCCGGCTGGCGCGCGAGGATCGAGCGTGCTTCCTCGGGCAGCAGATGAGCCTCGTCGCCGTCTTGTATGACCCGGCATCCGACCCGGACACTTTTGGGCGCAATGGCGACCATGGCCTGCAGCAGGGACGCTTGCGCAAGCGCGCTTTCAGGGGAGGGCGGCCGCGTCAACGATCATCCGCCGCGAAGGCGAGGTCGGCGATCATTTCTCCATCCTCGTCGAGCCCTTGTTCCACGAAACCAGCGGCACGATAGAGCTGTCGTGCTGCTTCATTGTGCGGTTCGTAGCAGATTGAAACGTGCCTGATGTGGCCGAGCCTCCTGATTTCGTCCAGCACTTCGCGCAACGCAGCCTTGCCGTAGCCTCTGCCCTGCCAGGTCCGGTCGATCATGAAACGGTAGATCCGTGCTTCGTCGTCATCCTGCGGCGCCTCGTACATCAGGAAACCGACCATACGATCCCCAGCCATCACGACGCGCGGCCGCGCGTCCCCGTCAGACGCGGCTTCGTCCAGGGACTCCGCATTGCTGGCAACGAAATCCATCTGGTCGGGGGCCAGTTCCAGGGACGCCACCAAGGCCTGGTTGGCCTTGGTCAGGGAGGCGAGGCGGATTTCTCCGGTCTTCAAGCCGATGCCGTGGAGGCATCGTCCGTGACCGGCTCCACGAACCGGTGCAGCTTGGCCGGGTTGCCCCGCCATATTGAGTAGGGCTCCAGCTCTTCGCCCTTCATCACGAAGGAGTCGACATCGACCACCGATCCTTCGCCCATGACGACGCCGTAATGGACGAATGCGGAAGGTCCAAGCGTGCAGCCGTTGCCGATGCGGATGTAATCGGACTTGAACGCGCCTTCTTCCAGCGAATGGGCCTGGATGACGCAGCCTTCATTGAGCGTGACGTCATCGCCGATCTCGACCAGCGAACGCTCGGTCAGGTTGCTACCGCCGTCATAGACCCGCTTGCCGACCTTGACGCCCAGCATGCGCAGGATCATCGGTCGGAACGGCGTGCCGGCAAACAGGCGCACGATCGGCGAATCCGCAAGCTTCCAGTGGCGTTCGTGGCGCCAGAAGGCGACGTCGTAGATCGTCGTCATCTGCGGCTTCAGCCTGCGAAAACCAAGGCTTGCCCGCTCGACAAGGATGTAGAACGGAATGGTGATCGCGGATGTCAAAAGCACGGCGACGAAGAGGGCGACCTCGGCCCATTCGGTATAGTAGTTCAGCGCGCGGTCCCAGATCGCCAGGGTGGCGAACAGCATGACCCATTGTGTTGCGACGAACAGCAGGATCGTCACCATGTTGTGGCGGTTCTTGAGCGGGATGCGCCGGCGGCGGTCGTCCTCGTCGACGCCGGCGATGAGTTCCTTGTCGCGGTTGACCATGCGGGGGATTTCAAAGGACGGCGAACCGAGAAGGCCGACATTCTCGCGCAACGGCCCGTCGATTGGGATCATCACCTTGGTGCCGAGCAGGACGTTGTCGCCCGTGCGTCCATCCGGCGGGTAATAGATGTTGTTGCCGAGATAGTTGCGCTCGCCTATCCGCGTCGGCTCGAGCCTGAATGCGGAGGCGGACTTGTGCATGTTGATCATGAAAAGTCCGTCCGACACCATGGTCTCGGTGCCGATCTCGCACAACAACGGGTTTTCGTGCTGCTGGTTGCTGCCGAAATTGGAACCGGTCTGTACCACCTTGTTGAGGTTCCAGCCGATGGCGCGCATGTAGTGCACGATTGCCGAACTGTCGCCGAACAGGAGGCCGAGCACGCGGGAGTTGCTCGAGAATTCTGCAACGGTCTGCAGCCAGTAGCGGAAGCCGTAAAGGGTATAGGTGCGGCCGGGCTTCAGGATCAGGCTGAACAGGCGCGGCACCAGCGTTGCCGCGAGAAAGGCGACGGCGATGTAGCCGAAAAGCGTGACCGTGGTGCCGATCGCGACAATGCCGATGGTCTCCTGATAGTCGTCGCCGACGTTCTCCCAATAGCTGTGGAACAGCAGCGGAAGCGGAGTGACGATGGCAAACAGGCCAATCAGCTGGACCGCTTCGAAGAGGAAGCGCCGGATGTTGGAAGGATCGACGTTGCGCACCTTGCAATAGTCCGCGGTGGTCGGCACGGCTGGCGATCCATGCCAGCGCTCACCGTCCGGGATGCTTTGCCCACGGTGCAGAGAGGACGAATGGCCGAGCTGGGCGCCGTCGCCGATCCTGGTGTCGATGTCGAGCGTGGAGCCGACGCCGACGAAGGCATCGCGGCCGATGGTCAGCGGGCCGGTGTGGATGTAGCCGGACTGGGCCCTGAAGCCGAGGATCATCGATTCCTTGCGCAGGATGGTGTTGGCGCCGATTGAAATGAGATCCGTGCAGACGGGCACCGATTTCGATTCGATGACGGCGTTTTTCCCGAGTTTGGTGCCGAGCAGCTTCAAATAGAAGCTGTAGAGCGGGCTGCCCCGGAACAGCACGACGGGTGCCGTGCGGATCAATGTCTTGACGACCCAGAAGCGGAAGTAGCGCAGGCCCCAGATCGGAAACGCCTCCGCCTTCCAGCGGCCGATGAGAACCCATTTCGCGATGACGGCAAAGCCCGACATGCCGAAGAACACGGCGGCCGACAGCGCCACGCAGCGCAAATAGAGCTGCAGCGGATTGTCGAGCGCGTCATACATCCAGTTGAGGCCGTCATTGATCGCCCACAGCGCCACATAGCTGTAGAGCCCGTAAAACACGAGCTGCGCGGCGCCACAGGTCCAATAGGCGAAATTCGATGCCTGGCGGGTGAGGGCACGCTCATTGGTGGCCGTGGTCATCTCTTCCGCCACGCTCAGGTGCTTGGCCAGCCGCGCCACGGTCGGATAGAGATAGATGTCGCGCATCGACGTCGTCGCCCATTCCTTCCTGGTGCGCACGCGCGCGCAGAAATGGGCCATCAGCAGCGAGTTGGCGCCGAGATCGTCGAAGAAATTGTCCTCGACGGACACTTCGTCGAATTTCAGCACCGCGGCCAGCGCGTCGGCCAGGAAACGCTCGTCGTCATTGCCGGGCGGCACCAGCGTGCGATCGGCCGACAGCCGAAGGCTTGTCGGTTTCGGCAGCTGGCGAAGGTCGACCTTGTTGGAGACCGTCATCGGGATCGCCGGCAGTTCCTCCAGATAGGAGGGCACCATGTAATCGGGCAGGCGTCGCTTCATCACCTGGGCGAGATCGGCGCGGGAGATCGCCGGCAGGCCGGGTTTCGGCGCGTAGTAGGCAACGAGTTCGACGCGGCCGGGCTCGATCTCCCAGGTGGTGACGGCAGCCTGCGCGATCTCCGGCTGGTCCAGCAGCACCGCCTCGATCTCGCCGAGTTCGATGCGGTAGCCGCGGATCTTCACCTGGGTATCGATGCGCCCGTTATACTCGATCTCGCCCCTGTCGTTGATGCGGCCAAGATCGCCCGTCCGGTAGATGCGCTGCGACGGGTTGTTGGGCAGGCCGAGGAAATCGGCGATGAATTTCTGGTGCGTCAGGTCCGGCCGGTTGAGATAGCCGACCGCGAGCCCGATGCCGGCGATGCCGATCTCACCCAGTTCACCCGGCTCGGCAAGCTGCGGCAGCGAAGCGTCGAGAATGACGATCGAGTAGGTCGGCAACGGCGCGCCGATCGTCACCGGACTGTCGGGCGTCAGCGCGCCCATGGTTGCGGTGACGGTCGCTTCGGTCGGGCCATAGGTGTTGAGGATCTGCCGCCCCGGCTTCGACCAGCGCACCACCAGATTGTGCGGGCAGGCCTCGCCGCCCACCAGCAGGGTGCGCAGGCTGGGCACGTCGCTCGCCATGGACGACAACAGGGTCGGGCTGCAGGCCATGCAGGTGATGTCATGGAGCCGCAGGAAATCCGCCAGCTCCTCGCCGACGAGAGGCAGTTGGCCCGGCGCCGGCACGACCGTCGCGCCGGCGACAAACGGCACCCAGATCTCTTCGGAGGAAAAGTCGAAGGCGATGGTCATGCCCTGATAGACACGATCGCCCGGCCGGTATCCGTAGGAGGCGGCGGCGACGCGAATGAAGTTGACGAAGCTCTGGTGCTTGATGACCACGCCCTTGGGTTTGCCGGTGGTGCCCGAGGTGTAGAGGATGTAGCAGGTGTCGTCCGATACAGCGGTCTTCGCGTCCGGCTTCAGCGGCGCGCTCGACTGTTTGGAGATCTCGGTGGCGGCGCTGTCGATCAACAGGTGGGGAACGGGCAGTTGATCGGCTCGCGACGCGTATGCGGCGATGGTGACGACCAGGCTGACGCTGGCGTCTTCGATGATGAGCGTCATCCGCTCCTGGGGAAACGCGGTGGCCAGCGGCACGAAGGCCGCGCCCGCCTTCATCACGGCCAGCACGGCAACATAGGTCTCCGCCGACCGGTCGAGAATGAGCCCGACCCGGTCACCCCTTCGCACGCCTCGCTTGACCAGCAGGCGGGCGAACTGGTTGGCCCGGTTATTGATCTCCTGATAGGTCCAGACACGCCCGTCGGAGATCACCGCCGGCAACGCGGCAAATGTCTCGGCGAGCTCTTCGAAGACGGTATCGAGCCGCTCACCGGGTTGCCCCTGCCGGGCAAAGTCGGCGCCCGTCAGCACCTGGCTGTGCGCGCGCCTTCCGGAGCCGTGAGCGGCCTCCACGAGCGCATCAACGATTGCCAGGCCAGTTTCCGGCTGGCTGTCCGGTCTTGCCGCATCCAGTTCGGCCGCATCCAGTTCGGCGATATCGAAACCTTGGTCCATTTCCATTCTTTCCCGTCTTGGCCGAGCAACGGCTACCGCAGCCGTTTCCGGCCGCCGCGGGAGGTTATGCCATCCGATCTTTTCGCCAGTTTTTCCGAACTGTTGAATATTGTTTCTGGATTGTGTCTGGGCGCTCTCCGACCCTCCGCCTCAGGGCTCCAAACTCAGGTCAACAAAGCCTGACGACGGCCAGTCCGGCGGTGTCGACGGCTTTTGTTCCGGTGGCTTTTCGATAGGAATTTATTCTTGACATGGTGGGGGCAGCTATGCTACATATTTGCCCATGGTGCTGATTTGCGCCAATGACCCGCCGCACAGGCGGGTTTTTGCGTTTGATGCTCGTCAACCAACGCGCCGGCGCCCCAAGGAACCCGTCAACTTGGATTCGTAGGGTGAAGCCTCCGCCGTCGAGTTCCACGGCGCCCCTTCGTGCAGGCGTTCGCGCATGATCACGCAGGCCTGGCGGCAGCGCTCTACGGCTGCGTCCCTGCACTGCGCCAAAGCCAGATAGCGAGCGAGCCGGATCGCCCGCGGATCTGTGTTTCCATGGGTCCTTTCAGGGTGCCGGACTTGAACAACGCGCAGTCGCGGCCGGCGGCATCGAGCATTTTGTCGCTCACGGCGACTTCGGCATCCTGGTCGGCTGCGATCTCCATCAGGCGGCTGGCAACGTTGACTGTGTCGCCTATGGCCGCGATGTGCTGACGGCCTTCGCCGCCGAGTCGAGAAGCGACGATCGTGCCGTGGTGGGCTCCAATCTTGAAGCCGAGTCGAGATGCGGTCGATGCAGGCAACGACGCCAGCCAATCGTTGGTGCGGCTGGAGAGCCCCACGCAACAGCGGGCGGCATTGAAGGCGTCATTCGCCGCCGGTTCCGGCAGGCCGAACAGGATCATGGCTCCGTCGCCCATGAAACTGGTGACGACGCCACCGCAGTTCGTCACTTCTTCGCCGACCAACGCATGAAAACTGTTCAGGAGTTCGCGCGTGGCGACCGGTCCCAATGTTTCACTCAGTCCGGTGAAGCCGGACAGGTCGATGAACAGGATGGCGGCGTCTGTCCGGATGGGTTCCGAGAGGAAGTCGCCATGCCTGGCCAGCCACTCGCCCATGCCGGGGGCCTCAACGCGTTGAAGCAATTGGCTCTGCGTTGCGAAAAATTGGGCCCGGCTCCTGCCCAGCCAAAGCTGCGCGGCGCCGAACAGGATGGCCGGCGGAATGGCGGCGGTCATCGGCAGCGCGGCGCTCAGCCAGATGTGGTGCAGGAAAGCGGTCATGTTGACCACCAGCCAGATCAGGACCACGCCGGCGATCGCGGCGAGGCCGCCGGCGTTTCGCCGCCATGCCAACAGCCCGACAAGGACCATTGGCAGCACCACCGCAAAGCCGGCATCGGCAAGCCGGACATACTGGTCCCGCACGACTGCGTCGCCGGCCATCAGATGGGCAATCGCCGTCGACATGACTTCGACGCCCGGGAGGATGGGATCGAACGGTGTCGGGTAGACATCGCCGGTGCCGGTTGCAGTGGCTCCGATCACCACGATTCGATCCAGTATCGTGCGGGGATCGAGTTGGCCCTCCAGCACGGTAGCCGCGCTGATCGTGCGGATCGTGCCGCGGGGGCCATAAAACGTCAGAGGCAGGATGTGACCAATGTCGGTCCGGATTGAGCGTCCGCCCAGCGATAGATGATCGGCTGCGATTTCTGGATCCCCTCCTGCTGCCATGGCGGCAACACGCAAGGGGAAAGACGTTTCCAGCCGATCTCCGGCCCGAAACAGCAACGGCACGAAGCGGGGCGTTCCCGTCTTGTCGGTGGTCACGTTGACGACGCCGACGGCTGCGGCATCCGAGAATGCTTTGAGCGGCCACAGAAACCGCTCGGCATTCGGCACGCCGGCGATGGGTCCGTCGCCCTCGGCCACCGCCCATTGTTCACCTCCGGGATAGACCGCCGCGGCAGCGATGACGCTCGCACTCCCGCTCAGCGAACGCGCGAGCGCCTCATCGTTGTCTTTTTCCCCGGGATCGACCAGCAGCAGGTCGAGCGCGATGGCTTTCGGTCCAAGGCGCGCGATCGTATCGACAAGCCGGGCAAGCGTGGCGCGGCTGAGGGGATATGCACCCTCGTGCCGCACCGCCTCATCGTCTATCGCGACGATGGTGATCAGCTCCGGCGGCTTTGCGGTTCCTCGAACAAGCGTTCGAAGATCGGTCATCGTCGCTTCGACGCGATCGAGAAACCACAGATTGCCGCGCCAGTGCGCGAAGCCCAGGCCGGCGCCCCAGAGACCCGCCAGGATGAGCGCGATCAGCGTCGGGAGCGCTCGCCGGCTCACTGCGGCTCACTGGCCGAAACGGGCCAGCAAGGCGGAAACGCGCTTGGCGGGCCAGCGCTTGACGGTCAGCGGCCCTGTTCCGGCCTCGACGTCGACGCCGTCGCCCGGCGCCAGGACCACGCCGGCTCTGGACGCCGGCCGGTTCACGGCGACGCGACCCCTGAGGACGAAGACAGACGTCTTGCCCCGGCCGACGTCGACTGCCCATTTGGTACCGCGCGCCGCGGCGATCGCCTGCGGGGTGACAACCGCGAAGCCAGCCGGGATCGAGCCGGCCGGAGCATCGAGCAGCAGCGCCTTGCGCCGCAGCCTGACCGCATCGACCTTGCCGTTTCGGTCGCGGTCCACCAGCGTGAAACGAGCGCCACCTTCGACAATGATGGTCAGGCCTTCCTGACATCTCACAATCTGTCGGGACGTACCGGCCACCGGCGCGAACGCACACCCAGCGCCCTGCGCCAGCGCGGCATCCATCCAGAAGACACCGGCAAACACGCCAGCCACCAGGCTACGGAAAAATCGGTCCCTTGCGCTCATCGATGTCCCCTTGCTCCTGCAAAAATCCGCGGCAAGAAAATCTCGCGCCGCCAGCCTGGCGGCATACGTTCGAACCGGCACTTGCAGCCGCGTTGCGCTGGGGCAGCAGGGTGCCGACCGGCGATCCTAGCACGACAAACCTGCCCCGACACCAAGCAAGGCAGCGGCCGCGATGCGAATGTCGATCAGTGGCGACGTTTGCTGCCATTGACGCGGGGTGAGGGGCTGGAGGGGCCGGCAATGACGGACCGCCTCGGCGTAAAACCCTGGGCCACGGCGATCTCGCGCGGGATGCCGCTGCCGTACAGGAATATCGGGCGAACAGGCGCAGGAGCTGATCGACAGGCTGGGCCGCGGGGCAATCGAGCACGCGCGGGACATCAAGGGCAAGCGGAAATCCTGATCGATCAGGGAGAGACAGATGATCCGGAAACTCAAGCACGGAAATACCGC
Organism: Mesorhizobium sangaii; assembly: GCF_014207355.1. Taxonomy (GTDB): domain Bacteria; phylum Pseudomonadota; class Alphaproteobacteria; order Rhizobiales; family Rhizobiaceae; genus Mesorhizobium; species Mesorhizobium sangaii. Next base: position 391,354 of record NZ_JACHEF010000005.1, on the reverse strand, counting down.
CTCTATTCGTGCAAGAGGGACGAAAAGACCGGCAAGCGCAGGAACCTAGGACGTTTGAGACGCGGGAGGCTGCGGAGAAGCACAAGCGGGTGGGTGCAGTATTTTAAGCGGCAGTGAGGGGGACGGCCCTGGTAGGAAGAAATGCCGGAACCCAGTGGAGGCCTTGGTGCGGCGAGCTTCAAGTCACGGTAGGGCAGGCGGCGCTGAGGGAGGAGATGATCGAGGCTCCAAGGCTAATCAATAGGGGCAAAAGCCATGAAGCGAGTCGGTCGCTACACCGGCATAGCCGATTCCTTAGGCCTCACGCCCAATTGCATACCGCGCCTGCCATTTAATAAACTGTAGCGGATCAGGACCTTGAAGACGCGTCGTAAGGCGAGCGGCCAGCTGTTGGTATTTGTCACCCGTCTGCGCTTTCGCTGGATCGAACTGGCCTTCGTGGGCGATAGAGTTTCTTATTGCATAAACAGCACGAACCATATCCCACAAAGAAATCACCTCGTTTGCCGTGCTTGCATTCAGGCTTGTGACATCGCCAATAAATACGGTCTTTTGTATACCATCTTCTATATAGTGACCTGTGAAAGAATATAATCCATTAGAAAGAATATACACGTAAACACGCCCGTGCTTGCTTGAGGTTGTTTCTGGATTACCTTTGCCATTTAAGATGGTAGAGCCGTCAGGGTTTGCTAATGGCGTGCCGCCAGCTACAGTGTGTTCTGCGACTAACTCCATCACGGTCCAGAAACGAAGTAGCGCAAAACCATATTCCTGTTCTCCCGTAGCATCGCCGTAGGTACTAATAATGAGTCTTGAGAACGGATTTGCTTCAAGTCGAGGTAACAATCTCTCTATTTGATTTGAGGTTTCTACCGGATTGAATTCGCTTAGCCAATTTCCCTGATAGCCGGGGAAAGCGAACCAATGCCACCAATTTGAAGTGTCGTACTGGCCTATCACGTAAGCGAAGGCACGAGGTTTTTGCCCTCGGTCTATCCCGAGAATTCTGAAAATATTCTGCGAGTGCTTTACGCAATATTCGCTAGCAGCGTCAATATCAGTGGCAACGACTTCTTCGTAGGTCACAACAAAAATCGGAGTCGAATCCATAAAAGATTGTTCCGTTTGTTCTACAAAGGCCAACGGTTGCTGACCATCGCTCTCGAGGAAACCATTTACAATCTCCCACATATTACGATGGGACAGTCCCAGACCAAGTGGAAGAATTGAAAATCCTTCCAGTTGCTGAGGCGCATGGACGAGGCAGCCAACGGCGAACACCCGAACTAAGAAGCGCGATCCTTCTTCTCGTTTTGTCACCGGGGCAACCAAGTGAGGTTTCTTTGCTAGCAGGGCTCGACGCATGCCGATGGCTGCGACCTCTTTCTCGACGAGTTCGGCGGTAACCGGCAGTTGGATGCTCTCTCGCACCTCTATGGTTACCTGTGGAAATTCTATGACAACGTTCTGATCGGCGCCATTATCGTCCAGGGGCACAAGCGACAGTATTGCTCGCCCAACACTATAGAATCCAGGTATCATGTCGGCAGGGAAATTCTGCTCCAACTCTAACAATCCGCCTGTTTCCCGCGGAGCGGAACCGAAGCCGAATGCAAATTGGTTGCGAAGTCTATCCAGGCGAAAGAAATCTAAACTTATATTTTTGACGCGGGATATTGGAACATCTGATGGCACAGCGAGTTGGCAGACAAATCTTTCTCCAGCCGTGTAAGAGTGCGAGTTAAGCTTAAACGAGAAAGGCGGTTTAGGGAACACAAAGGTCCTCCTTGCTGGGAATCGAATGAATGCTCACAAGCCACGGATTTCCGTTCGAAGAGTGCCCGCTATTCAAGTATTGTTCAAACTGCTGCTGCTGCAGAGACCAAGCTGTGAACATATTCGCGCAGCGGCGCCAGTCGCTCGGGCGCATTTTCGAGAATGTGCTTTAGGAGAAAGAGCGAGTCATTCTTCTTGGCGAAAGGTGCCCGGTGCTCGGAAAGGGCCCCGCAAACGCTTGTGACGAGATTGGCGGCGTCGACGCGGGCGAGCCACCCGGTATCTCTAATATCATTCTTCCATTCCGGGACCAGAAGCGGACGCTCTCCAGCCTTCCATTTCAACGCGGCTTCAACAGCCTCCGGGGTAACGCGTTCAACAGTTGTAGAATCCTTGCTGATGATGAACGCAGCGATTGCTGCCGGGTCGATCAAATAGCACTCCAAATGGCGCCTAGGTAGGAAGCGGAGTAAACCGCTAGAATCTCGCGTCATTTTGGCCTTTTCTTCGTCGGTCAGCTTCTCCGTATCGAAGCTGAAAACAACTGAAACGACCAACGTTGCAGCCGCCGAGCTAAGGCGGCGGTAGACCTCGTAGACGATCGCGGGATCGCGCCTGTTGCTGTTAAAATCACCGGTTGCGGCGACCGACGTGATAATTGTCCCACGAGGCAGCGGTCCAACGAGCTGTTGATACAGATAAGGAAAACAGAGCTCTTCCGTTGGGCCCTCAACCCATACAACTCGTTCAGCGGCGAACACATCGGCCATTGAGACACCCAAGTGCTCTGCGACCTCTCGGAATTTTCCGACCTCATCAAGGTTCAGTCGCTCAACCGACGATTCATACCCCTCCCGCTTCACGAGGTGGATCGTACTCGGGTTGCTAAAACCAATAACCTCCGGCGCATGTGTAGAGATAATGTATTGATGATGAGCGTATCGTGTCTGCAGAATACGAAGCAGCGCCTTAACTGCCGCTGGATGCAAAAAACTGTTGATCTCATCTATGATGATCACCGCCTTGTCGATCGTCATGATTGCTGCCAGCAGGGCGATGACTTGAGATACCCCAGTGCCACTGGAGTTCAATGGAAAACTTAGTTCTACGCGTTCCATTGCCTCAGTCGGCCAAACGCGCACTTCAAATTGGTGGTTGTCGGGTTTGGTTCTGACGCTGAGGTTGCCGACGGTTGGAAATACTTCGCGGAGATGATCGACCAGTTGCCGAAAAACATCTCCGCGCTCGCTACTCAGTGTGTGGAGTACATTTGGCAAATTGCCTGCGTCAGGTTGGAGGCGAGCCCCGTAGCCAGCGCCAGCTTCACCGATAGTCATGCGCTCGGGCGCGAAATAGAACATGTCACGCTGCCATGCCTGAAAAAGCAGACTTGGTAGAGTGTCGCTGGCTGAGCTCGTCGGTGATGAATCTAGGTTCAACTCGCCATTTCTAGGAATTACTGTAATGCATGCTTGTTGATCGCCGATCTTGTGTTCAAATAAGTTGTGAGAAGGGTAGTTTGAGAAAAAATTGTTTTCGCCGGGGTGCCTCCAAACTGATAGAAAGACATCCTTCGCTCCAAAAATATCCCTGAAATCGGGAAAGGGTCGTCCACCTTTCAAAATCTTCACCGGAAAATTTTGAGGCGATCCGGATTGCAATATCCAATCTTGAATTTCGCTTCCATTGGCGGCAATGGTAAAATTCACTTGGGGCTGTGAGAGTCTAAATCGTTCCCATTTTTCTGGGGTGCGATGCCGATCGTCGGGAAGCGCTGGTAGAAGAGCGCGCAGGAGCGCACTCTTGCCGGCGTTGTTTTGACCAATGACGATATTCATGCTGTCGGCGAATTCTAGATCACCAGAGTCGTGAAATGACTGAAATCCCTTTATTCGCGCCTTTATGATTCGCATGTTCCCTCCGAACTGAAAGCTTAGCGCGCAATCATTGATAGGTGCCAGCGCAGGGGCCGGGACGTTAGTCGCTTCACGCTCGCGCCCGCGAGAAAGATCCAAAGCGAGCCTTCAGTTCTCGATCAGCAACAGCGCTGTGTAGACAAGTTGATAAAAGAATCGACGGGAGACGGCTAGTGAGCGAGCAGGTCCTTGGTGAAACCTTGAGGACGAGTTTTCGATTTCGAGTAGTATGCAATATCGAGATTAAAGAGGTCGCGAACCCTACCTAACTCAGTCTTAAGGGTTCGGCTGACGATCCGATACCTATCGACCTTGAAAATCAAATGGTAGGCAGCAATCCAAAACACGACTGCATCGCGAAAGTAGATGTCGGTAGTAGGGCCGACCACGGAGTAACACCCCGTCTTCAAGATGATCTCTTCTGCGAAATCGTCATGTACCATCGAACAAACGGAAAGGAACAGGCGGCGGTTCTTCAGGCAGGGCTTGAGCATAATTGCTAGCTCGTCAAAGTCGATATCTTCTTGGTTGGTTAGAGTTAGGCCCTCAGCTTCTCCGTGGGCCGAGATGTGAAGATAGCGGTAATTCGAGCGCCTGTAGGCTTTCAACGCCTCCTTAAACTCTTCACGCGTGCGGACGTAGCGGTATTTCAGCCTCTTTCCGTGCAGCCGCAGAAAATTTGAGAGGATACTGCCCTCAAAGCGGCCATTTCCCTCGTCGTCGGGATCAAGGCTTTCAATTATGAAAACATCGGGTTTCGCCATGCCTGAACTCCTTTCGGTGGTTATCATTTGTTACGACTTCGATACGACAAGGAAGACCACTTTCAACTAGGGTTTGAGTTGGGATTTCGCCCCGTGATCTTCGGTTAGACATCTGCGTGGCGAATGTTTTATGAAGCTTCACGGTCTTTCATTCTGCGAGGTCGTCGGCTTCTCGCCGAACACCAGCCATTCAATTCAGCGCGGCTAAAGGTTCCTTCTGACGTTCAGCAGGTTTTCGAACTCCCGTCAGGGCCTGTCAGGAAACCACACAAACCACCTTCCCCGACGACGCTTCCCCACCCCCTCACATTAACCATTAACCATTCGTTAACCATTCACTCGCTAGCGTTTACCTATCAGTAAGGATTCGCCGCCAGTGACTTTTGCCGCTCCCCTCGAGGCCAAATCCATTCGCTTTCGCGCCCGCTCGTTCGTCGCCTTCACGCTGACACCGGAGGCGCCTTTGGCGGCCTGGCTGGAGGGGCTGGACCACTGGATCGGCAACTCGCCCGGTTATTTCAGCGGCCGCCCGGTGCTGCTCGATCTGAACACGCTGAAGCCCGGGGCGGACGAGATCGCGGCGCTTGTGGCGGAACTCGCCACGCGCGGCATCCGCATCTATGCCATCGAGCTCGAAGGGGCCGCGCTCGGCGCCGAATTGCCGCCGGTGCTGGTCGGCGCCAAGGAGGCGACGACCGATGGTTTGCTGCCCGGCCGCAAGGCGAGGGCGGACGAGAAGGCCGAGGGCATGGCGCCAGAGATTCGTGCGGACGCGGAACGCGCGGGTGCCGGACGCACGGATGTGGGGCGCGCGCAGGCCGACAAGGTTGGCGCAAGCAAAGCAGGCGAGAGCGAGCCGCAGGTTGGGCAGGAGGCTTCGGGCACGCTGATGATCAAGTCGCCGATCCGTTCCGGCCAGGCGATCGTGCATCCGCATGGCGATGTCATCGTGCTCGGCTCGGTCGCGTCCGGCTCGGAGATCATCGCGGCGGGTTCGATCCATGTCTACGGCACGCTGCGCGGGCGCGCTTCGGCGGGTGCGCTCGGCAACAAGGGGGCGCGCATCTTCTGCCGCCGCAACGAGGCCGAGCTTCTGGCGGTGGACGGCTGGTATGTCACCGCCGAGGAGATGGAAGGCGTTTCGCGCGGCAAGCCGGTGCAGGCATTTCTCGACGGGGACGGGCTGCGCGTCGCGCCGCTCAGCTGACATTTGTTGCGGCCGGCAGGGCCGCTCGACCAACGACATAACAACAACGGAGGCATTTTCATGGGCAAGGTAGTGGTGGTCACCTCGGGCAAGGGGGGCGTCGGCAAGACGACCTCGACGGCAGCGCTCGGGGCGGCGGTCGCCAAGACCGGCAAGAAGGTGGCCCTGGTCGATTTCGACGTCGGCCTGCGCAACCTCGACCTGATCATGGGCGCCGAGCGGCGCGTGGTGTTCGACCTCGTCAACGTCATCCAGGGCTCGGCCAAGCTTTCGCAGGCGCTGATCCGCGACAAGCGGGTGGAGACGCTGTTCCTGCTGCCGGCCTCGCAGACGCGCGACAAGGATGCGCTGACCGAGGACGGCGTCGGCGAAGTCATCGACAAGCTGCGCTCGGTGTTCGACTATGTGTTCTGCGACAGCCCGGCCGGCATCGAGCGCGGCGCACAGCTCGCCATGCGCTTTGCCGACGAGGCGGTCATCGTCACCAATCCGGAAGTGAGCTCGGTGCGCGATTCCGATCGCATCATCGGCCTGCTCGATGCCCGTACCTTGAGGGCGGAGCAGGGCGAGCAGATCGCCAAGCATGTGCTGGTCACGCGCTATGACGCGGCGCGCGCCTCGCGCGGCGAAATGCTCTCCATCGACGACGTGCTGGAAATCCTGTCGACGCCACTGCTCGGCATCATCCCCGAGAGCCAGGATGTGCTGAGGGCCTCCAACCTCGGTTCGCCGGTGACGCTGTCGGAGCCGCTCAACGCGGCCGCCAAGGCCTATATCGACGCCGCCAGGCGGCTCGAGGGCGAGAACTTGCCGGTCGTCGTGCCGTTCGAACGCAAGGGTTTTCTCGATCGTCTTTTGGGAAGGAGGGCGGCATGAACCTGCTCGACATCTTCAAGCGGCGCTCCAGTGCGCCGGTGGCGCGCGAGCGGCTGCAAGTGCTGCTCGCCTATGAGCGCCGCAACCGCAGCCAGCCCGACCTCGTCTCCATCCTGCGCGAGGAGATCATGGCCGTCATCGCCAAGCATGTGCAGATCGACCAGGACTACCTGCAGGTCTCGATGGACCGCGGCGAGACCATGTCGACGCTGGAAATCGACATCCAGATCCCCAACAAGAGCGCCGTGCCGCTGGCGATGGCGGGCTGATTTTACCCCCCCCTTGTGGGGAGGGTCGATCCGCAAATTGTGGGGAGGGTCGATCCGCAAAGCGCATCGGGGCGGGCGGCTGCGCCAAGCACCCCCACCCGGACCTGCGGTCCGACCTCCCCACAAGGGGGAGGTGGGGAGCCTAGCCGCTCCCTCGGCGTCTGGAACGGCCGCGCCTGGCATCGTTAGGACGATGATAAGCATTTGGTAATAAAAGCCTGGAATGCGATGCTGGCTCGATTTGACATGCAAGATGCCGTCGTTTTCGGCGGAGCCATGACGTGCGCATCAAGAGCCTGATCATCCTTAGCATGACGAGCGCCGCGGCCTTGATCGGGCTGGTTGGCGGCCTCGCGATCGTTACACAGATGGCCGCGACCAAGTCGCTGGGTTTGACCGAAGCGACCAATGTCGCCCGGGAATTGGCCGACACGATCGTCTTCAAATCATCCGACGGCTCACCTTCGCTGTTCGAGCGGCCCGAGGCGTTGCGCGAATTCCTGGAGCTGCAGCACCATCGCTCGCTCAGGGATTTCCTGGTCGTCGACCGCAACAAGATCCTGCTGGCCCATGCCGCCGACGAAGACCACAAGGTCGGCGAGAAGTTCGATCACGATCTCGGCAACGAAGTCGGCCAGACTTTGGTGGATGGGATCCCGCGCAAGTTCAGCGATGCGCATGAAGCCAATGAAATACTGGCCGTTGCGATCGAACATCCCAAGGATACGATCGTCGGCGCCGTGCTTCTGGAATACGATCCCTTGCTGCGCGCCGCCGAACAGCGCACCAACAGCATGCTTTGGCTGGTCGGCCTCGGTGCGGCAGCCGCCGTGCTGGTTGCGGCGGCATTCGCCTGGGGGCTGCTCAGCCGTTTCGGCGCCGGCCTTTCGGACATGATGAGAGGCATGGAATCGCTGGCAAAAGGCGAGGTCATGACGCGCATCAGCCATAGCCGCAAGGATGAGTTCGGGCAGTTGGCGCGGGGCTTCAACACCATGGCGGACGAGCTTGCCTCCGCGCGGGCCCACATCGAGGACATCGTCCAGACGGCGGCCGAAGGCATCGCCGTGCTGGACAGCGACGGCAAGATTGCCAGCGTCAATCCCGCGGCGGCGGCGATGATCGGGCGGCGCGCCGACAGGATCGTCGGGCAGGACTGGGCCTCGGTCATGACGATGCGGGATCCGAGGGGAGCCGAGTTCGCCGGGGGAAGGTCTCCCGTCGAGCAGGCCTTGACCACGGGCCGCCAGCACCAGAGCGAAGTGCGCCTGACCAAATCGGATGGCACGTATGTGCCAGTCATCGCCAGTTGCAGTCCGCTCAGCCGGTCCGACGGCGGCCTCGTGCTGACGCTGAGCGACATCAGCGAGTTGCGTCGAGCCGAAGTGGTTGTGAACGAGCGTGCCGACCAACTGGCGCTGCTCAACCGCGAACTGCACGAGAAGTCCGAAACCACGACCCGTCTGGTCAAGCTTGGCGAACTGCTCCAGGCCTGCGTCACCTTCCCGGAAGCGTTCTCGGTGGTCGGCGCCGCCATGGCCGAGTTCCTCGGTGGCTTGAGCGGAACCGTCCACCTGACCAGCGCGTCGCGCAATCTGGTGGAGGAGATGGCGCATTGGGGCGACATCCGCTCGAGTGCCACGCAATTCGCGCCGGAAGACTGCTGGGCGCTCAGGCGTGGCCAGGAACATGTCACTGGGCCCGGCATGCTCACGCCGCGCTGCGCGCACATCACCGAGAACGGTAAGAAGGGCTATGTCTGCATGCCTCTGGCGGCGCAAGGCGAAACGCTGGGCATCCTTCATCTGTGCGAGCCGAACGCGGCCGAGAAGCCGCAATGGCTGGCTGAAAGACAGCAGATCCTGCGCGGCGTTGTCGACACGCTGGCGCTGGCGCTGGCAAATCTGCGCCTGCGCGAGACGCTGCGGCAGCAGTCGATCCGCGATCCGAACACCGGTCTCTTCAACCGGCGATATCTCGAGGAGACGGGCAGCCGCGAACTGCGCCGGATGGAGCGCTCAGGCCAGCCGCTGGTGATCATCATGCTCGATGTCGATCATTTCAAACAGTTCAACGATACGTTCGGCCACGAAGCCGGCGACCTTGTCCTGAAGCAGGTCGCCGCCACATTGATCGAGCATGCCAGGGATAGCGATGTCGTGTCGCGCTACGGCGGCGAGGAGTTTGCCCTTGTCATGCCGGGAAGCTCGGTCGAAGAAGGTGCCGAGCGGGCGGAAGCGCTGCGCCAGGCGATCAGGAAGCTTCATCTGACGCATCGCGGCCGAACGCTGGGCACCGTTACTGCCTCGTTCGGGGTCGCCGCCTACCCCGAGCATGGCGTGGGCTGGGCCGAGTTGACGAATGCCGCGGATCACGCGCTCTACGATGCCAAGGGCAAGGGGCGCGACCGGGTCGCCGTCGCGCTGGGTAATGCGCCCGGAGAGCGACCCCCGATCCAGTTGGTACCAGCCCCGAAAAGCAGCTGAGACCCCTTTTTGAGGTAGAGTTCTCCACGGCCGCGGCATTGGTTGCTCGCGGCACACACCCCCAAATGTCCGAACCTACCTCCCGCCAACGGGGGCTTCCCCTGCGCAAATTGCGGATGTAAGGATATGTTAGCAATTCGTTAAGTACTGGGTTGGGTATGGGTAGGGGAGTTCGGGCATGAACTTCAAGGGCTTGATCAAGCGTGCTGAAGACGTAGATAACGCGCTACAGGAATTGCAGATCGATCTGGCGGATGCGCTGGACGCTAGTCTCAACGCCGAGGACGAGGCGCCGCCAAAGAGCGACGAGGTCCCGGATTCCACGGCGGCACCCGACGACCCGCCAGCCGAGGCCAATGCGGCAAACGCGGATGGTGCGGAGAATGCAGACGGTGCGGGCAACACGGACAGTTCCGAAACCGGGCCGCGGCTGACCTCCCACGCCCAGACCCGACTGGCAGCGTTGGGCGCCTTCGAAGGGCTGTTCCATGACGCCAGGGACTATATGGAGGAGATCACCGGCAAGCTGTCGGAGATCGCGACCTCACACCATTTGACGCGCGAATACCTCAACATCCTGCACGGCGACATTCTTCGCGCCAACGAGCTGGAGCTGGCCAATGCCGGCCTCCTCGCCGAACAAAGAACACTGTCGGAAAAGCTGCACGACGCGGGGCGAAAGCTGCGCGAGCGTGAAAGCACCTGCGAAGTGCTGCAACAGCGCGAGACAAGCCTGGTCCAGGACAGGGACGCACTTCGCGCGACGCTTGCCGCGACAAGGCTGGAACTCGTGGAGGCGGCCAATGCGAGCGCAAAACGCGACGCGGACTTCGGCGACATCGCCAAGCGGCTGACCGCCAGGACCGTCGAGGCCAACAGGCGCCTGCGCGAGAGCAAGATGCTGCGGGATAAGCATGTCAGCCTGTCGATGGAACTCGACAAGGCGCTGAAGCGGGAATCCCAGGCGCGCCACCGGCTCGACGAGCTCTCGGCGATCCATGCCAGCGAAGCCGCGCGGCTTGCCGAACTGCTGGCCGCGCTGGCCAAGAGCGAGAAGGAGGAGGTGCGGCTCCAGAAGGCACTTGAGGCCGCACAGGCGAAGCTGTCGGACATGTCCGAAGCGGCCGGCATGGTGGAAGGCGACAGGGAGGCCGAGCTGGCTCGCAGCCAGACGGAAATGCGCGGATTGCGCTCGGAGATCCAGGACCTGCAATCGCGGCTGGAGTGGGCCTCGAACGAGAACAGCGAGGCCGCCAGCGAGATCGCCAGGCTCAAGACTGAATTGAACGACACGCTGGCCGAAAAGAAGATCGCCGACGAAAAATTGACCGCACTCACCGATGAGAACGAAAGCGACAAGGCGAGCCTTTCGAAAGTGAACGCCAATCTCTCACAGCTTATGCTGCAACAGGCGTCTGAACAGATACAGCTCGATGTCCAGAGGCAGGAATGCGAGGACCTCAGGGCCGAAATCGTGTCGCTCAATGCCCGGATCAAGGAGTTGCTGCCCTACGAGCGGCTCCACAAGGCCACCATCGGCAGACCGCGCGAGGGCACCGTGGTCGAGATCACCGGCGTGGTGGCGGAGAAAGCACGTGCAACGGGCAGGCGGCGCGCCCGCAGGAACCTGCGCGCGACGCCGTAGCCTACTTCGCGGGCTCGCCGCGACGTCGCTTCGCTCCCGCTCGGCCTGGGGCGGCGAGTTGCTCGTGCTGGTAGAGCTCGTCCATGGTGAGCGATGCCAGGGCGCCAAAAGGCGCCTGCTTTTTCACCCTGCCGCCGCTCAAGATCACCACGTCGTCGCAGAACGAGATGGTGCTGTGATGGTGGCTGATGACGATGGTCGTGCGGCGGCCGGCTCTCGACTTCAGCGTCTCGACGATGGCTGCCTCCGATAGCCCATCCACGGCATTGGTGGCCTCGTCCAGGATCAGGAGATCGGGATCGCGCACCAGGGCCCTGGCCAGTGCGATCCGCTGCCGCTGTCCAGCCGAGAGGTTGACACCCCTGTAGCCGACGAGCGTGTCGTAACCGAGCGGGAGCCGTTCGATGAATTCATGCGCCTCGGCCAGTCTCGCGGCACGCTCGGCTTCGGCGGCCGTGGCCGCGTCCTGCCCGTAGGTGATGTTTTCAAAAATGGTGCCATCGACCAGCTCCAGCTCCTGGCTGGCCAGTGCGATGTGCTGGCGCCACTGGCTGGCGTCGATCCCGTCAAGCGGTGATCCATCGACGAGTATCCTGCCGGTGTCCGGTTCCACGAAGCGGCACAGGAGATTGACGATCGTCGTCTTGCCTGCGCCCGAGCGGCCGATCAGTGCTGTCGAGCGGCCGCCGCGGATTTCGAAAGTCGCCGAATGCAGCACCACTTCACGCCGGTCCGTGCCGGAATAGGTGAAGGTCACGTCATCGAACTTGATGCCCTGGCGCAAGCCATGGAACGGCCCGTCGCCTTGCGGCGGTGGAGGCTTGCCGGATGGATCCAGCATCCATATCACCTCTTCGAGCGATCCGCTCAGGCCTTGCAACTGGCTCCACGACCCCTGCAGGGCCCGCATATGCGGCTGCAGCCTATAGAGCAGGATGACAAACGCGATGATCAGCGGGAAATTCACCTGCGCCAGCCAGGCGCCGATCACCACCGCCAGAAACAGCGCGGCGTGGAGAACCTCTGTCAGCGGCGGCAACGCTCCCTGGCGGACAAGCAGGACGAAGGAAGCGCGGCGGACCGCATCGGACGCCGTATCGAATATCGCCTTCTCCCGGCTCTCCTGTCCGAAGATGCGGATCAGGCGTCCGGCATGCACCAGATGGAGCATCTGCGAGGCGAGGTGCGAGTTGCGCGAGGCGACGCTGCGGCTAGGCCCTTTCAGATTGGCCGACAGAATGGCGTGCGCGATCTGGACGGCGGCCAGTCCCAGCGTGACCAACAGCGTCATGCGCCACGAAAGCAGCAGCAGGAAAGCCAGCAGGATGATGGCGGCCGATGCGCTGACGATGGCCGACAGCACGATCTGGATCGCATCCGACGCCCGCCAGGATTCGTTGGAGATGATGTTGAGCAGCCGCCCCGGACTCTGCCGCAGGAAGAATGGGTAGCCGACCCGCAACAGCCGCTCCGACAAGGCGCTGCGGATCGAATGGCTTGCCTTGCCATAGATGAAGGTCGTCAGCAGCGTGTTGGCGAAGGCGAAAATGTTCTTCAGGACGATCGAACCGAGGATGGCGATCGAAATGACCATAAGCCGGTCGCGCTCGCTCAGGCCCGACCCGACGTGCTGGAGGACAGCCGAGAAGCCGCCCATTCCCGCTGCATCGCCGTGTCCCATGATAATGCCCAGCAACGGGATGATCAGGCCGATGCCGAAACCTTCGAGGACGGCGCCGACCAGGCCGAGGACCACCACGGCCGGAAGCAGGCGCAGTTGCTTCTTTCCGAACGTCCGGAACAGCATCGGCAGGCTGGGCGGTAGCAATGGCATTATTGCGGTTCAACTCGCTTCGGCATTTGCCTGTTGATCTTGTCGCACCGGCGCACCCTGCGCCCGTCTCGCCAGCATGAGAACCGCGAATCTGGCGGCGCCGAGCAAATTCATGCCGACGATCGGCCAGTGCGACAGGTTGAGTTCACGATCGAACGCCGGCCCGCCCGACAATTCCCGCAACGCGGCTCTGGTGGCCCAGTAGAAATGGCGAAGCAGCCAGGGCGCATGACGAACATGTTTCAGGCACAGCCCGCCATTGCCCAGGCTGTAGTCGCGGTGGAGCTTTTCGATGGATTTGCGATCCCGCCTGCCGTGATGATGGAATATCGTCATGTCCGGCACATACTCGACCGCGATGCCGAGCAGCACCGCGCGCACGAGATAGTCGGTATCCTCCGCCGACCGCAACGGCCCGCCGGCGCCGAAGCGCTCGTCGAAATTGCCGATACGGGCCGCGACATCGCGGTGCATCGTCATGTTGCAGCCCAGCACGAAACCGCCGGGATGGACATCCGGCGTCAGCCGCTCGCGTACCCGCGAGCGCTTGATCGTGAACGGCAAATCCCTGGGATCGCCAAGTTCGACACGGCCGCCCCGGATCAGCCAGTGTTCCCCGGATGCATAGTGTCGCTCCAGATCGCGCAGGTAGTCGCAATGGACCGCGCAGTCATCATCGACAAAGACCAGCACACGGCCCCGCGCGCGCTTCAACCCGGCGTTGCGGGCAGTCGCCAATCCAGGTCGGGCTTCGTAAACGGGCGTGAATGGAATGTCCGACATGGCGGCGATGCTGGCCAGGCGTTCCGCCGTGCGGTCGCTCGAACCGTTGTCGACGACCACCAGTTCGGCGCCGAAGTCGGCATGGGCGCGGCACGCGGCCTGCACCGACGTGATGCAGGCTTCGAGCACGGCGACGCGGTTGCGCGTGCAGATGATGAAGCTGACTTCCGGTGCCGATCGTTCCGGGCGGGGATTGGCCGGGACGGTGCCAAGCTCCGTCGATCGATCGCGCTGCAGCGGTTGGTGGGCTTTGACGGTCATCCTCTAACTCAACTGATAAGGCGCCAGGACCGTCTCGGCGGGCGCGGATTTGAAGAAGTATGCCAGGGCGTCCGCCTGCCTGCCGGCCGACAGCGAGGCAAGGCTGAGCCAGGGCGCCCAGGAGCCCGGCCGCAGCGCATATTTCTCGCGGCGCCGGATGACGTTCCATTTCGCGGTCCGCGTCAGCAATTCATGCGTCAGCGAGGGCTGCTTTTCGTCGGCGACGAGCTGGTAGAGGAAATAGAACAGGTTCAGCGCGCCGGCCTCGAAGCTTGGCCGCGTCTCGGCCGGCAGCGAGCAAATCTCCTCCTCCAGCGCGACGATGAAGTTGGCCGCATGGGTAACCGTGTCGAGGCTGACCGCATCGCCGATGTCGCGCAGGTCCCGCGTGGTTTCCGCGAGGCCCTCGCGCTCGAGATTCTCCGCCACGATCCGCAAATGCGTCCTGCGCATCTCCTTGCTGTGCCGGCTGGTCACGCTTGCCTGATGGATGCGGTAGACGACCAGGTTTTCGGGCATCATGGCTGCCGGGTAGCGGCCGGCCAGCCGCCTGAAAAGGTCGAAATCCTCGGCGTGCCTGTAGGTCTTGTCGTAGTGGAGATCGCCGTCTTCGACGACCTTCCTGTTGTAGACGACCGTCGGGTGCATGAAGATGGTGAAGAACATCGCCAAAATGGGAATGCGGCCGAACTGGAACACCGGATCGGGCTTGCCCCTGGCGATGCGGCCGCGGATCAACATGTCGACGCCGGCGCCGCAGAAGCCGAGTTCGGGCCGCCCCTCGAACAGCGCCACCTGGCGCGACAAGCGCCAGGGGTAGGCGACGTCGTCCGCGTCCATCCGCGCGACCAACTCGCCCTGGGCTTTCTGCAGCCCTTCGTTGAGCGTCGCCACGAGGCCGCGGTTTTCGCGCGAGATGATCGAGATGCGGCTATCGGCTTGCCGGTATCGCTCGAGGATTTGGAGCGAATTGTCGGTCGACCCGTCATCGATGGCGATGACCTCCACGCGGCAGTAGTCCTGCCGCAGGATGCTTCCCAGCGCGGCGGCGAGATAGGGCCCGGCATTGTAGATCGGCAGCAGGACCGAGACGAGAGGCGCAGCGGTCATGGTCTCGCATCCGTTCGCTGGAGGTCGAGCGATGGTGCCGGGCCATCGGGCGATCGGCCGGGCGCCCTCGCGACCCAGCCGGCGCGGTCGGCGCGGTCGGCGCGGTCGGCGCGTGTCGGCGCGGCATTGGTGCGCGCCACATAGGGAAAGTGGCGCTTCAGGCGGTTGAGCGGCCTTTCGAAAACCACCCAGGAAATCGAGGCCACGACAATCGTGGCGGCGCTCGCAACCAGCAACCGCCCTGGCCCTTGCTCCGAGACGTTGAGCGGAATCCAGGGCTGCGACTTGACGGCGAGCGACAACAATATCGGATGATAGAGATAAACACCGTAGCTGATGCGACCGAGAGCGAGCAGCGGCGGCAGTTCGGCAAGCTTGCCGATTGTGCCTCCAAGGCCGCTCGAACAGGCGGCGACGATGGCCATCAACGGCACCAGCGGCAGGACTTGCAGCAGCAGCCAGCGGGCCCATTCCAGTGTCGGATCGGGAGGCGCCGGGACAAACCATTCGATCATCAGGAATGCGGCCGCGAAGGCAGGCCAGCCCAGCCGCATCCATTGCGGCAGGCTGGCGCTCCTGGACCGCCAGCAGGCAAGCAGCGCACCCGACGCCAGCGCATCCATGGATGCCGGCGGCAGCAGGTCGCGTGCCAGCGCCGGAGTGGCGGTGACCGGCCAGTAGAAGCGATAGGCCAGCGACAGCAGGATGATGCCGATGCAGATCGGCTCGAAGCGCCGGCGCGGAACCAGCAGGACGATCAGTGGCCAGGCGACATAGAACTGCTCCTCGATGCTCAGGCTCCAGAAATGGCACAGCACCCAGGGCGTCCAGTCATTACGCAGCGCATACCAGAAATTCGACAGATAAAGCGCGTGCCAGATCAGCGATGCCCTGGCCTGTTCCAGGTCAAACAGCCAAACGAAACCCAGGACGGCGAAATAGGGAGGAAATATCCGCAGCGCCCGCCTGATGTAGAAGGCTCGCAACGCGGCGCCGGTTTCAAATTCTGCGGCCGAACGCGCTTCCAGCAGCAGGCGCGTGATCAGGAAGCCGCTCAGCACGAAAAACAACCGCACGCCGATATGGCCCCAGAAGGATGATCCTCCGGCCGCGAAGAAATGGGAGTACAGAACCATCGTCACGGCGATGGCCCTCAAGGCATCCAGTTGGATGTCGCGGGTGTTTCCCATCAGCGGCGTCCGCCGGCGTGATGTCCGCGATAAAGCCGCAAGGCGGTTTTTTCGAACGGCAGGCCAAGGCGAACGAGACCCGCCACGGGGCCGGCAGCATCAAACCCACGCTTTGCGAGTCCGCTCAGGCCGGGCTCGAAATCGACGGACGGGCAGCTAAAGTCGGTCAAGCCAGGGAATCCTTCACGGCCTATGTCCAGTCGTTAAATGAGTCCCCCAGAGGATGGTTCGGTTACCGCATTGTGCAGCGCAACACAAAAAATTTACCAAGCCGAAATACTTGTGTGAGCGAGCGCGAAATATTGATAAAAACCGGCCGGTGCCTGGCCTTTTTGGCGATTTTCTCCAGAAGTTCAACCCCGTCGTTAAGCTGTCCGAATCCGCCCGTTTGGGTTGATTGGAGAGAATCTCAGCTTGGAAATAGGAAAGTCTAGAGTTTTTCTTAAATCGTCCGCGAAACTCGGAAGTCTATATTTTCACTATATAAATTTGCTCCAGCTCCGCAGCGTATGAATTAGAAGCATTGAGTTTTGCGCGATGCAGCATGGCTGCGGGCCTTTACGTGGTCACCAGGCGCGCGGCTATCAGGCCCGCATCGCGCTCGCCCGGCGCTCGGCCGCATCGCGGGGGCAGACCGCCGAACTCACCCGCACCGCCGGGAGCGGCTACGCCAATTCCGAGAACGCCACTCAATGTGCGTGGCGACGCGGCGCGTGAAAATGCCGCCTCGAGCTTTGGCGGTGGCGGGGTGATCGCATCGCTGGTATTGATGCCCCCCACGCACAGCACAGGTGCTGCAGATGACATCCGATACACAGAAGGGCGAAGCGGTCGGGCAGTTGCTCGAAACGCCGGACCTTGCCAGTGCGCTGGAAAGCGAACAATTCAAGAAGTTCCTCGACCAGGTACCGATTGCCATTGCCGTCTCGGATCTGGGCTCGAAGGAGCGCGTTGTGTATGCCAATCCGGAATTCGAGAAATTGTCCGGCCTCAAGGCGGCGAGGCTCGCCCGGGAGCGCTGGGCCGCGCTTTCCGGCACCGGCCTGCACCAGCAGAAGGGCCGGGCACTCTTTGAGGCCATCGTCGAGGAGACCGATTTCGTCGGCACGTTCCGGCTGGAGCGGAAAGAAGCCCCTGCGATCGTCGACGTCTACTCCAACCTCATCCAGGATGACGATGGCAAGGTCTGCTTCCGGCTGGTGGCACTGGTGGATGTTTCGGCCCATGGCGAAACAGAGGATGCGCGCTCGATCGACGAGCACATCCGCGAGAAGGACACGCTGCTGCGTGAACTCCAGCACCGGGTGAAGAACAATCTGCAGATGATCACCGCGCTGATCCGCCTCGAAACCCGCAACGCGGCCGAGCCGGACCAGAAGCGTTTCGAGAGGCTGGCGGGGCGCGTCGACGCGCTGGCGATCCTCTACCAGACGCTGTCTGGCGACGATCACGACGATCACAATGATGAGGTCGATCTCGGCGTCTATCTCAGCCAAATCGCGTCGGCGGTGATGAACTCGCATGCGGTCGAGGGCATCCGCCTCGACATGAAGGTCGACACCTATCCGGTATCGATCAACGTGGCCATGCCGACCGGGCTGGTGGTGAATGAGCTTTTGACCAATGCGCTCAAGCATGCCTTCCAGGGACGCGACGGCGGCACGATCACGCTGCACAGCATCGTTGATGGCGATGGCTGTAGCGTCGTCATCGCCGATGACGGCATCGGTCTGCCGGAAGGCGAGACTTGGCCCAAGCGCGGCAAGCTCGGCGCGCTGATTGCCCACTCGCTGACCGAGAACGCCAAGGCGGAGTTCGACGTGAAGTCGAGCGCAAGCAAGGGCACGAGGGTCACCATCCTGTTCAAGCGCTCGGTTGCGGCCGCCGCCTAGCAGGGTGACGCTGAACCGGTGGCATGGATGGCGGAAGAGCCCGGCTGACCTTCGAACCGCTTGGCCTTGCCCCAGCCGACAGTCCGCCCTGCCTCACGACAGGACAGGCCGGTTGCCCGTATTCCCCATCCATGCTGCCTGATCCGGGCGCCAAGGGAGGACGACCGAAGTGACATCGACGCCGGTTGCCCGCCGCGAAGCGGCGCCCTTGCCGATCGCCGCGCTGATGGGCGCCATGGTGTCGATCCAGATCGGCGCCACCTTCGCCAAGGGTCTGTTCCCCCTGATCGGGGCGCAGGGCACGACGACGCTGCGGCTCGTCGTCGGCGCGCTGATGTT
This sequence comes from Mesorhizobium sangaii, assembly GCF_014207355.1. Classification (GTDB taxonomy): domain Bacteria; phylum Pseudomonadota; class Alphaproteobacteria; order Rhizobiales; family Rhizobiaceae; genus Mesorhizobium; species Mesorhizobium sangaii. Next base: position 373,003 of record NZ_JACHEF010000005.1, on the reverse strand, counting down.
GATCGCCGTGCTGCGGCCGTGGCAGATGCGGCCGTCGCGCGCCACCATACCGTGGCTGATCGCCTATGGCGTGACGCTGTGCGCGCTCAACCTTCTGTTTTACGCTGCACTCGCCACCATTCCGCTCGGCATCGCGGTGGCGTTGGAATTTTCCGGTCCATTGCTGGTGGCGACGTTGACCTCGCGGCGTGCCAGCGACTTTGCCTGGATCGCGCTGGCGGTGGCCGGCATCGTGCTGTTGTCGCCGTTCGTCCATTCGCTGCAGCCGCTTGATCCGACCGGGGTGATGCTGGCGCTGGCGGCCGGCGGCTTCTGGGCGCTCTACATCGTGCTCGCCCAGAAGGCGGGTGCTGAACTCGGCTCGCGCACCACTATGGCATGGCGATCGCAGCCGTGCTGGTGCTGCCCTTCGGCGTGGCACAGGCGGGAACCGCGCTGCTCACGCCATCGATCCTGACCAGCGCGCTGCTCGTCGGCCTGTTTTCAAGCGCGCTGCCGTTCTGGCTGGAGATGGTGGCGCTGACCCGGATGCCGGCTCGCATCTACGGCACGCTGACCTGCCTCGAGCCCGGGCTGGGCGCGCTGGCCGGTTTCCTATTCCTGCACGAAAGCCTGACCCCTACGCAACTGGCCGGCATCGCCGCCGTCATTGCCGCCGCCTTCGGCACCGCGCTGACGTCGCGGCCGCCGGTGCCATCTCCGGAATAGCTCCTCGACAAGAGATTGCGCTCAGCCGCGTTCGCAATCGCCGGCGTCGCTCCTCTTGGACTTCGCCAAAATACAACCCATATTGATTTTACGGAGCTTTGAGCGTGACCTTCGCGCGGGTGGCCCTTCTTGCCGCGGCCTTCGTCGCCGCAGCTGTCTTCTCTCCCTTCTCTTCGGCCGGGAGCGAGAAGGTTGCGCTGAGCGTCGCCATTGACGGCGCCATCGGGCCGGCAAGCACCAGGCAACTCGAGGAAGCGCTTGACGTAGCCGCCAAGCGGGGCGCCGAAGTCCTCGTCCTTCAGCTCGATACGCCCGGCGGGCTGGTCACGTCGATGCGCGAGATGATCGCCGATATCCTCGCTTCACCGGTGCCAGTCATCGGCTATGTCGCGCCGGCCGGTGGCCATGCCGCCAGCGCCGGCACCTATATCCTCTATGCCACCCATGTCGCGGCGATGGCGCCCGGCACCAATCTGGGCGCCGCGACGCCGGTCGAGATGGGCGGGCTGCCGTCGCTTCCCGGCGGCGACAAGGACAAGGGCGACCAGAACAATAAGAGCGATCAGAAGGACGCCACCGGGCGGCCGGCAGGCGACGCGATGATGGCCAAGGTGACCAATGACGCGGTTGCCTTGATCCGCTCGCTGGCGGAACTGCGCGGGCGCAATGGCGACTGGGGCGAGAAAGCCGTGCGCGAAGCGGCGAGCCTTTCGGCCAACGCGGCGCTGCAGGAACATGTGATCGACTTCGTCGCCCACGACACCACCGAGTTGTTGCGGCTGGCCGATGGGCGGACCGTCGATGTAGCCGGCAGGAAAGTGGTTCTGGCGACCAAAGGGCTGCCGGTCGAGACGCTGGAACCCGGCTGGTTCATCCAGCTTCTCTCCGTCATCACCGATCCGAACGTTGCCATCATCCTGATGCTGGTCGGCGTCTACGCCATCATCTTCGAGTTCACCAGCCCCGGCGCGGTGGCGCCCGGCGTCATCGGGACCATCTGCCTCGTGCTTGGGCTCTACGCACTCAATCTCCTGCCGATCAATTATGCCGGCCTCGCCCTGATGCTGCTTGGCGTCGCCTTCCTCGTCGTCGAGGCCTTCAATCCCACCGTGGTGCTTGGACTCGGCGGCGTGGCCGCCTTTCTGCTTGGCGCCACCGTGCTGCTCAAGACCCAAGGTCCGGGCTTCGCCGTGTCATGGGCCGTCATCGGTCCCGCCGCCGCGCTGACGCTTGGGCTGGCGCTGCTGACGGGCACCTATGTCTGGGCGGCGCGTAAGAGCCTGCCGCGTGTCGGCGGTGAGGCGATGCGCGGACTGTCGGCCCAGATTCTCGACTGGCAGGGCAGCGAGGGCCATGTACTGGCCCAGGGCGAGCGCTGGCGGGCGAAGGCCGACGAACCCATCGCACCCGGCGACAGCGTCGAGGTGACCGACATCAGCGATCTCGTGCTGACGGTGCGGCGGCGCGACGCCGAGAGGAATGGAGCAAAAAAATGAGCATCGGTTACGTGGCCTATCTGTTGCTTGCGCTGGTGGTGGTCATGTTCCTGTCCGCGGCCATTCGCATCCTCAGGGAATATCAGCGCGGTGTGGTCTTCACGCTCGGCCGCTTCACCGGGGTCAAGGGTCCCGGTCTCATCATCCTCGTCCCCTTCATCCAGCAGATGGTCAAGGTCGATCTGCGGGTGGTGGTGCAGGATGTGCCGCCGCAGGACGTGATTTCGCGCGACAACGTCTCGGTGAAAGTCAACGCGGTGCTCTATTTCCGCATCGTCGACGCCGAACGGGCGATCATCCAGGTCGAGGACTTCATGGCCGCCACCAATCAACTGGCGCAGACCACGCTGCGCTCGGTGCTCGGCAAGCATGAGCTCGACGAAATGCTGGCCGAGCGCGACAAGCTCAACAGCGATATCCAGGAGATCCTCGACCAGCGCACCGATGCCTGGGGCATCAAGGTCTCCAATGTCGAGATCAAGCATGTCGACCTGAACGAGAGCATGATCCGCGCCATCGCCAAGCAGGCCGAGGCCGAGCGGCTGCGCCGCGCCAAGGTGATCAACGCCGATGGCGAGCAGCAGGCGGCGGCCAAGCTGGTCGAGGCGGGCAAGATGCTGGCCGCCGAGCCGCAAGCCATGCAACTGCGCTATTTCGAGGCCCTGCACGACATCGCCGGCGAGCGCTCGTCCACGGTTGTGTTCCCGCTGCCGGTGGATCTGCTCAGCCAGTTCATGAAGCAGCAGGGGAAGTAGGGGAGGAGCGTGTGATCTCCCCCCCTTGAGGGGAGATGTCGCCGAAGGCGACAGAGGGGGTGGGTGCGTCCTGACGCGACCCCTTATCGTCGACAGAGGAGGCCAGCGCTCGACGCGAGACGACCCCCTCTGGCCTGCCGGCCATCTCCCCCTCAAGGGGGGAGACCGGCGGCCTCAACTCCGCCAGGGCGGCTCCGGCGCGAAGCGCTGGCCGATCCAGTCGGCGAAGGCGCGGGTCTTGGCGGCTTGTCCCTTGGCTGAGGGCGTGACGACATAGACCGCGCCTTCGTCGGCCAGCGTCCAGTCCTCCAGGATCGGCACCAGCCGACCGTCGGCGAGCTCGCGGCCGACCAGCCAGTCGGTGCTCATCATCAGGCCGACGCCTTGCACGGCGGCCTCGACCAGGACCTCGGCATCGTCGGAGACCAACGGCCCGGAAACCTCGACGCGCACGTGCCGGCCCTCGCGGTCGGTCATCTCCCAGGCCGGAAAAGTCTGGAAGCCGCTGAAGCCGAGGCAGGAATGTTCGAGCAGCGCCTGCGGTGTCTCCGGCCTGCCCCTTCGGGCAAGATAGGAGGGAGCGGCGCAGAGCAGCCGGCGCCGCGTCGCCACCTTGCGCGCCACCAGGCGCGAATCCTCCAGCGTGCCGAGCCGCACCGCGACGTCGAAATTCTCGGCGACCAGATCGGCGAAGCGGTTGGAGAATTCGGCCTCGATGCGGACATCGGGAAATTCGGCAAGGAATTGAGGCAGCAGCGGCCCGATCCACATGCGCCCGAACGTGCCGGGGAGCGCCAGCCTGAGCAGGCCTCGCGGGCGGCCGCCGGCATGTGCCGACGCGGCGGCCTCGGCCTCGTCGACGGAGGCGAGGATGGCGCGCACGCGCACTAGGAATTCGGCACCCGCTTCGGTCAGCGACACGCTGCGTGTCGTGCGATGGAGCAGCCTGACACCCAGCCGCTCCTCCAGCGATTGCAGGCGCCGCGACAGGATGGTCGCGTCGCGCCCGACACGTGCCGCCGCCCTGGTGAAGGAGCGCGCCTCGGCGATCGCCGCGAAGGCCGCCATTTCGGCAAGGGCCACGGGTTTGTGGGATTGTTGCATAATTCGCAGTACTCAAATGTGAAAGCTAAGGATTATCCAGAGATAACGCAGCAGCTAGGTTCACTCAACCCATCAATCGACCCACCGGAGTGAACCATGAAAGCCATCGAACTGAGCCAGCCCAGGCTGGACGCCTTCCGCGCCGCCACCATTGCCACCCCCGAACCGCAGCGTGGCGAGGTGCTGATCCGCCAGCGTGCGGCGAGCCTCAATTTCGTCGATGTCGCGGTGGCGAGCGGCAATTATCCCGGACCGAGCTTTCCACTCATCCCAGTCGCCGACGGCGCCGGCGAGATCGTCGCGCTGGGCGAGGGGGTTACGAGACTGGCCGTCGGCGATCGCGTCGTCGCCCACGCCAAGCCGCGCTGGATCGGGGGCCGGCCGCGGCCTTACGAGATGACGCAGATGCGCGGCATCACGCTGCCGGGGTCGCTGGCCGAATATGTTGCGCTGCCGGCCAATTCGGTCGTGTCGGTGCCGGCGCATCTCTCCTTTGAGGCGGCCTCGACGCTGCCGATCGCCGGCACCACCGCCTGGAACGCCATCCGCGCCGCCGATGTCGGGCCGGGCTCGGTCGTGGTGCTGCTCGGCACCGGCGGGGTCTCGATCTTCACCCTGCAGCTTGCGAAAGCCGCCGGTGCCACCGTCATCATCACCTCGTCGTCGGACGAGAAGCTGGAGCGGGCCAAGGCACTCGGCGCCGATCATCTCATCAACTACCGCGCGACGCCCGACTGGGACGGCAAGGTGCTGGAACTGACCGGCGGCCTCGGCGCCGATCTCGTCGTCGAGACCGGCGGCACCGCCACCTTCGCCCGCGCCATCAACGCCACCGCGCCGGGCGGCACACTCTTCACCATCGGCTTCGTCACCGGCGCCGAGGCCACGGTCAATCTGCTGCCGATCATCATCAAGGCGCTGAGGGTGGTCGGCAACAACACCGGGTCGGTGTTCGACCTTCGCGATGCCGCCCGCGCCATCGGTGCAGCTGGGATCGAGCCGGTCGTCGACAAGGTGTTTTCGCCAAACGAGGCAGCCGAAGCCTACGCCCACATGGCCGCCGGCGGCCTGCACTTTGGCAAGCTGGTGTTCGGGTTGGAGTGGTGAGGAAACCGATGAGAGCGTGATCTCCCCCCTTGAGGGGGAGATGGTCGGCAGGGCAGAGAGGGTCGGTTCGACTGGGTGCGGCCTTCTTGCGACGATCGGAGGTTAGCGCTTTACGCGAGACGACCCCCTCTGTCGCCTTCGGCGACATCTCCCCCGCAAGGGGGGAGATTACTCGCTCCCCCCTAGATCAGCTTCTCCAGCGTGATCGGCAGGTCGCGCACCCGTTTTCCAGTGGCGTGGAAGACTGCGTTGGCGATCGCGGGTGCCACGCCGACAATGGCGAGCTCACCGACACCCTTGCCGCCGAGCACCGAGGAATGCAGGTCGGGAATGCCGACCGAGATCACCTCGATGTCGGGAATGTCGGCATTGGTCGGCACCAGATAGTCGGCGAGGTTGTTGTTGACGATGCGGCCATGGCGGCGGTCGACGATGCCTTCCTCGAGCAGCGCCTGGCCGATGCCCATGATGATGCCGCCCTTCCATTGGCTTTCGGCGAGCTTGGGGTTGTAGAGCCGGCCCGAATCCAGCGCCGACACCACGCGCGACACGCGCACCGTGCCGAAATCCTCGTCTACGCGCACCTCGATGAAATGCGCGCACCAGCTGTGGCGGGAATAGTCGCCCTCCGTATGCGGCAACGCCATGGCGATGGTGGTGTAGTTCTTGTAGCGATCCTGCGCCGTCGAATTGGCCGGCATGGTGTCGCCGGTTGCCTCGATGTGGTCGCGGCCGACGCTGGTCAGCAGTTTGGCTATGGAGAGATCGGGACCGTCACCGCGCGGCGATGAGATGCGGCCATTGGCGACCACCAGTGTGTTGGCTTGCAGCGCGTGGAACGGCGAGCGCGGATCGCTGATCGCCAGCCCGACGAGCTGATCGAGCGCCGAGGTCGCCGCCTTATAGACGGCGCCGGTCATCACGCCGGCCAGCCGCGACCCGCCGGCGACGCCGGCGCGGGGGAAGCGCGAGTCGCCGAGCTTCACCACGACATTGTCGGCCGGCACTCCGACCGTCTCGGCGGCGGTCTGCGCCAGGATCGTGTAAGTGCCTTGGCCCATGTCGATCGAGGAGCTTTCGACCTCGACCGAGCCGTCGGCGAGAATGCGCACGATCGCCTCGCCATAGGCCCGCCGCACCGGATATGTGCCCGCGGCGACACCCCAGCCGATCAGCTGGTTGCCGTCGCGCATCGAGCGCGGCTCTGGTGTCCGCCTTGCCCAGCCGAAGCGCTCTGCGCCTACAGCAAAGGCCTCGCGCAACTGCCTGGTCGACCAGGCTTTTTTGGCGTGCGGATCCTGCTCGGCATAGTTTCTCAGGCGGATCTCCAGCGGATCGATGCCGACCTCATAAGCGAGTTCGTCGATGGTGCTCTCGATGCCGAAGGCCGAGGGGTTTTCGCCCGGCGCGCGCATGGCGCCCGGCACCACCGAATTCACCCGCACGACATTCTGCTTCGAGGAGAAATTCGGCGTCGCGTACATGATCGAGGTGACCGATCCGAGCGGCTCGACCCACATGCCGTCCATGGACGTCTCGTTGATGCCGCGATGCACGATCGACTGAATTATTCCTTCACCATCGGCGCCGATCGTCACCGTCTGCCGTGTCGCCGCGCGCCCGCCGTAGCCGGTGAAGGTCTGCGGCCGCGTCATCACCAGCCTCACCGGCCGGCCGAGCATCCTGGCGGCACTTGCCGCCACCGCGCCATGGCTGAGCGCCAGCGCCTTGGAGCCGAAGCCGCCGCCAATATAGGGCGAGACCAGGCGCACATTCTCGAACGGCACGTCGAACCACTCGGCATAGGTGCGCGCCATGCCGTCCAGCCACTGGCTCGGCTCCCATACGGTGAGCTTGTCGCCTTCCCAGTGCGCGATCAGGCCATGCGGCTCCATAGGCGCCTGGTATTCGCGGGGCGTGTTGTAGGCGGCGCAGATGCGGACCGGGGCCGAGGCGAAAGCCGCCTGGGCGTCGCCCCATTCCTTGGTCATGGCGTCTATCGGGATGCCGTCACCGGCCTTGGAGTCGCTGAGGTCGACAATGGAGGGGGTCTCGTCATAGCTGACCTTGACCAGTGCAGCGGCCGCAACCGCCTGCTCGAAGGTTTCCGCCACGACCGCCGCGACATGCTGGCCTGAGAAAGTGATGTCGCGCGCCAGCGGGCAATAGGGCTTGTCGGGCGGCGGCGTGCCGAACCAGTCCGAAGCAGTCCTGAGGCTGATGATGGTGTCTGGTGTCAACACCTTGAGCACGCCGGGCGCTGCCTCGGCCTCGGCGGTGTCGATCCGGCGCACCTTGCCCGATGCAACCGTGCTTTCGACCAGCACGGCGTAGGCGAGCCCTTCGAGCTGTTGTTCGACGGCGTATTTCGCGGAGCCGGTGATCTTGGCCGGGCCGTCGACGCGCGACAGCCGGCCGCCAATAGCGTCGGCGCCGCCATCGGACGCATCACCATGTCTCATGTTGTGAACGGTCATGCCGTTTCTCCCATTTTTAGGATGGCGCGGGCGACGACGCGCGGCGCCAGTTCGATCTTGTAGTGATTGGCGCCGTTGTCGACGGCGCCTTCGACGGCGAGCAGGCTGGCGGCGCGGACGGCGTCCGGTTCCAGCACCTTGCCTTTCAGCGCCTCTTCCACTGCCCGCGCCCGCCACGGTTTAGTCGCGACGCCGCCCAGCGCCACCCGCAAATCCCGGATGGTGCGCCCGTCAGCCTCGAACTCGATGCCGACAGCAGCACTTGCCGCGGCGAATTCATAGGATTGCCGGTCGCGGATCTTCAGATAGGTCGAACGCCGAGCCGCCGCGGAGTCGGGAATCTCGATCGCGGTGATCATCTCGCCCGGTTCGATCGCGTGTTCCTTGTCGGGCGTAGCGCCGGGCAAGAGAAAGAAGTCGTCGACCGAAACCTGCCGCTCGCCGAGATGGACGATCGCGTCGAAGGCGATCAGGGCAGTTGCGAGGTCGCCCGGATACATGGCGATGCAGGCGTCGCTGGTGCCGAGCACGGCGTGTCCGCGGGTGACGCCGCCGATGGCCGAACAGCCGCTGCCGGGTTCACGCTTGTTGCAGGCCGGGAAATTCGCCGGATCGCGGAAGTAGGGGCAGCGCGTGCGCTGCATCAGATTGCCGCCGATGGTCGCCATGTTGCGGATTTGCGCCGACGCCGCTTGCCACAAGGCTTCGGAGACGGCGGGGAAGTGGCGCTTGATGTCGGCGTGGTCGGCGACATGGCCCATTTTGGCCAGTGCGCCGATGGTGGCGCCACGCGCGCTGACTTCGATCTTGTCCAGCCCCTTGAGATGGGTGATGTCGACCAGGCTGTCGGGCTCGGCGACGCCGCATTTGGCGAGATCGATCAGCGTGGTGCCGCCGGCGAGAATCATGGTGCCGGGCAGGGCGGCGGCCTGGCGCGCCGCCTCGACCGAGCCGGCACGCAGATAGGAAAAATCTCTCATGACTGGACCTCCAGGGCGGCCTGGCGGACCGCGGCGACAATGTGCGGATAGGCGCCGCAGCGGCAGAGATTGCCGGCCATGTATTCGCGGATTTCTTCGTCGGAGCCGGCATGGCCCTCGCGGATGCAGGCGACCGCCGACATGATCTGGCCGGGCGTGCAATAGCCGCACTGGAAGGCATCCTGCTCGAGGAAGGCAGCCTGCACGGGATGCAGTTCGCCCTCCCGTGCAAGCCCCTCGATGGTGGTGACGGTGCGGCCCTCGGCCTGCGCGGCCAGCGTCAGGCAGGCCAGCACGCGCTCGCCGTCGACATGCACGGTGCAGGCGCCGCACTGGCCGTGGTCGCAGCCCTTCTTGGTGCCGGTCAGGCCGAGCCGGTCGCGCAAGGCGTCAAGCAGCGTGACGCGCGGCTCGAGCTGCAGGGTGTGGCGATCGCCGTTGATGTCGAGATGGACGGGAATTGTCGTTTTGGTCATGGGCGTCTGGCTCCAGTTGCTTGACGCGGAGTCGATTGAGCTGATGTTGGGCAGGCAAGGACAGCCGGCAGACCTACCGGATCTCCCACCTGTCCGTCCCTTTGCTTTCGCTCCGGGCATTCGTCGTTTGGAAAGCCAGGCAACTGGCTTTCTGTCCGCTTTACGGATCACTCGTCATCCCAACAGGTCCTCGATCCGGATCGGAAAGCGCCGGGGGCGCACGCCTGTTGCATGCCAGACCGCATTGGCGACCGCGCCAGCCGTGCCGGTGATGCCGATTTCGCCAACGCCCTTGATGCCGAGCGCGTTGACGTAAGGGTCGTCCTCGTGGACCAGCAGCGCCGCGACCGACGGCACGTCGGCATTCACCGGTATATGGTATTCGGCGAGGTTGGCATTCTGGATACGGCCCGAGCGTCGGTCGGTGACGGCTTCCTCATGCAGGGCGAAGGAGACGCCCCAGATCATGCCGCCATAATACTGGCTGCGCACCAGCCGCGGATTGATGACCCGCCCGGCGGCAAAGGCACCGACCAGGCGGGTGACGCGGATCTGGCCGAAATCGGGATCGACCTTCACTTCGGCGAACACAGCGCCATGCGCGTGCATGGCATAGGCCTCCCGTGAGGCCGAGTCCGGGGTTCCCGTACCACGGCCATCGATCTCGGCGAGCCCGGCGCGGGCCAGGATCTCGCCATAGCTTTCGCTGCGGCTTTCGTCGTCGCGCCGGTAGAGACGGCCGCCACGCGCCAGCACGCCCTCGTTGCCGGCGCCGAACAGCGGCGAGGCTTCATGGCGGGTGGCGAGATCGGCGAGCCTGGTGATGACGGCGGCTCCGGCATTGTGGATCGCCATGCCGGCTGTCGCCGTATGGCCGGAGCCGCCGGCAATGCCTGCGTTGGGCAGGTCGGAGCTGCCGGCCCTGAAATCGACCTGGTCGATGTCGAGCCCCAGCCCGTCGGCGGCGATCTGGGCGAAGGCAGTCCAGGCGCCTTGCCCCATGTCCTGCGCGCCCGTCTCCATCAGGCCGCTACCGTCGGCCCTCAGCACCGCACGCGCCTCAGCCTGGAACATGATCGCCGGAAAGGTCGCCGTGCCGATGCCCCAGCCGGTCAGAAAGCCGTCCTTGTCCGGCATCTGGCGTGGCTGGAGCGGACGGCGCTGCCAGCCGAACCGCTCCGATGCCTGCGTGTAGCATTCGCGCAGCGCCTTGGACGAAAACGGCTTGCCAGTCATCGGCTCGACCTCGGCATAATTGCGCTGCCGAAACTCCAGCGGGTCCATGCCGCAGGCAGCGGCCGCCTCATCGATGGCGCTCTCCAGCGCGATCGAGCCGGTGGCTTCACCCGGGGCGCGCATGAACAGCGGCGTGCCGGTGTCCAGCCGCACCGCCTCGTGCGAGGTGGCGATGGCCGGGCTGGCATAGAGCGTGTGCGAGGCATCGGCGGCCGGTTCGAAGAAATCGTCGAACGTGCTCGATGCGGTCCTGGCGTGATGGCCGATCGCGGTCAGCCGCCCTTCGCTGTCCATGCCCATGCGCAAAGTCTGGCGCGTTGGGGCGCGATGGCCGACGGGCCCGTACATCTGCTCGCGCCGTAGCACCAGCTTGACCGGACGACCGACGAGACGCGCCGCCAGAATGCCTAGCACCTGCGGCCCGGAGATCATGCCCTTGGAACCGAAGCCGCCACCCAGGAAAGGGCTGCGGATGTGGATATTTTCCGGCGCGATGCCGAACAGGCCAGCTATGCGGCCCTGTGCCATGGCAAGGCCCTGGCTCGGCGTGTCGATCGACAGACTGTCGCCATCCCAGGCGGCGACAATCGCATGCGGCTCCATGGCGTTGTGGTATTGGGCCGGCGTCTCGTAGGTCGCCTCGATCCGCGTCGCCGCCGACTTGAGACCGGCCTCGACATCGCCCTTGTGGTGCACCGCGGGACTGCCGATGCCGACACCGCCCGGCACAAAGCTTTCGGCGCCGTCGAGGCCAACGCGCGCCGGCTGCGCTTCATAGCGCGGCGATAGCAGTGCCGCCCCCTCGGTCGCCGCCTCCAGCGTTTCGGCGATCACCACGGCGATGGTCTGGTTCGGGTAGCGGATATGGTCGTTCTGCAACAGGTCGAGCCGGAACATGAAGGGATTGTTCTTGGCGTCCGGATCGGTGGCGAGCGGCGGCCTGTTCTCGGGCGTCATCACCTCGACCACGCCCGCGTGCGCCTTGGCCGCCTCGACATCCAGTAAAGCAACGCGGCCGCGCGCGATGCTGCTGACGGCCAGTACTGCGTAGAGCATGCCGGGCGGATGATTGTCGGCGGCGTAACGGGCGGCACCGGTGACCTTGAGAAAACCATCGCGGCGGGTCAGCGGCTGGCCGATGCTGGAGCCCTGCCGGAGATGGGCGGGTTGTTGATTGAGGCTGAGTTCAAGCGTCATGGCGCACTCCGGGAATGGAGGAAAATGGGGAGGCAGGAAGGGCTGGCAGCCGTCCAGGCGTTCCCGCCAGGGCAGACATCAGCGCCCTGACCACGATGCGGCGTGTGAGTTCGATCTTGAACGCATTGTCGCCGGAGGGACTGGCATCGGCCAATGCCGCGTCCGCCGCGCGGACGAAGCTCGTCTCGTCGGCATCGGCGCCAAGCAGCACCGCTTCCGCCGAACGCGCTCGCCATGGCTTGGCCGCTACCCCGCCCAGCGCCAACCGCGCCTGGCGGATCTTGCCGCCTTCGACGACAAGGGCAGCGGCGGCCGAGACAACAGCGAAGGCATAGGAGGTGCGTTCGCGTACCTTGAGATAGCGGGCATTGGCGGAGAAGGAGGCGGCCTCCGCCGGTAGGCGCACCCCAACGATCAGGTCGCCGGGCTCCAGCCCATTCTCCCGCTGCGGCGTTTGGCCGGGCAGCCGGTGGAATTCCTCCAGCGTCACATGGCGCCGGCCCTTTTTGCCCTCGATCTCGACCACGGCGTCGAGCGCCACCAGCGGCACGCAGAAGTCCGACGGATGCGTGGCGATGCAGGCGTCGCTCCAGCCGAGCACGGCGTGCAGCCGGTTCTCGCCACCCAGCGCGTCGCAGCCAGCGCCCGGCTCGCGCTTGTTGCAGGCGCTGGCGGTGTCGTAGAAATAGCTGCAGCGCGTGCGCTGCAGCAGATTGCCGCCGACGGTGGCGGCATTGCGAAGCTGAGCCGAGGCGCCCGACAGCAAGGCCTCCGCCACCGCCGGATAGGATCTCGCGAACTCGGGATCGTGAGCGAGGTCGGCATTGCGCACCAGCGCACCGATGCGCAGTCCGCCATCGGCCAGCCGCTCAATGCGGTTGAGTTCCGGCAGGCGCGAGATGTCGACGACACGGTCGGGGCTGGTGACGCCGCCCTTCATCAGGTCGAGCAGGTTGGTGCCGCCGGCGAGGTAGGCCGAACCCGGCTCGGCCGCTGCCGCAAGAGCGTCGGGAATGGTGGTGGGCCTGATATAATCGAAGTTCTTCATGCCGCGGTCCTCCGGTCGGCTTTGGCAAGCTGCTCCTGGGCTTCCAGGACGGCCTCGACGATGCCGCCATAGGCAGCGCAACGGCAGAGATTGCCGCTCATGCCCTCGCGGATGCGCTCGGGATCGTCGCCTGCCTGTGCCTCGGCGATCAGACCGAGCGTGCTCATGATCTGACCCGGCGTGCAGAAACCGCATTGGAAGCCGTCATGGGCAATGAAGGCGGCCTGCACCGGATGCAGGTCTTCACCATGGGAGACACCTTCGATGGTCAAGACCTTGGCGCCGTCATGGCTGACAGCCAGCGCCAGGCAGGAGTTGATGCGCTTGCCGTCGACCAGCACCGTGCAAGCACCGCACTGGCCGCGGTCGCAGCCCTTCTTGGTGCCGGTGAGTTCAAGCCGCTCGCGCAGCAGATCAAGCAGTGTGACGCGTGGATCGACCTCCAGTTCGTGTCGGTGTCCGTTGATGGTGAGAGTGAGGGGAAGGCTGGTCATGGGCGTCTGGCTCCAGTCTGCTTGACGCGGATGGGGATGATTTGGTGCCTTGCCGGGGAAGAGCAAGGTCACCTTGCGGTCAGCTTGGCTAATCCCCCCGTATGGGGAGATTGCACTCATCGGTCTTCACCGACCTCCCAGCGGTCGGGGGAAGCAACTTTCAGCACGTGACATACCGTTTCCCCTTATTATATGATAAAGGTGCTCCACTAAAACGGAGGCGCCTCCGTTTATTACGTGGGGGCTGACCCGGCCGGGTTCAAGCCCCCGCCACACCGTGGAGAAAAAAATTGGCCGCCGAGCCGTCCGCCATCGCTGAAGAGAAGGCTGAAGAGGCCAAGCCGCTGCGCGCCGATGCGCAGCGCAACCGTGATAGGCTGGTCGAGGTAGCGGCCGCCGTCTTTGCCGAGCGCGGCATCGACGCATCACTGGAGGAGATCGCGCGCCGCGCCGGCGTCGGCATCGGCACGCTTTACCGGCATTTCCCGACCCGCGAGCATCTGGTCGAAGTGGTCTACCGGCGCGAGGCGGAGGCGCTGTGCGCGGCTGCCGGCGAACTCGCCGGAAAATACCCGTCCGATGTCGCGCTGGAACAGTGGATGCAGCGCTTCGTCGACTATATCGCCACCAAGCGCGGCCTGGCGACCAGCCTGCGCATCCTGCTGACCACCAATTCGACGCTGTTTTCCGACACGTCGGGCCGGGTCTCGCAGGCCTTGCGCCAACTGGTCGAGGCGGCGGTGGCCGAAGGCACCATCCGCGGCGACGTCGACGCTTCCGACGTGCTGCATGCGCTTTCGGGCATCTACTCGGCCCCCGACACCCCGCAATGGCGCGACCGCTCACGCCGGCTGGTCTCGCTGCTGATGGACGGATTGCGGTTCGGGGCGAGGAAGAGTTGACCGCGTGGACAGCCTCATCTTGGTGCCGACAAGGTTCGTCAGCGGAGAAGACACCAGCCTGGCCGCCGCCAACAGCCTGGAAGTGCTGCTCAATGAGGCGTATCCGGACGACGAGCTTGTTCAAAGTACCGTTGTAGAGCTTGCGGGCTACAGGCCCGCTCGCGCTGGTTTGTTTCGTTGGCAGGTTGAGGTTCGGCGACACCAGACGAAGGTTAGGACGACCAGGAAATCGGCCCGCAACCTTCGGCTTCATACCAAGACGGCCATTCATGGTGCGCAAACGGTATGCTAGGCGTCATGGCTTGATTCGCTTGTCGTTCACGCTTTCCGAGGCATCCGATGTATGTAGGCCGTTCCTACAAGGTGGTAGATTTCGCTCTCTGGTCGCGGGGCAGTGTCATCTACATGGTGGTGGTGAGCGCATTGGCCGTGGCGGCCTACCGTCTGCCGGGCATCGCCGGGTTTTCGGTGCCATGGTCGGTCGTACTCGTGCTCGGCACCACCGTGTCACTCGTTGCCGGGTTCAAGAATTCACAGGTATTCACCCGCAGCAGTGAAGCGCTGCAAGCCTTCGCGCAAATTACAGCCAGCAGCCGGTTGTGGTCCAATTTCTGCAGGGACTTCAACGACGTGCCGACAGCTAGGCAACTCATCTACCGCCATCTCGCCTGGTTGACGGCCCTGCGGTTCGCCCTGCGGCGGCCGATGCCGTGGGAATCCATGGGGCGGGCGGCCAATGTCGAATTCCGGCGGCGTTACAATATCCAGGAGGATGCGGGCTTGATCGCCGACGAACTGCGTCCGCTGTTGGGCGAACAAGCCGACGACGTCCTGAAGTCGCCTCGTCCGGCGATAGTCCTGCTCGAAATGCAATCGGTCCAGGTCAATGCGTTGTTCAAGGAGGCCAAAATCCCTCCCCAGATCTATGTCGAACTCGTCAAGCTGATCCGCGACTTCCATGATCAGCAGGCCCGGTGCGACCGCATCAAGAACAATCCATATCCCCGGCAATACGCCATAGTCAGTTCCTTGTTCGTCATGATCTTTTGCACCTTGCTGCCATTTGGCGTCGTTCCAGTCTTTGCCGAGATGGGCAAATTGGGCGGCGCACTCGGCCCGATCGCGATCTGGCTCACGATCCCGTTCAGCACGCTTCTGGGGTGGGCATATATGTCTCTCGACCAGGTCGGCGAGAGCAGTGCCAACCCTTTCGAGGGCAACGCCAACGATGTTCCGATCTCGCAAATCTGTCGCGACATCGAGATCGAGCTGCGCACCGGGCTTGGGGAGGTTGACCTCCCCAAGCCATTGCTGCCGGTCAACGATATCGCGACCTAGGCAAGCGTCACCGATGCCCGACACCAGGTGCCGGCGCGACCGCTCGCGACGGCAGGCGACACATAAAAACCTGGCGTGAATGTCACATTGGCGGATATCCCAACTCGTCATGATGTCGGCACCAACAGAAGGAAGCCAATCATGACCGCAAAACTTGATCTCTTCGCCGCTGCCCCCTCGCTGATGAAGGAATGGCAGCGCGCATCCTTCGCCATTTCCTCCAGCCTCGAGCCCAGCCTGGCCGAGCTTGTGAAGATCCGTGCATCCCAGATCAACGGCTGCGCCAACTGCCTCAACATGCACACGGTGTTTGCGCGCGAGGACGGCGAAACCGAGCAGCGCATCTACCTGCTGTCGGCGTGGCGCGAGGCGCCTGGACTGCCCGGCTTCATCACGCTGGAAGCCGATGGCGAACTGCAGACGACCGCACTCGACATCGAGGACGGAAAGATCGCGGCAATCTATGTGGTGCGTAATCCCGACAGGCTCAGGCACCTGCACTAGGTCAGGGAGTTAGCCCTTGGCTTCGACCAAGATCACCAGCGATTCCGGCACCACACCATCGTAGGCCATCGCGTCAGCGGCTTTCTGGCTCTGCATCATCGCAGCAAGCGCGTCCATGTCCGGAACGTCCATCATCACCGCCACGCGTTTCGGATTCTGCGGATCGACGAACGTGCGGATGTTGGTGATCCCAAGGGCGCCGAAAACTTCCTTGCGCTTGGGTGAACTGAGCCAGTGCTTGCTGTCCTTCGTGATGTTGTGATGGCCAATGACGGTTGGCATGGCATCCTCCCCAAGGTGAAGCCGGCGGCCGATATCGCCCGCCTGATGTGCGATCCACCTGTTCAGCCAGTCAGCGCCGTTTCTTCCGGGCTGTCAATTAGCTGTTGCTGATGGATGATCGGCGCGGTTGGGTTGCGGGGTTGCCGCCTTCTGGCCGCTCAAAGTTCGAGGCAGACCTTGCCGAAATGCTGTTGGGATTCGTAGTGCGTGAAGGCGGGAGCGATGTCCTCAAGGGGAAAACGGCGGTCGATGACGGGCTTCAGATGGTTGACCTCTATCGCGCGGATCATATCCTCCTGGTCCGCCCTGCTGCCAATCGAAATCCCGCTGATGCGGATCTGGTTCGAAAACAAGGCCGGGATCGAGACATCAGCCGCAAAGCCGGTGAGGACGCCGATCAGGGCGATGTGGCCGCCCGTCCGGCAGGCCGCTATCGACTGCGTGAGCGTGGCGGGGCCGCCGACCTCGATCACGTGATCGACGCCGCGTCCGTCCGTCAAATCCCTGGCTTTCTGGCCCCAGTCCGGCACGGCCTTGTAGTTGATGACGGCGTCGGCTCCGAGGCGTGTGAGCCTTTCCAGCTTCTGCTCGTCGGAAGACGTGGCGATGACCCTGGCGCCGGCGGCTTTGGCAAATCGCAATGCGAACAGCGATACGCTGCCCGTGCCGAGCACAAGCACGGTGTCGCCGGGTTTCACCTTGCCGCACACAACCAGGCCGCGCCAGGCGGTGACGCCGGTGCAGGTGAGCGTTGCCGCCTCGACATGCGTGTAGCCCAATGGTGCCTTGGTGAAGGCGCGCGCCGGCATGCACACATACTCGCTGGCAAAGCCGTCGAAACTTTCTCCCGGGATGTCGCGCCTGGTGGCAGGCGTCATGTCACCGCCCAGCCACCAGGGGTAGAAGGTGCTGACGACGCTGTCTCCAGCCTTGAACGCATCGACATCGTCGCCGACTTCGATCACCTCGCCCGCGCCATCGGACAGCGGAACGCGGCCGTCGGCGAACGGCATCTTGCCTTGCACGACGAAATCGTCTCGCAGGTTCAGCGAGCAGGCCCGGATCCTGACCAGCACGTCACCCGACGTTGGCTTGGGACGGTCTTCCTCGACCAGTTCGAGGTTGTCCAAGCCACCCGGCGCTCTCAGCCTGACCAGCCTCATTGGCGGACCGGCCGGCCGGACATCACCCTCAGCCAGGGCGCCAGATGGAAGGCACTCATCAGGAGATACATCACCGCCATGCTGGTCAGCGGCGAGGCGTTCGCTGCCATGCACAGCATGGCCACGTCGCCATTCTGAATGCAGGCGAAGAGCGCCATCAGGGCGAAGGTCGGTGCGGCGGCAAGGCACAGCCAGTCGGCGATGCCGAGGGTGGCCGCATTGGTATTTTCAGTGATTGCGCCGTTGGCGCGGGTATGGATATCGCTCATGGTCCTTTTCCCTTGATGGCTGTGCCCACCAGGTCTTGGGTTCCTCGCCCCTGCCAAAGGCGGGGGAGAGGTGGCCGCGAAGCGGCCGGAGAGGGGGCTTTCGTAGGGCGCAGTCCCCCTCTCCGTCTCGGCTTCGCCGAGCCACCTCTCCCGCACTTTGTGGAGGCGAGGAACCCAAGCTGGACAAGCGCCGCCGAGCGCTCTCGCCAATGCCCTATTGCTTGTCCCTGAATGCCGCTTCGCCGGCAGCCGACACTTCGGCCCATTTCTGGTCGGGCGCGGCGTCGTAATTGTCGTGCCAGTTCCACCAGCTGTAGAGCGGGGTCTGCGGATAGCCTTCGGGCGAGTCTTCCCAGATCTCCTGGCGGCCGAGCGGCGTTGCGTCGAGGTAGCTCCACACGGTGCCCATCGCCTCGTCGCCGCGGCTGTTGATGAAATAGGTGCGGAACACACGGTCGCCGTCATGGATGAAGACGTTGTGGCCGTGCCATTCGTCGACGCCGAAGTCTTTGTCGAAGCTGTCGGTGATGGTGTACCAGGGCATCTCCCAGCCCATCCGCTTCTTCAGCCGCGCAATGTCGGCCTGCGGTGCGCGCGAGGCGTAGGCAAGCGTGGTGTTGCGGGCGTTGAGGTGGGCGAGATGGCCGACCTGGTCGGCACCCAGCGAACAGCCGCGGCAAGCATGATCCGGCCAGCCATGGACCCCCGGCTCGAAGAAGGCGCGGTAGACGATCAACTGGCGGCGGCCTTCGAACAAATCGAGCAGGCTCGCCTTGCCATTCGGCCCCTCGAACACATAGGCCTTGTCCACTTCCATCCACGGCATACGCCGGCGCTCGGCGGCCAGCGCGTCCTTGGCGCGCAGCGTCGCCTTCTCCTTCACCAGCAGCTCTTCGCGCGCGGCTTCCCACGCCTGCTGTGAAACGATTGGTGGGGTCTTCATTGCTGTGTGCTTGGTCATGGCTCGTCTCCTTTGTCAGTCTGTCGCGCCGTGGCGGCGTGTCGTTGCTTGCGGATCGTGAGGCAGGGTAGGGCGATGAAGTGCCGCGGTGGGAGTTACAAGTGTGACGGGATTTGAATGGACAGGCCCGCCGCAGCAGGGGTGGCGTCCTGCGCGCTCGACCGTGTCGTTCGTCGCGTGGAGTGGCAGATCGTCGGAGTCAGGCATTTCTGTTTGTCCCTTGTGAGAAGCTTAATATCTTTGCCTGAGATGCTCAGGCTAGTGAATGCCGATATTGGCGTCAACGGTGGCCGCGGCGCCTTCAGCCAGTCCTGATGGCTAGGTCATCATCCAAGTCATTGCCGTTTTCCCTGGTATGCTGCCTGTTGCCGATACGGCTTGCTGGGGGGCGGTCATGACTTAAGTTAGGGTGTGGAGTGCAGCGGTGGGAGTTACAAGTGTGACGGGATTTGAATGGACTCGCTGATCACGGCAGCGGCATTGGCGCTGGCCGCGGGCAATCCGCTCGGCGCGCTGGACCGTGTCGCCTTGCGCGAGGACGCGCCGGCGCTGGCGTTGCGCGGCATTGCGATGGCGCAGCTCGGCGACCTCGACCGCGCCAAGGCGCTGCTGCAGCGGGCCGCACGCGCCTTCGGCCCGAAAGAGGCGGTGGCGCGCGCCAGATGCGTCGTCGCCGAGGCGGAGATCGCACTGGTCTCGCGGGACCTCGGCTGGCCCGCCAAGGCGCTGGACGCGGCGCGAGCGACGCTGGAAAGGCATGGCGATCGGCTGAACGCCGCGCATGCCGGCCACCTCAAGGTGCGGCGCCTGCTGTTGATTGGTCGCCTCGATGAGGCTGAAGACGTGCTGGCCGGGCTCGATCCGGCGCCGCTTCCGCCAGCCTCGAGAGCCGCGCACGAACTGGCCGTCGCCGGCATCGCGATGCGGCGCCTGAAGACAAGGGCTGCGCGCACCGCGTTGGAGTGGGCGCGCCACGCCGCTCGCCGGGCCGGCATCCCGGGGCTGATAGCCGAGGTCGACAACGCCTTCCTGGCGCTGGACGCGCCGGCGGCGCGGCTGATCGCGCGTGGCCAGCAGCGCCCCTTGCTGCTCGAGGAGGTCGAGGCTCTGCAGGCATCGCCGGCGTTGGTCGTCGATGCCTTGCGCTATCTCGTGCGCCAACAGGAAACCATGGTCTCGCTGGCAACGCGCCCGGTGCTGTTTGCGCTGGCGCGCACGCTGGCCGAAGCATGGCCGGCGGACGTGTCGCGGGCGACGCTCATCGCTCAGGCTTTTGGCGGCAGGCACGCCGATGAATCGCATCGGGCGCGATTGCGGGTCGAAATCGGCCGGCTGCGCGCCGAACTGCGCAGGCTTGCCGACATCAATGCCACCAGCCAAGGCTTTGCGCTGGCGCCGCGCCATGCGTCCGAGGTGGTGGTGCTGGCACGGCCGATCGAGGAGCGGCACGCGGCGGTGCTGGCCTTGCTTGCCGATGGTGAATCCTGGGCGAGTTCGGCACTGGCGCTGGCGCTTGGTACCGGCCAGCGCAGCGTGCAGCGGGCGCTGGAGCAACTCGGCGAGGCCGGCAAGGTGCAGTCGTTCGGGCACGGCCGGGCGCGCCGCTGGATGACGCCACCGGTGGCCGGATTCACGACGACCTTGTTACTCCCGGCCCCGCTGCCAAACGGTTAGAGCATGATCCCCGAAAATGCCCGATCATCTCAGTGAGGATAACGACATGAAACATTCAGCGGCCGAAATCCTGCGCGAATACGGACCCTTTCCGGGCGTCGACACCGTGCACGGGGTAAGTTTTGACGGGCGCAACGTCTGGTTTGCCTCCGGTGAGAAACTGAACGCCTTCGATCCGGAGAGCGGGCAGGCGCTGCGCTCGATCGATGTCGCCGCGCACGCTGGCACCGCCTATGACGGCCGGCATTTCTTCCAGCTTGCCGGGGATCGCATCCAGAAGATCGACCCCGACACCGGCAAGGTTCTGGCCTCCATTCCGGCTCCCGGCGGCGGGCGCGACTCCGGGCTCACCTGGGCCGAAGGAACGCTCTGGGTGGGCCAGTACCGGGAGCGCAAGATCCACCAGATCGACCCCGAGACCGGGGCAGTCCTGCGCACCATCGAATCCAACCGCTTCGTCACCGGGGTGACCTGGGTCGACGGCGAACTGTGGCACGCCACCTGGGAAGGCGAGCAGAGCGACCTGCGCCGCGTCGACCCGCAAACCGGCAAGGTTTTGGAGAAGCTCGACATGCCGGCCGGCATGGGCGTCTCGGGGCTGGAATCCGATGGCGGCGAACGCCTGTTCTGCGGCAGCGTATCGGCCGGGGTGGTGAGGGCGGTGCGCCGACCGAGATGAGCTCGCGTCCGGCGAATTTGACCGCTGTCGACGGGTCGTTGCTCCCTGTCGAACCTAGATAGGGCATGCGCCGGGCGGACCGCCCGGATCATATCTTGCAAAGGACCAGCCATGCCTGAACAGATCCCGTTGAACGACGGCTCCGCCATTCCCCAACTCGGCCTTGGCGTGTGGCAAGTCGACCAGGATATCACCGCCCAGGTGGTGGGTTGGGGGATCGAGGCCGGCTATCGTCTGATCGACACCGCCGAGGGCTACCAGAACGAGGAGGGGGTCGGAGAGGCGATCCGCGGCGCCGGCGTGCCGAGAAGCGAGCTGTTCATCACCTCCAAGCTGCGCAACGGCGCGCACCGGCGCGATGCGGCGCTGCGCGCCTTCGACGAGACGATGGAGAAGCTCGGCATCGAACAGCTCGACCTGTTCCTGATCCACTGGCCGGTGCCCGGCCAGGACAAATATGTCGAAGCGTGGAAGACGCTGGTCGAACTCAGGCAGGCCGGCCGCATCAAGTCGATCGGCGTTTCGAATTTCAACCAGGACCATCTGCAGCGGATCATCGGCGAGACCGGCGTGACGCCAGTGGTCAACCAGATCGAGCTGCATCCCCAGTTCCAGCAGCGCGGCGTCAGGGATTTTCATGCCAGCCACGACATTCGCATTGAAAGCTGGAGCCCGCTGGGCAGCGGCCGGCTGCTGGGCGACCCGACCATCGCGGGCATTGCCAGGAAGCATGACAAGTCCGCGGCGCAGACGATCATCCGCTGGCACCTTCAGGAAGGGCTGATCGTCATTCCAAAGTCGATCCGCAGGGATCGCATCGCCGCCAATTTCGACGTCTTCGATTTCGAACTGGATGCGCAGGACCTGCAGACGATCCGGGGCATAGATTCGCCAAACGGCCGCACCGGCCCAAATCCCGCCACGGCGTCGTTCCTGTTCTAAGGGGGAAGCTCTCCCTCTCCCGCAAGGGACAGGGCGCGCCTACCTCAAGACCGCTCGATGGGCTGGGCGCCGGCCAGATAGCGATCGTTGTCAAAGGGCTCGGCTTGATTGCTTTCCAGATCCCAGAGTTGTCGATGGGTCGCCGGGAGATCGCCAAGATAGACATGAAGCGCGCCCGACCGTGCGCTGCCGGGGTTGGCGACCGAGTGCACGGTATGCGGGGGCAGGTGCAGCACGGTGGCGTCCTGCCGTTGCGGAGCATCGAGCTTGCTGGCGGCATCGGGATAGATGAAGTTCGTCTCGCCACCCCTGTAGACGCCGATCAACGCGTCCATCAAATGGTTGTGCGGCGGGTACTGCAGGCCGGGCGACAGCGTGATGTGATAGATCGTCAAATTCCGACTTGCATGCAGAAGCACCTCGTCGTCTTCTTCTTCATGAGCGAGCACCCCCAATGCGTGAAGACGGTTCGTATGGTCGCCCAACACCGCCCTTATTCGTGCGAGTGGATCGGGACTGCCGGCGGCGTTGACGATATCATCGACAGCGGCGTAGAGAGGCGAGCCAACCGGAACAGCCATTGCCAGTTATCCCTTTTGAGATGATCAAATGACCTATCTGAGATGCTCAAGGCTACTCAAAGTCGATGGCCGCGTCAACCGGATCGGCAGAACGGAACAAGCATGACTCCTCGTGATTTGACTGCCGCATCGCCGAAACGGGCACTGTCCACCGGCACGGCCGCGGCGCCGTCGACCGCCGACCTGCTGCGCAGCGAGCAGGCGTATGAGCAGGTGAAGAGCGACATCATCGCCTGCGTGCTGCGCCCCGGTGAAACCCTGACGGAAAAGCAGATTGGCGATCGATATTTGATCAGAAAGGCGACGATCCGCGCGGCGCTGACCCGGCTGATGCAGGAAGGGCTGGTCAGGAGCGAGCCGCGCCGTGGCTATGTCATAACGCCACTGACGCTGCGCGATGTCACCGAGATCTTCGATGTCCGCGGCCTGATCGAGCCGGAAGTGTTCAGGGTGGCTGCGTCGGGCCTCACCGAGCGGGGGCTCGAAGATGTCAGGCAAGCGGCGAGGAAAGTGCTGAAACCTGAGACGCTGCGCAGCCACGTTGCATTCCTGGCGGCGGACCGCGCCTTCCGTCTTGCCTTGGCGGAGCTATCCGGAAATTCACGCCTGGCGCAGCTGCTGGGGCAGATACTCGACCAGTCGGAGAGGGCTCTCCACCTCGGATTCAGGTCGCGCGACTTCACGCAGCTGATCATCGGTCAGCAGAAGGACCTTGTTCATGCCTGCGAGGCAAGCGACGTTTCCGGCATCGTCAAACTAGCCCGCTCGCAGTGCCTCAATCTCAAGAAGCAGGTGCTCGAAGCCCTGCTGGCAGGCGCCAAGCTCCGGGAAGCCAACCTGCAAGACTTCGCTTGATGGGGGATTGGGCTAGGGTTCCGCGTCTTATATCCCCGAGCCGTCGAGCTGCTGGGCGTCGTCGCCCTCCCAGGGGGCCGGCATGGAAGCGCGGCTGAGATTGGCTGTCGGCAGCGGCATCCAGCATTTCAGTTCCGGTTCGGCGTATTCGACAACGCGCCCCGGCGAGGAGTCCGACGCACGCCAGCCTTCGCTGGCGAACTGATCGGCGCGCGACCAATAGGCGAGGTCGACTTCCGCCGGCCCCTGTTCGGACGGGCGAACCGTGACCAGGATGCGGCTGCCATCCCTCGGCGCCGTCGACATGTGGCGCCACCGTTCGGGCTCGTCCATCGCTTTCCTCCTCGCACTTCTAGCGTCCGGGAAGTGTCGCCTCGCGCTCCGGGGCGGTCAACCCAAAGTTTGCGCCAGCGGGCGAGTCTCGACGATGTCGGAACTTGGCGGGATCAGGCGGGGTTGGCGACCGACATATACTGCGAGAGGGAACTTGAAAACGTCGGTCGCCAGGGGGCGGTTGGGACGCACCACGTTGGGGACGCAATGCAAGGTCAGGCTAAGCGGATGCGGCGCGTCTTCAATCGGAACGCCGGCACATGGTGAACAGGTGGTTACTATCCACAGGGTTCCCTTGTTGTCGATGATCCGGAGACGGTCCTTGGCCTGTGCGCAACACGGCGCGGGCGGCCATGCGCGCTCGACGGGCTGTGATCGGGTTGATAAGCCCGTCTGCGAAAGGAGCGCCTGAGTCGAGATGACCGTTGCGATCGAGATGGGACACACGACCGCAGGCGCCGCGGCGACGCTCGATCTCGAGGAGCTGCTGGCGACGCGCCTTTTGGTGCAGGGCAATTCGGGTTCCGGCAAATCGCATCTCTTGCGGCGGCTGCTGGAGCAGAGCGCCCCCTGGGTGCAGCAGACCGTCATAGACCCAGAAGGCGACTTCGTGTCGCTGGGCGACCGTTTCGGCCATCTGGTGATCGATGCCGAGGAGCATACCGAGCGCGGCTTGCAGAGCGCCGGCGAGCGGGCCCGCATCCATCGCGTCTCCACCGTGCTCAATCTCGAGGGGCTCGACGCCGAAAACCAGATGCGGCGGGCCGCCGCCTTCCTCGGCGGGCTGTTCGAGGTCGCCCGCGACCACTGGTATCCGATGCTGGTGGTGGTGGACGAAGCGCAGCTGTTCGCACCGGCGGTGGCCGGCGAGGTTTCGGACGAGGCTCGCAAACTCTCGCTTGGCGCGATGACCAATTTGATGTGCCGTGGCCGCAAACGCGGGCTTGCCGGCATCATCGCCACCCAGCGGCTGGCCAAGCTCGCCAAGAATGTCGCCGCCGAGGCGTCCAATTTCCTCATGGGCCGCACCTTCCTCGATATCGACATGGCACGCGCCGCCGACCTTTTGGGCATGGAGCGACGCCAGGCGGAGGCGTTTCGCGACCTGGAACGCGGCCAGTTCATGGCGCTTGGCCCGGCGCTGTCACGCCGGCCGCTCGGCCTGCGCATCGGCCCGACCGACACCAGTCCGCGCAACGGCACGCCGCGCCTGATGCCGCTGCCGGAATCAGCGCTTGAGGACGCACGCGCCATCATTCTGGCAGCGCCGCCGCCCGAGACCGTGCGGCCGCAGCGCCGGTCGTCGCCGGACTTGCTCGATCAACTGATGGCGGCGAAGTCGGCGGCACTCGAAATCCGCCCCGAGCCGGTGGAGCCGCAAGTCAGCGCCGAGGATCTGGCTGAGCGCCGCGAGCGTGTGGATCGTGTGCTGCGCGCCATTCTGGCGCAGCCCGACGCGGGCTTCCGTGTCATCGGCGTGCTTTATCAGGAGTTCGTGGTGCGCTGCCGCATCGAGGGCCTGGCCTCGGTCGTGCCCGATCTGCCGGAGTTCCGCCGCATGCTGACGCGCGCCCGCGCCGGCCTCGGCTCCGACATGGCAGCAGGGGATGATGCCTGGCAGGACGTCTCGGTGCGCGCCTCGCTGCTGCCCGATGACATGCAGGGCGTGTTCATGATGATCGCCAGGGCGGCGAAGGAGGGCTGGCCTTGCCCGAGCGACGCCGCGATCGCCCGCGCCTATGGCTCCCACTCGTTGCGCCGAGCCCGGCGTCTCCTCACCTATATCGAGGAGCAGGGCCTCATCGTCTGCCAGCTCGACGGGGTAGGCCGCCGCACGGTGACGCTGGTCGAACTCGCCTGGGCAACGGCCCCGGGCGACCCCAATGCCGAGGAGGCGGAGCAGGGGAGCCTGGCCGTGTGAGGGGGGCAGCGTCAGGTTTCCGGCCTGTCGCGAATTTGCGCCAGTGCTAATAGTCGCCGGCAGACGCTGATCACACCTGTCCGGAACGATGTGCTTCATACTTGATGTCTCGGTTTCGAGCGCCGATGTCGTTCAAAAGCCTCCATTTCGCATACGCCCGCTGGCATTTTCCTGGCGGGAGTATGACCGCACCTTAGCGTAGCGAGACGCCAAGATGCGGCCGATCTGGATGAGGTTCAGAAGCACAAAGAGGACATTCCAGCCGACCACGTTCATGAGCGGCGCCGGCTGGCTGTAGAAATACACGGCGAGACAGATTGCTGCTGCAGTCGTCAGCATACGCAGCCGCAAAATATCCAACGTGAAGTAAGCGACCACATACACGATGTTCGCCATGTTTATAAGAATTTCCATTTTCCAATTCCATCTGTTGCGGGCGTTCAAATGCGATCGTGCTTCAGATGCTCTCGAACGGCATACGAGATTGCATCGCGTCGAAGGCCTATGTCTTTCAGGATATGGTCGGGCAGAGCGCGCAAAGCCCTCTCGGTTCTGCGGACCTTCAGCCCAATCGAAACATGCTTGAGGTAGTGAAACATCGTTTTCTCCATTCGGTGGGATTCGCGGCGCTGATATGCGGGTAGGCCGCCTCCAAGCGCCGTTTGTTCATTGCCTATTGGTTGCGTGATGCTGCCCCACGCTGATGACGTGAGGCAGCAACTGGACTCCGTCAGGCGGCCGCTGTCGAAATCGGATCATTTTGAAGGATGACGGTGTCGGCCACCGGGTAGAATTCCTCCCCCGGCATACCGACGCGCTTGGCGTGGTCCCGGATGGCCTCGCCGTCTTTCGCTTCGTAGATGCAGAAGGTGCCGATGCGCCCATCGGGTTCATGCACCACGTAACTGCGGATCCAGCGGACCTGGCCCGGCATCTGTTCCTTGGCGACCTTTGCTGATTTCGCGCCGGCGGCTTCGAGTTCCTGCAGAGATGCCCATGCGCTAGGGCGACGGATGACATAGAGGTTCATGATTTTCCCTTTCGCTATCGCGCCAACTCATCGGCGCTGCTGATTGCCATGCGTGTCTGCATGACAGGGAAAAACTACCTCCTGAGGGGACTGACCGTCCTTATCTCAAGCTTATCCTTGGCTGATCTTCGCCCTGGCTCGGCCGGCAAGACCGCAGCTCATTGCAGCAGGCAAGCGAGCGGCGTTCAGGTGAAGAGCTCTTGCTTGGGACCATCGATGAGCGATTGGTTACGGGGCAAAAGGCTGTGGCGAAGCAGTGCGGCTTCTTGGTCTAGGCGCTGCGATCCCAGGTTACGAGCCGATCTTTCTGCCGCTGTGATCTCTACTTTCGCGCCGCTGACGTCGCCCGAGCCGAGCAGAGCTCTTGCCAACTGCAGGCGAATCCTCGCCGCATGATAATCGACGCCGGCGCTAGTCCAGAGTTGCCGGGCCAACAGCAGAAGGCGATTTTTGTTCGGGTCGTCTGGCTTGCACAGTGCAGCCTTTGTTTCGGCTATCAGCGCCTGTGTCGCCGGTTGTCGCCAGCGTTGTGGCTGTGCATCGATTTCGGCGAGATAGATTGATGCCTGGTTCGAGCGTCCGCCGCGTGCTGCAATGCAGGCTGCATTGACCAACAGGTTTCCACGCCGCTGAAGATGGAACCATGACGTCCCTTGTAAGGCACGGTCAATTGCAGCGAGCGCACCTTCCAAGTCGCCGGTTTCGAACAATAGCAAGGCATTGCCCGGTTCGGCGTCCCAGCCGAGTGCATAGGCCTGATCGTAGTCAGCTCGCGCCGACGCGAGATCGCCGATCATGGCGAAGATATCGCCACGGACCCGAAAGCCCTCGCCAAGCGACCAAGATTCCTCTGCAGAAAGTTTAGGAAGCGCCTCATTTATGCAAGCCAGGGCCTCAGGCAAAATCTGTTGCGCCGCAACCACTTCGGCACGATGAAGGTCACAGGCTCCTGATGTTTGGGCAAAGCTTGCGGTACACCAGCTTTCAAAACCTTCGCTCCACTGGCGAGCACGAGACCAATCGGCGAAAGTCCTGCAGCTCCAGAGGATATTGCAATAGACCAAGCTACCGGTGATCGGGTCCACCTGACTGGACAATGCGATCGCCGCCGCATGGTTTTGCTGCTCGTTGCCCTCCTCGATCTTGCCAAGCGCCAGATTGTAAAATCCCTTGTAGGTCAGGGTCAGGGCTCGCAGGCCAGGGTCGTCGCAATGTTCAGCTATCGAGTGGGCGGCTGAAGCCAATCGAAGCGCTTCCTCAGGGCGGCCGCCTGAGGATGCGAGACGCGACTTCATCCACAGCAGATACGATTCCGTACTCGCGTCTTTAGCCTGAGAAAGAAGCGAAGCAGCACGTTCCAGCCATCCCTCAGCAACGGCAGCCGCTCCCCGTTCGGCCTGGATCTTGGCAAGTGTCACAGCGGATCTGGCAGCGCGCGCCGAATCTCCAGCTTCGATATGAGCAGCAACGGCGCGGGTCAGCACAGGGATCGCCTCGGTCGGTCGCCCTCCGCATTCAACCACCAAGGCCCAAAGATCGATATCCGCCGGAGAGAGCGCTTCAAGATCCGCAAGACCTGCGAAGAGCTTTGCAGCCGCGCTCCAATCGCGTGCCGCCGCTAGTCTGCGGGCCTGCGCAAGGTTGTCGTCCCCACCGAACGTGGCAGGCCGCACGTATCCCAATCCTGGCTCATCGATAGCGAAGCGATAGCCGTGGCGGACGTAGCTGTGTATCGCGTCCTGCAATCCGCCTGCTGCAAGCGCCTTGCGTGTAAGGCTAACCACCCGCTGAAGCGAAGCTTCTGTCACAATGACATCCGGCCAAAGCGCGTCCATCAACTCCTCTTTGGGGACAACTCTGCCTGCGTTGCGAACCAGATACACGAGCAAGTCAAAGACAAGTGGCTGGATTTTCTGCCCGACGCCCTCCAGGGACAGTCTGCGGGCAGCTTCATCAAGTTCGAATTGTCCAAACGAATGGTGCATCGCCGTCTTCCGATGCTGCAGTCTACCTTATCGCTCTCAGATATGGGAGCGGCCCCGTTCTAGTTGACGGCAACCCGACTTAAGCTTGCAGGAAAGACGCCCGTGACTGTCATTCTTGTGGTTCGCCAAGCGTGGTCTTCTGGGTGGGCTTGGCGCTTGGACAATACGAGATCGCCCAGGACAAGCGGCAAATCAGGCCCGCAGCCGCCACATGCGCACGCGACCTGTGCCACGCAATTCCGTTTCCTCGAGTGGGTCGCAAGCGAAATCTGGTCCGAGCAGTGTGTGAGTTGCATCCGAAATACGGATTTCATCGGGCTCGGCGGACGTTTGAATCCGTGAGGCGAGATTGACGGTGTCGCCCCACAGGTCATAGGCAAACCGCTTTTTGCCTATGACGCCGGCGACGATCGGTCCGGAGTGAATGCCAATTCTCAGTCTTAGCGGCACTCCTGCGAAGCGTTCGCGCATACCCGCCTCGCGCAGTTCAAGTGCATAGTGCGCGAGGGCTTCCGCATGATCGGATCGCGCGGCGGGCAGGCCGGCGACCACCATCACACAATCGCCGATCGTCTTGATCTTTTCGCAGCCATATCGTTCCGAGAGCTGATCCGCCACCTTGAAGAAGTAATTCAAGATAGCGAGCGTCGTCACGGCTCCGACGCTGCGCGCTCTTTCCGTAAAACCGACGATGTCGGCAAAAAGCACACTCACCTCTGCGTGGTTGTCCGCAATCTGTTCGTGCGCCTTTAGCCGCTCTGCGATCGACGCCGGAAGAATGTTGAGGAGCAGGGTTTCGGCGCGCTGGTATTCGCGCGACAATCCCTCCTGGCTCTCCCTCAGCGCCTCGTTCGTCGATCGTAATTTCTCGTTGAGTTGACGCTCTCTCTCTTGCAGGAGCGTCATTTCATAAGCCTTCTGTTGAAGTCGCTGCCTGTTGTCGCGTTCGGCCGTGGCGTCAAGAAAGAGCAGCCACACGCAGTCATTGTCAGCAAAAAGATGAAGGTCCGCGACACGCCCGCCGGGCAGTTCGACCATGGCCATGTGAAAGGGAAGCTCCGGACAAGGCAGCAAGCCTTCCATGAATTCAAGCTGATCGGCAACAGGCTTACCAGTGCGAAGTGATGAGAGCCCGTAATGTTTAAGATTGCCGCCCTTCGCAGCTATGCAAAGCTCTGCGTCAATTTTCAGATATGCGACAGAGTGCTCACGATAGAAGAAGTTGAAAATCCAGCTTCTGACTTCTCTTGGCAATCCATGCATGGTCTATTCAGTGACCATCGAAGCAAGCTGACGAAACGCATCATCGACACATTCACCCGAAAGCGCGCTTGTCAGATAGATTTGCCATCCAAGTTGCCTCAGTCCGTCAATGTCACTATCCGGTATTGCCCACCGATCGGCCAGATCGGATTTGTTGAACAGCAACACGAACGGCATAGGCCCGAATTCGGCCTCGACCCGCTCGCGCAGCGTGAGCGCCACGGCAAGAGTGGCGGCGCGGGTTCCATCGACGACAAGCACGAGCCCGGTCGCACCTCGCACATAGCTGACGCGGAATGAGCCGATATCGTCTTCGCCGGCCAAATCCCACAAAATCAGATCCACGGTTTTATCCGGGAGTACGACACTCTTCTTGTCGATTTTCACTCCCACCGTGGTCAAGTAAGTTTCCGAAAAGATGCTTTGCACGAACCTGCGCACCAGGCTCGTCTTTCCGACAGCGAACCCGCCCAACATGCAGATCTTTTTTTGCAACATCGTGGGCCCCGCCCTAGTCCAGGTTTACCGTAACCGAAACCCGGCGATTGGTGGAGCTCCCAGTTTGAATATTTTCAGGCACCAACGGCTCAAACGTGCCCGCGCCCCGAACCAGCAGCAGTTCCGGAGGGACGCCGCGCTTGTTGAGAAGCGCGCGAACTGTCTCGGCGCGGGCGGCGCTGATCGACGCGTTCGCCGTCTCACGGCCAGTGGCGTCCGAATGCCCGGTTAACATGAACCGCGCTGTTACGCCTGATTTGCGGGCATTCTGGGCGAATTCCTTTATTTGATCCGCCAACCTGTCGAGAACCGGCACCTGCTCTGGTCCGGGCACGACTTTGCCGGAAGAGAAGAAGATATCGGTCGTCTGGATGGCTTCTCTCAAATAATTAAGTTCTGCAAGGTTCAGCTCACGCAGCTGCGAGACATCCAGAACCACTCCGTCCGCCGAAAGTTGCTCGGAGGCGGCCTGCGCCCGGGTGATCCAGGCGGCAGGAGCTTCACCCACGACAACGATGCGACCTTGGACGATCGAAACCTGAACCGATTTCGGCGGGGTCAGCGACGCCGTCAGCCGCTTCACCACGAACTTCGGATCAAGGCTCTGATAGAATTGCCACTGTGAATGAACGCGGGCAGGATCAACCTCCGTTCCGGACAGCAGAGCTTGCGGGTCGGCGGCAAGCGGGTCTCTCAGGCCGGAAATGTAGAAATGTCCGCCCCTCTCCGTTTGTTGGGCGACGATGATTCCCGGTTGGGCCTCAAGTCGCGACACATAATACTGCCAGTGCTCTGCCGCGCGTGCTTCGGGGCTCACATCACGAACCTTGGAGATGTCGAATTCCGGTCCACCTGCCGAAAGCTGTCGGGCCGCTGCGCGCGCCTTATCTATCCAAGTGTCGGGAGCCTCACCCTCGGCAACGATGCGATTATTGACGATCGAAAATCGTACTGTATCCGGGGGATACAGCGACGCCGTCAGCCGCTTCACCACGAACTCCGGCTCAAGGCTCTGATAGAATTGCCATTGCGAATGAACCCGGGCGGGATCGATCTGCGCTCCGGACAACAGCGACTGCGGGTCGGCGCCAAGCGGGTCTCTCAGGCCGGCAATATAGAATTGGCCGCCACGGATCTTTTGTTCTGAAACGATGATGCCCGGCTGGGTCTCCAGCCGCGACACATAGGCCTGCCAGCGCTCCGCCTCGCGTGCTTCGGGGCTTACATCGCGGACCCTGGAGATATCGAAGACCGGCCCGCCTGCCGAAAGCTGCTGGGCGGCGGCCTGCGCCCGGCTGATCCAGGTGTCGGAAGCTTCACCCTCGGCAACGATGCGATCATTGACGATCGAAAGCCGTACTGTATCCGGCGGAGCCAGCGACGCCGTCAGCCGCTTCACCACGAACTCCGGCTCGAGGCTCTGATAGAATTGCCACTGCGAATGAACGCGAGCGGGATCGACCTCAGTTCCAGACAGCAGAGCTTGCGGGTCGGCGGCAAGCGGATCTCTCAGGCCGGCAACATAGAATTGACCATCTCGTATCTTTTGTTCTGCAACGATGATGCCCGGCTGGGTCCCCAGTCGCGACACATAGGCCTGCCAGTGCTCCGCCGCACGTGCTTCGGGGCTCACATCACGAACCTTGGAGATATCGAATTCCGGTCCGCCTGCCGAAAGTTGTTGGGCAGCGGCTCGCGCCCGATCTATCCAGGTGTCGGGAGCCTCACCCTCGGCAACGATGCGACCGTTGACGATCGAAAGTCGTACTGTATCCGGCGGCGCCAGCGACGCGGTCAGCCGCTTCAACACGAACTCCGGCTCGAGGCTCTGATAGAATTGCCACTGCGAATGAACGCGAGCGGGATCGACCTGCGTTCCGGACAACAGCGACTGCGGGTCGGTGGCAAGCGGGTCCCTCAGGCCGGCGATATAGAATTGGCCGCCGCGCATCTGATGTTCGGCAACGATGATGCCCGGCTGGGTCTCCAGTCGCGACACATAGGCCTGCCAGCGCTGCCCGGCTTGCCAGGAAAGAAAGAACCAACCGCCTGCCGGTACCAAAACCAGCAGGACTGCAGCCACCACCAGCCACGGAAATCCCTCGTTTGAATCCTCGTGCTTCAGTTCAACACAGGTCCGTAGCTGCGCCTCTACGCCGGTCAACTGCGAACTGTCGCCGTCAAACTGCTCTAGAGCTTCTGAGCTCTGATCGTGGATGCGAAGCAGTACATCGCGAATTATTTCATGTAATTCCTCTGGCGGATTTCCGCGGATCACCGCAACCAAGGTCGCAAACGGTCCAACTTCCGACCAGAGACGAAGCTCCCCAAAACGAATAGTGTCCAGGCCGCTCTGTTCTTTCTCGTTAAATGAATCCTTTACAAAATCTTGAATTGCGCTGAGCATCGAAGAAATTAGTTGGGGGTCTTCGCTCGTTGCGTTGTCGGCAGCCACATGTGTAATCAAAAGCCCGGAATTTCGGTTAATGAGAAAGACATGCTCCACTTGATAGGCGAGGGAATGCTTAAGGACAACTTCTGAGAAGCTCGTTCCTGTTCTCCAGGCTTCAAGTCTCCACTTAAGTCCATGCCAGGTAAATATATGTCTTAAGGATTCATTCAGCGACTGAAAGGTCTGGTCGATCTTCTCGCCGATCGACTTGCGAATAGCCGGCAGAAACACCGGGTACAATATATCTGTCAGCGTGCGCGGGTTCTTCTGGATGGACCGTCGCACGGCCCGCTCGACAACTGGCGCAAAGGCCTCGCCGAGTTGCGCATGAGACGCCGATGCGGCTGCGCTGGGGAGAACGTCCCCCACTGCGGCCGCAAGCTGCTCAGGTTCGTCGAGCAGGTGCGTAACGCGTGAAAGCTCAGAAATTTCGCGGCCGACCAGCAGCTCGCGAAGTGTGTCCATGCGATGATCGGCGGCTGGAACGTCGAAATGCGCATGATTGTCCGGATCAACGTTCCGGGCAATTTCGACCAACAGCCTAGCCAGAGCCTCGCGATCAATCTCGGTATCGTTCGAAGCTGTACTTTGAGGAAGGCTGACTGGGTCGACGGTCGACGTCAAATTCCGATCAACTCACTTTCCAGCTGCGTTCCGAGTTGTTCTTGTTACCGACGGGGTCCTGATTCAGACATTTTGCAACCTCGACAAACAGGCCAGCCAAAAGATTTCGGTCGGTCTTGACGTTGCTGAGATCGGAGAACATTTTCTCCATGATCATCTGAACGGTTTCATTCTTTTGCTTGATTTCCTCACGCAGCGAATGATCATTTCGATTCATCCGATCCGCAACGTCGCGCTCAAGTTCGCTCAATTGATCCGACAATGCGCGCACCTGCTTTTCAAGTGCCTGATTTTGCTCGCGAAGATTCCGGTCAATCTCCTTGTCGGCCTCGGCTCGCGCGTCTTTTTCGTTCCGCAATTGCGCCGCAAGCGATTCGACCTGCTTCTTTGCATTTGACTCGTACATTTCGAGATTGCGCTTGGCCTCGGATTCGACATCCTTGAAGCGCTGCAAGAACCGTTCTTCAAGCTTGGAAAAACGGCGGTCATAGTCCTGCATCTGGTTGCCGAACAGCAGATCGCGTATCTTGTCGACACCGACCGCGTCGCCGGAGCCTCCGCCCTCGCGAGCTTGGGCCGCCGCCATGAAGTTCAACCCGTTTCCCTCTGTATTACCTATCAGATTTCCCTCCGCCTTAACTGCTGAAGAAGCGGCATTCGCAGATTCCTTGGCCATCTTTTTGCCCCAATTGCCACAGTGCAAAACTCGGAAACAGATAAATATGTCAGCAAATTAGCCAGGCTGCAAGCTGGAATCTTCCTAGCTTAAGCCGATCCCATCGTCCCTTTTTCACCTCTTGGACCAGCAACAAATTCACGAGTTCCGATTGGCGTCACTCCTGTATTTCTTTGTAGCGGCGACCAAAGCCGGCTAAGCCAATCGCCCGTGGGGCGAAATCTACTTGCCAAGGGAGTGAGACAAAGTCGGCTATAGCTGCTAGAGCGAAAATAAGCTTCCAAGATTCTTTCGATTCATCGAAGCTCGCTGACCTGTCGGCGCACATACTGCCTCACATCCTGCTGTATACTGAGACCATCGGCTTGCGATGCCCGCCCAAAGCTAGAAGGGAGGTCTTCTTTCGGGACGGAGAATAGCTGTTCGAGAATGCCGGTGACAGTGACCGTTGTCGGCGCAAAGCTGCCTCTTGCCTCTGTGGCCGAAACGCGGCGCGGCGCGGACGTTCGTTTTCGCGGCCGCCCCCTACCTTTCCTCCACAATCCGCAGATACGCCGCCGTCACGAACAGCACGATCAGCCCGAACAAGATCCGCCTGGCCCCTTCCGGCATTTGCAGGATGGTCAGCAACGTCGTCAGCACGGTGAGGATCAGGGCGCCGATGATGGTGCCGGTGTAACCGCCGCGGCCGCCGAAGATCGAGGTGCCGCCGATCACGGCTGCCGCCACCGAAGGCAGCACCAGCGGTTCGGCGAGCGACAAGGAAGGGGCCTTGATCAGGCCGATATAGAGTAGGCCGGTGATGCCGGCGAGCACGCTCGAGATGACGTAGAGCGCGGTGATGACCTGCCAGTATTGCACACCGGAGAGGCGGGTCGCGCGCTCATTGTCGCCGACGGCGTAGAGCAGGCGGCCGAAGCCGGTGCGGCTCAAGGTGAAGACGATGAGCGCGGCCAGCGGCACGAACAGCAGCAGGGCGTTGGGCACGCCATATGTCAGGCCGGTGCCGAGCCAGGCGAGGAAGTCGGGGATCCTGGCGCCCGACGCGATCACCGTGCGCTGGTAGACCTGCAGGCAGCCGGTGCCGATCAGGCTGGTGCCGAGCGTCATGATCAGCGGGTGGACGCGGAAGACGCCGACGCCGATGCCGTTGACGAGGCCGATCAGAACCGCCGGCATCATCGCCAGCAGGAAGGCCACCGCCGGGTCCTGGTTGACGACTTGCGTCGCCATGATGAAGGCGCTCATCGTCGCCACCGTGCCGATCGACAGGTCGATGCCGCCGGTCAGCATGGTCATGGTCTGGCAGCCGGCGAGGATCGCCAGCGGTATGGCGAACTTTATCGTATTGGCGATCCAGCGCTCGTTGACGATGCCGGGGCGCAGTATCTGCAGGATCACCACCAGGATGATGAGCAGGATGATCAGCGGGATCAGCGGCCGGTCGGCCATGAAGCGCTTTACGCGGCGGCCGAAGGGGACAGGTTGGATCGCGGTTGTGCTCATGGTCGTGCTCGCGACTGGCTTCGCCCGATGTTGGTTCGGTTGACAGGAGGGGATAGTGCTCCACGGCGCCCCATTTCATGCCCACTCATGACTGTCGGCTCCGCATGGTGATGAAGGCGCCGAACATCACCACGGCGACCATGATGGCGCCTTCGATGATGGCGGTGAGGTTGGGGTCGATTGCAAGCAGCGTCAGATCGGTGCGCACCAGCCGCAGCACGAAGACGGCGACGATTGGGCCGAGCAGGCCGCCTTTGCCGCCGCCGAGTGCGACGCCGCCGAGCACCACCGCCGCGACGCTGGCGAGCAGATAAGGGCCGGGAATGGGCGCGCCAATGCCGGTGCTCATGGTCAGCGCCAGCCCGCCAAAAGCGGCGAACAGGCCCGACAGCGCATAGGCGATGATGCGGGTGCGTGCTACCGGCACGCCGCTTCGGAACGCCGCGAGCTCGCTCGAGCCGATGGCGTAGATGGAGAGGCCGAGGCGTGAGCGCCTGAGCGGTATCCAGATGATGCAGAGGCAGACGATGAGCAGCAGCAGCGCCTTGGGAAGCCAGGCATCGATGCCGTCGGGCAGGCCGGGTATCGGAACTGTGCCCGAGATCAACGCCTTCAGCCAATCGGCCGCAGCACCGCCGGGCGCATCGAGCACCAAAAGGGCAGCGCCTTGCAGCACGAACAAGGTGGCCAGGGTGACGACGATGTCTGGCACGCGGGTGATGACGATCAGCATTCCGTTGATGGCGCCGAGCACGAACCCCATGGCGAGCACGAAGGGCACCACGAACAGCGCGTATTCCTCCGAGGCGCCTGACATCATCGAGGCGGCGGTGACGCTGGTCAGCGCCATCATGGCGGCGACCGACAGGTCGATGCCGCCGGCGATGACGACGACGGTCTGGGCGGCGACGGCAAAGGCGTAAGGCAGCACGGCGCGCACCAGTGAGCCGAAATCGCCGCTGCCATAGGCCGGCTGGATCAGTCGTGTGATGATGAACAGGACGACGAAGAGGACGAACAGGCCGGCGACCCAGCCCTGACGGCGCAGGAAATGGCTCATGGCGTCGCCCCTGGCGAAGTCGAAGCCGATGAACTCGCGCTCTCCGGGGAAGAACAATGGGGGTCGGCCAGGATGCCGATGTCGGCCTTGGCGCCGCGCGGCAGGCCGTAGGCGGCGCGCATCAGCGCCGGCTCGTCGGCCTCCTCGACCGGGAAGATGTCGACGACGCGGCCGCCGAAGATGACGATGACGCGGTCGCAGACACGCTGCACCTCCTCCAGTTCGGAGGTGTAGAACAGCACCGACTTGCCGTGGCCGGCGACCTCGCGCAGCAGTTTGTAGATCTCCTGCTTGGTGCCGACATCGATGCCGCGCGTCGGGTCGAAGCACAGCAGGGTCCGCGTGTCGGCGGCGACCCAGCGGGCGATGGTCACCTTCTGCTGGTTGCCGCCGGACAAGCGCTGGACTTCCCCTTGCGCGCGGGTGTCGATCTGCAGCCGCTCGATGGCGCTGACCACTTTGGCGCGCTCCTGGCGCATGGCAATTGGCCCCCAGTTGCGCAAAGCGGCACTGAAGGGCAGCGCGATGTTCTCGCGCACCGAGCGCTGCATGGCGAGCGCCTCGGCGCGGTCGCCCGGCACATAGGCGAGGCCGGCGCGGATAGCGTCGATCGGGTGGGAGAATTTCGCCGGCTGGCCGTCGACCTCGATGGTGCCTCCCGAGGGCCGGATCGAGCCGGCAAGGGCGGCGAACAGCTCGTCCTGGCCCTGGCCTTCGAGCGCGACGACGCCCGCGACCTCGCCATCGGCGAGATCGAAGGAGACATCGTTGAGCTTGGTGCCGACGCGCAGGTTGTGCACGGAGAGCCGCGGGCGGGCAGGGGCGGGCACAGCCTTTTGGGCAGCGCTGCGGGCGGCGACATGGGTCTTGACGATGCGAGTGCCGAGCATCAGCTCGACGATCTTTTCCTCGACGCCGGGCACGATGTCGACGACGCCGACGGTCTCGCCGTCGCGCAACACGGTGGCGCGGTCGCACAGCGCCGAGATCTCGACGAAGCGGTGCGAGATGAAGATCACCGCGCGGCCGCTGTCGCCCTGGCGGCGCACGACTTCCAGCACCTTTTCGGCAAGGTTGGCGGGCAGCGCCGCCGTCATCTCGTCAAGCAGCAGCACGTCGGGCTCGACGGCCAGCGCCCGCGCGAGGTCAAGCACGCGCAGCACGGCGAGCGGAATGTCGCGGGCGGTGTCGCGGATATCGAGATCAGGAATGCCGAGTTCGCGCACCCAGGCGCGGAACGGCTCGACCGGCGTGCTGGTCAGCCTGAGATTGGACAGCACGTCGAGATCGGGGATCAGCGACGGCTCCTGGTAGACGGGCAAAAGGCCGGCGCGACGCGCGGCGGCGGGCGAGCGTATGTCGCGGGCCTCGCCACGGATCAGGATGCGCCCGGCATTGGCAGGAATAGCGCCGGTCAGGATCTTCACCAGCGTCGACTTGCCAGCGCCATTGGCGCCCATCAGCGCGTGCACCTCGCCCGGCAGCACCGACAGCGATGCGTTGCGCAGCGCGGCAACGGCGCCGTAATTCTTGGCGACGCCGGTGGCATCGAGGAGCGGGTTGCTGGTCAAATTGGGTTGTTCTCGGGTTGCGTGCTCGTATCACTTCGAATGTCAGCGCCGCCCTCACTGTCCTGCCGGACGCCGGCGACAGCGTCCCTCTCCCCGTCTCTATACGGGGAGAGGATGCCGGCAGGCAGGTGAGGGGCGGCGCCGACCGACGGCCATTGGCGAAAGCCCAGACTTACTCGCCCGGGCCCTTGCAGGCGACGATCTGGTCCTTGGTGTAGGTGGTCCAGTCGGGGATCGAGATCGAGACCGGCCATTCGGGGCTCAGCGACGGGTCGGCGGCGGCCTTCAACTTGGCCTTGCCTTCGTCGGTGGCGTTTTCCCACAGTTGCGGCTCGACCAGCACGGTCTGCTGTGCCGGCTTCTTGCCGTCGAGGATCTGCAGAGCGAGCGTCACGCCGGCGCCGCCGATCGAACCGGGGTTGGTGACGGCCGCGCCGACAAGGCCCTTGACCGAGCTCAGCTGGCCGACGAAGCCGGCATTGTCGGCGCCGACGATAGGCACCAGCGGCGCCTGCGACTCGACCAGCGCGTCGACGATGACGTTGTCGATGCCGGAGGTCCAGATGCCGTTGATCGGCGTTCCCGTCGAGAGGAAGGAAAGGATCTGCTGCTTGGCCTGGTCCTGCTGCCAGCCGGTGAAGACCTCCTGCGCCACCTTCACATCGGGGAATTCGGCCAGCGCCTTCTTGAAGCCCTTGTCGCGGTCGCTGTCGGCGGACGCGCCGGCGGCGCCGCGCATATAGAACACCTCGCCCTTGCCGCCCATCTGGCCGAACAGCCATTTGGCGCCGAGATAGGCATATTGCTCCTGGTTGTTGGAGATGATGTAGGCCGATGGTTCGGTGACAGCCTGGTCGACGGCGACGACGACGATGCCGGCCTTGGTGGCTTCCTCGAGGCCCGCCTTGATGCCGGCTGGATCGGCCGGGTTGACGACGATGGCGTCGACCTTGGCGCTGATCAGGTTGCGGATGTCTTCCAACTGGCCGGCCGCATCGGTGTTGCGGTGGGCGATGTTGAGCTTGGCGACCTCGCCGGAAGCCAGCGCCTGCGCCTTCATGGCGCAGACCATCTCCTCGCGCCAGCCATTGCCCTGCACGGTGTTGGAGATGCCGATGGTGTATTTGCCCGCGGCGGACGAGGCGCCCATCGAGGCCAGGAAGGCCGCGCCGGCAAGCAGCGGGACCATGGTCAGGTATTTCTTCATTTCAGACTCCTCCACATTGTTTTTCAGTTGAGTTCCAAACCGTTAAACCGCGTCGCGTAGAAAGAGATTCAGGAGGCGCGCCTTAAGTTCTTGTTCTTGTTCCATGCATGTCGTTGTCCCAAAATCGCTCCTCCGCGCTTCGGACGACATGCATTTGCGCCGTCATTTCACGAACGGACGCAGCACGTCGCGGGCAAGCAGAAAGCCCCGCTTCACTTGATCGTCGCTGCCTTCAAATCGCCTGTCCTCGTGTTCGATGATGATGGGTCCGTCATAGCCGGCCCGGTAGAGGCCGGAAAAGAAGCCGCTCCAGTCGACATCGCCGAGCCCCGGCATGCGCGGCACCTGCCAGCCTATGCCAGCCGAGAGGATCCCGCGCTCGTAAAGTCCATCATGATCAATCATCAGGTCCTTGGCGTGGGCATGCAGCATGTAGGGGCCGAATTCCCGGATGAAACGAGCCTGGTCGATCATCTGCCAGACCAGATGCGAGGGGTCGAAATTCATGCCGACATCGCCGCCCCACACTTCCAGGATGCGGCGCCAGACCTGCGGCGAATAGGCGATGTTGTGCCCGCCCGGCCACTCGTCATAGCTGAAGATCATCGGGCAGTTCTCGAAGGCGAGCTTGACGCCATGGCCGCGGGCATGGGCGACGATTTCGGGCCAGACCTTGAGCGCCTCCTGCCAGTTGACGTCGACGGTCTTGGCGGCATCGCCACCGCAGAAGGTGTTGACGACAGGGACGCCCATATTGGCGGCCAGCACGATCACCTTCTTCAGATGGCCGA
Organism: Mesorhizobium sangaii; assembly: GCF_014207355.1. Classification (GTDB taxonomy): domain Bacteria; phylum Pseudomonadota; class Alphaproteobacteria; order Rhizobiales; family Rhizobiaceae; genus Mesorhizobium; species Mesorhizobium sangaii. Next base: position 332,858 of record NZ_JACHEF010000005.1, on the reverse strand, counting down.
TGACCGCCTCGCGGTGGGCGGCGTCGGGATGCAGCGGGTTGGGGTAGTAGCCGAGGCCGGAGACCGAGAGGTTCTTCTCCGCCAGCGAGGCGACGATCTCCTTGGCCTGCGCAGCGGAAGTCGAGGCGGCGTCGACGTGGCTGGTGCCGGCATAGCGGCGGCTGGCGCCCGACGATTTCGGCCAGCAGGCGATTTCGAGCGCCTCGAAGCCGGCGGAACTCGCCCAGCCGGCGACCTCGCCAAGCCGCGTCTCCGCGAAGGGTGCGGTGAGCAGTCCAAGTTTCATCATGCCTCCCCTGGTCGCGGCTTCACGACCGACTTCCACTATGCCGATTGTGCGGGCCGCTTCAACCGTACGGCCTCGCTCTGTTCCAGACTGTGCCTGACGGCGGCCATCGGATCGTCCGACAGCAGCTCGCCGAGCGTTGATGTGACGGACCTGCGGAACACATCGTTCGCGGCAAGGCCGGGATCGAAAATCGTGTCGATGGCAAGGATGCCGGCCACCAGTGCCTGTGGATCGCGGCCGGTTGCGTCGGATATGTCGGCGACCTTGCCGGCATAGGGGTCCGACACTGGCCAGCGTTTGCCGAACCGTGCCGAAGCCTGGATCAGATAGGCCATCCAGCCAGCGACCGGGATCGCCAGCAGCGCGATGCTTTGGCCCTGGCTCAGGCGGTCGCGGATCGGGTTGAGCAGGCGCTGGACGATCTTTTGCGAACCGTCGGTGGCGATCTGGTGGTTGCGGTGGCGGATCGCGATATTGCGCAGCCGGCCGAGGCACTGCGCGACATAGGCCAGCGGTTCCATGCCGGGCACCGGCAGCAGCGTCGGCAGCGTCTCCTCGACAAGCATGCGGCGCACGAAGGCCAACAGCAGCGGGTCGGCGATGGCATCGAATGTGTGTTCGAGGCCGGCCAGCACGCCGAGCGTGGCGAGCGTCGTCTGGGCGCCGTTGAGCACCCGCATCTTGAGATGTTCGAACGGCGTGACGTTGTCGACGAAGCTGGCGCCGACCCGATCCCAGCGCGGCATGCGGCCGGCAAATTTCTGCTCGATCACCCACTGCCGGAACGGCTCGCCGACGACGACCGCCGCATCGCGGTAGCCGAAACGCTGCTCGACGCCGTCAAGATCGGCTTGGGTGACAGCCGGTGCGATGCGGTCGACCATGGCTGACGGGAAGGCGGCGTTGGCCGAGATCCAGTCGGCAAGGCCGTTACCGCGCCGTTCGGCAAAAGCCTGCACGACATTGGCCAGGATAACGCCATTGGCCGGGATGTTATCGCAGGAGAGCAGCGTCAGCGGCCGGCTATGTGTCGCCCTGCGCAATTCCAGCGCCCGCGCCAACAGGCCGGGCACACTGCGCGGCGTCCCGGGGTTGGCGAGGTCGTGGATGATGTCGGAATGGTCGAGATCGAGTTCGCCGCTGGACGGGATGTGGCAATAACCTTTCTCGGTCACCGTCATCGTCACCAGCTCGATGTCGGATGAGGACAGAATGTCGAGCGCGGGTGTGGCACTCGCCTGGCTGTCGACAACCTCTATGATGCTGCCGATGACGCGCGCCTCGACACTGCCGTTCTCGCGGATCAACCGCGTGTAGAGACCGCCTTGCCGGCCCAGCGTGTCTGCGAGGCCGGGCGGGCGGATGTTGATGCCGACCACGCCCCAGCGGTCGAAATGGCTGGCCAGCAGATCGTCGGTGTATTCGGCCTGGTGGCAGCGGTGGAAGGCGCCGACGCCGAGATGCGCCATGCCGGGTGCGAGCGCCGCGCGGTCATAGGCCGGTTTCTGGACGGCGGCAGGCAATCGGGCGAGCAGCGCCGGCCCAAGTGTCTCGGGGGAGACGGCGACGCTCACCGGTTCGCCCCGATCACCCATTGTTCCTGGTCGACCAGCGTGCCGGTCATCGGTCCGGCCGCGTCGGAAAGCAGGAAGACGGCGAGGTTCGCCACATCTCGAGTCGAGAACAGGCGGCCGAAAGGCTGCGAGGCGTTGGCGGCGTCGAGCCAGCCCGGACCGTTGCCGAGCGTCTCGGCCTGCATGGTGCGTTCTGCCGGTGTGTCGGTCCAGCCGACATTGATGCCGTTGACGCGGATGCGGTCGAAGCGATGGGCGTTGGCGGCATTTTTGGTCAGCGTGGCCAGCGCGCCCTTGGTCGCGGAGTAGACGGCGAGCTCAGGCGAGCCGCAATGGGCATTGATCGATAGGATGTTGACGATGGCGCCGCCTTGGCCGCGCTTCTTCATGTCGGCAATCGCCGCCTGCATGAGGAAGAACGGCGCGCGCGCATTGACGGCGAAAAGTGCCGCCCAGTCATCGAGGTCGGCATCGAGAAAGGACGCGCGGTCGGTCAGGCCAGCGGCATTGACAAGGCCATCGATGCGGTCGAAGCGATCGATGCAGGCTTGCGCCAGCAGGGCAGGGGCTTCGGTGTCGGAGAGGTCGGCGGCGACGAAAACCGTGGGCGTGCCGAGCCGCGAAAGCTCAGCTGCCACGGCATCGCCGCGCGCCTTCTCGCGACCGGTGACCAGCAGGCCGCCGGCGCCCGAACGCGCAAGCGTTTCGGCGATCGCTCGGCCAATGCCTTGCGTCGCGCCGGTGACCAGCACCACCTTGCCTTTGAGCTGAAGCTCCATTCCTCCTCCCGGAACAAAGTTTCTATTTTTCGGAATATGGAACGTCAATTCCCGGCAGTCAATTGTGCCAGCAGCGCCTCATTGGCCGTGGCGCGCGACGACTGCGTGGACCAGCGCCATGCCGACGGCCAGCGACGCCGCCAGTGAGCGGAAGCCGGCAAAGTCGGACTCGACCACCTCCAGCCAGGTGTCCGACAGCCGGATCAGCGGGCTGAAGGTGCTGTCAGTGATGGTGACGATGCCGGCGTTGCGCTCATGCGCCACGGCGACTAGGTCGGGCGTGATCGAATTGTAGGGGCTGAAGGACACCGCCAGCACGGCGTCCTGGCTGCCGATGCAGCCGACCTGGTCGAGCGCGGTGGAGCCGACATTGTCGACCAGCACGTTGCGCACGCCCTGCTGCGAGAGCGTCAGCGACAGATAGGTGGTGACGGGGAAGGCGCGCTTGGACCCGATGACATAGATCAGGTCGGCGGCCGCCAGCAGCGTCACCATCTTCTCGAAACTCTCGATGTCGAAACCGCTCTCGACGCGGCCAAGTGAGGCCTGCGAGGCACCGACCATGCCGTGCAGGAAATGCAGATCGGCGTTGGGTTCGGTCCGCTGCTCGCCGCGTCCTTCCGGCCACGACCCCTTGATATGGTCCTTGAACAGGCCCTGGAAATCGGAAAAGCCGGCATAGCCGAAGATCTGGGCGAAGCGCACCAGGGTTGAAGGCTGCACGCCGGCCTGTGCCGCCACCTGCGCGATGGTGCCGAGCGCGACATCGCTCGGATGCTGCCACAGGAAGATCGCGACCTGGCGCAGGCGCTTGGGGAAATGCACGGTGCCGGACGACAGCACCGCGCGCAACTCCTCATAGGTCTGCGGCTGGATGTACCCGAGCGCCGCCAGCGAGCGTCCGCGTTTGCGGGTCGCCGCTTCGTCGGCAACGGACCGTCCCGATGTTTTGCCTGCCCCACTCATGATTTCAGGCTAGCGCGGCACGATCCTTTTACAATATGGAAATTGGAAATCGTGTTCGAAAGCGCGGGCGGCGTCACAGCTTGCGCACTGTCGGAAAGTCGTCTGTCCGGAGGAGTTCGAAGAATCATGGTCTATGCAACATCGGACGGCTCGACACGCCAACGCTTGCGGGTCGGCATGGTCGGCGGCGGCCGCAATGCCTTCATAGGCGCCGTGCACCGGCTGGCCATGCGGCTCGACGACCAGATCGTGCTTGTCGCCGGCGCGCTGTCATCCGACCCTGAGAACGCCGCCGCATCGGCCGCCGAGATCGGCATTGCGCCGGAGCGCAGCTATGCCGACTATCGCGTCATGGCGCAGGTCGAAGCCGCGCGGCCGGACGGCATCGAAGCCGTCGTCATCGTCACGCCCAACCATCTGCACGCGCCGATCGCGACAGCCTTCCTCGAAGCCGGCATCGACGTGATCTGCGACAAGCCGCTGTCGACGACACTGGCCGACGCCGAAGCGCTGGTGGCGCTGGCGCGGGCGAAAAAACGCCGCTTCGTCGTCACCCTCAACAACACAGGCTACGCCATGGTCCGCCAGGCGCGCGAGATGGTGGCGGCGGGCGAGCTCGGGCGCATCGTGTCCGTGCATGGCGCCTATATCCAGGACTGGCTGACCAGGCCGATCGACGCCGAAGGCCAGAAGCAGGCGGAATGGCGCACCGATCCGGCAAGGGCAGGGCAGTCGGCGGTGCTGGCCGATATCGGCGTGCATGCCTTCAATCTGGCGAGTTACATCTCGGGCTGCGAGGCCGAGGCGGTTTCGGCCGACCTGTTCACCGCAGTGCCGGGGCGTCGGCTCGACGACAACGCGCATGTGCTGGTGCGCTGGACCGGCGGGGCGCGCGGCACGATCCTGGCCAGCCAGACATCGCCCGGCCACTACAATGATTTGTCCGTGCGCGTCTATGGCGACAGAGCCGGGCTCGAATGGTCGGGCGCGCGGCCGGAGGAACTGCGTTTCTCCATCTACGGCGAGGAAACACGCACGCTGGTGCGCGGCGGCCATGGCTCGACGGAAGAGAGCCGGCGGGTGTCGCGCATGCCGGCGGCGCATCCTGAAGGTTACATCGAGGCCTTCGCCAATTTCTACCGCGACGCCGCCGATATCATCCGCGCGCACCGCTCAGGCGCGGCGATCGATCCGGCCCGCGCGGCGCAAGTGCCTGACGTCGTTGACGGCGCGCGCGGCGTGAAGTTCGTCGCATCGGCGGTGGAGTCAAATGCGGCTGATGGAGTGTGGACGCCGGCCCGGTTCGGATGAGGGCGGGGCGGGACCCGATCCGCCTCGGGCATCGCGCTGCATGCCGGCAATCTGCCGGGCTATCCGGCCTCGCATGGCTGCGTGCGGCTGCCGCTCGCCTTTTCGAGCAATCTGTTCGGCATCACCCATATCGGTACGCCGGTCATCATTTCGGGCGCGCGCGGCGACCCGGCCGAACTGACCAATCCCGGAATGGTGCTGGGTGGCTACGCGGCCGGACAGTTCCAGAACGTCGTCGCTTCCAAGGACGGCCACAAGCGCGCCGCCGACTGGGTGGAGCCGGAGGATTTCCCGGTCACCTCGATCATCGCCTCGTCGGGCGACAAGCAGATCATGCTGATCGAGAACGGCGCGGTCGTCGCGCAGGCGCCGTTGACAATCGCCGGCTCCGGCGGACTTGGCAGCCATGTGCTGACCTTGCAGGTGGCGGGCGCCGCCAATGACTGGCAATGGGTCGACATCAGCCGCAGCGCCAGTTCCGGCTCGTTCTTCAACAATGAGCAGGACATGCTCAAGCGGCTCAGCACGCAAAGGAGCTTCCTCGACGCCATGCAGGCGAGGATGCATCCGGGCATGGTGATGGTGCTCACCGACGCGCCGCTTCATCCCGACAGCCGCTCCGGCCAGGACTTCGTCGTCATGTCGGCGCCCGACTGAGGAGGTTCCGACTGAACCGTGTCGAGGCTGATGGCTAGGAACGTAGGTCCAAAAGGGTTGCCTCGGCCCGAACCATGCGCGTTGCCGTCAGCAGCGCTGATCCCATCCTGCCCGAATATTGCCTTTCCACGTCCCTATCCCGGTTAAAAAAGTATCATCCGTTGCCCTGAATCGTGGTGGCGCCTGCTGTCATGAGCCGGTAGCGTGGTCTCGAAATGCAGAGCCGAAACCAATTCGGCCGGTTTAGAGAATGTGGGCCGAACGCGGCAACGATCCGTGCCGGCCCGGAGGAGACGGACATGGAACCGGACCTGGAAGTTGTCCAGATACGACGCGGTGAGTCCTTCAAGGCGTGGTCGCATGGCTACCCCTTCCACACGGTGCGTTGGCACTTCCATCCCGAATATGAACTGCATCAGGTGATCTTCACCAACGGCCGCTATTTCGTCGGCGACTTCATAGGCGAGTTCGAGCCGGGCAATCTGGTGCTGACCGGACCCAACCTGCCGCACAATTGGGTGAGCGATATCCCGAGGGACAGCTCCATTCCGCTGCGCGGCCGCATCATCCAGTTTTCCGAAAGCTTCATTGGCGACGCCATGCATGTGCTGCCGGAACTGGCGGGGCTAGGGCCGCTGCTCGAGGCGTCGCGGCGCGGCGTGCTGTTTTCCAGCCGCACCAGCAAGGAACTGGCGCCGCTGATGGAAGAGATGATGCAGGCGCAAGGGGTGCGCCGCATCGAGCTGTTCATGATGATATCAGGCCTGCTCAGCCGGGTCCAGGAATTCCAACTGCTCGCCAGCGCCAGCTACCGGCCCGATCCCTCGGGCTACATGACCGCCGGCATGAACAAGGCGTTGGCTTACATCCGGGAAAACCTGACGCAGCTGTTCGACGAGACGGATCTGGCGGCCATTGCCGGCCAGTCGACCGGCGCCTTCTCGCGCTCGTTTCGTCGCCACACCGGCATGTCGCTGGTGCAATACGTCAAGCGGCTGCGCATCAACCTCGCCTGCCAGATCCTGATGAGCGACGAGCAGGCCTCGATCACCGACATCTGCTACGAGGTCGGCTTCAACAACCTGTCCAATTTCAACCGGCAGTTCCTGGCGGAGAAGGGCATGCCGCCCTCGCGCTTCAGGCGCCTGCTGGCCGATAACATCAACGCGGGAAAAGCCGCTTAACGGAGGAGCCAGGGAGGAACCAAGGGAGGAAGCACAATTTTCGCCTGACAACGTGGCCCGCATAGCGCGGTCCGCGATGGAGAGCGCTTGTCCCAGAAATCCTTCGTCAGCGGAGGATGTCGGCGCGGCCACGAGGCCGACGCCGGGCCCTGGTTCCCAATTGCAGGTTGGGGCGAGGGCGGAGGCGTGTCTTCACAACAAAAGCAGTCAACGACCTTCTTACAACCATATCCAGAAACGGAGAAGACCGAATGACCAATTTTTCATCTTCATTGAAGTCCGCTGGCATGGCAGCAATTGCGCTGTCGCTGCTGGCCGGCACCGCTGCGATCCCAAGGGCCGCCGAGGTTACCGACGCCACCGTCGCCTTCCTGATGCCCGACCAGGCCTCGACCCGCTACGAACAGCACGACTATCCCGGCTTCGCCGCCGAGATGAAGAAGCTGTGCCCGGGCTGCAAGGTGCTCTACCAGAACGCCGATGCCGACGCCTCGCGCCAGCAGCAGCAGTTCAACTCGGTGATCTCGCAGGGCGCCAAGGCGATCGTGCTCGATCCCGTGGACTCGACCGCCGCCGCCTCCCTGGTCAAGCTGGCGCAGAGCCAGGGCATCAAGGTCATCGCCTATGACCGGCCGATCCCGACCGCACCGGCCGACTTCTATGTCTCGTTCAACAATGAAGGCATCGGCAAGGCGATCGCCGACTCGCTGGTCGCGCATCTGAAGGCGCTGAAGGTCGATCCGGCCACCGGCGGCGTTTTGCAGATCAACGGCTCGCCGACCGACGCGGCGGCGGGCCTGATCAAGAAGGGCATCCATGAAGGCCTCGACAACAGCGGCTACCAGATCCTGGCCGAATACGACACGCCGGAATGGGCGCCGCCAAAGGCGCAGCAATGGGCCGGTGGCCAGATCACCCGCTTCGGACCAAAAATCCTCGGCGTTGTCGCCGCCAATGACGGCACCGGTGGTGGCGCCATCGCGGCCTTCAAGGCAGCCGGCGTCGATCCGGTGCCGCCGGTGACCGGCAACGACGCGACGATCGCCGCCTTGCAGCTGATCATCGCCGGCGACCAGTACAACACCATCTCCAAGCCGAGCGAGATCGTGGCGGCAGCCGCCGCCAACGTCGCCATCAAGCTGCTTTCGGGCGAGACGCCGAAGGCCGAGATGACGCTGTACGACACGCCCTCGCAGCTGTTCACGCCGGCGGTGGTGACGCAGGAAAACCTGAAGGCCGAGATCATCGACAAGAAGATCAACACCGCGGCCGAACTCTGCGTCGATCGCTACGCGGAAGGCTGCAAGAAGCTGGGCATCGGGAACTGACCGCGACCCTTGCCCCGTTCCGCTGCCTGGCCGAACAATAGGCTGGAGTCCCACCTCGAATGCATCGGGGTGGACAGGCTCCGGCGGTGGCCAGGCAGCGTCCACCCGCTTTTTGAACCGGTCCTTTCTTGAAAGGTATTCCAGGCATGATCGATACCCCGGACGAACCGGTTCCGACAGGCGAGCTGGTGCTCAGCCTGCGCGGCATTTCGAAGAATTTCGGTGCCGTCTCGGCACTCACCGACATCGATCTCGATGTCCATGCCGGCGAGGTGGTGGCGCTGGTCGGCGACAACGGCGCCGGCAAGTCGACGCTGGTCAAGATCCTGGCCGGCGTGCATCAGCCGAGCTCCGGCACCATCAGCTATCGCGGCAAGCAGGTGACGCTGGCCGACCCGAGTGCGGCGCTGACGCTCGGCATCGCCACCGTGTTCCAGGATCTGGCGCTGTGCGAGAACCTCGACATCGTCGCCAACATCTTCCTCGGCCGCGAACTCAACCCGTTGCGGCTGGACGAGGTGGCGATGGAAGTGCGCGCCTGGACGCTGCTCAACGAGCTTTCGGCGCGCATCCCCAGTGTGCGCGAAGTGGTCGCGTCGCTGTCGGGCGGCCAGCGCCAGACGGTGGCAATCGCCCGCTCGCTGCTGCTCGAACCCAAGCTCATCCTGCTCGATGAGCCGACGGCGGCGCTTGGCGTCGCGCAGACCGCCGAAGTGCTCAACCTGATCGAGCGGGTGCGCGACCGCGGCCTCGGCGTCGTCATCATCAGCCACAACATGGAAGACGTGCGCGCAGTCGCCGACCGCATCGTCGTGCTGCGGCTTGGCCGCAACAACGGCATCTTCACCCCAGACGCCTCGAACCAGGAACTGGTCAGCGCCATCACCGGCGCGTCGAACAATTCGGTGTCGCGACGCGCCGAGCGTCGGCAGGCGCGACAGGATCAAATCCAGGAGCCACGCCCATGAGCCGTCAAGTGGAACAGGCAGCTCCGCCGCAGCTCGACCGCGCCGATGTGCGCGTCAAGCACGAGGCCGGCTTGAGCGGCAGTATTCGCGCCTTCTTCGACCGGGTGCGCTCGGGCGATCTCGGCTCGCTGCCGGTCATCGTCGGGCTGGTCATCATCTGGACAGTGTTCGCCAGCATCAATCCGATCTTCCTGTCGAGCAGCAACCTGGTCAATCTGCTGTTCGATTCCTCCACCGTCGGCGTCATCGCGCTCGGCATCGTCTGCGTTTTGATGGTCGGCGAGATCGACCTGTCGGTCGGCTCGATCAGCGGCTTTGCCTCGGCCCTTGTCGGCACGCTTTGGGTTAACCAGGGCTGGCCGGTGGCGCTCGCCATCCTCGCAGCGATCGCCGTCGGTGGATTCATCGGCGCACTCTACGCGCTGCTGTTCAACCGGCTCGGCATGCCGAGCTTCGTTTCGACGCTGGCCGGTCTTTTGGCGGTGCTTGGCCTGCAGCTCTACATCCTCGGCTCCACCGGCTCGATCAACCTGCCTTACGGCTCGAACCTGGTGAATTTCGGCCAGCTGCTGGTGATGCCGAAATTCGTATCGTTCGGGCTGGCGGCGGTGCCTGGCATCGTCATGCTGATCACCGGCCTGCGCACCGTTGCGCGCCGCCGCGCCGCCAACCTGTCGGCACCTTCTACCGGCGGCATCGTCACGCGGGCGGTGGCGATCACGATCGTGCTCGAACTCATCGTCTTCTATCTCAACCAGGCGCGCGGCATCCCGTGGATGTTCGGCCTGTTCGTCGGCCTGGTCATTGCCATGCACTACGCGCTGACGCGGACGAAATGGGGCCGTTCGATGTCGGCGGTCGGCGGCAACCGCGAGGCGGCAAGGCGCGCCGGCATCAATGTGCGGCTGATCTATTCCAGCGCTTTCGTGCTGTGCTCGATGCTGGCCGCGTTCGGCGGCGTGCTGTCGGCGGCCCGGCTTGCCTCGGCCAGCCAGCAGGCCGGCACCGGCGACGTCAATCTCAACGCCATCGCGGCGGCCGTCATCGGCGGCACCAGCCTGTTCGGCGGCCGCGGCAGCGCCTATTCGGCACTGCTCGGCATCATCGTCATCCAGTCGATCGCCAGCGGCTTGACGCTGCTCGATCTGTCCTCGTCGCTTCGGTACATGATCACAGGCGCCGTGCTTGCCATCGCAGTCATCGTCGACTCGCTGGCCCGCCGTTCGCGTGTTTCCCATGGCCGGGCCTGAACCCATCAACAGGAAGAGAGATATGACTCAACTGTCCGGAAAAGTTGCGGCCGTCACCGGGGCGGCGTCGGGGATCGGCCTCGAATGCGCCCGATACATGCTGGCGGCAGGCGCCAGCGTGGTGCTGGTCGACCGCGCCGAGGCGACGCTGAACAGCCTGTGCGCCGAACTCGGGCCCAAGGCGATCCCGCTGGTGATCGATTTGATGCAGCCATCAAGCGTTGCCACCATGATGCCGCAGATCCTGGAAAAGGCCGGGCAGCTCGACATCTTCCATGCCAATGCCGGCGCCTATGTCGGCGGCGAGGTGCTGACCGGCGATCCCGACGCCTGGGACCGCATGCTCAACCTCAACATCAACGCCGTCTTCCGCTCGATCCACGCGGTATTGCCGCACATGGTCGAGCGCAAGACCGGCGACATCATCGTCACCAGTTCGATCGCCGGGCTTGTCCCGGTGGTCTGGGAGCCGATCTACACGGCCTCAAAGCATGCCGTGCAGGCTTTCGTCCACACGGTGCGCCGGCAGGTTGCCAAGCACGGCCTGCGCGTCGGCGCGGTGGCGCCGGGCCCGGTGGTGACCGCCCTGGTCGATGATTGGCCGAAGGCCAAGCTCGAGGAAGAGCTCGCCGCCGGCGGACTGATGCAACCGCGCGAGGTGGCCGAGGCGGTGATGTTCATGCTGACCCGGCCGCGCAACGTGACGATCCGCGATCTGGTGATCCTGCCGCAGAGCAATGATTTGTGAGGGGAGTAAGGGAGTAGGGGAGTAAGGGAGTAGGGCAGTAGGGCAGTAGGGCAGTATGCTGTTCTGCGGCCCAAAGTCCGGGCTCAAATCTAGTCGCCATTCGTCTGCTGCCTATTCCCCTACTGCGTTACTCCCTTACTCCCGTACTCCCCTAACCGAAGGTTTCCCCCATGCCCCACTATCTCGGCATCGACGTCGGCACCGGCAGCGCGCGGGCTGGGGTGTTTGATCAAGTGGGAAACCTGTTGGCGTCGGCCAAGCAGGACATCGAGGTCTGGCGCGAGCCCGGAGACATCGTCGAGCAGTCGAGCAACGACATCTGGCGGGCGGTGTGCATTGCCACCCGCGCCGCCGTCGCCCAGGCTGAGATAGCGCCCGAGGCGATCGCGGGCATCGGCTTCGACGCCACCTGTTCGCTGGTGGTGCTGGGCGAGGGCGGGGTGCCTTTGCCGGTCGGCCCGTCCAACAATCCCGAACGCAACATCATCGTCTGGATGGATCACCGCGCGATGGAGCAGACGCGCCGCATCAACCGCAGCGGCGCGGCGGTGCTGAGCTATGTCGGCGGTGTCATTTCGCCGGAGATGGAAACACCGAAACTCCTGTGGCTGGCCGAAAACATGCCCGCCACCTTCAACGCCGCCTGGCAGTTCCTGGACCTCGCCGATTTCCTGACCTGGCGGGCGACCGGCAGCCTGGCCCGCTCGATCTGCACGGTGACCTGCAAATGGACTTATCTGGCGCATGAGAGCCGCTGGGATGAGACCTATTTCCGCGACATCGGCCTCGGCGCGTTGGGCGACGAGGCGTTTGCGCGCATCGGCACCGAGATCGTGCCGGCGGGAGCATCGCTCGGCGGCGGACTAACCGCGCAGGCGGCGACCGACCTCGGCCTCGCCCCCGGCACCGCGGTGGCGGCCGGGCTGATCGATGCGCATGCCGGCGGTGTCGGCACGGTCGGCGCGCGCGGCGATTTCGGCAGCGTTTTGTCACGCATGGCCTATGTCTTCGGCACTTCGGCCTGCACCCTGTCGTCGACCGCCGAACCGGCCTTCGTCGACGGTGTCTGGGGTCCGTATTTCTCGGCCATGGTGCCGGGGTTGTGGCTGAACGAGGGCGGTCAATCGGCGGCAGGTGCGGCCATCGACCATCTGGTGCGCATGCACCCGGCGGCCGGCGAAGCGGCGGCCAAGGCGCAGGCCGAGGAGCTCAGCCTCAGCGCCTGGCTCTCGCTGCAGGCGCAAAGCCGTGGGGGTGCCGCGGCGACGCCGGCGCTGGCCGGCGATATCCATGTCGTGCCGGAATTCCTCGGCAACCGCGCGCCCTTTGCCGACCCGGATGCGCGCGCGCTGATTGCCGGGCTCGATCTCGACACCAGCCTCGACAGCCTGGTCGGGCTCTATGTCGCCGGGGTCTGCGGTCTGGGCTACGGCGCGCGCCAGATCGTGCGGGCCGAGCATGACAAGAGCATCCCCGTCGACACAATCGTTGTAAGCGGCGGCGCCGGGCAGAGCCCGCTGGTGCGCCAGTTGCTGGCCGACACGACAGGCATGGTGGTGGTGGCGTCGACCTCGCCGGAGCCGGTGCTGCTCGGCTCGGCGATGCTGGGCGCCGTCGCCGCCGGCGCCTACAAGGACCTAGTAACGGCCATGGCGGGTATGTCGGAACTCGGCGAGATCTATCATCCCGATGCTTCGCTGGCCGGCTGGCACGCCAAGCGTTTCGCGGCGTTCGAGCTGCTGCAGCAGGCCGGCAAGGCGATCAGGGGCTGAGAGACTGTTTCGAAATTCGCTCTGGCGGCCATCTGATGGCGTTTTCTGCGCTTCCGTTGCTCACGGACCAAATGTCCGCTGCGCTACGGTTCTCGAAACCACCACCATATGACTCGCCAGAGCGAATTTCGAAACAGTCTCTAAGGCGGGCGGCCACAAGGATGGCCTGTCATGGTCTCATTGAACTGACTGGATGAGCCATAGGAGAGCCAGAAGGTTGGCGAGCGATGCACTGGCCGGGCCGAAGGTTTTCATCCGATCATCGATCGTGGCGCCTATGACAGCATCCCCAGCCTGCACAAGGATCATGATCCAGGCGATGGCTTCAAGCCATTCCGTCGAACCTGTGAAAAATGGCACGGCGCTCGCAACCACCAAAGCCACGCTGCGTGCACAACCGTACAATGCTATCGTGCGGGCGTTGCCAGTTTCGTTCATGGCGGCGGCCAAGGAGAAACCGAGACTGACGACCGCGCTGAGAGCTGTGACTGACGCGCAAACGATGAAGGCTGTGAACATCGCATTCCATGGCTTGTGGCGGCTACACCTTACTCGAATAGCCAGGGCCTGAAATCAAGTCACTCTTTGCCGCTACCGGTTACAACTTGCGCGGTCATATGCAGGGCACGATTGGCTTCCGCTGCCCTCAGAGCTCCTTCTGCGCCAATTCCCTGAATTCGTCGGGCACGGATCGTGCGGCCTCCAGCGCTACCGTGCCGTAGCCGACCGCCTGCTTGCCGAAGCGCTCGCGGATCTTGTCGATGGCGCGGTCGGCACCGAAGCGTGCCAGGCCTTTCAGCGTGCCCGGCCTGTGCTTCTCGTCGGCGAGGCCGAGCGGCAGTTCGAGTTGCAACTCGGCACTTTCCTCGAAATGCGAGACCGAGATCGCCAGCAGCGAGATCGTCTTCTCGTACGGGTGGTCGGCAAGGGCGCCGCGCACCAGGTCGCCGGCGATCTCGGCCAGCATCGCGGTCGCCGAGATCGGCTGGTCGAGGGTGATCGAGCGCGTGACCGCGCTGAGATCGGCAAAGCGCACGCGCACCGTCACCGTGCGTCCGGGCCTTGCCTTGGCGCGCAGCCGGCTGGCGACGCGGTCGGCCAGGTGCAGCAAAGTGGGCACGATGATCCGCGCCACGGCAGGCTTTTGCCCAAGTGCCGATTGGGCGCCGGCCGAGTGCGCCCGGCGCTTCGTCTCCAGTTTGCGCGGGTCGCGGTTCCATGACAGCGCCGACAGCTTTTCGCCGGCGGCGGGACCGAGCAGCCGCGTCAGCGCGCCGCTGTGCGTCCTGGCCAACTGGCCGATGGTCTCGATGCCGATTTCGGCCAGCCGCGCCTTCGTCGCCGGGCCGACGCCCCACATCAGCCCGACCGGCAGGTCGTGCAGGAAGGCGATCTCGGTGCGGGGGTCGACCACCACCAGCCCGTCGGGCTTGGCGACCTGCGAGGCGATCTTGGCCAGATGCTTGGTGCGCGCGACGCCGATCGAGATCGGCAGGCCGAGCTCTGCCCGGACGCGGCGGCGGATGGTCGTGGCGATCTCTTGCGGGGATCCGAACAGATGAGTGCAGCCGGCGACATCGGCAAAGGCCTCGTCGATGGAGATGCGCTCGACCACCGGCGTGAAATCGTCGAGCACCTTGATCGCCGCGTCGCCTAGCCGCTGGTAGTCGCCGAAATTGCCGCCGACGAAGATCAGCTGCGGGCAGAGCTCGCGCGCCTTGCGTCCCGGCATGCCGCCGCGCACGCCGAAGGCGCGCGCCTCGTAGGAGGCCGCAAGCACGACGCCGCCGCCCACCGCAATAGGTTTGCCGCGCAGCGACGGATCGAGCAACTGCTCGACCGAGGCATAGAAGGCGTCGAGATCGGCATGCAGGATGGTGGCTGTCGTTTCCATCCCGACCGCACATCCGCAGTTGCTGATAGACCGGAACATATAGAGAACAAAGCACGCACGACTGTCAAGCAGAATGTCGGCGTCCGGTGCTATCAGCCGCGTTCGTCAGCACAAATTGCACAGGTGACGTCGGATCGCGATTTTCAACAACGTCTTAAAGACAGGCAACGAGACTGTCAGCACGCGCCAGAGAGCGGAAGGAGGACGACATGACCGACCACATCGTCGCGCCGTACACGGATTGGTTTGAAGCGCACAAAGCCCATCTCGAGAAAGAAAAGGCGTTTACGCGCCAGCGTCAACAACTCGCGGCGGACCGGCGGGCACTGCCGTGGCTGCGGATCGACAAGCCCTACGAGTTCGATACGACCCAGGGGAGGAAATCGCTGGCCGATCTTCTTCAAGGGCCGAAGCCAGTTGATCATTTATCATTTCATGTTTCCGCCCAATGCGGACTATCGGTGCACCGGCTGTTCATTCCTTTGCGACCACATCGACGCCGCCAACCAGCATCTGATGCATCACGACGTCTCCCTGGCCGTCTGCTCGCGCGCTCCTCTCATCGAGCTACTGGACTTCAAGGCGCGGATGAATTGGCAGTTTGACTGGGTGTCGTCTTTCGGAAGCGATTTCAATTTCGACCTCCAAGTATCGTTCACCGAGGACCAGATCAACTCGGGCAAGGTGCTATTCAATTTCGAGGAGGTCGCGATATCAGGCAGAGATCGCGGAGGTACCACCGTTTTCTACAAAGATGACGATGGCAAGATCTATTGCACTTTCCAGGTGCGGGGCCGTGGTGGCGAGAACCTGATCGGGACATATAGCTATCTCGACCTGACTCCGGTCGGCCGCAATGAAAATGGGCCGTCACATACGCTGGGCGATTGGGTTCGTCTTCACGATGAGTATGATGGTTGCTGATTGTCCTTTATCGGCGCGAGGGAACGCCTGCCTTGGCAGAGCTTTGGCGATCATGTCTTCGCCAGATGCTCCGCCCGCAACGCCGCCTTCATCTGCTCCAGCGCAACCTCGCCGCCGGCCGCCAGAGCCTCGGCGTTCCGGGCGAGCTTGTCGTCGGCCTTGCGGTGCTTGCTGCCCCAGGCGCCGAGCGTCGCCAGCACGGGCAACAGGTCGATGCCGGCCTCGGTCAGCCTGTAGACCGTTTTCAGCCCGTGTGTCGGGTCGTCGCTGCGGGTGAGGATGCCTTCGTCCTGCAGCGTCTGCAGCCGCTCGGCCAGCGTGCGCGAGGAGATGCCTTCGTCGGAGTGCAGGAATTCCCGAAAATGCTTTTTTCCAGCGAAGATCAGGTCGCGGATGATGAGCAGCGTCCAGCGGTCACCGAGCAGTTCGAGCGACAGGTTGATCGGACAGCCGGACTTTCCCTTGGTGGACATTTCTATGGTTCCATTTTTAAATCACTTTACTATTGACATCATTCTGCGCAATGCGTCAAATGGTTCCATAAGTAAACCATTCGCCAGCGCCTGACAAACCGAGGAGAATGACGATGAGGACACTGATCCTGCAGATGCAGTTGTCAGTCGACGGCTTTGTCGGCGCCAACGAGGACCATCCCTGGCAGCTCTGGGAATGGGGCGACGAGAGTGCCTGGGACGAGGAGCTGAAGCGGGACTTCAACGCTGTCTTCGCCGGCATCGACACCATCCTGCTCAGCCGCAAGATGGCCGAAGAGGGGTACCTGACCCATTGGGGCAATGCGGCGAAGAAATTTCCGCGCGATGCGTTCTACGCCTTTGCGCAGCGCATCGTCGAAGCACGAAAGGTGGTGCTGAGCGACAAGCTCAAAGACTCGCGATGGGAGCGCACGACGGTGGCCAGTGGCGACCTGCCGCGCGAGGTCAAGGCGCTGAAGGCGGGCGGGGGCGGCGACATGGCCGTCTTCGGCGGCGCCGGTTTCGCCTCCGCGCTGATCGCTGCCGGGCTGGTCGACGAGTTCCAGCTGTTCGTCAACCCGGCAGTGCTGGGCGCGGGACGGCGGATCTTCGACCAGGGCGGTTTCAAGACCCTGCGGCTGCTCGGCTCGAAAGCCTATGCCTGCGGCATGGTGGTCAACCGCTATGCGCCGGCGGCGTGATCCGAGGCATGGCGAAGGCATCTCGCCGATAAAAAGATGTTTGGGCGGAATCCTTTGCCCGCGTCTCTTCGTCTTCAAGCTGCGGTCGCCGGCAGGGTGGGCGCATCAATCCTGAACGGAGAGACAAGACCATGATCCTGGTGACAGGCGCCACGGGCCTGAACGGCAAGGCGATCGTGCGCGAGTTCGCGCGGCAGAAGCATGCGATAAGGGCGCTGGTGCGGGACCCGGCCAGGGCCTCGGCGGCGGGCCTCGACGAACTCGCCGGGATACAACTGGTCGAGGGCGACATGCGCCGGCCTGAAACGCTGGGCGCTGCACTCGACGGCATTGATCGCGTGCTGATGATTTCGACCGCCGCCGAGGACATGACGGAAACGCAGTGCCGCTTCATCGACACCTGCAAGCAGGCCGGTGTTGCCCATATTGTGAAGTTTTCCGGCGCGGAATCCAACATCGGCTATGACGCGACGAAATTCCGCTTCACGCGCATGCATGAGGAGATCGAGCGCTATCTCGAAGGGGCAGGCATGGCGTGGACGCATCTGCGCCCCAGCCAGTTCATGCAGGTCTATCTGCGCGACGCGCCAACCATTGCCGCCGAGGGCGTCTTCCGTCTCGCACTCGGCGACACCGAGCTGTCGCCGGTCGATGTCGAGGACATCGCCAAGGTGGCCTTCCGGCTGCTGCGCGATGGCGGCCATGCAGGCGAAAGCCTCGACATGACCGGGCCCGAGGCGCTGACGATGTGCGATGTCGCGGCACGGATATCGCAAGCGATCGGCAAGCCGGTTCGCTATGTCAATGTGAGCCATGAAGTGCGGCGCCGCAATCTGCTGGCCGGCGGCATTTCAGCCGGCTTTGCCGATGCGCTGGACGAACAACTGGCCGAGCGGTTGCGGCGGCCGAAATCGCGGGTGCATCTGGCGACGCATGAGATGTTTGGCGTGCGGGCAACGCCGTTCGTCGAATTCGCCCGGCGTCATGCCGCGATGTTTGGCGGCGAGCACTAGCCGCGCCCGCGAAAAAATCATCCGCGGCCACGTATCCTTTCTGACCGCTCGTCCGTCCTAGGCTTCGAAGGTCGCGCGGCCCGCGATCCACAGCCCCCGGGAGAACCATCATGGCGAGCATACAGAGTGAGGCAAACAGGAACCACTATGCGGCGCTGGCTGCCAATGCCGGCAAACTGACGAGCCCGCAAGCGATCATCGACTACAACGACACGCATTGGACGGCGCTGACCGGCGAACCCGGCGGCGTCGACTATATCGAGGTCGATGCCGGCGGCGTGCCGGCGATGTGGATCGTGCCGAAGAGCGCCGACGAGCAGCGGGTGCTGCTCTATGCGCATGGCGGCGGCTTCGTCGGCGGCTCGATCTACACGCACCGCAAGCTGGTCGGGCATCTGGCCAAGGCCGTCGGCTGCCGGGCGTTGCTCTACGACTATCCGCTGGCGCATCGGGCGAAGCATCCCGCCCAGCTCAATGCGGCGATGACCGCCTTGAACTGGCTCACCGACCGCACCGGGCAAGGCTTCGACACCAGGCACATCGCGCTTGCCGGCGATTCCTGCGGCGCGGTGCTGACCTACGGCGTGCTGCAGCGCCTTCGTGCGGAAGGCCGGCCGCTGCCTGCCGCGACGCTGGTCATCTCCGGCTGGTTCGACATGGCGCTGACCGGTGCCAGCTATGAGACCAACCGAGACAAGGACCCGGCTTTCGCCAAGGCTGCCGTCGACTGGTTGGCGACGAACTTCATCGGCGATGGCGACCGGCTCGATCCGGAGGTCAGTGCTCTCTATGCCGACCTCAGCGGATTTCCGCCTGTCTTCCTGCAGGCCGGCGGGGATGAGACGCTGGTCGATGAAAGCCGCATGTTCGCCGAGCGCGCCAGGCTCGCCGGCGTCGAGACGCGGCTCGACGTCTTTGAAGGCATGCTGCATTCCTTCCAAATGATGGCCGGCAAGGCGCCGGAAGCCGACGACGCGATCGGCCGGTTCGCCTCCTGGGTGCGGCCGAGACTGGGCTTGCCAGGTGTCAACGACAAAGCCACCCGCGACAAGGCTGCAGGCGACAGAGCGGCATGAGCATGCGCCGGCTGGTCGTATCGAGCTTCGTGCTTGTGGAAGTGGAGCGCTTGCGCAATGGTGTGGTGACGCTGACCGATATGCCGCGATGAACCAGCAGATCCGCAAATCCGTTGCACCGGCACAAGGGATACAGCCGCGGCTTGACCCCGAAGGCCTGTTCGACCCGCGCTACAAAGAGTTCCTGGAGACGGTTTCGCATCTGCGCGTCAAGCTGCACCGGTACTGCGCGCGCATGACCGGTTCGGCCCTCGATGGTGAGGACATTATGCAGGAGGTGCTGTTCGAGGCCTATCGCAAGATCGAATTGCTCGACGATGCGCAGGCGCTGCGGCCCTGGCTGTTCCGCATCGCCCACAACCGCTGCATCGACTTCATCAGGAGCCGCCGCGCGCGGCAGCGAGCCGAGGCCGGCTATGCCGGCGACGAGATCGTGCTGCCTGTTGAGCCCGCCGGTCCCGGCGCCGGCCGTGCCATCGAGCGGTTGGTCGTGCATCTGCCGCCGAAGGAACGCGCCTGCGTGCTGCTCAAGGATGTCTTCGACCATTCGCTTGAGGAGATCGCCGATCTGGTCGGCTCGACATCAGGCGGCGTCAAGTCGGCGCTCAACCGCGGTCGCGCCAAGCTCGCCGTCTTGCCGGCGCAGCCGGTCGCGGCACCGGCACACGATGCCGAGCTGGCGCGGCTGCTCGAGCGCTATGTCGAATTGTTCAACAAACGAGACTGGGACGGGGTGCGGGCGCTGACCAGCGCCGATGCCCGTTTGCGCGTTTCGGACTGCTACAATGGCTTGCTCTCCAGTTCGCCCTATTTCGCCGAATTTGAGCGCAGCGAGCTGCCCTGGCGCATACGGCCAGGTGCGTTCGAAGGGGAGAACGTGCTGGTCGTCGACCGGCTGCATGGCGAAGTCTGGCGTCCGGCGTATCTGGTGCGGATCCATGCCGACGGTGGTGTGATCGACCGTATCAGCGACTACTATGCGTGTCCTTGGATCCTGGACATGGCATCCGCCGACGCCGGATGAAGAGCCTTCCCTTCTCTCACAACAAGGGGAGAAGGGGAGTCGGCCTCACTTGGCGTCGTGAAAAATAATGCCGACCGTGTGGCGCATGCCTGAGCGCAGGCGGCTGACGCCGTGGCGCAAATTGACGCGGTAGTTGCCCTTGGTTCCCTGCACCGGCCGGTTGTGGACGGCGAAGGCAACCGCGTCGCCCTGGCGCAAGGGCACCACTTCGACCCGGCTTTGCATGCGCGGCCGCTGTTCGGTCAGCGTGAACTCGCCGCCGGTGAAATCCTCGCCCGGCTCGGATAGCAGGATCGCCACCTGCAGCGGGAAGGCCAGGTCGCCATAGAGGTCCTGGTGCAGGCAGTTGAAGTCGCCCGGCACATATTGCAACAGCAGTGGCGTCGGTCGCGTCTGGCCGGCGGCATGGCACTGTTCGAGAAACTCGGCATGCGTAGCCGGATAGCGCATGGCTTGGCCCATGCGCTCGTTCCACTGATTGGCGACGCCGGCCAGCCTGGGATAGAGCGCGCTGCGCAAGCCGCCCAGAAGGTCGGGCAAGGGATAGCGGAAATAGCGGTACTCGCCTTTGCCGAAGCCGTGCCTGGCCATGTGGATGTGGCTGCGGAAGTGCTGTTCATGGGGATAGAGGCCGGCGATCCGCCGACACTCCTGCGGCGAGAGCAGCTTTTCGATCACCGCGCAGCCGAAGCCGTCGAGCTCGGCGGCAAGGGCTGGCCAGTCGTACGCGGCGACGCGCGTCTCTGCGGCCTCGACCACGGAAGCGGCAACCTTGGCATGGGCGTTCATAGCATTGCCTCCTTGTCGAGCAGGGCGCGCTTGCGCTCGATGCCCCAGCGGTATCCGGACAGCGTGCCGTCGGCGCGGACAACGCGGTGGCAAGGAATGCCGAGCGCGATCGCGTTGGCCGCGCAGGCCGTGGCCACGGCGCGGGCACCATTGGGCTGGCCAAGGCGGCGGGCAAGGGCGGTGTAGGTGAGGGTGGCGCCGCACGGGATGGTGCGCAGCACGTCCCACACCCTCTGCTGGAACGGCGTGCCGTGGCGCAAGTCGAGCGGCAGGTCGAGACCGGCGCCAGGCGTTTCGACGAAGCGCGCTATCGCCGCGAGATCGTCGCGCAAGGCGGTCTCATCTTCGACCAGCATCTTACTGGGGAAGCGATTGCCAAGGTCCTGCTTCAGCGCGTCGGCGTCCGAGCCGATCAGGATGGCGCAGACGCCGATATCGCTGCGCGCCGCTAGGATCTTGCCGATCGCGGACTGGCCGATGGCATAGGCGATGGTGTCGAGGGCAGCCATCGCCGTCGGTGCGGTCATTTGGGTTTGCATAAGGTTCATTGCCTTCACTCCTTTGTCTGTGCCTGAACCCTAGTCGCGTTTCGGCCGTGTCTCACTCCGATGCTTGCTTTCAAATTCAAATCGCACCTGAGAAGAATTCAGTTGTCACCGTAGAGCCCTGATTTTGAACCGTTCACACTTCGTCACGCGAGGCGGGTGACGGAGATTTCGCCGAGCAGGAACACTTCACCGGTCAGGAGCCGCAGCTCGATCTCGCCGGTCGTGGTCAGGTTCCACTCGGCTTTGCCGTTATCGACCATCTGACCAATGGCGGTCATCACCAGTGATTTCGCGTCTTGGGTGCGTGGGCTGGCGGTGGCGCCGTTGCGGGTCTTCGCATCGGTGGTGGGAGACCTTGCCATCGCGCGCATTGTCGCCAGGTCCTCCCGCCGTCAGGCCCTTGAAGACCGGTATGCGGCGATGTCGGGTGCCTTCACAGAGCCCAATTCTCTGGGCGCCGCCTCGCGATCGAGCAGCGCGCGTTTGCGCTCCGCTCCCCAGGCGTAGCCCGACAAGGCACCGTCCTTGCGGATCACGCGGTGGCAGGGAATGGCGACGGCGAGCGTGTTGGCGGCGCAGGCGGCGGCGATGGCGCGGGTCGCCTTTGGCGCACCGATGCGCTCTGCGATCTCGGCATAGGAAACCGTGCTGCCGACCGGGATATCCTGCAGGGCCTGCCAGACGCGCTGCTGGAACGCGGTGCCGCGCAGGTCGAGCGGCAGGTCGAGGCCAAGCGCCGGCACTTCCACGAAGCCGACGACGCGGGCGACGAGCGCCTCGTAGTCGCGGTCGCCGCCGATCAGCCGCGCCTTGGGGAAACGGTCCTGCAGGTCGCGCACCAGCGTGTCCGGATCGTCACCGAGCAAGATCGAAGCGACGCCTTTCTGGCTCGATGCGACCAGGATGGCGCCGAGCGAGGATTCGCCGACGGCAAAGCGGATCTCTTCATAGGCGCCGCCGGCACGATAGCGCGTCGGCGTCATGCCGAGCATGCTGGTCGATTTCTCGTAGAAGCGCCCGCTCGAATTGAAGCCGGCATCGTAGATCGCCGCTGTCACGCTGGCACCGTCCTCAAGGCCCTGGCGGATGCGGGCGGCGCGATGCGCGGCGGCATAGTCCTTCGGCGTCAGCCCGGTGACGGCCCTGAAGACGCGGTGGAAATAACCGGGGCTGCGCCCGGCGGCGGCCGCCAGTTCGACGAGCGACGGTTCCTCCTCGCTCCGTTCGATCCTGCGGCAGGCATCGGCGACCATCGCGGCGTTGCCGGCCTCCAGCGATGGGCCGTCCGGATTGCAGCGCCGACACGGGCGAAAGCCGGTTGCCTGCGCCTTATCCAGCGTGTCGTGCAATTGCACGTTCTTCGGATTGGCGCGCCGTGACGGGCAGGAGGGCCGGCAATAGACGCCGGTCGTCGCCACCGAATACCAGAATTCTCCGTCGGCCGATTTGTCGCGCGCAACGATGCGCGCCCAGCGCGGATCGTCGGCAACCGGCCGCGGCGTGGATTTCAGATTTTTGGCCAGGGTGATGAACATGGCCGGCATTGAAACCGCCAAAAGCCGGCCTCGCCACCCGTTTCCTGCCAAGTGTCAGGAGGGCGCAAGCCTCATAGCTGCCTTTCCCGATTTGGGAAACCCTCTTGTTCCCAAATTGGGAACTTGCTATAACAGGCCATGCAGATAATTGCCAAGAAAGCCCTGAAGGACTTTTGGGCCAAACACAATCAGGCCGAAGCTCCTTTGACAGCTTGGTATGTGGCTGTTGGCAATGCTGATTGGAAGACCCCGGCTGACATCAAGGACGCGTTTGGGGCGACAGTCGACTTCGTGGGTGACAATCGCCTCATTTTCGACATCGGCGGCAATAAGTTTCGCTTGATTGTCCATGTCGCCTACAAGTTTCACCGCGTTCTGATCAAATTCGTCGGGACGCACAAAGAGTATGACAAGATTGATCCGGAGAAGGTGTGATGGAAAATATTCGACCCATTAAGACCGAAGCCGATTACGATTGGGCGATCGCTGAAATCACCAAGTATTTCGAGAATGAGCCGGAGGTCGGCTCCCTCGATGGTGACCGCTTCGACATTCTCGCAACTCTGATCGAGGCTTATGAGGATAAGCACTATCCGATCAAAGCGCCCGATCCCGTCGAAGCTATTCACTCGCACATGGAACTGTTCAACCTGTCGCGAAAGGCTCTGGCCGAGGTGATCGGGTCATCGCCTCGGGCGACTGAGGTGCTGAACAGAAAGCGCGCCCTGACCCTGGATATGATCTTCAAACTGAACAAGGAATGGAACATTCCTGCCGACGTCCTCGTGCAGCCCTACCACCTTGCAAATGCCAGAGGCCGCAAGCGCGCCTGAGCCGTCGCCGGACTGCCAAGTGCCGCCGAGCGCCGTCGTCCGACCTCTAGTGGCTACGCCGCCCGCTTGGGTTCGATCGCAAACGGGCTGAGCCCCAACCAGGTCTGCATTTTCCTCGCGATATGCTGGTCGCCGGTCAACGCGACCTTTGCCCCGGCCTTCTCGACCGTGATCAAGCCCATCCAGATCGCCGTCATCGTATGCAGGTCGGTCGAGACGTAGAGATCGACGTCAAAGCCAGGATCGTACCAGCAAAGATCAACCTCGCCGTGCTTCTCGACGATCAGCCACCACGACCGTTTGGACGCCGGTAAATCCTGATACAGAAATTGTATCACCGTGCGCCCCTCGGGCAGGGGCGAGGGGTTCAAATTGCGCCGCATGTCCCACATCAGCAACGACGGATCGAGGTTTTTCAGCGACAGCCGGGACTCGACCCATTTCTGTCCCCAGAAGCCCATCGCCTCGACGACCGGGCGCAAATCCCTGCCGGCTTCGGTCAGCCGATATTCGAAGATGCCTTTCTCGCCCGCCACTTCCTTGCGCTCGATGATCCCCGCCAGTTCGAGCTCCTTGAGCCGTTGCGACAGAAGGGTCGGCGACATTTTCGGCACGCCGCGGCGCAGGTCGTTGAAGCGGGTCGAGCCTGCCACAAGTTCGCGCAGCAGAACCATGGTCCAGCGGGTGCAGAGCACCTCGGCTGCCATCGATAGCGGGCAGAACTGCTTGTATCCGTGCTGGGTCATGACTGGTGCCTCTCCCTCGAACCTGGGCTGAATATTAGGCCTTCATGAATGAAGCGGCCAGTACGGAAACTGTACCACCCCAGTACAGATCGCGGACTGGTTGGAGGGCGCCCTGCCATGCGAGCTCTTGGCCGGTGCACGGGATACCCCTTGCGCCACAACAGGAGACGACCCATGACCGCTTACATTATCGCAGACATCAAGGTGAAGGACCCGCAGTGGATGACGTCCTATGCCGCCTCGGTGCACGACCTCGTCCACAAGCATGGCGGCAGATACCTGTCGCGCAGCGGCAATGTGAAGACGCTTGAAGGCAAGCCGCTCGACACCACGCTGATCGCCCTGATGGCGTTCCCGTCGGAAGCGGCGGCGCGCGCGTTCACCAACGATCCGGCCTATGCGCCCTTCGCATCGGCCCGGCAGGATGGCAGCGACAGCCGTTTCCAGATGATCGACAACACCGATCTCGCCGGAACGATCCCGTACCTGCCGAAGGGATGACCGTTCCCGGCATTCGTCGCATCGATTGCGGGATCACCAGGCAACAACAGTCACAGCGCTTGCGTGTCGGGCCTCCGTATTTTCGGCGGCTGGCCAGCTGTGCTTTTTCAAGAAGAATGGAATGATCATGATATCGAACTTCTGCAACAGGGTTCTCATGGCGGGGGCCATGCTGGCCGTCTGCACCGCATTCGCGCAGGCCCATCAGGAAGCGGCTGCGTCCGGACCCAATCCGCTGGCCGAAAAGGTACGGGGTGCCAACAGCCGGTTTGTCGACGTCAAGGCCGCGACGGCCGAGGGCTATGCGCCGATCCCCTGCGCCAGCGGCATCACCGGCGGCGCCATGGGCATCCACTACGTCAACGGCCAGTACCTGAAGGATGACAAGATCGACATCGCCCGTCCCGAAGCCGTGATGTACGAGCCGATGGCCAACGGCACGCTGAAGCTGGTGGCGGTCGAATACATCACCTCGAAGGGGCCGGCGTCGCTGGACGGACAGCTGTTCAACTTCAACAGCGCGCCCAACCGCTACGGCCTGGGCGCGTTCTACGAACTGCATGTCTGGGCGTGGAAGGGCAACCCGACCGGTACCTTCGCCGACATGAACCCGAAAGTGTCATGCGAACACGCGGTGGCGCCAAGCCAGTAGCCGGCAAGGCCAGGCGGCGCCAATGCCGCCTGGCCACTCAACACGCGGTTGCGTGAACCGCTTCAGGCGGCCTTGATGAGGCCGAGCTGAGTAAGGGCGGCAACGCCGTCGTCGAGGCCGATCTCCTCGACGATCCTGCCGTCGACCACTTTCAGCACGGTGGTGCCGGTGAAGCGCATGGTGCGGCCGGTGGCGGCCCGCAGCGACCCGACGAGGAAATCGCTGAACGCCGGACCGGTATGCGTGCCGCCGCCCTCCCACTGGCCGACGACATAGTCGCCTTCGGCGATGAGGTCGGCGGTGGCCCAGAAGTTGAGGTCCGGGAAGGCGGCGCGGAAGTCGGTCATGAAGGCCTTGATGTCGTCGCGGCCGCGGCGCGGCTCATGCAGCGAGTATTTCAGCAGCATGTCGGGTGCGGCGATGTCGTCGACCACCGACAGATCGCAGGTTTCACCCCAGAAGTCGGTGAACCATCTGACGACGACGGCCTTATTGTCTTCTTGCTTGGTCATTGGGAGGTCCTCTTGTTTTTGACTTGGGATCACCGTGTTCACCGGTGACCTGGGGCAAGCACTAGGACGATCCGGCGGGCGCAAAATTCCGGTTCTTGCCGGCCAATCGAAAGGCGGGGAGGTACCGGCAACGCCCACGCAGCTGGCAACGCAGGATCGCCGCTCTGGGCAATCCTCCTTCGGTAACTGTTTCTTCTCTGGTTTTGCTGCAGATTGCCCCGCGGGTGGGGATGAGCGAAACAGACGATGGCGCGTCAGGACAAGAAAAGTCGCAATGGAACGTTCTGGGCCAAGGCCCTGGAACGCGCGCATCTTGGTGTCTGGGACTGGGATCTTGCGAGCGGCGATTGCTTCTATTCCGCGACCTGGGCGCGGATGCTGGGCTATGACGAAAGCGAACTTGCCAACACCAGCGACCTGTGGCTGCAACTGACCCATCCCGACGATCGCGAGCGGGCGCTGGCCAGCGGCGACCGCCACATTGCCGGACAGACCGACGCCATCGAGACCGAACTCAGGCTGAAGCACAAGCAGGGTCACTGGGTATGGGTGCTCGATCGCGGCGGCATCGTCGAGCGCGACACGTCCGGAAAGCCGCTGCGGCTGATGGGCGTGCAGACCGACATCACCAAGCAGAAGGCGGCCGAAGCCGAGCTCGAAAAGGTCAATGTGCGCTTCCGCCTGGCGCTCGCCGCCAGCGGCACCGGCATCTGGCACTACGACATCGCCACCAACAAGAGCTATTGGGACACCCGCACCAGGGACATGTTCGGCCTCGTCGCCGACACCGACGAGGTGACGGCCGACCTTTGGCACAGCTATCTGCATCCCGAAGACAAGGAAGCCACCGAGCGCGCGCACCGGGCACCGATGGGAACGGACGCCGTCATCGCCAATCAATACCGTATCATCAGACGCGACGGCGAGATCCGCCACATCGAATCGCTGGTCCGCTTCGTCGCCGCCGCGGGTGCCGCCGGCCAGATCCTCGGCACGGTGCGCGACATCACCGAGGAAAAGCTGCGCGAGCAGGAGCTCGCCTACGCGGCTCGGCATGATGCGCTGACCGGCCTGTGGAACCGCTCCGCCTTCGACCGGCTGCTCGCCGACCATATCGCGGCGGGTGCGCCGCTCGCCGTGTTCTATGTCGATCTCGACTACTTCAAGGCGCTCAACGATTTTGCCGGCCATGCGGCCGGCGACCTGGCGCTGAAGAGCGTTGCCGCCGGCATCCGCGCTTGTCTGCCGCCATCGGCGCATGCGGCGCGGCTCGGCGGCGACGAATTCGCGCTGGTGGTGCCGCATTGCTATGCCGCGCAGGCCGAGCGGATCGCCACTGCCGTGCTTGGCGCGGTGCGCGAAGCCGATCTCGGCCCGGCCGCATCGACGCGCAAGCTGGCGGCCTCGATCGGCATCGCCTTCGTCGATGACGCCGGCACCACGGTGGCCGACGCGCTGGCGTGCGCCGACGATGCCTGCTACGCGGCCAAGGCTGCCGGACGAAACCGTTTCGCGGTGTTCTCCGTCAAGACGGCATCGGGCTCGGGCGGGCTGAATGCGGCGCGCATCGCCGCCGACACCGTCGACGCCATGGAAGACGGGCGGCTGAAACTGTTCGGCCAGGAAATCCATCTGCTGGGCAGGCCGTGGCAAGAGAGCCGCCATGTCGAAGTGCTGGCGAGGCTCGTCGCGCGCAATGGCCGCCTGGTGCCGCCCGGAGAGTTCATTCCGGTGGCCGAGCGGTTCGGCATCGCTTCCAGGCTCGACCGCTGGATCATCCGCACCGCGCTGTCGCGGCATGGCGCGGCCTTGCGCTCGGGCGCGCTGACGCTCGGCTTCAACCTGTCGGCGCAGACGTTGAGCGATCCGCAATTGTGGGCGTTCGTCGACAGCGTCATCGAGGAGACCGGGGTGCCGCATTCGGGCATCGGCTTCGAGATTACCGAGACCGCCGCGGTCACGAATTTCGACGCCGCGGAACAATTCGTGCGCAAGGCGCGCGAGCGGCACTGCCGGGTCAGCCTCGACGATTTCGGCGCCGGCATGAGTTCGTTCGAATATCTCAGGCGCTTCCCCGTCGACACGATCAAGATCGACGGTTCCTTTGTCGAGCACATCACGCAAAGCCGCTTCGACCGCGAGATCGTGCTGGCTATCACCAGCATTGCCCGTAGTCTGGGCTGCGATGTGGTGGGCGAGAAGATCGAACGGCAGGATACGTTGACGATGCTGAGCGACATGGGCGTCGCCTTCGGCCAGGGGTTCTTGCTGCACCGGCCGGAACCGCTGGAGGCGATCGTTTCGCGCACGACCGAAGTGGTGGCGACCCGTAAGGCATCGTGACCCAGATATATTGAGATTCAGGTGTGTTGAGATTCAGGCCGGGCCAGCCGGCCTGAGTCTCAAAACATCTTAGGCGGTTCGCCGCGCCGTCGACTGCGGAAATTCCAGCACTCCAGCCTCGGATGGCCTGTGCTGTGCCTCTGCCACCGTTTCGATCAACAGATCGAGGGCGTCACATGCCATGCGGCTCGTCTCGTCACTGCCTTGCAGATAGTGATAGGCGCGTTCGAGGTGGATGCGGGCCGCTGAAAAATCACTGGTCAATGGTCTCTCCATGATCCCGCCCTAATGCATTTTGCCGGGCCCTGCGGAATTCGGGGTAAATATCCACAGGCGGCTTTTATTCAAATGCCGTCGAATGTTGCGCGCCCTGTCAGGAGCGAGTCTCCAGCTCTTTGCCGCGTCTTGCTGCGCGGCTAGACTGCAACCTCCTTGTCCGAGGTGGGATCGATGATCGTCCAGGCCTGCATCAACGGCGCGCGTCCACGCGATTTCCATCCCAGGTTGCCGCTCGATGCACAGGCGATGGCCAACGACGCCGCGGCTTGTGTCGCCGCCGGTGCGGCCGAACTGCACATCCATCCGCGCATTGACGAGCGCGAAACCCTGGCGGCGGTCGACGCTACCGTGCTGGCGGTGCGCCGGGCCTGCCCGGGCACGCTCATTGGCGTGTCGACCGGCGCCTGGATCGAGAACGATGTCGAGCGGACCCGCGCCGCGATCGGCGCGTGGCAGGAACTGCCCGACTATGCGTCGGTCAATTTGTCGGAGGTCGATGCGCCCGGCGTAATGGAGCTGCTGCGCCAGCGCGGCGTCGGCATCGAGGCGGGGCTTGCCACAACAGCCGATGCCGAGCGCTTCGTCGGTCTTGCCGACCACAGCCGCGTGCTGCGCATCCTGATCGAGATCGATATCCAGGACCTGCCGGCTGCGCTGGACGAGGCGGATGGCATCGCCGCCGTGCTCGAGCGTGCCGGGGTGCGGCGGCCGATCCTGCTGCACGGCGTCGACGCCACGGTCTGGCCATTCGTCGTGCTTGCGCATCGCAAGCGCTGGTCGACGCGGGTCGGGTTGGAAGACGGCAAGACGCTCGCCGATGGCAGCATGGCGAGGGACAATGCGGAAATCGTCGCGGCGGCCGTGGCGATGTTTCAGTCCGCGCCCGCGGGCTGAATGACGGTCGAGCCTCAGGCTTGCCCGCTGGTCGGTGCTGTCCAGGTGCGTAGAATGTGTTTCTGGATCTTGCCGGATGCGGTGCGCGGCAGCGTATCGGTGAGCAAGAACTCCTTCGGCACCTTGTAGCGGGCGATGCGGGCGCCGCAGTGGCTTGCCAGATCAGCCGGGTCGACAACGCAGCCGGGTTTGACCACGACAAAGGCGCGCCCGACTTCGCCCCATCGCTGGTCGGCGACGCCGATCACGGCCGCCTCGGCGATGTCGGGGTGGTCGAGCAGCGCCATCTCGATTTCGACCGGATAGACGTTCTCGCCGCCGGAAATGAACATGTCCTTGCGGCGGTCGACGAGGGTGACGAAGCCTTCGCCGTCCTGCCGCGCGATGTCGCCGGTGCGGAACCAGCCATCGGCGGTGAAGGCGCGGGCCGTCTCCTCCGGCCGGTTCCAGTAGCCTGATGTGAGGCTGGGGCCGGACAGCCAGATCTCGCCTGGTTCGCCCGCAGCGACGTCGCGGCCATCGTCGTCGACGATGCGAAGGCCGATCGTCGGCGCCGCAAGTCCCGCCGAGCCCGCCTTGCGGGCGATCCTTTCGGTCTCGACCGGCATGCCGAGCACGGTGCCGGCCTCCGTCATGCCGAAGCCGTCTACCATGCGCACACCTCGCGCCAGCCACCAGTTGATCTCGGCGGCGGGGTTTGGCGCTCCGCCGGTGAAGATGGCGGTGAGCGAAGTCCAGTTCGCGGGCGCAAAATCCGGATGGTCGTGCAGCATTCTGGCCATCTGCGGCACACAGAAATAGTGGGTGACGCCAAGTGCGGGATCGGCGAGGCGACGGTTGGTGAGGCCGGCGTCGAAGCCGGGCGAGATCAGCACCGTGCCACCCTGAAGCAGAGGTGGCCGCAGGTTGGTGATGAGGCCGATGACATGGAACATCGGCGCGTCGCAGAGGAAGATGCTGGCGTTTCCGACCCGCCCCAGCACGCCGAAATTGACCGCTGTGGCGAAGGCGTTGCGCTCGGTGACGATAACTCCCTTCGGCCGGCCCGACGTGCCGGATGTGTAGAGGATGATCGACGGCGTGTCGTCCGCCGGTAACGGGCGGCGCGCTGCCGGCGCATGCGCCTCGACCGCCGCCGCGAAGGCAGCGACTTCGACCGGCCTGCAGCTTTTGGGCAGCGCTAAATCGAGGGCCGAGTCATGCAACAGAAGCAGCGGATCGCAATCCTCGAGGATCGTCTTCTGCTCGGCGCTGGCAAGCCGCCAGTTGAGCGGCACGAAGATGGCGCCGAGCCGCATCGAAGCCTGCTGAAGGATCAGGAGATCGGCGCTGTTGCGGGCTATCGTCGCGACCCGTTGGCCGGCCGCGATGCCATGGCCGGCTTCGAGAACACCGACGGCACGCTGGATGGCTTCGTCCAGCGCGAAATAGGTCCAGCGCCGGCCAGTGGCCAGGTCGACACAAGCGAGACGATCCGGCTGCGCCCTGGCGTGCAGGGCCACGGGGTCTGATGTCGTCCAGGCCGGCATCTGCATCTCCTCCCCAGGATTGCCTGTACTTTGCGGGATCACCTTGCCTTGTCGTAGGTGCCGAGACCCGGCTTGTAGCTCTTTTCGTCGATGAACTGGCGGATGCCTTCCTTGCGGCCCTCATTGTCGTGGGAATTGGCCGCCTCTTGCGCCCGCACGAGATAGTCCTCTGCATTGTCGTAGGTCATCTCGGCGACGCGGCGGATGGCGTCCTTGGTCGCCTTCAGGGCAATCGGGTTCTTCTTGAGCAAGAGGGTGGCGACCTCGGTGACACGTGCCTTCAGATCCGCCAGCGGCAGGCTTTCATTGACCAGCTTCCAGGCGGCGGCCTTCCTGCCGTCGATGAGCTCGCCGGTCAGCGCGTGGTACATGGCGTCGCGCATCGACAAGAGGTCGACCACGACCTTGGTGGCGCCGCCGCCAGGAAGGATGCCCCAGTTGATCTCGGACAGGGCGAACTGCGCCTCGTCGGCGGCGAAGGCGAGGTCGCAAGCGAAGAGCGGGCCATAGCCGCCGCCGAAGCACCAGCCATTGACCATGGCGATGGTCGGCTTGCCGTACCAACGTAGCCGCCGCCACCAGCCATAGGCTTCGGATTGCGCCTTGCGGATGGCGCCCAGGCCCTTGGCTTCAGTCTCGCGGAAATACTCCTTGAGGTCCATGCCCGCCGACCAGGCGCTGCCTTCGCCCGACAGCACCAGCACGCCGACATCGTCGCGGAATTCCAACTCGTCGAGAACCTCCATCATTCGCCGGTTGAGCGCCGGGTTCATGCAATTGCGTTTGTCCGGACGGTTGAAGCGCACCCAGGCGATGCCGTTCTCGACGTCACAGGCAACGGTCTCTTCGGTCATGGTCAGGTCCTCCCGTTTCCCTGCTGTACTGGTGAAAATTGCTATGCAACATAGCGATCATGTTTGCTATGTCGCATAGTCTTTTTCGCTTGACAAGGGGCTTGATCGCGGCGATCGGTTGCAACATGGACGAGGCTCACACCAGTCGCAGCGCGCCAGGCGCGGCACCCGAAGACGCGCTCGATGCGCAGATCGGCTACAATCTCAAACGCGCCTCGGCCATTGCGCTCAACGATTTCGCGGTCGAGCTGGCCGAGGCGGCGCTGCGCCCGGTGACCTATGGCATGCTGGCGCTGATCGACGAGAAGCCCGGCATCCGCGCCGCCGAACTCTGCCGACTGCTCGGCATGAAGAGCGCCAACATGGCGCCGCTGCTCGGCGAACTGGAAGAGCGCGGGCTGGTCGAGCGTGACGACCATGCCGGCGACAAGCGCGTGCAGATGCTCGCCCTGACGCCGGCCGCCAGGGAGGCCATGCCCGGATGGCGGCGGCAGGTTCGCCGGCATGAGGACCGGTTCCTGCACCGGCTGACAAAAAAGGAGCGGGCGACGCTGCTGCGCCTGCTGCGGCTGATCTGGACGGAGGAAGAGGGCTAGCTGGTTTCCCCGTCCTGCGCGCCAAGCCGCAGCAGCAGGGCGAAGAACGCAATCACAGGCGGCACGACGAAGCACCAAACATTGGCGAAGGCAAAGCCAAGCGCGGCGACGGCGCAGCCGGCCGCGAACACGGCGACCGCCACCGACATGCGCCGCAGGCGGGCAATGAGGGCAGGGCGGGCCTCTGGCTTCGCGCCGCCGATGAGATCGCTGAGGTCGATCATGATCTGGGTGGTGGTGCCGGTCATCAGCGTTGACGGGGGTGCGGCCGCGAGATGGACGCGGTGCACCGCATTCTGGATCGCCATCGCGGCGACCAGCACCATGCCGGTGACGATTGCCGCCGCACCGTCACCGCTGGCGAAGGGGCCAAAGCGGATCGCCAGCGCAGCACCGGCGATCAGCAGCGCCAGCTTGGCCGCCAGCAGCGGCCCGAGCGCCGGCCGTCCCCGTCTGCGCAAGCGCTCGCCGGCGAGCCGGGTCAGGATGACGACGATGCAGAACACCGGCAACGCCAAAAGCTTTGCCAGCACGCCCGAAATGCCAAGCACCAGCGAGGCGCCTAGGGTGACGAAATTTCCCGTCACATGCGCAGTGAACAGGCCCTGTAGAGCCAGGAACCCGGCCGTATCGACATAGCCGCCATTGAGGCTCAACAGCAGCGGCAGTGTGGGTTTCATCGTTGCATCTCCTGGCCAGGCCTGGCGGTGAGCGTCTCATATCCCGGCGGAGCGTTCCACCTCCGCGCGGCCGCCGCCCGTGCGGCGCTTTGCCGTCGGCAGCGCGGCATCTTTGCCGTCGCCAGCGCGGCCGTCGCGAGGCCACCGCCACATGAACGGCAAACTCGGATGTTCACTTGACGACAATTGTGTCCAACGGAGCTCTTGCATGTCGCTGTCCGGTACGACAACCCGCTACGGAAGCCTTGCCCAGGCGTTTCACTGGCTGACGGCACTGCTTGTGCTCATCGCCTTCCTGGTCTCCGAAGGCGGTCCCCCGGCGCGGGGCTATTCCGGGGCCCGCGCCTCGACACTGTTGCTTCACGAGTCGCTCGGTTTCACCGTCTTCTGGCTGCTGGTCGCTCGTGTGATCTGGCGCCTGTTCGACCGCGTTCCCGATGCACCGCCGATGCCCGCATGGATGGCCGTCGCCTCCAAGGTGACGCACTGGGCGCTCTATGCGCTTCTGTTCGCGGTTCCGGCGACCGCCATGCTCGGCGCATGGTTCGGCGGCCACCCGGTGACGGTCTACGGCTTCGGCGCCATCGGTCCGTTTTTCGACCCGTGGGGCGCCGGTGCATCGCTGGCGGACATCCACGGCACGCTTGGCGATATCATCCTATCGCTCGCCGGCCTGCACGCCGCCGCGGCCATCTTCCATCACGTCTTCCTTGGCGATCGCGTGCGAAGCCAGATGCTGCCCGGCTTGCCCAAGGCGCGTTGATATTCAACCGGTCTGCCCATCGTACGGGCTACGAGGGGCAGCGCCCGACCTAAACGATGAGCCCGGCCAAGCCCGCTACAGCGCAACAGCCCGCCCCAATCCCCGCCGAACCGCTTCGCGATAGGCGAGGTCGGCCGCCACCATGTCTTCCATGGCAACACCCATGGCCTTGTAGACGGTGACCTGCTCGGCGCTGACGCGTCCCGGCCGTAGACCGAGCAGCATTTCGCCGAGTTCGGTTCCGGTTTGTGGATCGAGACCGGCGAGTTCGCAGGAGCCGACCGGGGTCGGGGCGAAGGCTTCGCCGGTCTCGACGAACAGGCTGGCCCTCTTGATGAGGTCGACCGGCAGTTCGCCACCGGGCGGTGCGACGCCCACCGACGAGACATGGGTGCCAGGCCGCACCCAGTTGGGCGAAATCACCGGCTCGTAGGAATGCGTCGCAAGGCAGACGACATCCGACGAGCGTACCGCGGCTTCGAGATCGCGGACGGCGACGACGCCAGGATGCTGCACGGCAAGCGCCTGCGCATCGGCGAATTCCTTCGAGACGACTCGGATCTCGGCGAAATCGCGCACCAGCGGCAGTAGGTGCAAGTGCTGGCCGGCCTGCACGCCGGCGCCCACCACCGTCGCTACCTTGGCGTCGCGCCGGGCGAGTTCGCGCACCGACAGCACGGCCGAGCCGGAGGTGCGCACGGCGGTGATGTAGGTGCCGTCCATGACGCAGACCGGCATGCCGGTCTGCGGGTCGAACAGATGGATGGTGGCGAGGTGGCTGGGGATGCCTTTGGCGATGTTGCCCTCGAACACATTGACGATCTTCACCGTCAGATGCATGCCCGCCATCCAGGCCGGCATCGCCAGTGAATAGCCTGCATCAGGGATATCGAGCTGCGGCCGCGCCGGATTGACGACCTTGCCTTCGGACAGCGCCTTGAAGCCGCCGGCCAGCGCGTCGAGAAGCTGGCGAAGGTCGATGCAGGTTTTCACCTCGGCTTCGCTCAAGAAGAGGACTGGTGTATCGCCCTTGGCCTGGGCGCTGCGGGAGATCGATAGGGCTGTTGTCATGGGTTCCGCTTTCGTTGTCGGCTGGAGTGCACGGCAACGGTATTGCGATCTGACGGCGTGATGAAATATGCTGTTTTTGCGATTTCGGCGTGACTATCACGCTTACTCTGGGTCAAAAGTGTGAATCCTGAAATGGATGATCTCGACCGTATCGACCGCTCGCTGCTGCGCTTGTTGCAGGAGGATGGCCGCCGTACGACGCTCGATCTGGCGCGGCGGGTTGGGTTGTCGCCGACAGGGGCGGCGCAGCGCGTCAAGCGGCTGTTCGCCGAAGGCTTCATTCGCGCGGTGCGTGCCATTCTGGACCCGGCCAGGATCGGGCAGGCACAGCTCGTCTTCATCGAGGTGCGGCTCGACCATACGGCGCCGCAAGTCTTCGACCGCTTCGCCGAGGCGGTGCTGCGGGCGCCCGAGATCATCGAATGCCACATGGTGGTCGGCGGTTTCGACTATCTGGTCAAGGCGCGCATCGCCGACATGGCGGTGTTCCAGGATTTCCTGCAGCGGGTCATCCTGCCGCTGCCCGGCGTCCGGGAAACGCACACCTACGCCTCGATCGCCAATGTGAAGCCAGACGCCCTTTTGCCCGTCTGAGTTCCCAGCGCCATGGGAGAGTTTTTCTGCATGCTGGTTCAGGCTTTCTGGTTCGAACTGGCTGACGAAACCGGCTATACACCGCCAACTGCCAAGGCCCGTCCGCCAACCCGAGAAGGAAAATCAGATGAGTTCAGAAAAAACAGCTGTCGTCGTGGCTGGCGGAAGCGGCATGGGTGCGGCGGCGGCGAAGCGCCTGGCGGCGGATGGCTTCAACGTCGCCATCCTGTCGTCGTCCGGCAAGGGCGAAGCGCTGGCCAAGGAGCTTGGCGGCCTCGGCGTCACCGGGTCCAACCAGTCGAATGACGATCTGCAGCGCCTCGTCGACCTGACGCTGGAGCGCTATGGCCGCATCGACGTGCTGGTCAACAGCGGCGGCCACGGGCCGCGCGCGCCGATCCTCGATATCACGGACGAGCAGTGGCACACCGGCATGGATGTCTACCTGCTGAACGTCATCCGGCCGGTGCGCATCGTGGCACCGCAAATGGTCAAGCAGAAGGGCGGCGCCATCATCAACATCTCGACCGCCTGGGTGGTCGAGCCAAGCCCGATGTTCCCGACCTCGGCGGTGTTCCGCGCCGGGCTTGCCGCCTACACCAAGATCTTCGCCAACACCTATGCATCAGACAATGTGCGCATGAACAACGTTTTGCCCGGCTGGATCGACAGCCTGCCGGCCACAGAGGAGCGCCGCGACAGCGTGCCGATGCAGCGCTACGGCACCTCCGAAGAGATCGCCGCGACCATCGCCTTCCTGGCTTCCGAAGGCGCAGGCTACATCACCGGCCAGAACATCCGCGTCGACGGCGGCATCATTCGCGCTATCTGAGGCGGCGACCGAAGGAGGCTGCCCCTTCCTGCGTTCGCCGCTGAAGGCGATCTGGCAGCGCCTGTGAGAAGACGGATTCTGATATCTCCAAGGAGCAAAAAATGCGGCTTTTGATACTCGGCACCGGCTGGATGGCGCAGGAACATGCAAAGCGGTTCAACGCCATCGAGGGCGTCGACATCGTCGGCGCCGTCGATGTCGACGCGGCGCGCGTTGGTGAATTCGCCGACGGCTTCAACATCCCCAACCGCTTTACCTCGCTGGAGGATGCGCTGACTTGGGGCGGCTTCGACGCGGTGGCCAATGTCACGCCGGACCGCATCCATCACCCGACTACCATGGCGCTGATCGCCGCCGGCAAGCCGGTGCTGTGCGAGAAGCCGCTGGCAGAGAACTTCGGCAAGGCCAGCGAGATGGCGGATGCCGCCGAGGCTGCCGGCCTCGTCAACATGGTCAACCTCACCTATCGCAATGTCGCGGCGCTGCAGAAGGCCCGCCAGATGGTGCAGGCTGGCGAAATCGGCACGGTCAGGCATGTCGAGGCGTCCTATCTGCAAAGCTGGCTGGTGTCGAAATTCTGGGGCGACTGGCATACCGATCCGAAATGGCTCTGGCGCTTGTCACGCGGCCATGGCTCGAACGGCGTGCTCGGCGATGTCGGCATCCACATCCTCGATTTCGCCAGCTATGGTGCCGCTCTCGACATCGACCATGTCTTCTGCCGGCTGCGCGCCTTCGACAAGGCGCCCGGCAACCGCATCGGCGAGTACGAACTCGACGCCAATGACAGCTTCGCCATGACGCTGGATTTTTCCAACGGTGCCTTCGGCGTGGTGCATGCCAGCCGCTGGGCGACCGGCCATCTCAACGAACTGCGCCTGCGCATCTATGGCGACAGAGGCGGCATCGAGGTGGTGCACAATCTCGACGGTTCGGCGCTCAAGGCCTGCGTCGGTGAGAATGTCGAGAATGCCAAATGGGAAGAGCTCGACGCCGGCACGGTGCCAACCAACTACCAGCGGTTCGTCGACGCCGTCACCAGCGGCGTGCAGAGCGAACCCAGCTTTCGCCACGCCGCCGGCCTGCAGAAGGTGCTCGACCTCGCCGTGGTGTCGGACGAGAAGCGGGCGGAGTTGAGGGCGCACGCGGACACGCAGTAATCTCAACACACCCTAGACCGGTTGGCGCTCCACGGCCCCGTTGGTGGTGCCTACGCGGTCAAGGCGCCTCGCTGTTCCGGCTCTTCGAAAAGCGTATGAAGCTCGGATGCCGGCATTGGACGGCCAAAGAACCAGCCCTGGACATCCGTGCAGCCATTCTCCCTGACCAGCCTGAACTGGTCCTCGGTCTCGACGCCTTCCGCGGTCGTGGTCATGCCGAGCGTGCTGCCAAGTTCGGCGACGGCCTTGACGATTGCCCGGCTTTCGCTGCTCTCGCACATCAGGCTGACGAAGCTGCGGTCGATCTTGATGCGGTTGAACGGGAACGACCTGAGATAGCTCAGCGAGGAATAGCCGGTGCCGAAATCGTCCATGGCTATGCTGACGCCGAGGTCGCGCAGGCTGTGCAGCGTCGTTATCGTGTTTTCATTGTGCGCCAGCAGCACCGACTCGGTGATCTCCAGTTCGAGCCGTGATGGCAGCAGGTTCGAAGCCGCGAGCGCCGCGGCAACCTGAAGCGGCAGCCCCTGCTGTTTGAACTGGGCCGGCGAGAGATTGACCGCGACCTTGACGGGCAGGGGCCATTTGGCGGCGTCGGCGCACGCACGCAGCATGATCCACTCACCAAGCGTGTCGATGACGCCCGTCTCCTCGGCCATCGGGATGAATTCCGACGGCGGCAGCAGGCCGAGGCGCGGATGGTTCCATCGCACCAGGGCTTCGAAGCCGGTGAGTTTCGAGGTCTTTGCGTCGTGCAGCGGTTGATAATACACGACGAACTGCTCGTTTGCGACGCCGATAGCCAGTTCGGATTCGAGTTGGCGCCGCTCCTGCAGTCTTGCGTCCATTCCCGGCTCGAACGACCTGCAGGTCCCACGGCCTTCCATCTTGGCTTTGTACAAGGCAAGGTCGGCATTGCGGATGAGGATTTCCGAACTTTGTCCGTCGTCCGGGAAGACAGCGATGCCGATGCTGCTGCCGATGTTGATCTTGTGGCCCTGTATCAAGAATTCGCCGGCCAGGGCATGAATGACCCGGCTCGCCAGCACACCCGCCTCGTCGTCGCCATCGATCAGGAGCTGGAGGATGACGAACTCGTCGCCTCCGGTTCTCGCGACCATGGCGGTTTCACCCGCCTGCTGCTTCAGGCGCCTCGCCACCGCACCGAGAACCTCATCGCCGATCGGATGGCCGAGCGTGTCATTGACCGGTTTGAAACGGTCGAGATCGACGCAATGGACGGCCAGCTTCTCTCCATCCCTGAGGCTTCTCAGCGCCTCGTCCATCGTGTCGGCCAGGAGGCCCCGGTTGGGTAGGCCGGTGAGAATGTCATGTGTGGCAAGGTGCTGGATCTCGGCGGTGCGTTCCTCGACCCGCCGCTCCAAAGTCTCGGCGGCATCGGTCTGCATCATCATCGTGCGCCCGATCGCATACCAGCAGGCCAGCGCCAGCAGCGTGACCACCGCGACCGCCGCATAACCGGCCAGTTCGAATTGCCGCACGGACAGGGCGTCCATGTTGCTGTCGTATCTGCTGTTGGGAAAACCGGCCCAGAGGCGCCAGGCGCTTCTGGGATCGTTGAGCGAGAGCGGGATGACTTCGGAATAGATCAGATTGGGATCGGCCGCCGTGAAGGCACGGGAATCCGCCGCCAGGGCCGTCGACATCTTGTGCTGGTCGGATTCAAATCCGTAGCCTGAATTGACGATGACATAGTCGCTGCTCGGCAACAGTTTCCTCAGCGCCGAGGTGAGCATGATTGCCGAGACGGAGCCGCGCAGGCTGCCATCCTGGCCGAAGACCGGGACCGAAAGGATGAAACCGGAGCGATCCGCGTCATTGCCGGTGTGGATGAAATCGGTGTTGTCGCAGGTGATGAGCTCCTTCGTGCCAATGATCGGCACGTTCAGCCCGTCTATGGCGCTCGAATTCGGATAGTTCGCCTTCAGCCAGGCGAGCTGTTTGGCCAGTTCCTGGTACTCATAGGTCTCGACCTCTTCGGCGGGCCGGGTCAGGGTGTTCTGGTCAAGCTTTGCGGACTTTGCGCCTGCGGCGGCATCGGACCGCGCCCTGGCATTCACGATCAGCTGGTCGAACTGGAGGATCGGCTCCTCGAGCTTTCCGGTCACCGCATCAAAGCGGTCGGGGTCGAAATCCAGCGGCAGGAAGTAGACCTCGGAAATGGAGACGTTGTTGGCGAGGTTGTTGTAGATCTGCTGGATTGTCGCGCGGCCCTCGTCGCCGAGGTTGGTGCCATGCCGGTCGAGGTTTCGGACGCTTGGCAGGTAGCTCAGCGTGCGCACATTCTCGTAGACGGCCCGCAAGGCGTCTTCGACCGTCTTGGCGGTTGTCCTGGCCGCCGCCTGGGAGTTCTCGATGTAGCGTTCCTTGGCAAGCGCGAAGTTCCGCTGGGCGTCGATATGCAAGGCCGCCAGCATCGCTGCGCCGGTTACAAGGATCACAAAAAATCCGACTGCTCGCCAGAATGCGTTCATCGGCGTCCCACCATCAATTGGTGAGGGATACTCCAGAGCAGTTTAGGAAGCGCTAATGAGGAAGCGCTATTGCGAAAGTCCATCCCAGCGCCGCAGCACGCCGGTGCGAGAAAGTCGGACTGGGCATTCGCAGGCCCGGGCAATCAGTTCGCCGGCACCGCCCCGGCCTGCTGATCGGCATCGGTCAGCGTTTGCAGGAAGGCGACGATGTCGTCAATTTCGGGGTCGGTCAGCGCCGGCTTGTCGCCGGGCTTCTTGCCGAAGGGCGGATCCTGGTTGAGGTTGGTCCAGTAAGCCTTTGGCAAATCGTCATTTTGCCGGATCGTTCCGTCGGCGTTTTTGGGATACCAATGGCCGGGATCGCTGTCGCGGCTGGCATAGAAGGCGACCGCGTCGCGCAGCGTGTGGAAATAGCCATTGTGGAAGAAGCTTTTGCGCAGCGCGACATTGCGCAGCGTCGGCGTGCGAAACAGGCCGCAATACTCCGGGCGGCCATGGAAGTCGGTGCGCAGCGGCCCGCACAGGCCGAGATCGAAATAGGCGGGGTCGGCATTGGCCGCGATGGCCAGGTTGCGCGGCACGGCGACGGCGATCAGGCCGAAATCGGTGAACTGCGGCGGCTCGCCATCCTTGGCGGGTTCGCTCAGGTGGCAGCTGGCGCAATTGCCCTTGGTCTCATCCTCGAACAGCGTGCGGCCGCGCAATTCCTGCGCCGACAGCGTCGCCTTGCCGGCGAGGAAGGCGTCGTAGCGGCTGGAGTAGGGATAGAAATCGGCGGCGCTCTGCTCGAAGGTGCCGAGCGCCTCGGCGGCGGCGTCGAAGGCGTCGTCTGGATGATCGAACACGGTGTCACCGAAGGCTGCCTTGAATTCATCGGCATAGCTTGACTTGCGCAATCCGGCGTTGACGGCGGCGGCATCCTTGTTGGCCATCTCGAATGGCGACAGCAGCGGGATCTTGGCCTGGTCGCGGCCGCGGTCGGCGCGGCCGTCCCAGGTCAGGCCGCCGGTCGGGCCGTTGTCGACGCTCTCGTCGCCTTCATCCTCGGAATCGTAGAAATGCTCGGTGAAGGCTGGCACCGCCTGAAGGTAGCGCAGCGACGGCACGGCGCGCAGTCCGGGCTGGTCGAGGTTTTGCCCGCCCATCTCGACCGGCGCCGCCGAGGCCGGGCCGAAGGCATGGTGCGGGTCATGGCAGGACGAGCAGGATTGCTTGCCTGAAGCCGACAGCGACGGGTCGAAGAACATTTTGCGGCCAAGCGCCGTCAGCGCCTGCGCCCGCGCGAAGGCATCCGCGCGCGACATCGGTCCGGGATGGACACTGCCGCTTCCGGCGCTGACGGCGTTGCCGGGCAGGACCGTGGCGAGGCCAGACATCGATGCCGCGGCGGTCGCGATCATCAGGCCTTTCCATCGTCTTGCGGTCATGAGGTTCAGCCCGGTTTGTTCGGCAATTAGGTCCGCACTGCAACGGATTGATGACCGGTCCAGCTGCTCACGCAACCGTGTTCGAACGGGCGGTAAATGTCACAAAGGTGACAAGGCATCGACCTAGCGTCTGCAGCCATGGCTCGTCGCCTCAGCCATACATTGCCCTCTAGCCATCACCCTAGCCATG
Organism: Mesorhizobium sangaii; assembly: GCF_014207355.1. Taxonomy (GTDB): domain Bacteria; phylum Pseudomonadota; class Alphaproteobacteria; order Rhizobiales; family Rhizobiaceae; genus Mesorhizobium; species Mesorhizobium sangaii. The sequence continues at coordinate 291,104 of NZ_JACHEF010000005.1, read as the reverse complement.
AGGACCTCCCATGACGCGGTTCACGTTTTTCACCTCGGTTTGCCTGGCCGGCACGGCGCTGGCCTCGATTCCGGCTACAGCCATCGCCGCCCCTCCCGGCTATGACAAGATCGACACGATCGTCGTCATCTATGCCGAAAACCGCAGCTTCGATAATCTCTATGGCGGCTTCCCCGGCGCCAATGGCCTGGCCAATCTTTCGGCCGGCCAGGTGCGCCAGCTCGACCGCGACGGCAAGCCGCTGACCGAACTGCCGCCGGCCTGGGGCGGGTTGACCGCCAAGGGCGTGACGCCGCCGGTGACCGAGGCGCAGTCGGCGCATCTCAGCAATGCCAGCTTCGCCATCGACGACGCCAGCGGCTTCAACGAGAAGACCTCCGTCATCACGCGCGACCTCTGGCACCGTTTCTATCAGGAGCAGATGCAGATCGACGGCGGGAAGAACGACATGTTCGTCGCCTGGGCCGATTCCGGCGGCCTGGTGATGGGCCATTATGACGGCTCGGTGCTGCCGATGTGGGCGGTGGCGAAGAAATACGTTTTGGCCGACAATTTCTTCCAGGGCGCCTTCGGCGGCTCCTTCCTCAACCACATCATTCTCGCCTGCGCCTGCGTGCCGGTCTATCCCAACGCCGACACCAGCCCGGTCAAGGGGCAGATCGCCGTGGTCGAGGCCGATGGCACGACGCTGAAGGTTGCCGACAATTCGCCGGCCTCGGCGCTCGGCGGCGCGCCGAAATTCGTCAATGACGGCGCCATCACCCCAGACTTCCACGCCGTCAACACCATGCAGCCGCCCTATCAGCCGAGCGCCAACAAGCCGGCCGAAGGCGGCGACAAGGCACTTGCCGATCCGGCGCAGCCGACCACGCTGCCGCCGCAGCACGACATCACCATCGGCGATCTGTTGTCGCTGAAGGGCGTCAGCTGGGCCTGGTATTCCGGCGCCTGGCAGGCAGCGCTCGACGGCAAGAACGCGACGCCGGTGCCGAACTTCCAGTTCCATCACCAGCCATTCAACTATTTCGCGGCATACGCGCCCGGCACGGCCGCGCGGGCCGAACATCTTAGGGATGGCGGCCTCGACGGGGCCGAATTCATCAAGGCGATCGACGACGGCAAGCTGCCGGCGGTGAGTTTCTACAAGCCGCAAGGCAATCTCAACGAGCATGGCGGCTACGCCGATGTGGCGAGCGGCGACCAGCATCTCGCCGACGTCGTCTCGCATCTGGAGAAAAGCCCGCAATGGAGCCATATGCTGGTGGTCGTCACCTATGACGAGAATGGCGGCTTCTGGGACCATGTCGCGCCGCCGAAGGCCGACCGCTGGGGACCGGGCAACCGCATCCCTGCCTTCATCATCTCGCCCTATGCGAAGATGGGCACGGTCGACCACACGCAATACGACACGACGTCGATCCTGCGCTTCATCACCGCGCGCTACGATTTGCCAGTGTTGCCCGGCATCGTCGCCCGCGACAAGGCGCTGCGCAACAACGACCAGCCGCCGATGGGCGATTTGAGCGCGGCGCTCGATCTCAGCCGGTGAGGCGGGATCAGGCAGGACCTCAGTGCGGCGAGACCCTTTGACCTAGCCGCCTGATCTCCGGATCAGGTCGCGGCCGATTGGCTTCGGCGGCTCGCTGCGTAGCACCAGCGCCGTGGTGACCGCGCCGTGGCGCGCCACCGCGTCGACGATGGTTTCAAGCTGCGCCGGCGAGGGGACGACCACTTTCAGGATGAAGCAGTCCTCGCCGGTCAGCCGGTGCACCTCGGTGATCTGCGGCATCTCGGCGAACTGCTGCAGGCAGGGCCGGATGTGCTCATGCGTGGTGCGCACCCGGATGATCGCCATCATGCCGAGGCCAAGTGCGGCCGGATCGACCACCGCGGTGTAGCCGGCAATGACCCCGCGCTCCTCCAGCCGTTTCACCCGCTCGGAGGTCGCCGGCTGCGACAGGCCGACCCGGCGGCCAAGCTCGGACATGCCGATGCGGCCGTTCTCCTGCATGGCTTCGACAATGGCGATATCGGTGGGGTCGAGCGGCGCGCGCTCATCGTTGTTTTTCATGGCCACCTTGAATCCATCGGAAATGCCGCGACTTTTCCGATGATTTCCCATTCCCGGGATCGTGGCAAGACACCCACTATGCTCCTTGAAAAGATAGGAGCAAGGCGACATGACGCATTTCATCATCCTGCCCGGCAGCGGCGGTTCGGGCCCAGCCCACTGGCAATCGCGCTGGGAAAGCGCCAATCCGGCGATGCGGCGGTTCCAGCCCTCGAGCTGGGATCTGCCTGATTTCACCGACTGGCTGGCGGCGCTGGAGGCTGCCGTGATCGAGGCACCAGAGCCGCCGGTGCTGGTCGCGCACAGCCTGTCCTGCCTGCTGATCGCGCATTGGCAGAAGATCTCGCGGCGCCCGGTCAAGGCGGCGTTGCTGGTCGGTGTTCCCGATCCGAGGGCGGCCGTGTTCCCGGCCTACGGCATGGCCTTTGCCAAGATTCCCGAGGGCCGGCTGCGCTTTGTCTCGCTGGTGGTGACCAGCACCGATGATCCCTATGGCGCGCCGGACTATGCCGAGGCGAGGGCGAAGCAGTGGGGCAGCGGCATGGCCGTCATCGGCGCATTCGGCCACATCAATGCCGACAGTGGCCTGGGCGACTGGCCGGAAGGTTATGCGCTTCTCGACGGTCTGGTTTCGGAGGCTCGAGTCAGCCGCCATTCACCAGGGCAAGGATGAGTTTTTGCAGATTGCCGCCCTGGCCGAGCTCGACGCGGTCGAAATCGCGGCTCGCCTGTCGCTGCGCCTGTGACAGTTCGGACAGGCGCTTTGTCATCTCGGTGCGGATCTTGCTGCATTTGGGGTCATCGGCAACGCTGAGGCCGACGGTCGCTGCCTCGATCTTGCGCACCATGTCGACGATGGTGGCGCCATGCACTTTTTCGTGGCCGCTGACGCCGGCGATGAAAACCTCCCAGTTCTTCTGGATGGCTGGTGGCAGCGGCGAGGAGGGGCTGGGCAAGGTGTAGGTGATGATGAGCTTCGGCCGTGCCGAGACCAGCACGCAGGCTCCGGCTCGCGCCTGATAGTCCCTGGTCCAGGTCAGCTTGAAATTGGTATGGGCGATGGCGCGGGCAATGCCGACCTTCGGTCCGTTGTCGCCGATCGAGCGATAGAGGTCCGGCCCGGACTGGCCTGATATGGCGTAGGTCTCGACCTTCTCGACCGGCTTCCAGTCGGCATGGGCGGCGAGCGGCAAGGCCAGCAGGGCGGCCAGCGACAGGCACAGACGAACACAGGCTCTCAACACCGCTCTCCGCACGATCAGGACTGGACGCCGCGACGGGCGATGCCACGGAACCGCTTTTCCTATAGAATGCCGATGGGTGCGGCGGCAAATGCCTGAGGGGGAAGTCATGAGATATCTGATCGTCGCGGGTGCGGCGGCGGCCTTGCAGGCCGTGCAGCCGGCGTTTGCGGCCTCCTGCAGCGGCTGGAGCGCTGAGATGGAGGAAGACGAGGGCGGCAGCGTGCTGACCGCCTCGGTCTGCGGCGGGCCGAAAGGCGATGCGCATCTGATGCTGGCCTGTTTCGACACGCCTGTGCTGAGCTACGACCTCGGCGCCACCGGCCAGCAGCTGGAGCCCGGCATCAGCGGCTCGTTCGACTTCAAGGCCGACGGCAAGACGGTGACCAAGACGCTGCAGCTCGAAGCCATGTACAACTACTTCGTGGTGAACCTGGCCAAAGCCGATCCGCTGCTGGACCTGCTGCGCGGGAAAGGCGATGTCAGTGTCAGTGCCGCCAAATACGGCCAGACCAGTTTCCCGCTGAAGGGCTCGAGCGCGGCCATTGGCAAGGTGCTGGCGCAGTGCGGCAAGGCTAAGCCTGGCGATGCGGATTGATGGTGGGGCTGGAGGCGCAGCGTCTTGACGCTGAACCTCCAACGCTAGCGCTGCCCCTCATTGTCCTGCCGGACTTTTCTCCCCGTATAGTGACGGGGAGAAAGGGGCAGCTTCAACGCGGGCGCCTCTTCTGCAATGCCGGCGATTGGCGAAATCATCGTTGGCGGCCTCCTTCTCCCCGTCACTATACGGGGAGAAGATGCCGGCAGGCAGATGAGGTGCGGCGCTCCCGTTGCGAACTCAAATGCCTTGCCGCCATCGGCACTGCGCCGTAAGTCATGCAACCATGATCGAATTCCGCCGAGCGCAAGCGTCAGACCTCCCCGCGATCGTCGCCATGCTGGCCGACGATCCGCTGGGCGCCGGCCGCGAGGACGCCTCGCTGCCGCTGGCGCGGGACTATGTCGATGCCTTCAATGCCATCGATGCCGATCCCAACCAGCTGCTGACGGTGGCCGTGGACGACGCGGAGGTGATTGGCACCTTGCAGATCACCTTTCTTGCCGGCCTCTCGCGCAAGGGCGCCTGGCGCGGGCAGATCGAGGCGGTCCGGATCGCCAGCCACAGGCGCTCGGGCGGGATCGGTAGGCAGATGATCGAATGGGCGATCGGAGAATGCCGGGCGCGCGGCTGCAGCCTGGTCCAGCTCACCACCGACAGGTCGCGCGCGGACGCGCACCGCTTCTACGAGGATCTAGGCTTCACCGGCAGTCATCTCGGCTACAAGAAGACCTTGTGATGCTCGGCGCGGTTCCGGGCCGACGCCAACTGGCGTATAGCGGATGGCTGTCAGGCTCTATTCAAATTGCCGGGGAGAGGTGATATAGGTCAGCCAGGTTGACCTATATCGAAATTGTCGCGGGAGGCGCGCCTTGACCTTGATGAATCTGCTGGCTTCGCGCTCGTCGCGCATGAAGGCGTCCGAAATCCGCGAACTGCTGAAGCTGCTCGACCAGCCCGACATCATCTCGTTTGCCGGCGGCATTCCCGATCCGGCGCTGTTTCCGGCCGCAGCGATCCGCGACGCCTATGCCTCGGTGCTCGGCGGCGGCGAGGCGGGTGCAGCGCTGCAGTATCAGGTCTCGGAAGGCTATTTGCCGTTGCGGCGCTGGCTGGCCGGGCAGATGGGCAACCTCGGCGTTGCCTGCGACGAGGCCAACATCTTCATCACCTCCGGCTCGCAGCAGGCGCTCGATTATCTCGGCAAACTGTTCCTGTCGCCGGGCGATACCGCGCTGGTGACATGGCCGACCTATCTCGGCGCACTGCAGGCGTTCAACGCCTACGAGCCGCGCTACGACCGGCTGACTGTCGAAGGCGGCAACATGACGCCGGCGGCCTATCGCACGGTCGCCGCCGCGAATGGCGGCAAGGTCAAGTTCGCCTATCTGGTGCCGGATTTCGCCAACCCGACCGGCCAAACCTTGAACCGCCAGCAGCGCGAGGCGGTGCTCGACCTTGCCGGCGAAGTTGACATCGCCGTCATCGAGGATGCCGCCTATCGCGCGCTGCGCTATGACGGCGAGGGCGTGCCGCCAATCCTGGCGCTCGACTGTGCTCGCTCTGGCTCCATCGACAAGGCGCGCACGCTTTATTGCGGCTCGTTCTCGAAGATCCTCTCGCCGGGCATGCGTGTAGGCTGGGTCTGCGCGCCGCGCCATATCGTCGAGAAGCTGGTGCTGATGAAGCAGGCCTCCGACCTGCACAGCCCCTCGATCAACCAAGTGGTTATGCACCGCGTCGCCGAAGCCGTGTTCGACGGCCAGGTGGAAAAGCTCATCGGCGCCTACCGCGAGCGCCGCGACGGCCTGCTCGCAGCACTTGAAGCCAACATGCCTGAAGGCGTGACCTGGAGCCGCCCGGAAGGCGGCATGTTCGTCTGGGTGACGCTGCCTGAGGGCGCCGACGCCACGGCACTACTGGCGCGGGCGGTGAAGGAGGCGCGTGTCGCCTTCGTGCCCGGCAGCGCGTTCTTTGCCGACGCAACCGGGCGCAACACGCTGCGGCTCTCCTTCACGCTCGCCGACCGGCGCGCGGTGAGCGAGGGCATACCGCGGCTGGCGGCCATCCTGAAGGGGTGAACCCAGGGCGGCCTCCGCACTCCTACGCCGCCACGATCACCATGTGGTTGAGCTTCGAAAGCCGGCTGCGAGCCTGCTTGCGGATTGGTTTTTCGAACTCTTCCCCGCTGGTTTCGACGACGAATACCAGTGTCATGAAATCCAGCATGAACTCGTCGATGGCCGCCGTGATCTTCTGCGATCTGCCCTTGAAGCGATGCAGCAAGGCGTTTGCTTCTTCGACGTCGTCGACACCGGCGCTGTCGATCAGCGCCTCAAGCCTCTGAAAACTGTCCAATTTGATTCCTCCCAGCCGCGCCTCAAAACTTGCCTTGGCGGGGAAAGTTCCGGCTGAGAGGGGCTTTTGCGAAAGAAATCGCCTCCACCGCTTGAATTTGCGTGAATTCGACGATCCGTTGGCAATCTTTTTTTGTTCGAGTGGAACCTCTAGGGCACATAAAAGTTCTCACCGTGTCTGACCCCCCCGTCAGACATCTGAAAGCTCGGTAACAGCTTTCCAAAGGCCCGTCGGATCCCCCTCCCGGCGGGCTTTTCTGTTTGAAGGATGGACCGAGGGCTTCGTGGTGGGACTGTGGTGGGACCTGGCGGTCAGCAGGGCACCCGCATTGACGCCGCCCTGTGCGGACCTAAATTCGCAAGCTCACGAGGAGGAATTTTCATGGAACTGCATCGCGGCCGGCTCATCGACCATATCCAGCTGGTGGTCAGGGACCTCGCCGCCAGCCGGCGTTTCTACGAGGCGGTGCTGCAGGTGCTCGACGTTCCGATCGGCGGTGTCGGCGACGACTATTTCTGGGCCGACGAACTGTTCGTCTCCAGTGCCGACAGCCGGGCGGCGCAGGGAAAGCTCACCGGCCGTCATCATCTCGCCTTCCAGGCAAGGGACCATGCCATGGTCGATGCCTTCTACAAGGCCGGGCTCTCCGGCGGCGGCAAGGACAATGGCGCGCCGGGCGAGCGGCCCTATCATCCCGGCTACTACGCCGCCTTCCTGCTCGATCCGGACGGCAACAACATCGAGGCGGTGCATCACGGCCCGGCAAAGCGCAGCGCCGCGTCCGTGAAGATCACCTTCTGAGAGGCTATTGGGAAATTCTACTCCGGCGGCCATCTGCCGGCGTTTTCTGCGCTTCCGGTACTCGCGGACCCAAATGTCCGCTGCGTTCCGGTTCTCGAAACCACCACCGCAAGAGCGAATTTCGAAACAGTCTCTGAGTGGCTTTCCAATCGCCGTGTATCCTCGTTTACGAGAATCCGAATCTGATCGAGGAGCCGCATGAGTCCACCGCCTGAAACCGTGCCGTTTTTCAGCCAGTGGGAAACATCAGACATGACTATGGAGGTGCTCGCCGAAGGTGCTGAAGTCGCGCTGCGGCGCGATCCGCTGTGGCAGAATTCGGGGGCTGAGACACCAGACGAGTACGCGGTCTGGGCCGCCAATATCTGCGGCATGGCGTGCCTGAAGATGATCCTGGCGACGCGCGGCGAGATCGTGCCGACGATCGAGCTCGCCAGGCGCTGCACCGCCTATGGCGGCTATGTCGTTACTCAGGGTTCGATCAAGGGGCTGATCTACGCACCCTTCGTCAGCTTCGTGCGGGAGACCTTCGGCCTGCAAGCCGAGGTGATGACCAATGTCGCGACATCGGATATTCCGGCGATCCTGGCGCGGTCGCGGTTCTTCATCGCTTCGGTCAGCAGCTGGATCCGCTGGCCCGAGCGCGAGCCGCCATCGAAGGGCGGCCATCTGGTGCTGGTCACCGCGGCATCGGACAAGGGTCTCCGCTTCCACAATCCGTCCGGCCATACCAGCGCCACACAAGAAAACGCAGTGTTGGCGGCGGTCGATTTCGACCGCTTCTTCGCCAATCGCGGCATTGCCGTCGCCATTTGATTTTTGACAGTTGAGGGATTTCGATGACGGACAAGACAAGAGTGGCCATCCTCTATGGCGGGCGTTCGGCCGAACATGACGTGTCGCGCCTTTCGGCCGCCAATGTGCTGAAGGCCATCGACCGGACGCGCTACGAGATCGTGCCGATCGCCATTTCCAGGGACGGCAGGTGGCTGCTGCAAGCTTCGTCCGTCGGCGATGCGGCAGGGGCTCCGGTATCCGAGGACGGCGTGGAGGTCGCGCTGTTGCCCGGTAGCAAGGGCAGGCTGGTCGCCGTGTCGCGGGATGGAACGCAGCCCGACCCCGTCGATGTCGTTTTTCCCGTGCTGCACGGGCCGTTCGGTGAGGACGGCTCGGTGCAGGGCTATGCGGAAGTCGCCGATGTCGCCTATGTCGGCTGCGGCATCCTCGCCTCGGCCGCCGCCATGGACAAGGATGTCGCCAAGCGGCTTATGCGTGAGTCCGGCCTTGCCGTCGCCCGCTCCGTCACCGTCCGGCGCGGCGAGCCTGTGTCCTTCGACGACGCCAGGGCAAGCCTGGGTCTGCCGGTCTTCGTCAAGCCGGCGCGCCAGGGCTCGTCCTTCGGAGTGAGCAAGGCAGAAGACGGCGCCAGCTTCGCCGTCGCCGTCGAGGCGGCTTTCCAGCATGATAACAAGGTTTTGGTGGAAGAATTTGTCAAGGGACGCGAGATCGAGTGCTCGGTGCTGGAACGAGCCGACGGCACGCTGACGGTGTCGCTGCCCGGCGAGATCATTCCGGCCGGCAAGCACGGCTTCTACACCTATGAGGCCAAATATCTCGATGCCGATGGCGCGGTGGTCAAGGTGCCCGCCGATGTCCCGGCCGCGGTCGCCGACAGGGCCAAAGAGATGGCGCGGCAGGCCTTCCAGGCACTCGGCTGCGAAGCCATGGCGCGTGTCGATTTCTTCCTGCGCGCCGACGGCAGCCTGCTTGTGAACGAGGTCAACACAATTCCCGGCTTCACCGACATCTCGATGTATGCCAAGGCGCTGGCGGCATCAGGCATAGGCTACAGCCAGACGATCGATGTGCTGATTGAGCACGCGCTGGCAAGGCATGGGGCGCGAAGGGTCTGAAGTCCAGGGAACGATCGGGCTACTGGACGTGGGGCGGCGGGTTTTCCGCCGCCCCGCATCTTACCGGTCACGGATGATGATGGAGATGCCTTTCGGCATCGACTTCGCCAAGGGTAAGGCTCTGGAAGCCTGGCATGAGCTGCCAAATGGCCGCAAGGCCGATGATCAGATACGCCAGGCGGGCCAGCAGGGCGCCGCCGAGGACAGTGCCGAGTACGTCATAGCCCGTTGCACCCATGGACAGGAAGTTGAGACCGCCAAGGATGATCAGGGCGAGGGTGACCAGGTTCATGTTACGCATAAACGCCTCCTAAGGTTGCCTGACAAAAAGACGTCTGAAAAAAAACGCCTTCCGTTTCAAACGGTTCCCTCGGTCACGAAATTGTGAACGGCCGCCATGGTCCGTGAATACAACCAACTTACCCGAGCCGGCTTACTCGACCAGGATATGCGCCTCGCGCGCGGCCTCGACAAAAGCCTCCCGGGCGATATCCGGGGCCACCTCGCCGCTCGTTGCCCGGCGGCAGGCGCGTAGCGCGGACTGATGTTTCAGGCTGCCGGCATCGCGCCAATGTGTCGTCAGCAATTCGATGGCCTGCTCGGTGTTGGACAGGTTGCGGGTGGACCCGGTGACGCCAACCGAAACCACCACGGGTTTGGAGAACCATGCGGTTTGCATTGGAACCTCGACTGCGTTGCAGTCGTTAACGCTTCTGGCGTCGTGAGGTTGCATCGCCGCCAATCACTGTAGCGTGAGGGCCGAGGCGGACGCATCCGGGCTCACGGCTGCCCCAACCCATCACGGTCACAATTCAACAGGCGACCCGGCACATCGCTGGCTGCGCGAGACCGTGATGTCCGTGTGCCGGCAGCGTATCCGCGACGATGATGTTGCGGCGAGGTCAAGAAAACCCGATAGCCCAAGCCTTCTGCCGGTCGACCGTAACTTGGCCTATGGGTACTTTGTCGTGGCCGGGGGGCTCGGATCGCCCTGGAGTTGCTTCGGCAGCGGCAAACTTGAGCACCGCAAATGGATTTCGCGGGCGAAGATCTTTCGCTCCTTTTGCTCATGCTCCTTGATGGCTGCTGCCAGCCCCAGTCCGTAGGGGCCAAGGAAGACACCAGTCCCCCAACCGGGATGCTCTTTTTCGCGAGCATCATAGTTCGAAGCGTCGACACGGGCCTGTTGACATTCCGGCGATACCCATTTCGGGTCTTGCGTCGAAAGCGACGCTCCATATTCGACTGAGAGCTCACACATCCAGTTGCTGCGGTGGTCAACGCGACTAACACTGCAAGTCTCCTACAGGGTCTTCTCCAGAGGATTTTCGAAAGTGCACATAACCGTCCTTGCGACAAGGGGGACGCTGCGATGAGACTTGGGGAATACAGGTCTCGGTGCCGTTGATTTACCGAGGGACATGAAATTCTGATTCTGGCGCAACGTGCTCGTTCTACCTATCGACCATCGCCATGGCGCGGCCGCGATGGCGCGGGCCGGACATTTTCCCGGCGCCGGTGCTTCGTCGAGTGCGGCCATCTCGCGCCATCCTGATCAATGCCCCGCAGCCGATGACGAGCAACTCGTCACCGCGAAAGTTGCACGCCGGCTCAATATGCCCGATCATGGCGGTTGGCAGGGGAGAGACCAAGTGGCGGCCAATCGTCGAAACGGCACGGCGTCTCCGGCTCATGGGTTGGAGGACATTCTTGCGGCGGCCGCGCCCCATCCGCGAACGTCATTGCCGAATGTGGCGACCACCGTCACGATGGTGGCGGCGCTGTATTTCGGCCGCGAGGTTTTCCTGCCGATCGCCATCGCGCTGCTGCTGACCTTCGCGCTCGCGCCGCTTGTCGCGACGCTCAAACGGGTAGGCATTCCCAGGATCGCGGCTGTCATTGCCAGCGTGCTCGGCGCTTTCGCGGCACTTGCCCTGTTCAGCTTCATTGTCGTTACCCAGGTCAGCGAACTGGCGCAGAACATCCCGGTCTACCAGACCAACATCCTGACCAAGATCCGTTCGCTCAAGGAAACCGGCGTCGGGGGAGGCATCATTGCCAAATTGAGCCGCGTGGTCGAGCGTGTCGGCCAGGAGATCGACAGGCAGGACGCTTCGCTGCCGGCCGCCACGCCGGACAAGCCGGCGCGTGAACCGGTCCCCGTCGAGATCGTCGCGCGCGAAAGGCCGCTCGAAGTCCTGCAGAACATCGTCGGCCCGCTGATCAGCCCGCTCGGATCGGCCGGGCTGATCATTGTCGTCGTTATTTTCATGCTGCTCGAACGGGAGGATTTGCGCGACCGCTTCATCCGGCTTGTCGGTTATGGCGATCTTCACCGCACCACAGAGGCGCTTCAGGAGGCCGGCAAACGGGTGGGCCGTTATCTGCTCATGCAGTTGGTCGTCAACATCGTCTACGCCATACCGATTGCAGCCGGACTGTGGATCCTCGGCATTCCGAACGCACTGCTGTGGGGGCTGCTGGCGCTGGCGCTGCGTTTCGTTCCCTATATCGGCCCGGCCATCGGCATGCTGCTGCCGCTGTTGCTGGCGCTGGCCGTTGCACCCGGCTGGTCGCTGGTCCTGTGGACGGCCGCCCTGTTCGTGGTGATGGAGCTGGTCACCGGCAACGTCGTCGAACCCTGGCTCTACGGTTCGCGGACGGGGCTGTCACCGCTGGCGATCATCGTTGCGGCCATCTTCTGGACGTGGCTCTGGGGGCCGCTCGGGCTGGTCCTGTCGACGCCGCTCACTGTCTGCCTGGTGGTGCTGGGCCGACACGTGCCGCAGTTCGAATTCCTCGACGTGCTGTTCGGCAACGAGCCCGTGCTCGAGCCCCACGCGCGCCTCTACCAGCGGCTGCTGGCTGGCGATCCGGAGGAAGCCACCGACCACGCCGAGGAGATACTGGAAGAGAAATATCTGTTCGAATTCTACGACAAGGTGGCCATTCCGGCACTTCTGCTGGGCGAGCGCGACCGGGCGCGCGGCGTCATGGGCGACCTGCAAAGACGGCAGGTGGCGGCCAGTGCCCTGACGCTGGTGGCCAACCTTGACGACGAAGCGCAACAGGAAGCGGCCGAGGAGGATGTCCCGCCCGAGGCCGGGGAGCCGGGCGACCATGCCGATGGCGCCGGCGAGGACGAGCCCGACCTTCCCGATGGCTCGGACATGTCGGTGCTTTGCGTCGGCGGACGTGGCGAGCTCGACGATGCCACTGCTGCGATGCTGGCGCAGGTGCTCGAAGTGCAGGGCGCGACAGCGTCGAAAGCGGGCTTCGCCGAGATGGAACCGGCGAGCATCCGCCGCCTCGAGCTCGCTGCCGTCGACACCGTCGTCATCGGCTTCCTGAACCGGGATTCCGTCAAGCACGCGCGTTTCCTGGTTCGCCGGCTGAAGCGTGCGAAGGCGGCACTGCGTGTGGGCATCGTATTCTGGTCGGAGACCGGCAATGACGACAAGGAGGCGAGCGCCAGGCTGGCCCAGGACATGAACGCTGATTTCGTCGCCCATGGCATGGTCGACGCCGTGGTCGGCGCGCTCTCAAACGAGCCGCCGGTTGCCCTCAAGCTCATCGCCAAACGCCGCATGCGCCGGCAGCGGGCCGCGCCCAAGAAGGTTCAGGCTGCAACCGCGAGCTAGGGGTTAGATTCCAATCGCTCCAAGGAATGAGTTCGACACGCGGCGGTCATTCAGTTGCTGGCGTCGGATGGCGCGGCCTGCGATGCGTAGTCGCAGTAATGGAAGCTGGCGAGATAGCCGGGGAGTACGCGCATGAACTCCTGCTGATGGGTCCAAGCTCTGCACTCGGCCATGGAGGTCATGGGTTTCACTTGGGGGATCCTGATTAGCTCCCCCTGGTTGGTCAGAAGGATTGTGACAGCGATGGCAGTCAACATGCAGTCGTCCATCGACTTAAGGCTGGCGACATAATAACCGCCGGGGTTGGGACGGACGTCGGCTGAGGCCGCCTCGTTGACATGGTCAGAGCTGCAGAGTTTGGCGATGCGGGTATCCGCTTTCGCAGCCGTTTGCGCTGTCACGAGCACGGCGAGAGCGATGATGAGCCTGGCGCGTTTCATGTCGTCCTCCCTTCCAATCCGGCACTGGTGGGATCACTTGGAAGCGAAGGCCGAAAGGGATAAGGTAAGAGCGCGCCAAGAGGGTGAAATGTCCCGAAAGGCTCCTGAAATTGACCCGAAACCTGCTGAAACGATCACATTCGGCGGTTTTTTCTCGCTGACGAAAAGCAAACAACTCCGAACCGTCGACGGTAAAGCGGTCGATCTTCGTAGCCAGTCCACCGAGGTGCTCTGTGTGCTCGCGGCGCGACCGGGCGAGATCGTGTCCAAGGACGCGCTGATGCGCGCAGTCTGGCCCGATACCTTCGTGACCGACGACAGCCTGACCCAATGCATTGCCGATATTCGCCGTGCATTGGGGGATGACGCGCATGCGATCGTGGAAACCTTGCCCAAGAGAGGCTACCGACTGAACGCCGATCCCTCCGAGGCGGCGGACCCAAACGCCGCAGCCGGCACGGGACCTGCCAAGACATGGTTCTCGCCTCGCGGCTTCATTCTTGCTGCAGTCGTTCTCGTCGCGGCAGCGATCGGCGCATACTACGGCGCGGAAGCGTGGCGAGCCGCTCCCGTTCGTTCGAGCGACATGCCCAGGATTGCGGTCCTTGCCTTCGACGACATGAGTGCCGGTGCGGACAAGGGATATCTTAGCGATGCCGTTGCCGAGGGGATCATCACCGAGCTGGCGCGGAGCAAGACTTATGCCGTCATCGCCCGGAACTCGAGCTTCAGGCACCGCGATAAGCCCATCGACACCAGGCAGATCGGAGATGAACTCGGCGTCGACTACCTGCTCGAAGGCAGCCAGCAGAAGATCGGAGACCGGCTGAAAGTGACCGCCCAGTTGCTGAATGCGCATGACGGATCGCATGTCTGGGCCAACAGCTACAACCGGGAGATCGGCGATCTTTTCGTCGTCCAGGAGGAGATCATCCGCACGCTTGCGGCTCGGGTCGGGCAAAGGATCGAGCGACCCTTGCCACAGAGCGACGCCGCCCGGGTTAGCGCGCTCAGTTATCTCCTGATGGGGTCTGCCGCGAACGAAAAGGATTTTTCTGCCGCGGGGAACGAACTGCTGCGGCAGTTCAGCCTCAAGGCGATTGAAGCGGATCCGAACTCCCAATTCGGCTATATCGGGCTGGCCTGGTCCTATCGCTTTGACTCGGTATTCTGGCACAAGCAGGAAAACAACCCCGACGAGGCGTTGAAGCGGGCCGCAGAGTACGCCGACAAGGCCATCCTGCTCGCTCCGGACGATGCCAACGCGCATCAAATCCGCGCCCAAATCCATACTGAAGCCGGCGAGATCGAGCAGGCCATTGCGCAGTTCGATCAGGCGATCGCCCTGAACCCCAGCGCCTCGAATATCCTCGAGGGCAGTGCGGCCCCGCTGCTCTTTGCCGGCCGCACCGACGAAGCGATCGATCGGATCGAGCAGGCCAAAGGCATCGATCCCTTCTACCCCGACTGGTACAACTGGGACATGGGCTGGGCGCTCTATGAAAAGAACGATTGCGGGGCGGCGCTGACGGCGATGCGGAAAATGTCCCCAATCCCGATCGGCGCACACCGAATGCTTGCGGGGATCCACGCTTGTCTGGGAAACCAGCGGGAGGCAAAGGAAGCGCTTGCGGTTTTTCTCAAAGACTCGCCCGGCGACTCCATCAGCAAACAACGCAAGCAGTGGCAGAAGAATTGGACCGCCCCCGGACCCCTCGAGCGCTGGATCGGACACATGCGGATCGCGGGGTTGCCTGAGTGACGGCTGACCGTATGCGGCCCGTCAGAACCCAATTGGCCGCATAAAACCGTTGAAGCCTTTGTGTTGTGGGCGGGGGTTGCCCTCAAAGCTCGCACCCGAACGTCTGGAACGGGTCGGATCAAGACACTCTTGAAGCTGAGTGCAAATGTCGGGATTGGCGCGACTACCACTCGCTCATCCGCAATGTCTGCTGCTGGGCGGAGACAAAATTTGCCTCAACGGCCGACATGCGGCGCTTTACAGTCGTTCAGATGCGGGCGTCGCTTGCCAGAGCTGCGTTGGCCAGCCGAGGGCTAATGGCATTTCCAGAGGAACGCTAATATACCTAGAGGTTCGAAGGAGCCGCGCCTGCCAGATAGTTGAGGAAGGCCATGCGAAGGTTCATTTTCACGGCACTGTGCATCGCCGCCGCAACAGCCGCCAGCGCCCATGATTGGTACGAAAACAAGTTCGATCCACAGACGAAATTCAAATGTTGCGGTGGTTCTGATTGCCGCGCCATACCTCGTTCTTCGGTGCGGTTGAGGGTCGACGGCGGCTACATTTACTTGCCGCATAATTTCATCATCCCGCGGGACCGCGTACAGGAATCCCCGGACGATCAATATCATATCTGCGAGAATACCTACGTCGTAACAAATCAGCTGTATTTGCGTTGTTTTTTCGCACCGCGCGTGAAGATCTCTCGCCTTCTCTCAGGCTAAGGGAAATTTTGGGCGACATGCATGTCGTTTTACTTATTCCACGAAAGCAAAATCCTGCTCGCGGGCATGCAGCATGCCTGCCAGTGTGCGCAGGGCTTCCTCAAGCCGCTCGATCGGCGGCGCGGCAAGCGCCAGCCGCACGGCATTCGGCGCATGTCCCGGGGTCACGGCGAAGGCGCTCGACGGCGTGATGGCGATGCCGCGGCGCGCGGCTACCGCGACAAAGGCCTGCGAACGCCAATGCTCGGGCAGGTTCAGCCACAAATGGTAGGCGCGCGGGTCGGCCTGCACGTCGAAGCCTGAAAGGCAATCGGCGGCGAGGCGCTGCCGCTGCCTGGCGTCCTCGCGCTTGGCTGCGACGAGCTCGCCGACGACGCCGTCGGCGATCAGCCGTTGCGCGGCGCTGAAGGCGAAGCCTCCGGCCCCCCAGCCGCCCGAGCGGATGGACGCCATGACGCTCTCCCTGAGACGCGACGGTGCGCTGACGAAGCCGAGCGTCAGCCCCGGCGCGACGCGCTTCGAAAGGCTGTCCAGCACCACGCAATGGTCCGGCGCCAGCGCCGCCAGCGGCGCCTCGTCGGCGAGGAAGGCATAGATGGCGTCCTCGATCACGACGAGGTCGAGGTTTTGCGCGAGCCGGGCCAGCTCTTCCCGCCGGGCCGCGGGCATGGTGATGCCGAGCGGGTTGTGCAGGACGGGCTGCACATAGAGCGCGGACAGGCGCGCCTCGCGATGCGCCTTTTCGACCGAGTCCGGGCGCACCCCGTGCTCATCCATGGCGAGCGGCACCAGGATGACGCCGAGCCGCGCCGCGATGCCCTTGACCAGCGGGTAGGTCACCGCTTCGACGCCGCAGCGCGCCCCAGTCGGGACCATGGTGGCGATTGCGGTGGCGATCGCCTGGCGACCGCCGCCGGTGAAGGCGAGGCCATCGGGGCGAGGCGACCAACCGCCGCGGGCGAGGAAACGGGCACTGATCTCACGCGCCACCGGCGTGCCGCCGCTGGTCGCCGGCCTCAATGCAACCTGCAGGGCGTCGGCGCCGGAAAGCCCGGCTAGGCTCTTGGCCATCAGCTGCGATTGCCCCGGCAGGATGGGGAAATTGAACTCCAGGTCGACGCGCGCATCCTCAGGATCCCTTGTCGCCGCGGCGCCGCGGCGCGATTGCCCCGAGACATAGGTGCCGCGACCGACCTCTCCGACGACCAGGCCACGCTTCAGCAACTCGGTGTAAACACGGCTCGCGGTCGATGCCGCGATGCCGCGCTGATAGGCGAAGCTGCGCTGCGGCGGCAGCCGTTCGCCAGGTTTCAGGCGGCCTTCCGCGATGTCAAGGGCGACGTCGTCCGCAAGCTTCAGATATTCGTTCATCGACATAATTGCACCGAGAGCAATGTTTTTATTGCACCGAGACAATTAGCATGCGATTTCTCTGATCGCAATACAAACATTGCACCGAGGTCGGCATAAGCCGAAGCCAGGTGCAGCGAAAACCCCTGATGAACCGGCCGCGGCAGCGGCCAATGGGCGTCGTGCCAGCGGCACGCGCAACCCCTGCGCTCGCCCAAATGGCGGCGCCGACAGCAAAGGAGACGGACATGACCCAGATCGTTCAGACCACCATCGCAACGCGCCGCCCGCTGCACCGGCTTGCGCAGCCGATACAGTGCAGCCTCGGAGCAATCCGTGGCGAGATGCGAGCGCGCAAGGCAGCGCGCGCGCTTCGGGAACTCGATGATCACCTGCTGACCGACATGGGCCTGGCACGCGGAGAGATCGCCTTCGCCGTGCGCGAGGGCCGTTAACCCCGAACCGATCGAGGACCCTGCGAGGTCGCCATGATCACCCTGCTGTTTACCGCCGAGCTTGCCGCCGCCGTGCTCGCCACATCGTTCATTTCCGGCATTTTCGGCATGGCCGGCGGCATGATCCTGATCGCGGTGCTGATGGCGATCATGCCGCTGACGGTGGCGATGGTGCTGCACGGCATCACGCAGCTCACCGCCAACAGCTGGCGGGCCTGGATCTGGTGGAGCGCGATCCGCTGGCGCATCGCGGCTTTCTATGCAGCAGGCGCGCTCACTGCAGCGCTGCTGGTCGGGGCGGTCGAGCTGGTGCCGAGCAAGCCAGGCGCGCTGATCACGCTGGCGCTGCTCTCGTTTGCCGGGCTGTGCGTGCCGCGTGCCCTGGCGCCCGACATCCGCAAGAGCGGCCATGGCGTCTGCTGCGGCTTTCTGTGCACGGTGCTGCAGCTCACCGCCGGGGTTTCCGGCCCGGTCCTCGACGTCTTCTTCGTCCGCTCGGGTCTCGACCGGCGACAGACGGTGGCGACCAAGGCGGCCATCCAGGCGCTCGGGCACTTCCTCAAGGTCGTCTATTTCGGCCAGCTGCTCGTCGCCGGAACCGACGTCCTGGCGCCCACGGCAGTGGCGCTGGCGATCACCCTGGCGGCCATCGGAACGCAGCTCTCGCGGCGCGCTCTCGATGCCATCAGCGACACGCATTTCATGCGCTGGAGCCGGTGGCTGATCGTCGCCACCGCAGCCACCTGCCTGATCCAGGGCATGGTCCAGCTTGGCACCGATCTCGGGCCGTTCGCGACGCCGGCGGAAGCGGCGCCGGGCACGACAACAAGGACAACGACTGTGAACCGTACCTTACCGTCGCCGGAGATCCTGCCGCTCGGCGCCGAATGCAGCGAGATCGGAGCGGCCTGGAGACCTGGCCCGCCGACACAACAGCTCGATAAGAGCTTCCACTGCCTGCCCCCATCCCAATGGAATCGGGATGGGCTCTATCTGTTGGTCGTGAGCAGATCCTTTCCGAAACCGGATCTCACTTTCCGGATCATGCTCCCGATCGGCTCTAGCGATCGACCATAGCCATACCGCGCTGGCCATAGCGCGGGCCGGAGATTTTTCCCGGCGCCAGCGCTTCGTCGAGCCCGGCCATCTCGGCGGCATCGAGCTCGATCGCGGCGGCGGCGATATTCTCCTCCAGGTATTTTCTCCGCTTGGTGCCGGGGATCGGCACGATGTCGATACCAAAACCGGTGCCCTTGTGCAGCAGCCAGGCCAGCGCGACCTGGCCGGGCTTGACGCCTTTGGCCGCCGCGATGTCGCGCACCTTGGCGGCCGCCTCGACATTGGCGTCGTAGTTTTCGCCCTGGTAGCGTGGATCGTTGCGGCGGTAATCGCCCTCGGGATAGTTTTCCGCACGGCTAACCTCGCCGGTGAGGAAACCACGGCCGAGCGGCGAGAACGGCACCAGGCCGATGCCGAGTTCGCCGAGCAGCGGGATGATCTGCGGCTCCAGGTTGCGCTCCCACAGCGAATACTCGCTCTGCACCGCCGACACCGGATAGACGGCATGCGCGCGGCGGATGTTGGCCGCACCCGCCTCGGACAGGCCGAAGAACCGCACCTTGCCTTGGGCGACCAATTCGCCGACCGCGCCGGCGACATCCTCGATCGGCACCGCCGGGTCGACGCGGTGCTGGTAGAGCAGGTCGACATGGTCGGTGGCGAGCCGGCCGAGCGAGCCTTCCACAGCCGCGCGGATATGCTCGGGCCGGCTGTCGGTTCCATCGAGCTGCTTGCCGTTTTCGATGCGGAAGCCGAATTTGGTGGCGATGGTCACCTGGTCGCGCTTGCCCTTCAGCGCCCGCCCGAGCAGGGCCTCGTTGGTATGAGGGCCATAGACCTCGGCGGTGTCGAGGAAGGTGCAGCCGAGTTCGATGGCGCGGTGCAGGGTGGCGATGGATTCGGCCTCGTCCGCCGGACCGTAGGACTGGCTCATGCCCATGCAGCCGAGGCCGATGGCCGAGACCTGCAGCCCCTGGCTGCCGAGCTTGTGGGTTTTCAGAGTCATGACTGGCGTTCTCCGGTGGGGGGATCACCAGACTATAGCAGCCGCTCGCTCAATTCCCACAGCGGTTCGACCGCGCCGGGTTCACATGTTCGAGGCCACGTCGCGGGAAGACAGTGGCTTGGGCTTGTGGGGCGGACGCTGCCTTGTCTTGTGTTCGGCGACGCGGGGCGAAGCTTTGGCCGTGTTCACGGCCTTGGGGCTGGCGGTCTTGGGACTCAGGGTCTGGGGGTTGGCGGTCTTGGGGCCTGCGGTCTGGGCCGCTTGCGCCTTGCGGCGCTTGAGCCAGCTCGAAGACAGTTCGGCAACGAGACTGCGCAGACCTTTCACAACGTCCTCCTCCTGTTGGGCGACGGGATAATTTCCGAAGGCACGACTTGTTCCGCCCGCAGGAAACCGTCCCGGGCCGGGCTTCGGTCGCGCGGCGCATGCGACCTAAGTCCGATCGCAAGACGCAATGGTCTTGCCACCGGCGCCGCCGGGAACAGCCGGCCCTCACGGTCGTTGTCCGCTGCAGATTTGCTGGAGGAATCTATGGATAGGAGTGTTGGCCAGGCGCGCTGGTTGCTCGCGCCGATCTTCGCGGTGGCCATCACCTTTCTGGTGATTGGGATTACCTTCGGCTGACGCTCCCAAGATTGACCTCGACCTTTTGCTGATCGGCGCAGCTATGTCCCTTCCTGCGCTGATAGGGTTCGCTCGCCGCTCCTGTGCGGCGAGCGAACCCTCGAGTCCCGGCAAGACCTCAAGTCGCAAAGACCTCAAGTCTCAGTATGAGGAGTAGGTCAGGGTGAGATAGACCGCCGGTGCAACGACCAGGCAAATCGCCATTCCGATGACCAACACCATGGCCAGGCGCTCTGTGCGCCTGACAATTTCAGCAATTTCGTTGTCGTCGGGAGAAGGGATGAGATCAAGGACGGAAAGCACCTCCGGGACGCGAGCATTGTTGTCATTTGCGGGTCGGTTCTCGTCATGATGCACGCTCGGTCTCTGGATACTGGTCACGGTTTGCCTCGCTGTAAGAAACGCCACGCCGCCGCCGCGGGGACGCTTAATGTAGTGCCCCGCTGTGGGGGAATGGTGGACACTTCGGTTGGTCGCCGACGGAAGGGCTCCTGCTCGGCGCACGGTTGTCGCGCGGTTCTAACGTATCGGCCAGGGATAGGTTGCCCGCCAAGACTTCAGTCGTACCACCCCAGGACCTTAGCCTCACCCTCGGAACGCAATGCCGCGGGGCTCGTTGCTGACCTGTGATAATCAGAGGAGAAGAAATCATGGCTGACGGTCCAACCGTTGTTAACGCAGGCGGAAGTGGCGGCGGCACAGCCGTCGCAATCGTTCTCGCAATCATCGCAATCGTCGGGCTGCTGCTGTTCAGCGGCGTCATCAACATCCATGGCGGCGGCGGACAGGACATCAACGTCAAGGTTGAAGCACCCAAGGTTGAAGCGCCCAAGGTTGAAGCCCCGGCCGCGTCTGCCCCGGCAAAGCCGGCCGCACCTGCGCCAGCCGCGCCTGCTCCGGCAGCACCTGCCAATGGCGGCTGATAAGCCAAAAGTAATAATGCAGGTAATGGAACGATATATAGGAAACAAGGTTATTTTTCGTCAGTCTAAAACGCAAATGCCAAGTGGCATAACAGAGAAAGATTTTTCATGAAAAAGTATATTGTCAGTGCAGTCGCAGGCCTCGCGCTCGTTGCTGGAATTGGTGCTTCCTTCGCGCAAGACGTCGTGATTCTCAAGCCGGAACAGCAGACGGTGGTTCGCGAATACATCCACAAGCAGAAGCTCGCATCGGTCAGCCTGCTTGGTGTCGAACTCAACGTCGGCACCGCGCTTCCGGACACGGTCGAACTTCACGCAATCGAAGTGCCCGACGTCAAGTACAAGTATACGGTTGTCGGAGATCACGCAGTTCTCGTGGACCCGGATACACGCAAGGTCGTGCAGATCATCGAATAAATCTGCCTGGCAGACCAGCCCGCCTCCCGGCCTATTCCCGGAGGCGGGCGCTTCTTCATACGGTTTGATCTGGATTGCCGTGTCGACCATTTTTTCGTGCCCTGTTTCGCCCGCGGCATACGATCCATGCATCTCGCAACCAGTCGTCCCGACGCCTAGCCAGCAAATGGAACTCAAACGGCATTCGGAGATTTCTCCGTTGCACTCATATGAGGAAACTCTAATGTTCAGAGACAAAGACACCCGGTTTCTGGAGGCGGGCATGCTTCTGGCAGTGCCTCTCTGCGTGGCGGTCACCGCGCTGATCGCTGTCTTCGCCTTGGCCGGCTTATGATGGACGATAGCTGGATGGCAGGCTGCCGATGCGTTCTCGAGGCTTGGCAGATCGGCAACGAGGACGGCTAGAATGAACCGCTTCCTCTTCGTCGCGGCCGACTTTCTGTCCCGGCCCCCGGGCTTCTATGCGATGATCGTGGCCATGGTGCTTTGCACTGCGCTCGTGCCTTTCGGCCTGACAAATGTGGTTACCTATGCCCTCTCGGTCGCGGCCATCGTGATCACCGGTGTTGTGCTGATACAGGGCTATCGCGACACCGCCGCCATCCACGCCAAACTCAATGAGATCATCATTGCCCTTGACGAAACCCGAAACGACGTTGTCGGGTTGGAGCATGCCGAACCGGAGGAGATCAGGGAAAAGCTTGCGAAACTCGAAGAAGAGGCGGCCCGAACAATTGGGCCGGCATGAATCCCCCCTTGCCGTGACAGGAAGATTTGCGGCACGCCGCCTTGCAGGCTTTCAGGAGGAATGAACGATGAGCCCCACGGATCCGCCAGTAGAACGACGCTCTCATGCACGGGGGATTGTTCTGAAGGATGCGATCATCATCACGGACGATGCCAAGATCAGTTGCTCCGTCAGAAATCAGCATGTTCACGGCGCGGAGTTGCGGGTGGACCCAGGCGTAACAATCCCCGACCGTTTCGTCCTTCACGTGCCCGCGGATGATGCCAGCTATCGTGCCGTGGTGCGGTGGAGACGCAATGAGCGGCTTGGCGTGCAGATTTATTGAGCCAGGATCCCTGGGCGTGCGCCTGGCGGGTGGCTAGGCTGGTCGGGTCGAGACTGCGCTATCCCTGACGAGAATGCGTTATCCCTGTTATGCGAGCAGCTACTGCATCCAATCCGTTGTCATAGATCCGCGTCAGCACGCCTTCCGCGGCATTGGCCCGCTGGGATGTGCAACCAATCAGGTCCCGCCCTCCCAAGCTCGCCGGCGCATTGGTAGCGCGATCCCAAACCGCCCAGGTTCCGTCTGTCTCGATGTGACAGTAAAATCGGTGTTGGTGATTTTCCATAATGGGAAACGTTCAACACTTGCTTTGGGGTCCATGCTGATGGCAGCCTGGTTAATGGCGCAGCCGTTTCGACCGAAATGCGCCGTCAGGTGCACGGCTGCAAGCTTGTGGAGCCAGTGCGGCAGAGTCCTGTAGGCAACAGCGGCTCACAGTCAGCCTGCCATTACTCGGTTTATTGGACCGAAACTCGGTGAGGTAGACCGAGGAGTGGCGTGATCGAGGGCTCTTCATCATCACTGGCAAGGTCATCACCAACCAGCGCCAAGCCGTTGCTCAACCCGTCGAATTCGATTGCCGCGCCAATGAGTTGTGCCGCCTGCATGACCAGGTGTTCAATGTCCTCGAGGGCGACATTCTCGGCCAGATTGTTGACCCTGACTTGCTCCGCAACCATCGAGATGTTGACGATGCCCGCCGTCCCGAAGGCCGTCTGGACCGCCGAATTGACATCATCGCGCAGGCGCGCCGAGTAATCATACCGCATCGAATCCTCCCAAAGGGATCGGTTTTCTGTTCAGGTTGCACTATGCGCCGGGCGTGAACTCATGGCAAGTAAAATCGATAAAATATTCAATCAAATCAGCTAGTTAGAATAGTTACACAGATGCGCGTCCAGCGTTCGATGCTCATCATGTGTGGGATGGGCCGTTCACCTATCGCAGGTTCTTGACGCATTATGGGGTCTATCCTAATTATAAGCCGAGTGAGACAGATACTAACTCAACGTATTCTTAGTCCTGAGCGAGGACGCGCCATGGCTGAATTGGAACGCCCCGAACGACTGCAGATCATGCTGACGACCGATGAACTGGCAGCGCTGGAAAACTGGCGATATGACAGGCGTATGCCGAGCCGCTCGGCCGCGGTCAGGGAACTGCTGCGGCGCGGTCTGGCCTCGGACGGGTTCCTGACCGCGGAGCAGGGGGTGAAGTCGCAGGATTTCGGAATCCTGCCCACCAACGGCAACGGGATCGCCGAGGGCGACAAGGAATAGGTCGCAACCGCGCTGATCAGCCAGTCGCAACCGGCAGCGGGTGCCGGCTAAAAGGGCGGGATCCGACTGCTCGCGACCCCTACAGGATGTTGGTCGTCACCTCGACGACGATCGCTGCACCTTCCAGCGAGCCATTGGTCACATGCACGACACGCGATACCGCAGGTCCTGCGCACTTCCGTTGATCGACAGCGAAACGCTTTCGCCGATCCGGGGAACCGCCTGGAAAACGGCATCGGTGGCTTCCGGCCGGTTGTCGATCGAGATGCGGCAGTTGACGGTCATGGGATATCTCCTGGGTCTGACAGGCCCCCTGTCGTCAACGCAGCCTCGACAAAATGGTTTCAGGATGGCTGGAGGTGAAACTTATTGGAGCCCGGGTTCGTACAGGGCAGCAGTTGCTCGGATTCTCATCTTACGCGGAGCAACTGGCTCGCTGGGGAGGGCGTTGGGGCTGCCCCGGCGAGTTGCGTTATCATCGATGATGCCCTTGCCAAGTTTTGCCTTTGAAGGATTGCCTTCATCGCGGCCAGGCTGCCCACGGGCTTCCGGCGCTTTTCATTTCGCCTCGCGTGGCACGACATAGCTGGTCACGGTGCCTTGCCCAATTCCTCGCTTGACCACGACGGTCGTGTATTGCGCCGGTAGCGATGCGGTGACGTTGGGGTCGATCGACTTGCACCTTCCGACGATTTCGCCGTTGGGGGAGCTTGCCAGCCTCCGCGCCAGTGAAGCCTGGCACTGGTCAAGCGATGTGTACATTGTCGGCGCCGTATCGATGGGTTTGCACACGGAAGCTTCTCCCCCCGGGCTGCACGAAAGCAAAAGCATCACTGCCGCGGTTGCCGAATCCATTCGCCGAGCTCCATGTTGGATGAGCGTCAACGCGGAAGTGCGACCTTGGTTTCGCGGTCGCAAAAAAACCAAACCGCATTGCCCACCCTGGCGAGCGGAGAAGTGCCAGGGATGCGCGAGGCACTTCGGTGGCGTGAAACTACAGCACGGCGAGCTGCCGCTTCAGCTTGTATGATCCAGCAGTCTGGTTGTGGGATCACGACGATGTTCGGTATGGGTGCGGTCGATGCCTTCCACGGTGATCGCGAACGTCCCGTTTTCGATCCTTCCTATCCAGCCTTTGGCTTTTAGATACCAAAGATGAAACTCCAGATGTTCACGCGGGCAGTCTGCCATGCGTTCAAGTTCTGTATCGCCAATGCCGGGATTGTTGACGTCTTGTCGGCGTTTGACATAGAGCAACGAGAGCACTTTGGCCTGAATGACGGCATCCCGTTCTATGCCTTTGGCGTTGCTGGCTTCCTCGCTCAACTCGCGGCGAATGTTCAAATGCTGTCTATACTCGATGTCGTACTGCGCGCGCTTGACCGGATCTTTGAGCGTATTGTGGGCATCTATGATTTCACTGAAACGGGATTCGTCGCCAGTGTCCCGGTTGTCGGGATGGTAGCGCATGGCAAAATAACGAAAAATCCGTTCTATCGTTTCCGAGTTGGCGTTCGGACTGATTTCCAGAAGTTCATAGTAATCAACGAACAAATCGATGCTCCACGACATCGCCATCAGGCAAATCATTGGTCTTAATACGACAAAGGGCCTGGCCGCGAAAGAGTTGCGATCACAGGCCCTTGTCGTCGGGTTCGTTCGAAGGGTGCGCCTGTTGCCGCTCGGTCGCAAGCTGGACCATGGTCCGTGGACCTAAGGTGGTAAATGCCTGACTAACCGGTCAGCGGCGGCGCGAGCTTCGAGGGCGCGGCGGATGGCTTCAACTGTGCCTTCTCTCATTGCTTATTCGACACGCTGGTCCGCGCGAAGGCTGAAACTTCTCACGCTGGGAAGTTTGGCCCGCTACCTCACGGTGGCGGGCTTTTCATTGTCCCGGTAGCATCATGGCCACATTCGCGGCACTTGAACAAATCGCTTTCGCCACAGCTCCCTTGGCCGACCATGGGCGCGTGCTTTGCTCGCAATATCCAACAGTTCGGGCATTGTGGCGTCTCGTCAATGGGCTGGTATCTATGGACACGGGCAGCCGCAGAGGCAGCGTTATCGAGTTCGGATTTCAGTTTTGCCCTAGTTTCATCGATGGCGGCAAGTTTGCGCCGTAGTTTCCCGGCCTTCCGTTCCTCCGTGACAGCTAACTCAGCGGCCTCGGCTTTGAGCGTTTCCCTTAGATCGACCATCCGGGCAAAGCCCCTCTCCATGTCGCATCCATGTCGCGCGGACCTGCCGATAGTCGCAGGAAACCCTTGGAAATCAACGGGTGAACGTCCTGCGAACATCCTGCTACCATTTTGCTACCGAACTCGGTAGCACGACCAGGGTTAGGCGGGATTTAAGTTAAAAAAGTCGCGCTATCCCATCGATAATACGACACACGGCGGGACAGGATTACGGTCGCGGCGGTGGTTGACGCGGTCCTCAATTCCGTTCGGCGGTTCGCCGAGCCAAGCGGAAAGGGATAGCCCGCCACCGTGAGGCAACGGGCTGTCGTTTTCGCGGCCAGGCCGTTCACCTAATGGTTGTGCGACTGCTGGAAGCCAGCCACGTCGTACTGAGATACGCTCTTAGGATTCTTGGAGTTCTGCGGCTGGGTACCTGCGTATTTTGAGTCCGCAACTCCATCCGGATTGAAGGCTGAACCTGGAGCGGTGCTAGCGTGGCCAGGGGTGGCACTTCCTGTCTGATCAGTGCCTATCGTTTGGTTGGGCTGACCAGTCGCGCCCGTAACTGTGTGGACATTGCCGGCCAAGGCCATGCCGGCAAAAGCAACGAGCGATGCGCCTGTGGCAGCGATGATAAGCGAGTGCGTTTTCATATCTGGACTCCCTTGAGTTAACTAGCGAGACGCCGTTATTTCGCCGTGACTGTGCCCTTCATCGAGCTGTGGATCGCACAATGGAATGGATGTGCGCCGGCACCTGATACCTTGACCTTAGCGCTCTTGCCGGTGGCGAGATGGCCGGTGTCGAAGGAGCCGTCGAGCGCTGTGGCGGTGTGCGTCATCGGGTCGGCATTGGTGAAGGTGATGGTATCGCCAACGGCGACCGAGATTTTCGCCGGGTTGAATTTCATGCCCTTGATCTGGACCGCATGATTGGCGGCGTAGGCGGGCATGGCAAAGGCAAGCAGAGCAAGTACGAGCATGGTGCGCATGATGGATTTTCCTCCTGAGCGCGAACCCTCATCCTACACTAACGTCGGCGAACGGCCTTTCATGCCACGTAGCCGATCTTTTTTATGTGCAGACGATCACGCCGAAGTTCGGTTCCACGCTGCCTCACGGTGGCGGGTTTTTTAATGTGCATACGGGAACAAAGAGAGCGGAGATCCGGTTTCAGGTGAGGAGAAAACTGATGCCTAATAAAGCCAAAGAGCCACAGCCACCGAAGCAGCCCGACCCGAAGAAGACACCTGTCCGTCATCCCGACGATGAAGCATCGCCAGAGCCTAAACATGTCGATCCGCCACCGCGAGATGTGCGAGAGGCGCCGGTACCAAATCCAAACGGCGATAAGCATTAACCGCTGGCACCAATCTTGTGGCAGAAAAGTCACGCAGCTTGAATATGCAGAGCTTCAACCGGCGCGAGCTTATTATCCAGCTATGCGAGGCGTACCGTTGTTTACGGGCAAAGGGGCTGCCCGACTCCTCCCGAACTAGCGCCCGCTGCCTTTTCCCTGGGCGGCGGGCTTTTTCTATTGCCCATCGTCGGCTTCTTTGAAGCCGCAGATCTTGCAATGGTAAGCATGGTCTAGCTCCTCCACGAAAAGGAGCCACGTAATAACGCCGCGTTCCTGCCAACAGATTGGGCAGGCGTAATCGCTTCCGTACTTCGGCTTGTAAATTTTTAGGCGCTCGGCAGCCATATCTGACGCCTTGAGATGCTGGGACAACTCAGCCAGACTTTTGTAGGTTTCCGCGATTTGGTTTCGCAGTGTTTCTCCGTCCGTGGTTTGGGCGAGCGCTTTTTCCTTCGCGCGAACAATGAGTTTCGCAGCAAACCCTTGCATAGCAACACTTCCCGACGTTGCGTCCGTGTCGGACCTGCCGATAGTCGCAGGAACTCCCGCGAACGCAACGGTTGACGTTCACCCAAATTCGCGGGGGTTTATTCGATCCATATTCGACGGAATTTGAAGGATATCTGTTAAGCTATTGAATTTATTTGGTTCCCGCTCATGGGCTCGAACCACGATTCACGCCTTCAAAGGGCGCTGTCCTACCATTAGACGAAGCGGGAAAATGCAACCTGCACCGACACCCCTAGCCGGTTCGCGCGCCGGGATCAACGCGATCCTCTTGTGATCGGGCAACTGGCGATTGGCAATTGGCGGCAAAGCCGTCGCCGTCACGGAACACGGCCAACCGGCTCGTCGCACTTGTGGACCGGGCAGCGGCCGTCACGGGTCGTTACATAGGCCGACTCCGGCACGTCGGGCCAGTCGCATTCGTTGCCGAATTGCCGGACATAGCGGTCATAGGTGTTGGGGCCGGTGGTCAGCACCACGGCGCGGCGGCTCTGGATCAGTTGTTGGAGTTGCTGGCAGCTCATTGTGCGGGTGTCGGGCCGGGCCTCGGTGAGGCCGGTCGCGGCAAGCAGCATCGCTGCTGTCGTCATGGCAGTTCGGTGGATGGGCATGGCGGTTACCTCAGCGGTTCACGTACCAAGCAAACCTGTCGCGCGAAACTCGCATCCCGGCCAGCGGTTCCGCAACAGCGATCCTGTTGTAGTCGGGTAACTGGCGATCGGCAATTGGCGGCAGGCCGTCGCCGTCAATTCGGGAGATCGCCGATCGCCTGGTCGCAGCGGTAGACCGGGCAGCTGCCGTCACGGGTCGGGACATAGGCCGACGTAGGCACCTCCGGCCAGTCGCATTCGATGCCGAATTGCCTGACATAGCGGTCATAGGTGTTGGGGCCGGTGGTCAGCACCACGGCGCGGCGGCTCTGGATCAGCTGCTGAAGCTCCTGGCAGCCCATCGTGCGGGTGTCGGGCCGGGCCTCGGCGAGGCTGGTCGCGGCAAGCAGGATCGCTGCTGCAGTCAAAGCAATTCGGCGGATGAGCATGGCGGTACCTCGGACGTTTCACGCAGCAAGCGAGTGTGTCACTTGAAACTCGCATCCCGCCGGTGGTTCCGCAACAGCCAGTTGGCCGACTTTTTGCGGCGCAACCAAATGCCGCGTCGCGCATTCCTGGGGATGGACGGCAGGAAGCCCTACGAGACCCCGAAATGGCCACCTGGAGACGAGGATCGCGAAGCCATGTGTTGTTCCTTCTGCGGCGGCCGCGACCACCGCTATGAGGATTGTCCGCAACGGGATGCCGCGGCCGATCTCCCGCTTGACGCCCCTGACGTCGCCCCCGAACCGAACTGATTGCGAAGCTTAGATCCGGGCCCCTTCGGTGGCTGTCGCCGTCGGTCATGGAATGTCGCCCGCCGATTGCAACCAAACGCGCCACCACGCATTGCTGGGCATGGGGTGGAATTTGTCACACGGGTCGTGAGGGCGACGTGACGGGGAAGGTGGGGCAATGACAGGATTGGCAAGTATCGATGGCCTGATCAACACAACCGCCGACGCACGGCTGGCCGCGATCGTCGATTCATCCTACGACGCCATCATCAGCAAGGATCTGAACAGCGTCATCACCAGCTGGAACGGCGGGGCGCAGCGCATGTTCGGCTATACCGCCGAGGAGGCTGTCGGCCAATCGGTGCTGATGCTCATTCCCGACCATCTCAGGGATGAAGAGGCCGACATCATCGGCCGGGTTCGCAATGGCCAGCTCGTGGCCAGCTATGAGACGATCCGGCGACGCAAGGATGGCGGGTTCATTGCCGTATCGCTGACCGTCTCGCCGATCAGGAATGCAACGGGCGAGATCATAGGCGCTTCGAAGATCGCCCGCGATATCACCGCGACCAAGGAGAGCGAGCGCCGGATCAGGCTATTGCTGCGGGAGGTAAACCACCGCGTCAAGAACCAGTTCGCGGTGATCCTCTCGATGGTCAGGGAGACAAGCAAGCGCTCGACCGATCCGCGCGAATTCGAAGAGCTGATCCGCTCCCGCATCATGGCGCTGTCGCGGTCGCACGACTTGCTGGTGAACTCGGAATGGGCGGGCGCCAGCCTCTTCGACCTCATCCAGGAGCAGCTCAAGCCGTTCGGCCATGAGGGACAGGTATCGCTGTCGGGACCGCTGCTGACCTTGCAGCCCAACGCGGTGCAAAATCTCGGCATGGCATTTCACGAACTCGGCACCAACTCTTCCAAATATGGCGCGCTGGGGGTCGATGCCGGGCGGCTGGAGATCACCTGGCAGATCGCCGCCGGTGTTTCGGGCAAGCGGGAAATCCATCTCGTCTGGGACGAGACGATGCCGGTGCATGAAGGCGACCGGCCAGGGGGACGGCAAGACGAATCCACGCGCAAGGGTTTCGGCACGGTCGTCCTGCAGCGGGTCGCGCCGCAATCGCTGAACGGCTCGGCCGTACTGGAGCGCAGCCCGGGCCGTGTCAACTGGTCGCTGACGGCGCCGCTGGAATCGATCATCGTTCCGCAACTCGGCGCCGAAATGCCTGCCGCCGAGGCGTCTTTCGGCCTTTGAGGGTCCAGCCGGTCGGTTCACCTGGGCAAGGAACCTTCGGGTGCTGCGTCGGCTTGAACTCACCCGGCTTCGCCGGCAGCCAACCTTTTCCATCGACAGGCGTTGTCCCTTTGAAGGGAAGGGTCGCCGCAGGCGGCCGTGACGAGAAGAAGGAGGCCGAGATGAGAACCCTCGCCATCGTGCCATTCAGCCTGATACTGGCGCTGGCGGTGCCGGCAGCGGTGCAAACGGGCCAGCAGCAAGACCCTGGGCCGCAGACCGACAAATGCCGGGTCCAGACGGAGCAGGGCGCAAAACAGCAGCCTGGCGGCGACAATCTGTCGGATACGCTCAATGATTGCGGCGGTGTGCTGAAGCCGCCGGCCACCGGCGATCAGGGGATGGCCACGCCGGCCCCCGATGAAGGCAAGACACCGGTCATCAAGCCGGGCGAAGTGCCGGTCCAGCCGCTGGCGCAGTAGCAAAGATTACCGGACCAGCACGCCGGCATGGTTGCACAGGGCAACGAAAGCTTCCTGCGCCTGGGCAGCACCTGCCTTGCTTTCCAGCGCCGCTTCGACCTGTTCGCGCGCGGCCTGGTAGAACGGGCCGCGCTCGGCCTGCGGCCAGTCGATCAGGATTTCGCTGGCATCCTTCAGCGTGGTGATGTCGCGGATCGTGTCCGAGCCATGCGGCCTGATCCGTATCGGTGTCGACAGCATCGCCTCGGCCATGTCCTGTTTTCCCGCTAATGGAGGAGTTTTGCTTCGCGTGCGGCGTCGATCATCGCCCGCATCGCTTTTTCCGGCGGCGTCCAGCCATCCAGTGCATCGCGGCAACTGCGCCACGCCGCCCGGTAGCGCCGGCCCCGGCCCGCCGGCCAGTCGCCGAGACATTCCAGGCTTTCCCAGGCACTGCCCACCACGCGTTCGCGGCCAGGGGTAAATTTCAGTCTGATCGGATGGGGAAACATCTTGTCGTTCAACGATCGTCTCCTTGACTGGTGCAAGTCGCCCAAAAGTATGCAGCGATTTTGGGACAACATGCACGAAACGAGGCGCCGGTTAACGTCGGCAACAGAGCAGGGTTCCCTGCCTTCGAGATGAAAATTTCAGTCGCCTGCGACGGCGTCCGACAAGGGCCTCGGCGGCGGCAATTCGGCGGCGTTCGCCGTTGGCCGGTCGTGCTCGAACTGCTCGGTGCCGAGCAAGGCATGCAGCCAGGTCTCGCGCCGGCTGGTCCACAACTCGTATTCGGGCATGAGATCCGTCGGCGCGACGTCGAGGCTGCCGATCATCACCTCGGCCTCATTGTCGTCGACCCAGGCGACACGACCGCCGCAGGTCGGGCAAAAGCTGCGCGTGCCGTAGGAGCTGACGATACCCGTCGTCTCGAAGGCCTCGCGCGGCCAGATGGCAAAGGCCGAATAGACCGAGCCGCTGGCCTTGCGGCAGTCCTTGCAGTGGCAGAGACCGATTCTGAGCGGCGCGCCGTGGACCTCGAACTGCACGCCGCCGCACAGGCAACTGCCGGTCCTGCGTATGGTGTCGGACATGATGCACCCTCCATCTTGTCAGTCTGCTTTGGGCCGGGCGGACAGAAGCTCGTCCCGGACGGACGCTCGTCCAGGACAGAGCCTCATCCCGGTCGATCGGACCTAGCCGCGGGCGGCCATATGGGCATCGAGCTTCTTGCGCGACGGCCCATAGCGCTTGATGATGGTTTGCGCCTCGCTTGGCGGAATGCCGTATTTCCGGGCAAAGGCAGCGACCTCGTAGGGCTCCTCGCTGGAGACCAGCTTGCGGTCCTGCTTCGTCTTCGACTTGTCGTCAGCCATTTCAGGCCTCGCTTTCTGTTGCCGTGGAAACGCGCAGCCGTCGGCGCCCGATTCCACGATCAACAGGACATAACACGGATCGGCCGTCGCGAGTTCCACGGCCACGACAATATCGCCGTGCCGCCCGGCCTCGCTACCGTGGCATCAGGCGGGCGTCAGGCGCTTGGCGGCGAGATACATGAGCGCCGATGCCGCTTGTCGGCGCTCCCAGCCGGCGGCCTCGATCTTGTCGAGCAGCGCCTCGAGATGCGGGACAAGCATCTCCCTGCATTCCTGCTCATAGGCGGTGCTCGTCACCGGGTGCTGCGGCGCAGCGATGGTCAATGCCTTGGCCATGTCCTGTTCCCCTTCTGAGTGGGGCGCCATTATAACATCAGCCGGCAAAGTGAAATCGGTTTTGCCGCACCAGTGGATTCAACGGGTTAGAGGCGTCCAGGCGCCGGGGCAGGGCGCCTGCATCGGGGATTCCCGAGAAAAATCTGCCCGACGTGTCGGATTTGGCGCCGGTCGCTCGTCCTTGGGTCGGAGCCCATTGCAATCCTGGAGAAAAGACAATGTCGTCGCAAATCATTCAGTCGCAAACCACTCAGTCGCAAACCATTCAGGCACCGTGGCAGACCGCGGCACTTCTCATCGCCCGCCTGATCTTCGCCGGCGTCTTCCTGATGGCCGTGACCTTCAAGTTCATGGGCATGGGCGACACCGCCGGCTACATCGCCGCCGCCGGCTTTCCGTTTCCGCTGTTCCTGGCCTGGTGCGCGGCGCTGCTGGAAGCCGCGCTCGTGGTGTGCTTGCTGACCGGCGCCTTCTTCACGGCGGCGGCCCTGGTCGCCGCCGCCTATGTGCTGTTCCTCGGCTTCTCCTTCCACGGACCCAGCCACTGGGCCGGCAACCAGGCCGAGTTCGGCTTCTTCATCGACCATTTTTCGTTCATGGCCGGATTGCTGTTCGCGGCGGTACATGGCCCGGGCAGGGTGCTTTCGCTGAATTCGGGATGGCCGGGCCGGGCGTAGGCGCCCGTCGCTAGCCCTGATTCAACCACTTGCTCACCCGGCAAGCAGTTTCATGAGTTCACGGCCCGGACGAAACCTTGGAGATGGACACATGGCGCTCAAACGGATGGACAACGTAGGAATCGTCGTCGATGACCTCGGAAAGACGATTGATTTCTTTCGCGAGCTAGGCCTTGAGCTCGAAGGGCGGGCCACGATCGAAGGAGAATGGGCCGGACGTGTCACTGGACTGGGCGATCAGCGCGTCGAGATTGCCATGATGCGCACACCGGACGGCCACGGCCGGCTCGAGCTATCCCGCTTCCTCGCGCCGCTTGTCGTCGCGGATCACCGCAACGCCCCGGTTAACGCTCTAGGCTACCTCCGTGTCATGTTTACCGTGGACGACATCGATGAGACGCTTGAAAGGCTCCGCAATCGCGGCGCGCAGCTTGTAGGCGAAGTGGTCCAGTATAAAGACGTGTATCGGCTCTGCTACATCCGCGGGCCTGAAGGGCATCTCATCGGACTCGCCCAAGAACTCAGCTGAGCGCAATTCGACGGCCAAAGCGCGTCGCGTCTGAATGGATTCAGACGACGCGCTTTAGGTCTTTGTTTTATGCATGTCGTTCTCCCAAAACCGGGGCCACTTTTGCGCGATATGCATGAGTGCAGCCTGGCCGGCGAAGGCCGGCTAGCGGCCTTGCAGGATTTTGATCACCTTGCTGCTGTCGGCCGATGGCGACGAGAGATTGCGGTAGTCGGCATAAGTTATGCGTCCTCTGGCGACGGCATTCCAAAGGCGATTGCAGGTCGTTGCCGGCAAGCGTTCCAGGCTGATATTGACGACTTCGGCGATGGTTTTTCTCTCTGCCAGCGGCAGTTTAGCCTGGTCCGAAATGCACTCCCTGATGACTTTGGCCTTGATCGCCGGGCTGCCGCTGAGGACGGCCTGGGCGTTGTTGAACTCGCCCTCGCTGAGTGTTGTGCAGCCGGCCAGCATGACGGCGCCCAGAAACAAGGCGCCAAGGCGCGATTCAAATCTCACATGTCGCCCCAAATCAACAGCATTGGAGCCAAGCAAAACTGTGTAACATAAGCAAGATGCTTGAGAGATCATGCAGGCAAAATAGTTGGTCCATCCGCTGGCCATGGGCCCGCCGCCCCGAGGAAGGAGCCGGGTGCGGTCGTGCCAACCCGCCCGAAGCCGGCATTGGCTAGTCTTTCCGTTTCCTCTTCAGATAATCGCCAAGCGGAATGTCCGGCGACTTGGTTTTCCACGGCTTCAATGCCTTGAAGTCGGCCGCCTGCAGTTTGGCTTCGTCGGCATCACGCTCGTCGCCTGTCATGCCGTCGACGGCGACCTTCGCACCGTGGCGGCCCTGGCGATTGGATCTGGCCTTGAACAGCGGGATGGCCTTGCGCTTCGACTTATTGTTCTCGCCATAACCATCTCTGCCGTCGCGTTCATAGGAGAGGTCCTTGTCCGCCGGCGGCGACCGCTGTTCGCGTGCCTTCTGATTTCCCATCGCAAACACCCTCCGATCCCGACGGCTGGATATAAGCACGCCATGGCAGAGGGGCTAGGTTGATTTTCAAACGCGTTGGCGTGCCTCACATCTGGTCGTTGTAGGGCTCCTTGATCTGGCCAACCATGCGGGCGAGCTTCGAAAAGGAGGGCATCTCCGCCTCCGGCTGGCACTGATTGGCGAGTTCCAGTAGCCGAATCGGAAAGCTGACGGCGTCGCGGCTTGACGCGGACATGCCTTCGGATCGCTCCTGGCTGGTTTCGCCGGCCTCGGCCTTGCGCAAGGCCAGGTCTATTTCCTCCGCCGTCAGCACCCCCTTTTGAACCAGGAGGTGGTTGATCGACGCGACGGCCATCAGCAGGCCTTCGAGTTGCAGATTGGCGACGTTCATGGCGATTGCTCCCGTGGCTATGATCAAAAACGCGCGAGCGGCGTTTCCGCTCCGGCGGTGAGGGCAGGGCGTAGGCGAGGTCGCAAAAGATCACGGAGCTGGCTGCCTGGAAATGCCTATTCCTGCGTCAGGCGTTCGCCATATTCGCGCCACAGCGCTTTCACTTCCAGACCCCCGAGGCGGGGGATCGAGGGATCAGCCGAAGCGATGGCGACGGCGCTGATGTCGTATTGGGGATAGGCGTGGGCGACGAAGCGGATCGCCTCGCCGAGCGAGCGCACGCGGATGATCGGGTCCGCCTGTCCCTGACCGGTGCTGCGCACACCCGAAACCGTGGCCGGCGCATGCCGGACCCTGAAGACGGATGCCATGGTTGGTCTGTCCATCGCCCTCTCCCACAAGGCCGTACGACGCGAATCATTCCATGAGCTTCAGCTCACGGTCTCACAGATGTCGGCTTATGAAAAGCCGGCACGAAAAGCCCGATCCTCGACGCCCGATCCATGCCGAACGGATTGTCCGGTGAGGGCAGTTGTGCTATTGATTTGGCCATGGTGCAGATTTGCGCCGACGACCTCCAGACCCGCCGCGCAGGCGGGTTTTTTCATTTCCAGCTGCCCTTCAGCGATGCGCGGGACCTTGGTTGGCGCGGCGTCGCAAAACGGAATAGGAATTTTTTCTCAGAAAATCGTTGACTGGGTGAGGGCAGCTATGCTACATATTTGTCCATGGTGCTGATTTGCGCCAACGACCCGCCGCCGAGGCGGGTTTTTTGTTTTTGGCTCAATCAGACGTGTTGGCGGGACAGCGCCCCCTCTGTCTTGCCGGACATCTCCCCCTCTTTGGGGGGAGATTGGCCGTCATCTCGGGTTTCGCAAATCGCCAACGTAGCAGGCATAGCAAGGCGCTGAAGCTGCCAATCTCCCCCCTTGTGGGGGAGATGTCCGGGAGGACAGAGGGGGGCGCGAAGGAACGCCATCCTTTGCCCGACGACCCTTCGCAAACAGCGAGAAAAATCCATGGTCCGCTACGCCACGATCATCACCGACGATGGCGGCCGCGAGGTCGTCAGTGCCATTGGGGAGTTCGAGGGGGCGGCGCCGCAGGCGCGTCTCGGCCTTATCGAGCAGGTCGCGCCCGGCGTGCTGATCGGCATGGTGCGCGGCGGTCCGGTCGATGCGGCCGGCGGCTTCGGGTTTGCCCTGGGCTCGCTGGGTGGCCGCGACCGGGCGATAGGCGCGGCACGGCTGACGAAGCGGCTGCGCTTTGGCGGCCGATCCGGTGCAGCGGGTTCCGGCGCGGCGGGCTCGGAAGCGGCAATACCGCCCAGCGCGATAGAGGCGGAGGCCTGCCCGACAAAACCGGTGCGCGCGGCCAGCAAGCCGCGCAAGCGCGTCGCGCGGTCGAAATCCAAAGTGGCGAAATCCAAAGTGGCGAAATCCACGGCGAAAAGATCCGCCCGATCAAAATCCAAGGTGGTGAAATCCAGGACGACCACTGCAGAGACCGCAGGGGGCGAGCATGGCTGACAAGCCGCCGCCGGCTCGCCGGGCACCGAAGAGCCGGACCGCGACGCCCGCCACAAAGCTCGCCGCAAAACGCCGGCCGAAGCGCGCGAAAAAGACGCTGGGCGATGATTTCCTGGCCGCGGTGCGCGCCGATTTCCGCACCCATGGCGCCGGCGTAATTGCCGAGGTGCGTGCCGACAAGCCCGACCAGTATCTGAAGATCGTGCTTTCGGTGCTGCCCAAGGATTTACATGTTTCGATCAACCAACTGGACGGCTTAAGCGATGACGAGATCCGCAGCCGTATCCGCGGCCTCGAAGCCGCCCTTAAGCCGTTCCTCGAGGACCTCGGCGGCGAAGACGGAATATCTGGCGCTGCTGGCGGAACTGGACCGTAGGCGCCGCACTAACCAGCTCGCGGCCTACCGGCCCTACGCCAGACAAGCGGAGTTCCATGCCGCGGGTGCACAGAACCGCGAACGGCTGTTCATGGCCGGCAACCAGCTCGGCAAGACCAGGGCCGGTGGCGCCGAATGGGCCATGCACCTGACCGGGCGCTACCCCTCGTGGTGGCAAGGCAAGGTCTTTGACGGCGCGGTCCGGTTGTGGGCGGCTGGTGTGACCGGCGAAGGCACGCGCGACAACCCGCAGCGCGTGCTGGTTGGCCCGCCGCAGCAGCACGTGGCCTGGGGCACCGGCATGATTCCGGCCGACGCTATTGTGCAGACCATCATGGGGCGCGGCGCGCCGGGTGCGCTTGACAGCGTCGTGGTGCGCTGGGGCGGCGACGTGCAGGCCGATGAATCGGTGCTGTCGTTCAAGAGCTTCGAGAAGGGCCGCGAGAAATGGCAGGGTGAGACGCTGCACGGCGTCTGGTTCGACGAGGAACCGCCGCTCGACATCTATTCCGAAGGCCTGACCCGCACCAACGCCACCGGCGGCATCACCATCGTCACCTTCACGCCACTGCTCGGCATGTCGGATGTGGTGCTGTTGTTCCTGTCGGCGGAAGAGGTGGAGGGGATGGGCAAGGGGTGAGGGGTTAAGCGGCAGTGGCTTCGATGGCTTCTTGTCTTCGGCTTGTGCTGCCCCTCACCTGCCTGCCGGCATCCTCTCCCCGTATAGTGACGGGGAGAGGGGGCTGGCCGCAAACTCGGCTCCTTTGTTGCAACGCAGATTATTGGCGAAACCATTGGTGACGGCGTCCTTCTCCCCGTCACTATACGGGGAGAAGTGCCCGGCAGGGCGATGAGGGGCGGCGCGACGGTGACTAGAAAAGATCGCGCCTTAACAAAACGATACGCCCTCGTCTCGCAAGGTGATTCAGGAATACGCCATGACCCGTCACGTCACCTTCATGACCATCGACGATGCCGAGCATTATTCACGCCAGGAGCGCGCCGCGATCGTTGCCGCCTATCCGGCGCATGAGCGGGAGGCGCGGGCTCGCGGTATTCCGGTGCTGGGCTCCGGTCGCATCTTTCCGGTGGCCGAGGAATTGATCGCCTGCGCGCCGTTCCGGCTGCCGCGCTACTGGCCGCGCATCGGCGCGCTCGATTTCGGCTGGGACCATCCGTCGGCCGCGGTCGAGCTTGCCTGGGATACGGAGGCCGATGTCGTCTATGTCGCCAAGGCCTGCCGCGCTTCGCAGCAGACGCCGGCGATGCAGACGCTGACCCTGAAACCATGGGGCGAATGGTTGCCCTGGGCGTGGCCGCGCGACGGCCGCCGCGAGACGCTGGAAGGGGCGGGCGTGGCGCTCGCCCGGCAGTATGCCGCGCATGGGCTGAACATGCTGACCCGCCACGCGCAATTCCCGGACGGTTCGGTCTCGGTCGAGGCCGGGCTGATGGAGATGCTCGATCGCATGCAATCCGGCCGCTTCAAGGTGTTTTCGACGCTTTTGCCCTGGTTCGAGGAATTTCGGCTTTATCATCGCCGGGACGGCCAGGTTGTAAAACTGCGCGACGATCTGATGGCGGCGACCCGTTATGGCGTGATGATGCTGAGGGAGGCGGTGGTCGATCCGGCGGAGTTCAGGGTGCCGAGAAGGCCGGTGGGGCAGAGTGATCCGCTGGGGGCGTTTAGGTGAGAAGCGAGGTGCCGACCGGCGAACAGTGCACTGTCACCGTGATTCGTGGGTTACTCCACGATTTTCCAGTAAGAATCCTTGCGGATCACCTTGCCGTCGCGAAACGTGTAGAAGTCGCAACCTTGGACCTCCTTTCGCGTGCCCTCGCGGGTGGTGCCTGTGAGGGTCCATTTCGAGATGCCGGTATCGGCAGCCGCATCCACAAAATGCCTGGGGTTGCCGTAGTGGACATCGGGCAAGCCTTCGAAGCGTGTCGCCAGTGCGTCTCGTATGTTGCGTTTGCCCTCGCAACGCGTTCCCCAAGGCATGCTCCCCCTCGGCATCTCCAGGACGCAATCGTCGGCAAAGAACGCCATGATGCGATCGAGATCGTGCGCGTTGAAGGCTTCGCATAGCTCCGTCAGTGTCGATCGAATGTCCATTCGCCCGTCTCCTCCAGTCGTCGGTAGCCTGCGTGTTCAATGTCCGAAGTAGGTCACTGGCGCCGGGACCGGTCAAGTGCGCGGGCCTCCGAGACTCCGCCCGAAAGCGGGAAGCGCACCCCATCGCTCTGGCCTGTTCATGCCCCTCCGTATCATCCCCGCCACCTTGCGCGACCTCAGCTACATCGCTGCCAACCTGCGCCCCGAAGACCGCGCCGAGATCGACTGCCAGCTCGACCACTGGTCGCCGGCGTTGCTGGCGCTCACCGCGCTGCAGGGGTTTGCCTATGTCGCCGAGCTCGACGGCAATCCGGAGGCCGGCTTTGGCGCCGCCGAACAGCGCGGCGGGCTGTGGATCGCCTGGAGCTGGGGCACGCGCCGCATGAGGCGCTGCGTGCCTGGGATCACCGCGTTCTTTCACACCGTGCTTGGACCTCAAGTCGCGGCACGGGGCGCCTGGCGGGTCGAGGCCCGCGCCTTGGCCGCCAATCGACTGGCGTTGCGCTGGCTTGGCCGGCTCGGCGCCACGCAACGCAGCCTGCTGCCGGGCTATGGCAGGAACGGCGAAGATTTTTTTCTCTACGATTGGACAAGGGAAGGCTGGAACCATGTGCCTGTTTCAAAAACCACCGGAACTGAAGCGGCTGCCGCCGACGCCGACAGCCGAGGACAAGGACATGCAGGCGCGCGAGGCGGCGCTGCGGACTGAGCTCGAGCAGCGCCAGGGCTCGCTCAGCACCATCAAGACCGACCTCGCGCCGGCAAGCCTCACCGGCCAGCGCCGCGTGCTGCTGGGACTTTAGACCATGACCGCGATGAAGCGCAGTTTCCGCAAGCGCGTGCTGGCGTGGTGGTATTGGCGACGGCATGCTCGGCTGGTGAGAAGGCGGGGGTGAGGGCTCTTCCTTCTCCCCCTGTGGGAGAAGGTGGCCGAGCGAAGCTCGGTCGGATGAGGGTGTTAGAAGGGAATCATAGCCAAGCAGGCGTTTGGCCACCTGTTTGCCGCGGTTTTTCAGGGTGCCGGCAAGGCTTGTCGTCGTCACATCGACCTCCTCCAAAACCCGCCGCGAGAAACTCGTAGCACCGCCGGATGGGCAAAAGATGACAGGGTGCCGACGCGGAAGCTGCCAATCTCCCCCCCTCGAGGGGGAGATGCCCGGCAGGGCAGAGGGGGGCGTGAAGGAACACCAGCCTTTGCGATTTCGAAACAAGGTCCAAAGGCAACACACCAAAATGATTGCAGGTCGGCGGGACAGCGCCCCCCTCTGGCCTGCCGGCCATCTCCCCCTCAAGGGGGGAGATCAGCGGCTCCGGCGTCCGCTCATTTTCTTCCACGTCACCATCCCATTCCTCACCCCAGCGAGGCTGAACCCATGACCGATACCCGTGCCCGCGATATCCTGTCCCGCCAGTCCGAGCTCGAGAGCGAGCGCAGCCAGTATGAGGCGGTGTGGGAGCAGGTGGCGGAGTTCTGCGACCCCGACGCGCCCGACATCTGGAGCGGCCGCCGCGGAGGTGGGGCGGACTCGCAGGCCGAGCGGCAGGAGCGGCGCGGTGCCCGCGTTTACGCCAACACCATCAACTCGGCCGCCAACCGGCTCGCCGCGGGGCTGGAAAGCCTGATCATTCCGCAGTCGGAAAAATGGCACGGCCTGTCGACCGCGGAAATGAATGACCAGGAGACCGACGAGGAAAAGGAATGGGCGGAAGCCCTGCGCGATTTTCTGTTCTCGCTGCGCTACTCTGCCAATTCCAACTTCGTGCCGGCGACACAGGCCTGCCTGCGCAATGTCGTGCGCTATGGCCCGGCCTATCTCTATGCCGAGGAGGGGTTTGGCTCGACGCTGATCCGCTATGCCTCGATCCCTGTGGTCGAGGGGTATCTCAGCCGCAACCGCTGGGGCCAGGTCGACATTTTTCATCGCCGCTACGAGCGCACCGCGCGGCAGGCGGCACAGCTGCTCGGCTATGAAAGGCTGCCGATGCGCATCAAGGTGCTGGTCGACGATCCGGCCAAGTGCGAGACCAAGATCTCGCTTGTCCAGTGCATCCAGCCGCGCGACGAGCGCAAGATGTACCGGCTCGGCGGCCACACCCAGTATCTCGACACGGCGTTCGCCTCCTACCATGTCATCGAGGACGAGGAGGAGATCGTGCGGGAAAGCGGCTTTCGCACCTTTCCGGTGTCGACCTTCAACTGGCGCCGCTACGAGGGCGACCCGTACGGCATCTCGCCGACCATCGAGGCGCTGACCACCGTGCGCGAGGAAAACGCCGTGCGCCGCTCCGGACTGCGCGCGCTGCAGCAGATCACCGATCCGGCCACCGCCTCGAAAGCCCGGCTCGACTATGTGCCGGTGCTCAATCCGGGCGAGAATTATCCCGGCCTGATCGACGACAATGGCCGGCCGCTGATCGCGCCGATCTCGACCGGGCAGAACCCGACCTATGCCTTCAACTACGCGCAGAGCCGCGCCGACGAGATCCGCGACATGATGTTCGTCAATCTGTTCCAGACGCTGGTGCAGAATCCGCAGATGACGGCGACCGAAGCGCTGATCAGGCAAGAGGAAAAGGGCGCGCTGCTTGGGCCCTCCGGCTCGATCATCCAGGCGGGCTTCGCCACCAATCTCGACCGCGAGCTCGGCATTTTGGAGGACAAGGGGCTCTATGACGAGGGCAGCCGCTTCCTGCCGCCGGCGAGCCTCGCCGGCAAGGCGGTGCGGCCGACCTTCACCGGCCCGCTCGACGTGCTGCGCCGCTCGGCCGAGGCGCGCGATACCATCCAGGTGGTGACGACGGCCATACAGATGGCGCAGTTCGACCCCGGCGTGATGGACAACATCGACAGCGACGAGGCGATCAAGATCGTGCAGGGCGCCGGCCGCAGCCCGCAGCGCATTTTCCGCCGCAAGGAGGAGGTCGACGGCCTGCGCGATGCCCGCGCCAAGGCAAGCCAGGCCCAGGCCGGCATGGCGGCGATCGCCGCCGCCGGCAAGGCGGCCAAGGATGCGGTGCCGGCGGCCGTCCAGGCACGCGACAGCGGTTTGCTCGACGGGTTGCAAGGCATGCTACAGGGCGGGCCGGGGGATCCGGGCGCGGCGGGTGGCGGCGCATGAGCCGGAAACGCTTCGCCCATTCCGGCGAGGCCGGCGGCCCGGCCAAGGCCCGTGAGGCGCTGGCCAGGGCGTATCTCAGGGTGTTTTCAGGCGAGGACGGCGAGATGGTGCTGGCCGACCTCGCGGCGACGACAGGCTATTACCGCCGCCCGTCCTACGGCGAGTGGATGGCGCGGACCCGCACACCCAACGGCTTCGAGCTGCACAGCGCGCTCAGCAATGCACGCGCCGAAGTGGTGCAGCACATCATGGGATTTCTGACGCTGGACGAGGCGCAGCTACTGGCGCTGGAGAAAGCGGCAAGGTTGGAGGAATAGGTAGGGACGCTCAAGCTGCGTCCCTCTCCCCGTTCTACGGGGAGAGGATGTCGGCAGGCAGGTGAGGGACGGTGCCAGCATTCCAGAACGTTGCGCTGCCCCTCATCCCCCTGCCGGGACCTTCTCCCCGTGAACGGGGAGAAGGGGGCTGATACTCAATAATCGCCGTTATAATAGCGGTCGTCGCAGGGGGCGGTGTAGATGCGGCCGTCGCGGTCCTGGTAGCGGCACATCTGTTCGCCGCGGCGTTGCGGTTGCGGGGTGGTGGCCGAGCCGACAACCGCGCCGAGCAGGGCGCCGCTGGCCGCGCCGATGACCGTGCTCTTGGTGTTGCCGCCAATGGCCTGGCCGACGAGGGCGCCGCCGGCGCCGCCGATCAGCGCGCCGGTTCCGGCTCTCTGTTGGCCTTCGGTCTGTGCGCAGCCTGCAAGTGCTGCGGTCATCAGCACGG
Organism: Mesorhizobium sangaii; assembly: GCF_014207355.1. Lineage (GTDB taxonomy): Bacteria > Pseudomonadota > Alphaproteobacteria > Rhizobiales > Rhizobiaceae > Mesorhizobium > Mesorhizobium sangaii. Next base: position 248,124 of record NZ_JACHEF010000005.1, on the reverse strand, counting down.
CGGCGATGGCTTTGTGAAAGTTCATATGAAGTCTCCCTTGAATGCCTGAAATCCCTATCGCTCGCCACGTGCCGCCGCATTGCGGCGGAACGGGGGCACCAGGCCTCACGATATAAGACAGGGTTTCTCGGGCGTTGATAAGCCGGAGCCCGAAAACACCTCATGCGAACAAGGCGGTAGCGCCGATCCTTGTCAGAATGATTCAGCCTTTGCCGGTTCGGCCTGGCTGCGCCGGCCCCTTCGCTATCGCTCCGGGCGTTCGTCGTTTGGAAGGCCAAGCAATTGGCTTCCCATGCGCTGCGCGCACCACTCCTCACTCAAACAATGGAGACATACCAATGACCCGAGGTCTTCCCCGCACACTTGTCCGCGCCGCCGCCCGCGAGGCCGGCCTTGCCCCGCCGAAAGCCGGCCTGAAGGCCGTCACCACAGGGCAGGGCGGCGCCTTCCGCACCGTTTTTTCGTTCAGTGCCATGCCCGTGCCGGTCACCGACGCGCTGGCCTATACCAGCCAGAAGATCTTTGATTTCACCGACGGCAAGGTGCGCATCAAGGGTGGCACGGCAAGGTTGCAGTTCGCTGTGCTCAGCCCCCGCGCGGCGACCGTCAACGACAATGCGGCCCTCACCTGGTCGCTCGGCTCGGCGCCGGCATCGAGCGCGACGCTGGCCTCGACCATGGTCAATGTGCTCGCCTCCACCGCCCGCACGCTCGACGGCGCCGGTGCGGCACCCTCCACCGCCTCGACCGCCGACATCGCCGCCGCCGCGACGCTGGATGGCACCGTCACGCCGGTCGATCTCTATCTCAACCTGGCCTTCGCCACGGGCACCGATATCGATGCCGACGGGACGATCGCGGTGACGGGTACGATCACGGTGCTGTGGGAGAACTGGGGGGATAATGTCTAAGCACTGACAACCTGGGCGATTGACGCAAGCGGGGATGACGCCGATCTCCCCCCTCGTGGGGGAGATGCCCCGGCAGGGCAGAGGGGGCGCTTCCCGCCAGCCAAGCAAGGCTTGGTTCCTCGCACCCGCCAAAGGCGAGGGAGAGGTGGCTGCGAAGCGGCCGGAGAAGGGGCTTTCGTAGGGCGCAGTCCCCTCTCCGTCTCGGCTTCGCCGAGCCACCTCTCCCCCACTTTCGTGGGGGCGAGGAACCCAAGCTGGAGTGACCGCTTGCGTTCCTTCGCGCCCCCCTCTGGCCTGCCGGCCATCTCCCCCACAGATTGGGAGATTGCAGCTTCGGCGACCGGCTCTTCTCTGAAAACACTCCAAGAAGGAAAATCTCACATGACAGATCTGGCAGACGCCGGGTCCGTGGCGGCGCGTGCGCAGCCGGCGGGCAACCCGGCACAGTCACCGGCTGGTGCGGACAATGGGTCCGCCGCGCCTGTCGCCCAAAGTTGGTTTGACGGTCTTTCCGAAGGCAACCGCAAGCTCGCTGAAACCAAGGGCTGGACCAAGCCTGAAAGCCTCGATCGGGTTTTCACGTCCTATGCGGAGCTGGAGCGGCAGCAGGGTGAGAGCCTGCGCATTCCCCAGCCCGACGCATCCCGGGAAGACTGGGAGAAGTTCCATGCCCGGCTGCCCGAGGCCATGCGTCCGGTCACCTCGTCCGAAAAGGTCGAGTACCGGCGCCCGGAAGGGTTGCCGGAAAACTTCGCCTATTCGGACGAACTCGCCCAGGCGTCCAAGGCCTGGGCGGTCGAAGCCGGTGCCTCGCCGAAGACCGCGCAGGCCTATCACGACAAGTTCGTCGGCTACATGGCCGAGCAGGCAAAAGCACAGGAGATCGCGCTCGCCCGCTCAGTCGAGGCCACGCATGACGACCTTGTCAGGGACTGGGGGCCGACCGACAGCGACGGCTTTCGCCGGAAGATCGAGGTCGCCAACCGGGCCATGAAGAAGCTCGGCCTGGTCGACGCCTACAAGGCGAAGGGCATCCTTCTGCCTGACGGAGCGCTGTCCGATCCGCAGATCGCCAAGGCGTTCCACGCCATCGGCGAGGCTATGTTCACGGAAGACACGATCGACGGCGGTGCTGCTTTCAGCGGAGCCAATCCGTTCAAGCGCAACGCCGCCGGCGAACGCAACATCTCGGCGATTTCAGCCCTCGTCAAAAGCGACCCCGCCCGTGCCCGGAGGCTGGCCCGCGAGGCCGGTGAGAATCCGGATCAGTGGATGCCGAACAATCCGCGCTGACGGTCGGTCAGCACTATTCGAATGCCTCTCATCCGGCCGCTTCGCAGCCACCTTCTCCCAGTGGGGAGAAGAGGCGCGCGCCGACGTCGCAAGTCTCCTCTCCCCTTGGGGGAGAGGTCAGCCGAGCGAAGCGGAGGCTGGGCGAGGGGGCGAAGCCACCAATCACAACCTGAAGGAAGAGAAAAATGGCAGATGCCTACACCCGTATCGCGGACGCGATCGTTCCGTCCGTCTATGCGCAATATGCGTTCGAGGAACATGTCCAGTCGCTCGAAATCTACCAGGCCGGAATCCTGTTTTCCGACCCGGCCATCGCCTCGAAACTGTCGATGGGCGGCCGCTCGGTCGACATGCCCGGCTGGAAGGATCTTGGCAACGACCCCTCCGAGCCGGTCAATGACGATCCTGCCGATTCGATCGAGATGAAGAAGGTCGGCTCGCGCCGCGAGGTCGCCGCCCGCAATGTCCGCGCTCAGGCGTGGGGCGTTCCGGACCTGACCTCGATCCTGGCAGGTGACGATCCGCAGAAGCTGATCGTCAAGCGGCAGACCGAGTACTGGCAGCGCGCCAACAAGCTGACCCTGCTCGGCATCCTGAAGGGCGTCGTTGCCGACAACATCGCCAATGACGGCGGCGATCTGGTGCGCACCACCGGCGCCTCCATCGTCGATACCGACATCATCGAGGCCGCCTATCTGATGGGCGACCGCGCCGACAAGTTCAAGACGATCTGGATGCACTCCAAGCAGATGAAGGCGCTGAAGCTCGCCGATCTTATCGACTATGTGCCGTCGTCGCAGCAGGGCGGGCCGCTGATCCCCTATTACATGGGGCTGCGCGCCGTCGTCGACGACGACATTCCCGTAGTGGCGGGCGTCTACACCGCGTTCATGTTCAAGGACAAGGCGATCCTGTGGAACGAGCTGGCGGTTAACACCGAAGGCGGGCCGCTGGAGTTCGATCGCAAGCCGCGCCAGGGCCATGGCGGCGGCGTCACCGAAATGGTCGGCCGCCGGCATTTCGTGCCGCATGTTCCCGGCACCCGCTTCCTCGACGCCTCGTCGGCCGGCGAGTTCGCCACCGATGCCGAGCTGGCGCTGGCGGCGAACTGGGACCGCACCGCCTCGAGCGTCAAGGCGATGACGTTCATCGCGCTGAAGACGACCGAGGCCTGATCGGGCGAGGGGCGGGGGCGTTGCGCCCGCTCCTTTCCAAAGCTGCGTTCCGCCGCGCCCCCCTCTGGCCTGCCGGCCATCTCCCCCTCAAGTGGGGAGATTGGCAGTTTCAAAGCGGGCCTCTTCTTCAATGTTTGAGATTGGCGAAGGCCGGCGTGACATCCGATCTCCCCCACCCGTGGGGGAGATGGCCGGCAAGACAGAGGGGGGCGCCGTAGAGCGCGACCTCTGATTATTGCCATCCAATCCCCAAGCCGCTCCCAGCGGCTTTTTCCATGCCCGACCTGTCCCCATAAACCCCGCTCACGGAGGCCTGACCCATGGCCATCACCCCGCTCGATATCGCCAACATGGCGCTTGCCGTGCTCGACGAGGCGCCGATCGACAGTCTCGACCAGGACGTCAAGGCGGCACGGCTCATCAACCTGCATTTCGACCTGACGCGGGAGGCGGAGCTGACCAAATATGCCTGGGTGTTCGCGATCCTGCGCGCCGCGGTCGCGGGCTCGGACATCGGCGGCGACGCGTTCAGCTTGAACTTCGCCTACGAGTTGCCGGCCGACTGCCTGCGGCCGCTGCCGCCGACCCGCAATGGCGAACCGGATGGCGTGCCGGTCTCGTGGCGGCAGGAGGCCGACCTGATCTACACCGACCAGCCCGGGCCGCTGCTGATCCGCTATGTCGCCAACCTCACCGATCCGAACGACTGGGACGCGCTGTTCACCGAAGTACTGGTGGCGGCACTCGCCATCAAGGTCGCGCATCCGCTGACCCACAAGTCGGGCATGATCGACATTGCCCGCTCGGCCTATGACCGGGCGCTGGACGCCGCGCTCAACGCCAGCGCCATCCAGCGCGGCGGCCGGTCCTACACCGCGTCGTGGGCGTACCAGCGCGGCGACAACAGGGTTGCGCCCGGCGACAGCAGGACCATGCGCTGATGACGACGCTCTATCCGGTCCAGGACGTCTTCACCCGTGGCGAGATTTCGCCGCGCCTGCACGCACGCGCCTCGCTCGATTTCTATCGGGCGGCACTGGCCAAATGCGAGAACTTCGTCACGCTGCCGCATGGCGGCATCCGCAAGCGCGGCGGCACCTACTTTGCCGGCGAGGTGAAGGTTTCGACGAAGAAGACGCGGCTGATCCCCTTCATCTTTTCGGCCAACCAGGCCTACGCGCTCGAATTCGGCGACCTCTACATTCGCGTCTACGCCTATGGCGCCCGCGTCGACACGGTCGAGGTGGTCACGCCATATCTCGAGGCCGACCTGTTCAACCTCCAGTTCGTGCAATCCGCGGACCAGATGTGGATCACCCATGAGACCTATCCGACCAAGGTGCTGACGCGCACCGCGCACACCGCATGGGCCCTGAGCGACTACCAGTTTCTCGACGGTCCCTATGACCCGATCAATGCCACGGCGACGGCGCTGGTCCCGTCCGACTACGGTTCGCTGACGCCGCCGATGACATCCAACGCCGCGCTAGGCGGCACGGTGTCCGGCTTCGGCGGGTCGGTGGACGCGTGGAAAGTGTTCGACAAGGACAGCGTCAGCCATGTCGGCACTGTCGGCGATACCGGTTCCGTCACCTACCGCACGGCCGGCGGCGCGCAGGTCATCGTCGAAAACTACACGCTGACCGCACGCTCGGGCGGCACCCAGGACAGGACGCCGACGAACTGGGTGCTCGAAGGGTCGAACAACGGCACGACATGGGTGGCGCTCGACACCCGAACCAGCGAGATCGGCTGGAACGCCGGTGAAACCCGCTTCTACGAGTTCGTCAACAAGACCGGATTTGAATACCATCGCTTCACCTGGAAGGCGATCGACGGCGCCACCGATGTCGACTTCGCCGAACTGACCTTCAACCGCGCCGCCGCCAGCCAGACGCCGTTCAACCTGACGGCCTCCTCCACCGTCGGCATCAATGGCGGCGCCGGGTTCCAGGCCAGCGATGTCGGCCGCGCTGTCCGCCTGTTCGGCTCGGACGGGCGCTGGCGCTGGGCCAAGATCATCGCCCGCACCAGCACCACCGTGGTCACCATCCAGCTTTATGGCTTCGCTCTGCCTGACCTCAGCCCTATCACCCGCTGGCGGCTCGGTACCTTCGTTCCCGGCAAATACGTCCAGTCGGGCTCGCTCTACGAGGAGCGCCTGGCCTTCAGCCGGAAATTCTCGGTCTATGCCTCGGCCACCGGCGATTTCGACAATTTCGCGCTCGGCGAGAAGGATGACGACGCGCTGGAGTTCGTGCAGGCCGGCGGCGGCCAGGCCAACGACATCGTCTGGATCGCCGAGTCCGACGGCGCGCTGCTGATCGGCACGTCGGGCGGCGTGCGTGCCCTGTCGGGCTCGGGCATCGACGAGGCGCTGACGCCGACCTCGTTCAAGAACCGGCGTTCGCGCACCTTCGGCTGCGCCCGCATCCGCCCGGTCGATGCCGGCCAGTCGTTCCTCTATGTCACGCGCTCGCGCAAATCGATCGCCGAGCTGACGCAGACCGCGCAGAGCCGTTTCACCTCCGATGATGTCGGCCAGATCTCCGAGCATATCCCGAAGCTTGGCGTGGTCGAACTGGCCTTCCAGACCGACCCCGATCCCCTGCTGTGGTTCCCGCTCGGCAATGGCGAGCTTGGTGGTTACACCCATCAGCCATCGCAGGATGTCAGGGGCATGCACCGGCATCGCCTGGGCGGCGACTTCGGCGGATTGGGCCGGGCGGTTGTCGAAAGTGCCGTGGTGACGCCCGGCCAGAACGGCAATGACGATCTCTGGCTGGTCGTCAAGCGCACCATCGGCGGCGCCACCAGGCGCTTCATCGAGATCAAGACCGCGCCCTTCGAATATGCCGCGATCGCCGACGCCTTCGAGGTCGATTGCGGCCTCACCTACTCCGGGGCGGCAGTGACCACGGTCGGCGGCGCCCTACACCTGGCCGGCCAGTCCGTCGACGTGCTGGCCGGCGCAAAGGTCTATCGCGGCCTGACTGTCAGCAGCGGTGGCACGGTGAGCTTGCCGGCCGGGTCGGCCGCATCCGCCAAATGGCAGCTCGGCCTGCCCTATGCGGCGGGCGCCGACACGCTGGAGCTCGATGTCGGCGGCCGCGACGGCTCCATCATCGGCCGCCGCAAGAAGGTGGCGAAGGTGATCCTGTCGCTGCTCGAGACCGACACCACGGGGCTCGAAGTGCAGTCCCTCATGCGCGGCCGCTGGGAGCCGGTGCGGATGCCCTCGATCGTCGCCCCGGATGGCGGGGCAACGCTGTTCACCGGCAATGTCGAGGTGCCGATCGACGACAGCTGGGAAGGGCAGGGAAGGGTGAGGATCCGCCACGTCAACCCGACGCCCTGCACCATCCGCGCTTTTACGCCGGTGTTCGACGCGGAGCCTTAGCCAACGTCTCATTCCCGCCAACCCCTCCTGCCGGACATCTCCCCCTCAAGGGGGGAGATTGGCGGTTCCACCGCTGGCGCCTCTTCTTGAACCTCTGTGATTGGCGAGAGCCGAAATGACGGCTGATCTCCCCCCTTGAGGGGGAGATGTCCGGCAGGCCAGAGGGGGGTGCTGTCCCGCCGGCGTTGATCTCTTCCGCTTCGCAGATCGCCCCTCACTCCTCCTCCCAAAAGGACCCCACCCATGACATCCCCCCATGCCGAGCAACTCGGCAGGGCGCGGACGGCTGCGGAATTCGCTGCCGTCATCGCCTTGCTCGACATTGACCTCAACGACGTGCTCGCCCGCAGAGCCGAGCTGGCGCAAGCCGAGGACCGCGCGGTGTTCGGCGATGGCGACCTTGCCGCCGCGCGTGCCGCGCTCGACGACTGCAACGCGGCAATCGCGCTCTTGGAAAAGACCATCGACGCCGTCGGCCAGCGCCGCGCGGAGGTCGCGCAGAGCGAAGCCCGCGCCGACATCGCAGCGCTTGGCGACGAGATCAAGGCGAAGGCCACTCTGCTCGGTGAGCGCTGGCGCTGTGTCCGCCGGCTGGTCGAAGAACTGCGCCAGCAATTGTTCGAGGCCGACGCGCTCGCCCGCGCCATCGCCACCGCCAACGGCCTGTTCGACGCCGCCGGCGTCGCCGACCTGAAGGTGAACCTGACCACCACCCGCCGCACCGCCATGGCCGGGCCGCGTGCAGCGGCACCCGCCCGGCTCAGCCGGCCGGCGCTGCAGGCCGACCGGCTCTTGCTGTCCTTCCTCAGCCCCGGCGGCGCGCTCGACCCGCGCCCGGCGCTCGGCGCGCCAGTCAAACGCGTCGAAGGCAAGTCCCCCGAAGTGAGGCGTCCCGGGGGCGCCATAAGCCAATTCCTTCCCGCAACCAAACCCTTCGGCGAACGAGGCTGAACCATGTCACACTCGCTCTTCTCGGCACGGCTCTTTCGGTCGGCGGCGCGCTGGCCGAGGGCCGGCAGTCGAAGCAGATGGCCGACGCCCAAGCCAGGGCCTACGAGCAGCAGGCGCGGGCCGACGCGCAAAGCGCCACCTTCGAACAGGGGCAGGAGCGCCACAAGCAGGACCTCCTGCAGGCGCAGGCGCGCGCCCAGGCCGGCGCTTCCGGCGTCGGCATGGCCGGCTCGCCGGCCGAGGTGCTGGCGGCCAACGCCGGGCAGGGCCAGCTCGACCTCAAGGCGATCCAGTACAGCTCGCAGCTGCGCCAGAACAATTTTGGCACGCAGGCTGCCATCTCGCGCTTTTCCGGCAAACAGGCGGTGGCAGCGTCGATCTTCAACGCGGGCCGCAGCCTCGGATCAGGCCTCTCCGGCCTTTACGACCCGACCAAGGCCGTGACCTTCGGCAAAGGCGCCTTCCCGCCGCCACCGGCCGGCTTTTCCACCGGGGGTCTCTACTGATGGCGACTATTCCTCTCCAATTAGCCCAGCGCCGGCTCGAGACCGGCAATGCGGTGCAATACCCGAACGGCTCGCCGGTCGGCCGGGCGATGCAGGGTTTTGGCGACGAGCTTTCCGCCGTCGCCGAGCGCTACCGGCAGATGAAGGAGCGGCAGGACGCGTTCGACGCCGAGATCGCGCGCCGCCGCTTCAACGGCCGCATCGCGCAGGCGGAAGACGAGGTGACGGCCAATGCGCCGGCCGACGGCAGCGGCCTGCATGACGCCATGTACGGCCAGGTCGATCCGCGCACCGGCCGGGTGGTCAAATCCGGCCTCTTCGACACGCTGTTCGACGATGCCTTGCGGACCATGCCCGAGACCCAGCGCGCCGCTTTCGCCAGCCAGAAGGAGGCGACGCGCGCGCCCGGCTCGCTGCGCATGGCCGCAAGGCAGCAGGCGCGGCGCGATGAGTATGAGCTGGCGGAGTTGACCGAGGTCGACAACATCTCGACCAGCGCGATCGCAAAAAGCAATCCGAACGACATCGGAGGTTTCGAAGCGATCCGGCAGAGCGGGCTTGACCTGATCGCCAAGATCGGCAACCCGCTCGCCCGGCAAGCGGCGGAAGTGGCCTGGCGCAGCAACACGGCCAAGGCGTTGGTCCAAGCGATGATCGCGCAGGATCCGAAACGCGCTGCCGAGATGCTAGGCACGGCGCAGGCTGGAGGCCGGACCAAGGACGACAGCGCCGAGGCCGTTGGCGCAACCAACTCGACACCGCCGGATGGCCAGACAGCCGTCGTATCGCTCGACGCCATTACCTATTTGGCGCCAGGCGATGTTGCCGCGCTACTCGATCAGGCCAACACGGCGACCGCCGCGCAGTTGGTCGATGCCCGCGCCAAGGTGCAACTCGCAGAGCAAAATGCGCCGGCGGTTATCGCCAGCACGGGTCAATATCCCGAGGAGAAACCAACCGCACAGGATTTCGTCAATATCTACGGCGCAGGCGAGGGCGCGGCCCGTTTCCAAATCTTCAATCTAACGACCGGCGTCGCCGATGCATTCTTCAAAATGCGCCGTGCGCCAAACCAGGCGATCCACGCTGAGCTTCGGGATTTTGAGCCAGGCCCTGATGGCTCGCCGGAGCAGCGCGAGCAATATGAGATTAAGGCTGGCGCGGCGCAATTGGTGCTGGGCGCCAGGCGCGACGACCCTGTCGACTATGTCAGCCAGATGTTCCCGGGGCTGGCCCCGGACTGGAGCAAGGTCTCGACGCCTGAGGATTTCCAGGCTGCCGTGACTTGGGCCCTCGCTGCGCAGCAGCAATTGGGCTTCGACAGGATCCTGGCCGTTCCGCGGGCCCTTGCGGACAATCTCGGCGGGAGATTTGTCGATGACAGTGTGCCGGTGCGGCAACGGATCATTGAGCTCAGCGACATTCTTAAAGCCGTGCGCGACCCGAAAGCGCGCTTCGCGCTGGCCGGACAGGTGTTTGCGTCCAGTTTGGCTCAATTGCGCGAGAATGCAGCCAACAATCCGAAGATGACGCTCGCAGAGCAGGAAGCCCAGGAAAGAGCTCTCGAGGCCGATCTGACAGTGATGGCGTATCATCCAGCCCGTGTGCGGTTCAACGCCGGGCCATGGTGGCAAAAGCCGTTTGCCGCGTTGAATGACGATGCCAGGCTGTTTGCGAACAGCACGACATTCAGTCAGGCGGACAGGCTCTCCGCCGGCATGAACTCGCTTTTCTCCAGCAAGAGCTACGACGAGCTGCTAGCCGCGGAGCAGGCTGAAACCGAGGATGCTGCGGATCGTGCCGGCCCTGCGGCAATACCAGTGGAACTGCTTGGCGCCTTCGCCTCCGGCCTCGGCCTGCAAAAGGCAGGCATTACGTTCACCGGAAAACTCGCAGCCGAAGGTCTGGGGGGATTGCGCGGCCTATTCACACGAAGCGCCACCGCAGCGGCCGACGGCGTGGTGTTTGGCGGCGTCGACGCCGCCCTCAATAGCCGGGACATCCTAGGAGAAATGGGCGCCGGAGCGCTTTGGGGCGCTGGCGGCAATGTCCTTGCCGAAGGGCTCGGTGCGATCGGCAGGCAGGTTCTGGCACGGCTCACCGGCTCGCCACCATCTGAATTTGCGAGAGGCGGACCTGCTGAAGACGTAACCGAAACTGTAGACGTCGAAGCGTTGGGACGCTCGCAAAGTGCTGAGATCCCGCCTGTAAGAATCACTGACGAGGACGACCTAAAACTCGTCCCGACTAAGCGCATCACGACGAACAGAGCTCTTCGCAAAGAATGGGAGGAGCTACACGGTCAGGCTTGGCCCAAAGACCCTAAGACCGGTCGAAATATGGACGTTTCCCATGAGGTACCGCTGGCCGATGGCGGGGGAGATCACGTATTGAATGTGAAGCCTCGTTCCCGGGACGACCATATAAGGCATCATCAAGATGCTGGAGATTTTGCGCGCTGGGCTAAGAGGCGATGGCGCAAGAAGAACTTAATTGGTGGAGACGGAGTATGAATGCAATCGCCCCAGATCTCAGCAAGGTCAGTCGTTTGCCGCTTGCGGCGGACGATCCGGACGCGGACGATAATTTTGACGCCGCCCTTGGCGAAGCCCGTGAATATATTCAGTTTTATGACTGGGGAAAAAATATCAAGACGGAGTATTTTGGATATGGTGCCGAGGGCATAGTATACATTTTTCTCTTCGAGATTTCGCCTGGAAGGCCAGATGTACCCGCATGGATATGGGTGATCGTGGGTGATGTGCCTCCAGCTTACATGCCAGGCGACGACGTCAGAACTCCGTATGAGGCGCTGGATGGATACATTGGCGCCATGGAAGAATGGGTTGAAGCCGCTCGGAAGGGGAAGTCCGTTGCGAAGCTGATTCCTGTCAATGTTCCGGCGAATCCCGCCAACGCGGAAATGTTGGGTAAGCGTCTCAAATTCCTGGACGAAAAGGTTCTGCCGCTGCTCCAAGAGTGATGTGTGGTGGCTCGTCGGCAGGTGCGTCAGGGTCCGGCCTCGCGCAAGCGACAGAGACAGTTGTGCGAACATCGCGGGATGGCTGAGCCGACAATTGCGCAGAATTGCAGGTGATACTGCACCACTTTTCGCCGCCTTCCTCACTCCCTCTACGTTCAACCTGCACGCAGTGGCAGCCAGACGAACATGGAAGTGCACCGATTTCCGATGAGAGTGGCTATCTTTGTGCGGCTATCGTGTTGACCGCGACCGGTGTCGCTGTCGCGACGCCAATCCGTGGTTCACACTTGGCTTTTGACTTCACTGCCGGCCAGGCAATCGCGTTACGCGTCCGGCGGAGTTTCAGCACCGGCAAATACGGTGACTGTGCACGGTTTCCTTTTCGCCACCTGACTCGTTTTCCGGATTTCGCGGCTTTTCCGGTTTGCCCGGCAATCCGATCCAGGCACGCTTCGCCGCCCACCGGCCGGCCGACAGCCCTGCGCAGGGCGCAGTGTCACCGTAGTTCCTCCGTCCGGTTCAAGGGCTCATGATCTGGGGCCGCTGTGGCAAGTCAATCACGGCGTTCCATCAAAGTTTAACGATCGGGAAAGGGCCGTGGAAAGCACGTGCGGTAACAGTTGATTCAACCATCGCTGGTATATTAGGGAGTGTGAGTAGCGGCTCCGACAGTGCGGGGGGCGCTGTGTGCCGGAGCCGCCGGCGCAGTCCGGTTGGGGTTGACCGCGCCGTCCTATTCTGGGACAGCGCGGTCAACGATTCGTTAAAATTTTCCGGAACTAATAAAGCGCATGCTAATTGCATCGGCGCCCGACAATTTTCTTTTCGGCGGCTGCCTCGCCTTCCCGGTTAACCTGCACACAATGACGGGCCGAACGCACTTGGCAAGAATTGCGCTGTCACCGTAATTCCGGGCCAGGCCATTTCAAAGCAGGGCCAGGCCGCATTTAAACCGCCACACAATCCGCAACGTTCACAGCCTCGCTTTCGCGGGGCTTTTTTCATGGAGAAAGCCCTATGGCCCGACCTGCAACTGCCGCCGTTCGCCTGTTGACCGGCGAGCGCGAACCCGTGCGCCTGGCAACCACGGGCAACATTGTCTTGTCGGGTCTGAAGACCATCGACGGCGTGCTGACCGAGGTCGGCGACCGGGTGCTGGTGACGAACCAATCGGACCAATCAACCAATGGCATCTACACGGCCAGCGAAGGCGTATGGTACCGCGCAGCTGACGCACGCACGTCGCGGACTATGCAGAAGGGGACCACTGTCTACGTGCAACTGGGGTCGGGGAACGGCGCGAAAACGTACCAGTTTAACACTCTCGACCCAGTCATCGGCACTACCAGCCTCAGCATTACGGGGGATGCCGATCCGGTGCTGAAATCTGACATCGTCGATGAAGATGACATGCACTCAAACAGCGATCAAAAAGTGCCCACACAGCAAAGCGTCAAAGCCTATGTGGACAATAACATTTTGCTTGCCTACGGCGGCGCAAAGGCCGCGCTGGCGGCAAAGGCCGTTGACATGTGGAACGGCGTGTCCACACAGATCGAGTGCTTTGGGGACAGCACTATGCTCGGTGTTGACGCCGGTCTTGGAGGTATTACTCCACAGCCCGCCCCGGACAAGCTGCAATCCGTGCTGCGGGATTACTATTTTAGCTCTGCCGTTACGGTCACCAATCGTGCGGTCAGCGGTTCCCGTTCACAGCAGATGCTTGAGGGCACCGATGGTTCCGGCTCAACATTCGAAGCCAAGATGGCCGTCAGCACTGCGGAGATCGTCATCTGTAATCACTGCATCAATGACTGCCAGAACGTACCTCCGACCACGCCGGATCAGTATCGGAAAAACCTGCTGGCATTTGTCAATACTTGCATCAAGTACGGCAAAATTCCGATCCTGCAGACGCCCAATCCGATGTTTGCTATTGCCGCCTTGGGGACGCCCGACAAGGCAAACCGACTGAAGAACTACGTTCAGATCATGCGGGACGTGGCACTGGCTACCGATGCGCCTCTCATCGAGGTTTACGACATGATCAACTCATGGGTGCGCACTGGCCGCTACCGCGTGTCGGACCTTGTGCCGGATGGATGCCACCCCACGGTAATCACCTATCGGGCTATTGGGTTACAGATGGCGACCCCCTTCTTGCATCCTCATGCTGGTCTTGCTGGTCCTGAACAGTTTATATCGACCATCGAGGGAGCCGTTACCATCGATCCAGCGAATGCGCCCCTCCCTGCGCCGGCCACACGGACAGGCTTCCAGTTAATCTCGGACGCCATAGACCACGCCAAGAGCCTCAAGGTTGTGGTGCGCGTCGACGCGCCGGGGTTAGACATCTGCATCGCCTATCCCATCTGGGCTGGCGGCAAGAACGGTGTTGACGTCGCTTGGGATCAAGTGTCGGTCGGTGGTATCAACCAACTGTCGACAGCCGCTTTTGGCGGTGACTTTGTGCATGATCACGAAGTGTGCATCGCGCGGGACGTTCCCGTTGGGCTCCATCTGCTCACCATGGCATCCGGTGGCGGGACAGCCTCCCTCGGCCTTAGCTACGTTAGATCGAGAAGGACGAGAACCAAGAAGGCTTTCGTCGGAGGTGCGCAAAGCCGTGACCTTTGGAGGGATCGCGCCTTGCAGACGATTACGCACTATGGGGCCGGTCCAGACAGCGCCTTCATTGAAGATGATCTCCTGATCTCGCCGCATTTTGCAGCGGGTGGGCTCGACATCACCTTCAACTCAAACATGGCGAAGGACACTCAATTCATCCTGTACGGCGTCACGACAGTAGCCTCTGGTGGTGCTGGCCCCCTTACAGCCCGTATGGGAGTCGGCGTCGGACTGGATGCCTCCGGCTTCGTCAACGTCTACCAGTTGACAGGCGCCGCCACATACGCAACGACCGCTCTTAACGCCGTGGATTTTAGCGGTGTGGCCCGCCAATGGCGGCTTATCCTTGCGGCCGGTACGTCTAACCTTCAAGTCTTCGTCAGCGGTGCCAACCTTGGCACCGTGGCGCTCACCGGGCCATACCTTGGCGGCTTCATGGGGGCGCGCGCGAACGGCGCAGGCAAAACCATCATCGTCACCGACCTTCGCGACATCGAGCATTAGCGCCCGGCGTTGATCTTGCGTCGAAATTCTAATCCATGTACGGCAGGGACATCACGGTTTGGCGGTGGGGTCGATCTGGGAAAAACAATGACGCCGGGCAAGTCGGACCGCTTCCCCTACCTCAGCGCGCTGCGTGGTATAGCCGCCCTGTGGGTCGTGATGGCCCACGTCGCGTTGATGCCCAATCCGCGCTTTGTGCTTTCATGGTGGCCGGAAACATTAGTCCGAAGCGGCGTCATGGGCGTCAATCTGTTCTTCCTTGTGAGCGCCTTTTCCCTCTGTCTCACAATGCCGAAGCACGACAACGAACAGAGGCCATATCTCGGCTTCATGCTGCGGAGGTTTTTTCGGATAGCTCCGCTGTTCTATGCCGTCGTAATCTTTTCGTATTGGTGGAACCCGGCCGGCCTTCCCTACAATCTCAAAACGATCCTGGCGAACCTGACGTTTATTTTCAACTTCATCCCAGGCCGTGGCTACCAGACCTCAATCATCTTTGCGGGTTGGACGATTGGTGTTGAGATGGCGTTCTACCTGGTGTTCCCCTTCATTTACGCGAAGACCAAAAGTGTCACCTTGGCGATCCGAGCGCTTGTCATTGCGCTCGTCGTGGCCACGGTCTTTCGCTCGGTCATCGGGGATCTAGTGGCAGACCCGGGCATCTACATTCGTCAGTCGATATTTGACCTGGCGCCGATGTTCATGTTCGGAATCATCGCGTTTCATGTGGTTCAGATTGCCGGCGAATGGACCCATAGACGGGCGATCGGCGCCGTCCTGCTGGCGTCCGTGCCGCTTCAGTTCTATGTGATTGTCACGGGTAGGGTGCCATTTGGCCCGGCTATCTATTGGCAAGGGCCGATGTTTTTTTGCCTGCTGGTTGGGCTCTACCTGTTCCCCATCAAGCCGCTGGTCAACGCGGCAACGAGATGGCTAGGCGATATCAGCTATTCGGTCTACCTGGTGCATGGTCCGATTATTGCTGCTCTTTTTCCGTTGTTCGGATGGCTTCGGCACTCAGGGCTCAGCGAACTTCAGGCCTATGCGCTTGCGCTCGCAATATCGTTACTGTGTATCGTCCCGGTCGCAACTCTGACTTTCTACGCATGGGAGAACTGGACCAATGAATGGGGCAAACGCTTTGCCTCGCGGCGCGCCGGCAAAAAGCGTGTCGAGATTGATGGGGTCAAAGTCGAGAGGCCGGCAGTGCCTGTCGCCGCCTAATTCGCGCCTTCCGCAGGGCATTGAGAACCGCATCGGCATCATTGTGATCGCTGCCGTTCGGCTGTCGAACCTAACCCTAGGGTGAGTTCTTGCCGGCCGCCTGCTTTGTATCGAGAAACGGGAAGATGGCTACGCCGTTCTTGGCCGCTATAAGTTGCACGCCGGCTTTCGTCCAATGCATGCTATCCCAAAAAACCGGCGCGGATTTGTCGGTAAATATTTCGCACTGGCTATGCGGGCATACGGCAACCAACGGATCGATATAATTTACGTGCGATAGCGTCTTGAGGAAAGTGTCGATCTTTCTCGCCACGGGGCTGATTTCTCGGAATGCGTACTCATCGATGCCTGCAAAGGTGCCGTGCTTATTAAGCAACTGAAGGCTGCTGCCTGTGAAATTTTTGCTGCCGACAACGTAGATTGGAGCGCTTGTTTGGGATCGCATTTCGTCAACCGAAGTCTGGACGTATGGAAATGCGAAATCTTGCCAATACAGCGCGATCATCACCAGATCGGCATGCTCTAGCGACGCCGGTGTGGACCGGATGAGTGAGTACGCTTCGTTGCAGGGTTTCATAACTGCTGCAGCAAACGGGTTTATTGATTTCCAATACCTGTCAGACAGGTCGACAGGGAGGGTCGGTACGCCACACCGCCAATCGAGTTGGCGATAGATAATTTCGAATTGTTTTGCCGCACCAGTCTCAACGAGCAGGTTAATGATATCCGCTCCCTGAGAGTCTCCAATGATCAGAAGATGCCTTTTGGTGGTTTTGAAATCGTGGGGTGTCAGCAACGGAGTGGAGTTCGAAAACGTGTATGTGTGTTCCTTTTTCAGGTCCAAAACATAAGCATTACGGAATGCAGCGGGCATCCGCCAGACCCACCCATCTGTCGCCCAGCTCTGTGTGGCGGCTGCCATGAAGCCGGCAGTGAGGCAGGCGAAAATCAACGTCTTCCCCAACTTCAACGGGCGCGGCTTGCGATAGCGCACTTCGATGAAATGGTAACTGGCGGCGCCAAGGGCCAAGATTGCAACAAGCGAGGCGAGGATCTGCCACACTTCCAAGGCGCCAAATCTATACACCATGAAGACAACCAGCGGCCAGTGAACCAGATAGACCGAATAGCTGATCTTGCCGAGGTAGATAGCCGGTCTGAACTGAGCCTTTCTTGCCAGCCAGCCTTGACCGCCGAGCAGCATCAATGCCGCGCCCAGGACGGGCGCGAGAGCGGCAACGCCAGGATAAGCCGTCCGTCCTGAATAGCCGAAGATGGCAAACAGGATCGCGGCCAGCCCCACGACATAGAGCAGGTCAGCATACACTTTCGACAACCGTCTCTCGGCAAGAAACACCAGCCCGCCTGCAGCGAACTCCCAGACCCGGAATGGGACGAGGAAAAAGGCTGCCGTCGGATCGTACCCCATCATCCACAGGCAACCCGCCAGTGATGCAGCGAAGGCTGCAGCGATAAAAGAGAAGGCCACCCAATAGCTTTTTCGAACGGCCATGGCGATGAGGAAGGGCCAGAACGCGTAGAACTGCAATTCAACGGCGAGCGTCCATATGTGAAGCAGCGGCTTCAGAATTGCGCCGGAATCGAAGTAGCCTGACTGCATCCAGAAATCGACGTTGGCCAGTCCAAGCAGAGAGAATATCGCTGACCTCGACAGGTCCTGGAATTGCTCCGGTATGAACAGAAAAGCGGCGACGACGAAGGTGACGACGATCGTTGCAAACAGGGCTGGCAACAGCCGGCGAGCGCGCCGAGCGTAGAAATTTTTGAGTGAAAACCGACCTTGCGCGCTCTCAGTCCAGATGATGCGCGATATCAGATATCCGCTGATTACGAAGAAAACATCGACGCCAACAAACCCGCCGCTAACCGTCGTCCAGCCGAGATGAAACAGCACGACCGCAGCAACCGCAATCGCCCGCAAGACGTCGATATCTGAACGATGATCCGACCTGCTGCCAATACCCGTGGTCGACTTGGCTTCTACCATTTGATCCATAGAAATCGTCTCTACGCGAAGGCTATATTCCAGGCAATCCATTGCGCCTTCCGGGTGCTGATAATCCCCAATCCCCAACGCAATGTGACCTGCCATCGCATCGGGCGGCGGTGCGATGCCGGACTTGCCCGGCAACCGCCGTTAGAGGATGGAGACTTCGGGGCTATGCACTACCGGAACGTCCGGGGCCTGCGCGCCGTCGCGTCATTGATGGTCCTGGTCAGTCATGTGCTTCGTGCCGATGCGGGGGCACTGGACAACGGCTTGCATCTACAATTTCGGGCCTGGCGGCGTCGACATCTTCTTCGTTATTTCGGGCTTCATCATCTACACCGTTGGAGAAAGGGCCGGCAGCCAGTCCATGGACAGGGGCCGGTTTGCCGTGTCGAGCGGTGGCTGCTTGACAGGGTCAGCAATGCCTTGATTGGAAAGCGCGTCGGGGTTTCGACAATCCAGCCGGCCGAGTGACTGGGACCCCTCACCGAGCGTTTCGGATTCAGAGGGGTATTTCCCCAACCCGACCTGTTCCATCCAGTGTGATGTTCGCCAACGTTCGCCGCTATGTGAGCGCCGGCGCCCCCAAGGCTTCCTCCGGTGCCGGCTGGCCGGATCTAACACCGCCGTTGGCAACCGGTTGCTGAGGCGCCGGTGGCTTGGGCGCCAGGCGCGATATGCGTCTGCGCAGCGGCGTCTCGACGTAGCGGAATGAATAGTGGCTGGCGATCGTCACGGCGATCAACGTCAGCCCGAACCAGATGGGTTTGGGCAAAAGCGAAATTGGCGTCCACATCTTGAGCGCGACATAGATGGGCAGATGGAGCAGATAGACGGAATAGGAGACGTCGCCATACCACTTCAGCACGCCGCGCCCCAACAGGCGCTGGGCCAGCGGGGAGGCTGTCGAAAGCAGGATGAGAGAAGGCAGATAGACAAGGTACAGCGTGTTGCCGAACAGGGATCTTGGCAATTCCAGGACATCGATCATGCCTGACCACGACAAGACGTAGAGGACCAGAAGCGCAACGACCGGGGCATCGTACGACTTGTCCGGCTCAAGCTCGAGCCGCCCGGCGACGACGCCGACGAGAAACAGAGGGGCGGCCTGTACGAGAACAGGCGTGCTCATGACGACCCCCTGGAGCATCGCCGCTGCCACGAGCAACAGGAAGTTGGCAGCATTGCCCATACGCTGGCACATCCACCAGATCAGGGGGAAAACCAGATAGAACTGGATCTCTCTCGGGATCGTCCAGAACACGGATTGGCCGGCCCAGAAAACGTAGTGGTGCCACCATCCATCCCATTTCAACCCGTAAAAAGGCTGGTCGCGACCTGTCAGCAAAAGCCAGGCATAGGCTGCCGTCACGCAGATCAAAAACAGTGGAAGGACGCGCGCCGCGCGCTTGACCCAGAAGTCGATCACCGCCGAGCCTGAAAACGGGGCAGTCGAATACTTCCTGCCCATCAAAAACCCGGACAGCACGAAAAACAGTTGAACGCCGACGATGCCGCACCAGGCAAAGGTGATGGGATGCCACGGTGCGTCGGCCGCGAAATGCTGAAGGAAGACTGACAGCGCGGCGATGCCTCGCAGCCCGTCGAGCGCGAATATTCGCGCATTGTTGTTCTGCAATTCAAATCCCTCGTCCTGGGCCGACTATAGCCAAATTCCGAAACTCAGCAACCTGCCCGGAGAGGGCGGAAAGGAACTGCCATGGACCGCAACTTCGCGCGGGCGCTTGCGCTCGTCTTGAAATCGGAAGGTGGGTGGTCGGACAATCCGGCCGACCCCGGGGGCGCCACGATGAAGGGCGTGACGCTCGCCAACTTCCGCCGTTATGTGAAGGCGAATGCCACCAAGGCTGACCTGCGCATGATCGGCGACGCGCAGCTCGCCACCATCTTCCGCCGCTACTACTGGGATGCGGTCCTCGGCGCCGAATTGCCCGACGGGGTCGACCATGCCGTGTTCGATTTCGCCGTGAACAGCGGGCCGGGCAGGGCGGCGAAAACCCTGCAGGCGGCCCTGGGCGTCGCCCAGGATGGCCGGATCGGGCCGGCCACCCTTGCCGCGGCCAGGGCAAAGCCGGCAGGCGTCACCATCGACGCGCTTTGCGATGCGCGGCTGGCGTTTCTCGAACGGCTGCCGACATGGGCAACATTCGGGCGCGGCTGGTCCGATCGCGTCACGTCGGTGCGGGCTCAGGCCTTGCTGATGTCGGCGGCACCTGTGACCGCGCCGGCGCCTGTGCCGGCCGCGTCGTCGCCCGGCGTCGAAAAGCCCGCGGGCGGGGCGCCGGCGGCCCAGCCCGTGCCGCCGGCCGTCAAGACTGCTGCCGCGGCCGGCATCCTCGTCCTCATCGCCGGAGCGCTCGCGGCCCTCCGGGAGCACGTCACCGATCTTTTCGGGAGCCTCTTTTGATGAAATTCCTCAACACCAACGCACTGCACAATCTGCTCAACACGCTGATCGCGATCATCTGCGGTGGCGCCCTGGTCGGCTTCGACTGGACGATGTTCGGCGTCACCGATCGCACCGCGCTTCAGATCAGCGGCGCCATTGCCCTTGCCAAGATCATCATCAACGCGGTGCGTGACGGTCCGCGCGGCATGGTCGCGCCGCCGCGGCCGGTCGAGGAGAAATGAGATGGGAGCGCTGCTTGGCCAGTTGTGGCCGTATCTGCTTGCAATGGGTGCCGCGCTCGCCGGTCTCTGGTCGGCCTACGCCAAGGGCAAGGCCAGCCAGAAGGCCAGGCAGGATGCCGCCGACGCCGCGGCGCGCAGCCAAGCCCAGAAGATCGATGACGCCGTCGCCGGCCGGACGCCGGACGACAACAGGGGGAGGCTGGCCAAATGGTCAAGATCATAGAGCGGTTCGTCGTTTCACGGAAACGCAGAACCGCTCCATCTTTTTGTTTTGACGCAATTGCCCAGGGAAAGCGCTACGCGCTTTTCCCGGGAAAACCGTTTCACACTTTTCCTGGAATTGCTCTGGCGCTCCCGCTCCTGCTGGCCGGTTGCGCAAGCGCGGGCGGGTCGTTCTGCGCGGTCGAGCATCCCATCCGGCCGGCAAAGGCAGAGGTGGCGACCCTTTCCGGCGCGTCGGTGGCGGCGATCCTGGCGCACAATGAAAAGGGCCAGGCGCTTTGTGGATGGAGGCCGTGATGCACGATCTTTTCGACCTGCTCGGCATCAAGGGACCGGTCGTCGCCGCCGGCCTTGCCGGCGGCGTCCTGCGGGCGCTGTCGCGGCATCGCTACAAGCTGCGCGAAATGGTGGCCTCACCGATCTGCGGCGCGCTTGCCGCGGCCTATTTGACGCTGCCGGTGGTGTCCTATGTCAGGATCGCGGGCCTGCCGATGCCCGACCCCTCTGACGACACCACCACGCTTGCAGCGGCTTTCCTGATCGGCGTCAGCGCCATGTGGATCTCGGACATCCTGTTCGAGTTCGTCGTGCGCAGGTTCAAGCCTGCGCCGGACGAGTGAACTCGCAACCGCAACCATCCGCTCCGCCGGTCGTTGACCTTGGCGTCGACCTTGGTGGGTCGATCCCTGGCAGCACCCCAGAACCTGCCCGCTGCCTATGGCAATGGGCTGGCGTTTGTCGGTTTTGCCCCAATACTCGCGCCAAAGGAATTGTCGTAATCGTACCGTTTACTCGCCAAGTAAATTTTGAGATTCGCCTCAAACCAGGATATTGCTTGTCTGATATGTCATAGTTAATAGACGGCGTCTTGTTTAAGTGCTTACATGGAATTGTCATCAGCTATTGCATGGGCGCTGGTGCTTGAGAGCGCTTAACATTCTCCCGCCCCAGCGGGAGCTATGCAGTGACGGTCAGCCGCCCTAATATGTTTTCCGGAATCCCCATCGAGAGAAGTGATGGCACTATCTCGATTCTTTGTACACTTCCCCAAATGGCCGACGCTTTGGCAGACGACTGGCCATCCGACGGCCCAATGTTTTTAGCAGCACTTGCTGCCTTGGTTGGGGAAAGAGTGGGATGTTGCAGCACAAGGGACGTCCACCGAGCCTTCATTGCCGCGGCGGTTGAAGCCGATTGTCTTCCCGATAGCTACATGAGGAAGTGAGCGCCAAATGCCTCTCACCCTGCGGACGACACTTTGCGAAACGAGAGATGCGTTGCACGTGCTGCGAAGGGCTCTATTTGTTTGCGGGCATATCGAGGCAATGGAGGAGATCGATTCCCTCATAAGCGTCGCGGAAGACAAGGCAGTCGACGCGATCGGCGACATTGACCGGGCCGCGTTTCGAAAGCCCATTCTCGTTGCGGTGGCGAACCCCGCGATGCCCGAAGCCATGGTTTTCCCGGTCGCCCTGCCCACAAAGCTTGGCGAGCTTCGCGAACAAGGCATGGGCCTCAGCGCATATTGCGGCAATGCGCGTTGTGGTCATTTGCGTTCGCTGGATCTCGATGCCCTGATCGAAATCTACGGGACCCACTACGATTTCATCACCGAACGGCGACTAGCGTCGAAGCTGGTGTGCAAACGGTGCCAAAATGTCGGGGGGAGGCTGGTCGTGGTCTCCGACAAACGGCCGCGGTATTGATACCTAGTCGCCGGCAGACGCATAGTAGCCCGCTCCGGTTCGCCGGGCGGGCTGTTTTGCGTTTCCGGCCCGATCAGGCCAGGATGTTGACGGCGCGCCGCGACCAGCGCGATGGTCAGCAGCGAGATCATGGCCTCGGCCATCATCAGCAGCTTGGCGCGTTGGCTGAGTGGCAGCGTGTCGGTCGGAGAGAAGGCTGTCGCGTTGGTGAAGGCGAGGAAGAAATAGTCGACGAAGCCGGGCAGCCAGTCGCGAAGCTCACGGTCGTTCAGCGTCATCTGCGCAAACAGGAAATCAGCCTGCGCGAGCTTGACAAGGCCGCAGGTCGGCGGCCCGCCCCGGTCGGTGCTCCAGAACCACAGGGCAAAGACGATGACGTTGGTTACCCAGATGTTGAGCGCGTCGATCAACAGCGTCGTGCCGCTGTTGCCGGCATGGCCCTCCAGCAAGGCGCGCACCAGCAAGACCAGCGAGCCGCAATTCATAACACTTATGATGGCGGTCATGGTCAGGGCCGTTCTGCGGATCATGACACGAAACTGGCCGATCGCATGCCATTCGTGATCCTCGACCGCCTTTCGGGTGACGACCTGTGTCCAGGCCGTGGCCACCGACAAGGGCAGCAGCAGGGCTGCCTCCAGCGCCGGCGCCAGCCAGCGCGGCCCGAAGGAGAGGTTGTTGATGACCAGAAGCTGCAGGCAAATGATGACGAGGACGGCCGCACGCGCCATCCAGAAGTCGAGCGCACGGTAGTGGATGACGGCATGCTGGTGGCGCATCGGGACCCGGATTTTTCAGACAGGGCAAGACGTGCAACGCTGTCCTGCCTGGACAGAGGAGCGCCGATGCTCCTGCCCGATCTTGGTGCTGCAATGGCACACAGCTATACTTTTTCGTAAGCTTCGATTTTTTGGGCTGTTCGTCAAAGCGGACTATGTGATTTAAGCGCCGCATGGTGGGGATAGATGGATCCATGGATCGCTTGGTGCCGGCGGGATTGCCCGCCGCCGGCGTCGATTCCCCATCGGTTTTGTCCAATCTGATCCGTCATCCCTGGCATTTGCTGGCGCTTTTGTGCCTGATGCAGATCCTGTGCTGGACGGTGGCACCGGCGCTTATCAACGTCTCACCGCCCAACGATGTCGTCGAAGGCTTCATGTGGGGACGCGAATGGGTGCTGTTGACCTACAAGCATCCGCAACTTCCCGCCTGGCTGCTCGAGACCAGCCATCTCCTGACCGGATCGTTCCGTTGGCCGCAATATCTCGTCGCGCAGCTGACGATCTCGGCGACGTTCGTCCTGGTCTATCTGCTGGCCCGCGACATGCTCGGGCAGAGGCGTGCGCTGGCCGCCGTGCTGTTGATGCCGTCGCTCTATTTCTTCGGCTGGCCGACACCGCAGTTCAATCATGACTACGCGCAGATGCCCTTCTGGGCCGCTATCTGCTGGCTGTTGTGGCGTGCGGGCCGCGGCGGTGGGCCGATCTGGTGGCTGGCGCTCGGACTGGTTTCGGGCGTCGGGCTCTACGCCAAATTCTCGACCGGCCTGCTGTTGCTGTTTGGCGCGATCTGGCTGTTGTACGACGCTCGGGCACGCAGCCGGCTGGCTACGCCGTGGCCATGGGTTGGGCTTGCAGTTTTCATCGCTGTCGCCGCACCGCTGGCCATCGAGCTCTACCGCGTCGATTTCCTGCCGCTGACCTACGCCGCCTGGCGCGATCAGTGGGTGATGGCGCATCGCTCGCGCTTTTATTATATCGGCGTCCAGACGGCCGGACTCGGCGGCTTTTTTCTGGTGCTGGCGATATCAGGGCTGCTGCGGCGCTCGCCCCCGCCGCAAGAGCCGGTCGGGCGCGGCACGCTGGTCTATCTCTTGTGGATGGGACTTGGCCCGGCGGTCCTCATCATGGTGGCGTCCCTGTTCACCGGCACAGGCGAGGCCTGGGGCGCGCCGATGTACAACCTTGTGGGCGTTGTGGCGCTTGCCTTCCTGGGCCACCGTCTCGGCCCCGTCGAGATGCGAAAGCTGGTAATCTGCGCGCTCATCTGCATCATCAGCATATCTGGTGCCTATGCAGGCATCCGCTGGACGAAATGCAATTTGCGCGGGCGCATGGACGCCGTCTGCTGGCCGGCGCAGAAGATCTCGGATGAGGCAGAAGCCGTCTGGCACGCGGCGACGCCCGGTCGGCTCGACATCGTCGGCGGTCATAACCTTGTTGCGCCGCTGGCGGGCCTCAATGCTTATGACAAGCCGTCGATCTTCACCGACCTGAACATGCAGTACGCCCCCTGGATCACCAAGCAGCGGCTGCGTGATCACGGCATACTCCTGGTCTGGCCTGGGCGCGACGTGCCACCTTATCTGCAGGCGTGGTTGGGCAACATTCCGGTCAAAACCGTTCTCTTCGACTGGTCGCTCAAGGCGCCGCCGGTCGCGATCAGCTTTGCCGCCGTTCCGCCCGGCGCGCCCCAACTGCCGAGTGCGATCGACAGCCTCGCTCAACCCGGCAAGTGAAGCAGGTCGGCCGGTCCGCTGGACGAAGCAAGAGACAATGCCCATTTATGGCGAGATCCAAACTTGCTTTTTGCGCAATTCCAGATGGAAAACGGCTACGCACTTTTCCTGGAATTGCTTTTTGAGGAGACGTGATATGGCGACTTCGACCGAACGCGCAGTGCTTGCCGGCGGCTGTTTCTGGGGCATGCAGGATTTGATACGGCGCTATCCCGGCGTCATCTCAACCCGTGTCGGCTACAGCGGTGGCGACGTGCCCAATGCCACCTACCGCAACCATGGCACCCATGCCGAGGCCATCGAGATAAATTTCGATCCGGCCATCATCAGCTATCGCACGCTGCTGGAGCGCTTCTTCCAGATCCACGATCCGACGACCCGTAACCGGCAGGGCAACGATGTCGGAATGAGCTATCGCTCGGCGATCTACTACACCAGCGATGAACAGAAGCGCATCGCCGAAGATACCATCGCCGACGTCGATGCCTCTGGCCTGTGGCCGGGCAAGGTCGTCACAGAGGTCGCACCGGTCGGTCCCATCTGGGAAGCCGAGCCTGAACATCAGGACTATCTGGAGAAATACCCCAACGGTTACACCTGCCACTTCGTCAGGCCGGGCTGGAAGCTGCCGGTTCGCGAGAAGGCGGTTTCGTAAGGTTTACAGGATCGGGGCCAAGGCCCCGATCCACACCTTGCCCACCGTCGCGAATCAAGCCTGCTGTGTCGGATAGAGGGTCAGGATGTTGACGTTGACCCTTGGTGGCTGCGAGACCGCGTCGAGCATGGCAGCGGCGATGTCCTCGCTCTCCAGTTGCTCCATCTCGCCCAACCTTTGCTCGACAGCCAGCCGAACATCGTCGCGCATATTGGCGGTGAACTCGGTGCTGACCGCGCCCGGCTCGATCACCGTGACGCGGATGCCGTCCTTGCCGATTTCGCGGCGCAGTGATTCGGCCATGGCGCTGGCCGCATGCTTGGTCCCGGAATAGACCACCGACGGGTGGATATAGCGGCCGGTGCCCGACGAAACGATCGACGATGCCGCCCTCGACATCGTCGAGGCCGGCTATGATGTCAGCGCCAGGCTTGGCGAATTTCTCGAAGCCGACATGGTTGCGGCGGCGCTTGGCGGCACGCAGCGCCAGCTCGCCGTGGCCTCGCCGGACTATCTCGCCCGTGACGGATCGCCGTCGGCGCCGGCCGATCTGCTCCTGCACCATTGCATCAATTGGCGCCGGCCGGGCAGTGCCGGGCCCTACGCATGGGAATTCGCCAGGGATGGCCAATGGTTCTCGGTCGCGGTCAACGGTCCGCTTGTCGTCTCCAGCCGCGACATGGCGATTGCCGCCGCCGTGCAGGGCGTCGGCATCGCTTTTTGGGCTGAAGATCTCGTGCGTCCGCTGATCGATGCCGGCAAACTGGTGTCGCTGCTGGATGATTGGTGCGCGGCCTTTCCCGGCTGGTTCCTCTGCTATCAGAAGCAGCGTCATACATCACCAACCGTACGCTCCTTCGTCGATTTCCTGCGCCATGCGCATACCGGCCGCCGGACGCCGCCTCGTGGTTGAGAGTTTGTCGCTTCGACGACCCGGTTTCGCAGGGCTGGCGCAATGCTTTTGGCGCAGCGCACCAAAAAAACGGCTTTCGCTTCCGCTCGAATGGTGCTTTAACCCGCGCATCCACAGGGGTGCTCCGTACGGTCGGGGCTGAGACGGGGGCGGCAAGCCCACAGACCCTAGAAGCTGATCTGGGTAATACCAGCGGAGCGAGGCGGGCGATGTTTTCAGGCGCACAGATTTCCCTATATCCTATGGCCGACGATTTCGTCGGCGTCATCCTTGGCGCGCTGGGCGGGCTCGATCCCTACCGCGATCGGCTCAGGATCGAGACCGACGACATCTCGACCTTGCTGGTCGGGCCGCCCGAAGTGCTGTTTCCGGCGATGCGGGACCTGTTCGTGGCGACGGCACGCAGCGGCAAACATTGCGTGTTGTCGGCCACCATTTCGCGCGGCTGCCCCGGCGAGCCGGATGATCCGATCTGCCGTTCCGATGCGCTTGGCGGGCCTGTCGGCCCCCTCGGTCCGCGCAAGGATGCGGCAATTGCCGCGGTGCGTGGCGCGGCCTTGACCGGCCAGCCGGCGGCAGCGCAGTTCTCGCTCTATGTGATGGGCACCGACGACCACATGGACGAGATCTACGGCTGCATCGATTTTCTCAAGCAGTCCGGCGTCTATGAGCGCTCGAAGCATTTCTGTACGAAATTGCGCGGTGATGCCGGCGCGATCTTTTCGGCGCTGGACGAAGCCTTCTGCCGCTTCGGGCCAGGTGCCGGCCACGTAACCCTCGACGTCACGGTCTCGGCGAACAGCCCGTCGGCCGGCTGAACGGCTGCGCTTTCGCGACCCCCCGTCAAAGGTTATGCCCGTGGCCTCATCATCAGTCGCTTCGCGCCCGATCGCGAGCCTTCTTGTCAAGGCGGCACCGGCCATCATCGCGGTCGGTTTGATGCTGCTGGCGTGGGAGCTCTATGCCACCTATTCCGGCATCAAGCCGACGACACTGCCGGCGCCTTCGCGCGTGTTCGAGCAGGCGATGCTCAATCGCGAGGCGCTGGTCGACAACGCCATTCCGACCATCCGCGCCACGCTGATCGGTTTTGCCTTTTCACTCAGCGCGGCCTTTGCGCTGTCGATGCTGGTCGACTTCTTCCGGCCGCTTCGGCGTGCGCTGTTTCCCGTCTTCATCGTTAGCCAGACCTTGCCACTGGTGGCGATCGCGCCGCTGGTAGTGCTGTGGTTCGGCTTCGGCTTGGTGCCCAAGATCATGCTGGTGGCGCTGGTCACTTTCTTTCCGATGCTGGTGGCACTGGTGCAGGGCTACGAGGCGACTGAGGCCGAGATCGGCCAGATGCTGCGCGCCATGGGGGCAGGGCGGTGGCGCGTCTTCATGCTGGCGCGGCTGCCCTCGGCGCTGCCCTATTTCTTCGCCGGCCTGAGGATTTCCATCACCTATGCCGTGGTCGGCGCCATCTTCGCCGAATATGCCGGCGCCGCGAAGGGGCTGGGCATCTACATGCTCAACGCAAAGAACAATTTCCGCCCCGATCTGGTGCTGGCAGCGGTCGGCGTCAGCGCCGCGCTCACACTTATCCTGTTCGGGTTGACGGTACTCCTGCAGCGCCTCGCCATGCCTTGGGAACGGGCCGCCGGCCAGCAACCCGCGGGGACGGGGCCGTGGCGATGAGACGGCTCGAACTGCGGCATGTGCGCAAGGCATTTGGCGGGCTCGACGTGCTCGCCGATATTTCGCTCAGCGTCGGCGCCGGTGAATTCGTCTCCATCCTCGGTCCGTCGGGCGCCGGCAAGTCGACGCTATTCCAGCTTCTGACCGGCGCGCAGCACGGCGAGGGGGAGATGTTCTTCGACGGAACGCCGCTCGACGACCACGGCAGGCATTTCGCCTTCATGCCACAGCGTGACGCGCTGATGCCGTGGCGCCGCATCCTCGACAACACGACGCTTGGGCTCGAAGTGCAAGGCATCAGGCGCAAGGCGGCGCGGGCGCGCGTCGCGCCGCTGTTTGCCGAGTTCGGGCTTGCTGGCTTCGAGCGGCATTTTCCGGCGCAGCTTTCGGGCGGCATGCGCCAGCGCGCGGCTCTACTGCGCACGGTGGTGCAGGAGCGAGACATGCTTTTGCTCGACGAGCCGTTCGGCGCGCTCGATGCACTGACCCGCACCGCCATGCAGCGCTGGCTCGAACAGATGTGGCGGCACCATCGCTGGACGGCACTGTTGATCACCCACGATGTGCGTGAAGCCGTCTTCCTGTCCGACCGCATCTATGTGCTTTCGGCGCGTCCGGCTTGCATCGTCCGTGAAATCAAAGTGCCACTGCCACGCCCGCGCAGCCTTGGCCGCGCTGACGCGTTGCAGACAAGCACGATCGAGGCCGAGATCCTCGACATCCTGCTCAACCCCGAGCCCAACCCGCACTCATCCAAAGGACACGACCATGACTGACTTGACGCGCCGGCAGGCCTTGTTGCTCACCCTTGCCTCCGGTCTTCCGCTGGTGGCCGGAGCGAGCCGTGCCCAAGCACAATCGGCTGCGCAAAAGGTCACCGTCGCCCTCGACTGGACGGTCAACACCAACCACATCGGGCTGTTCGTCGCCCGCGACAAAGGGTTCTATTCCGAAGCCGGGCTCGAGGTCGACATCCTGCCCTACAGCGATACCGGTGCCGGCACGCTGGTCGCCAACCGCGTCGCCGATTTCGGCATCAACGGCACCATCAGCCTGTTCACCCAGAAAACCGCCGGAGCCGACCTGAAGGGCGTCTATGCCGTCGTGCAATCCGAAACCGGCCGGCTGGTGTTCAACGCGGCACGCAGCGAGATCAAAAGCCCGAGGAACCTTGACGGCCTGACCTATGGCGGCTTCGGCAGCGCCTGGGAAAACGCGCTGATCGGCACCATCATCCGCCACGATGGCGGCATGGGCAATTTCGAGACGGTGACACTCGGCACTTCAGCCTATGAAGCGCTGGCCAACGGTTCGGTCGATTTCACGCTGGAGGTCTCGACCTGGGAAGGTGTCGAAGCCGAGTTGAAAGGTGTCAAGCAGCGCAGCTTCGTCTACGCCGACTATGGCGTGCCTGATGAGCACACGACCCTGATCTCCTCGAGCGAGGCCTATCTCCAGGCAAACCCCAAACCTGCGGCCGCCTTCGTGCAGGCGACGCGGCGCGGCTACCAGTTCGCCGTCGACGATCCCGATGCGGCTGCCGCCCTGCTGATCGCCGCCAACAAGGACACACTGACAAATCCGGCGCTTATCGAAGCCTCGCTGAAGGCACTGATCGATGGCCACTATTTGCGCGGGAACAATGGCGCCATCGGCACGATGGATCCAGCCAAGATGCACGCGATTGGCGACTATCTTCTCGCTGCGGACGTTCTGCGCGATGCCGATGGCGAAGCTCTGACGCAACGCCCTGATTTCGCGGAGTATTTCAGCAACTCAACTCTGGGGTAGGGAGCCTATCTGACTCTCGAAACTTCGAAGGACTCGCGTGGCGTGGCAGCTTCCCGTCAAACGCGCACGCATTGGCAGATTCCAGCTAATTCCTCGCGATCTCATAGAGCAGAGTGGTTCTGATGTGCCGCCCGGATTCACCCTGCAGCGACAAAGCGGCCGCGTAGAGTTTCACCACGGCCGGGCAGAGACCTTCGAATTCCGGGCTGACATTGGCAATGGCATTCATCTCGGCGGGGGTGCCGCCGGCGTTGATGAAAGCGTCGGCCAGCAGCGACCAATCTTCGTCGCTGGCGGCAGCGGCCGGCAGCCCCCCATTCTTCGCTGCGCCGAAGGCGCGAAACAGGGTGGCCCCGATCTTGTCCATGTCGGCCAGGAAATCCTGATCCGGCGTGCTGAGCGCGCCCGGCCCCTGGCGAAGGTAGTTGTTGCAGGTGGCCGCGGTTTCCCGCGACATGACATGGTTGAGCATGGCCAATTGTGCACGCAGCGCCTCGGCGGCTTTGCTGTCTGGAGCCGAAGACAGCAGAGACGCGTATCTTTGCCTGAGGCCGGTAACCGCCATCCTGCTCGTGTTTCGCACTTGTTCTACGTTTCCAAGTCTGGCCACGGCCGTGATCTTTTCCACGACGGTGTCATAGTCGTCTGGAAACTCCTGCTTGATTGCGAGGAATATCTGGCTTCCCTGGCTCTGAATCTGTTCGTTCACCTGAGCTGTAGTCAGTGTCTGTGGATCGGGCGAGCCCGCCACCGTCTGGTAGAGATATTTGCCGCCGGCAAAGCCGAGCGCCCAGGGCAACACCTTTACCGCAACGAAAGACAAAGCGGCGACCACCGCCACGCCCCAACCTTGCCAACGCGTCATCTGGCAGCCCTCCCGAGCCTTGTCTCTATTTCGCCCCGAGGCTGATCGCTTTCTTGCGGTCAGCCTCGGCGCGCTTGTGGTTGCCCTTGGCGTCCCACGCCCTGCTCCGCACTTTGTAGGCGGTGGCGAAATCCGGTTTGAGCTTTATCGTTTGGCTCAAATCGGCGATGGCTCCGTCATAATCCGCCTTGCTGATCCGAACCACGCCTCGGCCGAAATAGGCAAGGGGGTTCTTGCGATCGAGGCGGAGGGCCTCTTCGAAATCACGTAACGCTGCAACGTCCTCATGCCTGCCCATCAATATGAGGCCCCGATCGGCAAAGACCCTTGCGTCCTTGGCATTGAGACTGATGGCTTTTCCGTAGTCAGCAAGCGCCCCGTCGTAATCTTTTTGGAAGCTGCGGTTCTGACCACGGTCATAGTAGGTGTCGGCAAAATTCGGATTGAGCGTGATTGCCTGGCTGTAATCGTTGACGGCATGAGCGTATTCGCCCTTGGATTCCCAGGCCATCGCCCGGGCCAGATAGGCGTCGTGGTATGCCGGAAAGAGCGCAATCGCCTTGTCGTAAAGCGCTATGGCGCCGTCATGGTCGTCCCTCTCGTGCAGCGTCCAGCCCTTGCTGAACGCCTGCGCGGCTGGCGAAGTGCTACTTGGCTTGATCGCCTCCTCGCTGGCCTGGCCAGTGGCTTCGTCTGATGTTTTTGAGGCGTTCGCTTTCGCTGTCACTGCCTGCTTGCGATCTTTATGAGCGATGGCCAGCTTTGGATCGAGCTTGAGCGCCTGGTCGTAGTCGGCAATGGCCCGATCGTAGTCGCCCTTGGCGAACCAGGCGCTGCCGCGCCCGAAATAGACAGGTGCGTAGCCTGGCTCGATTTCGGCCGCGCGATTGTAGTCGGCGATGGCGCGATCCAATTGGTCCTTCTTGCTCCAGGCAATGCCGCGGCCGAGGTAAGCGTCGAAATAGGCCGGATAGAGTTCGATCACCTTGCCGTAGTCGTCGATGGCTCCATCATAATCACCCTTCTCGACGCGCGACATTCCCCGCCCGACATAGGCGGCGGCCTTCCTTGGATCAAGCGCGATCGCGCGGCTGTACTCGGCAATGGCGCGACCGTATTTGCGCTTCCTAAAGAACGCATCGCCGCGATCCATGAAGGCCTTGAGGTTTTTGGGATCCGAACCGACGGCCCCAGGTGCAAAACCACCTTTCTTTAGCGCAGCCACCGCCGCCTTGCGGGCGACCGCGTAGTCCGGATTGCCCGGATGCAGCTTGATGGCCTGGTCAAAGTCGGCAATGGCAGCGTCGTAATCTTTGCTGTCAGCCCGTTCTATGCCACGGCCATAGTAGCTGGGGGCATCCTTCGGATCGATTTCGATTGCCGCCGAATAGGCTGTGATCGCTCGCCCAGCATCGCCCTTCACGTGCCAGGCCATGCCCATGCAGAAATATGCATCCACCGCCTTCGGATCGAGCACGGCGGCCCGGCCGCAATCGACGAGAGCACCTTCGGCATCACCAGACGTGGCCTTGGCCATGCCTCGGCGAATATGGGCCGAGGCCAGATCCGGTAGGATACGGATCACCCGATCATAGTCGGCGATCGCCCGATCATAGGCTTGCTTGGCGGTCCAGGCATTGCCCCGACCAAAATAGGCGAGGGGACTGTCGGGGTCGAGCGCGATCGCTTTCTTGTACGCGCCGATTGCCTGGTCGTATTGGCCCGCATCCGACAAGCTGTCACCGTTCTGCACCGCGGCCAGAACACGCGGGTCGGTCGCCTGAATGATATCCGCCATCTTGGCGGTGGAAAGCTCGCTGTTAGACCGGGTATTATTGCTAGCCTCCTGTCGGGCCGCGGGTTCGGTGCCGACCGGGGCGGCCGCCGTGTCGCCCTGTCCTTTCGCCGCCACTGTCGCCTTGCGGCTGACGAGGTAGTCCGCTTTGTCCGGATCGAGCTTGATCGCCTGGTCGAAGTCGGCGATGGCACCGTCGTAGTCTTTCCCGTCGGCCCGCGCCATGCCGCGCCCGTAGTAGCTGGCGTCGTCCTTCGGATCGATTTCGATCGCCACCGAATAGGCGGCGATCGCGCTTCCCGGGTCGCCCTTTGCGTGCCAGGCCATGCCCGTGCAGAAATAGGCGTCGCGCGCCTTTGGATCGAGTGCTGCAGCCCGGCCGCAATCAGCAAGCGCGCCCTCCGCATCACCTGACGTGACCTTGGCGAGGCCCCGGCCAAAATGAGCCGCGGCAAAATCGGGGGCGAGTTCGATGACTTTGTCGTAGTCGGCGATCGCCTGCTCATAGGCGCGTTTGGCGGCCCAGGCCTTGCCGCGGCCGAAATAGGCGAACCGGTTGTTCGGATCGAGCGAGATCGCCTGGTTGTAGGCACCGATCGCCTGATCGTACTTGCCCATGTCCAGAAAGGCATCGCCGCCAAGGATCGCTTCCAGGGCCCGCGGATCGGTCGCCTCCAAGACCTTCGCGACCAGCGTGTCTTGCATGGCCGTCACATTCGGAACGACGGATGGCGGCTCCGGTCGCTGTGTGTCTGGCAACGGTGCCGGATTGCTCTCGTCGCCGGAAACCCGGTCGCCGCAGCTTGCTGCCCGCGTCGGATCGAGCACTGTGGCGCGCCGGCAATCCGCTGCTGCTCCGGCGCTGTCTCCCTTGAGCGTCTTGGCACGGCTGCGGCCGAGATAGGCGTCGGCATTGTCCGGATCGAGGCGGATGGCCTTGTCGAAATCGAGCAGGGCGCTGCCGACGTTTCCTTGAATCTGTTCTTCCAAGCCCTGTTTAAGGTTCCAGGCAATGCGCTCGGAGTTATCTTCCTTGGGGACGACGAATGGTATCGCCGGTTTGACCGCCTGGGGTGCAGCCGGCGGCTCGGCGCCCGTTACTTTCGTGCTGCAAGCACCGGCCTTCTTCGGATCGAGCTCGATGGCTTTTCGGCAATCGGCGGCTGCACCGGCGAGGTCTCCCACAATCGTCTTGGCCAAGGCTCGATTGTAGTAAGCGCCGCTTTTCGGATCGAGGCTGATTGCCCGGTCGTAGTCGGCGATTGCCTGGTCATGGTCGTTCTTGTCGGCCCAGACAGTACCGCGGGCAAGATAGGCCTCGCTGTTTTGCGGGTCCAGGCTGAGTGCCTGGTTGTAGTCGGCCATGGCACGCACATCGTCGGCCTTGCGCGCCCAGCCATAGCCTCTGGCCGTGTAAGCCTTGGCGAATTTTGGATCGAGCGCTATCGCCTGGTCAAAGTCGACAATGGCGGCGTCATCCTTGCCTTTGCGGAACAAGGATAGACCCCGCTTGTAAAAGGCATCGGCGAAACCCGGATCGAGGCTGATCGTCTTGTTGAAGTCGGCTATGGCGTGCTCGTCATCGCCCTTGCTGAACCAGGCCGTGCCGCGATTGTAATAGGTCGAGGCCTGCTTTGGGTCGAGGGTGATCGCCTCGTCGTAGTCGGCGATGGAGCGGTCGTAATCGTGCTTGTCATCCCATGCGATACCGCGCTTGAAATAGGCGATCCTGCGGTTTTGGTAGAACACCGCCTTGTCCTCGATGATCGGCGTGCAGGCTACGATGCGCTTGTCCGGATCGATGTTCTTACCAATGCAGCCGGCGTAGTCCTTGTCGGCGGCCATCGCGGAAGCGCCCGAGATGTGTATGACGACGAGGCTTGCCAGCGACCAGCGCACCCAGGGCTGGGCCTTCACCGGCACGAATGATCCGATCGCGGCGGCAGCCAGCCCCGCACCTTTCCGTCTCGCCATCTCACTGGTCCCCCCGAAAACCCTGGTCCGCACTAGCGGGTAATCCATCTATTGTTCTTTATTTGTTCCAAAATGCAAGCATAAATTGCAATGCGACGGAATGGGCTGCAAGCGTCTTGGCGCCGGTCGAACCCTGTCGCGATCGGTGAAGTCGTGCGCTCCGCTGGCTTCCGGGGACGGATAAGCGCGGTTTAGTGCCGATCTGATCTTGTTGATTAACCGTACGGCAATGGTTGCGTGCAAAGGTCGCCCCGAGGGATAACCGGGTGCCTGACCTTGCTCATGTCAAAAATTGAAACCCTTTCGCACGTCAACGACGAAGGGATTTTGTCCGCAGCCCGAAAGCGGGAAATCCTGGTCGACTTGCGCGAAGGCTTCTTTCGGCTCTGCGCGCTGGCTTTCGCGGGGCTGTTTGTCTACCGCGGCATATATCACCTCATGCTCGACCCCACCCGTATCAATGTGGCGCTGGTGGCGACTTCCGAGATCCTTACCTTTACCTGGCTGCTTCTGTCGCGGCGACCGCAGGTTCGCGACTGGAATCCGCTCACGGTGATCGTCTCGGTGATAGCCAGCTTCGGTGTCGGCTTCGTCACTTTCGAGCCGGGCGTTGCCATCATCCCGGTCTATGTCGCCGCGCCGCTGCAAGCCCTGGCGTTGAGTTTCGTGATCTGGGGAAAGGCATCGCTGGGGCGTTCGTTCGCCATTCTGCCGGGCAATCGCGGCGTGATGACGGGTGGTGCCTACCGCATTGTGCGACACCCGATCTATGCCGGCTATCTGGTCGGCCATGTCCTGTTCCTGCTGTCGGCCTTTTCCTTCTACAATCTCGCGGTCTACGCCGTCATCACGTTCTTCCAGGTGCATCGCATCCTGCGCGAAGAGGCGCTGCTTGCCGCCACGCCGGAATATCGGGACTATATGAAGCGCGTCCGCTACAGGCTGTACTACGGGATCGTCTGACCACAAGGCCTGTGGACAGCGTCGTTTTGCCGGCAATCACGCCGGATGATTTTTTGGCGTGACCGGCCTTCCATTCCTGTCTGGCGCAAATTGACGTCCATCGATCAGCCGTGACGCGAATGCGTTGCGTTTTGATGCGCACATCTCGCTGGCGGGCTCCGGCACCCATCGCGGCGGCGCTGCAGCCCTGGCCAAAAATCATGCGGGGTCCCTGGTTGCGCGCGGCCTGGAACAAAATGCCATAAGAATCGATTCTTAGCGCATTTCGAAATACATATCGATCATATCTATCCGCGCTATATCACGATCGTGAAGATTGTACGTCAATTTTATTATTTTTATACTTTTGAAATTTCAAAGATAAACACCATCGCTCTCGCCATCGAAGCGTTTTATGAAACTTAAGTTCACTCTCTGCGTAGATTAACTCGCAATCGGCCTCTGGCTGACTGCCTTATCGCAACGACAAAGGGAGAGCGTTATGACTTTTACGATCAAAGCAGTCGCCAGTGTGTTGGCAGGTAGTGCAGTGGTCTTCGTCCTTTCGCTGCCGGCAAATAGTGCTGGGCTCGGTCTTGGCGCAGGCGCCTCGGTGGGCGGTAGCGGCGGCGTCAATGCTGGTGCCGGTGCGTCGGTCGGCGGCCGTGGCGGCATCAATGCCGGTGTTGGCGCATCGCTCGGTGGCAGTGAAGGCGTCAACGCTGGTGCCGGTGCGTCGGTCGGCGGGGGCGTCAGCGCGGGCCTCGGCGCTTCCGTAGGCGGCAGCAACGGCGTCAACGCCGGTGCCGGCGCCAATGTCGGCGGGTCTGGCGGCATCACTGCCGGCCTCGGCGCCAGTGTTGGTGGAACGGGTGGCGTTGGCGTCGGCGGAGGCGTTGGTTCAATCAACCCGAGCAATCCCGGCAATCCGGGCACAACAGGGAACCCGGCCAACACCGGAACATCGGGTACTTCGGGACATCGGAACCTGCCGGGTGTCGTCGCCGACATGTCGGACAGTCAGGTGGCACGGTTGAAGAAGCGCTGCGTCGATGTCCTCGGCAGTTCCGGAGACTACGACCGCGACCTGCGCCAACTGTGCCTTTTGATCGCACGCCGCTGACGCCAAGAGTGCCGGGAGCGGAAGTGCCGAACCAGCCGTGAGGCTTTGACCGCACTCTCCTGGCCTCCGACGGGCCGGAAAGCCCGCCAATCCTGGCGGACTTTTCGGCCGCGGCTGCACTGATTGCTCCCTGGGGCCTTCATCGCTCCGCCGGCGGAACGCTAATGCGTTGAAAGCGTTCACATCCCAAGCAACACGCGAATGGCGCGTTGTTGAGCCGGCGCAGAAGCGCGCACAAAGGAGCGGGAAACCATGAGCCTAGGAACCATACTTATTATTCTTCTTGTCATAGCGCTGCTTGGAGGCTTCAGTGGCCTCGGCGGCGGTCCCTTTTATGGCACAGGCTATTATGGCGGCGGCGGTCTCGGGCTCGTGCTGCTCATCATCATCGTGCTTGTCGTGCTCGGACGGATTTAGTCGCGTTGCTCGCCGAAGTGGTCGCAATCCCGTGACCGCGTCGGTGCCGACGCGCACTGGAATGTGAACTTCGCAAGCCGGCTTGTGATCCGGCTTGCTTGGAAAACTTTGTAAGGTGATCGCGGTCCACACCCCCCGTGGAAACAAGAGGAAAGGGTCCCACCCCTTGTCCTCCTCCAAGGCCCGCTCCGGTTCGCCGTGGCGGGCTTTTGCTTGGCGGTCGGCGGAACCAGCTTGCCGTCGAGACAGTTGAGTTGCGGAAGGCCACCAAATGCCCGCAACACTTCGGACAACACTCTGCGAAATTCGCGATGATCTTCACGTCCTGCGACGGATGGTGGCGGCTCGCGGCCATATCGAGACCATCCAGGGAATCGATGCGCTTATCGGGGTGGCGGAAGCAGAGGCCATCAAGGTCATCCGTCGCATCGATCGCGCTGGCTGAACAGAAGGGAGGATCGGGATGAACGTAAAGGAAATGACGCGGCAGGACTGCGTCGCCCTGCTTAATACGCAACGCATTGGCCGCCTGGCCTGTGTGCGTGACCTCAAACCCTATGTGGTGCCGATCCATTTTGCCTTCGGTGACAACGCCATTTTCAGCTTTTCGCTTCCCGGCAGGAAGGTCGAGTGGATGCAGGCCAACCCGAACGTCTGTCTTCAGGTCGATGATGTTGGTGACCCGCACGGCTGGAGAAGCGTCGTCGTGGACGGCGTCTTCGAAGAATTGCCCAAAGGGCCGGATCTGGACGACAGCGCCGCCGGCGTTGAAAGGATGAGCGCTCCGATCGACGTTGAGCGCAAATTCGCCTGGTCGCTTCTTGCAAAGCACGCGAACTGGTGGGAACCGGGAGCCCTGAAGCCAGGTGCTGCGTCAACGGTTTCGGGCAGCCATCTCTTCTATCAGATCAGGATCGAGGCGATATCGGGAAGGCAGGCATCGTGGTAGCGGTTCTTACGCCGCTCGCGGCACCCGTGAGGTGAATGTCGCCCGGGTCACCGACACGCTGGTGCCGTCGGCGTCGCTGATGACGTCCACCTTGGCCTCCAACTGTTTGACCAGCGCCTCGACGATGGCTGTTCCAAGTCCGGTAGCCGGGACGTCGTTGGCGATCTTGCCGACGCCATTGTCCGAAACCGTCAGTTTCCAGTCGCTGCCCGCAGTCTCGTAGCTCACCTGGATACGGGCGCCGGCCTTCTCCTTGGGGAAGGCATATTTGATGGCATTGAGCACGAGTTCGGTGACGATCAGACCGAGGCTGACGGCGCGCTGCGAGTCCATCCTGCCGCCTTCAGCTGTAACGGCAACGTCGATCGGTTGGGTTTCGCCGATCATTGACGAAGCAAGGCTTCCGCACAGTTTCGAAAGATAGGAGCCGACATCGATCTCGTCGGCACCGGCCGAGGTGTGAAGATGGCGTTGGACCTCCGCCACGGACAGAACGCGCTGATGGGCGTCCTTGAGATGCTGGCGCGTCTCTTCCGACGTGACCGAGCGAGCCTTCAGCAACAGGATGCTGGCGATGATCTGCAGGCTGTTGGCAACACGATGTTCCATTTCGCGCAGCAGGACGTCCTTTTGCCGAAGCAAATCTTCCGTGCGGCTGAGCAGCTCTTCCTTTTCCCGCTCGATGACACGACGGGCTGTTATATCGTTGAACGCGAGAAGGATGGTGATGGCCGAGCTGTGGTCGTAAAGCACCTTGCGAGCGTTGAGCAGCATGGTGCGGCGCCCGATGCGCGGGAAATCATGCTCGACCTCGAAGCCGTCCATGGCGGTCTTCTCGGGAATGATCGTTTCCAGCAGCAGGCGGAGCGCGGGAATATCCCACTGACCGTCGCCGAGCGCGTAGAGCAGCGAGCCTTGGGTCTGCGCGGGGTCGACGTCAAATGTCTTGTAGAAGGAGCGGCTGGCCGCCAGCACGCGAAACTGCTCGTCAAGGACGAGAAACGGCTCGGTGATCGTGTTGACGATCGCCTGCGCCAGCGTCTGCGCGTCCTCGATATTCGCAATGGGTTGAAACATGGGCACAAAGCCAAATAAGCGGCGTTCTGCCGCTCCAAACAGGGACATTTACACATTTGCCCGACCGTTGTCGCGAAGTGAATCCGCTGGCACGGGGATGTGATATCTCAGGTTGCCGCTGGATAAAGGCGGGCATTTGGCCCGCCTTTATCCAGCTGTTCGATTTCGGGCACGCCCAAATCGAGGTGCGTCAGTTGGCGCCGCCGAGCTGCTTGGTCATCTTGCAGAAATTGTCGTGCGACTTGGCAATGGCCTCGTCGCCACATTCCTTCGTCATACCTGCGCGGTCTTCTTCCTTCATGGCCATCCAGGCGGCCTTGAACTCCGCCTCGGACTTCATGGTCTTCATGCCGGCATCGGTGAAGAACGGCGACATCTTTGCCGGATCGTCCAGCGCGGACGTGTTGGTAGCCGCAAGCGCCGAGCCAGTCATCATTGCAAGCGCCATCGCGCCCATAGTGAGAATCTTGAAGTTCATTTGGGAATTCCTCTCTGTGGAGGCCATTGGAATAAACGACCTGCAGACAAAACGGGATCGAGAGAAAACAGTTCCTTCAGATGAGCTAATATTAAAAACGAAATTTATTTCCTGCCCCTAGCCGGTTCGCCGCAAAGCCAACTGGCGCTTTGGCAATATTTCCAATCTGGCCGCAGACATTGAGTGCGGCCCAGGAGCTTGGGGCCAACGGGCTACTCCATGTCAGGCACGTCGCCGCTGACGAACAGGGTGTTCGGCGGACCGTACTCGCCAAGTGTCGTGTCGGCTTCCCGGCTCCAGGCAATGACGCCAACATGTTTTGTCGCCAGTGCCCTAGCCGTGCGGATGGCGCGATCCTCGCTCTGCTGGTCCGCAGGGCCGAAGGCCGGAAACAATTCGCCGTCATCGCCGCGGTCGAACGCGACCACGACAATCAGTTTAGGACTTTTCTGGCCTTGGGAATCGGACATCTTGCACCTTCCTCAGGAAATCTATCACACTACAGGGAACTAGGTCGGCACGTTCGACTTCGGGAGGTGATGTGGTGCAGGACCAGCGTTTCGATGAGCCGGTCAGGATTGCGCTCGGCCGGTCGCGAAACTCGATCTTCAACGTGGAGCGGGTCGCTCAGGCCGCCGACATTCTGATGAACCGCTGGCCTGTTGCGACAGGGCAAAGGCACATGGCAGCCCGCAAAGTCTGCCTCGCCGTGCTTGAGGGAAGAAAAGAAGCCTCGGTGGCACGAGCGGCATTCATCAGTGCCGCAATCGAGGCGGATATCCTCGTTGAACCCCGTGAAGTGTCGATGCCAACCGGCCAAAATTGAATCAAGACTTGGCTCTATCCTCTTGATTGATTGCAATGTTTTCGGTGATCGGGATCTTCTTTTCGGGGTTCATACTGCCGGGCCTGTCGACGCTTTGCAGGCATTTCCGTATCATTCGCTGGCCGTTTGGCTTGTCTTCGGCGCGTCCCGTTGACACGGTCTCCGTACCCATATATTGAACAGGATTATACAGGTTCACTGGACAGGTACGCATATGAAGCGGCGCGCGGTTCAACTGTCTCCCGGCACGGGCAAGCCCGAGCAGATCGCTATCGTTCTGGAGCATGAAATCCGCTCCGGCGTGCTCGGCTTCGGCGACCGCCTGCAAAGCGAGAACGAGCTGGTCCAGCGCTTCTCCGTCAGCCGCAACACGGTCCGCAAGGGCCTCGAGGAACTGTCCAGCCGCGGGCTGATCACCACCAAGGTCGGCATCGGCTCGTTCGTCACCTTCGACGGCAAGCCGGTCGACGACGCGGTCGGCTGGTCGCGGGCGCTCGCCAATGCGGGCGCCAATGCCGAGACGCGGACGCTGCGGCTGGAGGTGATCGAGGACGCCGACCTGGCCGCCTGGCTTGGCATTGAGAGCCCGTTTTTCATCGCCGTCGACCGGGTGCGCACCAACGCCAGCGACGGCCATGCGATTTCCATCGAGCGCAGCCGGCTGCCCCTGTCGCCGGAACTGGAGGACGTGCCGCTGCGCGGCCTACGCGAGGGTTCGCTGCACCAGACGCTGCGCGGCGCCGGGCTTATTCCTGACCATGGTGAGGAATGGGTCGAAATCGAGATGCTCAATGCAGAGGATGCCGCCATCCTCGGCTGCCCGCAAGGCACGCCGTTCCTGCGCGGCCGCCGGTTGACCCGCGCCGCCGACGAGCGGCCGATCGAGTATGTCACCAGCCTGCTCAACCCGGCGCATTTCGCACTGCATATGAGGTTCTGAGCGATGTCGGATGCAGCCAACAAGGCGATCGACCGCGCCATGGGCGCACTTGTCGGCGGGGCGATTGGCGATGCGCTGGGTATGCCGACGCAACTCCTGTCGCCGGCCCGGATCACCGAGCTATATGGCCATGTCGACGATTTCGTCGCCCCGGTGGCCGACCACCCGGTGTCGAAAGGGCTGCTGGCCGGCACCGTCACCGACGACACCGAACAGGCGCTGCTGCTTGGCCGCATCCTTGTGGAGTCCGGTGACCATTTCGACCATGCGCGCTGGGTCAACGGGCTGCTCGACTGGGAGCGCGAGGTCAAGGCGCGCGGTAGCTACGATCTGCTGGGGCCGTCGACCAAACGCGCCATCGACGCCATCAACAATGGCTTGCCGGCGGAAGAAGCCGGGCGCAGCGGCGACACTAATGGTGCGGCCATGCGTATTGCGCCTGTCGGCATCATGATGCCGCTGGAGCCGCTCGACGCGCTGGTCGCCAAGGTGGCGGAAACCTGCCGGGCGACGCACAACACTTCGATCGCCATCGCCTCGGCCGCCGCCGTCGCTGCCGCTGTCAGCCATGGCATCGCCGGCGGTGGCTGGCGCGCCGCGTCCGACAGCGCCGTTGCGGCGGCGAGGCTCGGGGCCACTCTCGGCCATTGGGTGACCGGCGGCGACATCGCCGCGCGCATCGTCTGGGCGCAGGATATGGTGCGTGGCAAGGTGATGAAGGATGCGATCCGGCTCATCACTGATCTAGTCGGCACCGGCGTCGCCAGCCAGGAATCGGTTCCGGCGGCCTTCGCGGTGCTGGAAGTCGCCGGCGGCGATCCATGGCAAGCGGCCGTCATCAGCGCCAATCTCGGCGGCGACACCGACACGATCGGCGCCATCGCGGCCGGCATGGCGGGAGCCTGCACCGGCTTTTCCCGATTGCCGCCGCAGCATGTCGCCAGGCTTGTCGGCATCGACATGTCGGAGGTTCGCGCCCTTGCCGCAGATCTGATGGCGGCGAGGGTGGCGAAAAAAGGTTCCGGCAAGGACGCGGCGGCATGAGCGGGCGCCTCGTCCATATCGGCAGTGCTGTGGTCGACTATGTCTACCGCATCGATGCCTTGCCGGCGCCCGGCGCGGAGAAGACCGCATCGAGCTTCGCCCAGGTCGCCGGCGGCGGCTTCAACATGATGGTCGCGGCCAGCCGTACCGGCATGAAGGTAGTGTTCGGCGGCCAACTCGGGAGCGGACCCAACGGCGACTTCCTGCGTGCCGCTTTCGCCAACGAGGGCATTGAGACGCTGACGCCGCCATCGCCCCTGATGGACAGCGGCAATTGCGTCGCCATGATCTCGAGCGACGCCGAACGCACCTTCGTGTCGTGGCCAGGTGCGGAGAGCGTGCTCAGCCTCGACATGATGGCGCCCGTCTCGGTCGCACAGGGAGACTGGGTGTTCACCTCCGGCTACACGCTGAGCTACCCCGCAAGCCGCGACGCGCTCACAGACTGGATCGAGGCACTGCCGGCAGACATTCCTTTTGTCTTCGATCCGACGCCGGTGATATCGGACATTCCGCGCCCGATCCTGTCGCGAGTGCTGGCCCGCACCA
Source organism: Mesorhizobium sangaii (assembly GCF_014207355.1). Lineage (GTDB taxonomy): Bacteria > Pseudomonadota > Alphaproteobacteria > Rhizobiales > Rhizobiaceae > Mesorhizobium > Mesorhizobium sangaii. The sequence goes on along the minus strand of NZ_JACHEF010000005.1, from coordinate 205,425 downwards.
CATGGCTGAGCTGCAACACGACCGAAGCGGCCGAGATTGCCGGTCCGGGAGCCGTTGAAACGGTTGCCGCGCGGTTGCTGGAAGTCCATTGCCCGAAGGCAGCGGGCGCGGTCATCCGCGCCGGCGCCAAGGGCTGCCACGTACGGCTGGCAGACGGTTCGGTGCAGACCGTGGCCGGCTTCAAAGTCACCGCCATCGACACCAACGGCGCCGGCGATACCCATATCGGCGCCTTCGTCAGCGCGTTGTCGCGCGCCATCCCGCCTTTAGAGGCAGCGCGTTACGCCAATGCGGCGGCGGCAATTTCGGTGACCCGCCATGGCGGCTCGTCAGCGCCGACCGATCACCAGATCCAGACATTCCTGAGCTCTGTCGCCGACCCGTCCGGCGCACTGGGCCGGACACAGAAGGCCAATGCATAACTGCCAGAAAGCCTGACAAGCCCGGGAAAGCGGGCAAACCACAGAGAGGAACCAACCATGCGCATGCCTGATTTGACTGCTCTGCTGACGGCGACTGCCGTCTTCACTTCTGCACTTACCTTTGCCGCCAAGGCCGACGAAGTGCATGTGCTCAACTGGAAGGGCTACGGTACGGATGAGCCGTGGGCCGTCGAGGCGTTCGAAAAGGCCACCGGCAACAAGGTCGTCAACGATTTCTTCAATTCCGAACAGGAAATGCTGACCAAGATCCGGACCAATCCCGGCCTCTACGACGTCGTCATGATCAATGCCGCCTTCAACGACCAGGCGATGGACGGAAAGCTGATTCAGCCGATCGACACGTCCAAGTTGCCGAACTACGCCGACATCAGCAAGGACAAGGCGGGATCGCCGATGCTCGTCCATGACGGCAAGGTCTATGGCGTGCCGTGGGTGTGGGGACTGACGGCGCTCGCCATCAACGACAAATCCTTCGACAAGCCGCCGACCAGCATCGCCGCGATGTGGGATGCCGCCCACAAGGGCCGCGTCGTCATTCGCGACGACGCCGTCGAGGCGGTGCAGTTTGGCGCCATCGCCACCGGCCAGAACATCAACGACATCAAGGATATGGATGCGGTCAAGACGAAGCTCACCTCGCTGATGCCGCAGATCAAGACCTTCTGGAGCTCGGAGAACGACTGGAACCAGATGGTCGCCTCCAACCAGATCGACATCGGGACCTACTGGAGCGGTTCGGCTGATCGCGCCAAGACACATTTCAAGCTGCCGGTCTCGCTGGTCGTGCCGCAGGAAGGTGCCGTCGCCTGGCTTGATGCCTTTTCCATTCCCGTCGGCGCCAAGAATGTCGCCGGCGCCGAGGCCTTCATCAACTACATGATCGACCCGAAATTCTATGTCGAATGGGTGACCAAGGTCGGCGCTCCTGTCTCGGCCAACACCAAGGCCGTGGAAGCGCTGCCCGAAGATGCCTTCAACCGCAAGGTGATGGGCGACCCCGAAGTGGCCAAGCGCATTCAGTTCCAGGCGCCGATCACCGACGCGCAGCGCGAAGCCTATCTGGCGCTGTGGCAGCAGCTCAAGGTCGACGTGAAATAAGGCCGACATCCGGGCCAGCCGGCGGTTTCGCGCCGGCTGGTTTCTTTCAATCCTGGGGAGGAGGGTATCATGGCAGCTGCGACAGCGTCGCGAAGCGGGCTGAGATCGGCATTGCCGCTCTTGGCGCCAGCCTATCTCTGGCTGACGGTGGCGATCTTCCTGCCGCTGTCGGCCATGGTCTTCTTCTCCTTCATGACCGAGCTGCCCTTGTCCGGGAAGCCGTGGACATTCACGCTCGGCAACTACGCCGCCTTCTTCTCGCAAAGCCTCTACCTGACGCTGCTGCTGGCCTCGCTGCGGCTTGGCCTTGAAGTGACGCTGTGGTGCATCGTTATCGGTTATCCTGCGGCTTACGTGCTGGCCAAGGTGCTGAAGGGCCGCAGCCGCGAGGCGATCTTCCTGCTCGTCATCCTGCCGTTCTGGTCGAACGGGCTGGTGCGCATCTTTTCCTGGGCGATGGTGCTGCGCGAAGGCGGCATCCTCGATACGGCGCTTAACGCAGTGCTGCCGTTCAAGATCAACATCGACCTGATGTATTCCTATCCGGCCGTGATCATCGGGCTGGTGCATTCCTACGTGCCCTACATGGTGTTGACCTGCTACCTGACTCTGCAGGCGATCGACGACTCGCTGATCGAGGCCGGACGCTCGCTCGGCGCCTCGCGGCTGCAGGTGCTGAAGCGGGTGATCATTCCGCTGTCGATGCCCGGATTGGTGGCGGGCGCGGCGCTCATATTCGTACCCGTCGTCGGCTCGTTCATGGAGCCACGCATCCTCGGCGGCCGCACAGGCACCTTCTACGGCACGGTCATCGAGGACCAGTTCGTCGCGGTGTTCAATTGGCCGCTGGGTGCGGCGCTCTCCTTCATCCTGCTGGCCGTCGTGCTGGTGATCCTGGCGGCTGCCTCACCAGTGCTCAAGAGGGAGGCCTGATGGCGACGACCCGCATCCTCGAATGGCTCGGCCGCCTCTACATCTCGGTGCTGCTCGCCTTCCTATACCTGCCGATCATCATCATGGCGCTGATGTCGTTCAACGTCTCGCCCTTCTACCAACTGCCGTTCGAATGGACGACGGAGTGGTACGCATCGCTGTGGCAGAACGATCAGTTGATCGCCGCCACCTGGAACAGTGTCGAGATCGCCGTCATCGCCACCGTCATCTGCACGGTGCTTGGCTCGGCTGCATCGCTGGCGCTCTATCGTTATGAATTTCGCGGCAAGAAATTCTTGCAGGCGCTGCTTTTCCCGCCGATCGCCATTCCGTGGCTGATCACCGGCACGGCGATGCTGATCTTCTTCTTCGGCGTCGGCATCGGCCGCGGTCTGCATGCCATCCTGCTTGGCCATGTGGCGTTGGCGCTGCCCTATGTCATCGTCGTCGTTTCAGCCCGGCTTCAGACCTTCGCGCCGGAACTGGAAGAGGCGGCGCGCTCGCTCGGCGCCAACCAGTGGCAAGTGACGTGGCGTGTCACGCTGCCGTGGATCATGCCCGGCGTCATTGCCGGCGGGCTGTTCGCCTTCGCCGTCTCGTTCGACCAGTTCGTGGTGTCCTATTTCCTGGCTACGCCGGGGCAGACGACGCTGCCGGTCGAAATCTACGCCGCGATCCGCAAGGGCTTCACGCCCGAGATCAACGCGGTCTCGACGATCATCATTGTCGTGTCGATGGCGCTGATGCTGCTCACGGCGCGCTTCTTCAAATTCGGCGGAGAGAAATAATGGCCGGCGTGCAGGTATCGAATGTCTCGCGCAGCTTCGGCGCGCACAAGGCGCTGGACGATGTCTCCATCGATTTCGCCGATGGTGGCTTCTACGCGCTGCTTGGGCCGTCGGGCAGCGGCAAGACCACGCTGCTGCGCCAGATCGCCGGGTTCGACTTTCCAGACTCTGGCCGCATTGCCATCGGCGGCGAGAGCGTCGAGCGGGTGCCGGTCGAGAAGCGGCGCATCGGCATGGTGTTCCAGAACTATGCGCTGTTTCCCAATATGAGCGTCGCCGACAATGTCGCCTTCGGCCTGTCGGTGCGCGGCGAGGCCAAGGCGGTGATTGCCGCCGAGGTGCAGGGCGCGCTCGATCTTGTGCAACTCGGCAAGCTCGGTGGACGCCGGCCGCACCAACTGTCGGGCGGTCAGCGCCAGCGGGTGGCGCTGGCGCGGGCCATCGTCACCAAGCCGCGCGTGCTGCTTCTCGATGAGCCGCTCGGCGCGCTCGACAAGGCGCTGCGCGTCGACATGCAGATCGAACTGAAGCGCATCCAGCGCGAGATCGGCATCACCACCATCTTCGTCACCCACGACCAGGAAGAGGCGCTGACGATGAGCGACCGCATCGGCATCTTGCGCGACGGCAGGCTGGTGCAGGAAGGGCCGCCGGAAGAGATTTATGACCGGCCAAAGAGCGAGTTCGCCGCCACTTTCCTCGGCGACGCCAACATCTTTCGCGGCGACGCAACGGGCAGCGGCATCCTGCTGGCGGACGGCACGGCGATCGCCGCGGGCGCGGGCGCGACGCTTGCAGCTGGCGCCAAGGCGAGCTGCGCCGTGCGGCCTGAACGCATCCGCATTGCCACCGATGCCGGGGTTTCCAATGCCACCGACACGAACGTGCTCAAGGGTCAGGTTTCCAAGCGCATCTTCGCCGGCAACAACAGCACGTATTTCGTCGACCGTGCCGGCCAGACGCTGAAGGTCATTGTGCAGAACACCGGCATCGAGCGGCTGTCGGAGGGCCAGGACGTGGTGCTGCGCTGGTCGCCGGAGAGCACGGTGCTGATCGCCGCGAGTTGAGACTGCAACGGGTCTTGCCAGACCGTTCGCAATCAGGGACAGCATAGCCGGGCAAGAGTCCGGAGCTGCGATGACCTTGGAACTGAGTGGGCGGGATCAGTCGATGCTCGATGGCGAGCAGGGTCCGTCCGCAGCCGCTGCGATGAAGATCCTGGTCGCGTTTTCCAATGCGGTTGGGGCGCCGAGCCTGCTCGACATTGCCGGCGCCCATATCGATGGTTGCCTTTACCACGGCAAGGCCGGGCTCGATTTCGTCGAACGGCTGGTCGAGGGTGGTGGCCGTGTCCAGGTGCCGACGACGCTCAATGTCGGTTCGTTCGATCTCATCCATCCCGGCATGGTGAAGATGCCGGCGGCGGAGGAAGTGCCGGCTCGGCGGCTGATGAGGGCGCATCTTGAACTCGGCTGCCAGGCGACGTTCACCTGCGCACCCTATCAGACGCGGTTCCGGCCGGGCTTCGGCGAGCAGATCGCATGGGGTGAATCCAACGCCATCGTCTTTGCCAATTCGGTTGTCGGCGCGCGCACCAACCGCTATGGCGATTTCATCGACCTCTGCTGCGCCATGACCGGGCGTGCGCCGGCCTGGGGCCTGCAACTGAGCGAGAACCGGCGCGGCCGCATTCTGTTCGAACTGGCCGTTCCTGATCCGGAACCGAGCGACAGCCTGTTCGTCGGCGTCGGCCTATTCATCGGGCAGGCGAGCGGCGATCGGATTCCGGTGGTCGCCGGCCTGCCACAACCGCGTGACGAGGACCAATTGAAGGCACTGGGCGCCTCTGCGGCAACCACCGGCGCGGTGGCGTTGTTCCATGCGGTCGGCATCACGCCGGAAGCAAGCACGCTCGACGAGGCGTTCCAGGGCCATGCGCCAGAGGCAACGATCCGCATCAGCCGCGCCGACGTCGATCAAGCGCTGGCTAGGCTATCGACCGTGCGCGATGGCGCGCCGGTGGCGGCCGTGTCGCTGGGCACACCGCATTTCTCGCATGAGGAATGGATGCGCCTGTTGCCGATGCTGCGCGAAATTGCGCCAGGCAGGCGTATCCCGATCTATGTCAACACCGGTCGCGCGACGCTGACCCGATTGCAGGAGGAGGGCGCGCTGGCTGGCATGGAGGCGTTCGGCTTGATCCCGGTCGCCGACACCTGCACCTATGTCACCTCGATCCTCGAGCGTCTCGACGGCGTGGTGATGACCAATTCCGGCAAATGGGCGCATTACGCACCGGGCAATATCGGTGTGTCCGTCGCCTTCGCCGAGATGAGGGATTGCATCCGCTCAGCCGCGGCCGGACACGTCGTGCGGGGTGCCTCATGACGCAGCCGGTGGCAAAGGACGCCGTCGATCGGCCAGGCACTTTCCAACTCGCCGGTGAGGCCGATGGCGCGGCTTTGGTGTTCTCTCAGCCGCTCAGTTTCTGGGGCGGCATCGACGCCGAGACGGGTGAAATCATAGACCATTCGCATCCTGGGCTGGGCCAGAATGTCGCCGGCAAGATCCTGGTCATGCCGAGCGGGCGAGGGTCGTCCTCCTCGTCGTCTGTCCTGGCCGAAGCGATCCGCCGGGGTACGGCGCCGGCGGGTATCCTTCTGGAGCGGCCCGACCCGATCCTGGCAGTGGGGGGGATCGTCGCCGAGTTTCTCTACGACATCCACATGCCGCTGGTGGTCTGCGACATTGCGGGGATCGTTTCCGGCGACCGGATCGCCATCCGTGTTGGTGAGGAGGGCGAGGCGATCATCCAAAAAGCCCAATAGCTGCTGCCCCCAGTGATTGGTGTCGCTGATGACGGCGGTGATGGGAAATGATGGTGCCGGCCTTGGCTGACCGGCAAGCCGTGGCGCTATATGCTGTCCTCCAGGGAGGAATGGATGGCAGGCACGGATTTCGAGCCGGATGTGAAGATTCGCACCAGGGAATACCGGATCGGCTGCGTCGGTGCCGGCATGATCATGGCCGAATGCCATCTCGCCGCCTATGCACAAGCCGGCTTCCCGGTGGTTGCGATCGCCTCGCGGACGAAGGCCAGCGCCGAGAAGGTGGCCAGGCGCTGGAATATTCCGATCGTTCACGATACGCCCGAGCAATTGATCGAGGATCCCAACGTCGAGATCGTCGACCTTGCCTTTCCGCCCGACCAGCAGCCGGCTCTCATCCGTCACGCGCTGAAGCAGCCACACATCAAGGCGATCCTGGCGCAGAAGCCGCTGGCGCTGTCGGTCGAGGAAGCGGTCCGGCTGCGCGACGAGGCAGCAAGGTCCGGCAAGATCCTGTCGGTCAACCAGAATATGCGCTACGACCAGTCGATACGCGTCTTGAAACAGATCATCGACAGTGGCGCTTTGGGCGACATCGTCTTCGCGCAGATCGACATGCACGCGATTCCGCACTGGCAGTCTTTCCTCGCCGGCTACGACCGGCTGACGCTCGCCAATATGAGCGTGCACCATCTCGACGTGTTGCGTTTCCTGTTCGGCGATCCGCAGGAGATCACGACGCTGACACGCAAGGACCCGCGCACGAAATTCGACCATTCCGACGGCATCACCGTGTCGACGCTTCGGTTCCCCTCCAGGGTGCTCGCCGTTTCGCTGGAGGATGTCTGGTCCGGCCCGCGCGAGCAGGGCTATCGCGACGACCAGCACATCAATTGGCGCGTCGACGGCACCAGGGGTGTCGCCAAGGGCACGATCGGCTGGCCGACGGGCGTGGCTTCGACGCTGACCTATGCCTCGACCGAGACAACGGGCGGCGAGTGGGTGACGCCCAACTGGGACACGATGTGGTTCCCGCATGCCTTCATCGGCGTGATGGAACAGCTGCAGCACGCGGTGAAGACGGACACGCCACCGGCGCTGTCGGTCGCCGACAACGTCAAGACCATGGCGCTGGTCGAAGCTGGCTACCGCTCCATGGCGGAGGGCCGCACGGTCAAGCTGTCCGAGATCTCGATCGACTGAACATCTGGTCGCCGAATAGCGTGGCGGCTGAATCGCTTACCGGGAGGAGTTCACATCATGATGCAGGCGGGTATCTTCACCGGCTATTTCCCCTATGACCTGGAGGAGGTCGCGAAGCGCATTCGCGCGCTCGACTTCAACACGGTACAACTCGACCTGCATTTCAGGGATATCGACCTGTCGGCTGGGCAGATTACCAGGGATAAGGCGAGGACTGTGCGGGACACGTTCCGCGACCACAATCTGCCGGTCTGCTGCATTTCCGGCTACACCAACATCATCCACCCGGACAAGGTCGAGCGCGAGAAACGCGTCGGCTATCTCAAGGAGATCATCCGCAACGCGCGCGAATTCGGCTCGCCTTACGTGATCGCGGAAACTGGCACCTACAACACCGAATCCGATTGGGTGCACCATCCCAGGAACAAGACCGAGGAAGGATTCGAGGAATGCCGCAAGGTGATCTCCGACCTTGCCCAGACGGCCTATGACCATGGGGCGGTCTTCCTGCTTGAAACCTATGTCAACAATGTCGTCGGCTCAGTCGAGGAAACGGTCAAGATGTTCGCGCAGGTCGACCATCCCGGCCTTGGCCTGCTGATGGACCCGACCAATTATTTCGAGGCGCACAACATCGACCGCATGGACCAGGTGCTGAACCAGGTGTTCGACACGCTGACCGACAAGATCAGGATCGCGCATGCCAAGGACGTGAAGCGCTCCGGCAGCGACAAGTCGGAGAAGCACGCCGACATTGGCGATGACAATGCTTCGGAAGGCCTTACCTTTCGCGGCGTCGGCGAGATCGAATTGCCTGCGCCCGGCCTCGGTTCGCTCAACTATGATCTTTATCTCAAGCGGCTCAGCGAAAAGCACCCGAACATTCCGGTCATCATCGAGCATCTGACCGAGGACGATGTGCCACGCGCCAAGACATTCCTCGATGGAAAATTCCGCGCCAACGGCCTTTGAGGACCGCACGGGAGGCGACGATGGCGACGGTCAAGATGAAGCGCGACTACAGCCTGGTCGGCGAAAGCACGCGGATCGCGATCGAGACCGGGCTGGCCTCGGCCGAGTGGTATCACACCGATGTGCCGCGCAAGACGATGAAGGAACTGATGCAGCGCTCCGACGGGCCGGCGATCCGCGACACCATCATCTGGATCGCCGCCATATTGGGCTCGGCTGCCGGCGGCATCTGGTTCTGGGGTTCATGGTGGTGCGTGCCGTTCTTCTTTGTCTACGGCGTGCTTTACGGTTCATCCAGCGACTCGCGCTGGCATGAATGCGGCCACGGCACCGCCTTCCGCACACGCTGGATGAACGACGTCGTCTACCAGATCGCCAGCTTCATGCTGATGCGCAATCCGGTGACCTGGCGCTGGAGCCACGCCCGCCATCACACCGACACGATCATCGTCGGTCGCGACGCCGAGATCGCGGTGATGCGACCGCCGGACCTCTTGCGCGCCGCACTTGCCTTCACCGGCGTCCTCGATTACCGCTATTCGCTGCCGACACTGCTGCGCAATGCGTTCGGCAACCTCTCACCGGGCGAGAAGAGCTTCGTGCCGGAGATGGAACAGCACAAGGCGGTGATCGCCGCGCGCTGGCATATCGGCATCTATCTCGCTGCGATTGCGCTGGCGCTCTACCTCTGGTCGTTCCTGCCGCTGGTACTGATCGGCCTGCCGCGCCTTTACGGCAGCTGGCACATGGTACTGACCGGGCTCCTGCAGCATATCGGGCTGGCCGACAATGTGACCGATCATCGGCTGAACACGCGTACCGTCACCATGAACCCGATCAGCCGCTTCATCTACTGGAACATGAACTACCACGTCGAGCATCACATGTTTCCGATGGTGCCCTATCATGCGCTGCCGAAGCTGCATGAACTGATCAAGCATGATCTGCCGGAGCCGAACCCTTCGATGTGGCATGCCTATCGCGAGGTCTGGCCGGTGCTGATCAAGCAGCTCCAGTACGAGGACTATTTCCTAAAACGTGAGCTGCCACCGACGGCGCGACCGTACCGCGACGAGTTCCATGAGCTGACCGTCCCGGCGGCAGCGGAATAGATTGCAGGAGAAACAAGATGGCCGGCTGGGTTGAAGCGTGTGGCGTCGATGATGTCGAGGAAGAGGACGTCATCCGCTTTGACCATGGCGGTCGCACCTTCGCCATCTATCGCAGCCCGGATGACGAGTTCTTCGCCACCGACGGGTACTGCACGCATGAGAAGTCGCATCTGGCTGACGGGCTGGTGATGGACGACATTATCGAATGCCCCAAGCACAATGGCCGCTTCAACTACAAGACTGGTGCCGCCAAGGGTGCGCCGGTGTGCGTCAACCTCAAGACCTATCCAGTGAGGGTCGAGGCTGGCAAAGTGATGATCCAGGTCGGCTGACCTGCTGCCGCACGTAACAGAGGAATTCTTTCGATGAGCCGAAAAAGACCAACGGTGGCGGACCTGCGCGCCATGAAGGGCAAGCGCCAGCTGACCATGCTGCGCGTGTTGACGATGGACGAGGCCGAGGCCGCCGAACGGGCAGGGGTCGACATCGTCTCGGTGCCGCCCGATCTGGTGCTCAACCCGCAATACCGCGACGCAGCCCCCAGCCTGTTCACCATGCCGGGGGAGAATTTCTTCGAGATCGGCACGGCGGACGATTTCCTGCGCTGGGCTTTCCGACTCTACAAGGCTGGCGCCGACGCGGTCTATTGCAGCGCCGGCTACCCCACGATCAAGCGGATGGCCGATGATGCCATCCCGGTCATCGGTCACGTCGGTCTCATCCCGTCACGTGCCACCTGGACGGGCGGCTTCAAGGCGGTCGGCAAGACCGCGGACACGGCCATGGAGGTCTTCGCAGCGGTGAAGCAACTTGAGGCTGCCGGCGCCATCGGCGCCGAGATCGAAGTGGTGCCGGTCGAGGTGGCAAAGGCGATCTCGGAGCGGACGTCGCTGATCATGCTGTCGATGGGGGCGGGCACCGGCTGCGACGCGCAATATCTGTTTGCCGACGACATTCTCGGCCAGAACCGTGGCCACATGCCCCGCCACTCCAAGGTCTATCGCAATTTCGCCGCCGAATATGACCGCCTGCAAGCCGAGCGCATCGCGGCGTTCTCCGAATATGTCGCCGACGTCAACAGTCTGGCCTATCCCGAGGACAGGCACGTCGTGCACATGGACCCCGATGAGCTACGACTTTTCCTGGACAAGGTCGGCCGGGCGTAAGGTCACCGGCCAGGGCCCATTGGCGAGCGCGGCGTAGAGCGCTTCGGCGTCGATGCCGAGCGGCCGGTCTTCCTTTAGGACAGGGACCAGCGCGCGTATCGCCGTATGAACAGTGGCGGTGCGGGGCGCAAGGGTGAGCCCGTCGCGCAGGTCGACCGCCTGTGCCGCCGCCAGCAGCTCAAAGGCGATCAGCCGCCGCCACAGTGTAATCATCGCGGCGCATTTCGCGACGGCCAGAGGTGTCTGCGTGGCATGGTCCTCGACGCCTTCCGAGACGGCTAAGAAATCCAGCATCACCGGATTGGCCCTGTGGCGGATGGCGGCCAGGATCGACGTCGCCGTCTTCTGCAGCGGCACGAAGCCGGCCGAGGCGCCGCCGACCGGCGACAGATATTTCGGCAGGCCGTTGCGGCCGGAGCCCGTGAGCTGAATGAAGCGGGCGGCGCTCGCCGCGGCACACTGGGCGATCGCCAGGCCGAGCGTTTCGAAGGCGAGCGACAGCGAGGCAGTGTGGAAATTGCCGGTCGACAGCACAAGCTCGTCGTCGCTAAGCACCAGCGGGTTGTCGGCGGCGGCATTGAGCTCAATCTCGACGCCCCGCTTCGCCTGACCGAGCGCCTCGATCAGAGCGCCATGGATCGAGGGCATGCAGCGGATCGACAGGGGATCTTGCAAGGTGGTCGGCGCCGGCGCCTCGTCGCGGGCGAGCAGATCGTGCAAGACCTTGGCCGCCTCCTGCTGGCCGGCCGCCGGCCGCGCCATATGCAGGCGCGGGTCGAGGATGGTGCGATTGGCGCCGATACCTTCCATGGTCAGCGCGCCGGCCTGGTGCTGCTGGGCAAGGGCGGACAGCGCATCCGTCACCACCAGCGCACCGCTGCCCGCTGAAACAGCCGAAGCGTTAATCAGCGACAGCCCGTCCTTGGGCGCCAGGCTGATGGGGACGAGGCGGGCCATCATCAACGCCTTGGCTGCCGGCATGCGCCGGCCCTGATAGTCGGCGTCGCCTTCGCCGGTCAGCAGGCGGGCCAGCGCCGTCATCAGCACCAGATCGCCGGCGCCGATCGAGCCGAGCGACGGCATGACCGGGTGGACACCGGCATTGAGCGCGTCGACCAAAGCGACAAACACGGTGGGCGAAAGCCCGGAGCCTCCCGTTGAAAGCATCGCCGCGCGGGCAAACATAGTTGCCCGCACGGTCTCGACCGGCAGCGCTTCGCCGACCGCGCCGCTGCGTCCTTCCAGCAGCTGGCGCTGGAAGGCGCTGGCATCGCCCTCGACCGTCGTGCCGAGATTGGCGCCGAGCCCGGTGTTGAGGCCATAGATCTGCTGGCCGGAGGCGGCGGCCTGGTCGAGCACTGTCCGCGCCTTCTGCAGCCTGCCGAGGACATCGGGTCGGACCTCCACCTTGCGCGCTTCGCGGGCCACCGTGGCGACATCCGCAGTGCCGACGCCGGCTCCGGTGAGGACGAGCGCACTCATGCGAAGCGCAGCCGCTGGCCGATGCCTTGCGCCTGCGCTTTGGCCAGCATCGCCTTGCCCAATGCGATGTCGGACAGCGACAGGCCACGGTGCCAGAAAAGGATTGTCTCGCCGTCATTCTCTCGCCCGGCCTTGAGACCGGCGGCAATCTGGCCAAGCTCGGCATGAAGCGTTTTTTCACTCAGCCGCCCGGTCTCGACATGGGCGCGCAGCGAGCCGAACTTGCCGCCCTTGCACTGGCCCCAATCGTCGACAACCATCTTCTGCATGATGTCGGTCAGCGACAGCTCCACCGCGCTCATCGTGCCATAGGGCACCACCAGCGCGCCGCGCTTTATCCATTCGGTCTTCAACAAGGGCTGCGGTTCCGGCAGCCGCGAGGCCTCGACGACAATGTCGGCGCCTTCGACGCAGCGCTTCCAGTCGGCCACAGCGGTCACCGGCTTGCCGAGATCGGCGGAGAGTTTTGCAGCGAAACCGTCGCGGCTTGCCGGGCGGCGCGAATGGACTCGGATCTCGTCGAAATCGAAGAGATGGTCGAGCAGGCGCACGTTCCAGTAGGCGGTGCCGCGCGCGCCGATATGGGCCAGCACTTTTGAGCCCCTGCGCGCCAGATGCTTGGCGCCGATGGCGGTGACGGCACCGGTGCGCATGTCGGTGATGACGGTGGCATCGAGGATAGCGCGCGGCGTGCCGGTGCGCGGATCGAACAGATTGAGGATACCGAATTCGGAGGGCAGGCCGTGCAGGTAGTTGTCGACATAGTCGCCGACGATCTTGACGCCGGCGGTGTCGAGCGGCGCGACGTAGCCGCGCAAGACATTGAAATGGCCATGGAAGGACGGGTCCGGCTCGAGATGAACGCGCGGCTCGATCACTGTCTGGCCATTGCCTTGCGCCACCAGGCCGGCCTCGACGGCGGCGATGATTTCACCATCGGTCATGGCAAGGGCGTCGATGTCGAAAGCATTGAGATAGTCGATATAGATGGGTTTCATCTGCTGCGTGCACTTTCCCCGGTCGCCTCTCATCCATAACAGGCCGTGACGCGACACGAAAGTTTGTTGCGCCGTCTATGGACGTGCCCGGCTAATTGCTGTTCAAACCGGTTCCGTCATGACTGCCATTCCCGACACTGAAGCCTTACCCGAAACGGCCACCAATGCGCGGCGCGTTGCACTGATCGTCGCCATCGCCTTTTTCATGCAATTGCTGGATTCGACGATCATCTCGACATCGCTGCCGCAGATGGGCGCTTCCTTCGGCGTGCCGGCGGTGGCGATGAGCATCGGCATCACCGCCTACATGCTGACCATGGCGGTGTTCGTGCCGCTGTCTGGCTGGCTCGCCGACCGCTTCGGTGCGCGCAACATCTTCCTGCTGGCAATCATCCTTTTCACGCTGGCCTCGCTCGCCTGCGGCTTCTCGCAAAACCTCACCCAGTTCGTCGCCGCACGTGTCGTGCAAGGGCTGGGCAGCGCACTGATGACCCCGGTCGGCCGCATTCTCGTCTTGCGCAATGCATCGAAGTCCGAGCTGCTCAACGCCACCGCGCTGATCACCTGGCCGGCGCTGTTCGCGCCGGTGGTCGGGCCGGTGCTGGGCGGCTTCATCACCACCTATCTGTCCTGGCACTGGAATTTCTTCATCAACATCCCGCTCGGCGTGATCGGGCTGGCGCTGGTCGCCCGGTTCATTCCTGGCGGCCGCGAGGCCGATCCCAAGCCGCTCGACTGGCCGGGCTTTTTCCTGACATCGGCGGGACTTGCTTGCGTCCTGTACGGGCTCGAACGCATCGCGCATCCGGAAGACGGTGTCCTGCCGACGGTGCTGTTGATCGCTGCCGGCATCGTCATCGGCTGGCTGGCGGTGCGCCATCTCAGGCGTGCGCCACATCCGCTGCTTGACCTCTCGTCGTTCAAGGTGCTGACCTTCGCCATCTCGACGCTCGCCGCCGGCACCATTTTCCGGGTGGCGATCAACGCGACGCCGTTCCTGTTGCCGCTGCTGTTCCAGGTCGCCTTCGGTCTCAGCCCCGTCGATGCCGGCATGATGATCCTGGCCTATTTCGTCGGCAAACTCGGCATGAAGATGGTGACGACGCCGACGCTGCGTCGCTTCGGCTTTCGTTCTGTGCTTGTCATCAACGGCCTGATCGCCTCGGCGTCGATCATGGCGTGCGCGGCGATCTCACCGCAGACGCCGCAAGCGCTGGTGATTGTGCTGATGCTGATCGCCGGCCTGTCGCGCTCGATGCAGTTCACCGCCCTCAACACGCTGGCCTTCGCCGATATCGACGCAGCGCAGCGTAGCTCGGCGGCGACACTGTCCAGCATGCTCCAGCAAGTGGCGATGCTGTTCGGCGTCGCGGTCGCGGCGGTGATCCTCAATCTGTCGCAGATCGCCAGGGACCGCCCGGCGCTCGACCTCGTCGATTTTCGAATCGCTTTCCTCGCCATCGGCGCCATCGGGCTGGTGGCGGCGTTGCGTTTCCTCGCGCTGCCGCCAGGTGCGGGCGCCGAGGTTTCCGGTCACGCACCGGGGAACTGAAATCGAATTTTCCCACCTGATGCGGAGATAAATTCTGCTCCGTCCCTTCCGCTTTGGTGCGGTGCTTTCGCAAGCGATCGCAATGGCGCAACCAATTGCTAAAAATCCAGCCTTTTCCACGCATTGCGCCAGTTTTGGCAATCGATGCGTCCACTCGATGAATATCGCCGCCGAGCGAGGTTCTGAACGCGGATTCATTTGACGAACCGGCGCTGAGCCGATTAGCTTTCCGTGGGATGGCAGCGCTGCCATTCGGGGGCGTAAGCAGACATGAGCGCGATCGGCTGGCCGAATTTCAGGAGCCTGAATCAGGAAGGCATCGTCTTTGCCATTGCGGTGGTGCTGTTCGTTGCCGCTGCCTTCGGCCTGCCGGGCTTCATCGACCCCAACAATCTCGTCGCCATTGTCCGCTCGGTGTCGGTGCTCGGCATACTGGCGCTAGGCATGGCTGTCGTGATCATCGGCCGAGGCATCGACCTCTCGGCCGTTGCGATCATGGCAATGTCTGTCGCCTGGTATCTGCAACTCCTGAATTCAGGAACGCCGGACGGGCTGGCCTTCGCCTATGTGCTGGCCGGCGTACTCGCGATCGGCCTGCTCAACGGCTTCCTCGTCGCCTATGCCGATGTACCGGCGATTTTCGTGACGCTGGCGACGGGCTCCTTCGTCTTCGGCTATGTGCGCTCGCAACTGATCACGCAGGATGCCGTGCCGGTGCCGCAGGGCCATTGGGTCGAGCTGCTCGGCGGCCTGCGCTTCCTCGACATTCCCGTCGAGGTATTCGTCTTCGCCGGCCTGGCTTTCCTGATCTTCCTGTTCCTGCGCTACACCAAATGGGGCCGCTACATCTATTTCGCCGGCGACAATCCGGTCGCGGCGCGCAACATAGGCATTCCGGTGCGGCCGATGCTGGTGCTGCGCTATGTGCTGTCCGCCTTCGTCGCGTTCATCGCCGGCCTGCTGACGGCGGCCAGCCTGCATTCGATCAACACCCGCGTCGTCAACTCGACGCTGCTCTACGACATCGTGTTGGTGGCGGTGATCGGCGGCATCGGCCTGTCCGGCGGGCGGGGCGGGGTGCGCAATGTGCTGGTCGGGGCGGCGCTGATCGGCATCCTGCTCAACGCCATGACCATCATCGATATCCCGCTGCTCTACCAGAACCTGATCAAGGCGGCGATCCTGCTCGGCGCCATCATCGTCGACGGCATCATCAATCCGCGCGACGAACAGACCGCGCAACAGGGCGACATTTAGGGGTACCCGGCGCGATCGCGACGATCGGCCGGCAAATGAAAACCGAACCAGAGGACGTGACATGAGACTGATCAAGACACTTATGGCCGCTGCAACGGCGCTCGCCGTTACCGCCTTCGTGGCGCCGACCTTCGCCGCCGACGATCCGGGCCCGGCGGCCTATGCGCAGGCGCTGAAGGGTAAGCGCGTCATGCTGGTGCCGCTGGCGATGGGGTTCGACTTGGCGCAGGGCTGGGCGCACTATCTGAAGACCGAAGTCGAGGCCTGGGGCGGCGTGTTCGAAACGCGCGATCCGAACTGGGTGGTCGATGCCGGCGCGCAGGCGATCACCGACGCCATCTCGTCCGACACCCGGCCGGACGTGCTGATCATCCATGCGCCGGACCTCAACTCCTATTCCAAGCTGATGAAGAAGGCGCAGGCGGCCGGCACCTATGTGCTCCTGGTCGACAATCCGGCCAACTTCCCGGCTGATGCCTTTGTCGGCAGCGACTGGGACCGGCTTGGGCAGCTCGAGGCCGAAGCGGCGATCAAGGGCTGCGGCGAAAACTCGTCGAAGAAGATCGGCCTGGTGCAGGGCGACCAGGCGAACTCCTCCAGCCTATATCAGTATGCCGGCATCATGAAGGTGCTGGACAAGCATCCCGACTTCAAGGTGGTGGCCAAGCCCGACTCCAACTGGGATGCGACGACCTCGCGCAACGTGACGACGACGATGCTGCAACAGAACCCGGACATTTGCTCGATCATCGATTTCTGGGATGGTGACGCCACCGGCGCGTCCGCAGCGATCCGCGACGCTAAGCTCGAGGGCAAGGTGTTCCTGGTCACCACCGGAGGCGGGGAAAAGGCTGCCGACTGCGACAAGCTGCAGGACGGCACCTATGGCGCCGTGGTGATGACCGAGCTTGCCCGCCAGTCGGGCGACATGAACGCCATCATCAAGTTCCTGCTGCAGAGCGGCCAGCCGGCCGGCACCTCGCACACCTACATCTACACGCTGGAGAAGGCGACGACCAAGGCCGACCTCAAGCCCGACAGCTGCTGGGACCTGAAGGCGCTGCAAGCCGAAGCGGCGGCGAAGTAAGCCACGCCTTCGAATAAATTCACGAGGTGGCCGGATCAGTTCGGCCACCTCTTTCTCTTGAGCCACGGCAGCCAATGTCCTTTCGTGAACGCCTCCAGTCCTGGCGCTACAATCTCGTGCCCGATCATCTTGTCGGCGAGATCCTGACCAAGCGCTGGACCGACAACGCCATTCCGTTCCTGGCGCTGGTGGCGACGTTAGCGACCTTCGGCTCGGTCATTCCGGGCTTCTTCAAGCTGACCTCGCTGCAGGAATCGACCCGCCAGCTCGGCGAATTCTCGATGGTGGTCACCGGCATGACGGTGGTGATGCTGGGTGGTGGCATCGACCTGTCGGTCGGTTCGATCTTCGCGCTGTCCTGCTTTTCCGCCGTCTATGTCTTCTTCATCCTCGAACAGTCGATCTGGCTGGCGCTGGCCGCTTCGCTTGCCACCGGCCTCGTCTTCGGCGCCATCAATGGCTATCTCGTCGGCTATCTCCGCCTGCGCGCCTTTCTCACCACGCTGGTCACCTTCATCTTCGGGCGGGCGCTGTTCGACATCCTGGTCACCACCTATGCCGCCGACGTGCAGCTCTCGACGGCGACGTCGGATGTGCTCGACTTCATCGGCGACAGCACCTTCTGGGGCCTGTCGGTCTCGGTCTGGCTGGCCATCATCCTGGCGATCGTCACCCATATCGCGCTGACGCGTTCGCGGCCGGGCTGGCATGTGCTGGCGGTCGGCGGCTCCAGGCGTTCGGCCCATAATGCCGGCATTCGGGTGCGCCGCACCGTGTTCATGACCTATGTCTTCTCCGGCTTCTGCGCCTCGATCGGCGGCTTTCTCATCGCTTGCCGCCTGAGCGGGGCAGGGCCGGGCACCGGCCTCAATCTCGAGATCATGGCGCTGACGGCGGCCGTGGTCGGCGGCGTCAGCTTGGGCGGTGGGCGCGGCTCGGTGGTCAAGGGGCTGATGGGCGCCATCATCGTCTTGACCATGACCAACGGGCTGATCCGGCTGGGCTATGGCACCGGAACCAACCAGATGGTGCTCGGCATCATGCTGGCGGTGGCGGTGACCATCGACATCCGCTGGCTGAAGAACCGGCACAAGGTGCTGAACGAAGTCTATGTCGCGCCGGTCTACCTCAGGATGGGCGCGACCCAGTCGGCGGCACCCGGTTCGGGCACGCCATACGAACTCGATAATCGATTGTCAGAAGCTGACCATATCGGGCTTGGCGAACTGGAAGGGCCGGAGGATGTCATCCTCGACCGCGACGACAATCTCTATTGCGGTACGCGCCATGGCGAGATCATCCGCTTCTTCGCGCCGGACTATGTCAGGTCGGAAGTGTTTGCCCATATTGGCGGCTTTCCGCTCGGCCTAGCCTTCGACAAATCAGGCAACCTGATCAGCTGTGTCGGCGCCATGGGGCTCTATTCCGTGTCGCCGGATCGGGAGGTGAAACGCCTATCGGCCGAGACCTCGCGCTCCTGGACCTCGATCGTCGACGATGCGCGGATGCGCGATCCCAACGACTGCGACGTGGCACCCGACGGCCGTATCTATTTCACCGACTCGACCAAGCGTTACGACGCCCATGACTGGGCGCTGGATTCGATCGAGAACCGTGCCACCGGCCGGCTGCTGGTCTACGACCCGAAGGACGGTTCGACCAAGACCCTGCTCGACGGCTACCGCTACACCAACGGCGTGTGCATGGCGCATGATGGCAAGTCGCTGTTCTTCGCCGAAAGCTGGGCCTGTCGCGTGCACCGCTACTGGCTGGAAGGGCCGAAGGCGGATACCGCCGAATGCGTCATCCGCGACATGCCGGGCTACCCCGACAACATCAACCGCGCCTCCGACGGCAATTACTGGATGGCGTGGCTCGGCATGCGCACGCCGAGCTTCGACCTGTCGCTGCGCCACCCCGACATGCGCAAGCGCATGACGCGCCGGCTGCCGCAAGATGAATGGCTGTTCCCCAACATCAACACCGGCGGCGTGGTGAAGTTCAACGAAAAGGGCGGCATCGTCGAGGCGATGGGCGACCTCACCGGTGGCGCGCACCCGATGGTCACCTCGATGCGCGAGCACAAGGGGTATCTGTTCGTCGGCGGCATCCTCAACAACCGCATCGGTCGCTACAAGATATCAGGCGCCGACCCGAACTGGACCAGCCCCGCTTCCTACTGGGGGGCGGCGTCATGATCCTCGATCCGGTGCTTGACCTGTTTCGCGGCAAGGCGGTGACCATTCCGCCGCTCGACGGCGCCTTCCGCCCCAACACGCGGCTGGACGACGCGCCGGCTTTCGCCGAGATGACCGAGCCAGACAATCTGCTGGTTTCCAGCGACAGGCTGTTGGCCTCCAGCGGCAATGCCATCCACGCTATTGCGGCCGGCGCCATGTCCACCGTGGTCGAGACCTTTTCATCTCCGGTCACGGCGCTGGCGCTGTCGCCATCAGGCGAACTGACGGTCGGGTTGGAGAGCGGCAGGCTGTTGATTGCCGGTAAGGAGGTTTCGCTGCCGGCCGGGATCGGCTGCATCACCGCACTTGCCTATGCAGACGACGGCACGCTGTGGCTGGCCAATGGTTCGGCTGAACACGCGCCGTCGCAATGGGCCGCCGACCTGATGAAGATGGGCGCATCCGGTTCGCTGTGGAAGCGGGACGTGGCGGGCGGCGACTTCCGCAAGGTGGCCGGCGAGATCGCCTTTCCCTATGGGCTCCATCCCATGGGGCGGGATGTGCTGGTCAGCGAAAGCTGGCGCCACCAACTCGTCCGCTTCGACGGCGCGACCGGCGACCGCTCGACGGTGCTGGCGCATCTGCCCGGCTATCCCGCACGGCTGTCACGGACCGCCGATGGCGGGGCATGGCTGACCTTGTTTGCGCCGCGCAACCGGCTGATCGAATTCGTGCTGCAGGAAACGCACTACCGGCAGGACATGATCGAGCAGGTGCCGCCGGCCTACTGGATCGCGCCGGCGCTGGCTTCCAGCCGCAGCTTCCTCGAACCGCTGCAATGCGGCGGCATCCGCACCATGGGCATCCACAAGCCTTGGTCGCCAAGCCGCTCCTACGGGCTGGTAGTAAGGCTCGACCAGAAGCTGCAGCCGCAATTCAGCCTGCACAGCCGCGCCAACGGCACGCGCCACGGCATTTGCAGCGTTGCCGAAAAGGCCGGCCTTCTGTTCATCGCCTCCAGGGGCGGCGACTGCGTGTTGTCCGTCGACCTCGCCTCGGGAGGTTTTTGATGGAACCGATCATTCGCCTGGAAAATGTCACCAAGACTTATCGCGGCGTGCCCGCGGTGAAAAACGTCAGCTTCGACCTGCGCAAGGGCGAGATCCACGCGCTGCTCGGCGAGAACGGTGCGGGCAAGTCGACTCTGACCAAAATCGTCGCCGGGGTCGTCGACGCCACCTCCGGCAGAATGTTCCACAAGGGCGCCGAAATTGCCTACGCCTCGCCGCATGCGGCGCTCGAAGCCGGCATTGCCATGGTGTTCCAGGAAACCAGCCTGGTGCCGTCGATGACGGTGGCGCAGAACCTCTATCTCGGCACCGAGAAATTCCTCAACCGGCTGCGTGGCACCTACATTTCGGCGCAGCAATTCCTGCAGTCCCTCAACTTTCCCGTCGACCCGAACGCGATGGTGTCGACGCTGGGTGCCGCCAAGCGGCAGATGGTCGAGATCGCGCGCGCCGTCCACCACAATGCCGAGGTCATCATCTTCGACGAGCCGACGGCGACGCTGACGCCAGAGGAGAAACGGCATTTCTTCGCGTTGATCCGGCGGCTGAAGGCGAATGGCGTGTCGATCGTCTTCATCAGCCACGCGCTGGAAGAGGCGTTGATGATTGCCGATCGCATCACCATCCTGCGCGATGGCGAGCTGGTTGTCACCGACGACACATCCGCCTTCGACCGCGACCGGATCGTCGCCGCCATGGTCGGGAGAACACTGTCCGGGCAGATTTACCGGCAGCGCGACGAAGCGAAATTGCGCAAGGCCGGCAAGAAGGTGCTGTCGGTGCAGGACATTTCGATGAGCAATGTCGTGCGCAACAATTCGTTCTCGATCTTCGAGGGCCAGATCACCGGCGTGTTCGGGCTGATCGGTTCTGGCCGCACCGAGACCTTCAAGATCGTCTCCGGCATCTACAAGCGCGATTTCCTGCGTGGCGGGGCGATCGAGTTGGATGACAGGCCAGTGCGCTATCTCGTGCCGAGCGAGGCCGTGGCCGACGGCATCGTCTATGTCACCGAGGACCGCAAGAGCGAGGGCATCTTCGAGACGATGGGCATTGCCGAGAACCTGTTCGGCGGGCTGCTGGCGGCGGGCCGCGAAAAGGCCTGGGTGATCAACCAGCAGGAGATGCGCGCGCTGTCAGCCGAATGGACCAAAACGCTTAACATCAAGGCGATCAACGACAATGCGCGCGTCGTCGAGCTGTCCGGCGGCAACCAGCAGAAGGTGGTGATCGGCAAGGGGCTGGTGCAGCAGCCGCGCGTCGTCATCTTCGACGAACCGACGCGCGGCGTCGATGTCGGCGCGATCGCCGAGATCCACCAGATCATCAACCGGCTGGCCGACGAGGGCTTGGCTGTCGTCGTGATTTCCTCCTACCTGCCGGAGATCATGAACCTGTCCGACCGCATCCTGGTCTGCCGGCAAGGCCGCATCGTCGAAGAGTTTTCGCCGGCGGAGGCCACAGAGGAAAAGATCATGTACGCGGCGGTTCACTAGATTCAGGTGAGGCCGGCCTGCAAATGGCGGCTTCCTGGGCTTCCTGATCTGAATCGCCAACCCGCCAAAAAGTGAATCGGGCAAATGGATTGGCTGCGATTGCTCAAGACCCGATTTACTTCACACGACGATTGAAACAAAGAGGACCAGACCATGGCCACGACGAAACTTCTGAGCGATACCGAGGTGGAGAAAATCCCGGCTGTGAAGGCGGTGTTCGACGACATCCGTGCGACGCGCAAATCCGATTTCGTCAACAATTTCTGGCGCGGGCTGGCCAATGATCCACCGGCGCTGAAGCGGATCTGGGAACAGCTGAAGGTGGTGATGGTCGCTGACAGCGCCATCGATCCATTGACCAAGGAGATGATCTATATCGCGGTGTCGACCGCCAATGGCTGCTCCTATTGCGTCCACTCGCACACCGCCGCCGCCCGTGCGAAAGGCATGACCGATGCACAGCATGGCGAACTGGTGTCGATCATTGGGCTCGCCGGGCAGACCAATCATATGGTCACGGCGATGCAGATCCCGGTCGATCCGCAGTTCGAGGTGAAGTGAGGGTGGCTGCTTTCCGGGGCTGGAATTTTCATGGACAAAAGCATCAGATTTCCAACCTCGCTCTCTGGCTACGAGATTGAAGGCCTGATTGGAATTGATGCTCCACGACTGGTGCCGCTGTATCAGGGCTGCTCGGACTATGTCGTGCTGGAAAGAGGCGAGCCGCCCAACGTTGCCACTGCAAAGGAGGAATTTGAGAACTTTCCACCGAACCGAACTGAAGCAGACAAATTCGTATTCGGGATGAAGGCAATCGATGGTGAATTCGTGGGCTTGCTGGCCTGCGACCGCAATTATCCGCGAGTTGAGTGTTGGTGGATCGCGTTGTTCATGATCGACAAAACACTTCGCGGAAGAGGGTTGGGGCGAGCGCTGTGCGACGACTTTTTCAGGTGGCTGAAATCCCAGAACGTCAAGCGCGTGGAGCTCGGCGTGATCACAGAAAATGAGCAGGCTCTTCGATTTTGGCAGGGGCAAGGCTTCGAGCTGGTGCGGACGGCGGGGCCAGTCAGCATTGGGGCAAAACGGCATATGGTCCAGGTTTTAGGCCGGCCATTGTGAGCAGATCCATCACAGGCGCTCGGCCCACCTTCTGGAAGGCGCGCGCTATACCGGCCGATAAACCCTCTCGGCCGTGTTCCAGAAAATATCCGCCTCAGCTTTCGCGCCGTGCTTTGACACCGCCGCGCGATGCGCCTTGATCAGCTCGGCGTGGCTGGTCCACAGTTTCTCGATCGGGAAGTTCGAGCCGAACATCAGATGATCCGCGCCCAGGATGTCGATCGCATTGTCGACGATATAGGCGATCAGTGCCGGGTCGTTGCGATGGACGAAGGTACCAAGGCCGGACAGCTTGGCGTAGAAATTTGGCGCCGCTGACAGCGTGCGCAGGCCAGCCTTCCAGGCTTCCGTGATTTCGGGCTCCATGCCGGTCAACATGCCGGCATGGGTGAGGATGAAATTGGTCTCGGGGTTCTCGCCGACCAGGGTCAGCCCGTCCTTCATCTGGGCGGGAAAGAGCTGCAGATCGAAGGAGAGACCATAATCCCTGAGTCGCGGCACATTCGCCCGCACCTTGGGGTCGATGACCTGATCGGCCGAAGTGGCAAAGCGGAAGGCCGGCGTCTCGTGCCAGTGCAATTGCATGCGCACGCCGCGCAGCAGCGGATATTTTTTCAACCGGTCGATCTGCGGCCTGATATCGTCCACGGTCATGTCGGTATAGCCGACGATGGCGTGCGGCCAGCCGGTCTCGTCAGCGGTCCTCTGCAGGAAGGCGACCTCCTTCTCGAAATCCTCCTTGGCCCAGTTGGTCTGGACATAGACGGCTTTTTCGACGCCGGCACCCTTCTGGTCGGCCAAGAATTCCTCGATCGGGTAGTCGCGGCGGATCGGCTCATAGGGGCCAAAGATGCGCGGCACCATCGGCCCGACCAGCCAGGGCTGGTCCTGCTGGCGCCAGATGTGGAAATGCGCGTCGATTGCTTTCTGCATCA
Organism: Mesorhizobium sangaii; assembly: GCF_014207355.1. GTDB lineage: Bacteria > Pseudomonadota > Alphaproteobacteria > Rhizobiales > Rhizobiaceae > Mesorhizobium > Mesorhizobium sangaii. The sequence continues at coordinate 181,703 of NZ_JACHEF010000005.1, read as the reverse complement.
CGAAACCTTCTTCCAGATTGCCGCCGCCGCCGGGGCTGGACTGGCGAGCGACAGGATGAAATCGGTGAGGCCCTTGAGCGACGAGCCGTCGATGAGATCGTCGAGCACCGGCAGGATGGCGCGCAGTGCCGCCGTTGCCGGCCGGAAGCGCGGGTCGCCGGCCAGGGGCGTTGCAAGAGACAATCGGAAAGCGCGCGCGCTCAGCCGGCGCATCGCAGTCTCCAGTTCGACGTGGTCGCCGCGCTCCAGCGCGTCGGAGAGGATGACGACCGCTGCACCGCGGGCGAAAGCGGAGAAGCGTGGCACCGACAGGAAAGCGAGCAGCGTCGGCCCCATGCGGGTGCCTCCGTCCCAGTCGTCGACCTGCGTCGCCGCGCGGGCCAGCGCCTGGTCCCGGTCGCGAATGCGAAGTGCGGCGGTGATGCGGGTGAGCCGCGTGCCGAAGGTGAAGATTTCGGCGCGGTCAGCACCTTGCACGGCGGCATGGGCGAGCTTGAGATAGTCGGCTGTGTGCAGCTTCATCGAACCGGAGACGTCGATCAGGATCAGCAGCTTGCGCGGCACAGTCTGCCGGCGGCGCAGCAGCGGCGAGGGTACGTCGCCGTCGGCGCTGACGATTTCCCGGAGCGACCGGCGCAAATCGAGCTTGCCGCGTGAGTGGGTGCGCACGGTGCGGAAGGAGCGGCGGGCGGGCAAGGCGGAAGCGAGCTTGCGGCGGAAGGCGGCCAGCCTATCGTCGTCGCGCTGAAAATCGCGCGTGCTCAGCTGTTCGGCGCCGGAGGACAACTCGCCGCCTTCCTGCCGGCTGATCACCTCGATCTCTTCCTGGCTCGCGCCACCATCGTCCTTGATGCGGGTTTCCTCGTCGGCATCGCCTTCGACCAAGGCAGATGCGTTGCCGTAGAAATGGCTCTGGAAATGCGCCTCGAATTCGTCGCGGCGGTCGGGTGGTGGCGCCAACGTGGCAAGGGCGGCTTCTCGGATATCGGCCATCGAACGCGGCCCGAGCAATGTCACGGCCTGCATGAAGCCGGACACCTGCTCCGGCGCGACGGCGAAACCGTAGCGGCGCAGCAGCCGGCCGAAGCCGAGGAACGGCGTGGCCGCGCGGGGCAGGGCGTTCACGCCAGTGCCTCCTCGACAATCCGGCCAAGCTCGGGCGCGATGTAGGTCAGGTCTTCTTCGTCCTTGATCAGCACGCCAATGGCACGGCGGAACGCTTCGGGCCACGGGCTGCCGCCCCTTTCCAGAATGGTCGCGGCGTTGGCCCATTCGACCGCCTCGGCAATGCCGGGCGGCTTGGCCAGCGGGCGGGCACGGATGCTCTGCACGGCTGCCGCCACCGCGCGCGCCGTCGCCTCGGCGACATCGCCGGCGCGCAGCATGATGATGGCGGCCTCGCGCTCGGCGTTGGGATAGCCGATCCAGTGGTAGACGCAGCGGCGGCGCAGCGCTTCGGCGAGTTCGCGGGTGCGGTTCGAGGTCAGGATGACGATCGGCTGGGTTGTGGCGCGGATGGTGCCGCGCTCCGGAATGCTGATCTGGAAATCGGAGAGGAATTCCAGAAGCAGCGCCTCGAATTCATGGTCCGAACGGTCAATCTCGTCGACCAGCAGCACGCGCTGCACCGGCGCCTTCAGCACCTGCAGCAGCGGCCGGGCGATCAGGAAGCGGTCGTCATAGATGTCGATCTCGTGCTCGCCGGCGTGGCGGATGGCGAGCAGCTGGCGCTGGTAGTTCCATTCGTAGAGCGCGTGCGAAGCGTCGATGCCTTCGTAGCATTGCAGCCGCACGAGATCGCGGCCGAGCAGCTGCGCGATCGCCTTGGCTGCTTCCGTCTTGCCGACGCCCGGCGCGCCTTCGAGCAGCAGCGGCTTGCCCAGCCGGATGGCCAGGAAGATGGCGGTCGCCAAGCTGTCATCGGCCAGATAGCGCGTCGCGGCCAGGTGCTGCGCCATCGCCTCCGGCGAGGTCGCGACAGTCTCGGCGTTCACCTCAGGCATTTCTATCACTCAGTTCGCCGCTTGCGCCTTGAGCGCGCGCAGGATGCGCTCTGGCGTGATCGGCAGCGTGTCGATGCGCACGCCGACGGCGTCGAAGACGGCATTGGCAACCGCTGGTATCTGCGGGTTGGCGCACATTTCGCCCGGACCCTTGGCGCCATAAGGCCCGTCGGCCGACGGCCGCTCCAGCACGATGATCTCGGTCTCCGCAAGATCGCCGGGACCGGGCATCAGATATTGGTTGAAGTCGGTGCCGCCATGGTCGCGGTTGGGATAATAGGGCTCGGTCGTCTCGTAGAGCGCGTGGCTGATGCCCATCCATGAGCCGCCGACCAACTGCTGCTCGACCATTTTCGGGTTCAGCGCACGGCCGATCTCAAAAATGTTCTTTACCGTCAACACGGTAACCTCGCCGGTTTCGTCGTCGACCTCGACCTCGGCCACAGTGCAGGCATGCGCATAGCAGGTCGACGGCTTCATCGCGCCGGTCTCTTTCTCGGGGTAGGAGCGCGGGATCAGGAACATGCCGCGGCCGGAGATCGAGCGGCCGCGCTTGAAATGCGCTGACAGTGCGACATCGAAGATCGAGATCGATTTTTGCGGCGCGCCCTTGACCAGGATGTTGCCCTGTCCGTCGGTCTCGAGGTCGGAGGCGTTCACTTCTAGCTCCTCGGCGGCCACTTCCAGCATCACCTGGCGGGCTTCCTTGGCGGCCTGGATGACGGCATTGCCGGCGCGGTGGGTGCCGCGCGAGGCGAAGGTGCCCATGCAGTGCGGGCCGGTGTCGGTGTCGGCGGTGTCGACGACGACGCGGTCGGTCGGCACGCCGATGGTCTCTGCGCAAATCTGCGCCATGATCTGTTTCATGCCCTGGCCGAGATCGACCGATGACAGCGTCACCATGAAATTGCCGGTCGGCGTCGAATGCACCAGCGCCTGGGTCGGGTCGCCGCCAAGGTTCATGCCAGTCGGATAGTTGATCGCTGCAACGCCGCGCCCGAGCCTGATCGCCATCTCAAGCTCCCTTCACGTAGGAGGATATCGCCATGAATTTTTCCGCCACCGGCCAGTTGGCGGCGCGCGAGGCTTCCTGCATGCACTCGATCAGCGCCGCACCTTCGGTCGGCTGGCGATGCGCCTTCATGTCGCCGTCACGATAGGCGTTGATGAAGCGGAACTCGAGCGGATCCATGCCGATCAGCCGCGCCAGCTTGTCCATCTGCACCTCCAGCGCGAAGTCGCCAATGGTGACGCCGAAGCCGCGCATGGCCGAGGAGGGCGTGCGGTTGGTGTAGACGCAGTAGGTGTCGATCCAGACATTGGGGATGGTGTAGGGCCCGGGATAATGGCCAGCGCCCTTCTGCGCGCCGTAGGGTGAGTGGCGCGAATAGGCGCCGGCATCGGTATAGCCGGTGACCTTGCGCGCGACGATGCGGCCGTCCTTCATGACGCCGTCCTTGATGACGACCTTTTCGGCGGCGCGCGGCGAGGAGATCTGCATCTCCTCCTCGCGACTGTAGATGAAGGAAACCGGCCGGCCGGTCAGCTTGGCGCCAAGAATGGCGATCGGCTCGACGATGACGTCGACCTTGCCGCCGAAGCCGCCGCCGACGGTGCCGCCGACGAAATGCAATTTGTTGCCGGGCATCTGCAGGATGATCGAGGCGTTGTCGAGGGTGAAGAACATCGCCTGCGTGTTGGTGTAGCAGGTGAAGCGGTCATTGCCTTCGGGCGCCACCACGCAGCCGGTGGTTTCGGTCGGCGCATGCTCGATCGGCGAGGACTGGTAGCTCTGCTCCAGCACATGGTCAGCGGCAGCGAAGCCTGCGTCGACGTCGCCGAAACGCACCTTGCGGCATTCGCCGCTGTCATAGAGATAATAATTCTGGCCATGGTATTCGTTGACCAGCGGGGCGCCAGGCTTCAGCGCTTCCTCCATGTCGAAGACGGCCGGCAGCACCTCATAGTCGACCTTGACCTTGGCAGCGGCCTCTTGCGCGGCGCGCTCGGTTTCGGCCAGCACCGCGACCACGGCCTCGCCCTTCCAGCGCACCTTGCCGTCGGCCAGCACCGTCTCGTCCTCCGGTCCGATCTGGATCAGGATCAGGATGGTGTAGACATTGTGCGGCACGTCCTTGGCGGTGAGGATCTTCACCACGCCGGGATGCTTTTCGGCCTCCGACGTATCGATCGAGCGGATGCGGGCGTGATGGTGCGGGCTGCGCACCATCTTCAGGTGCAGCATGCCGGGGAAATTGCGGTCGGCGAAAAAAGCGGTCTTGCCGGTGACATGACCGGGTGAATCCGAGCGCGGCCGGGGCTGGCCGATCTCGTGCAGATCATCCTTGCGGACATCGGCGAAGTAGCTCTTGCGCAGGTCCATGTTTGCTTCCCTCAGGCGGCGTTCTGCGAATTGGCGCGGGCGGCGTGCAGCACCGCCTGGATGATCGGCTCGTAGCCGGTGCAGCGGCAGATGTTGCCCGACAGCGCCTCGACCACCTCGTCGCGACTGGGATTGGGTTTATGGTCGAGCAGCACCTTGGCGGCCATGATCATGCCCGGCGTGCAGAAGCCGCATTGCGTGGCGAAGGTGTCGAGGAAGGCGTGCTGCAGCGGATGCAGAACGCCGCCCTCCGAAAGCCCTGACGTCGTCGTGATAACGGCTCCATTGCAGGTCTCGGCCAGTGTCAGGCAGGACAGCCGGAGCTCGCCGTCGATGATGACCGAACAGGCGCCGCAGGTGCCCTGGTGACAGCCGCCTTTCGGCGACGTGTCGCCGATCTTGTCGCGCAGCGCGTGAAGCAGGGTCGTGCCGCTGTCGATGAATTCGGCCTTTTCAGAACCGTTGAGCGTGAACTGGACCGGGACCTTTGCCATGTTTCCTCCTTGCGCGCCTGCCCGAATGATCGGACAGACGCGCGCCCCCCAACGGGTGTTTTCAGGTCAGCAGCAGCCGGCCGAGATGCACCGGCAGAACTTCGTTGCGATACCAGGCGCTGGCGATCGGATCGGTGATGGGCGAGGTGCCTTCGTTGCCCGCGGCGAGCGCCGGCGCGATGCCGTCCTTGGTCAGGCTTTTGCCGATCAGCGCTTTTTCCGCAGCCTTGGCGCGCATTGGCCGGTCTGCCATGCAGCCGAGCGCGATCCGTGCCGAGGACACAGCGCCGTCGCCGGCCAGCTCAAGCACGGCGGCGATGCTGAGCACCGAGACCCCCTTCGGCTTGACACGCGACACTTTCAGGAAGCGAAAGCCGTCTGCCTTCGGAAGCGCGAAAGCGACCGAAGTGACTATGGCACGGTTGGTGTCGCGCCCGGCCAGGAAGGTTTCGATCGGCGTTTCGCCATCATCGGTGCCAACCGTGGCATCGAGCGCCAGCAGGGCAACGGCAAAGTCGCCATAGGGCGCCGGTGCGAACAGATTGCCGCCAACGGTCGCCATGTTGCGGACCGCTGGGCCGCCGACGGCGCTCGCGGCCTTGGTAAGGAAGCTGAGGTCCGGATGACGAGCGATCGCCGCCATGGTCACTGAAGCGCCAATGCGGACCTTGCTGTCGGTGACGGCAATCGATGAAAGCGACGGCTCGGTCGAACGGATCAGGCTGGAGACGGAAACATCGCCTTCATTGGCGGCGCGCACGACCAGCGTGCCGCCTCCGAGATAGCGGCTGCCCCGGGATTTCAGCGCCGCGTTGGCCTCCTTCACCGTCGCAAAAGTGTGCAGTGCTAGCGCCATAGCCGGGCTCCCTCAGCTCTGGCCGGCGAAATGGCTCTTCAGGGCATTGAAGCCGCCCTGGAAGACGTTGGCGCCCATGCCCTCGGCCAGCTTGCCGGCTTCCTCGGGCGCCGCGTCGAAGCTGGCGGTCCATTCGGCATAGGTTCGGTCGCCATCGGTCACGCGTCGCAGCTGCAGCGTCGCCTTGTGGTTGGTGAGCGGCTGCGGTGTCTCCAAGATCGAGTAGCTGACGAGGAAATTGTTGTCGGAGAAGTCGAGCAGCTTTTCGCGAATGCGGGCGCCGCTGGCGAGCTGGAAATTGCGCACGCAGCCGATCGTCGAGGCGTCCTTGCCGTCCTCGATATGGCTTTCCACCATTCGCGGGTGCCAGCCTGGCAGGCCGTTAAAGTCGCGAATGCGCGCCCAGACCTGTTCGACCGGTGCGTCGATGACGCTGGAGATGGTGACGTTCGCCATATGGATGTCCCCTTGCAGATGCGGCAGTTGGGCAAGGGTAGGGCGGCCAAGTCAAAGGCGCTTATCAATGCGTCTTGAGCCCGTATCAATGAGTCTGAAAAACGGTGGGAGTCTGAAAAAGGGTGCGGCCGGTTGGCTCAGGCGATCATCCGCGCCGCTTCACGGTAGAGTGTCGGCGGCACGCCGACATGGTCGCGGAAGAAGCGCGAGAAATTGCCCTGCGTGGTGAAGCCGAGATTGCAGGCGACCGAAATCAGCGGTTCCTGCGACCACTGCAATTGCCGCACCGCTTCCTCCATGCGCAGCGTGTTCCAGTAGACATTGGGCGTCAGATTGGTCTGTTCCTTGAACAGGGCGAAGAAGTGCGGCCGTGACAGGCCGACGGCGCGCGCCACGTCGTCGAAGCAGATGCGCTCGCAGACATTGGCCTTCATTAGCTGAATTGCCTTGCGGACGCGGAAATCCTGCATGGTGTTTATGTGGACGCGGGCTTCCTGCGGCGCCGAAGCGTCAGCGGCATCAAGGACACTGTCGATGAAACGCTCGATCTCGTAATTGGCGACATCGTCGACGCTTTCATTGTCGATGAGGTGATCGAGCAGACTGGCGGCGGCCTGGTGCAGCCAGGGCTCCAGCGTGATTGCGGCCTGCGAGAACAGCGGTGCGGACGAAGGCAGGTCGCGGCGCCGGCGCGCCCAGTCGGGATCGATGTAGAAGGCGAGGAACAGGCCCGGAGTGCCGTTCCGCGACAGGACATGGCTGTGCGGCTGGAAGGAGTTGATGCCGGCGGCGGTGCGCGGTCCAAGCCGTACCGTCTCGCGGCCGATGGTCATCTCGCCGGCCGTGCCTTCCAGCCAGATGATCAAATGTGCTTCGACATGGGCATGGGTGACGAAGTCGCTTGCGACATTCAGGACAGAAACATGTCCGAACCGGCCCCAGTAGAGCCTGATCGCTTCCGTCATGGGTATTCCTCCCGCAGACGACTGGCCTCCCTTCGCCTGCAGGGGGATTGTGCGGCGGAGTTCGGGGCCGCGTCAAGGCGTGGCCTTTGGCGAGGGTCGGGTGACGGCCGATGCCGGTGGATTTTCAGACTGAGCGATAGGTAGTGAACCGAACAACGGTTGGATGGCCGCGCCAGAGTTGGTGCCTCAAACCGAAGCCGTCATGCCGCCATCGACATAGAGCGTATGGCCGTTGACGAAGGACGATGCGTCGGAGGCGAGGAACACGGCGGCGCCGATCAGTTCGTCGACATTGCCCCAGCGCCCGGCGGGCGTGCGCTTCTCCAGCCAGGCGGAAAATTCGGGATTGTCGACCAGCGCCTGATTCATCTCGGTGCGGAAGTAGCCGGGCGCGATCGCGTTGATCTGCAGGCCGTGTTTCGCCCAGTCGGCGCACATGCCTCTGGTCAGATTCCTGATCGCGCCCTTGGTTGCCGTGTAGGGCGCGATGTTCGGCCGGGCCAGTTCGCTCTGCACCGAGCCGATGTTGATGATCTTGCCCATGCCGCGCGCGATCATGTGGCGGGCAACCGCCTTGCCGGCATGGAAGGCGCCCGACACATTGGTCTTGAACAGCCGCTCCCATTGCTCCTCGGGAAAATCCTCGAGCGGGGCGCGGAACTGGACGCCGGCATTGTTGATCAGGATGTCGATGGCGCCGATCTCGGCTTCGATGCGGGCGATGTCCGCGTTGACCGCTTGAAAATCGGTGACGTCGAAGGTCGAGGCGTGCGCCTTGAAGCCGGTAGCGCGCAGCCTTTCGACGGCGCCGCCGATCCTGGCGGCATCGCGGCCGTTCAGCACCACGCTGGCGCCATGTTCGGCTAGGCCACGCGCCAGGGCAAAACCTATGCCCTGACCAGAGCCGGTTACCAGCGCCAGCCGGCCCTCAAGGCTGAACAGCGAGTTTGCCATCAGGCTGTCTTGTGTTCGACCATGATCTCGGACAAACGGTTTCCGTTTGTCCGAGAAAACCGGTTTCCACTTTTCGGGATCATGGTCCTAGTCGTTGCGGCGGAAATTGCGGATGCGGTCGAACAGAACCGCCAGCAGGATGGCGCCGCCGATGAACACGCCCTGCCAGAACGCATTGATGCCGAGCAGGCCGAGACTGTTGCGGATCACCTCGATGAGCGCGGCGCCGACGATGGCGCCGAAGGCGGTGCCGACGCCGCCGGCAAGGTTGGCGCCGCCGATGACGGTGGCGGCGATGACCTGAAGCTCCATGCCGGTGCCTAGATTGGTGGTGACGGCGCCCAGCCATCCAGTCTGGATGATACCGGCAATGCCGGCCGACAGCGCCGAAATCATGTAGACGGCGACCTTGATCTGGCGCACCGGAACGCCCGTCAGCGTCGCCGCATGCTCGTTGCCGCCGATGGCGAAGATGTGCCGGCCGAACTTGGTCCAGCGCAGGACGAAGCCGGTGATCAGCGCCAAAAGGATCATGTAAAGCACTGGATTGGCGATGCCGAACACCCAGGCGCCGCCGCCCAGCGCCAGCAGCTTGTTGTGGTCCGGTCCGAACTGGAAGACGACGGTGTTGTTGGAGGCGACCATGGCCAGGCTGCGGGCGATCGACAACATGCCGAGCGTCACCACGAACGGCGGAAAGCCGAGATAGGCGATCAGGATTCCGTTGAAGGCGCCGATGGCAAGCGCGGTTGCGATAGAGGCCAGGATGCCGATCTCGATCGAGTAGCCGGCATGCATGGTGACCGCAAGCACCATCGACGACAGGCACAGCACCGAACCGACCGAGAGGTCGATGCCGCCGGTGATGATAACGAAGGTCATGCCGAGCGCGATGATGGCGACGAAGGTGATGTTGCGGGTGATGTTGTAGAGGTTCTTCTGCGTGGCGAAGGCGTCGGTGGCAAACGACAGGAACAGGCAGGCGAGGATGACCGCGATAACCACCCAGAAGGTCTGGCTGGCAAACATCTTCGACAGCAAGGTGTGCTGTTTCTGTGCGATCGTCTGGTCAAGGGTGACTGCCATTATCGACCTTTATCTGCCGGTGGAACGCGCTGAAATCAAACCTGTTCGATAGCACCAGTAATCAGCCCGGTGACTTCCTCGGGCGAACTGGACGCGATCGTCTTGTCGGCGACCTTGCGGCCACGCCGCATGACAATGACGCGGTCGGCGACGGTGAAGACGTCGGGCATGCGGTGGCTGATCAGTACGACGGCAATGCCCTGGTCGCGCAAATGGCGGATCAGGTTCAGCACCTCGGCGACCTGCCGCACCGAGATCGCCGCCGTCGGCTCGTCCATCAGCACGATCTTGGCTTGCGACAGCATGGTGCGGGCGATCGCCACCGCCTGGCGCTGGCCACCCGACATCTGCTTGACGAGGTCGCGCGGGCGGGTCTCGGATTTGAGCTCCGCAAAGATCTGGCCGGCGCGCTTGTACATAGAAGCGTAGTCGAGAATGCGGAAGGGGCCGACGCCGCGGCGCAATTCACGGCCGAGATAGACATTCGCCGCTGCCGTCAGATTGTTGCAAAGCGCCAGATCCTGATGGACGATCTCGATGCCGTGCTGGCGGGCCTCGACCGGCTTGTGCAGGATCAAATCCTTGCCGTCCATCTGCATGGTGCCGTGGCTCGGGCGGAAATTGCCGGCGATCATCTTGACCAGCGTCGACTTGCCGGCGCCATTGTCGCCCATCAGGCCGACAACCTGGCCGGGCTCGATCGACAACGACACGTCGTTGACCGCCTGGATGGCGCCGAAATGCTTCGATATGTTGGTGAGTTCGAGAACCGCCACCAGCCTTCTTGCCTCCCCGTGCTTTGCGACCTGCTGCTGTTCCCGGCGTGAATGCCGACGCTGCTTTGGCCTCGCTCTCCCCAACTCCTCCCGGAAACAGCGTCAGCGTTCTTTTACGCAAAAGCCGGCGCGCGTCAATCAATTGTCGGATGAATTAAGGCTGGATTATTCTAAAAATCTGTTTTGTAGGACAAATAGCATTGACGTTGGCGGCGAGCCGATATTAGCTAAGCGTCGGAGGAGATTTTGCCGATCCCTGCCTGCGGTTCGCTGGGTGGAATCGGTGGAGGTTTATCGGTGGAGGTTCCGGCGGCACACCGTGTGTTGAGCCGGTCCAAGGCCGCATCTGGAAATGCTTATCGATCTGTCTTGGCGACACGAGAGCTCGCAAAACGAACCTCGGTCATCACGCGTCCGATCGATCTGTGTGGCGGGCACGCCGTGTCCGTCTGTTTCAAGGGAGGACTGACATGAGGAAATCACTTTTGCTTGCCGCCGCCGCCATGATGGCGCTTGGCGCCGGGCCGGCTTTGGCCAAGAAACAGCTCGTCATTGTCGTGAAAGGTCTCGACAATCCGTTCTTCGAAGCCATCCACCAGGGTTGCGAGAAATGGAACAAGGAAAACGCCAGCTCGGAATATGAATGCTTCTACACCGGCCCGGCTTCGACCTCGGACGAGGCCGGCGAGGCGCAGATCGTCCAGGACATGCTGAGCAAGGCCGACACCGTGGCGATGGCGATTTCGCCGTCCAACGCGCCGCTGATCGCGCAAACGATCAAGACCGCCAATCCGACGATCCCGATCATGACGGTCGATGCCGACCTCAGCAAGGAAGATGCGGCGCTGCGCAAGACCTATCTCGGCACCGACAACTATTTGATGGGCAAGAAGATCGGCGAGTATATCAAGAAGGGCAAGCCGAATGGCGGCACGATCTGCACCATCGAGGGCAATCCTGCGGCCGACAACATCCTGCGCCGCGCGCAAGGCATGCGCGATGCACTGTCGGGCAAGGAAGGCCTCGCGGCGCTGGCCGGCGAAGGTGGCTGGACCGAAGTCGCCGGCTGCCCGGTGTTCACCAATGACGATGGCGCCAAGGGCGTTCAGGCGATGACCGATATCCTCGCCGCCAACCCCAAGCTGGATGCGTTCGGCATCATGGGCGGCTGGCCGCTGTTCGGTGCGCCGCAGCCCTATCGTGATCTGTTCGGGCCGCTCAAGGACCGCATCGCCAGCAACGACTTCGTCATCGGCGCAGCCGACACGATCGGCGACGAGGTCGCGATTGCTCGTGACGGCCTGGTCACCGCACTGGTCGGCCAGCGGCCGTTCGAAATGGGCTACAAGGCACCATCGGTCATGATCGACCTGATCGAAGGCAAGGCCGTCGCCGATCCGGTGTTTACCGGTCTCGACGAATGCACCAAGGACACCGTCGACACCTGCATCCAGAAGTAGGTTCTTGATTTGGGGCGCTCGGCAACGAGCGCCCCCCGTCGATTCCTGAGCGGGACGCTGCGGTTGGGGCGACAGGCTCCGGCTTTGACGCGTCCATGGTCTGGATTTTTCGGCAACGAGATCGGCGCGCCGTGCGGGTTCGGACCAGTCCGGACGACAGACGGCCGACGCATTGGAACGTGGATGCCGGACAAGAAGTCAAAGAAGCCAGCCGACCGGGCCAAGGCACAAGCCAGCCTTCGTCCGGCTGTCATGCGCAGGGCTGGCGCCGCACACTTTTCGGGAGCGAGCGTTCATGTCTCGCTGGCCGCCGAGATCGGTCTCAGGATCGTGCGCGGCGATTATCTGCCCGGCACCATCCTGCCAAACGAGGCCAAATGGGCCGAAATCTTCGATGTCAGCCGTTCGGCGGTGCGCGAAGCCATCAAGATGCTGATGGCCAAGAGCCTTCTGGCCTCGCGCCCCAAGATCGGCAGTTGGGTCGAGCCGAAAGAGCGCTGGAACCTGCTCGACCGCGACGTGCTGGCCTGGTACGCGACGGCGCCAGACCGCGAGGCTTTCCTGCGCACCGTGCAGGAATTTCGCCATATCATCGAGCCGGAAGCCTCGGCCTTTGCCGCCATGCGGCGCAGCGACGAGCAGATGGCCGAGATCAGCCAGGCCTGCCGCGAGATGGGCGATGCCTTGAGCCTGCAGGAGCGTATCCGCGCCGACACGCGTTTTCACCTCGCCATCCTGCGCGCCTCCGGCAACGACCTTCTGGTGCCGCTCGGCGTGCTGATCGAATCGGCACTCGACCATCTCTTCGACTTCACGACGCAGAGGGTTGGTGATCAGCGGCATGCGCAGAAGCTGCATGAGGCGATCGAGAAGAACATCCGCCTGCGGCGTCCGACAGCCGCGCGCAACGCCGTGCACAAACTGCTTGAGAACACCGATGAAGGGATCGGGCGGTCACGGCGGTGATAGCGCGGCAGTGACGCCGGCCCTTAATTGGCTTTCCGTCCGCTGCGCCGACCGCTTCTCCCCTCAAATCGTCTGTTTCTTGCCATCCTTGGTCGGCATCAGGTCGACGCCGTTGACCTTGCCGATATGGGTTGCCAGCATCGGCACGAATTGCTCGGCCGGGCCGGTGGCGAAGGCGCCGGCGAAAGAGTTCTTGGTGGCGTTGCCGAGCGGGTTGGCGATGCCGGCCGCGCCGGCCATCGATTCCAAATAGGTCAGGTCCTTGAAGGCGTTGGCGATGGAGAATTTGTGGGCGTCGCGGTCGCCATCCAGCGTCCAGCGCATGAAGGTCTGGTAGAAACCGCAATCCATGCGGCCGTTGCGGATGACGCTGTCGAAGCGCGGCGGCGAGATGCCGACCTTCTGCGCCAGCGCCAGCGCCTCGGAATAGATCGCGGCATAGCCGAGCGAGATGAAGTTGTTGAGCAGTTTCATGCGGTGGCCGTCGCCGGTGTCGCCGATATGGACGATGCGGCCGGCCCAGGTTTCGAGCACCGGCTTCAGCCGGGCGAAGATGGCGTCGGGCGCGCCGACCATGGCGTCGAGCGTGCCTTCCCAGGCCTCCTTTGGCGTGCGGCTCAGCGGCGCATCGACATAGTCGATGCCGAGCGCCTTGAGTTCGGCCGCCAGTGCAATGGTCGAGACTGGATCGGAGGTCGAGCAGTCGACGACGACCGCGCCCTTTTTCAAGCCCTCCTTGAGGCCGCCCGGGCCGCGAATGATGGCCTCGACTTCGCGCGATCCGGTGACGCAGATAAAGACGATATCCGATGCCGCCGCGACGTCGCGCGAGGTCGATGCTTCCGCGGCACCGCGGCCAAGCAGGTCTTCCGCCGGCTTGCGGTTCTTGCGGCCGAGAAACGTCAGGCTGTAGCCCTTGTCGACGATGTTCTTGGCGATCCCGTGCCCCATCAGGCCAAGCCCGATGAAGCCGATCTTTTCGCGCGCGGCGGTCGTGTTCATGTCTTCAAGTCCTGTTGCAATGATTGATGATCAGCGCTGCCGTTTTGCAGGCGAGGGTGGTTGCGGATTGCGATTTTGTCTGACAATACACATAAACCCCAGCGGATGTGGAGAGCAAAATGTCGAAGCGGATCATGTTCACCGGCGGCAGCGGAAAGGCCGGACGCCATGTCGTGCAATATCTGGTGGAGCAGGGCTGCCAGGTGCTCAACATCGACACCAAGCCGCTCGACAACCCCAAGGTGCGCACGCTGATCACCGACATCACCGACAGCGGACAGGTGTTCAATGCGCTGTCGAGCTATATGGGGTTGCACGAATTCGACCCGTCACTGCGCCCACAGCCTATCGATGCCGTGGTGCATTTCGCCGCCATTCCCCGCATCATGATCACCACCGACAATGAGGTGTTCCGCATCAATGCGCTCGGCACCTACAATGTCATCGAGGCGGCGGTGAAGCTCGGCATCCGCAAGGTTGTGATCGCCTCCAGCGAAACGACCTATGGGCTGGTGTTCGCCAACGAGCCGCGTGATCCCCAGTACTTCCCGCTCGACGAGGATTACGATGTCGATCCGATGGACAGCTACGCGCTGTCCAAGGTCGTCAACGAAAAGACGGCGCGCGCCTTTGCACTGCGCAACGGCACCGACATCTATGCGCTGCGCATCGGCAACGTCATCGAGCCACATGAATATTCGCTGTTTCCGAAATGGTTCGCCGACCCGGGGTTCCGCAAGCGCATCGCCTGGAGCTATGTCGACGCGCGGGACCTTGGCCAGATCACGCTGCGTGCCATCGAGAAGGACGGGCTCGGCTATCAGGTGTTTAACGCCGCCAATGACGATACCTCATCCGACCTGCCGACCGCCGAACTCTTGAAGCGGTTCTATCCCAGCGTACCGGTCAAGGCCGAACTCGGTGAATACGAGACGCTGCTCTCGAACCGCAAGGCGCGGGATATTCTCGGCTTCCGCCCGGAGCACAGCTGGCGCAAATACGTTAAGCAGGCCTGACCCACCGGAGCAATCGGGCTGATCTGTGCACAGCGGCCGGCTTTGCCGCCCAAGCCGCTTGCCGCGCTTGACAGCCCCTGCAATCCGGCCTTTCTGGAGCCTATGCGGGACGCGAAGCCGAACAAGGAAAAATCGCCGGCGAAAGCGGCCTCCGGGGAGCGCCCGGCCGGCGTTCGCCGAGCTGACTCGGCGCGTATCCCCGGCTCGAGCGTCCATGCTTCGCTGGCCAGCGAGATAGGTCTCAGGATCGTGCGCGGCGACTACCCGCCCGGTACCATCCTGCCCAATGAAGCGAAATGGTCGGAGACCTTCAGCGTCAGCCGCTCGGCGGTGCGCGAAGCGATCAAGATGCTGATGGCCAAGAGCCTGTTGGCGTCGCGCCCCAAGATCGGCAGCTGGGTCGAGCCGAAGGAACGCTGGAACCTGCTCGATCGCGATGTACTCGCCTGGTACGCGACGTCCCCGGATCGTGAGGTGTTCCTGAAAACCGTGCAGGAGTTCCGCCACATCATCGAGCCGGAAGCGACCGCCTTTGCCGCCGTGCGGCGGACCGACGAGCAGATGGCCGAGATCAGCCAGGCCTGCCGCGAGATGGGCGAGGCGACGAACCTGCAGGAGCGCACGCGTGCCGACACGCGTTTCCACCTGGCGATCCTGCGGGCATCCGGCAACGACCTTTTGGTGCCACTCGGCGTGCTCATCGAATCCGCGTTCGATCACCTGTTCGCCTATACGACGCGGGAGTTGGATGATTTGCAGCACGCACAGAAGCTGCATGAGGCGATCGAGAAGAACATCCGCCTGCAGCGGCCGGATGCGGCACGCAATGCGGTGCGCAAGTTGTTGGCCAACACCGACGGCGTCATCCGTTCACGGTAGGGCCTAAAGGGCGCGGCTAACCCTCCTTCTCCCGCCCGAGGGCGGCGCGAAGCTCGTCCTTGGCGTCCTCAAGCACTTGTCTGCGCGAAGCGGGCAGATTCTTGCCGGCGCGGTTGATGTAGAAGTTCAGCATCGACATGGCGGACTTGAACGGCTCGGCCTTGCGCCGGTGGCTGTGTTCGGCGGATCGTTTGAGGGAGGCGGCGATCTTCCTAGCGTCGGACTCGAAGACGTGGTCCTCGAGATCCATAGCGTCGCTGTGCTCGGTCACCTCGGCCGACCATTTCTTCTTCGCCGTCATGGCAGGACTCCTTTGCAGGGTGGCTTGCCGGGAAACTCCACACCTTGGCATCGGTTCCTCATTCGTCTTGGGTCTGGTGCGACAGATTTGCCCACCGTGGCGCTGCTGCGCGTTGCGAATGTGCCGATAGTGGCGCAAACGGCAGCCGATTTTCGAGACCGCCGATAGGTAACGCCTTGACCCGAACCGATTTGAGCCGGCCGAGCCCCGGTATCGACAGCAGCTATTCCTGGATGCGGCTCGCCATTTCGATGCTGCTGGCGACGATCGGCGGCGTCGGCATGTGGGCTGTCGTCGTCGTGCTGCCCGCCGTGCAGGCCGAGTTCGGCGTTGATCGCGCCGCGGCGTCCATGCCTTACACCGCGACCATGGTCGGTTTCGCCGCCGGCAACGTGCTGGTCGGCCGCGCCATCGACCGCATGGGCTACTGGATCCCGGCGCTGCTCTCCTCGATTGCGCTCGCCGCCGGCCTCCTGCTCGCGGCGCTGTCGACCTCCATCCTGCAATTCACCCTTGCTCAAGGGCTATTGATCGGTGTCGGTACATCGGTGATCTTCGGGCCGCTGATCGCCGATATCTCGCACTGGTTCAATCGCCGGCGCGGTGTCGCGGTGACCGCGGCCGCCGCCGGCAACTACCTTGCTGGAGCGATCTGGCCGACCATCATGCCGACGCTGATGAAGGCGGAAGGCTGGCGCTTCACCTATGCCGCGATCGGCGTCTTCTGTCTGGTGACCATGGTGCCGCTGGTGCTGATGCTGCGGCGCGGTGCCCCGGAGACTGCCGCAGCTGGTTCGCCGGGAAGCCGGCCGGTGCAGCCGATCCCGCTGTCGCCGGCGACCTTGCAGGTGCTGCTGGTCATCGCCGGCCTCGGCTGCTGTGTGGCGATGTCGATGCCGCAGGTGCATATCGTCGCCTATTGCATGGATCTCGGCTACGGCATGGCGCACGGAGCTGACATGCTGTCGATCATGATGGCGGCGGGCGTCGCCAGCCGGCTGGCCTCCGGTTTTCTCGCTGACCGCATCGGCGGCGTAAAAACGCTGCTCATCGGCTCGGTGCTGCAATGCCTGTCGCTGCTGTTCTACATTCCCTTCGACGGGCTTGCATCGCTTTACGTCGTGTCGCTGGTGTTCGGCCTGTCGCAAGGCGGCATCGTACCCTGCTACGCGATCATCGTGCGCGAATACATGCCGGCCAGGGAGGCCGGCCAGCGTATCGGCATCGTCATGATGGCGACGATCTTCGGCATGGCGATCGGCGGCTGGATGTCGGGCTGGATCTACGACCTGACCGGCTCCTACGCCGCGGCATTCCTCAACGGTATCGCCTGGAATCTGCTGAACGTACTGGCGATCGGTCTGTTGTTCTGGAAGGCAAGGCAACGTGCCGTGGCGATGGCTTGAACGGGCAGGGCAGTTCGCATTGCTTGACAAGGGCGAGAGGCTGCGCGACGCCAGAAGGCGAGTGGTACGGCAAAGCAAGCCGGGTGTGATGACGACTGGAAGGACGATCGTGGCGCAACCGCGCTTTGGTGGGTGCGCTTCAGAGCGAGCGGGTCCTTGATCAAGCCGCGCTCGCGCAGGGGCGGCGGCCGCCCAACGATTGCCGATGTCGCGCGCAAGGCCGGCGTCGGCGCCATCACCGTGTCGCGCGCCCTGCGCGAGCCGGAGCGCGTCTCGGAGGAATTGCGACGCCAGATCCAGGCCGCAGTCGACGAACTCGGTTACGTGCCGGACCCGAATGCGCGGGCACTGGCTTCGGCGCGCGCCGAGGTGTTTGGCGTGCTGGTGCCGTCGCTCACCAACAACGTCTTTGCTGAGGTGGTGCGCGGCATCTACGACAGCCTGTCGGCCAGCCCGTTCCGCATCCAGCTTGGCAACACCCATTATTCCGGCCTCGAGGAAGAGCGGCTGCTGCAGGTCTTCGGCTCGCAGCGGCCGGCAGCGTTGATCGTCGCCGGCATCGACCAGACGCCGATCTCGCGAAAACTGCTGGAGAGTGCCGGCTGCCCGGTGGTGCAGGTCATGGAAACCGGGCCCGATCCTGTCGACATGATGGTCGGCTTCTCGCATTTCGACGGCGGCAGGACGGCGACCGAACATCTGATCGAGGCTGGCTACCGCCGCATCGGCTTCATCGGCGCGCGCATGGACCCGCGCTCGCAGCGGCGTCTGGCCGGCTATCGGGCGGCGATGGAGGCCGCCGGCCTGTTCGACCCACGCCTCGTCACCACCACGCCGGTGCTGTCCAGCGTGCCGCTCGGGCGCGAAATGCTCCGCGACGCGCTGGCCAAGGTGCCTACGCTCGACGGTGTGTTCTGCAACAATGACGACATCGCGCTCGGGGTGTTGTTCGAGTGCCATCGGGCCTCGATAGCCGTGCCGAAGACGATCGGCATCGTCGGCTTCAACGATCTCGACATGATGCAGGTGGCGTTTCCTTCGATCACCAGCATCCGCACCCACCGCTATGAGATCGGCCGACGCGCGGTCGCCATGGCGCTGGCGGCGATCGCCGGCAGCAGGCCGGAACAACGGATCGTCGATCTCGGCTTCGAACTCAAGCGCCGCGAGAGCACTGCCCGTTGAAACACACAGAAGCGACTGTGTGAATGCCGGTTTACACAACGTCATGGTAGCGCTACCAATTGCCTAAGATGGAAACCTACGGCAAAAGCCAAGTCCTGTTTATTATACATAAGCGACAGCTGATGCTTGTTTATTATGTATAATATGATAGTTTTTATTTCCCATTTAGAGGTGGCAAGGGAGGGAGCCCGGTCGACATTGGCGACTTAAGAAAGCGCGACAGGCAAGGCAGGAGGTGTCTGGCCGGACGCGTGAAGTGCATGGCAGCCAAAACAATCAAAACTGCAACTGGGAGGAATATCGATGATCAAGTCACTCGTGGGTGGCATCGTTGCCGCCACTGCATTTGTCATGCTCAACTCGGCCGCAATGGCCGCCGGCCCCGAAATCGTGAAGGGACCAGCCGCCGAACCGGACTGCTTCGCGCCCTGGGCCGCAGATACGCAGTTCTTCAAGTTTCCCAAAAAAGATGGCCCATACCGGATCGCGCTCGCCAATGGCTATATCGCCAACACCTGGCGTATCCAGATGATCCAGACAGCCAAGGCGTATGCAGCGCAAAAGGACGTCGCCGCCAAGCTGAAGGAATTCAAGGTGGTGTCGACCGGCGAGGATGTGCCGGCGCAGATTTCGGCGATCAATAACTTCATCGATTCCGGCTATGACGCCATTGTTGTCAACGCGCAGAACCCGACAGCTTTCGCGCCGGTCATCAAGCGCGCCAAGGAAGCCGGCGTCGTGCTGGTCGCCTTCGACAACATTCTCGACACCAAGGATGCCATCAACGTCAATGTCGATCAGAAGGGCCTCGGCGAACTTTGGGGCAAATGGCTGACCGGCCATATACCCGAAGGCGGCAAGATTCTTGAAGTCCGTGGCGTCGCCGGCACGTCGGTCGACACCGATCGCCACAATGGCATCCATGAGGTTCTCGACGCTTCGGGCAAGAAATGGGACGTCACCGAAGTCGCCGGCAAGTGGGACGATCCGACAGCGCAGAAGGTCACCGCTGACGCGATCGCCACCAATGGTCCGTTCGTCGGCATCACCGGCCAGGGTGGCGACACCGGTATCGTGCAGGCGATGATCGACGCCAAGCATCCGTTCGTGCCGTTCGGCGGCGAAACGGAGAACGGCTTCCGCAAGTTCTGCGCGGCGCATGCGGCGGACGGACTGAAATGCTCGTCAGCCGGTACCGGCCCGGCCCAGGTGGCGGTTGCCATCAAGACGGCGATCTCAGCTCTTGAAGGCAATGTCGTCCCGCAGTCGGTCAAGCTGCCGCTTGCGATCGTCGAGGATCCGAACTTCAAGGCAGGTCAGGATTTCTTCCCCGATCAGTCCGACAATTTCTTCGTCGGCAATTCCTTCCCGACCTGCGGTATCAATTTCACCGCGCAGGAAATCATGGGCCAGACCAAGGCCGACCAGTAGCTGCACCCCGGCGCCGCGGAGACCCCACGGCGCCGACCACTCGATATCCCTAGTCGTCAAAGAGCCTCGGGAGGCCCGATGGACGGTGCGGTTCCGCTCTTCCGGATGGAAGGCATATCCAAGCGCTATGGTGGTGTGCGGGCGCTGGAAAAGGCCGAGCTTTCGGTCTCATCCGGCAGCATCCATGCCATTCTCGGCGAAAACGGTGCCGGCAAATCGACGCTGATCAAGGTGATGGCGGGTGTCGTTGCGCCCGACGAAGGCCGCATGACGCTCGATGGCCGCGAGGTGACATTCGCTTCGCCGGCTGCCGCCAACCAGGCCGGCATCGTCTGCATCTTCCAGGAATTGTCGCTGGTTCCCGAACTCAGCGTTGCCGACAACATTGTTATCTCGGACCCGCCGACGCGGTTCGGCATGATCGACCGCAAGGCACAACGCCGGATTGCGGAGGAAGCGTTGGCGCGCGCGGGCGCCGCAGACATCCACCCGTTGGCACTGGTCAAGGACCTGCCGCTGTCGCGCCGCCAGATGGTCGAGATCGCCAAGGCGCTGGCACGCAAGCCGCGAATCCTGATCCTCGACGAGGCGACCTCGGCGCTGACCGCGACGGATGTCGCCAAGATTTTCGGCGTGCTGAAACGACTGCGCTTGGAAGGGCTGGCGCTGCTCTATATCTCGCACCGCATGAACGAGATCGCCGAACTGGCCGACCAATGCACGGTGTTTCGCAACGGTCGCAATGTCGCCAGTTATGCGGCGGGCACAAAGAGTGACAATGAAGTCGTCGAACTGATGATCGGGCGAGAATACAGCCATATCTTTCCGCCGAAGCCGGCACGCGCTTCGGTTGCCGCCGTTCCGGTGTTGGAGGCACGCAAGCTTTCATGGACCGACCGGCTGGACAATGTCTCGCTGACGGTTGGGGCAGGCGAGGTCGTCGGTCTTGGCGGCCTCGACGGTCAGGGCCAACGCGAATTGCTGCTTGCCTTCTTCGGGGTGTTGCGCGGTCTGTCGGGCCAGGTCCTCATCGACGGCAGGCCCGTTGCCATTGCCAGCCCCGCTGGCGCGCGTGAAGACGGTATCGGGATGGCGCTCATTCCCGAAGACCGCAAGACCGAAGGGCTGATGCTGCCGATGACGGTGCGCGAGAACCTGTCCTTCGCCGCGCTCGACCGGCTGTCCAAAGCCGGCATCATCGACCGTGCCGCCGAGCAGCGGCTGATCGACGACATGGTCGGCCTGCTGGCGATCAAGACCGCGGGGCTCGACATTCCGGTCGGCGCGCTGTCGGGCGGCAACCAGCAGAAGGTGGTCATCGCCAAATGGCTGATGCGCCAGCCGCGCATCATCCTGCTCAACGATCCGACGCGCGGCATCGATGTCGGCACCAAGCAGGAGCTCTACCAACTGATGCGCAAGCTCGCCGATGCCGGCGCTGCGATCCTGTTCTATTCGACCGACTATGACGAGTTGATCGGCTGCTGCGACCGCGTGCTGGTGCTCTATGACGGGGCGGTCAAGCGCGAGTTGGTTGGCGCCGAGATCACCGAGCGGGCGCTGATCGCCAGCGCGCTCAACATTCACGGCGAGGAGAGCCCCGTGAGCCTGGGAGCAAACGCGTGAAGGATTGGCGCTACTGGCTGGCCGAGCAGCGTGGGACGCTACTGGCGCTCGGCATCTTCATCGTTATGTTCGTCATCTACACCTCGAACCATCCGGCCGGCTTCACCGCCAATGTCGTGCAGACGGCAGCCAACAAGGGCGTGCTGCTCGCCTTCGTCGCCATGGCCCAGACGCTGGTCGTGATCACCGCCGGCATCGACCTGTCCGTGGGCATGATCTTCACCCTGACCAATTGCCTGGCGTCCTGGCTGGTCATCGGTACCGGCATCGAAACAGCCTTCGGCGTCCTCGCGGTGCTCGGCACCGGGCTGCTGTGCGGGGCGATCAACGGGGCCATCGTCATCTATGGACGGCTGCAGCCGATTGTCGCCACCATCGCCACCGGCGCCGTCTACTTCGGCATTGCCCTGCTGCTGCGGCCTTTTCCCGGCGGCTCGGTCAACGAGGACCTCGCCGACGCTTTGACTGGACGACTGTTCGGCGTGGTGCCGGCAAGCTTGGTCGTGCTGCTGGCCGTGGTGTTGTTTGTCTGGGTGCCGTTCAGCCGCTCGGTGCTCGGTCGTGCGGCTTACGCAGCCGGCTCGTCGGAGACGGCGGCCTACATGTCCGGCGTGCCGATCCGCCGTGGAAAATTCGCGGCCTACGCTCTGGCCGGGTTGCTTGCCGCAGTCGGCGGGCTGTTCCTGACCTTCTTCACCTATACCGGCGAGGCAGCCTATGCCAGCGGCAACGCCTATACGCTGTTTTCGATCGCCGCCGTGGTGCTTGGCGGCGTCTCGCTGTTCGGCGGCAAGGGCAGCGCCATCGGGGCGATCTTCGGCGCGCTGGCGTTCCGCACCATCGGTGACCTGCTCTTCGTCTTCGATTTCGATCCGCTCTGGCAACCGCTGTTCCAGGGCGTTATCCTGCTGATCGCGGTCAGCCTCGGCGCCTTCGCCCTGTTTCGGGTCCGCAACCGGCTGGAGTGGTTCCTGTGAGCG
Source organism: Mesorhizobium sangaii (assembly GCF_014207355.1). Classification (GTDB taxonomy): domain Bacteria; phylum Pseudomonadota; class Alphaproteobacteria; order Rhizobiales; family Rhizobiaceae; genus Mesorhizobium; species Mesorhizobium sangaii. The sequence goes on along the minus strand of NZ_JACHEF010000005.1, from coordinate 159,478 downwards.
AAACGACGCTTGGCGGCATTGCCGGCCGCATGCCCCGATTCATCCGGCGCGCCGATCCGGCGGTACTGACGGCCTTTGCCTGCATCGTGCTGCTGCTGTTCCTCGGCAGCCTCTATTCCAGAAGCTTCCTGTCACCTGAATATCTTCTGCAGCAGCTCAAGGTGGCGTCGTTCCTCGGCGTCATCGCCACCGGCATGATGCTGGTCATCCTGCTTGGCCAGATCGACCTGTCGGTGCCGTGGTCGGTCGCAATGGGCGCCATGATGGCCAGTGCGGCAGCCGCCTATGGTCCGGTCGGCGTGGCGGTGGCCATCCCGTTCGGCATCATCTGCGGCATGCTGATCGGCGTCGTCAACGGCATCGGCGTCGCCTATCTGCGCATCCCCTCGATGATCATCACGCTGGCCACCAACGCCGTCGCGCAGGGGCTGATGGTGGTCTACACCGGCGGCTTCTCGCCACAGGATTCGGCGACGGGCGCCATGCGCTACCTGGCAACCGGGTTTGCCATTCCGGGTGTGCCCAACGCGGTCATCATCTGGGCGCTGATCGGCGCGGCGATGGTGTTCGTGCTGACCCGCACCAGCTTCGGCCGCGCCGTCTACGGCATCGGCAACCGCGAGCGCGCCGCCTATCTCTCTGGTATCGACACGCGGCGCGTAGTGATGATCGCCTTCGCCGTCTCCGGCGGGCTCTCGGCCTTCGGCGGCGTGCTTCTTGCCGGCTATGCTTCCAAGGCGGCGCAATCGATGGGCGACGCCTATCTGTTGCCGTCAATCGCCGCGGTGGTGCTTGGTGGCACCTCGATCCTGGGCGGGCGCGGCTCCTATCTCGGCACCGTTGCAGGCGTCATCCTGATCACGCTGCTGCAATCCATCCTGTCGGTCATGCAGATGCCGGAGGCGGGGCGGCAGATCATCTATGGCATCGTCATCGTTGCCATGCTGTTGCTCTACGGCCGCGCGCCGGCAAGCCGCTGACAGTGGACGAAAAGACAGAACAGGCGCCAACGGGCGCTCCCGGTTCGGTGCCGGCCATTGTGGTGATGGGCGTCGCCGGCTGCGGCAAGTCGGCCGTCGGCACCGCGCTGGCCGCCACGCTGGGCGCCATCTTCATCGAGGGCGACAGGTTGCATCCGCCCGAAAACGTCGCGCGCATGGCAAGAGGCGAACCGCTCACCGATCAACTGCGCGAAGGCTGGCTCGACGCGATCGGCGAGCGCATCGTGGTCTCGGTAGGGCAAGGCGAAGGCGTGGTTGCCGCCTGCTCGGCGCTGAAGCGCAGCTATCGCGAGCGGCTGAGCGGCTTCTGCCCGGAGATCGTCTTCCTCTACCTGGAGATCGACGCTGCTGCGGCGAGGCGACGCGTCGCCAGCCGCAAGGGCCATTTCATGCCGGCGAGCCTTGTCGACAGCCAGTTCGCCATCCTTGAGCCGCCGGCGGCGGACGAGCGGGCATTGACGCTCGATGCGACGCGCCCGGTCGACGAACTTGTCGCTGCCGCGATTCGTCAGATGCGCTAAATCTGCGACGTCAGTTCGACCGGAAAATCATCATTGTCGGCGTCGCGCATGGCGGCGAGGCTGCGATTGTCCAGCACTTCGGCAATCGCCTGGCGCACTTCCAACATCATGTGCCGGACCTGGCAGGTCGCCTCGTCGCAGTCCTCGCAGCGCTGATACTGTGTGCGGCTGGCGCAGGGGATCGGCGCCAGCGGTCCGTCAAGCACGCGCACGACATGGCCGATCTTGATTTCGGAGGCCGGCCGGGCAAGGCGGTAGCCACCTTCCTTGCCCTTGCGGCTCTGGACGAAGCCGGCGTTGCGCAACTCGCCCAGGATGGCATCGAGGAACTTCTTCGGGATGTTGTTGGCAACCGCGATGTCGTTGACAAAGGCCAGTTGGCCAGCCGGCAGGCCGGACAGATGCACGAGGGCCTTGAGGCCGTATTTGCCTTTTTTAGTCAGCATGCCCAGATCAACCCATTGAAGCCCCAACCACCCGCATCTGGCGACTGTTTGTGTGCAAATAATGACGTTTTCGCCGCGCGATGACGTTTCCCGAAAACAAGCCGCCAGATGGCACGTTAGGCACAAACGCGTTGATTCTTTGTAACGTTTTGCAGGGATGAAGCCGATAGAGTCAGTTCCACCCGATAGAATCGGGCTGGAACTCTGCTTCTCGGCTTGAACATGACCTCTAGCGAAAACCGGATTCCGCTGTTCGAGATCATGCTTTGGGTCCGCTGAAACCGGATTGCCGGCACATGAAACGAAAAAAGCCGGCAAAGCGCCGGCTTCCGCGTTCACCCTCGGATGTTGCTGCCGTCAGCGGCTGCCGTAGGTCTGGTCGAGTAGGCCACCGGCGGCGAAATGCTCCTTCTGGACCTTGTCCCAGCCGCCGAAGACGTCATCCACGGTCAGCAGGCGGACATCGGGAAAGTCGGCCTTGTACTTGGCGGCAACGGTCGCGTCGCGGACCCGGTTGCCGTTCTGGGCGAGGATGTCCTGGCCCTCCGGCGTGTAGAGGAAGTCGAGATAGGTCTTGGCCAGATCGCGCGTGCCATGCTCGTCGGCCACCTTGTCGACGATCGCCACCGGGAATTCGGCGAGCAGGCTGACCGAGGGCGTGACCTGCTCGAACTTGTCGTCGCCATATTCCTTGCGGATGCCGCGCGTCTCGGACTCGAAGGTGATCAGCACGTCACCGATCTCGCGCTGCACGAAGGTGGTGGTCGCGGCGCGGCCGCCGGTGTCGAAGATCGGCACGTTGTTGAACAGCTTGGTGATGAATTCCTTCACCTTGGCGTCGTCGCCCTTGAAGGCTTCCTTGGCGTAGGCGGTGGCCGCTAGATAGGTGTAGCGCGCATTTCCCGAGGTTTTCGGGTTGGGGAAGATCACCTGCACGTCGTCGCGCACGAGATCGTTCCAGTCCTTGATGTGCTTGGGATTGCCGGCGCGCACGAGGAAGGACGGCAGCGAATAGAAGGGCGAGGCGTTGTCAGGAAAACCCTTCTGCCAGTCGGCCGACACGAGGCCCTTCTTGACCAGGAAATCGATGTCGGTGACCTGGTTGAACGTGACGACATCGGCGCCGAGCCCTTCGGCGATGGCGCGCGCCTGCGCCGAGGTGCCGGCGTGCGATTGGTCGACGGTGACGCCGGGATGCCCTGCGACGAAGGCCTTGTTGACCTGGACGAACAGTTCGCGGCCGACGTCATAGGATGCGTTGAGCAGTTTGTCGGCCGACCAGGCTTGGGAGGATGCGAGGAACAGGCCGGCGACGGCGGCGACGCCAAGGAAAAATCGCTTCATGAAAACGGGCTCCGATGCAATGCGTTTATAGTCGGACCATAGCCGTGGCGCAGGATGCGCGACGAGGTACGCGCAACGGTTCCACGCTCGTATCGCGAGAAAAGATATCGCCAAAACGGCCGGCTGTTAGGACATGCCTTCCAGGCATGAGTCTTTTTAATGTCCCAGCCGGCACAATGACGCTGGGTACGCGCACAATCCTTCCCAAACTGATGGGGAGGCGAATTGGATCAAGTGGCCGGGAAAAGCTTCCAGCGACCGGGGCGGAAGGCCACCCGGCTTTTCTGCGCCGCGGGGTGATCGACCGGCAATTCGATTTCGACCCGCTGGCGCTCGCCGCCGATCTCAAGCTCCACTCGCCGCGTACCGGCGACGCGGCGGCTGGCGGCGACCGTGCCGGCGATGCAGCCGCTGCAGCCGTCGAGCAATTCGACATCGTGCGGGCGGAAGAACAGCGTCGCGTCGCCCGAGGGCTCGTGGGGCGCGGCAAGTCCGATCGGACGGTCGGCGAGCCAGATCTCGCCATTCTCGACCTTGACGGGAAGCGAGCTCGATTCACCGATAAAGCCATAGACGAAGGGCGAGTTCGGCGTGTCGTAGATGTCGTCGGCGGTGCCGACCTGCTCGATGCGGCCCTGGCTCATCACCACGACGCGGTCGGCAAGCTCCAGCGCCTCTTCCTGGTCATGGGTGACGAAGACGGTGGTGTGGCCGGTGGCGTCATGGATTTCGCGCAGCCAGCGGCGCAATTCCCGGCGCACCTGTGCGTCGAGCGCGCCGAATGGCTCGTCGAGCAGCAGCACCTTGGGCTCGATCGCCATGGCGCGCGCCAGCGCCACGCGCTGGCGCTGGCCACCGGAGAGCTGTGCCGGATAGCGCTTTTCCAGCCCCGAAAGCTGGACAAGGTCGAGCAGTTCCGAAGCGCGGCGGCGGATCTCCTGCGCCGGCGGACGCGACGGACCGTGCCGGACCTTGAGGCCGAAGCCGATATTGTCGGCCACCGTCATGTGCCGGAACAGCGCATAGTGCTGGAACACGAAGCCGACATTGCGTTCCTGGATCGACCTTTGCGAGGCGTCCTCGTCGCCGAAGAAGATCTTTCCCCGTGTCGGCCGCTCCAGCCCGGCAATCAGCCTGAGCAGCGTCGTCTTGCCGGAACCGGACGGCCCCAGAAGCGCGATCAGCTCGCCCGACTTGATGTCGAGCGACACGTCGTGAAGCGCCGGAAACCGGTCAAACTCCTTGCGCACGTTGGCAACGCGAACTTCCATGCAAACCCCTCTATCAGTGTCCGCGCGTCGCGGCGATCTCGGCGCCGTAGCGCATCTCGAGAAGTGTTTTCAAGACCAGCGTGACGAGCGCCAGGCCCGCAAGCAATGAAGCGACGGCAAAGGCGCCGACGGCGTTGTACTCGTTATAGAGGATTTCGACATGCAGCGGCATGGTGTTGGTCAGGCCGCGTATGTGCCCCGACACCACCGACACCGCGCCGAACTCGCCCATGGCACGCGCGTTGCACAGAAGCACGCCGTAGAGCAGCCCCCATTTGACGTTGGGCAAGGTCACGTACCAGAAGGTCTGCCAGCCATTGGCGCCGAGCGACAGGGCTGCCTCCTCGTCGCCATTGCCCTGTTCCTGCATCAGCGGGATCAGTTCGCGGGCGACGAAGGGAAAGGTGACGAAGACGGTGGCCAGCACGATGCCCGGCACGGCAAACAGGATGACGATGCCATGCGCCTTCAGCCAGCCGCCGAGCAGCCCCTGGGCGCCGAACAAAAGCACATAGACCAGGCCCGATATGACCGGCGAGACCGAGAAGGGCAGGTCGATCAGCGTGGTCAGGAAGGCCTTGCCCTTGAACTCGAACTTGGCGATCGCCCAGGCGGCGGAGATGCCGAAGACGATGTTGAGCGGCACCGAGATCGCGGCGACAAGCAGCGTCAGCCGGATCGCCGAGCGCGCGTCGGGATCGCTCAGCGATTGCGTATAGGCGCCGACGCCTTTCGCCAGCGCCTCGTTGAAGACGATGATCAGCGGCAACAGCAGGAAGATGCCGAGGAAGGTGAAGGCAACTGCCATCAGCGCCAGCCGCGCCGGGCGGCTTTCCGTGACCGCCGCCGACTGGCTCTCGTGATGCGGCTCATAGGATTTGATCTCGGGATCAGCCATAGCGCTTGCGGCTCCATGCCTGCACGAGATTGACGACCAGCAGCATGACGAACGACAGAGCGAGCATGATCGCCGCGATCGCGGTCGCCGCCGGGTAATTGTATTCCTCCAGCCGGATGACGATCAGCAGCGGCGCGATCTCGGATTTGTAAGGCAGGTTGCCGGCTATGAAGATGACCGAGCCGTATTCGCCGACGCCGCGCGCGAAGGCCAGCGAAAAGCCGGTGACTATGGCCGGCGCCAGCCCCGGAAACAGGATGCGGGTGATGATCTGGAAGCGGCTGGCGCCAAGCGTGGCGGCAGCTTCTTCAACTTCCTTGTCGATCTCTTCCATGATCGGCTGCACTGTACGCACGACGAAGGGCAGGCCGATGAAGACCAGTGCGATGACGATGCCGAGCGGCGTATAGGCGACCTTGATGCCGAGAGGCATCAGCAATTTGCCGATCCAGCCGTTCGGCGCGTAGAGCGTGGTCAGCGCGATGCCGGCCACCGCTGTCGGCAGCGCGAACGGCAGGTCAACCATGGCATCGACGATGCGGCGGCCGGGAAAGCGGTAGCGCACCAGCACCCAGGCGACCAGCGTGCCAAAGACGACATTGACGGCAGCCGCGATGAAGGCGGTGCCGAAGCTGATTTCCAGCGCCTTGATGGTGCGGCGATCGGTGGCGATGGCCCAGAATTCAGGCCAGCCAAGGGCGGCGGACCGCCAGAGCAGCCCGGACAGCGGGATGAGGATGATGAGGGTGAGGTAGGCAAGCGAGAAGCCGAGCGTCAGTCCGAAACCCGGAATGACACTCGGCTGTCTGAACCGCCACCCCGCCTGCGCGGGTGCTGTGGTCATATCGTCCTGATCTAGATCTAGCTCACTGGGCCGGCTTGTAGATCTGGTCGAATATACCACCGTCGCCGAAATGATAAGGCTGTGCTTTCTTCCAGCCGCCAAAAAGCGGATCGTCGATGGAGATCAGCTTGATATCGGGTGTCTTCGGAAGATCAGCCGGAGCCACAAGGTCAGGCTTGGCCGGACGATAGTGGTTCTTGGCAATGATTGTCTGGCCTTCCTTGGAATAGAGCCAGCCCAGATAGGCTTCGGCGACCTTACGCGTGCCCTTGGCGTCGACATTGGCGTCGACAACCGCCACCGGCGGCTCGGCCAGGATCGATGTCGGGGGATAGACGATGTCGAAATTGTCAGCGCCGAATTCGTCGAGCGCCAGGTAGGCATCGTTTTCCCAGCCAATCAGCACGTCGCCGATGCCCTTTTGCGCAAAGGTCACGGTCGAGCCGCGAGCGCCGGTGTCGAGCACCGGGGCATTGGCGTAGAGCTTGCCGACGAATTCCTTGGTCTTCGCCTCGTCGCCGCCGTCATTGGCGTTGGCGTAGGCCCAGGCCGCGAGATAGTTCCAGCGCGCGCCGCCGGAGGTCTTGGGATTGGGCGTGATCACCTGGGTGCCGTCCTTGACCAGGTCGTTCCAGTCGTGAATGCCCTTGGGATTACCCTTGCGGACAAGGAAGATGATGGTCGAGGTGTAAGGCGCTGAATTGTTTTCGAATTTGGTGCGCCAGTCGGGATTGATCTTCTTCGACTTGGAGACGATGGCGTTGATGTCGCCTTCGAGCGCCAGCGTCACCACATCGGCGTCGAGGCCATCGATTACGGCGCGGGCCTGGGCGCCCGATCCGCCATGCGACTGCTGGATGGTGACCGTCTCGCCGGTCTCGGCTTTCCAATGCGCCGCGAAGGCTTCGTCATAGGCCTTGTAGAGCTCGCGTGTCGGATCGTAGGACACGTTGAGGATCGTGGTGTCGGCAAACGCGAAACCGAGCGTGCCGAACTGGACAGATGTGGCGACCAGTGCGCCGAGCAGTTTCCTGAAATGAGGTTTGGTCATTTCTGCCTCCGTTGAACCGGCGCCAAATCTACCGAATTGATAGAATTTAGATGCATTCAATGTTGCCTTTTTTGCCCTCCTGAAGAAAATATTCGACGATATTTCGGCGTGTGGAGAAATTTCTTCCTCTTGGCTGCGCTGAGCGAACTCCGAGCCTGCCTGACGTTTAATCTAGGCTTTGGACCGGCCGGGACAAGGACTTCGCAGGCCGAGCCCGATTCGCTCAACCTTCGCTGTCGATGGTGATCAGCGAAGCCATGTTCGCGCTGTTGAGCGGCACCGACGAGGGACAGCGACAGCCAGCAATGACGGCGACGTCGAACAACTCGGTGATGTGTCCCTTCAACTCGATCCACTCGGCTATACCGCCGGTATGCAGGTCGATGATGTAGAGCGCGCAGCGCGGCTCGGCGTCGCGCGTCTGCAGATTGTCCTGCAGCGGTAGGTCCTTGAACAGGCCGTCGCGCGGCAACGACGTGGTGACGATGGCAAAGCGGCCGTGAAAGCTCAGGCCGCGCAGGAAGCCGGGGCAGAAGGCGATGTTCTGCCGCTGTCCGGTTGCTGGATCGACACGGACCAGGATGCCGCGGCCGGAATCCAGTACCCACAGCGCACCGTCATGGACGCGCGGCGAATGCGGCATCGACAGATCGTCGACCACCACTTTGTCCTCGGTGATGTCGATGATCATGCCGCCTTCCCAGCGGCGGTCGCGCCAGCCGCCGACCGAGTCCGACCGGCTGATCGCGCTGACATAGCGGGCCCGCCCGTTCTGCATGGCGAGGCCGTTGAGATGGCAACGGTCCTCCGGCACCAGCTTGCTGATGAAAGAGGGCTTCCACAACGGCCGGAAGGAATGCGTCGGGCTCAGCGTCGCCAGGCAAGAGAACTTGGTGTTGATGAAGACGATCTGGCCATCTTCGCGGACGGCCAGCTCATGGATGTCGAGATCGCCCGTGTAAGAAGCGGCGCGCGGCATGTACATGCGGTCGTAGATGGCGTTAGCGACCTGGTCAGGCCCGAGGATGTTTTCCAGCCGCCACACTGCCGTGTCGGAGGCCAGGATGATGCGCTGCCCGGCAACGGTCACGCCCATGGCCCTTACAAAACTGGTCTGGTGGATCGAGGCCTTCCTGTCGCCGGTGAGACCGACCAGGAACAGCTGTCCGGTCTGGTAGGAGGTGAAGGCCAACGAGCACTGCGCCGTCTCCATCCAGTTGATGAAGCCGCGCGACAGCGAGATGTTGGTCTGCTGTTCGGCCAGGCCGGCAGGCGGGGTTTCAGCCGGTTTCGCAGGAACCTCGTCGGTGGCCTTGGATGTGCTCACGCTTGCTCCATGGGTGGACCCAGAGCGGTTCATCGTTTCACGGAACCGCAGAACCGCTCTATCTCTTTGTTTTTGACGCAATTCCGGACGGAAAACCGTTTCACACTTTTCCTGGAGTTGCTCCAGTCATGACTACGCCGGCCGCGAGGGCCGGCGCAAGAAGTTCAGACGCAATCCGCTGGACTACGAGCCGTAACGGAGTGCCGCGCCAATGGAGCCGGCGCTGTAGCTGTCGCCGAAGCGGACGCTGCCGCGGACCACGCCGGACCAGTTGCTGGCGCTGGCCACGTTCACGCCGACGCCGACCTCGCCGAATGTGCCGTTGCCGGCACTGTCGGTGGCCGAGAAGGCGCTGCCGGGGAAGTTGATGTCGACGGCGTTGCCGTCGCCGAAATGGTTCCAGACACTCAGCGTCAGGTCGGGGCTGACAGTCATGCCGTTCATCTGCATATCGGTGCCGATGCGCACGCCGATCTTGGCGCGGCCGCTGCTGCCGTTCTGGAAGTCGATGTCGCCGCCGAACAGCGAGACCGAATCCATATTGGTGCGGACCCACTCCAGGCTGGCCTGCGGCTCGACGAAGCCCCAGCCCATGGCGACGCGGTAACCTGCGTCGAGGCGTGCGCCGATATTGGTGGCGTTGGTGGTTGCCTTGCCGCCGACGTCGTTGATGTCGACATCGAGGAAGTCTGCCTTGACGAGGCCGTCGAGGTAGAAGCCACCGTTAAGGTAGGTAGCATAGGCGCCGACCGTCCCGCCCTTGTAGTTCCAGCTGTCGTCTGTGGCGGTGAAGTCGAGCCTGGAGGTGACGTAGCCGCCCATGACACCGAACAGCATATCGCCGCCGGCGATACCTTCGAGCCCCATGTCGATGCCGCCGACGAAGGCACTGGTGCGCTGCTTGCGATCGAGGTTGAGGGTCTCGGCCTGCTGCGAGACCGGATCGGTGAAGCCTACGCTGCTGTCGCGATTAGACCAATCGCCGGACGCCCGCGCCCAGAGGCCGCCCATGCGCGCGGCGAGTTTGTCCTCCGGCAAATCCGCGTTGTGGACGCCGCTTTCCTGGGTGCGCAGATCCGCCATGCGGTCCTGCCAGAAGCCGGTCGTGTCCAGCCACACATCCTGTGCTCCGGTCACGCCGGCAGGCAGTTCGAAACCGGCATTGTCAAGCCCGATGGAACGCAGGCCGTGTGTGTTGCCCTGCAGGAACAGGCCGTAGGTGAAGAAGCCGGCATTGACGGGACCAGCCAGATCGAAATCGCTGTCGGCGGTTGTTCCGGTCACCGTGACCACGGGAATGAAGACCGCCGGCGCGCCGGCGCCGACGACATTCACGACCAAATCGGTATGACCGGACGAGTTGCCGCCGATCGTCAGAGTATCGGCGACGCCGGTGGTAAAGTTGGCGTCGACGCCGAGCTTCGAATTGCCTTGGCCGGTGAAATTGCCGCTCGTGGTTAGTCTGTCGCCTGCCACGCCATCGATCATCGTTGTCAGGCCGGCTCCGGAGCCCGGGCTGCCGTTGACGAAGTTTTCGAGGCCGATGAAGCTGACAGTGCCCGGTGAAGACCCGAAGAAGCTGCCTGATGCGTAGAGGGTGCCGCCATTGTTTAGCGCATCGGCCCCGGCGCCGAACTTGCTGTCGGTGAATGCCCTGAAGATGCCGGCGTCGTTGACGTTCATGATATTTCCGGCGTCGCTCAATTCGACCCGGCCGGCAATCACGCCGGCATCGTCGATCCTGGTTGTGCCCACGGTCGACTTTGATGGCCAGGCTGTTGTTGGCGCCGACAAAGCCGGACGTGCCGATGGTGACCGTGGAGCCGCCGCTCGAATTGACCTGCAGGCCGCCGACCTGGCCGTGAATCTTGCCATCGTTGGTGACGAGCACCGTGCTCGACGCGCCGGTTGCGCCGGCGATTGCGCCGAAACCCACGCTGCTGAACAGTTCCGCATTGTTTCCGGTGTTGGCGATGACGATGTTGCTGCCGCTGCCGCTCGTGTAGGCAGCCAGCCCGGCAACGCCGCCCTTGGCATTGACGAATGCCGTATTGGCGGCGGTAACGCTGCTGTTGTTGCCACTGGACTTGGCATAGAGGCCTTCGCCGGCCGTCGAGACGATGTCGCCACTGTTGGTGACGCTGATGGTGCCTCCGGTTCCGTAAGTGCCGGCGGCAATGCCCTTGCCCCCCGATTTGATGACGGCGGCATTGGCAATGCTGATCGAGCCGCCATCGTCGGGATTGGAATTACCCGGGTCGGACGGATCCTTGTTGCCGGCCCGTGCAAAGATGCCCGACGCATAGTTGCCTGTCGTGGTTATCGTGCCGCCAGCCTTGTTGCTGATGACGATGCTGCCGTTGCTGGTGGCCGGGAAAAGGGGCCCTTGGCAGCTGCAGGTGCCATACAGGTTGGCGATCGCGGTGATGCCGTTCGCACCGACGCCGATGGTTGTGATCGCGCCACTGTTGGTGACGCTGATCTGGCTGTTGTCGCCATTGACATTGGCGGCGATGCCGGACGAACGACCGTTCGTCGAGGTGCTGTCGCCGGTCTTGATGGCGCCGCTGTTGTCGACAGTAACAATGCCGCCGTCGCCGTAGGACTGGGCGAAGATGCCTTCGGAATTGGCGGCGGTGGTGATGCTGGCGCTGTTGGTGACCGAAATGTGCACGTTGCTGGCCGAGGAATAGGTGCCCATGGCCTGGATGCCCGTCGCGTTAGGACCGCCGGCAGTCGTGTCGATGGCGCCGGTGTTGGAGATATCGATGGCTATGTCGCTGCCAATGGCAACAGCCAGGATGCCGTAGGAACCGTTCTCGCCTAGTTTTCCGGCTGTGATCGTGGCCGAGTTCGAAACCGTTAGGGCGCCGCCATTGCCATAGGTGATGGCAGCGATGCCGGTGTGGCCCGAATTTATCGTGGCGGCATTGGTAATGGTGATGGTGCCGCCATTGTCGGGGTCGGTATTGCCGTTGCTACCTGCCAGCGCGAAGATGCCGAACGTACCGGTGCTGGTGTCGATGGTGCCGCCGGCCTTGTTGTCGATGACAATGCTGTCGCCGCTGCTGCCATAGGAAATGGCGACCGCCGTAATGCCATTCGCGTTCGGGTCCGTGGTTGTGATCGCCCCGCTGTTGGTGACGCTGATCTGGCTGCTGTCGCCGTAGACGTTGGCGACGATACCGAGCGAGCCGGCATTGATGGCGCCGCTGTTGTCGATGGTGACCGTGGCGCCGGTGCCATAGGAGCGGGCGAGGATGCCCTCGAAGTAGGTGCCAGTGGTGATGCTGGCTGTGTTGTTTACTGAAATGTGCGCATTGCTGGAGTCGTAGTAGCCGGCCGTGGCCTCGATGCCGACAGACCGGTGACCGCCGGCGGTCGTGTCGATGGCACCACTGTTGGTGATGGTGATGGTCGCGTCACTGCCGTAGGCGACAGCCATGATGCCGTCGGAGACATTGGCGCCGCTGGTGCCGGCCGTGATGTTGCCCTTATTGTCGATGGTAATGTTGCCGCCTGCGCCGTTGGTGAAACTGGCGATGCCGATATTGCCGGCACTGACGGTGGCTGCATTGGTGATCTTGACCGTGCCACCATTGTCCGGATTGCCGGCCTGGGCGAGGATGCCATTGGCGCCGGCGCCCGTCGCGATGATGGCTGCCTTGTTGTCGATGACGATGCTGCCGTTGTTGCCATAGTAATGGTTGGCGATCGCCGAGATATCCGAAGCGGTGTCGCCGATCGTGTTGATGGCGCCACTGTTGGTGATGTTGATCTGGCTGTTGTCGCCGTCGACGGTGGCGAGGATGCCGGACGATGTGCCGCTCTGGGAGGCACTGGCGCCGGTCTGGATGGCGCCGCTGTTGTCGATGGTCACGACGTTGTTGGAACCGTAGCTGGCGTTGGCATAGATGCCCTCGGCGTTGGGGCCAGAGGTCAGCTTGCCTGAATTGGTGATGGTGATGTGGGTGTCGCTGCTGAAAACGGTGCCGCTCGTGGCGGCGTCGGTCGCCTTGATGCTGTCGCTGTAGGAGTTGATGGTGCCGGTGTTGTTGATGGTGATGTCAGCGCCAATGCCGTTGGTGCCGGCATAGATACCGCGCGCGCCGGTAGACTGCGAGAAAGTCGGCCCCGGAATGAGTGAAGTCGAAGTCGTGGTCAGCAGCCCGCTGTTGGTGATGTCGACGATGTTGCCATTGCCGGTCGTCACAATGCCGATGGCGTTGTCGCCAGCCACGCTTGCCGTGCGTGCAACAGTGTTGGTGCACGAAATCGGCGTTGCCGCAGCGTTGACCGTGATCGGCGAGGGCGAGGCCGGCTGCGTGCAGTTTGCTGCAAATGAAGGGGAGGCGGAGAGCGCCGCCAGCGTCGAGCCGAGCGCCGTGCCCAAAAGCAGCGAGCGGCGACGCTTTGGACATAGTTGAACGACGTCGCGCACGAACACGACGTCAAAACCCGACGTAAAACCCATTGGAAGCCCTCCAGCGGCCATGCGTATCCTTGCGGAAGGGAATTGCAATTCGAGACTGCGCGATTTCAGGGCGATCGTTAGTGACGGGCAATTTAAGTTGTATTTATACAACAACTTGAAGTATCAGTTCGCTGAACAGCAGTTCCGCCGGTTTGGTGGCTGTCTCACCTGGCGGTCACGGGAAAGTCGAATCGCTGCTTGGCGAACGGTTCATTTGCCAGCGTGAAATGCCACCACTCGCGGGCATAGTTTTTGAAGCCGCCGGTGCGCATGACATCGAGAAGCATCTTGCGGTTTAGCGCGGCTTCGCCGGCGAGGCCGCGGTGGGCGGTTTCGCTCATCGGGTCAAAGCAGTCGAAGCCGCTGCCGAAATCGAGCGTGTCGGCGTCGAGGGCGCCGCAGGCCGGTTTCGGCGTGGATCTGCTGTCGGCTCGCGCGATGGCGACATCGACCGTCGAGCCGCGAGAATGGCTGGACAGTTCTCCGACATAGCCCTTGGCGATGAGGTCGCCGCGCTTGACCCGCGGATACCATTGCGGATCGGGCGGCCCGCCCTCTCGCGTCCATTCCCCCATGTCGGCGACGGCAAGGGCAGGGCGGTAGCAATCGAACACGACCAGCGTCAGGCCGTTGGCGGCAATCGCCTTCTGGACGCCGGAAAGCGCCTTGGCCGCCTGCTCGGTGAGTATGCAGGCCGGCGCTTCATAGCCGTTCACCTTGCGACGCAGGAAATTGCCCGATCCGGCGTAGCGGATGTCCTGGCGGATCGAAGGGTCGATGTCGGCGAGGCGAACAAAGCCGGTGGGCAGGGTGTCGGCATGTGCCGGCAGAGCGAAAGCCGCGACCATCAGCGCGCAAAAGCCAATGCGCTGAATCGCATGGCGCATTCTATTCAAGGAACGCTTTCACTCGACGAACACTTTCACGCTGGCTGCGCGCCCAGCGGCATCGATCACGGTCAGGGTCGAATAGCCGGCGCCGTCCGGCTGCCAGGTTGCGGTGCGGCGGCGGTCGATGCCGGTCAGCGGCTTGCCGTTGGCCAGCCAGCGGAACGGCGCGCGGCCGCCTTGCAGCTTCAGCACCAGCGGCGAGGCATCGGCCGAGTTGGTGCCGCGGTCGACGCGGGCGCCGTCCGGCGGAAAGATGATGGTCGGCGCGGGTTCGGTCGGTGTCGCCTGCACCAGGCCGTCCGAACCGGTGCCGAAGCGGGCGAGTGTCATCGGCAGGTCCTCGCGTTTGGGGCTGAAGACGCCGGGCGGCTTGTCGGGCAAAGGCACGGTGACCAGACCCGAACGGACAAAGCCCTCGAACAGGATGGGGGCGGCCGAGACATAGCCGGAGAGGCCGGGAACCGCGCCGGCGTCGGCACGGCCGACCCAGACGCCCAGCACGTAGCGGCCGTCGAAGCCGACCGACCAGGCGTCGCGGTAGCCGTAAGAGGTGCCGGTCTTGTAGGCGATGCCGCGTTGCAAGGCACCTTCGGGCGGCTTGACGCCCGACAGGATGTCGATGATCTGCCAGTTGGCCTGACCGTCGAGGATGGTGGCGGTGTTGCGCTCGGCATTGGCCGGCTCGGTGCCGTCATGCAGCGTGTGCGTCTTGCCGCCGTTGGCTAGGCCTGTGTAGAGCTGGACGAGATCGCGCAGCGACACACCGACGCCGCCGAGGCCGATGGCCAGGCCCGGCGCCTCGTTGACGGGCAGCATGGGGCTCACCCCAGCCTGCCGGAAGCGCGCCATCAGCCGCGTTGGCCCGACCGCGTCGAGCACGCGGATCGCCGGCACGTTGAGCGACAGCTGCAGCGCCTGGCGGATACTGACGTCGCCCTGGTAGCCCATGTCGAAATTCTTCGGCCGGTAGCCGGAGAAATCGACCGGGCTGTCGTCAATCAGCGTTTCCTGTGCCACCAGCCCCTGTTCGAAGGCAAGCCCATAGATGAACGGCTTCAGCGTCGAGCCGGGCGAGCGGACGATCTTGGTCATGTCGATCCAGCCGGAGCGGCTGGCATCGAAAAAATTGGCGGAGCCGACCTCGCCGAGAATATCGCCAGTGCGGGCGTCGGCCAGCACCATGGCAACGGAGAGGCGAGGCCCAAGCTTGGTGGCGGCGTCCCTGGCCACCTGCTCCAGCCCTTCCTGGACGCTCTTGCGGATCGTCAGTTGCAAGGGTTGGCCGGGGACGGCCTTGGGCAGCATCGCATAGGCGGCGTGCGCGGCGAGCGCCGGCAAGGTGCGGCGCAGGCCCGACACATCGTCGAGAGCCGCGCGCGCGGCCTCGCGCTCGCCGAGCAGGCCGGCTGACACCATGCGGGTCAGCACCCGGTCGCGCGCGGCATGGGCGATCTGCAGATTGCGGTCGGGCCGGCGCTTTTCCGGCAACTGCGGCAAGGCAACGAGCAGGGCGGCTTCGGAAACGGTGAGCCGCTTCGGCTCCTTGCCGAAATAGGCCAGCGAGGCGGCGCGCACGCCTTCCAGATTGCCGCCATAGGGCGCCAGGGTCAGGTAGCGTTCGAGGATCTCGCGCTTGGACAGCCGGCGCTCGATCTGGATGGCGCGCAGCATCTGCTTGATCTTGGAGCCGAGGCTGCGGCTTTCGCGCGGCTCGATCAGCCGGGCGAGCTGCATCGACAGGGTCGAGCCGCCGGAGACGATATGGCCGCTGGTGGCGAACTGGCCGGCGGCGCGCGCCAGCGCCAGCACGTCGACGCCCTCATGGTCCCAGAAGCGCTTGTCCTCATAGGTGACCAGCATGTCTACGAACGGCTTGTCGACCTGGTCGAGCCTGGTTTCGAGCCGCCAATAGCCGTCAGGGGTGGCGAAGGCGCGCAACAGCTGGCCGTCGCGGTCCTGGACTTCCGTCGAGACCGTGAGCTTGGCCGGCAGTGGGGGCGGAAAGGCGCGGTCGAGTTCCCAGAGGGAGGCGGTGGCGATTGCTAAGAAGCCGACGAGGGAGGCGGCGGCAATTGCGGAGCGGTGAACGAGTTTTCTTGAGAGCATTGCGCCGCCCCTCATTGCCCTTCCGGGCATTTCTCCCCGTATAGAAACGGGGAGAAAGGAGCCTGCGCAGAGGCTTTCGCCAATTTCCAACATTGCAGAACAGGTGCCGACGATCGCGGCAGTCCCCCTCTCCCCGTCACTATACGGGGAGAAGGTGCCGGCAGGCGGATGAGGGGCAGCGCTGTCGCCATGTTCATGATCGCCATCATCGACGCCTTACGGCGCCTTGACCTCCATCATGCCGGTGGCGGTGCGGGCCGAATACTGCGGCCGGTACATATCCTCCACCGTTGCCGCCGGATGGGCGTAGGTGCCCGGCGTCACCGCGCGCACGACATAGGCAAGCGTGATGTTGCGGTCGCCGTCGCCCTCATTGGGGTTGAACGCAGCGACGAAACGGTCGTCGCGGAATTCGAGATGGGCGGCGTCGGTCTGGGCGAGCCAGGAGAAGTTCGACAATTGCGCACTGGAGACCAGGCCTGGATTGTCGATCTCGAAGCCTGCCGGCAACAAGTCGGTGATCAAGAGGCGCGAAGGCCAGTTGTTCTGCTCGTAGATCTTGAGCACAACGACGTAGCGTTCGTTCTGCGTCGCCTCGGTGACGTTGGCTTCGGTGCCATCGAGCTTGTAGTAGGTTCGGCCGATGGTGAAGCCGTCGCCGCTGGCCGGCAACGGCTGGATCGGCGACGCCACGGTGGTGACGACGGCCTGCAGCGGGGTCTTGCCGGTGTTGGCGATGGCGAGCGGGCTGTCGACCAGGTCGCTGCCGTTGATCTGGTTGGAATAACCGCCAGAATGCGGCGCGCCATTGACGGTCAGCGTGATCGAATCATTGCCTTCCTTCAATGCGCGGGCCGCCAGCAGCATCCAGGATTCGTCCTGGGTGGTGGTCCAATCGGCTTCGGCGCGTTCCTTCGTCACCAGCTTGATAAGCTCCGGCACGATCGTTGGCACCGGCTTCGATTCCGCCGCCAGTGCCAGCATCGCCGCGCCGTCACGGAGCGGCGAGCCATAGTCGGAGCGGTAGTAGTCATAGTCGGTTGTTGCCTTGGCGAGCTGCAGCGCGGTCTTGAACGTCGCTTCACCGCGCGGCGTGTCGCCGTAGAGCGCCAGGCTCGCCGCCAGCTGGGCAACCGCCATCGGGCTCGAGAAGGCTTCGAGCTGGGTATCGGCATAGTAGCGCAGGTCGCCGATCGAGGCCTTCTTGTTGCGGGCCAGGACGTAGAGGGCGTAGGCGATCTCGCTGCCACGGTCCTGTACGCTTTGATCGTAGCCGAGCGAGTTCTGCAGGTTGCTCAGCGCCTGGTTCATGGCCAGGCTCGGCACGTCGTATTTCTGCTCGCGCGCCCTGGTCAGGAAGTCGGTGACATAGGCGTCGAGCCAGAGGTCGCCGGAGCCCGGGCCCCACAGGCCGAAGCTGCCGGCAGAGGCCTGGTAGCTCAGAACCTTGTAGATGGCGTCCTGGATGCGGCCGTGCAGGTCAGGGTCACTGGCCATGCCGATGCCGGACGCCAATTCATTGACGTAGAGAAGCGGCATGGCGCGGCTGGTGGTCTGCTCGGCGCAACCGTAGGGGTAGCGGTCGAGCGTCATCAAAAGCGAGGGTACGTCGAAGGCTGCCGCCTGCGAAACGCCGACGCTGACGGAAGCGCCGTCGAGCAGGCTTGCCGCCAGGAGTTCCTTGTCGACGCGCAGTGCGCCTCCATTGCCCTTGAGGTCGACGACCAGGCGGGTGGTGACCGGCAATTGCGCCGGCCGCACCGGCACGTACAGCGTCTGCTCGACAGCGGTGCCGTCGGCATGGGCAAGCTTGATGATGATCGAGGCATTGCCCGCCGTCTGTGCGATCAGCGGCACGGTCAGTGTCTGCCGCTTGCCCTTGGCCAGCGTCAGCTTCTCAGGCAGAGGCTTGTCGCCGGTCGACAGGTCGCCTGTGGTGTTTATCGACAGCGCATAGTCACCGGCCGGGCCATCGGTGTCGGCGACATCGAGGCGCATGACGGCGGCGTCGCCAGGCGCCAGGAAGCGCGGCAGGCCGGCGGTTATGACCACCGGATCACGCACGATGACGTCGGACTGGGCATGGCCGACCGCTTCCTTGGTCCAGGCGACAGCCATGACGCGCACGGTGCCGTTGAACTGCGGAATGTCGAAGTCGATCCGCGCCTTGCCGTCGGCGTCGAGCTGAACCGGACCAGAGAAGAAGGCGACCAGCTTTTCGGTCGGCGGGCTGCCTTGCGTCTGCATGTTCGCGCCGTCGCCGCCGGTCCTGAGCTTGCCCGTGTTGCCCAGCGAGCCGTCGATCAGGCGGCCGTAGAGGTCGCGGATTTCCATGCCCAGCATGCGCTGGCCAAAGAACCAGTTTTCCGGATCGGGCGCCTTGTAGTTGGTCAGGTTGAGGATGCCGACATCGACGGCGGCAACCATGACATAGGCGTTGCTGCCAGGCTGCACGCCGGCCACCGCGACCGGGATCGACAGCTGCTGGCGCGGCATGGTCTTGTCCGGCGGCGTCAGGGTGATGGCGAGCTTCTTCGAGCCCGGATCGACCTTCAGCCATTTCACGCCGATGGCCCGGGCCGGCATGCGCGATTCCTGCGCGTCGCCAGGCCGGAACAGGGTCGCCGTGACATAGGCGCCGGCGCCCCAGTCGTCACCGACCGGGATGTCGACGGTGCTGCCGCCGGCCGGCACGGTTGCCGTGACGGTCTTCAACAGCTTGTCCGAGCCGATGTTGATCAGGAGTTCGCCGGCAAAATGCGGCGAGACCTTGAGCTTGGCCACTTCGCCGGCGGCATAGGTGTCCTTGTCTAGGCCGATCTCGAGGCCGTCAGGCGTTTCGGTGGTGGTCGAGGAGACGTACCAGCCGGCGTCGAACTCATAGCTGGTCGCTGGTCCCTCGGGATCGGCGGTTTCGACCTCGAGTCGGTACTGGCCCCAGTCGACCGGCACGGAGACCGTTGCGTCGCCGTCGGCGCTGAGGTCCACCTGGCCGTTGGCGATCGACTTGGTGAAGGTGACCGGCTCGTAGTTCCAGGAGTTGTTGGAGCGGTACCACTGGTAATTGCGTTCGACCTTGACCAGCGTCCACTGCGCGCCTTTCAGCGCCTCACGCTTGCCGTCGGGATCGACGGCGATCAGGCTGAACTTCGCCGTGCCGCCTTGCGGCACTTCATTGTCGGCGAAATCCGGGCGGATGCCGATCATATGACCTTGCGGGCGGATGCCGATGTTGAGCGAACGCTCGATGGCGCGGCCACCGGTTTCGCGCATCCTGACCGTCACCTTGGCGTCGACCAGCTTGGTGGTCGAGGGCAGTTGCTCGACAGAGACCGGGAAGGTCGCCTTGCCGTCATCGCCGACCACCGGCAGATCGGTGAGGGGGGTGACCGTGGGTTCGGCCGACTGCTCATCGGCGAGGCCGAAGGAAAAACCCTGGAAACGGTCCCAATCGCGGGACGTCGACAGCGTCAGCTCGCCTTCGAGCGCCAGGCCTGCTGCCGGCGCGCCGTAGAGGAAGCGGCCGTCAATGTTGATGTTGGCGGTTTCGCCCTGCGCGATCTCCTGTTTGTCAGCCTTCAGGTCGAATTCGATGCGATCCGGTACGAAATCCTCGACCAGGAACATCTGGCTGGCGACCGCCGGCTGCTTGGGATCGGTGTAGATCGACACTGACCAGGTGCCGCGCATGGCGTTGGGCTCGAGCGGCAGGTCAACGGCATGGCCGCCGGCCGATGCGCCGTCGCTGACGATGCGGCGGTCCTCGACGCCGTCGGGGCGCGAGAAGATGAAGGTCAGCGGCAGGTTCTCGACCGCCTTGGCAGCGCCGTCGCGGGCAAGGGCGGCGACATGGACATCCTCGCCGGCGCGGTAGATGCCGCGCTCGGTCCAGGCATAGACGTCGAGCGCGCCGGGCGCCGCGCGTCCGGTGACACCGCGGTCGGACAGGTCGAAGCCGGCCCGGCCCATGTCGAGGAAGACGAAATCATTGTCGCCCTGCTTGGCCATCAGCACCGCCGGCACCATGCCGCCGTCGCCACGCGTCAGGCCGGGGTTGAAGACGGCGTGGCCGTCGGCATCCGTGGTCGCGGTGCCGAGAACCTCGTTGTTCCGAGCAACCAGCGTCAGTTCGGCGCCCGATATCGGCTTGGCGCTGCCCAGCGAACGGGCAAAGACATTGAGCCCGTCCTGGCCGGTGTAGGTCGACAGGCCGATGTCGGAGACGACGAACCATTGCGTGGCCATCGAGTTGTAGTCGTCGCTCTTGTCGTTGACGGCCTGGGCGGTCAGCACATAGACGCCGGGCTTGCGTTGCGGCAACGCCTCGTCGACTGGGAAGGAGGTGGTGACCTCCTTGTTCAGATCATTGGCGATGTCGAGCTGGCCTTGCCAGACCGGCTCGCCCATCTGCTCGGAAATGTTGGAGATATCATAGCTGTCGAGCTGGTGGAGGAACTGATAGCCCGAAAGAAGCTGCGCCAGCGAACGGTCGCCGATGCGGTAGAGCTTCATCTCGGCCGCGATCATGTTGACGGTGACAACCGGAATGCCGCGGCGCGCGCCCGCCGGCAGCACGAAGCTGTCGCCGGTGAAGCGGGCCGAGGGCGCCCGGTCCTGCACATAGATCGACAGCACCACGGGGGCGGCAGTCACCTCGCCGATGGCGGCCGGCAGGCCGGCGCGGAAGGTGACCTCGTAATGCTGGCCGTGCTCCAGACCTTCGACGCAGATCTGCTTGTCCTTGGCCTCGACGCCCTTGGGCGGCGCGTTGTCGACGGTGACGAACTGGGCGTAGTCGACGCCGGTCTTGACCAGATCCTCGGAGAATTGTGCGCAGATGCGCGGCGCGCTGGTGTCGGCGTCGACAGTGTGGTCGATGACGCGGAAACCCTTGCGGGCCTTCAGGTCGGCATAGTCGGCCTGGACTGCCGGCGAGGGGACCAGCGCAAGGCTCGCCTCATAGGCCTGCAGCGCTGGCCGGTAGAGGTCGCGCTTGTCGAGGCCGTTGCCGAGCAACGCCAGCACTTCGGCGCGCGTCTTGGCGGTGCGCAGCAGCTTATAGGCGTTGAAGGCGGCCGAGGTGCCGTTTGCCGGCAAAGTGGAAGCCTCGGAGGTGTTGGCGGCAGGCTGCACGGCCAGCGTTTCGCGCGCGAGGTCGAGCCAGAGCTGGCCATCATCGGGCATGACGGACACGGCGCCTTCATATCTCAGCATGGCGGAGCGGTGGTCGCCGGTAAGCACGGACTGTTCGGCGGCATTCGTCAGCGCCGTCAGCCCTTCCGTCGGCTTGACATAGGCCGGACCCAACAGCTTGTTGCGGTATTGCTGGGCCTGATCGGCCATCCAGTTGGGGAAGAAGGCAAGTTCCGGCGGCGCGCCGATGTCGGGGTCGCCATCGATGTTGACGACCTTGCCGGCGACCGCGCCGCTGAACGGCTTCAGCTGATTGTAGTCGGATTTGAGGAAACACCATTTGGCCTTGGTGTTGTAGGTGAAGGCGCGGCAGGCCGGATCACCCAGACATGTCGTCTTGCACTGGTCGAGCGTGACATTCTGGTCGGACCGGAGATCAAATCCGAAATAATCGGAATTGTCCGTTGTCGCGATTCGCCTGGCTTCAGCCGCTTGCGCGACACCACTCCAGGCAAAAAAGAGAAAAATCAGGATCGACAGACCACGGGCCGCGCGCATTGCCATAACACCCTCCCAGACACTGCTGACGTCCAGGCATGATCAAGCATCAGTCAGGCTTGTCAACACAAGGACGCGACAGGGTTCCGCCTGCCAACGGTTTCCTTTCCGGCCGATCACCGGTAGTAGCTCCATAGGACAGGGGATCACGCTTTCTTGCGGCGACGCAGAAGGTGTGAATTCCAAGCCCATCCTATTTCAGACAATTGGATTGTGGCCCCTTTACGAGCGCTTCAGAACTTCATTCCAATTTTAGGTTTTCATTCTAGGTTGTCTTAATGCCGGCGCATGAAGAGCAGATGTCAGGAGGTACCGCGCCAGGGCGTGTGCTTTCGCGCGCCCTGCTTTTGGTCATGATCTGCTCAACCGCGCTTGTCGCCGAGGCCGGAGATGCTGCTGCGTTCGAGCTTTTCGGCATCAAGCTGTGGGGATCGTCGAAGGACGAGGACGCCGACATCGTCGACCCCCTGCGCTATGCCGTCACCATTTCCGCGCCCGATGCCGACAAGGATCTCGTCAAGAAGCTCGAAAATGCCTCGGCCCTGAAAAGTGACGAGGAGCGTCCGGTTTCCGGCTCGCTCGGGCTGATGGCGAAGGCGCGTAGCGACCGTGAACAGCTGGTCGCGGCGCTCTATGCCGATGCCCGCTATGAAGGTGTCGTCACCATCACCATCGACGGCAAGCCGCTCGACGATTTGCCGCCCGATGCCGAATTCAAGGGCCCGCAGCCGGTCCCGGTGGTCATCGATATCGCCAGCGGGCCGAAATTCACTCTCGGCAATATCCGGTTGGAGGGTGACGCGGCGGGCTTGATGAGCGCCGATTATGGCCTGATCGCCGGCGGTGACGCCGGATCCGGCGCTGTGCTCAAGGCCGAAGCGCTGATCGTGCGGGCGCTGAAGCAGGAGGGCAGGCCGCTGGCCAAGGTGACTGACCGCCAGATCGTCGCCGACCATGCTACCTCGACGCTCGACGTGACGCTGACGGTCGCCGCCGGGCCGGTCGCCGGCTATGGCGACACCACGGTGGAAGGCACCGAGAAGGTCGATCGCGACTTCACCGAATACATGACCGGCCTCAAGCGCGGCCGGCAATATTCGCCCGACGAGATCAGCGATGCGCGCGACCGGTTGCTGGCGCTCGAGGTGTTCAACAGCGTGACGTTCAAGGAAGCCGACAAGCTCGATGCCGACGGCAACATTCCGATCGGCGTCCAGGTCAGCGAGCGCAAGCCACGCTTTTTCGGTGTCGGCGGCACCTTCTCTAACACCGAGGGCCTCGGCCTGGAAGGTTATTGGGGCCATCGCAACCTGTTTGGCCGGGCCGAAAAGCTGCGCATCGACGGGGCCATCAGCGGTATTGGCAGCAACGACCTCAGCGAGCTCAACTACAATGCCGGAATCATGTTCGAAAAACCGGGCGTGATCGGGCCGGCGTCAAAGTTCTTCGCCAGGTTCAAGACCGTGCTCGAGCATCCGGACGCCTATGACCATTTCTCGGTCAAGGGCAGCACCGGCCTGTCCTACGAACTCACCAAGAAGCAGACGGTTTCGGCGGAAGTGTCGCTCGACTATTCGCGTATCCACGATGCTTTCGGCAAGCACAAATATCTGATCGCCAGCATTCCGCTGCAATATGTCTACGATAACCGTGACAACCGTCTGAACCCGACCGGCGGCTTCCGGATCCTGGCCTATGCCGAGCCGAGCTATGACATTCTGAGCGGTGCGGCATTCCTCAAGCTGAAGGGCGAGGGTTCGGCCTATCAGTCCCTGGATTCGGCTTCGAAGTTCGTGTTGGCCGAGCGTGTCGCCGTCGGCTCGATCGTCGGCACCAGCCTTGAAAATGTACCAGCCGACCGGCGCTTCTATTCCGGCGGCGGCGGTTCGGTGCGCGGCTATGCCTACCAGGGCATCGGTCCCAAGGATTTCACCGGCCAGCCGATCGGCGGTCTGTCCTTCTTCGAGACCTCGGTCGAAATGCGCATCGCCATCACCGATACGATCGGCATCGTGCCGTTTGTCGATGCCGGCACGGTGTCGACCAAATCGGTGCCCAATTTCTCCGACGTCAAGGTCGGCGCTGGTGTCGGCCTGCGCTATGTCACGCCATTCGGGCCGCTGCGCATCGACGCGGCGGTGCCGCTCAATCGCGACCCAGACGATCCGCATTTCGGCATCTATGCCGGCATCGGGCAGGCGTTCTGAGCGATGAAGATATTCAGGCGCATCCTTCGCATTGTCCTCTACACGCTGCTCATCGCTGTCGCCGGGGCGATCGGCGCGCTGGTGGTGCTGACCAAGACCGAGCGCGGACGCGACAATCTCGCCGGCATCATTTCGCGCCTGGCCTCGAGCGATGACCGCAAGATCACCGTCAGCGGTATCGACGGCATCTGGTCGGGTGCGCTCAGCGTCGACCATGTCGTGCTGGAAGACCGTCAAGGCGCCTGGCTGGTGGCGCGCAAGGTCGCCGTCGACTGGTCGCCGCTGGCGCTGCTGTCGAAAAGCTTCAGTGCCCAGCGCATCGCGGCCGAGCGCATCGAACTGGCGCGTCTGCCGGTCGCCAGTACGCAGCCGGTACAGAGCGGCGGCACGACGGCGCTGCCGGTCTCGCTTGACATCAAGCAGATCGACCTTCCCGAAATCGCGCTCGGCCAGGATCTGGCCGGCAGCGGCATCGCCGAGCTCGCCGCCAAGGGCATGCTCAAGGCCGACGCCGCGCCGCTGGCGGTCGAGACGACGCTCAACGTCACCCGCCATGACGGCAAGCAAGGCAATGTCGACGCCAAAGTCCATTTCGCGCCAGCCGACAACAAGCTCGACCTCGATCTGAAGGCATCGGAGCCGGCGGGCGGCATCATCGCCAACCTGCTCAATCTGCCTGATGCGCCGCCGGTCGACATCATTGTCTCGGGGACGGGGCCGCTCGCCAACTGGAGCGGCATCGGGACCTTCGTTGTCGACGGCCAGATCGTCACCCAGCTCACCGGGCGCCATCAACTGACCGACAAGGGCAATCACATCGAGGCCAAGGGCGACGGTGATTTCGCGCGCTTCCTGCCGGTCAATTTGAAGCCGCTGTTCGCCGGCAAGACCAGCTTCGATGTCGCGGGGACCGCCACATCGGCCGGCGGTGTCACCGTCGACCGCGCCAGCATCGACAGCGATGCGGTGCATGGCACCGCATCCGGCATCGTCGATCCTGCCGGTGCCAGCGATCTCGCAGTCGAACTCGCCGCCAAGGGCGCGCCTGTGGTGATCAGCGTCGGCAGCAAGGCGCAGCCGATCACGCTGGCGATCAACAACGCCACCGCACGCGCGTTCGGCGACGGCAAGACGCCGATCATCGACATCGGCGCCTCCTTCGTTTCGATTGTCGCCGGCGGCACGCGGCTGGACGATCTGGCGGCGCAGATCCATTCGGACGGCTTCGATATCCAGAATCGTGCCGGGCCGGTCACCGTCAAGCTAGCGGCGGGCGGCCTCAAAACCGACGTGGCGACACTGGCACCCTTGGTTACCGGCAAGGTCAATGTCGATCTGGCCGGGTCGGTCAGCAAGGATGCCATTGCCATCGACGAGGGCACGTTGCGCTCCGACGCGCTCAACGCCTCGCTGACCGCCACGGTCGCGCTTGCCGACCTGTCGATGCAGCTCAAGATGAATGCCGATGCCGTGGCGACGGCGTTGCCGCCGCAGATCGCCTCGGTGCTCGGCGCCCGGGTGAAGTTCTCGGCTGCGGCGACGCGCGATCCGCAGGGATCGTTCGCCGCCAACTCGATTTCATTCACCTCCGGCACGCTCAGCGCCAGCGGCACTGCCAGCGCGCAGGGCACCGACATCCAGGCCGATATCAAGGGCAAGCTGGGCGACGTTTCGGTGCTGTCGCCGATGGTTGGCGTGCCGGTTGCCGGCGGCGTCAATTTCGCGCTGTCGGCAAGCGGCGCCAGGACGGCGCCGGACTTCACGGTCTCCGCCGACAGCGACAGCCTGACGGCCTCGGGCCGCACGGTGAAGAGCGTAAAGCTGACGGCAAGCGGCAAGGCCGACATTGCGAGCCCCGCCGCCAATATCTCGCTAACCGGTTCGGTCAACGACCAGCCGCTCGACATCAAGGCAGCGCTGGTGACCAGCGAAGGCAAGCGTTCGATCAATGGGTTCCTGGTTTCGCTGGGCGACAACAAGGTCTCGGGCGATCTCGCGCTGGATGACAAATTCATGCCTTTGGGCACGCTGACGCTCGCCGCGCCCGCTATCGACCAATTGGCCGCGCTCGCCGGCCAGGCGGTGACGGGCGACATCGACGGCACTATCCGCTTCGCCAGGGATGGCGACGCACCATCGGTCTCGATCGACGCCAAGAGCACGTCGATCGCGCGCGGCGAGGTGACGGCCAAGGCCATCACCGTCAATGCGCTGATCGCCAATTATCTCAAGGCGCCGGCGATCGCCGGTTCGATCAAGGCCGACGGCGTCACCTCGGGAACCACGGAAATCGGCGGCATCGGCGTCGACCTGAAGCGCGACGGCGACTGGACCAATTTTACCGGTGGCGCCACCGTATCGGGCATTCCGGCGACCGCTGCCGGCCGGGTCAAGATCGCGGACGGGACCACCAGCATCGAGATCGCTTCGGGTGAAGCCACGGTCCGCGGCATCAAGGCCGCGATCGCGCAGCCATCGACGTTGAGCATCGCCAACGGCACGACCAGCATCGAAAGACTGGCGCTCGATGTCGGCGGCGGCTCGGTGACGCTGTCCGGCACCGCCGGCCAGGCGCTCGATCTCGCGGCGCAATTCTCGGCACTGCCGGCCACTCTTGCCAATGATTTTTCGCCCGGCCTCGATGCAGTGGGTACGCTCGGCGGCACTGCGCAAGTGACTGGATCGCCGTCGATGCCCGAGGTTCGGTTCAACGCACAATTGGCCGGCGTCGAAACCAGCCAGACCCGCCAGGCCGGGCTCGGGTTGCTCGCCGTCGATGCGGCCGGCAGCTACACCGTGGCCGGCGGCGTCGCTCTCGACCATGCGACGCTCTCCGGCGACAAGATTTCCGGCAAGGCGGCGGGCACCCTCAACCCGAACGGTGCCAGCGATTTCGCCCTCGACCTCGCCTCGACGGGACCCAGCCTGCCGCTGATGCTGGGCAGCGCGGAAAGCCCGATCAAGCTCGAACTGCAGGCACTGTCGGTAAAGGCAGCGGGGCAGGGCATGCGGCCGCGGCTCGACATTTCGGCGACGCTGCCCTCGGTCGCCACCAAGTTGACCAAGCTCGAAGGCGTCGCTGTCGCCCTGCATTCCGATGCTTTCGATCTGAAGTCCCGGACAGGGCCGATCTCCGGCACGGTGTCGGCCGACCGGATCGGCCTCGACAACCCAACCATCGCGCCGCTGATCGCCGGCAAGGTCACGGCCAAGGTTGCCGGCAGCCTCGCCGCCGATGCCATCATCATCGACAGCGGCTCGGTGACGAGCGATGCGCTGATCAGCGACTTTAGTGGCCGGGTATCGCTGGCCGACGGCGCCATCGAGCTCAATTTGAAAGCCGACGCCGCCTCCGCGGCGCTGCCGGCGGCGGTGCGCGGCGTGCTTGCCGAACGCACGGAACTGAGTGCGGCGCTGAAGCGCGATGCGTCGGGCAATGTCAATGTCGATGGATTGAAGCTGGTTTCGGGCGCGCTGACCGCGCAGGGCCAAGCGAGCCTCGCCGACAACAAGGTCGCCGCCGACATCAAGGGCGCGCTGAGCGACATCTCGCTGCTCTCGAAAGACGCCAAGGGTGCCATAGCCTTTGCGTTGAACGCCCAGGGCCCGGCGACCGCGCCCGACCTGTCGCTGACGGTCGACAGCGACCGGCTGCTCGTTGCGGCGCGCGAAATCACCGGGCTGAAGCTAACCGCCACCGGCAAGGCCGATGCCGCCACCCCGGCGGCGAATGTGCAACTCACCGGCAATGTCGCCGGCCAGGCACTGCAAGGCAGTGCGGTGCTGGCGACGGCGGATGGCAAAAGCGCCATCAACGGCCTGCTGCTGTCGCTCGGCAAGAACAGGATCTCCGGCGATCTGGCGCTGGACGAGAAGTTCGTGCCGGTGGGCACCATCGCACTCGACCTGCCCGATATCGGCCCACTGGCGGCACTTGCGCTGGAAAAGGCGGAAGGCGACGTGCGCGGCACCATTGCCTTTTCCAAGAATGGCACCGCGCCGCAAGCCGCGATCAAGGCGGCGACGGCGTCGATCTCGCGAGGCGATCTCCAGGCAAAGGCCGTTTCCGTCGATGCGCTCATCGCCAATTATCTCGCGGCTCCGGTGATTTCCGGAAAGGTCCGCGCCGACACCGTCACCTCCGGCGGCACGGTGATTAGCGGCATCAATGTGGATTTGAAGCGCGATGGCGACTGGACCGGCTTTTCCGGCGGCGCCACAGTCAAGGGTATCCCGGCGCAGGCGGCTGGCCGCGTGAAAGTGGCCAACGGCACGACCACCATCGAGCTTGCTTCCGGCCAGGCCGTGGTCAAGGGCATCAAGGCGGCCATCGCCCAAGCCTCGACCGTCAGCATTGCCAATGGCACGACGACGCTGGACCGGCTCGTGCTCAACCTGGGTGGCGGTACGGCGACGGTGACCGGCAAGGTCGGCACGGCGCTCGACATCAACGCGACGCTGGAGCGGGTGCCGATGTCACTTGCCAACAGTTTCTCGCCTGGCCTCGATGCCGCCGGTTCGATCTCGGGCACTGCGAAGGTGACGGGTGCTCCGGCGAGCCCCGCTGTTGCCTTCAACATCGACGCGGCCGGTGTGCAGACGTCGCAGACTCGGGGCGCGGGTGTCGGTGCGGTGAGTGTTGCTTCGTCCGGTACCTTCGCCGCCAACAAGCTGACCTTCAACGCCAATGTCAGCGATGGGGCTGGCCTTGGCCTCAAGGGCGGCGGTACCGTGACAACGGCAGGCACGCCGGCGCTGGTGCTCGATTTCAATGGCGCCGTGCCGTTCGGGCTGATCAGCCAGAAACTCGCCGCGCAGGGGCTGTCGCTGTCTGGAACCGCCAATGTCAATGTGCAGGTGCGCGGTCCCGCGACATCGCCTGTCATCGGCGGCTCGGTCAGCACCTCCGGCGCCCGCCTCGTCGATGCGCGCTCGGGCCTCGCGGTCAACGATCTCGCCGCCGACGTGTCGATCGCCGGCGGTGTTGCCAGGATCAACCGGCTGACCGGGACGCTGTCGACGCGCGGCAGCCTGTCGGCCAGTGGCACGGTCGGCATCAATCCGGCGCAAGGGTTTCCGGCCGATCTGTCGATCAAGCTGGTCGACGGCCGCTATACGGACGGCCGCGTGGTGACAGCCAATCTCGGCGGCGACCTGACGATCAAGGGGCCGCTGACCTCCGCACCGGTGATTGCCGGCACCATCAATCTCGCCAAGACGGTGATCACGGTTCCGGACAAGCTGCCAGGCTCGCTGGCGGCACTCGACGTCAAGCACAAGAATGCGCCTGGCGCCGTGCTGGCACAGGACAAGGCGCTGCGCCCGCCGACGACCGGTGGCGGTGGCGGTGGCGGTGGCAGCGGCCTCGCCCTCGATGTCACGGTCAACGCCCCGAACCAGATATTCATCCAGGGCAGGGGCGTCGATGCCGAACTCGGCGGCTCGCTCAGGCTGACCGGCCCGGCATCGTCGCCGCAAGCGGTCGGCACCTTCACGCTGCAGCGCGGGCGGCTGTCGATCCTCGGCAAGCGGCTGACCTTCACCGAAGGCACGGTCGGCTTTTCCGGCTCGCTGGTGCCTTACCTTAATTTGACGGCGACAACGACGACGAGCAGCACCACCGTCACCATCGTGGTGTCGGGCGAGGCGACCAATCCGAAATTCACCTTCTCCTCGGTGCCGGCGCTGCCCGAGGACGAGGTGCTGGCGCAGCTGATCTTCGGGCGCTCGATGTCGAACCTGTCGCCGCTGCAGATCGCCCAGCTCGCCGAAGCGGCCGGGCAACTGGCCGGGGTCGGTGGCTCGACGTCGCTGCTTGAAAACCTGCGCAGCGCGATCGGCGTCGACGATCTCGACGTCACCACCGACGACAAGGGCGGTACCGCAGTTTCGGCGGGCAAGTATTTGAACGACCGCACCTATGTGACGATCCAGAAAGGTGACAAGCCGGGTTCCGGCAAAGCCACCATCGACCTCAATGTCGGGCGCGGCGTCAAACTGCGCGGCGAGGCCAATGATGCCGGCGAAGCCAAGGGCGGCATCTTCTACGAGAAGGAATATTGAGATTTCGGCGAGGCTTTTGGCCCCATGTTGGCCCCAGGCTGGCGCTGTCCGGCCTTGAGTAAATGTCTCAGTTTATTTGACTATCGAGATTCCAGAGGAATCCGTCGGGCAGTAGCAATTTTGCGCCAAGACTGTCGTTATCACGCGAACCGCTCGCTTTCCAAAGTTGCACATTCGCTAACATGTTCCAATCCATACCGGCTTTGACATCATGGCCTGGATGCGGAATGTTAAAAGGCGGAAAGCCAACAATGGGAGTTAAGTCATGACAATTTATAAGAGTAACGGCGATCGCGTTCCCGATCACATCCTGGCCATGGCCGAAGACGCCAAGGCAGGCAAGGTGGATCGCCGCGAATTCCTGGCCATGGCCAGCGTGTTCGGCGCGTCGACGGCAATGGCTTACGGCTTGCTCGGCCTCGCCGACCCGACGCCGGCGAAGGCCGAAGAGGTAAAAGGCAAGAAGGGCGGCACGCTGAAGATCGCCCAGTGGATCAAGGATCCGAAGGACCCGCGCAAGGCCGACTGGTCGGAAATCGCCAATGCCGAGCGCCAGGCGCTCGAGCCGCTGGTCAAGTACACATCCGAATACACGTTCCGCCCCTATCTCTTGGAAAGCTGGGACGTGAACGACGACGCTACGCAGTACACGCTGCATGTGCGCAAGGGCGTCACCTGGTCAAATGGCGACCCCTTCACCGCCGATGACGTCATCTTCAACCTCAAGCGCTGGGCCGACAAGAAAGCCGAAGGCAATTCCATGCCCGGCCGTCTCGGCTCGCTTGTGAAGGACGACAAGCTCGACGAAAGCGCCGTGACAAAGCCGGACGACCACACGGTCGTGCTGAAGCTCGCCAAGCCTGACATCGCGCTGATCCCGAACATGTGCGACTATCCCGGTCTCATTGTTCACAAGAGCTTCGATGAGAAGGGCGGCGATTTCAAATCCTGCCCGATCGGCACCGGCCCGTTCGAGCTGGTCTCCTACGATGTCGGCCAGAAGGTGGTCTACAAGCGCCGCACCGACGACAAGTGGTGGGACGGCGAAGTGTTCCTCGATGGCCTGGAATTCATCGACTACGGCACCGATCCGGCAGCCATGGTCAGCGCTTTCGAAGCCGGCGAAGTCCACACCAACTTCGAGACCTCGGCCGACTACGTGTCGATCCTCGACGGCATGGACCTGGTTAAGTCGGAAATCGTCACGGCGTCGACCATCGTCTGCCGCACCAACGTCAACAACAAGCCCTATGGCGATCAGAAGGTGCGCAACGCGTTGCAGCTCGCGGTCGACAACAATGTCGTTCTTCAGCTCGGCTACGGCAATGCCGGCACCGTTGCCGAAAACCACCATGTCTGCCAGATTCACCCGGAATATTACGAGCTTGCGAAGGTCGCCCGCGATCCGGCCAAGGCAAAGGCGTTGATGGCGGAGGCAGGCCAGGCCGACTTCGAGCACGAGCTGATCACCGTCGACGAGGACTGGCACAAGAACACCGGCGATGCGATCGCCGCCCAGATGCGCGACGCCGGCCTCAAGGTGAAGCGCACCGTGCTGCCTGGCTCGACGTTCTGGAACGATTGGACCAAGTATCCGCTGTCGATGACCAACTGGAACATGCGGCCGCTTGGCGTCCAGGTGCTTGCGATCGGCTATCGCACAGGCGAGGCCTGGAACGAGACGGCCTGGTCGAACCCCGACTGGGACGCCAAGCTCAATGCAGCGCTCGCCGTTGCCGACGCCGCCAAGCGCAAGGAAATGATGAAGGACATCGAGCAGATCCTGCAGGATTCCGGCATCTTGATCCAGCCATACTGGCGCAAGCTCTACAGCCACTCGGTCAAGGCGGTGCAGAACTACAAGATGCATCCGACCTTCGAGCGCGACTACGGCAAGGTCTGGCTCGACCAGGCCTGATCGCACGGATCGGGAAAGGGGCGTCAGTCCCTTTCCCTTGCTCTTTGCATCATCGGTGCCTGTTGGTCCGCGCTTCTCAAAAAATGTTGCGGACTCCCAGGCAAGGTCATGCAACAAAAACAGGTTGATCGCATCCAAAGGCCTGCCTGACAGCCAGCCCCGCCGGTCACGGCAGGGTTGGCTTTCATAGCCGGCTCAAACCCCAACCCATCGGCAGGGGACCGCCATGCTTTCTTTCGTTATCAGGCGCCTTGGCACCATGGCATTGACGATGCTGTGCCTGACCATGATCGTCTTCTTCCTGATCAACCTTGAACCCAATCTGAAGAAGCTGGCGATTAGCCAAACCGAAATGCATACATCTGCCGAGCAGCTCGAGAGTTGGCTGGTCAACCATGGCTATCGGCAGAACTTCTTCGTCCGCTATGCACAGTGGCTGGGCGTCGTGCCCAAGCAGCCGGTGACCGACCCGGCGACCGGCAAGCCGGCGCAGCGTTTCTCCTTCTGTAACGATCCGGTCGTGCCGACCTTCGCTGGCGTTCTCGAGGGCGATTTCGGCTGCTCTACCAAGTTCAAGGCTAGCGTCGCCTCGAAACTGTTTCCCGCCCTTGGCGCGACCGGCACCCTGATGCTCTGCGTGCTGGCGGTGATGGTGCCTATCTCGCTGCTGATCGGCATTCTGGCTGGCATGCGCGAGGGGTCGCGAACCGACCGCGTGCTGTCGGTGGCCTCGATCGCCTCGACGGCGACACCCGAATATGTGTCGGGCGTCATCTTCACCGTCATCTTCGCCTCATGGCTTGGCTGGCTGAACGGCTCGGCGGCTTCGGCCAGCCAGGGCATCACCTTCTATAATTTCACTTTGCCGGTCATGACGCTGGCGATCTACGGCATCGGCTACATCGCCCGCATGACGCGCGCTTCGATGGTCGAGGTGATGACGCAGCAATATATCCGTACCGCCCGATTGAAGGGCCTCTCCTTCGGCAGTGTGGTGGTCAAACATGCGTTGCGCAACGCTCTGATCGCGCCGTTCACCGTCATCATGCTGCAGTTTCCATGGCTGCTCACCGGCGTCGTCATCGTCGAGGTGATGTTCCGCTATCAGGGCTTCGGTTACACGCTGGTCGAAGCGGCCGGCAACAACGACATCGACCTGCTGCTCGGCTGCTCGCTGGTTTCGGTGTTCATCGTCTTGATCACGCAGCTCATTTCCGATGTCGGCTACGCGTTTCTCAACCCGCGTATCAGAGTTCAGTAGGGAGCGAAGCGGATGCCGGTCCAATACATCAGTGCCTTCACCGTCGTTCTCGAAGTGCTGTCGCGCTTCTGGCCGGTCTGGATCGCGCTCCTCATCGTCATGGGAGCGAGCTTCGCCTATAAGAAGAAGCTGGCGCTCTACGGCCAGTTGTTCGACAGCGGCGTCGGCATCGTCGGCGTCGGCATCTGCCTGTTCTGGCTGTTCACGGCGATCTTCGCCGCAACCATCTCGCCTTTCGATCCGCTGGCTCAGGTCCCCATCATGAAGGACGTGCTGCCGGGCGCCATCGAGCCGCAATCGGGGCTGACCTATCTGTTCGGCGGCGACAAGCTGGCGCGCGATGTGTTTTCGCGCATGGTCTATGGCAGCCAGATCGTACTGATCATCGCGCCTGCCGCGACGGGTTTCGCGCTGATGGTCGGCATCACGCTCGGCCTGCCTGCTGGCTACTATGGCGGCAAGATCGACACCGTGCTGTCGTTCCTGGCCAATCTCGTGCTGGCCTTCCCGGTGATCCTGCTGTTCTACCTGCTGGTGACGCCGGGCATCATGGACACGCCGATCCCCTATGCGATGGCCGGCGTGTTCTTCCTGTTTCCGATCATCTTCTTCAGCGTGTTGTTCTGGACGCGCTACAAGAACCGGCCCGACCGGCTCTACATCCTGCTCGGCATCACCTTGATCGTCGGTGGCTGGATCTATGCCGGCCTGGTGTTCGACGCCGATCCGCTGAAGATCGTGCACATCGACCCCAACCAGCTCAACATCTTCGTGGCGGTGGTGTTCGCCTCCAGCCCCGGCGTGTTCCGTATCGTGCGCGGCCTGGTGATGGACATCAAGACGCGCGACTATGTGGCGGCGGCGCAGACGCGCGGTGAATCACCCTGGTACATCATGCTGTGGGAGATCCTGCCCAATGCACGCGGGCCGCTGATCGTCGATGCCTGCCTGCGCATCGGCTACACCACCATCCTGCTCGGCACGCTCGGTTATTTCGGCCTTGGCCTGGCGCCGGAAAGCCCGGACTGGGGCACCGCGATCAAGGACGCCAGCCGGCTGTTGCGCTCCTTCATCCATCCGGCGCTGCCGCCGACGATCGCACTGATGTCGTTCGTGCTGGGCTTGAACCTGTTGGCCGACTCGCTGCGCGAACAATCGATGAAAGACTAATGGACGGATCTTCAACCCCAAGAACGAAGAGCCGGCCTGAAACAAGGATTGGAGCGACCCATGAATGAGGCAGTTCGAAATCCCGCCAAGCCGACCAATGGGCCGATCATCGAGATCGAGAACCTGTCGATCTCCTTCTTCACCCGCAAGGGCGAGATCCCGGCCGTCATGGATTTTTCCTGCACGGTCATGCCGGGCGAGGCGATGGGCATCGTTGGTGAATCCGGCTGCGGCAAGTCGACCGTGTCGCTCGGCATCATGCGTGACCTCTCCAACATCGGGAAGATCGTCGGCGGCAAGATCAAGTTCCAGGGCAAGGACATGGGCGAGCTCTCCGACGAGGAGCTGCGCGCCATCCGCGGCAACAAGATCGCCATGATCTACCAGGAGCCGATGGCGAGCCTCAATCCGGCGATGAAGGTCGGCCAGCAATTGATGGAAGTGCCGCTGATCCACGACAAGGTGTCGAAGGAAGAGGCCTATAAACGGGCGCTCGAAATGGTGCGCTCGGTCAAGCTGCCCGACCCCGAGCGCATGATGCGCTCCTATCCGCACCAGCTCTCAGGCGGCCAGCAGCAGCGCATCGTCATCGCCATGGCGCTGCTGTCGAAGCCGGCACTGCTTCTGCTCGACGAGCCGACGACGGCGCTCGACGTGACTGTGGAGGCGGGCATCGTCGATCTGGTCAAGGGGCTCGGCGAGAAGTTCGGCACCTCGATGATCTTCGTGTCGCACAATCTCGGCCTGATCCTGGAGACCTGCGACCGCATCACGGTGATGTATTCGGGTGAGGCTGTGGAGACCGGCAAGATTAAGGACGTGTTCGACCGCATGCGACATCCCTACACGCAAGGGCTGTTCCGCTCGATCCCGCTGCCCGGCGCGGACAAGAACTCGCGGCCACTGATCTCCATCCCGGGGCAATTGCCGCTGCCGCATGAGCGGCCGAAGGGCTGCAATTTCGGCCCGCGCTGCCACCATTTCGTTGAGGGCGTCTGCAACGCCGCCGAAATCCCTATGATCGAGGTCGCGGGCCACGAAGGCCATTTCTCGCGCTGCGTGCGTTTCAACGAGATCGATTGGGAAGCGCTGCCGCCCGGCGCCAAGAAGGTCAATGAGCGCGTCGTGCCCGGCGCGCCGGTGCTCAAGATCGAGGATCTGAGAAAATACTACAAGGTCGGCGGCAGCGAGGTGTTCGGCTCGAGCGAAGGCCGCGTCGTCAAGGCCAACGAGACGATCTCGTTCATGGCGCGCGAATCCGAGACGGTCGCCATCGTCGGCGAATCCGGCTGCGGAAAGTCGACATTGGCCAAGGTGCTGCTTGGGCTGGAGACGGCAAGTGCCGGCACGGTGACGCTGGGTAACAAGGAAATCCAGTCGACCGGTATCGAGAACCGTAGTGTCGAAACCGTGTCGTCGATCCAGATGGTATTCCAGAACCCGTTCGACACGCTCAATCCCAGCCATTCGGTCGGTTCGCAGATCATCCGCACCCTGGAGAAATTCAATGTCGGCAAGACGGTTGCCGACCGCCGCAAGCGCATGCTGGAACTGCTCGACCTGGTGAAGCTGCCGCGGGCGTTCGAAACCCGCAAGCCGCGCCAACTCTCGGGCGGCCAAAAGCAGCGCATCGGCGTGGCGCGCGCCTTTGCCGGCGACGCCAAGGTGGTGGTGGCCGACGAGCCGGTGTCGGCACTCGACGTGTCCGTGCAGGCGGCAGTGACCGAACTCTTGATGGACATCCAGCGCAAGAACAAGACGACGATGCTGTTCATCAGCCACGATCTGTCGGTGGTGCGCTACATTGCCGACCGTGTCGTCGTCATGTATCTCGGCTATATCGTCGAGCAAGGCACGACCGACCAGATCTTCGCGCCGCCCTATCACCCCTACACCGAGGCGCTGCTGTCGGCGATCCCGATCGCCGACACCAGCGTGGTGAAGCGGCACATCGTGCTGGAGGGTGACATTCCTTCGGCGATGAACCCACCGTCAGGCTGTCCGTTCCAGACGCGCTGCGGCTACAAGAAGCTGGTGCCGGACAATTTGTGCGAAACCAAGGTGCCGCCGGTCAAGCATCTTGGCGACGGCCATATGAGCCTATGCTGGCTGGCCGACGACGTGCTGGCCAAGATGGAACCGGTGATCAAGTTCGACAAGGAACACGCCGCGCATGAGGGCGTGCCGGAAGATGCGCCGCATGTTTCGGAGGCGCCCACACCCAAGCCTCCACGCGGCAAGGAGCCGAACTGACCGACGCAGCCGGGGGCAACTCGGCGGCGTGGTCAGTTGCCGCACTGGCTCAGCTGCTGTGCATAGTCCCGCGCCATCTTGTCGGTGGCCCGCGCATAGCCCTGCACGCCGGCATCGCCGCGGTTGCCGCGGCCATAGGCGGTCCAGCCGAGGTAGTAGGCGAGATAGAGATTGTAGGTGTCGTTGCGGGCGACGCCATAGCTGTCTGCCGTCTTGGAGTGATACCAGCCGACGAAATCGACGGCGTCGGCAAATTTCGTCCGCCGCGCCGCCCAGTTGCCGGTCTCCCTCTGATATTGCGACCAGGTGCCGTCCAGTGCTTGCGAGAAGCCGGTGGCCGACGAGACGTGCTTCCATGGAATGAAGCCGAGCAGCTTGGTGCGCGGCGGCCGGGCATTGCTCTTGAAGCCGGATTCCTTGCGCACCGTCGCCATCAGCACGGGAACCGGCACGCCGTATTTCTCCTGCGTGCGCTCGGCGGCCGACTGCCAGTTGTCGAACCAGCCGTCGTTCTGGTCGAAGACGGCGCAGACATTGTTGATATGATTGGGCGCCGTCGCGCAGGCCGAAAGCGCCAGCAGCACGCAAACCGCAGCAATTTTACTAAAACTCGAACTACGCATTGGAGGAGCAATAGTCCGAAAACATAAAAGGAATCTTGCGCCGTTCGTTAATGCATCGGCGCAGCCGCTCGAGGATATCCAGTACTGATAAAACGACGTAGTTGGTCGTTTTTCTTAAAAGAGGATCACAGAAATGCCGCCGTGGCTAAAATCACGCCCGCAAACGGCGCATTTCTGACAGCTTGTCTGGTTCGCCGGGGCTTTGATATCAGGCATGAACGAACCCAGACGCAAACGCGGCGCCGAGCGCACCAGCAACAGGGGGCCGTCGGCCATCCCACAATTGCCGCTCCGGCGGGTGACCAATCCCTATCCGCCCATGGCGATGCTCTCGGCCGACCAGATCGAGCAGATCCATCAGGCGTCGATGCACATATTGGAGAATTTCGGCATCGAGGTGATGAGCCCGCGCGCGCTGTTGCTGTTCGAGAAGGCCGGTGCCAGGGTCGATCATGCCTCGGCGAATGTCCGTATCGATCGCGGCCTGGTCACCGAGGCCCTGAAAACCACGCAGTCCAGCTATGTGCTGACGCCGCGCAATCCGGCCAATGCCGTTCATCTCGGCGGCAACACCATCAACTTCACGCTCGTCGCCGGACCGCCCAACGTGCATGACATGGAACGCGGCCGCCGCGCCGGCAATCTGCGCGACTATTCGGACCTCACCCGGCTGGCGCAGCATTTCAACTGCATCCACATGCTCGGCAACCAGGTCTGCGCGCCAGTGGAACTGCCCGCGAATTCCCGCCATCTCGACACCTATTTCACCAATCTGACGCTGACCGACAAGAGTTTCCACGTCTCGGCGATCGGCCGGGGCAGGGCGCTGGACGGCATCGAGATGATGGCGATTGCCCGCGGACTGACGCTCGACCAGCTGCGCGACGATCCGGGGATCACCACCATCATCTCGGTCAACTCGCCGCGTCGCTTCGACGAGATGATGGCCGAGGGGCTGATGACGATGGCCGAGTTCGGCCAGTCGGTGGCGGTGACGCCGTTCACGCTGATGGGGGCAATGAGCCCGGTAACGCTGGCCGGCGCGCTGGCGCAGCAGAATGCAGAGGCGCTGTTCGGCGTGGTGCTGACGCAATTGGTGCGCCCCGGTGCGCCTGTCATGTACGGCGCCTTCACCTCCAATGTCGACATGAAGTCCGGCGCGCCGGCCTTCGGCACGCCGGAGAATACCAAGGCCAACATCGCGTCGGGGCAATTGGCGCGGCGCTACAATCTGCCCTACCGCACCACGCCGGGTTCCGCCTCCAACGCCGCCGATGCGCAGGGCACTTATGAGACGCTGATGGCGCTGTGGGGCGCGGTGCTCGGCCATGGCAACCTCGTCTATCATGCCGCCGGCTGGCAGGAGGGCGGACTGACGGCGTCGTTCGAGAAGCTCATCATCGATGTCGAGATGATCCAGCACATGATGGAGTTCCTGCGCCCGATCGAGGTCAACGAGGCGGAGCTTGCCGTCGAAGCGCTTGGCGCGGTGCCGACCGGCGGCCATTTCTTCGGCGAGCCGCATACGCTCGAGCGCTACGCCACCGCCTTCTACCAGCCGATGCTGTCCAATTGGCAGAATTACGAAGCCTGGCAAGAGGCCGGTGGCCTCGACGCCACGGCGCGGGCGACGCGGCTGTGGAAGAAGGCGCTCGAGGATTATGTCGAGCCGGTGATGGATGTCGCCGTGCGCGAAGCGCTGGAGGCCTACATGGCCAAGCGGCGTGAAGCGATCGGGCAGGGCGAACCGTGATGCCTTCCGTTTCGATTCATCTCACCCATCCAACTCACTGATGTCAGAGAAAAATCCATGAAATCGCATGCAAAGGTCGTGGTCATTGGCGGCGGCGTCGTCGGGTGCTCCGTGCTGTTCCATCTGGCCCGCCATGGCTGGACCGACGTCGTGCTTCTGGAGCGTGACGAACTGACCTCGGGCTCGACCTGGCACGCGGCCGGCGGCATGCACACGATTAATGGCGACCCCAACGTCGCCAAGCTGCAGAAATACACCATCAACCTCTATAAGGAGATCGAGGAGCTTTCCGGCCAGGCGACCGGCGTGCACC
The DNA here is from genome assembly GCF_014207355.1 of Mesorhizobium sangaii. Classification (GTDB taxonomy): domain Bacteria; phylum Pseudomonadota; class Alphaproteobacteria; order Rhizobiales; family Rhizobiaceae; genus Mesorhizobium; species Mesorhizobium sangaii. The sequence goes on along the minus strand of NZ_JACHEF010000005.1, from coordinate 120,053 downwards.
TGACCGGCGGTGTGCTTCTGGCGGCGACCGAGGCGCGGCTGGACTGGCTGCGCGGCGTCGTCGCCAAGGGGCGCTATCTCGGCATCGAGCTCGAGGAGATCTCGCCCTGCGAGGCGGCCGAACTGATGCCGCTGCTAGATCCCAAGCAGTTCGTCGGCGCTGTCAGAAACAAGGAGGACGGCCATCTCGATCCGTCGGGGGTGACCCATGCCTATGCCAAGGCCGCACGCAAACTCGGCGCCGAGGTCGAGCGCTTCACCAAGGTCGAGGACATCGTGCGGCGTGCCGATGGGATGTGGCGCGTCATCACCGACAAGGGCGAGGTGGTGGCCGAGCATGTCGTCAATGCCGGCGGTCTGTGGGCGCGCGAGGTCGGCCGCATGGTCGGGCTCGAACTGCCGGTGCTGGCGATGGAGCACATGTACCTGATTACCGAGGACATGCCGGAGGTCGCCGCCTGGAACGCCAAGACCGGCACGGAGATCATCCATGCGGTCGACTTCGACGGCGAGCTTTATCTGCGCCAGGAGCGCGGCGGCATGCTGATGGGTACCTATGAGAAGGCCAACAAGCCGTGGTCCGAGTTCCAGACGCCATGGAATTTCGGCCATGAATTGCTGGCGCCGGACATCGACCGCATCGCGCCATCGCTCGAGGTTGGGTTCCGGCATTTCCCGGCGTTCCAGAACACTGGCATCAAGCAGATCATCAACGGCCCTTTCACCTTCGCGCCGGACGGCAACCCGCTGGTCGGGCCGGTGCGCGGCCTGCCGGGTTTCTGGGTTGCTTGTGGAGTCATGGCCGGCTTCAGCCAAGGCGGCGGCGTCGGCCTGGCGCTGTCAAACTGGATGATCGAGGGCGATCCCGGCGCCGATATCTGGGCGATGGATGTCGCGCGCTATGGCGACTGGGCGACGATGGCCTACACCAACGCCAAGGTGCGCGAGAACTATTCCAGGCGCTTTTCGATCCGCTTCCCAAATGAGGAACTGCCCGCCGGGCGGCCGCTGAAGACGACGCCGGTCTATGATCTGCTGTCGGCCAAGGGCGCGCAATGGGGCGTCGCCTATGGGCTGGAGGTACCGCTGTGGTATGCGCCCGAAGGCGTCAAGGACGAGTTCTCGTGGCGCCGCTCGAGCGATTTCACCCAGGTCGCCAGGGAGGTCGCGACCGTTCGCGACGGTGTCGGCCTGTCCGAGATTTCGACCTTCGCCAAATACAAGGTGACGGGCGTGGGAGTGGCCGCCTGGCTCGACCGGATGCTCGCCTGCAAATTACCCGGGCCCGGCCGCATGACGCTGGCGCCGATGCTGAAGGAGGACGGCAAGCTGATCGGCGACTTCACGCTGGCCAATCTCAGCAGTGAGGGCTGGTTCCTCGCCGGCTCCGGCATCGCCGAGCAATACCATATGCGCTGGTTCGAGAATCACCTGCCTCGCGATGGTTCGGTCCGTATCGAGGCGCTGGGGCCGAAACTCACCGGCCTTGCGATCGCCGGGCCGAGAGCGCGGGAAGTGTTGGCCAAGGTCAGCCGCGCGGATGTCTCCAACGCCGTTTTTCCGTTCATGGCGGTTGCAAAAATGGACATCGGCATGGCGCCGTGCTTGGTCGGCCGCGTCAGTTACACCGGCGATCTCGGCTACGAGATCTGGGTGGCGCCGGAGTATCAGCGCGCTGCATTCCAGACCCTGATGGCGGCCGGCGAGGAATTCGGCATCGGCCTGTTCGGCTCGCGGGCGCTGAACGCGCTGCGGCTGGAAAAGAATTACGGCTCATGGGCGCGCGAGTACCGGCCGATCTATGGGCCGCTGGAAGCCGGGCTCGACCGCTTCGTTGCCTACAGCAAGGATGCTGATTTCATCGGCAAGGCCGCGGCACTCGCCGAGCGCAAGCAGGGCGGCAAGCTGCGCCTGCGCGCCTTCATCGTCGATGCCGACGACGCCGATGTCATCGGCGACGAACCGATCTGGTTCGACGGCATTGTGCGCGGCTGGGTGACTTCGGGCGGCTACGCGCATCATTCGAAGAAGTCCGTTGCCGTCGGCTATGTGCCGAAGGAGATCGCCGACGAGAGCGACGGCTTCGAGATCGAACTCCTGGGCAAGCGGCATGCCGCGCGCATGCAGGCGGCGCCACTGTTCGACGCCAATTTCGAACGGATTCGCGCCTGAAGCGCTTCGGCTTCGCCGCTGCGCTTCAGGTCCTTTTTATGGATGTCGTCATCCCAACCCGCTGGGCGTGTGCGACATGCATCGGGCGGCTGGTTGAGCGTCAGGCGCTACGGCGGTTGTCCAACGCAAAAGCGCCGGCACCGGCAAACACCAGATAGAGGAAGATGAAGCAGAACGAGATCGCCAAATCGCCGCCGTTGTTGATCGGGAAGAAGTCGCGCGGCATGTGTGCCATGAAATAGGCGATCGCCATTTCGCCGGCCAGCAGGAACGCGACCGGGCGGGTGAACAGGCCCAGCGCCAACAGGATGCCGCCGGCGAATTCGAGAATTGCAGCAGTGAGTGTCAGCCCAGTGAGCGCGTGGGGTTGGTCGCTGATGGGAAAATTGAACAATTTCTGGCTGCCGTGCTCGATGAACTGCAGCGCCGTCATGATGCGCAGCACGCCCAGAACCTGCGGCTGATACTTGGCGAGGCTTTCGAAAAGCTTCATAAATGACTCCATTTGTCGCTTCCCGACCGGCCATAGATTGTCGCTGGGCAACGGACCATTCACTTCCCATGGCATGCCATCAACAATCGGTGATTGGAAATATTCCCCGGTTTGACCTTTCATATTGTTCTCGTGTGGGTTGCAATTGTATCGCTATGGTTGTATCCATAATATGGTCATTCCGAACATGTGGGGTTCCCTTGGTCATGAAAAAAGTCGTCGTCAGCCTATTCGCAATCCTTGCAGGGACCAGCTTCGCCATGGCCGAGGATGCCGGCTGCGAGGCCTTCAAATGGCCGGTGACGCGGGAACAGGCGTTGTTTGCCGCAGCGCCTGCAAGGCCGTCCGGAGCGACGCTGGTGGTGGGTGCTGCTGCGGATCTGGCACTGGTGCCGGCGGAGAAAGCCGGTTTTGCGCTGCCACCCGAACATGCCCCCGCATCAGGCACGTTCGGTGCCGTGGCCAGCGTCGAGGTGCCGGCCGAGGGGGCCATTCAGATAAGTCTGTCAGGCGAGGCCTGGATCGATGTCATTCAGGATGGCCACGCCTTGAAGTCAGTGGGCTATAGCGGCGTGAAAACCTGCCCCGGCATCCGCAAGAGTGTGCGTTTCAAGCTCGCGGCCGGACCGGCCACCGTCCAGTTCAGCGGCGCGAAAAAGGCAGACCTGAAGGTCGCGGTGCTAGCGCCGGAATAGGTCGGCGCCAGGGCCGAGGAATACGGCCTTTCATCGGCGGTGCGATGAAAGGCCGTCTCTGTGCGCCAGGTGGCGCTGAGCGCCGTCAGCGCACCGGCGCCATCAGTGCGAAATGGGCGCCTTGCGGGTCCTGGCATTGTACGATCCAGCTGCCGCCGGGGACCTCCATCGGGCCCATCAGGATTTTGCCGCCATTGTCGGTCACGCGCTTGGCGGCCGCGTCGATGGCCGCAACGTTGAAGTAGAACTGCCAGACCGGGACCGGGATCTGCTGCGGCTTGTTCATGATGCCGCCGCCGGATTCGGGGCCGGCTGTGAAGGTCTGGTAGGTGCCCATCGGGCCCATGTCGAAATCGCCGGCATTGGCCCAGCCAAACTGGTCGGAATAGAAATCGAACGCGGCCTTCCAGTCCGATGTGTAAAGCTCGTGCCAGCCGATATGGCCCGGTGTGCTGGCCGGCACGATGGGCTGGTCCGGGCCGTTCGGCTGCAGGAACATGAAGGTCGCGCCTTGCGGATCGGCGACGACGGCAAAGCGGCCGACGCCCGGAATGTTGTCGGGCTTGCGGTGAACCGCACCGCCGGCTTTCTCCAGCGATGCCGTCGCGGCATCGACGTCTTTTGTATGGATGTAGCCGAGCCAGGCGGGCGGCATGCCCATCTTGGCGGCGTCCTCGGGCATCGTCATCAGCCCGCCGACGCCGCGCTCGCCGACATTCATGACGATGTAGCGCGGCATGCCGGGGGCCTTGTCGAAAGGCTGCGCAGTCCAGCCGACCACCTTGGTGTAGAACGCCTCCGCGGCGTCCAGATCTGTGGTCATCAATTCGTACCAGAAAAAGGGCATCGGGGATTTTGGCATGGTCGGTCTCCTCACTGGTTATGCAACGATCGTCGGTCGATCCATCCTAGGACGATCTTCACGATGGAAATCCGACAATCGCCCAAACAAGAATGTCTATTCATGACAAGCGTTGCCGGGTTGCGCGCCGAGCGGTTTTCGATTTCTCTGCGGTGGAGAGGGGATGTCGTTTCATGCGCCGGATGTCGCTCACGCCTGAGCTTGTCGCACTGTGCCATCGGGAGGAGGCCGATCCTGGCCCTGACCCGAGCTGGACGGAGTTGAAGGACGAGGATTTCCGGCCTCTTGCCTTGCGGCTGTCCGATGAAGCCGACGAGGGGCCGCTTTGGGTATTCGCCTATGGATCGCTAATCTGGAAGCCGGAGTTCGAGTCGGTCGAGCAGCGGCTCGCCACGGCCTTTGGCTGGCACCGCTCCTTCTGCCTCGACATGGTGCGGTGGCGCGGCAGCGCCGAGCAGCCGGGGCTGATGATGGCGCTCGAACGGGGTGGACGGTGCAATGGCGTCATCTATCGCTTGCCGGAGGGCGAAAAACCGGCCCAGATCGAAAGGCTGCTGCGGCGCGAGATCAGCGACCACGAAAGTATCGACACGGTCAGGTGGCTGCCGGTGCATACGGCACAAGGGTCGCTGCGCGCGCTTGGCTTCTGGGTCGGCGTTAAGGGCAGGGGAACGTCGCTGAAGCAGCCGCTGGACAAGGTGGCGAGCGTGCTGGCCAGAGCCTGCGGGCACATCGGATCCGGCGCCGAATATCTCTACAATACGGTCAGTCATCTCGAAGCGTTCGGCATCCACGACCGCAATCTGTGGCGGTTGCAGGAGCTGGTCGCGGATGAGGTGCGGGCTATCCATGGCCATGCTGTCGAGCCCAGCCATTCGCTCGCACTCTAAACGCCATAACATGAGAAACGCCATAACATGAGTAGAAAAATCATGTTTTATCCAGCCTTTTCAGCGCTTTGCACCGAAAATTGACCAATTGATAAAAAAATAAAACGTGCTAGCCTTCCCCAAAACAAAACATGGGGAACTGACGATGCCAGAAGGCCAGTTCAAGGAAGGCATTGCCGGCGGCCGGCTCCAAGCCGACCAGTATGCGGATAATTTTTCCGACCTGCACCCGCCACTCGATCACCATGAGGCGCTGGTCGAATCCGACCGCTGCTATTTCTGCTACGACGCGCCGTGCATGAATGCATGCCCGACCTCGATCGACATTCCGCTGTTCATCCGCCAGATATCGACCGGTAATCCGATCGGTTCTGCCAAGACGATCTTCGACCAGAACATTCTGGGCGGCATGTGCGCCCGGGTCTGCCCGACCGAGACGCTGTGCGAGGAGGTTTGCGTGCGCGAGGTGGCGGAAGGCAAGCCGGTGCAGATCGGCCGCCTGCAGCGCTATGCCACCGATGTTGCGATGGGCGAGAACAAGCAGTTTTACCAACGCGCCACTGCCACCGGCAAGACGGTCGCCGTGGTCGGCGCAGGGCCGGCAGGCCTCGCCGCTGCACACCGGCTCGCCCGCCATGGTCATGACGTGACCATCCTGGAAGCGCGACCGAAGGCCGGCGGGCTCAACGAATACGGCATCGCCGCCTACAAGAGCGTCGACAATTTCGCCCAGGCCGAAGTCGACTACGTCACCGCCATCGGCGGCATCGACATCCAGAACGGCAAGGCACTTGGCCGCGACTACCAGCTGTCCGACCTGATGCGCAACTACGATGCCGTGTTCCTCGGCATGGGGCTTGGCGGTGTCAATGCGCTGCGTGCCGATGGCGAGGATGCCGACGGCGTCACCAATGCGGTCGAGTTCATTGCCGAACTGCGCCAGGCCAGTGATCTCGCCAGCCTGCCGGTCGGCCGGCGCGTCGTCGTCATCGGCGGCGGCATGACGGCGATCGACGCGGCGGTGCAGTCGAAGCTACTCGGCGCCGAGGAAGTAACGATCTGCTACCGGCGCGGCCAGGAGCAGATGAACGCTTCCGGGTTCGAACAGGATCTGGCCGCGGCCAACGGCGTCACCATCCGCCACTGGCTGCAGCCGAAGCGGGTGATTGCCGAAGGCGGCAAGGTGTCGGCCATCGAACTCGAATACACCGCCATGAACGGCGAACAGCTTGCAGGCACCGGCGAGAGGCTAACACTGGTCGCCGACCAGGTGTTCAAGGCGATCGGCCAGAGTTTCGTGCCGGCCGCGCTTAACGGCAGCGGTGCCGAGATCGAGCTCGAGGCCGGCCGCATCAAGGTCGATGCGGAAGGGCGCACCTCGCTCGCCAAGGTCTGGGCCGGCGGCGACTGCATCTTCGGCGGCGACGACCTCACCGTTTCGGCCGTGGCGCAAGGCCGCGACGCGGCGGAGAGCATCCACAGGAGTCTTGCTCAGGGATAGGATCATGGCCACGGTGGAACCGGGCATCGCCCGTCACTACGACATATCGGGCCTGGAGGAGCGGATCATTGCCGCGCTCGCCGATAGCGGCGCGGACGTTGCCAATCTGCGTGCAAGCGATCTCGAAGCGGTCGACGAATTTCACATTGGCGGCGTTGCCGCGACCAAGGCACTCGTCGGGCAGATGGGGCTGAAGCCGGGGACAATGCTTCTCGACATCGGGTCGGGCGTCGGAGGGCCGGCCCGCTTTGTGGCCAACAATGTTGGCGCCGATGTTACCGGCATCGACCTCACGCAAAGCTATGTCGATATCGCGGCCAGCCTGTCCGAGCGAACCGGCATGGCGGGCAAGACGCGGTTCGTGCAAGGCAGTGCGCTGGACATGCCATTCGCGGATGCCAGCTACGATGCGGCGATCATCCTGCATGTCGGCATGAACCTCCCCGACAAGCCGGGACTGATGAGCGAGGCTGCCCGGGTGCTGCGGCCGGGCGGCGTTTTCGCCGTCTACGATGTGATGCGGCTGAAGGACGGCGCGCTGACCTATCCGCTACCATGGGCGTCCGATGAAACCATGTCCTTCGTAGCCACCCCGGACGACTATCGCTCGGCGGCCGTCGCTGCGGGGTTCTCTGTGATCGCCGAGCGGCCGCGCGGCGCCTTTGCCATCGAGTTCTTTGCCGCGATGCGTGAGCGCCTGGCAGCCGCGCAAGCGGAAGGCAGCAAGCCGCCGCCCGGCGTCGGCCTCGTCATGGGCGAGGACGCCCGCACCAAGATCGCCAATCTCACCGCCGCACTTGAAGGCGGCATTCTTGCACCCGTCGAACTGCTCCTTCGTCTCGGTTGAAAGGGACCTGTCATGGCAGACATCCGCAATAATTTCGTCGGCATCAAATCGCCCAATCCGTTCTGGCTGGCCTCGGCGCCGCCCACCGACAAGGCTTACAACGTCATCCGCGCCTTCAAGGCCGGCTGGGGCGGCGTTGTCTGGAAGACACTTGGCGAGGAAGGCCCGCCGGTGGTCAACGTCAACGGCCCGCGTTACGGCGCGATCTGGGGCGCCGACCGGCGATTGCTCGGCCTCAACAACATCGAGCTGATCACCGACCGCGATCTGCAGGTCAATCTGCGCGAGATCAAGCAGGTCAAGAAGGACTGGCCCGACCGCGCCATCGTCGTCTCGCTGATGGTGCCGTGCGTCGAAGAGAGCTGGAAGGCGATCCTGCCGGTGGTCGAGGAGACTGAGGCCGACGGCATCGAGCTCAATTTCGGCTGCCCGCACGGCATGTCGGAACGCGGCATGGGTGCCGCCGTCGGCCAGGTGCCGGAATACATCGAAATGGTGGTGCGCTGGTGCAAGGCCAACACCCGCATGCCTGTCATCACCAAGCTGACGCCCAACATCACCGATGTGCGCAAGCCCGCGCGTGCCGCGCTTGCCGGCGGCACCGACGCGGTGTCGCTGATCAACACCATCAATTCTATCACTGGCGTCGACCTCGACAGTTTCGCGCCGCAGCCGACCATCGACGGCAAGGGTTCGCATGGCGGCTATTGCGGCCCGGCGGTGAAGCCCATCGCCATGAACATGGTGGCCGAGATCGCGCGCGATCCCGAAACCCACGGCTTGCCGATCTCCGGCATCGGCGGCATCACCACCTGGCGTGACGCGGCCGAGTTCATGGCGCTCGGCGCCGGTAATGTGCAGGTCTGCACGGCGGTGATGACCTACGGCTTCAAGATCGTGCAGGAGATGATCGCCGGTCTGGAAAACTGGATGGACGAGAAGGGCCATGCTTCGCTCGACGACATCGTCGGCCGCGCCACGCCCAACGTCACCGACTGGCAGTACCTCAACCTCAATTATGTCGCCAAGGCCCGTATCGACCAGGACGCCTGCATCAAATGCGGCCGCTGCCACATTGCCTGCGAGGACACTTCGCACCAGGCGATCACCAGCATGGTCGACGGCAAGCGGCATTTCGAGGTGATCGAAGCCGAGTGCGTCGGCTGCAATCTGTGCGTCAACGTCTGTCCGGTCGAGAATTGCATCACCATGGAGCCGCTCGCGGCAGGCGCGATGGACCAACGCACCGGCAAGCCGGTGTCGCCGATCTATGCCAACTGGACGACGCATCCGAACAACCCGATGGCCAAGGTGGCCGCGGAGTAGGGGCAGCCATTCGTCGAAAAAAGCGGCGCCTTCGGGCGCCGTTTTTCATTTTCCTATTGCAGATAAAACTTATCCACGATAAAAAATATCCATGAATTGGAGATCAACACAATGAAGCTGGGCGAGGGCGTCGAGGCGGCCATCCACTGCGCCGCAATGCTGGCCGGCGTCGAGGGCGAAGCGACCATGCCGGGCGCCGCGCTGGCGGAGGCCTTTGGCCTGTCGCCGAGCTATCTCCTGAAGCATCTCAACATGCTGAGCGCGGCGCTCATCCTGGAATCGGTGCCGGGACCGGCCGGCGGCTACCGGCTGGCGAGGCCAGCCGAGCGCATAACCTTGCTCGATATCGTGCTGGCGGTCGAAGGGCGTGAACCGGCCTTCCGTTGCGGCGAAATCCGCCGCAACGGCGCGGCCAGGCTTGATGTCTCAGCCTATGTCAAACCCTGCGGCATCAATACCGCGATGCTGAAGGCCGAGAAGGCCTACCGCACCGCACTCGCCGAGGCAAAGCTGTCCGACATCGTGGCGGAATACGTGACCGATGCCGATCCGCGTTCGGTTGCTGCCGGCTGCGCCTTCGTGGCGCGCCATCAGCGGCCGCAGAAATCTAGTTCATCCAAGCAAGCGTAAAGGACATCAAGATGAAACAGAGGCTGCAATTTTTCGCCAAGGCGCCGGAGATCATGAAGGCGGTGTCGGCGCTCAACAAGGCGGTCGACGAATGCGGGCTCGAGGTGAGCCTGCTGCACCTGATCAAACTCAGGGCATCGCAGATCAACGGCTGCTCGTTTTGCGTCGAGATGCACAGCCGCGAGGCCAGGCGCGACGGCGAGACCGAGCAACGGCTCTATCTGGTTTCGGCCTGGAAGGAATCGCCGCTGTTTTCGGAGCGTGAGCGCGCCGCCTTCGCCTGGACCGAGGCCGTCACGCTGATCGCTGACAACGGCGTGTCGGACGAACTCTATGCCAAGACGCTCGAGCATTTTTCGGAAGAGGAACTGGTCAAGTTGTCGGTCGCGCTCGGCATGATCAACACCTGGAACCGGCTGTGCATCCCGTTCCACGCCATCCATCCAGTGGCGACGGTCAAAGCTGCCTGATTGACAGGTTTTGTCTTGGAGCGCCGTCGAGGAGGCTGCGCTCCAACTGTTTTTGAAAGGGAGAGCTTGATGCCTGTCGATTTGCCTTCGACCTTGTTGTTTGTCGGCCGTTTGTTGCTCGGCGGCGCCTTCGTCTGCGCCGGCCTGCGCAACATCCAGAACGCGGCCTTCCTGACCCAGCTGATGGCCGCGCGCGGCGTGCCGCAGGCGCGGTCGGCGCTATGGGCCGGCATTGTCCTGCAGATCATTGCCGGCACCTTGGTGATAGCAGGCCTCCGGATGGCAATTGCCTCTACGGTGCTGGTGCTGTTCCTGATCGTCGCCACGCCGATGTTCCACAATTTCTGGGATCATCAGGGCCCGGATCGGGCGTCACGCATCAACGGCTTCGTCGGCAATGTCGCACTGGGCGGTGGTTTTCTGACGCTGATCGCGCAGTCTGTTTAGGCGAAGAGCAAGCCGATCGGGTTTTCCGCGCGGACGATCGAGGGATCACGAGGATGGCAGGCGGCGGCGCTGTTTGACTTCGGCACTGGACGCTCTAACCTGCGCCGGCGGCTTCTTGTCAAGGAGTGGCCATGTCAGTCGTCTATCGACCTGCCAACGCGCAAGATCTGAAACGAGCTGACGAGCTTGTCGTTGCCAGCATCAACGATTTGACCGAGCGCCATGGCTTTGGCCCCATGGCTGTGCCGCGCCCGACCAATTTTCAACTGTTTTCCTTGAACGATGACGCTGCTGGCTTGTGGGTGGCGGAAGACGCCGGTGAAATGCTCGGCTTTGCCTGCAGTTGGGTCTGCGGCGATTTGTGGTTTCTCGCGCAGCTGTTCGTGTCTACCGGACATAAGGGCAGCGGGATCGGCAACGGACTGCTGAAACGAACTCTGGAGCATGCGCGGCAATCGGGAGCGACCAGCAAGGCGTTGATCACCTTCAGCTTCAACACCGTGTCGCAAGGTCTCTACATCAGGCACGGACTGTTCCCGCGATTTCCGATCTACAATCTCAGCGTCGCCCAGGATGTCTTGAAAGGTCGATTGAAGGCCGGGCCGTTCCGCAGCGTGCCTCTGAAGGAAACAGCTTTGCACATGCATAGCCTTGCCCGCATTGACAACCGAGCCTTGGGCGTATCGCGCGAAAAGCACCATCGGTATTTGATCAACGACGAGCAGACCAGGGGTGTCGTTCTCTATGCCGGGGAGGACTGCGTCGACTACGTCTACATAGGCACCAACGGCCACATCGGGCCACTTGCGGTCACGCAGCCCGATCAGCTTGACGCTGCCTTCAGGACGGCACTGAATCTCGCCGCGGAGATTGGTTCTTCGCAGGTGTCGGCGTTTTTGCCTGGCACAACGCAAACAGCTCTGAGCACCGCCGTCGAGCATGGGATGCGCATCACGCTTCCCATGGTTCTGATGTCGACGCGGGATCTTGGCGATTGGTCTCAGTATCTGCCCCGCAATCCTGGTTTCATGTGATCGCAGCCACTGCTTGCGTAGCATGGCATTCGACCCGCAGCCTCTCGTCGCCTCCGACGGCATCGATCTTAAATCGGAACCAATCGAGCCGTTGATGCATTTGGCACCTATATGCCGAGCATCCCGGGATGAAATATGAAAATTGCCCATGTCGCGCCGCTCTATGAATCGGTGCCGCCCAGGCTTTATGGCGGCACCGAACGCATCGTCTCGTACCTGACCGAAGCGCTGGTGGACCTTGGCCATGAGGTGACGCTGTTTGCCAGTGGCGACAGCCAGACCTCCGCAAAGCTGGTCGCCGGCCGGGAATGCGCGCTTCGCCTTGATCCGCGTGCGCTCAAATCCGAGATCGCGGCGCATCTTTCGATGCTTGCCGAGGTGCGGAAACGGGCGCAAGAGTTTGACGTCATCCACTTCCATCTCAGCCACTTCCTGCACTTTTCCTTCTTCGAGGACATCGCGGAGCGGACGGTGACGACGCCGCATGGCAGGCTGGACTATGTCGACCTGGCGCCGGCATATGAGCGTTTCCCGCGCTTTCCGATGATTTCCATTTCGCACAGCCAGAAGACAGGCCTTGCCGGGGCCAACTGGCTGGCAACGATCCACCACGGACTGCCCACCGGTATCTACGAACCGACGTTCGAGACCAAGGCGCAAGAACCCTATCTTGCCTTCCTCGGCCGGTTGTCACGCGACAAGCGCCCGGATCGCGCCATCGAGATCGCCTTGCGCTCGGGGCTCAAGCTGAAGCTCGCGGCCAAGATCGGCGACGACGACCGAGCCTATTTCCACGAAGTGGTCGAGCCTTTCATCGACGGCGATCGCATCGACTATGTCGGCGAAATCGAGGAGGACCAAAAGGCGGAATTTCTCGGCAACGCGGCGGGCCTGCTGTTCCCGATCGACTGGCCGGAGCCGTTCGGCCTTGCCGCCATCGAGGCAATGGCCTGCGGCACGCCGGTGATCGCCTGGAATTGCGGCGCGCTGCCCGAGATCATCGATCAAGGTGTGACCGGCTTTATCGCGGATTCGATGGATGGCGCGGTCGCCGCGGTGCCGGACTTACTGAAGCTCGACAGGCGAAAGGTGAGGGGCGTCTTCGAAAAGCGGTTTTCCGCCAGAAGAATGGCCGGCGACTATTTGGCCGCCTATGCGCGCCTGATCGGTGTTCCGGCGGAAGCGAAGGCGTCGTGAGCAGCGCGCTTGAGCGGCAGAACGAAACGACAGGGATTTGTGACGAATGGCCCAACTCGATGAACGCCAGCTCGATCCGGCCGTCGCGCTTGCCTCGCTCGACGCGACCGCGCCTCGTGAGCCGCACCGCCTGTTTGCGCTCAAGCAGGGTGATTGCTTTGTGGTTGCCGATGCCTATGGCGATATACGCGGCGCCGGTGACGGTTTCTTCCGCGACGACACACGGGTGCTCTCGGAGTTCCGGCTGACCGTCGGCGGCAGGCAGACATCGCTGCTTGGCGCTTCGCTCAGCCAGGACAATGTCTTGTTCACCACCAACCTGACCAATCTGCCAATGCTCAGCGCCAGCGGCCGCGATATTCCGCAGGGAGCCATTCATGTCGAACGCGTCCGGTTGCTCTGGCAGGACAGGCTGTTCGAACGCATCACCCTTTCCAACTACAGTCGGGAAACGTCGACGATCGGCGTTTCCCTGCACTTTGCCGCCGATTTCCGTGACATGTTCGAAGTGCGCGGCTCGACACGGCTGCGGCGCGGCATGACCCATTTGGCTGAGATGGATGCGACATCCGTCCTGCTGCGCTACGATGGCTTGGACGGACTGGCGCGCGCATCGGCGATCTCGTTCTCGCAGGCGCCCGATCAACTGACAGCCGACCGCGCCGATTTCCTGCTCGCGGTGACCAAGCGCACTAGCAAGGTTCTCTATGTCGAGGTCGGTTCCGAGGTGGCGGATGCGCCCGATCGCGACCGTTTCCGCGCCGCCGCCGCCCGGGCTCGCTTTGGCATGCGGGCCAAGCGGCGCCATGGCGCGACGGTGCATAGTTCGGGTCGCGTCTTCAACGATTGGGTCGAGCGCGCCCGCGCCGATGTCGCGCTGCTGACCACCGAGCTTGCGACCGGACCTTATCCGTATGCGGGCATCCCTTGGTTCTCGACGGCGTTCGGCCGTGACGGCGTCATCTCGGCACTGCAGATGCTCTGGCTCAATCCCGGCCTGGCACGGGGCGTTCTGGCCTTCCTGGCCCAGCACCAGGCCACGGAGACATCGCCGTTCAGCGATTCGCAGCCGGGCAAGATCATGCACGAGACCCGCAAGGGCGAGATGGCGGCTCTGCGGGAGCTTCCGTTCGGCCGCTACTATGGCGGCGTTGATACGACGCCGCTCTACATCCATCTCGCCTGTGCCTATGCCGATCGTACCGGCGATATGGCGTTCATCGACAGCCTGTGGCCGTCGCTGTGCGCGGCGGCCGAATGGACGGAGGAGGCGGGCCGCGAGACCGGGTTCGTGACCTACCAGCGGGCTGCCGAGTCCGGCCTCGCCAACCAGGGCTGGAAAGACAGCTTCGATTCCGTGTTTCATGCCGATGGCCGCATCCCCAAGGGTCCGATCGCGCTGGTCGAGGTGCAAGGCTACGTCTTTGCAGCCTTCCGGGGGCTGGCAGCACTTGCCCATCGTCGTGGCGAGGACGAGAGAGCCGATCACTGGGACAGCCTCGCCGAGGCCATGCGCGTGGCGGTGGAACGCGATTTCTGGCTCGACGATCTCGGCTTCTATGCTCTGGCGATCGACGGTGCCGGCGAACCCTGCAAGGTGCGGACCTCGAATGCGGGCCATCTCCTCCTTGTCGGGCTTCCGGAGCCGGCGCGGGCGCAGATGGTCGCCGATCAGCTTCTTTCCGCCTCCTTCCATTCCGGCTGGGGGCTGAGAACGCTTGCCGACGATGCCGTGTTCTTCAATCCGATGTCGTACCACAATGGCTCGATCTGGCCGCATGACACCGCCATGTGCGGTGCCGGCCTGGCGCGCTATGGCGAGCGTGACAGCGTTGTCCGCCTGATGAGCGGCACGTTCGAATCCGCGGTCCATTTCAACATGCGGTTGCCCGAATTATTCTGCGGTTTTACCCGCGCGCCGGGCGAAGCGCCGATCGCCTATCCCGTCGCTTGCCTGCCGCAAGCGTGGTCGGCGGGGTCGGCCTTCATGCTGATGCAGGCCTGCCTCGGCCTGGAAATCGATGGCTGGGACGGCGAAATCCGCGTCACCCGTCCGAGGTTGCCGATCGGCATCGACACACTCACGCTGCGGCATCTGGGCGTCGGCGAAAGGGTGGTCGATCTCACGTTCCAGCGCGTCGGCGACCGGGTCGTCGCCTTCCTCGCCGACCGGCATGAAGGCCTGGTGCCGCTCATCGTCAGAACATGATCCGAGCCAGTTTGGCTGGAACCGATCGCCGCCTTGTGCGTTGCAAAATACAGGTTCGGACGGCGACCAGGTCGCCGCGGACAGTTTCAAATCGGAAACACGAACAAAAAGGCCGCCGAACGGCCTGAGGTGAGTTGGCATTCCAATGACAGATTATGGTGCGGGCCTGCTGTGGGTCTTGATCCTGGCGAGCTTCGGTCTTTCCGCTCTTGCCGTTTTCTTCTCCATTTCGCGGCAACGCCGCAGTCACCCGCCAACGGTAGCACATCCGGCCGGCGAGGACGTGACCGCGGAAGCGGCGCGCAAGATCATACGGGAGTTCGAAAAGAACGGCCAATCGGCCGATGCCGCACTGGTGACATGGTCGCCCGAGACCTTGCGCAAGATCCTGGCCGACGATCTGCCCGAAGCGCAGGTCATCGTGGTCTCCAACCGCGAACCGTACATCCACAACGTCAGCGGCAATGGCGTGGAACTGCTTGTGCCGGCCAGCGGGCTGGTTTCGGCGCTTGAGCCGATCACGCGCGCCTGCGCCGGAACCTGGATCGCCTATGGCGGCGGCACAGCAGACCGTCTCATGGTCGACAAGGACGACCGGGTACAGGTGCCGCCCGGCAATCCGTCCTACACGCTGCGCCGGGTCTGGCTGACGGAGGAAGAGCATCAGGGCTACTATCTCGGCTTCGCCAATGAGGGCCTGTGGCCGCTTTGCCATATCGCTTTCACCCGGCCGATCTTTCGCGCTTCGGACTGGGAGGCCTATGAAGCCGTCAACCGGAAGTTCGCCGACACGGTGGTGGCCGAAGCACGCAACGAGCGGCCGATCGTGCTGGTCCAGGACTACCACTTCGCGTTGCTGCCGCGGATGATCCGCGAGCGCCTGCCCGAGGCGATCGTCATCACCTTCTGGCACATCCCGTGGCCGAACTCGGAAGTGTACAGCATCTGTCCATGGCGCGAGCGCATCCTCGAGGGGCTGCTCGGCAGCTCGATCATTGGTTTCCACACCCAGTTCCATGCCAACAATTTCACCGAGAGCGTCGATCGCTTCCTGGAAAGCCGCATCGAGCGGGCGGATGCGGCCATCTCCTATGGCGGGCAGACGACGCTGGTGCACGCCTATCCCATCTCGATAGAGTGGCCGGCGGACCTCCTGGCAAGATTGCCCGATGTCGATGACTGCCGCGCCCGCCTGCGCGACAGGTTCGGGCTGAAAGCGGATGTGAAGCTTGGCGTCGGCGTCGAGCGTCTCGACTACACCAAGGGCATTCTTGATCGGTTTCAGGCGCTCGACGAATTGTTCAAGCGATACCCGGAATGGATCGGAAAACTGGTTTTCCTGCAGATCGCTGCACCCAGCCGCGGCACGCTCCCGGCTTACAAACTGCTCCACGACGAATGTCACCGCTACGCCGAAGAGCTCAACGAGCGCTACGGCAGCGACGGCTACAAGCCGGTGATCATGGTGGCAGAACATCACACTCAGGAACAGGTCTACGAGATCTATCGCGCCTCCGACATATGCATGGTCACCAGCCTGCATGACGGCATGAATCTGGTCGCAAAGGAATTCGTTGCGGCGCGCGACGACGAACAGGGCGTCTTGATGCTCAGCACGTTCGCCGGTGCCTCGCGCGAATTGCTGGAGGCGCTGATCGTCAACCCCTATGACGCCGCCATGATGAGCGAGACACTGCTGCAGGCGCTGACCATGACGCCCGACGAACAGCGCGAGCGCATGCGGCCGATGCGGCAGATGGTCCGCGACAACAATGTCTATCGCTGGGCCGGCAGCATGCTTCTGGATGCGGCGCGGTTGCGCAAGCGCGGTGACCTCGATCGGGCAACCGGTACTGCCGAGAGGCAACCTCCAAGCATCGACAATGTCGTTTCCATGTTCGAGCGCAAACGGGTGGCAATGTGATGAGCGAGACCTTGGAAAATGTGAGCGATACCCTGCAAAAGCCACAGGCCGTGCTGACCGGCGAATGGGCGTTGTTCCTCGATATCGACGGCACTCTGCTTGAGCATGCGGAACACCCGGACGCGGTCTCGGTGAGCGACGAGCTTCGCTCCTTGCTGCAAGGCCTGGATCAAAAGCTGAACGGGGCATTGGCCGTTATTACAGGCCGCTCCGTTGCGGCCGTGGACGAGCTGTTTCACCCTTTGAAACTGCGTGCGGCCGGGCTCTATGGCCTGGAACACAGGCTGCTGCCGGACGACGACGTGGAAGTCGCGGGAGAGCCGGCGGATATTGCTGCTCTTGCCGTCGAGATCGAGGCTGAACTCGGCCGTGGGCAGGCCTATATCGAGCGCAAAGGCCGGGTACTCGCCATCCACACGCGCGCTGCCCCGCATCTGCTTCCGCGCGCGACGCAGCTTGTCGAGCAGGCGCTGGCCAGCCTGCCCGAGGGCTACCGGGTGGTTGCCGGCAATGCAGGCGTGGAGCTGCTGCCGCTCGAGGCAGCCAAGGGTGCTGCGATCCGGCGGTTCATGGGCATGGCGCCCTTCACAGGCCGCCGCCCGGTCTTCCTGGGCGACGACACGCCGGACGAAAACGGCTTCGAAGCCGTCAACGATGCCGGCGGCATATCGATACGGGTCAAACCACCCGCGCATACCACCGCGCGGTTCGGCCTTGCCGGCGTTACCGAAACGCTCGCCTGGCTGAGAGGCCAACTTTAGGTCCAGCCGAGACACGAAACCGCGGCCACTTTGGGCGATGTGGATCAAGCCGCAAATCGCAGGCCGCCGTCGCAAGTCAGCACCTGACCGGTCATGAAGCCGTTGGAGACGAGAAAGGCGATGGCGTCGGCAACGTCCTCGGCGCGGCCGATACGGCCGACCGGGGTCTTGCCGGCATATTCGGCAAAGATCGCTTGCCGCTGCTCCTCGGCCAGAAAATCCCACCAGGGCGTGTCGATGACGCCAGGCGCCACGACATTGACCCGCAGCGGCCTCAGCTCCACGGCCAGGATCGGCACCACCGTCAAAAGCATGCCGTTGATGGCTGCGATGCCGGCGACGCCCGGCGTCGCGAGCTGAGCCGAGACTGCCGAGATGAAGGTGGCCGATCCGCTCTTGTTCAGCGTCGGCAGGGCGGCCTGCAGGCATGACAGTTGCGGGCGGACTTTCTCGTCGACGCCGCTGCCGATATCGGTCAGGTCAAGCGTCTGGAAGGGACCAAGGCCCTTGCCGCCGCTGGCAGCCAGGACCAGGTGGTCGAAGGGGCCGAGGCGTTCGAAGAACTGGCTGACTTCGTCCGGTTTCGAGGCATCGAACGCAGCCTTCTCGACGGCCCCGCCGAGGCTCTTCCACGCGCCGTTGAGCCTATCCTGGTTGCGCCCGGTGATGGTCACCTTCATGCCGGGGCCAATCAGTTTGCGCGCCGTCGCCAGGCCGATGCCGGACGAGCCGCCGATGACGACGGTGTGCTGGATTGTCGTGGTCATGAATGCTGTTCCTTCGATGTTGGGGAGGCGAGGCCGACGAGGTCGAGGCTCAAGGCTCGCAACTGTTGTCTTGCCTTGGCGTCGTAGGCCTGGGCGTCGGCGCGGGATTCCCGCAGGCCGTCGAAATAGAGGCCGCTGCGTCCATCCAGCGCCGATGAGGTCGCGAGGTTGAGGATGGCGTCGGCACCGGTTTCGACCGAACTCCATGGCGTGACGCCTGCCTGGCGGACCATGGTGGTGTTCATGTAGCTGGCCGGATGCAGCGCGTTGACGGTAACGCCTGTCCCTTTCAGCTCCTGCGCAAGGTCGACGGTGAATAGGATCTGCGCCAGCTTGCTCTGGCAGTAGGCGCGCACGCCGTCGTAGCCACGGGTCAGCATGACATCGCCGAAGTCGATCGCCTGTTGTCCCGCCGAGGCGACGTTGACGATCCGTGCCGGAGCGCTTGCCTTGAGCATCGGCAGAAGTTCCGAGGTCAGTAGGAAACCGGCGAGATAGTTGACGGCAAAGCGCAGCTCATAGCCGTCGGCGCTGACTTGCCGTTTGGCACCTTGGCCGGCTGTGCCGATGCCGGCATTGTTGATGAGGATATCGAGCCGGTCCGTCCTGGCGCGCACGGCTTCGGCGAGGCGGCGCACCTCGGCTAGCGAGGAGAGGTCGGCGACCAGCAGTTCGGCCTTGCCGCCGGCGGCTTCGATGTCGGCGATTGCTGCCTTGCCGCGCGTAGCATCGCGGCCATGCACCAGCACGCGGGCGCCGGCAGCGCCGAGCCTTTGCGCCACCACGCGGCCGACGCCGTCGGTCGACCCCGTGACGAGGATTGTCTTGTCTTTGAGTTCCATGTTCAGAGCCTCCGTTCTGTTGCTCTGAACGGAAGATGCGACAGCCGGCGCGCGTCAAACAGTTCAAACTTTATCCTGGTATCAATACTGCTATATTAGCCTCATGGAATCCCAACCTCACTCTGCCCTCACTCGCTCTGCTCCCACGCACTCCGCCGAAGACAGCCGCCGGCGCGAGCTGGGCGCTTTCCTACGCTCGCGCCGCGAAAGGCTGACCCCATCGGCCACAGGCATTGCCACCGGCCTCAGACGGCGCACGCCTGGGCTGCGGCGCGAGGAGGTGGCGATGATCGCCGGCGTCGGCACCACCTGGTACACATGGCTGGAGCAGGGGCGGGAGGTCAGGCCCTCGGTCGAGGTGCTGACGGCGCTTGCCGAGGCGCTGCGCCTCGACGCCGCCGAAAAACAGCATCTGTTCATCCTCGCCGGCCGTCAGCAGCCGGAGCGTCGCGCCGTGGCGCCGGAAAAGGTCGACGGCCCCTTGCTGCACATGCTGCAAAGCCTGGTGCTGCAGCCGGCCTATGTCGTCGGTCGGCGCTGGGATGTGCTGGCCTGGAACCCGGCGGCGGTGGCGGTGTTCGGCGATTATGGTCTGCTAGAGGGTGATGCCCGCAACATCGTCCACATGGTGTTCACCAATCCGCACCACCGGCGGCTGCTGGTCGACTGGGAGCAACTGGCGCGCATCGTGCTGGCCTCGTTCCGGGCCGCAAGCGCCAGATATGTCGGCGATCCGGATTTCGAGCGGCTGATCGAATTGATGACGCGCTCGAGCCCGGAGTTTCGCGCCTGGTGGCCGCAGCGCGACGTGGCGCACCGATTGTCGGGGGTGAAGCATGTCCGGCACCCGAGCGCTGGCGGCATGACGTTCGAGCATATGAGCTTGTCGGTGGGCGACGGCTCCGACATGAAGCTGATCGTCTACACGCCGCTTGCCGAACAGAACTCGGTCGCCAAGCTGCAAACGTTGCTGGACGCACTGCCGGCCGAACGGCGCAGCGCCTGATAACCGCCGAAAGTTAGTTTTTCGGCTTCAGCCCGTCGAGGAACAATTGCTCCAGAAAACGGGCGGCATCCTCGAAACGGCCATCGCCGCCGCGGTCGGGGCCGAGCACGGCGCGGACCTGGACGTCGAAATCGGCATAGTGCTGCGTCGTTGCCCAGATCGAGAAGATCAGGTGCCAGGGGTCGGTCCTGGCGATCTTGCCGGCGCGCATCCAGCTCTTGATGACGGCGGCCTTTTCATCGACCAGCGTTTTCAGGTCACCCGCCAGCAGCGGCATAATGCGCGGCGCCCCTTGCAGGATTTCGTTGGCGAACAGCCGGCTCTCGCGTGGAAAATCGCGTGCCATTTCGAGCTTGCGCCTGATATAGTTGCGCAATTCGGTCATAGGATCGCCGATGTCGTCCAACTCGCGCAGCGGTGCCAGCCAGGTGTCGAGCAGGCGCTGCATCAGCGTCGCGTGGATGTCTTCCTTGCGGCGAAAATAGTAAAGCAGGTTCGGCTTCGACATGCCGGCGGCTTCGGCGATCTGGTCGATGGTCGAGCCGCGAAAGCCGTTGGTGGAGAAAACCTCGAGCGCCGCCTCCAGGATGAGTTCGCGCTTTTCCTGCTGGATGCGGGTGCGGCGAGGGGCGTCCGTGCTGGTGGTCACCGTTGCCAGCCCTCGCTTTGCCAAACCTCGCGTTCAAGGTCATCTGGACCAATTCTCTGGACCAGTTTTTCCTTGGCCTGTGGAACGCACTTCAGGTGCCGCATTTCCGCTAGTAATCCCTTGACCGCCGACAGGGCGGTGCTAACGTTTGTCCAATCGGTCAAAAATTTGCGTAGCACGAAATCGCAACGAAGACCAAGCGTTGGGCGCACCGAAACAAGTTACAAGGGGAAGTCTTGGTCATGTCCAACCGGCTGAAAGTCACGCCGAACGATCTCAGTGCATTCTGGATGCCGTTCACGGCAAACCGGCAGTTCAAGCAGGCACCACGCATGATGGTGTCCGCCAAGGACATGCATTACACCACCAGCGATGGCCGCAAGGTGCTGGACGGCACCGCGGGTCTGTGGTGCGTCAACGCCGGCCACTGCCGGCCGAAGATCACCGAGGCCATCCAGCATCAGGCCGCCGAGCTCGACTACGCGCCGGCCTTCCAGATGGGCCATCCGATCGTCTTCGAACTGGCCAACCGCCTGGTCGACCTCGCGCCCAAGGGCATGGACCATGTCTTCTTCACCAATTCCGGCTCGGAATCGGTCGAAACGGCGCTCAAGATGGCGATCGCCTATCACCGCGCCAAGGGCGAGGGCTCGCGCACCCGTCTGATCGGCCGCGAGCGCGGCTATCACGGCGTCAATTTCGGCGGCATTTCGGTCGGCGGCATCGTCTCCAATCGCAAGATGTTCGGCACGCTGCTCGGCGGCGTCGACCACATGGCGCACACGCATCTGCCCGAAAAGAACGCCTTCACCAAAGGCGTGCCGGAGCATGGCGCGGAACTGGCCAACGAGCTGGAGCGCATCGTCGCCCTGCATGACGCCTCGACCATCGCCGCCGTCATTGTCGAGCCGGTCGCCGGTTCCACCGGTGTCATCCTGCCGCCCAAGGGCTATCTGCAGAAGCTGCGCGAAATCTGCACCAAGCACGGCATCCTTTTGATCTTCGACGAGGTCATCACCGGCTTCGGCCGTCTCGGCACGCCGTTCGCCGCCGACTATTTCGGCGTCACGCCCGACATCATGACCACCGCCAAGGGCGTCTCCAACGGCGTCATCCCAATGGGCGCGGTGTTCGTGAAGAAGGAAATCCACGACGCCTTCATGACAGGCCCCGAGCACATGATCGAGTTTTTCCACGGCTACACCTATTCGGGCAATCCGATCGCCTGCGCCGCGGCCTTGGGCACGCTCGATACCTACAAGGAAGAGGGCCTACTGACCCGGGGCGAGGAGCTGGCGCCCTATTGGGAAGACGCGCTGCATTCGCTCAACGGCGAGCCGAACGTCATCGATATCAGAAACATCGGCCTGATCGGCGCGATCGAGCTGGCGCCGATAGCCGGCCAGCCGACCAAGCGGGCCTTCTCGGCCTTCGTCAAGGCGTTCGAGCGCGGCGCGCTGATCCGCACCACCGGCGACATCATCGCGCTGTCGCCGCCGCTGATCATCACCAAGGGCCAGATCAACGAATTGATCGACCACGTGCGCGATGTTCTGCGCTCGATAGACTAATCTGCTTTTACCTGGACGGGTGGCGACGGGAACCGCCGCCCGCCCAGGACATAAAATGAGAGGACTTGGAATGGCCGCACCCGGCGAGAATCTACGAATCAATTCAGACCGTTTGTGGGATTCGATAATGGAGATGGCGAAGATCGGCCCCGGCATTGCCGGCGGCAACAATCGCCAGACTGTGACCGACGAAGACGGCGAGGGCCGGCACCTGTTCAAGCGCTGGTGTGATGCGGCCGGGCTCGAAATGGGCGTCGACGAGATGGGCACGATGTTTGCCCGCCGCGAAGGCGCCGATCCAAGCCTGCCGCCTGTCTATGTCGGCAGCCATCTCGATACGCAGCCGACCGGCGGCAAATATGACGGCGTGCTCGGTGTGCTGGGCGGGCTCGAAGTGGTGCGCTCGCTCAACGATCTCGGCATCAAGACCAAACATCCGATCGTCGTCACCAACTGGACGAATGAGGAAGGCGCACGCTTTGCCCCGGCAATGATGGCATCGGGCGTGTTTGCCGGTGTGCTCGACCAGGCCGATGTCTATGAGCATGTCGACAAGCAAGGCAAGAAATTCGGCGAGGAGCTTGAACGCATCGGCTGGAAGGGCACCGAGAAGGTCGGCGACCGCAAGATCCATGCCTTCTTCGAACTGCATATCGAGCAGGGACCGATCCTCGAGGACGAGGGCATCGACATCGGTGTCGTCACCCACGGGCAAGGTTTGAAGTGGCTGCAGGTGACGCTGACCGGCAAGGAGGCGCATACCGGCTCGACGCCGATGCCGAAGCGCCGCAATGCAGGGCTCGGCATGGCGCGTGTGATCGAACTGGTGCACGAGATCGCTATGGACTACCAGCCCGACGCCGTCGGCGCGGTCGGCCATATGGAGGTGTTTCCCAACTCGCGCAACATCATCGCCGGCCGCACCGTCTTCACCATCGACATCCGTTCGCCCGAAAAGGAGGTGCTGGATGCGATGGACGGCCGCATCCGCGAAGGCATCGACACGATCTGCGAGGCGCTCGACATCCAGTACAAGATCGAGCAAGTGGGCGCTTTCGACCCGGTCACCTTCGACGCCGGCTGCGTCAAGGCGATCCGCGATGCCGCCGAACGCCTCGGCTATTCCCACCGCAACATCGTCTCCGGCGCCGGCCATGATGCCTGCTGGATTAACCGCGTTGCGCCGACCGCAATGGTGATGTGCCCCTGCGTCGACGGGCTCAGCCACAACGAGGCCGAGGATATCACGAAGGAATGGGCGTCGGCCGGTGCCGACGTGCTCTTCCACGCCGTGGTGGAGACGGCAGTCATCGTGGAGTGAGCTTACAAATCCGCATTCCAAACGCCGCTCGCAAAGAAGCGCGAAGAGAACAAGGGAACAAGACAATGACCAAAGTCATCAAGAACGGCACCATCGTCACCGCCGATCGCACGTGGAAGGCCGATGTGCTGGTCAAGCACGGCAAGATCGTCGCCATCGGTTCGGACCTGCATGGCGACCACGAATTCGATGCCACCGGCTGCTATGTCATGCCGGGCGGCATCGATCCGCATACCCATCTCGAAATGCCGTTCATGGGCACCTATTCGGCCGATGATTTCGAATCCGGCACGCGCGCGGCGCTCGCCGGCGGCACCACGATGGTTGTCGATTTCTGCCTGCCGGCGCCGCAGCAGTCGCTGCTGGAAGCCTTGCAGATGTGGGACAACAAAACCTCGAAAGCATCCTGCGACTATTCCTTCCACATGGCGATCACCTGGTGGGGCAAGCAGGTGTTCGACGAGATGGCCACCGTCGTCGACAAGGGCATCACGTCGTTCAAGCATTTCATGGCCTACAAGGGCGCGCTGATGGTCGACGACGACGAGATGTATGCGTCGTTCCAGCGCTGCGCCGACCTTGGCGCGCTGCCGCTGGTGCATGCCGAGAATGGCGATGTGGTTGCAGCCCTGTCGCAGAAGTTGCTAGCCGCCGGCAACAATGGCCCCGAGGGTCATGCCTATTCGCGGCCGCCGGAAGTGGAAGGCGAGGCAACTAACCGCGCCATCATGATCGCCGACATGGCGGGCGTGCCGCTCTATGTCGTGCATGTCTCCTGCGAGCAGAGCCACGAGGCGATCCGCCGGGCGCGGCAGAAGGGCATGCGGGTGTTCGGCGAGCCGCTGATCCAGCACCTGACGCTCGATGAGAGCGAGTATTTCAACAAGGACTGGGACCATGCGGCGCGCCGCGTCATGAGCCCGCCTTTCCGCAACAAATTGCACCAGGATTCGCTGTGGGCCGGCCTGCAGGCGGGATCGCTGCAGGTGGTGGCGACGGACCACTGCGCTTTCACGACGAAGCAGAAACGCAATGGCGTCGGCGATTTTACCAAGATCCCGAACGGCACCGGTGGGCTTGAGGACCGTATGCCGGTGCTTTGGACCACCGGCGTCAACACGGGCCGGCTGACGATGAACGAGTTCGTCGCCGTGACCTCGACCAACATCGCCAAGATCCTCAACATGTACCCGAAGAAGGGCGCCATCGTCGAAGGGGCGGATGCCGACATCGTCGTCTGGGATCCGAAGCGCAAGAAGAAGATCTCGTCGAAGAAGCAGCAATCTGTCATCGACTACAATGTCTTCGAAGGGTTCGAGGTGACCGGCCTGCCGCGCTTCGTGTTCTCGCGCGGCGAATTGTCAATCCAGGAGGCTGAGATCAAGGCCAAGCCGGGGCACGGCGAGTTCGTGGCCCGCGAGCCGAACGCGGCGGTCAACCGGGCGCTGTCGACGTGGAAGGAAATTTCCGCGCCGCGCAAGGTCGAACGCACCGGCATCCCGGCGACCGGGGTTTGAGCTTGGAGCGCTCGGTCGCGCTCATCTCGTTGGTCCTGGCGGCAGTTGTCGCTGGCCCGGCAGCAGCGAGCGGCGTGCTCGCCGGCTCCTGGGGCAACGATGTCGGCTGCGCCGGCGTCAAGGCCGGCTATCAGGACAGCGATGCCTATATCGTGCTGACCGCCGAGGGCATCGAGACCTATGGCAGCGGCTGCCGGTTCCCGCAGCGATTGACGCCGGTGCTGGGTGCCCAATCGCTGACTTCGACCTGTTCCGCCGAGGGCGAGGCGGGGACGACGATCGAAACAATTGTGGTCACCAACAAGGGGGAGGATGGTTTCTTCGTCACCATTCCCGGCCTTGAAGAGATGGGGCCGCTGCAATCATGTTCGTGACATGGGGCGTTGGCATGCGCGTTTTTGGTCTGTCTGTTGCGATGGCGCTCGTGCTGGCTGCCGGTCAGGCTTCGGCAAAGGGCATCGATCTGTCCAAGCCCTACGGCAACAAGTCCGGCTGCATCAACAAGAACGGCCAGGAAGTCTATGCCGAGGACATGCTGCTGCTAACAGACACGGATCTGGTCACCGTGGCAAGCGCCTGCACCTTTACCGACAAGCAGGCGAAATCGGACGGTTCTCTGGTCATCAAGGCGCAATGCGAGGCCGAAGGCGAGGATGGGCAGTCGCCGGCAGAGTTCACCGTCAAGAAAAGCCCCAAGAGCGCCAAGAAGCTGGTGATCACCGATACGGACGGCAATGTCATGGGGGAAGTCTCCCGGTGCCGATGACGATCACGTTCCCATCGGCTTCAAGCGACCAGCGCATCCAGTTCCGGCAGCAGGACGACGCTTTCCTGTTCGTTGGGATCGGTGCGGGCAATGACGGCGGAAGACGGTGCGCCGCTGAGATTGGCCGGCAGATGCGGCACGCCGGCCGGAATGTAGAAGAGGTCGCCGGCCTTGACGACGATATGGTGCTCCAGCCGGTCGCCGTACCAGGTATGGACCTCGCCGGAGAGCACATAGATCGCCGTTTCATGGCTCTCGTGCATGTGCGCCTTGGCGCGGGCGCCGGGCGGCATGGTCAGCATATGCATACAGATCCCGGAGGAGCCGACGGTTTCAGCGGCGATGCCGGCGAAATAGGTCAATCCCTGCTTGCCTTCATAAGTGGTTTCAGGGCGGATAAGATGACAAGTGGGCGACATCGGGGAAACTCCGGGCGTCGATTGAGTGGGACAAAATTAGTGGGACTGCGGCCAATGGGACAGGGGCGAGTGGAAAACAACATCGCGATAAAAGCAATCGGATTCCAGCCGGCGCCTCAGTGGCGGGAACGGGCAGGCTGCAGCCGATGACAGGGACTTCGCCAGCCGTTGTCGCGGCAAGCAAACTCGGACTGACCTTCCAGACCAATGACGGACCGGTGCAGGCGCTGTCCGATGTCGACCTGACCATCGGCAAGGGGGAGTTCGTTTCCTTCATCGGGCCATCGGGCTGCGGCAAGACCACCTTGCTGCGCGTCATCGCCGATCTGGAGAAGCCGACCTCGGGAACGATTTCGGTCAACGGCATGACGCCCGAACAGGCGCGCGAGAAACGCGCCTATGGCTATGTCTTCCAGGCCGCCGCCCTGTTTCCCTGGCGTACCATCGAGCGCAATGTGGGGCTGCCGCTGGAGATCATGGGCCTCTCCAAGGCGGAACAGGCGGAGCGGATCAAGCGCACGCTCGACCTCGTCAACCTCTCAGGTTTCGAGAAGAAATATCCCTGGCAGCTTTCCGGCGGCATGCAGCAGCGCGCCTCGATCGCGCGTGCGCTGGCCTTCGACGCCGACCTTCTGTTGATGGACGAACCGTTCGGCGCGCTTGACGAGATCGTGCGCGACCACCTCAATAAGCAATTGCTGGAACTGTGGGGACGGACCAACAAGACCATCTGCTTCGTCACCCACTCCATTCCCGAAGCCGTGTATCTGTCGACACGCATCGTCGTCATGTCGCCACGTCCGGGCCGCGTTACTGATGTCATCGAATCGACGCTGCCGAAGGAGCGGCCGCTCCACATCCGCGAGACGCCGGAATTCCTGTCGATCGCCGCGCGCGTCCGGGATGGTCTGCGGGCAGGGCACAGCTATGAAGATTGAGGCGGTGAAAGATGAGCACCCTCCTCTCCCCGACGGGGAGAGGGTGGCCGGAGCGAAGCGGAGGTCGGGTGAGGGGGCCTTGGCGGATCCGACTAAAAGAAAGGTCGGCGCAACCACTCGTGCCCGAAAGCTACGGTATGACGAGACCGAGGCTGAATACAGGCTTTGGGGGGAACTGAGAGGGTGCCATCTCAATGGCTACAAATTTGTGAGACAAGTGCCGCTTGGACCTTTCATCGCCGATTTTGTTTGTCGTGCGAAAGGCTTGATTGTCGAGCTCGATGGCAGCCAGCATGCGGATTCTCCTACCGATCCTGCCAGGACAGCTTGGCTGAACGGCCATGGCTATTCCGTTCTTCGATTCTGGAACCACGAAGTTTTGGCCGAACGCCGAGCGGTGCTTGATACGATCTTGGCTTGCCTTGACGGAAAGATTTCTACCCCCTCACCCGACCTCCGCTTCGCTCCGGCCACCCTCTCCCCGTTGGGGAGAGGAGAGGAAGGCTGCTAGATGGACAGCTTCCGCGACAAGCTCATCCCGGTGACATCGATCCTCGCTGGCGTGGTCGTGCTCTGGTACGTTTTCGCCGTTATCCTCAACGCGCCGTTCCAGCGCGATCTCGACCGCCGCGCTGGTGAAACGCCCGCCTTGAGCGAATTCATAGGCAAGACGCTGTCGCAGCCGAAGCCGACACTGCCGGCACCGCATCAGGTGGCGGTGAATTTCTTCGAGAACACCTTCCTGCGGCCCGTCACCTCGAACCGCAGCCTCGTTTATAACGCATGGGTGACGCTGTCGTCGACGCTGCTTGGCTTTGCTTTCGGCACGGGGCTCGGCATTATCATCGCCGTCGGCATCGTGCATGTGGCGACGCTAGACCGCAGCCTGATGCCGTGGATCATCGCCTCGCAGACCATTCCCATCCTGGCGGTGGCGCCAATGATCATCGTCGTGCTGGCGGCGATCGGCATCACCGGCCTGGTGCCGAAGGCGATGATCTCGACCTATCTGTCATTCTTCCCGGTGACGGTGGGCATGGTGAAGGGCCTGCGCTCGCCGGAGATCATGCATCTCGACCTCATGCACACCTACAATGCCAGCGCCTCGCAGACCTTCTGGAAATTGCGCGTGCCAGCCTCCGTGCCGTTCCTGTTCACCTCGATGAAGGTGGCGGTGGCCGCAAGCCTGGTTGGCGCTATCGTGGGTGAACTGCCGACCGGCGCTGTCGCCGGCATCGGCGCCAAGCTTTTGGCGGGTGCCTATTACAGCCAGTCCATCGACATCTGGTCGACACTGGTTGCCGGTTCGGTGGTGGCCGCACTACTGGTCATGGTGGTTGGCATTGCCGGGCGCATCGTCGACCGCGCCATGGGCGGGAGGCCGGCATGAACTGGCTGAAACCCTCCTGGCAAGCGGTGCTCGCCATCATGCTGTGCCTGATCGCGCTGGCGCTCGGCGCGATGTCGAAGCCGGAAGCGGCAGCGCTTGCCGACCCGGCGGCCAGCTTCAACTACCCCTTTCTCGGAACGAAAGGCTTGATGCTCGGCCTGGTCCTGCTGGCGGCGCTGATCTCGATGACCAGGATTCCGCCGCTTGCAGAGGCGGTGGTGCTGTTTGTCGGCGCCCACCTTGTCGGCTGGCTGCTGATATCGGGCATATCCGGTTTTGAAGGTACGGCACTGGCGCCGTACTTTTTGCTGCTTACGGCTGCCTGGCTGCTCGGCTGGCGCTGCGTCGCCGTCCTGTCGGGACTTCGTCCGATGGCGAACTGGGCCCGGAGCGCGCTGCGCCTGATCATCCCCGCCATCTTCGGCGCCTGGATCCTGATCATCTGGGAAGCGGTGACGCGGGGCGCCGGCATTCCCTTCATCCTTTTGCCACCGCCAAGCGCCATCGGCGCGCGCATCGCCAGTTCGCTGCCGGTGCTCGGCGCCGATGTCCGGCAGACGATCTTCAAGGCGGTGATCTTCGGTTATGTCGTGGGCAGCGGTGCCGGCTTCATCACCGCGATCCTCGCCGATCGCGTACCGTTCCTGCGCCGCGGGCTGTTGCCGATCGGCAACATGGTCTCGGCGCTGCCGATCATCGGCGTCGCCCCGATCATGGTCATGTGGTTCGGCTTCGACTGGCAATCCAAGGCGGCGGTCGTCATCATCATGACCTTCTTCCCGATGCTGGTGAACACGGTCGCCGGGCTCGCCGCGTCCGGCCATATGGAGCGCGATCTGATGCGCACCTACGCGTCGGGCTACTGGCAGACGCTGCTGAAGCTCCGGCTGCCGGCAGCCGCGCCTTTCATCTTCAACGCGCTGAAGATCAACTCGACGCTGGCGCTGATCGGCGCCATCGTCGCCGAGTTCTTCGGTACGCCTGTCGTCGGCATGGGCTTCCGCATCTCGACCGAGGTCGGGCGGATGAACATCGACATGGTCTGGGCCGAAATCGCGGTTGCAGCACTTGCGGGTTCGGTCTTTTATGGCGTGGTCGCTCTTGTCGAAAGAGCCGTCACGTTTTGGCATCCCTCTGTCCGTGGTGGATAGGGCGGTGGGTCTAAGGGTACTAACTTCAGAGGGTAAAAAGATGAAAAGACTGATTATTCCTGTCCTGGCCGGCGCGATGTCGCTAGCGGCGTTCCAGGCAATGGCCGCCGACAAGGTGACGTTGCAGCTGAAATGGGTCACGCAGGCCCAGTTTGCCGGCTACTATGTTGCCAAGGCCAAGGGCTTCTACGAGGCCGAAGGTCTCGACGTCGACATCAAGCCGGGCGGACCCGATATCGCTCCGGAGCAGGTGATCGCCGGCGGTGGCGCCGATGTTATCGTCGACTGGATGGGCGGTGCGCTGGCCGCTCGCGAGAAGGGCGTGCCGCTGGTCAACATCGCCCAGCCGTTCAAGAAGGCCGGCATGGAACTGGTCTGCCCGAAGGACGGCCCGATCAAGACCGAAGCCGACTTCAAGGGCCACACGCTCGGCGTCTGGTTCTTCGGCAATGAATATCCGTTCTACGCCTGGATGAACAAGCTCGGCCTGAAGACCGAAGGCGGCCCAGATGGCGTCACCGTTCTGAAGCAGAGCTTTGACGTGCAGCCGCTGATCCAGAAGCAGGCCGACTGCATCTCGGTCATGACCTACAACGAGTACTGGCAGCTGATCGACGCCGGCTACAAGCCGGAACAACTGACCGTGTTCAACTATTCGGCGATGGGCAACGACCTGCTCGAGGATGGGCTCTATGCGTCGGAAGACAAGCTCAAGGATCCGGCGTTCGAGGACAAGATGGTGCGTTTCGTGCGCGCCTCGATGAAGGGCTGGAAATACGCCGTCGACAACAATGACGAGGCCGCAGGCATCGTCATGGACGGTGGCGGCCAGGACGAGAACCACCAGAAGCGGATGATGAGCGAAGTCGCCAAGCTGGTCGACAATGCCGACGGCAAGCTCGATCCGGCAACCTACGAGCGCACCGCCAAGGCGCTGCTCGACCAGAAGATCATCACCAAGGAGCCGAAAGGCGCCTACACCACCGCCATCACCGACAAGGCGGTCAAGTAAGCCTAGCCGGCAACATCTTGATATTGAGAAAACGGCGCCTCTGTCAGAGGCGCCGTTCCTTTATGGTGTTCATGACGAAGCTGGTCTCGATCGAGGCGACGCATTTAAGCCGCGCGATCTTTTCCTTGATGAAGCGCTCGTACTGTTCGAGGCAGCCTGTCACCACCTTCAGCACATAGTCGCGCGAACCGGTGACGAGGTGGCATTCCAGCACCTCTTCCCAGCCGCGGATCGCGTCTTCGAACATGACGATCTCGTCCTCGTTCTGACGGCTGAGCCGGACTGTGGCGATGGCGACCATGCTCCTGCCGAAGGCGGCCGGATCGACCAGCGTGGTGTAGCCTCTGATGACGCCGGTCTCCTCCAGCCGCCGCACCCGCCTCAGGCAAGGCGACGGCGACAGGCCGATCCGCTCGGCAAGCTCGTTGTTGGTGATGCGGGCGTCGGCCTGCAGTTCTTGCAGAATTCTGCGATCGAAATCATCGGCTATCTTTTGCTGCACTTTCGGCCTCTCCAGGCAATTTGTTGCGAGGATGCAGCCATGCGCGCGCAAAAATAGCAAGGACTGCGCGATCGGGATCGCATAAATTGCCGTGCGACATTCCTCGAAGAAGCAGGAAAAAGCCATGCCCGCGCCACGCCCGTCGAAAACCCATATCGGCAATCACAAGCTCCACCCGGAGACGCTGATGCTGAGCTATGGCTTCGATCCGCAGCTTTCGGAGGGCGCGGTCAAGCCACCCGTGTTCCTGACCTCGACATTCGTGTTCAAGTCGGCGGAAGAGGGACGCGACTTCTTCGACTACACGTCCGGCCGCAAGGAGCCACCGAGCGGCACGACGTCCGGTCTGGTCTATTCGCGCTTCAACCATCCCAACAGCGAGATCGTCGAGGACCGGCTCGCGATCTATGAGGGGACGGATGCCTGCATCCTGTTTTCGTCAGGCATGTCGGCGATCGCGACGACACTTCTCGCCTATGCCCGTCCGGGCGACGTCATCCTGCATTCGCAGCCGCTCTATGGCGGCACCGAGACACTTTTGACGCGCACGCTTTCCGGCTTCGGTATCGGTGCTGTCGGCTTCGCCGATGGCGTCGACGAGACGGCGGTGCGCGCGGCTGCCGACGCTGCAGTCGCGAAGGGCCGTGTCTCGGTCATCCTGATCGAGACGCCGTCAAATCCCACTAACAGCCTGGTCGACATCGCGCTGATGCGGAAGATCGCTGACGAGACCGGCGCGAGCCAGGGGTCGGCGCCGATTGTCGTCTGCGACAACACGCTGCTCGGACCGGTGTTCCAGAGGCCCATCGAACACGGCGCCGATGTGTCCGTCTATTCGCTGACCAAATATGTCGGCGGCCATTCCGACCTGATCGCAGGCGCCGCAATGGGCAGCAAGGCCGTCACCAAGCCGATCAAGGCGCTGCGCGGCGCGATCGGCACGCAGCTCGACCCGCATTCGTGCTGGATGCTTGGCCGTTCGCTGGAGACGTTGTCAATCCGCATGGAGCGGGCGAACGACAATGCGCGCCTGGTCGCCGAATTCCTGCGCGATCATGCCAAGGTCGAGAAGGTGCATTACCTGCCGTTCCTGGGCGAGGACACCCCGGCGGGCCGTGCCTATAGGGCGCAGTGCAGTGGCGCCGGCTCGACCTTTTCCTTCGACATACGCGGCGGACAGAAAGCGGCTTTCGCCTTTCTCAACGGCCTGCAGATCTTCAAGCTGGCGGTGAGCCTCGGCGGAACGGAATCGCTGGCCAGCCACCCCGCGGCCATGACCCATTCGGGCATTCCCTTCGACGTGCGCCAACGCATCGGCGTGCTGGAGACCACGGTCAGGTTGTCGATCGGTGTCGAGCATCCGGACGATCTGATCGCCGACCTGACGCAGGCGCTGGCAGCGGTCTGACCGCCTCCGGGGCGCCTCGGCAGCGAGGCGGAGGCGCCGTCGCGCCTTTGAGATTGGATAATCCCAGGAGGGGCGGGCAACCGCCTCTCTTTTCATCGGTCATCACATATGCGTGCGCCCGGGATACTTTTGGCCGGCAGATCGTTGTGTTGATGTATCCATGCGCTGGGGGGCCGCAGGGTGTTGCATCCAACGGAGGTTTCTAAAATGCGCATGAAGTCCTTTTCGCCGATCGTTTCGGCACTTGCCGTCACTGTTTCTATCTTCCTTGTCTCGCCGGCCTTGGCCGACATGGAAAAGTTCACTGCGACGCTCGATGGCGGCCAGCAGAGCCCGCCCGTCACCACGAAGGGCAAGGGCACGGCCACTCTCACGTTCGATACGGCCAAGAAGAAGCTTAGCTGGAACGTCAAATATTCCGGTCTTAGCGGGCCAGCGACGGCCGCGCATATTCACGGCCCGGCGGCGATGGGTGAAAACGCTGGACCCGTCATTCCGTTCAAAAAGCTCAAGAGCCCGATCAAGGGATCGGAGACGCTGACCGATGCCCAGGCCGCTGATCTCGAGGCCGGAAAATATTACGTCAACGTCCACACCGCCGCCAACAAGGACGGCGAGATCCGCGGCCAGATCGAAAAGGCGAAGTAGGGTCGTCGCCCTGCGGTGACTCATCCCGAAGTTAGTGGGACAGCGTCCCCCTCTGTCCGGCAGGATGGAGGGGGCGCGAAGCTATTGGACCTATGCCGTTGGCGCTCAGGCCTTGTCGCGGATCTGGGTCATCGTCCGGGTCGGCGTGATCGCCTCGGGGTCAAGCCTGATCTCGACGATAGCCGGCTTGCCGCTGGCGCGGGCACGCTCGAAGGCGGAAGCGAAATCCGTGGTCTTCTCCACCGTCTCGCCATGGCCGCCATAGGCACGGGCCAAGGCCGCAAAGTCGGGATTCTTGAGATCCGTGGCAACGACTCGGCCGGGATACTCGCGCTCCTGATGCATGCGTATGGTGCCGTAGATACCATTGTTGACGACGACGACGATGATCGGCAGGTCATACTGGACGGCGGTGGCGAACTCCTGCCCGTTCATCAGGAAGCAGCCGTCGCCGGCAAAGGCAACCACCATGCGATCCGGGAACAGCCCTTTGGCAGCGACTGCGGCAGGGGTGCCATAGCCCATCGAGCCTGACGTCGGGGCTGCCTGCGTGGCGAAACGGCGGGACCGGTGGAAGCGATGCACCCAGGTGGCGTAATTGCCGGCACCGTTGGTGAGGATGGCGTCGTCGGGCAACACCTTTTCAAGATAATTCATGATCGGCCCCATCTGGACTGGGCCCGGGCCGCTTTCGGGCGGCGTCGACCAGTCGAGATAGGCGGCATGCAGCTTTGGCGTCTCGGCTGCCCAGACGGGTGCGGAGGCCGGCCTGCGCTTGGCGAAGGCTTGAACGAAGGCTGACGGCGAGGCGTTGATCGCCAGTGTCGGCCGGTAGACGCGGCCGAGTTCGCCGGCGTCGGCATGGACATGGACCAGTGTCTGGTCGGGGTAGGGGCTCTTCAAGAGCGTGTAGTCGGACGACGGCATTTCACCCATGCGGCCGCCGATCAACAGCACGAGGTCGGCCTGCTTGATCGCCGTGGCCAGCTTCGGATTGATGCCGATGCCGACATCGCCGGCATAGTTCGGATGCAGATGATCGAACAGCATCTGGCGGCGGAAGGAACATCCGACCGGCAGCGACCAGGCCTCGGCGATCGTGCGCATCTGCGCCACGGCCTCGGCATCCCAGCGCGTGCCGCCGAGGATGACGAATGGCCGCTTGGCCTTGGCCAGCAATTTCTCCAGCGCATCGAGTTCGGCTTCACCGGGCCGGGTTTCGACCGGTGTGTGCGGCAAGGCGATGGGCGCTTCGACAACACTGGTCAGCATGTCTTCCGGCAGCGAGATGACCACCGGGCCGGGGCGGCCCGATGTCGCCACCGCGAAGGCGCGGGTGACGAACTCCGGGATGCGCGAGGCATCATCGATCTCGACCACCCATTTGGCGATGTCTCCAAAGAAACGCTTGTAATCAACCTCTTGAAAAGCCTCGCGTTCCTTGGCGTGGCTGGCGACCTGGCCGATGAACAGGATGACGGGAATAGAATCCTGCATGGCAATGTGGATGCCGGCGGACGCATTGGTGGCGCCGGGCCCGCGGGTGACGAAGCAGATACCGGGCTTGCCGGTCAGGCGGCCATGGCAATCGGCCATCATGGCGGCGCCGCCTTCCTGGCGGCAGACGATGGTGCGGATCGCCGAATCATGCAGCGCGTCGAGCACAGCCAGGTAGGATTCGCCAGGCACGCAATAGATGCGGTCGGTGCCGTTGGCTTCGAGCGCGTCGACGATCAGTTGTCCGCCAGTCTTCATTGTCCAGACTTCTCCAGTTCGGCAAGGATTTCTTGCGTGTGCTCGCCAAGGCGCGGCGAGGGGCGCTCATAGACAAGCGGCGTGCCGGACATCACCATCGGTGCGCGCACCGAAGGCAGAAGATTGCCATGGCCGTCGTCAAGGTCGAGCCGCATTCCGCGGGCGATCGTCTGCGGGTCGGCAAACATCTGGCCGATCGTGTTGATCGGGCTCGCCGGCACGCTCGCCGCTTCCAGCTTTGCCAGCAGCGGGTCGCGATCAAAGATCTTCAGCGCCTCGATCATGTGCTCGCGCAGCTTGACCCGGTTGGCGACCCGGGCCGGATTGGTGGCGAAGTCGGGATTCGACGGCAGTTCGTCCAGCCCTACGGCGGCACAGAATTTGACGAACTGGCCGTCATTGCCGACCGCCAGGATGATGTGGCCATCTCTGACCGGAACCACCTCGTAAGGCGCGATGTTCATATGCGCGTTGCCCATCTGCACCGGCGACTTGCCGGAGACGAGATAGTTCAGGTTCTGGTTGCCGAGCGCCGAGATCTGGGTGTCGAACAGCGCCATGTCGATGTGCTGGCCGTCGCCGGTCAGTTCGGCATGGCGCAATGCCGCCTGGATGGCGATGACCGAATAAAGGCCGGTGAAGATGTCGGAGATGGCGACGCCGGCCTTTTGCGGCTCGCGGCCGACCTCGCCGGTGATCGACATCATGCCGGCCATGGCCTGGATGATGAAATCGTAGCCGGCGCGCGGCGCGTAGGGCCCATCCTGGCCGAAGCCGGTGATCGAGCAGTACACGAGGCGAGGGTTGATCGTCTTCAGGCTGTCGTAGTCGAGGCCGTATTTCTTGAGGCCGCCGAGCTTGAAGTTCTCGATCAGCACATCCGACGTCGCGACCAGCCGGCGCACCGTCTCGGCACCCTCCGGCGTCGAGAAGTCGATGGCGATGGAGCGCTTGCCGCGATTGCAGGAATGGTAATATGCGGCTGACAGGTTCTCGCCGTCCCTGCCCATGACGAAGGGCGGTCCCCATTTGCGGGTGTCGTCGCCACCATCGGGGCTCTCGACCTTGATGACATCGGCACCAAGGTCGGCCAGCAATTGCCCGGCCCAGGGTCCGGCGAGGATGCGGGCGAGTTCGACGACGCGGACGCCTTTCAGCGGGGGTTCGGCCATAAATCACCGTGGTTGATCGAAAGCAGAGCCTCTATCAAGCCCGGCGATGGCTGTCACGGCCCTTGCAATGGGCCAAGGTGCCAGTTCGAAATGGATTCGCGCCGCTTTGGCCGGGTTATGATCCTAGCACGCCGTCGGCCCAGGCCACGAAATCGTCCATGATGATGTCGCGGTTGACCTCGTTCAGGCTTTCGTGGCGGGTGTCGGCATAAACCTTTGGAATCAGATTCGAAAACCCCATCTTGCGCATGCGATTGGCAAGATGGGTGATCCCTTTGCCGTAGTCCGAGGCGGGATCCTTCTCGCCACCGACGATGCCGACAGGGAGATCGCGCCTGATGTCGGCAAATCCGGTGTCCCTGCCGCCATTCAGCGCCATGCCGACGACGTCGCGCCACATCGACACCGACGCATCCCAACCGCACAGAGGGTCGGCAATGTACTTCGCCACCTCAGCCTCGTCGCGCGACAGCCAGTCGAACAGCGTGTGGTGATTGGGCACTGCCTTGCCCCACGCCTGGAAGGTGAGCTTCGGCAGCAGGCGCGAGGGGAGATCCGAGCCCAGCCGCATGCGTTCCCAGCCAAGAATACCCAACGCCAGTTGGCCGAGCAGGCCTTGCGAGAAGTCGCAGTTCCAGATCGCGGCCGCATGAACGCGTGGCGAATGGCGCAACAGGAAATTCAGCGCCACGGATGCACCCATCGAATGGCCAAAGAGGATGACCGGCAGGTTCGGCTGTTCGCGGGCGATGAGATCATGGACGGCGCCGACATCGGCGATCACCTTGGCGGCGCCATCCCTGTCGGCGAATTTGCCGAGCGGCGCATCGGGCGCCTTGGTGGCGCCATGGCCGCGATGGTCGTGGACATAGACGTGGTAGCCGCGCGGGCCAAGAAAATCGGCGAAGCGGGCATAGCGCGCGGCGTGCTCGGCCAGCCCGTGATTGATTTGCACGACGGCACGCGGCCTGCCATCGGCCTGCCTGACGAAGAGATTGAGGTCGGCACCCGTCGGCGAGCGAACCACGCGCTGCTGGCTGAATGACATGCGGCTCGGTCTCCAGGCTCTGGCCGCCATCGTGGCGCCGGCTTTGTTTGCGCCGGCACCGATTTTGCGTCAATCCGCCCTGCCTGCTTTTCCGCGACGATGTTTCTTGCGTTTGGCCAGCAAAATATCGCAATTCTGACATGGAGACAGCTTCAGTCTGTCGCCCACTTCTTCAGCCGGGGATTCCTATGCGCATTGGTGTTGTTTTCGGATTGGCGATGCTGGCGGCCTCGCTGGCCGGTGCGGCGCGTGCCGATGTCAAGATGAAGGGCACTTTCGTTGCCGATTCGGCCTGTCCGGCAACGCAAGCCATCAAGAACGGCAAGAATCCCGGCAATGTCTCGACCGACGCCGGGCAGAGCTACCAGCTGCTTGCCGGCAACAAGGATGCACCGACGCATTATCTCATCCTGGTGCCGGGCGCCGATCCGGAGCGCCGCTGGGTGAAGGTCAGCTGCGGGCATGTCTCCGGCAGCAGCGCGGCGACGGTGCCGGCAGCACCTGGCGGGCAAGGCAAGCCGGCGGCGTCGGGCAAGCCTGAATATGTCTTCGCGCTGAGCTGGCAGCCGGCCTTTTGCGAGACCAAGTCGAGCAAGACCGAATGCAAGGCTCAGAGCGCCGGTGATTTCGACGCCACGCATTTCACCTTGCACGGGCTGTGGCCGCAGCCGAACGGCAATTTCTATTGCCAGGTGACAGCGAGCGACAAGGCCAATGACAATCCGGCCCACTGGAAGGACCTGCCGCCGGTCAATCTGGATGCCAGCACCCGCACGGAACTCGATCAGGTGATGCCGGGTACCGCTTCCCAACTCGAGCGGCATGAGTGGATCAAGCACGGCACCTGCTACGGCAAGAGCCAACAGGACTATTTCTCCGACGCGCTCAATTTGATGCGCGCGGTGAACAGCTCGCCGGTGCGCGATCTATTTGCCAAGAACATCGGCGGTAAGCTGACGGCCGACCAGATCCGTGGCGCCTTCGACAGCGCCTTTGGCGCTGGGGCAGGGGACCGGGTGCGCGTCTCCTGCGTCATCGATCCGTCGAGCGGCAGGCGGCTGATCGGGGAACTGACGCTCGGCCTTGCCGGCCCGATCGGCCCCAACAGCTCGCTCAAGGACCTGCTGCTGGCTTCGGTGCCGACCAACAAGGCCGGCTGCCCGACCGGCACCGTCGACGCGATCGGGTTCCAGTAAGCACTGGCCGAACGCAGACGCCTGACTGTCGCCTTGCCGCGTCTTGGTGCTATGCTGCGCCCAGCATCATTCGGGCGGGGGTCGCAATGGATGGCTTGACGAACAGCGCGCTGGCGCGGCTGGCCTTCTGGGCCAAGGGCATGGTCGCGATCAGCGACGGGCGCATGGAATGGCCGGGTTTTTCCTATGCCGACGCCGAATGGGCGCGCATGCGGACGCTCTCCGAACCGATCGGCGCCGGCACCTACCAGCTGTTCACCATCGTCAATGCGGTGATGTTCATCACGATTGCTGCGCTCGGCATTTTTGGCGTCTTCCTGCCGCTGGCGACTATGCTGTTTCCTGTGCCGGCCGAGACCAGCGCGCTGAAGTTTTCGCTGCTGCTGGCTGCCTGCGCCTTCCTTATCATCGGCCTTGGCCTGCCGATCTCGATGCGCCTTTCGGCAGTGCTGGTGGCCAGCAAGGCGGTGCGTGCGGCGCTGATCGCCGCGCCCGGCGACGAGGCGTTGGCCTCAAAAGTATCCTGGCAGATCAACCGCATCGTGCTGATCATGTGCGGCCTGCTGGTGCCGGGCATCCTGCTGTTCATCGCCTATGACATGGAAGCCGGACCGATCATCACCGCGCTGAAATGGCTGGCGATTGCCCTGATGGCGGTCTCCACGGTCGCCGGCATTCGGCGGCAGAAAAAGTCGCCGTAAGCGTCAGGACTGGATTTGCGCGGATTTTGTCCATGCAAGGGCGGCGTCGGCCTCGTGGCCGTCCGGCTCGCCGACGACGCGATCGCGTCCGGTCGACTTGGCCTTGTAGAGGCGTTGGTCGGCAAGCGCGAACAGATCGGCAAGGCAGCGCGTCGTTTCGCCGACGCTGGAGACGCCGGCGCTGACGGTCAGGTCGAAGCGGCTGGTGTTGACGGATGCCTTGACCGCATAGCGGATGCTCTCGCCGAACAGCCTGGCGACCGCGTGCGGACGCGAACTGAGGATGGCGAATTCCTCGCCGCCGATCCGGAACACCTGGTCTTCCGCACTTGCTGCCTCGCCAAGCAGGGCCGCAACGGCTTTCAGCACCTTGTCGCCTTCGGCATGGCCGAAACGGTCGTTGATCGATTTGAAATGGTCGACATCGATGATCAGCAGGCTGAGCGGCTTCGCCGTTCGCAGGCTGACCTGGACGGCGGCTTCGCCATCGCTGTCGAAGCGGCCTTTATGCAGCAGGCCTGTCAGGCCGTCACGGCCGACGTGTTCGATCAGCGCTTCGTAGCGCTCGCGATAGGTCAGCGTGTCGAAGATGTCGGTCAGTCCGCGCGGCAGCGTGATCTCGCGTTCTTCGAACCATCTGAGATAGGCCACGAGCATGGTGCTGTAGGTCAGCGCGGCGACCATCTTGGCAAACCAGCCGCCGAAAAACACCGCGATCGGTGCGCCGGCGACGAAATGCAGCGCGGTGAAGAACCCCGCCTGGTCGAAGGTGAGCACGCAGGCGACCGAAATCAGGATGCGCGCGAACTGTGCCTTGCGCAGGTATCGCCCGAGCTTTTCATAAAGCAGGATGATCAGGATGGCGTCGATGAAGAGCAGCGTCGTGCCCCACACCATCAGCCAGCCCATCTCGTCGATGAAGCCGATGTCGGGGAGCCTGCCGTCGGGAAGCGGGGCTATGGCATGCAGGCGCAACAGCAGCACCAGCCCGATCATCAGCGCATTGCCAAGCAGCAGACCATAGATCGGCTGACGGACGGTGGCGGCATCTTCCTTCATGTAGAGCAGCAGGAGCATGACCAGCTTGCCGGAAAACAGCACCGCCGAGCCCGGCGAGACCATGCCGAACGGCAAGGCGACGTAGAAGACGCTGGCGAGATAGGTCTCGAGGAAGTGCATGACGCCGAGCGCGCAGACGAAGACGCCGAGGCCGATGCGTTTCCTGAAGCGGAAAAGCGTCACCATGACGCTGAAGTAGACGACCGCTTCGGCAAGGAGCAGGAAACTGTTCAGCAATGCCGTCGATCCGATCTTTCTCCTGAATCGCGACAAGCTGGCGATTCCACCCGATCCTGTTTTGACGGCGAAGGGTTAATCGGAGCTTTCATCGCGCCGGGCGGCCGGCGGAAAACTTCAGGGTTGGCGGACACTTCCGCGTGTGACCGGCCAGAAGCGGCAAAAGCGATTGCCGTTCGCCGCCGCATCGCCTACATAGCGGCCAACCTCCATTCAATTTGACAAATCCAGTCAGTTTCTCTGGGCCTGTCAGTTTTTCAGGGAAAGCGCGCGTGGCACGCCAGTTCATCTATCACATGGCCGGCCTCAACAAGGCCTATGGCACCAAGAAGGTGCTCGAGAACATCCATCTGTCCTTCTATCCGGATGCCAAGATCGGCATTCTCGGCCCCAACGGCGCCGGCAAGTCGACGATCCTCAAGATCATGGCCGGGCTCGACAAGGAGTGGAACGGCGAGGCGTGGCTCGCCGAAGGCGCCACCGTCGGCTATTTGGCGCAGGAGCCGGCGCTCGATCCGAAGAAGACCGTGTTCGAGAACATCATGGAAGGCGTGGCCGCCAAGACCGCCATCATCGAACGCTACAACGAACTGATGATGAACTATTCCGACGAGACGGCCGACGAGTCGGCCAAGCTCCAGGACGAGATGGACCGGCTCAATCTGTGGGACCTCGAACAGCAGGTCGAGATGGCGATGGAAGCACTGGGCTGCCCGCCCAAGGAGGCCGACGTCACCAAGCTGTCAGGTGGCGAGCGCCGCCGCGTCGCGCTCTGCCAACTGCTCCTGCGCCAGCCTGACCTGCTGCTGCTCGACGAACCGACCAACCATCTCGACGCCGAGACCACTGCGTGGCTGGAAAAGCATCTGCGCGCCTATCCGGGCGCCGTGATGATCATCACCCACGATCGCTACTTCCTCGACAATGTCACCGGCTGGATCCTCGAACTCGACCGCGGCCGCGGCATTCCCTACGAGGGCAACTACACCAAATATCTCGAAGCCAAGGCCAAGCGGCTCAAGCAGGAAGGCCGCGAGGACGACGCCCGCCAGCGCGCCATCGGCCGCGAGCGCGAGTGGATCCAGTCCAGCCCCAAGGCTCGCCAGACCAAGTCCAAGGCCCGTATCCAGGCGTTCCAGGATCTGTTGGATGCAGCCGACAAGCGGCGACCGACAGACACGCAGATCGTCATCCCGCATGGCGAGCGGCTCGGCAATGTGGTGATCGAGGTCGACAACCTGTCGAAGGGCTTTGGCGATACGCTGCTGATCGACGGCCTGGAATTCAAGCTGCCGCCCGGCGGCATCGTCGGCGTCATCGGCCCGAACGGCGCCGGCAAGACGACGCTGTTCCGCATGATCACCGGCCAGGAAAAGCCGGATGCCGGCACGGTCCGCGTCGGCGAGACGGTCAAGCTCGGCTATGTCGACCAAAGCCGCGATGCGCTCGATCCGTCAAAGACGGTTTGGGAAGAGATTTCCGGCGGCGCCGAAGTGGTCAAGCTCGGCAAGTTCGAGGCCAACACGCGTGCGTATTGCGCGTCGTTCAACTTCCGTGGCGGCGACCAGCAGCAGAAGGTCGGCAATCTCTCCGGCGGCCAGCGCAACCGCGTACACCTGGCCAAGATGCTGAAGACCGGCGGCAACGTGCTGCTGCTCGACGAACCGACCAACGACCTCGATACGGAAACGCTGGCGGCGCTTGAAGACGCGCTGGAAAATTTTGGCGGCTGCGCGGTCATCATCTCGCACGATCGCATGTTCCTCGACCGCTTGGCGACGCACATCCTCGCCTTCGAGGGCGACAGCCATGTCGAATGGTTCGAGGGCAATTTCGAGGATTACGAGCAGGACAAGATCCGCCGCCTCGGCCCGGATGCAGTCAACCCGCACCGCATGACCTACAAGAGGCTGACGCGGTAAGGGGTTTTTCGGGCGGCGAATTCTCAAAACGACATGAGGAGCTCACATGGCCGATTGGTCCGCCGCCCAATATCTGAAATTCGAGGACGAGCGCACGCGACCCGCGCGTGATCTCACAGCACAGGTACCGGTGGATTTCCCATGCCGGGTCGTCGACATCGGCTGCGGGCCGGGCAACTCGACCGAGCTGCTTGTCGAGCGCTGGCCGGATGCGCAGGTGAGCGGCTTCGACACGTCGCCCGACATGATCGAGAAGGCGAGGGCGCGCCTGCCTGACGTGACCTTTGACCTTGCGGATGCCTCCAACTGGCAGCCAACGGAGCCGGTCGACGTGATCTTCGCCAATGCGGTGTTCCAGTGGCTGCCCGAGCATCCGGCGGTCTTCCAGCGGCTGATGGGTTTTTTGGCCCCCGGCGGCGCGCTGGCCATTCAGATGCCCGACAATATGGGCGAGGATTCGCACCGCCTGATGCGGGAGACCGCGGCCGAAATGTCGTTTGCCGACAAGATCAAGGGTGCGGCGCGCGCGCCGCTGCCGTCGGTCCCGTTCTATTATGATCTCCTGTCGCCGCTCAGCGATCGGCTGGACATCTGGCACACCATCTACAATCATCCGCTTGCCGACGCCGAGGCGATCGTCGAATGGGTGAAATCGACCGGGTTGAAACCGTTCCTCGATCCGCTCGAGGCGGACGAGCGCAAAATGTTCCTCGACAGCTACACGGCCAAGATCGCTAGGGCCTATCCGAAGATGGCGAACGGCAACGTGCTTTTGCGCTTCCCGCGCATCTTCATCGTCGCCAAGCGGGCTTGATTGTCCACGTTGGGTCGCGCCAATTGCGGCGGCTTGACCGGGTTTCGCCGCCGTGCGCATTTCATCGCGTGGGGGCAATGATGGCCCGTGGCAGGGGTGGGTGATGATACTGAAAAAGATGCTTTTCGGCGGCGGCGTGTGCGCGGCAGTGCTTCTCGCGTTCTCGATCTCGGCGGAGGCCAAGCGGGCGCGTTGCTATACCAGCGATGACGGCTATTTCTCATGCAGCTACAGGGCGATCGACGACGCGGGCAGCTTCCGCATCTCGGCGCCGGGCTACCCGACCTATGTCCTGGAGATTGACGGGCCGGGCTTTGCCTATGGCTATGTCAAACTCGGCCGCCGCAACGTTCCGTTGCCGGGGCAGTTCGTGCGCAGTCGCGACGACGGCGCCTGCTGGAACAACCCGCAGACCAACACCAAGCTGTGCGCCTGGTGAAGTCAGATTTAAGCCGGCGTAAACCGCCTCGGTGAGAAAAGTGTTGCGCCGGAGCGTTCCGGCGCCCACATGAAGCCCGCAACGCCTGCGGATGGGACGGACTGGACATGCATCGCGTCATCATCAGCGGCATTGGCGTTGAAATCCCCGAACCCACGATCACCAATGAAGACCTGGTCGCCAGCTTCAATGCCTGGGTAGACATGGAGAATGCGCGCCGTCAGGGCACTGACGAGCCGCCGCTGTCGAAATCGGACAGCGACTTCATCGTCCACGCTTCGGGTGTGCGCACCCGCCATGTGATCGAGCGCGAAGGCATTCTGGATCCGACCCGCATGGCGCCGCGCATTCCGGTGCGGCCCGATGACGCGCTGTCGCTGGAGGCCGAGTTCGGCATCGCCTCGGCGCGAAAAGCTGTCGACCATGCTGCACTTGAACCGTCCCAGATCGATCTGATCATCTGCTCGGCCTCGCACCACCAGCGGCCTTATCCG
Organism: Mesorhizobium sangaii; assembly: GCF_014207355.1. Classification (GTDB taxonomy): domain Bacteria; phylum Pseudomonadota; class Alphaproteobacteria; order Rhizobiales; family Rhizobiaceae; genus Mesorhizobium; species Mesorhizobium sangaii. Next base: position 75,852 of record NZ_JACHEF010000005.1, on the reverse strand, counting down.
GCGATCGCCATCGAAATGCAGGAGGCGCTGGGCACAAGGGGCGCCGGCTTCGACATGGGGCTTGGCTGTTCGTCCGCCGCGGCGGCCCTTCACATGGCGGTCAATTTGGTGCGCTCGGGTGCGCACAAGCGCATTCTGGTGACGACGCCCGAGATCATCACCGGCCATCTCAATTTCCGCGACCGGCAGACGCATTTCATCTTCGGCGATGCCTCGGTGTCGATGGTGGTGGAGGGACTTGCTCAAGGCGACAAACGGCCGGGGCGTTTCGAGGTGCTGGACACACGCATCTGGACGCAGATGTCGAACAACATCCGCACCAATCTGGGCTATCATACCCGCACCGCCCAGGAGGATCCCTACATGATCAACCTGGAAGGCAATCTTATCAAGCAGGTCGGTAACAAGGTGTTCAAGGAAGTCACCGTCGCCGGGCAGAAGTTCATCGTCGAGTTCCTGGCCGAGCACGGGCTGACGCCGCAGGCGGTCCGGCGCTTCTGGCTGCATCAGGCCAATGCGCGCATGAACGCCATGATCCTGAAACTGTCATTCGGCCACGAGGTCGACCACGATCGCGCGCCGATGGTGCTGGAGCGGCTGGGCAACACCGCGGGCGCCGGCGCCATCGTGGCGCTGTCGGAGAACCATGCCGACATGAAGCCCGGCGATTTCGGCTTGATCTGCGCGTTTGGCGCGGGGTATTCAATAGGCGGCGCGCTTCTCAGAATGCTCTAGACTCGGGGATCCGTATTCAGCCGGCCTGCGAATGGCAGCCTTCTGCGCATTCGGTGCTCCCGCACCCCAAAGTGCGTTGCGTTCCGGTTCCCGGAATCCACCATTCCAGTCGCTTCGCGCCGATGGCGCTGTCGAACACATCCAGCAAAGCAGCGCGGCAAGAAAATCAAACTGAGACGGCGCTCACCTGCCGTATCGGGCCGGCGCGAACGGCACCAGCATCGGCACCTGCCTGGCATAGTTGTCATAGGCACTGCCCAGCTCGCCGTGCATGAAGTGTTCCTCGAGTTTTGCCTTCGTCACGATGCCGATGATGAGCACCGCTGTTCCGGCAATGCCCCAGACCGTTCCTTTGGCCGCCATGGTGGCCAGGATCGCCAGCAACAGTCCGGTGTAGATCGGGTGCCGGACCAACCCATACGGGCCGGTATCGACGACGTGGTGCCCGGCCTTGGCGGTGATGGTAGCCGACCACAGCCTGCCGAGATGCAGGCGCGCCCACCAGGCAAAGGCGATGCCGATGGCGATCACGGCGACACAGATCCATGCCTCGGCGAGGTCAGGCATCCAAAGCCTGAGGCGGCCGTCATAGCCGTGCGCTGGAATGAACAGCAACACCGCGCCGACCAGCCAGAGAACCCGATAGCGAGCCTCCACCCTGAACCCGGCGCGTTTCTGGGCAGGGTCGGCCCAGAGCGCCGAAACGGCCCAGGTCACCGCCCATATCAGCCAAAGCAGCGTGATTGCTGTCCCGGGACGCATGAGAACCTCCGCAGACTTGGTCTGGCGTCACCATGAAGCCGGCAGCGCGGCAGCAATGCGGCGTTGCGTGGACCGGTTCCAATTTCAGGTAAGAAGATCGTGATCCGCGCCGGACCTCATTCATTGGGACAGCTGAACATCCATTGCACGCCAAAGGCGTCGACCAGCATGCCGAAGCTGGTTCCCCAATATTGCGGCGCCAGGGGGACGGTGATCCGCCCGCCCGCGGCCATGCGGGTGAAAAGCTCCCGCATCGCCGACAGGCTGTCGAATTCCAGGCAAAGGGCGGAGCCTTTCATCGGCTCGGCATCGTCATTGTCCGAGGCATGAAATAGCACGCCCGGGCCTTCGAGCCGCGCATGCAACACCTTTCCGCGCATGGCTTCGGTCCGCACCGGCATGGTGTTGTCGCCCCAGCGCAGCAGGATCGTTGCCCGGCCAAGACCGCACTGTTCGTAGAAGGCCAGTGCCGGCTCGCAATTGGTGGTGAAGAACAGCGAAGGTGAGAGCCGCATCGGTTCCGCTCCTGTTCATCGCGGCCGCCAGATCACTGCGCGGCGGCGGTTGCAGCAGCGACAAATGCCTCGCCTGAATATTGCCGGCTGCCGATACCCCAGCCGCCGTCGGGCGCATTGACGATGTTGATCCAGGTGTTTTCAGGCCGGTGGCCAGGCACGCAGAGCGCGGCGACAATACCGGCGGCTTCGGTGATGAAAGCGTTTCGGGCTTCGATCGAACCAAGTCCGATGTTCGGCAGCTTCAGCTCGACCATGACGACCGGCCGATTAGCGCCACCGGCATAGATGCGATGGAGCGGCAGGATGTGGACCGTGCCGCCGACGATCGCGGTGAAGAACGAATTGCCGGTGGCGCCGGAGGCTTCGATGAGGGCGGCGCTGAGGCGCGGCAGGATCTCGCGCTCTCCCGCCGGGGTCAGTACGCCTTCCGGCGCGGTCACGGTGATTGGCATTTGGCTCTCCTTTTTCGCTGGTTTCCATGCCGGCAGACATGTCTTCCGGCTTGCCATGTTTCGTATCAATTGTTACGTTATGCGGACAAGGTGAGTCAACAGGTTTCGTATCGATCACTATGGATAATTTGGAAAAGAATCGGGGTGGCCGGCCACGCGCCTTCGACCTCGATCGGGCGCTGGATGCGGCGATGCATCTGTTCTGGGAGCATGGCTATGAGGCGACATCGCTGGCCATGCTGCGCGAGGCGATGGGGCTGACGCCGCCGCAGATCTACAACGCCTTCACCGACAAGGAGACTTTGTTCCGCAAGGCGCTGACGCGCTACCACCAGACCGAGATCGGCTTTGCGGTGGAGGCGCTGGGCGCGCCGGTGCCGACGGGGGAGGCGATCCGGCGGTTGCTGCTCGGCGCGGCGGAGGCCTATTCCAGGCCCGGCAAGCCGGGGGGCTGTCTGTTCGTCAGCGGTGCGCTCGCCGCCTCGCCGCAGGCGCAAGCCATTGCAGATGAACTCAAGGCCTATCGCAAGGCAAGTGAAGCGGCGATCGCCGAGCGGCTGGCCAAGGGCCGGGCAATCGGTGACCTACCGGAAGGCCTTTCCGTCGAAGGCTTCGCCAAATACCTGGCCGGCGTCATGAACGGCATGTCAATCCAGGCGCGCGACGGCGCTTCGGTCGAAGAGTTGCGCACTTTGGCCCAAACCGCTCTTGCGGCGTTCGCAATCGAAGGGCAAAAACAGGCGCATCATCCAAGGAATGAAGCCGATGCTGGATCTCTTCCCCGAGGCTGAAAAGCCGGTCGAAATCGTCCCGGCGCGTAAGCTGGTCGCCAAGGTGGCCGCGCTCTATGTGGCGCCGTCCGATCATTTCGAGACGCGCCCGGTCGACGCGTTGCGGCTGGGCTTCGACGGCATATCGGGTGATTTCCACGCTGGCGCGACGCGGCGCTCGGGCGGGCGCGAGCCCTGGTATCCGCGCGGCACCGAAATGCGCAACGAGCGGCAATTGTCCGTCGTGGCGGCGGACGAACTGGCCATCGTTGCCGAACGGATGGGCCTGGCCGAGATCAAGCCGGAGTGGATCGGCGCCAATCTTTTGATCGAAGGTGTGCCGCATCTGTCCATGCTGCCGGCCGGCACGCTGCTGTTCTTCAAGGACGGTGTGACCATCAAAGTCGACGCACAGAACGGACCGTGCCGCATCGCCGGCCGATCGATCGCCGAACATGCTGGGATGGTCGATATCGAGGCCAGCGCGCTCTTATTCCCGAAATCGGCGAAGCGGCTCCGCGGCCTCGTCGCCTGGGTCGAGAAGCCGGGAACGATCAAGGTCGGCGAAGAGATATCGGTGCGCGTGCCCGAGCAGTGGATCTATCCGAGCTAGACTCTCGCCGCATCGGAATCCCTTATAGGGCAGGGGCTACGCCGCCGAGGCGGCGTAGCGATATCTCCGAACTGGCCTCAAGCTTTGCGGTTTTTCTTCGCGCCCTGCGCCCTGATGGAAACGTCGTCCCACTTTTCCCAGGTGGCGATGCGGTTGCCGTATTCCTGCTTAATCATCGGCAGGCCGCCATCGCCGAAGAACACGCGCAGCGGCGGCTCGGCGGCATCGACAATGGCCAGCATCGCCGGTCCGGTGGCCTCGGGATCGCCGGCGACCGAATTGGCGCGGCGCTCTGCCATCTTGGCGCGGGCGGGCGCATAGGCCTCGATCGGCTTGGAGACCTTGGCCGACGGACCGGCCCAGTCGGTGGAGAAGCCGCCCGGTTCGACCAGCGTCACGTGGATGCCGAATTCCGCGACCTCGATGCCGAGCGACTGGCTGAAGGCCTCCAGCGCCCATTTCGAGGCATGATAAAGGCCGAGCGAGGCAAAGGCATTGACGCCGCCGATGGACGAGATCTGGATGATGTGGCCGGAGCGCTGCGCCCGCATGATCGGCAGCGCGGCCTGGGTGACCCACAGGGCGCCGAACACATTGGTTTCGATCTGGTCGCGCGCTTCCTGTTCGCTGACCTCCTCGATGGCGCCGAAATGGCCGTAGCCCGCATTGTTGATGACGATATCGAGCCGGCCAAAGCGCTTATGCGCCTCGGCGATCGCGGCGTCGACGGCTTTCTTGTCGGTGACGTCGAGCTTTATCGCCGCGATATTGTCGCCGTACTTCTCGACGAGATCGGCGAGCGTGCCGGCATCGCGGGCGGTCGCCGCGACGCGATCGCCACGGGCGAGTGCGGCCTCGGCCCAGACGCGGCCAAAGCCCTTCGACGATCCGGTGATGAACCAAACCTTGTTTGTCATGATGTGGAGTCCTTGCCCCAGCGGGCGTGATTTCGGGTGAAAGCGGAGGCTTCTCCGCTTTGGGGCATATACGGACGAACCGGCGTTTTTCCAGAGGCGAAGGATATCTTTTTGAACAAACCGCCTTGGTGATCAGGGGTATTGCACTGGGCTCGACCATGCCGGGTCGTCGTGCTTTTGCCAATAGAGCGCCATCAGGCGGCTGGTGATCGGCCCGACCTTGCCGTTCGCGATCCGGTCGCCGTCGATCTCAGTCACCGGCATGATGCCGCCGGCGGTCGAGGTGATGAAGACCTCGTCAGCTTCGCGCAAAGCGGCGACACTGACATCGGTGGCGACGGCGGCGAGACCTTGTTCGGCGCAGAGATCGAGAACGGTGCGCCGGGTGATGCCGGGCAGCACGCCAATGGCTGGCGTCGACAGTTTGCTGTCCTTGACGCAGAAGACGTTGAAGCCCGGGCCTTCGGCGACATTGCCGTTGAAGTCGAGAATCACTGCGGTCTCGGCGCCGCGGTCATAGGCGTCGTAGAGGCCGCGCACCAGATCGAGCCAGTGGTAGTTCTTGATCGCCGGATCGATCGAGGCCGGCGGGATGCGCACCTTGTCGCTGATGGCGACGTGTAGGCCGCGCTGTAGCTGCTCGGCATTGGCGACCGAGCCGAACGGCACCGCGAACGCCATGAAGCGGTTGACCGCCTGGCGTGGGTCGCGACTGAAGGTCGGCGAGGCGCCGCGCGTGCACAGCATTTCGACATAGGCGCTACGATGTCCCGACAACGCCACGCAATTGTGCAGGATCTCGATCACGCCTTCACGGTCGAAGGGGATCGTCATGCGCAGCTTTTCGAGCCCGCCGAAGAAGCGGTCGAGATGCAGGTCGAGGCGGAAGAAGCGGCCATTCCAGACATGCACGGTGTCGTAGGTGGCGTCGGAATGCAGAAAACCCCAGTCCAGCACCGAGACCTTGGCTTGTGACATCGGCAGGTATTGGCCGTCGAGGAAGGCGACCCCGTCTGGATAGGAATGCGGGTCTACGTGGCGGTCGCTGACCGTCGGTAGTGGCTTTGCATCATGTCTTGCCATCGTCTGGCTCATCGGGGCGTCCTGTCGCACGAGGCGGATGAGCAGGCTATCGGCGCCATGCGGAAGGCATAGAGCCAGCCAACAGGTGCTGTTCGTCCTCGATGGCGATCCGGCCGATACATTGGACTGGACTTGCCTTATGTTGCGAACTCTGACCTGAAGGGGACATGGGCAGGTTCGGGACCGTTATCGCAGCCATGATGATTTTTGTCGCCACGGGCCAAGCCAGTGCGCAATGCGCGCGCGAAGGCGAGGAATTGTGCCAGAGCGGCCAGAGCTATCGCTGCGAGAAAACCGGCAGCGAATTGACGCCGATCTTCCAGAACGTGCCTTGCGCGGCGAATGCGCCGACGCTGAGCGGCACCTGGGTCGGCAGCGGTCACCAGAGCCCGGCCGGGGTCCCCGGCGCCGACTGGTCGATCACCGTGACGATCAATGATGGCGGTGCGTCGATCGACTATCCGTCACTTGGCTGCGGTGGATACCTGTCCCAGACGTCCAGGGACGAGACGTCGGCGGAATATCATGAGAGCATCACCTACGGGCAGGACAAGTGCATCGACGGCGGCAACATCACCGTCAGGTTTTTCAAGGGGAATCTGTCCTGGACGTGGACCGGCCAGGCGGACGGCCAGCCCTACAATGCGGTCGCCGTGCTGACGCGGCAATAACAGGCCTCCGCCTCATTCCTCCTCGTCGTCGGCATCGAGTAGTCGCGTGGCGCGCCAGCGGGTGAGTATCATGTTGGTCTGCTCGATGACGAAAAAACGCGCCGAGTCGCGGTCGTAGCCTTCGCCCACCAGTTTTTCGTAATCGGTGTGCATGTGGCGGATGTGGGCAATGGTCGCCAGCCACACGGCGATGGTCGGCGGCAACGTCTTCATGTGAACCGAGCCGGCATCGGCGCGGATCTTCTCCATGTCTGCATAGGGCGCCAGCGGCAGCAGTGCCGTCAGCGCCTTGGCGATGGCGCGGCGGCGCCCGGTCGGCGCTGCTTTCATCGCTGAATCCGATTGGGCTCGTCGCGCCCTTCGATGGTCGCCTCGGCGAAGGCATCGGTCGAGGCGAAGTAGGGTTTTATGTCGATGACCGGCGTGCCGTCCAGCACATCGATGGCGTCGAGATCGAGGCGTCCGGTGCCGATGTCGAGCCCGACCAGCCTGGCCACATGCAGGCCGACCGGGTTCGGCCGGGCAGGCGAGCGCAGCGAAAATACGCCTTTGGCTTCAGCCGCATGGCGGGGTTTCTGTACAATCAGAGTCCGCGGCGCGTGCTGCAGCCAGGACAGGATGATGATGTGGCTGGCGCGCTCCAGCCCCTGCAGGCCGCTGCGATAGGGTGCGTCGATGGTCAGCACCGCCGGCTGCCCGGTCTCGCGCGCGGCGCGCATGTTCTTCGGGCAGGTCTCCCGTGTCGTCCATGGCGAGGTGATGCGGCCGATGAAGACGATGCCGCCGTCGGCTGGCATCAGCGCCGGATCGGTATCCAGCTCCTGCTCTCCGTCGCGCGCCTCGAACATCTCACGCGGTCCGGTCATTCCACCCTCGCATCTGTTTGGTCGGGATCACGCAAGCGGCATTTTTTTGTCCGGAAGCGACATAGCGCTTGCAACGATACGAAAATCGACATAAACATATGTTTATATCTTTTTCAAAGAGAATACGCTGATGCATGTCTCGCTCGACACCATGGTGGACACATTGAAGGCGGCGGCCGAATCCAGCCGCCTGCGCATATTGGCACTGTTGTCGCGCGGCGACCTCACCGTTTCGGATCTTACCGAAATTCTCGGCCAGTCGCAGCCGCGCGTTTCGCGGCACCTCAAGCTGCTGCTGGAGGCCGGGCTGATCGGCCGCTACCAGGAAGGGTCGTGGGCCTTCTTCCGCCTGTCGGATGCGGATTCGGCGCGCGACTTCGTGCTGGGGTTGGTTTCCAGCATTCGCGGCGCCGACCCCCAGGTCGAGCGCGATCAAGAGCGACTGGGCTCGGTCAAGCGCAAGCGGCAGGACCGCGCGGCTGAATATTTTTCGGTGAATGCGGCAAGCTGGGACCATATCCGCTCGCTGCATGTGCCGGACCGCGCCGTCGAGGCCGCGATGCTGAAGCTGGTCGGCAAGCGGCCGTTCCAGTCCATGCTCGACCTCGGCACCGGCACCGGGCGCCTGCTCGAAATCTTTTCGCCACTGTACCGGCGCGGTGTCGGCATCGACATGTCGCGCGAGATGCTGACCGTGGCGCGCGCTAACCTCGACAAGGCAGGCGTTTCGAATGCGCAGGTGCGGCAGGGCGACATCTTCGCGCCGCCGGTCGAGCGCGACGCCTTCGATCTCGTCACCATCCACCAGGTGCTGCACTATCTCGACGATCCCGCTCGCGCCATCCACGAGGCGGCCCGGCTTTTGCGTCCGGCCGGGCGGCTGGTCATCGTCGACTTCGCGCCGCACACGCTTGAATTCCTGCGCGACGAACACGCGCATATGCGGCTCGGCTTTTCCGACCGGCAGATCGCCGACTGGTTTGCGGAAGCCGGCCTCGATCTCGAGGACAGCCAGGAGTTCGAGCCACGCGGCGGCAACGAGGCCAGGCTCACCGTCAAGCTCTGGCTTGGCCGCGACCGGCGCCTGCTGATCGCCGATCCTTCCAACGACACAAGGCAGATAAGGGAAATTGCCTGATGAACCAGTTCCGCTTTTCCCGCCGCCCAGACATTGGCGACAAGGTCCGGGTTTCCTTCGAGTTCTTCCCGCCCAAGACCGACGAGATGGAGGCACGGCTGTGGGACACGGTGACCCGGCTGGAGCCGCTGAAGCCGAAATTCGTCTCGGTGACCTATGGCGCCGGCGGCTCGACGCGTGAGCGCACCGCCCGCACGGTAAAGCGCATCCTGACCGAAACCGGTATTCCGGCCGCGGCGCATCTGACCTGCGTCGGTGCAACGCGCGACGAGGTCGACGCGGTCATCCAGGATTACAAGTCGATCGGCATCAACCGATTCGTAGCGCTGCGCGGCGATCCGGCCTCGGGTGTCGGCGAACCCTATCGCCCGCATCCCGGAGGCTACGAGAATGGTGCGGACCTGGTCGCCGGACTCAAGATGATCGCGGATTTCGACATCTCAGTCGCGGCCTATCCGGAAAAGCATCCGCAGAGCCCCGATTTTGCCACCGATATCGAGATGCTGAAACGCAAGGTCGACAATGGTGCGACGCGCGCCATCACCCAGTTCTTCTTCGACAATGATCTCTACGAGCGCTATGTCGAGCGCGTCCGCCGCGCCGGCATCTACATCCCCATCGTGCCGGGCATCCAACCGGTTCACAGTTTCAAGCAGGTCGCGAACTTTTCCGCGAGGGCGGGCGCGCATGTGCCCGGCTGGCTGGCGGAGCGGTTCGAGGGCCTGGACCAGGATCCGCAGACGCATGCGCTGGTGGCGTCGGCGGTGGCGGCCGAACAGGTCATGGATCTGGTCGAGCGCGGGGTCGGCGATTTCCATTTCTACACGATGAACCGAGCCGATCTGGTTTTTGCCATCTGCCACATGATCGGCATCCGCTCACACGAAGCCGAGCCGGCCGGTACCGCCGCGGCTTAGAGCAATTCCCCGTTCGGAATTGCGTCAAGCAAAGAGATTCAAAAGGGCTTCCGAAATGCAAAAAGGCCGGGTAAAGACCCGGCCTTTTTCGATGGTTTTGACTATGTGGTGCTGGTCTTCCCCGTCTTGGCGGGTCAGGGAAGAAAGCCCATAATGAGGGCTCCGATGAAGGCGAACGCAGCACAGATCATCAATGCGTTGATAGGCCTCGTAAGTCCCATGACATAGCCTCCTCTTAAAGAGCTATGTCCGAGAGTCTAGGTTCATTTGTGCCACAGGCAAGCGAAAAATGTGCTGCATTGCGACGTGATTGCCAGATTTGCGACCCGCCTTTTGCCGTTAGGCATTGAAACTCTTCGGCAAAAACCCGCTTCAGACCTGTGAACAAAATGTGGCGGCGATGTGTCACTATCGTGTCATGGCAGCGCTACCGCGGCGCTCTATCGCCTTCCGAACAGCCGTCCGTCGATGGTGACGAGGCCAAGTGCGATCAGCACCACGCCGCCGATTTCGAACAGTTCGAGCCGTTCGCCGAGGAACAGGAAGCCGAGCAGCATGGCGCTGGCCGGCACGATGAGCGTGACCAGCGAGGCATTGGTGGCGCCGGCCGAGGCGACGAGGTTGAAATAAAGGATGTAGGCGAAGGCGGTGGACAAAAGCGCCAGAGCCAGCACCGCCGCCCAGACCGGAGGCGAGGCGGAGAACAGACCGGCCGGGCCATAGGTGAAGAGCACGATCGGGATCATGATGATGGTCGAGGCGGTCAATTGCCCCGTGGCGATGACCGGCGAGGGCACGCCCTTGAAGCGGCGCGCAACCATCAGCGCCACACCATAGGACAGCGAAGCGCCGATCAGCGCGAATTTGGCCCAGACCGGGCCGCTGAGCCCGGCAAGCAGGCCGGGGCCGATCATCACCGCCGTGCCGGCGACCCCGAGCGCAATGCCGGCGAGCTTGTTCCAGGAGAGTTTTTCGTCTGATGTCAGCGCGTTGGCGAGGATCAACGTCCAGAACGGTGTCGTTGCATTGAGTACAGAGGCGACGCCGGCGCCAAGCTGGGTCTGGCCGGCGAAGATCAGCGAGAAAGGGATGACATTGTTGGTGAACGCCAGCAGGAAGAACAGGCCGGCATGGGGAAGCGCGAGGCGAAAGGACGGTCCGCGAATGGCCAGATACAGCTGCAGCGCGATCGCCGCGATGGCGACGCGAAACAGCACCAGCACCAGCGGATGAAGTTCCGCCACCGCGATGCGGGCGAAGAAGAACGAGCCGCCCCAGATCGCACCGAGCAGCAGGAGCTGTCCCCAGTCCTTGAGCACCATCGGTCCGCGTGATGCTGATGTCGCGGCCATTGCCATGTCACTCGTCCTCCCCAGACGGCCTCAATGCCGGCCGGTCAGCCAGAACGCATATAGGGTCGGGCGACAAGGGCCACCCGAAACCTGACTGATGGCAAACGTTGCGGCCAAAAAATTCGCGCCGCTGCGTCAGTGCCACGAGACACAGAATTGTTTTCATTAGCCGCTAGCTTGGATTAATTGTGCGCAGCCGACATGAGGATTCGTCCATGCAGCGATTCGAGAATGCCCGCGAGGCGGCACTGGCGCTTCGCCCGGACGATCCGATCTATTGCTTCCGCCCGCAGGTGCTGATGGCGGATGCCAGGCAGTTCATGGGCATGTTCCCCGGCAAGACCGCCTATGCGGTCAAGACCAATGGCGAGCCGATCGTGCTGAAGGCGCTGGTCGAGGCCGGCGTCACCGCTTTCGACGTCGCCTCGCCCGGCGAGTTCGCCGCCGTGCGCGCGGTCTCACCCGATGCCGAGATGCTCTACATGCATCCGGTAAAGGCGCAGTCGGACATCAAGCTGGCACTGGAGAAGTACGCCATCCGTGTCATTTCGCTCGACCATGAGGACGAGATCACCAAGCTGACACGGGTGGTGCGGGCGCTCGACATCGATCCGGGCGCGATAGCCGTGTTCGTGCGCATCCAGACGAAAGGATCGGCCGCCTACGAACTGTCGAAGAAGTTCGGCGCCGGGCCGGCCTATGCGGTCGAGCTGGCCGAGCGGCTCAACCGCACCGGCTACAAGGTCGGCCTGTGTTTCCATGTCGGCAGCCAGATCGAGGATCCCGACACCTATGAGCGGGCGCTGGCCTCTGCCGACTGGGTGCGCAACCGCCTGACCTTCGACATTGCCGGACTCGATGTCGGCGGCGGCTTTCCGGCCGAATACGGCCACGACCCGAATCGCAAGCAGATCGAGATGCCGTCGCTCGGCCAGATCATGTCGCGGCTTTCCGGCGACCTGAAGGAATACCAATTCGACCAGATACCGCTGGTGGCCGAGCCCGGGCGGGTGATCGTGGCGCGATGCCTGTCGCTGATCGTGCGGGTGCTCTTGCGCAAGGGCAAGCGGCTCTACATCAATGATGGCATCTGGGCGTCGCTGTCGGACTCCTGGACCGGCAAGATCACGCTGCCGGCGCGTTTCATCCCCGATCCGGCGATCCGCTCGCGCAATGGCGAGGAAAAGAACATCGTGCCATTCAAGGTCTGCGGCGCGACCTGCGATTCCGTCGACATCCTGTCGCGGCCGTTCTGGCTGCCGGAAACGGTCGACACCGGCGACTGGATCGAGATTGGCCATATCGGCGCCTATTCGCTGTCGCTCCGGACCCGCTTCAACGGCTTTTACCCCGACACCTTCGTCGAGGTGACGACGCCGTTCGACGAAGGCGACGCGCCGCAAGGGTTTGCGAGTTTGGAGACGATGGCGGATTAGCGAATAGCGAAGATTTGCCGAGCCGGGGGGAAAAAGGAGTTACCTCTACTCGCTCTCACAGGTTCGCCAGCAACTCCGGTGTCGGCCAGCCATCCACCGGCAGGCCAAGGCGCATCTGCTCCTTGCGGATGGCTTCGCGGGTGTTGGTGCCGAGGATGCCGTCGACCGTGCCGACATCGTAGCCCCTGGCTTCCAGCTTGGTCTGCAGCGCCTTCAGCTGCTCGTTGTTGAGGCCGGTCTCGGGATTGCGCGGATCGAACTGTGGCGCGCCTGCCAGCCTGGCGGCGAGGTTGGCAGCGGTCAGCGCGTAGGTGAAGGACTGGTTCCATTCGAGATAGACGTCGAAATTGTCGTAGGTGAGGAAGGCTGGCCCCTTGCGGCCCATCGGCAGCGCGAGGCCCGCTTTCAGGCCGTTGTCGACCAACGGTGCGCCGCTGGGGTAGGTGACACCCCATTGCGCCCATTGCGTCAACGGCAGCTTGTTGGTGCGTCCGGTCTGGTCCCACGGCATGTTGTCGGGTACGCGGACTTCCTGGATCCAGGGCTCGTCGCGTTTCCAGCCGCGCGACAGCACCTTGTTGGCGGTGGTCATGATCACATCCGGCACGCTGCCGCGCAGGTCGACCTTGCCGTCGCCATCGCCGTCGACGCCGCGCGCCAGATAGTCGGAAGGCAGGATCTGCGTCTGGCCGATCTCACCGGCCCAGGCACCCCTGACATCGGCCGGCACGACGCCGCGGTCGATCAATTCCAGAAGCGGCACCAGTTGAGGCCGGAATAGTTGTGGGCGGCGGCAATCATGTGACAGCGTCACCAGGGCGCTCAGCGTGTGGAAATCGCCCTGCACGGCGCCGAAATCGGTCTCCAGCGCCCAGAAGGCGGCGATGATCGGTGCCTGGACGCCGAATTGCTGGTCGGCACGGGCGAAGACATCGGCGTATTTCTTCATGTTCGCCGCACCCTGCTTCAGCCGGTAGGCCGAGATCATGCGGTTGGAAAATTCGGTGAAGGTCTGGGTGAAGACGCCCTGGGCGCGGTCGCGCGCCAGGACCTTGTCGTCCAGGGTGGCATCCTCCAGCGCGTCCAGACCCACGGCACCGACACCGGCCGCCTTGGCTTCCGCCGCCACGCCCTGCTTCCAGGCTTCGAAGTCGCCGCCACATTCCTGCGCCATCGCCGGCAAGGCCGTGGCGCACAAGAATAGCGCCGCGAGGGCTTGGGAACGCAGTCGCATCAGCTTCCTTTCGAACGAATGAGGGCATTTGTCGTGCCCCCCTCGGAAGCCCAACGCCCTTGATTACCGGCGGTTGCACTCTTTGCCGCTGGCTGTATCGAAAAGCAAGCGGCAGGCCCGGTGTCAACGGTGTTCTGCCGCAGCCCCTTATTCCAGGCGGCTTCGTTGCCGTTGAACCGGTGTCAACGGTGTTCTGCCGTAGCCCTTATACCGCACTGCCTCGCTGCCACTAAACCGGGGTCAGCGGGTGTTCTGCCGCAACCACTTGTTCCACGCGGCTTCGCTGCCGTTGAAGACGTTGATGTCGGACTTGCCGGTCATGCCCGGAACGATTCCGGTTCCGGTGTATTGCCAGAACGTGAAGGGGTGACTGCCGTATTTTTCGCGCGGATGGCCGGCGACGGAACGCAGCCAGTAGGGATAGCCGCGGAAGGTCGATAACTGGTTGTCGTCGAAGAAGTCGACCGAGGTGTAGATGATCGGCTTCTTGCCATAGTGTCGTTCGACGATTTCGAGGAAGGTGGTCATCTCCGCGCGCACCGTGGCGGCATCGGGACGCAACCTGCAAGTTGGCGATTTCGGGTTCCACTCCATGTCGAGGACCGGCGGCATGGCCGAGCGATCGACCGGGACGTTTTGGATGAACCAGCGCGCCTGCTGGGCGGCGGGCGTGCAGAAGTAGAAGAAATGGTAGGCCGCGCGCGGGACGCCGGCGGCTTTCGTGCGGGCCCAGTGTTCGTTGAAATATTCATCGAAGCGATCGCCGCCCTCGGTCGCCTTGATGAAAGCGAAGGAGATGCCGCTGGCCTTGGCGGCCGGCCAGTCGACCGAAGTCTGGTATTTGGAGACGTCGGTGCCGTGGACGGCATAGTTCCACGGTGCGCCGCTTTCCCATTCATGCGGCTTGGAATCGGCAAAGCGCGGCGCACGCACGGCAACTGTCGTCGGGCTACTGGACGCAGACGGCGACAGCGGCGAGAGATCGTCCACCGTCGAGCAGGCGCCAAGCAGCGTCAGCATGATGAGGCCCGCAAGACGGCGCATCGCAACTCCCGAGCCGGATTCAGCCGGTCGCTGATGGGTCTGTGCATTGATGGCCGGCGCTTGGTCTGGCCCCCGACGGACGATCGCCCCACAGCATCGTCCGGTATCTTCGCTTTCATCATGCCGTTGTCCCAAAACCGCTGCGCACTTTTGGGCGACATGCATCCAGTGATCGCCGAACATGGTTGATATCAGGTTGACGGCGCTCGACAAGCACTGCGATTTTGCGGAAGCAATGGCGGCAAATCGATGACAAGCGTCAGGCACGGGCCTGGGAGGAAACAAATGCGGATCGTCGCCAAGATCGTCAGATGGCTGCTTGGCCTGGTCGTGCTGGCGATCGCCGCGCTCTTCGCCTGGCTCTACATCGCGCCGCCGGAAATGATCCGCGTCGGCTCGGGCTATTCGGCCAAGATCGTCTGCTCGAACGTCTTCATTGCCGGTCGAGACGCCAATGAGGTGCTCAAAGTCGACGTGCAGGCGCCCGGGCACCCGCTGCTGCGGTTGATGCGGGTCTCGGTGGACAAGAATAGGGGAACCGTCTCGGCGGGCCTGCTTGGCTTCCTTGGCAAGAGCCTCGCTGTCGCCCGTGACGGGCTGGGCTGCGCTTCGGTTCCCGATGGCGATGTCGGCAAGGCGCGGCGGACGGCGGTCTATGCCGAACCCTCGGCGGTCAGCCAGGGCGCACTGTGGCCCGAGGGCGAACGCGTCGAGCCATCTCAGGATCCTGTGATTGGAAAGCTGCTCGACGATGCGGCGCTGACCGGCAGCGGCATGCGCGCGGTGGTGGTTGCAAAGAACGGCCGTGTTGTCGCCGAGCGCTATGGTGCGGGCTTCTCGGCAAAGACGCCGCTGCTCGGCTGGTCGATGACCAAGACGGTGAACGCCGCGATCGTCGGCACGCTGGTCAAGGACGGCAAGATGGCGGTCGACAACAAAGGCCTGTTCGCGCCGTGGAAGGCGGATGGCCGCGCCGCGATCAGCCTTGCCGACATGATGGCGATGTCGAGCGGGCTGGAGTTCAACGAGGACTATGGCGACGTCGCCGACGTCACGCGCATGCTTTATCTCGAACCCGACATGGCAGGCTTCGCCGAAGCCAAGCCGCTGGCGGCCGAGGTCGGCAAGCTGTTCTCCTATTCGAGCGGCACGGCGGTGATGCTGTCGCGCCTCTGGCAGAACGCGATCGGCGACAAGGGCAAGGCGCTGATGTGGCCGCGCACCGCGCTGTTCGAGCCGCTCGGCATGCACAGCGCGGTGCTCGAGACCGATGAACAGGGCACCTTCGTCGGCTCGTCCTATCTCTATGCCACGGCGCATGACTGGGCCCGCTTCGGCCAGTTCCTGCTGCAGGGCGGCGTGTGGAACGGCAACCAGGTGCTGCCGGCTGGCTTCGTCGACTGGATGCGGGAGCCGGCAGCCGCCTCGAAAGTCTACGGCAAGGGCCAGTTGTGGATCGAGGCTCCGGGCGACGAGAAGAAGCCCGGCGCCGGCGTGGCGGCGGGGCTGCCCAAGGACACCTATTGGATGGAAGGCCATGACGGGCAGACGGTCACCATCATTCCCTCGGAGCGGCTGGTGGTGGTGCGGCTCGGGCTGACGCCGGCTAAGCTCGGCTACCGCCCTCAGGCGATGGTAGGGGCGCTGGTGACGGCGCTACATTAGCTTCTACGGACGCGGCCCGATCACGCCGAGCCAGGCATAGCCGCGATAAAGCGTGCGGAAACGGAAGCTTGCACCGGTTCGACGAGATTCCGATTCCAGAACCTCGCGCAGAGTCGAGCGCGGCGCGACATGGAACTTCTTGAGCCAGCCACGCAGCAACGCCCGGAACCAGCCTGGCAGGCCTTCCTGCTGACCGAAATCGACGACGTGCAGCGAACCATTCGGTGACAGCGCAGCAAGTGCCGCCGACACCGTCTTTTCCCAGCCAGGGATCATCGACAGCGAATAGGATACGAAGATGCGGTCGAACCGTTCGACACCGTAAAGCGCGCCCGCGTCGAAGTCGGTGGCGTCGCCCCTCGCCAGAGTGACGCGGCCCGACAAGCCTTCGCGGGCAATGGCAGTGCCGGCCGTCTCCAGCATTTCGGCCGAAATATCGAGGCCGAAGAAGCGGGCGTCGGGGTAGCGACGGGCGGCCAGGATGATGTTGCGGCCGGTGCCGCAGCCGAGTTCAAGCACGGTGCCACCAGCCGGTACGTCGAGCCCCGAGATCATCAGGTCGCGGCCGAGCAAATAGTATTTGCGGGTCAGGTCATAGATGTGGCGCTGCCAGCGGTAGACGCCGTCCATCAGTTCGGCATGGTTGGCCGGCAGTTCGGTGGTGCTCATGCCGCGCGCTTCACGTAGAGATGGAAGCCGCCATAGATGGCCGAGCGGTCGCGGGCCGAGAATTCGCGCGACGCCTCGTCCTGATAATTCCACTGGTCGAGCAGTGAGCTGGAAACCCGACCGGGCAACAGGCTGGGCTCGGCGGCGGTGCGGAAGATGACGCGGGCGCCGGCCGACGCGGTGCGGGTGATTTCCGCCCACAGCGCATTGAGCTGGTCATCGGTCATCCAGTCCTGCGCATCGAGCAGGATGAAGCGGTCGACCGCGCCTGCATCCTTGCCGGCAAGGAACTCGATCAGGTTGGCATGGTGGATGGCGACGCGGTCGACATTGCCGCGGATGGTCTCGTAATTCTCCTTTTCGAGGTAGGCTGGCAGGGCGGCCTCGCCGGGGTTCGGATAGCGGCGGGCAAAAGCCTGCCAGGCGAAGTAGTTGTTCACCAGCGGAAAATCGCAAGCGAGCTTTTCCAGCCGGGCCTTGAGCACACTGGCCATGGTGCCGTCACCGGAGGTGATCAGCGAATCGTACTGCGCCGGTGGAATGCCGAGGCCGAACAGCGAAGCTTTGCGCGATGTCGCCCATTTCAGCAGCGGCTTGTCGAAGACCGGCGCCAGTTCCTCGTTGAAGAAGCGGCGCTGTTCGCCGATGTTGCGGGCCTGCATGATGCCGGCAGGATCGACGCCGAAGAACTTTGCCGTGCGATGGCCCATGGCGATGAACAGGCCGAGCAGGCCGGTCTGGTAGAAATTGCGATCGAAGACAGCGATGCGCCGGCGGCCGCGCCAGTTGCGGCGCTCCCAATAGTGACGGCTGACCGGGTCGAGATGCGGCGCGATGAAACGATCGTAGGCTTCCGAATTGTGGCTGGTGTCGGCGGCGCCGAAGAAGCGGAACAGATCGCCCTGCGAAGGCAGGTGGCGCACTGCCTCCAGCTTCATGCGGTTCAACGCGATATGCGCTGCATTGAGGTCGACGGCGTCAATTTGTGCCGGCGAACGGGTCAGGTAGGCGAGGATGTTGCAGCCGCCCGAGGCGATGGTGACGACGCGGTGACCCTGGCCAAGCTGCATCGCCTCCATGTCGACATCGGGGTCCTCCCAGATCTGCGGGTAGACGAGGCCGGAAAACAGGAAGGCGAACAGCCGCTCCGAAATGCCGGCCTTCGACAGCGGGCGGTTCTGGTAGACGGCTTTTCCAACTTCCTTGCCGCGGCGAAAAACCAGATCTGCGGAAACGTCCGTCATGGCAAGGTGATTCCCCATTTGCTTTGGCGCAAGCGGGTAGCGCAGGGTCATGACAGGCCGGTGACAGCCTGTTGACGCAAGTTCAGGCCTTGCCAAACCCGCCCGGCGTGGGCGTCGTCAGGATGACGGCGTCACCGGCCTGAAGCACGGTCTGGTCGCAGGCCTTCAGCACGTCGATCGTGCCGTCCTTGCGGCGGACCTTGGTCGACCCGACTTCGCCGTCGCCGCCACCGTCCAAGCCTTGCGGCGGGCGGTTGCGATGCGAGGACAGGATTGCGCATTCCATCTTCTCGAGGAAACGGATGGTGCGCTTGGTGCCGTCGCCGGCGCTCCATCTGCCTTTGCCGCCGGAACCTTCCCGGATGTGGAAATCCTCGAGCAGCACCGGAAAGCGCAGTTCCAGCACTTCCGGGTCGGTGAGGCGCGAATTGGTCATGTGGGTGTGGACGCCGGAAGTGCCGGCAAAGCCGCGGCCGGAGTTCATTTGGCCGGCGGGTGAGCCGGAACAGATCGTCTCGTAATACTGGTACTGCTTGTTGCCGAAGGTCAGGTTGTTCATGGTGCCTTGCGCATTGGCCATGGCGCCCATGGCGCCGAACAGCGCGTTGGTGACGTGCTGCGAGGTCTCGACATTGCCGGCGACAACGGCGGCAGGATAGGCGGGTTTGAGCATGCAGCCGTCAGGAATAATGATGTTGATTGGCCGCAAACAGCCGGCATTCATCGGGATCATGTCTTCGACCATGACGCGGAAGGCATAGAGGACGGCCGCGCGGGCAACCGGCTCGGGCGCATTGAAATTGTTCTTCATGACCGGCGACGTGCCGGTGAAGTCGACTGTCGCTTCGCGACGTTGCCGATCCACCGTGATCTTCACCTTGATGAGCTGGCCAGTGTCGGTCGGATATTCATATTCGGAAGCGTCCGGCAGCCGCTCCAGCACGCGGCGTACGCTTTCGGCTGCGTTATCCTGGACATGGCCCATATAGGCTTCGACGACATCGAGGCCGAAATGCGCGACCATCTTGCGCAGTTCGGCGACGCCTTTCTCGTTGGCGGCGATCTGCGCCTTGAGGTCGGCGATGTTCTGGTGCGGATTGCGGGCCGGCCAGGGATGGTCGGTGAGCAGCGTTTCCAGCTCTTTCTCGCGGAAGCGGCCGCGATCGACGATGCGGAAATTGTCGAACAGCACGCCTTCCTCGTCGACCGTGGTAGCCAGCGGCGTCATCGAGCCCGGCGCCGTGCCGCCGATATCGGCGTGGTGGCCACGCGAGGCGGCCCAGAAGAGGATTTTCTGCTGGGCGTCGTCGAAAACCGGCGTCACCACGGTGATATCGGGCAGATGCGTGCCGCCATTGTAGGGGGCGTTGAGGGCAAAGACGTCGCCGGGGTGGATGTCGCCTGAATTCAGCCGGATGATGGTTTCGACCGAGCGATCCATGGAGCCAAGATGCACCGGCATGTGTGGCGCATTGGCGACAAGCGCGCCACTGCGGTCAAAGACGGCGCAGGAGAAATCCAGCCGCTCCTTGATGTTGACGGAATAGGCGGTGTTCTGCAGCGTCACGCCCATCTGCTCGGCGATCGACATGAACAGATTGTTGAAGACTTCCAGCATCACCGGATCGGCCTCGGTGCCGAGCGCCGCCTGCCGGTGTTTCTCCTCGACGCGACGCAGCAGCACATGGTTCTTGGCGGTGATCTCGGCCTGCCAGCCCGGCTCGACCACGATCGTCTGGTTCGGCTCGATGATCAGCGCAGGGCCGGCAATTCTGTGCCCGGGCTTGAGCCCTTCGCGGCGAAGGATGCCGGCGTCGCGCCAGATGCCGTCGGAAAAGATTTTTCCAACCTCCGAAGAACTTGCGGCGATGTCTTCGAGCGCGGAATCGCTTTCGTCGCGTCCCGTGCCGCCGGTGTCTGTGCCCTCGACGCCGACGGTCTCGACGATCATCGGCTTGTTGTCATAGACGAAACCGAACTGCGCCTTGTGGGCCATTTCGAAGTCGCGCTTGGCCTTGAAAATCGAGTCTTCCTCGAAATTCACCGGCAGTGTCGTGTCGGTGCCGTCATATCGAATGTGGAGCACCGGCTTCGCGGCAACCCTATCCTCGGCGATGCCCTGCACTGCGAATTCGGCGAGGACGGCTTTTCTCAAGGTGGCAATCAGGTTGCCGATCTCGGTTCTGGACTCTTCCGCCAGCGGCTTCAGCAGCGCCTGCTGGCGCGAGGCGAAAACCGAGGACAAGCCGATGCCATAGGCCGACAGAAGGCCGGAGAAGGGATGAATCAGCACCGCTTCCATGCCGAGCGCGTCGGCAACCAGGCAAGCATGCTGGCCGCCGGCGCCACCGAAGCAATTGAGCAGATATTCGGTAACGTCGTAGCCGCGCTGGACGGAAATCTTCTTGATGGCATTGGCCATGTTTTCCACGGCGATGGTAACGAACCCTTCGGCGACAGCCTCCGGCGTGCGGCCATCGCCGATTTCGGCGGCCAGCGCGGTGAAATTTTCGCGCACCGTCTCGACGTCGAGCGGCTGGTCCTGGGCGGGACCAAAGATCTTCGGAAAGAAATCGGGCTGCAGCTTGCCCAGCATGACATTGGCGTCGGTAACGGCCAGTGGGCCGCCGCGGCGGTAGGCGGCCGGGCCGGGATTGGCGCCGGCGGAATCGGGTCCGGCGCGGAAACGGCCGGCCTCGTAGTGCAGGATCGAGCCGCCGCCGGCGGCGACGGTGTGGATGCGCATCATCGGCGCGCGGATCCGTACGCCGGCCACCTCGGTGTCGAAGGCACGCTCATATTCGCCGTCATAGTGGGCGACATCGGTGGAAGTGCCGCCCATGTCGAAACCGATGACCTTGCCGAAGCCGGCAAGCTTCGCCGTCTCCACCATACCGACAACGCCGCCGGCCGGCCCGGATAACAACGCATCCTTGCCCTGAAACATATCGGCGGCGGTCAGGCCGCCGGAAGACATCATGAACATGAGGTGGGGAGCTTGGCCGGGCGCCGCGCCCAATTCCCCAGCCACCTTCTGCACATATCTCGACAGGATCGGCGACAGATAGGCGTCGACAACGGCGGTGTCGCCGCGGCCGACCAACTTGATCAGCGGCGACACCTCATGGCTGACGGAAACCTGGCCGAAGCCGAGCTTTCGGCAGACTTTTGCCACCGCCTTCTCGTGGTCTGGATATTTCCAGGCATGCATGAAGACGATGGCGACTGCGTCGATGCCATCGGCTTTCGCCTGCTCGATCGCCGGCCGGCAAGAGGCGATGTCGAGCAGCCGTTCGATGCTGCCATCGGCGCGCACGCGCTCATCGACCTCGATGACGCGCTCATAGAGCTGTTCGGGAAGGATGATCTCCTTGGCGAAGATGTCCGGCCGCGCCTGGTAGGCGATCTTCAGCGCATCCCGAAAGCCGTTGGTGATGAGCAGCAGCACCCGGTCGCCCTTGCGCTCCAGGAGGGCGTTGGTGGCGACGGTGGTGCCCATCTTGATGTCACCGATCAGGCCGGGCGGGATCGCGCCGGAGGACAGGCCGAGAAGGTCGCGGATGCCCTGGATGGCGGCATCGGCATAGGCTTCGGGATTTTCGGAGAGAAGCTTGCGCGGGTGCAGCCCGCCTTGCGGGTCGCGGCCGATGACGTCGGTGAAGGTGCCGCCGCGATCGATCCAGAAATCCCACGTCGCGGTCATGGCAGCTCCCGGCAGTTTCAGTTCGATGGTTCAACACATCCTGTTAGTTCGCCGTTGTCTGGCCGGCAATCGCAAACGGGCCAGATGATATTACATCCGGAAACGCAACGTTACGAAACTCATGGCCGTCTGATGCATTTCCCCTTCGACCGTTCACCACAACGTGAACGTGTAGTGAAGGAGAAATGTTATGAAAAAGCTCATTTTTGCGTCCGTTTCCGCCTTGGCGTTGCTTGGCGTTGCTGCCTGTAGCGACAGCGGCACGGACAACACCACCACCCAGAGCACCAATCCGCCGGCCACCGAGCAGCCGATGAAGCCGGCGACGCCGGAAGCTACGCCGCCGGCAGCAACGCCTCCGGCAACCGATAACTCGACCACGAAGAGCATCACACCCGAGAAGCCTGCCGAGCCGGCTCCGGCAACACCAGCTCCTGCGCCCGCGCAGTAGTCAGCAAAGCAGTACTGGTGTGATGATTGAGGAAGGCCAGCTGCGCGCTGGCCTTTCTCTTATTGTCTCGCCCTTGACTGTTCGGTTGCGCCAAGGCTGCGGCACTGTCCCGTCTTGATAGCAAGGGGCCGTGGCCCTAAGAAGCAGGCCATGTCGATTTGGGATCGCCTTGGCGAGTTCATCACACGCGTTTCATCCTCAACCTCGTCGGGCATCGCCGACGTCGTAGAGGCCGTGCGCACGGTCTTCTCCGGCGACGCCGACCTGCGCCGGCGTGTCGCCTTCTCGGTGGCGATGATCGCGCTGTCGGCAAAGATGGCCAAGGCCGATGGTATCGTGACCCAGGACGAGGTGCGCGCGTTCCAGGAAATATTCGAGGTACCACCGAAGGAGACGCGCAATGTGGCGCGGCTGTTCGATCTCGCCCAGCGCGACGTGGCCGGTTTCGAAACCTATGCCGAGCGGATGGCGCAGCTGTGCGGCTCGGGCCATTCCAACTGCGTGATGCTGGAAGACATACTCGACGGGCTTTTCCACATCGCCAAGGCCGACGGGCTGGTACATGAGCGCGAAGGCCACTTCCTGCATCGTATCGCCGAGATTTTCCGCATCGACGAGGCCCATTACGAGAGCATCATGGCGCGGCACGTCAATCTCGGCGCAGGTGATCCCTATGTCGTGCTCGGCATCGAACGCGGGAAGCCGTTCGAAGAGGTCAGGAAGCGCTATCGCAAGCTGGTCTCCGACAATCATCCGGACCGGCTGATCGCGCGCGGCCTGCCGCAGGAGTTCATCAAGATCGCAACTACCAGGGTGGCGGCCATCAACGCCGCCTATGAGATGATCGAGCGGGGCCTGCGGCACGCATGAGCGGCTTCCTGCCCGACGAGCCTAGCGCCGAGGTCAGGGTATCGCCGAATTTTGGTCCGCGGCGCGACACTCTCCGGCCCGACATGATCGTGCTGCATTACACTGGAATGGCGACCGGCGCCGGCGCCGAAGCGTGGCTGTGCGATCCGGCCAGCGAAGTCTCGTCGCACTATCTCGTGCACGAGAATGGCCACATCGTTCAGATGGTCAGGGAAAACGATCGCGCCTGGCACGCCGGCAAGAGCTCGTGGTTCGGACGCGCCGACATCAATTCCTGCTCGATAGGCATCGAGATCGTCAATCCGGGACATTCGCTGGGCTATCCCGGTTTTCCCAGACGGCAGATCGATGCGGTGATCGGCTTGTGCGCCGGGATCGCAGGTCGGCACTCGATTGCCGCCGAGCGAGTGCTGGCGCATTCCGACGTGGCGCCGGGGCGCAAGGTCGATCCGGGCGAGAAGTTTCCATGGCGGACGCTGTTTGCGGCCGGCGTCGGCCATCTCGTGGCGGCTGCACCCGTCAGGCGAGGGGCCGTGTTCAAGACCGGAGACACCGGCGCCGATGTCGAGGCGTTGCAGTCGATGCTGGCGCTCTATGGCTATGGCGTCGAGATATCAGGCATTTTCGACCGGCAGACGGAGATTGTCGTCGAAGCGTTTCAGCGGCATTTCCGGCCGTGCAAAGTGGATGGCGTTGCCGATGGCTCGACACAGCGGACGCTAGAAAGGCTGCTTGCTTCCGTAAGGTCTTGACCACGGGGGAAGCCGCAACCAAAGTCCTCTTTCCAGTCCCTAAGTTACAAGCTGTCACTCAAAGTGACTTGCCTGGCCTTGTTTGGCACCAATTCGAGCTTCAAACGGCTGGCGTGCAAGTTGTCGGACCCCACAGCCCCCGGATGTTCCGATATTGATTAGGCGTTGCTGCGTGAACACCTTCGCGCAGTTCAGACAGAACAGGATCACATGCAGAAATTGACCGTTTTAACGGCAGCTGTTGCTGCCGGCGTAATGACTTTTGCCTTCGGCGCCGCAAATGCCAGCCCGCGGGCGGATCAAGGGCTCGTCGAGGTATCGGCAAAACCCAGCAAGGCAGGCCATGACGCCAAGGCCACGAAGCGGTCTTCCGTGAAAATGGAAAAGGCAAGTTTTGCCAAGCCGAAGAAATCCGCCAAAAGGCAGACCAAGCGCAGTCGCAAGACCTTGGACATGGCGACAACGGCGTCGATCGGCCTCAGGAACGCGGCTGCGTCGACAGCAGCAGTGGCCGGCAGCGGTCAGTATTCGGCGATCGTCGCGCGCTATGCCGCGAGCTACGGCGTACCGGTTTCGCTCGCTCACGCAGTCATCAGCATCGAGAGCAACTACCGGCCGAACATGGTCGGCAGCGCCGGCGAGATCGGCCTCATGCAGATCAAACCGGCGACGGCGCGGATGATGGGCTACAACGGTTCGGCCAAGGGCCTCTTCGACCCCGACACCAATATCAAATATGGCATGAAGTATCTCGCCATGGCGCAGGATCTCGGCGGCGGCACCACCTGCGGCACGATCCTGAAATACAATGCCGGCCACGCGGCAACGCGGATGAACCCAGTGTCGGCCGCCTATTGCAGCAAGGTCAAGGTGCAGATGGCGGCGCTTTAGCCGATCGGTTGCGTGTAGCCGGCCCGAGCGGCCGGCTTTTTCGTTTGCGTTTTCGAGCGTGAACCCCTTTATACGCCTTGCCAGCTGGCCGGGCGGCCGCACCCGCAACAGCCGAAAGGCCGCGGGTGAGGAAAGTCCGGGCTCCATGGAGACACGGTGCCGGTTAATGGCCGGCGGGGGCGACCCCAGGGAAAGTGCCACAGAAAGCAAACCGCCACGATCCAATCGGGGCAAGGGTGAAAGGGTGGGGTAAGAGCCCACCGCGCGACTGGCAACAGGAGCGGCACGGTAAACCCCACCGGGAGCAAGACCGAATAGGGGCGGTGCGAGGGGAAACCCTCGAGGGCTGTTTCCGGCTCACCGTCCGGGTAGGTTGCGTGAGGCGCATGGCAACATGCGCCCAAGATGAATGGCCGCCACGTTCTCGCCTCGCAAGGGGCGAGGGCCATACAGAACCCGGCTTACAGGCCAGCTGGCAATTCTCTCCTCGACATTGAAAAGAAGTCTTTTGAGATCAACAGGTTGCGTCCTCGGGCGCGCCTGTTGAGTCAAACCGTTCAGCTATTTGCCGCTGCAGAGGGAACTGACGGATTGCTTGAAATAGGTGCGATTAAATCGTACCATCGGCCAGAGAATGGCATCAGGAGCCTATCATGGGACAGGTCGACAAACGCAGCATCACGCTGTCGCCGGAACTGGCGCGGGCGGTGGATGACGTCGTCGCGGCCGGCGAATACGCTTCGGCGAGCGAGGTGATCCGCGATGCGCTCCGGCAATGGAAGGACCGGCGCGATCTGCATGGCTACACGGTCGAGGAGTTGCGCAAGCTGGTCCAGGAGGGGATCGACAGCGGGCCCGGGCGATTTGAATCGATGGATGACATCAAGGCTGAGGCGCGGAGACGCTTGCGATCTGACGACGCAGCATGAATTTGCTGCCCATCGTTCGGAACGCACGCACAGAAGACGACCTGATCGCAATCTGGCTTCATATTGCACGCGACAGCGAGGTTGCAGCCGACCGGTTACTCGATCGCATCGCGGCGCGGTGGCAGCAACTGACTACCTATCCCTTCTCAGGCGCGCCGCGCGACGATATCTCGCCCGGCATCCGCCACTTGGTGGTCGGCGATTACCTCACTCTGTACCGGGTCGGTGACGACGCGATCGAAATCATCCGCGTGCTGCACGGCAAACGCAAGATCGAAGCCGACGACCTCGGTTCGTGATCGACGCCCCGGTCAGCCGCTGATCTTGTCCAGCGACGCCTCGATCGCCTTCCAGAGCTCTTCCACCGGCTCACAACCGACCGAGAGGCGAACGAAACCGGCGGCAACCGCATCGCCTCTCTTAGATCGGCGCTCGGCGGAGCTATGGACGCCGCCAAAGGATGTTGCGGCCTGCATCAGATCGCAGTTGTTGATGAAATCCTCGGCCTTGTCCTCGGAGGCGAGCTCGAAAGAGATGAGAAAGCCGAAGCGCTCCATCTGGGCTCGGGCAAGGTTGTGCGATGGGTCGCTCTCCAGTCCGGGAAAACGCAGGCCGCTGATTGCCGGGTGGCCCTTCAGCCGCCGTGCGATCACTTCCGCCGAAGAGCACATGCGGTCGAAGCGCACATCCAGCGTTTCGAGGCCGCGATGCACCAGCCATGCCTCGAACGGTCCGGGAATGCTGCCAGAGATTTCTCGCCAGCCGGTCAAGGCGGCGATGATATCGGCATTGCGGCTGGCGACGTGGCCGAACAGCACGTCGGAATGGCCGTTGGGCGCCTTGGTGTCGGCGGCAACGACGATATCGGCGCCATGGTCGAGCGGGCGCTGGCCGAAGGGCGTCATGGTCGTGTTGTCGACGGCAAGGAGCGCACCGGCCATTTGAGCGGCTTTTGCAACGGCCGCGATGTCACAGATATCCAGTCCGGGGTTGGCCGGGGTTTCGACAAAGGCGAGGCGGTAACCTTCGAAGCCACCGTCGAGGAAGGTCGATGTCGGCCTCATATCGTAGGTGACGCCAAACGGCTTCAGGAAGCGATCGGCCAATGCCCTTGTCGTGTGGTAGCCGTCCGAAGGCAGCAGGATACGGTCACCAGCCTTGAGCAGGGCGAAAAACACCGAACAGGTTGCAGCCATCCCGGACGGAAAGGCGACGCAGGGTGCACCTTCCAGATGCGCCAGCATATGCTCGACCGCGTCCCAGGTCGGGTTGCTGAAGCGGCCGTACTGATCGAAACCGGCGGCGTCGCCGGGCGTGTGATAGATCGCGGCCATGGTCAGCGGCAGCGGGATCGGATCACCCGTGGCGAACCCTCTGTCGCGCAGATGGGGAAGTGCCGCAGCGCGTGCGTTCGCTGTTTCAGACATCGATTCTCAGACCCTCTGGTGACCCACTGGATGCGGCGAGACGCTATGCCGGGCGGTGGCTCGCGGCAAGGCGCGTCCGGTTGGGCCAGGCGGGTCTAAACGCTTCGTTAGGCTTAATGGACCATAAAGACGAGACGTGCCGTCAAGGCTGCTCTCATTGGTCGCGGCGTGCGTGTTTGTGAAGCCATTCCCGTTGACGCCCATAGTGCCCCATGATATCCCATTTCGATACTCAAGCCTTCGTTCCGCGTCAGGGTAAAGCGTACGCCAATCGGGCAGCCGCGGCGGCTGCGCGTTTGCCGGTTTTTGCCCTTATGGACGAGGCTGATACGGGGCAGGGAGCGCGCTGCGGCGGCGCGTGCGACAAGATGGAGAGGGGTGCGGCGGCGCAAGCGGCTGCGACGTTTAATGGACCGGTTTCTGTCAAATACGGTGAGCAGGATCGATGCGAAGGGGCGGGTTTCCGTTCCGGCGCATTTCCGTGCCGTCGTGCAGAAGCGCGGCTATTCGGAGCTCTATGGGCTGCGCTGCCTCGATCAGCCGGCAATGGATGTCGGGGGACTCGACCTGCTCGACCGCTACGAGCAGCGCATCGCGCTCGAAGATCCCTTCCTGCAGACGGCGGACGACATGTCATTCTTCTGCCATGGCGATGGCGCCTTCCTGAAGCTCGACCAGGACGGCCGCATCACGATGAGCGATTTCATTCGCGAGCATACCGGCATTTCGGCGGAGGTGGCCTTTGTCGGGCGCGGCAATTTCTTTCAGATCTGGGAGCCGGGACGGCTAGCCGCCTATGGGGCGCAGGCGCGAGTCCGGCTTTTGCAGCTTCGGCAGGGGACGAAGCCTGGGGAGCGACCGGAATGACGGTAGGCCACGGCGATGACCCTCACGCCGTTGGCGGATCGGCCCGCCACATTCCGGTCCTCCTTGGCGAAGTGCTCGAAGTGCTGGCTCCGGTGGAGGGCGACATCATCATCGACGGCACGTTCGGGGCCGGCGGCTACACCAAGGCCATTCTGGCGACGGGCGCTTCCGTCGTGGCGATCGACCGCGATCCGGATGCCATCGCGGCCGGGCGCGATCTCGAGGCGCAATCCGGCGGCCGGCTGAGGTTAGTGCAGGCGCCGTTCTCGACGCTGGACGAGCATGTCGAGAGCGCTGACGGCGTCGTGCTCGACATCGGCGTGTCCTCGATGCAGCTCGACCAGGCCGAACGCGGGTTCTCGTTCCGCGCCGACGGGCCGCTCGACATGCGCATGGCTCAAGCGGGGCTGAGCGCCGCCGATGTAGTCAATTCCTTCAAGCCGGGTGATCTCGCCCGGATCTTCGGTTTCCTCGGCGAGGAGCGTCACGCCGGCCGTATTGCCCGCATGATCGAGGCTCGCCGCGAAAAGCGGCCGTTCGAGCGCACGCTGGAACTCGCCGACGCCATCGAGACACATGTCGGCCGAGCGCCGAAGGACAAGATCCATCCGGCGACGCGCGTCTTCCAGGCGTTGCGCATCTTCGTCAATGACGAGCTTGGCGAACTGGCGAGGGCCTTGTTGGCCGCCGAACGCGCGCTGAAGCCGGGCGGGCGGCTCGCCGTGGTGACGTTCCATTCGCTGGAAGACCGCATCGTCAAGCGCTTCATCGCCGATCGCGCCGACGCCGTGACAGGCTCGCGCCATATGCCCGAGGCGAAGGCGCGCACCGCGACCTTCCGCAAGGCGGGTGGCGGCGTGACTGCCGGCGACGCCGAGGTCGCGGCCAACCCGCGCGCCCGTTCGGCCCGGCTGCGCGCGGCTATCCGCACCGAGGCACCGGCCCGCAGCAGCGACTTTTCGATCTTCGGCCTTCCAAAGCTTCCCGGCATCGACCGGCCGAGAGAGAGGTAAGCACGTGTTTCGTACCAGCGACATCGTCCTGATCGCCGTCATGGTTTCGGCGGCGGCCCTTACCTACAAAACCAAGCGCGAGGCCGAGGAACAATTGGCGGCGGTCCAGAAGATCCATCAGCAGATCCGCTATGAGGAGGACACGATCGACCTGCTCAAGGCCGACTGGAGCCTGCTCACCCAGCCGTCGCGGCTGCAGAAGCTAGCCGACCTCTACAAGTCGCAGCTCGAACTCCAGCCGGTCAGCGCCCGCCAGATCGTCGGCATCGGCGACCTGCCGGCCAAAGCCCTGGACATTCAGGACATCCTCAAAGGACGCGAGGGCGGCATGGCCGACAATTCCGACAAGGCGTCCCCGGACGGCAAGGATCCCGTTGTGACCGGAGGCATCGCCCAATGATCGGCAAACTGCTGAAGCGCAGCACCAAGGCCGGTGAAGGCGGATCTATCGTGGTCGAGGGCGCCCGCAAGGCGACCGGCGGCAAGGGCAGGACGCGTATCGTCATGACGATGGCGGTCTTCTTCGGCATCTTCGCGACGATTTCCGGACGGCTGGTCTATCTCGGCTTCCAGACCCCGGACATGTCGGGCGGCCCGCAGAGCCGGGTGACGGCGTCGCGGCCCGACATTGTCGATCGCAACGGCGAAGTGCTGGCGACGGACATCAAGACGGCGTCGCTGTTCGCTGAACCGCGGCGCATCGTCGATGCCGACGAGGCGATCGAGAAGCTGTCGACGGTGCTTCCGGAAATCGACTACGAGCAGACCTACCACAAGCTGAAGAGCGGCGCCGGCTTCGTCTGGCTGCAGCGGCAGCTGACGCCCAAGCAGCAGTCCGACATCATGCAGCTCGGCATTCCCGGTTTCGGCTTCCGCACCGAAAAGCGCCGCTTCTATCCGAGCGGCGAGACCTCGTCCTACGTTGTCGGGCTCACCAACATCGACAACCAGGGCATCTCCGGCATGGAGAAATATGTCGATGAACAGGGCTTGAGCGACTTGCAGGCATCGGGCCTGGCGGTCGCCAAGGATCTGAAGCCGGTGAGGCTTTCGATCGATCTGCGTGTCCAGCATGTGGTGCGCGACGAGATTGCCGCCGGCCTGGAGCGCTATCGCGCCATGGGTGCTGGCGCCGTTGTGCTCAACGTCAAGACCGGCGAAGTGGTGGCGATGGCCTCGGTGCCGGATTTCGATCCGAACAATCCTTATAATGCGCAGGAGAAGGACCGCCTGAATCGGATGTCGGCGGGGCTCTATGAGATGGGCTCGACCTTCAAGAGCTTCACCTCGGCCATGGCGCTCGATTCCGGCAAGGCGACGATGGCGAGCCGCTTCGACGCTTCGCATCCAATCCGGGTCGGCCATCAGGCCATTCACGATTTCCACGGCAAGAACCGTGTGCTGTCGTTGCCGGAGGTGTTCCTCTATTCGTCCAACATCGGGTCGGCGAGGGAGGCCGAGATGGTCGGCATCGAGGGGCACCGCGAATTCCTGCATCGCCTTGGAATTTTGGACAAGATGCAGACCGAACTGCCGGAAGTCGCCCGCCCGACTGAGCCGAAGATCTGGAAACAGGTTAATTCGTTCACCATCGCCTTCGGCCATGGCGTGTCGACGACGCCGCTGCAAGCGGCTGTCGGTTGCGCGGCGCTGATGAATGGCGGGTTCCTGATGAACCCTACCTTCCTGGTCCGCACACAGGCAGAAGCGATGGCGATGGCCAAGAAAGTAGTCAGCGAAAAGACGGTCGATGGCATGCGCTATCTCTATACGCTCAACGCCGAGAAGGGCTCGGCCAGAAACGCCAGGGTCCCCGGCTACCGCGTTGGCGGCAAGACTGGAACGGCCGAGAAGGTCATCAATGGCCGCTACTCGAAGGAATTGAATTTCAATACCTTCGTTGCCGCTTTCCCGATGGACGATCCGCAATACCTGGTGTTTACGATCGCCGACGCTCCGCACCCGGAAAAGCCCGGCATGACGGACGTCGCGGCCGCGAATGCAGGGGTTATCGCCGGCAATATTATCAAGCGATCCGCGGCCATGCTTGGCGTGAAGCCAGATTTCAGCCATGAAAATGGTGCAACGCTGGTTTCCTATCAGTGATTCTTAGGGCGCGCCGGCAACTGCGCGCTATTTTGTTGTGGTGAACGGGACTCGATGAAGCTCAGAGATCTAGCCGGTATCCTGCCAGTCGAAGGAACAGCTTCCGCCGATCTGGAGGTTACCGGGATTTCGTCGGATTCCCGCCAGGTAAAACCCGGCGTCGTCTTCTTCGCGCTCGCCGGTACCAAGGCGGATGGCGCGACCTATGCCACCGACGCCGCCCAGCGTGGTGCCGCCGCAATCGTGGCAGGCAGCACCATCGCCGGGTTGCCGGTTCCAGTGCTGGCGGTCGATGATCCACGCCTGGCGCTGGCGCTGAGCGCGGCGCGCTATTTCGGCAAGCAGCCTGAGACCATGGTTGCCGTGACCGGCACCAGCGGCAAGACGTCGGTCGCCGCCTTCACCAGGCAGATCTGGGAGCAGGCCGGCTATGCCGCCGCTTCCATCGGCACCACCGGCGTGGTGGCGCCGGGTCGCAACGAATATGGCTCGCTGACGACACCCGATCCGGTCGCCTTGCACCAACTGCTCAAGGAATTGGCGGATGCCGGCGTCACCCACGCCTCGATGGAAGCCTCCAGCCATGGCCTCGACCAGCGCCGCCTCGACGGCGTGAAGCTGGCGGCGGGCGGCTTCACCAATCTCGGTCGCGACCATATGGACTATCATCCGACCGTCGAGGACTACCACCGCGCCAAATTGCGCCTGTTCGACAGTTTGCTGCCGAAAGGCGCGCCGGCCGTCATCTTCGCCGACGATCCGTGGTCGGCGCCGACGATCCAGGCGGCGCATGCTGCCGGGCTCGACGTGCTGACGGTTGGCCGCCATGGCGATTTCCTCAAGCTGAAGCGGGTCGAGCACGAGCGCCATCGCCAGCGCGCCGAGGTCGAGGCCGGCGGCGTGCTCTACGAGGTCGACCTGCCGCTCGCCGGCGATTTCCAGATTTCGAACGCGCTGGTTTCGGCGGGGCTTGCCATTTCCACTGGAACACCTGTCGCCAAAGCCTTGATGGCATTGGAGAAACTGAAGGGCGCTCCGGGTCGGCTCGACCTTGTCGGCACCACCACCAACGGCGCGCCGGTCTATGTCGACTACGCTCACAAGCCCGATGCGCTGGAAAACGTCCTGGCCTCGGTGCGTCCGTTCACCACCGGTCGCGTCATCGTCGTGTTCGGCTGCGGCGGCGACCGCGACCGCGGCAAGCGGCCAATCATGGGCGAGATCGCGACGCGGCTCGCCGATGTCGTCATCGTCACCGACGACAATCCGCGTTCGGAAGTGCCGGAAACGATCCGCGCCGCTATTCTTGCCGCCGCGCCAGGCGCCATCGAAATCGGCGACCGGCGCCGGGCGATCCACGAGGCGGTCGCCATGCTGCATGCCGGCGACACGCTGATCGTGGCCGGCAAAGGCCACGAGGAAGGCCAGACGATCGGCACCGAAACGCTGCATTTCTCCGATCATGAGGAAGTCCGCGCGGCGCTGCGGGAGCGTGCCGCATGAGCTTGCTGTGGACCTCCGAGGCGCTGGTTGCCGGCATGGACGGGCGGCCGCTCGGGCCGATGCCGGAAGGCATATCCGGTATTTCGATCGATAGCCGCACCTTGCAACCGGGCGACGCCTTCTTCGCCATCAAAGGCGAGACGATGGACGGCCATGACTTCGCCACCGCCGCCATAAAGGCCGGCGCCGGCGTGCTGGTGGTGGCGGAGGGCAAGCTGCCGTCGCTTGGCCGGCTGACGGCGCCGATCATCGTCGTCGAAGATGTGCTGGCCGCCCTTGAGAAGCTTGGTGCCGCGGCGCGCGCCCGCTCCGAGGCCAAGATCATCGCGGTGACCGGTTCGGCCGGCAAGACAACCACCAAGGAAGCCCTGCGCCACGTGCTGTCGGCCGTCGGCAAGGTGCATGCCTCGGCGCAGTCGTTCAACAACCATTGGGGCGTGCCGCTAACGCTGGCGCGCATGCCGATCGATTGCGACTATGCGGTGTTCGAAATCGGCATGAACCATCCCGATGAAATCCGGCCGCTGGTCAAGATGGTGAGGCCGCATGTCGCCATCGTAACCATGATCGCGGCGGCGCATCTTGGCTTCTTCCGCAATCTCGACGAGATCGCCAGGGCCAAGGCCGAGATATTCGAAGGCCTGGAGCCTGAAGGCGCAGCCATCCTCAACCGCGACGATGGGCGCTGGAAGCTTCTGGACAAGATGGCGCATGCCGCCGGGGTCGAGCACGTGTACGGGTTCGGCGAGAATGCTCGCTCGACCTTCAGGCTGGTCAAATGCGAACTCCATGCCGACCATTCCGACATCACCGCCAGGATCGGCGGCCACGAGGTGACGGCCCGGGTCGGTGCGCCCGGCCGGCACATGGTGCAGAACGTGCTGGCGGTGCTGGGTGCGGCGCATCTGGTCGGCGCCGATCTCGACAGGGCGGCGCTGGCGCTGGCCGATCTTTCGGCCGAGCGCGGGCGCGGCAAGCGCCATGTGCTGCGCCTCCCCGGCGGGCCGATCACTCTGATCGACGAGAGTTACAACGCCAACCCGGCTTCGATGGGCGCTGCCATGGCGCTGCTCAACGCGACGCCGGTGACAGGCGAGGGCCGCCGCATCGCCGTGCTCGGCGACATGCTGGAACTCGGCGACCATTCGGCCAAGCTGCATGCCGCCCTTGCCGATCTCATCGTCGGCACCGGGACGCAGACCGTCTTTCTCGGCGGCCCGGAAATGCGGGCGCTGGCCGAGAGGCTACCAGGCGAAATCAGGACGGAATACCGCGCCGGCGTCGAGGAACTGAAGCCGGTGCTGCTTGCCGCGCTGAAGCCGGGCGACGTGGTGATGATCAAATCGTCGAAGGGCATCGGTTTTGCAAAACTGGTCGATGCGCTGCTGGGCAAGTTCCCGGCTCAAACGACAAGCAAACAGACCTAGGTCGGGGGACGATAAGCGCATGTTCACACTGCTCGTCGATTTTGCGGACAAGATCTCGGTCTTCAATGTCTTCCGCTACATCACCTTCCGCACCGGCGGGGCGCTGATAACCTCGGCACTGATCGTCTTCATCTTCGGACCGACCATCATCAATTCGCTGCGGTTGCGGCAAGGCAAGGGCCAGCCGATCCGCGCCGACGGGCCGCAGACGCATTTCAAGAAGGCCGGTACCCCGACCATGGGCGGGCTGATGATCCTGTCGGGCATCATCGGGTCGTCGCTGCTGTGGGCGAACCTGTCGAGCATCTATGTCTGGGTGGTGCTGCTGGTGACGCTGGGTTTCGGCTCGATCGGCTTCTACGACGACTATCTGAAGGTGACCAAGCAGTCGCATCTCGGCTTTTCCGGCAAGGCACGGCTGGCGCTCGAATTCGTCATTGCCGGCATCGCCGCCTGGGTGATCATGCATAACGGCCAGGCGCCGTTCTCGTCGTCGCTGACATTCCCCTTCGCCAAGGAATTCATCATCAATCTCGGCTGGTTCTTCATCCCGTTCTCCTGCTTCGTCATCGTCGGCGCCGGCAATGCGGTGAACTTGACCGACGGCCTCGACGGGCTGGCGATCGTGCCGATCATGATCGCGGCGGCGTCCTTCGGCGTCATCGCCTATCTGTCCGGCAACGCCGTGTTCGCAGAATACCTGCAGATCCATTTCGTGCCCGGCACCGGCGAACTGGCGGTCGTGCTCGGCGCGGTCATCGGCGCCGGCCTCGGCTTCCTCTGGTTCAACGCGCCGCCGGCGGCGATCTTCATGGGCGACACCGGCTCGCTGGCCATGGGCGGCCTGATCGGCACGGTTGCCGTCGCCACCAAGCATGAGATCGTGCTGGTCATCGTCGGCGGATTGTTCGTCGTCGAAATCCTGTCGGTCATCATCCAGGTCGGCTACTTCAAGATGACCGGCAAGCGGGTGTTCCTGATGGCGCCGATCCACCATCATTTCGAAAAGCTCGGCTGGACCGAAAGCCAGGTGGTGATCCGCTTCTGGATCATCGCCGTCATCCTGGCGCTGGTCGGCCTGTCCACCCTGAAGCTGAGATAGGAGGCCGCTTGATCCCCGCCGCATCCTTCGCAGGCAAGCGCGTTTCGCTCTTCGGGCTCGGTGGCTCGGGGATCGCGACGGCGCGCGCGCTGATCGCCGGCGGGGCGGACGTGCTGGCCTGGGACGATAATCCCGAAAGCGTTGCCAAGGCGGCGGCCGACGGCATCGCAACCAGTGATTTGCGCGGCGCCGACTGGGCGAAGTTCTCGGCTTTCGTGCTGTCGCCGGGCGTGCCGCTGACGCATCCCAAGCCGCATTGGACGGTGGAGCTGGCGCGTGGTTCCGGCGTCGAGATCATTGGCGACATCGAGCTTTTCTGCCGTGAGCGGATGCTCGCCGCGCCGGCAGCGCCGTTCATCGCCATCACCGGCACCAACGGCAAGTCGACGACGACCGCATTGACCGCGCATATCCTCAATGCGGCGGGACGCGACACCCAGATGGGCGGCAATATCGGCCGCGCGGTGATGACGCTCGATCCGCCCGAGCCCAATCGGCATTATGTCGTCGAATGCTCGTCGTACCAGATCGATCTCGCGCCCTCGATCAACCCGACGGCCGGCATCCTGCTCAATTTGACGCCGGACCATCTCGATCGGCACGGCACCATGCAGCACTACGCCTCGATCAAGGAACGGCTGGTGGCCGGCAGCGAGACTGCGATCATCGGCATCGACGATTCCTGGTGCGCCCAGATCGCCGAGCGGCTGGAGCGGGCAGGGCGGCATGTCATCCGCATTTCCAAGCGGCTGCCGCTGACCGACGGCTATTTCGCCGACGGCGGCAACCTGATGGAGGCGGTGAACGGCCGCTACAGCCGCGTCGCTTTCCTCGAAGGCATCGGCTCGCTGCGCGGCCAGCACAATGCGCAAAACGCGTTGGCGGCGGTCGCTGCTTGCCTCAAGGTCGGGCTGGACCTTGGCGAAATCCAATCCGGACTGGAAAGTTTTCCCGGCCTTGCGCACCGTATGGAACAGGTCGGCCGCAAGGATCATGTGCTGTTCGTCAACGATTCCAAGGCGACCAATGCCGACGCGGCGGCACCGGCTTTGTCGAGCTTTCCGCGCATCTACTGGATCGCCGGCGGCCTGCCCAAGGAGGGCGGCATCGAGCCGTTGCGCGGCTTCTTCCCGCGCATCGCCAAGGCCTATCTGATCGGCGAGGCGGCGCCCGCCTTCTCTGCGACACTGGGTGAGGCGGTGCCCTACGAAATATCGGGCACGCTGGCCGCTGCGGTCGAACATGCCGCGCATGATGCGGCTCAAGACGATACGAGCGAAGTGGTGGTGCTGTTGTCGCCGGCCTGCGCCAGTTTCGACCAGTTCAAGAATTTCGAAGTCCGCGGCGAAGCCTTCAGGCAAGCTGCGAATGCTATCCAGGGTGTGAAACCCATCGGAGGGGCACGATAATGCAGAGCCGTCTCGATAAAAGTCCAGTTGCGACCTGGTGGTGGACGATCGATCGCTGGTTCCTGGCGGCGTTCCTGTCGCTGATGGGGCTCGGCATCGTGCTGTCCTTCGCTGCCAGCCCGGCGGTGGCCGAACGCATCGGCCTCGACAGCTTCCATTTTGCCACCAGGCAGATCATCTTCACCGTGCCGGCGCTCGGCGTGATGCTGGCGGTGTCCTTCCTCGAATCCCGGCAGATCCGGCGCATGGCGCTGATCATGCTGTGCCTGATGCTGGTGCTGATGGTGGCGGTGCTCTACATCGGCGTCGAAGTGAAGGGCGCGCGCCGTTGGGTGTCGCTAGCCGGCCTGTCGATCCAGCCGTCGGAATTCCTCAAGCCCGCCTTCGTCATCATGTGCGCCTGGCTGTTTGCCGAGCACAAGCGCCAGCCCGACATTCCGGGCAATCTGTTTGCCATGCTGCTGCTGGCGCTGGTCGTCTCGCTGCTGGTGGCGCAGCCGGATCTCGGCCAGACCATGCTGGTGACTGGCACCTGGGGTGTGATGTTCTTCATGGCCGGGTTACCGTGGCTGTGGATCATCGCGCTTGGTGGCGCCGGCGTCGGCGGCGTATTTGCCGCCTATTCGGTGTTTCCGCACGTCGCCTTGCGCATCGACAAGTTCCTCACCGGCGAAGGCGACACGTTCCAGGTCGACATGGGCCGAGAGGCGCTGATCAATGGCGGCTGGTTCGGCGTCGGGCCGGGCGAGGGCACCGTCAAGCGGGTCATCCCCGACAGCCATGCGGACTTCGTCTTTTCGGTCGCCGGCGAGGAATTCGGGTTGATCATGTGCTTCTTCATCATGTCGATCTTCGCCTTCATCGTGCTGCGCGGCCTCAACACGGCCCTGAAGGAGCATGACGACTTCACCCGCTATGCGGTCGGCGGCCTCGTCACCGTGTTCGGCCTGCAGGCCGTCATCAACATGTGCGTCAACCTGCAGCTGGTGCCGGCCAAGGGCATGACGCTGCCTTTCATCTCTTATGGCGGCTCCTCGCAGATCGCCATCGCCATCTCGATGGGCATGGTGCTGGCGCTGACGCGCAAGCGGCCCGAAAAGCGCAAGCAAATGGGCTTTGCCCTGCCGCAACGCGCCTTGCCGGCGGAGTGACATGGCGAGAGGCGTCATCCTTCTCGCGGCAGGTGGAACCGGCGGGCATCTGTTTCCGGCCGAGGCGCTGGCGCATGAGCTGAACGAGCGCGGCTGGACGGTGCATCTGGCCACCGACGACCGCGCCGAGCGGTTCGCCGCTCATTTCCCGGCGGCCGCCATCCATCCGATCCAGTCGGCGACGATGGGCTCGAAGAATCCCATCGCCCTGCTCGGTGCCTTCTGGAAAATCTGGCGCGGCGTGCGCCAAGCCTCCGCTGTCATCGCCAGGATCAAGCCGGATGCGGTCGTCGGCTTCGGCGGTTATCCGACCTTGCCGCCGCTCTACGCGGCGACGCGGCGCAAGGTGCCGACGCTGATCCATGAGCAGAACGCGGTGATGGGGCGCGCCAACCGGGCTCTGGCCGGGCGTGTCGACGCCATCGCCGGCGGCTTCCTGCCACAGGACAGCAGTGCGGCCGGCGCCAAGACGGTGACGACAGGCAATCCGGTCCGGCCTCCCGTGCTGGAAGCGGCCAAGACGCCCTATACGGCATCTACCGGCGAGGAGCCGTTCAAGATGCTGGTGTTCGGCGGCAGCCAGGGCGCGCAGTTCTTCTCGGACGCGGTGCCGACGGCGATCGCGCTGCTTTCCGACGCCCAACGCAAGCGGTTGGTGATCACGCAGCAGGCGCGCGCCGACGACGTGGCGCGGGTGAAGGCGGCCTATGCCGCACTTGGCGTCGCCGCGGAAGTCTCGCCCTTCTTCACCGATATGGCGCAACGCATGGCGACGGCGCATCTGGTGATCTCGCGCTCCGGCGCCTCGACCGTCTCGGAGATCGCCGTCATCGGCCGGCCGGCGCTGCTGGTGCCTTATCCCTACGCGCTCGACCACGACCAGGCGGCGAACGCGGCGGCCCTTGCCGCCGCCGGCGGTGGCGAAGTGCACCCGCAATCCTCGCTTTCGCCCGAGCGCATCGCGGCTCTCATCGGTGGGCTGATGGACAGCCCCGAGCGGCTGGCGGCCATGGCGGCGGGAGCGAAATCGGCCGGGCGGCCCGACGCGGCACGGTTGCTCGCCGATCTTACAGAGGCTATTGCGTCCCAAAAAACCGTTTCAGACTTCAGGAAGGGGACGCACGCATGAAGATGCCGCAGACCATCGGCCTTGTGCATTTCATCGGTATTGGCGGCATCGGCATGAGCGGCATCGCCGAAGTGCTGCACAATCTGGGCTACAAGGTGCAAGGGTCGGACCAGTCCGACAGCGCCAATGTGCAGCGGCTGCGCGACAAGGGCATCGATTGCTTCGTCGGCCACCAGGCCGAAAATCTCGGCGATGCCGAGGTTGTCGTCGTCTCGACGGCGATCAAGAAAACCAACCCCGAACTGAAGGCCGCGCGCGAAAAGCTGCTGCCGATCGTGCGGCGTGCCGAGATGCTGGCCGAACTGATGCGTTTTCGCCAGGCGGTGGCGATCGGCGGCACGCATGGCAAGACGACGACGACCTCGATGGTGGCGACCTTGCTCGAAGCCGGCGGGCTCGATCCGACCGTCATCAATGGCGGCATCATCAATGCCTATGGCACCAATGCGCGCATGGGCGATGGCGAGTGGATGGTGGTCGAGGCCGACGAGAGCGACGGCACCTTCCTCAAGCTGCCGGCTGAGATCGCCGTCGTCACCAACATCGATCCCGAGCATCTCGACCATTATGGCAGTTTCGACAAGGTGCGCGAGGCGTTCCGCCAGTTCGTCGAGAACGTGCCGTTCTACGGCTTCGGCGTGATGTGCACCGACCACCCGGAAGTGCAGGCGCTGGTCGGCCGCATCGAGGACCGCCGCGTCATCACCTATGGCGAGAATGCGCAGGCCGACGTGCGCTTCACCAACCACCGCATGGCGGGTGCCATATCTGAGTTCGACGTGATGATCCGCAACCGCAAAGGCGGTGGCCAGACGACGATCGCCGGCCTGCGCCTGCCGATGCCCGGTCGGCACAACGTCTCCAACGCGACAGCGGCGATCGCTGTCGCGCATGAACTTGGCCTGTCCGCCGAGGCGATCAAGAAGGGCCTGTCGTCCTTCGCCGGCGTCAAGCGCCGCTTCACCCATACCGGTTCGTGGAACGGTGTCGATGTGTTCGACGATTACGGCCATCATCCGGTCGAGATCTCGGCGGTGCTGAAGGCGGCGCGCAGCGCCACCAAGGGCCGCGTCATCGCCATTGCCCAGCCGCACCGCTTCACCCGGCTGCACGACCTGTTCAACGAGTTTTCCACGTGTTTCAACGACGCCGACACGGTGATGGTGGCGCCGGTCTACGCGGCCGGCGAAGAACCGATCGAAGGCGTCACATCCGATGCGCTGGTGTCGCGCATCCGCGCGGGCGGCCATCGCGACGCGCGCTACATCGAGGGTCCGGCAGCAATCGCACCAATCATCCGTGATCTGGCCAAGCCCGGTGACTTCGTGGTCTTCCTCGGCGCCGGCAACATCACCCAATGGGCCTATGCGCTGCCCAAGGAGCTTGGCGGGACAGTCTCATGATCATGATGCACGGCCAGGCCCTGATCGACAGACTTGGCGACCGGCTTGCAGGCCTGCGTGGCCGCCTCACGCCGAATGCCGAGATGGACAAGATCACCTGGTTCCGCGCCGGCGGGCTGGCCGAAGTGCTGTTCCAGCCGGCCGACGAGGAGGACCTGGCCGCATTCCTCAAAGCCGTTCCCGAAGAGATCCCGCTGACCATCGTCGGCGTCGGCTCGAACCTTCTAGTCCGGGACGGCGGCATTGCGGGTTTTGTTGTCCGGCTTTCGGCCAAGGGATTTGGTGAGGCCGAAATTGTTTCGCCGACCACGATCAAGGCGGGTGCGGCGACGCCCGACAAGCGCGTTGCCGCCGTGGCGCTGGAAGCCGGCATTGGCGGCTTCCATTTCTATCACGGCATTCCGGGCGCCGTCGGCGGCGCGCTGCGGATGAATGCCGGCGCCAACGGCGTCGAGACGCGCGAACGCGTCGTCGAGGTGCGTGCGCTCGACCGCGGGGGCAATGTGCAAACGCTGAGCAATGCCGACATGGGCTACGCCTACCGCCATTCGGCGGCACCTTCCGGGCTGATCTTCACCTCGGCTTTGTTCGAGGGGTTTGCCGAGGACAAGACAGCGATCAAGGCCGCGATGGACGCGGTGCAGAACCACCGCGAGACCGTGCAGCCGATCCGCGAAAAGACCGGCGGCTCAACCTTCAAGAATCCCGAAGGCACGTCAGCCTGGAAGGAGATCGACAAGGCCGGCTGCCGCGGCCTGATGATCGGCGGTGCGCAGATGTCGCCGATGCATTGCAACTTCATGATCAACACGGGAACCGCGACAGGCTACGACCTTGAATATCTCGGTGAGACGGTGCGCACGCGGGTGCTGGAAAATGCGGGCATCCGGCTGCAATGGGAAATCAAACGCATCGGCAATTTCCGGCCCGGGCATGCCGTCCAGGAGTTTCTCGGGCAACTCCTGTAGCGGGTGTTGAAGTTCACGTGATGCATGA
Source organism: Mesorhizobium sangaii (assembly GCF_014207355.1). GTDB lineage: Bacteria > Pseudomonadota > Alphaproteobacteria > Rhizobiales > Rhizobiaceae > Mesorhizobium > Mesorhizobium sangaii. Next base: position 34,637 of record NZ_JACHEF010000005.1, on the reverse strand, counting down.
ACTTCAACGGGGCCGAAACGGTCCACGACCGTTGCTGTAAAGACTCAGCGGCACAGTTTTCGCATCCATTTTCTCAGAAAGTGAATCTCTCGGAATCGTAAGTACTTGCCAGTGAATCAACTCTCTGATTCTCTGCTCCAAAGCGTTTCCTGATTTGAGTCGTTCGACGCGTTTTCAGCGTTTTCCGTCTGGGGGGGCAACCTGCCGGGAGACTCGGACTCAATGTTTCGGAAATCTTGGTTTTTGGTCCGCCGTGAGAGGGGATGACGGGGAATGAAAAACAAGCATGTGGCCGTCCTGCTGGGTGGTTTCTCATCCGAGCGGCCCGTGTCTTTGTCCTCGGGAAAGGCTTGCGCCGATGAGCTCGAGAAGGAAGGCTACCAGGTCACGCGCGTCGATGTCGGGCGCGATGTCGGCTCGGTGCTTGCCGAACTCCGGCCCGATGTCGCCTTCAACGCGCTGCATGGTCCGTTTGGCGAGGATGGTACCATCCAGGGTATCCTCGAATATCTCGGTGTTCCCTATACGCATTCCGGCGTGCTCGCTTCGGCGCTGGCCATGAACAAGGAGCAGGCCAAGCGGGTTGCCAAGTCGGTCGGCGTCCCTGTCGCCGAATCGAAGGTCGCCAGCCGCTTCGCCATCCAGAACAAGCACCCGATGAAGCCGCCCTATGTGGTCAAGCCTGTCAATGAGGGGTCGAGCTTCGGTGTAGTCATCGTGCATGAGGGGCAGTCGCATCCACCGCAGGTCATCGGCTCGTCCGAGTGGAAATATGGCGATACCGTCATGGTCGAGCGCTACATCCATGGCCGCGAGCTGACCTGCGCTGTAATGGGCGATGTGGCTCTGGGGGTCTGCGAGATCATCCCGACCGGCCATTCCTTCTACGACTACGATTCAAAATATGTCGCTGGGGGATCAAAGCACGAATGCCCCGCAAAAGTTTCACCGAATATTTACCAAAAAATACAAACACTGGCGCTCAAGGCTCATCAAGCGATCGGCTGTCGGGGCGTTTCCCGGTCGGACTTCCGTTATGACGATCGGCATTCCGAAAACGGCGAGGTTGTCTGGCTCGAGGTCAACACCCAGCCGGGCATGACGCCGACGTCCTTGGTGCCTGAAATCGCCGCCCAGGCCGGGCACTCGTTTGGCGATTTGTTGAGTTGGATGGTGGAGGACGCTTCGTGTCTGCGTTGAAATGGGGACAAGGTAAGGGGAAGGGCGCGGCCGGGCCGGCGCTGTTCGGCCTGCCATTGTCATCGGGCCATTTCGTGCTGCCGCGTGTGCTTCGCCGCCCGGTGCGCGTTCTTGCGCGCCTGGGTGTGGGTGAGTTCCAGGCGCCGCGCTTCTCCGCGGCCATGATGTCTGCCGTGCTGCTTGTCTCGAGCAGTGCCTATGGCGCCTATCTCGGCGGCCATGTCGACGGCATCGTACAAAGCATCACTGCCCGCACCGGTTTTGCCGTCGATCAGGTCAAGGTGGTCGGCAATCGCCAGACCTCCGAGATCGACATCCTCGACAGGCTCGAGCTCGACGGCTGGACCTCGCTGATCGGTTTTGACGCCGAGGCGGCGCGGGAGCGCATTGCTACCTTGCCCTGGATCGAGGTCGCCGCGGTGCGCAAGGTCTATCCGCACACGCTGGAAGTGCGTGTCGAGGAGCGCGAGCCCTTCGCGCTCTGGCAACAGGGCGATGAGCTCTCGGTCATCGAGAAGAATGGCGCCGTGATCGCGCCGTTCTCCGGCGGCAAGCAGGTGCTTTTGCCTTTGCTGATCGGCGTCGGTGCGCCGGCCAAGGCGCCGGACTTCCTGGTCAAGGTCGAAAAGTATCCTGAACTCGCGAGCCGGATCAAAGGCTTTGTCCGTGTTGGCGAACGGCGCTGGGACCTGAAGCTGGACAACGGCATCACCGTCAAGCTTCCCGAGGATGGCGAGGATCAGGCGATCGCCGAGCTCGTCAAGATGGATCAGGACAAGGGGCTGTTGTCGCGCGATATCGCCGCCGTCGACATGCGCCTGACGGACAGGCTGGTCGTGCAGTTGACGCCCGAGGCGGCGACGCAGCGCGAAGCCGCCCTCAACGAAAAACCCAAAAGCCTGAAGCGCAAGCCGGAGACGAAAATATGAGCTGGCTTGGCGGTCATGGCGACGCCGCGTCGCGCCGGTCCGGCACCCTGACGGTGCTGGACGTCGGTTCGAGCAAGGTCTGCTGCATGGTGGCCAAGCTGAAGCCGAGCGAAGACGGCAAGCTGTTGCGCGGCCGTTCGCACCGGATCCAGGTGATCGGCATCGGCCATCAGAAGTCGCAAGGCGTGAAGTCGGGAGTGGTCGTCGATCTCGACCGCGCCGAGCATGCCATCCGTCTCTCCGTCGATGCGGCCGAGCGCATGGCTGGGCTGACGGTCGATTCGCTGATCGTCAACATGACCGCCGGCCGGCTGAAGAGCGAAGCCTTCTCGGCCACCATCAACCTTGGCGGCCACGAGGCCGACGAGGCCGATATCAAGCGCGTTCTCGGTGCCGGCGCCAAGCAGGCACTGAAGGCCGAGCGCGAGGTGATCCATTCGCTCCCCGTCGGCTTTTCGCTCGATGCCGAGCGCGGCGTGCGCGATCCGCGCGGCATGGTCGGCGACGCACTTGGCGTCGACATGCATGTGCTCACGGGCGACGCCGCGCCAATGCGTAACCTGGAGCTTTCCATCAACCGGTCGCACCTGTCGGTCGAGCGCATGGTGGCGACGCCCTATGCCAGCGGGCTAGCCGCCCTGGTCGACGACGAGCTGGAAATGGGCGCCGCATGCATCGACATGGGCGGCGGCACGACGACGATCTCAGTGTTTTCGGAAGGCAAGTTCGTCCATGGCGACGCCATCGCCATCGGCGGCAACCATGTCACGCTGGACATGGCCAAGGGCCTGTCGACCTCGCTCGACGCCGCCGAGCGGCTGAAGGTGATGCATGGTTCGGCATTGCCGGGCAGCGCCGACGACCGCGACCTGGTCTCGATCCAGCCGATCGGCGACGATGGCGACGTGCCGTTGCAGATCCCGCGCTCGGTGATGACGCGCATCGTGCGCGCCCGCATCGACGAGACGCTCGAGCTGCTGCGCGACCGGCTGAACAAGTCCGGCTACGGCAATGCGGTGGGCAAGCGTGTCGTCTTGACCGGCGGCGCCAGCCAGCTTGCCGGCCTGCCGGAGGCGGCGCGCCGGATCCTCGGACGCAATGTGCGCATCGGCCGCCCACTCGGCGTGGCCGGCCTGCCGGAAGCGGCAAAGGGACCGGCCTTCTCGGCTGCGGTGGGGCTTCTGATCTATCCGCAGATGGCGAGCTTCGAGAGCCATCCGGCGAAAGGAATTTCCGGTCTCAGAATGACTGGAACGGGTGGAAAACTGCATCGCATGAGTCAGTGGTTGAGAGACAGTTTCTAATTGACGGGGACAGCCCCATAGGCGGCCGCGGCGGCGAAGCGGCGTGAAAGGCAAAGGACGGAGACAATGACCATCAATCTGCAGAAGCCGGACATCACCGAGCTTAAGCCGCGGATCACCGTGTTCGGTGTCGGCGGCGGCGGCGGCAATGCTGTCAACAACATGATCACCGCCGGTCTGCGCGGTGTCGAGTTCGTGGTGGCCAACACCGACGCTCAAGCGCTGACCATGTCGAAGGCCGATCGGCTGATCCAGCTCGGCGCACATGTCACCGAAGGCCTTGGCGCCGGATCGCAACCGGAAGTCGGCCGCGCGGCGGCGGAAGAATGCATCGACGAGATCATCGATCATCTGTCCAACACCCATATGTGCTTCGTCACCGCCGGCATGGGCGGCGGCACCGGCACGGGTGCGGCTCCGGTCGTGGCGCGTGCCGCACGCGAAAAGGGGATCCTCACTGTCGGCGTCGTCACCAAGCCGTTCCATTTCGAAGGCCAGCGCCGCATGAAGACGGCGGATTTTGGCATCGAAGAGCTGCAGAAATGCGTCGATACGTTGATCGTCATCCCCAACCAGAATCTGTTCCGGCTGGCTAATGACAAGACGACCTTCGCGGACGCCTTCGCCATGGCCGACCAGGTGCTCTATTCCGGTGTTGCCTGCATCACCGACCTGATGGTCAAGGAAGGTCTGATCAATCTCGACTTCGCCGACGTGCGTTCGGTCATGCGCGAGATGGGCAAGGCGATGATGGGCACCGGCGAGGCTTCGGGCGAGGGCCGCGCAATGGCCGCCGCCGAGGCTGCCATTGCCAACCCGCTGCTCGATGAGACCTCGATGAAGGGAGCCAAGGGCCTGCTGATCTCGATCACCGGTGGCCGCGACCTGACCCTGTTCGAGGTCGACGAAGCGGCGACCCGCATCCGCGAGGAAGTCGACCAGGACGCCAACATCATCCTCGGCGCCACCTTCGACGAGGAACTCGAAGGCGTCATCCGCGTCTCAGTGGTTGCCACCGGCATCGACAAGTCGGCGGCGGAAATCGCCGCAGCGCCGATCTCGATCCGCACCGCACCGCAGAAGCCGGTCAGCCGCCCGGCCGTTGCCGCGGTCGAAAGCCGCCCGGCGCCGGTCCAGCAGGCAGCTTACGAACCGCGCGCCGTCGACCCGGTCGCCGAAGCCATCCAACTGGCGGAAGCAAATGCAGCGGCGATGGCGCAGGCTCGTCCGGCTCCCGTTGCCCATGCGGAGGATTTCCGCCCGCAGAGTAAGATCTTCCAGGCGCCGCCAGCACAGCCAATGCCGCAGCCCGTGGTGCAGCCGGCCCCGCAGCCGCGCGAAATGCTGCGTGAAGCGCCGCAGCCGGTTGCGGTGGCGCCGCAGCGGATGCCGCGCGTCGAGGACTTTCCGCCGGTCGTCAAGGCCGAGGTGGATGCCAAGAGCCGCCCGGCTGACCACGAGAACAACAGCGGACCGATGGGCCTGCTGAAGCGCCTGACCAACGGCCTGACTCGTCGCGAGGAAGAGCCTGCCCGGCTGCAGCCGGCGCAGCCGCGCGAACCCAAGCTGCGCCAGGCAGCGCCTGAAGTGCGCCGTCTTGCCAGCCAGGACGCGCAGCTCTACGCGCCGCGCCGCGGTCAACTCGACGAGCAAGGCCGCCTGACGCCGCAGGTGAGGGCGACTCAGGACGACGATCAGCTGGAGATTCCGGCGTTCCTGCGCCGCCAGGCCAACTGATCGGTAAACGGGCTTTAAGAATTGTTAACAGGCAAGCAAGGAATTGCTTGCCTGTTAACGTTTAAAATGGTGATATTTCAATGGCTTATCAAGATCAACTGGATCCGGCTTGCGGTTACAAAGAGTAAGAAACCGTGATTTGGAGTCTCCCACCCGCGACATTATCTTCCGGCCACCATAGTCGGTTTGTCAGGATTTCGGGGGAAGTCGCCCTGCCTGCCGATTTCAACAAGAGCCGCGCCCTCGGGCTGGAGAAGCGGACCTTAGGCATTACGGGCTTATGGGGATTGTCTTGCACGACTATCAGACGACAGTGAAGACGCGCGCGTCGCTTACCGGCACCGGCGTCCACAGCGGCAAGGAAGTTTCCATCAGCTTCATACCGGCAGATGCCGATACCGGCATCGTGTTCCAGCTTTTCAACGGCGCAGAGCAGGGCCGCGAGTTCCGCGCCCTGGTTTCCGAAGTCGGCGCCACCGACCTGTGCACCATGCTTGGTGATCCCGCCGGCGAGCACATCGCCACGGTCGAGCACATCATGGCGGCGCTGTTCGGGCTCGGCATCGACAATGTCGCCATCGAGATCGACGGGTCCGAGGTTCCCATCTTCGACGGCAGCGCCATGGCGTTCGTCGAAGCCATCGACCAGGCTGGCGTCGAGACGCAGTCGGTCAAGCGGCGTTATATCCGAGTCATCAAGCCGGTTCGCATCGAGAACGGCGCCTCGTGGGCAGAATTCAAGCCTTATGACGGCACCCGTTTCGAGATCGAGATCGACTTCGAAAGCCCGGCGATCGGCCGTCAGCTGTTCGCGTCCGACCTCAACGCCGATATTTTCCGCCGCGACCTCGCACGCGCCCGCACCTTCGGCTTCATGAAGGACGTCGAGCGGCTGTGGGCCGCCGGCTACGCGCTCGGCTCCTCGCTGGAGAATTCGCTGGTGATCGGTGACGACAACCGCGTCATCAACATGGGCGGCCTGCGCTACCCCAACGAATTCGTGCGCCATAAGACGCTTGACGCCATGGGTGACCTGGCGCTGGCCGGCGCCCGCTTCATCGGCTGCTTTCGCTCCTATCGCGGCGGCCACAGGATGAATGCCGCATCGCTGCGGCGCCTGCTGTCGGATCGCACGGCATTCGAGATCGTCGAGACGACACGCCGCGAGCGTGGCCGCAGCGCCGAGATGAGCGCCGTCAACGCGCCGCTCTATGCGCCCTGGATGATCTGATTTTCTTAATTTTTTTCGGATTCCATAGCCGATAGAGGTGTTGCACGAATGCACCATCTGTTGGTGAAATTGCACGGATTTTCAAGCCGCGTCCGGCCGCCACAAAAATGTGCGATTGGCCGGCGATAGCGTTGCCGGGCAAGGCGGTTATGGTTTATGGCTGCTGCCGTCGATTAGTGCATGTCGCTCAAAAGTGGGGATCAAGTTTGGGACAACGGCATGCGACACGTATTGAAATAACGCCGAAAGGGCGGAATCCAATCATGTTCTTCAAGCGAGTTGGTCAATCGAAAGCGCCGCAGCGGGCTGTTTTCCTGGCGCTTTCGGTGGTTGTTCCATCGCTCTTCCTGTCGGCCTGCATGTCGTCGGAGAAAGATATCGACCTGTCGACCTATGTCGACCAGACCGAACCGGCCGACGTTCTCTACAATCAAGGCCTTGCCAATCTGAATGCCGGGCGCCTGCAAGAGGCGAGCCGCAAATTCGATGCCGTCGACCGCCAGCATCCCTATTCGGAATTCGCCCGCAAATCGATGGTCATGGGCGCTTTCGCTGACTATCGCCAGGGCAATTACGATGAGGCGATCGGCTCGGCCAAGCGCTATCTCACGCTCTACCCGTCGACGGACGACGCAGCCTACGCGCAGTACATCATCGGCTTGAGCTACTACCGCCAGATCAAGGACGTAACGCAGGACCAGAAGGAAGCACGCCAGACCCTTCAGACGATGCAGGACCTGGTCACGCGCTGGCCGACATCGGAGTATGTCGACGACGCCAAGGAAAAGATGCGCTTCGCCAACGACCAGCTAGCCGGCAAGGAAATGCAGATCGGCCGCTACTATCTCGAGCGTCGCGAATACATTGCTGCCGTCAAGCGCTTCCGCACCGTGGTGGAGAACTACTCCAACACGCGACATGTCGAGGAAGCCTTGGCCCGCCTGACCGAAAGCTACTACGCGATGGGGCTGACCTCGGAGGCACAGACGGCAGCCGCGGTGCTCGGCACCAACTACCCCGACAGCACGTGGTACAAGGATTCCTACAAGCTGCTGCAGAGCAACGGGCTTGCGCCGCGCGAGAATGCCGGCTCGTGGATATCCAAGGCCGGGAAGATGATCACCGGCGGCGCCTGACCCCGGAGCATTGGACCGAAGCGTGCGCAACGCTTTTTCGGATTGATCCGGTGCCCAAACAAAAAGATAGTGCGGCGCTGCGACTCCAGATGGTCGCGTGCCGCTTTAAGGCGCGTCGCGCTTTAGGTCTTTTGTCTTTGTGCATGTCGTTATCCCGTAACCGGGTCCACTTTTGGGCGACATGCAATAGGTCCGGGTTCTGATGCTTTCCAGACTGTCGATCCGCGATATCGTCCTGATCGAGAAGCTGGATATCGACTTCCAGCCGGGTCTTTCCGTGCTGACCGGCGAAACCGGCGCGGGCAAATCCATCCTGCTCGATGCCCTGTCGCTGGCGCTCGGCGCGCGCGGCGACGCGTCGCTGGTGCGCCATGGCGCGGCCCAGGGCCAGGTGATCGCCGTCTTCGATGTGCCGCGCAACCATCCGGCCCGCGCACTGCTTGCCGAAAACGCCATCGACGATGACGGCGACATCATCCTGCGCCGCCTCCAGACGGCGGATGGCCGCACCCGCGTCTTCGTCAACGATCAGCCCTCGAGCGTCACGCTGATGCGGGATGTCGGCCGCGCGCTGGTCGAGATCCACGGCCAGCACGACGAACGCGCTTTGGTCGATCCCGGCGCGCACCGCGATGTGCTCGACGCTTTTGGCGGCCATCTCGGCGCTGTGCGCTCGACCGGCGAAGCATGGCGGCACTGGCGCGCCTGCGAGCAGGAACTGTCGCGTCACCGCGCCAAGGTGTCGGCGGCCGCGCGCGAGGCCGACTATCTGCGTGCGGCGGTGGCGGAGCTGACGAAGCTCGATCCGCAGCCGGGCGAGGAGACCGATCTCGCCGAGTTGCGGGCATCGATGATGCGGGCGGAGAAGATCGCTTCCGAAATCCATGACGCGCAAGATGTGCTTTCCGGTCCGTCCTCGCCCTTGCCGCAACTCGCGAGCCTGCTCAGACGGCTGCAGCGCAAGGTGACGGAAGCGCCGGGCCTGCTCGACGACGTGGTCAAGTCGCTCGACGAGGCGATGCTGTCACTCGACGCCGCGCAATCGGGTGTCGAGGCGGCACTGCGCGCCACCGAATATGATCCGCAGCGGCTGGAGAAGGCGGAAGAGCGGTTGTTTTCGCTGCGCGCCGCTTCGCGCAAGCACACTGTCGCCGTCGACGACCTGGCGCAACTGCGCGACACGATGTCGGCCGATCTCGCCGATCTCGATGCCGGCGAGGAACGCTTGCACGGCCTGGAAAAGCAGGCTGGCGCGGCGCGCGAGACCTATGACATTGCCGCCGCACAGTTGTCCTCGCTGCGTCATGCGGCGGCGGTCGGTCTGACCAAGGCGGTCATGGCCGAATTGCCGGCGCTGAAGCTCGAACGCGCCGCCTTCATCGTCGAGATGAAGAGCGAGGCCGAGAGCCGCATGGAAGAAGGCATCGACCAGATCGAATTCTGGGTGCGCACCAATCCAGGCACACGGCCCGGGCCAATGATGAAGGTCGCTTCCGGCGGCGAGCTGTCGCGGTTCCTGTTGGCGCTCAAGGTGGCGCTGGCCGACCGTGGCTCGGCGCCGACGCTGGTGTTCGATGAAATCGACACCGGGGTGGGCGGCGCTGTCGCCGACGCCATCGGCCAGCGACTGGCGCGATTGTCGAAGCGCGTCCAGGTGCTGTCGGTTACGCATGCGCCGCAGGTTGCGGCGCGTGCGGCGACGCATTTCCTGATCTCCAAATCGGGCAGTACCGACCGCGTCGCGACCGGCATTGCCGAGATGGACCGGCCGGCGCGGCAGGAAGAGATCGCGCGCATGCTGGCCGGCGCCACCATCACCGACGAGGCGCGCGCCGCCGCGGAGCGGTTGCTGCGCGAGAACACCGCCGCGTCCTGACGGCGCACGGTTCGCCAGGCTGGCAAAAAGCCCGGCTTCGCAAGAGAGTCAGCTTGTGGCGCCATCCCGCTGTTTCGGCGCGGTTTTATTAGAATTTTGCTCCCTTGAATCCGAAAGCTGATCTATGGTCGCGGACCACCAAAGCGCGTTGCGTCGAATCGGATTTGCGCGACGTGCTCTGGGTTTTTGTTGCTATGCGTGTCGTTGTCCCAAAACCGCTGCGCACTTTGGGCGGCATACATTGATCGAGCCGGGTCTGAAACCATGTCCGAAAAACCAGTCGATGTCCTGACAGACAGCGAAGCCGAAGCCGAGCTGAAGCGCCTGGCGGAAGAGATCGCCGAGCATGACAGGCGCTACCATACCGAGGATGCGCCGATAATCACCGACGCGGAATATGATGCGCTGACACGGCGCAACCTTGCCATCGAGCAGCGCTTTCCGGCGCTGGTGCGCGAGGATTCGCCGTCGCGCAGGGTTGGCGCGGCGCCGGCGGAAGGCTTCGCCAAGGTGCGTCATGCGGTGCCGATGCTCAGCCTCGCCAAAGCCTATACCGACGAGGATGTCGCCGACTTCATCGAACGCGGCCGGCGGTTCTTCGATCGCGACAAGGATCTCGACATCGCCTTCACGGCCGAGCCGAAGATCGACGGTTTGTCGGCTTCGCTGCGTTATGAAAGCGGCGTGTTCGTGCAGGGCGCGACGCGTGGCGACGGTGCCGTCGGCGAGGACATCACCGCCAATCTCAGGACGATCGCCGACATCCCCGCGAAGCTGAAGGGTTCGGGCTGGCCCGAAATCATCGAGATACGCGGCGAGGTCTATATGACCTACGCGGAATTCGAGGCGCTGAAGCAACGCTCGGCGGCGGTTGGCGGCCAGGACTATGTCAATCCGCGCAACACGGCGGCCGGTTCCCTGCGCCAGAAGGATCCATCCGTCACCGCCAGCCGCAACCTCAAATTCTTCGCCTATGCCTGGGGCTATACGTCGGAGGATCCCGCTCCCACCCAGTACGGCGCCGTGCAGAAGTTCAAGGATTGGGGTTTCGCGATCAGTCCGCTGATGGTGCGGGCGAAGTCGGCCGAGGAGCTGATCGCGCATTATCATCGGATCGAGGAGCAGCGCTCCTCGTTGGGCTACGACATTGACGGCGTGGTCTACAAGGTCGACCAGTTGGAGCTGCAACGCAGATGGGGTTTCGTCACTGGCGAACCGCGCTGGGCGGTTGCGCATAAATTCCCCGCCGAACAGGCGATGACGACCGTGCAGAAGATCGACATCCAGGTCGGTCGCACCGGCACGCTGGCGCCGGTTGCGCGGCTGGCGCCGGTCACGGTCGGCGGCGTCGTGGTTGAAAACGTCACGCTGCACAATGAGGACTATATCAAGGGCCTGGACAGCACAGGCCAGCCGATCCGCGACGGCATCGACGTGCGCATCGGCGATACGGTGGTGATCCAGCGGGCAGGGGACGTCATTCCGCAGATCGTCAGCGTCGTCATCGACAAGCGACCCCCCGACGCGGTGCCATACGAATTCCCGCACACCTGTCCGATCTGCGGCTCGCCCGCGACGCGCGAGATCAACGAGAAGACCGGCAAGGAAGATTCCCGCCGCCGCTGCACCGGCGAACTTATCTGCCCCGCGCAGGCCGTGGAAGGATTGCGCCACTTCGTGTCACGCGGCGCCTTGGACATCGAAGGCCTCGGCGCGGAAAACATAGACACCTTCTTCAATGCGGGATTGATCAAGACAGCCGCCGATATCTTCACGCTCAGGGATCGCCGTCCCGCCGTCACCAAGGCGCTGGCCGAGCGGCGCGAGGAGCAGGCCAGGCAGCGCGAGGCCGCGTCGGGCAAGACGCGCAAGAATGTACGCAGCGTCGAGGATCGCAATTACGAGGGCCTCGACAAGCTGTTTGCTGCCATCGATTCGCGCCGCGAACCCGAGCTCGACCGCTTCATCTTCGCGCTCGGCATCCGCCATATCGGCGAAACCACGGCCGCAGTGCTTGCCAAAACCTTCTCGACCATCGAGGAGTTGATCCGCGTCGGCAAGGAGACAGCGGCGGCCGACGATCCGCACACCGTTTTCCCATCGGTCAACGGCATCGGCGACACGGTTATCGATGCGCTTCGCGACTTCTTCGGCAATGAGCGCAACGACGACGTGCTGGACGCGCTGCTCAAACAGGTCAAGCCGAAGCCGTATATCGTGACCATCTCGGCCGACAGCGCGGTGGCCGGCAAGACAATCGTGTTCACAGGCACGCTGGAAAAGATGACGCGCCCCGAAGCCAAGGCGATGGCCGAACGCCTCGGTGCTAAGGTCGCGGGTTCGGTTTCGGCGAAGACGGATCTGGTGGTCGCCGGACCCGGTGCCGGCTCCAAGCTCAAGCTTGCCAGCGAGCTCGGCGTCGAGGTGATCGACGAGGACGCCTGGCTGGTGCGGATCGGCAAGGCGTGATGGCAGGTGCATTCAAGGGTTTCGGGCAGAAGGCCATTCCGTTCCTGAAGGCGCTGGATTTCCATCAGAGCCGGGAGTGGTTCCTGGAAAACCGCGACCTGTTCGAAAAGGAGTTGCGCGACCCCTTCGGCGATCTGGTCGAAACGCTCACGGAGCGTTTCGCGCAAGCTGGGCTTGGCCTGCGCGGCGATCGCAAGAAATCGCTGTTCCGCATCAACCGCGATGTCCGCTTCGCCAAGGACAAGAGCCCCTACAACCGGCATCTGTCGGCGATCCTGTCGCCCGACGGCAGCAAGATGGGGCAGGGCGTGTTCTATGTTCATGTCGGCCTGGAGCGCTGCCTTGCCGACGTCGCCTGGTGGCAGCCGGAGCCGGCGCTGCTGCTGGCGATGCGCAAAGCCATCGCGACGCAGCCTGACAAGTTTCGCGCCATGGCAAAGGCGCTGAGGAAGAACGGCCTTGAACTCGAGACCGAAGGCCGCATGAAGCGTACGCCACGCGGCTTCGAGCAGATCAGCGAACCCGATCTGACTGACGCCATCCGCAACCGGCATTTTGTCGTCCAGCATGTGATCGACCCGGCGGGGATCCACACGGCGGCGCTGGTCGACGAACTCGTCGATTTCACCTTGCGCGCAAGGCCGCTGCTCGACTGGGGCAGGGCGATCGAGGGCACAGTCCTCGCCGCCTAGCCTTCGATAAGCATCACGACGATCATTTCCGCTGATCATTTGGCTCAAGCGAATTCGTGTGACAGACCGGGCTGCGCCACCTACATACCGCCCTTCGCAAGGGAGTGGTTGATGGCGACGGACGCAATCTCCGAGAGCGGCGCAAAGAGCGATTTCTGGCAGGGCGTGCGGCTCTCGATGCCGGTCGTGGTGGCGTCGGCGCCGTTTGCGGTGCTGTTCGGTGCACTCGCCGTTGACAATGGCTTCTCGGTCTTCGAAGCTTTCCTGATGAGCGCGCTGGTCTTCGGCGGCGCCAGCCAGATGGTTGGCATCCAGCTGTTCGGCCAGCATGTGGCGCCGTGGCTGATCGTGCTGTCGATCTTCGCCGTCAATTTCCGCCATGTGCTCTATTCGGCAGGCATCGGTCGGCGCATCGCGCACTGGCCCATCATCGAGCAGGCGCTCGGCTATTTCATCCTCACCGATCCGCAGTTCGCCGTGGCCGAGGCGAGGGCACAATCCGGCCAGACGGTCGGCTTCGCCTGGTATCTTGGGCTTGGCCTGCCGGTCTATGTGTTCTGGGTGATCGAAAGCGCGCTTGGCGCAGTGTTTGGCAAGCTGATCCCCGACACGCATGCACTGGGCATCGATTTCCTGCTGCCGATCTATTTTCTCGGCCTTGTGCTGGGCTTTCGCAAGCGACCGCTGTGGCTACCGGTGGTCATTGCCAGCGCTGCCGCCTCGATCATCGCCTACAAGACGGTCGGCTCGCCCTGGCACGTCTCGATTGGCGCAATTGCCGGGGTGCTGCTTGCCGTCATCCTGCCACCTCACCACAGCGGCGTGAAAGCACAGCCATGAGCACGACATTCTGGATCATCATCGCTGGTGCGATCGCAACGTACCTGACGCGCATTGGCGGGCATCTGGTCATCTCCCGTTTTGAAAACATCCATCCGCGCGTCGAGGCTGGCCTCAATGCCGTGCCGGCGGCTGTGCTGACGACGCTGGTCGCGCCGGAGCTGCTGAACGCCGGACCGGCGGAATGGGCGGCATTGGTCGTCACCGCCGTGGTTTCGTTGCGCGGCGGACTGATGTCTATGTTTCTGGCGGGCGCGGCAGTGTTGATACTGGCGCGGCAGTTCGTCGGGTAGAGTTCGAGACGCGACCGGTTGGACCGTTGGCGCTGCCCCTCATCGCCCTGCCGGGCACTTCTCCCCGTATAGTGACGGGGCGAAGGACGCCATCATCGATGGTTTCGCCAATCATCTGCGTTGCAGAAAAAGCGCCAAGGTTGCGACAGCTCCCTTCTCCCCGTCACTATACGGGGAGAAGGTGGCGGCAGCCGGATGAGGGGCGCCGACTTCCCAAGTCAGATTCAAATCTTGGCATCATGAGGCAGCGGCGCGGTGGCCTTTTCCAGCCAGGCCAGCGTTTCGCCGTCGAGCATCGGCCCGATCTCGGCCAGCACGCGGGCATGGTACGCGTCGAGCCAGTGCAATTCGTCGCGCGTCAGCAGATCGGTGCGCACCAGGCGGATGTCGATCGGCGCCAGCGTCAGCGTCTCGAAGCCGTGCATGGCGATGTCGCCGCCTTCGATCTTCTCCGCCGGCGTCACCAGGATCAGGTTTTCGATGCGGATGCCGTAGGAGCCTTCCTTGTAGTAGCCGGGCTCGTTGGACAGCATCATGCCTTCGAGCAGCTTTTCGGTGCCGGTGCGGGCAATGCGCTGCGGTCCCTCATGCACGGCGAGGTAGGAGCCGACGCCGTGGCCGGTGCCGTGGGCAAAGTCGCAGCCGTGCTTCCACAGCGCCATGCGGGCGACGGCATCGATTTCCGAGCCGCGCGTGCCGGCGGGGAAACGCAGCGTCGAAATGCCGATCATGCCTTTTAGCACCAGCGTGAAGCGTTCGCGCATTTCCTCGGTCGGTTGGCCGATCGGCACCGTGCGGGTGATGTCGGTGGTGCCGTCCTGATACTGGCCGCCGGAATCGAGCAGGAACAATTCGCCGGCCTGCAGCTTGCGGCTGGTGGCGCGCGACACGCGGTAGTGCATGATGGCGCCGTTCGGGCCGGCGCCGGAAATGGTGTCGAAAGAGATGTCGCGCAGCGGCATCTGGGTTTCCTCGCCCGTCTGCCGGCGCGTCTCTTCCAGCCTCGTCACCACGGCAATCTCGTCGAGCGAGCCGGGTTTCTGGCGCTCCAGCCAGCACAAAAGCTTCGCCACCGCAGCGCCATCACGGCGGTGCGCGGCGCGGGACCCGTTGATCTCGGCCTGGTTCTTGGTGGCGCGCGGAATGCGGGCAGGGTCGGCTGCGGCGATCACGGTGCCGCCATTGTCCTCGACCAGCATGCGCAGCCTGTCGGCCGCCAGCACCGGGTCGAGCGCGATCTTCGCACCGCCCTTGGCAAGGGCTACGACCGCCGCTTCGAATTCGCCGGGCTCATGCGGCTCGGCGAGCTGCGTGAGATAGGCCTCGACCTGGCGCGAGAATTTGCGCCGGTCCATGAACAGCTGGTGCGATCCGTCGGCGGCGAGGACGGCGAAGCCGAGCGCCAGCGGTGTATGCGGCACGTCGCCGCCACGGATGTTGAAGGCCCAGGCGATGGAGGAGGGGTCGGTCAGCACCGCATGTGTGGCGCCGTCCTTGGCGATCGCCGTTGCCAGCCGCGCCAGCTTGTCCTTGGCGAGCTCTCCGGCAAAGCCGATCGGGTGGAGCTCGACCGGCGCCACCGGCGCCTCGGGCTGGTCCGTCCAGATGATGTCGATCGGGTTCTTGTCGAGCGGCACCAGCACCGCGCCGGTCTTGTCGGCCGAGGCCCGCAGCGCCTTGACCTCGCTGATCGTGTGCAGCCACGGGTCAAAGCCGAGCCGCGCGCCCTTGCCGATGGCGTCCCCCAGCCAGACAGCTGGCGGGTTGTCGGCCAGGCTTTCGATCGAAAAGATGTCGAGATCGACCTCGTGGCGCACCTGCAGCGTGTAGCGCCCGTCGACAAAGACGAAGGCGCGGTCGCGCAGCACGATGGCGACACCGGCCGAACCGCTGAAGCCGGTCAGCCATTTCAGCCGCGCCGAGCGATCGGCGACATATTCCCCCTGATGTTCGTCGGCGCGCGGCACGATGAAGCCGTCCAGCCCGTTGGCCGCCAGCCACTGGCGCAGGAGCGCAACGCGCGGCTTGCCGACTGCCGGGTCGCCCGCGGAATCGAAGGTCTGGAACATTGTGGGCCTCCCTGAATTCCGCGCGACCGTAGCGCACGGGCTTGAAAATCGAAATCGATTTCCGGCTGGCGCAACCTGCTACAGCATCGCTTGACTGACAACCGGCCGGGCTTGGTCCAGCTTGGGTCGTTGCCGGTCTGTCTGCCTCAGTGCTTGAGGTGGATCGTCACCCAGCCCTCGCGGTGCAAGGTGCGCACGTGGCGGAAGTTCTGGCCGACATAGGCCGAGACGACGGCGTCGCGCTGGCGCTCAAGGATGCCTGACAGCACGATCGAGCCGCCAAGCGCGATGTGATCGGCCATTTGCGGCGCCAGCCGCATCAGCGGCCGCGCCAATATGTTGGCGACGATGAGATCGAACGGCGCGCGCTTGCCAAAGATCGGGTGGTGAAAGCCCGGCGCTGTCACCGTCTCCACCAATGCCTTGACGTGGTTGAGCCGCGCGTTGGCGGCAGCCACTCTCGCCGCCACCGGGTCGATGTCGGTGGCCAGCACCGGAATGTGCGCCAGCTTGGCGACGGCGATGGCCAGCACCGCGCTGCCGGTGCCGAGGTCGAGTGCATTGCGCGGGCGCTCGCGGCGCATGACCTTTTCCAGCATTTCGAGGCAGCCGGCAGTGGTGCCGTGGTGGCCGGTGCCGAAGGCAAGGCCCGCCTCGATCTCGATGGCGAGTTCGCCGCTGTGGCGCTTCCTGCGGTCATGCGCGCCGTGGACGAAGAAACGGCCGGCGCGCACGGGCTTCAAGCCCTCCAGCGAGCGCGCCACCCAGTCGATGTCGGGCAAGGCCTCGCGGCCGATCGGCCTCGCAATGGAAAGGCCGGCAAGGATGTCCTTGGCCCGCGCTTCGACCGCATCGACGTCGCCATCGGCATAGAGCGACACTTCGTAGATGTCGCGATCCTCATCGACTTCCAGCACGGCGATCGGCAGGCCTTCATCCTCGAAGGCCGCCTCGAACGCCGCGAAAACGCTGATGGATTCAAGCTTTCCGGTAATGAAATGGAGCCGCGTCTGGGTCATGGATTATGTGTCTTGTTCGAGCATGATCTTGTCCGAAAACCGGCTCCCACTTTTCGCTGGCGCGGTCCTTCGGTTCGGGATCATGCGTCAACCCGCGGCCAGCCGCTTCAACTTGGCGACGGCCGTGTCGGCGCTTTCACCATAGGCGATGGTGCCGGCAAAGTCGCCCTTGGCGTTGAGCAGCAGCACCGAGGCGGTATGGTCCATCGTGTAGTCGCCGCCGCCGGTGTCGACCTTTTTCCAGTAGATGCCGAACGACTTGGCCATGGCATGGACTTTGTCCGGGTCGCCGGTGATGCCGACGATGCGGTCGGAGAAATTGCTGACATAGGCGTTCATCACATCCGGCGTGTCGCGCTCCGGATCGACCGAGACAAAATAGGCATGCAGGTTCTTGCCGTCGTCGCCGAGCGTCTTCAGCCAGCCGGCCAGTTCGAACAGCGTGGTCGGGCAGACCTCGGGGCAATGGGTGAAGCCGAAGAAGACGACGCTGGGCTGGCCCCTGAAGGCGGCCTCGGTGATCGGCGCGCCTTTCTGGTCGACCAGCGTGAAGGCGGCGCCGAAGGGCTCGCCCCCATAGTGGCCGCGGTACCAGTCGAAGGTCAGCCAGCCGATGCCGGCCGCCATCAGGACGAGAATGCCGACCAGAATAGAACGCATCATCAGTAAGGTCCGTCCGCAGAATCATCGGGGCCGCCGGCCCCAGGCCGCGCCAGCACGACAGTCTTAACGGTTCGACCCCGTCCAGGCAAAGTGCCGCGTTGCCGCAACCGCAGTGATGTTGACGTATCCGCTTGCAAAGCCGGGCTGCTCGCCCCACCTGTGACCGGCAACTCGAACCGCAGGAGGCTATGTTGCAGGGACTGATTGGGCGAAAACTGATCGGCGGCGCGTTGGCCGCATGCGTTGTCCTCGGCGCGGGCACGGCCGTCGCCGATGAAGTCGGCAAGGTCGGTGTCGACTGGCTAGGCAACGACATCATCGTCGAGGCGATCAAGGATCCGAAGGTGGAGGGCATCACCTGTCACGTCTCCTATTTCGATCGCGGCATCATCGATCGCCTGCACAAGGGCAACTGGTTCGAGGATCCCTCCGATTCCTCGATCTCCTGCCGCCAGACCGGCCCGATCACCATCGGCGACATCGATATGAGCGAGGCTGGCGAGGAAGTGTTCAAGCAAGGCATCAGCCTGATCTGGAAGAAGCAGGTGGTGAACCGTATCTACGACAAGGCCAACGAGACGCTGATCTACCTGTCGCATTCGCGCCAGGTGCAGAACGGCTCGGCCAAGATGTCGGTCACCACCGTGCCGCTCTACGGCCAGAACGTCGTGTGGACCAACGGCAAGCCGAAATAAGTGGGTCGGCTGGAACCGACCTTACGGGTGATTGGTCCCGCTTGCCGGACCAATCGCCGAGGGGTAAAGCCGCTGCATGGACCGTTCCGAAAATCTCGTCCCGAAGGATTCCGAGCCGCGCATCCATCCGACCGCGGAACTGAAGGCCTGCAAGCTCGGCCGCTATGCCTCGATCGGCGAGCGGGTGGTGCTGCGCGAGGTGACGGTCGGCGACTTCTCCTATTTCGAACGCCATTCGGAGGCCATCTACACGACGATCGGCAAATTCTGTTCGATTGCTTCAAACAGCCGCATCAACGCGCTGGAGCACCCCATCGAGCGGCTGACCCAGCACAAGGTCAGTTACCGGCCGAACGAGTATTTTCGCTGGCTGGGCGTCGACGCCGCATTCCGCGAGCGGCGGCAGGCGAAAGCCGTGACCATCGGCCATGATGTCTGGGTCGGCCACGGCGCCGTGATCATGCCCGGGCTCACCATCGGCAATGGCGCCGTCATCGGCGCCAATGCGGTGGTGACGCATAACGTACCGTCCTACGAAATCCTCGTCGGGGTGCCGGCCCGACCCCTCAGGTCACGCTTCACGGCTGCTGTCGCGGCTCGTATCGAAGCGCTCGCCTGGTGGGACTGGCCGGTCGAAAAGCTGGCCAAGGCGGTTCCCGACATGCAGGCATTGCCGATCGAGGCATTCCTCGACCGCTGGGAAAACGACGCCATCTGATCCGACTGAAACCCCTTCCGCCATGCGGGGGTGGCGCGGCGGAAGGGGCTGGAGATAAACCGCTGGGTAGCGGAAGGAGCAGGTTCTCTTGCCTGCACCTCCACTGTCGCATTGAAGCCATAAGGTGTGTTTTCCGCATTGTTCTCTTTATACGTGTAGCTAATTGCGTCGTTGTATTTTGTTTGCGCCGGGAACCTGAAACGGTTGCCGGTTGTTTCTCATTATGCCGCGGCGTTCAGGGATTTCGATAGATGGAAAAGCTTTTCACCAAGATCGCCAACAGGGTCGCCCATATAACCGGCCTGCCACTGACATTTGCCGTCTGTTGCCTGATCGTCGCGGTCTGGGCGGTGAGCGGGCCGTTCTTCGGCTTCTCGGACACCTGGCAGCTCGTCATCAACACCGGCACGACCGTCATCACCTTCCTGATGGTCTTTCTCATCCAGAACACCCAGAACCGCGACGGCGCGGCGATCCAGGCCAAGCTCGACGAACTGATCCGGGTCAGCGAGGGTCACAACAACTTCATCGGCATCGAACATCTGACCGAATCCGAGGTCGAGGAGATCCGTGACAAATGCGAGCGTGCGGCGAAGCGGCATGACGAGAAGATCGCCGCCGTGGCGGCAAAGAAGGCCGTGGCGCAGAAGCGTGGGCCGAAAAAGCACGCGGCTTGAAAGGCTGGAATTCAGGATCGGTCGCTGAGAACGCTCATTGCTTCATGTAGGCCGCGAAAGGCTCCTTGTAGTCCGGATGCCAGCGCGACAGAGCCGGGCGGTTCTCGATGATGTCGCCGATCGCCCAGGCCATGCGCTTTTCATCCAGCGGCCGCGCCGCTTCATTGTCCGGACACAGGATGTAGAAATCGCCCCTGGTCAAGGATTCCAGCATGAAATCAACGACCTGTTCGCCGGTCCAGGCGCCGGCCGGTTTTTCCGTCGCGCCCTCGGTAAGGCCGGTAAAGGTGAAGCCGGGGATCAGCAGATGGGCTGCAAGATGGGCGCCGGGTTCGTTGCGCAGCGCATGCGCCAGGCCTTCGGTATAAGTCTTTATGCCAGCCTTGGAGACATTGTAGGCAAGGTTGCCGGGCGGTGTGGTGATGCCTTGCTTGGAGCCGGTGTTGATGATCAGGCCGGGCTTGGCCGAGGCCAGCATGCGCGGCGCGAAGGCCTCGACGCCATGCACGACGCCCCAGAAATTGATGTCCAGAAGCCGCCTCCAGGCATCGCGGTTTTCCCAGGGCTTTCCGGGGTTGTTGCCGACGCCGGCATTGTTCATCAGCAGCGACACGTCGCCGAAGGCGCCGAACGCTCTGTCGGCGAGACGGTCCACTTCGTCCGCGTTCGAAACGTCGGCGGCCACGGCAAGCACGGCATCCTCGCCGGCAATCGCGGAAACGGCGCGGGAGGCTTCGTCAAGGCGCGCGCTGCCGATGTCGGCCAGCACGATCTTCATGCCCATCAATGCAAGCCGCTTGGCGGCCGCAAGACCAATGCCGCTGGCGGCGCCGGTGATGACGGCGGTGTTGCCCGGGCCAAGAGCGGGCAGGGCGGTCTGGATTTTGGCGTCGGTGATCATGGGCGATGGGGTCCTTCTTTCGATGGCGCAGAACTTAGCGCTGGAACGGGGCAGCGCAAGCCTCACTGCACTTAAAGCGCATCGGGTTTGAAGGGATTTATGGGGCGCGCTTCAGGCCTTGTTTTCATGCATGTCGTCGTCCCAGAGCCGCTGCGCCCATTCGGGCGACCTGCACTGGCCCGGGTTGACCAGCCCGGCCGAGGCTGCGCATGTTGCCTCGGCAAAAGGAGACTTTTGCCGTGAGAAATGGAGATTTCCCGATTGACGGACTGGGTCGCAATTCTGAAGGAACAGACCGCCACCGGCGATCAGATGAGCCGCGAGGTGCCGCAGATGCTGGCCAACCCCGACATCAGCGAAGCGCAGGTGAAAACGCTCTTTTCGGCCCTGGAGAAACAAGCCGAGTTCGTCGAGAAGCTGCGCATGGCACTGGAGAAATTTGGCCATGATTTCTCGATCATCAAGGCGGCGGAACGGCTGGAGGAGCGCTATGCCGATCTTGCCGCCTCGGTGGCGGAAAAACTGAAAGCGATGCGCAAGTAAAGCAATTCCAGGAAAAGTGTGAAGCGGTTTTCCGTATTGCGTCAGATAAGAAGCGCTATTTTTCGATCACCCGGGCGAAGCGCCTATCCGGCACAAACCAGATCATCGCAACCAGCACATAAAGCGCGACGCCGATCCACTGATTGACGAAGGTCAGCAGGACGGCTGCGATGTAGAGGGTCAGCGAGATCTTGCCCTTGCGGTCATTCCCCAGCGCCTTGGCAAAGGCGGTCTCATTGCCGTGCAGGCGATGCAGCGCGGCGGCCAGTATCGTATAGGCGACGGCGCATAGCACGAGATCGATGCCATAGACGGCGACCGGCACCGGCGCGAAGTGGTTCTCGCCCATGAAGGCCGTCGTCACCGGCATCAGCGACAGCCAGAATAAAAGATTGAGGTTCGCCCACAGCACGCGGCCGTCGACGCGCTGCACTGTGTGGAACATGTTGTGCAGATTGTTCCAGTAGATGCCGACGTTGATGAAGGACAGCACATAGCTGAAGAAGATAGGCCACAGCGGCAAGAGGGCGGAAACATCCTCGCCGTGCGGCACTTTCAGCTCGAGCACCATGATGGTGATGATGATGGCCACGACGCCATCGGTGAATGCCTCGACCCTGCCTTTGCCCATAAGTCCTCCCCCTCTATCGGCGATATCTACGCGATGGCGGGACGGGCGGCTACCCGCCATGTGGCTGGGCGACCACCTTTGAGGACGGGACGGGACGGTTCGGGATGGAAGAAGATCACTTCGCCGCCGTTGCCGGCGAACTGCGGAGGCATTGCCTGTCTTTCAGCCGTTCGGCGTCTCGGGCGCCATATTCGCGCGCTGGCGCGGCACGCCAAGGCCGGTATCCGGCGGCTCGCCGGCGGCCGGCCTGTCCTCGATCATGTGCATGGTGCGCCAGCGGCCGAAGCGGTAGTAGGCGGCGGCCAGCACCAGCGAGGTGATCGAGCCGGCCGGGAAACTCCACCACAGCGCTTCTTCGCCGATCACGCCGCGCATGAAATAGGCAAAGCCGGTGCGCACGACCAGCACCGAAATCACCAGGATGATCAGCGGCGGCATCACCGCGCCGGTGGCGCGCACGGTGGCGAACAGAACGATGGTGATGCCGAACAGGATGAACGACCAGGACGCGACATTGTTGATGTGGGCGGCGATGTCGATCGCAACGCTGTCGCTGCTCAGGAACAGGCTGAGGACCGAACGGTCGAAAAGCCAAAGCACGGCAACCAGTGCGCCGGTCAGCACCAGGTTGAAGCCGACACCGGAGGCGGCGATGCGGCCGATCCGGTCCCAGCGGCCGGCACCGACATTCTGCGCCGCCATCGAGGAGACCGCCGCACCGATGGCGAGCGCCGGCATCTGGATGTAGGTCCACAACTGCGCGGCGATGCCGTAGGCGGCGGCGACCTGCGAACCGTAGGAGTTGACGATCCCCATCACCGTCAGCGCCGCCGCCGAGACGACGATCATCTGCAGGCCCATCGGCACGCCCTTGAAGACGATGATGCGCAGCAATGTGGGGTCGGGCCGTAGCAGAGCGAGGTTGGCGCCGGCCAGCCGCAGCGGGTGCTTACGCACATAGAGCACGATCAGAATGGCGATCACGCTGACCGTCTGGCCGATCAGCGTCGCGGTGGCGGAGCCGGCGATGCCGAGCTCCGGGAATGGCCCGATGCCACGGATGAGCAATGGGTTGAGCACGATGTCGAGGACGACGGCGAGCGCCATGAAGAAAAAGGGCGTGCGTGAATCGCCGGCGCCGCGCAGCACGGTCATGACGAAGGACAAAAGGTTCGTCATCGGCACGGCGACAAAGATGATGCGCAGATAGGAGCGCGCCAGCGGCAGCGCATCGGCCGGGGTGCCGAGCGTGTTGAGGATGGCATCAACCCAGACCCAGCCGCAGACCGCGAAGATGGCCGAGATGAGGAAGAAGAAGGTGGCGCTGGTGCCGACGATGCGGCGCGCCTCGGGCAGGTCGCGGGCGCCGACCGACTGTGCCACCAGGATGGTGGCCGCCATGCCGATGCCGAACACCGTGCCGAGGATGAGGAACAGGACGAGGTTGGCGTTGGAGGTGGCCGTCAGCGCCGATTCGCCGAGAAAACGGCCAACCCAGACGGCGTTGATCGATCCGTTGAGCGACTGCAGCACGTTGGAGCCGAGCACCGGCAAGGCGAACAGCAGCAGCGTGCGCGGGATCGGGCCGCTGGTCAGGTCGCCGGTGCGCCGGCGCGTGGGCATCTTGTCGTCCATGGCAGGCAACTCGGCGAAGGCTTATCTCAGTGCGGTCCGTGCCTTGATCTAATCATGTTCTCAAAGCTTCGGTAATCGGATACTGGTTCTGGGCGCGTGGGGCGCGTTCCTTACTAGATCATTTGCGTAAGCCGGGGGGTCATGTCCGATATTCCACTGTTTTTTGAGCGCCTGAACAGGCGCGCGTTTCTCGGTGCATCCGCTTTGGGCGCGGCCTCCGTGGCTCTTTCGGCGTGCACCACGACGGAGGTGGTGACGCCGCCAGTGGCAGCACCGCCAAGCGATCCGGCCTTCGGCGATGTCGCAAGCATGTATGCGGCGCGCGTCGACGAGGGCTATCAGCTGCCGGCGATCCCGGTGGCCAAGATGGATCCGAAGTTCGTGCGTCAGATCGTGTCCGACCCTACCGGAGAAAAACCCGGCACGATCGTGGTCGATGTCTCCGAGCACTTCCTCTATCTGGTGCGCGACGGCGGCAAGGCTATCCGCTATGGCGTCAGCCTCGGCAAGGCCGGTTTCGGATGGACCGGCAGCGCCGTGGTCCAGGCGAGGAAGAAGTGGCCGGTCTGGACGCCGCCGCCGGAAATGATCCAGCGCCGGCCGGAACTGGCGAAATACAAGGACGGCATGCCGCCCGGCCCGCAGAGTCCGCTAGGCGCCCGCGCGCTGTATCTCTTCCGCGACGGCAAGGACACGATGTACCGGCTGCACGGCACGCCGGAGTGGGATTCGATCGGGAAGAACGCTTCGTCCGGCTGTGTGCGCTTCATGAACCAGGACATCATCGACCTCTACGGCCGCGTCAACGGACCCGCGCCGGTCTTCGTGCGCGCGAACCTGTCGGCCGCCGCGAAGATCACCGCCGTGTCGAACAGGACGGCCGAGCCGATCGACGCGGGCGTACCGAAGGACGCGGAGATGTTGCAGTAAGTGTGCCTTCACGATCGTAGGCGGACGCGCTTGGCGCGTCCGCCTGGTCGGTGTCGTCACTTCTTGGCGAGGCCGGGAAGCGTGACCTGATAGACCGTGAACATGGTGTCGACATCGGCGCCGTCCTCTGCCTTGTAGGGTGCGCCGACCTGGAAGCCGTCCTGGGTGAGGAAGTCGTTGTCATTGGCCACGAACAGGAAATAGTCGTCGGGCAGCTTCGGATCGAGCACGCTGACCACCGACATCGCCTCCCACTTTTCCGAAAGGTTGTTCCTGTCGTTCGGCGCGCCATTGTGCAGGCCGAAGCGGCCGAGCTCGCCTTTGTCGTTGAGGTCGATGAACGGCGTCAGCTTGGCCGGTGTCACCGATGGGTCGAGCACGCCCTTGGGCGCCACCGGCTTGTCGGCAGCGTCGAAGGCGCCACGGGCGATGTCGGTCGCGGCGGAGAGATCGACGATGTTGATCTGGCGAAGCAGCGAGGTGTCGCCCTTCAACCCCTGGCCATTGCCGCTGTCGCGGGTCAGCATCAGGAAGGTCTGGTCGGATAGGGCCACGATCTCACTCTGCGCCGCCACCTTGGTCTTGCCCTTGGCATCCTTGAACACCGGCAGCGGCACGACATATTCATGCGCAAGCTTGAGATGGGCGAGGTCGGAAGCGTCATAGACCAGTGCGCGCGTGTTCTGGCGCGTCGCGCCGGAATCGCCGCCATCCTGCCGGGGCGCCGACTGCAGCACGGCGATCAGGAACTTGCCGTCCGGCGTCATCGCCATGCCTTCGAGGCCCTGGTTGTTCTGGCGGCCGGTGTCGGGATCCTTCGGATCGGGCTCGGCAGCACCCGGACCCGGATTGTCCGAGGCGAAGTTCGGAGCGCCATGGCGCATCGGCACGAGGGCAGCCGGCGGCTGGGTCGCCGACAGCAGGCGGCCTTCGGCGGAAAACCGATAGATGTTCGGGCCGTATTCGTCGGAGATGAACATCGAGCCGTCGGGCAGCCGCACGATCGCCTCGTTGTCGAGCGCCAGCTTGCCGTTGGCCTCGGGCAGGATCGGCGTGTCGCCGCTTGCTGCGCGCACGCCGTTGAGTGGGTCGAGGCCGGTGGCATCAGCGCCCTTGTCGTCGGTCAGGAGCATGGTGTCGGCGAGTGTCGCCTTGACGCCGGACTGCTCCTGGACGGCCGCGGGTGCCGCGCCAGGCGCGGTCGGTGCGAACTCGATGCCGATCGTGTTGAGGCGCGGCCGGTAGTCGGTGGTGCCGACGACGTTGTAGCCGCGGTCCGGCAGCAGCCAGAGCGAACCCTTGTAGCCCTCGGCGCTATGCGTCCAGCCGGTGGTGTCGATCGCCATGCCGGAACCTGAGCCGAACGTCTCGCCGAACTTGTCCTTCTGGCTGGCCGGGATGCGGCCGACGCCGACCAGTCCCTTGTTGACGAAGCTGGTGCCGCCGACGGTCGCGGTCCTGTCGGCCAGCGCCGGCGTCAAGGCGGTGAACAGGGCCAGCGCGACGCCGAGCGACGCGGTTCGGGGCAGGTGTTTCATGGATGATCCTCTTTGTGACAAAGCGCGCCGGAGCGGCCGATGGCGAAAAAGCTGAAAGAGGTGCGGCATCGAAGATGCCGCGTGCGCCTCCCCGAAAAGCGGTCTACGGCGCGAACATGATGCTTGCGTGACAGCGCGCAAGGCCCGCCCGTCGGCGTCTTTGTACGCCGACAAAAACGTGTGGTCACACGAAAGAATTGATCACTCCCACAGGCTCAAATCGACGAAGCGCGGCATGTTCGCATCGCACTAGACACTTATGTCCAGTGCGTATATGGTGCAGCCATCGGACGAACCGGGGAGGGAAGCCCTTGAAGTCGCACTACCGCGCAGTCGTTATCGGGGGTGGCGTGGTTGGAGCCTCGGTGCTCTATCATCTGACGCGTTTTGGCTGGAGCGATGTGGCGCTGATCGAGCGGGCCGAACTGACGGCCGGTTCGACCTGGCACGCGGCGGCCGGGTTCCACGCGCTCAATGCCGATCCCAACGTCGCGGCGCTGCAGGACTACACCATCAAGCTCTATCGCGAGATCGAGGCCGAATCCGGCCAGAACGCGGGCCTGCACATGACGGGCGGCGTCAACATGGCCAGCGATCCCCAGCGCTGGGAATGGCTGAAATCGGCCTGGGCCGTGTTCCAGTCGGTCGGCATCGAGACAGCTCGCCTAGTGACACCGGAAGAGATCAAGGAGATCTGCCCGATCGTCGATGTCAGCGACGTACTCGGCGGCCTCTACGATTCCAACGAAGGCCATCTCGACCCTTATGGAGCGACGCATGCCTATGTCGGCGCCGCGAAGAAGCGCGGGGCCGACGTGATCCTGCGCAACCGCGTGGTCGCGCTGAAGGCGCGGGCCGACGGGCACTGGGATGTCGTCACCGAGCAAGGCACGATCGTCGCCGAGCATGTCGTCAACGCCGGCGGGCTGTGGGCAAAGCAGCTCGGCCGCATGGCCGGCGTCAACTTGCCGGTGACGCCGATGGAGCATCACTATTTCATCACCGAGGACATTCCGGAGGTTGCCGCCCTCGACAAGGAACTCGGGCTTGCGGTCGATCTCGACGGCTTTTCCTACCTCAGGCAAGAGCGCAAGGGCGTGCTGCTCGGCGTTTACGAGCAGAACCCGAAGCACTGGAACATGGACGGCGCGCCATGGGATTACGGCATCGAACTGATCCCGGAAGACATCGACCGCATCAGCCCGGAACTGACCAAGGCCTATGAACGCTTTCCGTGCCTGAGGACGGCCGGCATCCGCAAATGGGTCAACGGCGCCTTCACCTTCACCCCCGATGGCAATCCGATCGTCGGGCCGGTGCGCGGGCTGAAGAACTACTGGGTCGCCTGTGGCGTCATGGCCGGCTTCAGCCAGGGCGGCGGCGTTGGCAAGTCGCTGGCCGAGTGGATGATTTATGGTGAGCCGCAGGCCGACATCTTCGGCATGGACATCGCTCGTTACGGCGCCTTCGCCGCCAACCGCGAATATCTCAGGCAGACGACGCGCCAGTTCTATTCGCGCCGCTTCGTCATGACCTTTCCCAATGAGCGGCTGCCCGCCGGCCGGCCGCTGAAACGCCCCGGCGCTTATGACGGCATGACGGCGGCGGGATGCGAATGGACGGCGACCTGGGGTCTGGAAATCCCGGCCTATTTCGCGCCGATGGGGTTTCGCGAGAACACGACGCTGCGGCGCTCCAACGCCTTCGACATCGTCGGCGACGAGGCGCTGCAGGTTCGGCGTGCCGCCGGTCTCGTCGATATCTCTGCCTATGCGCGCTATGCGGTTTCCGGGCCAAGGGCCGAAGCATGGCTTGACCAGCTGCTGGCCTGCAGGCTGCCGAAACCAGGACAGGCGCGGCTGGCGCCGATGCTTGGCCATGACGGACGACTGAAGGGCGACCTCACGGTCATCAACTGGGGTGGCGGCGACTATTGGCTGATGGGCTCCTACTATCTCAGGGAATTCCACATGCGCTGGTTCGAGAGCCATGCGGCGGAGGGGATCACGGTTACAGACCTTTCCGACACGGTGAGCGGCTTCCTGCTGACCGGGCCGAATGCACGCAAAATCCTAGCGCGCACGACGCATCAGGATGTGTCGGGCGCAGCACTGCCGTTCATGGCCTGCGGCGCATTCGACATCGGCATGGTGCCCGCGCGGGTTGCCCGCCTTTCGATCGCCGGCGAACTCGGCTTCGAGATCAGTTGTCCGGTTACCATGCATGCCGGCTTGCGCGAAACGCTGCTGGCCGCCGGCGAGGACCTCGGCCTTGCCGAGATCGGCTATTACGCACTGAATGCGCTGCGGCTGGAGAAGAGTTTCGGTATCTGGTCGCGTGAATTCACCCAAGGCTACACACCCGATCAGGCCGGTCTCGACCGCTTCATCGCGTTTGGGAAGGGCGACTTCACCGGCCGCGAGGCGGCGTTGAAGCAGCGGGAGGCCGGCAGCGGCCAATGCCTGGTGACGTTGGAGATCGATGCCGTCGACGCCGACGCCAGCGGCTTCGAGCCGGTCTGGCATCAAGGTCGGCGCGTCGGCTTCGTCACTTCGGGAGGCTGCGGCTATACGGTCGGCAAAAGCCTGGCGCTGGCACTCGTCGACCGCGATTTCGCAGGAGAGGGCACCGCGCTTTCGGTGCATGTCGTCGGCACGGAGCGGCCGGCGCGCGTCATCGCGGGCTCGCCCTACGACCCCGACGGCAAGGCGATGCGGCTATGAGGAGGATTTCTGATGGATGACGCGGCACGTGACAGCAGGCGCGAGCGCCGGCGTGGGCGGACAGGTGAGGCTGGCTCGGAAACCAGTCGCCGACCCGATTACCGTTCGCTGAAGAACCCGTTCCTGTCGCAGCCGATTTTCTCGGATGATCAGGTCGCCGCCATCCACGACACGGCGCTGCGCGTGCTTGAAGAACTCGGCATCAAGGTGCTGCTGCCGCAGGCGCGTGAGCATTTCGCCCATGCCGGCGCCCTGGTCGATCCGGACACCGACATGGTGCGCATCGGCCGCGACATGGTGACGGCGGCACTGGCCTCGGCGCCGAAGTCGATCCACGCTCGTGCCGGTTCTCGTGCCCGCGATCTGACGCTCGAACTCGGCTCGATGACCTTCCTGGCCGGATGCGGGGCGCCGAACGTCACCGATCTCGAGCGCGGCCGGCGGCCGGGCACGCTGGCCGACTTCGAGGATCTGATACGGCTGGTGCAGCATTTCGACGTGCTGCATATGCTGGGACCCTGCATCGAGCCGCAGGACGTCGACAACCGCTTTCGCCACTATGCGGTCAACCGCGCGCAGCTGACGCTGTCGGACAAGCTTCCGTTCGTCTTCGCGCGCGGCACGCCGCAAGTCGAGGACGGCTTTGAAATGATCAGGTTGGCGCGCGGGCTCTCGGAGGACGAATTCCTCGCCGGCGCCCATTGCTACACCGTCATCAACACCAACTCGCCGCGCCAGCTCGACATTCCGATGGCGCAAGGCATCATCGATTTCGCCAGGGCCGGGCAGATCTCCGTCATCACGCCCTTCTGCCTGGCGGGCGCGATGGCACCGATCACGGTCGCCGGTGCGCTGACACTGCAGCATGCCGAAGCGTTGACGGGACTGACGCTGGCGCAGATCGTGCGGCCCGGTGCACCGGTCGTCTATGGCTCCTTCTCCTCCAATGTCGACATGAAATCGGGTGCGCCCGCCTTCGGCACGCCGGAGCATGTCAAGGCGACGCTGGGCGCCGGCCAGCTGGCGCGCTTCACCGGGCTGCCATGGCGGTCCGGCGGCGGCAGCGCGGCGAATATTTCGGACGCGCAGGCGGCGCACGAGACGCAGTTCGCGCTGTGGGGCTCGGTGCTGGCCGGAGCGACGATGTGCATCCATGCCGCCGGCTGGCTGGAAGGCGGCTTAAGCGTTTCCTTCGAGAAGCTGGTCACCGATATCGAGGCGCTGCAGACCGTGGCTGAACTCTGCGTGGCGACGCCCGGCGACAACGATTCCATCGGCTTCGAGGCAATCGCCGAGGTACAGCCGGGCGGTCACTTCTTTTCGGCCGGCCACACCATGGCGCGCTACCGCACCGCCTTCTACGAACCGCTGGTCGCCGACTGGTCGAATTTCGGCAATTGGACGCAAAGCGGCTCGAAGACGGCGAGCGAGCGGGCAACCGGTGTCTGGAGGCGCACACTTGCCGATTTCGTGCCGCCGGCTTCGGCTGACGCCACCGCCGGCGTGCTCGACGCGTTCATCGCCCGGCGCACGCAGGAGGGCGGAGCGCCGCCGGTGTCCTGAGGCAGGAGCAGTCCGCAAGACGCCTGGCGCAGCTTTCGCTGGCTGATCGGTGCCGGGGTCATTGGCAATCGGCGCATCCCGTGCAGAAATGTGCGTCATGCGCGAAGCTTTGATCGCAGTGATGATCTTCCTGTGCCTGACAGCGGCGCCGCTGGTCAGCATGGCGATCTGGCCCAGGCTGCCGGTCAGACATCGCGACGACGATACGAACAATGTGGTGCGGCTCGCCGCCAACCTGTTTGGGGTCATGACCTCGCTTGTGCTCGGCCTGATGATCAACTCGGCCAAGAACACCTTCGAATCGATCGATAGCAACGTGCATGCCTATGCGACGGAGCTGATCCTGCTCGACAGGATCTTGCGCGAGTATGGCCCGGAGACCGACGCGGTGCGCCAGCCGCTGGTCGTCTATGTGCAGAGGGTGGCGGGCGACGCTTCGCCGACCGGTGAAACTCCGGTCGTCGCCAACCGGCTG
This sequence comes from Mesorhizobium sangaii, assembly GCF_014207355.1. GTDB lineage: Bacteria > Pseudomonadota > Alphaproteobacteria > Rhizobiales > Rhizobiaceae > Mesorhizobium > Mesorhizobium sangaii. The sequence continues at coordinate 4,150 of NZ_JACHEF010000005.1, read as the reverse complement.
TCCGAACATCTGCTGACGGAGATCGGCACCCGGCTGAGGGCGCTGGAGCCGGCCGACGCGGCGCACAGCGCCCTTCTGCAGGATGCCGGTCAGCGCCTGCAGAAAGTGGTGGAGTTGCGATGGATTCTGATCGAGCAGTCGGAGGGCACGATCCCTGCGCCGCTGATCGCCATGCTGGTTGCGTGGCTGGTGCTGATCTTCGCCAGCTTCGGGTTCAGGGCGCCCCGCAACGCAATCACGGTTTCGACCTTCGTGGTTTCGGCCGTGCTGATCGCGGGTGCGATCTACCTCATCCTGGACATGGACATTCCGTTCTCCGGCCCGATCCAGATTTCGCCGGCGCCCCTGCAGAGGGCACTGGCGGAATTGCAGCGATGATACGGAACCGGCGTCGTTCCCGGGCATTCATGGAGATTGCCCCAGGGAGGACGACATGGGATTCGACCAGTATCACGAACCGCCTGAAGAATTGTCGCAGAAGGTGCGGACCTTTGCCCGCATGATCACCTCGCTGATCGAGGAGGCGGAAGCGATAGGCTGGTACGAACAACGCATCTCGGTTGAGAAGGACCCGCAGGCCCGCGCCATCATGAAGAACGCGCAGGGCGAGGAGTTCAAGCATTTCGGCATGGATCTCGAATTCCTGCTGCGCCAGAAGAAGGACTGGCGGGCTGAACTGAAGGAAATCCTCTTCACCACGGGCGACATCGTCAAGGCCGGCGACAGGGGCGAGAAGAAGGTGGATTGAGGCCTGATAGGTCGCGACCGATCTGGCTCTGCTTCGGCCAGTTCAATCGCTGTCGCGCGCCACCAGCTCGAGCGGCCAGACCTCGCGCATGATGCGCGGACCTTGTGGGCCGGCGAAGGCCGGGATCGAGGCCAGCAGCATTTCAGCGAGCCGCTGACCCATCGGCTCCAGGGCAGGGCGGAAGGCGGTCAGCGCCGGCGAGAAGTAACGGCAGAGCGGCGTGTCGACGATGACGGTGACCGCCATGTCGTGCCCCGGCCTGATCCCCATCTCGGCCAGTGCCTTGCAGCCGCCAAGCGCCATCGCGTCATTGTTGAAGATGATGGCGGTCGGCGGGTCCTTGGAGCGCATGACGTGCGGCGTCACCTCGTAGCCGCCGGCCTCGTTGATGAAACCGGACGCGATCAGCTCGGGGTCCACCTCGATGCCGTGCCGCCGCAAGGCCTTGCGATAGCCGTCGAGGAACAGATAGGCGAAATTGAGATTGAGCGACGGGCGGATGGCGGCAATGCGACGGTGGCCGCGCGCCACCAGGCGGTCGACCGCATCGGCACCGGCCTTCTCGAAATCGAGGTCGAGCGAAGGGTATGACTTGGCTCCGGAGCGGCTGCGGCCGAGCGTGGCGAACGGGAAACCGGCCTGGGTGAGATAGTCGATGCGCTCGTCCTCGCGCCGCGTCCAGGCCAGCACCACGGCATCGGCGCGGCGCGTCTCGACGACACGGCGCAGACGCTCCTGCTGGTAGTCGCCCGGCGCGCCCATGACCACGATCAGGTCGAGCCCGCTCTCGGCGAGTTTCGCCTGCAGCCCGATCAGGAACGGAATGAAGAACGGTTCGCCATATTGCTGGTCGCCCGGATGCGGCTGCAGCATGAAGGCGATCGAATGGGTGGCGCCCTGCCGAAGGCTGCGGCCGGACTGGTTCGGCGAATAGTTCAGCGTCCTGGCCGCCTCGAGCACGCGCTGGCGCGTGTCGGCATTGACGTCGGCGCGGCCGTTGAGGGCGCGCGACACAGTGCCGATAGAAATGTTCAGGTGACGGGCAAGGTCATGAATGCTGGACGCCAAGTGACTGTTCTCCCCCTTGCTTGGCTAGCACCGGTAAGCGCTCAGGCCAAGGCGACAAGACAATTTTTTGCGAGCGACCAATTGACATTCTACACCATCGGGTGTGTTCTCGTAAACGTTTACGGAAAACGTTTACGGCCATGCCGTGAATGCCGTGACGATCGGTCTGGAGGGACCGAGCGGAGGAGGAGTGCTGGATGATCAATGTCGTCCTGGCCGGCTGCGGAGCGATGAGCAAGCAGTGGCTCGATGCCGTCAGGCAGATCGACGGGCTTTCCGTCGTCGGCCTTGTCGACCTCGACGCCGACAGGGCGAAGGCGAGGGCGCGCGAATACGACCTCACCAGCGCCGCTATCGGCACCAGCCTCGACGCGGTGCTCGACCAGACCAGGCCCGACGCGGTGTTCGACGTGGTGGTTCCCGCCGCCCGCCGCGAGGTTGCGTTCTCGGCCTTTGCCCATCATTGCCATCTCCTGACGGAAAAGCCGCTCGCCGACAGCCCGGAGAACGCGCGTGCCATCGTCGAGGCCGCCCGCCAGGCCGGGCGTCTCCATGCCGTCGTCCAGAACCGGCGCTACGTCGCCAATGTCAGGCGTATCAGGCGCTTTCTCTCTTCCGGCGCCATCGGCGCTGCGACCAGCATCCATGCCGACTTCTTCGTCGCGCCGCATTTCGGCGGTTTTCGCGAGGAAATGGCGCATGTCCTGCTGCTCGACATGGCGATCCACACATTCGACGCCGCCCGCTACATGGTGAATGGCGAGCCGGCCGGCGTCTACTGCCAGGAATGGGAGCCGGCGAGTTCCTGGTACCGGCAGGGATCATCGGCCAGCGCCGTCTTCGATCTCGGCGGCGGCAAGGTCTTCACTTATGCCGGCTCCTGGTGCGCCGCCGGTTTCCGCACCAGCTGGGAGAGCACATGGCGCATCGTCGCCGAGCGCGGCAGCCTGGTCTGGGACGGCAATGACGAGTTGAAGGCCGAGGTCGTCCTTCCAGACCGTGAAGGCCTCTTCGACCGTACCGAGCCGATCGCCGTGCCGCCACTCGATCCCGCCGACCGCGTCGGCGGCCATCTCGGCATCATCCAGGATTTCATGCGCGCCATCGAGACCGGCACCGAGCCGGAGACGCGCGGTGCCGACAACATCAAGAGCCTGGCCATGGTCTTCGGCGCTATCGAGAGCGCCGAAACCGGGCGCCGGGTGACGATCTCCTCGCAGGAAGGACAATGATGCCAAACCCGCTTCTCGACATCAGGATCGGCACCATGGTGCGGGCCAATCTCGACGATCCGGCCGCCTATATCAAGGCGATCCTGCCGCTCGGCTTCGAGTGCATCCAGCCCTTCTTCTGGCAGACGCTGGGCGGCAAGGACTTGCCGCGGCTTGCCGGGCAGATCCGCGAAGCGATCGGCGATGCCGACGTCACGGTCTCCTCTATCGGCGTGTTCGGCAATCCGCTGGAGAGCGGCGACGTGGATCGCGGCGTGCTCCAGGCCTGGGAAACGGTGATCGACAACGCGCATCTGTTCGGCACCTCGATCGTCAGCGGCTTCACCGGCCGCCTCCGTGGCAAGCCGTTGCCCGACAGCCTGCCACGCTTCAAGGAAGTCTGGGGTCCGCTGGCCAGGCGCGCCGCCGACAAAGGCGTGCGCATCGCTTTCGAGAATTGCGCCATGGACGGCAACTGGGCTGCTGGAGACTGGAACATCGCCCACAATCCGGACGCGTGGGAGCTGATGTTCAATGAATTGCCAGACGACAATCTCGGCCTCGAATGGGAGCCCTGCCACCAGCTCGTCTACCTGATCGATCCTCTGCCGCAGATCCGCAAATGGGCGCCGCGCATCTTCCATGTCCACGGCAAGGACGCGACGGTGCGCTGGGATGTGATCCGTGAACACGGCGTATTCGGCCGGCTGCCGTTCGTGCAGATGCGCACGCCGGGCTTCGGCGACAGCGACTGGACGCGGGTGATCAGCGAATTGCGGCTGGCCGGCTACAAGGGCGCCATCGACATCGAGGGCTGGCACGATCCGGTCTATCGCAACGAGCTGGAGATCACCGGGCAGGTACGCGCCCTGGACTATCTGAAGCAATGCCGGGGAGGTGCCAGCTACCTGCCTAACCCGGTGTGAAGGCGAGCCGGCGGGAGGTGCCGGCTGGCCGAGATTGCGGCGCACTGCCGAAGCGATCGTCGAAAACCCCTCGGCCTGGCCAGGGAAAAAAGGGAGGATAAGTGCATGAGCATGACGATGAGAAGGACACTTCTGCGCTCGACCATCGTGGCTGCCGCCACGACGCTCGCCGCTGCGATTAACACCTTGCCGGCACA
>NZ_JACHEF010000004.1:548153-559344 GCF_014207355.1 Mesorhizobium sangaii | reverse complement strand
GGCAAGATCGGCGTGACGGCGACGGTGACGGATGCGGATGGCGATACGGCAAGCACCGGCGTGATCAACGTCGGCGGCGCGGTGACCTTCCTGGATGATGGCCCGTCGATCACGATCACCGGCGTAGCGCCTGCGCTAAATGTCGACGAGAGCTATCTGACCGCGGCGACCAACGGCATTGCCGGTTCGGGCGTCGGCCCGGCAGGATCGGCCACGGACACGCAGAATTTTGCCGGTGTGTTCACGGCCGTGCAAGGCGCCGACGGTGCCACTACCAGCTATGGTCTGAGCATCTCGGCTCCGGGCGTGACCACCAACCTGATCGACAGCGCCACCAACACGGCGGTAGTGCTGACGCAGAGTGGCAACACCGTGTCCGGCTATGTATCCGGGCACAGCGGGGATGTGGCCTTCCTGGTGTTCACGCTGAGCACCAACACGGCGACCGGCGCGGTAACGCTGACACAGGACCGTGCGGTGCACCAGAACACTGTCGACAACCCGACCGACAGTTCCGAAGGCATCAACCTGACCTCGGGCCTGGTAACGCTGACGGCAACGGTGACGGACAGCGACGGTGACACGGCCTCGCAGTCGATCGACCTCGGTTCCAAGGCCTCCTTCCATGACGACGGACCCTCGCTAGGTTCCTTTACCTCGGGGACGATCCCGAACGAGGTGGGATCTGTCGCCGGCTTGTTCTCGCTGGTGCCGGGTGCCGACGGGATCGACCATTTCAGCATCACGGGACCGGCGATCGCGGGCATCGTCTACAGCACAACGACCGCCGCGGATGGCGCCACTACGCTCCATGCGAATGCCGGTGCAACCGAGGTGTTTGATCTCACCGTAAGGCCGGATGGAACGTACCAGTTCGACCTCCTCAAGCCCGATGCCGGCACGACAATAACCTATTCGCTACAGAACCTTCCCGCTGGCGGACCAAACTGGCGCGAAACCACCGATGGCCATATCGAGTTTTCAAGCCCAGGCGGGATCAACTCCAACAATAACGGATTTGGCGTCGCAAACACGTTCGTAGGTGGGAATGAGAGCTTCACCATGGAGTTCCACACTGCCGGAACTGGAGTCGGCACGGACAATCCGGCCAGCACCAATGCCGAGTTGAACGACTCCGTGAGTTTGGTGGTCAATTCGCTGAACGGTGCTGGGGGAACCTACCACTGGGTTGCGACCAATACTCTCACCAATGTAACCACGTCCGGTGACATATCCATCACGGCCACCGGAACATTCGTGATTGATCCGTCTATCAGCTTCAACCAATTGCAGGTCAGCGCGGTCAACGTTTCAGGGCAAGGCGCTCAGTTCTCGAACATCTCCCTCACGCATAACGTTTTGCCACAGGATCAGAACTTGGCCTTTACAGTCTCCGCGACCGACAAGGATGGCGATACCACTGGCACGCAGCCACTCACCATTCACGTGGTCGCGGGAGATGGATCCAACAACTTCGCTCTTACTGGAACAGCTGGTAACGACGTGATCGCTGGAAGCTCGCACACCGACACGATCTCAGGCGGCGCAGGAACCGACATTGTCGACTACACCGGGAGCCTGGCCGCGATTTCGATCCATCTGGCTGATGACGGACATGCAGCCGGGGCACCTGTGACATTCACCAACCCGGGACTTGGCACCATCGGCGGCGGCGATGCCACCGGCGATACCCTTACCGGCATCGAGGGCCTGATCGGTGGTTCCGGCGATGACTACCTGTTCGGAAACTTGTCAGCCAATTATCTTGCGGGCGGCGGTGGCAACGACACCCTCAATGGTGGCGCAGGCAATGACACACTGATCGGCGGCGCGGGCAACGACGTCCTGATCGGCGGTGCAGGCCAGGATACAATGACCGGCGGCACCGGAGCCGACACGTTCAAGCTCGACGGTCTGGACATCAAGGACCTCATCACCGACTACAATGGCGGTCAGGGCGACAAGATCGACCTTACGGCCCTGTTCGACTCGACTCCTGCGAATGTCGGCAACTTCGTGAACTACGACGCGGGGACGGGCACGCTCAGTGTCGACACCAGTGGCTCGGGAAATCCGGCCAATTTTGTCGAAGTGGCGCAGCTCACAAACCACCCCGTCGCCAGCACGATCACGCTGCTCTACGACGACGGCGTAACCCAGCACACGACGACGGCAAACCAGGTTTAACGGCATGGCGCTCGGTCACGCGACTATGTTATACATTGCTAATATCGAGGGGAGCTCATCCATGAATCGTTCTGCAAGACTGCTGGTTTCCGCTGCGACGCTGTTGCTGGCAGTCGGGTCGACGGGTTATGCCGCCGACATCATCGAGGGTCCCGCGGTCGACTATTGTCGCGTCGCCGGGACGTCCAACCTGGTCCTTACCGACAACATCGTCGACCTCAAGGACCAGGTGGTCAAGCTGATGGACGAGTCGGTCGCGGTCGCCAACAGCTCGGAATGGATCAACTCGTCCCGGCCCGTCTTCGTCTGGGCGTCGGAGGCCAAGGTCGCTTGCGGCATGGCCTACGGCTACCTGAAAACCAACTATCGCGACGAAGATACCCTCAACAAATGCGAGTGCTTTCACGATCGCATGGTCGAGTACATGCACTGACCGGATAAGCGAACCGACGCCTGTTGGCCATCATGATAGCCGGCGGATCCTTTTTGGGGGCGATCGCCGCAGCGATCGCGTTGGCCGGCTTTGGCCAGGCTGTCACGCCGGCCCGCGCCAACTGGCTGGAACGACCTTTCGTGGAACAACGGCAGCCGTCCGAGTTGACGCGGCCGACGCACTGCGACGCGGCTACGAAATGGACTCGGCAGACCTTCAAGGCGTTTGCGAGCTGTCAGGCATCGATCTATGGCCTTGAGCCGGTGCTGGCGCATGCCGTGATGGAGATCGAAAGCGGGTTCGATCCTGACGTGCAAGGCGCCGACGGCGAAGTCGGCCTGATGCAGGTGATGCCGGCGACCGCGCGAATGCTCGGCTTTCGAGGCTCCCTCGACGACCTCAGCGCGCCGGCGACCAACATCGCGCTTGGGGTCAAATATCTTGCCCAGGCCAACAAGCTGGCCGCGGGCGACCTGTGCACCACCGTCATGAAATATCGCGCCGGGCACAATGAAAGCCGGTTCTCGGCACTTTCGGTCCGCTACTGCCAGCGCGCGCGAGCGATCCTGGCAAGGCAAGGGATTGAAGTGACCGGGCCGTTGCCGGTGGCGACATTCGGCTTCTCCGCATTTCCGTCGGGAGGAGAGGGTGGGGCTCCAGCCCAGGGAAAGGGCGTTCGCGTGCGCCGCGTGTTCGTGCCCGGGCCACGATACATGAAATGCGCCGACTATCGGACTGCCGGACAAGCAAGGCAGATCAGGGCGCTTAGAGCCAGGCTTTTCGAAGGCTAAAGAAACTACAGACGGCACGGCAAGTCCGCCGTAACATGCGTTGAAGACCAGGCCGGGAAGAATACCCGGCGGCACATTGGGTGGAGCAATCATGGAATCAGGCCGACAAGGCCGCTGTCTGCGGACATGGGCAATCGCGTTTGCGCTCGCCACGACATTGTCAGGCTGCCAGTCGAAAGGCGGTGTTTCCGAGGTGCTTGATCCGGCGGCGATTGCCGCGCCTGGCGGGCAAACTGGCGACGCGGGTGCCGGTCCTGCCCAGGCGGCCCAGTCGCTGGGCACCGGTTCGACAAAAATCACGATGCTGTTGCCATTGTCGGCTCCCGGAACGGAGGGGGAAAACGGCAGGAAGATGCTCGATGCCGCCAAGCTGGCGATGACGGATGTTGGCAATGGATTGCTTACGCTGACGGTAGAGGACACGAAAGGCGACAGCGCACAGGCCGGCAAATTGGCGATAAGTGCGATAACGACGGGGTCGAAAGTGGTGATCGGCCCGACCGAACTGCCGGCAGCCCAGCATATTGCCACGCTGTCGGGGTCGAAGCGTCCACCGGTGCTGGCGCTTGCCGACAATTTCGCAGGCGGCGCCGGGGTTTATGCCGTGCGCCTCAGCGAAGCCGACAGTGCCGCGGCGGGCGCTGCGGGGCTCGCTGCCAAAGGCGGCAAGAAGTTCGTGTTGCTTGTCGCGGAAGGCTCTAACGCCAGTGCCGTGGAGAAACGGGTCGCCAACGGCCTCAGCATCTATGGTGCGACGCTTGCGGTCACTGTCCCGTATTCGGCCAGCGACGGTGGCGCGAAGGCTGTCGACGAAATGGGCTCGCTCGTGGACACTCCCGACGCCGTGATCGTCGCCAATGGCGATGGCAGCCCATCGCCTATCCTTGCCGCCCTCAGATCAAAGGGCATTCCGGGAAAGGCAATTTCCGTCGTCGGAACCAACCGGTGGCTGGAGCACCCCATGGATCCGCTGTTTGAGGGGGCATATATCGCCACGCTCGATCAGCGCGAAACCGGACCGATCGCCGACCGCTTCAGGGCGACATACAACTACCCGGCCGACGTCAATGTGGCCTATGCTTATGATATGGTTGCCTTGACAGCGGGGGTTGCCAGTGCGGTCGGGCCTGATGGCTTCAGCAAGCAGGTTCTCGAAAATCCAAACGGGTTTCGTGGGTCGACAGGTCTGTTTCGGTTTCGGGCTGACGGATCCAGTGAACGATCGATGCCGTTTTACCAGATTCAAAAGGGCGCGCTCAAACTGGTTGCGAAATCAACGTCGGGTTTCTGATCGGCCTTGGGAACCTGGTCAATCTGAGGGGCAGACTGGCCGATGGGTAGACTGGCTGATGGTTAGGTTGGGCCGTAGCCGCCTGGCGATTGCGCTGGGAAGCCTCCTGCTTCTGGCCGGGGTACTGCTGATCATTCAGGCCGGGACTTTGCTTTCGGTCGATCGGCCGGTCCTTGCCCCTTCGCAAAATAGCGGGTCGCAGCCAACCCGAGTGGCTGCGTCCATCGTCGAAGCATATCGACGAGAACCCGCGCGCAAGATTGCTCAAGACCTCATCGCTCCACCGCAGCTTGATCCTGTGCAACTCGAACGGGTCGAGCCCCGTCCGCCGCTGACCGACCTTGGTTTGGCTGTGCCCCCGAAGACACCGATGCCGGACGATTGGCGTGAGGTGCTGCTCTTTCGCCCGGCTGCCGCAACGTCCGCGATCTTCGTGTCCATGGGCCGGACGGTGATCATCAGCGGGGTGCAGGGCATCGACCTCGACAGAACCTGTTCGTTTCACGATGTCACCTGGCCGTGCGGCGAGCGTGCACGTGCCGCCTTCAATTCCTGGGTCAGGGGACGCGGGCTGAAATGCTTCGTGCCGCCGGACGTCGAGCGTTTTGCCATCGCCGCCCCGTGCAGGCTGGGCAAGCAGGACGTCGGCGCCTGGCTTGTGTCCAACGGCTGGGCCACGGCGCTGCCGAGTGGCATCTATGGCAAGGCGCAAGTGACCGCCCAGGGCGCGGGGATGGGCATTTTCGGTCCGCCGTAATAGGCTGCGAGACTCAAAGAACCGGAGCAGCGCGGTCACCGAAGCCGCCGTTGATTGTTCAGCGGTCGCCGGCATTCCATTGATTAACCTTTAGCGCGCAAATTTCGTGGGCAGGGCGGTTGCTTGAACAGTATTGGGTCTCATAGATCAAATTGTATGGTTCTCGGAAACTGAAAATGCTGTACGCCGGCCCTATGCTGGCTGATCTGACAGGAGATTAGCCAATGGCACAAACCACAGCGACCGCCTCCGCGCAGGCATGGAGAAGCGCCGCATGGCTGACCTTCCTAGGAACAGCCGGGAGCCTCGGCCTTTCCCTGGGATTCAACTACCTGCTTCTGTTCAGCGACGCGTTCACGCCGTTCGGGCGCAGCATGATGACCGCCGTGCTGCTGCCGGTGGTCATTGGTCTGCCGCTTTTCGTACTGATCGGCTGGCAGCAGATCCAAATCCGCGCCTGCCGGCAGGAACTCAACAGGTCCGGAACCTATGACAGGTTGACAGGCTGTCTGAACGGGCCTGTCTTCACATCGATGGTCGAAAGAAGAGCAACAAGGCCATCGGCGCCGGGACCACGCTCGGGCGCCTTCCTGGTCATTCATTCGGAACATCTACGGTCCATCAACCTGCGCTTTGGCCTTGAATGGGGCGACGAGGCTTTGCGGCTCATAGCCTCAACCATACAATCATCAGTACGCGCCGATGATCTGGTTGGACGCATAGGGACTTCGATGTTCGGGGTCTTCCTCTCAGGCGCAACCGAAGCAGAAGCCAAGGAAATCGGCGAGCGTATCCGCACGCGTGTCGCGCAAGTCTATTTCGCACCAAAGGGAACCGAGGATGCGCTGACCATCAAAGTCGGCGGTGTGATGTTTGAGAAAGAGATGGAGTTCGCGGACATGTTCCAGTTCGCCGAACAGGGCGTGTCAGACACCCAGGATGACGCCAGGTTTGAATTGAAGCATCTCAACAGCTGACGGCTTTCGAGCAGCCTATGGCTATTTTTCCCGCATCGCGCGGCGGAAGTTCTGCGTGATCGGCTCGGCGAGGTAAGAGAGCACGGTGCGATCACCGGTCCGGATCATCGCCTCGCTCGACATGCCGGGCAGCAGCTTGCGGCCCTCCAGCTTGGCGAGTTCACTCTTATCGATCAAGACGGTTGCGGCGAAATACGGTGCCCCGCTGCGCTCCTCCACCATGCGGTCAGCCGACACGATCTCCACGACCCCGTCGAGCGGCGGCAGGTTGTAGCGAGCGAAGGCCGGGAAGCTGACGCGCGCGGGCTGTCCGGGGGCGATCGTCTCGATATCTTCAGGTTTGACCATAGCCTCGACCACGAGTTGTTGTCCGAGCGGCACGACTGTCATCAATGTCTCGCCGGGTTTCACGACACCGCCCGTCGTGTGGACCTTCAGGTCCATGACGATGCCGTCAACCGGTGCGACGACATTGGTACGGGTCAGCACGTCCTTTGCGGAACGCTCCTCCTGCCTGAGGTCAAACAACTCCGCCTCGACCTTGCTCAACTCCTCGACGGCCTCGTTCAGCCGCACTGTGGCGAGGTTCAAGATTTGCATGTCGATCTCGGCCATGGCGCTTCTGGCACGAGCGATTGCAGCGGTGTTGGTCGCGCGCTGCCCCTCGATCTCCCGCTGTTGTCGTTTGAGCAACAGGTTCCGCTCGCGCGTGGTCAGCCCCTTCTTGAGCAGCCCCTCGAGGTCTTTGCTTTCACCTCCGATCGCCTCGATCTGCTTGTCCTCGGTGACGATGAGCTCCTTCAGTCCATTTATCTCTTCCTGTATCTGGTTGTGGCGCTGGCTCAGAATTTCCCGCTCGTCCGTCAAGTTGTGGTGCTTCGCCGAGAAGACGTCACGCTGTGCGGCCACCGCGTCCCTTGCGGCGGTGGCGGGGTTTGCGAGCAACGCCGGATCGAACTCGATCTCGGCCTTGCCGTCCCGCTCAGCCCTAAGACGCGCGGCCAGTGCGTCGCGCGTTGCTATCCGGTTCTGGATCAGGTCAAGCTGCGTCTTTGCCTGTGTGTCGTCGAGCCGGATGAGGACCTTGCCCGCCTTGACGATATCACCGTTGGCGGCGTTCAGCTCCGCGATGATGCCGCCCTCGAGGTGCTGGATGAGCTTGCGGTCGCCGGCGACCTTGATAACGCCCGGTGCCACTGCGGCGCTGTCCAACGGCGCAAGCGCCGCCCAGCCGCCGGCCACGCCGAAGAACAGGAACATGATAGCGAACCCGGTGCACGTCACGCCCGTAAGACGCAGGGGTAACGGTTCCAGCAGGGCCGGTGGCGTCACGGGCAACGGCACGACGTTCAATTCTGGGGAACGGCTCATGCTTCTTTGACTTCCTTGACCACTTCGAGGGTTGGCAGCGAGGCTCCGATTGGCATCTGGGTCACCTTGCGGGCGCGGTTGGCAAGTTCGTTGAAGACATAGTCGCGCGGGCCGAAAAGGTCTTGCTGGCCCCGGTTGAGGACCAGCACCTTGTCGACCTTCGCCAGGATGTTCGGTCGGTGCGCGATCAGGACGATGGTCGTGCCCGCCGCCTTGACCGCGCTGAGGGCTGCGATCAATGCGTCCTCGCCATCGCGGTCGAGGTTGGAATTGGGCTCGTCCAGAATAAGGAGTGGCGGGTCGCCGTAGAGTGCCCGCGCCAAGCCGATGCGTTGGCGCTGCCCGCCTGACAGCACCGCGCCGGATTCGCCGATCTCGGTGGCGTAACCCTTAGGCAGCCCCTTGATCAGTTCGTGAACTCCCGACAACAGCGCGGCCTTGACCACGTTGTTGAAGATCGGCGGGGTGAGCTGCGCGAAGCGGCAGATGTTTTCGGCGACGGTACCGGCGAAGAGCTCGATGTCCTGCGGCAGGTAACCGACATGATGACCACGGTCCTCCGCCGCCCATTGGGCAACGTCCATGCCGTCCAGCAACGCACGCCCCCCGGATGGACGCCAGGCACCGGCCAGTATTCGCGCCAGGCTCGTCTTGCCGGCCGCGCTCGGGCCGATCAACGCCATTGCTTCACCCGGATTGAGCCGGAAGCTGATCCCTTTCAGAATCGGCTCGCCACCCTGTCGGGCAAGCACGAGGTCGTCGGCCTCAAACCGCCCCTTCGGACGTGGCAGTGGCAGAACCGGTGTGGCCTCCGGGTGCTGTCCGGCGACCGCGGTGAGACGCCGGTAAGCGGCACGCGCTCCGACCGTGGCCTTCCACGTGGCGATCGCTTGTTCGACCGGGGACAAGGCGCGACCCATGAGGATCGAGGCGGAGATCATGATGCCGGCCGAGGCCTCGTTGCGAACCACCAGATAGGCACCAAGGCCCAGTATGGCCATTTGCAGGGCCAGCCGGTGACAACGCGCGATGGCAGCGATGACGCCGCCACGGTTGGCGGCAAGGACTTGCCCCTTGTTCGCCTCGTCCTGCTGCGCCTTCCAGCCCTCCAGCAGTGGCTTTAGCATGCCCATCGCCTGCACCACCTCGGCGTTTCGGATCGCAGCCTCAGCCTGCGTGTATGCCCGCGACTGTGCGCTTGCGGCCTCGGTCAATGGCTTGCGCGTGAGGTATTCGTTGAGCACCGCCAAGGCGAAGAGTACGACCCCGCCGACCAGCGCCAACCAACCCAGCCAAGGGTGCATGAGGAATATGGCGGCGAAAAACAGAGGTGCCCAAGGCGCGTCGAGGATGGGGAAGATGCTTGGGCTCGTGAAGAAATTCCGCACTTGATCCAGGTCGCGCAGCGGACGGGCGTTGGCATGTCCGGGCGCCGAGGCGGCATATTCGACCGATGCGGTCAGCAGAACTGGTGCCAACCGCGCGTTCATCCACGATCCGACTTTAGCCAGAAGGCGCCCGCGCACCACTTCCAGCCCCGCCATCGCGGCGAGTGCCGCTGCCGCCATCAGCGATAGCATCACCAGCGTCTCCAGGCTGTGGCTGGACAACACCCGGTGGTAGACCTGTAGCATGTACAGTGCCCCGGTCAGCATCAGCACGTTGATGCCGGCGCTGAACCAGATAAGCGGCCGGATGGCACGTCTGGCCTCTTTCATCACCACTCGCAGGGCAGGGGGCTGTTGGTTGGTTTTCATCGATCATATCTCTGGCGTGGTGCGGCAGATTCAACCCTTCGTGCAGGCTCCCGCTTCGTGCCCAGATGGCGGGAGGCAACTTTGGCTGCCTCCCGTAGCGCAGTGATCAGGCGACGACGTCAACGGGTATGTGCTGCGTCCCCGTCGTATCGGCGTCCGCGTCCGCGATCTGGAACGCGAAGTCGAGGTTGGCATTCAATGTCCCGGACGTCGTCTGCACGAAGCCGATGTCCACGATCTTGAGGACATCGTTATCCTGCGCCTCCCAAGCTTGCGTACCACTGCTTGCGCCTTCGATCGGGATGGTGTTGGGGTTGTCGGTGATCCCGTTCAGGTTAATCGCAGAACCTGTCAGCCCGTTGCCGGATTGCATGATCTGCATCCCCTGAATTTTGAAGTTCTCACCGGCGGCGAGGTTGTAGTCGTTGCTTTCGATAATGAGGAGGGCGTCGTTGTTGCCGAGCGTGAACTCGCTGTTGTACGGGGACGGCACCCCGCCGGTCGAAAGCTTGAAGAAGTCTTGGTTCTCGACGAAGATCGACTTCGTGGTCTTGACGTCGTCGGCGGTGGATGCTGTGCCTTTGTCATCGATCAGGTCGAGGACCACGATAAGGTCCTCGGAGTTCCCGATACCGTCGAACTTGAGGGCGACGCCGGACACAGAGTCTGTCGGGGTGGTTTTCTCTGTACCACCACCGGGGGCACCGGGGTTCACGTCCCCGAGAATGTTCTCGTTGAAGAACCGCAGCGTCAGGAGTTCGTTCTTCTGGATCGTGTCACCTGCGACACCGTTCGTGGATTGGGTTGCCGACACCCAGTCCTCGAAGCTGCTGGTGACGAACTGGCCGTTGTTATAGGCAGTGTCGAGAGGCGATCCGTCCGGTGCGCCGTCACCTGTGCCGTTGAAGCCGAAAGGAGAGCCGGCAGGGTTGGTGTTCGCTGTGAACTGCACATAGAACCCGTTGGTGTCGGTCGTGCCGTTGTTGAGGTCAAGTTCCGTCACCACGAGTTCCGGGTGTCCGGTGTTGCCGGGAGGCGCCTTCCGCAACAGTTCGGAGGTGTGCAGCACATTGAAGCTGAACCCGTCGATCGGGTCCGTCAGGGTGATGCTGTAGGTATCGGCGGCCTTGTTGAAGGTCAGGGTGCCGCCCGCCGTAGCATCCTGTATGCCAGCCGTGATCGGGTCCTTGTCATAGAGGAACGAGAAGGTGAATGTTGCACTGGCGGCGTCCTCCGACGTCAGTGTCGCCACCGCTTGGGTAATGCCGGGGGTGCCGGGGTTATCGACCGTGCCGGTCAAGCTGATCTGGACACCGGCAAGGGCTGCGTTGGTGTCGACAAAGTCGGAACCACCGCCAGTGTAGAATGTGGCGTTGTGAATGTCTTTGCCGATGTCGTACCCGAAGGCTCCGGTAGCCGTTGCGTTCAGCACGTTGTGCAGAGTTTCGTGCTCGATAGCTGGGGTACCGGGGTCACCGTCGAACGGCACCGTGATCGTCGGGCCGTCGTCCTGGAACTGCACGGCATCGCCGATACCGGTCGAACTGGTCGCCGTGTCGCCGTCACCGTCGGTGACCGTCACCACCGCCAGCAAGGCGCTGTCGGTGATGTTCACCGTTTCGTCGTG
>NZ_JACHEF010000004.1:0-548054 GCF_014207355.1 Mesorhizobium sangaii | reverse complement strand
GCCTTCCTTGAACAGGAAGATGCTGGTGCCGGCGGTCGTGTCGAGGCCGGAATCCACGCCGGCGGCGGACACCGCCAGCGAGAATGCCGTCGTGCCCCCCGCCTGATCGGTGCCGAACGAGCTTCCGGTGGAACTCACCACCGCGCCTGGGTCCTGTGCGTAGCCGGTCGGGCTCAGATCGGAGCTGACATTGCTGACGCCCGCGAACAGGGCGACAACCGCCGGTGCCGTGGTGTCGTCGGCATCTGCCTGGATGCCGGCGGTCTCGTCATGCGCCACCGTGGGAGCGCCCTGGACGATGCCCGCCGTCGGGCCGTCATCTTCGATCACGATCTGCTGGCCGACGAACTCCGAGGCGGAATTGGATGTCACGATGCCGAAGCCGCCGATGTCGAAAGTGTTGTTGTCGTTGCTGGGATCGCTATCCGCGTTGCTGATGTTTTCGATCAGCACCCGATTATGGGTTCCGCTTGTCGTCCACTGCACCGTGTCGCCGCTGCTTAGGCCGGTGATGATCAAGTCGCCGTTGGCGTCGATCGAAGCGGCCGGAGTATATTGCGTATTGCCTGTCTTGACGACGACGTTGGTCAACGAGAACGACGTGATGGCGACGTGCGTGTCGTTGGTGAGCCCGTCGACGAAATTCGCTCCCGACTCCGCGGCTGTGGTGAAGGCAGAGATCTTGACGGTCACGGGTCCGACGCCCGGATTGGTCTGGTTGACGGTGAAGGACGCCCCCGTCGCACTCACGACGTTCTGGAAGGCGATGTTGGCTTCGACGTCGGCCTCGTTCTGGTCCAGATTTGGCACGAGGAAGTTCGTGTTCGTGCCCGAGACGTAGGTGATGTACGCCCCCTCGGTGGGGTTGATCGCGTTGCCGTTGACGCCGAACGAGGTGGTGCTGCCGGCTTGGCTGATATTGAGTACATCTTTGGTCGAGATGTTTCCGCCCTGGGACTGATTCAACGGATCTTTCCCTATCACCACGATCTGCGTGGAGTTTGGATCGCCGAAGGTCATGAACAGGTTGCTGCCGGAGGGCGCTCCGGCAAAGCCGAAGTTGAGCGTCTCGCTCGCCGCGAGCTTGAGGGTGTTGCCGAGATCGACCGCGTCATCCGGGTTGGGGTTGCTGCCATGGAAGATCGGAACGTAGGTGACGATGTTGAAGGTCACCTGGTCGCTGGTCGCGCCGGCGTTGATCACGTCCTGCTTGAAGACGACGAAGGCGACCGCGTCTGCACTGCCGTTGCCATCGCTGTCATATTTTCCGATCACGGTGTCGTTTGCTCCGGCGAAGAGCAGGATATCCTTGCCGCCGAGGGTGTTGAGCCCGCTATCGTCGCCGTTGAGGGTGCCGCCGTTGCCGTCGGTGAACGTAGTGCCGACGAGCTGGGAGCCGGCGGTTGCGTTGACGGTGACCGAGTTCGTCTTGGTCGCGACGCCGATGCTGGTTGGGAATGCGGAATTCAGCCCAAGAGTCGATTCGAGATAGGTCCGGAACGAGGCCGGCAAAGCGGAGTACGCAACATCGGTATCCGTGAAGGCGTCGTCGACGTTGTCGCCGGTTTGCAGTCCGGTGGTCTGGTCGTTAACGGCCTCGTCGTTGAGAATGAAGGTGATGGTCATTGCTGTGCTCCCCTGTCGCATGATGGGGGCCCAGCCCCCAGATGCCGGATGCCGCCACCCAGTGCATCCGCTGGCCCACTGAATTTGCGGCCTTCAATCCTTCAATGTGCCGCCGACGCAGAGGACGCGTCCATTCGCGGTTCGATAGTATTGGGGTGAATGCCCATACCTGATCGAACGATATATATCGTTCGATAGATCAGGCCGGCGCAGGCGCCGCCGGCAATGGCGACGGCATCGAGGCCGATGCCGTCAGGCGGCTTGCCGCACCCTGTCGATGCCAGTGGAAAGAGATGATCAGAGCAGGCCGGTTCCCGGACGCTCGGCGCCTTTGCCATGCGCTACCCAGGCCAGTTCAGCTCGGCTGTCGAGATGCAGTTTCTCGTAGACATGATGCAGGTGCATCTTCACCGTGCCTTCGGAAACATGCAGCCGTTGCGCGATGGTCTTGTTGCGCAATCCGCGCGAGACGAGATCGGCGATTTCGGTTTCCCGTCCGGTGAGCCTGGACGTCGGCTGATGCTGCGGTTCTGGCATCAGCAATTGCTGGACGATCTTGTTGTCGATCCATTTCTTGCCTGCCGCCACCGCATTCACGCATTCGAGAAGATAGCGGTGGCTGATGCCGTCCAAAAGCAGGCCGTCGCCGTCGAGTGACTGTATTTCCTTGAGGTCGAGCCGGCCGTTTGCCTGCAGGATGAAGATGATGCCGAGAGCGCTGTCGCAGGACCTCAGCCGGGAGGAAAGACCGGCCATTTGCGGGTCCGCGATATCCAGGCCGACGATGACAATATCAGGCCGATGGTGCTCCACATTGGGGACAATGTCGGCAGGGCGGCGGCACTGGGCGACGACATCGTGTCCAGCCTTCCGCAGAACCCATTCCAGACCGGCGAGATACACCCCCCGCGGGTCCGCGACAACCAAGGTCGACATGCGAACACCGTCCGGAAACGCAACAAACTTGTTTCAATACCCGGCAAATCAGGAAACCAGAGGTCAGGCATTTTGTCAAGCAATCACTAATATAGTTTATGCTATAATACCAATCCGAGGCTGTCGGGCCGACCGGCGCGGACACGGCCGCCGGGGCTATGGACCAGGCTGACGCCGCAGGATGGTGCGGCAGTGCATTCCGACGACGATGGGGGGTTGAGGTCGTGGCGCTATGCTCGCAACCGCTGCCACAACTCCCCATGAGTTCGCAGCGCAGTTCCTGTCTGGAGAGGTCGGTCGTTTCAATTCGGTATCACCAGGTCTATACTCCACGGGGGACAGGCCAGATCGATGGACCGTAAGCTTTCCGCCATCCTTGCTGCCGATGTTGTGGGCTATTCCGCCCAGATGGAACGCGACGAGGCCGGCACGTTCGAGCGCCTTCGTGCTCGGCGCAAGGAACTGTTCGAGCCTGAGATTGCCCGCCACCACGGCCACATCTTCAAGCTGATGGGCGATGGACTGCTGGCCGAATTCGGCAGCGTCGTGGACGCGGTCGAATGTGCCGTGTCGTTGCAGCAAGCTCTGGCGGAACGCAACGCGTCCGTTTCCGAGGATCATCGGATTCGCGTCAGGATCGGGATCAATCTCGGCGAGGTAATTGTCGAGGGCGAGGACCGATATGGCGAGGGCGTCAACGTCGCTGCCAGGCTCCAACAACTAGCGGAACCTGGCGGCATCTGTGTCTCGGCAAAGGTCGCAAAAGAGGTTGAGAAGAAGTTGGCTTTCGGCTTTGAGCCGATGGGCCAACAGAAGCTGAAGAACATCGCCGAACCGGTGGAGGCGTTCCGGGTGCTGCTCGATCCCGCGGTGGCGGGAAAGCCCATGGCCGTCAATCGACACCCACGCTTCAGGCGCAATCTGGCCGTTGCTATCGGGGTGCTTGTCGTCGCGGTCTGCCTTGCAGCAGCGTGGTGGCGACCGTGGGAGCCACCGCTTCGGCCCACCGCTCTGACGGCCAATGCGAAAGCCGACACCCGGCCATCCCTCGTCGTGCTTCCATTTGACAATCTCAGCGACGACAAGGCGCAGGGGTATCTGGTTGACGGTTTCACCGAGGACCTGACCACAGAGCTTGCACGCGTGCCCGGCCTGTTCGTCGTATCGCGGAACGCGGCTTCCACCTACAAGGACAAGGAGACTAAGGCCGCTGACGTCGCCGCAGCACTTGGTGTCCGGTACATACTGGAGGGCTCGATACGTCGGGTCGGCGACGACATGCGTATCAACGCGCAATTGATCGACGGCTCGACCACCGGTCATCTCTGGGCAGAACGTTTCGACGGCCAGTGGACGGATGTGTTTGCGCTGCAGGACAAAGTCGTCGTCAGCATCGCAGGCGCGCTCAAGCTCCGTCTTGTCAGCGCCCAAGGCAAGGCAGATGTCGCGGGCGGCACGCGCAATCCTGCAGCTTACGAAGCTTACCTCCAGGGCATGGAAATCTACAATCGTCGCAACACTCCAGATGAGTTTGCGCAGGCGGTGAGGTTTTTCCAGCAGGCGCTGGAACTCGATCCGAATTTCGGCGCGGCGGCAGCCTCGCTCGCATGGGCCTTTTGGGACATGGACGGGCCGCGGGGCCAAGCTTTAACCGTGTCTGACATCGGTGCGTTGTACAACGTCTACAAGTACCTGGGGGAGGCGGCCAAGCATCCCTCGCCGTCCTACTATCAGCTCGTCGCCAGTTTGCTGGTTCGCGAGCACCGATCCGACGAGGCAGTCGCGGTTATGTTCAAGGCAGTGGCGCTCGACCCGAGCGATCCCCTGAACTATGTCGGGCTGGCAGAAGCCCTGAATTTCAATGGCAGGCCGGACGAGGCGCGCGACTATCTCGTCGCCGCCAACCGTGTCGATCCAGGCAGCAATGACCATCGGCACTACCAGGCTGGGCTGGCTGAATTCGGCCAGGGTCGTTTCGAGGAAGCTGTCGACTACCTTGAAAGGATCGATCTCCAATCGCCCGATCCATGGCCGAAATTCTACGGCCTGCAGGTGTTGGTTTCGGCCTACGCACATCTCGGGCGCAGCGACCAGGTTGCGGCCTATCGTGACAGGCTAAGAAACGTCATGCTGGAACGAAAGGATGGAGGGGCAAATCAGCTGGTCACGCAGAGGTATTTTGTGTTCAAGAACCCGGCTGACATCGGGCGTCTGCTGGACGGCCTGGACAAGGCCGGTTTGCCGGAGTTGCCGGAAGCGGTCGATCTGGATGCGAAGGACCGGCTTACCGGTTCGGAGATCAGGTCGCTCATCCTCGGTCGTGACCTGCGCGGGGGAGGCGCATGGATAGACAAATCAACCAGCTGGGTGCAGCAGAACTTCCTATGCGACGCCATTCCGAAAGTTCAGACAACCTGCGGCGCGATCTTCCGCAATCCTGCCGGGACGCCGGAGCGACGCAACGAGTATACGGCAGTCTTCCGTTTCGATCGTTTTGAGTTTTCGCCCGTCAAATAGGCGGTCGGCAAAGAACGCGCGCTGGTGAGGCTCGGGGTCAGTGCCGACGAGAAGGGGGCTGCCTCCGAAAGCTGAACAAGGCACGCATGAAGCCAACCACTTTATTCACCCATGGCGGGTAGTCGGGCGGTGGCGGCGTCGATCGACAACGCTAGACGCCACCGAAAGGCTACGGTACAGGCCCGATGAACTAGCCCCTACGGCTGGGTTGGACTTCAGTCTTAGTCCCGCCAATAGGCTTAATTGCGAAGTTGCTAATATGCCCATAGGTTTGGCAGCGCGGGGAACGCAACCCCTTCCCGCAGTGACCGGTGCGGCTTTCGCATCCCCAAGATAGCCCCAAGGCCGCACCGGCCATCCAGCGTATCAAGTCGGTTCGCAAGGACGATCGGACTTGTTTGCCGCATCGGAAAGGCAGTCCTAAGTGCTCTCAACTGTTTTACGGGAAAAGCTGGTTTGCGAATGCGGTCGCACCGGGTATTTGAAACTACGAGAAGACGATCAGCCCCTCAGCGGCACTTGGGAATCCTACAGCTTGGAGGGTTTCAATGGCGGTAGCCTGACGATCACCAGTTGCGGAAATATTCCGGGCGACAAGTTGGCCTATCTCCGTCCTTTGTGTCCTCAATGCAGCCAGTGGGGCAAGGTGAAGTATGCCTGCCGGACCTGAGTCCGAGGCGCTACACTAGCCTCGCCGACAAGAGATCGCTAACTTATGCGAAATGCGCGGGAACAAATTTCGAATCCCTCGTTGAAATCCCGGCCGGAGCCGTGCCCGACGCGGCGAATTCGTAACCCTACTCGGCGGCCGTCTCCGATGGCGCCTCTGCCGGCCCCGAAGGCTCGGCCTCGGCACGGGGCTTGCGCCGTGAAAACAGCGACCTGAGGGTGACGTAGAAAACCGGCGTCAGGAACAGGCCGACGAAGGTGACGCCGAGCATGCCGGAGAACACCGCTGTGCCGAGCGACTGGCGCATTTCCGCGCCCGGGCCCGTTGCGATCATCAGCGGCACGACGCCGAGGATGAACGAGAAGGCGGTCATCAGGATCGGCCGCAGCCTGAGCCGGCAGGCTTCGACGGCAGCCTCGGCGGCCGACAGGCCGCGTTCCTGCGCCTGCCGCGCGAATTCGACGATCAGGATCGCGTTCTTGGCGGCAAGACCTATCAGCACGATGAGGCCGATCTGCACGAGGATGTTGTTGTCCAGCCCTCGGAAAGACACACCGAGCAACGCCGCGAGCACGCCGAGCGGCACCACCAGCACAATGGCGAACGGCAGCACCCAGCTTTCATATTGCGCCGCCAGTGCCAGGAACACGAACAGAACCGACAGTCCGAAGATATAGACAGCCGCATTGCCGGTGTTGCGCTGCTGATAGGCGAGCTCGGTCCATTCATACGAGGTCCCGGCCGGCAGCGTCTTTGCCGTGATCCCTTCCATCAATGCCAGCGCGTCGCCCGTGGAAACGCCGGGCGCCGCGTTGCCCTGCAGCGGCACCGAGACGTACATGTTGTAGCGCTGGACCAGCGCCGGGCCGGTGACGTCGCGGATCTCGATCAACGTACCGAGAGGAACCAGCGCGCCGGTCGCCGAGCGCACCTTCAGTTTCAAGATGTCGGCGCGATCGAGGCGGAACGCCTGGTCGGCCTGTGCCCGCACCTGGTAGACGCGCCCGAAAGCATTGAAGTCGTTGACGTAGGCGGTGCCCAGATTGATCGACAGCGTCTCGAAGATGTTGGGGATCGGCACGTTCAGGATGCGCGCCTTGTCGCGATCGATCGCCAGGAAGAATTGCGGGCTCGACGCGGAGAACGTGGTGAACACGCCCGTCAGCCCCGGCGTCTTGTTGGCCTTGCCGGCGATTTCGTAGGCAAGCGCCAGGATCTGCCGCATGTCGGCGCTGTTGCGCTCCTGGATCTGCAGCTTGAAGCCGCCGGCATTACCGATGCCGCGGATCGGCGGCGGCGGCAGTGCGATGATGAAGGCTTCCTTGATGCTTTGCAGGCTGCCGAACAGATTGCCGATGACCTGGGTCGCCGACTGGCCGGCTTTCAGTCGCTCGTCAAACGGCTTGAACCTGGCGAAGATCACGCCTGCGTTGCTGGCGTTGGTGAAGGTCGCGCCGGAGAAGCCGGCGAAGGCGACCGCGTAGTCGACGCCTGGCGTTTTCTGGATGATCTGCGACGCCTGCTGTATGACCGCATCGGTCCTCGACAGAGAGGCGCCATCCGGCAACTGGACGACGACGATCGCATAGCCCTGGTCGAGCGACGGAATGAAACCGCGCGGCACCGCCTGCACCATGTAGACCGTGGCGCAGATGAGGGCCGCGAAAACGCCCAGCATGGCGGCGATCGTTATCCACGAGCCGACCAGCACGCGGATGATGCTCGAATACCAATGGGCGAGCCTGTCGAAGCCGCGATTGAAGCCGTCGGCGAGTGCCCGTCCGAATCGCGCCAGGAAAAAGCGCGACGGCGCCGCCGCGGCGTGGTGCGGCTTGAACAGCAGTGCAGCCAGCGCCGGCGAAAGCGTCAGCGAATTGAATGCCGAGATCGCGGTCGACACCGCGATGGTGATCGCAAACTGCAGGTAGAACTGCCCAGAAATGCCGGGGATGAAGGCTGTCGGCACGAACACGGCTATCAGCACCAGCGAGATCGCGATGACCGCCGTTCCGACTTCGTCCATGGTCAGGTGCGCCGCCGGATTGGGCGCCAGCCCTCTGGCGATATTGCGCTCGACGTTCTCGACCACGACGATCGCATCGTCGACGACGATGCCGATCGCCAGAACGAGGCCGAACAGCGTCAGCATGTTGAGCGAGAAGCCGGCGGCGTAAAGCACCGCCAGCGTGCCGATCAGCGACACGGGGATCGCCACGATCGGCACGATCGCCATGCGCCACGATTGCAGGAAGACGATGATGACGATGATGACCAGCACCATTGCCTCGAGGATCGTCTTGTAGACCTCCTGGATCGACTCGGCGACGAACTCGGTCGGATTGTAGACGATGTCGTAGGTCAACCCCTTCGGGAAGTCGCGGGAAAGCTCCTTCATCTTGTCCTGGATCTCCGCGGCTGCGGCGAGCGCATTGGTGCCCGGCCGCTGGAAGATGGCGAGCGCCACCGCCGGTTTGCCGTTGAGATAGGAGTTGGTGACGTAATCCTTGGCGCCGAGCTCGATGCGCGCCACGTCCTGCAGCGAGATAAGGCGGCCGTCGTCGGCCGATTTGACGATCACGTATCGGAAGTCGCGTGCGTCGTTGAAGCGGCCTTGCGTGGTGACCGTGTACTGGAACGCCGTGCCGGTGTTGGTCGGCGGCGCGCCGATCGAACCGCCCGACACCTGGACGTTCTGGTCGCGCAGCGCCTGCACCACATCGCCCGAGGTCATCCCCAGGGCGGACAGTTTCTCCGGATCGAGCCAGATGCGCAGCGAATATTCGCGTTCGCCGAAGATGGTAAGGTCGCCGACGCCGTCGAGCCTGAGCAGTATGTCGCGCACCTGCGAGCGGGCGTAGTTCGAGACGTAGAGCTGGTCGTAGGTATTGTCGGGCGACAGCATGTGCACGACCATCATCAGGTCGGGCGAGCTCTTGGTGGTGGTGATGCCGAGGCGGCGGACTTCTTCGGGCAGGCGCGGCTCGGCGATCGACACGCGGTTCTGCACCAGCACCTGCGCCTGGTCGAGATCGGTGCCCAGCTTGAAGGTGATGGTCAGCGCCATCGCCCCGTCGCCCGACGAATAGGACGACATGTAGAGCATGCCCTCGACGCCGTTGATCTCCTGCTCGATCGGCGTTGCCACCGTCGCTGCGACCGTCTCCGCGTCGGCGCCCGGATACTGCGCGCGAACGACGATGGTCGGCGGCGCGATCTCGGGATATTGCGCGACCGGCAGCTGGGTATAAGCGATCCCGCCGAGGATCAGCAGGACGATCGAAACAACCGATGCGAAGATCGGACGATCGACGAAGAAATGTGCGAACCTCATTGCTGCAACCCGGCGGTCTCGACTTTGGGCGGCAACGTCACCATCTCGACCTTCACCTTGGTGCCGGGCCTGGCGTGCATCAGCCCGTTGACGATGATCGTCTCGTTGCCGGTCAGGCCCTGGCGGATCACCCGGTAGCCGTCGAGAAGCGGGCCGGTGCGCACGGGCTTCGCCGACACCATCCCGGCCTCGTCCACCAGGAACACGATGCGGCGATCCTGATCGGCGCCGATCGCCTCGTCGGGCACCAGCACGCCGCTATGCGGCAGCGACCCCGGCACGTTGATGCGCCCGAACATGCCTGGCTGGAGAATGCCGTCGGCGTTGGGAAACCTTGCGCGCACCCGCATGGTGCCGGTCGCGTTGTCGATCCGGTTCTCGGCAAAATCGAGCTTGCCCTTGAATACCGCCTCCGCGCGGTCGGCGACGCGAACCACCACGTCGAGCCCGCCGGCGCCTTCCTGCATGCTGCCGCCGCGCTGCTTCGCGTCGCGGGCGTAGCTGAAATACAGGCGCTCATCGACGTCGAAATAGAAGTCGATCGGATCGCGCGTAACGATGGTCGTCAGCAAGGTGGAATCCGGCTGCACGAGGTTGCCGACCGACACCAGCCGGCGGTCGATGCGGCCGGACAAGGGCGCCTTGATCTCGGTGAATTCCATGTTCAGGCTGGCCGTCGTCAGCGCAGCCGTCGC
Organism: Mesorhizobium sangaii; assembly: GCF_014207355.1. Classification (GTDB taxonomy): domain Bacteria; phylum Pseudomonadota; class Alphaproteobacteria; order Rhizobiales; family Rhizobiaceae; genus Mesorhizobium; species Mesorhizobium sangaii. The sequence continues at coordinate 538,279 of NZ_JACHEF010000004.1, read as the reverse complement.
GCCCTGCATCTGCGCCTGCGCCGAAAGGTATTCCCGCCGGCGGTCGTCGACCGTCGCGGTTGAGATATTGCCGGTCTTGGCGAGTTCGTCGGCGCGATCCAGCTGCATCTTGGAGAATTCGAGCAGACTCTTGGCGACGTCCACTTGCGATTTGGCGGCATCATAAGCCGCCTGGTACGGACGCTGGTCGATGGTGAAGAGCAGGTCGCCCTTGTTGACCAGTGCGCCGTCCTGGAAGCTGACCTTGTCCAGATAGCCGCTGACCCGCGAACGGATGGCGACCTCGTCGACGGCTTCGAAACGCCCGACGAACTCGTCGTCTTCGACGATTTCACGGACCACCGGCTTGGCCGCCGTTACCACGGGTAGCTGCTGGTCCTGCGCAAACGCGGTGCTGCTGAAAACCATGCCGAGCAGGAATGCCGCCGACACGGCGGCGCCGGCAAGCCAGCCGGCCGATCGACGGGGTCGCCCGCCCGCGTCGCGATGCAATTGCCCATTCTCTGGGGTGTCCATTTGCGTCCTTGCTCGCTGGACCCGGAGGTCGGTTGATCCGCTTCTACGCTCAGGCTTCTCGTCGAGATAACCACTGCAGGGTTGTGCATGGCAACATGATCATTTTCCATGTGAGCTGAAATGTCCACCCTGTGGCTGACGCCTCCGGGCTAAGGCAGCCGAGGCCAGGCTGGCCGCGCGCCCTACAGCCTCTTCGCTCCGTCGAAAGACATATGGCGGCCGAGCTCAGATTCCTTTTCGACCCCAACATTTCAAAACGAATGCACGACCCAACGACGCAGGTTATATTGCCCCTCGGGCCGACGTCATCGAAGGGGAGGGCATGACATGCAGGCAATGCCGATAGCGCATGAAGCCGCGCAACCCGTGGCCGGGCCCGTATCCTCCTTGACCGGCTATCCGGCCGCCGTCCTGTGCTGGTTGCTTTCGGCTGGGGTCTATATCGCGGCCAAATGGGTGGCGCCTGAAATGCCGCCCTGGGGCCTCTGCTTCTGGCGGCTGACGCTCGCTTGCGCAATCCTGCTGCCGATTGTGCACCATCATCACGACGCGATGATCGGCCTTTTGCGAACTCGCGCCGTGGAGGTCGTCGCCGTGGGGGCGATCGGCCTCACGCTGTGCCAGGGTATGATCTACCATGGCCTCAACGACACCGACGCCACCACGGCCGGCATCATCATGGCGCTGTCGCCTGTCATGACGATGGTGCTCGCCCGTTTCGTGCTTGGCGAGCCGCTCGGCCTGTGGAAGTCGCTTGGCGCGCTGGTTGCGCTCGCCGGGATGATTTTCATCGTTGCCCACGGGAACCTGGCGGCGCTGCTGCAACTCAAGTTCAACGCCGGCGAACTGTGGATCGTCGGCAGCGCGTTCTGCTGGGGCCTGTACACCGTGCTTTTGCGCCGTGCCAAATTCGGCATCGAACTCCTGCCGATGGTCGTACTGCTGCTCGGCGCCGGTGCGCTGGTCGCCTTGCCTTTTCATCTGTGGGAATTGTTCAACGACGAACGCTCCGCCATGGACGTCGACAGCATTCTCGCGCTCGCCTATCTGGCAGGTCCCGGCGGCGCCTTGATGTACTATCTCTACAACAAAAGCGTGGAAACGCTGGGCGCGAGCCGGGCGAGCATGTTGCTCTATCTGCAGACGGTGTTCGTCGCCATACTCGCCTATCTGCTGCTCGGCGAGGGCTTGCACGATTACGATCTGGTCGGTGCGGCCTTCATCGTCGTCGGCATCGTACTCGCCACCGTGGTCAAACCCGGGCCGCGCCAACGGCGCAATGCCAGCTAGTTGCGAAGGTCTGGTTTTGACGCAATTGCGTCTCCGCCGGTCGCCGAGCGTTACGTCGAGGAGCTGGGCATCTCCGGCGTGCCGGAGTGATCGTCGCGGTTGCAAAGATGCCCTCTCCTGCGCGTCACGTCCGGCCAGGCGACGTCCCTTGATCCCGCGTCGCTTCTGATAGTTCTCTGGCCGGCTTGTCCGAGGATTGAGAGCAGCCGTGAACAGCCGGCGAGCTCTCTGTTGGGTTCGCGTCGAACTTCCGGTTTCCACCCTGACGAACCTGCCTGCCTTGCCGTGCATTTGCTCATCGCCGCGCTTTTGATGTTCGGGCTGCCGGTATCGCGCCGTGATGCGCTAAGTATGTGCGTTACCGAGCACCGCCCGGAGCCCTGAGTCGTTCTGGCGGAGACGTTCCTCGATCCATTGCGCCGTGCGGTCGTAGGCGTCCGAAAACAACTCGGAATGCCGACTCCAATCCATGAAGCCGATCGTGCTCGAAACCTGCGGACAGACCAAGACATCCTCGTCGCCGACGGCAATGTCCTGCGGCCCGTGTGCCAGCATACTCGCGGCAATAACCTGAAGCATGCTTGGAACTTTCGGCAAGCGGGCACGGCCGAAAGGGTTCAGCAGGGCGACCGCCAGTTCCGATCTCCCGGGGATGCGGTCATAGTCGATGTGGTATTTTTGCGGTCCACTGGACCCAAAGCTCACGATGACATTGGGGCCGGTCTTGAGTTTCCTCATCTGTTCCATCGGCAAATTGTTCATGATGGCGCCGTCCACCAGCATATCGCCGTCAGCCGTAAAGAACGGCGGCAGGACACCCGGGATCGAGCCGGATGCCCGAACGGCTTGCCAGAGTTTTCCACGACGGTGGACATGGGGCTGACGGCTGCTCAGATTGGTCGAAAGCGCAAAGAACGGAAGCCAAAGATCTTCGATCAGAACGTCGCCGTATTCCTCCCGAAGGGCTCGATCGAAGGTTTTGTGATCTAGAAGCGCGAAACGCGGCAAGGTGGGGCGCCGAAACGCCCGACTCTTGACAAATATGTTGTGCGTGCCGCGGTCGATCTGCTCCGCGTCCAACCCTCTTGCGAAGCCGGCCATCATCGCCGCTCCGGAACTCGTCCCGCCGAGATAGTCGAAGCGCCCGCCCGCCTCGACGAAGGCCTTGTAGACGCCCAGATGGGCGCTGCCCAGGGACCCACCCCCCGCCGCCACGAAGCCACGTGCCTTGCAGGAAATAAATCGAACCAGGCGCTGGATATCAGCCCCGTCCTCCAGCGCAACATGATGATGCTGGCCGACATAGGGACGCTCATCGAGCCACGCAGAGGTGCCGGAGACCGCAGCCGAGCGATTGTCGTGAATTAGGACAAGCCGACCGGTCGATGGTGGATGGACCGATAGCGCCAATTTCTCGGACGCGTTCAAGCGAGGCGAGGAGGACGCGTTCGCCAGCAACAGGACGGTATCGGCCTGGCGAATGCAGACTCGTGTCCATTCATTAGGTTCTTCATCGGCGACGTAGACAACGAATTCAGCTTGCGCCTCCAGTTCGTTCAACCAGTTAAGGACCGGCTGGCCGTCGATCGGACGACCTGCGAACTTCGCGTGGACGTCAAGCCGGGAAACGAACTGAGCGCGCGTGACCGCGCCGAACTCTTGCTGTAGGTGCCCGATGAAAACCGGTGAGATGCGACTTCCGCCGGCTGCAATAACGGCAAGCGTTCGGATCTTGGCAGGTTTCTGGAGACGTGACAAAATCGGAGATTGCGTGGCAAACCGGCGCGCCAGAGATATTGTGACCGCCTCTCTCAGGTTCGGCAAAGCCTCGGCCGCCTTCTCGAAATGATTACGACTGATTTCAAGGACGATCGAATCGCGCGCTGCAAGGACAGTGGCCGTACGGGGCAGCCCTGCAAAAAAACCAATTTCGCCGACTAGTTCGCCCTGTGCGATCTCGGCGACCGTGCCAATCGGGTCTCCTTTGTGTACCGTAAAGCGACCGGACAGCACGACGAAGAACCTGTCCGATGGATCGCCTTCGCGAACCAGGACCTCACCGCGCCTCAGGACCCGACGGTCGGATTCGGCAGCCAAAGCCTCGAGCGCCAGCAACGACGCCCGATCGAACATCAATGTCGCCGACAATAATCTCGCGGCGAGAGAATCGACAGAGGACATTTGAGCCATCCCAGGGACGCATTCGCTCCGGCAATTGTATCCCGTACCGCTCGTGTTTGCAGCGTCGCAAGGTGTGATCCGAGCCGAACCGCAACGTTGAGGCAATCCTCGACGGGCGCCAGCCTCCGACGATGAAATTGCAGCCGCTGGTGCGCGGGTTTCCCGTTGAGTGGCTGCTGATTTAGACCAACCGCGACCTTCATTGTCCGCGTTGCGAATAGCAGCAATGCGCCTCATCTCAGTCATTAAAGCTAGCTGTGCCACTGCCTAAAAGCGGACGTTAGTGACGACCTCACTGGAGGTCGCGGGTGCGCCAAAAACGGACTATCAGCCATTCTCCAGCCGAAGCAGCTATCGCCTATGCCAAGGGATCGCCGACTTGGATTGAGATCGAGTAGGTGCTTTGCCGCAGGCATCCCCCACGGTGCGGTCCGTTGAGATCTCGGTGCGTTGCAACTCGCGATCGATACGCCAGCCTGGCAGAGCTATTCCGGCAGCCCAGCCTTTCGTAGACCTTCTGAAAACAGAGCCATATCGGCCGCACGCCTGATTGAAACGACGTCGGCGAGATTGGAAATTCGTTCGCCAGGATCGAGGGCGAGAATTCGGCTCACCACCTTTTGCGCATCCTCGGTCCGGCCAGCGAGAGCATAGCTTGCAGCGGCGAAGCGCAACGACGCCAAAAAATCCGGCTTTTCCCGTAGCGACCTTTCCGCCCAAGATGATGCCTCCTCAAATCGACCAGCCAAGAGATGAGCCATTGCAACCGCATTCAGCATATCGAACATGAACGGGTCGACTGGACTCATGCGTATCGCGGTAGCCAAGCGCTGGAGGGCGGCTTCCGTATCACCGAGGTCCGCTCTGACCCAGCCGCTGAATAGCCACGCGGTAGCCAGGTTCGGATTGAGCGCAAGCGCGCGATCAATAAACGCTGCCCCGCTATTGTAGTCGCCAACGACAAACGCGAGCGCTTCCCCGCCGAGTGAGAGCGCAACCGCGTCATCCCTGCCCAAATCCACTGCCTTCAGAGCCAGGCGTTCTGTTTCGACGGTTTCCTGCTCACGATCGGCCATCCAGCCGTTCGCCTTGCGTATGACGGCACAGAACGCGGCCATGCCGTATGCCGAGGCGAATTCAGGGTCGAGTTCGATGGCTTCGTAAAACAACTGAAGGGCGTTTGCGGTGGATTCCCTGGTCAACTGGTGGAGGCTTGCTATCCCGCGCAGATAGTAGTCGTAGGCGTCAAGGTGCTCGGTCGGCTTGCGCTTGGCTCGCTCGATCTCTGCCTGTTCCAGCTTCGGAGCGATCGCTCCGACGACGCTCCTGGCCACTTCCTCCTGCAGGTCAAAAACGTCCTCCAGCCCGCCGTCGAAACGGTCGGCCCATAGATGTGCTCCCGTTGTCGCGTCGATAAGCTGCCCGGTGATGCGAACCCTGCTCGCCGCTTTGCGCACGCTCCCTTCAAGTACATAGCGCACACCAAGCTCGCGTCCGACCTGCTTAATGTCCACTGCCCGGCCCTTGTAGGTAAAGCTCGAGTTGCGCGCGATGACGAACAGCCAGCGCGTCCGGGACAGCGCGGTGATGATCTCCTCGACCATGCCGTCAGCGAAGTAGCCCTGCTCGGGGTCGCCACTCATGTTGTCGAATGGCAAGACCGCGATGGACGGTTTTTCGGGAAGCCTCAGCGCAACCCTTGTGGAGGATGCCGCAGCGGGTTTCGCTCGACTGACCCGATAGGCGCGCACCGCCTCCACGATGTTGTGGACCTGATGGCTACCGAGGTCGGCGTAGGCATAGTCCAGTTTGGCTTTGACCTGCTCGTAGACGTTGCTCGCGACGCAGACGCCGCCAGGTTCTGCAAGCTTCTCGAGCCGCGCGGCGATGTTCACGCCATCACCGTAGATCGTATCGTCCTGTGCAATAACGTCGCCCAAATTCACGCCCATGCGGAAAGTCATGCGCTTGTCCTCGGGCAAACTTGCATTGTGAGCGGCTAATTGCTCCTGGGCTTCAACCGCACACCGCACCGCATGGACTGCGCTGGCGAATTCGACAAGAAGGCTGTCGCCAGCGGAACCGACGATGCGTCCGTGCGACTCTGTGATCTTGGGCTCGATCACTTCGGCGCGAAGCCTCTTCAGCTGTGCAAGCGTGCCAACCTCGTCGGCTCCCATGAGGCGGCTGTAGCCGACGACGTCGGCAGCAAGGATTGCGGTGAGGCGTCGCTCCATGCTTGTGTCCTGCCTGTTCCGTAGGTCGAAGCTCCGGGCGGTGAGCGTATTCCAGTCCTACCTCCAATGCGAGCGTGCAGTGCCGGCGCCGACAGCGATCAACTCATCACGTCCCTTGGACCATTCCTCACACGGCGTCGTTTATGGCCCGAGGCGGGCTGCCGAAGGGCTCCTTTGGGTCAGGTCAGGACGATGCTGGCGCTGGGCTGAACGTCCGCTATCGTTCTTCGGACGCCAGAAGCCGCCATTCCGCTGTCGGCCCAAACGCGACGTCCGAGTAGTGCCTTGGCGATGTCCGTAGCTGGCGCAAGCCGGACAGCGGGCGACGACTTAGTTGTGGTCTTTCTTGACAGGCGAGCGAACTGCAAAACTACTCGCAGCAAAGCCGGCGCTAAGGCATTGATATTGCTGGTGACAAAACCTGGGGATTTTTGGGGCTGACTCCCTAGCTTCAGAGAATGCCGGACATTCGGAGAACGATCTGGGGGAGACGGCTTGTGCCGCACTCCACAGCTTTTGGCCGCACACCTCGCAATCGCTGGGCTTCCGCGAGGCCGTGAGTGGACCGGAGAATTGTTTGGACTTTGAAGATGGTAGCGGGAGACCGCTACATCGTGCGACCCACTATTGAGGAAGCGCACTTTTATTATCGCCGACGTTCAGCATGGGGGCAAAAACCTTTCTCGCGGTGACTAGCCCGGCCACTTGAAACTGGAGCGTTTGTCGGGTGCGCTTAGTCGGGTTGCCAATGAAATGTCCGCTCTTGAAGATACGCAGCCCGATGCTGCTGGCCCGCTCTCGGTTCAAAACGGTTGTCAGCCAGCAATTCCAAACCTTGCAAACGCAGACCAGACGCCACTGGGTGGCCACTGCACCTTCAAGAGTTTCGCGAAGCTCGTCATTTCTGACGAAACGCCGAGTGGAACGAGACAACCAGCGGACTCAAAATGTAGTCGAGTGCGGTGCGTTCCTCGCAGGGGAACAGGGGCCTCATCTCGGCGATCGCCTCTTTCGACAGAGTCCCCGGGGAGAACGCCCTTGTGGCGAGCACGACCGCGCGTTTATGTCAGCAGCGGCCGCGACTGCCGAATGGGCTAGGTCGTGCGCGCACGCATCATGGATGCTGATTACAATGGGTAGAGTAGCGCGCGTGCCGCGACCAGATCCTGCGTTTGAAAGCCTTCGGTGAATTGCTCATAAATGCCATAGAGGAGCGATTGTGCCTCGGCTGTCCTGCCTGTTGCGCGCCACAAATGAGCAAGCGGGATAGCTGCCTTCAGAGCCCAAGCGAGTGCGCCCTGGGACCCGGCGCGCTCCACGGACTGCACTAGGAAGCGCTCTGCCTCTGTCTTGTTGGGCTCTGGCGCGAGCAATGCGACCTCCCCTTGGGTCCGAAGCAATTCGGGCCTCCAACATTGCTCGTCAACCTGTTCCGCACGTGCGAGCGCGGCCTCCATGACAGACATTGCCTCTCCGCTTCGGCCCGCCTGCGCTAACGCCTTGGCAAGCACGCAAGACGTTGATGAGGCTATGATGCTGTAAGTTTGGTTCGCGAGCATCGCCGCGTGGGCATCACTTAGCATTTCCAGCGCATATCGGTCGTTGCGCTTGGTCAGCACCAACTCGGCTTTCTGTGCCTTGGCGATGGCATGAAAACCAGCGAGAGAATACTTGGCCGAGTGCGCCAGCGCGGTCTCGATCGGTTCGACCGCCGACTCGATTTCCCCGCACCAAATAAGAACCGGAATTGTCCACACGAGAGCGAAGCAATACGATGCATGATGGCTGAATTTTGCCATCTGGCTAATCGTGAGATGGGCGCTTTCGAGAGCCTGATCCGGGAATCCCTGCAGCCACAAGCTCCGCGTTAAGCCAAACCGCGCGCGGGCTTCGCAAGCAAGATCCAGTTGCATGGGGCCGCTCGTGGCGTGCAAGCGAAAGCCGCTCCGGCAGTGCTTCAAGGCAGATGTCTGATCGCCTGCTGCGTGATATGAGGCCCCCAACAGCCATTCAGAAAGGATCCGTTGCGCGGCATCACCCGTGCTGCTCGCGACGGCGGCACTCTCTTTGGCGGTTGCCATAGCGCCTTTGAAGTCGCCATGGCGAACCAGATAGACGTTGAAATCGGCCAGCAGGTCGAAATGACGACGTTGGTCGTGGAGGTCTTTAGATAGTTGAAGCCCCCTGTCAAAAGTCGCTTTGACCTCGTTGAAGTCGGTCGTCGCATAGATAGCGGACCGCGAGAGGGCATGTAGTAGCTGTAGCTCACGTAGTGTTCCGATCTCGCTATCCGTCAATCCGGCAAGAGCCTGTCGGCACCAACGCTGACATTCATGGAACTGCGACAATCCGAGCAGGAGAGGCGCTGCATGAGCGGCGAGCTCGTGCGCAATCAACGGCTTGCCGTTGTCCGAAAAGCTCCAGCTAAGCGCCTTGCGGATGTTGCCGAGATGAGGGGCATACTGCGCCGCTTCACGGCCGTCGAACCCCTGCCGATCAGCTACGAACGATTTGAGGAAGGCGCAAAAGTAGGAGGCGTGGCGTGAGGCAATCGCGGCAACCTCGTCGCTCTCCTCCAGAATGCCGGAGGCATACGCCCTGGTCGTATCCAGTAGCCGGTAATAGACAGGACCGCTTGTCGATGAGATTGCAACCAGAGACTTATCGACCAAGCTCGAGATCGTAGCAGCAAACCCCTGCCGTTCATGCGGAGCGATCCCGGCAACCGAATAGGCGGCATCGAGTGGAAACTGGCCCACGAATATTGACAGCGTGAAAAGCGTTTTTCGCTCGTTCGACGACAGCAGGTTCGACGCAGGGCTGGCCTTCACCGGGCTATTGCCAGCCCGCAAAGACGATACGCTGACCGTTGGCGTCAGTCACTCAGGAATCAGCCATGCGGCATCGGGACTTGATAGAGACACCGCATCCGAAACAGGCACGGTGTACCCAATACGTCGCGGCGAGACCATCTTTGAGGTCGACTACAACTTCGTCGCAGCACAACGGTGGAACATCCAGCCGGATGTCCAGTACATCGTCCATCCTGGCGGAGGAGCTGCGGACGACGCGACCGGTCAGGCCATCTCCAACGCCTTTGTTGTTGGAGTCAGGAGCACCATCGACTTTTAAACTGCTCTCGCCGGAGTGTTTCCGCACAGGCCACAAAACCTAACTCCAAAAGCCGATCCCGTCACAGGCTAACTGCAAACACTAGGATGTAGACTCATTATCGCGTAGCCAGATGCGATTGCGACGAGTTTGAGGGCTACCGCCCGTAATCGGGGCGGGCGCCTGGATGTGTGCGGCATTGACGAAGAGCGCGTGGCTAATAGGAGCCAGTGTACCCAGGTTCAACGAACGACACCGCCGATCGGCGAGTTCTAGGTCTGCCTGCTCCATGAGGCGGCAAATATATTGGAATATCCTGTGGTCTTTTAACGGGCTCGGCCACCTTTCGGGGCGATCTCTCTCGCATGAGTTGACGAGATGATCCCGTGTTTCACCACTGACGATCACGCCCGTCAGGAGCAGGTCTGGGAGGCGCTCGAAAACTCTTGGTCGAAGGAGCCCCAGCAGATCCGGCGCCTGCTGACGGAGACCACGGTGCGCGCGAGCGATCGCCGAGCGCTGTTCGTCGGGGTCGAGGCCTACGTCGCCGCCGGCGGCGTGGTACTGCGCGACCTGTTCGAGTCCGACAATGGCGGCTGGCTGCAGGACCCGGCGCTGCTCGACCGCCTGGTCGGCCACAAGCTCAAGTCCGCAGCCGACCAGATCACGGAAGAGGGCTGGAAATGGATCGTCGTCGATGTCGATCTGCCTTATGGCCATAATCACGGTCTGCGGTCACTGGCCGGCACCCCCGTCGATCTGACCGACGCGGAGCGGGCGGAACGCGAAGCCCTGCGCGCGGAGTACGAACGGCTGGAAGCCGAGTATGGCGAATCCGACGAACTTCCCGACGAGCTCGATCAGCGCCTCCAGATCGAGACCGCGCTCGGGGCCTTCGAGAGCCGGCCGATGAACTACGATCGGGCCGAGATCGCCCGCGCCGGTGTGTTCATCAGCATCGATCGTGATGGCGATCTCGTCGTCGATCGGGGCCATGTGCGCCCCGAGGACGAAGCGATGCAGGCGGTTGAAGGCGACTACGCCGAGCCCGGCGGTGTAACCGGGAGCGAGGATGGCAGCGACGATCCTTCGGTTCGCCGCGCCACCATCACCATCGGTGCGCAGGCGTCCGAGCCCGAGGAGGATGATGGTGACGCCATCAAGCCGCTGCCCGAGCGCCTGGTGATCGAACTCACCGCGCATCGCACGTTGGCGCTGCGCAATGCCGTGGCCGAGAACCAGCATGTGGCCATCACGGCGCTATTGCATAGGCTCGTCCTCGACACCTTCGGTCATCGCTCCGCGACCGGCTGCGTCGAGGCCTTCGTCCGGCATGTCCACCTGCCGTCGCAGGACGTCGGTCTCAAGGACAGCCCCGCGGCCAAGGCCGTCGATGAGCGCCATGGAAGAGCGTCATTCCACTGGGTGACGACGAGACCCTATGGACTTGGCTCGACGTGCTCGATGAAGCCAGCCGGCAGGCGCTGCTGGCGCATTGCGTCAGCTATGGGATCAACGCCCTGTTCGAACGACCCAATCCCTACGGCAGCGGCGTTTCCCAGCATGGGCTCGATCAGCGCCTGCGTGAAGCCGATCGGTTGTCCCGTGCCACCGGGCTTGACATGGTGGATGCGGGCTGGCGCCCGGCGGTCGAAAATTATCTCGGCCGGGTCACCAAGTCCCGCATCCTCGAAGCCGTGCGCGAAGGTGCCGGCGAGCAGGCGGCCCAGCTCATCGACCATCTCAAGAAGGGCGATATGGCCAAGGAGGCCGAACGCCCCTTGCCGATAGTGGCTGGCTGCCTGAACCGCTGCGCCTCATCGGCGATGACGCGCAGGCAGCGCAGCCGGATGAGGGCGAGGAAGCAGACCTTCCCGAATTTCTCGCCGGTGACGACGAGGACAGTTCGGCCGCCGATGAGACTACCGCACACGCGGTCGCCGCCGAATAGCATCGTTGCGGAGCGGCCCGGGTCGCTCTGCCCTTTCTTCTTCACCTCACGGCCCGGCGCCCCGCCGGGCCATTTTCGTTTCAGGAGACATCCATGTCCGCCCACATCGTCTATGACAACGCCCCGCTCGGCTCGCTGATCCGGTACTCGGACGGCACCCCCAAACCGCCCGCGCGCTTTACCCGCAAGCTCGCCGACTGGGGCCGTCGCAACGGTCTCGGCCGCCTGGTCCGCAAGGCACCGCCGCGCGACCGTCCGACCACAGCGCACCGGCCTCGATCACGCTCAACGAAGGGAACTTCTCCTCCGGCGGCGTCATCCTCGTGACTGTCATGCGGACCTACTCGGTCGACAGCGACCTCAGCTTCAAGATCGTCGAGCGGCCCGGTATCGGCATGGTCCGGGTCCTTCAGCAGATCGGCGACGACGACGAGTTGCTACACCTGGTCGAGAGTCTGGAGGCGGCCGCACTCTGGTTGGCCAAGACCGGATATTGCAACGCGCGTCTTGAAGACGTCACCGCCGACGAGGTCGGCGCGGATGTCGTCGAGGGTAGGGCGGCAGCTTGAGCCTCATAGCGTCACACCCGCGCGCATAGAACAAACCCTCAAAACACCAAGGCCCGGGCTCGGAGACGAGCGCCGGGCCATTGTTTTTCAGGAGCGGCACGATGCCCGAATTCACCATCGAGACCACCTACCATCTGCCGGTCTCTTCCGGCAATCAACCTGTTCGGCCGACGCGCCTGAGGCCGCCTGCCGGCTCGCCATCGAGGACAATGGCTGGTCCGGTCGGAGGGAGGACTATGAGTCCTCCGGCGAATCCCATGTCATCGGCATCTAGGAAGGAGCCGAGGCCGCCTATCTCGGCCCAGCCATTCCGGTCCCGCCGCATTTCGACTAGACGGTGCAGCGCCAGGCCGCGCACGTCGAACTGTTGCTGGGCTTGCTCAAGATCATCGTCGGCGACGCTCAGGCCCGCCGGCCAATGGCGCCGGAATGGCTCGGCAAGGCCGAATCGGCGATCGGGCGCGGCGGAGCGATCCTCGAGGACGCGGGCGGTCCCGATGACCCATCTGGTGGGAGGTGCTCACGATGAGCATCCCCGACTACCCCGCAGCAATTTCCAGACGCTGCTTCGTGCCGCCGGCGACGGCAACCTCGCGCTGATGGAATACGCCGACGCGGCGACCGGCGAGCGGCGTTATGTGATCTGCGCGGTCGGACGGGACGGCACAGACTATGTGTTCACGCCGTTCGGTCATCTTGCCGATGGCAATCCCTACGACGCCTACCTGCCGCCCGATCCCGACGACGCCAATGGTTTCCTACAGAAATCGGAGCCTGACGGCGGAATATGATCGAGATCGGTTGATACCGGCAAGCGCTCCACCTCATGGCGGGGCGCTTGTTTCATTTTAGCTTCGTCGGGGCCCTGAGAGGGAGAGGCGGGCCGGGAAGGGTTTGAATCCGTGCGGTCCAGAGAGAGCGCTGCGCGGCTCGATCCTGTCCCCGCTCTCCCGAGGTTGACACCATGTACATGATCTCGCCCGCTGCGGCGGTTCCCGCTGCCGCGCCGCTCCCGCTCGCCCAAACCGGTGCAGCCGGCGCTATCTTCGCCGCCGCCGGCCTGCTGCTTCTCCGTCTCGAACGCGGCGAGTGCATCGACGCGCCAAAGCTGCGCTCGGCGATGGAAGCCGCATTCGGCGCCTCCGACGCCGCCGGCGCCTGGGACTGGAAGCAGGCCTACGATGCCTGCGAGGCCGCGACGGTCCTTTTCCTGCGCAAGTACGGAAAGGCGTTGTTCCACAAAGCCGCGTCGCCGGCTCTCCGGCTTTCCGCATTGTCGAAGATCGCCGGGCTCATGCCGACGCATACCCGCCGATCCGAAGAGGCGCAGACCTTCCAGCAGTTCTCAACGCCGATTCGGCTCGGCCTGGTCGCGGCAACGGCCGCCGCCATCACGCCCGCCGACCGTGTGCTGGAGCCTTCCGCCGGCACCGGGCTGCTCGCTATCCTGGCCGAGATAGCCGGCGCCTCGCTCGTCCTCAACGAGCTTGCCGAGACGCGCGCGGCACTTCTCTCCTGCCTCTTTCCGGCCGTCTCCGCCAGCGGCAACTGGCACCTGCGCTCGCCCCTGCTGCAAAGCCGACGCCTGCTCCCGCCGCCCCGGCCAACTGGATGATACGGTCCGTGGCTGAGCTGTCGACGAGGCTATCGTCCCGCGCGACGGCCGCGGCCCTGTGGAATGCAGGCCGCGCCGCCCACCCAACCCGGCAAGAGGGCCCAAAGGATAGCTACAGCAGAACTGGCTCGACTTACTGGCCAGTCGTTTGCGTCTGCTTTCGCGGAAGGCAGTCATCGCCCAGCGCGTGACGCCGTAGAATAAGAGGCCAAACACCAGCCCAAGCGCTACCGCACCTATTAGCAATGGCTTCAACACCGGCTCCCACAATTGGGAAAAGGAAAGATGATTCATCATCTCGCTTAAATGCGAACGCGGCCCCGAACTTGGCATTCGGCCGTGCAAAATGAATTTGCCGGTCGCCCAAGATGCCCCCCACAACAAGGGTAAGGTTAGCGGATTTCCGAGTACAACTGTGCCCAGTGCAGCGGCCACCAGGTTTCCTGCGATCACCCAGCAAAGGACGGCGGCAATGACGGTATGAAAGCCAAGTGGAAAGAACGAGGCAAAGACGCCCGACGCAACCCCAGCCGCCACCGCATGCGGAGTGGCGTTCAGTCGCAAGATTCGCTTTGAGAAGTACTGGAACGAGCGCCAGAAAGAGTTTCGGGGCCACAGATAGGTGCGTAAGCGCTCAAATAGCCCATTAGGATGCCTTCGGCGAAAAAGCATTCTCGTGCCCCGCAGACCGGATGCGAAACGTGTTGACCGACAGATCGGCTCTAGACACAACTGTGGACTGCGCGCCTTTGTTCCTAAGTGTCAGCTTTCAGACGTTTCTTGCGCGCCAGGCGCATCGATGGTTACCGACATCGATTACGCCATGCTGGTCAAGATGTACGGCGAGCCGGAAGGCACGGCAGTGAGGAACGCCGCTACAGCCCCGCCGAGTGCCCTGTCCTGTTGCATCCAGCATCGCTTATAGCATCGCGTTGCAAATCGAGGTTCTGATCGTTGGTCGAGACCCGTGCGTATCCTTCAGCATAGCGATGTCGCCTATTGATCAGATTGCGAGGGCCCGTCTTTAGAGGGCGGCGCTTCACCGCCGCCTGAAGGCGGAAATGCGCTGGAACCCTCTCTCGCGAGAAGAGTTACGTCGACGGTCCCCCTCGGATCACGGGCAACATCCACCTTCGGCTTGGATCCTTGTAGGCATGTGGAGCACATGCGATGCTCCGGAACATTTCGCAAACCGACGCTCGTTAATTTATGGGGCATTCGGCCCGGTTCGATGGCGATTTGCGTGCGTGAGGCTTGCGTGACAGAAGATTCCAACCAAGACATCGACCGGAAGCGATCACGGGCCAGGGCCACGTCTGACAAGAATCGTGGCCAGACGCAGCGTAAGCAACCGGCCACGGAAGGTGCCTCCGTCCGCACCTCGGCCATCCCGGTCATTGGCATCGGCGCGTCAGCCGGTGGTATCGAAGCGCTAGGCCAATTCTTCGACGCCATGTCGGCGGACAGTGATTGCGCCTTCGTGGTCGTTTTGCATCTCGACCCCAAGCGCGAAAGCGAAATGGCGAACGTTCTCAGCGCCCGTACGGCGATGCCGGTTGTTCAGGTCGTGGACGGGATGCGGCTTGAAGCCAACCACGTCTACGTGATTGCACCCAATTCCGACCTGCGGATCGGCGACGGCGCCTTGCACATGTCAAAACCGGTAGCGCCGCGCGGGCAAGGGCATCCTGTCGACGTGCTCTTTAGTTCACTCGCTGCGGACCAGCACCAAAGAGCCGTCGCCATCGTACTCTCCGGGACGGGAAGCAATGGCACCGAGGGTCTGAAAGAAATCAGGGCCGAGGGCGGCATGAGCTTGGTGCAGGCGCCCGAGACGGCCAAGTTCGACGGCATGCCCCGGAGCGCCATAGCAGCCGGCATGGCCGATCATGTTCTTCCTCCGGAAAAGATGCCGGAGGCCCTGCTTGCGTACATCCGCCACGGCTACGTCGCCCTGGAGGCAGAGATCGAGGCTACTTCGCCAGGCGGGCGCGTGACGCTAGAGCAGGTTCTGGACCTAGTGCGGGCTCATGGCAGCCCCGATTTCCGCAGCTACAAACGCAACACGCTCAAGCGTCGCGTTCACCGCCGTCTGGGCCTCCGGAACATCGAAACGCTGGACGAATATATTGACGAACTGCGCACCAACCCGGAGGAAGTCCGCATGCTAGCGGGGGACCTGATGATCAGCGTCACCGCATTTTTCCGCGACGCCGAAGCGTGGAAGGCTCTCGCCGAACAGGCGATCGCGCCGATGGTCGCGGAGCGCACGACCGGCGCTTCGGTCCGGATCTGGGTACCAGCCTGCTCCACTGGCGAAGAAGCCTATTCCATTGCAATGCTGGTGACCGAACTCGCTGAGGCAGCGGGAAAACACTTCGAAGTGAAAGTCTTCGCGACCGATGCCCAAGAAGATAATCTGCGCAAGGCGCGGGATGGCATCTACCCAGCTGCCGCCATGGCGGGTTTCTCCGTCGCACGCCTGCAGCGCTTCTTCGAAAAACTCGACGGAACCTGGCAAGTCAGCAAAGCGCTTCGCGACATGGTTGTGTTCGCCCCTCAGAATCTGCTCCGCGACCCGCCGTTCTCGCGCCTCGACCTAGTGTCATGCCGCAACGTCCTGATCTACCTGGAGCCAGAGGCGCAGCAGAGGATTATCGCCCTTTGCCATTTTGCCTTGCGCCCGGGCGGCCATCTCTTTCTTGGCAACGCGGAAACTATCGGCCGGCACGAAGACCTGTTCGAGACAGTATCGAAGAAATGGCGTATTTTCCGCCGCTTGGGGCCGACCCGGCACGACCTCATCGACTATCCACGGTCGGATGGACCCATGGAGCGCCAAGCGATAGACAAGACAATATTGCCAGATGCTGAGCAAAACGTTCCGGCGGCCGAAATGGCTCGTCGCGCGCTCCTCGAACGCTACGCGCCGGCGTCAGTGCTAATCGACCAGAAAGGCCGTGTCCTCTATTTCCATGGAACGACCCGAGACTATTTGGAGCAACCCCCTGGCGAGCCCACGCGTGATTTGCTGACGATGGCCCGTGATGGCCTAGGCTCGAAACTTCGCGTGGCAATCCGCGATGCGGCCAATGAAGACAAAAGCGTGACCGTCAGCGCTCGCATGCGGGAGACTAAGCCGGGTCGATCTGTTTCGATGACCGTCGTGCCGGTGCCCTCCCGCGCTGGTGGCTTTTTCCTCGTAAGTTTTGCGCCTGTCGCGCAGCGACAAGAGACCACCGAGACCGCTACGCGCGAGAATGCGGGGGATGTATCTTCGGGCGAACAGGCCCTCCAAGAGGAGTTGAAGGCGGCCCGCGCCGAATTGCGGACCACCATTGAACACATGGAAACGACCAATGAGGAGCTGAAAGCTTCGAACGAAGAAGCTACCTCGGTGAACGAGGAGCTTCAGTCTACCAACGAGGAACTGGAGACTTCGAAAGAGGAGCTGCAGTCGTTCAATGAAGAACTGAACACCGTCAACGCCCAGCTTCAGCACAAGGTCGCCGAACTTGAGCGCGCCACCAACGATTTGAACAATTTGCTGGCCGGGTCCGATACTGCAACGCTGTTTCTCGATACCAATTTCCGGATCAAATGGTTTTCTCCCGCTACCAAAGGGCAGTTTGACCTGGTGTCATCAGATATTGGCCGTCCGATCGGACATTTCGCCCGGAAGTTTTCCGACGAAAATCTCTTGTCGGATGCCGAGACGGTGCTCAAAAAGCTCACCCCGATCGAGGTCGAAGTACGAGGCGATTCGGGCCGCTGGTATCTGAGGCGTATGCTGCCCTATCGCACACTGGACAATCACATAGCCGGCGTCGTGGTTACGTTCAACGACATCACCGATCGAAAACGTGACGCCGAAATGATCGACGCCGCCCGCATCTATTCCGAAACGATAGTGCGGACGGTTCAGCATCCCTTGCTGGTTCTGGATGGCAGTTTGCGCGTGCAAAGCGCCAACACGGCTTTCCGCGAACTGTTCGCTGTTTTCGAGGAAGAACCTAAAGGCCGTCTTATATTTGAACTGGGAACCGGCGAGTGGAATGATCCGCCACTGCGGGCGCTTCTGAATGAAGTGCTATCGAAGGACGAGGAAGTCCACAATTTTGAAATCGAGCAGGATTTCCGCCAAGCCGGACGACGATCCATGCTGCTCACCGCGACCAGGTTGCCGCAAGAAGGAGGCCGCGATGAATTGATCCTGATAGCGATCGAAGACGTCACAGAACGCCGACGTGCCGATGAGCATCGCAAAATCCTCATGGGCGAACTCAATCATCGTGTAAAGAACACGCTGGCGGTGGTCCAATCCATAGCGAGCCAAACCCTTGGTCATGCTTCAACCATAGAAGAGGCGCGGCAGGCCTTTGGCGCTCGTCTAATCAACTTGGCGCAGGCGCATGACGTGCTGACCCGGGAAAGCTGGACGGGGGCCGATCTGACCGAAATCATCCGTGATACAGTCAAACCACATGCAGGCCGGACAAACCGTTTCCAAATCGATGGTCCGCCCATCCAACTCGCGCCGGGCGCATCGCTCGCACTCTCGATGGCACTGCATGAGCTGTCCACCAATGCGGCGAAATATGGCGCGCTCTCGCGCGATGAAGGTCACGTCTCCATCGTATGGCGGCTCCAAAGCCATGGTGAGGATCGCCGCCTCTTTCTCAGCTGGACCGAAGCCGGTGGCCCGCCCGTTATCGCGCCGACGCGGAAGGGCTTTGGGTCGCGATTGATCGAACGTGCACTCGCGTCGGAACTAGGGGGCAAGGTGCGCGTTTCCTACGAATCGTCCGGTGTGGTGTGCACGATAGATGCGCCGATGCCGGAGCGAGCTGAACAGGCAGGGACATTGGGTGCGGAGCCACAAAGCCAGACGGATCTTGATCGTCGAGGATGAGTCCCTGGTCGCCATGGACCTTGAGTACCTGTTGACGGAAATGGGGCACATCGTTGTGGAGGTCGCCACTCGCGTGCGAGAGGCCATGGAGTTTGCCCGGGATAGCGAGATCGATTTCGCAATACTCGACATCAACGTGTCGGGAACGCAATCTTTTCCTGTCGCGGAAATCCTGAGACAGCGAGGGATTCCATTCGTGTTCGCCACAGGCTACGGTTCGGCCGGGTTGGTGGATGGATACCGCGATGAACCAACGCTTCAGAAACCCTATCAGCCTCGCGAACTTGAACATTTGATCGCAGCGACGCCGCCGATCATTCCCTAACCGCCGCCAGATCAAGGCCAATATGGGCCGAGGTAATCCGGCCAGCTTCCGGTGTGATCCAATCCTGCTCGACCAGATCGCGGAGTTTGTAAGCTCGATCCAACGCCTGCTTGCTGGCTGCATGCCAATCTGAAGCGATGTTCGCTTCACCCGACTGGCTATGCTCGGCCATCTGGAGGCAGAACTCCGCACGCTCGTTGAGGAACCTGACCGCGGCGCGCATCACCTTTTCCAGTTCCTCGAACTGAGCCGAGGCCATCACCTCAGCTGTGTAGGTATGCCCGACATGGCAATCGAATTTTACGATCGACCCGACCTCACGTCTTTTCAGGGCACCGCCGCAATCCGGACAAGTGACCGTCAAAGGCCGTTCAAAAGTTCTGCCGCCGGAAATTGCGAGCTTTTCCGCCGCGCGCGGTTGCGAAGGGGTGATTGGCATGACCACTGCCTTTCCATCTGTTCCATTGACCAGCTTAATCAGTAGATTCGGGATGTCCGCGAGCGGTAGGCAATAGTCCAGACTGACATGCCCGGCGGCGCTCTTGGGCATATCAGGGTGGGCCGCGTCCTCTGGATCCTGGACCACAGTGAGTCCGCCGTGCTGCTTTATCTCCTCAAGGCCGAGCGTCCCGTCATTCAGATTGCCCGTCAGGATCACCCCTATGACATTGGAACCGTAATTTTCGGCGGCGCTTCGGAACAATGGATCGATGGCCGGCCGGGCGCAATTTTCCTTGGGCCCACGCGATAGGTGAACCCTGCCCTCGACGACGGTTAGATGACGATCCGGGGGGGCCACATAGATACGTCCAGGCCCGATCGTTTCGCCGTCTTCTGCGTACGTTGCAGGAATCGGACCAGCTGCTGTCAGAAGGGCTGGGAGCGAGCTTTTGTGGGCGCCAATGTGCAACACGATGACAACTGGAGCTGAAAAGGCCGCCGGCAGACCGCCAACCAGACCCTGCAGAGCACTAACACCCCCTGCCGAGGCGCCGATCACTACGATTGCGGAGCGTGCCATGCGAGCCTCGCTGGATTGCAGTTCAACAGGAACGCGCGAGACCGCCAAAAAGTTCGCAATAGCCAAACTATCCACGCGGCACGAGCGAATCGCTTGGGCGTTCGCCTCTCGTACCCGGACAGTTGCAACGGCATTAATTTTGCCGATCAAGCAATCTCCGCTTTCGGTAAAAAGCGTCGGCACCAGGTAAGTTGGGATTACATAGGGCTTGGATCAGCCATCCAGTGCAAGATGCCCGAAATTCAAGAACCGCGTCCTTGCTAGTGAGCCCCGCAATGCACCGAGCCATTTGCGGTTTAGGCGGACAACGCCCGTCTGTTCGCAGAGTAAAATCGCCAATTTCAAAAATAGGATCGAGAACATGTTCGCACGCCCCAAAGACTGGCGCCGCATCCACACGAAGTACGACCGATGTGCTCGCACTTTCCTGTCGGCGATCGCTTTCGCTGCTGCAGGCTTCATCTTCTGGATCGATGAGCCCTGACCCCTCGCTGACGTAAGGATCGTTTCGACTAACGCGAGGCTTTCCTGGAGCGGCTGAGCACTGCACGACTGTTTAATGGACGCCGATCAGGAGTGGCAGGCGATGGGAGACGCCTAGCAGGGGCTCGGCAAGGCAGTCGGCAACGATCGGTTTCGCGCCGAGGGCGCTGCACAGGAAGCGAAGGGCAAGGTCGAGAAGGCGGTTGGCGACGCCAAATCTACAGTAAAGGATGCGGCCAGTAAAGCAGCGGCGGCAATCAACAACAGCTCTGATTTGATGAGACGGATCGACCTTCAAAGGCCTACCCCGTCTTTTGTTTGTTCGTCGCTCTCGTTATCTGGCACCACGTCATCCTGAGCAGCCAGAAAATTTGCTACGTGGTGCAGAGACCTCGAAGTGATCGCAGAAGACCTTGATTACGACGAGCAAGGGCACTGCCATGATCGCACCAACAAACCCCCACAGCCACGACCAGAACGCGATGGCGAAATTGGCCTTCCAGCACGTCGCAAAGAAGTACGAAGGCCGGGGCTAACAGCGCGTAGGATAGAGTGTCAAAGCTGATCAGCCCTATGACTGCAACCAGAACGATGGTGACCAAGGCACCAATGTACGGCAGGAAATTCAGAAGGGCTGCGGCTGCGCCCCAGAGCAAGGGACTGGGCATGCCAAGCGCCCAGAGGCCGAGAGCGATAACGGACCCCAATCCGATGTTGATGACCGCAACCGTGAAAAGGTAGCGCGAGATCTCGCGCTCCACATCATAGGCGACCTGAAGCGCTCGTTTCTTATCGCTGAGCTTTGGAAATGACTGGATGATCTTTTCGTAGAACATGGTTCCGGAGGCGAGAATGAACAGCGATAGCACGAAGATGATCGTGATCCTGGTGCCCGCCGATAGAAGGCTACCCGCAGCCTGCGAGACAAGGCCAGACGGAGCGACCGCAACTTTCTGGACGTCCGGTCCCCGCGTTGCATCGGTCGCGCTCTCAACCTGATGCGAAATCTCGAGGAACCGTTCAAAGGGATGTTTCAGGCCGGAAAGCCGTTCGCTGAGCTTTTGGCCAATCGAAGGCGCATTGCTGATCAACTGGACGATCGGGTCGCTAAGGAGATAGCCCGCGCTGGCAACAGCGCCGAGTAACAATAGAACCAGTATCGTCGCCGACACAGCTTCCTGCACGCCATGCTTTTTCAGGAAGCGGACGACTGGCCTCAACGTGAGCGCAAGCAGGAACGCCAGGATAACCGGCACGAAGAAGTCCTGCGCAAAAAACAGGGCGTAGACCACCATGAAAAGGAATATTCCTATTACCAGAGACCGGATCAAACGCGTATCGGCACGCAAATTTGCGGTGGCTGAATCTTCTGCGGCCGTCCCCGCGGATTCGATTTTCATAGGGATCCTCCGACGCGCTTGAACGGTCGCCATCCTACTCGCTTTGCTGCGGCACGTAAGCAGACCGCAGGGAGTTCGCGTGCATCGAGGACGTCGGCGCCGGATCTGGCGAGATCGAACATTTGATTTCGAGTAGCGGCCACACCAAGGGACCACCAGCTCAAGGAGGGAAACAACATTCGCCCCGGCTCGCCGCAGGGCGGCAAGGCCGATGTCTGGCTGGTGCTATCAGAGGGCGTCGTCCAGGTGCCGGTGGTGCGCGGTGAAAATATCGACCGTACCCTGCCGCATCAACGTCGTCCACTCGCTAAGAAGCTGGGCCACTGGAGAGGCGATGCGACGGTGTTGTCGCTGCCCGCCGCTTCCTCAGCCCGGCGGTGCTGGTGCAGTCGGCGGGTGGCGGGTCGATCCGCACCTCGGCGACGTCGATGTGGAAATAGCCGATCGGATAGCTCTTGAACTTCTTCCTTACGGGCTTGTCACCCTCGACATCCGGCAGCCGGCCGATGCCGTAGCGCTGCAGGCAGATGCAATGAAGATCGGGTCAAATGCGGGATCGTAGGCTGCAGCGCGTCGAGACAGTCGTCCAGTGGCAGCAGCGTGTAGCGACGGAAGGCGACGATGATCGCCTCTTCCTCGACGGAGCGCACCGTCAAGCGCGGCTCCTCGGGCCAGTCGGCATATCGGCGACCGAAGTCCGCGTCTTCCACTTCGCGACTATCTTCTTGTTGATCCCGTAGCGTTTGGCCGGCGTCCTCAAGCTCTCTTGACTATGTTGTATCGCTCGACGGATCGCCTCTGTCGTCGTGGCGCTCCCATGAAGGACTTGGCCCATAGCGCATCCTTTGATTCGAACAACAAGGATGCCCCATCAAAGCCTGGGATCAACATCTACGGCATACTAGCCCCAGGGCAAAAAGCGCTTCTGCCCAGAGAATGGGTCAACCACAGCTAAAGGGCCCCGTGAGGATGTGCAGGCAGACAAGCGGCACGCGCGAGTCCGAAAATAACGATCCAACGCTTTCTAAAGGGCTACTTCTTTACGATGTTGCCGTGGTCCAGGTCGAAGGCCTGCGTGCCTCCGGCTTGCTTTTTAAAATCATCCTGAAGTTCACCCCATTCCCCGAGGTACGCCCCACACTGGCTGCAATGAATGGCCGTGTGTTCTTCCGCGTTGTCCGGGATGTGCATCAGTATCCTCCCGCAGGCTTTGCAATCCAGTTTATGGTCAAGCCTTTTGGTGTCCATCGATGCTGGAACCTCCCCCTTAGTCAGTGGTATTTATCAGCCTGCTTGCACACCGTCCAGTTTTCAGAGACACCGGCACTCCCGCGGGCACCAACGTTGACTCCGGTTATGCCAAAAGCGTATGTCACGGTTCGTGCCTCACGTCCAAGGCGCGGCGTTTGACCTATAAAGGTATAAAAATGGACGAAAAATATGCCAATGCGCGAGAGCACTTCTTCGCTGCAATTCGCACGCTAGCGGCCTCTTCCGACAGCATCCAAACGCGCTTGATCGACGCCAATGTCAACATTTTGCACGTCACTATCGATGAATTCGATGGTGACCGGGAACTCAAGTTCAAGTTTGCCAAAATACTGGATCTTTTGGCGGTCGATCAGGACGATATGGAGGCCGTGGCAGTCGAGACAGCCGCGCACATGACTGATTTTGAAGCCATCAAACTCGCGGATCTCATTTGCGATTTTTATTACGAGCTCACGTAAGTCGGCGCTGTGGGCAGACAGGGTCAGTCCGTCTTCCCACAGCGTGGCGCCGGATCTTGGCCAAACACGTTAGGAGCGGCTGAGATCAATCCGGCTGATCACAATGTTCTTGCCGGTCGCAGGGTCCTTGTCGATCGTCGTCAGACGCATGCCATTGTCTCCAACCTTTTCCAGTCTCAGCTGGGCCGCCCGGTCACCATTGACTTCTTTTGCCCAGTGAATCCCAAGGACCAGGGCGTTGCCTGAGCGATTGCCGCTGAGGCCGGCGGGGCCAGTGCTCGATCCAGTGTATTTGCCCGTGTATGTTGTGCCATTGGTCTTGACGTCGGCGCCGATCGCTCGCGAGAAGACCACGTAACCTGTACATTTGCCATCCAGTGACAACGAGCTCTCAGTAGCGTCAGACGCAAATTTGCAATTGATTTTGATGGGCTTGGCATCAGCGTCGACTTTAACCGTGCCCTTGCCAACCCAGCTTCCGGCGAATGATTTCAGAAAGGCGCCGTCAGCGGCGTGCGCGGGCCCTGCGATGCAAAGCATTGCCGCGGCCAGTAGCCCAAGGGTTTTTGTCATGATTAAATCCTTCAGTGAGGCGCCAGCGCAAGCTGGCGCAACAGGTTGCAGATATGGGTACACAGAAGTCCGCCCGTCTAGGCGGCGCCAACTGCCTTCTCTATCTCCTGGGCCGAATGGCCCGTGAGATCCTTGGCGATTTCGCCAACAAGCACGGCCGTTAGTTTCTGATGATAATGCTTACGCAGCTCCCCAAGGGTTCGAGGAGCGGCGATGATGATCAGATTTTCGATTTGTCCGCCGAGAACCTGGCGGTTGAGCAGGTCGGCAGTTCCGGTTGCGAAACTGTCTTCCTCGATTTGACTGTTGTCTGGATTGGCGGAGCTGCTCTGATGACGGGCGCCAGACCCCCTATTGTCGTTGGTAACGTCATCGCCCGCGGAAGCCGTGAGTGGTGGATTTGCTTCGTCTCCTGTGTTGCGAAACAAGTTGAGCCTCTCACCGTCAGCAACTGCAACGGTAGCGCCTTTAGGAATATCCATTTGCGAGTCTCCGAAATTGCGCCAATCGTCGGCCACCTAATTCGATAGATAGCGTGCTGACGTGAGCCTCAACGTCTCAAGTAGCCATTGGATGCCTCGGGTCGGAGCTTTTCACTGTCGCTGGAACGAATGTCGTCGCACGCCGTTCGCTGAAGTTGTGCGGCTGAGGTGACGCGATGCACGATGCTTTTTTCAGGGTTCCGATGACAGTTGAGTTGCCAAATGGCGATGCTCGTACGCTGTCTAGTGCAGCCGAGGCTGCCATCTTCATGATGGAGACGTGGCCTGAAGAGCACGGGGAAAGATTCCGAGACGCGCTCCAGGCCTGCACTGGCTCACTGTCTACCGCCGACGACGTTGAAAATGCACGACGCGCATTTTGGCAGCTGCGAAGGAGGCTGGCCTGAACGGGCAGGCGTCACGATGGAGACGCTCCATCGCTCCGTTCGGTAGAGCAGCCCAAGTCGTCCTACATCGCCGATGAGAAAAGGCGGGATCGTGGACAGGGAAGAGCAAGAAGATGAGTTGATTGCTTCTGGCGTTAACAAAGAAGTCGCTGCCGACGGTGTTGTACCTGCTATCCTATCAACATGCCCAGCAAAGTGCTGGCCGCAAAAGCCGCAGGCGAACCGGTACCGAGACTCCGCTTCCATAACGTCACGATTCAAATGTATCAAGTACGTGAGCAGCTAACCTCGTCCTGCAATCGGCTAAGTGACGCCGAGGCTTGGCGTAGTAGGCGACCGCCGCCTTGGGGAAGGCGATGGCGCTCTCCTGTTTCTCGTCAGGCAGGATCTGCGAGAAGGCGATGCGGGAAGCGTCGTCGATGCGGATCGGTCCTCACTCAGCGACCGTGCCAAGCGTATCGGCAACCACCGCCCCTCTCTGGCCCATCGGCAATGGCGGCCCGATGGTTGAATCGCGTGATGTCTGATGTTCCATTTCAGCGTTGATCGCGGCGCCGACAATGAGAATGACGACCGAAATCCAGGTCCACATCATTAAGCCGACGACTGCACCTAACGATCCGTAGGTCACATTGTAATTGGCGAAATGCAGCCCGGCTTGGGCCGAACCGGTAAATGAGCGATATTCCGGTGATTACGGCTAACATGAGGATCGGCCACCGCCCTAAAACGAAGAGCATTTCTGTCCATTTGTCGAGATACAAGTACGACAAGACGGCGGGAACCACACCGACGGCCAGGAGCAAAACGATGCCGATCATCAAAGCACCAATGGTGAACCCGACCGACATGATATTCAGTCTGAGAAAGCCGCGTTTTTCAGTCTCCGCGTAGGCGATGTTCATGGCGTCGAAAAGCGCTTTGATACCGCTGTTGGCGCTCCACAATGCAATAGACAGGCCGACGAAAAATCCTACGCCAAGGGCGCTGGTGTTCTGTTGTGCCAGCGCTTGCAGTTGCTCACGAATGAGATCGAGGCCGGTCGAAGGAAGCAAGCCGGCGAGATAGGAAACGTGATCGGCTACGGTTACTGGATCGGCTACAAACCCGTATAAAGACATGAAGGCCGCTAAAGCTGGAAACAGAGCAAGCAGCAGGTAGAAAGTGGCACCAGCGGCCACGAGCAGCACGCGATCCTTGTTGAATTCCTCCCACACGCGCCAAGCGATATCCTTCCACCCTAGAGCAGAAATCTGAGATGGCCATTCGGCCTCCCTGCCTCGCTCTTGCCCGGCCTCACCTGCAGTCGTTGAGCGAGCCTTGGAGGAATTTGCCGCGTGGCGTTCCGCCTCCCGGTCAATCAGGGATTTGCTTTCTTCGTACTTCGGTGTTTTTGCTGGCATTTCGAACAGTTCACATCGCGTCAGACGGCGAAGTTCGACATCTGGTCAACCAGAGGGGCGGGCCGGCGAAATATGGACACCGGCCCATTCCCTACAATCACAGCTTCTTGTTGATCGCTGCAACGGTTTTGTTCGTCGCATCCTTTACAGCGGCCTTAGCGTCGCCAACCGCCGTCTGGACCTTCCCCTTCGCTTCCTGAGCTGCGCCCTCGGCCCTCATCCTATCGTTGCCGACGGCCTTACCAACGCCCTGCTTCACATTTCCGGCTGCCTGATTAGCGAGGCCAGCTGCTTTATCGCTCGTGCTACCCATGGTGATGCGTGCTCCTTGTGGATTGAACAACACCATCAAACGCTGCCGCCAACGACGAAGTTCCACAGCCCCCATGCCGCGAGTGATTCGGCGGGAGCCAAAACCGTACGGCTGCAGCAGCCCAATGCCCCGTCTCAATGCTGCCCCTTCATAATCCTCGCTTCTGGTAGGAGAGATCGTTGAGAAATTCTCCGATATGCAGGACGATCTCGCGAGGGAACGCAAGGCAACGATGCGCTCCCTTGCGGTCTCCAGGCGCAGTCTCACTGGCTCGGGAAATCGAATGTCCCTAATGGTTTTCTCCGTTCCGACAGATCGATTACATCGACTTGTTGTAGTGGCCTCCCGAAGCGACTCCGAAGGCGCTGACTGCCTTGGCCGCGACGATGTCCCTGCGGCCGTTACAAGCAAATCCATGCGGCGGCCAAAGGCGTGGCCGTTGAGGTGCAAGAGGTCGAAGGCAACGAAATACAAGGGTCCAGCCGCAGCCAAGAAGCCGGCAAGGGAGAATCATCGAAATCTTCTGATCGGAAACCTAAGCCACAGATCGGAGCTTAAGCCTCAATGAGCACACGCGGAGCCAACTTCCTCGATCAATGGATCGCGAACGACGTTTTGGAGACGACGAAGGCTGATGTCATTTCGATCGACGAGTTGACCAACCAGCCTTTGATCGACGCCAGCGTGACCGGGATCAAACGAATCGAGATCGATGAGGAAGTCGACAGCCTCTACCGGACGATACTTGATTGCGCACCACGAGCCCGGCGGTCCGGAATGACTTGGCCAGTCGTTAAAATGGTATGGAACCGTGGGACAAAAGACGCGTTATGAGCCCGAGCGGTCGCTTCGTGTAGCCGCTCAGAGTGAGGACAAAGGCCCGTCGCCAGCGCTCCTAATGGCGGCGGGCTTTCTATTCACACCCGCGCGCTGTGACGCGTCGGAAGCGATTGCCACGAGCTTCCTCGATGAAAACCGCTCTCAAGCATGGCAGCATCCTTGCGGACGCCACGGATTGTGTTTGCGCAGGCCGATACCAAAAGTGCTGGACAGCAGCCTCTGCGTCGTGCGCCTAAATCGCCGCCGCTTTTGGCTGTCCTTTGGTGGCGGCGACTTAACCACATTCAGATCTAACCCTAGCCTGCGCAACCAACTCTTTGACCCTTTGCTGGTTGACCCAGCACACTTCCTAGCCTTGCCCGCTGCCGAGAGGTGGCGGGCTTTTTTGTTGGAACGTTTTGCGCCGGTGTAGGTTAGTTCATGTGCTCGGTCGTCCCCTCAATCGAGCGCACAAACAAAGGCCCGTCACGGCGTCCTCCGTGGCGGGCTTTTTGTCAACGGAACTTCGTGCCCCTTTGGGAGGTTTAAACAGCGGCGGCCGGCTCTTCAGCGGGCGGTCGCTGACCAAAGACCGAAATCTTGGTCGGCCCGTGCTTCCCCCGAGGTGGCGCGGGCCATCGCTTTCGGACCCTCACCGCGCAAGTTCCGCGTAATGGCTTCTATCAGGCAAATTGCAAGCGCGCCGCCGTGCGGCTGACTCAGTCGCAAGTCGTCGACCCAAAGGCTTCGCCGTCGACCAGCACGCGAGCAGGCGCCACCGGAAAAGCGCTGCGCAGTGACGTAGGCCTTGTGGCGATCAAGCGCCTGGCGGCTTCTCGCCGGGGCGACCTTGAATTGACGCCGGCGACGCACGAATGAGAGACGCGCGCCTCGAACGGGTTGTCCCTATCGAGCCTATACCTTCATCGAAACAGACGCCTTGTCAACGTTAATGAGGTCTCCAATCCTGACTGTCATCTTCTGACCGTCGTCTACCCGCGTCACAAGCCCATTCTGTGCGGCCCGCGCTTTTCTACGCTTCCATTGGCAACGGAGGCTTCCACGGCAGCCAGCGGCGCTTCCAGGCTCCAGGTAACCCCATGCGCGCCGTATTCGAGATTTCCATGCCCACCAACCGCCGTGGGCGCAACCCGCTTCAGCACCACGGTTCCAAACCCGCCATGTCCGATAGTCTGAATTTGCGGACCATCTGTTTCGGCCCAGGTGAGGTGAAACAGCCTTAAAGCACCGGAACCAGTGATGTTCCATGTAACCGAGATCCCGCCGTCATCGCCTGACAGCACGCCGTACTTGGCCGAGTTGGTCGCGAGTTCGTGGAAGGCTATCCCTAGATACTGCACTGCATTGGGGCTGAGGACAACGGATGGGCCGGATAAGGCGATGATCTCCCCCCGTGGGAAAGGCGAGGCCTGGGCTACTAGGACCTCATTGATGGTGGCTCCCTTCCAGTCGGCCGAGACAAGCAAGTCGTGGGATCGCGACAGAGCCATAATGCGTTCGCGCACCTGGCGTTCAAACTGGTCAGGCGTCTCAGACCGTTTGTTGGTCTCGCGTATCATCGACAGGATGACAGAATACTGGTTCTTGACGCGATGGTTGACCTCGCGCATCAGCATCTGGATGCGGTGCTGGTTCTCCTTCGCCGAAGTGATGTCGCGAGCAATCTTTGATGCGCCGATGATCTGCCCCGTTGCGTTGCGCACGGGCGATATAGTCAGCGAGACCGGAACGCGACTGCCATCCTTGCGCTGACGGATCGTTTCAAGCGTTTCGACCCGCTCGCCACGGCGAATGCGTTCGAGAATGCGGGGTTCCTCGTCCTGGTGATCATCCGGGATCAGCATGGTCACCGACTTGCCAATCGCTTCCTCGGCGGTGTAGCCGAACAGCCTTTCGGCGGCGTGGTTCCAGCTTTTGATGATGGTGTTCAGATCCTTGCTGACAATTGCGTCGAACGAGGATTCCACAATTGCTGATAGATGCTGCCTTGCCTCTTCGGCTCGCTGGCGGTCCGTCAGGTCTAGCAGCATATTCACGGCACCAACCAGATTGCCGTGCTCATCCCGCAGCGGTGTGGGGTGGGGCAGGAATGGAAAAAAGGATCCGTCGGGACGGCGCCCTATGGCTTCCTGGTTGCGAACTGGCCGGTTTTCCTTGAGTGCGATTCCCATCGGGCATTCGTCAAGCGGCAACGCCTTGCCGTCGGCCGTGAACAGCTTGAACGTCGCGTACCATTTATCCTTCCCGATCTCAGGCTCCCTACCTGCAAGCTCGGCGGCTGCGCGGTTATAGTAGGTGATCGTCCCGTGCTGATCGGTCGTATAAATGGCGATCGGAAGGCTATCGACAATCTGATGATACGTGCTGCCCTGCTGCCTCAACTCCGTGCGTGTCCGCTCAAGGTCGGTAACGTCGACCGTAAAGCATCTGGTATTGGTAAGCTTGCCGTCCTGGAAATGGCCGCTCGACGTAATTTCGACATGCTTGATCGAGCCGTTATAGGCTCTCAATCGGGCCGGATATCGCGTGATCTTCTCACCACGGGTTAGCCGTACCAGAATGTCGTCGATCACGTCTCGGTCGGGATAGAATTCGGCAATGTGGCGGCCGACATAGTTTTCCGCACTATACCCGAGCAGGTCCAGTTCAGCCTTGTTTGCGTGCAGAATGACACCATCCGCGCTTACCAGATGCAGCGCGACGTCGCCATTCTCGAAAAAATCCTGATAATCGAATTCCGAACTATCCTCACCGAACAGTTCCGAGCTCTTGAAGGTTACTTCACTCATCCGAGTCCCCGATCGCGGCTTAACCGACCCAAACGTGGTTCATTGCAATTTCGTTCCCAACAGCCGCGCGCTCCTCGGCCGCCCCGCATCGGCTGCAGCTAGGCGGGGCCATTTGCACGGCGGCCGCATCGTCCGCCCGCGTTACAGTTCGGAACCATTTAGCTAAGGCTGATTGAGTCGCGGATTTGCGAGTCAGTTGATGCGTAGCAGCACGATAGACAGAACCACCACGGCAGATGCAAACCCGGTAATGAGAGCGTCGAGCTGCCAAGTTTCGGAGTAATGGAAAGCTGGCCCGGTCGCGGCCGGACGACTACTGACGCCAGGCATAGCGCAAAAGCCAAGGGCGCCAGGCTGCGTGTGCAACTACGTTGGCGACTTTACTCTCTCCCATTGGCGCGGAATAACGCGTTTGCAACGCAAGCGTTCCGTCGGGTGGTGCAGCCCCCGGTTAACCCCAACAAACTCCAGATCTTGCCGGCCGCCACAGGCGGGCCTTTTTTCCAGGTGATTGGAACATTGTCGCCCCGAAGACGTTCGCTGGAGCACTGTCCCCCAGTGATTCGCCAAGCTGGCCCGCTACCGAAAGGTGGCGGGCTTTTTGTTTCACGGAACCGCGCCTGTCATCGGGAGTTTCCTGTCGATGAAGACCTATCGCCCCATGTACGCCGTGTACAGTCCGTCCGCCAGCGTTGGGCCTCCCAGTCCTGGCCGTCATTCTCGCGGAAGATGGAACAGTGACGGCGCGGCCTTTCGATACTACGGAGCAGGCAGCCGCGTTCAATAAGCAGGTGGCTGAAGTGGAGATAGAGGCAGAGCATGGCGCTAAGATCGAGCGCTGACAGGGCCGTTCGCCTTCCACGCTGGACTGACAGCCGAACTGCTAATGTCAGGAGCCATCAGCCTTGGGCCTAGCGGCTTGTGCCCCGGCTCTTCGTGCCACATGACTTGCCGCAAATCGCGCATGTCAACCTTTTGACCGCAACTCGGGCAGTTGTAGAAATGGTCTCGCTCGTCCGTGATCGGTTGGCCGTGCCGCTTGCCGATGATTGGAGGGCCAAGGTCTGATGGTTTTGTCATCGAAACCTCTCTGAGGTTCTAAAGGCTGAAACTGTATTCAAATATGTGACCGCGCTTTTCGTCAGTTACCCTGGATCCATAAAGGTTCGTTGACGCGCAACGTGACGTCTCGCTCGGTGGCTTCCCGAGCTGCCCTCAACGGTGTCGTCGCATTGACGATGTGGGTCGCTGTGACGGTGTCCGCGTGCATTTCCTCAACATGATATGTCGGCACTATTGCGCGCTCCTAAATTCCAGGCTTGGCAGGGGTCTCCCTGCTTCGTCGTCATGCGCAACGTGCAGCAGATGCCTTTGTTGCAGCAATGCCAAGATTTCCAATTCCGGAACCATTTTAGCTCAATCTTATTTCGCTTGGTGTGAGTTCAGTGCATGCGTTTGAAGTTCCTCGATCCCCTGTTGCCGACATTGGTGGAGCAGCCTCCCCGAAGGCGACGAGTGGACTCACGAGGTGAAGTTCGACGGCTACAGGTCGCATTATCATCGACCATGATGTGCGCATCTTCACCCGCAACGGCCATAACTGGACGTCGAAATATCGCAGCCTGGTCGGCGCGGCGAAAAGGCTCGGGGTGGAAAACGCTATCATGGATGGCGAAATCGTGGTCCTCAATGAGGCGGGTCTGTCCGACTTCGCCGCTTTGCGCAAAGCCATCACGCGGCGCGAGCAAGACCTCTATTTCGTCGCTTTCGACCTCCTGCACCTGAACGGCCACGATCTGCGTGACATGGACCTGGAGGACAGGCGGGAGATTCTGGAAGGCATCATTGAGCCCGACAGCCCGATCCAGTTCAGCCAAGCGTTGCCGGGCGATGCCAAAGCGATTTTTGAGCTGATCGACAAGGCGGGCATCGAGGGCGTGGTTTCAAAGCGGGCGTGACAGCAAATACCGCAGCGGCCGCTCGACCAGCTGGCTGAAGATCAAGAGCTACACCGTTCAGGAATATGAAATTCTCGGCGTAGAGCGTGAGGTGGGCAAGCCGGCCTTTGCCCTGATGGCAGATCGAGCAACGGGCAAATATATCGGCTCGGCCTATCAACGCGCGCGGCGCCATTCGCGACCGACTGTGGAAGCGCGTCCAGGAGCATGCCGGACCGCCGCCCAAGGGTATGAAGCGGAAGGCGACGCAATGGGTCAAGCCGGGGCTGATTGGGCGCGTGAAGCATCTGAGCGGCGAGGAAGATCTGCGGCACGCCTCGCTACAGGATTTCCGGGAAGAGGCCTAATACTCGGAACAAATGTCGCCTTCCGCCGTTCGCTCGGATGCAACGGGGTGGTTGGGATGCGCGATCCATTTTTTAGAGTTCCAATTTTCGTTGAGACGAAAACGGTTGGCGAATTTCGCACCTTGAGGAGCGTGTCCGAAGCGCCATATTCATGATGGAACGCTGGCCCGAACCGCACGGGGCAAGCTACCGAACGGCACTCCGGGCTTGCACTGGTCGCCTGACTACTGCCGAGGACGTCGAAAATGCTCGGCGGGCTTTTTTGATGGCCGCCAAGGAGGCTGGCCTGAACACGAAAGACGGTCAGATGCGGGACGACGCTCCACCGCCCCACTCGGTCGAGCAGCCCAAATCATCCTACATCGCTGACGTCAAACGACGGGATCGTGGGGATCGGGAGGAGCAAGAGGACTTTCTCGTCCGTTTCCTTGCGCGGGAAACCGGCATCTCGGAATCGCAGGCTCGTGATCTGATCAATATGATTGGCACCGACCGCGCTTCACTGTTGCGAGAGGCCAGAATTTTGAGTGAGCGGCGTCGATGAGCACACGCGGCATCAACTTCCTGCATCGGTGGATCCAGAACAATGTTCCGGAGACGGCAAAAGTGGACGTGGTTTCGATTTCCGAGCTCACCCACAAGCTGGTTTCCGATGCCAAGGCGGGATCAAGCGTGAGGAGTCGATGAAGAGGTTAGGTGGATAGCCTTTACCGCACACTGTTCGATTGGATTGTGCATTTCGAAGCTGGGTTGACCGAATAGGTCTTGCCGGGCTCTTCGGCTGCTCCGATTGCAAGGCTGCAGGCCGCGACCGCCGGCCGGTGTTTTTCACTGTGGTTCCTGATTACGAAGGAATCAATGCGAAGCGCAACCGCGATCGGAACCCGACCTTCAGGCGAAGCGATGAACCGCCAGATTGACGGAACATTAGCCATCTCTAAAAGTTTCTCGCTTCCGGCAGGCGCTGCTCACCCGCTCCCCTGCCGAAGATCGGGATACGCACGGCCAGCGCTTTCTTTGCCGAAAGCGCGGGCTACAGGGTTGGACCCTTGAAGAGGGATCGGGATCAGGCTGATAGCGCGTAGTTGGGACTTCAGTCTTAGTTGAGCCTTCGCTAATGTGCCTATAACTTAGGCAGCGCGGGGGAGACAGTCCCAGAAGCATAAGACCGAGGGAGCATGAGCACTTTAGGCTTGTGGGTCATAATCATCACGGCGATCATAGCGATCATTTACCTGTTGTCGTATGTCTCGATCACGATGATTTAGGTGACGGGCGACGACGGGCTGGCATGCCGTTAGCCTCTAGTGTTTTCGTCGCGCTTGCGGTCGGCTAACTGTTCAATGAACTGCCTAGCGTGCTCGCCCCAATCGGCATCTTTGACGTTATGTTCGCGGACAGACCGCAGGAAGGCCTCGCGTAGAGCGTCGAGGTCGAAAAGTGAAAGCCGTTGGCCGTCCTTACCCGCCATAAATGGGAATATGACAGCCGACATTGACTTTTCAAGAGCGGTCGAAAGTGGTTTAGTTAACAAGAGGTTAGTGCCGACGATATCTGAACTCGAAGACACAGGGCGATGCCGACGAGGCGCTTGGTCGGTCAGCTCCGGTACACGTACCCATTTGTCAGACGCTCTTTCAAAGGCTTTGGCCGACCATGCAGCTGCGGCTGACGACCGTGGTCCGCTGATCCAGAACCTTCGGGGACTAGTTCACAGTGTCACCGTGCACCCCAAACGGGCGCATGAGGGCTTCGAAATCGAGGTCAAGGGCAAGCTTGCCGCCCTTATTGGCGGGGCCCCATTTCCCGAAGCACGGTATTCTGAAAAGCCCAGCAGAGTGGGCGGCCGCCGTAGCGCCGCCGCTACGTACGATAGTGGGTTTGAAGTGGTAGAGGGAAGGGCACTGGGAACCAACCTTCTCCACTTCGACCGTGTGCGTATAATCCCGTCCTGCCGGCGAGACCCCGCTTTATTGGCGCTGGTAGCCCCCGGCCCCCTCCCGGCTTTGTCGGCGGCGGGAGTAGGGGTGGGCTTGTGGGGCCTCATCAAGCCGCACGTCCGGGGAACTGTCTTTCGAGTCGCCGGGTCCGGCTGACCGCCAGATCGCCAGGCTGGATTGTACCCGACAAATCTTGATAGGCTGCTGGTGTGGAGATCGCACGATGAACGAGGTTGAAAAGCTGGCGGTCGAGGTTGTCGCTACCGGCCTCGGCTGGCCAGAGGGCCCGACGGTGCTCCCTGACGGGCGCGTTGTCATCGTCGAAAGCTATCGCAGCCAGCTGACGGCCATAGATCATGACGGAACTGCTCGCCAGTTCGCTTATGTTGCGGGAGCGCCCAATGCCTGCGTTCTCGGATCGGATGGCCTGCTCATGTCTGCCAGAACGGCGGCACGACCGGACCTTGGCGGGCCGCAGAGACGTTGCCTGCGCCATTGCAAGGCTGCGGGCCGCGATCGCCGGCCGGCGTTCTTCACCTGCATTCCTGACTACGAAGGCGATCGGCAGCGGCGCAACCGCGACTGGAAGCCGACGTTCGATCGGGGGCTTAGGGACTTCAGTCTTAGTTGAGCTATTGCTAATATGCATTTAGCATTGGGCAATGCGGGGGACGATCCCAAAAGACCGACCCGCAATGGCCGGTGCGGCTCGCTTCACCCAAGCCCCTGCACCGGCCATTCCCCCACGGTAGCATCAGGCTGCCGAACTGGCGCGCGGAGGCTAAAATGGCCGGCGATAAGCGCAGGCAGGATGCTATTCACGACCACCAGGTCGAATATTTCGCCTCGGAGAACGGTTTGACTTCCGACCTGGCTTGGGAGTTGATCCTAAAACACGGTAACAGCCGCAAGGCTGTGATTAAAGCTGCGCAGGGTTTGAAACGTGATGTCGGCAACACGCAGCCGACCAGCCCCTACTTCCCGGTAGAGCCCGCGCCCGGTGACCACCTACATCGTCAGCCGAAAAGGCGCTAGCGCTGCTCTGCCGCAGCCTTGGCGGGCTGCAAGAGGGCTCCGAGTATGAGTTATCCACAGGTAGTCCACAACCGTAGTCGACGGGCAATCGCTTAACGACAAGCGCGCCTTCCCGATCTAATATTAGGGTAGGCTTAATTGCCCTCCATAACACTCAGCCCGTTACCCCTCTTTTGAGGACAGGCAGCGGGCTTTTTTCATTTCCGGCCGGATGGGAAACTTATGCCGAGGTTGCGCGGTGGCATGCGGCCACAAGGACGCGCGAGGCGCTTCGGCGCTGTCCTACAGCGCCCAGCCAAAACGCGCGCTGGTGAGGCTGCTAGGGCCAGAAGTGCCGGGGCCTGACCAGCGGAGCTGGGTCGGTTCCGCTGGCTGGTGAATATAGCCGGAACGACCGGTTCTGGCAGCGGATCGAACTTCCGCTGCCAGAGATGTTTCAACCAGTGGTCTGCTTATTTTGCCGGGGATTTGTAGGAAGAAGCGATTTTGGCCGCCTTCTCTTGGGCCGCCTTGAATTCCGCGCCTGTGTATGCTCGCACGGTTTTGACATTCGATACCGCTCCCGATGCGCCGACGACGAGAAGTGCGGGGATCATGTTAGCACCGTCGTCGAATTCCGTAATTGCCATCCAGTCAGTTTCGCCCGTCGTGACGTAGAAAGAATGCAGTTTCCCGCCTGCAGCTTCAAAGATGGCACGGGCTGCCTTTTCTCGGTCCGATGGATTGTCAATCATTCCCCTCGCTGCCGTGGCTGAATAGGAGCCTGTGACTATGAACGTTGGCATATGACTATCCTCCCTCGATCTTCGGGCAGATCGGACGATCTGCCGAATATTCAATAGCACATCCAGCCTTCTCGGGCGAAATCCGGCTGCGCTGCAGAGGCCGTTCGCCAACGTGTTCCTCCGGAAAGACACAGTGTCGCGCAGCCGCGGGTGGCCATTCCCCTACGGCTGGGTAGTGCCATCGAGCAGCGCTGCTAGCGCTCAGAGCAGTAAGTGAATTGCCAGAAGCTCAATGATCAGAAAAACGGCGCATACCGCGCCCCCAATGGCATAACCTCGCCAATACTGGCGGACATCCTCATCGGTTTGGAATGCATCTACCCAGAGCGCTTCAGGGGCGACGCCAAGGGATATGGGGACCGGCATCGTGGCTGGTTCGGTTGTAGCAGGTGCTAAAGCAGATCGATCTGACATGCAGGCGACCCTCTCGACCGCGAAAAGGTCAGCATATTAGCGCTAGCTAACTAATGGAGAAAGCCTAAAAGTTGCCGGCCTTGTCAGGCGTTTCCTGCCGCTGGCCGCCGCGATCGACGGCCGGTGTTCTTCACCGTCGTTCCAGACTACGAGGGCATCCAGGCGAAGAGCAACCGCGACTTGGAAGCCGACGTTCGATCCACTGGAACCTTTCGTCGGCGAGCAACTTTCTGTGCATGTCCCAGACGGTTGAACCACCAATCTTACCAGAGGATAGCCCAGATAGGGAGGTCAACTGCGAGGTCGCCTTGGAAGCCGCCTTCGCAGCCTTGGTGGCCGCCTCAGAAGCGCAGGGGTGGACCCCCAGTGAAACGGCCAAAACTCTGCTGAAAATCGTTACGGAACATGCCCAACAGATTGAGGCTATCGTTGCTGCCAGTTCTGATGTGTAGCCGAACCGCTGGGGCGGCGGCCCTTCGTGGCCATCTCTTACGGATGGGTTAGTTTGTCGTCTGTGTCGGGATGCGTCGGTTCCGTTCGTCCTATGCTGCAAAAGAGGAATTTCTCCTCAGCGAAAGGATGACTGCCATGCCCAACGAAACGATGACACCGCTCGGTCCAGCGGCGCAGGCAAATCTGGCGACCTGGCTCGCCATGATCGCAAGCGGTGACTTTGGTGACCTGGACTCGATCATTGCCGCCGAGGCGGTCTACCATTCGCCCGTCGAATGGCACCCCTATCCGGGCCATGATTTGGTGTGCCTTTTGGTCCGAACGGCGGCAGGGATTTTCGAGGACTTCAGATATAAGCGCCAGATGGTGGGTGGTAGCAGCGCCATGCTCGAATTCTCCTCGCATGTCGGCGATATCCAAATGAAGGGCGTTCACCTCATCCGTTTCAACAGCAACGGCGAGATCCTGGATATCGACCTGATCGCGCGGCCGGCCAAGGGCGTAATGGCCCTAGGCAACGGGGTAGGAGACAAGGTCGGACCGCAGATCAAGGCAGCACTGGCCGCCGCAAGCTAACCGCGCAGTCTGGCCAGGCGATCGAACTTGCTGAAGCCGAGACCCGATGGCGCTTCGGCCGCTCCTCTCGTAGCCGGAACTTACTCCGCCGCCCCATTTTCGGTGAACGGTGACGCGCTCGGTATGCATTGCATCGACCAGCCCGTGGGCGCCGGCTGCTTCTGATATTCGGTGATGGCGGCGATGCACTGTTCGCGCTTATCGAATGTGCTAGGCAACGCGACCATCCCACCCTGCGGACCAGCGATTACCAGATACCAGATCAACGCTGCAGTCGAAGCCATGGGAAATTCCTTCTTCCTCCCGCTCGGAAGCCGCGATGGGTCGGACGATGTCAATTAGACTTCGGCCGGGTGGCGAAAGCATGGCCGGCGCGCAAGCTTCGCCCACGCAAGGGCGCCGCCAGGCAGAAACGCGTGCTTGGCGGGGCGCTCCTTCTGCAGCCTTGTAGCTGCTACCAATCCGGATTGTTATCGAGCCAGTATGCTTGAAAACAGCCGAATTGGGGCGACAGATCAAGCCGTCGTTTGGCGTCAAATTCCATCTCAGAGAGAGACCACGATGAGCTGTTATCGGTCACATTGGGCACGATGGTGTACCCGTCCTCCACCAACATCAGTCTCATTTCCTGGAAGTGCCTTTTGAAACCGCTCTCAATTTGGCTTCTCGGATACCGTCGACCTTGCAAGCAAGCTCGCCTCAGAATGTCGGAATACATCTGGGTGCTGACAACTCTCACAGTTTCTTCGGAGATTCGCTTGTAAGGTAGGCCTTCCTCGGACCAGCATTCTCCTGCCGACGCTACCAGCATCGCGGCCAACGGGCCTGCCAAAAACCTCTCCACTTGGTCCCTTCCGACCTAGGGTGGTGCATTAGCCGCAGTTAAATATTTATCGGCAATATCATCTTGCGCCAATCGCAAAGGTGTCCCGTAATGGCTCAATAGGGTTGGCACCGCAATTACACTGTCAGCAATGCCGGGTCAAACAACACCACGGCAAATCGGGGGGTAATCGGGGGCCCCGCCGCTTCGCAAATGGAGCGGCGGGTCTTTATGGCTGATTTGAAAGCCGCCTAACCAAAAATGTTGGGTGCTGGGCAACTATATATTTTCCGCAATTTCTGGTGGGAATGTCTGCAAGGCGACCACGGTCGCAATCTGGGCTTACCTCGAAACTGGATCCATCTGGACGGCGCTGGGCTGGACAATCCTTGCCCTAGTCATCCTGCAGGTTGGGTACGTCGGACTAGTCGTTCGCTTGATATTCAGGCAATCATCAGAAGCCGTGGACGCGGGGACGGAGTCGGTCGACCGCACGTCACCGCTGGTGTTCCGGGATTTCTAGGATCTTATGACCTACAAGCCAGAGACCACGACCTGAATCGTCAGCGTCTTCGAGAAGCCGCATTGGCGGACCGTGCTGACCACCAAGGACAAGGCCAAAGCGCTGGCGATGGCAGATCACGCCGAAGCGCTGAGATTTTAGCTGCCCCCTGCCTTGCTGAATACAACCGTGCCATCCTCTTTGCGAACTTCCACAGCTACGATACCGGACTTTCGATCTGCAAAGGTCGCCAGCGCGTGATCTCTTGCGGCTTTCTCGGTATCGAAGGGCGTCATCTCCGCGATGCCCCTTTTCCCGTACCAGATCACCGTGTAGGCCACTGCTGCGGCGCTCCCTCTATAGGCGCTTTGATCTTGCCGGCTAGCAATTCAACGGGTGCATCCAGCCCTTTGACGGCAGCGTGAAGGGCAGCAATAGCCGCCGCCAGATGGTCTTTAGGTTTGCCATTGTCGTTCGCTAGATCGGCGCGTTGAGGCAGCGACATGAGCTAACTATGCGCCTTAGTCGTGGCATCGGTCTATGGCTTTGGCTCGCGACTAGCCTTCCCCACTCGGCGCACTCGCGCCGATGGTCCCGGATATATCTTTCAGCCGACGGAACGTTTGTATCCCGCCCGGTGTTATGACCATGATCCCCCGCACAGGGATCATAAAGGGCCTTGCCCCTCTTGGCCCTAGTTTGTCCGCTGTCTCCCCGGCAGCGGACCCGACGCATTTCCTTAATTTCCGCAGCCCACGGCACTTGCCGGCGCCAGCGATATCAGGAATACATTCCTCGTTGCGGCGAGCCCTTCAATGGAGATCGCCATTCGAGTGGGCCATCGCGTGTAATTCCAGCAGCTTCTCGCATCTTGCCATGTAGTCGCGATTGGTCGGCAGCTTGTAATTATTCCTGGTGAGCTGGATCTGGAAGACGACAAGATCCTGCCAGCGGAACGCGGCTTCGGACGCGGCCAGATAGAACTCCCACATGCGGCAGAAGCGTTCGTCGTAGATGGCTTTGGCCTTGTCGCGATTGGCAGCGAAGCGCTGGCCCCAGTGTTTCAGCGTATCGGCATAATGCACGCGCAGGATTTCCACATCGGTGATGACCAGTCCGGCCTTCTCGATGGCTGGCACCACTTCCGACAGAGCAGGGACATAGCCGCCCGGAAAGATGTGTTTGCGAACGAAGGCGCTAGTTGTCGAAGGAGGGCCGGAACGGCCAACCGTATGAAGGAGGATGACCCCATCCGGGTTCAGCAGTTCTGCGCATTTGGCGAAGAAGGTGTTGTAGTGATTGACACCGACATGTTCGAACATGCCGACCGAGACGACGCGGTCGAAACGCTCGCCAAGTTCCCGGTAGTCCCTGACGTCGAACCGAACGCGACTTGCCAGTCCTTCCGAACGCGCCCGGTCCGTCGCGGCCGCGTGCTGTTCCCTCGACAGCGTCACCCCCAGAACATCCGCCTTGAACGACCTAGCGAGATAAAGAGCAAGCCCGCCCCAGCCGCATCCGATATCGAGCACCTTGAGATCGGGCTCCAGTTGCAGCTTTGCTGCGATGTGGCGTTTCTTGGCCGACTGCGCCTCGTCGAGCGTCATTTCTGGTCTTTGGAAGTACGCGCATGAATACTGCATGTCGTCGTCGAGAAAGAGCCGGTAGAGGTCGACCGAAAGATCGTAGTGAACTGCGACATTGCGGCGTGAACGCCGGGTCGTGTTGATCTGCTGGAAGCGTCGGAACGCGAGCCGCACCCCGTCGATGGCCCTGGTCCAGGCCGTATCGATACCGGCATCGCCGATATTCTGGAAGACGATACGCATCAGTCCAAGTACCCCGCCTTCGGGAATATCGACTTCGCCGCGCATATAGGCTTCCGGCAAGGCGAGCATCGGATCGAAGGTGATTGCCCGCTCGGCCCCGAGGGTCTTGATGTGGATGTGCGCCGGCGCTCCTGTGCCATCACCAAACGAGTCGATCATGCCATTCGGCCCGGAAACACGCAGGCTTCCCTGACGCACCAGACTCTCGAGAACATGACGCAGCAGTATATTCATGACATTCGACCTCACATGTTCTGCCAAGCCGGCCGACTAAACATGCACTCAAGCTAATGGACGCGCAATCCTGAGCCTTGACGTCGTAACAGGAGGACAATCCCCTCCAGGCCGCCGCCGTTCTTATGCACGGCCGGAACCCATCCGGTTTCTAACCGATCTACAACTGGTGATTTTCCCGCCTATTAAAACTGTTCCGAGTGCTATGCGCTCGTGCGCGCTAATAGATTCCTCACATTCGGAACCTGCCACCGGCCGTTCCGTGCTGTCCGAACGCCGCGGTTGTTCAAGGCAGTCGCCACCCCGCGCAGGCTGGTGATGCCGGAGCGACGGATGGAATCGATGACCGGAAGAACAGTCTCAGCGAACCGATCGGCCGTCTGCACTGAGATCTGTCGTCCCTTGGCGGCTGCCTGCGCGTAATTGATTGGGTTGCCAAGTTTCGTTCCGGTCATCTTGCGAGAGGCGAGGGCGGCTTTGGTGCGTTCCGAGATGAGACGCCGCTCTTTCTCGGCGAGCGCCGCATAGAGGTGCAGCATGAACGGGTCGGCATCGGCTCCAAGTTCAGCGACGATCAAAGGAACGCGCTGAACCATGAGACCGGCAATGAAGGCGACGTCGCGTGATAGTCGATCGAGCTTTGCGACAATGACCGGACATTTTGCCTGTCGAGCCTGGGCGAGCGCGGCTGCCAGCTGTGGGCGCCGGTCCAGGGCATCCGAGCCCTTGCCGGTTTCGACCTCGGTAAACTCGTGGCAGACCGCGATGCCTTCGGTTTCGGCGAAGCGGGCGACGGCTGCTCGCTGGGCGTCGATGCCGAGGCCTGATCGACCCTGCCTTTGTGTTGAGACCCGATAGTAGGCTACTGCGGTCGGCATGATGCAAATCCTCCGGGTGTGCAAACTGCAAACCACCGTTTGCAGTTTGCTCAGTCGGCAACAAAAGCCAAGTTCTTTCAACACGATAGCTGGAAATTGCAGCTTTCCGCGTGCATCCCTCACAATAATAGATCGTCGTTCGCGGAACTTTTGCGAGGTCGAGCCCTTCTCCATCTGAACCGTGGAGGAGACCAATGGCAAATCTGGGAAAATTAGCGATCGCTATGCTTGGCGTCCTGGCATACCAAAATCGCGACAAGATCGGCGACATAATCCGTGGAGCGGGAGATCGTAATCCAAACGACCCGCAAGGCGGGATCCTGGATCACCTATCCAAAGGCGTTTCGGGGACGGCCCTCGGCGACATCCTCGACCGGTTCAGAAGTGCAGGGGCGGGATCAAAGGTAGACTCGTGGGTTGGCAGCGGGCCGAACCAACCAATCGAGCCCAAGGACGTGGAAACGGCAATCGACGAAGATACACTCGCTTCCCTTTCGACGCAGACGGGTCTTTCGCGCGATGAGCTGATTGCCAGGATCACAAGAGATCTACCCGAGGCAGTCAACAAGCTTACGCCAAATGGTGAATTGCCAGTAGCTGAGCCGACGCAAGGCTCGGGTGAGACGACCCTGCTCGACGACGTGCCTCCGCGTACGACGCAAGCCAAAAATCCAACCGGTTAGAGCGAAGTCTAGCGTGACAGATCTGCAAGGAGATCTGATAAATCGCACATTCCCCGCGCCAGGGATGAGTGGGCAGGACTACCGCGAGTCCGAAGTAGCGAAAGCAATTGCCGAGTTGGATCTATTGGCCGCTCTACTGGATTCCCGCTGGGTCATTCCGGGGACGTCAATTCGTTTTGGATTGGATGCCTTGGTGGGTCTGGTACCCGTTCTCGGGGATGCAGCAACAGGCCTGGTTTCGGCTTATATCGTTTTGCGAGCCCGAAAATGCGGGGCTGGAAATGGCTTGGTCGCCCGCATGTTAGGCAACGTGCTGTTCGATACGGTCGTGGGAAGCGTTCCTATTCTCGGCTCGATCTTCGACGTATATTTCAAGGCCAATAATCGCAACATCAGGCTGCTTCGCCGTCACCTCCAACGGCAAGGCGCTGCGGTGATGCCTTCCCCAAGGAGGCGTAGTCGCCCTCCTGGATGGGTGGTTTACCGATCAGGGATCGAGCAGGTAGTTACCTGCTGTTCGGAGAGGGCCCTCGGTCATCCATTTCGGTCGCTTGGACTTGCCCGGGACTCTCAATTAACACCCTCGGGCGTGCGCCGACCGGCTCCCATTCGGCCGGCTCAGGCTCAAGAGTGACGGCGCGGTTTGCCCGGAGCGTTTTGGGGTCAGGTGGCGAGATGATGATCCGAGTGATCTTATGCACTGGCTGGCCGCTATGCTCGTTGACGATCGTCTCTTTCCAGCCCATGCGGGTTTTAGCCCAGAAGATCGCCGCGGTGACCGACTGAGGGCCTTCGCCTGTCGCTTTGCGGAACAGGCTTTGCGCCACAGCGGAATTGGCCTTGGTATGGCCAATCCTGAGTTCCTGTCGGTAGTGCTTGCGCAGGGTCTTGGGATCAATACCGATCATGTCGGCAATGCCGGTCTCGGGTACTCCATAGCCGGCCAGGGCTTCGACCTGGCGGCGCGAGGCGTCGTCGGGCTGGTGGGTCGGGCGGGCCATGTCAGGGCTCCAGATCGATGCTGCCGGCGACAATGGCCCCGCTTTCCCCAAAACTCGCGTGTAGGAAGCCATTTCTCGAAGGCGAGGGCATTTGGGCTACCTGAGTGCCCTTTGTAGTTCCTTCCTCGAAATCCCCCGTGTACACGGGGGATTTGGCGAAGCCGCGAATCCGGCTGGGGTCGGGGTCCATCCCCAACCTGAATAGCCACAAACCGCACGTGCTGACGGGACACTCGCGAACCTCGGCCGGTTGACAGCCGGAGCAGTCCAGACATTTTTGGCGTATCGCCTGCAGGATCGCAGTCTTGGTGGTCATGGCCTTGTCTCGATCCGCTCAAGCTTTGCCTCGGCGAAGCTCTGACCGTCGCATTCCAGCACCGCTGCCTGGCCGGTGAAGTCCTGCCAGCGGGTCACGGCGACATCGACATAGGCCGGGTTCAGTTCGATCGCGTGACAGCAGCGGCCGGTCATCTCAGCGCGATGATCGTCGTGCCGGAGCCGCTAAACGGCTCGTAGACGGCTTGGCCGGGCGAGGAGTTGTTCTCGATCGGGCGCCGCATGCATTCGACAGGCTTCTGCGTGCCGTGGCCAGTGTCCGACTTCCGGTGCGGGATGGCCCAGACGGTGGTCTGCTTGCGATCCCCCGCCCAGTGGCCCTTCTTGCCCTTCCTGACGGCGTACCAGGCCGGCTCGTGCTGCCAATGGTAGTCGCCGCGGCCGATGACCAGCCGGGTCTTGTCCCAGATGATCTGGGAGCGAACGGCAAAGCCGCTGGCCTCCAGGCTGGCGGCCACTGTGGCGGCATGAAGGGCGCCATGCCAGACATAGGCAACGTCACCGGGAAATAGCGCCCAGGCCTCGCGCCAGTCGGCACGATCGTCGTTCAACACGGTTCCCTTGGCGAGGTTGGCCCCGTCACCGAAGCGCTCGCGCCAGGCCGGGTCATAGCTGACGCCATATGGTGGATCCGTCACAAGCAGATGCGGCTTCACCCCGGCGAGCACGCGTTCGACGTCA
Organism: Mesorhizobium sangaii; assembly: GCF_014207355.1. Taxonomy (GTDB): domain Bacteria; phylum Pseudomonadota; class Alphaproteobacteria; order Rhizobiales; family Rhizobiaceae; genus Mesorhizobium; species Mesorhizobium sangaii. The sequence goes on along the minus strand of NZ_JACHEF010000004.1, from coordinate 493,656 downwards.
GCGGCGTTGGTGCTGTCGCCGCAGATCAGCCGGTGCTTGCCGAGGATCCAAACGTCGCCGGACAGGGTGGTTGATAGCGCTGGGGTCTCGGGAATGTCGTCCGGGTCAGTCAGTCCTGAATTGCCGGCCCCAGTCAGCACGGCGATCTCCAGATCGTCGAAGCCAGTCAGCGACAGATCGAAGCCAAGTTCGCCGAGATCTGCGAGTTCCAGCCCAAGCAGTTCATTGTCCCAGCCGGCATTGAGCGCCAGCTTGTTGTCGGCAATGACTAGCGCGCGTTTCTGAGCGTCCGTTAGGCCGGCGAGCTTGACGACCGGCACCTCCTGCATGCCGAGCTTCCTTGCCGCCAGCAGCCGTCCATGACCGGCAATGATGCCGTTCGCACCGTCGACCAAGATCGGGTTCGTCCAGCCGAACTCGCGGATCGATGCCGCGATCTGCGCCACCTGCGCATCGCTGTGCGTGCGGGCGTTCTTCGCGAACGGGATCAGAGCCGCGGCAGGACGATACTCCACAAAGAGAATGCCAGGAGGAACGCGGTCACCATCCGGCGGACTGGCGCAGCGAGGCGACGCGGACGGGCCGTTCTCAACAGGCCGAACATGAACTCCGCACCCATCTGTTTGCTGCTCCAACTGCAGGCTCCTGAAATAATCTGATGTCTTCCACCTTACCACGCAGCAACGCCAAAGTATTGATGACGTAAGGCGACATTCCTAGACATCAGGCGACAGGGATATCTCTCAGTGCAGATGATGACGCGCAGTGACAGACAAAACTGTTTTTCTCCCTACGCGTGCGTGTGAAACAAATATGGATCTGTCCGTCATCTCGCGTCATTCCCGTCACCGGGCCAGCGCTCTATCGGTCTAGAGCCAATCTTAGCGGATCGGTTAAGCAGTTAGATAGGAGCGGGTTGCACTCTGCCCTTTTCCAATCTGGGCTGCTAACGCGATGGGGCACATCCGCCTCGGCCGGTTGCCGAAATCCAAATCATGGCGTGCCGTCGTCGGCCTCCTCACCAAAGGCGCTCCGGAAGACAAGATCATTTCGGCGACCACTCGTGCGATAGAGCGTGAGCTCGCATCGGCCGTAACCGATCCGGTTTTCGTCGAAGCAGTCCGGCTGTTATGCCTCATCCCGCAGGCGGCCCGCACAGGAAATTTCGGCGTCGGACTTCGCGAGCTTGGGGTCGACGTTCCCGATCACCCCGAGCTGACCCAGGTGCTTACGGCGGTCGGTCGTCACCTGGACAATCGTACTGCCCGGGCCGGCAGAAGCGACTTTGCCGAACTCCGTGCGCGAACCCGATTTCTGGAGCCGCGCCGACGTGACCGAAGCGCTGACTGATGCGACCGAATTCATGACCGACGATGATGTGGACTTCGAATTCAGTCGGTCGGCTGTGCGCGCGAGGTCATCTATCTTCCTCGATTTCGATCAATCATCGGCCTTCATGGCCGACGAAGTCATCCTGTTCTCCGGGGGACTGGATTCTCTTGCCGGCGTCGTCGAGAAGCTGGCCACAACTGATGCACGCCTGGCGCTCGTGACTCATCGCTCGGCGCAGAAGCGGATGCCTCACCAGGACTGGCTTGCAGCCAGACTGAAGGAGCGCTTCCCCGGACGGATATTATGGATCCCGATCAAAGCGCGCAGGTCGGCAGGAGAGGCGTCCGAGACAACCCAGCGGTCGAGGCCACTGCTGTTTGCCGCGCTCGGCTTTCTCGTCTCGCATATCCTGGACACCAGACAGCTGCTTCTCTTCGAGAACGGTGTGGTCAGCCAGAACCTACCGATCAGCCCCCAGGTGATTGGCTCTCTGGCCACCCGAACGACCCACCCGCTCGTTGTCCACCGCCTCGGTCACCTGCTCCGACTGATGACTGGGGAGCCGTTCGAATTCTCGAATCCATATACTTGGCTCACCAAGACGCAGGTGGTGTCCCGGCTGCGCGATCACGGCGCAACGGACCTGATCGCCGAAAGCGTCAGTTGCAGCGAGGTCCACAACCGCACCGTCGTCAAAACCCATTGTGGCGCCTGCTCGCAATGCATTGACCGCCGCTTTGCCATGATTGCCAACGGGATGGGCGAGTACGATCCGGCCAGCATCTATGAAACCGAGGTTCTGACCGACACGCGAGAAAAGAGCGAGAGCCGGACCATGGCACTGGACTGGACCCGTCACGCTCATTCCCTGGCAAACATGGACGACCTCACGTTCCTCGAAAGATTTGGCAGCGAGATCGGCCGCATCATTGAAGGCTTCCCTGATCAGCCATCCCGCCAAACCGCGCTCAATATCATGGAACTTCAAAGGCGACATGGACAGGCTGTGCAGGAGACGCTTGCCTGGGGCGTCAAGAATTACTCGGCCGAATTGATTGCCGGAGCTCTTCCGGCGACCTCGCTTCTTCGCATGTTTCTGAGTGTGATGAACGGACAAGCGACCATGCCGGACACAGCCACTCTCAAGGATCGCTACGCCATACAAGACCAGGATCTCAAGCAGGCTACGTCAAACAAGCAGAACGGCATCTTTCCGCTGCGGCTCACACTTTCAGGCGAGGAGAAGTCATGTCGCCTGACCGTAGCGGGATTGGGCGAGGTGAAAGGCGTCAATGCCAGCGTCGTGGTTCCCATGAGGCCCGTCCACGATGAAGATGTTGGAGGCGGCCGCGTTGCGAAGGAGTTCAGGTTCACGGCTTCTGGCGCCGTCGCCGCCGCCCTGAATCCAACAAGTCGGTTGTGGAGCAGCGCATTCTGCGCTGCAGGCGCGAACTCGAAGAATTCTACTCTGTGATTGAGGGCGTGCCACCGGCCAAACCACTTCTGATCGAGACCCGCCCCCAAAGAGGTTACCGGCTCGACCCGGAAAGCCGCTTCGTCGAATCAGTTATCACCACGGACTAAGCCCTGACGCGCAGCTCAATCAGGCCCAGTCGGATGGCCTGTCAGGATGCGGACCGGTTTGTCAGGAAGAGAAGGCTTGAGCGACAGCGATTCGGTTTGGGTCTGTCACTGATTGTCATGAAGCGGCCCTCTGGCGTCAGGGACCGATCATAGAAGCACCCGCCGCGCATATCGGAAGATGACCCCATTGAAAACGAGGTCAGCGGACGCGGCACATGACATTGATCAACTCTCACCGTCCAACCGGGCAAAAGCCAGCGGAACATCTCCTCGAGGCCGAACTCGCCGCTCGGTGGCGCTTATCGCAACGAACACTCCAGCGCTGGCGCGGCTCAGGGCAGGGGCCTGGATTCCTCCTGATCGGCAAGCGCGTCCTGTATCGGCTGACCGATATCGAAGCATTCGAGGCAGCGGCCCGCCATATCGAAGGGGGCGGCAAATGAGCTCGCTGCATTCTGATGGGCCAGTTCCGGACCGCCATGCGATCGCCACTCACCTCTCGGTTCTCTTCGACGGGTTGGAGGGATACGCCGCGATCCGTCTCTTCGCCGAAAAGGGAACCCCCTCGCGCCCGCCAAAGACGCCGTTCATCAGGACTGGCGCCGATCTTGTCAATCAGGTCAGCCCCTTGGCAGACGAGGCGCTGCGGGCCGGCGTTGGATTGTTCGTCGTCCCTGGCCTAGTGGACGCGCCGGGCAAGGCGACGGCCAGCGATGTGTCGGCGACGGCCGTCGTGCTCGTAGACCTTGATGAGGGCGACATCGAGGCCAAGGCTGCTCATCTTGCCAACCACCTTGGGGCGCCAACACTCGATGTGCTGTCCGGCGGCCGCACAGAAAACGGAACCTGCAAGAGGCATCTCTACTGGCGGCTCACAGCAGTCGCTCGAGGCGAGCAGCTCGCTGAGGTATGCAGGTTGCGCTCGCTTCTGGCTTCACTGGTCGCCGCGGACCCGGCCTTCGGCAGCGCCCATCAACCAGTGCGGATCGCCGGAAGCGTCCATGGCAAGCATGGCATACTGTCTCCGGTCACCATCAGGGACATCAACGCAAATCGCTATGACCTTTCCAGCCTAATCGAATTGGCTGGCAAGCTTCCTCATTTTCCGGGCCTGCGCACCAAGGAATTTCAACTGCACGAGGGATTCAATGCTGGTCGCCCCTCCGTCACGGAGCTTTTGACGCTTCCGGTTCGGGAGGGAGGTGCCGACGGGATAACCCGCTTCAATGCTGTTTCGACCGTGATCGGACACTTCATCAGGGAGGCTCGGCTATGCAGAATTTCGTTGGCAGAAGCCTGGGACAAGGTCCGGGCATACAACGCCGGGCTGGTCATTCCGCCATGGCCGGAAGAACGGCTAAAGGTCGCGTTCCGTTCTCTCCAGCACAAAGATGGCCTTCGGCATGACTGGCCCAGCAATGTGCCCGGAGCCAATCCCGAGTCGAGCCTTTCGCCGGTCACAGAAGACGCTCTGGCGGATCGTTTCTCGGAACTGAACGCCCCCGACTGGCGGTATGTCGCCGTCTGGAGCGCCTGGCTCAAGTGGGTCGGAACCCGATGGCAGATCGATTCGGCGGACGAGGTCTTCGAAGTAGTACGGCAGATCTGCCGGGCCGCGGCAGTCAGCGCGCAGGCAGCCGATATTCGACGCATTTGCAGCGATCGGACCATCAGGGCCGTCGAGCGGATAGCCAGGAGCGATCCACGCCACACGGCCCTTCCGGAAGAGTTCGATGCCGACACGATGGTGCTGAATACGCCGGCAGGAGTGGTAGATCTTCGGACGGGAGAGATCGGACCTCACCAGCGTGGAGCAACGATGACGCGACAGACCGCAGCGTCGCCCGGCAGGAACTGCCCCATATGGGAAGAATTCCTCGACGAGATCACAGGTGGCGATCCCGTCCTCCTCGCCTATCTCGCCCGTGTCGCGGGTTACTGCCTCAGCGGCGACACCTCGGAACAGGTTTTCTTTTTCCTTCACGGCGCGGGGGCCAACGGCAAGTCGGTCTTCCTGTCGGTCCTCGCAGATGTGTTGGGAGACTATGGCGTCACGGCTCCGCTCGAAACCTTCATGGCCGGGAGGGGGGAGCGTCACCCAACAGATCTCGCAGGGCTGAGAGGCGCACGCCTGGTCACGGTCAACGAGACCGAAAGTGGCCGGGCATGGGCGGAAAGTCGCATCAAGTCGATTACCGGTGGGGACAAGCTGCGCGTGCGCTTCATGCACCGCGATTTTTTCGAGTTCCAGCCCACATTCAAACTCCTCATCGCCGGCAATCATCGTCCCCGCCTTTCAAGTGTTGGCGAGGCCATGCGGCGGCGCCTCCACCTGGTGCCCTTCGAGGTGACGATCCCGCCCGAGCGCCGGGACAGGCAGCTGCTGTTAAAGCTGAAGGCAGAGCGCGACGGCATCTTGGGTTGGATGCTGGAAGGTTGCGCTGACTGGTTCAGGATTGGGCTTGCACCGCCTGCGTCTGTTGTCGACGCGGCGCACGAGTATTTCGAAGACGAAGATGTCATCGGCCAGTGGATCGACCAGGAGTGTCACCTCGATCCTTCCAAGGCATCTGCTGCATCGGCTCTCTTCATGAGCTGGTCCACCTGGGCAGATCGCAACGGAGCGGAGCGCGGGTCACAGCGAGAGCTTGGAGAAGCCCTCAAGGCCCGAGGCTTCGAGTCCAAGCGATCGGCAAGGTCGCGAGGGTGGCAGGGTATAGTTCCGATGCGTGTCCCTGCAACGTCTCGGGGAGACGCGGCATGAATCCGATCTCGCCCGACCGGCTTACCGCGGCCGAGCGCCTGGCCGAACTAGGCACCATCCTGGCGGCCGGCGTCAGGCGTCTGCGAGCACGACAGTCAAGCAGACAATCTGGCGAGCGGGAGAATAGTTTCGTGGACTTCACCGCCAACCAGAGCGGTCATGCAGTCGAACTCGAACCGGCGGAGAATGGGGCATGACGGACGCAGTGATCGGCAGGCTGGCAGCGATTAGGACCATGGACATCGTTGCCCTGAAGGGGATGTGGCGCGACCTGTTTGCAGCGGAGCCGCCGCCCTACAATCGCAAGTTCCTGGAGAGCAGGCTGGCCTACCGGGTGCAGGAACTCGCCTATGGCGGGCTGAAGCCGGAGACGCTGAAGCGACTGGCCGCACTGGCCGAGGATCTGGAGCCCCGCTCGGGGGGCACCCGCTCTGATAACCGACCTGTCGCCGGCACCAGGCTGATGCGTGAATGGCAGGGCGTCGAGCATTGCGCGACGGTCCTGGCCGACAGTTACGAATATCAAGGTCGTCCCTACAAATCGCTCTCGGCCATCGCTCGCGCGATCACCGGCACGCGATGGAACGGCTGGTTGTTCTTTGGCCTGCGCAGTCAGAAGGGAGCAGGCCGATGAAAGCCGCGGCCCCGACGTCGAAGCCGATCGTGCGAAAACTCCGGTGCGCGGTTTATACGCGCAAGTCCTCGGAAGAGGGGCTCGACATGGAGTTCAACTCGTTGGACGCCCAGCGCGAGTCCTGCGAAGCCTATGTAGCGAGCCAGCGGTCCGAGGGCTGGGTGCTGGTGCCGGATCGATACGACGATGCGGCATCTCCGGCGCCACGCTGGAGCGGCCCTGCCTGAAGCGGCTGCTGCGCGATGTCGAAGCCGGTTTGGTCGATGTCGTTGTCGTCTACAAGATCGACCGGCTGTCTCGCTCGCTGATGGATTTTTCCAAGCTGGTCGATGTGTTCGACGCCAACGACGTGACCTTCGTCTCGGTTACCCAGTCATTCAGCACCACGACCTCAATGGGCCGGCTGACATTGAACATCCTGCTTTCCTTCGCGCAGTTCGAGCGCGAGGTGATCGGAGAGCGCATCAGGGACAAGTTCGCTGCATCCAGGCGAAAGGGCATGTGGATGGGTGGCAACGTGCCATTCGGCTACCGGGTCGAGAATCGGAAGCTGCTTATCCAGGATGAAGAGGCTGCCATTGTCCGCTCGATCTTCGAACGATTCCTGCAGATAGGTTCCGCGACCATTTTGGCACGAACCCTGAATGCGGAGGGCCTCAGGCGCAAGAATGGGAAGTCGTTCGACAAAGGCCTTCTCTACAAGCTGCTCAGCAACCGGGTGTATATCGGCGAGGCCGTGCACAAGGGCACGAGCTATCCCGGCGAGCACCAGCCGCTCATCTCGCAGGATCTCTGGGACAATGTCCGCTCGATCATCGCAGAGCCACCGCGCAAGCGGGCAGGGCACTGCCGCAGGCAGACGCCGGCATTGCTCAGAGGCCTGATCTTTGCTCCCAGCGGCTGTGCCATGACGCCGGCCCACACGCGCAAGAAGGGGCGGCTGTACAGGTACTACGTCACCACCAGCGTGCAGAAGCTCGGGCCGGAAAGCTGCTCGGTACGGCGCCTGCCTGCCGGCGAGATCGAGGCCGCAGTGATCGATCAGGTCCGCGTCCTGCTGCGCTCACCAGAGATGATTGTGAAGACCTGGGCGACCGCGCGCGAGGACGGCGACGAGATCAACGAGACCGAGGTGCGCGACGCCCTGGTTCAGTTCGATGCTCTTTGGGAGGAACTCTTTCCCGCCGAGCAGGCGCGCATCATCCAGCTGCTGGTCGAGCGCATCGACGTCGATGTAGGCGGCATCACCATCCGCCTTCGCACCGAAGGCATAGCCAGCGTCATCGCCGAGCTTTGGGAACGACCAAACCTTGGATAGGGCAGCATGAAGAACAACCGCGAGATCAGCCGCGATGGTTGTTTGCTAACGGTCTCCATTCCAATGGCGATCCGCAAGCGTGGCGGTCGCAAACTTGTCGTCACTCCGGCTGGAGCAGAGGCTTGGGCACCGTCGCGCCCGCGCATCGACAACACGCTGCTGAGAGCCCTCGTCCAGGCATTCCACTGGCAACATAAGCTGGAATCAGGGCAACACGCGACGATCAGCGAACTCGCTGAGGCTCAGAAACTCGACCGGTCGTTCGTCTCCACATGCTTCGACTGACGCTCTTGGCGCCGGACCTGGTTGAGGCAATCCTCGACGGGCGACAGCCTCGGACGATGCAATTGCAGCCGCTGGTGCGCGGGTTTCCCGTTGAGTGGGAGCGCCAACGGCGCAGCGCCTGCGAAGGTCTGGTTTTAACCCAACGGTGATCCTCATTGTCCGCGTTGCGAATGGCAGCAATGCGCCTATGTCGGCCGTTGAGGTCAGCTTTGCCAATCCTGACAGCAGACATTGCCGACGGCCACGCGGGAAGGCTTCGATGCATGGCAGAAACATAGAAGCCTCCCGGCTTCAGAGGGCATGAGAGACGAATATTCTCCAAAATCCTAACGAACAGTAGCCCGCATCGACGTTCGCCTTGCGGCTTGTGATATCCTCTCCAGGAGGATAGCATTAAGCTATGAGCGATCTGCCACACATCCACGAAACTCATCCTGATATCGTCAAGCGTCTGAAGCGGGCCGATGGCCATCTCAAGGGCGTGATCGAAATGATCGAAGCGGGCCGGCCCTGCCTCGACATCGCCCAGCAGCTTCATGCTGTAGAGAAGGCCATCTCGCAGGCTAAGAAGACGCTGATCCAGGATCACCTCAACCATTGCCTTGAAGACGTCGTCGGGCCGCTGGCGCGCGAGCAGCGCCGCTCGATCGACGAATTCAAAGACATCACGAAGTACCTGTGAGAAGCGCCATGCTGGACAAGGTACGTGACTGGTTCGGCTTCGGTCCGATGACACTAGGGTTCGGCGGCCATGGTCACGATCATAGTGATGCCGGTGGCCATGGCCACACGCACGGCGTCATCGATCCGACAATCGCGACGACCGACCGGGGTATCTGGGCGATCAAATGGTCATTCGTCATATTGGTCATCACCGCAGCCCTCCAGCTCGTGGTTGTGTTCATCTCGGGCAGCGTGGCGTTGCTGGCCGACACGATCCACAATGTCGGCGACGCGGTCACCGCCATTCCGCTGTGGATCGCCTTCATGCTGGCCCGCGGCAAACCGAGTAAGACCTTTACCTACGGCCTCGGTCGGGTCGAGGATCTGGCCGGGATCATCATTGTTCTCATCATCCTGTTCAGCGCCATCGTTGCCGGCTACGAGGCGATTGACCGGCTGATAAACCCCAGGCCGATCGCATTTCTGGGCTGGGTCGCCGTCGCCGGCCTCATAGGCTTCATCGGCAACGAACTCGTCGCGGTGTTCCGTATCCGAGTTGGCCGCGAGATCAACAGCGCAGCGCTGATCGCCGACGGTTACCATGCGCGCACCGATGGCTTTACCAGCCTGGCGGTTGTGCTGGGCGCCATCGGTGTCTGGTTGGGCTTCCCTCTTGCTGACCCGATCATCGGGTTGTTGATCACAGTGGCCATCTTCGCGATCGTCTGGCAGTCTTCGAAGGCGGTGCTGACGCGCATGCTCGATGGCGTCGAGCCCGGCATCGTTGATGAAATCCATCATGCTGCCGAGCATGTGCAGGGCATCGAGCGGGTTCGTAGTGTGCAGGCGCGCTGGATCGGCCACCGCCTGCATGCAGACGTTGCCATCAGCGTGCCGAACACGGCGACGGCCACAGAGATCATGAGTGTGACCGAAGCCCTTAAATCGGAACTGTTCGAACACCTGCCGGCCTTGGCGGAAGCGAATATTCGACTGGAAAGTTCAGTCGGTCCTGGTGCAGGGCGCGCGGAAACTGCGCATGCTGAACAACACGCGCCGGAGCCCTTCAAGGTTGCCTGCGATCTGGCTACCGGGACTTTGGAGATCGTCGACACGCCTGCCGGGGAACGAATGCGCCTCACGGTCGATCAACATGCTGATGATTTGATGACGGCCACCGTGATTATTGACCGCTTCGGCGGTCCGGAGACGCTGCCCCTGCAATCTGTCGCCGGCGATCACCATCGTCTTGAGAGCACCGTGGCCCCGGCTGAGCCTCACGAGTTTCAAGCGAAGCTGATCCTGGTAGCCAAAGACCGACAGCAGGAAGTGCCGTTCAAGATAGACGGGAGCAGACGGAGCGGCTGATCGAACAGCTGAAGCGGATCGCCGATGTACTAGAAGACAAGAACCTGGCCAAGGTCCAAGACAGTGTCGGGGAACTGGCCGAAAGGTCGATCCTGGGCCTAAAAGCCGCCCGCACCCAAGAGGTACCATGGCACTCGTGTGCCGCCAACGCTCACGGTCCATCAAAGCGCGGAAGAGCGTCCTGGCGTGGTCCGCCCAACGCTCTTCTGCGAGCTTGGTTTCTCTCACCGATGTTCTGAAGGCATTGCTGCCTGCTCTGCGACGTCACCAACGTTCGGCTTTGGGGTACGAGAATGCCGAACCCGAGCGGTGGCTTGCCGCCAATATTGAGCCGACACGAGGTGTCGCCCGCCAGATAGTAGGCGAGGCAGAAACACCTTCGGTCCCGGGTGGTTAGATGGGCTGGGCTGGACGGTCATGGCGCTCTCTGGGCCACTGCACGATTCCGCAACAGCGCACGATTTTCGAATTCTCTTTCACGCATCCCTTGCAGCCAGGTAGCAGGCGGTCATTCTCTAGGAAGAGCCGGCCAGGCGCTTCATAGTTTGCGATACCAATCGGCGATGTTCCAAGTCTCGGAATCCCAAGACGTGGGATCATATCCGCCTATGTCATGGGCAATTCCGGAGGTGTCGGCCCAGTGGACGAGCGGGATCATAGCGAAATCGTGGACTAGGAGATCGTTCATCTCGATGAAAATCTCCTGCCGCTTTTGCGGGTCCATTTCGATCGTTGATCGCTCGTAGAGCGCGTCATAGGCGCCGTTGCAATATCGGCTAATGTTCTTGCTCGACCAGCCGTTCTTCACCTGGGCGATCTCCGAGCAGATCCACGCGCTCATCTCCGCGCCAGGGTCCGGCACTTTATTCCCGTGAGCATATTCCTCCATGTCGGCATAAAACTGTCGGCTGGTGTTGGTCGTTTCGTTGGTGGAGCTAAAGAATACGCTGCTGTCGATCGTCTTCTTCTCGACATGGACGCCCAATGATTCGAGGGCTTGGCTCACAATCTCTTGCGTCTCTTGTCGGACCGGATTTACTGAGGTTTGATAGACGACGCTGAGTTCAATGCCGTTCTTGTCGCGAATCCCGTTCTTGTCGCTGTCCACCCAGCTGGCATCGTCGAGTAGTTCCGCCGCCTTGCTCAGGTCGAACTTGTAACTGGTGTGTTGGGAACTGTAGCGCGTCGGCGCTACGAGCAGATTGCTCGCTGGCTGACCGGTGCGTCCATAAAGTGCCGCGATCTTGTCCCGATCTACCGCATAAGCAAACGCTTCCCGAACGAGCTTGTCGCTGAAGAATGGATTGGCGAACTGCGTGCTCGAACGCTCGCCATCGGCGGTTTCCTTGTTGGGGTCGGAGAAGTTAAGCGCAATTCGTTCGACGTAGGCGCCGAACAGCGGTACGACCTTTCCAACCCCTTTGGCTTCCATCTCCTTCAAGGTCTCGTCGTCCACCTGTAGGTTCCATGAATAGTCAACGACGCCGTCGCGCAAGACGGCCTTTGCGGCGACAGTTGCATCCCCGCCGCCCTGAAGAGTTACACGCTTGAAATGACGCTTTCCGGCGTCGCGATAAAACGGGTTCGGCTCGTAGAAGATCTTGATCGTGTTGACGACATCCTCGCCTATCACCAATACGTCCTCTTTCCGAAATTCCTTGGCGATGTAGGGCCCCGTGCCGACAGGTGCGAAGTTCGCCGGAGCCGCGGCGGCATTCGAATTGTTGTAAGCAGCGAAGACATGTTCCGGCAAGATCATGCCTCTTACGCCGACAAAGGGTACCGCCCAGGCCGGGTTTGATCGCTTGAACGTCACCTTAACCGTCAAGTCGTCCAGCGCTTCGACATTGTCGACAATCTTGTAGTTGTCCCCGCTCGTGGACTCGACATCGGGGTTTGTGATGTACCGGTAGGTGAAGACCACGTCCTTCGCTGTAAACGGCTCACCATCCGACCACTTGACGCCTTGCTTCAGCTTCCAGACAACTGATTTGCCATCGACCGCAACCTCGCCATTCTCCAGGGTCGGTACTTCGGCCGCCAGGAACAGCACAAGATTCCCTTTTCGGTCGAAACTCGCGAGCGGCTCATAACTTATGCGACTTGGTATTTGGTCCTTGCCCCCATCGGCAAAGTGTGGGTTCAGAGTCGTCGGGGCCTGCCACAACAGGAGCCGCAGTGTATCCCTGTCCAGTTGGTCCGACCTCGCCGGGCCGGCTGAGGCGACGAGCACCATCAAAAGGGCGGCGGCGGAAACCAGATGAACGCTCGATCGCACGATCGAACCTACAGAAAGCGTCGGCTTCATATTCTCCCTCCACTTGCTCTGGCCCGACCAAGCCGGACCACACGCCACAACCCATGAGTTGTCCGCCGATGACCGGCCCAACCAGCTGCAATTGACACATGCGCCTTCCCACTCGCTAGGTTCGAGAAGGGCGTATTGGAGCCGCCTGGGTGAAAGGCGGCTTTTCGCCGTGTTCCGCTGGCCCCTGCTTTTCTGTCAGGTTGCACAGCGTGTGACTTCGCCGACGCGCCCTCCCTGAAGCCCTGTCGACTCATTATACGCTCAAGAAGGCGCCAATCCGCAAGAGGAAGGCTAAGCGGCAAACCGTCATGGCGCAAAAGCGGATGCTAGCCGTCTCCCCCACCTCTCACAGCGTCGCGTCGCCGAAGGTCTGGTCCTCCACGGGGAGAGGCTCGCTGGGGGAGCACTTTGCGAAACGCCCGACTGGGGCATGCTACGGCGACATCAAAGTCCATCCGCCCTGACCGCTAATCGCCCGGATAGCGCGCACAGGCAGTATCGGCCGCTGGCGCAATGGGGGCCGCTGCATGCCCGGCTGCTGGACCGCAACAGACGCCAGCTCCGGGGGGCGCCGAGCGTGGCTTTTGAAACGGCCCAGTTGCGCTAAGAGCTGCCACTCTTTCTCCGGCGAACTACCGCGTTCGAGTGGGCTTCAGGTGCAGCCTCAATAGATGTTGCCAAGAGCTCGCATTGGGATCAACTTGCGCCGTGGTGGAGTAAGGAAGGGGCCCGCAGGCGGCTTCAGAACTGCGGCTGGAATAGGGTGGGAGGAGCAAATGCAAGAAGTATCCCAGCGGCGGGTAGCGTCGCCGCACGCGTTGAATTCGATACGCCCGTTGTTCTTGGCGATAGTCGCGGCTCTCCTTGTCAATGTCCCCCAACATGCACTGCCGGCGGAGTTGAGCAACGAAACGCTCAGATTGTTTTTGTGGCAAGCGCCAAGCACCCTCAACCCGCATTTGGCACCCGGCATCAAGGATCAGACTGCCAGTCGCATAGTCTATGAGCCGCTGGCGAGTTTTGATATCGGGGGCAACCTGGTTCCCTTTCTGGCCGCCGAGATTCCGTCGATCGAGAATGGGCAGGTCGCTCCCGACGGTAGGTCGGTGACGTGGAAGCTGAGGCCGGATGTCAAATGGTCCGACGGCGTACCCTTCACGGCGAAGGATGTCCTGTTCACTTACGCCTATATCGTCGACAAGGACGTAGGTTCGTCGAGCGCCGGCTCGTACAAGTCGGTCGAGAAGGTCGAAGCGCTTGACGACCTGACGGTGAAGGTCACGTTCAAGAACGTCAATCCCGCATGGTCACTTCCCTTTGTCGGCGTGCAGGGGATGATTATCCCGGAACACGTATTTGCTCCATACAACAACAAGAACGCCGCCGACGCTCCAGTCAACCTGGCGCCGGTAGGTACGGGCCCTTACCGACTCAAGGAATTCCGCACGGAGGATGTTCTGCTCATTGGCGAAGATGTCGTCAACACGGTCAAGATTATCTTCGAGCCAAACCCGGAATATCGCGATCGTGACGGCCTGGAATTCAAGGAGGTGACGCTGCAAGGCGGAGGCGACGCCAGAACCGCGGCCAATGCCGTGTTGAGCGAAGGGATCGTCGACTACGCTTGGAACCTCCAGGTGGGCGAGGCCGATCTAGAAAGGCTTGAAACTAAAGGCGTCGGGAAGGTCGTCCTGTACTGGGGGTCCTATGTTGAGCGCGTCATGCTCAACTTCACCGATCCCGGCAGGGAGACGGCCGATGGTGAACGCTCGAGCACGCAGTTCCCTCATCTGATCTTGACTGACAGGCGTGTTCGGCAGGCCCTGGCCGCCGCGATCGACCGCCAGAAAATTGCCGAGCTTTACGGTAGAACCGGCCGCCCCTCGGCTAACCTCCTGGTGGCGCCGGCCCCCTTCGTTTCGCAAAATACGAAATGGGAATTCAATCTGGACAAGGCTCGCGCGTTGCTCGACGAGGCTGGCTGGCGGGACAGCGACGGCGACACCATTCGCGACAAGGGTGGTGTCTCGCTAACGTTGGCGTTTCAGACGAGTCTGAACACGGTGCGCGAGGCAACCCAGGAAATTATCAAGGGTGACCTCGCCGCGATTGGAGTTCGGATGGAAAGCAAGTTGATCGACTCCAGCATTTTCCTGGGATCGACCCCGGATAATACCAACACCAGGCGACATTTTTATTCCGACATCGAGGAATTTGCCTATGGAGGCAAGAGCCCTGACCCTGGCAGCTACATGGTCGGTTGGACCTGCGCCGAAGCAGCCCAGAAGCAGAACAACTGGTCGGGGTCGAATTGGGCCCGCTATTGCAACGCTGACTATGATGCGCTGTTCCAGGCGTCGGCGACCGAGGTCGACCCGGAGAAACGCCGCGGACTCTTTGTTGCGATGAACGATCTGTTGATCAGCGACGCCGCGGTCGTTCCGCTGGTCGAGTGGGCGTATGTTTCAGGCTTGGGTAACGATATTGTCGGCTACGATCCCACGCCTTGGGATGCCGAAACGTGGAATATCGCGAACTGGCATCGTAAGAAGTGAGCAGCCGGGCCCGGAGGAGGTAGAGGGCATGACCTCTGAGGATCCGGTGATTGCAAAGAGTCACTCAGTGTACCTTGCCCCCTGGCAGAAGCTGACTCAAGCTGTCGCGCCGGCCTTAAGAAAGCTCAACATTGGCGGAAAGCTGACCGTTGGCTTTGGTATTCTTGTTGCGCTGATGCTGCTCGTCGTCGGGTTGAACTATCTGGGCAGCATAGAAGCCGTCCTCAACATAAACAGAACGACCAATTTGAGCGCACCGAGCGCGGTTGCATCGGCACGGGCGCAAGCGAATCTGCTGCGCATGCTGGGCGAAGTCAGGGGCTACCTGGCCCTGGGCGATGAATCTTATCGGGACGGCTACCGCGCGGCCAATGAAGCGTTCCTGTCTGACATGCATGAACTAGACGTTCTGTTGCGCGCAAAAGGCGAGTCGGTGGCCATCACCGGGAGCAGCAGTGCTGAGCTGGGCATGCAGGAAATCGCCGAGCAATTCTCGGCATGGCAACCACTGCCCGAGCAACTCTTCGACCTGCGCGATGATCAGCTGCGCAGAGAGCCGGCGCTCAAGATTCTTGTGATGGATGCCAACCCGCTCATCGGCAATATCGTGGCGTCGGCCAAGGGGGTGATGCTGGCCCAGCAAAACAAGGAGCCAAGCCCAGCAAACACGGCGCTTCTCGTCGAGTTGGCGTCGTTTCAGACCTCTTTTTACGCAATGGTAGCCGGATTGCGCGGCTACGTGACAACCGGAAGGGACAGTTTCAAATACGAGTACGAAGCCAACCTGACCATCAACGAAACGGCATGGTCCGACATCGCCAAGAGCAGCACAGTACTTTCGCGCAACCAGAATGCATTGATCGAAAAGATCACCAAAAGCCGCGCCGCTTTCCTGGAGCTTCCAGCTCGTATGTTCGAGGCGGTGGAAGGCGAGCATGCCCGTGAGGATCTTTATCTTTTCCGCACGCAAGCTGTCCCGATCGCCGAAAGAATGCTTGCACTATTGGACAAGGTTGCCACCCAGGAGCAGCGGCGCCTGCAGATCGATCTTGGGAGCGGGAGGGACCAGCTCGAAGGAGCACAAAGGATAATACTGTCCGTCGGCGCAGCGGCGGTCCTGCTGGGGTTGCTCCTTGGCTTGATATTTCGAGAGAGTATTGCCGGACCCGTGCAGCGATTGACGAATGTGGCTGATCGGGTGCGCAGGGGCGATCTTGCAGCGCGCGCGCAGATCGAATCTGGAGACGAGATCGGAACACTGGCAACGACGTTCAACAGCATGACCGTGCAGCTGGGTGCGAATCTCGGAGATCTGGAGAACCGTCGCAAGGAGCAGGAGAATCTGGCCCGGCGATTTCGCCGTCAAAGCGATTATCTGGGTGCCTTGCACGACACCTCGCTCGGCCTTATCGCTAGGCTGGACCTCGCAGAACTTTTATCGGACCTTACGGCTCGAGCTGCTCAATTGCTCGGGACTGAGCATGGCTACGTTTATCTCGTTGACGAGTCGGGTGAGGCTCTCGAACGTAGGGTCGGGGTGGGCGTGTACACAACCCACATCGGACAGAAGCTAAGCAGGAGTGAGGGAGTGGCTGGTGCGGTTTGGCATACAGGGGAAGCGCTTCTGATCAATGATTATCAAAACTGGTCTGGGCGCGCCGCCGCGGCGGCTCAGCTGGACGTCACTATCAGGGCAATCATGGGCGTGCCACTCAAGTCTGGCGAGATGGTCGTCGGAGTGCTTGGAATTGCGTATGACGACGCTTCCGCTCTCGAATTCGGTGAGGAAGAGGTCGAGCTGTTGAAGCGTTTCGGACAACTCGCCTCGATCGCATTGGAGAACGCCCGGCTGCACATGGCAACGGGGGCGGCCAAGCAGCTAGCAGAGGAGGCGAGCAAACGTGTGGGCGAGCAAAACCGGATGCTCGAATCCTTGTCCAGCAAGCTGTCGAAATATCTTTCTCCGCAGGTTTACGCGTCCATCTTCTCGGGCAGACAGAATGTCGAGATATCATCGAAGCGAAAGAAGCTCACGGTGTTTTTTTCGGACATCGCTGATTTTACCTCAACGACCGACAAGCTCGAGTCAGAAGAATTGACGGGGTTGCTCAATCATTATCTGACCGAGATGACGAAGATCGCGCTAGAGCACGGCGCAACGGTCGACAAGTACATTGGCGACGCTATCTTGGCGTTTTTCGGCGATCCCGAGTCAAAGGGTACCAAGGAAGATGCGCTTGCATGCGTTAGGATGGCGATCGCGATGCAGAGGCGAATGCAGGGGCTGCACGCAGAATGGGCCAACGCTGGCGCCGAACTGCCGTTCCAACTCCGCATGGGCATCAATACCGGCTACTGCACTGTCGGCAATTTCGGCAGTGAGGATCGGATGGACTACACGATTATTGGCGGCGAAGTGAATCTTGCGTCGCGCCTTCAGGCACATGCCGATCTGGGAGGCATTCTGCTGGCGCATGAAACCTATGCACTCGTCAAAGATGAAATAGAGGCTGAAGAACTGCCGCCCTTGGCCATCAAGGGCTTCTCACATCTCGTGCCATCCTATCGGGTGCTTGGCATCCGCGAAGATCAACCCAGTGGCGCCGGAGTGGTTTGCCACATCCAGAAGGGACTTCGGCTTGAGGTTGATGTCGCCACCCTGGATAGCGATAGTCGAGCTGAAGCAATCAAGTTGCTCGAGGAAGCTATAGAGACACTGCGGAAGTGACTTTCCGGGGGGAGCATGGCCACCCTCTCCAATGTGTGGTCGATGGCTTAACCGGCGATCGGCCTGGATGCCTGAAGACCCAGTTCGCTGAAAATGGGATCGTGGCACAATTTCGGCGGGCCGGAAGCGGGCTTTCCAGATGTTCGCTTTTTCACACTTTAGCCACGCTGCCGTCGTGCAGTGGCAATGACCGGTTCGGGTCAGATCAAGTCGATGCGCGCGACGAGCCTGAAGGTCCGCTTCTAAAAATCCGAGCCTCAAAGCTGCCCGACTGCTTCCGGCCCAAAAGTGGCTTGGCGATGTCCGTAGCTGGCGCAAGCCGGACAGCGAGCGACGACTTTAGTTGTGGTCTTTCTTGACAGGCGAGCGAGCTCGCCGGCTCGGCCGCCTATGCCGTCGCGGAGATGTTCCGCTGGCCAGAGGGACTGGATCGGCGTCCCGGCGAGGCCAAGGCTTTCTATGCCACGATTGCCGCAGCGACCCTCGGCAGCGTCGCTCTCAGCTTCACCGCACTCGATCCAATCCGCGCGCTCTACTGGACAGCGGTCATCAATGGCATACTTGCGGTCCCACTGATGGCAATCATGGTGATGATGGCTAGTAGCCCGCGCGTCATGGGAAGGCTGACCGCCCCGCGGTGGATGGTCGTGGTCGGATGGCTTGCGGTGCTGATCATGGCTCTGGCCACGATCGGGTTCTTCGTGCTCTAAGCACCCAGGTCGCAGCGAAAAGAGGTTCGTGGCGCCTGTTCCATGGGCTATAATGCGGTCAATTGCTGTTGCGAAGCATTGAGGTACCGGCATGCCGGGTTGGCTCGTATCGATCGTCCTTATGAATGTCTCTTCCGCTGTCGGAGGGACATCGTGAACGTCCTGATTGTCTATGGAACGACTGAAGGGCAGACGGGGAAAATTGCCGCACGGACGGCAACGCATATTCGCGAGCGCGGGCACCAAGTCGAGCTGCTAGATAGCGCAGCGCTCGCATCCGATTTGAAGCTTGGACACTTCGACGCGTTCGTCATTGCCGCGTCTGTCCACCAGGAGCACCACCAGGAAACCGTCACGAACTTCGTATTTGCGCATCACGAACTGCTGAACACTAAGCCTGCGGCCCTCATATCCGTCAGTCTGTCGGCGGCGTTGCAAGACCAAAAGACGGAAGCTCAAAAATATGTGGATCGCTTCGTCTCCGTGACAGGGTGGCGACCACGCATGACCCTCCTTCTCGGGGGTGCTTTGCGCTTCACCAAGTACGATTACTTTCAGGAGCAGTTCGTCAAATTCGTGGTCATGAAGACCGGCGATCCGGGCCCCGAGCGCGATCACGAATTCACTGACTGGAACGCACTCGCTAACTTCGCTGATCGATTTCTTGAGACGGCCGGCTAAACAAGGAGGCGCCTGAGTCCGCGCAGCGCTTGCATCGGCGCACCCTTCGCCGTCTTTGCCGGCGTGGCGCATGGAATATGGCGTATAGTAGCCCCCGCGAGCGATCGCGAATCCAGTGGAAGCAAGAAGTCCGCTTCAGCGGCATCGAGATGCACAGAGCGAAGCTGGCTCTTTCACCAGGGGAGTCCCGTGATCATCAGTGAGATGACCGCCCAAGAATGCAGGATGCACCTGGCCGCGAGCCGGGTCGGGCGCCTCGCTTGCGTAAGAGACGGGATGCCGTACGTCGTGCCAATCAGCTTCGTTTACGAGGGCGGCCACATCTACAGCTTCTCCCTGATTGGTCACAAGGTCTGGGCGATGCGGGGACATCCTCAGGTTTGCTTCGAAGTCGACGAGATTCGCAGCCCTCGCAGCTGGTGCAGTGTCATTGCCTTCGGTCGTTACGAAGAACTCTCCGAAGCGGGCCCCCGGCAGAATGAGCGCGACCATGCATGGTCGCTGTTGCAGAAAGCGCGACCCAACTGGTGGGAACCTGGCAGCGAGACGCCTCACTCCGGAGGCGCTGAATTTCGTCGCGACCGCCATGCGGCTCAACCCGAACTATCCAAGCCACTACGTTCTCGCTCGTGGATTGGCGCTTTTTGCAATGGGCGATCTGAAACAAGCGGCTGAGGTGTTCGGAGAAGGCGTCAGCCGAAACCCAGACGCAACTGCGCTCTTTCTACCTCTCAGTTCCGTGCTGGCGCAGCTCGGTCGCCGAGAAGAAGCGAGGCAAATGCTACTGAAGTTCCGACCGGGTGTAGGCCAGAAAGGGCTCGAAAACCTTCCCGACACCTTACACCTCTCGTTCAAATGGGATCATGAACATGCAAGCGTCCGGCAGGGCCTGAATGACGGTGTCCGTGTCGCTGCGCTGCCGCTGGACGTCACCATTACGAGCCTGGAAGCAGAGCTTGAGACCGGCAATCCCTTTTCCCAGCAATATGCAGTAAAACGACTGGGCTGGTTTGGAGCTGCGGCAGCACAAGCCGTTCCGGCAGACGGTCGCGAACGTCTGCATTGCGCCGCCATTTGCAGACCTCCACAAGTCTATTCCGGAAGGCCCGCCATCCGCAGCCCGGTCAAATACCGATCGAGATCCTCTCGATTCGCATACGGAGCCTGGGCTGCGTAGCGACTGATCGAGAACTCAGGATTTATCTTCAGCAGTTCGGCGCCTGCCTGCCTCGCATCGTCCGGTCGCCCGAGTCGGGCATAGGTTGCCGCAATAAGCCGGTAGGCAGGTCCTGGCTGCGCTATCCTTTGCAGGTAGTGCATCGCCTCGTTGTAATCGCCCAGCAGGTAGTAGCCCGCACCTATGTCCCAGAGGTACCAATCGGGCGGGTTCGGGTTTAGCCGCACAGCCATCTTCCCGACCTCAATGGCCTCTTCAGGTCTCCCTGCATAACCAAGCATGTCGCACATGTCGGCGAGCAGATCGGGGTGGTTCGGACTGATTGTTCGCGCCCGCTCATAACAGGCTATCGACTTTGCGTGGTCCCGCTTCCAAAGATGAATCAACCCTAACATCCAGTGACAGTCGGCGTCGTTCGGGTCCAACGTAGTCGCGGTCGTCGCAGCATCCAGTGCCCGAGCGAGCGCGGCGTCGGGGTCGGATGCCTCACCCCATTTGAGCCTGCGGATATCCAGCCACGCGAGCTCGATATATCCCCGCGCGTATTCGGGGTCCGCCTCGATGGCCGATAAGAACATGTTTCGCGCTCGCAGGCGGTCGCTGCGGTGGAAGCTCCTTCCCAGCTGTCGTCCCCGGAGGCAGTAGTCATAGGCATCCAGGTTTGTCGGCGGCTTGGTCAATGCATGGTGATGTTCATGCTCCTCGACCTTGATTTTCAAGGCCGCAGTTATGCTTCGGGCCAATTCGTCCTGAACTGCAAAGACATCGTTCAACTCAAAATCATATTTATCGCTCCACAACACCTCCCCCGAGGGGCTCGTTAGCTGAGTCGTAGCCCGGGCGCGATTGCCTGACCGGCGCACGCTTCCCTCGAGCAGAAACGTCGGATTGGCCCGAGGCGTTCTGTGTTCGGATTGTGGCCGCCCGATGCGCGAAGCTCCTGATACGACCACTGTCCCGGAGACGCGCAAGAGAGCTGTCACGACGTCCTCGGTAAGACCATCTGAGAAATATTGTTGCGTGGGGTCACCGCTCATGTTGACGAAGGGCAGGACGGTAACCGCGGGCCGGTGGCTGCCTTTGGAGAACGTATCGTTCATCCGCGGGAGCTTCCCATGGAGCGAGAGGCTGTAAACCCTCAAAGGTCGCGCTATGTTTTTGACCTGATGCTCACCCCGATCGTCGTACGTGTATCGCAGCTTGTCTCGGACCTCCTCGTA
This sequence comes from Mesorhizobium sangaii, assembly GCF_014207355.1. Taxonomy (GTDB): domain Bacteria; phylum Pseudomonadota; class Alphaproteobacteria; order Rhizobiales; family Rhizobiaceae; genus Mesorhizobium; species Mesorhizobium sangaii. The sequence goes on along the minus strand of NZ_JACHEF010000004.1, from coordinate 472,329 downwards.
GACTTTGGCCGACACGCAAATGCCGCCCGGGTCCGCCAATTGCTCGAGACGCGCCGCTACGTTCACGCCGTCTCCGTAGATGTCTCCGTCTGGCTCGATCATGACGTCACCGAGATTGATGCCGATTCGAAGCTGAAGCATCTCCGCGGTGAGGGAACCTTGGAGCTCTACTGCGCACCGGACCGCCTCCACGGGGCTCGAAAACTCGGCTAGGAGCCCGTCGCCGGTCGTCTTGAACACACGTCCCCGATGCTCGGCCAGCTTGGGTTCGATCAGATCGTGCCGAAGACTTTTTATCCTGGCGAGCGTGCCCTCGTCGTCCCGGCCCATCAGACTCGAGTAGCCGACCACGTCCGCTGCGAGAATCGCTGCAAGACGCCTTTCAACCTTCTGGTCGGCAGAATTGGTCATCTCAGCTCCGAGAACCGAGGTATTTGTAGGACCAAACGTTGACGACTCGGAGGGGCTTCGTCCAGTGCCTATTTCGCGAACCCTTGAAGCTCGCAGTTGCCAGGAGTGCCCCGCTAACTATGCGACATGATCAGAGCGTCGCTCCCGCTGCGGCGGCTGCGCTTGCGGTTAGGCGCCTTAACGCCCGCGTAGGGCCAGATGCTGACCTTCGCGAAAGTCAGCTTCGCGCCGCATCTCGGCCATTGGGCGCCGAATTTGGCGACCTCGAAAGCCGACGTTTAACCGGCACTTCTATATATACTTTCCGATATCTGCCTCATTCACCGCTCGAACAGGCGCCAGATCATCCTCGTTTGGGGTCATCCTCCCATTTCTATTCGGGAAGGCCTGCCTTTCGGAGCGCCGACGCAAATCCCTCCATCAGTTGCGGGCGCGTAAGTTCCATTCGAACGAAGCTGCCTATCGTCCAGCCCGGGGCCACCTCCAAGAGACGTGCAGCGGCGGCCCGGGCTGCTTCGAGGCGGCCGAGGTTCACATAACTGGCGACAACGGTTGCATGTAGTAGGCTGAAACCTGCGTTCGACTGAACCGCCAAGCTCGCGTAGCGGGCTGCTTCCGCGAATTGACCTTCAAACCATTTCACCCAAGCCAGAGCCAGATAGGAATGGTAATTCAGGGGATCAAACGGACTAAGCCGCAGCGCCTTCAGGGCATCTTCGTGAGCCCGCTCGTAGCGTTCTCCAAACATGTGCACCAAGGCGCTAAAACCGAAGGCAAGCGCCGAATTGGCGTTCATTTTTAGTGCACGGTCGAGCGCGCTGATCGCGCTCTCATAGTCGTGGGTAATGTTGGCGTGCACGAAGGCCCCAATGCACAACGCCTGTGGATCGTCGGCACCGAGGCTGAGGGCGATGTTGGCGTGCTTAAGCGCGGCGGCTCTGTCCTCGGGATGGAAGCCACCGCGAAGGAAGCGCTGTTCATGCCCCCAAGCGGCATATCCATGTGCAGCAGCGTAGTTGGGGTCGAGGCTTAGGGCCTCATTGAGCAGGCGCAGCGCTTCGGTAGTGTCGCTGGGCGAATTTGCGTAAACATAAGGCATCGCTCGCAGGTAGAAATCGTAAGCGTCCAGTCTGTCCGGCCGCTTGCAACGAGCACGCTCTATCTCAGCGCGCCGGATATTAGGCTCCATCGCCCCGACGATGCTCTCCGTCAGCCTATCCTGTAGATCGAAGACGTCTTCTACGGCTCCCTCGAACTTGTCAGCCCAGACGTGTGTTGCATCCGTCCCTTCGACTAGCTGTCCGGTGATGCGCAGCCGGTTCGCCGCCCTGCGGACGCTTCCTTCCAGTACGTAGCGCACTCCGAGTTCCTTGGCGACATGGCGGATATCGGTCATCTTACCCTTGTAAGCAAAGGTGGAATTTCTGGCGATGACGAACATCCCCGGAATCTTTGACAGGCTTGTGATCAAGTCTTCGACAAGCCCATCGGCAAAATACTCTTGCTCGGGGTCGCCGCTCATGTTGGTAAAGGGCAACACCGCGACGGACGGCCTGTTCGGCAGCGATGGCGGAGGAGCCGCCGAAATCGTAGATTGGTGGTTGTCCAAAACGACGCGATAGGCGGGGATCGGTTCGGCGATATTCTTGACCAGCTGATCACCCATCGCTTGGAATCCGAATGCTAGCTTCTTCTCAACCTCCCGCGCGACTTTGCCGGAGACGCAGATGCCGCCGGGCTCCGCAAGTTGCTGTAGCCTTGCGGCGATATTCACGCCCTCGCCGTAGCGATCCTTTCCGTCGACGATCACCTCACCAAGATTGACTCCAATTCGAACCTGCATACGTTCGCCATCGGTGACATTTGCATTGCGCTCCGCCAGACCGCGCTGGAGCGATACGGCGCATTCCACCGCGTCGACCACGCTGCCAAATTCGGCAAGTAGACCGTCGCCCATGAGCTTGAAGATGCGCCCATGCCGCTTGGCAATTTCTGGCTCGAATAATTCCTTTCGCCCCGCAATCATTCGGCCGAACGTTCCTTCTTCGTCACGCTCCATAAGCGCCGAATAGCCGACCACATCAGCCGCTAGAATGGCCGCGAGCTTGCGCTCCATGAAGGAACCTCCCCTCAGTCGGAACCGAGTGGTGGGAAGAGTAGCACATAGGGTCCCGATGCCGCTAACCACTGATGGGCCAGTCGAGTAAGGGTTAGGGTTTGAGCCGGGTTCAAAACCCGATGCGAGCCTCGCCGGTTCTGATCCAAAGCCGAAATTTGGTGGGCATATGTAGGACGGCCGTTTCGCGCCAGAAGTGGACATCAGTTCTGGTGTGGCCGCGACAGTGTTGTTGCAGCACAGGTCTGTTAACATCACATGGGTTTTTCGAGAGGTGTCGTATGCCGAGAGCGCGAGGCCGAATGGCGCTGACCGCAGATTTGGTCGCGCGCGCCTATCGGGCGATTGAGAACACCGGCCCGGCCCAGGATATGGTTCGGAATACCGAAACCGAGTGGAATGCCACCGTTCGGGAGATGCTGGCGTCGCGTCCTGCAGGACAGGATGTGTGGATCTTCGCCTATGGCTCACTTCTCTGGAAGCCGGCTGTGGAGCATGTGGAGCAGCGTTCTAGCGTCGTGCGGGGGTGGCACCGTTCATTCTGCATTCGCATGAAAGATTGGCGCGGAACCCTCGACCAGCCGGGCCTCATGATGGGGCTCGACAGGGGTGGGCAGTGCAAGGGGATGGTTCTGCGGCTGGCCGAGGATACCGTTGAAGACCAGCTCGGAAAACTTGTTCGGCGCGAAATGCCCGTGAGACCCTCCAGCAAGCCGTCCACCCAAACCTCGCGATGGGTGCAGGTTCAAACGGCCCAAGGGGGCTTTCGAGCACTTGCCTTCGTCGTCAGTCGAAAGGGGGTCAACTATGTGGGAGGCCTTACGCCGGATGAGACGGCCGGTATTTTGGCTAAAGCATGTGGTCACGGAGGGTCGTGCGCCGAATATCTCTACAACACAGTCTCGCAATTGGAGGCTTTAGGCATTCGGGATCGCAACTTGTGGCACTTGCAGTCGCTTGTCGCAGACAAGCTTGTTTCATTGCATCCGTGACGGGGCCGCTGGCGGGCCTACAACCGGCCGGGGTTAGCACTGAAAGGCCGCGCAACTACCACCTTTACCGAACCACCAGCCGTCCGGTAAGGGTCGACACCTGCCGAAGCGCGTGAACGGCTGGTTTGAAGAAACGCCATGAATGTCGGGAAATGGCGCAGTCGAGGCAAAACCCGCGTCAGTTCCTCATCAGGCCAATGACAGCTCCGAGTGACCAGTTCGGGTCGTGAGCTGAATGGCTGCTTTTGCCAACTAGATGCTCGAAAGCCGCCGATCTGCTTCCGGGGCAAAACACGACGTCCCAGTAGTTGCGATGTCCGTAGTTGGCGCAAGCCGGACCTAGCGAGCGACGACTTAGTTGTGGTCCTTCTTGACAGGCGAGCGAACCGCAAAACCGCCCCCAGCAAGGCCGGCGCTAAGGCATTGATATTGCTGTTGTCAAAACCTGGGGATTTTTGGAGCTACTCCCCAGCTTCGGAGAATGATGGGCATTCAGAGAGCAATTTGCACGCTCACGCGCGGCGGCACTCCCCAGCTTTTGGCCACACACCCTGCAAACGCTGGGCTTCAGAGCGCCTGCCAGCGGAGCAGAGAATTGTTTGGACTGTGAGGGTGGTAGAGGGAGAGGAGCCGGGATCCAACCTTCTCCGCAGGATTCAATGCAATTGCAGTTTGTGCGTGGGTTTCCCGTTGAGTGGGAGCGCCAACGACGCAATCGCGGCTAATGCTGAAGGTCTGATTTTGACCCCATCCGCGACACCTCGATTAAGTCGATAAACGGCTGCTTCCTTTGCGTATGCGACAATGATCGCGTACATTCAGACAGCCTGTGCGACAGGATTGCACGAAGGGGGAGCAAATGGAAAAGGGGTTCACTCGGCGTAGCGCCATGATCAACTGGGTGGCTCTCACCGCCGCCTTCGTCATCACTGGGGCATTCGCGATAGCACCTTCGGCAAAGGCAGAAGAGCAGATCGAATCGATCACCTGGGCGCTGCCCAGCATCCCCGACACGCTCTTCGTTCCGCATGCCTGGACGACGTATACTGGCGCGATCATGTCGCTCGTCCAGGAAGGGCCGCTAGCCTTCGGCGACGATCTCGCTCTCGAACCCGCATCGGCCGACAAGTGGGAGCAGATCGATCCGACGACGATCAAGTATCACCTGCGGAGCGGCGTAAAATTCGGTGACGGAAGTCCGTTCACGGCTGACGATATCCTCGCCACCTTCAAGTATCACATGAACCCGGCTTCCGGCTCGCAGCTCGCCTCCTTCTACAGTTCGGTGGCGACTGTCGAGGCGACGGCTCCCGATGAGGTGACCGTCAAATTGAAGGCGCCGAATGTCCAGTTCGCCTACACGGCCGCTCACATGGCGGGTTTCGTCTTCAAGAAAGAACAGCTCGCAGACAAGAACATCGGAACGCCTGAGGTTCTGCCGCTGGGGACTGGCCCCTACAAGCTTGTTGAATTCGTCCCGACAGATCATGTCATCCTCGAAGCGCGCGACGATTACTGGGGGCCGAAGCCAGTGGTGAAACGGATCACCTTCCAGGCGATCCCAGATCGGCAGGCCCGGCTGCTGGCCATGCAGAGCGGCGACATCGACGGCACCTTCGATCTCGCCATCTCCGACGTCGACCAGTGGAGGGCGCTAAGCAACGTCGATATTGTCACCAAGCCGTCGCTCGGCGTGTTCGCGCTCACTCTCGATCACTCGACGCCGCCGTTCGACGATATCCATGTGCGCCGTGCCGTAGCCTATGCCGTCGACCGGGAAGGCCTGGTCAAGGCGCTCCTCAAGGGCAACGGCGAGGCGGCGACGGCATTGAACCCGCCCGAGATATGGTCCGGAGTTCTAACTCCTGACGAGGTCCGCGCGTTCTACGCTACCTTGCCGAGCTACCCATTTGATCTGACAAAGGCGAAAGCCGAGCTGGCACAATCCGGCCATCCGGACGGCTTTGACATCACCATTCCCGCATCAACCGACGATCCCTACATGGTCAACATCATGCAGTCGGTGGTGGAAAACCTGAAGCAGATCGGCATCCGTGCAAGCATCCAGCAGATGGATAACAACACCTGGCTCGCGCAGTACTTTCGGCATGAGAATCTTGGCATGCAGATCTCGGCGTACTATCCGGACTTTGCCGATGCGGCCAACTATCCCTACCTGTTCTTCTCGAGTGCGACGGCAGTGAAGGAGGGCATGAACGCATCGAACTTCAAGAACGACGAAGTCGATGCCTTCCTGAAGATCGCCAACGAAAACGCCGACCCCAAGGCGCGCGCCGATGCACTGAAGGGCGTGTTCAAGATCGCCAACGAGGACGTCTCGCTCGTGCCGATCTTCTGGCCCGCCTCGGCGATGGCGATCAACAACAAGTACAGGCTCACCGGCTACACCGCCTTCTGGTACAGCATCCCGTGGGCGATCAGAGGTTTTGGCTTAAAGTAAGGGATCGCGGGGCCGCTTGGCCATGGCCATTCTCATCGTTTTCGCATCGACCGGCGCTTGCGCGCGCGTGCGTCAGCCCGTGAATCGCTGAAGGTGTCGGCCGATGGACTTTTTTGAAGCGAGTCTCGCACGACTTCATCAACTGCGCTTTCCTTCGGATCTGTCCTTCACCCGCGATGGCACGGCGGTCGTTGCAGCTGTTCGCCCCGCCGCGCACGAGCTGCGGCAATCCCCGCAGAGCCGCATTTGGCGCTTTTCACTCGATGGAGCAGAAGCGGTGCAGTTGACCAACGGGCCGGGCGGCGACGGCCTGCCGCATCTGTCGCCGGTCGACGGGACGCTGGCGTTTGTTTCCGATCGGGCTTTGCAAGGAAGAATGTCGCTGTTCCTCAAGGACGATCACGGCGAGCGGCCAGTAGGGGAACTCGCCGGCACCATCGAGGACATGAGGTGGGCGCCGGATGGTCGGAGCCTCATTGTCATGGCCGCGGATCGCGGCCTCGACGGTGGCGCGACCAATGGTGCGCAGCGCCTGACCTGGGGAGAGCCCGAGGATCCCGCGGTGACGAGCCCGGCGAATGCGCGGCGCCGTTTGTTCCGCGTCAGGGTCGACGACGGGTCGACGGTCGAGGTCGGGCCGTCCAAGTTCAGCGTCTGGGAATTCGAACTTGTCGGCGATGATGCCGCCCTTGCAGTCGTCTCCGTCGACCCGAGCGAGCGCGGCTGGTATCACGCCGAACTGACCAGGATCGATCTTGCGACAGGTGCCGCGACGATCCTGCACCGCGCGCGCTGGCAGCTCCTGGCCCCCGCGGCAGATCCGAGCGGCAAGCGCATCGCCTTCCTTGATGGGTGGTCCAGCGACCGTGGCCTCGTCGCCAGCGAAATCAGCATCCTCGACATCGCCACAGGCAAGATCATCACCGTCGCCCCGGGCGGCATGTCGAGCATTACGTCGATGAAGTGGCGCGACGACGACAGCCTCTGGTTCACCGGCTGGTCGCGGCTCGGCTCCGTCTATGGCGTCACACATCTCGACGGCAGCGTCGAATGGATGACGCAAGAAGACGCGATCATCGGCACGAGGACCTTCAGCGCTGGCATAACGACCGCGCCCGACATTAAGGGGTTCGCGGCGGTGCGCGAGAGCGACGGTGCGCCGCCTGAAATAGTATTCAAGTCCGGCGCGAAGGCTTCCGCATGGTCGGTGGTCTCCAATCTGAACCGCGACGTGGCTAGGGACTTCAACGCCTACCCGGAGGTCCGCGCCGTTGCCTGGAAAGGGGCAGATGGCGTAGAACTGGAGGGGCTGGTGCTGCTGCCACGCGACGGCGCCAAGGGGCCGAGGCCGACCATCGTGGACATCCACGGCGGCCCGAGCTGGGCGGTCAGGCATGCCTACAATCCGGGTGACGCGCTGCCGTTCGCGACCGCCGGTTACGCCGTCTTCCTTCCCAACTACCGTGGCAATGTTGGCTGGGGCAAGGCGTTCGGCATGCTGAATGTCGGCGACCCGGCGGGGGCCGAGTTTCAAGATATCCTCGCCGGCCTCGACAGATGTGTCACAGCGGGGATTAGCGACCCCGACCGGCTCGGCATCACCGGCGCCAGCTACGGCGGCTATCTTACGGCCTGGGCGGTCGCAACGACTAACCGGTTCAAGGCCGCGGTGATGGTCTCCGGCTTCGCCAACCAACTCTCAAGCCACTATTCCTGCAACCACGACTTCCATGCTTTCATCAACGGCGGGCCGCTGTCTGAGGAGCGCTTTCGCCGCGTAGCGGTCGACCGCTCAGCCATCACGCGGCTCGACAGACCCACGACGCCGACATTGATTATGCATGGCGAGGGCGATCGATGCACTCCGCTCGGCCAGGCGCAGGAGTTATATGCGGCGCTACTCGAGCGCGGCGTCGAGTCCGAGCTGGTCGTCTACCCGCGCGAAGGCCACGGCCTGCGCGAGCGCGACCATCAGCTCGACGCATGGCGCCGCATGATCGGCTGGTTCGACCGCTACCTCGGGTCGCCCCGGTGACCGGCTCGGGAGTTGTCGTCTTCGTCATGCGGCGGTTCGCCGTGGCGGTCCCACTCCTCCTCATAATATCCTTCGGCGTCTTCGCGCTGGTCCACATCGCACCCGGCGATCCGGTGCGTTCCCTGCTCGGCGCGCGCGCGTCAGACCCGGCAACGCTTGCCGCCATCCGCGAGCACTATCACTTGGACGATCCATTCCTCATTCAATACTTCAAATGGCTATCGAAGGTGGTCCAAGGCGATCTGGGTGTCTCCATCCTGGGCAATCGGGCGGTGACGAGCACCATCGCCGATCGGCTCGGTGTAACCATCTTCCTGAGCTTGATGAGTGCTGTTCTCGTTCTCGGCCTTGGCGTCGTGCTTGGAGCGGTCGGTGCTTTCCGCCGCGGCACGCGGCTCGACCGGGCGGTTGTCATGTTCGGGGTGTTCGGCATCAGCTCACCGGCCTTCGTCACCGGCATTTTCCTTCTCTATTTCTTCGGCGCCCTGTTGCACTGGTTCCCGATCTTCGGTCCGGGGACCGGATTCCTCAACCGTGCTTGGCACCTGACGCTTCCGGCGCTTGCGCTTGCGATCTCGGTCATGGCCATAGTCATCAAGATCACGCGCGCGGCGATGATCGAGGAGCTGGACCGGGACTACGTCACCTTTGCGCGGGCACGCGGGCTGAGTTCGCGGCGCATCACATTCGCCTATGTGCTCAGGAACGCTCTCATTCCCGTGGTCACGGCCGCTGGGCTCATCGTCGTCGGGATCGTCTCCGGCGCGATCTACGTCGAGGTCACCTTTTCCTTGCCAGGTCTCGGCGCTTTGACGATCGATGCGGTACAGAAGCGCGACATCCCGACGATCCAGGGCACCACGCTGCTCTTTTCTGTCTTCGTCGTGCTGGTCAACCTGGCGACCGACGTGATCTACATGCTGATCGACCCGCGCATCCGCTTCGGCAGGGTCGAGTCATGAGCGCCCCAGCCATCAACGAGACGCGAAAGACGAAGCTGCCGCAGCGCCTGCCGATCGTCATTCTCATTGCTGTGCTGATTATCGCGGTGGTGGTGAGCTGCGCCGTCCTTGGGGAAGGGATAGCCCCTTATTCGCCCTTCCTCCAGCGTCTCGGGGTCGGCGATACGCCGCCTTCCGCCGCCCACATCGCGGGGACGGACCTTCTTGGCCGCGATGTCCTGTCGCGCGTGATCTACGGGGCAAGAACTGCCTTGGTCGGCCCGGTCGTCGTCGCCGGCGGAGCTTTCGCGATCGCGACCCTGCTTGGCCTTCTTTCGGGCTATCTCGGCGGCCTGGTCGATTCGGCGATCATGCGCTGGGTGGATTTCATGTTAGCGTTGCCGGGACCGCTCGTGGCGATCGTCGTCGTCGGCGTGGCAGGTGGCGGATACTGGACCGCCGTGTTCGTTCTGGTCGTCCTCTTCACGGCCCCCGATACGCGCATCGTTCGGAGCGCGGTCCTTGAGCAGCGGCCGCTTCCCTATATCGACGCCGCCCGCACGCTCGGCATCTCGAAGACCCGTATTCTGTTCGTCCACATCCTTCCCAACGTGCTGCCGATCATTTTGGCCTATGTCGTCCTCGACTTCGCCTTCGCGCTTGTCAATCTCGCCGGGCTGTCGTTCCTCGGCCTTGGCGTTGAACCGGGGACCCCCGACTGGGGTCGAATGCTGTTCGAGAACCGCAATATCCTTTTCTCCAATCCGGTTGCGCTGCTCCTGCCCGCGGGAATGATCATCCTTACTGCGGTCAGCATGAACCTCATCGGCGACTGGCTGCTCGAGCGGTTTGCAAAGTGAACACACACGTAGCGAGCACTGGTCACGAGAATCCGCTCCTCAGGGTCGAGGGGCTAGCAATCTCACACGGCGCGGTGCCCATCACGACGCCCTTGAGCATCGCAGTCGAGCGGGGCGAGACCATTGCGATCGTCGGCGAATCGGGATCCGGAAAATCGCTCACCGCACGAGCGATCGCCGGCATATTGCCGCCGGGCATAAATGCCACGGGAACCGTCACGCTGGACGGCATTTCCCTGATGGGTCTCTCCGAGACGGAACTCCGCAAGATCCGCGGGTTTCGCGTGTCGATGCTTATGCAGGATCCGTTCACGATGCTGAATCCGCTCATGCGAGGCGGCGACCACATCGACGAGATGCTGCGCGGCCGGCCTGAATTCGCCTCGCGCGCGCCGCGTGCGGCAGAGGTGAAACGCCGCCTGGCGGAAGTCGGCATCGTCGAAGACGATGTAGCCCGCCGCATGCCATTCCAGCTGTCGGGCGGCATGTGCCAGCGCGTGGCGCTTGCCGCAGCCCTTGCTCGCGACCCGGAGCTGCTCATCGCCGACGAGCCTTCGACGGCGCTCGACGTAACGACTCAGGCCGAGATCATCAGGCTGCTGCGACGTATCCAGCGCGAGCGGCACATGAGCCTGATCCTCATTACCCACAACCTGAGGCTGGCATTCTCGACCTGCGAGCGCATCTATGTGCTCTATGCCGGCTCGCTGCTCGAAGTCGGCGACGCAGCCGCTGTCGAGCGCCAGCCGTACCATCCTTACACCCTGGGACTTTTGCTGTCGGAACCGCCGGCCGATATTCGCGTGCCGCGGCTCGTCGCGATCCGGGGCTCCGTGCCCCAAGCGGCCGATGTAGTCGGCCGATGCGGGTTCGCCGACCGCTGCGACTGGGCGAAGCAGATTTGCCGCGCCGGCAAGCCGCCGCTGGTCGCCCGCGATATCGGCCGGCTCACCGCATGCGTTCGCCAGGACGAGATTCAGTGCGAGCTCGATGCGCTGCGCACGGCGGCGCTCTGCGCGGCGCCGGCAACGCCGCGCCGTGACGAGACCGAGGGGGCGCTCGTCCGCATCGACGCGCTCGTCAAGACGTTCGACGGTCCTCGGGGCCATCCGATCTGTGCGGTGAAGCACGTATCGCTGCGCATCATGCCCGGTGAAAGCGTCGGCCTTGTCGGCGAATCCGGCTCGGGCAAGACCACGCTCGGGCGCTGCCTTGTCGGCCTCGAAACGCCGACTGCAGGCGACATCCGCATCGACGGCATCGCGGCAGCAGATTTCGGCGCCATGGCGAAGGCCGACCGCGCTCGTGTTCGCCGGACCATCCAGATGATCTTTCAGGATCCGTATTCGACACTCAATCCGAGGCACAGCGTCGGCCAGGCACTCAGCGAGGCGCTGCGGGCCTCCGCGGGCGCAGCCAGCGCGTCGACGCCGGAGCGGATAGCGGCGCTGCTGGCCGATGTCGGTTTGTCCGCCGCGTACGCCACGCGCCGGCCGGCGTCGCTCTCGGGCGGCGAGCGCCAGCGGGTCGCCATCGCGCGCGCGCTTGCCGTCAAACCAGCGATCCTCGTCTGCGACGAACCGGTATCAGCCCTCGACGTCTCGGTGCAGGCGCAAGTGCTCAACCTCTTCAAGCGTCTGCAGGCTGAGCACGGGTTGTCATATCTCTTCATCACCCACGACCTTGCCGTCGTCCGCCAGATCGCCGAGCGCATCTATGTCCTCTATCTTGGCGAGATCGTCGAGGAGGGACCGACGGAGCGGGTTATCGATGACCCGCAGCACCCCTATACGCGACGCCTCGTAGAATCGATCCCCCGTTCAGCCAACCAACATGCGCCGTGACGGGGCCTGCGAAGAGCTTGGGAAAGACGTCCTCGATGGCCGAAAGAGCCATCTCCACTCGACTCAACCGCATCAAACGGGCACCCTTGTGGATGTTCATTGAGCCCCTCCGGTGGGTGCTGAAGCTAGGCAATTCCAGTCTCCTCTGTCTGGTCCGCATGAACAACCATTGGGACGCTCACAGCTAGAGCGCGCCAGAAGCGAGTGCTATGGTCACCGAGAGTTACCCAACGGAAGGCCTGAGATGAAGTCTGGCGTCCTCGGACCCCTCGAAGTTAGAGCCGACCATGGCGTGCAGGCGCAAGCGATCCTGGGCCAGGGCGCAGCGTTCCAACCCGAAACGCCGGCGAGGCCGGGGGCGGCTTCCTCGGCTCCGGCTAGGCCGGCCGCGCCGGAGGCGCGGGAGCCAAGGCCGGACGCCCGCAAGACGGTCACGATCCTCTTCACCGACATCGTCGATTCCTCGCGGCTCAGCCTCTCCCTCGATCCCGAAGCGCTCCGCAATATGCTCACCCGATACTTCGGCGACCTGAGCGCCGTCATTCAGCGGCATGGCGGAACCGTGGACAAGTACATTGGGGACGCGATCATGGCTGTGTTCGGCGTGCCGCTCCTCCACGAAGACGACGCGCTGCGGGCCGTGCGGGCGGCCGTGGAGATGCGCGACACACTCGCCATCCTCAACCATGAGCTCGAAGCCGGTTGGGGAGTCCGCCTTATGAACCGAATCGGCATCAACACCGGCGAGGTGATCGCCGGCAACCAAACGCAGGGGTATTCGTCTCTCGCTGGAGAGGCCGTCATAGTCGCGAAGCGCCTCGAGGAGGCAGCGACGGCGAATGAGATCCTGATAGGGGAGTCGACGTACAAGCTCGTGCGCGATGCGGTCGTCGTCGAGCCGAGTGGGCCGCGCACACTCAAGCACGGCGCGACCATCCGCGCCCTCGTCGTGATAGAAGTCCTCGCTTACGCTCCCGGAATTGCGCGCCGCTTCGACTCGCCTTTCGTCGGGCGCGAACTCCAACGAGCCTTGCTCGAGACCGTCTTCCGAAATGCGGTCGATGACAGGACCTGTCGCCTGGTCACCATTCTCGCCGACGCGGGTGTGGGAAAGTCGCGGCTCGTACGGGAGTTCACGAGCGACCTTGCCGAGGATGTCACGGTCTTGCACGGCCGCTGTCTACCTTATGGCGAGGGCATCACCTATTGGCCGCTGGCCGAAATCGTGCGGGAGCTCACGCGCGCGGATGGACCGGACTCCCGCGAGCAGCTTGCAGCGGTGATCGGGGCGCGACTGGCAGGCGACGAGAAGGCCGGGCTGATTGCCGAGCGTGTGACCGGGGCGCTCGGGCTTGGCGGCGCGGGACAAGGGACAACCGAGGAGACCGCCTGGGCCGTCCGGAGGCTGTTTGAGGCGCTCGCGCGAGCTGGGCCGCTCGTCGTCGTGGTGGACGACATCCATTGGGCCGAGCCGACGTTCCTTGACTTGGTCGAGCACGTCGCCGACTTCTCACGCGATTTTCCTATCGTGATCATCTGCATAGCGCGGCCGGAGCTCTTCGACACGCGTCCTGGCTGGGGGACCGGCAAACGCAACGCGACGTCGATCGTCCTCGAGCGGCTCAGCGACGCGGAATGCCGTGAGCTGATCTCCAACCTGCTTGGCCGTGCGCCGCTGGCGCCGGCGGTCGAATCGAGGATCTCCAGCGCGGCCGAGGGCAACGCGCTCTTCGCCGAGGAACTCGTGGCGATGCTCGTCGACGATGCGTTGCTCAGGCGCGCGCCCGACAGCTGGGTCGCCACGTCGGACCTCGCCGAGCTGCCCGTTCCCTCGACGATCAACGCGCTTCTCGCTGCCCGTCTCGAGGGCCTCCCTTCCGTCGAGCGAGCCATCCTGACGGCCGCAGCGGTCGAGGGCACAGTATTCCATCGGAGCGCCGTCAGCGAGCTCGCCGGCCCCGGGCTCGACGCACTTGAGGATGGTTTGCTCGCGCTCGTCCACCGGGATCTGATCCGCCCGGAGGCGCCGTCGTTCCCCGGCGAGAAAGCCTATTGCTTCCGTCACGTCCTGATCCGAGACGCCGCGTATCGCTCCCTGCCGAAGAACGCGCGCGCCGACCTGCACGAGCGCTTCGCCGCGTGGCTCGAGCTAACGGCCGCGGACCGGCTACGCGAGTTCGAGCAGATTGTCGGCTATCACCTCGAACAGGCCTTTCAGTACCGTGTCGCGCTCGGCCCGCGTGACGCGCACGCGGCCTCGCTTGCCGCCCGGGCTTGCGAACGGCTCGAGGCGGCCGGGCGGCGGGCGCTTGTCCGCAGCGACCTGCCGGCGGCGATCAGCCTGCTCGAGCGGGTTTCCCGGCTGCTTCCCACCGATGATCCAAAGCGGATCGCGCTGTTGGCCGAGCTCGGCGCCGCGCTGATTGAAAGCGGCCGGCTGGACGATGCCGGGCGCGTGCTGGATGAGGCGGAGCGGCTGGCTATCGCCACTGACGACCAGCGCATGGCAGCGCATGTGCTCGTCCAGCGGCACTTCCTCCGGGTCCTCCTCGGCGAAGAAGGCGGGCTGGAGGATGCGGCACGGGCGGCGGCCAAGATGATCCCGGTCTTCGAGCGTTTCGGGGACGACCTGGGCCTGTGCCGCGCACGGCGGCTCCAGGCGTGGTTATTTTTTAACGGGGCTCGCGGCGAGGCGGCCGCCGCGGCGTGGGAGCGCGCGGCTGCCCACGCGCGACGGGCAGGGGCTCGGCATGAGTACCACGAGATTCTCACGTGGATCGCGTCCGCGCTCTGGTTCGGCCCCACCCCGGCCGCCGAGGGCATCCGTCGTTGCGAGGCGATGCGTGCAGAGGTGCGTGAAAGCCCGCAGTCCGAGGCAGCGATTCTGCGCCAGCTCGCATGCCTCAACGCGATTGTCGGCCGCTTCCCGATTGCACGCGAGCTGATCGCAACGAGCAACGCCACCTACGCCGATCTCGGCCTCACGCTCTACGTGGCGTCCTCCGAGCACGAGGCCGTCGTCGAGCTGCTCGCCGGGAACCCCGCTGCGGCCGAGAAGAGCGCGCGCTCGGCGTATCGCGCGCTCGAGGAGATGGGCGAGCGCGCCTTCCGCTCCACGATGGCCGCATCGCTTGCCGCGGTGATCCTCGAACAGGGACGCGACGAGGAGGCCGAAGACTTCGCTAAGCTCAGCGCCCAGCTGGCTGCGAGCGGCGACCTGGTGACACAGATCCTCTGGCGTCGCGTGCGTGCACGCGTGCTCGCCCGGCGGGCAGAGATCGAGGCGGCGGAGGCGCTGGCGCGCGAGGCAGTAGCGATCGCCGAGGCGACGGACTTCATCAACGACCGGGCCGATGCACTGATCGACCTGTCGCGCGTGCTCAAGGCCTCCCGCCGCGGCAACGAGGCGGTCGAGGCCGCGTCCCGAGCGCTGCATCTCTACGAGCTGAAGGGAAACGTGGTTGCCGCGGCCGCGACCCAACTCCGCCTAGGTAAACTCGCCAAAATGTGACTGCGTAGGCGGCAAGGGGGTACCGCCGCACCTCCTTTGTGGACCGCCCGGGATGTAATGCCAACAGACTTGACAGGTGTGGCATGATTTAACCGGCACAAGCGCACGTTTCCTTCTGTTCGATGAACAGCCGCTTCTTGATCGTGTTTCATTCCGAACCCAAGTCCGACTCCCGACGGAGCTCAAGGGCTGCCTTTGGGTCGCTTCTGCCGCGTGACTTAGGCACCACTCACTTCTTTCGCGGGAACACTTGCTCCCTAGAGTTCCCGGCTTGCACTTCCCCGAGTTTCGTGTTGGCTCTTTTAATCGCCTCCACCGTCCCAACCTGCAACGTCTCAAGGAGCTTGATCTGGTTCTGGAGTTCCTCCTCAAGTTTCTTGTCGACTTCCTTGTTGGCGGCCATTTCATTCTCCATCCAATCATTGAGGCGCAAACAGACGCCTACGTCACTTCCATGCGGGGCGGGTTCCTCGCTCGCCAGGTTTCCGCGAACTACTAATACAGATCGATGGGGTCGAGCCACCAGGCTTGCTTGAAAGCGCCCGTGTTATCCCGATAAGCTACGAGAGCAATTCCCAAAGCCAACCCGGGCTGGAAACTTCCGACTTTCCACCCCGGCGGGATTCCGTCAGCAGTCCAGCGCCCCGGCGCCCAACCTGACCACTGAGTGGTCCTTTGACTGGCGCCCGTGCTGTCCTGCACAACCCAAGCCTCGAGCCACAGGGGTGTCCAGCCTTTTTGGGGAAATGTCACCCCCATGTCGTCTGTCAACGGACCCTGCGGCCACTCGACCGCCTTCGAGCCGGCGTTTATGTTTTGAGAATCATCCCAATTGTGTGGCATGACATATCTCCAATCGCTTGAACAAGAGATCGTACGGCTCGTCGACTATATCATTTTTTGCGGCGCGATCCCACCAGGGAAAGCCCGGATGGTGTCACCCGACGGTCAGAGCGTCTTTTCCACTTCTGCGGCCGGTACAACAGCCTTTTCCGCGTCCGGTTCTGCTATCTTCTCCATAGTGTTTATGCTCACATGCGGCCACCGGATCGGTCCCGGCAGTCCGTCTCGCCGCGTAAAGAAATCCAGCAGCACGATCTGCAGATACTGCATGATAAGGCGCGGATTGCCGTAAGTATCGGTCTCTTCCAGTTCGTAAATCCAGAACGTCGATATCATCTCCGCGGCATTGGCCTGCCTGACTATAAACGGGATATTGACGATGCCACCCGTTTCGACCCTGGTGCTGACCTCTAGCTTCGTCGTCCACTTCACGGTGCCCGGTATGGCGCCGACCAGAAGCTTGTGCGGTTCCGTCGGATCAAAGACTCCCTTGAATGGATTTGCGTGGAAGTGAGCGTATGGGGCCAGATATGGGTTAGTGAGAGTCTGGTTGACACCAATTGGCAGCCCGTTGATCGCCGGAATCTTGGGCGGCGCGACCGACCGAGTGCCTGCGCCAAGGGCAAGCAGGGAATCGCCGTGCGGTATCGTACCCAACCGCGAAATATTGCAGTGCGGCTCGGCTTGATTGGTCATGAAGAGCCATAGACCAGGCTCATGGTGAATGGTGGTGTCCCGCCCGCCCTGTAGACCGCTAGCGGGAAAATCGTCAGCAGCGATCTGCTCGATCCGCTGCTCGTAGTCGAGCGCTACCACAATCTGGTCTGTATTAAAAGAAGGAGAGCCGCGCTGGATGCCACGGTTCTTGACCCCTTTGTCCACGAGAGTGAACTTCAACACTTCATTATATTGGTTCACCAGAAGCCGATAGTCTATGCCGCTCATGTCGGATACAAACGGAAGTGCGATTGCGTTCCAACCACGACCGATCAAGTCAGGCACGTTGCTCCAAGTCCCTGGAAGCACCTGAAGTACACCGAGATCGGGATCCTTGGGTCGCGAAAGTTCAATATGCCGAGATTGATACTTGAGTTGTTCTACTCTTTCAGTTGAGATCATCGCTGCCCTCAAAGAAATCTATACGCCCTTTAGAATAAGGCTATCTCTGGTGAAATATATCCAATGGTGAAGGCCCCAACTCATTTTCTGCAATAATAGGTGACCAATAGATGAAAATTTGAGGAGGTCTTACCTTGCGAAGCACGAACCATCCTGCTCGCAAAGCACCTACATGTAGGACTTCAGTTTGCCCCGGCACTCACCAATCGCAAAAACGAAGCAAACCTCTGCGCCTAGGCAGAAGATTGTATAATATACAAGGACTTTAGCCCAATTTCAAGTAAATATTGTCGATCCGTCTACCGCTTCGGTAGGCAGAGGTCTTTCTGTATCTGACTTCGAGCGAGAAGTAGACACTCAACACACTAAAGACAGTAGGTAACCATGAAAAATTGCGACCGCGTAATACCATGGGTGATGCGCTGACTGAAGAGATCGCGGTCCTTCGTTGCATTTCGTTTCGAGAAGCACCAACACGATCTGAGCAGATTTTTTGCAGCTGCGACCTGTCGCCCCACGGTCCGATGCCTTTACTACTGGCTATGTCTGCTTTCGAGATGCGATTGCCAAGGTCCCCTCGTGATCCGATCCGGGATCTGCATGGTCTTTCCGTGGAAAGGTAGCTTCGGGGTCATGGGCGTGAGTTCGGCTGAGCGCGAAAGAGCTTCCGCTAATGAGATGGATCGGCTGCTTCCCCGGCGGGTTAGTTTGCAAAGACTGTTGCCCGCGAAGACAGGGGCCGGTAGCGTCGGCGCGGGGGAACCGGCGTTGGCACCAATCCAACCAATCCGACGAACCCCAGCATCGCGTCCAATCCCATCGGCTCTCGGCCACCAACGGTCATTAGCGAACGTTCCACGGAGTTGCCCGGTTTAGTTCCGCCGAAGTGGCGCCCTCTGCTTGGTGCAGCAGATCGTCCATGGCCCGACGTTTCGATCCTTCGCGAGGCTTTCCTAAATTATCCATTACTGCCCGCCGAATTCGCTCTCGGTTTGATTTCGATACCCGTCGCCTCGATCGCCCTACGAACGGCTTTCTCGAGTTGAGACACGGCATTTTCAAGGGCTTTGATGGAGGGCTGCTTTCGCCTGTCTTGGCCCTCACGCAATACGAAGTGGTAGCGGATTTGAACGTAGTCGCCCCTCTTCGTGCTGGACCGGATGAAGTCTTCCACATCCTTGCCCACAGAAAGGCCTAGGGCGGTGCTGTCATTGAGCATGGCAACAAAATTATGGCTATAGCGTCGGATCTCCTCGGGGTTCCTGCCGCCGAGCCGAAGGAAGCTGCGAAGGTAATTCCCGAGCGCCTGGAAATAGAGGAGACGCAGGGGATGATCGGAAAACCGGAAGTGCCAGTCACTGGCAGACTTCAGAAAGTCTGCGCTCACGTGGTAGGATTCGGCCAAAAGGTAGATGCCGTAAGGCGATACTCCGGCTCCGTAGACTTTTCGCTCTGACATTGCCCCTCTTGCCCGTTATTTCAGCAAAGGGTTTCGCAAGCTTTCCCGTCACCGTCACGGTCCAACTTTCGGCCCCATGAACAATTGCTCAGATACCACTGGGCCTCATCGCAAGAGCCAATTTGGGAGCAAGTCCGTCGCGGTTGGCAGGAATAGCTCTCCGCCAATTGCTTGTTGGTGAACCCTAGAGGTTGGCTGACCGCCGGCCCCGGATTGTTCGCGTGCCTGGCGCGCCATTCCCAGGGCGCCTGAAACGTTCCGACCCATATCCCGATCTTTGCCGCCTCGGCTTTCGCCTGCTGCGCGGAGTAGGCTCCGTGGCTATAGCGGGGCCATCCAATGCCTGGCCATGCTCGACCATCCATGACGCGACACTGGCGCCGTCCGCACGCTGGCAATCGCCGACATATCGGCCGTAACGATCCCACGAAACGAACGTGCACTGGACCGGTTTGGAGGCCGATAGGAAGCTATCCAGCGCTTCAGCCGATCGACGGCCGCAAGGATATTCGAAGCCCTTGGCGTCGTCGCAATACTGCCGGGTCTCTGGTGCGTCGATGCCATTGAAACGGATGCGCTGTCCGTGGATCTCGATCGTATCGCCGTCGATGACTGAGGCGACGCCGGCAATCGGTCCCGGGGTTGACCCGATCCAGTGAGAAACGTTCAGGTATGGTGCTTGCTCGCTGTGCTGAAGGACGAACTGCGTCACTAAGGCGACATTGGGGCCATGGTCGCTATGACCAGCCGCTTCGGAACGCCAGCCAGTTGGCGGGCACGCCGCAGCTTAGCGCCAGTCTGTTGGCGCCATTGATCAGACCGATTGTCGTATCGGTACTTGTCCACGCGCTTTTCCCACTGTTCGCAAGAATAGCGATATCAATCGTCCAGCGACACAACCCAGTCTCCACCTTTGTCCTCGAAGTTGTAGGTGTAGCTGTAGTGATTGCACGTCACCGAGAACCCACGAGACATCAAGAACGGGAGCATGGCGGAGATGCTGTCACATCGCCAACCATTGGCTCGGATCATGCCTACGGCCGGCTCTATGAGGGCGGGGAAATTGATACCTCCGCTCTGATTGATGTGGGCGTCAGCCTCGATGGGTGGGCTTTGTGACCAAGCAGATGAGACCGACAATAACATAGCTATGGCGAAGGTGAGTTTCTTCATTGTTACCCCCTAAACTAAGACGGATTAAAGCCAGCTGCCCTCAGTTGCCCGCCGAGTTTCGCTCGAGTAGCGCAAGATACCTTATCGCCGGCACCGCATTTTTTATTCGCGTCCGACCAATCAAGCAGGGCCGTGTTTATCCAACTGCCGGGTGCGCGTGCCACGCCATAGGGAGTTGGTGGCGCCCCGGTTGCAACAGCTGAAGCGGCGGCCGCGCCCTTGCCGTGCGGGGCTCGCTTCCAGCCGCTGACGATCAGACTGTTGTTCATGTACTGATCTTCGGCTATCGCATTGCCGAGAGCGTCACCAAGGCCGGCGCCGGCAACAAAGCCGGGAGATCCAATGGCAATGTAGCCTTGGTCTACGGACCCTTTCTGCATTTCGCACTGAGCATGTGCTACGTCGAAACTAGGCCCGTATCCGATTTGCATGTAGTCGGCTTGGTTGCTTGTTTGGCATCCGCAAAGCAGCGCGGTGGCACCAAGTGCCACAAACAATTTACTTTCATCCCCCCAGCCCTCCCAAGGCCGGAGATTAGCATCTCCTAAAGCGAATATTTTCGCAAGAGACCCCATCTATTCTGGTAAATTTCCGCCCACATGGAGCCTCCAAAAGTATATTCTCGACCACCGCAATAGGTATGCCGGTTATGATTTCTGGGGCTCGCACAATGGCGTCACCGGCATGGCGGCGGCTGGACGCTTGGCCGGTCTAGGACAGCAGCAAACGCTGGCTTGGGGTCAATGCCGACGGCTGATCAAAGCACGTATGAAGCCTACTACTTTATCCACCCATGGCGGGTAATCGGGCGCTGGCGGCGGCGTACCTGACCTTGCCGGTAGTGTCCTACTTCAAGGCTACCGGTGTCCCGATGCCTGACCCGGCAGACGATACCACGACGCTGGCAGCGGCATTCCTCATTGGCGTTTCAGCCAAGTGGATTTCGGACATCCTGTTCGAGATGATCGTCCGGAAGTTCAGGCCGGCGGCTGAAGACTGAGGCGGCACCTTCAAACCACGCTATCGGCGTTCTCTCAGGGGTGACGGTAAATTTTATATTTAGGCTTTATTTGGCGATAAGCCCGATTTGGGTAAAGGCTTTCATTTTGTATGAAATCGGAAATCCATATTCTACCGTCATAGATAGCCATGTGTCCAGAAAGATGCCCATCTATTCCCTGTATAACTACAACGTCTCCAGCAATTGGCATGGTTGTATTTGTCTCAGCAAATCCAGCGTTTGTTAGATTCCGTCCGTAATCTTTCGCGTCACCAGTTGGAACCAACGTTATGCCGCCACGCTCAATTGCCTCCCTTACAGATTTTGCACAATGACTTTTGCCATGGCTTCCACCAGCACCAGCACGATCTCGTGCAAAGGAAATAGCTTTATTTTTATCCCAAGGCATAATAATGCTCCGGTAAGCGGTATGAGCCTAGAGTAATTTACCCCAATACCGGCCCTTTGAAAATCGGACACCGCGCAGGGCGGCGGCCATCGCTTACCACCGCCGCGCTGAGCGTCATCCCTCGTTTGTAGTTCGCAACCAATCCCCTCTGCCGCTCGTTTACTGTCGCAGAAGGTGAAGTTCTGATCCTGCTCGGCAGTCACTTCCCGAGCACCCACACAACTTCCCGCCATCGTTTCCCGGTGGCGGGCTCTTTTGTGTTTTAGACGCAACCAATATTTCCGCAGAAAGTTACCTCTCCGCCAGCTAATGTCCCTCTGCTGGCGACTTTGGAGCCCGTCACCTTTTACCCAAGGTGGCGGGCTTTTTGCGTTCATGGCCCGAGATCGGGCTGCCCAATTGTGTTTTGACTATTTGGCTGCTCGGGCGCGTAGAATATCGGGTTCGCCCGGCTGGGGCGGACTAAACTCAGGGAGGATGTTATGAAGATGAATCGACGTAATGCTCTTGCCCTTGGTGCCGCCTCGCTGTCGGCCCCGCTATTGGTTGCAAAGCCCACTCCGGTAGCGGCCAAGGCCTATGGTCCTACTGATGGCAAAGAGATTTTTCCCGGCGTTCGGCTCATCGAACTGGGAACACGGGACTCCCATATCAAGGGGTACAAGACAATCGCCATGGAAGACGTCGTCTATCAGCCAAAGGGCTCCAGCCCGCTGGGGGATGTCATGGCTGACGACATGGTCTGCACGGTCACTGAAGGCGAGTTGGAGGTCACGGCCGGCGAGAAGCAGTTCAAGGCCAAGGAAGGCGACGTATGGAGCTGCGGCAAGGGAAGCACGAAGGAGGCCGCTACGAACAACGGAACAGTGGTTGCAGTTATGCGGGTGATAAACCTGAAGGCTTCATAATCTGCCAGACCACACTCTGGCCACCGCAGACCCTCCCGCTGGCTTCGGCCGGCGGGCCCTTTTCAGCATTTCAGCATCAGCCAACGGAACGGAAACGACCGTACGATATTGAATCAAATTCGATGTTGCGGGGCGTTCTATGCGTAAGCTTGCCAGCGGGGTCCGCCTGGAGTTTATCGAGCCGCTGATGCCGACCTTGGTGGAGAAGCCACCCGAGGGCGATGGCTGGTCCCACGAAGTCAAGTTCGATGGCTACCGCTCTCAAATTATCAGGGATGCCGGCGGCGTGCGCATCTTCACTCGGCGCGGACTGGACTGGACGTCGAAATACCGCGACCTGGCAAAGGCTGCCGCCGGACTGGAGACTGAAGGCGCCATAATCGACGGCGAGATCATCGTTCTGAACGACGCTGGCCTGTCTGACTTCGGCGAGTTGCGGAAAGCAATCACCCGCCGGCAACATGACCTTTATTTCGTTGCCTTCGACCTGCTGCACCTCAACGGCCACGATCTGCGCGACATGGCCTGTGAGGAACGCCGCGAGATCCTGTCCAGCATGATCGAGCCGGGCGGGCGTATTCAGTTCAGCGAGGCTCTGCCAGGCGATGCAGCCAGCATATTTCACCTGGTCGACAAGGCTGGACTGGAAGGCATGGTTTCCAAGCGGCGGGACAGCAAATACCGCAGCGGTCCGTCAACGAACTGGTTGAAGGCGAAATGCTACACGATCGACGAATACGAGCTGCTCGGCGTCGAGCGCGAGGCGGGCAAGCCGGCTTTCGCCCTGATGGCAGAGCGTGGCACCGGGCGCTATGTCGGCAGCGCCTTCATCACCTTGAACCGCGAGATGCGCGAACGGCTCTGGCAACGCGTCCAGGAGCGCGTAGGCGCCGCGCCGAGGGGCATGAAGCGGACAGCCCCGCAATGGGTCAAGCCGGGGCTGATCGGCCGCGTAAAGCACCTGCGGCGAGGAAGACCTTCGTCATGCCTCGCTGCAGGATTTCCGGGAAGAGGATTAGCCATGCCGATCAGACGAAAAGCTGTGGATGCCGGGATTTTTGATCCTGCCGAATTGGCCTTGCTGGGCCGTGGCTCGGGATCGCCACAGGCACCGGCGGCTTCAGCCCTGTTTGTAGCCGGCGGTAACCTCGTCTTTGTGGGCGGCGAAGGCTGCAAGGACCTCTGCCTTCTCGGGCTTCGGAACCTTGAAGTGGTCCAGGGTCCGCCCGAGTTCCGCTGCGACCTCATCGAACTCTGCGGGAGAGATCCGCAAGTCCCGGTGGGCCTCTTCAAGACCGAGCGGCGTCGTGCCGGGCTTGGTGGCGACGAACTTGAAGGGGCCACCGGAAACGTCGCAGACCCACAGCGTGCGCATGAACTTGAGGCCGGGCAGCCTGCCAAGGTTCTTGGTGTGCCATTTCCGCAGCTGTGGGTTCTTGGACTTCTGGCCGACTATGGGGTTTTTCACGACTGCATCGCTAAAGTGGTCCACCACCGCTGCGATGGCGAACACGCCTCCCAGCCGCTCGTAAAGACTTTTCTCAGGCGTGGTTTGCTTGGCCTGCGCTTGCGCGTTGTCTGCAGCCAATACGGCCGTCGATGCGGCGGCTACCGCCAGCCCTGCGACGACGCTTCGTCTTGTGAAAGAGGTCGAAACAGCCGTTTTCATCTCTGGGTTCCTTCGAGTTGAGCCAGAGCAAGCCGCAGCCTGTCTGGCGGCTTCAATGAAGTATGTTCCTACTTTGCCTTAACCCGGCACTGTCTGAGGAATTAACGAAGCCTCCGCCCGAATTATTCCGATTAATCGCATTCCCGCCGTCGAGATGTGTCAACGAGGAAGACCCACGCCACGCTTCGCTGCTGGATTTCGGGGAGGAGGAGGAAAATGGTTGCGCCCAAAAAGGACCAGGAGCGCGTGGGATATGCCTCGCTCTACGGCGCGCAGGCCCGCAAGGAAGGTGGGGAGCGCGTCGTGCCGGCGTGTTCTGGCACGAATACGCAGACGCATGGCTGCAGGGCTTCGATGGTGAGCCTATAACCGGTGGCGGGAAGACCAAGCCCATAGGCGAACAGATGGACGCGGAGATCGACGAAGCTGGCGTCAGTAGGTCTTAAAGCCGCTTGCCGTCGCGTATCATGGGGCGCACGATTGCCAACTCTGCCTCCGTTTTTATCTCTTTCTGGGTCATGTTGTCGGCGGCAATGAGCCGCTTCAATGACCGCAGGATCTCGCCGCGTGTCCAGCCGACCTCAAGCATGCAATCGACAATGGCTTGAAAGCCGGGCTCAATGGCCTCCTGGCATTCGATCGATCGATCTTGATATTCCTCCTGGTGCCTAGGCGGGTTGATCATTCGTCATTCCATGTGTCGGGCACGTCGCCGTTGGTGAAAAGCACGGTCGGAGGGCCATAGTGTCCTAGCGCTGGATAGGCATCACGGCTCCACGCTATGACGCCCACATGTTGCCCGGCAAGCGCCTTCGCCGTGCAGATCGAAGGGATCACGCCGAAGGTGAAGAGGCGCTAGCCGCCCACAGAAGCGAGGACAATGGAATGAGCAGACATGTATTTGCCGTCCTGACGAATCCTGTCGAGGGACGCGAGCCCGAGTTCAATGCGTGGTATGATCGCCACCTGCATGACATTCTGAGGCTGCCAGGGCTAGTTTCGGCCCAGCGTTTCCAGCTTAGCCGTAACGGGGTCGGCGAAGCCCGGTTGAGATTCATCACCGCAGGAGCCGCTCCTGGTCCAGGAGGCGCCGGTCAGCGACGACTGGCTGCACGAAATCAAATATGACGGCTTCCGCACTCAGATCATCCTCGATTGGGCAGGCGCCCGCGCATTTACCAAGAACGGCACGATTGGTCCAAGCGACACGGTGGTTGAAGGGCAAATGAACTACGCACTATCCATTGTCAGTGGCGTGCGACCGAAAGACCAGATCGAAGCTACTCTGGGCATCCAGATGGCCGCCATCCACCTGGCTACGATGAATGCAGCCGCCAACATGGGGGCCGCTAAAACATGGGAACTGAGAGAATCCCAAGAGCGGACATTGAACCGCCTCGCGCGAACGTTTGTGGCCCAGGTCGAGGCCCTGAAGCGCTACCGCAGCACAGGCAATCGTCGGCAACGTCGCTCACGGGGGTGGGGTGGAGCAAGAAAAATGATCGATAACCCCATGAACCGCGCGCCTCGTTGCACAGCTCGCAGTAAGCGGACTGGAGTTGGCTGCAAGGCGTTTCTGGCCAGTGATCGACGCGGTCGAAAAGCTTCCGGCAAAATCCTTCATCGTTGATGGCGAGATGATCGCACCGGAACCGGACGGCACCCCGAATTTCCATCAAATGCACTCGCGCATGACCTATAACGCCGAACTGATGGCCTTCGTCGCGTTCGACATCATGCACCTAGACGGCCAAGATTTGCGCCCATTGCCAGCGATCGCAAGGCCAAGCTCTGGAATCTCGTCAAGCCGGCACAGGGGTCATCCAGTATTCCGAGCATGTCGAGGGGGGCGGTGCAGCATTCTTCCAGGCGGTCGAGAAAATGGGCCTAGAGGGCATGGTCTCGAAGAGACGCGGCAGCCCTTACCGCAGCGGACCGTCTGATTCCTGGGTCAAAACCAAGTGCTGGGAAGTTGGCGACTTTCAATTGCTCGGCTTGAAACGAGAGCCTGGCAAGCAGACTGTCGGGCTCATGGCACGGGAGGGGAAATATGCCGGGCCGGCTACCATCGCTCTTACCAAGCAAATGCGGGAACGACTGCTGCAACGTGTGCAGAAGGGCCGAGCGGCGCCGCAGGGGCTACCTAGTGCTGTCACGAGTTCAGACGTGGAATGGTTGAAGCCCGGCATCACTGCCCGCGTCCGGTATCTGAGGGGCGAGGCTAAACTGAGCCACGCTTCGCTACAGGATTTTCGGGACGAGGATTAGCTATGCCTATCAGACGAAAGCTGTGGATGCCGGGATTTTTGATCCTGCCGAATTGGCCTTGCTGGGGCGGGTTTTCGAGCAGCTCAAACTCGCTCACCCGTCAGCTGATGCGCAGGACAGACTGGCCTCTCGGATCATCACCAACTATATGGCCGGCATAGTCGATGAACCGGAGCTGATTTCGCTTTCACGGCAGCCTTTGGGCCGCTAGTCATCACGCGGTCTCGCCTTCGCCCTGTCCGCTGGCGTCGTACTGGCGCTGGCGGGGTGGCCTGTGTGTAGACGGCTCGGCTGCCGCACAGCTATGGGTGACACAGGGGACAGCAACCGGGCCTTCCGGGAATGGAGAACCCGGCCGCCAAAATATGCGCTCAAGCTAATGGAAGCGCAATCCGCAGCGCCCCTATCGGGCCTCGCAGCTTGGATGAGTCTGTGCTAAATAAGGAATTGCGCGCTTGGAATCTCTATCCCACCAGCGCGCCTCTTAAGCGCCGGCCGCCGAGCCTTCGATCTTCCGGTAAGCCGGCGCCCTTTTCATACCCAACAATAGCCAGGCGAGCGCATCAGGCGCGCTATGCGCATTGTCGAGTAAGATGGCAGGAAATGCCGCGCATCGCATTTATGAGCAATAGCTAATGTGATATACGCGTATGTTGAGGGGCTCTGCCATGAGACATTCGCAAAGGCGTATTGCCGTCCTAGTGGGCCTTGTTGTTTCTTTTGATGCTGAGGCCCATGATTGGTACAGCGGTAAATCCGACCCCGTTCTTCATGCCAAATGCTGCGGAAACCGCGATTGCCATCCGATCGATTCCAGCGACGTGAGGGCGACTAAGGACGGCTATTTCGTAAAACAGCCTCAACCCTACTCTCGGAACGATCCGCCGATAGGGGAGTGGTTTATCCCGCGAGGGCGCGTCCAAGCAGCCCCGGACGAGCGGTTTCATATCTGCGAGTCTTTGTCGCCAACGTTTCGTGTCGGCAGACTTAGGATGCGCTGGACGTGCTTCTTCGTGCCGATGACCACAGGTTCAATCGCGCTGCGTCGCTAGGTCGTGCATCACGATGCCGGGGTGGCGGACTAGGGAGCCGATCGCATGGCCGAGAATGCCGAAGGCAACCTACATCGTAAGCGTTTTCGAGAAGCCGCATTGGCGCACAGTGTTGACCACGAAGGACAAAGGCCAAAGGCGTTCGCTTTAGCCAAAGAGATCGGCGACAAGGTGCGGATCGAGGAGATTACGCCGAAGGGCGCTGACTGCGACAAAATTAACCATGCAAACGAGTAGATTGAAGCGCGAAGATCCGCAATGCGTGATCGGGAACTACGCCTGACTAGATGCGTTGCATGAAAATGCCTGCTCTTCCTGCAGGCGAGAGCGGGAGGTTTGTATGGATCGGCGATCCTTCTTGACAGCAATGTTTGGCATTGCAGGGGCAGCGGCCTTTGCAAGCGCAGTTCGGCCTATCGACGCAGTGGCGGGTGTTCCAGGCGCTCGAAGCGGCATTCTCGATGAACTCGAGGCGCCAGAGGCCGAGACCTTCGACAACGAAGGTACCCCGGCAGAAGTGGATCAGGTCTACTATCGGCGCTACCACCGCCGCTATTACCGCCGCTACCACCGCCGGGGATGGAGAAGGGTGTGCCGTAGTTATTGGCGACATGGTCGTCGGCGCGTCCGATGCTACCGCAGGCGTGCTTGGGGCATGTATCGGTATTAGCAACTAGCCCGTGACTTCTAACGATGGGCAGCGGCCCGAAATCGAGTCCCTGATCGATGAAAAGCCCGCCCGGAGCGACCTGTGGCGGGCTTTTTGGAGCGGCTACTGAAGCGCTGACGGGAGCGGATTTTTATCGGCGCGGCACAGCGGCTTGAGTCGCAGGTGGTTTTTGGTGGAACCACTGAGCATCTTCACCGTTCTCTCCCAATGGCGGTCATCATTGGAGCGTTGCTTACTGTCGCTGGCGTTGTGTACATTGCCAGCGCGGTTCTATGGCGCGGGCGACTGAGCGATCCGGTGCCTTCTGCTGCTAGGCCTGATCGCCCAACGCCAAATCTCGCAACCCCAGGTCCGACACTTGAGCCGCGTCGGCGCGGCCTCGGTTTTCTTGGCCTGTCGCACAACTGGCCAGGCCTGCTGATGATGGGGATCGGGTTCATCCTGCTGTTGTCGGCAGCGGTCCTCTGAAGGGCAGCCTACGCCCATCCGTCTCGCTTTCCTCATAGATCATCCGCACCGGCAGATAAGCATTCGTTTCCAGCCACTCCCGCAGCACGATCTGAATGAGGTCCGACCGGCCGATCTTCATCTCGGCGGCGATTGAGTTTAAAGCGTCTTCCGCCGGCGGCTCCAGGGGCACGCCAGCGACGTTCCTGAGCACCAAGGCAGCGCGCCGAAGGACGATCTGGAGATCGGCCCGCGACTTGGATGGCGGGCGCCCTTGGGCGGGGGCGTTGGGAGTAAGGCGCCGGGCAGTCCGCCGCTTGACCAACCTAGCAGGCGGGCCGCTGGCCCGTGTGGTGGGATTACGGGAGCGGAAGTTTTCGAAACGGTCCCTTTCCAATACGTCGATAGGGCGCATAAAATGCTCGGCGATGTGTAGGTTGACCCTCGCTCTCGCCGTCGTGCTCACCTGTAGCACCGTGTCCGCAGCAGAGCATTGGTTTGCTCATGACGGCGACACGCTGTGGCATGACAAGAATCGGGTTCAGTTGCTCGGTATCGATGCCTACTTTCGCAGGCGTGTTTTGATGCCGCTGACAAGATCTGGCCCTGTGGCAGGTATGCGCGTGACCACATTCGCCATCTCATCGCTACGGGGGATGTATCCTGCACCATCGAAGGCAAGGATCGCTATGACAACGATGTCGGGGTCTGCTTCGTGGGAGGCATCGATCTCGGACGCGACCTCGTGAAACACGGATTGGCAGTCGCCGACAAACAAACGCCTCGATACCTTGCCGAAGAGCGAGAAGCCGGATTGCGAAACGTAACTTGTGGGCAGGGAACTTTATCGATCCCGGCGAATATAGACCGGGTGGACGCCGATAGGTGCTCCTCTGCGGGCGAGAGGAAGAACGCGTGAAAAAGCCAAAGGTGTTGGTGCTCGAAGATGAGATCATTATCGGCATGGATATCGAGGCTTTCCTTTGGGACGAAGGCTTCGAGGTAATGCTGACCACAGACTGCGATGTCGCAATTCAATGGCTGTCCGCTGAGACGCCCGACGTGGCAATTCTAGACGTCCAGCTGAAAAATGGGGTGTGCACGCCCTGGCGAAAAAGCTGGTGACAAAAAATATCCCGTTCATCGTTCACACCGGAGCCGGCATCGAAGGCCGTGACCAGGTTTTCCGGAAGGGAGTGCTTATGGTCAAGCCGGTCGGGCATTCCGATTTGGCCGACGCTATAAAGGCGCTGCTGGCGCCTACAACCAATAAACCTCGAGTTCGGTAGTCTGGCGCCTACAACCAATAAACCTCGAGATCGGTAGTTCCCGCCTATAAAAGCAGTTTCGACAAAACCGGCTGCTATTGCTGACGCGCCAAGATGTTGCGAACGTTCGACACCTGCCAGTGCCCATTATCAAGTCGGAAAGCTGCTACCGGACGAAGCTTCTGCTGACGCACCGGCGCAATCTGAAAGCCAAGTTCCTCGATCTCGAGAACGCCATTCGCCATTCGCTGAAGGCATTCGGCATCCGACTGGGCAAGGTCGGGCGAGGGGCTTTCGAGCAGGCTGTGCGCACCGCGGTGGCGGAGGATCCACTTTCCTCCGAGCTGATGGACGCCATGCTGTCGGCGCGCGCAGCGCTGTGGAGGCAGTATTGCCGGCTGCATGATCTGGTCGTCAAAATGGTGGCACGCAGCGAACTGTGTCGACGCTTCATGGCCATCCCCGGCGTCGGCCCCGTCACAGCACTTTCGTTCATGACGGCCATTGACGATCCGTCGCGCTTCCGCCGCTCACGCGACGTCGCGGCCTACTTCGGACTGACCTCGCGGCGCTGGCAGTCGGGCCTCGATCGACGTTCAGGGTCGCATACGAAGGCCGGCGACGCGGACGTGCGACGCTCGCTTTACGAGGCGGCGTCGGGGTTGATGACGCGCTTCAAGGGCAGGGACAAGGTCAAGAACTGGGGCCAAGCGATCGCCAAACGCTCCTGCCACCGCAAGGCCTGTGTCGCCGTGGCGCGCAAGCTGGCGGTGATCATGCACGCGATCTGGACCGACGGAACGTTCTATGTCGGCGATCCGGCGGCAAGCCAGGCGGATGCCGGCCGGCGTGCCCATGACAAGGCCCGCAAGCTGCTCGGAGCGCATCGATGAACAAGAGGACCGACAGTTGAAACGCATGGCGCCGGCACGCTGACGGGTGCCACCTGACACAAGAGAGATCCGCTCCGACGGATGAGGACCGATGCAGACCAGGAACGACGGAACGCACGTTATCTTGCCTGCGGCCGCGCCGATCGCGAGACGGCCGGACCGCGCCGGATTGCCTGTGATGATGCTCCGTCAGCCTGATGGAAAAGTGCGCCACGACGGTTCCCGTGCTGCAAATAAGCAGCGCTGCTACGCCGTCGCAGAGCGCGGAAGACTGCACGGCGCATCGGAACTCAACGCAAGAGTACGGGATCGTGGTCTAGAGCATAGAATGGTGTATTATCGTAGTTTGGAAGAGGAACGACGATGGATAGAAAGTCGCGAAAAATACGACCGATTAAGACGGCGAGATAAAAGGCCGCGAGGTGCGGGCTGTGGCGGTCGTGTTATTCCAATAGGTTATTCCCAGTTTTCGCGAGGTGCGGGTTCTCCTTGCACCTCCCACAATTGTCGATTTTCTTTCTTCGTCAGTAGCTTAGTGCGATGTGTGGCCGCCCGGCTGGCCTTTGTGGGGGCTGAGCCGAAAGGGAGGGCGTGGTCAAAGACTGTTCTTGAGGTAGCCGCTCGTCGGTAGATAAAGAGCTGTTGAATAGACGACGTTAGAACCTCGCCGACCTAGCCTGAGGTGGCCCGCGATCGGCGAACGGCTCGCTGCAGCAGAGGAGGCTTCACCTCGGCCTATAGGGCGAACCTCGCCAGCGTCGGCCTTAGGATGGCGGCCGAGCGCAGGCTTGTCGGCTGGCGCCATCCTCCGCACGGCGATGCACAGGCTCACGGCTCCAATGGAAGCGCCCGGTCGCGACAAGCCGGCGCCCAAGTCGAAGTTTCGGTAGGGCGGTCGGGCGCGGCATCCTGTCGGAGATGCAGGCGATGTGTATCGCCGAGCCACACAGGCTCTCGACTGCTTGGGTCTGTTCATCCTGACACGAATGCGCAAACCATCGTGTTACCGTCTAGTGGCTTACGTCACTGGCCTGATCGCCATCAACGCAAATGGGAGAGTTTGTCACGTCTAGGATCAACCGCCGCGCCCTGCTCCTCCACTCGGGCAGCGCAGTCGTCGGTTACGGCAACGGCGCTCGGCGCAGAGCCGTCGAGCCGAGACTCAGAGCCGTCCAATTATCTGCGAGCGCTGATTGAGGCCCACAAGACAGCCTATACTGAGTTCGGCAAAGCCTTGCACGAGATAGGCGGTGGCAGCGGCGACCCCGCTAGAGCCAGCCGGGAAGAGGAGAGGGCGCTGCTCGCCATCTGCGGCTATCCTGCCGTTAGGGAAGGCGATCGCTTGGCCAAGGCGCGATATCTTTTAGAGATCGAGGCGCGCGGCGAACTCGACCTCGCAGAGCATATGCAAGCCGTTCTCCGAT
This sequence comes from Mesorhizobium sangaii, assembly GCF_014207355.1. Taxonomy (GTDB): domain Bacteria; phylum Pseudomonadota; class Alphaproteobacteria; order Rhizobiales; family Rhizobiaceae; genus Mesorhizobium; species Mesorhizobium sangaii. The sequence goes on along the minus strand of NZ_JACHEF010000004.1, from coordinate 440,556 downwards.
CGACGATGTTGAAGGGTTGATGTGACCGGCGCGCGGATGGTCAGGTAATGAATGTCTGGTATGCGCCTCATGCACGAACCCGCTTCGCGGGAGGGTCGCCTCGACCTGAGATGGCGCGACAGGCATTTGACTTGAGCGGGTAGAGGCGTCGATCTGACCATGGAGTTCCCTTCAACGAGAGGAACTCGCCATGGCTACCCTGTCGACCGATGCACCAATCTCTCCGCTTCGCCAGCGCATGCAGCACGACATGCTCATGCGTGGCCTGGGCTCCCATACCCAGCAGGACTACGTTCGTCACGTCCGGCGCTTCGCTGTGTTCCTTGGCCGCTCGCCCGACACTGCGACGGCTGAGGACATCCGTCGATTCCAGCTGCATCAGCATGAGAGCAGCGTCGGCCCAGCGACGATCAATGGCGCGGTCTCAGCATTGCGGTTCCTGTTCCTCGTGACGCTGAAGCGGCGAGATCTGGCGCGTGCGCTGGTAATCATGAGGTATCAGCGCAAGCTGCCCGACGTGCTGAGCGTGGAGGAAGCGGCGCGGCTGCTCGAAGCCGCACCAGGCATCAAGTACAAGGCCGCACTCGGCGTCGCCTATGGCGCGGGCTCGTCGCGGCAATTGCACCGCGCGGTCCAGGAGGCAGCCGAAGTCGCCGGCATCCGCAAACGCGTCAGCCCGCACACGCTGCGCCACAGCTTCGCCACCCACCTGCTCGAACAGGATGTCGACATCCGCGTCATCCAGGTGCTGCTTGGCCACAGCAAGCTCGATACGACCGCGCTCTACACCAAGGTCTCGACGCGGACGATCCATGCGGTCGCAGGGCCGCTCGACCGGCTGATGGCACTGATGGAGGGCAAGACGCCGCCTGGCTGAGCCGTGCGCGCCTCGATCGAGGTCGCCGACATCTTCCGCGCAGCAGGGCCTGCCTACCGGGCCGCCCATGCAGGTCACATGAGCCTCGCCCAACTCAAGGTCATGTCGGCGATCGAGCATTGCCGCACCGCAGCCCTTGGCGGTCACGTCGAGGCCTGCGAGGACTGCGGCCAGTGGCGGATCGCCTACAACTCCTGCCGCAACCGGCACTGTCCGAAGTGCCAGGGTGCGGCGGCGCGGACTTGGCTTGCCGAGCGCGAGGCCGACCTCCTGCCGCTCGGCTACTTCCACGTCGTGTTCACGTTGCCCGCCGAGGTCGCCGACATCGCGTTCCAGAACAAGGCGCTCGTCTACGACTTGCTGTTCAAGGCGGCGTCGGAGACGATGCTGACCATCGCGGCGGATCGCAAGCACCTCGGAGCCAGGATCGGCATCACCGCGGTCCTCCACACCTGGGGCTCGGCGATGACCCACCATCCGCACGTGCACATGATCGTGGCGGGCGGCGGCATCTCGCCGGACAGGAGCCGCTGGATCTCGTCCCGGCCGGCCTTCCTTCTTCCGGTTCGAGTGCTCGGCAAGCTGTTCCGCCGGCTGTCCCTCGCCCGGCTGGTCGCTCTGCACGATGCCGGCCGGCTCGGCTTCTTCGGCGCCCTTGCTCGTCTCGCCGAGCGGCGGGCATTCCTGCGCCACCTTGCTCCCGTCCGGAAGAAGCGCTGGGTGGTCTACGCCAAGGCGCCGTTCGCCGGACCGGAGGCAGGGCTCGCCTACCTGTCGCGCTACACCCACCGGGTCGCGATCTCGAACCGTCGTCTGTTCGCCTTCAACGCGAGCGGCGTCACCTTCCGCTATAAGGACTACCGTCGCGATGACGCCGACCGGCAGCAGGTCACTCGCGACCGGCGAGTTCATCCGCCGCTTCCTGCTCCATGTCCTGCCGCGTGGCTTCCATCGCATCCGGCACTACGGCCTGCTCGCCGGCTCCGCCCGCAAGGCCAGCCTCGCGCTGGCGCGCGAACTCCTGGACGTCGCCGCGCCACCCGACCCCGGCGACTCCGAAGAACCGAACGGCTTCCGCCTGCCATGCCCCTGCTGCGGCGGACGCATGATCGTCATCGAGACGTTCGAACGCTGGAGGCAGCCCCGCGGACCGCCGCACGCGACGGCACCGAACCGGGAGAACGCCCCATGACCCGGCATGGCATGGTCCAGACATCAGCTGCAGGCGTTGCGCCTCCGGCAACGGGCCTGTCCGCGTTGTTCGCGATGATCGGCACCGCCACGATCGCACCCGGTCGAGTGACGGGCCGACTGTCTCACGCCGAGGTGCAACGAAGTGGCCTGACAGCTCCCAATCCGGTGCATTCGGGCAAAGCCCCAGCCTTCGACGACATCAGCCGCAGATCGAAATCCCCATAGTCCCGGATCGTGGCCCGCGGGTTCCTGCATGAGAGGCTTTCGTACGCCTGCCGGCACCCGAAACCCTTCACCATGTCGGTCATTGCGGACTGTTGTGCAGAAGCAGACGCCAGAATTGCTTCGAATTGTCCGAGAGTGTGAAATGGGACTTTTACAGTGAGACCGGGGCCACGAAAAATGCCGCGTCCTTTGGGATGCGGCATTGTTTTGGTGTCCCCCTCATGCCACTGGCAAGGAATAGCCCAACGGCGCAACGGTCTTCATGGAGTGCGCGTCGGTGGCTTATGGACCAGCTCACCGTGTCCAAAAAACGGAGGCAGATGGCAGAGCGCGATGTGCCCCCGCGCGACCGTTCCTCCTCACGCCCGACCTGCCACGAACCCGCCTTGAAGCGGGTTTTGTTAGATGATGCTCTGCAACATAATGAAGGGCGATTTCTTCGCCTCGCCTCTTCTCATCTGCGAGAGGTACATATCGAAGTTATGGACGATGCAGACCCTGAATTTCCGCTTTGCGAAGCCCTTTAGCGCCTTACTTGAGGTCGCGGTCAGATATCCCAGTGTTATCAGCGAGGGCGGGCAGTGGTCGTCAGGGGGCAGGCCGGCCTTCAGCTTTTTCAGCCTTGCAGGAGAGATTTCGTGCACAATCCCGATGACTGGGCGAGCAGCATCGGGTACACGACAAGCTTCTTGACTTCCGCGAACGTCGCCAGTGCCTTGTTATCAAGCGCTACCCATTTTTGCTTCGGTTTGGATTTCGGCACCTGGTCGTCGCCTGTAACGACGGCCACGTCGACGACGTAGACCGCCTCATCTTTATGGCCACCCATTACCGACAGGTTGGAGTGTATCTCGTATAGCTCGGCACCCTTTACGCACCTGAACCATGAGAAATTGTACGGATAACCGCGAGACGACAGCTTGGCGGCGAACAGTCCGTTGATAGCGTTCTCAACCGTGACGGTGTACCCAGCCAACCGGTAATGCTCGGTCGCCATGGTAAGGACGCCCAGCTCAAGAAGCGCCGTCTCCCTGACAGCCAGGTGCTGGAATTGAACCGAATGCTTGTTGATGAAGGCTTTAAGCTCTTTCTCGATCTGTGAGACGTTCAATCTTGCCTCGCAAACATTCTAGCCGCCACATCACTCAAACTGGTGGTTTCCGCAACGAGGTCGGCGATATCGAGCTGAGCGATGAGCTTGTAGAGTTCCTGACGGAGGTTCCTCCCCTCCACAAATGCCGAGGAGTCCTGGCTTATTTCATCTCGACCTATACGGAATCCAGGCGTTTGGGGAGCCCCGTCTAAACCATCAGGTGTGCGCGTTGCCACGCTGATGCAGTCATTCATGATCCAGTATTGGCTGTTTACGTTCGACCAGATCCTACGGATGGCGACGATGAGCAGAAATTGGTCAAGTCTGTCGCCGCTGATTTCGACGCGGGCGTCTCTCGCAATATCAGGAACGACCGCAGCAACGGCATCGACGTAGCCATTGACGCCCTCCCGCAGTGAATACGGAAGTCTTTCAGTCATGCTCGATATTTGTCGGTTTGGCATTAGCTCCCCAAGGCGCAGCAAGTTGCTGGAGGCGGACTACTATCACACAAGTCGGTTTTACCGTCATCCAGCACCGCGTATGAACCACCGCCCCACAGTGTCAGGAACTCTTGTGCCTCTCTGTTCTCCAGCAGACCGGTGAAGGCCAGCATGTCGAGGGTGGCGGGTATGAGCCGCATCAGTTGCCGTAAATGATGACCTGGGTGAACACGCCATCGACGAAGCCGGACTGGAACCCCACCTCCCAGCGTGGTCTTATCCCCATGCGTCCGCGGATGTATGCGGGGCAGCCTTCATGCGCGTCTCAATCTGCAGCTTCCGCTTGGCAATCAACTCGTTCGAGAAGCCGATGGGCAAAAGGCCAGCTTCAGCGCGTTCCCGCTCGGTCAGGGTTAAGACCTCGTCGCGGGTGTAGAGGTTGCCGTTGCCGGCGATGAACATGATCCCGTCCGGCATCATGTTGGCGAGATCCATGCACTCATCCATGTACTTATGGGTCCGGTGCTGGACAGCCCTTCTCGGAAAATTCAGGGTATTTCGACAGCCAGGTGTAGACTGTATCTTCGCAAGGCATCTCCTCGATGGCGCCAATCTTGCGCACGGAAGCCCCTTTTATGATTTCTACGCAGATGGCGTCGGCCAGCTCAGGGAAATAGTCCGTTGGGCGCCCTCGCGGCGCAGTGTCGGCTACAGCGACCAAATTGCTTTTCGAGCGTCCCTGTTTAGTCCCTTGGATTATAGGGCCGACCGGAATTGGCTGGCAAGGATTAAGGCAGCACTAGCTGTCCTTCTTCCCCCTTATAGCGGCCACGATCTGCACGACCATATTCACGATCTGCGGGTCAATCTGTGAAGAGTCCAGTGAGGAAAAGGTGGATGTCCGATCGATATTCCAGTGCTGGAACACTTTTCTCGGATTTCGACGGTGGTGGCCTTGTTCCCATAAGCACGCAAGAAGAACCGCCCGAATTGAATCGCATGAATCCGGTCTGACGACTTAAGGGATTCGCTCATATACGATTTGCCGAGCGAATAGGCATATCTAGCTAGCGCCGCTAGAATGGCGATTGCGATGACGTTGAGTAGAGAGACGGAGATCGCACGTGGATAGTCCGGCGAGGCGGTTTGCGTATTGATAACTGAGTACGCTAGGTAGGCAGTCGTCGCCAGTCCAAGGACCAGGCTTCCATATCCTATCAAATACCAGTTTTGGGCGGAGTTCTTGTGCGTCTTCTCGTAGTCCTGTTGCGTTTTGATGGCATCATCAACAAAGTCCGCCAAGTTGACCTGAACGGCCTGCTGAATTTCCTTCAATTCGACTTCTTGCGCGGCTCTCCGGCCCTCGAACGCCGAGATGGCCTGCTCGATTTGTGGCAGCAATTGCTGCGGCTCTTGCTCGCGAGCGAAAATGACCTGTATGTCCTGAACAATCGTCGGAAGCGCTAGGTCGCCCAGGACGATTGGGAGAATCAGCATTTTGCCCGACGTTTCAGCGTAAGCGCGGGCGGTGCCTAGCTCCATCATCGGGTATTGTGAGTGCATCGTGCTCCGCGAAATGAGGATGATGAACACCTCGGCGGCCTTTAGTCCTTCGTTGAGTTCGGCTCTCCAGTTGATGCCGGCAGTAAGCTTCGTTCCTTCAACCGTTATCTGATGACCTTCGGCACGAAGCGCCATCATCAGCCCTTGGGCAAACTCATCATCCGGCGTAGTGTAAGAGACATATATTTTAGACATGTCGGCCCCCGTCCCTTTGGCACTCTTACACGATTGGTTCGTCAAATGAAGCAATGGGATGTGTTCATTTCACATGCCTCGGAAGATAAAGAGGCGTTCGTTGAACCGCTAGTAATCGCCTTAAGAAGCGTGGGGCTTCAAGTTTGGTACGACAAATTCACCTTGAAGTTGGGCGACTCTCTTTCGCAAAGCATCGATCTAGGCTTGGTGCAAAGCGAATATGGCATCGTCGTCATCAGCCCCGCGTTCCTGTCGAAGCCTTGGCCGGCGTATGAGCTTGCCGGGCTGGTCACACGGGAGATCGGGGCACGCAAGGTCATTCTCCCTATCTGGCATCATGTGACCCGTGATGACGTTTTGAACCGCAGTCCCACGCTGGCAGACAAGCTCGCCGTTAACACCGCACATTCCTCCCCAAAAGATATCGCGATGCAGATTCTTCAGGTAGTTCGGCCGGACCTTTATGCAGGTACAGATCGCGCGGCTTTGATCGCACGAATGGACGGGACGGCACTTCGCAATATAGAGGCGGAGCTTGAGAACATGCGCGACGAACTGCGGGAATTCCTGTGTCCCGACTGTGGCGCCCCTTTAACTGAAAGCATGGAGGTGCCGGTAACGGATGATGATTCCGACAATCTACGAAGCTTTGAATGCGGACGACGTCAGATAGGGAGCGATATAACTGACCCGTGCCCCTCAAGTCCTTCGTTCCCAAAGTTCGATGCCATACCCATTCAAACGTACCGCAACGCCAACCTCTGGTCGGCCCTCGTCGCCCCAGGTGCGGTGCCACGCTTCTGGTTGAATCCGAGCGCTGGGCGAACGGAAGAAGAGGCGATCGCATCGCTTAAGGAACAATATGACCGGCGCGCCAAGAAATACGACAAGGACCGTTGGCGGCGCGAGCAAGCCATGATTGATGGCTACGAGAGCCAGAGGGATCAAGAGGATTAGCCCATGCCGCCTGCCATGGGTGGCAAGCGGCATGAAGCTTCGTCATTCGCCAAACGGGGCGGTGACCAAGATTGTAACGAGCGCTGTCAGCGCAGTCCCGAGGACATAAAAGAGTCCAGGGTTCGAAGGCGGATAGCGGATCATCCAATAGCAAATTACCACGACCAACGTGGCCGAGGCGGCAGTATGGAGAGGCATAAATAGCTCCGATCTGGGTTGGAGCAGGTTCGGGCTGCGACGCGCGAGTGCCTGCCCCAACCCATTGCAAGGGTTGAAACTGGCCTCGGCGGCGTCCTCATTGACCGTTTTTACGCGGCTCGCACTGCCTAGGTTTATTCACCAGAATATGGCCGGCTATCGATGCGATGTGCGGGCATTCCTGGCAAATATCTCGCAAATGGGCAACTTAACGAGCTGTTTCGGGAGACGAGGAAACCCGGCTCACGTTACCCTTGCGTGAAATCGTAGCATGGACCTAGGAACAGGTTACTGCACTGTCAAGGCGATTACGGAAGGCCGGGCAGATAGGCCTTCGAACCGCCGATCCAGTCTGCAGATCAGCAACAGCACGCCGACGGCCGCAGCCACGGTCAACGACACGAAGCTGCAAAGGATGACGGCGTCGTTCATTTCGCACCCACGCGCTTGACTGCCCGCCGATCGCCCGCCTTCGGCTTCCAGCCTGACCAATAGTGCAGCCGGTGCTTGCCTTGTCCCGAGCTGTTGGGAATCTCGATAAAAGTGGTTTGCATACAAACATTTCGACAGCGGCGTGTCGGGATGTCGAAAATCACACTGGCGAAGGCGCACGCGGTGGACGGTCACCGTGGATGGGAGCAGTCATTACGCCCAAGAGGTTGGCGCGACGTCTGGTCAACTTGCACCGGCGCCGTAGCAGTTAGACAGCGGAAATCTGGGAGACGTAGTCCGGGGTTCTGGTCATTTCCCATCCACTCGACGGGCAAGCCGAACGCCCGGTCCCCCTCCATTCTGTGAAATGAATTCGATCCCTGCGGCCTCTAATGCCTTGGCCAACGCTTCAAGCGTTGTTTGTCTAGGTATCGTTTGAGAACTCTCAATTCTGGCAAGCGTACGAACTGTCAAACCGGATGCGTTTGCCAAGTCGTCTCTTGTCCAATCGATCAATGCTCGTGCTGCGCGAACCTGCTGAGGCAGTATGTCCCTTTTCATGACATTCAACTTGCTAAAAGTCACAAAAAGTGACATTAATGATGACTGCACACGGCCGCACAGGTGCTCGTCACACCGGCACGACCTGACCACGCCTAAGCTTCTGGGAGCTCGGATCATGGCTGATTCCGACAATAGCACGACTTTGCCTTTCGTCACCCGCAGGAAGGTGCTTGCGGGAACAGCAACCGCAATGGCGGCGACGCAGGCTACATCGTTTGCTCGCATCGACTTGGAGGGTGCCATTGATCCTGCGGTGGCGGTGTGGAAACAATGGCAGGCGGCTTGGGAAGAGGCTGAACGGCTTTGCAATCAGCAGCAGCGGCTGGAGAGGGTACTTATCGAGACCGTTGGCTTCCCTTGCACAACAGTTACCTTGTCCGATGGAGAGAGCGTGACAGTTCACTCCGTTGAAGCCCTCCAGGAATTGCTCGGTGTTCGTCCGGCCAACACAGTGGCCCGCACCCAGGCTGAAGCTGAAATCGTAGCCAATCAGGCGCGCTGGGATGCCGCCGCTAGGGAGATTGGTTATTCGACAGCCTTTCTTGTTGAGCGCGAAGCTGGCGAGCGGGCGAAGGAATTACTCGAAGCCTTATCCCACGTTCCTGCAACGTCGCTCGCCGGTATAGCCGCCAAGCTAAATGCAGCGCTTAGGGAAGGGGAGTATTCGCTACATGACAGTGAGCCCCCGTGGCCACAGATCCGCTCGGCCTTAGACGATATAACTCGGATTAGAGAGCAGAAAATCTCGAGCTGAACTTCGGCAATAAGGTACCGAAATCGCGATCATTCGTCGGTTTGGTGATCTTCGCGGGGCTTACCGAGACAAACTCTCTACACATGGAGCGACTGATGCAGTTCCGAAAAGCATTTGCGGAGCCAGGGCGCCGCAGCGTCTTCAACGCACCGGTAAACGATGGAATCGAGAGTGGCCCGCACCCTGCTGATCAATATGTGGGCAGGCAGATCGCCGCGGTTCGCGTGCAGTCGGACGTATCGCAGGCCCAGCTTGCCCGATCTATAGGCATCAGTTTTCAGCAGCTTCAAAAATATGAGAACGCTAGAAACCGCGTGAGCGCTTCCATGCTCTACGAGATCGCTAGTTCACTAGGTGTTCCGGTCGGCCGCTTCTTCGAAGGCCTGCCGGGCAATGAGACCGATCGTGGTCCTCCTCCGCTGCCGGTCGACGAACGCATCAATTTTATTGCCAGCGCGGAAGGTCGACGTCTGATTGAAAGGCTTGTGCATCTCCATCCGCGAGTGCGAGGTCGGGTGTCGTCTTTAATCGCAGCATTAGGAGAGGAACTGGCAGTCATCGACCGAAAGCAGGAGAGCGCAAGGTCCAGCGAGCTCCTGCCGGTCGAATGCAGGCCGGCTTGACCGGCAGTTATGGCAAAGCTCAACGAGTTCCCTTCGACGGCTGGAATGGCGAAGTTCGTGCTGTCGCTTCGATCCGCACCGCCAAGGAGGGGATGGTCGAGCGAGTGTTTCCCGAAGAGACCTCGACAACGGCTACATCGCCGCAGGCACGGAGAAAGTGGCCCTGTCGTTGCCTATGGCGATGATGGGAGCGTTGCATGAAAAAAGCTTCCGAACGCATCCCAAGTTCCTGCCATAGGCTTGCCAGCAGCACGGCTGCAGCCCGTGCGATCTAGATTCGCCAGTTCGGCGACTATCCGATTTCCGCGCCGAAGGGTCCCAAGTGCACGATCGAAGGGGTGTGCCCCTTTTATCGCCGGTCGTGTTAGTGATGCTCGGCTTCGTGAAGTCGGCACGACACAGACGCGATGGTGGATTGCTGCGCGAAACCGCCCCAGCGGTAACGCCGGAGGAGCTTCGCACAGCCATGCTTAAGTTTGTCGAAGCACTCGCCATCGCCGATGCCAGAGGCGATCATCTCAAATCCGTCGGCGCTTCGGCTGGCCGAAATGCTGCCATGGATGCAGATCGCTGCAAGAAGAAGGCTTCCGACACATGAGGCGGGCCGCTGTCTACGCACGCTTTTCGACCGAGCTGCAGAACGAAAAATCCACTGAAGACCAGATTGCGCTGTGCCGTGCTTACGCAGCGCGCAACGGTCTGGCTGTCGTTGCGGTCTACGAGGACAAGGCGCGCTCCGGCTCATCTATATTGGGTCGCGACGCGCTGATGCGCCTGATGGAAGCTGCGGGCCAGAACGCGTTCGACATCGTCGTCGTCGAGGCGCTCGATCGCCTATCGCGCGACATGGCGGATCTCGCAGGTCTTCACAAACGTCTCTCTTTTCTCGACATTGAAATCCAGGCTGTTCATGACGGTATCGCCGATGCGGTGCTCATTGGTATTCGTGGACTTGTCGGTCAGATGCAGAGGGAGGATGGCGCAAAGAAAGTCCGTCGGGGTATGGCTGGAGTCGTCCGTGATGGACGTCATGCCGGAGGCCGGGCCTATGGCTATCGACCGGTCTTGGGCCATCCTGGCGAACTCGAGATCGTCCAAGAGGAGGCAGACGTTATCCGGCGTATTTTTGCCGCTTATTCGGCCGGTCGCGCTCCACGTGACCTAGCCGGTGACCTCAACCGGGATGGGATAGCGCCACCGCGGGGGATACGGTGGAACGGTTCCACCATCAACGGAAATGCACAGCGCGGCGTAGGTCTGCTCTTCAACGAGCTCTATGTCGGTCGGATCGTCTGGAACAAGGTCCGAATGGTGAAGAACCCCGATACTGGCAAGCGTGTCTCCAGGCCAAATCCAAAGGACCAATGGCAGACGAAAGAAGTTGCGCATTTGCGCATCATCGAAGACGAAACTTGGCACAAGGCGCAGGCTCGCAAAGCAGTGAGGGTGAACGCAACCTCTCATGTCAAGCGTCGGCCAGCTCACCTGTTGTCCGGTCTGCTCCGCTGCGGCGTTTGCGGTTCAGGTCTGTCGGTTCACGATCGTGATAAGACAGGCAAGACGCGTATTCGGTGCTCGGCAGTTCGAGAAAGCGGGAGCTGCTCCAATCGGCGCATCATCTATCTGCCCGAGATCGAAAAGGCGGTCCTTGATGGCATGCGCGACCAACTAAAAGCCCCCGACCTCATCGAGGCATACATCCGCAGATACAACCAAGAGCGCCGAGAATTGTCCGCACAGGCGAATGCGATGCGCACAGCGCTGCAAGGCAAGCGCGATCGGATAGAAGGCGAACGGCAGCGCACGATCGATCTTGTGATCAGGAGCGTCATTGCTGAAGAGGATGCCAAGCAGCGTATTGCAGAACTCAAGACGCAGCTTTCCGAGGTAGAGGCACAGCTCTCCGGTCTCGATGAGCCGCCGTCACCCGTAGCTCTCCACCCTGCGACCTTGCAGCGTTACATCGAAACCGTCGACGGCCTTTCAAAGGCGTTGGCCGACCACGCAACTGCTGCTGACGACCGTGGCCCGCTGATCCAAAACCTTCGAGGACTTGTTCATAGTGTCACCGTGCACCCCAAGCGGGCACGTGAGGGCTTCGAAATAGAGGTCAAGGGCAAGCTTGCCGCCCTTATAGGCGGGGCCGCATTTCCCAATGCACGGTATACTGAAAAGCCCACCGGACTAGGCAGCCGCTTCAACGCTGCCGTTACGTACGATAGTGGGTTGGAAGTGGTAGCGGGAGACCGTTCTCTCCGTTTTCAACACTGCCACCGATCCTCTTTGAACTCAGGGTCCCTGCATAGCGTCAGCGGCTTGACGGCAAACCTGTTCAAGGTGTTCAGCTGACCAACTTGACCATCGGTTATATGCCGGGGGGGCAAGGCTTGGGATCACGAAGACAGTTGTGCCATCTGCCATCACCTTTACAGGATCGCCGGGTTTCTCGGGAGGTTTCGGCAAGGTGCACCCTAGAACCCGCCCTAGCTCCTTGGCCGTGTCACTTCCATGGGCGATAATGACGCGAGGTTTGATGAGGCGAAACAAGGTCTCGAATATCTCCCGACCTTGGTTCGCACCACCAGCATTCAATGGCTTTTTGAGATCGGCGCTCATTGGGGTCGAGTAGCAAATCACGTTGGTTTCGAGGACGTCTGTCACCCCATTTCTGCCCAACATGGCCACAAGATCATCAGTGTGACGGCGCGTGGGTGATGGTTTGTCGGTAAGACGATCATAGAGCTGTCGGCAAGTCTCAGACCCACGATTGAATAGTGCGTCCAAATAGCGGGCATGCGACCCAACCGCGCCGATGTCAAAACCGTTGCGCTGGTTCTTGCCCACGGTGAACAATCTTGCAGAGGCTGGGGACGTTAGAGATGTCATCCAAGGCCGAGGATATTGACCGTTTATAGGTTGCGTCAGCGTTCTGACCGCCGCCTCTAACTGGTCCGATTTCTGGATCAAACTCAACGAGTGGTTCATTGTGGGGACATGGGGACAGTTCGAGTTTGGCGGTTTATAGGCGTCCACAAAAATATAGCGTATTCAGCGAGTTGACCTTTAGATCACCGTCCGCACTCTCTAGTCAACCTTAGTGTCTTTTGCGTGAGAATGGAGGCCGGGGGCCGTGAGAGACATCTGAAATGGCCAGAAGACAGCGACTGTGTCCCCGGAGCCTATTCCGCGCTCTTCGCGTCTGCCGCCAACAGGGTCCGGTTGAGTTCCTCAAGCGCGGCACGGATACCCGATGCGTTGTCGAGCAGTTCCCAGACAGTCAGGAACGTGCCGTCGGTCTTCTTGGCGTAGGCGGTCTTCGGCGTCTCGCGGAAAACGGTGGCGGGAACCGCGTTCACGACCTTCTGCACGAAGCCACGGGTGAGGTCTTTGATCCCGTAGGTGTAGCCCATATCGACGGTGCCGTTGGCGTTGATGACGAAGACGAGCACTCGAAATTCGCCAACTGTCATGCGGACGATGATTGTCTTCTTGACCTCCCAGCGGACCTGAAGGTCCTCACAGCCAGCCAGGAAGGCTACGAGGCGGTCCGATGTTCCGGGCACTCTCGCATCGAGGGCCGCGAATATCTCGTCCTCAGACAGCGTCGTGGGCTTTTCTGACCGTGTAGTGGGGGCAGGTGGAACAATCGACACACGACCGTCGTCTATCTGCACAATGCCACGTACGATGTTGGTAGTTCGCAACGGGATTGAAGGCACGACGATGCGCTGATCAGTCCCCGGCAGATCGTGGATGGAGAGCTGGACCAGCACCAGCGCGAAGTGCAGCCCTGCATGTTGCTGTAGAAACTCGGTCAGCCCTTCCACGTTCTCGGTGATGCCATCGCCAAGGATCACCAGCAGGCATCGACCACGCCGCAGGTTTCTGCTCACGGCGTCGATGAAGCGTGGTTCGTCCAGCGCGCTCTCTGTTTCTTCGTCGCCTGAGTTAGCATGAGCGTAGAGGCTGAAACTCGGTTCGTTTCGAGCCTTTCGTATAGCCGTTTGCAGGTCCTCGTATGTCAGCAACTGTAGGTCCTTGGCATAGTCGATAATCTGGGCAATGACCTCGCGTCGGGCCTCGACGTTTCGCCATAGCTTGCATTCGACCGCGACGAGATCGCCGCGCGGTGTCACCAGCAGATTGTCCAGATACCCAGACGCGAGTGGGAGTTCCATGCAGACCGCCGCCAGCGGTGTGAACACGGGTTCGACTTCGGCCACAGGAAGCACCGTAGGACAGTGATGGACAAGCTCCTGCACGAAGCGTTCGTCATAGCCGCTCGCTTCGCGTGAACGCATCTCTCGGCGAGGCAATGGCATTGCAGTCGCGGGGGAAGTTGTAACTAGCAAGGGGGTCGCTGTGCGGCGCATAATGTTTCCCAAAAAGACTATGCAGGTTCTAAATTGTAGGTCGAGCAACAGTGGCGGCATAGAAAATCAAAACAGCCGAGACTTTGATAGTGGCTTTCACCGTGCCTGCGTGTCTGCGCCTAAAACCCGCTCGGAAATAAGTAAATAATGCTCGCATGCTCGGCTCTAGTCTGCCATGCCTGATGGTGGGAAACAGGTTGTGGTCCTCCCTTGAAACAGGGAGTTCGGAACATGTCTTTTCCTCTTTTCGATGCGGGTAGCTCGACGTTCCAGGCGCTCGCATCCGACCACAAAGCTCCATCCGTCGAACCTCTCAGCGTGTCGCTGTGGCTCGCGATGAGCGCACTGCAAAAAGGCATCCGCCGGGGTGACATTGATCTAGCCACCCGTGCTGCCGCGACCCTACTGAAAGCCGATCCGGCGAAGCTGTGGCGTCGTCTCTCGGGGATAGTGTTCGAGGACATCGGCCTCGCCAATCTTGATGCTGTTAAGCTGGTCATGGCTACCACGGCTGGCAAGAACTTCCGTCGTGACTTTGGCGGGGAGCACAGAGTGGCCAGTCTGGTTGTATCCCGCATGTGCGAGGCCAAAAAATGTCGGGCCGTTGACGATCTGCTGATAGCCATTTCCCATCATCACGAGGTTGAAGCTCTCCGGCGCGACATTGCGCACGAAACTCTCACGGAGCATCTTTCCCGCGTCGAAGGGAGTGGTGCCCTTCTTGGGGCTTCCCTGGCCGCGCTACACGCGTCCGGCACACGATGGAATGGACAGGTCGCGGGAGCCGCCACCAATCCCAAGGCACTGTTCGCCGCGATGCGCTCCGCTGGCATCGACCACGACATTGTTGTGCTGGGCGAGCAGGGTTGGAAACGGACGCGGGAGGCATTGCCTATTCTGCTGCCACTCGTCAGTCGCGCCCGTCCTGGCGGGGTACTTCCCGTCGCCGATGATGAGTTTCCGCCGGTCATAATTGCCAGGAACGGAGTGCCTACTTATTGCCTCGACGGGTTCAGCCACGAGGGTAAGGCGGCGCTCGCACGGTTTCTCCGCCGTGACAGGGCGAGCACCCGCTGGCTGCGTAAGCATGTCCGCGCCGAGCGCCGTGTGGCGATTTTGCATGGCGCGATCTTCCGCGTTGAAGGCGGACTGGTTCGGCAGCGTGTCCAATGGCCATGCGCCGCCACGCTGAGACGGTTAGCCGACAGCGGGTATCACGGCTTGAACTTGGCCGACCCCGCTGGGTTTCTCGACATGGTTCGCGCCGACCTCCCCACGCTGGACGAGGTTCGCTATGATGTTCGCTGAGCGCCACACCGACACCGAAAACCTCCCGTGCGTCCCGGCGAGCCACGACATGTTGCCAGCGGCGCTGCCTGACGATGTGCAGCGCCTCGTCACCGCCTCGCTGGCCGATGCGAGCAAGAGGGCCTACCGGCTGGACGTTGCGCATTTCGAGGCTACCGGCAGGCAGCTCCCCGCGACCCCGGAAACGGTCGCGGCGTATCTGGCCGAGGGCGCACAGACGTATGTTGTGGCGACGCTTCAGCGGCGGCTGGCTTCGATCAGCAAAGCCCATCGTGCGATCAGTGCGGACGACCCGACCAAGAGCGAATTGGTGCGCGCGACATTGCGCGGTGTGCGCCGGACCCTCGGGGTCAAGCAACGGCAGGCACAAGCCCTTCTCCGCGATGATCTATTCGCCATCCTCGACCGGCTCGGAGACCGTAAGAAGGATGTTAGGGACCGCGCCGTGCTGTTGTTGGGTTGGGCCTGTGCTTTGCGTCGTTCCGAATTGGTTGCGTTGGATGTGGAAGACATCGTGTTCACGGGCCAAGGCGCTCTGGTCACGATCAAGCGCAGCAAGACCGATCAAGAGGGGGCAGGACGTGAAATTGCTATGCCCTACGGACGTACGCGCCATTGTCCTATCGCCGCCCTGAAACGCTGGCTGAAGGTCGCGGGGATCGAGACCGGCGCGATCTTCCTTGGCATGGACAAGCACGGCCACACTCTTCCCGAGCGCATATCCGGGGAGGCCGTGAGCGATGTGGTTAAGCTTCGTGTCGGTGCAGCCGGCTACGATCCTGCCATCTTCTCCGCTCACTCCCTACGCAGCGGCTTTGCGACCTCCGCAGCGATGGCAGGCGCGACAAGCTATAAGATCAGGCAGGTGACGGGGCACCGCAGCGAGGCCGGTCTTGCGCCCTACCTGCGTACCGTCGATTTGTTCGAGGACAGCGCAGCGGCTCGACTGATTTAAAGGAATTACCCCTTAATTGGCCCGACGCGTTTAAGGATTTCACTGACGATGCGCGCCAGCTCTTTCGGGCTGGCTGTCGGCTCCGAAAGTGCGGCAAGCTCTTGATCAGTGGGCCGAATAGCATTTGCACCCTTTGCGACAAGTGTTGAGCCAAGAAGCCCTGCTGAAATTTGAGCAGCCGCGCCTCCGGTGGCTCCGACGGGGAGCAAGAAGCATCCCGCGTTTTCGGCAAGCTTAGCTTCTTCCAGAACACCATCTGCTACGCCGCCCGGCTTTTGACCTCCTACAAAGACCACGACACCGGATAGGCGAGAAAGTTCCTGTCTCAAACTGGTCCACTGGTCCTTGTCGGCCTTTCCCTTGCCGAACGGTTGAGGAAACGGCCTCGCGATCAGCCGTCTCTCAACATCCCAAGTTCCCGCTTCTCTCATCTGATCTAGAAAACCTGCGATTGATGCCGGTCCCACAAGAAAACCGGACCCGCTGACCAGCGTCCGCCCTAGCTTCGCGATTTCACGCCCGATCCTGCTCGCAGTCTCGTATGAGCGCGCTGCCTCTGTGCCAGCGTCATCTAGCGGCCAGCTTCCGCTGACCCATACTCGGTGGGCGGCCACCTCACGTTCAATTTCTTGGAGCAAATCTGGCACTTCGTCATAGCTGTCGATTTCGACCGCCACTAATCCGTATCGCCTCAGGTCCTTGGCCCAAAGCTTGTGTTGCGCGAGCCGTGCGGCGTGTTCCGCCTCGGTATCGAAGTCTTCTCTTTGTGGCGGCCTCACAATCGCGAAATGCTCGGGTGGGGCTTCTGTGAAGCTCTCCCGCATTAACGACAGCACGTGACGGATGTTAGGGTCTGTTAGGCTCAAACCAACGAAAAGCATCGACATGCTCGTCAGGTGAGCCTGTAGAAGCGGCAGGAACGCGCCACGACGCTTTCGGAAGAGTTCGTAGTCGTCTGTCGAAATAACTACATCGTCCAGACGGTCAATCGAGCCGTGCATCTTGTAGAGGCGTGTTGCGCCCGGCGTAATCCTGAGTGCTAAGTCACTGGCAGCAGAAACGACGTCCAGGGGACGCCGGATTGATGCGAATGCTCGCTCGATAAGCCTATCGTAATTTGTTGTCCAAATATGCCGCGTGGGTAGACGCGCAATAGTTTCCAAAACTGATGGGACCGGATGGTCAACGCCAATTTGCTCCTTAATCACGGAACGAACCCGTGTTGCGCCGCCGCTCTCTTGGATACTCCATTGAGCAAGCGCCGAAAGATCATGCACGTCTGTAGAACGCACCCCCAGCTCATCCCCAATTTCACGCAACAGTGTTGCCCAAGAGGGGTAGCCTGCACCCATAGAGACGCCTGCGCCGATGAAGACACAGCCCGCATCGTCGATGAGTGCAGAGGGAAACTCTCTTAGGAGCCTCCTCTTGGCGCTGGCGGCCATCCTCTATCGGCCAGCAGCGCGAGCTGCCTGCTCGATCCAAGCGCCAAGACTTGCGTGATCTCGATAGTCGTAAACAAGCGCCCCCGCACTCGCCAGAAGTGGCGGTACCGTGCCGCGCACATCGGTCAGTCCGTGGCGGTCCTTCAAGCCGTGGATGTGAACGCCTAGTATGCCGTTGCGTCGTGCAAGGGACTGCCTGATTTCATAGTTGATGAACTTGCGGCCTGCGGTTGCGCCGCCGATGCAGATGACGGTGACGCTGGTGTTCTCCAGTGCATTGTCGATCATTCGCTGGATAACGGCGTCCCCCTTCTTTTTTGCTTCCTCCCAGAGCGACGCGTCGTGGAAGCCAGCAGCGGCGCTGCCAACTACTTCGCCGATGTTTCGTATTTGATTTACACGCCAAACGTCGCGTTGGTAGTGAAAACTAAAAAAGACCCGTCTCGCCATTTTCTACCCCTGTCTTGCGAACGTATAATTTTGCTTGCAATCATTGTCTTGTACAACCCTGCCGGTTCGTCTTCCCCAAGGTTTTCAACCGGGATAACTTCAATTATCGAGAGCCATAATCGGGTGTCGGAAAGCGCCTAAGTGGCGGATTTTGGAAGCCTTTTGCGAAGCTGTGATTGATCTCGTGGTCAGTAGCTGGGCGGCGGGTCAGAATTTGTCCTTGGCCCGGCAGCTACAGCCCCCGATTTGTCAATAGTTTGAAACGGCGACATGGTCAGTCGCAATGCTACGACCTTCCTGCTTTGAGGGCGACAAGTCCACTTGACTGCCTCTCACGTGGAGCGCTCATATTAGGGTAAGCTTGTGGACGTAGCGGAAAGCCGGGGGATTGTCATGTCAAGGAGGTTGCCTATCAGCGACGCAACTTGGAAGCAGCTTACGGAATGCAATCGCGTGGCAGTTAAGCAAGGCTGGGCATCGCCCGGAGTGTTTGCGACCGGCGTCGGCCCTGAATATGATCCCACAAGCAACTTGGCATTGCTGTACGTCGGAAAGAGCGCGGGGCCGCTAGGCACGCTCGTAGGTTCAAACGCCAATCAGACTACGAGCGGTGCCGCGTCTACGAAGTGGATGGTCGAAAAGAGAAATAAGTCATCCTTCTGGCAAATGGTCGATCTCATCGATCCGTCTCGCCGTCGCATCGCTTGGACAAACATTTGCAAGATGGACGAGGTAGGCGGTTCAAGGCCGCCGCCAGCGTATCGATGGCCCGCTATTGCAGAGCCTCACTTGCAGGCGTTGAAAGAGGAGATTTCATCACTCGCCCCCCGCGTCATCCTCTTCGCAACTTCCGGGTATTGCGGGGCAACGATTGCTTCATTGCTGGAAGACCTTGGTTACAAAGGTCGGGCGCTTAGGTTTCGCGACGGCCACACTAGGCTAACTGCCACGTCCGAAGGGGCGGTCGCCATCGAGACGCGCCATCCTCAGGGCTGGGCCACGTCCGAGCGAAACCGCGTAGTCGATTTGGCAAGAAAACTCCTGCTTCGATCATGAGCAAGCGACAATCATCTATGTTGGAGCCAGGATGGCGTCGGCGAGCGTGAATGCTGCAAGGCGCTGACCACCAAGCTGGAAGCGCGGTCCGCACGTGCTCGACCGAAGTGATGGAATAAGGGCGGCGGTAAGCCGGTGGAGAGGGCGATGGCGGCAAAGCTGCTTGATTGGAGCACGGACGTCAGAGATGCGATTGCAAGGCTCGGCAAACCTGGCCTTGTGTTCCCCTTCTCGAAGGCAGCTCCACTCGTTGACTACCTAGCGTCGAGGATGGTCGTGCCACGTTCTGAACTGCTCGACCGAGCTATGCAAATCAATGGATCGGACGCCGAGAACTTTCTCGCCTCCACTCTTGCTAACGTGACCATGGCCATTCATCACAAGGGTGCAGTGCCCGATCCAGGCGGATGGTATTTTCACGATGCCGACTTGGATATGTACGTATTGGATCGTGGGTTCTCGGCTGCTTGGCGATCCGCCCGGTCGTGATGGTCCAATTCAGCAAAACGGCAAGAGCCATCCCCTATTAGCCAGCCGAAGGGAGGGCTTCTGAGAGCCGGTGGCATTCAAACCGCTCTGTATCATTTGCCTGTGCAGGGTCGGGGTGCAAGACAAGATAGTCGATCCTGAGATGTCGGCTCAGTTCACGTTGAATATCGCAGAATTGGACCCACCTAGAAGCGCGGGGACCGACCGCCCACTTAGCCCAAAACTGCAGTGGGGCGACTATGAAATTGCGGGTGGTAGCAAGGGCGTGTGTGCATCGTCCGGTCGCCATCGCCTCAGCGCTGATGGTTTCAAGGTTGTCGCGAACAACAGCTGCGTAGGCAAGCAATTCCAGAAGTGCAATGACCGGGTTCTCATTGCTGCGCCCAACCTTCAACTCGACCAGCCCGAAGTCCCCGTCGCAAATTCCGACGAGATCGATCTTTCCAATTCCTGCATCGGAACGTACCGCCTTAAGGGGGAATTGATAGTCAATGAGCTGTAGCAGCTTCCCGTCAGGAAGGCGCATGGTCCCTTGCTTGTAGAGCCGTCTCGCCAGCCACTCTTCCTCACGGTTGGACGCACCCTGAGTTCGGCCCTTACCGGCGTGGGAAACGAAATATGGCTGCTGGCGGAAAGGCCCGCGTTGAACATCGTAGGCATTCTTGAGCTGTGCCGCGCTCAGGCTTGCAGCCATGTCACTCGATAGACGCGCCAGGCGAAGGTAATCTAGCAACGTCGAAGGGATTTCTTCCGCATCGGTCATAGGGCGTTCGCCGTGGATAATTTCTGCGACGATAACATGACATCCCGGTGCTGACCTCCGATACACCTTTCATATCGGAGCCTAGAAAACACCTTACGAACGTTCCGCTGTGACGGACTTGTACGATCTAAGTGCCTCCAACTCGCACCTCCATCAATGTGGTAGCTGGGCTCCCTTTGACAGTCATTGGGCGGTGGCGATAACTGGGCATTCGTGGGGAATTGCCCGATACCGGCCTTCAAATTCAAGATATTGGACACTTCGCCCCGTCCAGTATTTGCACGAGAGCACCGGCCAATTTTCTGTCGCCGGAATTTCAAGGGTAGGTTGGCCGGTTGGGCTGGTGAAGAACTGAGCATTTCCGCCCTGCCAGCGGTTCTGACCGATCAGTATCCACCTGCCGCCCAATACCAAGAATAGCTCAAAGCCTATAAATAGAGCGACACACCAGCTTACGGCAGCTTTGATAGGGCGCTCTCTATTCCAGAGCCTCATTTGATTGTCCCCCCGAGTTGCAACCAAATTCGGAACAATTCCTGTTACGATCCTATCCGTTCCGAAATTCGTGAGCCTGTTCTAGCAGGGATCGCAGCAAATCGTGATGCTTCTTCACATCGCCCTTGTTCAGCCGTAGCCGAAAAGTACCCGCGTCGCCGGGATCAAATCCCATGGCGTCGATACCTGTTTCCTCGATCTGCTTCTCGACCTCGCTGGACGGGGGAAGTCTTATCCCGAGCTGGAGATTGCCTCTCTTCCTGGGCTTCATATAGATGAAGTTGTTGGCCCGGTCGTTCGCAGCAAGACCAATGTAGAACTTGTTGTATTTCAGCTGCAAATCAGGCTGGAACTCGTGAACGATCTTCAAAATTTCGTCCGCCATGGCGACGGTCTCCTTCGATCCGCGCTCGTTCTCCCAATAAGCGCGGTCGGCAGGAACTGCTGCGGCGTCTTCGTCCTCGTCTATCAAGCCGCGCTTCAGCTCGTTGAGCACTGTGGTGAACACCAGCAAGATGTCGTCCCCGATCCTGACTGCCTGCATCTTGATCGCTATCAGGGGGACTGTGCCATTGAAGAGCGCAAGCACGCTCAAAAATCGGGACGTTATGTCTTCGGCAACAATGACGGCGCAATGCTCATATTGTGGATACCGTCTCCTCTCGATATCCCAATACTCAATGGTGCGGATGATGTGGGTTTCGTCAGTGGCGCCAAGCTGCAACTCAAGCTCGTAACGCCTAAGGGTATCAGGGTCCTGCAGGAGCAAGTCCAACCTTCCCGCCCCCGGTTGCCTGCGTTCTTGGTCTCGGAGGACAAGGTTCCCTAAACCAAGAATAGATGGATCGTCTGCAATCCTTGCCTGCACCCATTTCTCCCCAAAATCTGGATGGGCTCTCAGCAAGATGTTCTCACCTTTGACATATTTGAGCATGTGCCCCCCAACTCTTTGGCGTCTGCAAGGGCAGTTCTACCAAGGAACTTGAGGTAACATCTAGTGCCCTACGCTTAGGTCCACTTCACTGCGATAGGCTTCTTGTGCAGGCGTTCACCGTCTGCGCGGTCAGGCGGTCCGGTGATTGGCGGATTTTGAGGCGTGTCGCGATGCTTTCATAGGCACCGTGGTGAGTAGCTGGAACCAGTGGTCAGAATTTGTCTTTCGCGCGACGTTGGGCAGCTACAGCCCCCGAAATGCTAGCCTAGGCAGTCTGCTCGCCAAGGCAGCTCTGGTGTGAAATCAATTTCACAGATCGCCTTAGGCGGTTGGTTCGCTTGCAGGCGGCAACGGGCCACGCACAAGTCTTTCGACTAGGCGCTTGAGTTCGGAAGGTGTCGTGTGACCGCCGACGATCTCATGATAACTGATCCCAGCCCGTCGAAGGGCTTCCTTTTTGACGGCATCACGTGCCGCAGCCGTTCCTTGGTGATGCGCATAGCCTTGGTATTCGAGCACATGGCGCGGCCGACAGTTTTCATCGACCAGCAGCAAGTCCACTCGCTTCGAGTTGATGCAGCTGTAGGCATCCGCGTCCGGACTGCGGAGAATTTCGCCCAGCGACACTTGGGCCATCACCTGCCATCCCGGATTGCAGTTGATCACCATACGATCAAGCTCCTTGAAGACACGGACCTCGCTCTTGTTGAGGAGCGGCTGAATGGTGAATTGTGCTGCCATCACAATCCGCAGCTGATCTGCGGGATCAGTTATTTTCGGCGGCGCTGGAACAGGCTTAGGGACGGACCACAGGCCGCCAAGGATGTCGTCGCTCCCACCTCGACGGTTATCTATCGCCCACCGCCAACGGTTTTTGGCCTTCCATGCCTGCCTTCGCTTCATTGATAAAAAACGCTCGAAGGCCATGCCCAAGAAAACACCTGCCAACAGAATGCCAAAAAGTGGAGAGATTTGCTGCAGTTGCTCACTAACTTCGGGAGACATGCAAGTAAGAACCCCATTGGCGCCAGATCGAGACTATAGCAGTAATGAGGTGAGCGATAGGCGATGGCCCGCGCGGCTCCGCTTGCGCTGGGCCACAGGCAAACAGGAGTTTCTTGAAATGCTAAACCCTCTGGATGGCGCTTCAACCAGCATCGGAACGGCTGCGCCGAGACGATATACGACCAAGCAAATGGGGGACGCTTGTGAAATGATTGTTGCCGCAGAACTCACCTTAGCTGGCATCCCCGCCTTAAAAGTTCCCGACAATTGGCCCGGCTACGATGTGATCGCGCAACCCTTTGATCGGCCAGCGCAACGTGTCTCGGTGAAGTCGCGGACATTTAAGCGCGGTGCTGGCGCGTATGTCGGCTACAACGACTATGACCAGTTCGACTGGCTCGCGATTGTTCTGCTGCCCGCCGAGCAAGTCACAACACGCGCAATCTATCTCATTCCCCGACCCATAGCCGAGGGGTTGGCGAGACGTGACAAGGCCACCAGTAAGACGGCTGCGGAACGCTATTTTCGTGTCGATCAAGTCCCTGAACTGTTTTCAGAATGGAAGGCCAATTTCGAATTGGCGACGACAGTCCGCAAAGATTGCTCGCCTGCGAGCCTCCTCGAAGTTGGAGGCTTTGAATGACAGCGCAATGGCTCGTAGTCTCTGGTCGGCGCCGTCTCTGGCCTGCGCAGATAAGGCGCACCCCTTGCTTCAGACCCGTGTCGAAAGGGCTGATTGCTTTAGCGCGGCGCATAGTGCTGCCTGCCGTCCGATAGCGGCTCGCTGGTGCGGCGTGAAGCACAGTTCGTTGAGTAGCGCGTCCACCAATTCCTTCGGTTCTAGCAAAGGGTCGAAGACCCTTTTGCTCCCCCAAGCGAACATGTCACCCGGCACAATGGCTTGAACGGCAAGTTCCAATCGAGAGAGATCGCTCCACAAATTGGTTGGCACGACTACGTAGGATGCGCGGCAATAGCGGCGCACGAATTCTGTTCGAAGTCGCTTTGCCTCAACTGCATCGGAGCTCTGGTCCCGTTTACTTCGCCACATTCGCCCCGTGTTGTAGGCGTGGGAAAACTTGTGACTTCGCCCTTCCGACCCGGTCACATGGCGGCTGAAAATGCGTCCGTGGAAGCCGTTCTTGTCGCCTTTAGTGATGCCAATGTAGCGTATATCCCCGAAGTGGTCGCGTAACGCGTAGATGCCATGTTCGCGGGGCAGTGCATCAAGTCGGCTCGGGTTTTGCTCGATCAACTCGTTCAGGACCTCGCTAGCATTTAACATGGTCCGCTACCGCTAGCTCTGTAGCAGCCAAGCGTGGGCTTCTGCCTTACTGTAGAATGCCGCGTCATCTGGCGTTTGTTTCCTGACGCCCTGCACGTGCAAAAACTCTTTGCCACGGTAGAGAGTTACCCATTGGCCATCCGGTTGTTGGATTTCTGACTGCCAAAGTTCGCGGTCACCGTTTGAGTTGATCAATTTTCGATTTCTTTCGCGCATCGGGTTCCCTTGATGTGGTCTATGGCGATGTGGGGATGGTTCTATTCAATCGTCAATTAGGCCGACCCATAATCCACCATGATGATGCATGGGCAATGGCCCCGGTCGTCCTGCAACCGCTGAGGCGGCTGACCGCAAATCATACTGACCGGAGTTGAGGGCGCGCTGCCGTCGCCATCTCGTTTACCAGCGCCCTGACTTGTTTAACCGAAAGCCAAGGCTGGCGGCGATGGATCATCCGATGACAATTTGCGCAGACTAATGCGAGATCGCTCAAGGCTGTTTTATCGCCCTCACGTAGAGTATGCAGCGGACGGACGTGATGTACCTCGATGAAGCCATCACCATGGGGGCCATATCGGTCTCCAAAGGAAAGGTCGCATGCTTCGCAACGAAGCTCGTTCGTCTCATCGAGCGCTTTTTGCTTTCGTGCTTCTACCAGCTTTCTGTTGCGCTCTCTTCGTTGGTGCAGGACAGTTAGCAGGCGGCCTTCTTCGGCTTCCGCCATGTAACCTAGTTCCGTTTGGGCTTCACTTAGGGTTCCCGCTACGATGGCAGCCCGAATAGCGGACGCGACGGCGTGCAGTCGCCCGGAAGATTGCGAAAACTCATTCCAGACCAGCTCTTCCTGTCGCCCACCATGGCTCAGGCCGGAATTGCCTACGGCAGCGAATGCAGGATCAAAGCGGCGAAAGTTCATGACCTTCATATAGACGCCATTCGGGTTGCGGAATTGGCCGTCGCCCGAAACACCGAGGATCGCGGCCAGCTTGTTTAGCTCTTCCGACAGCTTGGCGATCTTGCTGCTGGTCTTGCCCGGTGGAGAGGCAGGGTTCTCCATATAGAAATCGAGCGCCAGGATCAGCTCATCACGGGACCAAGTCGGATTGCGCGGCTTTGCTTCTGTGGAGCGCACGACAAAGCCGAGATTGCCCAGCACGTGCGCAACAGTGTTTTCACCACCTGAGAAATCGATTGAGCGCAGTGGCATAGGTTGCCCGGGAATATAGCCATGAGCCGCTCCAGCAATGGCTTTTGAGTGATATTCACGATCTCCAACGACCAGAAAGTACTTGCGGGCCTTGCCGAAGCCATACTTTTCCAAAAAGCGCTCGGGACCGATCTGGTCGTACTCGGCTATGGCCAACTCAACGGCTGAACGGGTCAGATCAGACAGGCTCATGTGCTCCCCCTAAGATTTGCCGAGCAAAACTGTATGGCAGTGACACTGGCTCGGCGCTGAGAAACGTGACCGGGTTTGCTGTCAGTTTCAAGATATGTCAGCTGGACGGTGGAGTTGGCGAACAACCGTTGGTCCGCTATTCTTCAATGGAAGAGCGGGGGGAGCGGCTGAACATCGCGTCGGATCATTGGGTCGGTGTACGCCGTCAAGTGCTCGAGCGCGACGGCTATCGATGCGTATCATGTGGTTGCGAACTCAAATCGCGCGAGGCAGATGTCCATCACCTGCTCCCGCGATCTATGGGCGGCTCAGATGAACTATCGAACCTAGTCACGCTCTGCGACGGATGTCACGCCAGCCATCATCCAAATCTTGCTGGAGGATTGGCCCGTCGCGCGTTGGAACGATGGGCTGTTGCAATTGCGCGCTGGCTTGACCGAGAGGGTGCAATCTCGGAAGCGAGCGGCAACTTTGGCCCGGCGCTTCGGCTGTTTGGCTTGCAGCGTTTTCGGAGCGGGCAGTTGCCTATCGTTTTGGCCGCGTTAGCCGGAAACTCGGTGCTGGTCGTCAGCCCGACGGGATCGGGCAAAACGCTTTGCTTCCAACTCCCAGCCGTTCTCCGGCGTGGGCTGTCGATAGTCGTTTCCCCGCTAAAGACGCTCATGTCGGAGCAAGTTTCCGATCTACTCAAAAAGAAAGTCCCCGCCACGTTCATCAACAGCGACCTCAGCGGCGAGGAGAAACAGGCACGTTTTTCGCTGTTGGCGCGCAACGCCGTAAAGCTGCTTTACATTGCGCCGGAGCGGTTCTTTGTCCGCAACCAGGATGAGCGTGAGCGACTGAAACGGAGTGTACCCACATTTCTGGTTGTGGACGAAGCGCACTGCATAGACCAGTGGGGCCGGGACTTTCGGCCAGAGTATGGGCGCTTGCGTGAGGTCCGCGAGAAGCTGGGGTCCCCGCCAGTTCTTGCATTCACGGCAACCGCAGGACGCGAGATGCAGCAGCGTATTCTGGCATCGCTAGGAATTCCCGACGCAACGGTCTTCGTCCGCGATGTTGATCGGCCAAACATCGCTTTCCTGAGATTGAGGTGTCCGCCTGACCAGCGGGGTGAGGAAATCGCAGCGCTGTTGCGGCTTCCACAACTCAGGGGCCAGAATGCAATGATCTTTGTGCCATCGGTTCGGGTCGGCGAAGAGCTACAAATTGCCCTTGCCGGGATGGGGATCGAAATCCCCCTCTATCACTCTCGACTTGGCACGGCATGGGACCGCCAAGAACTGGTAAAACGCTTCGTTGGTCAGAGCAAACCGGCGGTCGAACAGATAATTTGCACCAACGCATTCGGCATGGGCCTCGACATTCCGAACGTTCGCCTGGTCATCCATTGGCAACAGTCGGCTTCGGTAGAAGACTTGCTGCAGGAATTTGGGCGAGCTGGTCGGGATGGCAAGCCTTCAGTATCGGCGATTTTCCACGACGGTCAGAGATCGAGCCGTGATGCCAATCGACTAAAATTCATGGCTGAGAAGACAGTAGAAGGGTCCGGTCTTGATCAAGGGGACCGCGAAGCAATGCTCGAACAACGCTGTCGTCAGATCGATCAAGTTGCGGACATGCTTCGCTCTGCCTCCTGCTTCCGTCGCTCTATCACAAGCTATTTTGAGGGTGACAAAGCCATGAGAAGGCCACCCGTTTCGGAACGCATACTCGAATGGGTGTTCGCCGGGCGGGTCAAAAAGGTGCGGCTGACGGCTTGCTGCGATTGCTGCAATGCGGAAGAAATCAAGAAGCGAGGCAAATACGGCTATGTAGCCAGAATTGTCGGGGGCTAGGTCAGTTGGATGCCGGACATGATGTCGGACAGGGAAATCTCAGGCATCAAGGCCAACCTGTTTCCGGCAAGCCACGGCGCGATATCAGATTGGCATTCGTTCCCATGGCACCGCGACAGAAACCGCGGCAATCGCGCCCAAACGGACAAGCCCCACTCCTCACAGGCGCTGGCAATCGACGTCTTCGGGACAATCAAGATGAGCGTAGACCGCGACGAAATATTAGGCGCAATCGCCCGAACATGCGGCCTTCCCGACAGTGGTGCTTGGTCCGTGGAATTAGAGTGGTCCGCTCCCAAGGAATTATTGGGCGAAGTGAGCGCGACGCAAGTTGATGCAATAGCGTTTGGGGAGCGCTCCATCATTGTAATCGAAGCCAAGTTCACAGAACCCGGTGGTCGTTGCAGCCAAACCAAACCACTCGCTGCCGGGGCAAATCGGGGTATTCGACAGTGCAATGGTAGCTATGTTGTGCAGAGGAACGCAGTCAATGACAGGGTCGCCCGCTGTGCATTGACCGCTAAGGGTATCCGATATTGGGAGAGCATCCCCGAAATTTTTGGCATCGATGCCACCGAGGATTTGATCCCGTGTCCTTTCGTGCTGGACGATTTTCAATGGATGCGAAACGCGGTGGTAGCTCACCGTCTCGAAAGGACCCACGGCAAGCCAGCCATTGCGGTTGCGGCTTTCGCAGACGGCATGGATTTTCCGACCGCAAAAAAAGTTCGGACGGGGGGGCTGGGCCAACCTTCCAGGAGCGGAATTTCAACGGTAGTGCCGCTATCCTATCAGTCGATAATTTCCATCGCGCGTTCTGTCTCGAGGCACCCAGGGCTGTGGGAGGCCCTGGCCGTCTGGGTGACACAGAAAATTGAGACGGCTGAAGGCATGTTCAATCACCCATGACCAGGCAACTGAATTCCGACGAACTCGGGGAGCACGGCGAAGGCCTCTTCCCGTCGCTCTGCACTCCATTTGGTCTCGTCGTGAACAAATCGATGCGAGACCGAACCGGTTGGGACTATCGGGTCGAGTTCCCTAATAAATATCTGGACACAAAAACCTATCCAGACAAAAGACCGGCTCTGCCGGCATACAACTTTCAAGTGAAATCGATGTGGGCAGATAGGAAGAGTTTTTCTGCCCACTTGCTATCAATGGAGCGTCTGGCAAAAACTGCCGAACCCTCTTTCATATTTGTGATGAAATTTCGCTCTGACCTCTCTGTTGAGAAAGCATTTTTGATACATCTTGGGGATGGGCCGCTCAACCAAGTATTGAAGAGATTGACTGCGGAGA
Source organism: Mesorhizobium sangaii (assembly GCF_014207355.1). Classification (GTDB taxonomy): domain Bacteria; phylum Pseudomonadota; class Alphaproteobacteria; order Rhizobiales; family Rhizobiaceae; genus Mesorhizobium; species Mesorhizobium sangaii. The sequence continues at coordinate 412,341 of NZ_JACHEF010000004.1, read as the reverse complement.
GCACCAAGGGAAAGCCGATAAGAAGCCAGAAGGTGACCTTCACAGAAGGAACTGACTGGTATGATGTGCCCATGGAGCCGCATGCATTTTTCGCACGTGTTCAGGAGTTATCCCAAGCCTACGCTGCGGGCGGCGATTATGCAGAGGCGAAGCGCAAGCAAATTGAAACTGCAGGCTATTCAGATAGTCCTGTTCAAATCAAAGTCACCATTCAGGGAAAAGACGGGAAGGAACTGATTGACGGCTTCCTGGGGTTGGCACCCCTGCATGTCACTTCGTTCTCGACTATTGAGGAGAGATTTGGCTTTCAGAGGCCATTTGGGCCGCAATTTTCGGGTCCTGGCATAATGTCATTCAAGCCAACAGGGGGACCCAAGTGCAAGATTTTCCTTCGGTACACCCGCAACGGAGTGCCTGTAGTGAGGGAAGGCCATTTGATAATTCCACCTGTCAAGTCTGCTTCGCGGTTCCTTGTGGCTTTGCATCCCGTCACCCTCGATATCAACCTTGCTGGTACTCTCAATTTTACTGTTGCCGACCTTAACTCGGAGGTGAAATCGCTGTCATGGTGGAAGGAGGTTGCACGAGCGCTTGACATACTTTTCTCGGATCAATTCTGCTTTGACTTATACGCCCACGACGGGACGAAGCTTTTTGGAGTTGAAATCTTCGCCAACACGAATGCTAACCAAGCCTTTGCTGATTGGCTTCGAGTCTTATTGCGCGCGGTAAATCGAATGTTGAGCGTGATCGACCGGGTTGGAATGTCAGACATCGAATTCTGTATTTCTGATATCGAAATGGCTGATGCACACGTCGCCCGCTGTGTCGCCCTGGTAGATGAAATCGGCACCCTCTTCACACTAAAACTCGATGATCTGACGGAACGCTCTGAAGACCTCATTGGCGAGCCAATGACTGGAATTGTAGCTCAATCACTCCGTCTAGGTAGCGCCGAACTCATGTATTGCTCGGTCACGGAGATGACCATGATACGAGATCAGGCGGGACAGCACGTCTTGCAGGCGACAACGACAAAGCAAGGATTTCTAGAAGGTGCTGGCAGCGACACTTTAGAGAGTTATGCGCGTAGCTGTGCGAGACACGTCGGTGCCCAGTACTTGATTGTTTGGGGATAATGGCATGAATTCGGCGAGTATCCCTGGCGGCCCCCATCATTCTCGAAACGCGTCGGATTTTTTTTAATAGGCGGCATGGCGTTCGGAGGCGAAAAGGGCGGCAAATGGGCATCAAGATCGTGGTGGCGGTGACAGATGGCGACTGGTTCACCCAGCTGTGTCGCCTACCCGATCTTGCCGAGGTCAACTTTTGGTCGCCATCTCCAAAAGCCTTCCGAGCATTGCAACCTGGCGAGTTGTTCTTGTTCAAGCTCCACGCCCCAATCAACATGATTGTTGGCGGCGGTGTCTTTGCCTCCGCGACCATCATGCCCCTGTCGCTTGCATGGGAAGCATTCGGGAACGCGAACGGCGTCCTCAGCCTTACAGAGATGCGGTCTCGCATCTTGCGCTACCGCAAAGTCGATCCGGCGACGGCAGGCCCGATAGAAATAGGATGCCGCATCCTCACACAGCCTTTCTTTCTCCCAGAAAGTCAGTGGTTCTCTCCGCCCGCATCGTGGTCACCGAACATCGTCAGCCTCCGTGGCTATGATACTGCGGAACCAGAAGGGAAAGCGCTATGGGAGGCCGCACAGGCCGCTATGACCCATTTGGTTGATCCACATTTCCTTGCGGAGGAGCAGGCACGTTACGGGCAACCGACGTTGATCCGTCCGCGTCTCGGTCAGGGGGCCTTTCGACTGGTCGTAACGGACCTATATGGCAGGCGCTGCGCGATCACGAAGGAGCGCACCCTCCCGGCCTTAGAAGCCGCCCATATACGGCCATACGCGGATGGCGGGGAGCATTCCCCAAGCAATGGCATCCTCATGCGCCGCGACATCCACAGCCTCTTTGACCAAGGTTATGTAACGGTCACATCTGATCACCGTTTCGAGGTCAGCCGCCGTATCCGGGAAGAGTTCGAGAACGGGCGGCATTACTACGAACTACACGGTTCAGAGATTACGCTGCCTGCGAGCCAAGCTGCGCAACCGGACGCTGCCGCCCTTCGATGGCACAATGAGGGCCGATACTTAGGCTAGGAGTGCTGGCGGATTGGGGCGGCATCAAGCGCCGTTGCCCAGGCACGCTGACAATCCTCTACCGTTTGGAACACGACAGCTCTAAAGGTCGTCCGTTCGAAGAAGTGAATAAACCACACGGAATGCAAACCTTCTTCCCCGACCACAGGAAGGTAGTGGTACTCGAAGATATCGGATTGGACATGACCATAAGAAAAGCCGTCCGACACTACGTCTAAGAGTTCTGGCCCTCGCAACACGTCCGCGATGACCTGAGCGTCATGGACCGGCCAAGGTAAGCCGTGGTGTCTAGCTAAGCCCCGAACGATCTTTCGCACGCTTTTTAGAACGCGCGGATCGTTAGCTGGATAGATCATATGATCGGTCGAGCCTGAGACGGGCCTCATGATGGCATATACATCCTGAGCGCGCCTCAACCCATCGCGTCGCCTAAGGCTGCCGGTGATCTTCGTTTCCCAAAGTTCTTTCACCGCCTGATTTGACTGCCCGGCGAGAGCGAGGACGAACCTGAGATGGACGTCGTCATCCGTGGTTCCGTTGTTACATTCCGAACACGCCGCGATGACAATCCAGTGGGTTTTGCCCCGTCTCCTCGTGGGTGCGTAAAGGTTCTTTGGAACGACATGCTCCTCCGTGGTCAGGCGGCGTTTGCCACACAGACCACAACGAGTTCTCTGCCGCTTTGTGGGTTTCGTTGGACGCACGTTTGTTCTCATGGGCTTCCGCTGTTCCGACACCACCCGTACAGTGATTATTCAGGACGACCGTCGCAAGGGGGAAGTCCGCCGAACAAGCCAAAGCCAAAGACGCCCTCTTTGTCTGCCGGACGCCACGATCTTCATCCCGACGTCGAAACGTCTCCATGGGCTTTTAAACCCTTTCGAATGCGCTTTTGACGGTCCAACCCGACCCGTTTTCAGGTCTTGTTTCTAAGAGCCGCTTCGATGACGCCTTTGATCCATTGAAGATCATTTTCGGATAGAGCGGCCAAGCGTGTTGTCAGCTCTAGCAGCGGACCGCGCCGCAAAGCTCCTGACGGGATTTCAGGGCTGAATAGCTCGGCGGGATCAACCCCCAGCGCGGCTGCAATCTTTTCGATCATCGGGAAACGAGCGCCCGTAGCACCGACCTCGATCTTGGAGATCGTGTCGATGCTGACGCCAGCCCTTTCGGCCAGTTGTTCTTGTGTGTATCCGGCGCGTTTGCGGTGCGCCATTACCAGCCGTCCGAACCGCTTCCGAAGGTCTTCCATCCGCTTCTCCACACCGTCAGGTGTAGAGGCGGCTGACCGCTCGCTTTAGGGGCGGTTGCCTTTAGTTTTCTAAGAACTTGCAATCTGTTTGCAAGAAACCGCAAGTCAGCTACTATTTTGCTGGGGTTTAGCAATTCAGCATATAGGCCGGTTGGGTTTGCGCATCGTTGGCATTCCCGGTGTTTCGTCGGAGAGGGACATGGGCGGGCTATCTATTGGGCAGTTCCTGGTCCTGCTGGCTCTCGTAGCGTTGGCAATCAAAGCACTGGCCAAGCCAGACGTCGCCCGGAAACTGTTTGTCATCGTAGCGGTGGGCTCGGCAGGGCCATTAGCCTTTGTAGCGACCAACTTAGTCGGGAAGCACTTGGCCGGACGTCAGTCTGCCCCGAATAGCGACACAACCAATGCCGACATAACTGACCTATCGGGCGAAGCGGACGCGAATGCCGGGCCACATGTTGAGCCTCCGAAACCCTCAGACCCACAACTGTCGAGCAATGGTAAGAAAAAATATAACTATTTGAAGCAGCAAGCGCTCTATGACGTGCCAGCCTGTCAATTTCCAGACGATTACGGCAAATACCAGAACCTGATCTCTGCCGGTCGCAGCGATCTGGCATTCCAATTACAGGACTGCTACGTGATCCCACACGGGACAGAAGTCGTTCAGGTCGATACAATTGGAAAAAAGATGAAGCAGGTGATCTTGGAAACAGATAGCCAGACCCTCCAGCTTTGGTCCGGTTATGATCTTTTCAAAAACGCACTTACCCGGGCACAAGACGAGGCTTGTAAGTCTGGTGATCAGCCCTGCCGCGATGAGATCGCTGCCCAATTCGAACCTGAGTAAACGCCGCCCCTTGCGTCATCGGCATACTCTTTTCTCGCGCCTTGCATGTATGTTGGAGCCGTGTGAAATCAATTTCACTTCTTCAGTCCGGGCAATAGGCGCTGCGTCCGCCAATGCACAGGCGGTGGCCAACTGGAGTGGCTACTTCCTGCCTCATCATAGTGGATTTGACTTCCCGGGCATCCTGAGTAGCCTTAAGTCATGCCCGCATCACGGAGGATCAGTGGCACCCTGCGCTGCTGAGCCTCCGCGACCTCCCCAGCGTCAATTTTGCCGCGTGGAGGACAATTGTGAAAAAGAACAAGTCAACGTTCGGAGTGCCCGGGCTGCTTGCGCAGCTCCGAAATTCAGTCGATGGGCAATGGCCGGCAGCACTATTGCTTTACCGCGTTGTGTACCGTTGGGCCAATGTCGCAAACAAGCTCGAACGGTTGGGCCGTGAATGGATCGCGATGTCCCGCGAGAACTGGGCGCGAGAGGCCGGGTTATCCGTTAGCGAGATGAAGAACAGGGCGCTACCACATCTGCGCAAATATCAATTCATCAAAATCCGAGCGATGAAGCTTGGCGACGTAAAGCTGCTCTGGATCAGTCTCGATGTTGATGAGCTGGAGAAATGGCAAACACCCTGGGACATGTATGAGCCTCAGCTCAATGGAGCTAAAGTGATTGGCGCGAAGAAGGTGCCTTCCTATCCATACAAGAAGAAACCGAAGGGAGGCGAGAACGTCGATTTCGAGGGAAAGTAGACGAATTGCATTCGTCTCGGCATAAGCCGATGTCGGGACCGTCTCGACGGGTTGACGATCTTCTTCTGAGAAGAGTGCAACATATCAGAGTGGAAAGAGATGATCTCACACTGTGGAGGTCTGTCAAACGACCTCTACAGTCTCTCCCGAAAACTTCGTGTTTCGGGAAAGTGAGGTGCTCCGCTTACGCTCCGTAAAAGGAAGTCGGGAGAAGGATGAAAGTCATGAAACACATTCCCGGATAAAGAAAAAGCGCGCCGCGAGTTTGACTTCCAGGCTCGTGAGTGCTGGCATTGAACCGCTTGTGGAGTAAGTGCTCGACCGCCAATGGCGGTGAGCCGTCGGACCGGGAGGACACCCGGCAAGCACCTAGCAACTGCATGCTCGCATGCATCTTTAGGTGAGCCGACAAGTGCCCCTTATTCTCAACAAGCGGCGGAAGACGATCCGTCAAGATGACTATCAACATGCGGGCCAGGACCGCGACAAAGTGGTGAGCTTCCCGGCGACTACGACGCCACTCGACCCGCTGGACCGACTGGTTGTTTTCCTCGCGAAGCGGATAGCGGAACAGGATCACCGGATTGCACAAGGGGAGGGCCAATCATGCGAGCGGTGATCTACAGTCGCTATAGCACTGACTTGCAGAATGACCGCTCGATTGAGGATCAAGTCGCACTTTGCACGGCCTATGCGGATCGCCATGGCTACCAGATCGTTGGCCGCTTTGAGGATCGTGCTGTGTCTGGCGCGTCTCTGCACGGTCGAAAGGTCTTTGACCTGCTCGCGGCTGCGGAACAACGACAGTTCGATGTCGTCCTGACCGAGGCATTTGATAGGCTGGCACGCGATACAGCGGACAGTCTGTTCATACTCAAGCACCTCGACTTTCTCGGGGTAAAGCTTGTGTCGGTGAACCAAGGTCAAGCGGAGACCGTCAATCTGGTGATCCACGGCCTGATGGGTCAACTCCAGCGGGAGGAGGGAGCGAGAAAGGTTCGCCGAGGCATGGCCGGGGTCGTGCGGGAAGGGCGAAACCCCGGTGGGCGACCCTATGCCTACCGCCCGGTTGCCGGGCAGGTGGGACGTTTAGAAGTCGTGGAGGAGGAAGCTGCTGTCGTTCGTCGCATCTACGCCGAGTTCCTTGCCGGGAACTCCTCCCGAACCATTGCGCACGGCCTCAACCGCGACAGCGTGCCGCCGCCTCGTCGCAGCCTGTGGAATGCGTCCACTATTCACGGCAACGCCAAGCGCGGCATCGGCATCTTGAACAACACCATCTATGACGGTCGCCTGACATGGAACAAGCTCAGGATGGAAAAGAACCCTGACACGGGCAAGCGTGTGTCACGTGAGAACCCATTTGATCAGCGGCAAGAGGTTGAGGTCGCTGATCTCCGCATTCTGGACGCGGGCGTATTTGAAGCGGCTAGAGTACGCCGCGAGGCTACAAGGAAGCCGCGACCCGAGATGCACCGCCGACCCAAGCGACTGTTGTCGGGCCTGCTTCGCTGCGGCGTTTGCGGGTCAGGTATGTCCACCTCAGGAAAGGACAAATCCTCTCGTGTTCGTATTCGGTGCTCCGCGCACAGAGAGAGCGGCAACTGCCCTGATGCCAAGACCTGCTATCTCGACAGCGTAGAGGAGTTGGTAGTGGGTGCTCTGATTGAAGAGCTGCGGGAGCCTCGCAAGGTTACTCTCTTCATCGAGACCTATGTGGCCGAACGCAAGCGTCTGGTCGCGTCATCACAGCGCAACCGTTCGACGCTGGGAGCCAAGCTCGCACGGGTTCAGCGGGAGACCGACCGATTAGTAGATTTCGTAGCGAAGGGTCTCTTTTCGGAGGAGGAGGTTCAGAAACAGCTTCCCGCGCTGCGGGCAGAGAAACAGCTTTTGCAGCAGGAACTGGAGAGCGTTCCACACGAGGTCGAGACAGTCGTGCTACATCAACGGGCGTTGTCCCAGTTTGAGGTCAAGCTCGCTCGCCTGCGGGACGAACTCCAGCGAGGGATCGATGACGGCAACAGCGAGGGAGCAGCCGCTATCCGGGAACTGGTGGATAGCGTCACAGTCTACCCGAACCGAAAGGGCGGCGTGAGCGTCAGCATTCGCGGGAAACTGGATGCTTTGGTGGGAGCAAGAGGCTTTGGAAACCTCGGTGTTGTTAATGGTGGCAGCGGAGGACCGTTCGCTCCGCCTTCAACATTGGGCACCGGCCACTCTGTCGGTGGGAACGGTGGTAGCGGGAGAGGGACTTGAACCCCCGACCCCAGGATTATGATTCCCGTGCTCTAACCAACTGAGCTACCCCGCCAGGGCGGCGAAAGGCCCGAAATCCGCCTCAAATCGAAAGGCATGTCGAGGGGCGTTCGCCAAGGTCGCGCGGATATAAGGTTGGGAGGGTGAGCCTGTCAAGCTTCGAAGCAACCGGCGCGCCGGCTTATTGTCATTGTCGAAAAGCTTTGCCGCGCAGACATTTGGTTGCTGCCGCCGGGGTTGAGTTCGTAGGGGCACGTCGCTATGTCTCGGCCACGAGTTTTAAGAGTTGAAACAGATGAAACCGCGCATTGCAGTCCTCGGTTGCGGATACTGGGGCAGCAACCACATCCGCACCCTCAAGGCGCTCGGCGCGCTGCACGCGGTCTCCGACGCCAACCGGGCTCGCGCCGAAGGCTTCGCCAGCGAGCAGGACTGCCTGGCGATCGAGCCCGACCAGCTCTTCGTCCGTGACGATATCGACGCCATAGTCATGGCGTTGCCGCCGCAATTCCATGCCGACCTTGCGGTGCGCGCCGCCGAGAGCGGCAAGGATGTGCTGGTGGAAAAGCCGATTGCGCTGACGGTGCCGGACGCCGAGCGCGCTGTGCAGGCGGCCAAGGACAATGGCCGCGTCTTCATGGTCGGCCATGTCTTGCGTTTCCATCCGGCCTTCGAGACGCTGAAGGGGCTGATCGACAAGGGCGAACTCGGCGAAGTCCGCTACATCCATTCGCATCGGCTCGGCCTCGGCAAGTTCCACACCGAGAACGACGCGCTGTGGGACTTGGCGCCGCATGATTTGTCGATGATCCTGGCGATCACCGGCACCGAGCCGATCGAGGTGCGCGGCGAGGGCGCTGCCCTGCTCGACAATCTCAGCGACTTCGCGCATCTGCACATGCGCTTTCCCAACGGCCTGCGCAGCCATCTCTTCACCTCGCGGCTCAATCCCTATCGCGAGCGGCGGCTGACCGTGGTCGGAACCAAAGCGATGGCGGTGTTCGACGACGTCGAACCATGGGAACGCAAGCTAGCCGTCTACCGCCACGCCGTGTGGCAGGACAGCGGCCAATGGGCTTTCACCACCAATGAGCCGTCCTATGTCGCGGTTGCACAAGGCATGCCGCTGACGCGTGAGCTGGAGCATTTCATCCAGTGCATCGAAACGCGGGCCGAGCCGCGCACCAGTGGCGAGGAAGCGATCAGGGTGCTGCGCATCCTGACCGCGGGAACGGTCACGCATACCACGCCCAATTCCTGAGAGCCGTTTGGACTCCATCATTCGCCGGAGCGAATTTCGAAACAGTCGCTGAGCGGGTAGTGGATTACTCGGCGGGGATCTGCGCCGGCCTGGCGGCAAGCCGGGTCAGCATGGCCTCGGCCTCGGCGCCACGCTCCGAACGCTCGATGAAGCCGCCGCCGAACACGCGTGCTTCGTTGCCGTCATCGGAATAGAGCACGCAGGCCTGCCCAGGCGCGATGCCGGACTCGCCGTCGACCAGTTCCACCCATGTGGCGCCAGCGCGGTGATGCAGCACGGCCGGGCGGGGCGGGCGTGTCGAGCGGACCTTGGCGAACAGCTCCAGGCCACCGGCGGGGACATCGGCCAGCGGCCCGTCGCCCAGCCAGTTCATGTTGCGCAGATAGATCTTGTGCGTCTCCAGCGCCTCGCGCGGGCCGACCACGACGCGGGCGCGGTCGGCGTCGAGATGGACAACGTAAAGTGGCTCGCCGGAAGCGATGCCGATGCCGCGGCGCTGGCCGATCGTGTAGCGCAGGATGCCCTCGTGGCGGCCGAGCACGCGGCCGTCGATGTGGACGATGTCACCCGGATTGGCGGCAGTCGGCTTCAGCTTGGCGATGATATCGGAATATTTGCCCTGCGGCACGAAGCAGATGTCCTGGCTGTCCTGCTTGGCGGCAACCGTCAGCCCCATCTCCTCGGCGATGGCGCGAACCTGCGGCTTCGACAGGCCACCGAGCGGGAAGCGCAGATAGTCGATCTGCGCCTGCGTGGTGGCGAACAGGAAATAGCTCTGGTCGCGGTCGGCGTCGACCGGCCGGTAGAGCGCGCGGTGGGCGCCATTGGCGCCGGAGCGGATATAGTGGCCGGTGGCCAGCGCATCGGCGCCAAGCTCCTTGGCGGTGGCCAGAAGATCGGCGAACTTCACTGTCTGGTTGCAGGAAACGCAGGGGATCGGCGTCTCGCCGGCGACGTAGCTCTCAGCAAAGGGGTCAATGACCGCCTTGCGGAAGCGCTCCTCGTAGTCGAGCACATAGTGGGGAATGCCGAGCGTCTCCGACACCCGCCGGGCATCGTCGATGTCCTGCCCGGCGCAGCAGGAGCCGGCCCGGTGCGTTGCCGCACCATGGTCGTAGAGCTGCAAGGTGACGCCGACGACGTCATAGCCCTCGCGCTTCAACAGGCCGGCGACGACCGATGAATCAACACCGCCCGACATGGCGACGACGATGCGGGTGTTTTCGGGACGTCCGGGAAGATCGAGGCTGTTCATGGTTCTTTCGTTCTGAGCGGCGCCTGAATGCCAATGACGCGAATATAGGTCAAGCCTTACGGCTACGCCAGCTTGCAGGGCCGATCGACAGGCAGCGACCGGTTCCGGCGAATGGAGAGATTTTTCCGCGCCGCTGCTGCGCTTCCCTGCTGATGTTTCAAATGCCGACGAAAAGACTAACGCGGCGTTCATGATCCTTACCTAGTCATTAGGGTCTGCTTAGGCAATTTTTAAAGCTGTGGCGGTAACGTGGCGGGGATTGGGTCTTTGAGTTTTTTGTAGAGAGTACGATGACCGATCTGGTTAGACCGAGAGTCAAATATGTTATCGGGCCTGACGGCAGCCCTCTTACGATTGCCGATCTGCCGCCGACGAATACACGTCGCTGGGTTATCCGGCGCAAGGCGGAAGTGGTTGCGGCGGTGCGCGGCGGGCTTTTGAGCCTTGAAGAGGCATGCCAGCGCTACAAGCTAACGACCGAGGAATTCCTGTCCTGGCAGGCGTCGATCGACGAATATGGCCTTGCCGGGCTGCGCACCACGCGCATCCAGCAATATCGGCACTAGAGCCGCTCAGAATAAAGATCAAAGGGCGCGGCACTCCGCGCCCTTTTTGTTTTCGAAGCGCGTCTTTTCGCGCTCAGGCCGTCAGCACCACTTTGCCGATCGCTTGGTGGCAAGAAAGGCGTGCGCCGCACCTGCCTGCTCGAGCGGGAAGCTTTTCGCCACATGGACGGCGAGCTTTTTGGCATCGATCAACCGGGCGAGTTCCAGCAAGCCTTCGCGATCGGGTACCACGGACATGCGCTCGACCCTTATGTCGCGCGCACTGGCCTGCGCCCTGGTGGTGTCGTGCACGTTCAGCAAAGACACCAGCACCCCGCCGTTCCTGACCACCTTTAGCGAACGATCGGCATGGTCGCCGCCAATGGGCTCCAGCACGAGATCGATGTCGCCAACCGTGTCGGCGAAATCGCTCTTGGTGTAGTCGAGAACCTCATCGGCGCCGAGCGAGCGGACGAAATCGAGCTTTTGCGGGCTGGCGGTGGCGATGACGTAGGCGCCGCGCGCCTTGGCGATCTGCACCGCCAGATGGCCAACGCCGCCGGCTGCCGCGTGGATCAGCACGCGCTGGCCCGGTTTCAGCCCGCCATGGCGGACCAGACCTTGCCAGGCGGTGAGGCCGGCCAGCGGCAATGCGCCTGCCTGGATGTGGTCGGCACCCTTCGGCTTCAGCGCGATTTCATCGGCTGGCACAGCCACCAGTTCGGCGTAAGCGGCGGCCTGCTTGGGGAAGCGCGGCATGCCGAACACCTCGTCGCCGATCTTGAAGCCGGTGACGCCGGCGCCCAGCGCCTCGACTGTTCCCGAGATATCCCAGCCCAGGATGAAGGGCGGTTCGCCGAGCAGAGGGTAATAGCCGGCGCGGACGGAGCCATCGACCGGATTGATGCCAGCCGCCTTGACACGGACCAGCACCTCGCCGGCCTTTGGTTTGGGGTCAGGCCGATTGGCAATGACAAGGACGTCAGGTCCGCCGACGGAATTCTGGATAACGGCACGCATGGGATGTCTCCTACTTGGTTGGTGCCACTATCATTTGGATAGTAATAGTCTCTTGTCTAGTATGTACCTTAATGATACATAGCTACCTCATGGATAGTGAAGACGAGTCTCCATTCGGCTATGATGCATACCGGCGGACGTGTGCTTCGCACACCGTGCTCGAGATGCTGGCCAGCAAATGGGTCTATCTAGTGGTTTGCGCGCTGCGCAAAGGCCGGTTGCGCAATGGTGAGCTTGCCCGCAAGCTCGAAGGCATCACGCCGAAGATGCTGACGCAGACATTGCGCGTGCTCGAGCGCGACGGTCTGGTGCGGCGCGAGATATTCCCGGTCATTCCGCCGCGCGTCGAGTATGAATTGACCGAGCTTGGCCAGAACCTGGCGGGACTGCTCAACCAGATCAGGTCGTGGTCGGAACAGCATGCGCCGGACATCAAGGAGGCCAGGGCGCGGGCGACTGGTGAAAATGAAGGCGACTGGGCCGCCTAGCTTCAATCGAGTCTTTCCGTCCGACAAAGGCCGGAAGCAGAATTTTGCGCTCGTCGGCAAGCGCCGACGTCGCGGACAGGCCGGACTTCAGCCGATCATGGCGCTGCGGCCGCCGACCTCGGCCTCGCGAATCTTGGTATCGCGCGATTCGAGCATCTCAGCCTTGGAAAGCTCCGCTTCAGCTTCGCCGAGTAATGATTCGGCAGTGCTTCGCTGGTGGGCGAGGTCGCTTTGCGAATTTCTGAGGTTGTCGCGCCGTAAACGCGCCGCCTTGGCAAAGGTCGGATAGGCAAAATGGTTGATGTCGGTGATGCCGGCTTTCTTTTCTTCGGCGGTGATTTGAAGCTCCAGTTCGACGGCCATGCGTTCGAACTCGGCGATCATCATGTCGAGCTGCAGCAACTGCCGCCGCTTCTCATTCACCTGAAACTGTTTCAGCCGAACGAGGTTTTCACGTGACTTCATGATTCGGTACTCCCGGAAACGCACACCCGCACATATCGTCCAAACCGCCTGGAAAGGCCCAAGCCTTGCCCGTGTCCACCGGCTTTCCCCGAACTATAGGAAACAAAACCCTAAAGTTTTTTGCCGGCGGTAACCATTCGTTTACGGGCATTGTTAATCATACGGCTCAGGACTTAAGGCCGGGTAAAAATTCCGGCCGCCGATGCGGGAGCCGCGTCAATGAGTCTCTGGAGTCGCTTAGTCCAGGTTGTTAATGTGTTGCATTAGGAATTTGGTTCTGGGATTCGTTATTAGATTCAAGAGGGTGTAGAAAGAGGTTAAAAAATCTGGTACCGTAGTGGACGGGAAATTAGGTTTTGTTAACCATTTGATGGCAGCCTCTGCACAAGGCAACCACTGCTCCGGGTCCGGACGGGTCGTGAAATGGTCCGGCAGCAGAAAAGGGGAATGAAATGCGAGTTCTGCTGATAGAAGATGACAGTGCAACCGCACAAAGCATCGAACTGATGCTGAAATCGGAAAGTTTTAATGTCTACACGACCGATCTCGGTGAAGAGGGTGTCGATCTAGGCAAGCTCTACGACTACGACATCATCCTTCTCGATCTCAACCTGCCCGACATGTCGGGCTATGAAGTCTTGAGAACGCTTCGCCTGTCCAAGGTGAAAACGCCGATCCTCATCCTCTCCGGCATGGCCGGCATCGAGGACAAGGTACGCGGCCTCGGCTTCGGCGCCGACGACTACATGACCAAGCCGTTCCACAAGGATGAGCTGGTCGCCCGCATTCATGCCATCGTGCGGCGCTCCAAGGGCCATGCCCAGTCGGTCATCACCACGGGCGACCTTGTGGTCAACCTCGACGCCAAGACCGTTGAAGTCGGCGGCCAGCGCGTGCACCTCACCGGCAAGGAATATCAGATGCTGGAGCTGCTCTCGCTACGCAAGGGCACCACACTGACCAAGGAAATGTTCCTCAACCACCTTTATGGCGGCATGGACGAGCCCGAGCTGAAGATCATCGACGTCTTCATCTGCAAGCTGCGCAAGAAGCTCGACGCGGCATCCGGCGGCCAGAACTACATCGAGACGGTCTGGGGTCGTGGCTATGTGCTTCGCGAACCGGAAGACATCCGCGTCAGCGCCTGAGCGCGAGCAACGCCCGAACTTTTCTTCGACAAAAAACCCGGCTCCGGCCGGGTTTTTTGCATGGTGGGCTAATATCTTTTTGTTTTAACGCAATTTTTGGACGGAAAAACGCTACACATTTTTCCTGGAAGATTGCTCCAGGCCGCCCGAATCAGGCGGCGATTTTCAAGGTGCGAAAACGCTCGAGCAGTTGCGGCCGATTGAACGGCTTCAGGAGATAGCCCTGGGCGCCGGCGCGCTTGGCCCGCATGATCGAAGCGATATCAAGCTCGACCAGCGAAATCAGGATCTGCGGCCGTACAGGGCTCTCCATGGCGCGCACGCGGCGGATGAGATCGACCGCCGCCACGTCCGGCAAGGCGCCGTCGACGACGATGATGTCGGGCATGTCGGCAGCGCACATCTCCAGCGCGTCAAGCCCGCTGGCCGCCTCGATGACAACCATGTCCGAGCCGCCCAGGATGCGTTTTGCAACCTTCCTGATGACGCTTGAATCGTCGACGAACATGCAGCGTTTCATTTCCGGGTCCTCTTGCCTGTTGGCAATCCGGTGGCGTCGGGGCATCTGAAAGGCACCATAGGCCGATCTGGTAAAGAAGCCGAAAAGCGTTTAGGTAAAATTTTTGCAAAGATGCCGTTTGCGGGCTGTTCTTAGCGATGCTTCGGCGCGACCAGCCCGGTGAAGCTCATCCGACTCGATCGAAGCGCCGCCGTGGGTATTGCGGATCGAAATACTTCGCTTCTTTAGGGAATTGGCGTGAATTCAGGCGGCTGAAAGCACGATTTCTTCCGGGGTCGCGTGGATCGAGATGGTCATGTTGGCTTCGCGCGCCAGGAGCAGCGTGTAATAGGGCTGCACGGAATGCGCGTCGATCGGTTCCTCAGGCTTGTGGCCGGAATGCAGTTCGAGGAATTTCGGCGGCACGCGCAGCATCGGGCCGCTCGCCGCAAGCGCGAAACGCGGCTCGGTTTCGAGGTTTTCCAGCGTCACGGAAAGCTTGCCGCCGCGTGGAATGGCGGCGTTGGCGACGAGGAGAAGGTTGAGCAGCAGCTTGACCTTGTTCTTGGGCAGCAGCGCGCGGGTCCCGTTCCAGCTCAGTTCCGGCTTCTCGTTCTTGAGGAAGGCGATGGCGACGGCTTCGGCATCGCCGGTATCGATCAGCATGCCGGCCGACCCGGCGGCGCCGAAAGCGATGCGGGCGAACTGCAGGCGGGCAGAAGCGTTGCGGGCGCTCTGGCGGATCAGCTTCATGGCGTCCTCGTCGGCGCCGCCTTCGTCGAGCAGTTCGAGCCCGTTGTTGATCGCGCCGACCGGCGAGATGATGTCGTGGCACACCCGGCTGCACAAAAGTGCCGCCAGATCGGGTGCGGAAAGGGCAAACAGATCGGCCATCGGTGAAAATCCCTGCAAAATTTCATAACTCATGGCCGAGCGATCGATTCGTCGCCTGCCCACACGAATCACGTACTCTCCTCGGGCATTCTGAATACACAGCGCCCGTGCGTGCGGCAACAAATCCAAAATTGTGGTGGCAGATGGCGTGTTCACACAGGCTGCCGACCCCACCTGAGCGTCCCAAATAGCCTTTGAACCGCCATGTTCATGTGGGAGCTTAATGGTTGAAAAAGGATTACGGCATAGTTTGCCCGTAACAGTTACCCTTAACGGCCGGCTAGAAGAGCCGTACGGGGTTTGAGGCGTCGGCGAAAGTGCTCCCTGACGGAGATTGGAAGCATGTTTTCCCGATTCTGCGACCGGACTTTTTTCCGTGTCATCCCAGACCGGACTTTTGTCCGTGTCGTATCAATGGCGATAGCGCTCATGGGCGTTCTCGTCTTCTCAACTTCGGCCCTGCGGGCCCAGGAATACACCGCTCAGGAGATTGTCGATTCCGGGCACAAGTTCTTCGGCGCGACGTCGGGCGGGCTGGCCACGGTTATCGAGAAGATTTTTGCTTCCTACGGCCTGCCCAATGGCTATCTGCTGGGCGAAGAGGGCTCGGGCGCGCTGATCGGCGGGCTGACCTATGGCGAAGGCACGCTCTACACCAAGAATGCCGGCGATCACAAAGTGTTCTGGCAAGGCCCGTCGCTCGGCTGGGATTTCGGCGGCGAGGGGTCGCGGGTGATGATGCTGGTCTACAATCTCGACGATGTGAGCAACCTCTACAACCGCTATGGCGGCGTCGCCGGTTCGGCCTATGTGGTTGCCGGCGTCGGCTTCAACGTGCTGAAGAACAACAATGTGCTTTTGGTGCCGATCCGCACCGGCGTCGGTGCTCGGCTCGGCGTCAATCTCGGCTATCTGAAGCTCACCGAACGCGCCACGTGGAATCCGTTCTGAGCTAATCCCGTTCCGTTGCGGCAAAGCCTTGCCGCAACGCTGGATTTCCGCCATGTCAACGTGGCACAGTCCAGTCTTAGCGGTTGCCGTCCACAACGGGTAGTCACTTGGTCCAATCGGTCCTGTTCTTCGTCCTCGGCTTTCTCTGCGCCGGCTTCCTGGCGCTTATGATTGCTCCGGCCATATGGCGCCGCGCCGTCGCCCTGACGCGCAAGCGCATCGAAGCCTCGATACCTCTGACGCAAACCGAGATCCTGGCGGACAAGGATCGCGTTCGCGCCGAGTACGCCATGTCGACGCGCCGTCTCGAAATCAGCGTCAAGGCGTTGCGCGAGAAGGTGGCCGAACAGCTCGTCGAGATCAGCCGCGGCCACGAGGCGATGAAGGGCCTGGCGATCGAGCGCATGGAGAAGAACCAGGTACTGAGCGAACTGGGGGCCACGAGCGAAATGCTGCGTCGGCGCGAGGAAGAGCTGCACCGTCTGTCGGACCTGCTCAAGGAAACAGAGCGCAAGCTGGAGAAGCGCGCGCTCGAGCTTGAAAAGCTGGAGAGCATGTATGACGACGCCAGCTTCTCCTCCAGCAGCCGACAGATCGAGCTCGTGGCGCGCGAATCCGAGATGCAGAAACTCGCCAGCGACATTGCGTTGCTGCGCGGCCAGCGCAAGGAGGCGGACAGGCGCGGCCAGGAGATCGCGGCCGAAAGCAAGGCTGCGCGCGATGCCCTGAAAGCCGAGAAGAAAAAGACCGCCGAACTCGACAAGAAGGTCGAACGGCTGCTGGCCACTCTTGCCGATCGCGAGGACAAGCTCGAGCGCCGCGAAAAGGAACTGGCGCGGCTGCGAGAAAAATCGAAAGCCGAGGACAGTACGCCGACCCTGCGGCTGGTCGGCAAGAGCGGCGATGTCGCCAAGAGCGATGACGTCGACAAGGCAATCGCCAAGCTCGACAGCGACCGTGAGCGGCTCGAGGCGAGGTTGACGGCGCTGGCGCACGAGAACAAGCAGCTGAAGGCGGATCTCACCGCGCTGGTCGTGCCCAACCCCGCGGATGACAGCTCCGCCTTGCGCGAGCAGATGAACGAACTGGCAGCGGAGGTCGTCCATCTGACGGCCAAGCTCGAGGGACCTGATTCGCCGATCGCCAAGGCTTTGGCCGTACCGTCGGATGCACGCTCCGGCAATGTTGAGCGCAGTCTTGCAGATCGCGTGCGGGCGCTGCAGGAGGCGGACGCGGCAAGCTGAAATCAGTTCCTGTTTGCCGAGAAGTGATGCAGCGCGATGGCCGACGCCGCCGCCACGTTCAGGCTGTCGAAGCCCTCCGACATGGTGATCCGCACCGTCTGCAGGCGCGCGAGCAGGCTTTCGGGCAGGCCTTCGCCCTCGGTGCCGAGATAGAGCGCAAGGCGCTCGCACCGCCGCGCATCGCGAATGTCGGTCTGCCCGCTCGGTGACAGCGCAAACTGGCCATAACCGCGGCGGTCAAGTGTTGCAGTGAAGCCGGCGGCGTCGGTGAACGACGCGAAGGGAATTTTGAGTGCCGCGCCGACGGAAACCCGGATCGCCTTGCGGTAGAGCGGATCGCAGCATGTCGCATCCATGAGCACAGCATCGGCGCCAAAGGCGGCGGCGTTGCGAAAGATCGAACCCATATTGTCATGGTTGGCGATGCCGACAAGCACCACGACCAGCGCCCGGGCCGGCAAGGCATCGAGCAGGGTCTCGGCCGACCGCGGCGCCCCCTTGCGGCCTATGGCCAGGATGCCGCGATGCATATGAAACCCGGCGATCGCATCCATCACCGCGCCGGTGGCGACATAGACCGGTAGGTCCGCCGGCGCCTTGCGCAGGATGTCCTCGAGCCCGGCCAGCCGGTTTTCCAGGAGCAGCACCGATTCGGCGCCAAAACGCCCAGCCGAGAGCAGCAGGTCGAGCACCACCTTGCCTTCGGCGACGAAGCGGCCTTGCCGCCCGGCGAGGTCACGCTCGCGGATATCGAGATAGGCGGCAACGCGCGGGTCTTGCGGGTCGTCGATGCGAATGGGATCCATGCATTCCTCGTGGTCACCGCAGCGGCCCGAAAATCCGCATGGACTGCCGGCGCTCGCCGTTGGCTGGGAACCACGATGCAACAATTCAGGACGATCAGCTACTCTGTGCACGCGGATGGACGCACATCGCCCTGAAAGCGTCGCGAGGTAAGTGGGCTACAGGACGCTCAGGTTCCGGCGCGGCGCAAACGGTGCGCCATCTGGGAGAGGTCCTCCTTGCCGCTGCCGAAAATGCCGTCCAGCATGCCGAGCAGTTCGCGCACGGCATCTGATTTGCAGGAATAGTAGATCATCTGCCGGTCGCGGCGGGTGTCGACAAGGTCGAGCGCCCGCAACTTGGCCAGATGCTGCGACAGGGCGGATTGACTGAGCATCACCTTCTCGGCGATGGAGCCGACCGACATTTCACCGTCGATCAGATGGCTCATGATCAACAGCCGCTTCTCATTGCCCATCAGCATGAGAAATTCGGCTGCCGATCCGGCATTTGCGATTAGCTTAGACGAGACCATCGATCCCCCATGCTTGTTGATCATCCTGACGCCATGGGGGCAATGGCATCTGATTCCAAAAACTCAGTTGCGTATGGCCGCTGCGATTCAGCGTCACTGACAAAAGGTAGAGCATTTCCTTCAAATCTCAAGTGTTGCTTTTTATGTAATGTAATTAAGCCCAGTCTCCGCGTCGGCCGCGGCCCGCCCGTTTCTGGCCATTTCGACCAAAACAGGCCGCAATTCGCGTGCCGCCTGCAAAGTTTGGGGGAAGAAAACCCGGCAAACATCGTCACCCGACACCAGATCCATACCATCGGCATCGAATCCGGCAATAATCCAGCCGTTGCCGGACACTTTCGCGAAATGCTGTGCATAAACCGCAATCGCGTCGAGATGGTCGGCGTTCATGTGGTCGATGGCGGATTGTTCTGTCGCCGCCAGTTCCTCGACGATCGGGCCGCTGGTAAGCAGATCCGATCGGTCGAGATGATAGGCCTTGCCGAAGCCGCCGTTGAGGCTGGCGCGTTGCGGCTCGAGGCGGAAGATCGAAAAGTCGCCGAGACCGGCGTAGAGTTTCGCCTTGGGATTGCGGTTGAGATAACGGCGCTCGCAACGGGCGTTCTCGCTCGATCCGCGCTCAAGCCGTTTCGCCTGGCAGACCAGTGACAGGCGCGGGTGCGCCAGCGGGTCGCCCTTGCCGGGTTCGCCAAGCAACAGGCAACAGCGGGCATCGGCAAGCAGCGCGCCGGTGTGCGCCGAGAGCATCGACACCAGGATCAGCGGCGCGCCGTCGATGTCGGTGGCCACGCCGACCCTGCTGGCCAGCGGCCAACCTGTCCCAGGTTCGAGCACTGCCAGCGCACCAAAGCGGGCGCTGCGCAGAAGCGTCTTGGCCAATCGGATCGCCTCGGCATCCGTCTCGCGGATCACGTCCTTCCTCGGTTCGTCCAAAGGCATCACCACAATAAGTTGATCTTCCTTCTCCGCTTATCTGCCAAACAAACCGGATTTGACAAGGTCGTCAATCTCGTTTTTCGAAAACCCGAAACGTTCAAGCACTGTCGACGGGACGAGATCGTTGTCGGCGGGCTTGGTCGCAACTGTCGGCCGCGAGCCGGAGAAACGCGGCGCCGGGGCCGGGCGCGCAAATCCACCCGCCGCTACAAAGGCGTTGCGCGCCCGATTTTGTGGGTGATGCTTCGCCTCCTGAAGCGACAGGACGGGGGCAACGCAGGCATCGGTTTGGGCAAACAGCCGGTCCCAGTCGTCGCGCGATTTCTGCCGGACCCGATCGGCAATGGCTGCGCGCATTTGCGGCCACAGTGCCTTGTCGTACTGGCCGCGTACAAAGCGCTCGTCGAGCGGCAGCAGACTGGCGAATTCGGCGAAGAATTGCGGCTCGAGGCAGCCGATGGCGACATGGCGTCCGTCTGATGTCTCATAGGTGTCGTAGAAGGGGGCGCCGGAATCGAGCAGGTTCGCGCCGCGCCGGTCGTTCCACAAGCCGGCCGCCATGAGGGCATGCACGGGTGCCGCCAGCATCGAGGCGCCTTCGACCATCGCGGCGTCGATGACCTCGCCCTTGCCCGTGCGCGAGCGTTGGAAAAGGGCGGCCAGCACGCCGGCGACCAGCATCATGGCGCCGCCAGCGTAGTCGGCGACGAGGTTGAGCGGCGGGACAGGACGGCCGCCGGCGTGGCCAACTGCATGCAGCAGGCCCGAATAGGCAACGTAGGTGATGTCATGGCCGGCGCGGCCCGCGAGCGGCCCGTCCTGGCCGAAGCCGGTCATGCGGCCGTAGATCAGCGCTGGATTGCGTGCCAGCACCGCTTCCGGGCCGAGCGCCAGCCGCTCCATGACGCCGGGGCGAAACCCTTCGAGCAACATGTCCGCCTTTTCGGCAAGGCGCAGCATCAGATCGGTGTCTTCCCGGTGCTTCAAGTCGAGGCGCAGGATGGCGCGGCCGTGACGGTCGAGGTTGTATTCATCCGGCAGCGACGGGAGCGGCCGGCTTGTCCCTGCCCGTTCGATGCGCAGCACTTCGGCGCCCATCTCCGACAGCATCAGGCCGGCCAGCGGCACGGGGCCGAGCCCGGCCATCTCGATCACCTTCAGTCCGGCAAGCGGACCAGTTTTTCCGGCAACTGACAAGCCGGCGCTCATGACGCGGTTATTTCGGCGCCATGCGAATGGCGCCGTCGAGACGAATGGTCTCGCCATTCAGCATCTGGTTTTCGATGATGTGGAGAGCAAGCGCCGCATATTCGGATGGTTCGCCCAAGCGGGACGGGAAGGGCACGGCGGCGCCCAGCGAATCCTGCACCTCTTGCGGCATGCCGGCCATCATCGGAGTCTTGAAGATGCCGGGCGCGATGGTGCAGACACGGATGCCGGAACGGGCGAGATCGCGCGCCACCGGCAGCGTCATGCCGACGACGCCGCCCTTGGAGGCTGCATAGGCGGCCTGGCCGATCTGGCCGTCATAGGCGGCGACCGAGGCGGTGTTGACGATGACGCCCCGCTCGCCGCCTTGCAGCGGATCGAGCTTCGCGGCGCGGTCGGCGACGAGGCGGATCATGTTGAACGTGCCGATCAGATTGACCTCGATCACCTTGCGGTACTGATCGAGCGGATGCGGACCATCCTTGCCAATCGTCTTCACGCCAATGGCGATGCCGGCGCAATTGACCAGGATACGCGGCTCGCCAAGCCCGGCCGCGACCTCGGCGAGAGCGGCAGTTCCACTGTCGGCATTGCTGACGTCGCACTGGACGGCAATACCGCCGATCTCGGCCGCGACCTTCACCGCGCGATCAATACCGACATCGAAGATGGCGACGCGGGCGCCTTTGGCGGCCAGCGCGCGTGCCGTTGCCTCGCCAAGACCGGAGCCGCCGCCGGTAATGATCGCTATCTGGCCATTCGGGTTCATGCCGACATCCTTTGATCTCAGGGACAGTGGGACCGATCAGGCGCCAGATCGGCGGGGAAGGTCAAGCCATCGCCGCCATATGCTCGGCAACCCTGGCCTGATCGGCGTGGCAGACCTCGCCCGAAAGCCTGGCGACCGCGCCCGGCGCGATCTCGTGCGACAGCAACCGGTCGAGATCGACGGGGCGGGGCATCGAGATCTGGCCGCGCGGAATGCGCTTGAAACCGAGCGGTCCGTAGTAGGGTTCGTCACCAACCAGCATCACGGCAGGCGCGCCGGCCTTGGCGGCCGCCTCCAGCGCGATCGCCACCAGCCGGCGGCCGATGCCGAGGTTCTTGAAGGCTGGCCGCACCGCAAGCGGCCCGAGCATCAGGGCGCGGCCGGCACCGGCAGCGATGCGGGTCATGCGCACCGAAGCGACGACGAGGTCGCCGTCGACGGCGACGAACGACAGCGAGCGTTCGTGCCCGCCCGCCTCGCGGATCTTGTAGGCGGCCAGCACGAAGCGGCCGGGTCCGAAGGCTTCGTCGTTGATGGCTTCGATCTGGAGGTCATGCGCCGGGGTTTCCGGCAGGTATTTCACGTCGGCAAGGCTCATGGTCTTTGCGTTCCGATAGGAGGAAAGGTTTGCTGCAAACGGCAGCATTCGCCAGTCAGCGCTTCATCAAGCGCGGGCGCCCTTTCGTCGTCGGTCAAACCGGATCAAAGCAAAGTCGAACATGCGGATTGTCCGCTAGCATCAATTTCCTGCCGCTGCAATCGGCGGCTTGATGGTCCACCCGACCGCTTGACGGTCTGTTCAGCGCCAGGTGATTCCACGGCGTGGCTTCGTGCCCTACATGGGAAGCAAGCAGGAAAGGACATGCGATGGGATTGCTGGTCGAAGGCAAATGGCAGGACCGCTGGTATGACACCAAGGTCAGCGGAGGCAAGTTCGTGCGGGTGCAATCGCAGTGGCGCGACTGGATCACCCGCGACGGGACGCCTGCCGAGGGCCGCAGCCGCGGCTTCAAAGCGGAGCCCGGCCGCTACCATCTCTATGTCTCGCTCGCTTGCCCGTGGGCGCACCGGACGCTGATCTTTCGCGCGCTGAAGAAGCTGGAAGGCATCATTTCGGTGTCGGTGGTGCATCATTTCATGGGCGCCAACGGCTGGACGTTCGTGGCGCAGGATGGCGCGACCGGCGACACGCTCTACGGCCTCGATTTTCTGCACCAGATTTACACCAAGGCCGACCCTGCCTATTCCGGCCGCGTGACGGTGCCGGTGCTGTGGGATAAAAAGGAGCAGACCATCGTCTCCAACGAATCCTCCGAGATCATCCGGATGCTGAATTCGGCCTTCGACGAATGGGGCGATGCCAGCCTCGATTTCTACCCCAAGGCGCTGCGCGGCGAGATCGATGCGATCAACGCGCTGGTCTATCCCGCCGTCAACAATGGCGTCTATCGCGCCGGCTTCGCCACCACGCAAGCCGCCTATGAAGAAGCGTTCGGCGAGCTGTTCGCGGCGCTCGACACGTTGGAAGACCGCCTCTCAAGGCAACGTTTTTTGGTGGGCGATCGCATCACTGAAGCCGACTGGCGGCTGTTCACCACTCTGGTGCGCTTCGACCCGGTCTATGTCGGCCATTTCAAATGCAATCTGCGCCGCATCGCCGACTACCCGAACCTGTCCAACTATCTGCGCGACCTCTACCAGGTGCCTGACGTCGCCGGGACCGTGAACCTCAATCACATCAAGTCGCATTATTACGGCAGCCACGAGACGATCAACCCGACACGAATCGTGCCGGTAGGGCCGGAACTGGACTATGACGCGCGGCATGACCGGGGACGGTTCAAGAAGGCGGCGTGATCTACCAGTAGGGCGAGGGCTGCGCGCCGCCAAAAACCTCGGCGATCCGCTGTAGCGTCGCTGGTGTCGTGCCTTCCGGCAAACGGTCCAGGGGAAAGAAGCCGGACTCGGCGATCTCGTGGTCCGGCAGCTTCGGCGCCGTCTGGCTGAAATGCTCGATCAGATAGAAACCGACATGGTCGCGCCTGCTGGCGCCACGGTTGAAATGCATCGACCTCAGCGCCGGCGGTGACGTCAGTGCGATGTTGCCTTCCTCGGCCAGTTCGCGCGCCAGTGCCTCACCAAGCGTCTCGCCAACTTCGACGCCGCCGCCAGGAAGCTGCCAGCCGGGCACATAAGTGTGGCGAATGAGGAAGACGGAATTGGACGCCGTGTCGTGGACCAGACCGCGCACGCCAAGCGTCATCGGCCGGCGCAGCACGAAATAGAAATGGAACAACTGAGCCCGGACGCCCGCCCAACCGGTCTGGCGGAAGGTCTTCTCCGGATCAGTCTCCATCAGGTGGCA
The DNA here is from genome assembly GCF_014207355.1 of Mesorhizobium sangaii. Classification (GTDB taxonomy): domain Bacteria; phylum Pseudomonadota; class Alphaproteobacteria; order Rhizobiales; family Rhizobiaceae; genus Mesorhizobium; species Mesorhizobium sangaii. The sequence continues at coordinate 388,697 of NZ_JACHEF010000004.1, read as the reverse complement.
AACCGTGGGTGGAAAGCAGGCAGCGCGTCGCATATGAAGGATGGATGTTCAAGCTTGCGCATATTTCCGATGTCCATCTGGGGCCGCTCCCCGATGTATCCTATCGCGATCTCGCCTCCAAGCGCGTGCTCGGCTACGTCAACTGGCAGCGCAACCGCCGCCGCCACATGCATGATGCCGTCATCGACGCGATCGTCGCCGACATCAAGGCGAACACGCCTGACCACCTCGCCGTCACCGGCGACCTGGTCAATCTGGCGCTCGACGGCGAGATCGAGATGGCCAAGCACTGGCTGGAGACGCTGGGATCGCCGCAGGATGTCTCGGTCGTTCCTGGAAACCACGATGCCTATGTGCCCGGCGCCTTCGACAAGGTCTGCCGGTCCTGGGCGGCGTGGATGAGTGGCGACGGTGTCAACACGCCGGTCGACCGCAACGCGTTCCCCTATCTGCGCGTGCGCGGCGATGTCGCGCTGATCGGCATCTCGACAGCGCGTGCCACGGCGCCGTTCATGGCCAACGGCTTCTTCATGGAGGGGCAGGCGAAACGGCTTGGCAAGCTGCTCGACACCACGGCCGCGCAAGGGCTGTTTCGCGCGATCATGATCCATCATCCGCCGGTGCGCGGCGCGGTCTCGCAGCACAAGCGGCTGTTCGGCATTGCCCGCTTCCACAAGATCATTCGCCGCCATGGCGCCGAGCTTGTCCTGCACGGCCATTCGCATCTGCCGTCGCTGTTCTTCATAGGCAACCGGGGCGCCAAGGTTCCTGTGGTCGGCGTTGCTGCCGCCGGCCAGGCGCCGGGCGGCAAGCACCCGGCGGCGCAGTACAATCTGTTCGACATCGACGGGGAAAAAGGCAGTTGGCGGATCCGCCTAACACGGCGCGGCCTGACCGGGCCGTCCATACCGCCATCCGATCTGCAGACGCTGGAGCTTGGTGCGGAGGCCGGCGCGGCTATGGCCGCACGTTGAGAACCATGGCCACGATGCGGTCCCATAACAGGATGACCGACACCACAAGTCCGACCAGAGCGCCGGCGGCGACCAGGCCAAGGCCGGACAGAAACGCCGACCAGGTCCTGCTGCGCGTCTTCGAGCGCAGTGGCGGTTCGGCTTCCGGCACATCGGCGCGTTTCATGCCGGCGACGGCCAGCTCGACCCCGCCTTCCATCATCCTCTGACGCTCGACGATCCGCTCGGCAACATAGCGCGTCACCTGATCAGCAACGGGCTTCATATCGGTCGATTCGGCAAGCACCACCCGGCCGATGCGGGTGTCCCTGAGAAAGCGATAGGTGCGGCGATCGCGCCCCATGGCGACATGGCTGACGGCGTCGATCCACAGGCGCGGCTGCAAGCCGGACGAGACGACAAAGTCGAAATTGTCCATGTCGGCGGGAACATCGGCAAAAACCGGCGCCAGTTCGGCGGCAAGCAGTTCGAGGCGCATGCGATGGGCTTCGCGCATGTCGACGACGACGTCGTCGCGGTCGGCGAAGGCATTCTTCACATCACGGACGGCATCGGACAGTTTCCTCGACTGATCGATGGTCTTCTCGCCTGCTTCCTTCATCGGCGTTCGCCTCGCGGGTTTGGTTAACACGGGGTTAACACAGCCGCCGGTAAAATGCACTGGCGAGAGCAACGGGATCGAGGCGTGTTCAGCAGGCGGTTGTGCGCGAAAAAAGGTCAGCTGGCAGCAGCGGCGAATTTCTGACGCTGCGGCCTGGTGCGCCTGTTGCTGTTGCGGCGAATGATCTCGGCGACGAGGTCCGGTGCTTCCTCGGCCAGCATATGGCCGACGTCCAGCACATGGTGGACATGAAAATGCGCCGGCAGATCATCCGCCTGGGTAAAGGGCAACACTGCATCGTCGGTTCCCCACGCCACCATCACCGGCATGTTCAGTCCGTCGAGACGATCGTGCGGGATGACGCCTTGCCGATCGTCCATGGTCATGGCGGCTGCGATCTCGACCAGCTTCGGCACTTGGCCTGGACGTCCGCGCATTCGGCAAAGCACGTCCACGATACGCTTCTGGGGCGGGCTATGGGGGCCGGACATGGCGGCAAGGCAGGCGCGGATCTCGGACCGGTGCGCGGCGCCGCCATAGCGGCGCAACAACGGTCCATTGATCTCGGGGCCAAGACCGCCCGGCGCAAGAAGCGTCAGCGAGGCGACTTTTCCAGGCTCGGCCAGCGCCATCAGCATTGCCACCGCACCGCCCATCGAGTGGCCCACGAGATGAACATGCTCCAGTCTGCGTTCCGAGAGATCGGCGAGCACGGCCCTAGCCGCCACCTTGGCCGGACCGGCTCCGGGAAAATCGAGCGACAGCCCATGCCCCGGCAGATCATAGGCCAGCGTGCGCGTGGCAGGCGCCAGGGAAGAAATCACCTCACGCCAGACATCGTGGCAGCCGCCGAAACCATGCAGCAGGACGATGGCCTTCGAGCCAACACCCTGTTCGGCGGCAAAAAGCGATGCGGTCATGAAAGCTGATTTTTTTGTTATTGCAGAATGCGCGACACCAACCGTGGCTGAATTGCGCCTAGTCTAGCTTGATGACCAGTAAAATCTTCGCGATTTGTACGGTCGCGGACAGAGCCGGCGCGCCTAGTCTGAGGAAGTCGATTGATGTCAGCTCGCGTTGCCGAGACCCGCGGCGCGGAGAGCCTGGACCAGCCGGTCGGTCAGGTCGGCCGGATATTTCCGCTCGACGAAGGTCGCGCGCGGATCGGCGGCAAATTTAGGGAACTCGGTGTTCAGCTCACCTAGCAGCGTGCTGACCAGATGGTCCTGTCCGGCAGCCTTGGCGCCGATCAGCCGCGCCGCAAGATAGTGCGATTTCGTTGCCGTCGTTCTCAGTGCCATGCTGGCCGCGACCGCCTTGTTCATGTTGCCGAGCATGAATTCGCCGACGAACAGCCCGTAGTCCCACCATGTCGAGTGGCCGCTGAAGGTCTCCGCCGCATGGGCCAGGATCGGCGTTCCTTCCGCGTATCGACCGGCGAAGATCAGCCCGTAGCCGTAGGCTGCAGCCATGCCGAGATCGTAGGGATTGAGTTCATAGGCCTTGCGCATCCAGCGGATCGCTTCGTCCGTATTGCCGAGACGCGAACTGACATAGCCGTAGGAGCGGTGCGCATAAGGGCTGGTCGGCCCCATCTGCACGCCGCGATGGGCAAACTCCACGGCCTTTTCAATCGTCGCATTCGGCGGATAGGCATAATGATCGGAGACCGCCTCGAGCTGCAGAGACGCGAGTTCCGAATAGACGAGCGAGGATTTCGCCCCGCCATTGACCAAATTTTCGAGGCAGCGATAGGCAGCCTCATGGGTTCTGGCGTTCTGGTCGAGATAATATTTGTCATTGAGCAGAAGGCATTGCGTCAGGCCATTTGGTGCGCCGGTCTGCTCGATATAGTTGTAGATCGTGCCCGAGGCCGGAAGCGCCGAACTCAGCATGTCGGCGATACGGTCTTCGACCGCGGCCGGTGCGCTGTCGGCAGGGGTCAGATTGCGCGAAAGAAGCACCCGTCCGGACGCCATGCTTTGCAGTTCGATCGTGATATCGCCAGCGTTCGGACCAGGCAGGATGTCGAAGATGAAGCTGGTGGCATCGTCGGCCGGATCGGTGGCTGTGTCGCGGCCGATGAAATCGATCGTATCGAAGCCGCTCAGGCCGGCGCGCAGCGAGGCGGCGACGCGGCTGGCGTCGGTGCCTTCGGCCTTGACGTCGATATAGACCAGCGGCAGGGCGTCGGCGGTTGCCGACGGCGCGATGCTGCTGGTTGCGCCGGCGGTCTCGAGGGTCGCCGACATGTCGCCGCCGCCGGTCAGCAAGGCGCTGCTGCCCTGACGAAGGATCAGCAGGCCCGGCATGGCGATGACCAGGGCGAACGCCATCCAGAAGAAGCGGAGTTGGCGCACCACCGAGGGGGTGGGCTTCGCGAAAGCCGGCGACACCGCATCCGGCATACCCGTGGTGGCCTCGTTGGCCCGATCGGCGGACGTGGCGCCATCCAGCCTGAGTTCGGGGACAGCCTCAGCCGGCAACCGGATCTCATTCAGTTCATAGGCAGGGACATAGCCGCCTCGCGGAATGGCGATGCGGACCGGCTCGGCAACGCCTTCATTGGCAAAATAATGCTGCAGAAGCTCGCGCAGCCTGCCCGCCTGAACCCGCACCACGGCATCGGTGGACGGATCGAAATCGCCGTCCTTGCCGAAGACATCCATGGCGATGGAGAAGCCCTTGAGCCTGTCGGCTTCGCCGGCTTGTTCGCGTTCGACAAGGTAGCGGAGCAACTTGCGCGCGCGTTCAGATCGCCCGAACGTCTGGCTGGCAAGAAGTCGCTCCAGTGTCTCGCGCACTGCGGGGGCGGCAGGCGTGGCATGCTGCAAGTGTCGATCCTCTCGAAGTCGGCACAGGTTGAGGCGCGATCATATAGTTCCCGCACCGCCACACAAGTATGCAGCCATTATGCGATCACGTACCCCACCGGATAATTCTTCGGTGGTTAATGATGCGAAGGGTCGGAACCGATCACCGAATGGGGAGGGTTCCGACCTTCGTTCTGTTCGTGCGTCAACCGGCCTTTTTGACGACGATGCGGTTCGCCGCCGACATCACCGCTTCCAGCGAGGCGGCGACGATGTTGGTGTTGATGCCGGCGCCGAACAGCTTGCCATCAGGATGTTCCATCTCGACATAGGAGATGGCCGAGGCGTTCGAGCCGCGCTGCATCGAGTGCTCGGAATAATCGAGCACCGACATCTCGATGCCGAGATGACGCGAGAGCGCATCGACGAAGCCGTCGATCGGGCCGGTGCCGGTGCCGGTAATCGTCACCTCCTTGCCGTTGTCGACGATGATCGCCTCGACGACGCGGCGGCCCTTGGTCTCGGTGCTGGGATAGGTGTGGTGGTCGAGGAATTTCAGCCGCGCGCGCGGCTGGTCGACATAGGTTTCGAGAAAGCGCTCGTAGATGCGCCTGACCGGCACTTCCTTGCCCTCGGCATCGGTGATCGCCTGGATTTCCTGGCTGAACTCGATTTGCAGATTGCGCGGCAGGTTGAGGCCGTAATCGGCCTGCAGCACATACGCGATGCCGCCTTTGCCGGATTGCGAGTTGATGCGGATGATCGCTTCGTAGCTGCGGCCGACATCGGCCGGATCGATCGGCAGATAGGGCACTTCCCACAGGCTCGTGTTGGCCTTCTTCAGCGCCTTCATGCCCTTGTTGATGGCATCCTGGTGCGACCCGGAAAAGGCGGTGTAGACGAGCTCGCCGACATAGGGATGGCGCTCGGGGATCTTCAGCTGGTTCGAATATTCGTAGACATCCTTCATCCGGTTGATGTCGGAGCAGTCGATCCCCGGATCGACACCTTGCGTGTACATGTTGAGCGCCAGCGTGACGATATCGACATTGCCGGTGCGCTCGCCATTGCCGAATAGCGTGCCTTCGACGCGGTCGGCGCCGGCCATCAGGCCGAGCTCGGTGGTGGCGATGCCGGTGCCGCGGTCATTGTGCGGATGCAGCGAGACCAGCAGGTTCTCGCGGTTGTCGAGGTTGCGGCACATCCATTCGATGCGGTCGGCGTAAATGTTGGGAGTCGACATCTCGACCGTCGACGGCAAATTGATGATCAGCTTGTTGTCGGGTGTCGGCCTGACGATCTCGGTGACGGCGTTGCAGATCTCCAGCGCCACTTCGAGTTCGGTGCCGGTAAAGCTCTCCGGAGAATATTCGAAACGGTAGCCGCCGCCGGCCTTGGCCGCCATGTCGGTGATCATCTTGGCGGCGTCGGTGGCGATGCGCTTGATGCCGCCGACGTCCTTTTCGAAGACGACGCGGCGCTGCAACTCGCTGGTCGAGTTGTAGAAATGGACGATCGGGTTGGTGGCGCCCTTGAGCGCCTCGAAGGTGCGGGTGATCAGTTCGGGCCGGCACTGCACCAGCACCTGCAGCGAGACATCGGCGGGTACGTTGCCTTCCTCGATGCACCAGCGGGCGAAGTCGAAATCGGTCTGCGATGCCGACGGGAAGCCGATCTCGATTTCCTTGAAGCCCATGTCGAGCAGCAGGCCGAACATGCGCGCCTTGCGCTCATGGCCCATCGGATCGATCAGCGCCTGGTTGCCGTCGCGCAGGTCGACCGAGCACCAGATCGGCGCCTTGTCGATGACCTTCGAGGGCCAGGTGCGGTCGGTGAGGCCTACTGTGGGGTAGGGTTGATATTTGCGGGCCGCGTCCGGCATGCCCCGGGCTGCCTCGGGCGCGCCCTTTGCCGCATCCTTGCCGGCTACCGCGGCATTGGAGCGGATCTCTTCTCGTGCGTTCATCGTCGTTTCTCCGGGCGGCTCATGGATCCATCCCCAGATGGATTGATGGCGAGCGGCGCCTTTACCAGAATTTCGTTCGCTTGATGTGACGTGCCAATTTTGTGACTGGCCAAGGAGCATGCGCTTGCGCGGCGGTTCGACCGCCGGGCGCTCCTTCAGCGAACCCGGCGATCGCCGATAAGGCCGAGAAGAAGCAGGGTCGAGGCCAGCGCGCGCACGGTCTCGCCGGAAAAACCGGTCGGACGGGAAGCGTTGGTGGCGCGCGTGTTCATGGCGGTTCTCATACAGGAGCGGCTTGTGGGAGGCAAGTGGGGCCGCAGGGCGGACCGGGTTTCTGTTGGAAATCATCCCTGACATGTGCGCTCTTCCCCACGCGCAGCAAATGCGCCAGACTTGGCCTTGTCGGGATCACTATCGGCAGGGGGGTCATCCATGAATTTCGTGTTCTTCTCGCCGCACTTTCCCGTCAATGGCGCGGATTTCTGCGACCGGTTGAAGAAGGCCGGGGCCAGGGTGCTGGGTATCGGCGACGCACCCTATGAGGCGCTCGACGGCAAGCTGAAGGCGGCGCTCAGCGAATACTACCGTGTTGCCGACATGGAGGACTACGATCCGGTGTTCCGGGCGATGGGGCATTTCATCCACAAATGGGGCCGCATCGACCGCTTTGAATCGCTCAACGAGCACTGGCTGGAGCTGGAAGCCAACATCCGCACCGACTTCAACATCTACGGCACCAAGCTCGATTTCGTGAAGAATTTGAAGCGCAAGAGCCGCATGCGCGCCTTCTTCCGCAAGAGCGGCGTCGACACCATCGCGCAACGCAAATGCTCCGACAGGGCCGGCGCCATGACCTTCATCCGCCGCGTCGGCTATCCGGTGGTGGTCAAGCCCGACAGCGGCTCTGGCGCCTCGAACACGTTCAAGATTTCCAACACTGGGGAGCTCGACCAGTTCTTCAGGGACAAGCCCGAGGATGTGACCTTCGTCATGGAGCAGTTCATCGAGGGGCTGGTGGTGACTTTCGATGGGCTGGTCAACCGCGATGGTGAGGTGGTGCTGGCCGCCAGCCACCGCTATGACCAGAGCGTCATGGAGGTGGTCAACAAGGATCGCCACATGAGCTACACCTGTTTTCCCCGGATCAGCCCTGCGGTCGAGGAGGCCGGCCGCAAGATCCTGAAGGCGTTCGACGTGCGCGAACGATTCTTCCACATCGAGCTGTTCGAGACCAAGGACGACCGCGTCATCGCGCTGGAGGTCAACATGCGTCCGCCCGGCGCCTGGATGACCGATGCCATCAACTACACCTTCGACATCGACGTGTACGGAGCTTGGGCCGATATGGTGGTGAAAGATGCCGCCGGCGGGCCGTACGAGGGCAAGTATTTCACCGCCTATGCCAGCCGCAAGCGGCGCCTCAGCTATTTGCACAGCCATGAGGACGTGCTAGCCGCCCATCGCGACAAGATCGTCCACCATCAGGCCATCGAAGAGGTTTTCAGCCGCGCCATGGGAAATTACGCCTACCAGATGCGCTCGAAGGACGAAGCGGCGCTGCGCGAAGCGGTCGCCTACATCCACGCGGAAAAGGCGTGAAGCGATGGACGTTTCCTATCACAAGACTTTCGCCCGCAATCTCGGCCGCGACATGGAATACAAGCGCTACGGCCATGCCGGCCGGCCGGTGGTGGTGTTCCCGACCTCGCAAGGGCGGTTCTACCAGTTCGAGGATTCCGGCGGGGTCGGCGCGCTTGCCGAGTTCATAGACACCGGCCGCATCCAGCTGTTCACGGTCGACGGCATCGATTCGGAATCCTTCTTCGACCAGCATGCCGACGCCGCACATCGCATTGGCCGGCACGAGGCCTATTTCCGCTATGTGCGCGAGGAGGCGCTGCCGGAAATCGTGTCCACGGCCGCGCAGGCCAATGGCGGACGCAAGCTGAAGCCGCTGTTCTCAGGCTGCTCGATGGGCGGCTACCATTCGTCGAACTTCGTCTTCCGCTTTCCCGAACTCGCCAGCGGCGTCATCGCGCTGTCGGGCGTCTATTCGGCCCGCGACTTCTTCGGCAAGACGCTTGAAGGCGACATCTTCTACAACTCGCCGCTCGACTATCTGCCCGGCATCGTCGATCCCAAACTGCTTGCCCGCCTGAAGGCGCTCAGGCTGATCTTCTGCTGCGGACAGGGCGCCTGGGAGGAACGGATGCTGGTCGAGACGCGCAAGCTGGAACAGATCCTGCGCGACAGGTCCATTCCCGCCTGGGTCGACTATTGGGGCGGCGATGTCAGCCACGACTGGCCGTGGTGGCACAAGCAACTGGTCTATTTCTTCGGTCGCTGGCTTGACGACGATCTGATGCACAGACTGGACTAAGGTGCGGGCGAATGACCACACCAGAACCCATCCGTCGCTTTATCGAGGCCACCAATAGAGGCGATACCGAGGCCTTTCTCGACGCGTTCACATCAGACGCCTCGTTGAGTGACTGGGACCGGTCTTTCCGGGGCCGCGAGCAGATCGCGGATTGGAACCAGTCGCGCGAAACGGCAGTCAGTCATGGCGGGCCAGGAAGGCCTCGGTGACAGCCATGCAATCCTGCCTTTCCTCGACATGCGGCATGTGGCTCGATAGCGGGAAGACATGGCCCTCGACCGTGGGAACTTGGTCGAGGAAGGGCTGGACACAGGCCGGCGTGGCTTCATCGAAAAAGCCGCGAAAGGCCAATGTCGGCGCTTCGATCAGCGGCAGCCGGTCGATGATCGTCCAGTCGCGCATGGTGCCGACGACGTGGAATTCGTTGGGACCGTTCATGGTGTGATAGACAGTGGGATCGGCGTCGATGGCTGCAAAGGTGCGCTCCACTTCCGCCGGCCAAGGCACGACACGGCAGACGTGCCGGTCGTAGAACGCCCGGGTCGCCGAGAGATAATCGGGATGGTCAGTCGTGCCGTCCGCTTCGTGGCGATCGAGCGCCTGCCGCACCGCCGCCGGCAGCTCCGCGCGCAGCTGCCCGGCGCCTTCGACCCACAGCTTCATCGAGGCAAGCGAGTTGGCGAGCACCAGTGCCTTGAGGCCCGATGGCCGGCGCACCGCGTGCTCGGCGGCGAGCATGCCGCCCCAGGATTGGCCGAGCAGGGCATAGCGCTCCTTGATGCCCAGATGGGCAAGCAGCGCATCCAGTTCGCCAAGGAAGAATTCGACCGTCCAGAAGTCGCCGCCCTTGTCCGGCAGATGGGTGGATCGGCCGTTGCCGATCTGGTCGTAATGGATCACGGCGCGGCCGAAGCCGGCAATGTCCTTGAAGCTGTCGACATAGTCGTGGGTGCAGCCGGGCCCGCCATGGGCAACGACCAGCGGCAGCCTGGCGGAGCCCAGGTCTCCCGTCACACGGTACCAGGTCCTGTATTGCCCGTAGACGCTGAAACCTTCCGATATTGCAAGATCGTCCATCGTGTCCCTCCGCCTGGCTGGCTCGGCGGCGACCGCCGATCAGCGGTCTCCGACGTTGTTCACGGCAAAGGGTATAGAGGCGGACCGGCAGCCGACCAGCTAGCAATAACGTTAGTTTTGGCTGTGCTGGCGGGACAGGTTCTGGCCCTGGCTGATCGGTCCGAGCAACCGGTAGTGGGCCGCCAGGGCGATGGCGTGGAAGCGGTTGCGAGCGCCGAGCTTGCGGCTGGCGGCGTTGAGATGCAGCGTCGCGGTCGGCACGCTGCGGCAGATCTCATGGGCGATCTGCTTGGCCGTCAACCCGCAAGCCGCCAGGCTCAGGCACTGGCGTTCCCGCGATGTCAGGTGGAAATACTGGCTTGTCCTGGTGCGCTGGTCGAAGCCGGCATAGACGCAGTCATGGAACAGGTGGCCAAGGTCGCCAATGCCAGGCAACATCATCTGTGCCTCGGCTTCGAAATTCGGCTCCGGATCGAGGCGGATCGCGGTGAAGGTAGCGAGATCGCCGCCGTCGAAGCGGATGGGCACCGTCACGCCGCATGTCATCTTGGTGTCCAGGAGGTAGCCTACCACCGGATCATGCTTGCGCTGGAGGATGCGCCGCATGACCGGACTCTGCGACCCGTTGTGCGACCACAGGAACGGTCGTGACACCGCGAGCGCCGCCTCCTGCACCGGATCGAGCTGATAATAACCGCCCTTGCACCAGAGGTCCTGCATACCCGACGGCACGTTGGCGAGCGCCATCAGCGAAGGCGTGATCAATTCGCCGTCATGGCTGACCGGGACGGGCGTATAGTCGTAGATCAGCGAGGTGAAGCCGGCGGGCGCAAGCACACGCATCGCCGCCGCCATCGCTGCGTCGACATCCATCCCTATGTGAAATTCAGTTTCGAAATCGCCGGACACGCCCTGCATGAGCAAAAGCTTACTCGCCAGCCAATGTTTGTCAAACGGGCATGTTCACCAAATGCCCAAGAAATGAGCAATGCGCGATCACGGCTTGTTGTCCGCGACGCGTCCGCGTGCCAAAACTATCTTAATTCACAGCTATCCCGCCGGGTTTCGCGCGCCATAGGCTGTGTACGATGGATCACGGTCCGGCGTGTGCCTGGCGCACGTTGCGGATCACCCACTTTCCCTAGAGGAGCAAGACGATGCGATCCCGGAAGGTTTTTAGCGCAATGATGGCCGGTGTCGGCCTAGCTGGCCTCATGCTGATGGCGCCCATCACCGGTGCCGCCGCACAGGAAGGCAAGGTCGGCGGAACGCTCAAGCTTCTCGCCAACGCCGCTGCCGGCACGATCGATCCGCACATCAACTACACGTTGCAATATTTCCAGATCAACTACATCCTCTATGATGGGCTGGTGACCTTCCGCAAGACCGGCGACAAGACCGGTTTCGAGGTGGTGGCAGACTTGGCCGAGAGCTTGCCCAAGCCTGAAGACGGCGGCAAGAAATACGTCTTCAAGCTGCGCAAGGGCATCAAGTTCGCCGACGGATCGGACCTGACGACGGCCGATGTGGTGGCATCGTTCCAGCGCATGTTCAAGATCAGCGGCCCAACCACGGGCACGCTCTACAACGGCATTGTCGGCGCCGACAAATGCCTCAAGACGCCGGCAACCTGCACGCTCGAGGGCGGCGTCGTCGCCGACGAGGCGGCAAGCACCGTGACCTTCAATCTGGTGACTCCCGATCCCGATTTCCTGCAGAAGATTTCGATCCCGCATGCGGCGATCCTGCCCACTCAGGCGCCTCTCAAGGATTCCGGGACCGTGCCCATCCCCGGCACCGGGCCCTACATGATCGCCAGCTACGATCCCAACAGCCTGCTCAAGATGGTGCGCAATCCGCATTTCAAGGAATGGAGCAAGGAGGCGCAGCCGGCCGGATATCCCGACGAGATAGACTATGGCTTCGGTCTCACGGACGAGGCGGCGGTCACCGCCGTGGAGAACGGCCAGGCCGACTGGATGTTCGATCCGCCGCCGGCGGACCGGTTGGCGGAACTGGGCACCAAATACGCCAAGCAGGTGTCCGTGCATCCGCTGACGGCGATGTGGTATGCGCCGATGAACACCAATCTCGCGCCCTTCAACGACATCCGCGTGCGGCAGGCCGTCAACTACGCCATCGACCGCGCGGCCATCGTCAAGCTGTTCGGTGGCAGCAATCTGGCGCAGCCGTCGTGCCAGATCCTGCCGCCGAATTTCCCGTCCTACGCACCCTATTGCCCGTTCTCGGCCAATCCTGGCGAGAAATGGTCCGCACCTGACCTGGAGAAAGCCAAGGCGCTGATCGCCGCCTCCGGAACGGCCGGCCAGGAGGTGACGATCATCACCGAGGACACCGAGGTGTCGAAATCGATCGGCGTGTATCTGCAGGATGTGCTGAACGGCCTAGGCTACAAGACCTCGGTCAAGCCAATCTCCCAGAACATCCAGTTCACCTACATTCAGAATACCAACAACAAGGTGCAGATTTCCATCTCGCAGTGGTTCCAGGATTATCCGGCGCCTTCGGATTTCCTGCAGGTGTTGTTCAGCTGCGCCTCGTTCACGCCCGGCTCGGACGCCTCGGTCAACATCTCCGGCTTCTGCGACAAGTCGATCGACCAGAAGATGAGCGAGGCCCAGACCGGCATGATCGCGGATCCGGCCAAGGGCGCGCAGCTGTGGACCGCCGTCGACAAGGCGGTGACCGACGCAGCGCCGGTGGCCGTGCTCTTCACGCCCAAGCGTGTCGACCTGATCTCGCCGCGGCTGAAGAATTTCGTCTTCAGCCCGCAATTCTACTGGATCATGAGCCAGTCTTGGGTCGAGTGATCGGGGGTTGAGTGATCAGGCCCAATCCGATCCGCGGCGGAGCGATGCCCAATCCTCCGCCGCGGTTGCATTTCCCGCCGATCTGAAATTCATACCCATCATGGACAATACGAGTGGCGGGCAAGCGCTGGTTCGGAGCCGCCGGGGCGCCGAGGGGCCATGGCGCACGGCGTGGCGCAAGCTCAAGGCCGATCGGGCCGCCATCATCGCGTTCGGTGTGCTGGTGCTGATCACTGCTGCTTGCCTGGCGGCCCCCCTTTACGCCCGCCATGTGGCGCGGACCGATCCTTTCGCCACCAATCTCAATGGCGAGATCGTCATCAACGGCGAGACCAGGCAGGTGCTGGAGCCTTCGACCGAGGGGCTCGGTCTGGGGTTCACGCCGCTCGGGCCGACCTGGGATTTCGGGCCCTATATGCTGGGCGCCGACAATCAGGGCCGCGATGTCGCCGCGCGCCTGCTCTACGGCGGGCGCAATTCGCTGCTGATCGCCGGCGCCGCGGCGGCGATATGCCTTGGCCTGGCGACACTGCTCGGCGTCGTCTCCGGCTTCTTCGGCGGGCTGGTCGATACCTTGCTGTCGCGCATTCTCGATGTGCTATGGGCGTTTCCCATCTTCCTGCTGGCGATTTCGCTGTCGATCGTGCTGATCACGCAAAGCATCACCATCGGGCCGATCGAAATCCGCTCCGGCAGTCTCTGGCTGCCGACCTTCATCATCGGCATCGTCTACGTCCCCTATGTCGCCAGGCCCATCCGCGGTCATGTCCTGTCGCTGATGCAGGCTGAGTTCGTCACGGCGGCGATCGGCATAGGTGCGTCGCCCTGGCGCATCCTGTTGTATGATATCCTACCCAACGTGATCACCCGGGTCATCGTCTTCGTGCCGCTCATCCTGGCGCTGAACATGATGACCGAATCCTCGCTATCCTTCCTGTCGATCGGCGTGCAGCCGCCCGACGCCAGCTGGGGAACCATCATCCAAGACGGACAGGGGCTTCTCTATTCGCGCCCGATCGTCGCCCTGGGGCCGGGGCTGGCAATCGTCATCTGCGTGCTGGCGCTGAACATATTGGGCGACGGGGTGCGCGACGCGCTCGACCCGAAATCCTCGATAAGGGTCGCCTGATGCTGACGGCGCTCCTGTCCAGGCTGGGTCAAATGGTGCTGGTGATGTTCGGCATCAGCGTCGTCGCCTTCCTGATCTTTTTCGCCACCCCTGGCGCCGACCCGTCGGCGCGCATTGCCGGGCGCAATGCATCGCAGGAGACGCTGGTCCAGGTACGGCACGATTTCGGCCTCGACCGGCCGCTGCCTGTCCAATACGCGCTGATGATGGAGCGGCTCTTCATCAGCCGTGACCTCACGTCCTTCGTCAATCGCGGCCAGAGGGTCGTCCCAACGGTGCTCGAGGCGATCCCGATCACCTTGTCGCTGGTGCTTGGCGCTGCAGTCCTGTGGCTTCTCGGCGGGTTGATCGTCGGCGTGATCGCCGGGGCGACGCGCGGCACGTGGCTCGACCGGACGCTGATGATCCTCAGCCTGATCGGCGTGTCGATCCCGGTCTTCTGGCTGGGCGAAGTCGCCAATCTGGTCACACAGAGCCGCTGGCACGACAGCTGGCTGTTCTCGTGGGTGCCGCCGCTCGGCTATATTCCCTTCACCGAAGATCCCTGGGGCTGGTTCAAGGCGCTGGTCATTCCCTGGTTCACGCTCGCCACGCTCTACATCGGGCTGTACGGCCGCGTGCTGCGGGCCTCGATCATCGAGACCATGCAGGAGGATTTCATCCGGACCGCGCGCGCCAAGGGCATCGGCGAACGGCGGGTGTTGATGCATCATGGGCTCAGAACCTCGCTCGTCGCCTTCGTCACCATGTTCGGGCTCGATTTCGGCGCCCTGGTCGGAGGCGGCGCCTTGCTGACGGAGGTGGTCTTCGGCCTGCAAGGAGTCGGCAAGCTCACCTATGGGGCCTTGCAGACGCTCGATCTGCCGATGATCCTGGCGACAGTCATCTATGCCTCGTTCTTCGTGGTCATGGCCAATTTCATCGTCGACGTCGCCTTTGTCTTCATCGATCCGAGGGTTAGAGATGCCCACTGACAAGCCGCTGCTGGTCGTCGAGAACCTTTGCGTCTCGTTCCGTACGGAGGGTGGCGTGGTGCCTGCCGTCAGCGGCGTCTCGTTTTCGCTCGAGCGGCGCGAAATCATCGGCGTCGTCGGTGAAAGCGGCTCGGGCAAGAGCCAAACCTTGCTTGCCATCCTGGGACTGATCAGCAGCCCCAATGCAGTCGTCACCGGGTCAGTCCGTTTTCTCGGCCAGGAGTTGCTGGGGCTCAAGCGCCGTGCGCTCGACGCCGTTCGCGGCCGGCAGATCGCGATGATCTTCCAGGATCCAATGACGGCGCTGACACCGGTCCATACGATCGGCAACCAGATCATCGAGCAGATCCGCGCGCATGAGAGTGTGTCGCGCACTGCCGCGCGCAAGCGGGCGGTGGACTTGCTCGACGCGGTTGGCTTGCCGAGCCCCGACAGTGCCGTCGACCGCTACCCGCACCAGCTGTCCGGCGGCATGCGCCAGCGCGCCGTGATCGCCATGGCGCTGTCGTGCAATCCGGCGCTGCTGATCGCCGATGAGCCGACGACGGCGCTCGACGTGACAGTCCAGGCGCAAATCCTGGAGCTGATCGCTCGATTGCGCGATGGGTTCGGATCCGCCGTGATCCTGGTCACCCATGACCTCGGCGTGGTCGCCGAAGTCGCTGATCGCGTGCTGGTGATGTATGCCGGGCGCGTTGTCGAGGAGGGCGGCAAGGGGCAGCTTTTCCGCGAGCCGCTTCACCCCTATGCGTGGGGCCTGTTCGGTTCGATTCCGCCGATGCACGGCCCACGTCCCGCGCGGCTGACGGCCATTCCCGGCAGTCCGCCGAAACTGAGCCAGATGCCGCAGGGCTGCGCCTTCGGGCCGCGCTGCACGTTCCGGCATGAAGCCTGTGCCGCGCAGCCTTCGCTTGGCGGCGCGGGAGGACACCGGTCGGCCTGTTTTCTTCCGCAGGATGGGCGCCAGGATCTGCGCCGGACGCTCGCCGCCAGGGCCGTCCCGGCATGACCGAGACCAGGCCTAAGCCGCTGGTGCGGACCAGCGATTTGTCGAAACACTATCCGGTTGGGCGCTCGCCCTTTCAACGGCGGATCGTCCATGCCGTGGAGCAGATCTCGCTCGACATTTTTCCGGGCGAGACGCTTGGCATCGTCGGCGAGTCGGGCTGCGGAAAATCGACGCTGGGGCGCTGCCTCGTCCGGCTCACCGAAATCACCTCAGGGTCGCTGGAATTCGGGGGCCGGGACATAACGAAGGCCTCGCAACGGCAGCTTCGGCCGATACGCCGCCAGATGCAGATGGTGTTTCAGGACCCGGCCGCCTCGCTCAACCCACGCCGTCGCGTCGGCGATCTCCTGGCCGACCCGTTCCGCGTGCATGAAAAGCTGTCGCGATCGGAAATGGCGGATCGCGTCGAGGATCTGCTGGTCCGCGTCGAACTGCTTCCCGAGCATGCCCAGCGCTTTCCGCATGAATTCTCGGGTGGACAGCGCCAGCGCATCGGCATCGCGCGCGCGCTGGCGCTGCGGCCGCGGTTGATCGTTGCCGACGAACCGGTATCGGCGCTGGATGTGTCGATCCAGGCGCAGATCATCAACCTGCTTGCCGATCTGCGCGACGAGTTCAACCTGACCTACGTGTTCATTGCCCATGACCTCTCGGTGGTCAGGCAGTTCTCGTCGCGAGTGGCGGTGATGTATATGGGCTCGATCGTCGAAACCGGACCGGTCGACGCTGTCTTTTCGGCGCCGCGCCATCACTACACCATAGCACTTCGCTCGGCGGTGCCGGTTCCCGACGTCGACAACCGGCCGGCCCAGCGGATCATGCTCAAGGGCGATTTGCCAAGCCCGCTCGATCCGCCGTCAGGATGCCGTTTCCATACGCGCTGCGTGGCGGCGACTTCAGTATGCCGCCACGAACGCCCCGTGCTTTCGCTCGTCGACAAGGACCACTTCGTCGCCTGCCACCATCCGAGGAGGGGCTAAAGCATGATCCCGAAAAGTGGAGTTCGGTTTTCGCTGGAGATCGTGCTCAAACAGTAGGATAGAGCCATATCCCGATTTCATCGGGATGGCTCTATCCTCCTTCAGAAGCGATGGCGCAGGCTGGCGAACAGCGAGCGGCCCTCGTCGCGGTAGCAATAGCCGGCCGAGCAGATGGTCTGCCGGTTGTCGAACAGGCTCTTGGCGTTGACCTGCAGGCAGGATTGCGCTCTCGCGCTCTCAAATATGAGTATGTTAGTCAAGTATTTTTTCGCGACTTGTGCGCAGACTGCCGGGTGCTGTCGCACAGCGGCAACGCTGGTCGGGGTTCAGCCAACCACGGGCGACCTTGCTCTATTGCCTGACGCTTCTCGCCACCAGCCGCGCCACGCTCGGGCCGACCAGCAGCACGACCAGGAAGCGTGCCGATTGCAGGGCCATGACGAAGGAGATGTCGACGTTCTGCGCGGCGGCGGCAATGATGGCGATGCTGTCCATGCCGCCGGGGCTGGTCGCCAGGTAGGCGGTCAAAGGGTCGATGCCCAAGAGATGGCTGATCATGAAGGCAAGGCCGCCGCAAAAGGCAATCAACGCCACGATCGAGGCGATGATCTGCGGCAAGGCACGCGTCGCATGGCGCAGGATCGGCCGGGTGAAGTTCAGGCCGATCGACCAGCCGACCATCGCGTAGCTCACGGCCAGCAGCCATTGCGGCAACTGCATCTCCACACCAAGGCCGAGATGGATCACGGTGCCAAAGAGGAAGGTGCCGAGAAAGAAGGGTGAAGGCAGCCGGCAAAGCCTTCCCGCCAGGCCGCCGACAAGCGCGATGCCGATGGTCGCGGCGAAGGCTTGTGGATCGATCGGCGGAAACCAGATGACGGGCGGGATTTCCACGCCCGACGTGTCGACCCACATCTTTGCAACGAGAGCCGCCGTCATCGAGACGAAGATGACGCGCAGATATTGCATGAAGGCGACGAGACGCTGGTCGGCGCCGAAGGCACCGGCCATCAGCACCATGGCGGTGGCGGCACCCGGCGAAGAGCCCCAGACGGCGGTGGTGCCGGGCAGGATGCGCC
Organism: Mesorhizobium sangaii; assembly: GCF_014207355.1. GTDB lineage: Bacteria > Pseudomonadota > Alphaproteobacteria > Rhizobiales > Rhizobiaceae > Mesorhizobium > Mesorhizobium sangaii. The sequence continues at coordinate 370,884 of NZ_JACHEF010000004.1, read as the reverse complement.
AGCGGCTGATCAGCCAGCCGAGCAGGCTGGAGGCCGTGACCGTGGCCACCACGACGCCGAGAAACAGCGGCCATTCCCGGTAGAATACCGGAAAGATGTCGGCCGAGATCGAGCTGGCGACGAGGCAGCCGACAATTGCCTGTGCGGCGCCGAACAGAAGACGCGGCACGCGCACCGTGGCGCCATTGGTGCCGGCGACAATGGCCGCCAGCATCGGTCCGATCAGCAGTGCGGCGGGCAGAGCGGCGAGTTCCAGCGCGCCGGCAAACAGGGCGGAGACGGTCAGGATCACCAGCCATTGCCAAGCCTTGCGCATCCGCGCCATGCGCTCGACAACGGGCTGGTCCGGGGAATCCATGCCTTGGTCTTAGACTCGAAGCGGGGCGATGCGAACCCCGCTTCGCCGAAAAAGGATGCCCCGTGTGAGCTTAGGCTTTTTTGCCGTCGGCGAGGCCAAAGCCCCCGACTGGGTGGGTTTCGACCTGGAATTCAAAGCCGGCGATGAACGGCCGCGCCTTGGCGATCGCCGCCTGGACTTCCGGAAGCTGCAGCGAAGCCTTGTGACTTTCGGCATCGGTCCACACTTCGGTGACCCAGATCGCATCGGCATCCGCGGGGTCGCGGGCGATGATGTAGCTCAGGCAACCCGGCAGGGCGCCGGTGCTGGTGCTGGCGCGCAGGACCTCCATGACCGCGTCGCGCTGGCCGCGCGATGCCCGCATCTTGCCGATCAGTCCATACATTCCTTTGTCTCCCTTCGAGGTTTTCGACAAGATATGCAGATCGCCAGTATGCAGATAGCCGGTCAAGGCATCAACTGGCCGCCATTCACCTCGATCACCTGGCCGGTGATGTAGCCGCTCAGAAGGTCGGAAGAGAGGAACAGGTAGGCGCCGACGCAGTCTTGCGCGGTGCCGGCACGCCCCTGTGGAATGGTGGCGACCATGCCCTTTATCTGCTCGTCGGTCGAATAGCGCTCGTGGAACGGCGTGAGAATGGTGCCGGGCGCCACCGCGTTGACGCGGATGCCGAAGCCGATCAGCTCCTTGGCCATGCCACGCGTCACGTTGGAGACGAAGGCCTTGGCCGAACCGTAGAGGCCGGCGCCGCCGCCGGCGCCGTTGCGCGCGGCGATCGACGAGGTGTTGACGATGAAGCCGCCCTGTTTCTTCAGCCACGGGATCGCCTTGCGCGAGGCGGTCAGCACGGAACGCGCATTGAGGTCCATCACCGCGTCGTAATGCGCTTCAGTCTGCTCGGCATAGGGTACGCGGCCGAGCATGCCGCCGGCATTGTTGACCAACCCGTCGAGACGGCCGAAATGCTGCGCGCTGTCCTCGACGACGCGTTCGACATCGGCGGGAACCGAGAAATCGCCCTGGACGAGGAACACTTCGCCGCCCTCGTCGGCAATGGTCTTGGCCAGAGCCTCGGCGGCGTCGCGGCTCGAATTGTAGTGCAGCGCTACGCGGCATTTCTGTGCGGCGTAGGCCGACGCCAGGGCCGCGCCTATACCGGTTGATGCACCGGTGACCAGTACCGCCTTGCCGGCGAGATCGGGAATGCTGAGTGTGGTGGTGGCTGGCACGCGTGTCCTCCGGGATTTCTGCCGGTCCTTCGTAGGCCTTTGCTGCCCAGATGTTCAAGCCTCACGGCCGCAGATAGACGTAGCCTTGGCCCTGCAGTTCGGCGAGTTTGACGACGCCACCCTTGTCGGCGGCGTGGAACCCGTCGAGCAGGTCGGTCAAAGAAATATCCATGCCTTGCATAGTGTTGGCGCAGGCATGCGGATTGAGCCCCTGCTGCACCAGGCTGGCGAAGCGGCCGGAAATCGCGGCCGATATGCCTTTGGACTTGAAGGCGGCAAGGGCTGGACCATGCACGACCAGCACGATGTCGACATTGCCGCCGGTGCCGTCATAGTGGTTCTTGATGTTGCCGAGAACGAAATTGACCTTGTCGAGATCGCTGAGATGATAGGCGACCTTCTGCCTGGCGGGCTCCGTGGCGACTGCCTGCACCACCCGCAGGCCAAGAAACGTCCCGGTTCCGGCAAGAACCGCGCGGAACATATCGCGCCGGCGCATCGCATCCTCCTCCGCTTGACGGCGCACCGCAAAATGCGTGGCTGCGGCCGCAATACTAGCATAAATTGACGCTACGTCCTGTCGATGCGGAGGAGGGGTCACATGACGCTTTGCAAGGTATTGGCGCGCGGCGCTTGGGGTGTCGCGCTGCTCGGCCTGCTGGCCGGCTCGGCCTTGGCCGACGACGCACTCAAGCTCACCGAACTCAGCCCCAACGGCGCCGACGCCTGTTTCGGCCGCGTCTATGACGCAGCACACCTCAAGGCGCATCCGAAGCAGAAGGTGGCGCGAATTTTCTTCTACTACGGCCATGATCCGGTCAGCCGGCCGAACGAGGAGCCGGCCGCGAATTCCGATTCGTCCTACAACGCCTTCGTCACCACCACGGTTCGCGGCGCCAAGGCGCCGGAATGGGCCGGCGGCTGGTGCAATCATGAGTCCGAGGACGGCAAATCAGGCCCGATCCATTGCGGCATGGACTGCGACCGGACGCTCGCATCGCTCAAGGTCGACGACAAGGGCCGACTGATCCTCTCGGATCTGCAGCCCGATATCTATCTCGATGCCGGGTCCGAAGAAGAATTGGGTGCAGCGGAATACGACAGGCAAGCGCTGGGCAAGGAGGATGACAATTTCCGCCTCGACCCGATGCCGGCCGCGACCTGCAAGGCGGAGTTCGCGCGCATCGATCCGATCGATCCGACGCTCGGGCTGCCGTTGCGCGAGCGGTTGAAGCCGGACCAGGCCTTCTGCTATGGGCGCGACTATGACGCGTCGCACCTGGCCTCGCACCCCGATCAGTTGACGCAGTCGATCCGGGTTTTCCGCGGCCCTGTGGAATTGGCGTCTTTTGCTTCGGGAGGCGACGCAGCCAGCTGGCCCGATGGCGCCGACATTGCCGTCACCGTCACCACGCGGCAGAAATCGGCCAAGGTCACGCAGACCTATTCCTGCCAGGGCGAGGCCGACCAGTGGCGCTGCGCGGCAAGTTCGAAGATGAGCGATTTTTCCTGCGACATCGCGCAGAAGGAGATTTTCCTCAAGCGGGCCGCCAACGGCACGATGATGCTGGCCAATCCCAACAGCAGCCTGGCGATCGTCGATCTGTGTTCAAAGACCGCCGACGGCAAGACGAAATCCGACGACAAGGTTTACCGGCTGCAGCCGATGCCGCAATCGGCCTGCGCGCCGTGAGCTCGGACTTGTCTATGTCGCCTTGAAGGGATATATCTTTGCTATATCTCATTTGAGGATTAACATAATGGACAAGGCAAAGGTGTTCTGGTCGGGCCGCTCACAGGCTGTGCGGCTGCCTAAGGAGTTCCGTTTCGAAACAGACGAAGTTTCGATCCGCCGCCATGGGCAGACGGTCATCCTGGAACCGCTTGCGCAGGATTGGGCTTGGCTCGACCAAGTGATCGGACCAGTTGATAGCGATTTCGCCGAGGCAGCGCTGGAACGTCAGGATGGGCAGGATAGACCCGCCCTGGACGACGTATTCAAGTGATCTATCTGCTCGACACCAATGCCGTCATCGCGGTCATCAAGGGCGATGAGCGTTTGCTGGCGCTGCTGAAACGGCACAGGCCGCAGGACTTTGCCCTCTCTGCGATCGTCGTGCACGAACTGTATTATGGCGCTGAAAAAAGCCAGCGAAGGGTCGAAAATTTGACTCGCATCGAAGCTCTGCAGTTCCCTGTGCTCGACTTTGACCGGGAAGACGCCAGACATACTGGAGAGATTCGGGCAACGCTTGCGACGTTGGGAACTCCGATTGGTCCTTACGACGCGTTGATCGGCGGGCAGGCACGCGCTCGAAGCCTCACACTGGTGACCCGCAATGTGCGAGAATTCGAGCGCATCAAAGATCTCTCGATCGAGACCTGGTGAGCTGACCTCAGGCGAACGGCACGGCAGTAGTGCCCTTCGGCAGCTTGGCTTCGTCGTCGGGCTCGACATGGATGGTGACGCGCACGGAGGGGATTTCGGCCTTCAGCGCGTCCTCGATGCGGTCGCAGATGACATGGCTGGCGCCGACCGACATGTCGGCGTCGACGACCAGATGGAACTCAATGAAGGTGGCGCGGCCGGCGATGCGCGTCTTCAGGTCATGCACCTCCAGCGCGCCCTTGCAGTTGGCCGAGATGACGTCCCGGATGCGCATGTGCGCCTGCGTGTCGACGGCACGGTCCATCAGGCCGTTCATCGATGAGCCGATGACGTGCCAGCCCTGCCACAGGATGTTCAGCGCCACGATGACGGCCAGTGCCGGGTCGAGGATGTGCCAACCGGTGAGGATTGCCCCGACCAGGCCGCCGAAGACGCCGATCGAGGTCACCACATCGGTCATGATGTGATTGCCGTCGGCAACCAGCGCAGGCGATTTTTCGGCCCTGCCGGCGCGGATCAGCGTCCAGGCCCAGAAGGCATTGATCACTGTCGCGATGCCGTTGACCGCTAGGCCGTTCCAGGGCTTTTCGATGGGCGCCGGCGCCTGCCAGGCGCGCCAGACCTCGTTGAGGATCAGAAGCGCGGCGAGAACGATCAGCACGCCTTCGAGCACCGCCGAGAAATACTCGGCCTTGTGGTGGCCGAAGGGATGGTCCTGGTCGGCAGGCTTGTAGCTGACCTGGATCGCCCAGAAGGCGGCCATCGAGGCAATGACGTTGACGATCGATTCCAGCGCGTCCGAATAGAGCGCCACCGAGCCGGTGATGTACCAGGCGACGAGCTTTAGGCCGAGCACGATTGCGGCAATGATGATCGACCAGAACGCAAGGTTGGCGACCTTGCGCTTCGCCGCGGCCTTGGCCGCGATCGCCATCGTGTTCTCGGTTTCGGCCATGGTCGTCAGGCGGCCTTTTCCTTGGCCTTGCGCGGCAGGTGGGCAACGATGTTCTCAATGATGCGCATGCCGGCATTGTGGCCGAGCGTCATGATCGATTCCGGGTGGAACTGCACCGCGGCGATCGGTTCCTTGCGGTGCTCGAAGGCCATGATGACGCCGTCCTCGGTCTCGGCCGTGACGATGAAATCATCGGGCAGGCGCACCGGGTCGGCGAAGATGGAGTGATAGCGGCCGACGGTGACTTCTTTGGGCAGGCCGGAGAAGATGATGCCCGGCTTCGAAACACGGATGCGCGACGGCTTGCCGTGCATGGGCACATGCAGTTGCCTGAGTTCGCCGCCATAGGCCTCGGCCAGTGCCTGCAGGCCAAGGCAGACGCCGAAAATCGGCAACTCGCGGGCGCGAGCCTTCTTGATGGTGGCTGCGCAATCAAAATCCTTCGGCGTGCCGGGGCCGGGCGACAGCACGACGAGGTCGGGCTTCAGCCGGTCGAAGACTTCCTCCGGCACCGGCGTGCGTACGGTCGAGACGTTGGCGCCGGTCTGGCGGAAATAATTGGCCAGCGTGTGGACGAAGCTGTCCTCGTGGTCGACGAGCAGGATGTTGACGCCGTCGCCGACGCGGGCGGTGGTGCGTTCGATGCTGGCGGAATTGCCTGTCTTGGCGTCTCGGATGGCGGAGAGCATGGCGGATGCCTTCAGTTCGGTTTCGGCTTCTTCTTCCTCGGGAATGCTGTCGAAGAGCAATGTGGCGCCGGCGCGGACCTCGGCAATGCCGTCCTTGATGCGGATGGTGCGAAGGGTGAGGCCGGTGTTCATGTCGCCGTTGAAATTGACCATGCCGATCGCGCCGCCATACCAGGCACGCGGGCTCTTCTCGTTCTGCTCGATGAAGCGCATGGCCCACAGTTTCGGCGCGCCGGTGACGGTGACCGCCCAGGCATGCGACAGGAAGGCGTCGAAGGCATCCATGCCTTCGCGCAGCCGCCCCTCGATGTGGTCCACGGTGTGGATCAGGCGCGAATACATCTCGATCTGGCGGCGGCCGATGACGCGCACCGAGCCCGGCTCGCAGACCCGCGACTTGTCGTTGCGATCGACGTCCGAGCACATGGTGAGCTCGGATTCGTCCTTCTTGGAGTTGAGCAGCTTCAGGATCTGCTCGGAGTCGGAAATGGCGTCGTCGCCGCGCTTGATGGTGCCGGAGATCGGGCAGGTCTCGACACGGCGGCCGTTGACGCGAACGAACATTTCCGGGGAGGCGCCGATCAGATATTCGCCTTCGCCCAGATTGATGAAGAAGGAATAGGGCGAGGGGTTGATGCTCTTCAGCTTGCGCGAAATCTCGGACGGCTGGGTTTCGCAGCGCTCGTAGAACATCTGGCCGGGCACGACCTCGAACAGATCGCCGCGCTTGAACGAATCCATGGCCTTGCGAACCAGGTTGGCGTATTCGCCAGGCTCATGGTCGCCGCGCGGCGGGATGCGGTCGGCGGTCTTGAACGGCTCGGTGATTTCATCGCGCGGCAGGCCTTCCGTCGAAAAGCCGTCGCCCGAATAGTCGTAGCGGTCGGTCCAGGCCTTGGCCGAATAATGGTCGACGACCAGGATCTCGTCGGGCAGGAACAGGACGAGGTCGCGCTGGCTCTGCTTGCGCTCGAGCTTGTAGTCGACCGGGTCGAACTGGAAGGCGAGGTCGTAGCCGAAGGCGCCGTAGAGGCCGAGATTGGCGTCTTCCTCGGTCTTGAACAAAGCGGTGATGGCGCGCAGCACGGTGAACACAGAGGGCACGCGGCTGCGCTCCTCCTCGGTGAAGACACGGCCGGGCTTGGCGACCTGGAGGCGGATCAGCTTTTTCGAATTCTCGGCGATGGCGACATCGGCCAGGCTGCCGAGCGTCTTGCCGATGACCGGCAACAGCGCCTCGCCACGACCGTTCAGCGCCTCGATGCGGACAGAGCGGCCACGCGCCGAAATGACCAGCGGCGGATCGATGATGGCGGTATCCCAGCGGGTGTAGCGGCCGGGATATTCATAGTTCGAGGAAAACACCGCGCCGCGGCGCGCATTCAGCCCGTCGACGTAGGCGTCGATGGCGCCCGCATAGGGCCGGTCGTGGCGTTCGCGGGTAATGGTGATGCCACCCGCCGTCACGAAACTTTCCGCCCCGTTTTCCAGAACCTTGATCGTCATTGCCGTCTCCATCAGCTTCTTGGGGCAACGGACCCGGGAATGGCTTGAAAAAACAAATGGCCGCCCGGACATTCCGCTGCGGCCACCCTCTATTTTCACGCGCACGCGTTCGAACAGGCCGCTGTCAGCAGGCCCACCACCAAATGGTCTTGGTCGAACGCATGTTCATGGCGAAATCCATAGCTGCGAAAGACCGGATGCGCAACAGGTTTGAAAATCTGTTCGTTGGCCGCCGCTTCTGCGGCTCATGGCACATCGCCAGGGCTGGTGGTCCTGCTTAGGCTGGATGTCCAACGGCAGAATATGGGAAAACACCATGACCGATCAGATTGAGCGTGCGCGCACATTCCATTCCCTCCATGTCAAGGGCACCCCGATCGTTCTCTACAATGCCTGGGACCCGGGCTCCGCCAAGATCGTCGAAAAAGCAGGGGCCAAGGCGATCGCGACGGGAAGCTGGCCGGTGGCGGCGGCCTTTGGATATGCCGATGGCGAGAAGATCCCGCTGGACCTGGCGCTCGACAACATCAAGCGCATCGTAGGGGCGGTCGACCTGCCGGTGACCATGGACCTCGAGGGTGGCTATGGTGTCGATCCGGACATCGTCGCACGGACCGTGACGCGCGCCGTGCAGGCCGGTGCCATCGGCTTCAACTTCGAGGATCAGATCGTCGGCGGCGCCGGCCTGCACGACATCGCGCTACAGGTGAAGCGGATCGAAGCCGCGGCCGCAGCGGTCAAGGCTTCGGGTATCCCGGCATTCCTCAACGCCCGAACCGACATCTTCCTCAAGGCGAAGCCGGATTCGCATGACAAGGCGCTGCTCGACCAGGCGATCGAACGGGCACACGCCTTTGAAAAGGCCGGAGCGAACGGCTTCTTTGCGCCGGGTCTTGGCGATGAGCGCCTGATCGAGGCGCTCTGCAAGGCCATCGCGTTGCCGGTCAACATCATTGCGCTGGCGCATGTGCCGCCGCGTCAGCGGCTGGCGGAACTCGGCGTCGCCCGCATCAGCCACGGCCCGGTGCCATACCGGCAGATGGCCGAATGGCTGGAGGAGAAGGCGCGGCTGGCTATTTCCGGCTAATTCAGTCCTCCAGCGTGCCGGATCTGGCGTCGGCGCTCTTGCTGTCGCCGACGAGTTTCAAAAGATCCTCGCCGGCGCGGATGATGCGGCGCGAGCGGCGGGTCAGGATGATGCCGTCCTGCGGTGCGAAGACTTCGGTGCGGCCATCGGTTTCACCTGGTGCGTGGACGACGGTGGCGAGGCGAGCGCCCTTGGCGACGCGGTCGCCGGGCTTCACGTCGTAAAGCACTGCGCCCGCCCGGGGTGCCGGCATCATCTCGATGTTTTCCAGCGGTGCGACGACACCGGTGAAAGGACCGGGTGCGGGCAGGGCGGTGTCGGCGATTACGCCGCGCGCAACCAGCAGCCGGTAAAGACCTTCGGCGTCGGCTGCGGCCAAGGCGCCATCGACATCGAGGATGCCGCGATATTCGACCGTGGTGGCGACGCGGCGGTCGAGCTTGGCCACTTCATCGGGAGCGTTCTGGTAGGGCATGATCGAGGCGCCCTCGAACGTACCGTCGGTGTCTTCGCTCCACAGCATCACCGCATCGACGCCCATGGCGGCGGCACAGTCGGCCATCGCCGGCCACAGGCTGGTATGGACATACAGATAGGCGAGGCCTTCGTCGTCGCAATGCAGGTCGAGCACGATGTCGTGGCCGAGCGAAAGCTGCACCAGCCGGGTCTTCAGCCGCTGGTCGACGGAGCCAAGGCCGGTGTCGGGCAAGAGTGCTGCGTCGGGCGCGGCAAGCAGCGGAAAGTCGCGGTTGAAGTTGGTGCGGGTGCCGAGATGGAAGCGGCCCTGATGTTCGCCGAAATGATATTGGGCGCGGCCAATCGGGTTGGCCCAGGGCACGACGGTGATGTCGCCCTTGATGCGGCCTTCGGCCTCGGCCTTGGCCAGCATCGGCATCAGCGCGTCGATGGCGACCACGCCCGGCAACTCGCCGGCATGGAGTGCCGCCTGCAGATAGGCTGACGGAGCGGCCTTGCCGGTTCCGGCAAACCGGAACAGCGGGAATTCGTAGGAAATACCTTCGCTTTCGCCGGCAATGCGCTCGATCGATTTCTGCATGACTTCCTCCATCAAGAGCGACAAGACATGCCCATTTGAAGGTGCCGATGTCGATTGGTCCAGCCTGCCGCGCTATGGGCGCAAGCGGTTATTCCGCGGCAGCCTGAAGCGGGACGATGGGCGCACGCCGATCCAGCGTCTGCGACAGCACCGCGACGATGACCGCCAGCAGCGCCAATGCCGCGCCGACCAGCGGCAGATTGGCATAGGAAACACCTGCGGAAAGGGCCACGCCGCCGATCCAGGCGCCACCGGCATTGCCGACATTGAAGGCGCCCTGGTTCAGCGTGGCGGCAAGGTTCGGCCCTTCGGAGGCCGCCTCGACGACGCGGATCTGCAGCGGCGGTACGACGACGAAGATGAGCAGGCCCCACAGGAAAACAATGCCGATGGCAACGCCGGCTATGGCGCCGAACTGGATGAAGCCGACAAACAGCAGCGCCAGCAACAGCAGCGTGCCGATGACCGTCGGCATCAATTTCCAGTCGGCGAGCCTGCCGCCGATGATGTTGCCGATGGTCATGCCGGCGCCGAACAGCAGCAGCACCCAGGTGACGGCCGAGGTGGACAGGCCGGACACGTCGGTCAAATAGGGTTTTATGTAGGTGAAGACGGCAAACAGGCTGGCCGAGGCAAGAGCGGCGATCAGCATCGCCAGCCAGACTTGCAGCTTGCCCAGCACGCGCAGTTCGCCGCGCAAGCCGCCACCGCTCGGCCCGGTGACGTCGGATGGCACCAGCCAGGCGATGCAAGCGACCGAGATCAGGCCGATGCCGACCACGGCGAGGAAGGTGGCGCGCCAGCCGAAGGCTTCGCCAAGGGCGGTTCCGGCCGGGACGCCAAGGATGTTGGCCAGCGTCAGCCCGGCGAACATCAGCGCGATGGCGCTGGCGCGTTTGTTGCGCGGCACCAGACTCGCGGCAACGACCGAGCCGATGCCGAAGAAGGCGCCGTGGCCGAAGGCGGTGAAGACGCGCGCGGCCATCAGCATCCAGTAGTTGGGTGCAATGGCACAGAACAGATTGCCGACGACGAACAGCGCGGCGAGGCCAACCAGCACCGGCTTGCGCGGCAAATGCGCGGTGCCCATCGCCACGATTGGCGCGCCGAAGACGACGCCCAGCGCATAGCCGGTGACCAGCAGGCCCGCCGAAGGGATGGACACGCCGAGGTCGGCGGCGACCTCCGGCAGCAGGCCCATGATGACGAATTCGGTGGTGCCGATGCAGAAGGACGCAATGGCAAGCGCAAGGATCGGCAAAGGCATGGGGCGTCCAGACTGAATCGGTTCAAATTTAGATTGGACGCGTAGCCCCGCTACGCGCAATATGCATTGCTGCAATGCAGCAATGCATAAAGTCCAGAGCTTGGCGCGAGTGTGAGTGTCTCACACCAGCGGCTTTAGCTCCTGGGCGATGGTTGGCAGCAGTTCCGAGACATTCGGGTGGATGTGCACCGCGCGCGCCAGCGTGTCGACGGGCGCCTTGGCGTACATCAGGTCGAGCACGCAATGCACCGCCTCGTCGCCGCCGGGGCCAAGCACAGAACAGCCGAGGATCTCCCTTGTGTCGGCATCGACGAGGATCTTCATGAAGCCCTGCGTCTCGCCCTTTTCGACGGCGCGTCCGACACGGGTCATCGGCCGCTGGCCGACCAGCGCCCGGCGCCCGGATTTCTTCACCGCGGTCTCGGTCATGCCGCAGCGGCCGAGCGGCGGGTCGATGTAGAGCGCATACGCCTCGATACGGTCGCTGACCTTGCGCGGATCATTGTCGAGCAGGTTGGCGGCGACGATCTCGTAGTCGTTGTAGGAGGTGTGGGTGAAGGCGCCCTTGCCGTTGCAGTCGCCCATCGCCCATATGCCGGGCACGCTGGTGCGCAACTGGTCATCGACGGTGACGAAGCCGCGCTTGTCGACCTCGACGCCGGCCTTGTCGAGGCCGAGATCATCGGTGTTGGGCACGCGTCCCAGAGCCAGCAGTACATGCGAGCCGATGGCCGGCGGCTTGCCGGCGGAGAAGGTCACGGCGATGTCCTTGCCCTGTTTGGCGAAGGCGATGTCGTCGGCACCGAGATGGACCGCAATGCCTTCGTTTTCGAGGATCGACAGGATGGCGGCCGAGACGTCCTCGTCCTCGCGGCCGGTTAGGCGCGGGCTCTTTTCGATGACCGTGACGTCGCTACCGAAGCGGCGGAACATCTGTGCGAATTCGAGTGAGATGTAGCTGCCGCCGACGACGACGAGATGGCGTGGCAGCACATCGAGATCCATCATCGAGGAGTTGGTCAGATAGTCGATATCGTGGACGCCGGGCAGGTCGGGCACCGAGGCACGGCCGCCTGTGTTGAGGAAGATCTTGCCGGCGGTCAAAAGGTCGTCGCCGACGCGCACGGTGTTGGCGGATTCGAAACGCGCATGGCCGCGATAGAGCGTGCATTTGTCCATGCCGGCGATCCAGGTTTCGAGCCCGGTGCGGGCGTCGTTCGACACCTTGTCCTTGCGCGCCTTGATCCTTTGATAATCGACGCCGACGGGACCGCCGATCGTCACGCCATAGTCGGCGGCGCGCCGCGCCAGATGCGCGGCATAGGCGCTGGCGACCATGGTCTTGGTCGGCATGCAGCCGGTGTTGACGCAGGTGCCGCCAACCAGTTTGCGCTCGATCAGGGCCACGCTCATGCCGGCGGCATTCAGCCGGCCGGCCAGCGACGGGCCGGCCTGTCCGGCGCCGATGATGATGGCGTCGAAGGTCTTTGCCGTCATGCCACCGCCGCCACGATCAGCAGGCCGCCGATGATCGCCACCGCGTCCTCGATGAAGGCGGCGGGCGGGTCCTTGCCGAAGGCGGCGGCCAGCCGGCCGCGCGCTTCGGCGCCGCCCAGCGTGCCGATAACAGCGCCGATGGCGCCGGCGATCAGGCCGCCGATGGTGGAACCGCCGGTGGCGCCGATGACAGCGCCGGTAAAGGCGCCCATGATGATGCGGGCGCCGAATTGCTGCGGCACTTTGCGGCTCGGCGTTGAAGGCAACTGGTCGGTGACCAGCTCGACGATGGCCAGGATGGTGAAGATGCCGACAGCGGCCCAGTGGCTCATGAAGCTGGCCCAGGTGTCGGCGACCGGCAGCCAGCCGAGATAAGCGCCCCAGGCGACGGCGGCCGGCGCGGTCATCGCGCGAAGACCGGCAATGACGCCGATCAGAAGTGCGAGAATATACAGCATGCTTGATCCCCTCAGAGCCGGGCCAGGACAGCCCAGCAAGAGCAGGCTAGCATAGGCTTGGCCTTTGACCAGACATGACGTCGAAAAATCGGAATGGATTTTGCGCCCGGAATTGGCAGAAGCTGGCACTTTTCCGTCCGCGGCATTTGTGCTTTGGCGGGGATGGCAAAGGGAGGACACCGTCATGGCCGGAAGCGAGCGCGCGAAGATGGCGGCCGGCGAATGGTACACCTGCCTCGATGACGATCTGGAGGCCTTGCGCGTGACGGCGCGCGACGCGGTGTTCGAGCACAATTGCCTGCCGCCCCGGCAGCGCGGAAACCTCGGGCCGGGCTTGAAGGCATTGCTCGGCAGGGCGGGCGAGGGCGCCCGCATCGAGGCGCCGTTCCACTGCGCCTACGGCTTCAACATCTTTCTCGGCGATGGAGCCTTTCTCAATGCCGGCTGCACCATTCTCGACACGGCAAGCGTGCGCATCGGCAGCGGAACGCTGCTCGGCCCAAATGTGCAGATCTATTGCGCCGAGCACCACAAGGAGGCCGCCGGGCGGCAAGCGGGACTGGAGATCGCGAGGCCTGTCGAGATCGGCGCCAATGCCTGGATCGGCGGCAGCGCGATCATCCTTGGCGGCGTCAGCATCGGAGAGGGCGCCATCGTCGGCGCCGGTGCGGTGGTGACGCGCGACGTGGCCGCGAATACCACGGTGGTCGGCAATCCGGCACGGGCGGTCAAGCGGGATTGAACAAGATCAGGGCGAAAGCACTGTGTGTTTGTCCTGATCGGCTCGCCTCGAGAACTCACGCCGGTACTGCGCCGGTGACGTCTTGAGCCGTGCTGAAAAATGCTGGCGCAGCGACGTGGCGCTGCCGAAGCCGACCTCGAAGGCCACCATGTCCATCGACTTCTCCGTCGCCTCCAGCAACCGCTGCGCCAGTTCGATCCGCTGGCTGGTCAGCCATTCGCCGAAACTGGTGCCGATCGATTTCTGAAAGCGGCGGGTGAAGGTGCGCCGGGTGAGGCCGGCGGCTTCGGCGACACGGTCGAGGCTGTGCGTCTCGCCAAGCGTCGCGCGAACCGCGTCAAGCGCCTGCGTGAACCGGTCGGCGTCAGCGCTTTTTGCGACCGGATGCTCGATGAATTGTGCCTGCCCGCCTTGCCGATGTGGCGAAAGAACAATCTGGCGAGCGAGCCGGAGTGCGGCTTCCGCGCCATAGCGGGCGCGCACGATGTGGAGACAGCAGTCGAGGCCAGCCGCGACGCCGGCCGAGGTCACCACATCGCCATTGTCGACATAGAGCACCGTGGCATCAACCGCGATGTCGGGATGGAGTTTTTGCAGCCGCTCTGAATAGGCCCAGTGCGTCGCGGCACGGCGACCTGAAAGCAACCCGGCGGCGGCGATGGCGAAGGTTCCCAGACACAGGCCGACAATCAAAGCGCCATGCTCGTGTGCCCTGCGCAGCGCCTCCATCAACACCGGGGCTGGTGCTTCACCGAGATGATGCCAGCTTGGGACGATGACGATGTCGGCGGCGTCAAACCCTTCGAGCCCATGCGGCGCGGCAACCGTCAGTCCGGCTTCGGTGTGGATCGGGCCGGCCTTGACCGCGCAGATGCGGAACTCGAATCGCGGCAGCCCAAGCGATGTCCTGTCCTCGCCGAACACCAGGCATGGCACGGAGAGATGGAACGGGCTGATGCCGTCGAAGGCAAGGACGGCGATAATCGGGTCGGTCATGGGGCTTCCAAGCAAATGAATGCAGATTGTCCCAATTCTTTCGAACGATGTCAATCGGGACACTTTCGACCGCTTGGCGACCCGCCTATGTTCGACCCAACGCATTCAAGCCGGAAAGGAAAACACCATGTCTGACCCAGCCAACACCACGCCGCGCCGCGCGCTGATCGTCGTCGACGTCCAGAACGATTATGATGGCGGCAATCTCGCCATCCAGCATCCGCCGTTCCGCGACAGCGTCGTCAATGTGGCACGCGCCATGGATGCGGCCGCTGCCGCCGGCATCAAGGTGGTGGTCGTCAAGCAGATGGCGCCCGAGACTTCGCCGATCTTCGCCAAGGGCAGCCATGGTGGCGAACTCCATCCCGAGATCGCCAGGCGTGAGCGCGACCATTATGTCGAAAAGAACCTCCCCTCCGCCTTCATTGGCACCGACCTGGAAGACTGGCTGCGCGCCAACGCCATCGATACGCTCACGGTGGTCGGCTATATGACGCACAATTGCGATCTGTCGACCATCATCCACGCCGTCCACATGGGCTTTGCCGTCGAGTTCCTGTCCGACGCGACCGGCTCCGTGCCTTACGCCAACAGCGCCGGCTATGCTTCGGCCGAAGAGATCCACCGCGTGGTCACGATCATCCTGCAGTCGCGCTTCGCGGCGGTGCTCAAGACCGCCGAGTGGATCGAATGCCTGAACACCGGAACGCTGCCGGAACGGGACACGATCTTTGGGTCCAACCAGCGGGCGCTGGCGCGCAACGCCGCATAGCAGTATCCGGAAACAAAAAGGGCGCCGCATCGCTGCGGCGCCCTTTTTGATGTCGAGACGGCAAAATCTCAGAACAGGCCTTCGATCTGGCCCATCTCGTTGAGGAAGATCTTCTCCGAGGATGGCGCCTTGGGCAGGCCGGGCATGGTCATGACCTCACCGCAGATGATGACGACGAAGCCAGCACCCGCCGACAGCCTGACCTCGCGCACCGGCACGGTGTGGCCGGTCGGCGCGCCGCGCAGGTTCGGGTCGGTCGAGAAGGAATACTGCGTCTTGGCCATGCAGACCGGCAGGTGGCCGTAGCCGGCTTGCTCCCAGGCGTGCAACTGGTCGCGCACCGACTTGTCGGCGATCGCTTCCGAGCCGCGATAGATGCGCTGGACGATGGTGTTGATCTTCTCGAACAGCGGCATCGCATCGGGGTAGAGCGGCGCGAACTGCGAGGCACCGGATTCGGCCAGCGCCACCACCTTGTTGGCGAGTTCCTCGATGCCGGCCGAGCCCTTGGCCCAGTGCTTGCACAGGATCGCCTCTTCACCCATCGAGGCGACATAGTCCTTCATCGCCTGGATTTCGGCGTCGGTGTCGGAATAGAAGTGGTTGATGGCAACCACCGCCGGCACGCCGAACTGGCGGATGTTCTCGATGTGGCGGCCAAGGTTGGCGCAGCCCTTCTTCACCGCCTCGATGTTTTCCTTGCCGAGGTCTTCCTTCTTGACGCCGCCATTCATCTTCATGGCGCGCACCGTGGCGACGATGACGGCAGCGGCCGGCTTCAGGCCGGCCTTGCGGCACTTGATGTCGAAGAACTTTTCCGCACCGAGGTCTGCGCCGAAGCCGGCTTCGGTGACGACATAGTCGGCAAGCTTGAGCGCCGTCGTGGTGGCGACGACCGAGTTGCAGCCATGCGCGATGTTGGCGAACGGGCCGCCATGCACGAAGGCCGGGTTGTTCTCCAGCGTCTGCACCAGGTTCGGCTGCATGGCGTCCTTCAAGAGCACGGCCATGGCGCCGTCGGCCTTGAGGTCGCGGGCGTAGACCGGCGACTTGTCGCGGCGATAGGCGACGATGATGTCGCCGAGGCGCTTCTCGAGGTCCTTGAGGTCGGTCGACAGGCACAGGATGGCCATGACTTCCGAGGCGACGGTGATGTCGAAGCCGCCCTCGCGCGGAAAGCCGTTGGCGACGCCGCCGAGCGAACAGATCATCTCGCGCAGCGCGCGGTCGTTCATGTCCATGACGCGGCGCCAGACGACGCGGCGGGTGTCGATGCCGAGCTCATTGCCCCAGTAGATGTGGTTGTCGATTAGTGCCGACAAAAGATTGTGCGCCGTGGTGATGGCGTGGAAGTCGCCGGTGAAGTGGAGGTTCATGTCCTCCATCGGCACGACCTGCGCATAGCCGCCGCCGGCCGCACCGCCCTTGACGCCGAAGTTCGGGCCGAGCGAAGCCTCGCGGATACAGACGATCGCCTTCTTGCCGATGCGGTTGAGGCCGTCGCCGAGGCCGACGGTGGTCGTCGTCTTGCCCTCACCGGCGGGCGTCGGGTTGATGGCGGTGACGAGGATCAGCCTGCCGTCCTTGTTGCCTTTCACCGACTTGATGAACTCGGCGGAAATCTTGGCCTTGTCGTGGCCATAGGGCAGAAGGTGTTCGGTCGGAATGCCGATCTTCTGGCCGATCTCCTGGATCTGCTTCTTCTTGGCGCCGCGCGCGATCTCGATGTCGGACTTCACTTCGGCCATGACGGCTATCCTCTGGATTGGTCGGTGGAGGGGACGGGGTTTGATCTCATTCGCAAGCAGGCCGGAACCGGGCGCGGGCATGTTTTAACCCTGTCGCTGCCGCGGCGTCAACTTGCATGCAACTATGTTTCCTATGAAGAAAATTCCTCTGCGGACCGGCCGACCTGTCATCGGTTCTTCCCGGCTCCGTTGCCGCGCCGTATAGAAGCCAGAGGACGCGCCGTTCCGCCGTCTCAAAACAGCCGCACAATGCACCGAATGCGACAGAGGCGACGGCGCAAATTCGCCATCGCTTCGGCTGCGGCCGGCAAGCCCTACTGCGTCAGCACGTTGCTGATTTCGACCATGTTGGAGCGCACCCTGAGCACGTAGAAGCCCATCGTCGTCAGATGCGTCGGCAACAGCCAGCCGTCCTCGCGGCCATTGGCGATGATGAAGGGCTGGATGCGCAGCGCCGAGACAAACTGTGCATCCATCGTGTCCCACAAGCTCTGCAGGTGCTTTTCCTTGATGACGTCGTCGAAGTCGGCCTGGGCGCCCTTCATCAGGCCGTAATAGGCGTAGAGCTGGCCATAGGCGAACCAGTAGCGATCGTCGGCGCGGAAATCGAACCAGCCATTGTTATGGTTTTCGGCACGTTCCTTGAGAATGGCCGAGGTCGAGCCGATGTCCGAAGCGATGCGATCGATATATTGTTTCAAATTGTCGGCGCGGGCATCGAAGGTCGCCTGGCAGGTGGCGAGCCGCGCGTTAAAGGAACGCAGCTTGCGCACCGCGTCGCGATAATAGCTCGGTGTCGGCGTCTTCGGACCGAACGGGCTCAGGCCGAAATACCAGGTGTATTCGTCGAACTGCAGATTGCCGCGCGCGTCCTGGAGATCGGCATCGATCTGCGATGTGGTGCGGACACGGCCGAGATTATCGGCGAGTTCCGTCGCCGTGCGCCTCACCGCCTGGTTGATGCCGCGCTGGAACGAGGCCTTGTTGTCCATCCACGGCGTGTGGTCCCAGTCGACGCCGAACAGGCCGATCTTGTAGAGGATCATCGACGAGATCCAGGCATTCTGGTTGACGTTGAAGTCGGTCAGGTCGGCGGCGATCTGGGCGATACCGGAGTTGCCGCAGGTCTTGGCGGTATCCGTGCCGGAGCCGGCGGCAACCTGTTCGCCGGCGGACACGTTGCGCTTCTCGAAAGTGTAGGTGTCGGGGTAATTCGGGTTGAAATTGTTCCACCACTGGGTGGCGTAGATGAAGTTGGCATAGAGGCCAATCAGCACCAGCAGGGCGACGCCGACCACGGCTTTGAGGATCCAGCCGCGCTGAGTGTACCAGCGCCCGGCCCACATGAACGGCCACAGGATGACGCCGATCAGGAGGCCGATACCACGGCCGATCCACTGGAAAATCCGGGTGAAGAAGTTCACGATCGGATCGAGCATGGCGATGTCACCCCCTCAAAGCATGATGCCAAAAAGTTGCAGACTTTTTGGATAGCATCATGCGCCAAAACAATAAGTTAGAGCGAAATGACAGTTCATTTCGTTCTAGTCAGTCAGGCCGTAGAGGCGTGTGCGAAACGCCACCTTGTCTTTCAAATATGTGGTTTTGAGAACGTCCACAACATGCGATCGCCAGGCGTCGCTGAAGCCGTCATAGTCCCTGTAGAAGCCCTGCTTATTGAAGATGTAGCGCGAGACGAAGTCCGACGGGACGAAGTCCGAGATCAGCCGGTTGGTCAGCCAGGCGTCGGGATGGTCTGGTTTGGCGCGGATCACCAGGAAGCGCTGCTGCGGGAAGACATCCTCGATCTTGAGGTAGCCGAGCTGGGCGATCTCGCGCTTGGCAGCGTTGAGGAAGGGAAAGTTGCCGTCCCTGGTGATCAGGTCGGCATGGCTCTGGATCCAGGTCTGCAGCCAGACCTTGTCGACGTCGGTCAGGTTGCGGTCCGGCTCGGCGTCGCGGATCAGCGCGCGCACCACCATCTCGGCGCGATGCTCGAGATATCCCGAGGCCTCGATCCAGGAGGCACGCGGCAGCTCGATGCGGCCGGTGGTGGCGAGGAACTTGAACACCTTGTCGGCGTCGTTGATCGAGAGATAGCTCACCTGCCACGGCCGCGAGCGGCGGAAGCCGGGTGCGGCCGGATCGCCGATCACTGTCGTCATGTCCGGATCGACGAACACGTAGAGACCGCCGAAATGGCTGGTCCAGTAGGCATTGTGGCGGAAGATCACCTGGTCGGGCACCAGCGCGTTCTCGCGGATGTCGCCGCAGATCTTGGCCAGTTCCACCATGCGGGTCAGCATGGCGTTGTCGCGCCAGGCGTCGGGCTCCTGCTTCAGCCGGTCGACGAGCTTACCGAGCTCGGCGGCCTTGCCCAGCACATCCTCGGCCGACAGCACCTTGAACTCGACCTGGCTGATCGACAGCAGGTCCTCGATGTCGTTGACCTTGGGAACGGAATCCTCGATCTCGCCGTAGATGACGTCCTTGATGGTCAGCGCGTCGATGGCGCGCTGGTTCTTGGACATGAACTCGAACATCAACTGCGAGGTGTTGGAGAAGGCGGTGTGCACCACCGGCAGGTCGATCTGCGACGGCGTCAGGATGATGAAGCGGCGATTGACCTCGTTGGGGTCGAGGTAATCATAGTCGCCGCATTCCTCGGCCACTTCTGGCGAGAAGCCGGTGCGGTCGATCTGGAAGCTCTTCAGTTTCGTCGGCTTCAGACCGAACGCGGCCAGCGCCTTGTTGTAGCGCTGGATCAAATGCGGCTCGTCGACCGTCAGCAGCCGGCCATAGATCAGCTCATTGTCGCGCAGCAGGTCGGGTTTCTTGGCGGTCATTGCGTACCTTCACGCATTCCACAGACCCTTTTTCTTCATTTCCTCCATCTCGCGCGCGGCCCGTTCGCGCAGGCGTGCGTCGCGCAGCAGTTTTTCGACTGCGGCGTCGTCGGACTTGTCGGAATAGCGGAACTCGCTGTCGGCGTAGCGGTTGATCTCCTGCATGACCATGTCCATCGAGAACGGCCCGCGCAGTTCCTCGATCATGGCTTTCTTCTCGTCATAGCCCTTGTGCATGAAGGCTTCCGGCTTTTCGAACCAGTCGTCGGGAAGCTCGATGTCCATGGCGCGCATCTTGATGGCGTCGGTGACGTTCTTGATGGCGCGGCCGGTGAAGCGCGGCTCGGCATCCTTGATCAGGTGCAGATAGGTGCCGATGTCGGCCATCGATTTCGGCGCGCCATTTTCCTTCATGTACCGCTCGTAGACCTTCATCAGCCCATCTTCCTGCGGCTTCTCATGCTCCTCGTAGGCCTCAGTCACTGCGCGCTGGATCTCCTGCGCGGCGTAGAGATCGTGGTCGCCGAGCGGGATCTTGTGATTCTTGCCGGCAAGCAGCACGAAGATGTCGATGTAGTCGTCGCGCGTCTGTGGTCCGTCGACCAGCCAGCGGGCGCCGGCGCGCTGGCGCAGCGCATCGTCGACATTTTCGGGGTAATTGGAGAACATGCCGAACGAGCAGTTGCCGCGTACCACCGTGCCGGCACCGGCAAAGGCATCCATCAGCACGCCGGTGATCTCCTGCTGGCCGGCCGAGGCGCGGTCGTCGGAGCGGCGCGCCGCCACCTGGTCGATGTCGTCGATGGTGCCGAAGCCGATGACGCGCGGGTTCAAGACATTGTTGATGAACTGGCGGCAGTTCTGGCCCGACTTGCCCTGGTAGGATGAGATCTGGTCGACACCGAAATTCTCATAGGCGAAGGGATAGCCGGCGACCTGGCAGTAGCCGCTGACGAGGCCGGCGATCATCTGGATCAGCGTCGTCTTGCCGGTGCCGGGGGCGCCGTCGCCGATGAAGGTGAACAGGAAGCCGCCGAGTTCGACGAAGGGGTTGAGCTCACGCTCGAGGTCGTAGGCCATCAGCATCCTGGCGAGCTTGACCGACTGGTATTTGGCGATGTGGTTGCCGACCACCTCTTCCGGCTTCTTGAAGGTCATCACCAGCGGCTTCGATCGCTTTCCGGGCGCGACGTCGAAACCATCGAGGGTGAAGTCATCGGCATCGATGCGGATATGGGCGTTCTCGAACGGGCCGATGCCGTCGAAGCGGCCCTTGCGCGCCAGCAGTCCGTCGATGGCGACGCGGGCGAAGGCGCGAGCCCTCGTCATCAGGTCGGTATCGTCGGACGAGCCTGATATCGCCTTGTCGAGGCCGGCCAGGATCGATTTCACCGCATCCTGGGGCGTGTCGAACAGGAAGTCCGGCTCGGGGATGTCGTTGGGCGCCTCGCCGTCGCTGTCGATCAACTGGAACAGATAGGAAGCGATGCTGAAGGCCGAGATGTAGGCCGAGGCCGACAGGAGCTTCTTGAAGGTGGATGCCTCGTCGCCTTCGAGCGGGGCACGGGTGTTCCTGGACTGCAGGCTTTCGAGGTCCGAACCTTCGGCAAAGACGTCCGATATGGCGAGCGCGATGGCCGTGCCGCGCCGGGCGCGGAACAACAGCGTGTGCTGCGGGATGGTCAGCAACTGGTCGTCGGGGTGGACGGCGCCGACGGTTTTCGATAGCTCGACCTCGCGCGTGCGGCGCACCGAGCCGACCGAGACGGTTGAGACGAAACGGCGATTGGTGCCGGCCAGCGCCGTGCCGGACTCGCGCGAGGGATCCTCCAGCACGACGATGCGGGTGATGAAGCTCTGCGCGGTGGCGCGGTGCTTTTCGATCGAAGCTTCCGGAATGGTGGTCAGGCCGGTATCCATGAAGAGTGCTCCGTGGTGTGACGGTCAGACGTCTGAGATGACCTGTCCGTTGGACAGGATGTGGACCTTGTAGCCGGCAAAGATCTTCTGCGCTTCGCCGGCGGCGTAAAGCGCCTGGTAGGCCTCGTGCGGGATCAGCGCATGGTTTTCGTAGCTGGACACGCCCTGGCGCGCGGCTTCCAAGTCGTCGGTGTTGATGAAGAATTCCTGCGTCGTCTTCTCGCTCGAAAACAGCCCCTTGCGGCCGGGCTTTTCGCCCTTGGAATAGACCTCCTGGATGGTCCAAGTCAGCAGCCAGGCATTTTCCGGCTTCCGCACCTTGGCGAGCACCTCGGTCACCGTCGAATTGTTGTCGGTAATCCCCGCCGAATAGAACGGGCCGAGCACGACGCGGCGCAACTGCTTGGGGTGCAGCGGCTCGAAATCCTTGTCGAGGTTGACGGCGATGGTCGCCGGCGACAGCGTGTAGGCGGAATTCTTCTCGGCGAAGTCGTCGAAACGGTGGGCCAGCTCGGGATTGAGCAGGCCATCGACCGGCAGCGGAATGTCGACCTTGTCATTGAGCTTGCCGTTGCTGTCGACGAGCTGACGCACCATGGCTTCGGAGGAATCCTCCACCGTCACCATGTAGACCAGCGGCAGGTTGGCGCTGCCGTCGAACGTCGCCCAGTGGACGAGGTAATAGGGCCGCGCCGTCTTTGGATTGACCGAGACCTTGGCCGTCTGCGCCAGGGTGAAGGGGCCGAACGTGTTCTCGCTTTTCACGTCCTCGAGATAGAGCCGTTCGGCCATCGACTTCTGCAGCGCCTCGGGGAATTCCTTGTGGCGCAGGATGAAGTCGGCCATTTCCTCGCGCAACTCGCCGGCCAGTGGAATGTTGGCAAGCCGCGCGTCGGCCTGGCGACGGTCGTTTTCCAGTTCGAGCAGGTTCTGGAAGACCGGAAAACCGCTTTCGGCGCGCGAAATGCGGAACGTGTCCATGAAGCCCAGCCGGTTGCGCCAGCAGGCAAAGGACTTGTCGAGCCGGGCGATGTATTCGGCGACGATCTTGGCGACGATGCCATGCCGGTAGAGCGGCGAGCGATCGTCGCGCATGAACACTTCAAGGCCGCTAAGGGCGGCCGTGATGGCCGAGAAATACCGTGCGGCCGCTTCGTTTTCGGGGGTCATGCCTGTGCGCTCGCGGGCAGTCCAGTCACCCCTAAGACTGCACGTAGTTTGCCGCGTTGTGCTTCTTCAGCACCTCGTCGAAGCGGCGGGCAAAGGCATCGTCGGCCAGCTTCTTGCGGCGCTGGATGTCGGCGCTGGCGACCATGTTCTTCTCGTGCATCTCGAGCAGGTCGCCGATGTGCTTCTGCGAAGCGGCGCCGATGCCGGCCATGGTTTCCTCGGCGGTGTTGTCGACCTGGCTGCCCAGCGTGTTGATCTTGTGGGCGACGTCCTGCTGGGCGGCGGTCTTCAGCGAATCCTCCAGCGCCTTGTAGAGCACGATGCGCTGTTCGGTATCGATGGTCAGCTTGTTGATCAGCGTCGACTGCGCCGCGATCTGGTTGTTGAGCGAATCGACGAAGGTCTGGAACATCGAGGTGTAGCGCTCGAGCGTCTGGCTCTCGGCCAGCAACTCCTGCTCCTTGGCCTGCTTTTCATTGTATTCGGTCGCCAGCTTGGAGCGTTCGCCTTCGAGTTGCGTGCGGTCCTTCTGGCTGGTGGAAGCGGCGATCTTGTTTTCGATGTCGAGCAGCATCGGGTTGAGCTCCTCGATGCGCTTCTGCACGGCTTCGAGGTTGGACATGGTGGTCTTGCGGCGCTCGATGACCTGCGACAGACTAGCCTCGGAGGTCTTGTAGCGCTGGTCGAGGACCTCTTTCTGGGCCTTCAGGATGCCGACAATGGTGTCGGACTTGGCCAGCAATTCCTGCAGGTTGCCGGCCAGCGACATGTTGCGGACGCGGTCGGTGCGCATGCGCTGCTTGCTCTGGCTGGAGAACATGCCGACGAAGTTTTCCCAGCCGGTGTAGTTCTTCATGCTTTCGAACTCGGCGCCGAAGACGTTGGTGGCGTCCTCCAGCCCGATGATCAGGTCTGCGATGTTGCCTTCCATCACCTTCTGCTGCTTCAGCACGTCCTCGATGCGGGCGTTCTCGATGTCGAAATTGGCGTCGCCGATCTTTTTGTCGGCGGTGGCCAGCGTATCAAGCACGGTGCCGGACTGCTCGATCTTGGTGCGCATGTCCTGCACGACCTGCTTGGTCTTGGCAATTTCGGCATCGAAATTCTGCAATGTCGCCATTGGGGCCTCCCGCTTCGGCATCACGTCGCTGGTCGCGAACAGCGGCGAATATATGTGGGGCATCCGGGGATTGAAAGACGCAAGACAAGACCCGCCCCGAAAACAAAAGAATTCGCCACGGTCTTGAAAGTCAATCAAGGTGTGGTGATGGCGTGATTAGCTTACCGGCCAAGCGTAGTTCAACTGTCATTGAACTTCTGTGCCGGCAAAGCAGTCAATCTCCGCTGGCACGGACGCCGTGGAATTCCAGCTGTGGGCGTAAGATATCCGGCGAAGCCGGCGTCGTCATGCGACGCAGCGCTGTTGCTCAGGGCTTGGGATCGGCCTTCAGATAGGCAATGACATTGGCGATGTCGTCGTCGTTGGTCAGGCCGGCAAAGTCCATTTTGTTGCCGGGCACCTTGAGCCGAGGCGCCTTGAGATATTCGGCGAGGTTGGCTTCATCCCAGACCAGGCCGCCAGCACCGGCGCTCTTCATCGCCTCGGAGTAGTGACCAAGGAAGCTCTCGGCGCTGCCGGCGGTGCGGCCGACGACGCCCAGCAGATGCGGGCCGACCTTGTCGCGGTCGGTGGCCGCTTCATGGCAGGAGATGCACCGGTTGAAGACATGCTTGCCCAGTGCCGGGTCACCGCCGGCATGAGCGGCAAGCGCGGTGGCTAGGAGAAGAATGCTGGCAGACGAGACGGCTCGAAACATGACTGACCCCGGAGAGCTCTGGCTGGCGGTCTTATAGGACCGAGGCCTTAACAAACGCTGCATCGTCGCGGGATTGGAGGCCTGCCGACATCGCCACACCGGGCCGGGGCCTTTGTTGTTACGCATGTCGTTGTCCCAAAACCGCTGCGCACTTTTGGGCGACATGCATTGGGCAGTTGCCCTGTCAGGCCTGGGTGAAGCCGATGAAATCGTCGGGTGCGGCGCGGCCCATCTCTTCCTCCCAGTGGCGGCGGCAGAGCGAGACATAGACGTCCTTGCCGATCGCCACCTGCTCGCCCTCACGTGCCACCTTGCCGTCGGGGCCGAGGCGCACCACCATCGTCGCCTTGCGGCCGCAGCGGCAGATGGTGCGCACCTCGCGCAAATCGTCGGCGATGGCCAGAAGCGCGCGCGAGCCGGAAAACAGCTTGCCCTGGAAATCGGTTCGCAGGCCGTAGCACATGACCGGGATGTTCAGCCGGTCGGCGATGCGGGCGAGGTGCCAGACCTGCTCCTCCTCGAGGAACTGCGCCTCGTCGACGAAGACGCAATGCACGGTCGTATGCTCATGATGATCGGCGACGCGGGCGAACAGATCGTCGCCATCGCGGAACATCTCGGCTTCCGTCTCCAGGCCGATGCGCGACGAGATCAGGCCGCTGTCGCCCTTCTGGTAGTGGCCGGCGACGAACAGCATCGTGCGCATGCCGCGCTCACGATAATTGTACGACGCCTGCAACAGCATCGTCGTCTTGCCGGCGTTCATCGTCGCATAGTGGAAGTAGAGCTTGGCCATGCTGCCCTTTTAAGCCGACTTATCCAGGCGCGGGGAGGGGGCGCCACCGCATTCCCCCAAAAAACGAACCCCGCCCCCAAAAAACGACAGCCGCACGGTGCAAAAGCTGGAAGCGTGTCGCTGATTGACAAGCCTGCGCCGTTCATCGTGATTGCCTTAATGCTTGAAACCACACCAGAATGGTGTTTGGCTGACAGAACAAGGCGGGCAGAGAAACCGTAACTTCGCTTCGCCAAAGAATCGCAATGGGAGAATATCTATGTCGCGCATGAATTCCTTCGTCGCCGGCCTCGGCCTGGCGGCTCTGTTGTCAACGAGCGCTGCCTTCGCCGGCGATCCGGCAAGCTGCAAGGCGGTGCGTCTTTCCGATGTCGGCTGGACCGACATCCAGGCGACGACCGGTGTCGCTTCCGTTCTGCTGACCGCGCTCGGCTACGAGCCGCAGACGATCCAGCTGTCGGTGCCGGTGACCATGGCGTCGCTGAAGAACAAGGATCTTGATGTCTTCCTCGGCAACTGGATGCCGTCGATGACCAACGACATCAAGGATTACACCGCCGACGGCTCAGTCGAGACCATCAGCACGAACCTGACCGGCGCCGGCTACGGCATCGTCGTGCCGACCTATGTCGCGGATGCCGGCGTCAAGTCGCTGACCGATATCGGCAAGTTCAAGGACAAGTTCAACGGCAAGATCTACGGCATCGAGGCCGGTAATGACGGCAACCGCATCATCCTCGACATGATCAAGAACCCGAAGGACAATCTCGAAGGCTTCGAACTGGTCGAATCCTCGGAAGCCGGCATGCTGACGCAGGCCGAGCAGTCGATGAAGAACAATGAGTGGATCGCCTTCCTCGGCTGGACGCCGCATCCGGTGATGGGCGCCATGAAGATCACCTATCTCGACGGCATGGGCGACAGCGGCTTCGGCGCTGCCACCGTGTTCACCAATGTGCGCAAGGGCTACACTACGGAGTGCCCGAATGCCGGCAAGTTCATCGCCAATCTCAAGTTCAATCTGGACATGGAAGGCCAGATGATGGACGCGATCCTCAAGGGCGGCGATGCCAACACGGTGGCGAGCGACTGGCTGAAGAAGAATCCGGACGCGGTCAAGCCGTGGATCGCCGGGGTGACCACCTTCGACGGCGGCGATGCGGCGGCGGCGATCAAGACCGCTCTCGGAAGCTGAGCCGACTGTGATTTCGGCGTGACCGAAATAGGGGCAGCCATCCAGAAAAGGCTGCCCTTTTTCATATCCTGTGACAAGATGACGTTGCGACATCAGAGGCCGAGGGCAGGGCGGTCTCCTGCATGAGAGGGGCGATATGGATCCGATTTCGAAATTCATGGTCGATCACAAGATTCCGATCGGCGCTTGGGGAAAGGCGTTCTTCGGCTTCCTGACCGACAATTTCGACACTGTGTTCAGGGCCTTTTCGAATGGCCTCAATTTCCTGCTCGACGGGCTGGTCGACATCCTGCTGCTGGTGCCGCCGGTGCTGCTGGCGCTTGTCATCGCCGCCATCGCCTGGCTGCTGCAGCGCTCGAGGCCGCTCGCCATCGGCGTCTTCCTCGGCCTCATCTTCATCATCAACCAGAACCTGTGGAAGCAAACTGTGCAGACGCTGGTGCTGGTGGTGGCGGCCGCAGCCATGGCCATGGCCATCGGCGTGCCGCTCGGCATCTGGGCCGCGCACAAGCCGAAGGTCTACCGCATTATGCTGCCGGTGCTCGACCTGATGCAGACGCTGCCGACCTTCGTCTACCTGATCCCGGTGCTGACGCTGTTCGGCCTCGGCAATGCGCCCGGGCTCATCGTCACCATCATCTTCGTCATCCCCACCGCGGTCAGGCTCACCCATCTCGGCGTCGTCTCTGTGCCGAAGTCGATCATCGAGGCCGGCGAGGCGTTCGGCGCCACCAAGAGCCAGCTTTTGTGGAAGGTGGAACTGCCCTCGGCGCTACCCACCATCATGGCCGGTCTGACGCAGTCGATCATGCTGTCGCTGTCGATGGTGGTGTTCGCGGCGCTGATCGGCGCTGGCGGCCTCGGCACCGAAATCAACCGGGCGCTCGGCTCGCGCCGCATCGACCTCGGGCTTGAGGCTGGCCTGGCAATCGTCGTGCTCGCCATCGTGCTCGACCGGATGACCCGCATTGGCGTTGGAGGCAAGAAATGACCGTCGCCGTCGATTTCAAGAACGTCGATATCGTCTTCGGCGCCGACCAGGCCGGCTCGCTGGCGATGATCGATGCCGGCGCAACCCGTGCGGAGATCCTCGAGAAGACCGGCAATGTGCTCGGCTGCGCCGGGGCCAGCCTCACCGTCCACGAGGGCGAGATTTCCGTGCTGATGGGCCTGTCGGGTTCCGGCAAGTCGACGTTGCTGCGCGCCGTCAACAGGCTGAACGTGGTGTCGCGCGGCCAGGTGCTGGTCAAGGACGGCGACAAGACCGTCGATGTCGTCACCTGTGACCCGGCGACCTTGCGGCGTCTGCGCCAGAAGCAGGTGGCGATGGTGTTCCAGCAGTTCGGCCTGCTGCCGTGGCGTACGGTGGAGGAGAATGTCGGCCTCGGCCTCGAACTTGCCGGCGTGCCGGAAGCCGAGCGCAAGGAACGGGTCCATCGCCAGCTCAAGCTGGTCAATCTCGACCAGTGGTCGAAGAAATACGCGCATGAGCTTTCGGGCGGCATGCAGCAGCGCGTCGGCCTGGCCCGCGCCTTCGCCACCGAGGCGCCGATCCTGTTGATGGACGAGCCGTTCTCGGCGCTCGATCCGCTGATCCGTACCAAGCTGCAGGATGAATTGCTGCAGCTGCAGGCCGAGCTTAAGAAGACCATCATCTTCGTCAGTCACGACCTCGAGGAGGCGTTGAAGATCGGCAGCCACATCACCATCATGGAAGGCGGGCGCATCGTGCAGACCGGCGCGCCGGAAGACATCGTGCTGCGGCCGGCCAACGACTATGTCCGCGACTTCATCGCCAATGTGAACCCGCTGTCGGTGCTGACCGCCTGGAACGTGATGCGCGACCGTCGCGACCTGGAGCACGGCGACAATGGCTGGGTGTGGCTCGACCGGCGCAAGACGACGCGCTTCAAGATCGACGACCACGGGCTGGTGGCGGCGGCCGAACGCGACGGCAAGCCGGCGGTCTGGGTGTCATGCGCCGATGTCGAGGGTCAGTCGGAGGAAGCGGCCCAAGTGTTCTGGGCCAACCCCGGCACCTCACTGAAAACCGTGATGCTGGCCATGCACCGCTCGCAGACCGCACCCGTGGCACTCTTCGACGACCAGTCGCGCTTTGTCGGCGCCATCGGCATCCGCGACGTGCTGAGCGCGGTGCTGCGGCGGTAGCGCCAGGCTTCGTCTGCAGCTTCCGCTGCGGCGGAGGCTGCCTGGTGGTCCCAAATCGCCCTACGCCGCCAGCGGCAGGCGCAGTTGCGTCAGCAGGCCACCGCCCGGGTTGTTGGACAGGCTGATCTCGCCGCCGGCGGCCCGCGCGATATTGCGGGCAATGGTCAGGCCGAGACCGAGACCGCCGGTCTGGCGGTTGCGGGATTGTTCGAGGCGCACGAACGAGCCGAACACGGCGTCGATCTGCGCCTGCGGTATGCCCGGCCCTTCGTCGCGGATGGTGAGCAGGATCATGTTCTCCGAGCGGCGCAGGCTGATATGCGCCTTCTTGCCGTAGGTGATCGCGTTCTGCATCAGATTGGTGACGCAACGCCTGAGCGCGACCGGCCGTGCCATGCAGATCAGGCCACGCGAGCGGGTGTCGTCGTCGAAGGAGACGTCGTCATAGCTGTCGGCGATCGACTCCACGAGCGACCAGAAGTCGATGCGTTCGCTCTTTTCCTCGGTCACCTCGAAGGTGGCGAAGTCGATCACCGAACTGGCGATGCTCTCGACATCGGCGAGGTCGTGCGCCAGCGCCTCGCGAACCGCCGATTTGCGCAACAGCTCCAGGCGCAGGCGCATCCGTGTCATCGGCGTGCGCAGATCGTGTGCCAACGCTGCCGCCAGATGTTCGCGGTCCTCGACATATTCGCGCAACCTGGCCTGCATGGCGTTGATCGCCTTGGCGGCAGCGCGCACCTCGCGGCTGCCACTCTCGGCGATCGGCGGGCTCTTCAGATCCTTGCCGATGCGGTTCACGGCGGTTTCCATCATCCGGTAGGGCGCCGTCAGCCGGCGCAGCGACCAGATCGACATGATCACCACAAGCCCTGCGATCAGCGAATAGAGCGGCAGGCTGTCGAAGCTCAGGATCGGGCCGACGGGCGTGATGGGCTCGGTGAAGTTGAGCCACTGGCCGTCGGCAAAGCGCAGCGACGCCGTCAGCTTGTCGCTCTGGGCGAAGTCGGCGGCCAGCACCAAGAGGTCGCGCTCGACCTGGCCGATATCCGGTCCCGGCGCCATGCCGGTGGCATCGTCGGCCTCGCGCGTCGCCGGGTCGCGCCGCACCCGCGCATCGGTGATGCCGAATTTCGACAGCCTGCCGACGAGGATGTCTTCGAGCTCCGCCAGTTCGTCGTCGCCGGCAATCGACGAGGTGACAGCGGGCGTGTCCGTGATGGTTAGCGCGTAGGTGGAATTGAACAGGCCGGTCGCTGTCGCCTTGCGTTGCTCCGGACTGGCGTCATGCATGAGCTGCACAAGTGAGAAAGCACGGTCGTTGAGACGGTAGAGGTCGACGACGTCGTTGGCGGCGGCGCGGTCGCGCGACACGATGTAGAGGGTCGCTACCTGGCTGATCAGCAGGCCGGCGATGACGATCAGCAGCACCCAGACAGGCAAGGTCTGCGGCAGGAAACGTCTCATTCGGAGGTCGTCTCGGGCAGGAACTGGTAGCCGCCGCTGCGCACGGTCAGGATCAGCTTGGGCGTCTTCGGGTCGTCTTCCATCTTGCGCCGCAGCCGGCTGACCAGGATGTCGATGCTGCGGTCGAAGGAATAGTCGCTGTCGCCGCCGGACAGTTCGATGAGCTGGTCGCGCGTCAGCACGCGCTGCGCGCTCTTGACGAAGGTCTGCAGCAAGTTGAATTCCGCCATGGTCAGCTCGACCCTGACATCGTCGGGGGCGATCAGCCGGCGCCGCGAACAGTCCATCGTCCAGCCGGCGAAGCGGTATATCTGCTTGGTGGTGGCGCGCTTTGGCTCGGCGGCGCCGTTGCGCCGCAGCACCGCGCGGATGCGCGCCAGAAGTTCGCGCGGGTCGAACGGTTTGGGCACATAGTCATCGGCGCCCATCTCGAGGCCGACCACGCGGTCGGTGGTCTCGGTGACGGCGGTCAGCATGATGATCGGTGTCGAATACTGGGCGCGAAGGTCGCGGCACAGTTCCAGCCCGCTCTTGCCGGGCAGCATCACGTCGAGGACGATGAGGTCCACCTGGGCGCGGCGCAGGATGGCCTCCATCTCGGTGCCGTCGGCGGCAACCGAGGTGTGCAGGCCCCGTTTCTGGAAGAATTCCTGCAGCAGGTCGCGGATGCCCTTGTCGTCGTCGACGATCAGTATGTGTGCGTCGGATTTCACAGCAGCCCTGTCATTGTTTGATTGCCAAGCCGTTCTGTCGCAACCCACACGATAGAATTCAGGCCATATGTTGGCCAGTGGGGATGATGCGTCCCACACCGGCTTTCTCAGACACAATCCAGAAACAAAATTCTACAGTTCAGAAAAACTCCTGAAAAAATACAAAGGCATAACTGGTCTCGTGGCGGTCAGGTCATCGGCTGCGACGCTAGTCTCCGGGTTTACGGATAAACCGATGCCAAGGTTGTCGATCAGTTTGTTGGGTGCGTTGCTGGGCATTGGCCTGGTTACTGCCGCTGTCGAACAATCGGACGCAAAGGTGACGCTCACCACCCGGAGCGAACGGTGCGCCAATCTCAGCCACCAATTTGATGAAGCCCTCGAAACCCATGCCGCGGCAACGCAGGTCACCGCGGCAAAGGCACTTCAGAGAAAGGGTAACCGGTACTGCGCCGCCAAGAAACAGGCACAGGGCATCCGGATGCTCGCCAACGCTTTGAAGCTGCTTGGAGTGACGCCGAACGACCCGGTTCAGTAACGCTCGAAACTCGACCCGCTAAAAAAGGAAGTGAAGCCATGAAGAAGTCCATCCTCTCCGCAACCGGTCTCGCCGTCGCTCTCGCCTTCGCGATGCCGGCTCTCGGTAACGCCGCTGCCACCACGACCGCTGCTCCGGCTGCTTCGACGACCACCACCGCTCCGGCTACTGCCGCCCCGGCCAAGACTGCTCCGAAGAAGGTCGTCAAGAAGACCAAGAAGCACAAGAAGGCTCCGACGAAGGCCGTCAAGAAGGACGCCCCGAAGGCTTAATCCAGATCGGGCATAACTGCCCGTCCGCCACAAGGCCGTTCCAGTTGTTTTTCGGCTGGGGCGGCCTTCTTCCTGTCCGACCGCTGCAAGCCCTGATTTCGGCGATGTAGCGGACGGTCAGCCTACCGATGTTTGGCCGAAGCCTCGCGCCGGCAGCTTCCGCCCCGACCGACTTTAACCCGTTTGCAATGCCGGCCATGTAGGACAATCCGCATGAAGAAGCGGCTTTCGTCCACTCTGCGTTCGATGGTGCTTGGCGGTCTGGTCGCCACCGGCGCCGCCAGGGTGCTGATCCTGCTCACCGCCAGCCCGGTGCCCGATCCGGCAAGCGGACGCACCGAGCCTTCGCTGTTCGCACCGGCGATTTCCACCAACTGGGACTACATCACGCCGGCACAGACCTGGGTGCTGATCGTGCTCACCGGCACAACGCTGATCTGCGTCGTCGCGTGGCCGATCGCGGCATGGCTGGAACGCCGGGCGGATGCGGGTGGAAACCGCTTTCGGTCCGATATGCCGTCCGTCACAGCCGCGCGGCAGCTTCCCGGCCGCCGCATGTTCGGCCGCCAAGACCGTTGAACGGCAACCGACACTTTCCCACATAGTCGTGGATGGCGGCGCCAGCCCGATCGGCTTTGCGCGTCAATCAAAATGGACGGCTGAATTCGCTGGTGTCAGAATGCGGGCCAGGTCGATTGCGCAAAATTGTCGGTTCGGATGCCTGAAATCACCACAAAGCCGCGTACCCAGGTCAAGGCGCAGACCGAGCGGCCAAAGCTCTACAAGGTCATCCTCATCAATGACGATTTCACGCCGCGCGAATTCGTGGTGACGGTGCTGAAGGGCGAGTTCAAGCTCAGCGAAGACCAGGCTCACAGGATCATGATCACCGCCCATCGGCGCGGCGTCTGCGTCGTTGCCGTCTTCACCAAGGATGTCGCCGAGACCAAGGCGACACGGGCGACCGATGCCGGTAAGGCCAAGGGCTATCCGCTGCTGTTCACGACCGAACCGGAAGAGTAGCCCTACCGCCCCTCGCGGTACCACATCGAACCCATCGCCAGCAGCAGCAAGCCGAGGCCGAGGAAGCCGCCGAACAGCGGCACGCGCGAGACCGCCTTGAGCACGCTGTCGTCCGTCGTGCGCAAGCCGATCCAGTCGCTGCCGGTGGCCTGACCGGAAGACCGCACCGGCACGATGGAGGGCAGCGCAATGTCGCTGCCAAGGGCCGTGGATGACGCCAGCCGCCGCACGCTGCCGCCGGTGGCTTCCGCCGGCGCCCTCAGCCGGTTTTCGGTGGAAATGACATCGGCGAATTCCGGCGCGTTGACCGGCCCGACATGGGCGAGCGCGGTGAGGTCGCCATTGGCGACCTGGTAGAGTCCGATCTCGCTGGTCTCGACACTGCCGAGGAAGACGCCGGGCTCGGATTTCTCGAGCTTGACGGTCAAGGTCTTGCCGGAAGGGGTGATGATCTGGGCCTGGCCGGGATCATCGGCCATCGTCTGGCGGCGGATTTCCAGCACCATACCGCGACCGTCGGCGGTAAGCCGTTCCTCCTCGAGATCGGGCTCCTTCATCAGCCAGTGGGCGATGCGCCGGTAGAGCTGGACATGCGGGCCGCCGCCCTCAAAGCCGCGCGCCCACAGCCAGCCCTGGTCGGACAGAAGCATGCCGACGCGGCCCTCTCCCTTGCGGTCGAGCAAGAGCAGGGGCCGGTTGTCAGCGCCCTTCATCACCACTTCGCCTTCGGGATTCTGCACGCCGATGGTGCGGAACCAGCGGCTCCAGTGCGGTGGCTCGGTGGCCGAACCATCGAGCCCGCGCGTCACCGGGTGGCGCTGGCCAAGGTCGGTGAGGCGCGGATAGAAGGCCTTGTCGACCACCTCGCCGGTCGGCATCGCCGGCAAGGCCGACATCAGCGGCGTGCGCGCGATCGAGCTTTCGCCGGCATATTCGGGCCCGGCCGCGATCAGCAGCGCGCCGCCCTTTTCGACATATTCGGAGATGTAGTCGTAATACAGGATCGGCAGCACATCGCGGTGCTGGTAGCGGTCGAAGATGATGAGATCGAAATCCTTGATCTTCTCGACGAACAGTTCGCGGGTCGGGAAGGCGATCAGAGACAATTCGTTGATCGGCGTGCCGTCCTGCTTTTCCGGCGGCCGCAAGATGGTGAAATGGACGAGGTCGACCGAGGCGTCGGATTTCAAGAGATTGCGCCAGGTGCGCTCGCCGGCATGCGGCTCGCCGGAGACGAGCAGCACGCGCAGGTTTTCGCGAATGCCGTCGATGAGCGCGATGGCGCGATTGTTGGTGTCGGTCAATTCGCCCGGCTCGCGGTCGATGGCGAGCTCGACGATGTTGCGGCCAGCAGCGGGAATGGTCACCTGCAGCGGCATGGCCTGGCCGACGGTGGCATGCTCGACCGCGACCTGCTCGCCATTGACCGAGACGCGCACTTCGACCGGGGCGGTCTCGTTTTCCGTCGAGATAACGCGGTAGGTCATGTCGAGCGGCTTGCCGACAAGGCCGAAGCGCGGTGCATTCTCGAAGCGGATGCGGCGATCCTTCTCGTGATCGTTGCCGGTGATCAGGGCATGCAGCGGCGCGTTGAAATCGGGGCTGCCTGCGGGCGCGTCATGCACCTCGCCATCGGTGATCATGATGGCGCCGCCAATGCGCGAGGGCGGCACGTCGCGGAAAGCGCCTTCAAGCGCGCCGAACAGCCGCGTTTCGGTGCGCTCCTCGGCGGCTTGCGATTTGCCGGCCTCGACGACGCGCACGTCGAACTGCTTGAAGCGGCCAAGACGCTGCTGCAACCCGGCCAGTGCCTCGTCGGTCTGCTTGGTGCGATCACCGATATCCTGGCTCTGGCTGCGGTCGACGATGAGGGCGACGACGCTTTTCAGCGGCTCGCGTTCCTCGTTGAGGAACACCGGGTTGAACAGGGCGGCGGCGAGCGCCAGCAGGGCGACGAAGCGGAAGACCGCGCCACGCTGGCGAAACCACAGGCCGACGAGTGCCAGCAGCGCCAGCGGCACCAGCACAAGAGCCAGCAAGGGCCAGGAGATCAGCGGTTCGAGGGAGATCGACCAGTTCATGAATTAGCCTCCCCCTTGTGGGGAGGGTAATTCCGGGTTGGGAACGCAACAACGTACGTCATCCTACTGCCCCAGCCGTTCGAGCAGAATAGGCACATGCACCTGGTCGGATTTGTAGTTGCCGGTCAGCATATACATCATGATGTTGACGCCGGCGCGCAGCGCGTAGATGCGCTGCATCGGGTCCGCCGGCACGGTCGGCAGCAGCGGATCGCCATTTTCGTCGACCGCCCAGGCACCGGCGAAATCATTGGCGGTGATCATGATCGGCGAGACGCCGTCGCCGGTGCGCACCGGCCGGTTCTCGGCATTGCTGGCGTCGAGCGAGGCCTCGACCCAGAGCGGGCTGCCACTGAAGCGGCCAGGAAATTCGGGCAGGATGAAGAAGGATTTGGTCAGCACGTGGTCGGACGGCACCGGCTCCAGCGGCGGCACGTTGAGGTTGCCGAGGATGTCGCGCAGCCGCTCCGTCGCCGGGCTGGTCGAATCGGCCCCGATGCCGTTGGCGAACTGGTCGCGAGTGTCGAAAAGCACAGTGCCCCCCTGCTGCATATAGGCGTCGATGCGGGCAATCGCGGCCTGACTCGGCATCGGTGCGGCCGGGTCGATCGGCCAGTAGATCAAGGGATAGAACGACAGCTCGTCCTTCGAGATGTCGACGCCGGCCGGCGCGCCGGGTTCCAACGCCGTCTTCTCGACCAGGAAGCGGGTCAGGCCTTCGAGCCCGGCGCGGCTGATCGAATCGTCACCCGGTACGCCGGTCAGCACATAGGCGATGCGGGTCTTGGATATCGCCGCGATGGCGACCTCGTCGCCCGGTTTGGCGTCGTCGGCGCGGGCAGGATCGGCATGGCTAAACAGCGCGCCAAGCGCAATCAGGATCGCGGCGGTGGTGGCCACGCCACCGGCACGGCGCGGCCGGCGGGAAAACAGGCCGCCCATCCAGAACACCGCCAGCGTGTCGAGCAGCATCAGCACCAGAGCGGCGGCGACCAGCGCGCCCTTCAGGTTGCGCGATTCGTCAAAGGCATACTGGATCGATGTAACCGGAACGGTGATTTGCGGGCGCGCCAGCAGCGCCAGCGTGCTTGCGGCTTCGAGCAAATTGTGGGCGAAGACGCCGGTCTCGGAGCCGTAGAGGCCGGGCGGGTTCTCGAAGGTCACCGCCAGCGCGGGACCCGGCACCAGCGGCCGTGCATCCGGCGTCGGCGGCACCAGCGAGCCGTCGGCTGAGATCATGCGATACGGCGCCAGCGAGGTGGCTGCAGCTTCGGCATTGGCGATCGCCGCGCCCTGGTTGCGCGACAGCTGCACGATGCGGCGCAGCATCTCGACGAAGCTGCCCGAGATCGGCAGGTTCGACCAGGTCGCCTCGGGCGTGACGTGGAACAGCACCAGCGTGCCCTTGCCTTTCTTCAGTCCGGTGACCAGCGGCGTGCCGTCGGCGAGGGCGGCCCAGGTGCGCTCGACGATGTCGGGCGTCGGCTCGGCCAACACCTGCCTGGTGACGGTGACCTCGGTCGGCGGCGCCAGATCGGCAAATGGGCCGGCCTTGGGGAATTCGGTGACCGGCTGCGGCGATGTCCATGACAAGGCGCCGCCGAGCGAACGCTCGCCGGTGCGCAGGCGGACCGGCAGCAGGTCGTCGTCATTGCCGGCGGCGGCCAGCCGCGAGCCCGCGAAACGCACCAGCGTGCCGCCATTGTCGACCCAGTCGACGAGCCTTTGACGGACCTGCGTGGGAATGGTGCCGATGTCGGCCATGACGATCATCGCCGGCTTCTGGTCGAGGATCTGCGGGATGGCGTCGGCGAGGTCGGCGCTGGAGGGTTCGACAAGATCGGCGAAGGGCTGCAGCGCGCGCCTGATGTAGTAGAGCGGCGACAGAAGTGGCTGCGCCTGGTCGGCTTCGGCCTGCGACAGCAGCCCGACGCGGCGGCGCTTGGAGCTTTCGTCGAGCACGCGCACCGCACCGGCCTGGCGCTCGCCGTCAAGCGCGATCGAGGCGAAGTCGTTGCGCAGCTCGAACGGCACCGCCATGGTGGCGGTGGCGGTGGTTTCGCCAGGGGAAAAGGTCAGCGTCGCATCGGCGATGCGGCGGCCCTTGTCGTCGAAAGCACCGGCGGTGACTTGTGCGGGTGCCGGGTCGCCCGGCGCGCGGATGGCGGTGAGCGCAAAGCCATCGACCTGGTTGTCGGCGGTGGTCAGACCGGTCAGCGACAGCCGGTCTGGACTGGCCCAGACGACACGGGCGGCATTTTTCGACAACAGCGTGTTGAAGGCGGCCTCGTCGCCTTTCGCCGCCAGGCCGTCGGCAAGCACGGCGACGCTGGCGCCGGGCAAGCTGTCCAGCACCCCGGCGACTCGGGCATAGACGGCGGGCCGGTCGGTCGGGATCGGCCGCGGCTTGGCGGCGCGCAGCCGGTCGAGAGCGGCGGCGGCATCGAACGGGCCGATTTCCGAATTGGGCTTTTCGGCGGTGAAGGCGATGACGACCGGCACGCCGTTCGAGCCCGCGTCGTTGATAAGCCGCTCGGCGGTGGCGACGCGCTTGTTCCAGTCGGCGGCACTTGCCCAGTCATTGTCGATGACCAGCGCGAGGGCCGCGCCCTCGGCCGGCAGTTTTTCGCGCGGGTTGAACACCGGCTCGGCAAGGGCGGCGACGATCAGCGCCGCCATCAACAGCCTGAGCAGCGTCAGCCACCATGGGCTCTGTTGCGGCGTCTCCTCGCGCTTCAGCACACGCGCCAGGATCTTCAACGGCGGGAAGATCTCCATCTGCGGCTTGGGCGGCGTCAGACGCAGCAGCCACCAGATCACCGGCAGCGCCAGCAGGCCCCACAGCACCATGGGGGCGCCAAAGGAGAGCGGCAGCCAGCTCATGCGACGGCCTTCCCGGCACGACCGCCAACGGCGGCCAGCCCGGCATGACCGCTTCCGGTCAGCCCGGCATAACCGCCGTCGGCGGTCATCGCCATGTGCAGGCGCACCAGCGCGTCGGAAGCCAGCCGATCGGTGTGATTGACGGTAAAGCTCCAGCCGAGCCGCTTGCACCAGGCGGCCAGTTCGTGGCGGCGGGCGGTGTAGAGCAGCCGGTATTCATCGCCGAGCATTTCAGCGCGGCCGGCGGTCAGCTTGTCGCCGGTCTCGGGATCGGTGAATTCGGTGCGGCCGGCATAGGGGAAGGTTTCCTCGGCCGGGTCGGCGACCTCGATCAGATGGGCGCGCACGCCGTGGCGGGCGAGCACGTCGAGCCAGGCCATCGTTTCCTCGACCGGATCGAGGAAATCGCTGGCGATGACGATGTCGCAGAAGCGGCGGATGTCGGAGAGGTCGGGTTTGGCCGGCAACTCGCCGGCATGCATGAGCTGGGCGGCAATGCGCTCGGCGCCATTGCGGGCGGTAAACGGATCGGTGAGGCCGGGCCAGGCGATGCGCTCGCCGCTGCGCGACAACAGCTCGGCCATGGCCAACGCCAGCACCAGCGCGCGCGATTGCTTGGACACGCCGGCACCGGTCGATTTGTAGAGCATCGACGGCGACGGGTCGGCCCAAAGCCACACCGTATGGGCGGCTTCCCATTCGCGGTCACGCACATAGGTGTGGTCGTCGCGGGCCGAACGGCGCCAGTCGATGCGCGAGGCATCGCCTTCGACATAGGGCCGGAACTGCCAGAAATTCTCGCCGATGCCGCGCTTGCGGCGGCCATGCCAGCCGGCGATCACGGTGTTAACGATGCGGCGCGCCTCGACCAGCAAGTCGGGCACAAGCGAGGCCCGCAACCGGCCACGGGCGAGCGCGTCGCGCGTCGCTGCCGGAGCCTGGACCTCGCCGATGCGCGCCATCAAATCCCTTTCACCAGCTTCGCCACCACGTCGCGCACGCTGGTGCCTTCGGCGCGGGCGGCGAAAGTCAGGGCCATGCGGTGCTGCAGCACCGGCTCGGCCAGCGCACGGACATCGTCGATGGAGGGCGCCAGCCGCCCATCGTAAAGCGCGCGCGCCCTTGTGCACAACATCAGCGCCTGGCTGGCGCGCGGGCCGGGGCCCCAGGCGACATGCTTGTCGGTTTCGGCATTGCCCTGCCCGGGGCGCGCCGAGCGCACCAGCGTCAGGATCGCCTCGACGACGCTTTCCGGCACCGGCATGCGGCGGATCAGCGTCTGGATCTCCTTCAGCCGCACCGGCTGCAGCACGTTCTGCGCCTTGGCGTCCTCGATGCCGGTGGTTTCCAAGAGGATGCGGCGTTCGGCCTCGATTTCGGGATAGAGGATGTCGACCTGCATTAGGAAGCGGTCGAGCTGGGCCTCGGGCAAGGGATAGGTGCCTTCCTGCTCCAGCGGGTTCTGCGTCGCCAGCACATGGAAGGGCGCCGGCAGGTCGTGGCGGGCGCCGGCAATGGTGACGTGGTACTCCTGCATCGCCTGCAGCAGCGCCGACTGGGTGCGCGGCGAGGCACGGTTGATCTCATCGGCCATCAAAAGCTGGGCGAAGATCGGCCCGGAGATGAAACGGAAGGAACGCTTGCCGAACTCGTCCTGCTCCATCACCTCGGAGCCGAGGATATCGGAAGGCATCAGGTCGGGCGTGAACTGGATACGCCGCGAATCGAGGCCCAGCACGACGCCCAGCGTCTCGACCAGCTTGGTCTTGGCGAGGCCCGGCACGCCGACCAGCAGCGCATGGCCGCCGGCCAGCAGCGCCACGAGCGTGCGCTCGACGACGCTCTCCTGGCCGAAGATGACCCGGCCGACCCCGTCGCGGATCCTGGAGATGTCGGCAAGCGCCTTCTCGGCCTCGGCGATCATGTCCGTTTCGCTCATCGGGCTTTCCTTGACCATCACGCTCATGCAGCTTCGATCCCTTTGGTTGGAGATACCATCGTTGGAAATGCCGGCACGCACCATAGCATAGGTTGCCGCGATTCGGCCTCGCGTGGCGCCTATGTCAAAACTTAAATCACAGACTTAGGCTGACAAGCGCAACAACAGTGACTATTTCGTGACCATGACGGAACACTCCGAACATCGCCAGCAAAGCCTTACGACCGCCACCGAGGCGCGCGGTCTCGAGGCGCTGATCTCGCGCGCGGCGCGCGCCGGCAAGGGCGCGGCGCCGGTCGAGCGCTGGAATCCCGATTTCTGCGGCGATCTCGACATGGAGATCAAGGCTGACGGCACCTGGTTCTATCTGGGCACGCCGATCGGGCGCATGCCGCTGGTGCAGCTTTTCTCCTCGGTGCTGCGCAAGGACGCGGACGGCAGGACCTATCTGGTGACACCGGTGGAACGGGTCGGCATCCGCGTCGCCGACGCGCCGTTCATCGCCGTCGAAATGGATGTTTCGGGCAGCGGAGACGGACAGATCATCACCTTCCGCACCAATGTCGGCGATGTCGTCGAAGCCGGACCGGAACGGCCGCTGCGCTTCGTCGACGAGACCGAGACAGGTGGCCTGAAACCCTATGTGCTGGTGCGCGGCCGGCTGGAAGCGCTGGTGGCGCGGCCGGTGATGTATGAGCTGGTCGGACATGGCGAGGAGATCGAGATCGACGGCAAGACCATGTTCGCCGTGCGCTCGAAGGGCGCGGTGTTTGCGATCATGCCGGCGGACCAGCTGAAGCGGCTGAGCGCGTGATGGACAAGGTGTCCCTGGCGCCGTTTTCCGCAGCGGATTTTCGCGCGCGCTTTGCCGCGCAGCCGGATGCGCATGCCGGCGACGACTATGGCGATCATCGCTTCAATCCCGGCCATCCGCGTCTCAACCACGGCAAGCCGCTGCGCAATGCAGCGGTGCTGATCCCGGTGGTCGATCATGAGGGCGAAGCCACGGTTCTGTTGACCAAACGGGCCGAAAAACTGCGCGATCATTCGGGGCAGGTGGCCTTTCCCGGCGGCACCATCGATCCGAACGATGCCAGTCCGGAAGCGGCGGCCGTGCGCGAGACCTTCGAGGAAATCGGCCTTGCCCAGGATCGCATCGAGATCATCGGCCGCATGCCCGATTATGTCGCCGGCAGCGGCTACCGCATTGCGCCGGTGCTGGGCATCGTGCGGCCCGGTTTCCAGCTCACCTTGAATGCCGACGAGGTCGATGCCGCCTTCGAAGTGCCGCTGCGTTTCCTGATGGACCCGGCCAACCACAAGCGCGACAGCCGCATGTGGAACGATCTCGAATGGTTCTTTTACGACATGCCCTATGGCGACCGGCGCATCTGGGGCGTCACCGCCGGCATCATCCGTACGCTTTACGAAAGGCTCTATGCGTGAGTGTCTCTATCGCGGGCCGGGCCGAGTGGCTCAGCGACAAGCATCTGCAACGCCTGCTTACCGCATTGGCGCAAGGCGGTGAAGAGGCGCGTGTTGCCGGTGGCGCGGTACGCAACACGCTGATGGGCCAGCCGGTCGCCGACATCGACATCGCCACCACGTGTCTGCCGCAGGAAACCATCCGCCGCGCCGAGGCGGAGGGCTTCAAGGCGGTGCCGACCGGCATAGAGCATGGGACGATCACGGTGGTCGCCGGCGGCAAGCCCTATGAGATCACCACCTTGCGCGCCGATGTCGAGACCGACGGCCGCCGCGCCAAGGTGTCGTTCGGGCGCGACTGGAAGCTTGACGCTGAACGGCGCGATTTCACCATCAACGCGCTCTATGCCGAGGCCGATGGCACAGTTATCGACCTGGTCGGCGGCATCGCCGACATCGAGGCGCGCCGGTTGCGCTTCATCGGCGATCCGGAAGCGCGCATCCGCGAGGATTATCTGCGCATCCTGCGCTTCTTCCGCTTCTTCGCCTGGTATGGCGATGGCCGGCCGGATGCCGAGGGGCTGAAAGCCTGTGCCCGGCTGAAGGAAGGGCTGGCCCAGCTTTCCGCCGAACGCATCTGGTCGGAACTGAAGAAGCTTCTGTCGGCGCCCGATCCCTCGCGAGCGCTACTCTGGATGCGGCAGGCCAGCGTCTTGACCGCCGCGCTGCCGGAAAGCGAGAAATGGGGCATCGACGCGATCCATGCACTGACCAAGGCCGAGAAGGATCTGGACTGGGCACCTGACCCGCTGCTCAGGCTGGAAGCGATCGTGCCGGCGGATGCCGCGCGTATGAAGACGCTCGCCGAGCGGCTCAAATTTTCGACCGCCGAGGCGGACCGCCTGCGCCACTGGGCGTTGGCCACCGCAGCCGAGCCGAAAACGACCGAGGGCGAGTTGGCAAAGCGGCTCTATCGCGGCGACCGGCAAGGGTTCGTCGACCGCCTGCGGCTGTCGCTTGCGGGCGCGCGGATGCGCGCCGTCGAGGACAATGACGCGTTGCTCGAAGCCGGCGGCTTTTCGCGCCTGCTTGCCTTCGCCCTCAAATGGGAAAAGCCGTTGTTTCCGCTAAAGGGCGCCGATCTGACGCGGCTCGGCGCAACTCCAGGGCCAAAGGTTGGCGAGATTCTCAGGAACCTTGAGACGGAATGGGTCGAAGCAGGGTTTTCGCCCGATCGCGGCGCGCTGCTTGAACGCGCCGCGGAAGCCTTGAAAGCAGGCTGAAGTTACGCAGCGTCGCGGGTCTTCTCGATGCGCGAGCGGATCGCCTCGATCATCGTCTCGCGGATGACCGCCTCGCCATGGGTCTCGCGCATGTGCTCGACGGCACGGCGCATGACCTCGGCCTCCTCGTCGGCACGCGTGTGCCAGTCACAGCCGGGCACGAGCGACCCGCAGTGAAATTGCTTCATGGGATTTCTCCTTTTCCTCCGCGGAGCCTGGAGGCTCCTGTACTTTTTTGGCTCATGGTCCAAATCCAGGATGGGAACTTGGGCCGCGAGCGGGGGAACAGCATAACACAGATGGGACGGCATTGGCTGCAGTCAACGGCGAAAAGGCGGAGCAGCGCTGCTCCGCCCTCTTACGCTATCCCAAAGCAGGACTAGAGATCTTCTCGTCCCGCGGTGGCAGGCAGGCCGTCACTTTGCGATCTTGACGGCCTCGGCAATTTTGTTCTTGCCGCTCATCTCCCATGAGACGCGAACCTTTTCACCGACCTGAAGGCCAGGATCCTTGAAGGTCTTGGGAAGCGTAAAAGACGATCCGTCATCGAGGACAAGGCTCTTGGCCGTTGCGTCAAAGGTCTTGATCGTTCCGGTGGTGTGCTTGACGGCGGCGAATGCCACCGAACCGGAAGCGAGAAGGGCAGCGGCGGCTGCCGAAACAATGATCTTGCGCATTGCGAAGTACTCCTGGAAAAGGCGGGTATCCCTTTTTGACGAAGATGTCCCGCATCGTCTGGGCCGTCCGGTCGCGTCGGGTCGCGGCTCGCTTTGTTTTGCCCTCAGGCGAACCGCCGGCGCTTCCCGACCCGGCGCAGGAAATAGGCCAGCCTTTTCAATCGCCTATTAGACGAAAAAGAAATCTTTCGGGGTGCTGCATGCCACATTCCATGCCCATTTCGAGCAAATGGGACATCAATGCGGCTCACATCGCGCTCACCATTTTGTTACGGCCAGCGGACCTCGGGCGGCAGGCTGGAGAGGATCGAGGCGACATTGCCGCCGGTCTTCAGTCCGAAGATGGTGCCGCGATCGTGAAGCAGGTTGAATTCGACATAGCGGCCACGGCGGATGAGTTGTTCGTCGCGGTCGCCGTCGGTCCAGTTCTCGTTGAAGTTGGCGCGCACGAGGTGGCCGTAGACGACGAGAAAGGATCGTCCGACATCCTGGACGAAGTTGAAATCGGCGTTCCAGCCGCCTTTGTCCTCGCCCGAATGCAGCCAGTCGAAGAAGATGCCGCCGGTGCCGCGCGGCTCGTTGCGATGCGGCAGATAGAAATACTCGTCGCACCAGGCCTTGAATTTCGGATAATCGGCCACCTCGGGGCTCTTCTCGCAAGCGAACTGCATGGCCCGGTGGAAGGCGATGGTGTCGGGATCGTCCTGGGTGCGGCGGCGGTCGAGCACCGGCGTCAAATCGGCGCCA
Organism: Mesorhizobium sangaii; assembly: GCF_014207355.1. GTDB lineage: Bacteria > Pseudomonadota > Alphaproteobacteria > Rhizobiales > Rhizobiaceae > Mesorhizobium > Mesorhizobium sangaii. Next base: position 327,172 of record NZ_JACHEF010000004.1, on the reverse strand, counting down.
CCGCCGAACCATTGCCTAGACGTGACGACCATGCGGGTGTTCATGTGCACGGCCGGAACGTTGGGGTTCCAGGGGTGCGCGATCAGCGAAATGCCGCTGGCCCAGAAGCGCGGGTCTTCCTCGGCGCCGGGCATCTGCTTCCTGAATTCGGGCGAGAACTCGCCGTAGACCGTCGAGGTGTGGACGCCGACCTTCTCGAAGACGCGGCCGTGCATCATCGACATGGTGCCGCCGCCGCCTCGGCCCTCGTCGCGCTCCCATGGCGTCTTTTCGAAACGGCCTGGCGACCAAGAGGCCAGCGGGCCGCCAAGATCCTGCTCGATCTGCTCGAAGGCGCCGCAGATGCGTTCGCGCAGCGCCTCGAACCACAGGCGCGCCTTCATCTTCTTCTGTTCGATGTCGGCGGGCAGGCCTGCCGGTATTTCAGGTCGTTCCAAGTGCCGTCTCCGGTTGCGGGGCGCGAGTCCCTACAAATGACTCGTCTTTTGCCGGCGCGATCCCTAATCTCTTAGGGGCAAGGGTCAAGTGTCATTAAGGTGCAAGGAGTTGTTTCGTGCGCACCCCGGCAAGACCACCGCTGGATGGCCTGAAGAAAAGGCTCGACCAAAGCCGGGCTGAGCGTGCGCGCATGCCGCGCGACGGGTTTTTGCGCGAGACCTTCGTGCTGCCGCGCTCCGATGCGCGCCTCAAGGCCAAGGAGTGGTTCGAGCGCTTTCCCAAGCAAGCCTACTGGACCGAGATCGAAAGCTGGTTCGAGCGCCCGGGCGACCTGATCGAGTTCACCATCAGGCGGCTGCCAGCGGCGGATTAAGACTTCCTCGCCCCGTTTACGGGGAGAGGATGCCCGCAGGCAGGCGAGGGGCCGGCGCGAACCTTCCATGCTGGCGCTCCCCCGCCTTCACTTCGTTCTGGCACCTTATCCCCCTGAGCGGGGAGAAGGGGGAGCAATCAACCTTCTCGCTCCCGTGCCTTCTCTTGACAGCCGGTCCCCCTTGTTCCTGAGCGGGCATTTGTCGATCGACATGCAGCCGCAGCCGATGCAGTCGGTCAGCCCGTCGCGCAGTTTCTTCAACTGGGCGATCTTGTGGTCGAGCCCGTCGCGCCAGGCGGTCGACAAAAGGTTCCAGTCGTCGCGGGTCGGCGTGCGGCCCTCGGGCAGGGATGCCAGTGCGGCACCGATTTCGGCCAGCGAGATGCCGACCTCCTGCGCGACCTTGATGATCGCCACCCGCCGCAGCACATCGCGGCCGTAGCGGCGCTGGTTGCCCGACGTGCGGTGGCTGCGGATCAGGCCGCGCGCCTCATAGAAATGCAGCGCTGACACCGCTACCCCGCTGCGCATCGCCACCTGGCCGACCGTCAATTCCGTTACCGGTGCCATTCTTACTTTCCCGCCTCGATTTTATCGCTTGACCTCAAGTTAAGTTGAGCTTGTAGCAAGAAATCCAGGATGTGCAAATGAAGGAGAGGGTGATGTGCGCCTGGGTCAAATTGACAGGCGGCGGCGAGCCGCTGGACCGGTTCACCGTTCCACGCAAACGGAGGACCGCTCTAGCTCTTTGTCTTGACGCATCCGAGTTGCCGGATGGCTTCGCCGGCCACCATGGCGACGGTCAGCGCGACGTTGATGCTGCGCGCCGCACCCTGCATGGGGATGGTCAGCCGCGCATCCGCCGCTTGATGGACAGCATCCGGAACGCCTGCGGATTCGCGACCGAACAAAAGGATGTCGCCACTGGCGAAGGCGAAGCTCGTGTAGGGCATCGTGGCCTTGGTCGACAGAAGCACCAGCCGTCGCGCGCGGCCCTTGCGCCAGTCCTCGAAGGCGTGCCAGTCGACATGCCGGGTCAGATCGGCCATTTCGAGGTAATCCATGCCGGCTCGCTTCAGCGCCCGGTCGGAGAGCGGAAAGCCGGCTGGTTCGATGATGTCGACGCCAAGGCCGAGGCAAGCGGCAAAGCGCAGGATTGTGCCGGTGTTGCCGGCGATGTCAGGCTGGTAGAGCGCGACGCGGAGACGGTCGTTCATTTCCGCATCCTTCTAATAAGTGGCAGATCGGCCACAGCAGGCTCGCGGTTTTGGAAATTGCTGGACCTGCGGGTGGCCATTTTCTGCGAAGTCGGATATGTCAGGTCCATTGTCAACCCGAACCGATGGAGGGGAAATTCATGATGACCATGCACATCCAGCGCCCCTCTTGTGGGCTTGTACGCCCCATGGCGGTTTCGGTACGACGGTTCTCCTGACTCTCTAAGACTTGATCGCACCGATTCCCGCCGAAACGCTTTTTCGGCTCTCGAAGGAATCCTGCGATGTTTTTCAAACTGTCAAAGGGGCTGAACGCCCCGCCTGAACGTGTCCAGACCGACGACTACAGTCGTGTCCAGACCGACGCAATCCGTGCCTCCGGCCGAATGCCGGCGGACGATATTGCTTCGCCTTTTCATCTCTATTTTCACGCGGAGGACGGACCGATGTTCGATCCCTACAGAATACCTGGCTCGAGGAGCCTGCACGACCAGAAAATGGCAACCTGGGCGCTGCTGATCGGCGAAACCTATTCGTCGGCGGTGCATGCCGAAGTCCGCCGCCGGCCGCATCGAGGCATGCTGCCGGATGTCGATTTCTCGCACGCGGTTCCCGACCCGAGCCGGCCATCGCTGGTGCGCCGGATCATCCGGCTGATCCGGCCGGGGCCAAAGCTCCGGATCGTGGACAGTGAACCATCAGGATCGTCAATCGCGACTGTCGGCGAAAAGCCCGCGAGCCCCTATATTGCGCGGAGCAAGACCGATGGCCCAGATGATTCCGAGCCATCGGTCGTTGACGCCATGCGGTCTGGTGACACCGTACGTTCCCGTGCCGCATGAGCGGAAAAACAGATTTGTGAGCATGACTTATGTTGTTTGGCTGGTTTGAAAAAAGGCTCGACCCGTTCCCCGCAGCGGAACCGGTCGAGCCGCCCAAGACGCTGGTTGCCTTCTGCGTGCATTACACACGCGGCGCCTGGCCCTATATCCTTCTCGATGCGGTGCTGGTGACGGCCATCGCCATCGCGGAAGTGTGGATGTTCGGCTTCCTGGGCCGCATCGTCGACTGGCTGTCGGGGCAGAATCGCGAAACCTTCCTGCAGACGGAGGCCTGGAAGCTTGCCGGCATGGCGTTCGTCGTGCTGTTCGCGCTGCCGGGCACGGTATGGCTCCATTCGCTGCTCAACCAGCAGACGCTGATGGGCAACTATCCCATGCGCATCCGCTGGCAGGTGCACCGTTACCTGCTCAAGCAATCGATGAGCTTCTACCAGGACGAGTTCGCCGGCCGCATCGCCACCAAGTTGATGCAGACAGCGCTCGCCGTGCGCGAATGCGTCATCAAGCTGATCGATGTGCTGAACTACGTCATCGTCTATTTCCTTGGCATGCTGTTCATCGTCGGCTCGACCGACTGGCGGCTGGCAACGCCGCTTGTCGTCTGGCTCGTCGGCTATGTCCTGCTGCTGCGCTATTTCATTCCGCGGCTGGGCAAGGTCGGCGAAGAACAAGCCAATGCGCGATCGACCATGACCGGCCGCGTCGTCGACAGCTACAGCAACATCCAGACGGTCAAGCTGTTCAGCCACGCACGCCGCGAAGCATCCTTCGCCAAGGAGGGCATGGCCGGCTTCCTCGAGACAGTCTACCGGTCGATGCGGCTGGTGACGGTGCTGTATGGAGTCCTCTATATCCTGAACGCGCTGCTGCTGTTCTCCGTCACCGCGCTGTCGCTGTGGCTGTGGCTGGGGCAGGCGGTGACGATCGGCGCTGTCGCCGTGGTCATCGGGCTGGTGCTCCGGATGTGGGGCATGTCGCAGTGGATCATGTGGGAAATGTCGGGCCTGTTCGAGAACATCGGCACGGTGCAGGACGGCATCGCCTCGATCTCGTTGCCGCGCCTGGTCGAGGACCGGCCGGGGGCAAAGGACATCGCCGTCACCAGGGGCGAGATCCGCTTCGAGGACATCCGTTTCCACTATGGCAAGCAGAAAGGTGTCATCGAGGGCCTGTCGCTGACGGTAAAGCCGGGCGAGAAGGTCGGCATTGTTGGCCGCTCGGGCGCCGGCAAGTCGACGCTGGTCAACCTCCTGCTGCGCTTCTACGACCTAGAAGCTGGCCGGATTCTGATCGACGGCCAGGAGATCGCAGGCGTGACACAGGACTCGCTGCGCGCCCAGATCGGCATGGTCACGCAGGACACCTCGCTGCTGCATCGTTCGGTGCGCGAGAACATCCTCTATGGCCGGCCTGACGCGAGCGACGAACTGCTCGTCGAGGCGGCGCGGCACGCCGAGGCGCTGGACTTCATCTCCGGGCTTTCGGATGCCAAGGACCGCAAGGGATTCGACGCCCATGTCGGCGATCGCGGCGTCAAATTGTCCGGCGGCCAGCGGCAACGCATCGCCATTGCTCGCGTTATGTTGAAGGACGCACCCATTCTTATCCTTGACGAGGCGACGTCCGCGCTCGATTCCGAAGCTGAAGCGGCCATCCAGGAGAATCTCTACAAGCTCATGCAAGGCAAGACCGTCATCGCCATCGCGCACCGGCTGTCGACCATCGCGGCGATGGACAGGCTGGTGGTGATGGACAGGGGCCACGTCATCGAGGAAGGTTCGCACGAGGAACTCGTCGCCCGGGGCGGGCTCTATGCGCAGCTCTGGCAGCGTCAGTCGGGCGGGTTCCTGCTCGACGACGGCCCGGCCGATGCCGCCAATGACGCACTTGCAAAGGGGCAAGCCGCAGAATGATGGCCGCCGCATGATGACAGCCGTCTATCGCTGGTTCGAGAACTGGGTCTATCCGTTCAGGGAGCCGGCGAATCTTCGGCCACCGACCAGCGTCGGCGGCTTTCTCTGGCACTATGTCGGCCAGGCGAAATTCGCCTTTTTCGCCATGCTGCTCATCGGCGGCATTGCACCGCTGGTCGAAGCCGGCCTGTTCTACTTCGTCGGGCGGCTGGTCGACATTCTCGACCAGCTTCCCGGCGAGCGCAGCTGGCACGCGCTGTGGAACGCCGCCGGCCCCGAACTGGTGTTCATGATCGCGGTGGTGCTGGTCATCCGCACCGTCGTCGTCGGCTTGTCGGCTCTGGTCGACGAACAGACGATCACGCCGGGCTTTTATAATCTGGTGCGCTGGCAGGCGCACCGGTACGTGTCGCGCCAGTCCTACGCCTTCTTCCAGAACGATTTCGCGGGCCGCATCGCCACCAAGGTCTGGCAGGCGGGCCAAGCCACCGGCGACCTGATGGAAAGCTTCATCGAGGTCATCTGGTTCATGATCGTCTACACGGTGACGACGCTGGCGCTGGTCGCCGGGCTGGACCTCAGGCTGGCGGTGCTGGTGGTGATCTGGATTTCCGCCTTCGGCTGGCTGGCCAAGCTCTATCTGCCGGCAATCCGCAAGCACGCCGAGGAAACCGCCGAGGCCGGCTCGATGATCACCGGGCGCATCGTCGATTCCTATTCCAACGTGCAGACGCTGAAACTGTTCTCGGCCGATGGCGACGACCGCTATATCAAGAACGGCTTCGACATCTATCTCGACGCGCTGCGCCCCTTCACCCGACGGCTGACCGGCGTGCGCATGGCGCTGACGACACTGTCGGGCATCATGATCACGACAATCGGCTGCTTTGCCGTCTATCTGTGGGTCGAAGGATCGATCACCGTCGGCGCGGTCGCCTTCACGCTGTCGCTGGTGCTGCGGCTCAACATGCTGCTCGGCCGGGTGATGATGCAGCTCAACGGCATATTGCGGAATCTCGGTGTGCTGGAAAACTCCAAGGCGCTGGTCTCGCAGCCGCTCGGCCTCACCGATGCGCCCGGCGCAAAAGAACTCGTGGTGGCCGGCGGACGCATCGAGGTGAAGAATGTCGAGTTCCACTACGGCAAGGGGTTCGGCGTGCTCAACGGCATCGATCTTGTCGTGCGGCCGGGTGAGAAGGTCGGGCTGGTCGGACCGTCCGGCGCCGGCAAGACGACGCTCGCCAATCTGATCCTGCGGCTCTACGATCTGGAAAGCGGGTCCATCGCCATCGATGGCCAGAACGTTGCTGGTGTGACGCAGAATTCGCTGCGCGCCAATATCGGTGTCGTCAGCCAGGACACGGCACTGTTCCACCGTTCGTTGCGCGACAACATCAAGCTCGGCATGCCTGACGCGACCGACGCCGAAGTGATCGCGGCTGCCAGGAAGGCCGAGGCGCATGAATTCATCGTGGGCCTTCGCGACAACCGGGACCGTGCCGGCTACGAGGCTTTTGTCGGCGAGCGCGGCGTCAAACTGTCGGGCGGCCAGCGCCAGCGCGTGGCAATCGCCCGCGTGTTCCTCAAGGACGCGCCGATCCTGATCCTCGACGAAGCAACGTCGGCGCTGGACTCGGACATCGAGGCGGCGATCCAGGAGAATCTGACGCTGCTGATGGAGGACAAGACGGTTATCGCCATCGCCCACCGGCTGTCGACCATCGCCGCGCTCGACCGGCTGGTGGTGCTCGATGGCGGCCGCATCGTCGAACAAGGCACGCATGACGAACTGGTGGCGCTCGACGGGCTCTACGCGCGCCTGTGGACGAGGCAGTCCGGCGGCTTCCTCTATCACGAGGAAAGCGTGCTCGAAGAGACGCGACCGGCGGAATGAGGGGGCGGCGGAGTGAGGTCATGAGTGGACCGGCGGACGTCGGCTATGTGCTCAAGCGGCTCCGGCCAACCACGCCCGCGTTCGACGCGCTGAGGGAGGAGAGCCGGCTGGAGGGCTACTGGATGCTGGTGCGCCTTGCGGATGGCTGGGCGAGCGGCCGCAACAAGTTCCTGAAGCGGGGCGAGGCGCTGTACGGGACATGGCATGGCCGGGACCTCGCCGGCGTGTGCGGGCTGAACGTCGATCCGTATTTCGAGGGCAGGGACAAGGGCCGGGTCCGGCACCTGTTCGTGAGCGCGCGCCACCGCCGCACCGGTCTTGGCCGCATGCTGGTGGAGACCGTCATCGACAGGGCGCGTCAGCATTTTGCAGCGCTGAACACCCGCGCGCCGCAAGAAGCCTTCGCGTTCTATGAGCGGCTTGGCTTCCGGCCGGTGATAGGCGAAGAATTCGTCACACACCGCATGATTTTTGGGAAAGGAGGCTGAAATGTCGCTGCGTCCGCTATCCGCCAGCGCCTCGGCTGCCGAAGCCGCCTTCGACGCGCTCGGCCATGAAATCCTCGCCGAGAAGGCGGCAGCACTCGGCCGCGCCGGCCAGCGGGTCGAGGAAACGCTGGCGAGGCTGCGCGACAATTGCGACGAGCAGCTGCGTCCCCGACTCCTCAAGGAGGCCGCAGAGGCGGTGCACGGCTATTTCATCCAGCGCGAACTGTGCGGATTGCGAAGGCATGACGCCGTCATCCGCGAATACAACATCCCGAAGGCTGTTCTGGTCAGGCTCGGCGCCAAGTAGCTCTTTTGTTCGACCATGATCTCCAGCGAAAGCCGGTTCCCGCTTTTCGGGATCATGGTCACTCCAACCATTCGGTGATGAACGAGCCGTTCTCGTGGATGTCGGTGGTTTCCAGCGGGCCCGGGCCGAGATTGGTGAATTTGTGCGGTGTGTTGGGCGGAACGATCACGATCTGGCCGGCATAGGCCTCGATCTCCTGGTCGCCTACCGTGAACAGGCCGGTGCCCTGGCGGATGATGAAGATCTCTGCGTAGGGATGCGTGTGGAGCCGGGGACCGCCGCCGACATCAGGCAGATAGTTGAAGATCAGGCAGGAGTTGGAGCCGTAGGCGCCGCATTGCAGCTCGCCCTTCCAGCCGTCGGAGCGAACAGCCCATTCGTCGCGGTCTATGACGTGTGCCATGGTGGCGAGGATAGACCGGGGCGGTGCCCGGTGTCGAGGTAGAGGCGAACCCCGGAATTGCGGTTGTTTCCCTGTTGTTTAGCGATCTTCGGCGGCCATTCCGGGTCGCGCTGAGCGGGGACGGATTTTGTCCCCGCGACAATCTGCCCTTGTGCCTTCACCCGTCTGGACAAAAACGGGCTTCACGCATAAACCGAAGTCCAAATGCCGGAGGAATTCGCAAGCCTGTTCGCCATGCGCTGTCGGGTTGGCGCAATTGAGCGGGGAACAAGGCTCAGCCACCGGCACGGAAGAGGCGAAAGGATCAGGCACCCGTGAGCGCAACCGACACCCAGGATCCCAACCGTCGTGATTTTCTCTACGTCGCCACCGGCATGGCCGCTGTGGTCGGCGCGGGCGCTTTCGCATGGCCGTTCATAGACCAGATGCGCCCCGACGCCTCGACGCTGGCATTGGCCTCCGTCGAGGTCGACGTCGCCTCGCTGACGCCGGGCATGTCGCTGATCGTCAAATGGCGCGGCAAGCCTGTCGTGGTGCGCAACCGCACCGAGCAGGAGATGAAGGACGGCGAGGCGGTCAAGCTGACGGACCTCAAGGATCCGATCGCCCGCAACGCGAACCTTCCGGCAGACGCGCCGGCGACCGACGCCAACCGCACCACGCCCGGCAAAGAAGCCTGGATGGTGATGGTTCAGGTCTGCACGCATCTGGGCTGCATTCCGCTCGGCCAGGAAGGCGATTTCGGCGGCTGGTTCTGTCCGTGCCACGGTTCGCAATACGACACGGCCGGCCGCATCCGCAAAGGCCCGGCGCCCGAGAACATGGCAGTGCCGGTATTCAAATTCATTTCCGATACCAAGATCCTTATCGGTTGAGGCAGGGGATATTTCGATGAGCGAGGGACACTCGACCTATACGCCCAAGACCGGTATCGAACGCTGGTTCGACGCCCGCCTGCCGTTGCCGCGGCTGGTCTATGACAGCTTCATCGCCTATCCGGTACCACGCAACCTCAACTATGCCTGGACCTTCGGCGGCATCCTCGCGATCATGCTGGCGTCGCAGATCATCACCGGCATCGTGCTGGCCATGCACTATGCGGCCGACACCACTCTCGCCTTCGATTCGGTCGAGAAGATCATGCGCGACGTGAATTCTGGATGGCTGTTGCGCTATCTCCATGCCACAGGCGCCTCGTTCTTCTTTATGGCTGTTTATGTCCACATCTTTCGTGGCCTCTACTACGGCTCCTACAAGGCGCCGCGCGAGCTGCTGTGGATCCTCGGCTGCATCATCTACCTCCTGATGATGGCGACGGCCTTCATGGGTTATGTGTTGCCGTGGGGCCAGATGAGCTTCTGGGGCGCGACCGTCATCACCGGCTTCTTCAGCGCCATCCCGCTGGTCGGCGAATGGATCCAGCAGCTGCTGCTCGGCGGCTTCGCCGTCGACAATCCGACACTGAACCGCTTTTTCTCGCTGCACTACCTCTTGCCGTTCATGATCGCCGGGGTCGTCATTCTGCATATCTGGGCATTGCACGTCACCGGCCAGAGCAATCCGACTGGCATCGAGGTCAAGTCGAAGACCGACACCGTCGCCTTCACCCCCTACGCGACCATCAAGGACGCGTTCGGTTCGATCGTGTTCCTGTTCTTCTTTGCCTATTTCGTCTTCTACATTCCGAATTTTCTTATGGCGCCCGACAATTACATCGTAGCCAATCCGTTGAAGACACCGGCGCATATTGTGCCTGAATGGTACTTCCTGCCGTTCTACGCGATCCTGCGCGCCATCACTTTCAACATCGGGCCGATCAATTCCAAGCTCGGCGGCGTGATCTGCATGTTCGGCGCCATCGTCATGCTGTTCCTGGTGCCGTGGCTCGACACTTCGAAGGTGCGTTCGGCTGTCTACCGGCCCTGGTACAAGCTGTTCTTCTGGCTGTTCGTCGCTGACGCCGTCCTGCTTGGCTGGCTGGGCTCGCAGCCTGCCGAGGGCAGCTATGTGTTCATGGCGCAGATGGCGACACTGTTCTACTTCGCCTTCTTCCTGGTCGCGCTGCCCGTGCTCGGGCTGATCGAGACACCGCGGCGGCTGCCGAATTCGATCACCGAGGCTGTGCTCGAGAAGAACAAGGGCGGCGGCGGACATCCGGCGGGTGCCGCGGCCTCACCAGAGACCAAGGGCTAAGCGGTAGAGAATCTAAGGGGATTTGGCATGAAAAAGATTCTCACCTCGCTGGCGCTGATCGGCCTTGTGGCCGCCGGCACTGGGGCCGCAGCCACCTGGGCGATCGCAGCCGAAGAGGCACACAACGCGGCCGCGCCGACGCATTTTCCGATCGATGAGCCGAAGGAAATCAGTTGGAGCTTTGCCGGCCCGTTCGGCACCTATGACAAGGCGCAGTTGCAGCGCGGCCTGAAGGTTTACAAGGAAGTCTGCTCGGCCTGTCACTCGATGAATCTGGTGGCATTCCGTACTCTGTCGGACCTCGGCTATTCCGACGCGCAGATCAAGTCGCTGTCGGCCGGGTACACGATCCATGACGGCCCCAACGATGCCGGCGACATGTTCGATCGCCCCGGTAAGCCGTCCGATTATTTCCCGCCGCCTTTCCCCAACGAGCAGGCGGCTGCATCCGCCAATGGTGGTGCTGCTCCGCCCGACATGTCGCTGCTGGCCAAAGCGCGCGGCGTCGAGCGCGGCTTCCCGCAGTTCGTCTTCGACATCTTCACCCAGTATGCCGCGGGCGGGCCGGACTACATCCATTCGCTGCTGACCGGCTACGACCAGACGCCGCCGGCCGGCATGGTCATCCCGGAGGGCACCCATTACAACCCATACTTCGTGTCGGGCGTGTCGCTGAAGATGCCCAAGCCGCTCTCCGACGGACAGGTGACCTATGACGACGGCTCGCCGCAGACGGTCGATCAGTATGCCCGCGACGTGTCGGCCTTCCTGATGTGGGCAGCCGAGCCGCATATGGAAGACCGCAAGAAGACCGGCTTCCGCGTGCTGGTGTTCCTGCTTTTGTTCGGCGCGCTGGTCTATCTCACCAAGCGCAAGGTGTGGGAAGGCGTGGCGCACTAAACCGCGCACAGCCATACGATCACAAAAGGGCGCCGAAAGGCGCCCTTTTTCATTTGGGGAGGCCCGTGCTGTCACATGGCCGTCACCGCATCTGGCGATCCTGTGCCGCTCTCATCAAAGGATCGCACTCATGAAAAGATATGCTTCGCTCGCGGCAGGCTTGCTGCTGCTCATCGTCGGGTCGGCCGCACAAGCCGAAGACGCCCAGCCCTTCGTCACCAACAAGGATGTCGACCTGACGATGATCCTGCCGCCGCCGCCGGCGAACGACTCGGCGCAGACCAAGGCCGAACTTGGCGAGGTGCTGACGCTGCAGGTGACGCGCACGCCTGAGATGGTGGCCAGCGCAGTTGCCGACGCCGAGGAGAATGTCTGGCGCTTCGCCAATGTCATGGGGCCGAAGTTCAACAAGGAAACGCTGCCGAAATTCAGTGCTTTCTTCGATCGCGTGGTGGCCACCGAAGGCGCCGTCGTCGATCCGGCCAAGGATGTCTGGAAGCGCCCGCGTCCGCACCAGCTCAGCGACCTCGTCAAGCCCGCGGTCAAGCTGTCCAGCTCCGGTTCGTGGCCTTCCGGCCACGCGACCGTCGGCACCATGATGGGCATCATCCTGTCCGACATGGTTCCGGAAAAGCGCGCTGAGATCATGGCGCGTGCGGCTGAATACGCCCACAATCGTGAGGTCGGCGGTATCCACTACGCGTCCGACGTCGAGATGGGCAAGATTTCCGGCAGCGTGATCGCCGCCGTCTTGCTCAACAGGGACGACTTCAAGGCAGAATACGACGTGGCCAAGGCCGAGCTTCGTTCCGATCTCGGCATGTAACCTCTCGCCAGCAGCCGGTTTTCGACGAAAGGGGCGCTTCGGGCGCCCTTTTTGTGCTGGCGGTTGTAGCTCGTGGGGCAGCTCGGCAATTAGGCCGTTGGCACGGAGGCATCCGATTGATATTCGACGCACCAAACGGTGGCGAAGCGATTGCCACGATATGACGTCTGGAAATGAATGATGCGGCTCAGCGACTGTCACAATTTTTCCGATTTCCGCCGCATGGCGCAACAGCGGCTGCCGGGCCCGATCTTCGACTACATCGACGGCGCGGCGGACGATGAGGTCACCTATCGCCGCAACACCGAAAGCTTCGAAACCTGCGACCTGGTTCCCAACGTCCTGCGTGGCGTCAGCGAGATCGACATGTCGGTGACGGTGATGGGCCAGAAGCTGGCGATGCCGGTCTATTGCTCGCCGACCGCCTTGCAGCGGCTGTTCCACCATCAGGGCGAGCGCGCGGTCGCCAAGGCAGCCGCCAAATACGGCACGATGTTCGGCGTCTCCTCGCTTGGCACCGTCAGCCTCGAGGAAGCGCGCGGGATCAGCAGCGGCCCGCAGGTCTACCAGTTCTATTTCCACCGGGATCGCGGCCTCAACCGGGCGATGATGCAGCGGGCAAAGGAGGTTGGCGTCGAAGTGATGATGCTGACCGTCGACAGCATCACCGGCGGAAACCGCGAGCGCGACAAACGCACCGGCTTTGCCATCCCCTTCAAGCTCAACCTGGCCGGAATGCTGCAGTTCGCGATCAAGCCGGCCTGGGCAATCAATTACTTCACCCATGAGGGGTTCAGGCTGCCGCAGCTGGACGAGCATGTCGACATGGGCGGCGGCACCATGTCGATCAGCCGCTACTTCACCGAAATGCTCGACCCGTCGATGACGTGGGACGATGTCGCCGAGATGGTCAGGCTGTGGTCTGGTCCGTTCTGCCTCAAGGGCGTCATGTCGGTGGAGGACGCCAAACGCGCCGTCGAGATCGGCTGCAGCGGCATCGTGCTGTCGAACCATGGCGGCCGGCAACTGGATGGTTCGCGGGCGGCGTTCGACCAGCTTGCCGAGATCGTCGATGCGGTCGGCGACAAGATCGATGTCATCATGGATGGCGGCGTGCAGCGCGGCACGCATGTGCTGAAGGCGCTGTCGCTCGGCGCCAAGGCGGTCGGCGTCGGCCGCTACTATCTGTTCCCGCTCGCGGCGGCCGGCCAGCCGGGCGTCGAACGGGCACTTGAACAGATGCGGGTCGAGATCGAGCGCGGCATGAAGCTGATGGGCTGCAGTTCGATCGAACAATTGTCGCGCAAGAATCTCCGTTTCAGGTAATCTCGAGCCATGAAATCCTCCCTCGAAGACTCACTGCTTGCCGCGATCCGCACCATTCCGGATTATCCCAAGCCTGGCATCCTGTTTCGCGACATCACCACGCTGCTCGGCAATGCGCGCGCCTTCCGCCGCGCCATCGACGAGCTGGTGCATCCCTATGCCGGGCAGAAGATCGACAAGATCGCCGGCATCGAGGCGCGGGGTTTCATCCTCGGCGGCGCCGTCGCCCATCAGCTCTCGGCCGGTTTTGTGCCGATCCGCAAGAAGGGCAAGCTGCCTTTCGAGACCGTGCGCGTCGCGTACAGCCTTGAATACGGGCTGGACGAGATGGAGATGCACAAGGACGGCGTTTCTCCGGGCGAGAAGGTGATCCTGGTCGACGATCTGATCGCCACCGGCGGCACCGCGGAAGCGGCGGTCAAACTGCTGCGCCAGATCGGCGCCGACATCCTCGCCGCCTGCTTCGTCATCGACCTGCCGGACCTCGGCGGCCGCGCCAAGCTCGAAGCGCTCGGCGTGCCGGTGAGGACGCTGATCGGGTTTGAAGGGCATTGAGGGGGCCTCTGCCTTCTCCCCTTGTGGGAGAAGGTGGCCGAGCGAAGCTCGGTCGGACGAGGGGTGTTCCAGGGAACGCGAACGCCTCGTTTCTTCCAGCACCCCTCATCCGTCTTGGCGCTGCGCGCCAATCCACCTTCTCCCACAGGGGGAGAAGGAAGGAGGCTTGCTACTCCACCTTCACCAGCACGGCGCTTTCGAACTCCAGCACCTTGTCGCCGGTCGAATCGAAGGCCTCGCAACGTAGCGCCAGCAGCCGCCAGCCGGGGCGTGAGGCGATCGGCCGGTGGGAAAGTGCCGTACGCGTAAAGGTGATGGTTTGCCCGGCATAGACCGGCTTCAGCCATTTCAGGTTCTTGAAGCCAGGCGAGGGGCCGAATTCCGGCACCGGTCCGGGGCCGCTCCACGCAGCGATCTGGGCGTCCATGCTGCTTGCCAGATTGAGTTTCATCCAGGTCGCGGCCGTGTGCCAGCCGGACGCGCAGAGCCCGCCGAGCACGCTCTTCTTGGCCGCTTCCTCGTCGATATGGAAGATCTGCGGGTCGTATTTCCTGGCGAACGCCTTGATCGCCTCGGGCTCGAATGTGTGCGAGCCGAGCGTAACGGTGGTGCCGATGCGGAAGAATTCGTCCAGCGTCATGCGGGGCTCCCGGCAGCGTCGCGCGTGAGGAACATGACCGAATTCTCAAGCTCGAAGACGCTTTCGCCGCGCTGGTTGAGCAGTTCGCTGCGCATGGTGACGAAGCCGAGCTGCGGCTTCGACCGCGACAGGCGCTTGGTGAGAACCACCAGGCTCCCTGTCAGTGTGTCGCCGGCCAGCACCGGCTTCTTCCATTTCACCTGATCGACGCCGGGCGATCCCTGGCAGGTGGAGTCGAGCAGGAAAGCATCGCACAGCATGCGCATGAACATGGCTGAGGTATGCCAGCCCGAAGCGGAGAGGCCGCCGAGGATGCTCGCCTTGCCGGCTTCCTCATCGAGATGCATGGGCTGCGCGTCGAATTCGCTGGCGAATTCGATGATTTCGGCGGCGCTCACTTGCTTGCTGCCGAGCTCGAACAAGGCGCCCTCGACGAAGTCCTCATAGGCCCAGGGTTTTGCTGTCATGGTCTGGAATCCGGTTCATAGACCCACGATTTCGGATCGGGGTTTCCGGATGCAGGCAGGCCGCCGTTTGGTCAAGAGATTTCTATAGCGCCACGTCACGGCCGCATGGCCTTTGGCGGACGGGTCAAAGCCAGCCGCGGCGGCGGAAATACCAGAAGGGCAGGATCGCCGACAGGATCATCAGGCCGATCGCGAAGGGATAGCCGAGCTCCCATTTGAGCTCGGGGATGATGTCGAAATTCATGCCGTAGATCGAAGCCACCAGCGTCGGCGGCAGGAAGATGACGGCGGCGACCGAGAAGATCTTGATGATGGCGTTCTGCTCGATCGAGATCATGCCGAGCGTGGCATCGAGCAGGAAGCTGATCTTCTGCGACAGGAAGGTGGCGTGATCGGCGAGCGACAGCACGTCGCGCGACAGCGTCTTGATGCGCGCCTTGGTGTCCTTGCTCATCTTGGTCCGGGTCGAGGCGTGGGCGAAGAAGCCGGCGAGGCGCTGCAGCGAGATCAGGCTGTCGCGGATCGAGGAGGCGATGTCCTCCTTGCGGCCGATAGCCTTCAGGAGCTCCTGGAAGTCGCGATTGCGCTTGGAAACCTTGGTCGACCGCGCCTCGAAGATGTCGCGTGAAATCGCCTCGATGTCGCGGCCGGCGCGCTCCAGGATATCGGCGAGGCGATCGACAATCGCCTCCAGCAAGCCGATCAGGATGGTGTCGCCGCTGGTGCAGCCGGTCGCCACCTTCTCGGCGCGCTGGGGAAAGGTCTTGAACGCCTTCGGTTCGTGATAGCGCACGGTGATCAGCCGGGAGCCGGCGAGCACGAAGGTGACCGGCGACATCAGGGGGTCGTCGTCCTCGGTCTGGGCGGGCAGGGTGGCGGTCATGAAGTAGGCGCCGTCCTCGACATAGAGGCGGCTCGAAATCTCGATCTCCTCCATCTCCTCGCGCGTCGGAATGGCGACGCCGAGCCAGCTTTCGATCGCCACTTCCTCTTCCCTGGTCGGGTTGAGCAGGTCGGCCCAGACGACGTTCTCGCTGTTTGCCAGGAGATCGTCGATGACGCGCAAGCGGTCATTGTCCACGACGAAGGCCTTGATCATCGCCGGGTCTCCCTTGCTGGGGCTAAAGGGTGCGTTCAGATTGACGCGTCGTGTCGGATTGCACGGCTCTCCTGCGCATGCGCCGACCGTGTGCCTGCCGCTTAGACCTGTGGCGTGACAAAATCAAGACAAGCAACTGGCGGGCGAATGACACTCGGCGGCTCGAAAAACTCGTCGAGAAGCCGGTATCAGAGAGTTGCCGCCAGGTGTGACCTTCGCGAAATCAGGTATTGAACTTGAACAGCAGGACGTCGCCGTCCTGGACGACATATTCCTTGCCTTCGTCGCGCGCCTTGCCGGCTTCCTTGGCCGCCACTTCGCCGCCCAGCGTGATGAAGTCGTTGTAGGCGATGGTCTGGGCGCGGATGAAGCCGCGCTCGAAGTCGGTGTGGATGACGCCGGCGGCCTGCGGCGCCTTGGCACCCTTGTGCACGGTCCAGGCGCGCGTTTCCTTGGGACCGGCGGTGAAATAGGTGATCAGCTGCAACAGCTCGTAGCCGGCGCGGATGACCTTGTTCAGGCCGGGCTCGTCGAGGCCGAGCGAGGACAGGAATTCCATCTCCTCCTCGTCCGACAGCTGGGCGACTTCCGCTTCGATGGCGGCCGAGATCACCACGGTGCTGGCGCCTTGCGCGGCGGCCATCTTTTCCACGGCCCTTGTGTGCTCGTTGCCCGTGGCGGCGTCGGCCTCGGCGACATTGCAGACATAGAGCACGGGATGCGAGGTCAGGAGGTTCAGTCCCTGCAGGATGCGCAGGTCTTCCGCCGAAATGCCCTTCAGCAGGATGCGGGTCGGCTTGCCGGCCTGCAGCAGCTCGAGCGCCGCCTCCATCAGCGGCAGCACGGTCGTCGCTTCCTTGTCCTTGCTGCCGGCGCGCTTGCGGATCTGCACGATGCGGCGCTCGAGGCTGTCGAGATCGGCGAGCATCAGCTCGGTCTCGACCGTCTCGGCGTCGGCGACGGGGTCGATGCGGCCCTCGACATGGGTGATGTCGTCATCCTCGAAGCAGCGCAGCACATGCACGATGGCGTCAACCTCGCGGATGTTGGCGAGGAACTGGTTGCCCAGGCCTTCGCCTTTCGAGGCGCCGCGCACCAGGCCGGCAATGTCAACGAAGGAGATGCGCGTCGGGATGATCTCCTTCGACTTGGCGATCGCCGCGATCTTCTGCAGGCGCGGATCGGGCACCGCCACCTCGCCGGTGTTCGGTTCGATGGTGCAGAACGGATAGTTGGCGGCCTGCGCCGCCGCCGTCCTGGTCAGCGCGTTGAAAAGCGTCGACTTGCCGACATTGGGCAAGCCAACGATGCCGCATTTGAAACCCATTTTGTCCGGTCCTATCGGGAAATCGAAATTTGATCAGGGCTATGGGCGATAGGGGTGATCAACGTCAAGCCCTGTAACGCCGCACGCTCCTGCCGCGTTCACTCCTTGCCGAAGAGTTTCTTCAGCATCGCGGCCATCGGGCCGCTTTCCGGCAGTTTGACCACCGGCTGCTGCGGGCGGGCCTGGCGGACGTGACTTTGCTGCTTTGGCGCGGGTTTTTCCGGCTCCGGCGCGGCCTTGCCCTGGACGGCGAGGCTGGCCTTGTTCATGAAGCCGGATTCGTCGCCCTTGACGATCATGGCGGCGTTGTCGGCGATCGCGTCGAGCAGCGGTTCGAGCCATTCGCGGTCGGCCTTGGCGAAATCGCCGAGCACGTGATGCTGGACCATTTCCTTGACGCCGGGATGGCCAACGCCGATGCGCACGCGGCGATAGGCGTTGCCGACATGGCCGTCGATTGAGCGGATGCCGTTATGGCCGCCGGCGCCGCCGCCGGTCTTGATGCGCAGCTTGCCCTCGGCAAGGTCGATCTCGTCATAGAAGACGGTGAGCGCGGAAAGCTCGAGCTTGTAGAAGCGCAGCGCTTCGCCAACCGACTGGCCGGACAGGTTCATGAAGGTCTGCGGCTTGATCAGGACGATCTTTTCGCCGCCAAGCGTGCCTTCGCTAATCAGGCCCTGGAATTTCTTCGACCAGGGCGAAAAGGAATGGCGACGGGCGATTGCGTCCGCCGCCATGAAGCCGACATTGTGCCGGTTGTTGGCGTATTTCGCGCCCGGATTGCCGAGACCTGCAAACAGCAGCATCGCCTGCTCCGGGCGTGAAAGAGTTACTTCTCTTCGGCGGCAGGGGCCGCTTCAGGGGTCGCCACTTCAGCCGTGACTTCCGTCTCCGGCTTCATCGCCGACGAACCGGCAATGGTCGCGATGGTGAAGTCGCGGTCGGAGATGACAGGCTTCACGCCGGCCGGCAACTTGACCGCCGAGATGTGGATTGAGTCGCCGATGTCGGCGCCGGTGAGATCGACGGTGATGAATTCCGGGATCGCATTGGCCGGGCAGTGGAACTCGACTTCGTGGCGCACGATGTTGAGCACGCCGCCGCGCTTGATGCCGGGCGACTTGTCCTCGTTGATGAAGTGGACAGGCACGTCGACATTGACCTCGGTGTCCTTGCCGATGCGCAGGAAGTCGACATGGACAGGGAAATCCTTGACCGGGTCGAGCTGGAAGTCCTTCGGCAGGACCTGGATCTTCTTGCCGTCGACATCGATCGTGGCGATCGTGGTCAGAAACCCGCCGCCATGGATCTTGTAGTAGATGTCCTTGTAGGTGAGCGCGATGGCCAGGGGAGGCTGCTTGTCACCATAAATTACTGCAGGCACTTTACCGTTGCGGCGAACTGCACGGGCGGACCCCTTACCGACCTGTTCGCGTGCTTCGGCCTTGAGCTCGTAAGTGTCGTGGCTCATGGCATTTCCTTTCGGTTTGTTCTGGAGCGTTCGCGGCCGGCAACGTGCTTGGCCGTAAACGTCGAAAGCCGCCGGGTGAGGCGGCTTTCCGCCGCGTTGCCTCCAAGGGTGTCTACGCGGGTGGCGGCTCTATAGCGGAAGGCGGCCGGAGGTGCAAGCCAAAGGCTAGCCGCGCTTTTCTATGACGGCATACAGCACGTTACGGTTCTCGCCAAAGAACACCTTGGCCTCGACGGTGTTGCGGTCAACGCTGGCATTGACGATGTTCCACATGTCGACCTCCGACCGCAGCAGCAACACCCAGTCCATGAACGTCTCGCGGTACCCGGCGTCAGGATTGCCTTCCGCGTAGTTCGCGAACAGGAATGTCCCGTTCGGCTTCAACATCTGCAGGCAGGTCTTCGTGAGTTTCACGGCAACGTTGTGCGCAAGGTAGTCGTAAAGGCCGGAGGCGTAGATCAAGTCGAACTGGCCCAGCTTGTGGCCCCTCGTGAGCACCGTCCGCACCGAGCCGTCGATGGCCTCGACCGCCGTGCCCTGGAAGTCGCGCGCGATCAATCCAACGCTCTGAGGATCCTGATCGAGCGCAACCCAGCGCTTGAGACGGCCCTCCGCCAGGGCGACTGAGCGATTGGCCTCCCGCAAATGGCCGGCCGCGATCGCCAGGACCTCGGTTTGCGGTCCGTTCTTGGCCGCAGCCTCATCGACATATCGGGTCAAGAGATCGCGTCGTTCCCGTGCCGCAACGCACGACGGCACGTCCTGGGTATGGGTATAGAGCGCCTTTCCGGTTTCCGAGGCGTTTGCCACGCTCTCGGCCACATGCGGATCACAATAGATGTAATCGAGCAGCTCCGCGTCGCCAGAATAACCCCTGGGCTTGCTGAAGGACCACCGTGTCAGCGGATCCTCGAGAAAATACTCCAGGACCGGGTGGCCCTGCACCACCGGTATCAATGCTTGCCAAACGTCGGGATGAACCTTGGAACGCGTCGCGTTGAGGTGCGACATTAGGCGACGAATGATCTCGGCGGGGTCTTTTCGTTGTTCGATTTGCTGGTGTGTCGCGCTGAGAATGAGCGCCAGCTCCGCGCGAGCGTTTTCGAACTCTTCGCCATGATGCTCGATCGTTCCCCGACGGAGACTGCTGGCGATCATCTTGGCAGTAATCAGGCTTTTGCCATCAAACACGGTTTGCAACCCATCACTCCATAGTTAACAGTCAGTTAACTTATTGCGTAGAATGCTGCATTTGCCAATGCCGGGTCGACCGCATTTTATCGGTATGATTAATTTCCCGCAAACCATGTTCGTTCGTTAGGCAGCTTCTGGGTCGGATTCCGCGTTCGAGTTAACGGAAACTTGTCTTGCTCGATTGCATTTGTATGCCCGGCGTCGCAATCGCTGTTGCGCCCCAAGGAGCCGGCCTGCGTGAGGGCAGAAGCTAGAGATGAGTTCGGACTACAGGATCCTCTTCAGAAGGGGTTCGTTGTGATGGACGAACGCGTGGCATCCGTATTGGCCGAAGCGGCTGATGCCGAACCGTACGAACCGCGTTACGAACTGGCGTCCGAGGAGCTTCGCAGCCTTTACCGGACGGAAGCCCAAACGACGCGAAGAGGAGAAGCCAGGCCCGGGCTTTGGATGGCCGTTGCCATCTATGTGCTGTTTTCGGCAACTGACCTGCTGCTGATCCCAGATGTGGCCGCCTACACGATCACGGCGCGCTTCGCGGTCGGACTGACCGCGCTTTTGATCCTGGAAACGCAACTTCGCCATGGCGTCGGGACGGAATGGCTCGACATAACTTGCGCCGGGGCCATTATCTTTGGCTATGTCGGCTGGTTGTCCCCAGCGGTTATGGGTGCGGACAAGGAAAGCGTCTCTTATTATATGGTCTTCGGCACCATCTTCATGATGAGCGCCAATCTATTCTTCACGTTTAGATTTAAGGTTTCTATTATAACCTCGACTATAATATTGTGCATATTGTATGTCGTAAACTACTTTGTGCCTTCCACGTTAACATACAAGCTGGTGTTTGGAACTTTCTACATTTCCTGCTTCACATTCACCTCATATGTGAACTGGAAACTGAATGAGGAGCGCTACAACGTCTTCCTGAACGCCCTGGAAGCCAAAATTCAGCACAACGAGGCGACCGAACGAGGCAAGGCCCTGCTGAGACTGTCGCGGACCGATCCGCTTACGGGTCTCGAAAATCGGCGGGCGATCGACGAAAAGCTGCGGGACTACTGGAGCGACTGGCAACGGGTTGGAACCAGTTTTGGGGCGATCCTCATCGACGTGGATTTCTTCAAAAAGTTCAATGACTGCTACGGCCATCAGGAAGGCGACCGTTGCCTGATCCACGTCGCCAATGCCCTTAGCGAAATGATCAAGCAGTATCATGGCTCGATCGGCCGCTACGGCGGTGAGGAATTCATTGTCCTGGCTCGCGTGGAGAGAAAAGAGCAGATCATGGATCTCGCGGAAGCCATTTGCAGCACGGTGGAGAACCTGGCGCTCACCCACGAGTTGCGGCGAGACGGTGTCTCGATTGTGACAGTGAGCGTTGGCGCGGCATTCACCAGGACGCAGACTGGCGCCAAGCTGGAGAAGATCATCCACGAGGCCGACCGCGCGCTCTATCTGGCAAAAGCCGGTGGTCGAAATTGCGCCAGGCTGTTCGATCCGACCGATCCCCAGAGCAGCGACGAAAGTGAGAACATCGCGGCTTTGCTGAAGATCGCGATCGGCCAGAATCTCGTCTCGCTGGTTTATCAACCTATCCAGGATGTCAAATCGGACCGCGTTGAAGCCGTAGAGGCTCTGATGCGACTCAGAATGCTGGACGGTACGTCGGTTCCGCCGAGCCTGTTCATTCCCGTCGCCGAACGAACCGGCGCGATCTTGGAACTCGGGCGCTGGGCAATAAGGACGGTGTGCGCTGAGCTTTTGGCGGACGACCACGTCCGCGTCGTCAGTGTCAACGTCTCTCCAATTCAGCTCAAGACACCTGGCTTCGCAACGTCTGTCGCGACCATTTTGGGCGAGACAGGCGTCGCCGGCAGCAGGCTGGCCTTCGAAATCACCGAAGGACTGGAAATGGAGATGCACTCGGACATTCTGCGCTGCATCAGCGACCTGAAGCTGCTCGGCATCAAGATATGGCTCGATGACTTTGGGACGGGCTTCGCGGGCCTTTCGTGGCTTCGTCTTATCGATTTCGATACAGTGAAGATCGATCGCTCGTTTCTGCACGACTGCAGCGCCCCGAACGGCAAGGCGATGCTGCAGGACATTATCACCCTGGTCCGAAATCGCGGCCACAAAATCCTGGTCGAAGGGGTGGAAACGGACGAGCAGATGGCCCTTATGCGCGAATTCGGCATAGACAAGGTCCAGGGCTTCCATGTCGGCCGTCCCGCTCCCGCCGCCAGTTTCCAGGCAAAGCGGACCCTCCGCAAACGCCCATTCACTGTGCTTAAGTCCGCATGATAGCCGTGCCGGCGGCGGCACTGCGGTTTTTGGCCTAGACCGCTGTTTGGCGGCAGGCTATTGGCCGCCGGTCAACGCGTCACGCAGCGCCTGGATCTGCCGGTTCAAGGCATCAAGCTGTGCCAGCGTCATGCCCGAGCGCTCGATCAAGGTCTCATTCAGGCAGTTGCATCGCACAAGCAGCGCGCGCCCGGCTGAGGTCAGGTCGACCTGTACCTGGCGCTCGTCGACCTGGCTGCGCTGGCGCCTCACCAGCCCTGCCTGTTCCATCCGCTTCACCAGCGGCGTGATGGTGCTCGATTCCAAGGCGAGCCGGTGCGCGATGGTGCCGACCGACATGCCGTCGGCCTCTGCCAGGGCGTTGAGCACGAGATATTGCGGATAGGTGATGTTCATCTCGTCCAGCATCGGCTTGTAGGTGCGATTGATCGCCATGCTGGTGGCGTAGAGCGTGAAACAGAGCTGATTGTCCAACGGGAGAGGCACGGCGGATTCCTTCTTGCCAATACAGGCACCAAAGTGCGTACCACGAAAAATGATATCGCGATACATATTTCCATGGACATGCGGTTTGAGCTACGCTAGTCATGTCGACATCGCGATATTGTTTATCGCGACAACAATCAAAGGAAGATTGAGATGAACCAGGCCTCGCAATCCAAGCCCAGCTCAGGCAGCGGCACGATCACCACCAAGGACGGAACGCAGATCTACTACAAGGACTGGGGGACCGGTCAGCCGATCGTCTTCCATCACGGCTGGCCCTTGAGCAGCGACGACTGGGACGCCCAGATGCTGTTCTTCCTGTCGAAGGGCTACCGCGTCATTGCCCATGATCGCCGCGGCCATGGCCGCTCGACCCAGACGGATATCGGCAACGAAATGGACACCTATGCCGCCGATGTCGCGGCACTGGCGGCGCATTTGAACCTCAAGGACGCCATCCATGTCGGCCACTCGACCGGCGGCGGCGAGGTGGCGCGCTACGTCGCCCAGTATGGTTCGGGAGGTCGTGTCGCCAAGGCGGTGCTTATCGGCGCGGTGCCGCCGATCATGCTCAAGACCACGGCCAATCCCGGCGGCCTGCCGATCGAGGTTTTCGATGGTTTCCGCTCCGCCCAGGCAGCCAACCGCGCCCAGTTCTTCCGCGACGTTCCGGCTGGCCCGTTCTACGGGTTCAACCGTCCGGGCGCGGAAGTCTCGCAAGGTGTCATCGACAATTGGTGGCGCCAGGGCATGATGGGCGGCACCAAGGCGCACTATGATTGCATCAAGGCCTTCTCGGAGACCGACTTTACCGAGGACCTGAAGACAATCGACGTGCCGGTGCTGGTCATGCACGGTGACGACGACCAGATCGTCCCCATCGCCGACTCCGCACTGTTGACCATCAAGCTGCTGAAGAAGGGCGAGCTCAAGGTCTACAAGGGCTTCCCGCATGGCATGGCCACGACCCATGCCGACATCATCAACGCCGACCTGCTGGCCTTCTTCAAGGCGTAGGATATTTCGACGTCACAGACGAAAGCACCCGCCATCAGGCGGGTGCTAAGGTCCTGCCGATTTCAGGCGATGCTCAAGCCGCCGTCGATCAGCATTTCCGCACCGACCATGAACGGGCATTCGTCCGAGGCCAGAAACACCACCGCATTGGCAATTTCCTCGGCGGTTCCGAAACGGCCTGCGGGCACCAGGCCGACCACCGCTTTCGCGCGGGCCTTCGCCGCTGCCGGATCCAGCCCAAGTTTGTCATTGAGCGGTGTGTCGATCGGGCCTGGGCTGATTACATTGGCGCGAATGCCGCGCCCTATCAGTTCGCCCGACAGCGTCCGCGCCAGCGAAATCATGCCAGCCTTGGCCAGCGAATAGACATGCGTTCCTGCCATTCCCATATGCGCGTTGACCGAGCCGCTGAGGATGATCGACGACGGGTTCGAAAACAGCGGAACGAGCGCCTTGACCAGGAAGTACGGTCCCTTGAGGTCGACATCGATGCTCCTGTCGAACGCTGCCTCGGTCCAGTCGCCAAGTGGGCGCAGATCGGCGATGCCGGCGTTGAGGAAGAGAGCGTCGAGCTTACCGAAGGTTTCGCCGATCCGCCCCGCAATGTCGCTTTGGGCTGCGGCATCTCCGGCGTCGGAGGCGATGATGAGCACATCGCCGCCCAAGATGTTGCGCGCTTCCTCGAGGCGGCCCGCATTGGTGCCGGTGATGGCGACGCGCGCGCCTTCCTCAATGAAACGTCGCGCCGTCACCAAGCCGATGCCGCTGGTGCCACCCGTAATCAGCGCGACCTTGTCTTTCAGCCTGGACATTACAGATTGCCTTTCCTGACGCGGAGCGCTGCGCATCGATCAGTCGCGCTGAGCCCGGTACCTTATCTTCAACTTGAAGGCGTTCGCTGACCAAGCCTTGCCGTCGGCACCATTTGTTGCACGTGTTTCGAACAATAACAGGCCTATACCCGGCGAATGACGAAAGAATCGTTGAGGGCGTGGCAGCTGCCACGCCCTCACTCAGAATCCTGAAGACTAGCTGATATCAGTTGATTGCCGCCGCCGCCTTCCTGGCTTCCGACATGTTCGGCAGGAGCACCGTCAGCAGGCCGAGCAGCGGCAAATACGAGCAGATCTGGAAGACGAACTCGATGCCCTTCATGTCGGCGACGACGCCAAGCACCGCGGCGGCGATGCCGCCCATGCCGAAGGCGAAGCCGAAGAAGATGCCGGCGATCATGCCGACACGTCCCGGCACCAGTTCCTGCGCAAAGACGACGATGTTGGAGAAGGCCGACGACAGGATCAGGCCGATCAGCACCGTCAGCACCATCGTCCATTCGAGGTTGGCGTAGGGCAGCGCCAGCGTGAAGGGCAGCACGCCGACGATCGAGAACCAGATCATTGCCTTCTGCCCGTAGCGATCGCCGAAGGGGCCGCCAAGCAGGATGCCGAGTGCCGAGGCGCCGAGGAACAGGAACAGCATGACCTGAGACATCTGCACGGAAACGCCGAACTTATGGATGGAATAGAAGGTGTAGTAGCTGGCGAGGCTGGCGATGTAGGCGTTCTTGCTCAACACCAGCAGGGTCAGCACGATCAATGCATTCATCACCTTGCGGCGCGGGAAGGGCGAGACGAAGGTTGCCGCCTTGCGGTTGCCCTGTGCGGCGCGCAGCCGGCTGTACCAGCCGCCGACCTGCCACAGCACGATGATGCCGATCAGCGAGCCGACGGCGAACCACGAGATGCTGGTCTGGCCGAACGGCACGACGATGAAGGCAGCCAGCAGCGGCCCCATGGACTGGCCGAAATTGCCGCCGACCTGGAACAGCGACTGCGCCAGGCCGAAACGGCCGCCCGATGCAAAGCGGGCGATGCGCGAGGATTCCGGATGGAAGATCGCCGAGCCGATGCCGATCAGCGAGGCGCCGATCAGCAGCAGCGAATAGTGCCCGGCATAGGCGAGCACGACCAGGCCGACCAGCGACGACGCCATGCCGTAGGGCAGCGAATAGGGCATCGGCCGCTTGTCGGTGACCATGCCGATCACCGGCTGCAGCAGCGATGCGGTCACCTGGAAGGTGAAGGTCAGGAGGCCGATCTGCCAGAAGTCGAGGCCGTAATTCTCTTTCAGCAAGGGATAGATGGCCGATAGCAGCGACTGCATGATGTCGTTGATGCAGTGGCAGAAGCTTACCGCCAGGATGACGGTGAAGGCCGTCGCCTGGGCTGAAGCGTGACTGACGGTCGCTGGTGGCGCGACGCTGGCGGCTGTCGTATCGGTCAAGGTAAGGCTCCGTGGTCTTTTTGGCGGGCAGGCCCCCGGGCAGCTCTGGCGGACGCTCCTGCAGACCGCTCTAGGACGGTTGCCTTATAAGCTGCTTGCGGCGCGACTTCTTTCGTGGTTTGGTCCAATAGTTTCGCAAGTGGGCCATACCCGATGCCGCACGGCAGGGAAATCTTTCACGCGGGCAATGCCAACCTCGAGCAATTGCACGAGCGCCGCTGGCTGTGGCTGGAGCAAGCAGTTGGGCCGGCGGTGGCGCTGCCGACCGAATATCCCGATGGCTACCATGTGCCGCAACACCGCCACAGCCGCAACCAGCTGCTGCACGCGCTGGTCGGCGTCGTGCTGGTGACGACGCGCCATGGGCGCTGGATGGTGCCGCCCGATCATGCGATGTGGATTCCGGCCGGCACCGAGCATTCGGTCGAGATGCTGGGCGATGTCTCGATGCGTTCGGTCTATGTCATGCCGCAGGCTATTCCGGGGCTGCCGGAAGGCTTGCGGGTGGTCGGCGTCACCGACCTGATGCACAGCCTTATCGTGGAGTCCGAAAAGCTGCCGCAAGGGGGCGTGCTGGAAGGCCGTGGCGGGCTGATCATGAATCTCCTGCTGCATGAAATCCCGACCCTGCCGGAGCGGCCGCTCGGCCTGCCGTTCCCGTCCGACCCCAGGCTGGCGGCACTCTGCCGGCGCTTCGTGGCGGCCCCTTCGCCGCATGCGACGATCGACGAATGGGCGGACGCCGCCGGCATGAGCCGCCGCTCCTTCACCCGCGCCTTCCAGCGCCAGACCGGCCTGTCGCTGTCGACCTGGCGCCAGCAGGCCTGCCTGTTTGCAGCCCTGCCACGGCTGGCCGATGGCGAGCCTATCACCAGGGTGGCACTCGATCTCGGCTATGACAGCGTGCCGGCCTTCATCACCATGTTCAAGCGCATGCTGGGCGCGTCGCCGCGCGGCTATATGCGCGGTGCGCGCGACAGCGGCGAAGGTATACGTCGGCCAAGCGCTTCGCTTCGACTGGAAAGTCCATGATTTCGGCGTGATGCGCGGTCCTTCAGCCCTCGACCGGCTCGGGCTGGCTGATGCGGATGATCTCCTCGCCATGCGAGGCGGAAGCCGGCGCCCGGCCACGGCTATGTTGGCGTGGCGAACAGCCCATCACCCGCTTGAAGGCGGTGCTGAAGGCGCTTTCGGATTCATAGCCGAGCGAGAGCGCAATGACGGAAACAGGATCGCTGGAACTCGCCAGCCTGTCGCCGGCCACGAGCATGCGCCAGCGCGTCAGGTAGTCCATCGGCGAAGCGCCGACCATTGCCTTGAATTTGAGCGCAAAGGTCGACCGCGACATGCCGGCGCGCTCGGCCAGCGCCTGCAATGTCCAGCCATGCGCCGGGTCCTCGTGCATGGCGCCGATCGCCGCGCCGATCTGTTTGTCGGCCAACGCAAACAGCCAGCCGACGCCACCTCGCAAACCTTCGGCCATATGCAGGCGCAAGGCCTCGATCAGGATCATGTGGGCGAGATGCTCGACGATGAGAAAACCACCCGGCCGGCGCTCGCGCAATTCCTGCATCATCCGCTCCACCGGCCAGCGCAGCGGCGAATGATCGGAGTCGCTGCGGATGTGGACGATCGGCGGCAACATCCGCAACAGGATGCCGGCATGGTCCCCGGATAGGGCAAAGCGGCTGCTGACGAGCAGGAAATCGCCGCCGCCATTATGCGAGGTGATGCCACCGGTGCGGGCGGGGGAAAAGATGGTCCGGGCATCGACCGATGGCAGGTCCATGTCGCTGGCAAGGCGGAAAGGGCGCCCGCGCGGCAGCAGGAAACAGTCGCCCGTCTCCAGCCGCACCGCATCTGCGACGCCGTCCACGGACAGCCAGCATCGGCCCGACACGACGGCACCGCATTTGATGGCTGCCTGCTGGTCGGGGAACTGGATCGACCAGTCGCCACCGGCCTCCAGCCCGGCGGACAGGTAATTGCGCGGCTTCAGCAGCGACAGCACATCTGAGAGCGGATCCATGAGCATTTCGGACGATTGCGAAGATAATACAGACTCTACAGCATAGATCGTATTTTCTCAATCCCGTATCTCCTTGCGCAACGGGCTGCCCATACGGCCCTTGAGCAAACAAAGGAGAAATCGCGATGCGTGTATTTGTCACCGGTGCCACTGGCTTTGTCGGCTCGGCGGTTGTGCGGGAGCTCATTGGAGCGGGCCATCAGGTGCTTGGCCTCGCCCGTTCGGATGCAGGTGCGAGGTCGATTGTCGCTGCGGGCGCCAAGGCGCATCGCGGCGATATCGAAGACCTGGAAAGCCTGCGCAGTGGAGCGGCCCTTTCGGATGGCGTCATCCACACCGCCTTCAATCACGACTTCTCGAAATTCGCGGCGAATTGCGAGGCGGACCGGCGCGCCATCGAGACGCTGGGGGCGGAACTCGAAGGCTCCGAGCGGCCCTTGCTCGTCACCTCCGGGCTGGCACTGCTGACGCCGGCCGGCAGCATGGCGAGCGAGGGCGACGCGCCTGTTCCTCCAACCGCTTCCTATCCCCGTGCCTCGGAGGTGACGGCCGAAGCGCTGGCGGCGCGCGGCGTGCGCGCCTCGGCGGTGCGTCTTTCGCCCTCGGTCCACGGCGACGGCGATCATGGCTTCGTTCCGATGCTGATCGGCATCGCGCGTCAAAAAGGTGTTTCGGCCTATATTGGCGATGGGACGAACCGCTGGCCTGCGGTGCACCGGCTGGACGCCGCTACGCTCTTCAGGCTGGCGCTCGAGAAGGGGACCGGAGGAGCCAGGTATCACGCCGTTGCCGACCGGGGCGTGCCGACGCGGGAGATCGCCGAGATCATTGGCCGCCAGCTGAATCTGCCGGTTGTTTCCAAAACCCGCGAGGAAGCAGCCGACCATTTCGGCTTCCTCGGCCACTTCTTCGGCATGGATTGGCCTGCTTCCAGCGAGCAGACCAGGCAGGCGCTTGGATGGCAGCCGATGCAGCCGGGGTTGATTGCCGACCTCGATCGTCCCGGCTATTTCGAAGGTTGAGGCTGTTTCGGGCGGGCCTAGTCGAACAGGCTCGACACCGATTCCTCGGTCGCCGTGCGTGAGATGGCCTCGCCCATCAGGTCGGCGATCGAGATGACGCGGATGTTGGGAGCGTCGAGCACGCCTTGGGTCGGCTGGATGGAATCGGTGATCACCAGTTCCTGCAGCTTCGAGCCGCTAATGCGGGCGACGGCGCCGCCCGACAGGACACCGTGGGTGATATAGGCGGTGACGCTGGTGGCGCCGTTGGCCAGCAGCGCATCGGCGGCATTGCACAGCGTGCCGCCGGAATCGACGATGTCGTCGATCAGCAGGCAATCCTTGCCTGCAACGGCGCCGATGATGTTCATGACTTCGGATTCGCCCGGACGCTCGCGGCGCTTGTCGACGATGGCCAGCTGTGCGTCGAAGCGCTTGGCCAGCGCACGGGCGCGCACCACGCCACCGATATCGGGCGACACCACCACGACATTGCCGAGCTGCTTGTACTTCGCCTTCACGTCGCGGGCCATGACCGGCACCGAAAACAGATTGTCGGTCGGGATGTCGAAAAAGCCCTGGATCTGTCCGGCATGCAGGTCGAGCGTCAGAACGCGGTCGACGCCGGCACGGGTGATCATGTTGGCAACCAGCTTCGCCGAGATCGGCGTGCGGCCGGAGGCGCGGCGGTCCTGCCTGGCGTAGCCGAAATAGGGAATCACCGCCGTGATACGCTTGGCTGACGAGCGCATGAAGGCATCGATCATGATGAGCAGTTCCATCAGGTGATCGTTGGTCGGGAACGAGGTCGACTGCAGGATGAAGACATCCTCGCCGCGCACATTTTCCTGGATTTCGACGAAGATTTCCTGGTCGGCGAAGCGCCTGACACTGGCCTTGCCCAGCGGGATGTTGAGATAGCGGGCGACCGCTTCGGCCAGCACCCTGTTGGAATTGCCCGCGAAGAGTTTCATACACCGTTCCTGGTGGAGGATGGAGAGATCAGATAGACTCTCCTGCACCTTTTAACCGGGCTTTTAGCGGCCCGCGCCGGTATTGCAAGCGCCGAGATCGGGAATCCGCCGGCTAATCTCAAGAAAGCCTCGCGCCATCGCCAGCGAGCAACACCTCAGCCCGCCTTGCCGCCAAGCCAGGCCGCGAACTGGTCGATGGTCTGGTCGGCGATTGCCTGCATTGTCGCCGGCGAGACCCCTTTCCAGCTGTCGCCACCCCCGCTGTCGCCGGAATTGACCGAAGCTGACTTCTGCTGGCCGTTGATGCGGTGCAGCCGGTTGCCGGCCGGGTCGTAGACGTCCCAGACATAGATGACGGTGGTGTCCTTGCCTTCCGATATCGCCGAGAAATAACCCTTGAGCACATGGGTCGCGGTCTGGTCGGTGCTGCCGGCAAGCGTAATGCCACGTTGCCTGGCGCGCGTCTGCAATTCCGCGGTCAGCGGCGTGGCGGCCTCCACCGAAGCACCGACGATCGGCGCGATCTGCAAGCGGGTCTTCGACAGGATGGCAGCGCTTTGGGATGGCGAGACCGGCGTGGTGGTGGTTGCGGGATTACCCGCAATGGCGGGGTCGGCGGGCGACGGGGCGGGGACGGCACTGCCCTGGGTGCCTGGCGTGGACGGCGTCGAGGTCGCCGGCGGGGTGATGGCGGAGGGTTCGAGAACGTCCTTTGCGTTGGTGCAGGCGGCAAGAGCCAATGCCACAAGCAATGACACGGTCGTCACATGCGATCGTCTCATTTGCCTTCTAACTCCTTGGCGAAGAACGCCTCCCATTGTGGATTCACTGTACGATCAAGTCGAGATCATGGCGGGACAGCGGCTTGGGCTGGGATTCGGTTGTCAGGTAGGTGCGGCCAAGCGTCATCGCCGTCTCGGTGTCGGAATCCATGATGATCATGTGGGCGAACAGCGTCATGTTCGGCGCGACCGGCTCGGGGTTGCCCTGGTAGAACATCGGCATGTCCATCCAGGACGGCGTGAAGCGGGCGCCGACCGAATAGCCACAGGCGTTCAGCCGGTGCTTGGTCAGGCCGTGCGCCTCCATGGTGCGGGCATGGGTGTCGAAGACGTCGCCGAAGCTGTTGCCCGGCGTCATCGCCTTCTCGACGGCCAGAAGGGCTGCGCGAGCGGCGTCGAACAGCTCCTGATGGCGCTTCGAGACCTTGCCGGTGAGCACCGTGCGCATCATCGGCGCATGGTAGTGGTTGAAGACGCCGGCCCATTCGAGCGTCAGCTGGTCGTTCTTGGTGAGTTTGCGGCGGCCGGACTTGTAGCGGCACAGCAGCGCATCGACGCCGGAACCGACGATGAATTCGTTGGCCGGATAGTCGCCGCCCCCGGCAAAGATCGCGCCTTGCATGGCTGCCAGGATCAGTGCTTCGTCGCCGCCCTGTTTGATCAGCGGCAAGGCTGCGTCGAGCGCGTCGTCGGAAAGGTTGGCGGCCTTCTCGGCCTTGGCGATTTCGGCGGGGCTCTTGAACAGGCGCAGCCGGCCGACGATGCCGGACGCGTCGGCGATCTGGCCAAAGGTCTGCAGCTGTTCGTCCAGCCGCCGGCCATTGTAGGCGGTCAGCCCGTGGGTGTCATATTCGACGCCGATGCGGGCGCCGAGCAGGTCGAGTTCGTTGAGCAGGTTGCGCAGGTCGACCGCTGGGTTGGCGCCGTTGCGATCGGTCCACAGGACGATGTTGTCGATGATCGAGGTCTGGCGTGCCTGGCGCAGGTCGGCCGAGCGGGTCAAAAGCACCATCGAACCGTCGGCCTTCACCACCAGGCACTGGAAGAAGCAGAAGCCGAACGTGTCGTAGCCGGTCAGCCAGTACATGCTTTCCTGGGCGAACAGCAGGATGGCGTCGAGCTTCTTCTCGGCCATCTCGATCATCAGCCGGTCGCGCCGCGCGTCAAATTCCGAACGTTCAAAATGCAGCGCCATTTATTGTTTCTCCAAAACGATTGCCGAAACCTGCCGGCCGTAATCGGGCTCCTTGCGGTGCGTGGTGCGCCGGTAGGAGTAAAACAGATCTTCCTCGGCATAAGTGCAGCGGCCGAGGCCCTCGGCCTTCACGCCGGCCTTGGCCAACCGGTCGACCGTGTAGCCGTTGAGGTCGAACATCGCATGGCCAGCGTTGGCGGATGGCGCGAAATAGCGGATGTTTTCAGCGTCGGCCTCAACGAAACGGGCGACGAATTCCGGTCCGACCTCATAGTTTTCGGGGCCGATCGAGGGGCCGAGCACGGCAACGATGTTTTGGCGGCTGGCGCCGAGGCTTTCCATGACGAGGATGGTGTTTTCGAGCACGCCGGTGAAGGCGCCTTTCCAGCCAGCGTGCGCGGCGCCGATGACGCGCGCCTGCGCATCGGCGAACAGCACCGGGCCGCAATCGGCGGTCGAGGCACCGATGGCGATGCCCGGCCGGTCGGTGACGATGGCGTCGGCCTTGGGCCGCTCGCCGGCAAAGGGCTCGCGCACGACGATGACATCGGGCGAATGCACTTGCCAGGCGGTCAGCAGATGGCTCGCCGGCACGCCCATCCAGGCGGCGACACGGCTGCGATTCTCGGCGACCAGCGCCTGGTCGTCATTCGATCCAGTGCCGATGTTGAGGCCCTGGTAGATGCCGCTGGAAACACCGCCGACGCGGGTGAAATAGCCGTGGCGGATGCCTCGTGCCTGCGCCTCGTCCAGCAGGGGCGACCGAACGGGATCCGGTTTGGTCTGATTCAGCATGCGGGCGTTGTTGTCCGTGTGGGCGGTTTCGTCAAGAAGAAGTACTTTTCGACAAGAAGGCGTGGCAGAGTTCGGCCGGCGGTCCGAACGCTGCTTGCCGGACGGGAGATTGGGAGAGGCAGCAGGGAAAAGTCAATCCGCCGTGGCAAAGGGCCGGACGGCCACGCCGCGCGGCAGCACGGCAAGCACCTTGAACAGCTCGCCCATGGCTTGCGCGCCGGCGAGGCGTTCGACGTCGTCGGCGATCTTGTCGCGCGCCGGCTGGTCGGCATCGGCACCGAGCCGGCCGGCACGCTCGAGAATGCCCATGCCGAGCAGGAAGCCGCCCTGCGTCGACAGATGGGCGTCGAGCCCATGCGCGCGGACGGTTGCGGCAAGGGCGGCGAAATCGACATGGGTTGTCACGTCGGCCTCACCGGGATTGGCCAGCACATCTTCGTGATCATGCCTGCGCAGAGCCTGCAGGGTATCGCCGACACCTGGCCTGAGGTGGCCATAGTCGATGAACAGGCCGGCGCCGCCATGCTTTGATATGCGTTCGGCAATGGCCGCCATCAGGGCCGCGCGTGCCGGCGCGACCTCGACGATCGCGCCTTGCGGCGCGTCAGCGGCGTCGTCAGGCAGCAGCGTCGGGTCGACCGAGCCGGCGCCGGCGAAGAAGTGCAGCTCATTGGTCTCGTCGAGGCCGACCATACGCTCGCGCCAGCCGGCGCCGGTGCGGACGAACTGGCGGATGGGCACGGCGTCGAACAATTCGTTGCCGACGATGAACAGCGGCTGTTGCGGCAGCGTATCGATGGTTTCGTGCCAATCGATCGCGAACGGCGTCGTGCCAAGCGTCTGTTTCTGGACTTCGGTCAGGCGTGGGCTGGTCTCGATCATGGCGAAGGCGGCGCCATTGGTCAGATCAGGATCAAGCCGCGACAGGGTGCGCAACATGTCCTTCATCAGCGTGCCACGGCCAGGGCCGATCTCGGCGATGGTGACCGGTAGCGGCCGGCCGCTGGCCAGCCAGGCCTGGTAGAGCCAGATGGCAACGAGTTCGCCGAACATCTGGCTGATCTCGGGCGCGGTGATGAAGTCGCCGGCCGCGCCAAAGGGTTCACGCGTCGTGTAGTAGCCGTCCTGCGGGTCGAACAGGCACAGCGCCATGTATTCGTTGACGGGAAGCGGCCCCAACGCCTCGATCAGGCCGACAATGCGGGTCTTCAGCCGTGTCATGCCGGCTGCGGTTGTGGCACCGGCTTGGCGGTCACCATCGCCCAGATACCGACCAGCACCATCGGCGACGACAGGATCATGCCCATGGTCAGCCAATTGGTGCCGAGGAGATAGCCGAGTTGCTGGTCGGGCTCGCGGAAGAACTCGACGAAGATGCGCGACAGACCATAGCCGCAGATGAAGGCGCCGCCGACGAAGCGCGGCGTCTTCAGCTTGAGGCGCGAATGGGTGAGGATGCGCAGCACGAGGAACAGCACCACGCCCTCTAGCAGTGCCTCATAGAGCTGGCTCGGATGGCGGGCAAACGGCCCGCCATTGGGGAACTCGATCGCCCAGGGCACGTCGGTGGGGCGACCCCAGAGCTCGGAATTGATGAAATTGGCGACGCGCACCAGGCCAAGGCCAACCGGCACGCCGGCCGCCACCACGTCGAACAGCGACCACGTGCGGATGCCGCGCTTGATGGAAAACAGCATCATGGCGAGGATCACGCCGAGCAGACCGCCATGGAACGACATGCCGCCCTGCCAGACCGCGAAGATGTCGAGCGGGTGGGCGATGTAGCGCGGCAGGTCGTAGAACAGCACGTAGCCGGTGCGGCCGCCCAGCACGACGCCGATGGCCGCCCAGACGATGAAGTCGTCGAGGTCCTCCGGCTTCATCGGCAGGACGCCGTTCGGCCACAGCGTCGCGTTGGCGGCGAGCCGCTTGGCGTACCACCAGGCGAACAGGATGCCGACGATGTAACCGACGCCATACCAATGCACCGCCAGCGGCCCGATCTGGATGAGGATCGGGTTGATGTTGGGGAAGGGCAGGGAGGCCAGCGGCAGCAGGAAATAGTCGTTCAACGGGGAACTCTCGGTTGCGATCGCATTTGGGCGCGGACCATGCGGCAGGGTTTTGGCAGGGTCAAGGCAAGGCGGACGTTCCCGACTTGATGCCGCAGCAGGACTCAACATGCTTGCATTCCAAGTGCAGCGCTACTAACTCAAATAACGGTAAGCGAGGATTTGCCATGTCGACCGGACCGAACCGCATTCTCGATGAATTCGCCAAGCTGATGACCGATGCCGCCGGGGCCGCCCAAGGCGTGCGCCGTGAAGTCGAGACCGCCTTCAAGGGCCAGGCCGAACGCATCCTGAACACCATGGATGTGGTGCAGCGCGAAGAGTTCGAAGCGGCGCGCGAGATGGCGGCCAAGGCCCGGGAAGAAAACACCCGCCTTGCGGAGCGTATCGAGGCGCTCGAGGCGAAGCTTGCCGAATTGTCCGGACAGGCCGCACCAGCGGCGGCGGCAAAGCCCCGCGCAAAAAAATAATCATTAAACTTTTCCACATAGCCCGATCCTGAAAAGCGCTTTGCCGTGAATCGCTTAACGGCGTTGCATGAATCTTTGTGACAGCGGCTTTCCACATGCGAATGACGCAGTGCGAAAAATTGGGCTGTTCACGCGACTCCCGATCAATAGACTGAATTTGTTGCATGATTCGGAGCAGGGTCATGTGGCCGGGCGGTGGGGTCCGGTCTGGGGTCTTTGCGTCGAGAAGTCCTGGCCGTCCGAGTTCTAGACAAGATTGTTCGTTGTGTGTGCCCTCCCGCGGAGCGTGTGGCGGCGCTCCTCAGAACGACAGGAAGCATTCCATGGAACTTCTCGAACTCGAATTCTCCCGCGAAATCCATCCGGTGGATGTTATCGAGCAGGTGGCCCACAACAACGACTGGTCCTTTGAGCGGGCAGGTGACGACGAGATTTCGATCTCAGTTGCCGGCAGCTGGACCGACTATCACGTCTCCTTCTCGTGGATGGAGGATTTCGAGGCGCTGCACCTGGCCTGCGCCTTCGACATCAAGGTGCCGGAGGCCCGTGCGCTGGAAGTGATGCGGCTGCTGTCGCTCATCAACGAACAGATGCTCTTCGGCCATTTCGACCTCTGGGAGCAGGAAGGCGCGATCATGTTCCGCCAGTCGCTGCTCCTGGCGGGTGGGGTCGAGCCGTCGAGCCAGCAGGTCGAGGTGTTGCTGTCGTCGGCGCTGGAAGCCTGCGAATGCTATTTCCAGGCGTTCCAGTTCGTCGTCTGGTCGGGAACCTCGGCCAAGGACGCGCTGGCCGGCGTGCTGTTCGAGACCTACGGCAACGCTTAGATCATGCTCTAGAGCGACGGCAACGCAGACAAGACAGAGATGAGTTCGAGCAGCGAACGCAAGCCCGAGATCAGTTTTGCCGACTTCGATCGTGTCGACATCCGCGCCGGCACGATCGTCGAGGCCGAACCGTTTCCCGAAGCGCGCAAGCCGGCGTTCAAGCTGAAAATCGATTTCGGCGCCGACATCGGCATCAAGAAATCGTCGGCGCAGATCACCAAATACTATGCGCCCGAGACGCTGATCGGCCGGCAGGTGTTCGCGGTGGTCAATTTCCCGCCGCGCCAGATCGGCCCGTTCATGTCGGAAGTGCTGACACTCGGCTTTCCCGACGACGAGGGCGCCGTGGTGCTCGGCGCCATCGAGCGCAGGGTGCCGGATGGCGGGCGGCTCTTTTAGGACGTGTTGAGAATCAGGTGAGGCCGGCTTGCGAACGCCGGTCTCCTGCGCTTCCGGTGCTCACGTACTCAAAAGTACGCTCCGCTGCGGGCCTCGGAGCCCGCCATTCTCAGCTCGGCCTGACCGGAATCTCGACACATCCTGAGGCCACGATGCTTCTCAGGCAGCCAGCTTCCGCGGCGTGCCGAGCGCTTCCTCGACCGTGTCGAGAAACATTTCGGCGCAGGCTTTCCAGCTGTAGCGCATGGCGCGTTCGCGCGCCTGGGCGCGATCGACGTTGAGGGCGGCGAGTGCTGCCTCGCGCAGGTCGGCCGACACCGCGCCGCCAAAACCGTCGCCGACGATGTCGATCGGGCCGGTCACCGGATAGGCGGCCACCGGCGTGCCGCTGGCCAGCGCCTCGATGATGACGTTGCCGAACGTGTCGGTGCGGCTGGGGAAGACGAAGACATCGGCCGAGGCATAGATCTCGGCCAGTTCGTCATTGGGACGATGGCCGAGGAAATGCGCTTGCGGGTATTTCGCTTTCAACTTGGCCAGTTCCGGACCCTCGCCGACGATCACCTTGCTGCCGGGCAGATCGAGGTCGAGAAAGGCCGAGAGGTTCTTTTCGATGGCGACGCGGCCGACGCAGAGGAAGATCGGACCGGGAAAGCCGAGATCCTTCTTCTTGTCCGGCCGGAAATGGTCGGTGTCGACGCCACGTGTCCAGGGGCGCAGCTTGTTGAAGCCACGCGAGGCTAGATCGTCGGCGAGCGACTGCGTGGCGACCAGCGTGCCCTTGCCGGAATTGTGGAAATCGCGCAGCCAGCGATAGGTCCAGCTTTCCGGCACCGGCAGGCGGGCGCTCAGATATTCGGGAAAGCGGGTGTGATAGCTGGTGGTGAACGGCCGGCCGGCATTGCGGCAATAGCGCCGCGCCATGATGCCAAGCGGTCCCTCGGTGACGATGTGGATGTGGTCCGCCTTGCCGGCTTCGATCAGGCGCGCGACATGGCCGGGCGTGGTCAGCGCCAGCCGGATGTCGGGGTAGGTCGGCAAGGGCAACGTGCGAAAGATGTTGGGCGTCAGGAAATCCACCGCGACATCGAAGGATTTCAGCGTTTCGGTCAGCCTTTCCAGCGTGTGGACGACGCCATTGACCTGTGGGCGCCAGGCGTCGGTGACCATCAATATGCGCATGGCGGCCCTTTGCTCGAAAGGTCGACGGTTGCCTTGAGACGATGCCGGAACGGCGACCAGCCTGTGGCTCTCGCTTCGCTCCAGCGCACCCGGGCGGGCACGGGATCGAAGTGAGGCGGCAAGGCCGAATCAATGGAGGTCGCGCGCTTCATGCGCGCTCTTCACCATGGTTTCATGACGGGCGGATGAAGCAATCGTTCAGCTAAGCCTGATTAAGCCCGAAACCGGCTTCCACGTTTCGGGATCATGCTCCGATCAGGCCGGCACCTTGATGACGGCGCGCAGGCCGCCGAGCGGGCTGTCATCGAGGGTAATGTCGCCGCCGTGGCTGCGGGCGATATCGCGGGCAATCGACAGGCCGAGCCCCGTACCGCTGGCATCGAGGTTGCGAGCCTCGTCGAGCCGGACGAAGGGCTTGAACACGTCTTCGCGCCTGTCGAGCGGAATACCGGGGCCATCGTCGTCGATGGTGACCAGCAGCGAGCCGCGGCCATGGTTGGCGTTGACCTCAATCGTCCTGGCATAGCGGAAGGCGTTGCCGATGACGTTGGACAGTAGCCGGGCAAAGGCGTTCGGCCGCACATGCACATCGGGGTCGCCAACAAGCGTCGTCGAAAGCTTGCGCTTGCGCAGTCCGGCTTCCTCGTCGAGCTTCTGGAAATAGGCCTCGAGATCGAACCGTCCGGCATCCTCGGAAGCCTCGCCGCGGGCAAAGGCGAGGTAGCCTTCGAGCATCGACTGCATATCGTCGATGTCCTGGTCGAGCGCCGCCTTGGTCTCGGCCTTGCCGCCGGCCAGCGCCAGCTGCAGCTTGAAGCGGGTGAGAATGGTTCGCAGGTCATGGCTGACGCCGGTCAGCATGGCGGTGCGTTGCTCGATCTGGCGTTCGATTCGCTCGCGCATCTGGATGAAGGCAAAGCCGGCGCGGCGAACCTCCTCGGCGCCGCGCGGCCGGAAGTCGCGCGGCATCGGCCGGCCCTTGCCGAAGCTTTCGGCCGCCTCGGCGAGCGTCAGGATCGGCCGGATCTGGTTGCGCAGGAAGGGGATGGCGATCATCAACAGCACCAGCGAGGTGCCGACCATCCAGATCAGGAAGATGTGGGTGTTCGAGGCATAGGCCTGGCTGCGGCGCACGAAGACGCGCAGCACCTTGCCCTCAAGCTGGACGCGCACCTCGACGATGTTGGAATTGCCGACCGTGTCGATCCAGAACGGGCGGTTGATCTGGCGGGTGATTTCGGCCGAGAGAACGTCGTCAAGGATCGAGAAGAAGGGTTTGGGGCCGGGCGCGGGCAGCGGGTCGGGCGGCAAGAGGTCGACCTTCAGCTGCATGCGGTCCTGGGCGATCCGGATGATGTTGGCGTAGTCGGCGTCGTGCGGATAGGTCTCGGTCAAGTCGATTATGGCGGCGATGTCGCGCACGGTGGCCTGCGACAGACGCTGCGTCACGGTTGCCCAATGGCGTTCCATGAAGACGAAGGCGACGACCGATTGCAGCAGGATCATCGGCGCGATGACGATGATCAGCGAACGGGCATAGAGCCGCTTCGGCATATACAGCGAAACGAGGCGCCAGAACCGGTTCCAGGCACGCGGCACCGCCTTCAGCGTGCGCGCGGCGCGTGCGCTCAAGCCGTCCTTGCCCGGCTGTTGCAGTTCCGTGGTTGCCATTCGCTCTTTTCGTTTGCCCGCAACCGTTCAGCCGGCCGCAGGCGGCATTCTATTCCACGCTGAGCCGATACCCAATACCGCGCACGGTCTGCAACCAGACCGGATTGGACGGATCGCGCTCGATCTTGCGGCGCAGCCGGTTGATCTGCACGTCGATGGTGCGCTCGCCGACTTCCGAATCGTCGCCGACAAGCTCGTGGCGGGGTATCGTCTCACCTGCTCGCGCGGCGAAGATCGCCAGGATCTCCTGCTCGCGGTCAGTCAGTTTCAGCGCCTCGCCGCCGCGCTTCAATTCGCGCCTGGCGATCTGGAACGTGTAAGGGCCGAAGACCAATTGCTCGACCTTCGGCGTTGTCGCCGGGCCGCCACGGCGCAGGATGTTGTTGATGCGCAGGATCAGTTCGCGCGGATCGAAAGGTTTCGGCAGATAGTCGTCGGCGCCGGCTTCGAGCCCGGTGATGCGGCTGTCGGTTTCCGACAGCGCCGTCAGCATCAGGATCGGCACGTTCTTTTCGGCGCGCAGCGACTTGGTCAGGTCGACGCCCGTTTCGCCGGGCATCATCACGTCGAGGATCAGAAGATCGAAGTCTAGGCCGGAAAGCTTGCGCCTGGCTTCGCCGGCATTGCCGGCAACGGTGACGCGAAAGCCGTTTTCGGTCAGATACTGCTTGAGAAGATTGCGGATGCGGGTGTCGTCGTCGACGACGAGCAAATGCGGCGCGTCGTCGTCCGGTGCGGCCGCGTGATCGACCCTTTCAGTGCTCTCCATGGCTTTTCCCTGACATTTTTGCGGACCCAACGTCGATCTGCGCTCTCAGTTCCGGATTGACCATCGCCTCGAGGAACCGTTCAACCAAGGTCCGTTCGGTTATCCCGGAATCTCCCAATGCAGCATGGATGCGGCGCGACTGTGGCCGCGCCAGCGCCAGCGCCAGTGCGCGGCCCTTGGCGGTGGGGTAAAGCTCACGCTGGCGGCGGTCGCGCGGACCTTGCAACTGCACGACATGGTCGGTGTCGATCAATTGCTTGAGCACCCGCGCCAGGCTCTGCTTGGTGATCTTCAGCACGTCGAGCAGTTCGGCAACCGTCAGGCCCGGCCTGCGGTTGACGAAATGCAGCACCCGGTGGTGGGCGCGGCCGAATCCGTAATCGGCCAGGATCTGATCGGGATCGGAGGTGAAGTCCCGATAGGCGAAGAAGAGCAGTTCGATGATGGCGAAGTCGATGCCGTCCTCGTCGGTGATCGCCGTCCTGATCGGTTTCCCGGCTGCGTGGCTTCGATCCGTCATCATTTCTCCGCTTGAAAGAGAGATTATGTCAGTACTATTGACGTAATTTCCCTGCAATGGTAATTTTTGACAAGCTTTTGGGCGGATTGCGAACGAAAAGGCAAGAGAGGTCGGTTTTTCCGGAACTTCCTGAGTTTGCCAGAGCGCAATTATCCGCCTACGCTCCAGCATAAAGGCCGCTTTGCGCGGCCGACACGAAACACACAACGATACAACACTATGCGGGCTGCCGCCCGCGGGAGGTTACCATGGCATCCGTTCCCTTCGATCAACTGGACGGCTTCATCTGGATGAATGGCGCGTTCGTCCAATGGGGTGACGCCAAGATCCACGTACTGACCCATGGCCTGCACTACGCCAGCGCCGTCTTCGAGGGCGAGCGCGCCTATGGCGGCGAGATCTTCAAGCTCAACGAACACACCGAGCGCCTGCATGAATCGGCGCGCCTGCTCGGCTTCAAGATCCCCTATTCGGTGGCCGAGCTCAACGACGCTTCCACCACGCTTTTGAAGAAGCAGGGGTTCCAGGACGCCTATGTCCGGCCGATCGCCTGGCGCGGCAGCGAACAGATGGGCGTTTCGGCGCAGAACAACCGCATCAACTGCGCCATCGCCATCTGGCAGTGGCCCAGCTATTTCGATCCGGCGCAGAAGCTGAAAGGCATCCGCCTCGACGTAGCGGAATGGCGCCGGCCCGACCCGCGCACGGCGCCGTCCAAGTCGAAGGCGGCCGGCCTCTACATGATCTGCACCATGTCCAAGCACGCCGCCGAGGCCAAGGGCTATGCCGATGCCATGATGCTCGACTGGCGTGGCCAGGTCGCGGAAGCGACCGGCGCCAACATCTTCTTCGTCAAGGACGGCAAGATCCACACGCCCAAGCCCGACTGCTTCCTCGACGGCATCACCCGCCGCACGGTCATAGGCCTGGCCAAGGATCGCGGTCTGGAAGTGATCGAACGCGCCATCATGCCGGAAGAACTGGAAGGCTTTGAGCAATGCTTCCTGACCGGGACGGCAGCGGAAGTAACGCCGGTTTCGGAGATCGGACCTTACCGATTCGAGGTCGGTGAAATCGCCAAGAACCTTATGAATGACTATTCTGCAGCGGTTCAGCCCAAGCACGCGATCGCGGCAGAATAACGAAAGTCACAGCTTTTCGAGCAAGCAGGGGCGGTTTTGGGGCTGCCCCTTTTATTTAAGTGTTTCTGCATTTGACTTTCGTCCAATTCGGCGTCTCATGATGCTGTCGGCCCGGAAGGCTGGCAGCTATGGAGGGACTAATCATATGGACATGAACACGCTTCTTCCGATCATTATACAGGTGATTACGGGTATCATCGGTGGTCAGGCGGTCGGTGCGGCGCTCAAGACGGCGGCGTTGGGTCAGCTTCCCAAAATCCTGGGCGGAGCCATTGGCGGCGTTGGCGGTGCGGCGATCCTCGGCAGCCTGCTTGGTGGCGGCGCGGTCGATCCGGCGGCCGCGGCAGCAGCAACGAGCGGTCTCGGCAGTGCGCTGAACCTCAACAACATCGTCGGCGGTGCCGGCGGCGGCGCGATCCTGACCGGCATTCTCGGCGCGGTCATGGGTGCCATGAAGAAGTAAGCTATTCGGTCTAAGCGTTTCAAATGGGCGGCTTCGGCCGCCCATTTTCGTTTTCGGAGCGACTGACTGTTCGTCTGTCGAAGGGTGGACGCCCTTCGCCCGCGCCTCCAGAGCGGTTCATCGTTTCATGGAAACGCCAAACCGCTCTGTCTTTTGGTTGATGCAATTCCGGACGGAAAACCGTTTCACACTTTTCCTGGAATTGCTCTACATCACGCTGGAATAGCGAAAGGACGATCATGGGTCAGCTCAATGCCGGCATCGTGCCGGTCACACCGTTCCAGCAGAATTGCACCATCCTGTTCGACATGGACGACAAGCATGGTGTCGTCGTCGATCCGGGCGGCGACATCGACAAGGTGCTGGCGGTGCTGAAGGACAACGCGATATCGGCCGGGGCGATCTGGATAACGCATGGCCATATCGACCATGCCGGCGGCGCCATGGAGTTGAAGGAGGCGCTCGGCGTCGAGATCATCGGCCCGCATGAGGCCGACAAGTCGTTGCTCGACAATCTGGAAAACCAGGGCAGGCGTTACGGCATCGCCGGCGCGCGCAACTGCGTGCCCGACCGGTTCCTGACCGAAGGCGAGACCGTGTCTTTTGGTTCGCATGTGTTCGAGGTGTTGCATTGCCCCGGCCACGCGCCTGGCCATGTCGTCTACTACAACCGCGCGGCCAAGTTCGCCCATGTCGGCGACGTGCTGTTTCGCGGCTCGGTCGGCCGCACCGACCTGCCGGGCGGCGACCACGCGGCGCTGATCGCCTCGATCAAGGACAAGCTCCTGCCGCTCGGCGACGACATCGGCTTCATCTGCGGCCATGGTCCCGGTGGACGCTTCGGCGAGGAGCGGCGGACCAACCCGTTCCTGGTTTAACCAGGGTGTGCTGATATTCACACGTGCGGGGCTTCATCTTCGGGGCGTCAAATCGTGGAGCCAAAACAAAAAGCGCCGACCTTGCGGTCGGCGCTTTTGTTTGGGGCAGGGAAGCCCTTGGCCTTAGTTCGCCGTGCAGAAATGCTGTTCGCCATCATTGCCGGTGAACGTGCCGGTGCGGGCGTTGAAGGTGCGGTAGCGGTCCGAGCAATAGTCATACCAGTCACGCGTCCACGGCTCGGCGTAGCCCTCATTGTAGACGACCCTCGGCTCCGCATAATAGCGGCGGACCGGTGCAGGGCGCACCACTACGTCACGCTCGTAGTAACCGTCATCGTAGTAGCGGTCAGTGTAGGGCGGGGGCTGGTCATTTGCCAACGCACCACCGATCAGCGCGCCGGCCGCAAGTCCGAGGACGCCGGCGGCGATTGCATCGCCGTTGTCATGATGGCCGTGATGGTGCAAGTCACCCGCGTTGGCAGCGGGCAAGGTCGCGAAGGTGGTGGCGACCACGGCAGCGGACAGGACAGCGGTCTTGAAAATTCGATTCATGTCGGTCTCCTTCGTACCGGCCCGCGCAAGTTTCGGGGGATGCAGTCCGGCTTTACCAAGGACTAATATACGACCATGGCTGAACGGGGGCTGAACGGATTTCGACGCGCAATATCAAAACATGCGTCAAAGACCCCTGCAGGGAA
The DNA here is from genome assembly GCF_014207355.1 of Mesorhizobium sangaii. Classification (GTDB taxonomy): domain Bacteria; phylum Pseudomonadota; class Alphaproteobacteria; order Rhizobiales; family Rhizobiaceae; genus Mesorhizobium; species Mesorhizobium sangaii. The sequence goes on along the minus strand of NZ_JACHEF010000004.1, from coordinate 283,342 downwards.
CGGGCTATTCAGCCGTCGCTGTCGCGGGTCTGGAGCCGGTTCAGCCAACCGACAGGTTGACGGCCTTGGGGCCCTTACCACGCTTGTCCGGTTCCGTATCGAAGGACACTTTCTGGCCATCCTCAAGACCAGGAAGGCCCGACGCCTGCACGGCTGAAATATGCACGAAAACATCCTTCGCGCCATCATCGGGCGTGATGAAGCCGAAGCCTTTGGCATGGTTGAAGAATTTGACGGTGCCGGTCTGCGGCATGGGAAGCTCCTTTGGTCCCATAAAGTCCAGTCTCGGGCCGGCAAATGCCCGAGTGGAAATTTGTCCTTTATTTTAGCGCTATCGGCAAGAGAAAGTTTTTGGGGCCTCTAAAGCGCGTCGCGTTTGAAGGGGCTCAGACGACGCGCTTTTTAAGTCTTTGTTTTTATGCTTGTCGTTGCCTCGAAACCAGTGCGCACTTTTGAGCGACAGGCATTGGGCAGAACTCGCGGCACGAAAAAGGCGCGACGAAAACCGCCGCGCCTTTTAAATTCAAATCCCTCTCCAAGCCAGGTTCAGGCATTGGAGCCTCCGTCATGCGTCAGAGACGCACGGCGCCGATGGCTCAGGCAGCGCGGAGGTTGACGGCCTTGGGGCCCTTGCCCATGCGATCCGGCTCGACGTCGAAGGTGACCTTCTGGCCGTCGACGAGCGTGCGCAGGCCGGAGGCCTCGATCGCGGAAATATGGACGAATACATCCTTGGCGCCGCCATCGGGCGTGATGAAACCGAAGCCTTTGGTCGCGTTGAAGAATTTAACGGTGCCGGTCTGGGCCATTGGGGAAACTCCTTCACCCGTTCAGTCTGGTGGTCCTGCCCGCCGCCTGGCGCAATGGGCAAGTCCCGGTGGTTGCTTCGGCAGTCATGCATTGGCGCATGGTCAAACCCCCCGCCGAAAACGGGGCCGTCAGAGATTCACAGTATCGGGGAAAGGTCGTCCAAAACGTTCCGCTCTCCGGGTCGCAAATGCCCGAACACGGAATTTATCGCACGGAAACGTGAAGGTTGCAAGATAGCGCCGCGGGCCGCCACAATGGGCGCATCCCGACGCATGGATCGACTGACCTGAGCATCGATGCGGCTCGACATAGGCTTGGTTGCCGGCCGGGTCATCGGCCCAGAACGCGGCCACGAATGGGCCAGATGCCGTGGCCGCCAGCGGGATGGGGCTGATGGGTGCCATGGCTCCGCCCATCGTTTCCGGCGGGAGGCTGCAAACGGGGGTTGCATTTGGCAATGGAATGGCAAGGATCGTCTTCCCGAGACGGGATCGAGGGAGAGATCAACATGAAGTTTCTGGCGGCAATCTTTTCGCGGCAAGGTTTTGCCATCCTGTTCCTGTCGGCAATTCTTACCGCCTGCACCGTCGTCGTCGATGAGGGACCAGGGCCGCGTCCGCGTCCGCCACGGCCCGAACCGCAATATTGCAGCAGGCAGTACGAGCCGGTCTGCGCCCGGCGCGGCGGCGACCGCCAGACGTTTGCCAATGCCTGCCTTGCCGACCGGGCTGGCTACCGCGTCGTGCGCGACGGTCCATGCCGCGACGGCGGTGGTGGCAGTGGCGGTGGCGAAGAGCAGACGTTCTGCACCCGCGAATATGCTCCCGTGTGCGCGCGCCGCAATGGCGAGCTGCGCACCTTCCCCAATGCCTGCGAAGCCCGTGCCGCGGACTATCGCGTCATTGACGGCGGGCCGTGCTGAAGGGAACTGGTTTAGCTTTTTCCCACAAAGGGAAGAAAGGGAAAACCGAGGCGTTCGCTCACACCTCCGCCGGATACGCACCGTCGGCAGGGCCGGCGTACAGCTCGCTGCCGTCCTCGTCGGAAATGCGCAGGCGATCAGGGATTTGCGGCATGGCCAGCGTGTGGAACAGCGCAGTGGCGCCTTGGAGGGCGGCGCGCAGGTTCGGCGCTTCCAGCGATACCTTGTCGAGCGTGGCTTCGTCGGCGTCGCGCGACCGGTAGAACTCGATGACGAAGTTCAAGCGCGCCTCCGTATGCGGGGTGTGTTGCGCCAGCATGTCGTGTCAGTCCGTCGCCCCACAACGTGGGCGACGGGGGACGCACGAGGCGCCCCTGGGCTGTCAGCCCTTCGCCTTCGGCTTCAGGCTACTCTCGGCCTGCTTGACCGACGAGCCGAACGGGGAGGCCGGCTTGGCCACGACCTTGTCCTTCTTCGGCTTGCGCGTTTCGCGATTGCTTCGCTGTTGACCCTTGGACATGTCGTGCTCCTGTTGCGTGTTGGCGTGGCTTTGCTGGGCGTTCAGACGACCGGATTGTCAGCAACAAGCGGGTTGTCAGTAACAACCGGGCTGTCGGTAACAACAGGGTTGTCGGCCGGTTCGAGATTGTCTTCCGTGGTGACCCGCTCATGGGTCTCCTGCTCGCTTCGGATGCGGTATTGCGGCGAGCCGTCCTTGACCGGCAGCCTGCTCTTGATCTGGAACAGTTCCGCGGTTTTCTGGACGAGGCCGGTACGGCTCTTCATGCGGACAGTCTGACCGATCGCAAACTGGTGCGAGGGCGTGTCGGTGCGCGGGCGCGCATTCTGCTGGAAACGGATCATGCTGCATTCTCCCTGTCGCGCTTCAGCGCTGTTTCGAGTTCGAGGTAATCGATGGCGACAAGCTGGCTGGTGGTCGGATTTTTCACCGCCCTTGCCGGCAGATGGATGAAGGTGGCGACGCGGCGCCAGGCAAGCCGCGACATGCCCTCGATCACCTCTTCGTCGTGATCGATGTCATAGTCGCCGGCCGGCAGTTGTCCTTCCAGTCCGCCGAGCACGAAGGGTGCCGCGAAATGGGCGATGGAGTGGGTGGTGCGATCGGTCATTGTCGTGCCTTGATGCTTCCGAAGCGGTCCTGAAAAGCAAAAAAGCGGGGACGAGCCCCGCTTTCCTATTTCCGGCAATCGCAGGAAATAAGCCGCTTTCGAAAGCTGCCAGTACATCCGTGGTCAGCGTTCATCGAATTCGGCCGGATCAGATCAATTGCAAATTGGCGGCCGATTCGCGGCCCTTGGTGTCACGCTCCAACTCGAACTGCAGCTTCTGGCCTTCGGCGAGGCCAGGAAAGCCGGCGCGCTCCAGCGCGCTGACATGGACGAAAACGTCCTTGCCGCCATCGGTCGGCTGAATGAAGCCGAAGCCCTTCTGGCCATTGTAGAACTTTACGGTTCCGGTGTTCATGTCGGTCTTTCGAGGAACGAGAAAAAAGTAGCGAAGCGCAGCCGGTATCGATGATTTAGCCAGTATCGATGATTGGAATGAGATTGGCGGGTCGAGAACCTCTGACGCCGCGAGATGCCAATTCTGGCCCAAAACGATCCTCTGCACATAGGCCTTTGCTGCAATTTAATCAAGGCAATTTAAAAGAAAATCTGACTTCGCTAAGAAAATTGCTCGCTGTAATTTTCAGAAAAATGATGATACAGATCCAGAGATATCAAAAATTATTTGAAGGCAGGCGGGAACAATTCTCCCGGTATTTTTGTTTTATTTGCGTACGGAAGGACTAGATTTGATGATTAATGAAGCAACACCGGCAGGCGCAACAGTCAAGATCGGGCCATTGGCAAAACCAGTGATGGCAAAGCCCATCCTGTCGCCGCGGCTGACCGTCAGGAGTGACGAAGCGGCAAAGCGAAGGGTCGCCGATACCGACGGAACGCTCCGGCGTGCCAGGCAAGTTGCGGAGACCAACCGGCTGATTTGATCGCTTCGACGCTGACGGACACCAAGCGAGCCTTGAACCTGAAGCGCCGATGGCCTAGATCGGTTCATCGTTTCACTGAAACGCCGAACCGCTCTATCTCCTTGTTTGGCGCAATTCCGGACGGAAAACCGTTTCATACCTTTCCTGGAATTGCTTTAGATCGCGGGCAGGCGAACAAACACGGCAGGTTCCCATTAACAGAGATCAGAGAAGAGCGGCGGGCGCGGGAGCCAGATCTGGCGCTGGAGGACAGCCACCGCTGGGGCTGGACCAGTATGTGCAGCAGGCCCTGCAGCTGCACCAGGCCGGGCGACGGCAGGAAGCCGAGGCGCTTTACCGTCAGGTACTGGCGCGCAAGCCCAATCACGCTGCCGCGGCGCATTTCCTTGGCCTGCTGCTTCACCAGACCGGGCGCAGCGAAGAGGGGCTCGATCTCATCGAACAGTCGGTGAGCCTGCAGCCCAAAAATCCTGATTTCCTCAATAATTTTGGTACGGTGATGCGCGATCTCGGCCGCATCGCAGCCGCCATCGATTTCTTTCGCGGTGCGGTGGATATCCGGCCGGACCAGCTCGCGGCGCGCGACAACCTTGGCTCGTCGCTGAAGCAGCTCGGCCAGTTCGAGGAGGCCGAAGAGATCTATCGCGGCACGGTTGGTCGCAATCCCTTCCATGTCCGCGCCCGCATTGGACTTGCCGAAACGCTGCAGGAAGCCGGACGTCTGGACGAGGCGCTTGCCGTCTTCCGCGAGGCGCTGACCATCCGGCCGAAGGACGCAGACCTGCTGCACGGGCTGGGCGTCGGGCTGATGGAAAAGGGCAAGCTCGACGAAGCCGTCGACCTGTTTCGGCAGGCGCTGGCGGTCGACCCCGGCATGGCCAGGGCCTGGCTGATGCTGACGCAGGTCAAGCGCCAGAAGGAGCGTGACAGCGAACTGACCAGCATGGAGGCTCAGCATACCAAGGCGCCGCAGGATAGCCTGGCGCGCATGCAGCTGTCCTTCGGCCTCGGCAAGGCCAATGACGATCTGAAGGATTATGGCAGGGCCTTCGACTATTTCGCCGAAGGCAATGCGATCCGCCGCAAGGGCATCAACTACGATGCGGCCAGGACGCGCGCCGAATTCGAGGCCATGAAGGCAACCTTCGATGCCGGATTCTTCGAGAAACACAGGCCCAGCTCGATTGTCGACGACACGCCGATCTTTGTCGTCGGCATGCCGCGCTCCGGCACGACGCTGATCGAGCAGATCATCGCCAGCCATCCCCAGGTCTATGGCGCCGGCGAGCTCGGCATCCTGAAGACGGCGGTAGGCAAGCAGTTTCCGCTGACCATGAAGGGGGGCTTCCCAGCCGGCATCGCCGACATGCCCGACAAGGCTTTCGCCGAGGCCGGCGAAGCCTATCTCGACATGCTGCACGCCCGCTATCCCGGCTTCAAGCATGTCACAGACAAGATGCCGGGCAATTTCCTGCTCATCGGCTTCCTCCATATGATGCTGCCGAAAGCGAAGATCGTCCATTGCGCCCGCAACGCGGCGGCGACATGCCTGTCGATCTACAAGGTGCATTTCCGCGGCGACAGCCATCGCTACGGCTACGACCTCGGCGAACTCGCCGATTTCCACAACCTCTACACCGACATCATGGCGCACTGGCATGCCGTGCTGCCTGGGGTGGTGCATGATGTGCGCTATGAGGATTTCGTCGCCGACCAGGAAGGGCAGACGCGGGCGCTGATCGCCCATCTCGGCCTGCCGTGGAACGATGCGGTGTTGTCGTTCCACGCGACCGACCGGCCGGTGCGCACGGCGTCCGCCGCGCAGGTGCGCCAGCCGATGTATCAGGGCTCGGTCGATCTGTGGAAGCGCTATGGCGATCGGCTCAAGCCGCTGCTGGACAGGCTGGATTAGCGCGCGGGTGCAGATTAACCCCAGCTTCGTCATCCACGGGCGGAGCAGCGGACCCGAGGATCCATTCCGCGACCGCGATCGAAGGATGCAGCGGAGCGGAACTCTTCACCGTTTTCAATGCTTTAACGTCACGGCATGGATCCTATGGTCTGCGCCGCGTCGCTTCGCTCCTTGCTCCGCCGTAGGTTGACGAAGCGATGGGGGCTCAGTTGCTCAAAGCTCGATGAAGGGCCGGAAGCCGCCGAAGATCATGCGCTTCATATCGAACGGCATGAGCCCCCAATCGGGTGTCAAACGCGGGTCGGCCATCACCTTGGCCATCACCGTGTCTCGGCTTTGCCTGGATTCATAGACCGCCCAGGCGAAGACGACGATCTCGTCGTCAGTTGCCTGAACGGCACGCGGAAACGAGGTGACTTCGCCATAGGGCACGTCGTCGCCGATACATTCGACATAGGCGAGCGCGCCGTGTTCCATCCATATGGGGCCTGCAAGGTTGGCCAGCCTCTTGTAGTCGTCGAGTTTGGCCTTTGGCACGGCAAGCACGAAACCATCGACATAGGACATGGCATATTCCTCTTGCTGAAAATCGGGCGCCGGGCCGGCAGGGATGCGACCCGGCGCAGGTGAGCGCATCGTCTCTTGCCAGCGGCAAGGCGTTGCCGCTCGATGAGAAGATCTACTTCACCGGGGCGTTCATCGCCCAGGCAACACCAAAGGGGTCACGCAACTGGCCCCAACGGTCGCCCCAGAACATCACCTGCAGCGGCACCACTTCTGCGCAGCCGGCGTCGATGGCGCGCTGCCACCAGCTTTCGATGGTGTCGTCCTGGAGATGCAGCTGCATGGTGTAGCCCTGCGGGTTCTGATGCGGGTGGCCGTGCTCGGGATAGGCGTCGCCCAGCATAAGCGTCGAGCCATTGATGTAGAGATGGATGTGCATGGTGCGGCCTTTTTCATCCGGCGGATAGGCAAACACCTGCTCGGCGCCGAAGGCCTTCTTGTAGAATTCAGCCGCCTTGAAGGCGCCGTCCACCTGCAGATAGGGGGTCAATCCGCCGAGCACTTTCGGCGCGGGCTGAACGGGGGTCTGGTCAGTCATCTCTTGCTCCTCTTTGCGTTTGGCTTGGCCTTGCGGACCATAGGACGCATGAGGTGACGGCAATCCTACAGGGCCGCGAAATTTTTCTCGGCCGGGCCCGGAAAGGCCGGGCAACCGGCGGGGTCGAGCGCCAGTCGCATGGGTTGACTGGTCGCGCTCATATGACCTTGGCCGAGGACATGGCTGCACAACGGCTCTTCTGCGCGTCGAAGATTTCCGGAAAGCCGATGTCCTTGCGCAATTCGATCGGCAGAGAAAGCAGCTCGCGCTCGGAGCGGTAGCGGGCGCGGGCCGCCGCGTAACGGGTCGCGATGCGACCGATGGACGACAGGTTGAACATGATGCATTCTCCTTGCTTGAAGCCGGCATCATCGTGTCGGCATCCCAAGGACGTGGCGGGCTGAGGCGATCCGACAGATCGCCGGAACTTTTTTCGCGGCACCAGATTTGGTCGAAGAAGATTTCGTCGGACCTACGCAACCTTGAGCGTCGGGATCGCCGAAACATCAACTTCGCGCTCCGCATGCCAGGCGTCGAAAGCCGCCTGCATCCGAAGCCAGATCGCGGCGCCGTCGCCGAACAGCTTCCCAAGGCGGGCGGCCACAACCGGCGAAACCGGCTTCTTTTCGCGGATGATGTCGTAGAGTTGCTGCCGGGAGATCCCGAGCAGATTTGCAATTTCCACCTTGGTCTTTCCAGTTGCCGGGATAATGTCCTCAAGCAGCGCTCCCGGGTGGGAGGGGCAACGCTCAATCGGACGCGTCGGCTCGTGCACGGTCATAAGTCGAACTTCTCCAATCTGGCCGCCTCAGTGATATTGCTCCAAATCGACGCGGGCGGCGTCCTTGCCGTCGAATTCAAACGTAATGCACCACGGGCCATTGACGTGGACCGTGTAGCGGATGGGGTCGAAGCCTTTCAGCGGGTGGAAGTCGAAGCCAGGGAGATTCATCTCCTCCGGCTTTTCTGAAGCTTCCAGGCGGTCAAGCCGGACAAGAATGCGCTTGTGCATCTTTGCATCGATCTTGCCGGTTTTTCCGGTTTGAAAGAGGTCCGACAGCGCCTTGCTCTTGAACGACTTGATCATGATGTATGTAAACAGATTGCTTACATACGTCAAGAGTCTGTAAGCAAATAATTTACAGGCATAGTGCCCTTCAAAACGGACCAGGAATCGCGCTCGATACGTCGCCCTCAGCCGACTAGTTCGGCCACCGAGCGGAAGAAATCCTCGGGATCCTCGACTTCGGTCAACCGCCGCTTCTCGATCAACCAGAAGCGGTTGCCTACGGCGCGGATGAAGGAGCGGTCGTGCGAGGCGAGCACGCAGCTTGCCTGATGCGCCAGCAGCTCCGCTTCCAGGGCCTCCTGGCCGTCTATGTCGAGATGGTTGGTCGGCTCGTCGAGCAGATAGAAATTGGGGTTGGCGAGCCTGAGCGCCAGCATCATCAGCCGCGCCTTCTGACCGCCGGACAGCGCGCGGATCCGGCGCTCCTGCATATCGATGCCAACCCCGGCACCGGCGAGCAGCGAGCGGGCGCGCTGTTCGCCGACATCGTAGCGGCGCGAGACCATCGCCAGCGGCGTGTCGTCGCCGCCGATGCCGGACAGCGCCTGGTCGCTGTAGCCAAGTACGGTCGACGGCGTCACCTTCACGTTGTGCACCGTCTCAGGCTCGAGGATGGCGTTGCGGATCAGGGTGACGAAGCGCGACTTGCCGACGCCGTTGCGGCCGAGCAGGACAATGCGATCGCCCTGGCAGATGTGGCGCTTGCCGGTCCTGAACAGCAGCGTTCCATCAGGCGTTTCCACCGCGGCGTCCTCAAGCGTGATCAGCACCTTGGCATGGGTGCCGCGATTGGCGAGCCTGATCGCGCCGGCCGATTTCTCGCGATGCGCCGGGGCGGCCGCCTCTTCCAGGCGCTCCGCCCGCTGGTTGAGCTGCTTGGTCTTGACCGTCAGCAGGTCACTGCCGGAATTGATGCCGATGTTGTTGAGCTTGGCCGCCTGCCGGCGCAATTGCTGCGCCACCTTCATGTCGCGCTGGAACTTGCGCTCCGTCGAGGCGTCAACGTCGTCGAGAGCCTGCCTTGCCCTGGAGTAGGGCAGGGCAAACACTGGCGACTGTTCCGCGCGCAGGAACAACGTGCGGTTGGTGGTGGCGTCGAGGAAGGCGCGGTCATGGCTGGCGATGACGACGGGCACCTCGCGCGGCAGAGTGTTCAGCCAGCTTTCAAGCTGGCTGATCCTGGCCAGGTCGAGATGGTTGGTCGGCTCGTCGAGCAGCAGCACATCCGGATCGGTGACCCAGGCGCGGGCGATCAGGGCCAGCCGCTGCCAGCCGCCGCTGAGCGCCTGCATTTGCCGTTCGCGCATCGGCTCGGGCACGTCGAGCGAATCGAGAACGACGTCGACCCGCCACAGCTCGCTCCCGGCCTGTTCGGGCGGCAAGGCGTCGGCCGCCACCTGGTGGAACGTACGGTCGAGAAGGGCTGTGGCAACGGACTGTTCGACATGGCCGACGCGCAGGCCGCGCGTACGGGTGATGTCGCCAAAGGTCGGCTCCATCTCGCCGGTCAGGCACTTCAGCAGCGTCGACTTGCCACGGCCATTGGCGGCAACGATGCCGAGCCGGTCGCCGGTGCCGATGGTGAGGTCGAGATTGGCAAAGAGCGGCGCACTCTTGGTGACGCCGAGGGATTTGAGGCTGATCAGGGCCATTTTGATTTCTCTGGTCTTGCCGGAGGAAAACTCCGGTTCAATGCACTTTGACGGTGCGCGTGCCGGCCATCAGAACAGGCGTTGCAACACCACGAAGGGCAGACCAAACAATCGAAGCGGGAAAACCCGGACCGTCCCTGGTCAGCCCTGCAAGCTGGCTCGCAGGGCAGAAATCGGGCCACGCTGACGATGGTGACGAAAAAACGTAAACACGTGAGCCCTCCTTTCAAGACGTTCGAGTGCGGGAGATGACTACACCAAGGGCGAGACCGATGGCAAGGCTACCGCTTTCACCCGGCGCGGGAACGGATCGAGCACCAGCACGCAGCCGGCGATGATCGCCACCGCGCCGAAGGCCTGGATGATGGTAAGCGACTCGCCGAGCATGACCGTGCCGACCAGCACGGCGATCACGGTCACGGCGAACTCGACACTGATCGCCCTGGTGGCGCCGATGCTGGCGACCAGGCGGAAATAGACGACATAGGTCATCGCGCTCATGACGCAGGCAAGGATAGCGAGATAGAGGAAGTCGATGGCGCGCGGCATCGCCGGAACAGGCACGGCCAGCAGCAGCGGCAGCGTCATCAGCCCGCCGAACAGGAAGGCGGCGCTGGTGAGTTCGAGCGAGCCGGTCGAGCGCAGATGGCGGTTGGCGTAGTTGCTGCCGAAGGCTGCCGAGAAGGAACTGAACAGCGAAGCGGCACAGCCGAGCGCGAAGGACGCGGTGACGGGCACTGCCGGGAAGCCGACGAGAATGATGATACCGGCGGCGCCGAGCAGCAGCCCGGCCAGTCCGCGAACGGTGATGCGCTCGAGCCCCCACAACTGGCCGATGATCATCGAGAACAGCGGGATGGCGGCAACGAGGATGGCCGCCATCGCCGTGCCGATGCGCGGGGTGGCATAGGACAGGCCGATCAACTGTGCCGCGACCGTCGTCGCGCCGACCATGGCGAAGTGCGACCAGCCGGCGCTGAAGTCGAGCCGGCGCCTCGTTGCCGCCGCCAGCAGCAGAAGCGTGATGCCGGCGATCAGCGAACGCAAGGTGACCGCACCGATCCAGCCAAAGGCATGCACCACCTTGAGCAGCACCAGGAACGACAGCCCCCAGGTGATGGCCAGGAAGACGTAGGAAACGATGTCTTTGGACTTCATTGTGTGGGGCGCCGTCGGGCTTGCAGGTGGAAGCGGAGAAGCTGCCACGGCCCGTATCGTTTCGACCGGCAACTGACAAGGGCGGGCGCATGGTCCAGCCGTGCGGTTCGGAGATCAGACAGGTCTCAAGTGACCGCCGCTCAGTCCATATTCTTTGTTGAGGTCGACAAGGAAATGCCCGAACACCGTGCTTCTGCCAAGATCAACAACGATCGCCAGAAGGGCGTTGAACCTGCCGGTGCCAATCAAGACTTGATCAAACCGGTTTTGGGCGTCTCGGTAAACATAGTGAACGTCGTTCAAATAGGGCACGCCGATTTCGTCGAGATTTAGTGCCTCGACATAAGGCCATATGTCCACGATGGCATTCGCGGTAGCGGTGACATTGGTCATCGGCTCAGCGAAGCAAGCCCTGAACTCTTTTTCATCAAGTCTGCGAACGACAAGCATCACTTATTCTAGGTGATGGCTTTGGCAGTTCGCAACTGATTGAACCTGACGTTCAAACTGGCCTTACCGCCCCGGCCTGCCCGTCTTGCCCGGCCGGCGTTTTTCGCGGCGGGCGTCGCCTGGATCCTCATAGGAACCAATGCCGGCCCGCTCGCGCTTGACCGGCTTGTCGCCCTCGATCGGTGTTTCCGTGCGTCGCACGGTCATCTCATCGAGCGAGTTCTTCTTGAACAGCGGCTTGGTCGAGTCGCCGGGAATGCCGAAGTCGGAACCGTGCGCCTCTTCGGCCGATTGTTTCTTGAACAGCGAACGCGACACGGCGCCGGCAGGCGTCGGCATGTCGGTGCCCGGACCCATGGCGTCGAGCGACGGCTTGCGGAACAGGGCGGATTTGACGCGATCCTGTGCACTCTCTTTCGGCTTGCTGACCGCCGCAACAGGGATGTTTCCCGTGTCGTCGGCCGTGCGGTGGATGGCGCGGCCCTTGTTGTGCTTGCCCTTTTCGCGGCCCGAGACCGGGCTTTCCATGTCGGCATATTTGGCCAGCGGGTCTTCGGAGATCGACAGCTCCATCTCGCGCAGCCGCTTGATCTCGTCGCGGATGCGGGCCGCCTTCTCGAAGTCGAGATTGGCGGCGGCGTCGCGCATCTGCTTGTCCATGGCGTCGAGATGGGCCTTGAGATTGTTGCCCATCATCGCGCCGGCGCTGTCGGTGAACTGCGAGATGTCGGCGCGGACATGATCTTTCTCGTAGACCGAGTCCAGTATGTCCGAGATGCGCGACTTGACTGATTCTGGCGTGATGCCGTTGGCCGCGTTCCACTCCATCTGCTTTTCGCGGCGGCGGCCGGTTTCGGCCATCGCCCGTTCCATCGAGCCGGTGACCTGGTCGGCATAAAGGATGACCTTGCCGTCGACGTTTCTGGCGGCGCGGCCGATGGTCTGGATCAGCGAGGTTTCCGAACGCAGGAAACCTTCCTTGTCGGCGTCGAGAATGGCGACGAAGCCGCATTCGGGAATGTCGAGGCCCTCGCGCAAGAGGTTGATGCCGACCAGCACGTCGAAGGCGCCGAGGCGCAGGTCGCGCAGGATCTCGATGCGCTCCAGCGTGTCGATGTCGGAGTGCATGTAGCGCACGCGGATGCCTTGCTCGTGCAGATATTCGGTGAGGTCCTCGGCCATGCGCTTGGTCAGCACTGTCACCAGCGTGCGGTAGCCGGCCTTGGTGGTGTCGCGGATCTCGCCGACGACATCGTCGACCTGGGTCTTGGCCGGGCGCACTTCGACCGGCGGATCGATCAGCCCGGTCGGGCGGATGACCTGCTCGGCGAAGACGCCGCCGGCCTGTTCCATCTCCCAGCCGCCCGGCGTTGCCGAGACCGCGACGGAGAGCGGGCGCATGGCATCCCATTCCTCGAAGCGCAGCGGCCGGTTGTCCATGCAGGACGGCAGGCGGAAGCCATACTCCGCCAGCGTCGCCTTGCGCCTGAAGTCGCCGCGATACATGCCGCCGATCTGCGGCACGGTGACGTGGCTTTCATCGATGAAGACCAGCGCATTGTCGGGAATGTACTCAAACAGTGTTGGCGGCGGATCGCCCGGCTGGCGGCCGGTCAGATAGCGCGAATAGTTCTCGATGCCGGCGCAAGAGCCGGTAGCCTCGAGCATTTCCAGATCGAAACGGGTGCGCTGCTCCAGCCTTTGTGCTTCGAGCAGCCGGCCGGCGCGCTCAAGTTCCACCAGCCGGTGCTTGAGCTCTTCCTTGATCGACTTGATCGCCTGGTTGAGGGTCGGGCGCGGCGTCACATAGTGCGAGTTGGCGTAGATCTTGACGCTCTTCAACTCACCGGTCTTCTGGCCGGTCAGCGGGTCGAACTCGGTGATCGCCTCGATCTCGTCGCCGAACATCGAAATGCGCCAGGCGCGATCCTCAAGGTGGGCCGGAAAGATCTCGATCGTATCGCCTCGCACGCGGAACGAGCCGCGCACGAAGTTGACGTCCTGGCGCTTGTACTGCTGGGCGACAAGATCCGCGAGCAGCGCGCGCTGGTCGAGCCGGTCGCCGATCTGCATCTGGAAGGTCATCGCCGTGTAGGTCTCGACCGAGCCGATACCGTAGATGCAGGACACCGATGCGACGATGATGACGTCGTCGCGCTCGAGCAGCGAGCGGGTTGCCGAATGGCGCATGCGGTCGATCTGCTCGTTGATCGAGGATTCCTTCTCGATGAAGGTGTCGGTGCGCGGAACGTAGGCCTCCGGCTGGTAATAGTCGTAGTAGGAGACGAAATACTCGACGGCGTTCTCTGGGAAGAATTTCTTGAACTCGGAATAGAGCTGCGCGGCCAGCGTCTTGTTCGGCGCCAGGATCAGGGCAGGGCGCTGCGTCTCCTCGATCACCTTGGCCATGGTGAAGGTTTTTCCGGAGCCAGTGACGCCGAGCAGCACCTGCGTGCGATCGCTGTTGTCGACACCTTCGACCAGATCCTTGATGGCGGTCGGCTGGTCGCCGGCCGGCTCGAAATCCGACACCATCTTGATGGCGATGCCGCCTTCGGATTTTTCCGGGCGGGCAGGGCGGTGCGGCGTCCACAGCACGCCATCCTTGTGCAGCGGATTGCCGGATTCGATCAGCGCCGACAGCGCGGCCACGGTGGCAGTGACGCTGCCGGAGGCCATCGTCTCTGCGTCTTCCAGCGAGATGTCGAGGCCAGCGACCGGGTTAAGGCCGGCTGCGGTGCGTTCCCTGGCTGTCGCCGCGCCACCCATCGAGGTACCGCGCGCGGTACGGCCGGGCGACGACGAACGCTCGGGGATCCTTTTCGATGGCTTCGGCGATTTGCCGCCGTCGCCCTTGCCGACGAGACGTCCTTCCTTTTCGGCCTCCTGCTCGATCTGCTCGGCCCAATCGACGATCGAACCGGTCAGCGGCGTGCCCGACAGCTCTGCTTGTGGCATCTCGGCAAAGCCGCCTTTGTGCAGCGGCTCCGAGGCGTCGAGGAAATCGGTCAGCGGGCTGCGCCGCATCGGCGCGGCGCGGTCGTCACTCGCCGTCGGCGGCGTTTTTTTATCGGGGGATTTGGCCATGTCCCGAATATGGGATTTCCTGGCCAAAATGGAAAGAGCGCGGTGGGGAGAGGCGTATCGGACAACGCGGCTCCTGACAGCAGGCTGTCAGGAGCAGCGCAGAAAGTGCGGCCGAATGCTTCTTGGTATTACGCGCCCCTGGCGGCGGATGCGACCCGCGTCGGCGAAGACGACAGGCGCGGCACCACAACGAGGCGCTTGATTTTGCCCTTCTTGAAGGCGGCGAGGAAGCGCGCATAGTCCTTGAAGGCGACGCAACCGCTCGACTGGGCGTAGCGGCCCCGAAGCAGGTAGGTATGGGCCAGCAGGCCGTCGCGATTGTATTTGTTGCGGCCATCGACCGGTGTCAGGCGCAAAGCCTCCACACCATGAAAGCGCGACTCGCGCAGCGACAGATTGTAGGTGTTGGGCGGTGTCGGTCCGCGGTTCTTCTGATCGGCATAGCGCGGCTGGTCCGCCATGGCGCCAACGCCCGAATGCGCCTCGAGCCTCGAGCCGTCAGGCATGTAAACGGTCCCGGCGCTGATGTCGTAGACGGCGACGCCATTGCTGGGTCCACTGCTGGAGCCCGGCGAGTTGAACAGGTTTTTGAATGCCTGGCCAAGGCCGCCGGAAGGTGTGTCGGGCTTGGCATAGGCCAGCACGTCGCCCTCGCCGGGCCTGCCTTGCCGCGCCGGCCTGGAGGGCTGGGCCTGTTGAACCGTCTCACGGGCGGGCTTCTGCTGCTGGACGGGCTTCGACTGTTGCTGGATGGGTTTCGGCTGTTGCTGGATGGGTTTCGTCGACTGCTGTACGACCTTGGGCTGCTGCGGCGCGTCGAATTGCGGGCGCCGGGTCGGCAACGGCACGTCGTCGGTCAGCGCATCCGGCAGGGAAGCAGCATCGCCGGGCTGTTCCTGCTGGGTTTCGGCAGGCGAAACCGCGACATCGGCCGAGGATTCCTCAATCGGTAGCGGCGAGGCAAACGCCTCGTCGTCGACCGGCAGCGACTGGATGAGGGCAAGCGCCAACTGTGCGTTGTCTGGCGTCTGCGCGCCCGACTGGGCAAAGCCCATCGGCTGCGGTGCCGTCTGCACGACGACGGAGCCGGTATCCATCCGGGCGAAGCGTTCGGCCGCTGGAGCCGGCATGTCATCCGACAGGCTGGCCATGACCTTGACGGATGGGACCAGGGACGCTTCAGCAATTTGCGGCGCGACGGTGGAAATGACCGGGCGCGCGGATGCGTCGGCCGCGATGACAGGTTTTCCGGCGCCGGCAAAGGCAGCGGCGAGCTTGGCCGGCGACAAAGACGCCTCCATGCGCTCGAAACGCTCTTGCGATTTCGACTTTACAACCATCGGGGCAGGCTTTGCCTGCGCCACGAGGCGAGCGGATTTCTCAGCCTGCGGGCTTAACGCAGCCAGCTTGAAGCAACTCGCACCGCATTGCACGGCATGATCATGCAGCGCCTGCGTGCCGCCATGTGCATTGGCCAGCATGAACGGCGCCGAAGATGTCAGGATGCGCTGCTTCAACGGATCGGCAAGGGCAAGCGCCCTCGGCATCGAAAGCGTCTGCGGCAGGCCGCCCGATGTCGCCGACAGCGAGGCGCCGACGGAACTCAGGCCAGCCATGGTACCGACCAGCCACAGGCCAATGGCTGCGCTGACACTGGGCACCGCGACCCAGCGGACGATCCGTTCAGGGTTGAAGGAAGAGGACCGTGGCGCGTCGCAGGCGGTCTCGCCGTCCCAACGCTCGTCCCCGCCAATTTTTTTACTCAAGAACGCCATGCACCAATCTTGCTCCAATCGGCTCCCACGTCCGCGGCTGTGATAGCCGCGACGACCATTCTGTGAGTGATCCCAGGTGGTCCCCGACGCGTTTGTCGCGCCTGTCGTTAGTTGCCGATTGCTTCAAAATATGGACAAAGTTGGTTAACCAATCCCTCTCAAAACCAAACGAGCGACGTGGACTTTGTGCCTCAAAAGGCTTGTCCACGACCATGAACGCGGCATTGGAGCCCCTCCAATGCTGTTTTGCTGCCTGTTTTTGCCGCCCAAGTCAAGCAAAACAGCCTTTGCTAATTTACCAAAAAGGCCGTTCAGCGGGTCATGCGACAATGGCGCGCGCCCTTGAGTGTCGCTGAGCAGGTCGCCGGCACCGGCAAAACTGTTGCCCGCCTGCCACAAATTCATCGCCCGGACGGTCGCCCCTCGACGGCCATTGACTCGTTTTGGGAGGCAGTGCAATCGGATTGAAGTGCTTGGTTTGGGGTGGCAAAGCCCACTTTTGGAGGCTTTTTCCATGAAGCGTCGGGACTTCTTGGCGCTGTCGGCGGGGGCGGCGGCATTTTCCATTCTTCCGGGCGCCGTCAAGGCGAATGTTCCGGTGCCGTATGATCGCAACGCCGAAGTGCCGGTGAACGACAAGAAGGCGTTCATCGAGTGGATGGTGGCCAATCGCGGCGAGGACCCGAAGTTGCTGGCCGAGCGCTTCGATCGCTTCCAGATCATGGTCTACAACAAGGACGTGCTGGACGACCGCAACAAGCGCGCCTTCCTGTTGACGCCGCGCGAGGAGTTCGTCCTGCCGCAGAATCTAGCGCGCGCCTATGATCACGCCTTCCTCGACATCGGCTACGGCGTGACCATTTCCGGGCCGCATCTGGTCGGACGCATGACGACGGCCATCGACGTCAAGCCCGGCGAATCCGTGCTCGAGATCGGCACCGGCTCCGGCTACCAGTCGGCCTATCTGGCCAATCTGACCGACAAGGTGCACACGATCGAGATCATCAATCCGCTGGCGCAGCGCACCCGCCGCACCTATGACGCGCTGATCGAGCGCGGCTACAGCGAGTTCGGCTCGGTCACCAGCCGCAACGCCGATGGTTATTATGGCTGGGAAAGCGTCGGCTCGTTCGACAAGATCATCGTCACCTGCGGCATCGACCACATTCCGCCATCGCTGTTGCAGCAGCTCAAGCCGAATGGCGTCATGGTCATCCCGGTCGGTCCGCCAGGCGCCCAGCATGTGCTCAAGGTGATCAAGGAGCAGCTCGCCGACGGCACGTTCAACATCGTCCGCTCGGACATCTACAATGGCAAGGTGGTGCCTTTCGTCCCCTTCACCAAGCTGGAAGGCGACCAGATCGTCGGCACGCACAACAGCTGAGCTGGCCGTTTGGTAAGGCCTTGCTGAACCGCCAGATAAAAAGGCCCGCATGGCAGCCGTCGCACCGATCTCCCGACCAAGCATCGCCTCGCTGGAGGCGCCTGGTCTCGCGCATTACCTTGCAATCGGACTGATTGCCGGCGCTATTATCGCGCTGCAGATATCGGTCATGCGGGTGTTCGCCGTCGGCAGCTGGTCGCATTTCGGTTCGCTGGTGGTCAGCCTCGCAATGCTTGGCTTCTCGCTGTCCAGCGTCGTCATCTTCGCCGGCAAGGACTGGTTCGACCGGCACTGGCAAGGGGCCGCCACGGCGGCGCTGCTGCTGGTCGGCCCACTCGCCGTCGCCTCCAACCTCGCTGCCCAGACGGTGCCGTTCAACGCCATCTTCCTGGTCTCCGATCCCGGGCAGAAATGGCGGCTGCTGGCCAATTTCCTGCTCTATCTCCTGCCGTTCCTGGCCGGCGCATTCTTCCTCGGCATCGTCTTCCTGAAAAGCCGCACCGCCTTCAGTCGCGTCTATTTCGCCGACCTCACCGGCTCCGGGCTCGCTGGCCTCGTCGTGCTGGTGTCGATGTATCTGTTCTCGCCGGAAACCATCATCGTGGTGCCGCTGCTGTTGTGGGCCGCCGGTGCACTGCTGTGGTTCTTCGCCTTCGGCGCCTGGAAGCGTGTTGTCGCCGGCGCGGTCGTCGCGGCGCTATCGATCGCCGGGTACCTGATGCTGCCCGGCCTGCTCGGCATACCCGACATCGCGGTGTCGCAGTACAAGGGCGTCGCCTATGCCCGCAACTTCCCGGACGGCAAGCGGATCTACCGCAGCGTCTCGCCGTTCGGCGACCTGCAGGTCTATGCCAGCTCATACATGCATTTCGCGCCGGGCCTGAGCGACAATGCCGCCTTCGGCATGCCGGAAGTTCCAGCCAACACCTATGTCGGCATGTATCGCGACGGCGACGGGCCGGAAGGCATCATGCGCAATCTGGCGCCGGCCGACCAGGTCTATTTCCGCTACCTGCCGATGCACTATCCCTATGTCATCAAGAACAAGCCGAAGACCTCGTCGTGCAGTTCGGTGGCGGCATCTCCACGCAAGCCGCGCTCAACGCCGGGTCGACCTCGGTGACCGTCGCCGAGAGCAATCCGATGACATTGCGGGCGTTCCGCGACCCGGTGCTGAAGGATGTGACCGGCGATATCCTGGCCGAGCCGCGCCTCAAGGTGATCGACTATGACGGGCGTCTGTTTCTCGCCAACACCGGCGAGCGCTACGACGTCATCGACCTCAGCCTCGCCGACAGTGTCGGCCTGTCCAATCCGGGCGGCTTCGCCATCTCGGAGAAATACGCCTACACGCACGAGGCAATGCTGAGCTACATGCATGCGCTGGCCGATGGCGGCGTGCTGTCGGTGACCCTGTGGAACAAGGAAGAGCCGCCGAAATCGGTGCTGAAGCTCTATTCCACCATCGCCGAGGCGGCTCGAACGTTCGATCCTCAACGTGCCGCCGACGATATCTTCGCCGTGTCGAGCTATCTCTCGACAACCACGGTGTTGTTCAAGCGCGGCGGTTTCAGCGCGGCGGAAATCAAGACCTTGCGCGACTACACCAAGTCGATGTCGTGGGAAGAGGTCTACTACCCCGGCATGCCCTATGACGGCTCGACGGCGCAGAAGATCCTCGACGACTATCGCGCCTCGATCTTTGGCAGCGGACAGGATGCAACGCTGACCCAACCCGCCGCCGATGCGACGGCGCCGGCCGACCCGACCGCTCCCAACGCAGCCTGCGACCCGACAGCGCTGGCCGATCCGACCCTCGATGCCTGCGCCGATACTGGCGGCGATGCCGGCCCCGACGTGCTGCCGGCCACCGCGCTGCAGCGCATGACCTGGCACGCGCTTTTGACCGGCGGCTGGGCGAAGCTTGCCAGCGATTATGTCTTCGACGTGCGTCCGCTGAGGAACGACCAGCCCTACTTCGCCGCCTATGTGAAGGTCGCAGATTTGCCGCTGACGCTGGACCGGCTCGACCTGTTCCAGGACGACTGGGGCTATCTGCTGATCTGGGCGACGCTCGGCATCGCCTGCATCACGGCGGCGTCACTGGTGGTGCTGCCGGTCATCTTCGGCTGGCGCATCGTGTTCTCGCACTCGCGCGGCAAGCTCGGCACCATCCTTTATTTCGCTTGCCTCGGCCTCGGCTACATCATGGTCGAGGTCGGGCTGATCAGCCGTTTCACCGTGGCGCTCGCCAATCCGACCGTGTCGGCCTCGGTGCTGATCTCGTCGATGCTGGTGTTTTCCGGTCTCGGCAGCCTGTTCGCCGCGCGCATCTTCGACCGCGCCCGGACGCTGTTGCCTGTCGTGCTGTTGGCGATCTGCGTGCTGCTGCTGGCCTACGGCGTCACTCTGTCGCCGGTGCTCGACTGGATTGGCGCCTATCCCTATGCCGTCCGGCTGCTGCTCTGCTTCCTCCTGGTATCGCCGCCGGCCTTCCTGATGGGCATGCCGATGGCAACCGCTATGACCTGGCTGGCGCGGCTCGGCAAGGAGCACCTTTTCGTCTGGGCCTGGGGCATCAATGGCTGCTTCTCGGTGATTGGCTCGGCCGCCGTGCCGATCGTCGCCACCAGCTTCGGCCTCAGCGCCGTGCTGCAATGGGCGGCGATCGCCTATCTCGTCGCCATCCCGGCCTTCTTTACCGTGCTGTTGCCGTCGAAGGCGCCAGCAATCCGGCTGGTGACGGCCTGATGCCCGACCGGCGCGCCATCGTCGCCGGACTGCTGGCCGCGGCGGCGTTCCCGGCCGCGGGCGAGGGCGCGCGCTTGCGCAAGACCATATCGGCCATCGTACCGTTCAAGACATCGCCGTTTCCCTATCGCGGAAAGCTGCCTGATGGCTCCGGGCCATTTCTCGACGTGACGGCCAACGGCCGGCGCGGCCACACTTCGCCGCGTGGCGGCGTCTATTGGGAAGACGAGACCTATTCCGACCGTAGCACTCTGCTGGCGGCGCCACGAGGGTTCGATCCGGCCAGGCCGGCGGTCATCGTGGTGTTCTTCCACGGCAATGGTGCGACCTTGCAGCGCGATGTGGTCGGCCGCCAACGGGTTGTCGCGCAGGTCGAGGCGTCCGGCCTCAACGCCGTGCTGGTGGCGCCGCAATTCGCCAGCAACGCGCAGGATTCCAGCGCCGGCAATTTCTGGACGCCCGGTCATTTTGCGATGTTCCTGGCCGAAGCAGCGCAAGGACTGGGCAAGTTGACCGGCGCTAAGGCGGCAAAATTCGACGCCATGCCAGTGGTGCTCGTCGCCTATAGCGGCGGCTACAATCCTCCAGCCTTCGTGTTGGGGAATGGCGACATCGGCAATCGCCTGCTCGGCGTCATCCTGCTCGACGCCGTGTTCGACGAGGCCGACATTTTCGCCAACTGGGCCGCGCGCCACAGGAAGAGCTTCTTCGTCAGCGCCTATGGCCAATCCTCCGCCTCCGGCAATGCCGAGATCAGACAGTTGCTGGCAAGCCAGGGCATCGACGCCAGTTCGGACCCGCCGCGCCGCCTCGAAACCGGCACCGTCGCCCTCCTTGCCTCGGACGCTGCCCACGACAGTTTCGTCACGCGTGCTTTCGTCGGCAATCCATTGCAATGGTTGCTCGGCCGGCTGCACGGATTTGCGCGTTAGTTGAACCACAAGGCAAAGGTCAGGAACCCTGCGCCGCCGAACTGGCGCTGGATCTGGTCGAATTCCTCGCTGGTCAGGATCTTGCCGCTTTCGAGATAGGGCGCGATGGCCGGGCCGGTGATCGACAGCACCAGGTCGAAGGGTTTTGGCTCGTCGAAGAAGCGCTTCATATTGATGCCCTTGCCGGTGATGCGGAAATGCGGCAGCAGCACACGGCCTTCCAGGAGATCCTCGGCCATGGTCAAGGTGGCGAGCCAGGCCTCGACCTGCTCCTCGCCGACTTCGAGGCCGGTGAGATGGTTTTCGCCCTTCTGCTGCGGCCCGGGCAGCCATTCGCGATCGTTGTCGGTCTCGGCTCGGATCGCTTTCCAGTCCTCGCGCGACAGCCCGATCATTTCGAGCAGGTGGCGACGCGCCGCTTGCCGGCGCTCGGGTTCGACCACCGGCCAGTTGACCAGATGCACCAGCGAGATGAAATCGGCGATGCGCCATTCCGACGAGAAGATGCTGCTGCCCGTCTCGCTGCTCGGCGGCACGAGAATGTCCTGCAGCGGCAGTTCGGCGCGCGGGAACAGCATGTGGAAGGACCCGTCGAAGGTGCTCCTGAAATCATGCGCCAGCCAGAAATCGGCCTGCGCCATCAGGAATTCGGCATAGCCCTGCAGCCAATAGCCGTCGGCGCGGTCGAAACGGAAGGTAAGCGTGGGGGCTGCTCCGTCCGGCGCGCTGCCGCCGCGCGACAGCGAGGCCATGATGGCGGCCATGCTCTCTTCCGGCGTGATCGCGCCGTCCTCGTTGAGGTCGATGCCGACATGGGTGAGATCGAGCACCATGCCGATATCGGCATCGGCCGGGACCGAGCCCAGCGTGGCGGCGGATTTCTCCAGCCGGTCGCGGAAGCCGACCAGAATGGCGCGGAACTGCTCATAGGTCAGCGGCTCTGGGTTGGGATTGTCGGGCACCGGCAGCCGCATCAATGGCAGCATGAAGGATTGCGGGCTTTCGAAACCATGGCGATGCAGGCCGCTGGCCAGCAGCTCCAGCGCGGTGAAGAACTCGCCGGCGCCGGCCGCGTAGGCTGACGCCGGATCCTTTGGCGCGGCGGCCTCCAGCGTCGACAGGGCCGTGTCGCGCGCGGCCACGGTCTTGGCCTCGAACAAGGCGGTTGCCGCTTCGGGCGTGGCGGCGCGCGCGGACGACAAAGGCACAAGCAGAATGAAAGCGGATGCCAGCAGGCTTGCTATTCGTGTCATCTTTTACTCCCATCCGTTGGTCGCGCCAGGGACCATACACATATTTGCGGCGCCGCGCCTGTCAGCGCCGAGGCGGCCAGCCGCCATCGTTGCACGATTGTCGACGGATGCGCTTCAACCCTCGAGCCCGACGGTTTACACAGGGCAAACGATTGGGCTTGGGCGTGTCGAACTATCCGCTTTCCTACAAACTGTCGTGGCTGCCGCGCTTTCTGAAGCCCTCGCTCGGCGGTGATGCCTGTGGTTTCGCGCCTATTGCCGGGACGACGATGACACCGCCGCCGAAGCGGATGGTGCGGCTCGCCTTCATCGGCGACATCTCGGCGGTGGCCAACCGCGGCGCGCCGGACTGCGATCCGGCGATCAGGGCGTTGCTCGGCTCTGCCGATCTGGTGATCGGCAATTGCGAAAGCCCGATCGTTGACGGACCAAGTGCGGTGCTGGGGACAAAACTCGGCACGCACCATGCGATGAGCGAGCGCTTTCTGGCCGAGGCGTTGGCGGCGGTGGGTGTTGCTCGCGATAAGTTGGTGCTGTCGCTGGCCAACAATCATGTGCTCGACCAGGGCGTCGCCGGTTTCGACGCGACGGTGGCGGCGCTGAAGCGGCTGGGCATCCGCACCATCGGCCTGGCCGCTAATGATGCGGTGGTGCCTGTCACCGTCGGGCCGCTGAACGTCGGCTTCGCGGCCTTCACGCTATGGCGCAACGCCGATGAAAACCTGTTCGCTGGCCGCGTATCGATGGAAAGCGATCCAGCGCAGTGGCCGCGCGATGCCGTCGATCTTCTCTGCGCGGTGCCGCACTGGGACTGGGAGTTTCGGCATTTTCCCCGCGCCGAGACGCAGGCACTGGCCAGGCGGCTGGCCGGGCAGGGCGTCGGGCTGATCGCCGGCCATCACGCCCATGTCGTACAACCGGTGGACCGGATCAGCAGGACGATCGTCGCCTATGGGCTCGGCGACTTCCTCGGCACGGCCCATGCCCGCCAGCCATGGCCGGGGCGCATTGGAGGAATATTCATCGTCGATGTCAGTGCCGATGCCGGCACGCGCGGCTCGATCGCGTCTTACCAGCTGCATCCCTTTGTGCGGCTGCGCGCAGGTGATCATGAGCGGCTGCTGCCGGTGGAAGGGTTGAAGGGGCGAATGCGCGACAAGGTCAAAGGTCGGCTGAGCGCGATCTTTCCTTCTCCCACACGCGAGGAAGGGGTCTCCGCCTAACCCGCTGGCGGCCTCGGTAAAACCGACTATCATGCGCCGGCACTGGCACGCTTGCGGGGGATGGCGATGGAAACGGCGGATTTCATGCCGAGCGAGGCGGTCACGGCCGGCATCCGGAAAGACATCGAGACCTATGAGGCGGTGAGGGCTTCGGCGGTTCGGCAGGTGCGTTGGCGGGCGCCGCTTTTCGTCGGCCTAGTGCTGGTGTTCGTGGTGCTGGTCGCCTGGCTGTTCAACAAGGTCGCCGACCCCAACGAGCAATGGTTCTCGACGCCGCATGTGTTTCTCTACGTCATCGGCTTCGCGGCTTCGATCCTGCTCTACTTCCAGGCCATGAAACCGGCGACGCGGCTGCAGCAATCGTTCCGCGAAACGCTGCTGCCGATCATCTTCGGCTTCATCACGGATATGCGCTACCAGCATGGAGGCAGGCCGAACTCCTTCGACCGGCTGCCGCGCGAGGCGGTCGGGCCTTTCAACCGGCAGTCGTTCGACGATGTCGTTTCGGGGCGCTACGAAGAGTTTCCGTTCGAGCTTTACGAAGCAGAACTGCGGGAAGGGTCGGGCAAGGGTTCATCGACAGCCTTCAAGGGTGTCATCGTCGCTTTCGAAGCGATCGATCCGTTCCCGGGAATATTGGTGGCGACGCGGCGAACCAATGCGGTCGTCGGCTTCTTCCGCGGCATGTTCGCCAGCAAGATGCAGGACTTGTCGTCCGGTGTGCCCGAACTCGATGCCGCCTATGAATTCCGCACTGACAACATCGAGGCCGCACGGCCGCTGGTGACCGGCCGGCTGGCGCAGGCGCTGAAATGGCTGGGCGAAACCTGGCCGGACGATCCGGCCCGCGTCGCGCTCAACGGCAGCGATGGTTTCCTGCTGCTGCCGCAGACGAAGAATTTCTTCGAACTGCCGGCTATCTCGGTTCCGCTCGACTACACCAGGCATGTCGCGCCGATGATCGCGGACATGGGCGCCATGCTGGCGACGGCAGCGCTGGTGCGCAAGATCGGCGCGAAGGACGAGATCGGCTGATCGCTATCAGCAGTCGAAGCCGTATTTGTCGCGCATGTAATCCGCTTCTTCTTTCGACATTTTCTTGAACATCACACAGACAGTGAAGCTGCCGACCTGACGCCCGTCGCGTGTGTATCCCCAATCGGAAATGTCGTTCCTGGTGAATTCTATGTTCTGGCCGAGGACGACGCTCTGCACCTCTTCCGGCTGGTTCGCCAATATGCCGACAAAACCGGTCTCGGTGCGGCGGAACGGTATGACCCAGAAGTGTTCGGTGACATTCCCGTCCCGCACCTTGACCTTTAATTTGAACCGATCTGTGCCGGAGGGAGGAGCCTCGGACAAAGCCAGGAATTCATCTAGGCTGGCGAGTGCCTTCGCAGTCGCTGCCGCCATTTCGGGATCGCCGGGAGTAAAGATAACCGTCTTGTCGTCGTCGGGATCTATGCCTTGTGCGCCGGCCAATCCCGGAGCAAACGCCAGCACCAAGGATATCATGGTCCGGACTGCAAGCGTCATGGAAGGTCCCCTTCATCGCGACGGTCGACACCATCCTGCATCCATTCCCGGATTGCAACCGGAGCGCGAGTTTCATCCCGCATTTGGGGGCGGTTTGAACTGATCTCTGAAACAATATTTGTACCGATGATCGGCCAGCAGTCTGTTTCGTGATGCCGCACGAGGTGGATTGCGGCTGCCGCGTGGTGATCGAAAAGCCGCCGCCACAATCAGCCAAGTGACTCTTTTCATGGAGAAGTGCCCTTGTCAGGGGAAACCGAAGTGGCCAGAGTTTGCATCGACGGCAGGCAATGTGTCGGAATTAAGCCTATGATATTGTTTGCGAAAATACACCCAACGTGATTTGCGAAGGAGAGCTTTCCGTTCCAGTTTCAGGCCGTTCGGTGCTGTCGTTTCTCAAAATGGTGGCGCCGGAAAACCGAAACAGCACGGAGTGCTTACCGATGAAGAAGACCCTCGCAACCACCGCCGCTCTGCTCGCCTTCCTCGGCACGGCCTATGCCGCGACCGTTCAGGGCACCATCCAGTCGGTCGATCCGACTACCAAGTCGATTACTCTCGACGACGGCAAGATCTACCAGCTGTCGCCGGAAGCGACGGTCGGCAAACTGAAGGTCGGCGCCAAGGTGGCGGTGACGGTCGATGACAAGACCGGCATGGTGACATCGATCAAGAAGTCTTCGTAAGCCCAATCTTTAATGGGCAGGGCGCTGTCCCTCGTCGCCAAGCAGGCGGATGAGGGGCAGCGCAACTCTTCGAGATCACCTTTGTGACGCCTGAACCTCATCGCTGGCCGCTTTGATGCCGTAACAGCGCCTCGGCTCCGCCATGCAATGCTATGGTTTTTGCCAAAGCGCCGCGCTATCCCTTGGCCAACGGGGGGATATCGATGGCCGAGGAACAAAAAGGGTTTCGCCTGTCGCGGCGATTGCTGCTGGGTGCGGCTGTCTTCGGCGGCGCGGTGCTGTGGGGCGGCACCACGGTGGCGCGGCTGGCGCGAGGGCCTTCGGGACCGAAGAACGCCGGACGCATCGCCGATGTCGATGGCATCGCACTGCCGCTGAAGCCGATTGCCAGCCCGCCGGCCTTCGATCCTTCGCTGCCCTGGTCGGCAAAAGGTGGCGACATCAACGATGCCAGCGGCCTGTCGAAGACACCGGTCTATGGGGTGGTCGAGGTCAGCGAGGAAGAGCACATCGCCAAGGCGCTGGCCTTTGCGCGCGCCAACGGGCTGAAAGTCTCGTTGGCCGCCATCCGCCACTCTATGGGCGGACACGCCTTCGACGACAACGCGCTGGTGCTCGACCTGAGAAAGTTCAACAAGGTCACCGTGGATGCCGCGGCGAAGACCATGACCCTGCAGCCCGGCGCGCGCTGGCATGACATCCAGAACCTCTTGCATCCGCGCTTCGCGGTGAAGGCGATGCAGTCGACCGACATCTTCTCGGTCGGCGGCTCGCTGTCGGTCAATGCGCATGGCATGGACCACCAGGCGGGTTCGGTTGCCGGCTCGATCCGTTCGATGCAGGTGATGCTGGCGGATGGTTCGGTGATGACCTGCTCACCGAGCGAGAACATTGAACTGTTCCGCCATGTCGTCGGCGGCTACGGCCTGTTCGGCGTGGTGCTGGAGGCGACGCTCGATATCGTCGATAACACGGTCTACCGCACCTCGCGCGAGATCATCAAATCGGACGATTTCCCGAAATTCTTCGCCGACGTGCTGGAACCGAACAAGGAGATCGGCCTGTTCTACGGCCATCTGTCGACGGCGCCGGGCAATTTCCTCGAGGACATGATCATCTATCGTTATGACAAGGTGGCCGACCAGCCGCCGGCCGACCAGCCGGAGATCGGCGAGCCGGGTTCGGTGGGGCTGAAGCGGGTGCTCATCAATCTGGCGAAATGGGGCAGCCTGTTCCAGGAATTGAAGTGGTTCACCGAAAAGACGCTGGAACCGAAATTCGAAAGCTGCACTGTGGCGCGCACCTCAGCCATGGCCGAAGGCGAGGCCTGTCTCGTCACCCGCAACAACCCGATGCATGATTCGGTGCCCTATCTGTTCAACGACCTGATGGATGAGACCGATATCCTGCACGAATATTTTATTCCGCGCGCCGCCTATATCGAGTTCATCACCGAAGCGCGCGAAATCCTGCGCAACCAGACGCTGCCGGTGCTCAACGCCTCGGTGCGCATCGTCCACAAGGAGGATATCGCGCTGACCTACGCGCCGGAGCCGGCCTATTCCCTGGTGCTCTACATCAACCAGCCGACCGATGCCGACGGCAATGCGAAAATGCGGGCGCTGACACGGGCGCTGATCGACGTGACGATCAAGCATGGCGGGCGGTTCTTCCTGCCCTATCAGCTGCATTACACGGCCAGGGAATTGCTGGCCTCCTATCCCGAGTTGCCGGCCTTCCTGGCGGCCAAGCGGCAATATGACCCGACGGAACTGTTTTCCTCGACCTTCTACCGTGCCATCAAGGCGCTGAGCGGGATGGTATAGACGTCAGGAGAACAACCATGCGAATGGTATCAGCGGCGGCACTCACCCTCATCGCGCTGTGCGCTGGACCGGCCGGAGCCGAGGATCTCAAGGCTTTCAAGCTGACGATCGACGGTGTCTCGGTCGATATCGATCCGGGCGAAAGCACAGATGTGACGCTGCCCGGTGGCAAACAGAGCAAGGTGACGCTCGAGCGCAACGACTTCGCTACATTTTCCGGCGGCAGTTTCTCCTTCGTTCATCCAAGCGACATTTCGGTGACCAAGACCGATCTCGGCGAGAACATCACGCAGTATCTGATGGCGTCGGCGCTGGGCACGATCGTCGTCGTGCAGGAATACGGCAAGATGAATCCGGTGTCGCTCAACCAGCTGATGCTGCGGGAAATGACCAAGGAATCGGTTCAGGCTGGTGCGAAGCTGACGCAGGAGCCGACGACGCGCAAGCTCGCCGACGGCAAGGAACTGACCGGCATTCTCGCCAAGGTGAAGACGCGCACCGACACCGCCGATTTCGAGATCGTCGGCTTCGGCCTTGCCGATCAGGGGTTGCTGTTCATCACACGCGTTGCCGGCGAGGATGCGGCCGCCGAAAAGCCGCTGATCGACAAGTTCTGGCAGAGCCTCAAGGTCAAGTTGTAAGGGCGTTGTTTCGGCGCAATTCCCTGAGGGAAAGCGCTATGCGCTTTTCCCGAGAGAATCGCTCCACACTTGTCCTGGGATTGCTCTACAGCCCCTTCGGCACCAGTCCGGCCAGCCAGTTCGCCGACCGTTTCGCCATGTCGGCAGTCGCCGAGGCGGCGCGGCCAAGATCGGTCTTGACCACGGCATAGCCATTCTTCGTGCGGTAGAGCACGCCGGTTCCGCCATCGACCACTTGTTCATAGGCGACGGGCCGGGCGGCGGCGGCTTCCATGGCCGTCGTCGGCGAGCCAACCGGGACGCTCGGCCGACGGCTCAATTCCGGCGGCAGCGGGCTTTCGGTTTCAACGACCCTGCTGGCGGGCTTCAGGTCCGGGCGCGACGCGGTCGCGGTCAGTTGCGCCGCGGACGACGAGCCCTTGGCACGGCAGATGCCGGAGATGAGCGGATAGTTGAAATTGCGCTCGTGCAGCATCTGGCTCTTCATCGCCGCTTCGCATTCGGCAATCGTCGACCACTTGGCCGGCGTCTCGCCGATATATTCGCAAAGCCTGGCGTCGCAGTCGCAGCCGACAATGGTCATGGCGACAAGGGCGGTCTTGATCACGGTCTTGTCCCTTCCATATGCGCCCCCGACATGCAAACGATCCATCGCGCGCGAACAAGGCGGGATTTGGCCGCGATTGTGGAATGAGCGTGGCGGAGCGCCGAACCGTCGATCTATCGAGTGGCCGGCAAGATTCGTTTGAGGAAGTTCGCGATCAGCCGCACCACATCGTGCGGACGTTCGACCTGCGGGATGTGGTTGACGCCATCGAGAACCGCCAGTTCGGCGTGCGGAAACAGCGCAGCTATCTCTTCGCCCTGCTGGAGGGGCGTGGTCGTATCGTCTCGTCCCCAGATGACAAGAACGGGCGGCGTGAAGGTGCGATAGTTCGCGGGGTTGGCGGCAAGGGATTTTCGTTCGTCGTTGAAGAGGCCGCTGAACAGCCAATGGCCGACCGCATCGGTGGTGCCATCGACATTGAGGGGCCGTGCGTAGATCGCGATGCGTTCGGCGGTGACCACGTCGTCGTTGCCGATGAAGGAGCGCAGACCCGGCCCGACCATAAGAGGGTTGGTGAAGGTCGAGGCAGTCAGCAGTTCGCGAGGCCATCGCAGGTTCAGGAGAGCAGCAAACGGCATTGTCGGCGCTTCGGTCCGGCCGAGGCCAAGTGCCACGTCGAGCAGGATCAGCGAGTCGACGCGAGCCGGAGCCTCGAACGCGGCTTCGATCACGCCACCGCCGCCATAGGAATGGACACCGACGCTGAAATGGCGCAGGCCGAGCGCGTCGGCGAAACCGAGGACGCGTTTTGCATGGGCAGCGCGCGAATAATCCTGGTCGGCCGGTCTTTGCGAATAGCCAAAGGGAGGCATGTCGGGTGCTATGACGCGAAAGCCCTGTTCTCCCAATGGCGCGGCGACATCGCGGTAGGTCTCGGACCAGGAGGCCGTGCCGTGGAAAAGAAGCAGCGGCGGCCCGTCCTGCGGTCCCCAGACCTGGTAGTGGATCTCCAGGCCATCGACAGTGGCAAACAGCGCTCCCGCCGGGGCTGCCTCCTCGGGTGACAGGTTCTCCCGCAGCGCAGCCGCGCCGCGAAAGCCGACAGGCACGACCACAATCAGCACGACCAGCGTGAGCGCAAGCCAGCCGACGATGCGGATCAGTCTGCGCATTGCCTGGCTATCGTCTCAATAGTCATAGACATGTTCGAGCCTGGCGCCTGACTTGATCAGAGCCGGCAGCACGAGATGCAGCTTGCGCACGGCGACGGTCAGCCCGGTTCGGCGCGTGGCCGGGTCGGCCGGCAGCGGATAGCTGAACAGGATGCGGATGCCTTCGGGAACGGCGATCGAGTCGGTCGAAAGTACGGTGACCATGATCTCGTCATTGCCGCCGATTTCGACGAAGGAGACGCCCTTGTCGATCAGGCGCGGAATCATCTCGGTAAACACCTGGTAGCGCTTGGTGACGAAGACGGCGCCGTCGGCGCCGTAGTCGCGCTCAAGCAAGGTATCGGGCTCGTTGCGTGTCGCTTCGCCGACCGGCCCTTTGGCCCAGACATGGATGTCGAGGAAGGCTGGTGGGGACGTGGCCGCGAGTGCCTGCTTGATCAGGTCGGCGTAGCCCTGCTTGATGGTGTCGGCAAGGCCGAAGGCAAGCTTGCGTTCGCTGGTGCGGATGGAGCTGTCGCCCGGCGCCGGCTGCACGGCAAAGAGGCCGGCGCGCTTCTCGGCATAGGGAAATTGATACCACGGCACCTGGTCGAGGAAAGCGGCATAGTCGGCCGCCACCTTGGCCTGATAGATGTCGGCGGCGGTGCGCTTGCCGGCGGTCGCCTCGGTGATGCGGCCGACCGTGTTCTCATAGGCCCATTGCAGGATGTGTTCGATGCTGTGGCTGGTGCCGATGATGACCAGCATCTGGTGGTTTGCGAAGTTGAACTCGTAGCCAGAACTGGCGCGGATCACCATGGCGTAGTCCTGCCAGAAGCGACCGACATAGGACCAATAGGGAAAGCCGCTCGGCTGGTTCTTGTCGACGAAGCCGGCATATTCGCGCGCGGCGTAGACGATCGCCCATTCCGGGTAGGTGAGGAAGGTCGATTCCTCCGGCCGCTGGTAGCCGGGGATTTCGGCGCGAACCTTGTCGGCGAGCGCCTTGGGCGGCGCGCCGTCGGCGATGCCGGGCAGCGGCGCCTTGTCGAGTGACGACGTTGTCAGGAAGCCATAGCTCAGCCCGACGACCGGGATCAGGACGACCATGACAATCAGCCACAGAATCGCCTTGACGATGCGCTTCAGCCAGCGAAAGAGGATCATGGCCGATCAGGCCGTGGCGAAGTGGTCGTGTATTCGCTTCGACAGCCAGAAGCCGACATAGACTGCGAAGCCGCCAATGACGATGTGCGGCAGATTGGCGAAGAAGCGGGCCGGGAATTCGATATCATTGAGAGAGCGGAAGCCGTTGATGAAGATGCCGGCATCGAGGCAGCCGGAACCGGTGATCAGGCCAAGCACGCCGTCGAACAGATAGACCGAGCCGAACAGCTTGAAATAGAACACCGCCTGGCGGTGCGAGATGAAGGCGGCAGCCAGCGCCCAGACGCCGGAGAAGGCGTGCAGCAGGTCGTCGTACCATTGCAGCGAGAACAGGCCGAACAGATTGCCGCTGGCATCGTTGAACGCCGGTATGTAGCCGATGGCGACGACGCCGAAGAACAGGAACGCATAGGCAACGGCAAGCTTCTGGATCAACGTCATGAAGTATCCCCCTTCAGGGAGCCCATTCGCTAACGCTACTCTGCCGGACGCCTGACGCGGTTTTCTGCGCTTCCGATGCTCACGGACCCAAATGTCCGCTGCGCTTCGGTTCTCGAAACCCACGCCATACGCCTCTGCAGAGCGCGTTATCAAACGGACTCCGACGACGCCGGACGTTAGCTGATTTCAGCGCCGGTTGCAGCCATATCCGGAAACAGCGTAAAAATTGTAGGGGATAGCCAAAAGACAGTCGGCGCCGGGATCTCTCCCAGCGCCTCCCTGTCAGATCAGGACACGGTCGCGGCAGCAGCTTCCGTAAAGTCGTCGCGCCATGCCGGCCTTGATTTTGACGGTCCTGCCAGCCCGCCACCCGAGAGCAGCGCCCGTTCGGGACCACGCCGGTCTCCGCCCTTGCGGGCTTTGCCCTGCGCACCATCGAAGGTTTTTGCCGTCCTTCATGGCAGCATCGGTCCGCCGTCGGCGTTGGCACGCTTTCCGCGGCCCCGTAGGTCTCGGCATCCATCCCTCCAACAGGCAAGCCTGCTCTCGCTCAGGGCCGTACGGGCCTCAGGAAATCCGCCTTTCACTCCGCCTTTCGGCTGGGCGATCGGTAGCCGCCTGAGATGGGTTCAATGTACGCCGGGTAAGTGGTTGGCGAAACTGCGGCAGGCCTGTGGATAGTGGGATTATCGGGGATCAAGCAAGGACAACGGATTTTCCGGTCCGCCATGACGGGCGGCAGCGGTGGACATTCGCCCTTGCCCTGCCGGCGGGCGCGGGTTTCAATGCCGGCAAAGGAGTCGAGGCGCCGGGCGCCTTGATGTCCTTGCGGGAGGGTGTGCTTGAAAGTCGGGGTGGTCCTCAATCCGATTGCCGGTGGCGGCCGGCTGAAACGGCATTGGCCGGAGGTCGCCGCATCGCTGAGAAAGCATTTCGGCGAATTCGAGCTGCGCGAGACGCAGGCCGAAGGTGATGCCGAAAGGCTGGCGCTCGATCTCGCGGCAAACGGTTTCGACCTGGTGATCGCGGCCGGTGGCGACGGCACCGCCAGCGAGGTGGCCGATGGGCTGCTGCAGGCGTCCGAGGAAGGCCGCAGGACAACCGAGCTTGGTCTCTTGCCGTGCGGGACCGGTATCGATTTCGCGCGGGGGCTCGGGTTGCCGAAAGAGGTGGATGCGGTGCTGAAGCGGCTCGCGGAGGCCAAGCCCCGCAAGGTCGACGCCGGACGCATTTGCTACATCGACGACCATGGCGCGCTGGCCAGCCGGCATTTCATCAACATCGCCAGCCTCGGCCTGTCTGGCGCCACCGACCGCGCCGTCAACGCCGACAAGCGCAAGGGCAAGATGTCGGCGAAGTCACTGTTCCTGTGGCGCACCGTGGTCGAGTTCATCCGCTACCGCTTCCAGCATGTCAGGATCACGGTCGACGACGGCACGCCGGTCGAGGCGCGCATGGCGCTGGTGGCGGTCGCCAACGGCAAGTTCTTCGGCGGTGGCATGATGATCGCGCCGGATGCGGAACTGGCCGACGGGCAGTTCGACATCGTCATCCTGCGCGCCGCCGGCAAGCTGAAGCTGATCTGGGACATCCGGCTGCTCTACGGCGGTCGGCAACGCAATCATCCGGCGATCACCATCCTGCGGGGCAGGAAAGTGGTGGTCGAGCCGCTCGGCGATGTCGAGGCGAACGGCGCGCTGGTCGACATAGATGGCGAGTCGCCGGGACGCATACCGGCGACCTTCGAGATCCTGCCCGGCGCGCTGACGCTCAGATATTGAATCAAGTCGTTAACGGATCGATTCAGGTGAATCCGGCGATGGGTACAACCCACTGAAATCGCTAAATTTCTTGCCTGTGGTCAGACTTCGAGTTTGGCCGGGAAACCGGGAGCGCGTAGCTCCGTGCCAACGGCATCTTCCAGCAATTTGACGATCTGGGTGGACCAGGCGCTGCCGCCATAGGCAGCCTTGCCTTGCTCAAAGATCGCGTTGACCCGCGTGGCAAGCTCAAGCGGCACGCCGGATTGTTCGGCCATGGCGAGCGCGAAGCCGAGGTCCTTCAGCGCCAGGTCCATGGTGAAGCCGATGTCGTAGGAGCCGTTGAGAATGAGCTGGCTTTCGGTCTCATGGACGAAGCTGTTGCCGGAGGAGGCAACAATGGCGTGGTAGGATTGGGCGAGGTCGAGCCCGCCTTGCTTGGCCAGCATCAATGCCTCGCCGGCGGCGACAAGATGGATGAAGGCGAGCATGTTGGTGATCACCTTTATCACCGCCGCCGAGCCGACCGGTCCCATCAGGAACGACTTCGCGCACATCGCTTCGATGGCCGGGCGATGGCGTTCATAAAGTGCTGCATCGCCACCGACCAGTGCGGTGATTTTTCCGACCGCCGCCAGATGCACGCCGCCGGTGACCGGGCATTCCAATGTTTCGATGCTCTTGGCCGAGGCGAGGGCGGCCAGGCGCACGATCTCGTCGCGGCCGTTGGTCGACATCTCGATCCAGGTGCCGCGTTCGGGCAGGCCCTCGAGCAAGCCGCCTGGACCGGCCAAGACCGCTTCGCTGACCTTAGGCGAGGGCAGGCACGTGATGGCGTTGCCGGCTTTAGCAGCGGCTTTGGCGGGACTGTCGGCAGCGGTGGCGCCGAGCGCGACGAGGCGCTCGACGGCGGTGGGGTCGCGGTCGAAGACGGTGACCGCAAAACCGTTGCGGATCAGGCTGGCTGCAAGATTACCGCCGAGATGGCCAAGGCCGATGAAGGCATAGCTTTCGCTCACGGCATCAGCGGCGTCTGCATCATCTGCAGATGCAGTTCCTTGCCGGTGTAGGGATGCGCATCGCAGACCGCTTCGTTGAGCTCGACGCCGAGGCCGGGCTCCTTCGACGGGATGACATTGCCGTCCTGCCACTCGATCTTCTTCGTAAGCAGCGTCGCGTGGAACCCGTCCCACTGCTTCAGCGATTCCAGGATGAGGAAGTTGGGTAGCGTCACCGCCAGCTGGATGTTGGCGGCGCCGACGATCGGCCCGCAATAGCAGTGCGGGGCGACCTGGATGTGGTAGGCCTCGGCCATGGCGGCGATCTTCTTGGTTTCGAGGATGCCGCCCGAGCGGCCAAGGTCGGGCTGCAGGATGGTCGCGGCTCGGTTCTCGATGACCCGGGCGAATTCGAACTTGGTCGTCAGCCGCTCGCCGGTGGCGATCGGGATCGAGGTGCCTCGCGCCACCTGCGCCATCACTTCGGGCATGTCGGGCGGCACCGGCTCCTCGAACCACAGCGGGTCATAGGGTTCGATGGCGCGGGCCATGCGCAGCGCGCCGGAGGCGGTGAACTGGCCGTGGGTGCCGAACAGGATGTCGGCGCGGGTGCCGACCGCCTCGCGGATCGCCTTGATCATGCGCGCCGAGAGGTCGATGTCGACGAGACGCGGCTGGTGGCCGTCGAAGGCGGTGTAGGGGCCGGCCGGATCGAGCTTGACGGCATTGAACCCCTGCTCGACATATTCGAGCGCGCAGGCGGCGGCGAGATCGGGGTCGTTGTAGACGTTCTTGCCGCGCGCATCCTCGGAGTGGACGCTGCCGGTGTGCGGGTAGAGGTAGGTGTAGGAGCGCAGCGTCTCGTGCACCTGGCCGCCGAGCAATTTGTAGACCGGCTTGTTGGCCTCCTTGCCGATGATGTCCCAGCAGGCCATTTCCAGCGCCGAGAAGCAGCCCATGCCTGACACGTCAGGGCGCTGGGTGAAGCCGGACGAATATGCACGGCGGAAGAAGTTCTCGATGTCGTGCGGATCGCGGCCGATCAAATAGCGCTCGGCCATGTCCTCGACCATCTTCGCCGTGACATGGGCGGAGAAGGTGGCGTTGTAGGCCTCGCCATAGCCGACGACACCGCCATCGGTGGTCAGCTTGACGAAGATGAAATACTTGCCGCCGATGCCGGGCGGCGGGTTGCCGACAACCCAGGTCTTGACGTCGGTGATTTTCATTTTTGGTCCTCCAGAACCAGTTCGGCGCCCTTCCAACCGGTCATGATCGAGGCGGCGTTGGTGTTGCCGGTGATGTTGTCGGGAAAGATCGAAGCGTCGATGACACGCAGGCCCTCGATGCCGTGCACCTTGAGGCGCGGATCGACGACGGCGCGCGAGGGATCGGGGCCCATGCGGCAGGTCGACACCGGATGATAGACCGTGCCCGAGCGCTTCCGGAAATCCCGGATCAGATCGGCGTCTGATGTGATCGACGGGCCCGGCAGCACCTCTTCCTTGATGATCTCGGCCATTGCCGGCATCGAGGCGATCTTTCGCACGAACTTCACCGCATCGAGCATCTCGGCGACGTCGGCCTCGGTCGAATAGGCATTGGCCGATATCCTGGGATAGTCGCGCGGATTGCTGGAACGGATCATGATCTCGCCGCGGCTCGACGGGCGGCAATTGGACAGGCCGATGGAGAAGCCGGGCCACGGGTCGGGCGTCAGTATCGGACGCTCGCCACTTTTCGGAATGACGGTCGAGAAGGCCTGGAAATAGAGCTGCATATTGGGGCGGGTCGCCGCCGGGTCGGTGCGGAAGAATCCGCCGGCATTGTTCATCGACAGCGACAGCGGCCCCGAGCGCGTCAGGATGTATTGCATGCCGACCAGGAGCTTGCCCCACCATGGGCGCAGCGTCTGGTTGAGCGTCGGCAGCCTGCCCTTGAAGATGTAGTTGATGCCGACATGGTCCTGCAGATGCGCGCCGACATTGTCGTTGGCATGGACGACGGGGATGCCAAGCCCCTTGAGCAGCGCCGAGGGGCCGACGCCGGACAGCTGCAGCAATTGCGGCGAGTTGACCGAGCCGCCCGACAGGATGACCTCCCGGCCGGCACGCGTCGTCTTGGTCTCGCCGTTCTGCAGATATTCGACCCCGACGGCCCGCTTGCCTTCAAACAGCACCCTGGTCGCCAGCGCGTTCATCTCGACGCGAACGTTCTTGCGCTTCATCGCCGGACGCAGGAAAGCGCGCGCCGCCGACATACGGCGGCCGTTCCTGGTCGAAATCTGGTAGACGCCGACGCCTTCCTGCGCAGCACCGTTGAAATCCGGGTTGAGCGGCAGGCCGGCCTGCTGGCCGGCAGCGAGGTAGCGCTTGGTCAGTGGGTGGACGGCGTCCGAACAATCGGTGACATGCAGCGGGCCGCCGACACCGCGCCAGGCGTCGGCACCGGCCTGATTGTCCTCCAGCGCCTTGAAGGCGGGCAACAGGTCGTCATAGCCCCAGCCGGGATTGCCGGCGGCTGCCCAGGCATCGAAATCCTCGCGCGCTCCCCGGATCCAGACCATGGCGTTGATCGAGCTCGAGCCGCCGAGCAGCTTGCCGCGTGGCCAGTGGTCGGCATTGCCGGCGAGTCCCGGGTCCGGCTCGGCCTTGTAGTTCCAGTTCACCGCCGGATCGAAGAAGGTCTTGCCGTAGCCGAGCGGCATGTGCACGTAGAAGCGGCGGTCGGTGCCGCCGGCTTCCAGCACCAGCACGGAGAAGCGTCCGGAGGCCGACAGTTTGTCGGCCAGGACCGAGCCGGCCGAGCCGGAGCCGACGATGATGAAGTCATAGGTCTGCATGATTGGTGGGCGGCTCCGGAAATCTGGCCACAGCCTAGACGCGGCGGGTCCGCCGCGTCGCCGCGCCTTCCGGCATCGGTTGTGAAAAAAGCGACCGCGATGCCAGGTCGAGTTGCGGGAAATCCCGACAATCGCGCTTGATATGCATGGGGTCGACAGCTTATGCGATGATATCAGCAATCTGCGGAAGGCAGGAATCATATGCGCACCTTGCCTGATGCTTTCATTCCCGAGTTGCCGGGCCATTACAGCGGCAAAGTCCGCGAAAACTACGATCTGCCGGACGGCAAGCGCATCATCATCGCCACCGATCGTCTCAGTGCCTTCGACACCATCCTGACCTCGATCCCGTTCAAGGGGGAGATCCTCACCCAGACGGCGCGGTACTGGTTCGAGGAAACCGCCGATATCTGCCCGAACCATGTTCTCGAATACCCCGACCCGAACGTTGTCGTCGGCACAAGGCTTGACATCCTGCCGGTCGAAATCGTCGTGCGTGGCTATCTGGCGGGAACCACCAGCACGTCGATCCTGACAAGGTACCGGCGCGGTGATCGCGATATGTATGGAATGACCCTGCCGGACGGACTGCGCGACAATGAAAAACTGGCCGAGCCGATCATCACGCCGACCAGCAAGGCCCTGCACGGTGGCCATGACGAGCCGCTCTCCAAGGCCGAGATCCTCGACCAGGGCCTTCTTACGCAGGCGCAGTGGGATACCGTATCGGGCTATGCCTTGCGGCTGTTCGCCCGCGGCCAGCAGCGCGCCGCCGAACGCGGCCTCATCCTCGCCGATACGAAATACGAATTCGGGACCGACAAGGACGGGACCATAATCCTTGCCGACGAAATCCACACGCCGGACAGCAGCCGGTACTGGATCGCCAAGAGCTATGAGGAAGCCCTCGCCAGCGGCAGGCGGCCGGAGAGCTTCGACAAGGATTTCATCCGGTCGTGGGTCTCGGCAAGGTGCGATCCTTACAGCCAACCGATTCCCGACATACCCGACGAGATCGTCGAGCAGGCATCGCGGGTCTATGCGCAGGCTTACGAGGCAATCACGGGCAGAGAATTTTCTCCCGACCTTTCTGGGAATAGCGTTCTGGATCGCATTCGCTCGAACCTCAAGCGTTACTTCTAGCGGTCAAGCGAGACTTCGGTGGGTGGCGCGTTGACCTCTCGGCGCCATGACGCTACGGGATCGAGGGCATTGACCTCGAAGGATTTCCCCCATGGTTCACTACGCTGAAGGACGGCCGCTCGGCGATCTGACGCTGCGCACGCTGGCCATGCCTTCGGATGCCAACGCGGCCGGCGACATCTTCGGCGGCTGGGTGATGGCGCAGATGGACCTTGCCTGCGGCATCCGTGCGGCCGAGCGCGCCAAGGGCCGCGTGGTGACGGCGGCGGTCAAGGAGATGTCATTCGCCAAGCCGATGAAGATCGGCGACACGCTGTGTATCTACACCCATGTCGAGCGTGTCGGCCGCACCTCGATGACGCTCAAGGTCGAGGCCTGGGCGCAGCGCTATCTCTCAGACCTGATGGAGAAAGTCACCCATGCCGATTTCGTCATGGTGGCGCTGGATGGCGAGGGCAAGCCAAAGGCGGTTCCGGCGGAAGGCTGACCATGCCGGGGTGCACACGCGGCAGATGCGAGACGGGCCGCGCACGGTCTTTTGATGAACGAAGACAATCAGTCAACGATTGCTGAACGCAGCGCTGGCAGGTACCGCCGCGGCTTTGCCCCTGTCCGCTGATGGCGTTCGTCTGAAAGCCAGACCCGAAACAGTCAACAGCCGCCGACCAAATGCAATGTCGCTAGCGCAGCCATCGGCGAAAACCCTTGTAATACAATGGCTTCAGGCATGTGTTGCGTCGAATTTCTCACGTGCTGCCCGCACGCGCGTGGTGTTGACGCGCGCCCATTCACCGAGTGCGCTGACCGGGATCAGCAATTCATGGCCGAGTTCGGTCAGCTCGTAATCGACGCGCGGCGGAATGGTCGGGAACACCGTGCGGGTGACGAAGCCATCACGCTCCAATCCGCGCAAGGTAGTGGTCAGCATCTTCTGCGAGATGCCGCCGACAGCAGCGCGTAACTCATTGAATCGCAACGGTCCTTGGCCGAGCTTGCCGACCACCAGAACGGTCCATTTATCGCCGACGCGCTGCAGGATTTCCGAAACGGCGCGGCAATCTTCGGTGTTGAGCGGGTTCCTCAGTAACAAAAAGGTGCCTCCTTGCATCGCGAGTTGACAGTATCTCATATAGCGCCGGTATCCAAACGATACCAGCTTTACTTGCAAGGAAGAGCCCCATGTCAAAACCCAAGATCGCCATCG
Source organism: Mesorhizobium sangaii (assembly GCF_014207355.1). Taxonomy (GTDB): domain Bacteria; phylum Pseudomonadota; class Alphaproteobacteria; order Rhizobiales; family Rhizobiaceae; genus Mesorhizobium; species Mesorhizobium sangaii. Next base: position 243,909 of record NZ_JACHEF010000004.1, on the reverse strand, counting down.
TTGTCGGTTCCACGCGCGCCGCGCGCTTCGCCGACGTACCAACCCAGTGGATCGCCAAGATCGCCAAATCGCATGCCGATATCGACGTCGAGATCGTCGATCTGCGCGACTTCCCGCTGCCGTTCTTCGACGAGGTCGCATCCTCCGCCTGGGCGCCGTCGCAGAACGAAGTGGCGAAGCGCTGGCAGAAGAAGGTCGCTGAATTCGACGGCTTCATCTTCACCGCCGCCGAATACAATCATGGTCCGACGGCCGTGCTGAAGAACGCCATCGACTACGCCGCCAACGAATGGAACAAGAAGCCGGCCGGCTTCGTCGGCTATGGCAGCGTCGGCGGCTCCCGCGCCGTCGAGCAGCTGCGCCTTCATGCTGTCGAATTGCAGATGGCGCCGGTCAAGTCCGCCGTCCATATCGCCTGGGGTGACTTCCTCGCCGTGCGCCAGGGCGAGAAGAAGCTCGAAGAGCTCGAGCACCTGAACCAGGCCGCCACGGCGCTGGTCAACGACGTCGCGTGGTGGGCCAAGGTGCTCAAGGCAGCGCGTCAGGCCGACGCGGTCGCCGAGGAAGTCAAGGCGGCCTGACCGCCGGTACGAATTGTCCTCCCAAGGATCCGGGGCGGCGCCAGCGCCGCCCCTTTTTCAATTGTGGGAGGCGTGCGCCTCCCGCGCCGGCCTTGGGCGGATGATGCAATCGGCGAGGCGATCCATTTCGTTGAGCTCATCGGCGTGGTGCTGGCCCCATTGGCAGAGCGCCAGCAGGATCGGCTCAAGGCTGAGGCCGAGACCTGTCGCGGAATATTCGACGCGCGTGGGCACTTCGGCAAAGATCTCGCGGCTGACGAGGCCGTGCTCTTCCATTTCGCGCAGCTGCTGGATCAACACCTTCTGGGTGATACCGGGCATCATCGCCTTCAGCGCCGACAGCCGCCGCGGGCCGTCGAAGAGATGGTAGAGAATGACCGCCTTCCAGCGCCCCGCGATCACTTTCAGGGCGCGCTCCGCCGGCAGCATCGGCAGTCTCTTGAAGGGTGTGGCCATGGTCACCTCCTGGTCAGCAGGGGACAAATGAGTGTGTAGTCGAGGCTCCGCAGATAGTGGCAAACCGTGGCCGATGCCATAGCGATCGGAGTTTGCCATGAAAGCCATTCAACTCAGCCGCTTCGGCGGTCCCGACGTGCTGGAGGCGGTCGACCTGCCGTCGCCGGTGCCCCAGTCCGGCGAGGTTATGATCCGCGTCCATGCCGCCGGGATAAATTTCTTCGAAGTGCTGATGCGCCGGGATGGCTACGCGGTGACGCCGCAACTGCCGATGATCCTTGGCGTCGAGGCTGCGGGCTTCGTCGAGGCCGTTGGACACGGGGTGGATGCGTCGCTGCTGGGCGCCCGTGTCGCTGCGCCTTTGTTCGTGTCACAGCGTCCTCACAGCGGCTATGCCGAGCAGGTGACGATCGACGCCGATCTCATCGTGCTGCTGCCGGATGCCTTGTCGTTCGAGGATGCAACGGCGTTGATGGTGCAGGGGCTGACGGCCCTTCACCTGCTGCGGCAAAGCCCGCCCGGCGGCAAGTCGGTGCTGGTGCCGGCCGCGTCGGGCGGCGTCGGTTCGCTGCTTGTCCAACTGGCCAGGCTAAAGGGCGCACGCAAGGTGGTCGCGGCCGCTGGCAGCAAGGCCAAGCTCGATCTCGCTTTGTCGCTCGGCGCGGATGTCGCCGTCGACTATGTCAAGCCGGATTGGCCCGCCCACGTTCGCGACATCACGGACGGGCAGGGCGCCGACATCATTTACGACACGGTCGGTGGGGCGCTGACCGCTGCGTTGCTGCAGGCCCTGGCACCCGGTGGCGAACTGGTGTTCGCGGCACTTGGCCGCTATGCGCTCGCGGCTTCCGACCTCGAATCGATGATCGGCCGCAGCCAGTCTTTGAGAGGTTTCGCGCTGCTGCCGTTGCTGTCTGCGGACACACTGAAAGCCAGCCTGTCCGAGCTGTTCCAAATGGCGGCAAGCGGTCGGCTGCAGGTTACGATCGGCGGCCGCTTCCCGCTCGACCAGGCTGGCGAAGCCCACCGCTTGCTCGACGAGCGCCGCTCGACGGGGAAGGTGGTGCTGATACCCTAATATTGTGGTCGATCGATCGCTTCAGACTGAGCGGATTTCATTTTTTTGTCTGGGACAGTGTCGCCTTACTCGATGTGACACCGCCTTTTGGTCGAGGCGCGCCGGAGCCCCACAAGGCGCGCCCGATCAAGTTGCGTCTGCCCTTGCGTGGGACAAGATCGATATCGCTGACAAGCTTTGCACCGCCCTCGCGCCGCTCCAATGTGATCTTGCGGCTATGGAAGACTTCGAGCTCGGCGCGATGCGCAACGCTTATAATGGTGACCTTCGGCAATTCTTGAATGAGCACCTCCATCATCTTGCCCTGGCTCTTCTCATCGAGCGCTGCGGTTGCTTCATCCAGCACGATGATGTCGGGGCTGTGCAGCAGGAGACGCGCGAAGGCGAGACGCTGCTTTTCGCCACCCGACAAGGTCTGGTCCCATGGCGCGTCTTCCTCGATCTTGTCGGCAAGATAGGCGAGCCCCACTCTATCGAGCGCAGCCTTGATCTCCTTAATCGTCCAGTTGTCGGCGGCGGCGGGATAGGCGACTGCGCGGCGAAGCGTGCCTGAGGGGATGTAGGGTCGTTGCGGCAACATGAACAACCGTCTGTCGGCGTGGAAATTGACGCTGCCGCCACCCCACGGCCACAGGCCCGCGACGGCCCGCACCAGCGTGCTCTTGCCTGAACCGGATTCGCCGGCCACCAGCACCCGCTCGCCCGCTTCGATCACGACCTTGGTTTCCTTGACCACGGACGTGCCGTCGTCGAGCGTCACGGAGAGATTGTCGATGCTGAGCATCGCACCGTCTTCGGTTTCGCCACGCTGGATGCGTCCCAGGGCGTCGCTCTGCTCGGCGCGCTCGAGCCCATCGAGCGACATCATCAGCGAAGCAATGCGCCTCGCCGAGGCGTTCCAGTCGGCGAGACGGGGGTAGTTGTCGACCAGCCATCCGAATGCGCCCTGCACGATGGCAAAGGCGGAGGCAGCCTGCATGACCTGTCCAAGTGTCATGCTGCCTTCGAGAAACTTTGGAGCGCAAAGCAAAACCGGCACGACCGGCGCGAACAGGCTCGACCCCTGCGACACCAGTGCCGTGCGCATGTGCTGGCCTGTGAGGAGCGCCCATTGCCTGAGCACATGGGCGAACCTCTTGTCGATGCCGCTGCGCTCCTCCTCCTCGCCGCCGAGCAATGCGATACTCTCGCCGTTCTCGCGCACGCGCGTCAGCGTGTAGCGGAATTCGGCTTCCGCCTGGTTCTTTTCCTCGGAGAGGTGGACGAAATGGCGGCCAATCACCGCCATCGAGGTGGATGTGATCGCGGCATAGATGATCGCCGTGATGACGAGGAAGCCGGGAACCGTGATGGTCGAACCCGAGATTGTGAAGCTCAGGGCTCCGCCGATCGTCCACAGCACCACGATGAAGGTCGAGGCCGACAGAAACGCGTTGATGACACCGGCGGTGAAGTCGACCGGAGATTCGGTGGCAATCCGCAAATCCTCCGAAACGCGGGCTTCGGGGTTCTGGTGGTCGCCGCCGACGAGGTTCAGCTGATAGTAGCGGCCGTTCGCGAGCCAGCGCGCGATGACCGACGTGGTGAGCCAGGAACGCCAGCGGCGCTGAATCGTCATGCGAAGGAAGACTTGCGTAACGACAAGGCTTCCACTCCCGAGCACCAGCGGCACGAAGACGGCGCTCAGGAAATACACGGTGTGGGCATCGCGTTGCTCAAGGGCGTCGAAAATCGCCCGGTTCCATCGATTGATCCCATACTGGAAGCCGACGTTCACGCATATCAGGATCAACAGCCCGATCGTGAACGGCCAGGCGAGCCTGTCGCCGCCGCGGCCCCAGTAACCGCGCGCGCTGATCCAGAAGCGCTTCAACAAGTATCTCTTGCGCGCCTGCTCGGCCTCTTCTGGCGTCAGTTCCGGATCGGGTTCGATGACATCCGGCGGTGGCGCGGCCTGGCCGTTGACCTCGGGCGCGGCATGCCCGTCGACCTCAGGCCCGGCATGCCCGTCGGCCTCGGGCGCTTCGACAGTCGATGCCTTTTCCTGCCGCGACTTTTCAGCACCGCGTGGTTTGGTGCCATCGACAGATTTCGGCTTGGATTTGGCCCCGGACATAGGCCGATAACGGCTTAAAAATCAAAAGGTTTCATGATGTCAACGGATCGCGCTGATTATCAGCGCACGGCTGTGGGTGAGCTCTGGGCAGGCGGGTGGCGAGGAGCCTGTGATGAAATGCGCGCGGGCCGGCGTGGGGTCGGCCCGTCGCGGCCATTCAGCCTACCGCCGGGACGTGGCGCGGGCCGACGAGCATGCCGGAGCCAAAGCCTTCGATCGAGCACGTGACCCAATAATTTTTGGCGTGACGTCGTCGCGATCCGTATCCACGGCGTAGCGCACGGCGCCGCCGTCCATCCGACGGGGCGGAATGGACGTCTTGGTGGTTTAGCCGATCTCCATTGAAAACCGGGTTCCAGTCCTCGATCCTCATAAGTCACTTGCATAATGCAATCTACTAGGTTATGAGTCACTTTCATTTTGAAAGAGACTCCTGATCATGGTTGCCAAAACAAGCTTCGAAACCCGCCCGTGCCCCATCGCGCGCAGCCTCGACGATGTCGGCGAGTGGTGGAGCATCCTGCTGTTGCGGGATGCATTCCAAGGCCTGACACGCTTCGACCAGTTTCAAAAGAGCCTGGAGATTGCGCCAAACATTCTCACGCGGCGGCTGAACAGCCTGGTTGAGCGCGGGCTGTTCGAGAAGCGTATCTACTGCGAGCGGCCGCTTCGCCATGAGTATGTCCTGACCTCAAAGGCTCGCGATTTCCGCCCGGTCCTGCTATCGCTGCTCGCCTGGGGCAATCGACACCTGGCCCCTGAAGGACCGAGCCTGGTGGTGGTGGACAAGGCGGACGGGCGCTGGGCCGAGCCGGTGCTGGTCGATCGCCACAGCGGCAGGGAACTCGACAGCGAGGATTTCACCATGGCGACGGGACCTGCGGCTACCGATCGCATGCGGCAGCGCTATCGCTTCGCCAGCGACGGCTCCGGCCTTCCGCTGGTCGACAACGCGCTGCACCAGCACAGCCAGGACGAGGCGCGGGGGAGATGAACAAGGTTCTTTCGCCGGCCGAATTGCAGCCATCGGTCGCCCAAAATCCCACGCCTGCCATTTCCGTGGCCACGACCCCGATGCCCGCCACGAAGCGTCGCAGGCCATTGCTGATGTTGGCGGGCCTTGTCGTAATCGGCGTCGCCGGCTGGTACGGAGTCCAGTGGTGGCAGGCCAACCGCTTCCTCGTCTCGACCGATGATGCCTATGTCGGCGGCAACGTCACGCCTCTGGCCCCAAGGGTTGCCGGGCATATCGACCAGATCCTTGTCGAGGACAACCAGCACGTCGCCGCGGGCCAGGTGGTGATCCGCATCGACGATCGGCCCTTCAAAGCGGCGTTGGAACACGCCGAGGCGTCGGTCCAGCAGCAGCAATCGGCCCTCGACAATCTTCATGCCCAGGTCTCGCTGCAGAATTCGATGATCCAGCAAGCCGAGGCGGATCTTGACGCCAAGAGTGCGGCGGCCGTTTTCACCGATCAAGATGCGAAGCGCTATGAGGTGCTTGCCAGCACCAGGGCCGGTTCGCAGCAGGACGCACAGAGAAGTTTTGCGGCCGATGGTCAGGCCAAGGCATCGGTCGCTGCCTCCCGTGCGGGACTTGCGGCAGCGAAGCAACAGCTCGACGTCCTCAACACCCAGATCTCGGAAGCGACCGCGGCGGTCGCGGCAGCCAAGGCCGATGTCGACACCGCGCAGCTCGATCTCGGCTTCACCGAAATCCGCTCGCCCATCGATGGGATCATCGGCAACAGGCTAGCGCAGGTCGGTACCTACGTTTCACCCGGCAGCTATCTCCTGACGATCGTTCCGGCATCGGGGCTATGGGTCGACGCCAATTTCAAGGAAGACCAGCTGCGCCACATGGCCGACGGGCAGGCGGCGACGGTCTATACGGATATTGCACCCGACGAGCCGCTCAAAGGACATGTCACCAGCCTGGGTCCCGCCACCGGAGCCATCTTCAGCGTGATCCCGCCGCAGAACGCGACCGGCAATTTCACCAAGATCGTCCAGCGCGTTCCTGTCAGGATCACGATCGACCAGGACCAGGTGCAGAAGGTTGCGCTCAGGCCAGGCCTGTCGACCGCCGTGACGGTCGATACCGCGTCGCGCTGAGGACGCCATGCCAGAGCGTGCCGTCCCGCAGTCCTTCTTCGCGAGCATCCTGCCGTTCATGGTGATGTGCGTGGGGATGTTCATCGCGCTTCTCGACATCCAGATTGTCGCGTCCTCGCTCCAGGACATCGGTGGCGGCCTGTCGGCTGCCCAGGATCAGATCGGCTGGGTGCAGACATCCTACCTGGTGGCGGAAATCATCGTGATCCCGCTGTCGGGCTGGCTTACGCGCGTGTTCTCGACCCGATGGCTTTTCACTATCTCGGCTGCCGGCTTCACCCTGGCAAGCATGCTTTGCGGATTGGCCTGGAACATCGAAAGCATGATCGCCTTCCGTGCACTGCAGGGGCTGCTCGGCGCGTCGATGATCCCAACGGTCTTCACCTCGTCGTTCCACTATTTCCAGGGTCCGAGGCGTGTCTATGCGGCCGCGGTGGTTGGCAGCATCGCTTCGATCGCGCCGACGCTCGGCCCCGTCATCGGCGGCTGGATCACGGATACGTTGAGCTGGCATTGGCTGTTCTATGTCAACGTCATTCCCGGCACCATCATCACCATCCTCGTCGCGGCCCTGGTCAAGATCGACGAACCCGATCCTTCCCTTCTGAAGGGCGCCGACTACATCGGCATCGTCCTGATGGCGGTCAGTCTGGGCACACTTGAATATGTTCTTGAGGAGGGTTCGCGCTGGAACTGGTTCGATGATGCGACAATCCGCAATGGCGCCATCCTCGCCGGGGTCACCGGAGTTCTGTTCATCGTCCGCAGCCTGACCTATTCGCAGCCGGTGGTCGATTTCCGCGCCTTCGGCAACCGCAATTTCGCGATCGGCTGTTTCCTCTCGTTCATAACCGGTGTTGGCATCTTCGCCACGATCTTCCTGACGCCGTTGTTCCTCGGTTACGTGCGCGGCTACGACGCCCTGCAGACCGGCCTGGCGGTCTTTTCCACCGGCGTTGCCTCGATGGTCGGCGTCCCCGTCTACATCTTCCTCGCCAAGCGCTTCGACACGCGCTGGCTGATGATGTTCGGGCTTGCCTCCTTTGGCGCGTCGATGTGGAGCTTCAGTGCGATCACCAGCGAGTGGGGCGCCGCGCAGCTGCTTCTGCCGCAGATCTTTCGCGGCTTCCCGCAGGTTTTCGCGGTCGCGCCAAGCGTCAATCTCGGTCTCGGCAGCCTGCCGCCCGAACGGCTGAAATATGCCAGCGGCCTGTTCAACACGATGCGCAATCTCGGCGGTGCGGTCGGCATCGCCGTCTGTGGCGCGATCCTGAACGACCGCACCAACTTCCATTTCCTGATGATCGCATCGCATTTGACGCCGCAGAATGAGGCTGCCATGCGCCTCGTCGACAACGTCGCGCTGCGCTATGGCCAATTGCCCGGCGCCGTCGGCGACGGTCACACCGCTTCGCTGAAGCAGTTGTGGGCGCTGGCCTATCGCGAGGCGTCGACCATGGCTTACGCGGATGCGTTCCTGGTGATCATGGTGGCGTTCGTCATCGCGACGGCGCTCGTTCCGTTCCTGCGCAACGTCACGCCGAAGGCGCCGCCTCCGGACGCGCACTGAAGCGGACCGACGCGACGACCGAACCAAACCGACAGGAGCCGGAAAGCTGGTCGTCAGCGCACCGGCTCGCGGTGCGTGCCGGGCAGGCGGGTGGCGATGAGTTTGTCGATGCGGCGGCCGTCGAGATCGACCACTTCGAAGCGCCATCCCTGCGCGTCGACGCATTCGCCGGTCGCCGGCAGGTGGTGCATGTGCGACAGCACGTAGCCGGCGACGGTCTCGTAGTCGCGGTTTTCCGGCAGGTCGATGCCAAGGACATCGGCCATCTCGTCGGCCTGCATGTAGCCGGCAAGCAGCCATGAGCCGTCGTCGCGCTTGACGGCATTCTCCTCGTCGCCGGCGTCGGTATCCGCCCGAAACACGCCGGTGATGGCTTCGAGAATATCGGCCGGGGTGACGATGCCTTCGAAGTGGCCGTACTCGTCATGCACCAGCGCCATCGGCACGTCGGATTCCTTGAGCTTCTGCAGCACATCCAGCGCGTCGGCCTGGTCGTAGACTATGGGCGCGGCGCGCACATGCCGGCGTGGGTCGAGCACGCGGCCGGCAAGCAGCGCGGCGAGCACGTCGCGCGTCTGGACGACGCCGACCATGACATCGACGCCACCGTCGCCCGCCGGCAGTCGCGAATGCTGGGTCTCCATCAACAGCTTGCGGATGGCGCTCTCGTCGGACTGCAGGTTGATCCAGTCGACCTCGGTGCGCGGCGTCATCACGGCGCGCACCGCGCGGTCGCCAAGCCGCATGACGCCTGCGATCATGCGCCGCTCGTCGGATTCGATGGTGCCGTGGTGCTCGGCCTCGGCGACCAGCATCTTGATCTCCTCGTCGGTGACCTTCTCCTCGCTTTCGCCGCGCTGGCCGAGCAGCCACAATATGGCGCGGCCGGAAATGTCGAGCAGGAAGACCAGAGGGGCCGAGACGGTGGCGAGGATGGTCATTGCCGGGGCCGCCCGCGCGGCCACGCGCTCGGGATCGCGCAAGGCGATCTGCTTGGGCACCAGCTCGCCAACGATCAGCGAGAAATAGGTGATGATGGCGACGACGATGCCGACGCCGACCGGATCGGCGACGTTTTCGCGCATGCCGGTCGAGGCCAGGAAGGTGGCCAGCCGGTCGCCCAGCGTGGCGCCGGAAAACGCGCCGGAGAGAACGCCGACCAAGGTGATGCCGATCTGCACCGAGGACAGGAACTTGCCGGGATTGGAGCCAAGCTCAAGAGCCCGGCCGGCGCCGTTGACGCCGCGGTCGATCATCGCCTTGAGCCTGGCCGGGCGCGACGAGACGATGGCGAGCTCGGACATCGACAAAAGGCCGTTCACACAGATGAGGACGACCACGATAGCGATTTCGACGTATAGCATGAGCGGTCAATAGCATTGCGGCGCAGCTTTCGAAAATAGTCCGCCAAGATTTTTAGAAAATGACAGTGGCAGCTCTTAGCCGATATCGTCTGCGGCATCACACAGCTCACGGCCAATTTTCAGGTCGGCCCCGGACCATCTGGTCTCGGACATCTCACGGCAGTTGCTTCAACACGCCGACAACTGCCTCGCCGTCGGTGAAGTAGGGATCGCCGCCGCCATTGCGCCCGCTGCTGGTGGCGCCGATGCCTGCCATGTCTCTGGTCGAAATCAGCGTGCCGGCGGTGGCCAGATCGTGCATCAGGAAATTGCGTTCGGCATCGATGTCGGGGCCGATGTGATGGGTGATGGCGCCGGTATCGTGGCTCAGCCCCACGCCGCGATCGAAGCTGGCCGAACCTAGCCACAGCGGCCGGCCGTCATCGCCGCTCGCGCCGGTCTGCCAGAAGCGGACATGATGACGCCGGTCGGCGCTGGCTCCCACCGGCTTTTCGAACGCAAGATCCTGGGCGCGGCCGTCGAACAACAGCCGGCTGACCGGCGCATCGGGATAGGGATGGTCGAAGAGCACGCTTTCACCGATCTCGATCGCCGTCTTCAAGGTCACGGCGTCGGCAGTGTCCCAGCCGGCGACGGCGAAGGCATGGACCACTTCCTTCTTGGTGCCGACAAGGCCGACATTGATCGGATCCCCCGGAATGCCCTGCGGCGTGTGGGTCACCATCTCGAAGCGTTGGGTGCGAAAGCCGCGATCCCGGAAGGTCCAGAATTCAGGCGCGGCGAAATAGGCGAGCACCAGATAGGCGGCCAGGAAGGCCGTCACCCAGATTGCAATGCGTCGCCGAAAACTTCGCTGGCTCATCACCGTGGCCCGAACGTTCCGGCATCACTCTATGCGATGTCGTGTTTCGCCGGCAAAGGGCGTCGACATGCTGTTGTCCGACGCTCTAGCGGCAGGCTCGGTAACCGTTCTTGCGGTTCTTGATGTCGAAGTGGAAGTGGTTGCGGTGGTCGTAATTGTAGCCGGGGCCAAGCACGGTGGTGAAATACTGGCAGCCGTCGGCGCGCACGTTGTTGAGGAAACCGCGGGTGCGGAAGGCGAACAGGCCGGGCTTGCGCACGTCGATGTCGTCGCCATTGTTGAGCTCGATGCTCATCACGTCGAGCGCGTTGCCCTTACCGTGCTCCGACAGCACGCCTTCGCCGGCAATGTTGCGGCAGGAATAGCTGGAACCCTGGTGGATGGTCTTGACGCCGGAGAAATAGCGCCAGCGGGCGGAGGGAACGAGTTCGTTCCTGGTCCAGCCGGCGAAGGTCGCGGCCATGTCGCATGTCAGCGTGGCGGCGGGCTTCATCTGGATGCTGCCGATGGCCGAGACCTTGACCGGATAGTCGATGCCGCACTGACCTTCATGGATCGGCGCCAGGTCGGTGTAGGCGACGTCGAGGCGCTTCAGCTGCTGGCGGCAGTCGGTTTCGCTGGCCGGCATCTGTTCGACCGGCGACATCGGCTCATCCATGCGCGGATAGGCGGCGCTCGTCATATAGGGATTGGACGGAACAAGCTTCTGCATGCCCGTGTATTGCGGCACGGCAGCGGTCTGCGAGCCGACATCGACGGCCGGTTCAAGCGACAGCACGCTGCCGGTGTTGCAAGCCGAAACCGCCGCGAGGGCAAGGCCGGCGGCGACCATTGCCGCATGTTTCGATTGGCGCGCGGCGGTGGAAAACACGACGCGAAATTTGCCGGCCATTGGCGGAAATCCCATTTACGGATATCCGGCATTTTAACGATCAAGGGTAAAGGAAAACTCAGCGCCCGTGTTCATGCCTGCGGCCGAATTGCGGCACGCGGTCCCGGCGGGCCCATGCTCACTGGCAGAAGGTGCCGCCATGGCGGCGCGGTTCGAGATCGAGATGGAAATGCAAGGCATGGTCGGCGTCGGCGCCTGGTCCGAGCACCGTCTTGAACGGTCCGCAGGCGGCCTTGCGCACGGCGTTGAGGAATTTCGCGTCCTTTTCCGGCGGCGTCGGGCCGACTTCGATCTTCTTGCCGTCCGACAGCGTGAAGCTGGCGATGTCGAGCGCGTTGCCGAAGGCGTGTTCCGAGAGTTTTCTGGTGCCGTGGCGCGGCCGGCAGACAAAGGCCGATGCCTGGCCGATCGATTTCAGATCCGCGCCGAATTCGGCTTTCGCCTCCGGCTGGATGACATTGGCGGCGAAACGCGCCGCCGCTTCGGCCATCGGGCAATTGAGCTCGGTGCCGGGGCCGATGGCGATCGACTTGCCGAGTGTCTTCAGCACGATCGGGTAGGGGATCGAGCAGCCGATTTCGGCATTGCTTTCCGCCTTGTGTTCCTCGAACTCGACGCCGAGCGTCTTCAGCCGCTCCCGGCAAGCGACTTCCTCGTCGGGCATCTTCTCGTCGGGCAGATCGGCCGAGCGCGGATCGGGCAGCATTTTCTCGTCGCCTGCATCCGCCGGCTTTTGCGGCGGCTGCGGGGCGACAACCGGCGGCTCAACTTCGGGCTCCGCGGTCCCAGGCTTTGGTGGTGGCGTCGGCGCCACAGAAGGCGGTTCAGGGGTGTTTTCCGTATTGGCCGATGGTTCGGGGCGCGCCTGCTTTTCTCGATGCGGCTTTTCTTGATTGGACCGGTCAACCGCTCCGCCGCTCTTTGGAGCTTGCGTCTTCATCTCCTCCTTCTTTGAAACGTCGGCCTTCTGCGCGTCTGCGGGACGTGGCTCCGGCACCGGAACCTCAGTTGGGGATGTCAACGGATCCTGCGTTTTCTGCTGTACCTTTGTCGGGCCCGGCGTGACGTGCTGGGAGCCCCGCCGTTTCAGACGATGCTTGCCCCGCGGTTCCAGCGGCTGATCGGCCCGCAGCGACATCGGCTGCTCCACCTGGGGCTTGTGGTGCCGATGGCGATGTCTGGCGTCGGCGGGCGTAACCAGCACAGCCGCGATGGCTACGACCAGTGCAATCCTGCAGGTTTGGGAAAAAGCAATCGACCCCATGGCCGTCAACGGCGCGGACGCAAGGTGGTTGCCTTGGCCCCATCACGAACGGTAACCACGGTGTTACGCGCCGATCGCTTCCAGCCCTTCCTCCAGCCAGTCGGCAAGCAGCGGCATGCCAAGCAGGTACTTCGCCGTGCGTTTGTTGGCGCGCTCGCGCGCCGCGGCAAGCGCATCCGCCCACTCGGTGCCATCGTAGTCGCCGCGACCGATCCAGGCCAGGGCGATGAGTTCGGCTGCTTCATCGACATTGAGGTCGTTGATCAGCTCGCGCAACTCTTCCTCGGTGAGGTTTTCGGAACTTTCCTCGGCGAGGCCGTCATGATGGTGGTTGGCATGCGCCTCGCCGTCGAGTTCGACCTCGTGCTCGGCGCCACCGGCATAGTCTTCATTGACGGCGGCACTCAATGCCTTGGCCTTGAGGATGAACAGGCGCACGGTGTCGGGGCCGATCGAAAGCTCCCAATCCTTTTCAAGGCGCCGCTGCACAGCCCGTCTCCGTCAGGTCGTTTGCTCGAATGATAGCGGATTTGCAGCATCCGTCACCTGATGTTCTCCGATATGCTTTTTTTCCGGGATGAAACCCAGGGCGTCCGGCGTTAGTGTTGCATTCTCACCCCTCAAGGAGGCTTCGATGCATAAAAGAATTCTGATCCAGGCGGCGACTGCCCTTGTCGCGCTGCAGTTCTTTGCTGTTCCGGTGTTCGCCGCCGGCAGTAGTGGCGGCAGCGATCAGACCGTGACGCAGTGCAAGAAGGGCGAAGTCTGGGACAAGAAGAAGAAAAAGTGCGTCGCACCCCAGGAAGGTATGCTGGACGACGACAGCATCTATGATGCCGGTCATTCGCTGGCGCTGGCCGGGCGCTATGACGAGGCGATCGCCGTGCTCAGTCTCGCTGCCAACAAGCAGGATCCGCGCATCCTCAACTATCTCGGCTATTCGCACCGCCATTCCGGCCGCGTCACCGTCGGCCTCGGCTATTATGAGGAAGCGCTGCGCATCGACCCCAACTACACGCTGGTGCGCGAATATCTCGGCGAAGCGCATCTGCAGATCGGCGATCTGGCCGGCGCCCAGCAGCAGTTGATGGAAATCGAGAAGCGGACCGGCAAGGGTTCGCGCGAATACGGTATGCTGTCGGAGCAGATCGACCATTTCATGCGGAGCTGATTTCGGCGCCTAATATTTCTCAATCCGGCCGCGAGCGATCGCGGCCGGATTTTTTGTTGCCGGCCATTGCCGGTTCGTATCTGCCGCGACCGCATGTACGAAAGCAGCGACGGCATTTGTGAAAGCAGCGGATCATTTTCGCAAAACCGATTTTTGGGCGTGAAAAACCCGCGAAGATTGCTATATTCAGGGAAATTGCGGTGAAACGGTTCCGTTAGCCCGAGGCTCTCGGACCGTTTTCTTTTTGTACCCATCGACAAGGCTTTCCCCGAAACGCGGGGGTGGCAGCAGGAAAGGTCAGGCATCATGAACAAGGTCCCGATGACAGGCGAGGGGTTCGCGTCATTGAAGGAAGAGCTGCGCTGGCGCCAGCAGGAGGAGCGGCCGCGCATCATCGAGGCGATCTCCGAGGCGCGCTCGCATGGCGACCTTTCCGAAAATGCCGAATACCATGCCGCAAAAGAGGCGCAGAGCCTCAACGAGGGCCGGGTCAACGAGCTTGAAGATTATATCGCGCGCGCCGAAGTGATTGATGTCAGCAAGCTCAGCGGCGACAAGGTCAAGTTCGGCGCCACCGTGGTGCTGGTCGACGAGGACACCGAGGAAAAGAAGACCTACCGGATCGTCGGCGATCAGGAAGCCGACGTGAAGTCCGGCCGCATCTCAATCTCCTCGCCGATCGCGCGCGCGCTCATCGGCAAGGAAGTCGGCGACGCCATCGAGGTCAACGCGCCAGGCGGCGCAAGGGGTTACGAGATCGTCCAGGTGCAGTTCATCTAGGGGATTTGAGAGGCCCGATCTGCCCTTCAAGCGAAGGCTGCGCCGCCCCTCATCGCCCTGCCGGGCACTTCTCCCCGTATAGTGACGGGGAGAAGGACGCCTTGTCCGATGATTTCCCTAATTTTCAGCGTTCGCAAATATCCGCCAACTTTGCGCTCCGCTCCCTTCTCCCCGTCACTATACGGGGAGAAGGTGCCGGCAGGCAGATGAGGGGCAGCACTAACATTTCCAATTGAATTGATTGAATAAATCAATCCGCCTGGCTAAGCGCCAGCAGCCTCTCTGCCTCCGCCACCACTTCCGCCGGTGTTAAATGGTCCCCGGGTGCGGCTAAAAGCGTCGATGCATACGGTCCGCGCGGCCCGGTCAAACCCGGCTCGGTGGCAAGAAAAACCGCGACCGTCGGCAGGCCGAAGGCACTGGCGAGATGGGTTAGGCCGGTGTCGGCGCCGATGACCAGCGTCGAGCGGCCGATGATCGCGGCGATGTCGGCGAGCGGCGATTTGGGCACCACGACCGTTGACGGAATGGCTCCGGCGATCGCTTCGGCGACGGCCTTCTCGCGCCCGTTCGACCATGTGGTGACCGGCGTCATTTCCCGCTCAGCCAGCAGACGGGCGGTTTCGATCCAGTCTTGGACCGACCATTTCTTGTCTTCGCGGCTGGTGCCGTGCAGCAGGAAGGCGATTTTTCCGGCGACGCCGGCCAGATTGCCGGGCGGCGGGACGATGCCGGAGTCCAAAGTCGAAAGATCGGGCTGGTAGCCGAGCGCCTGCCCGAACAGCCGCCGCGTGCGTTCGATGGCGTGCAGGTCACGCGGCACGGCGTAAGTGACGTCGTAGAACAGCGTCGCTGAAGGTTCGCGCGCGCTCGACCGGTCGAAGCCAGCGATCGGCGCGCCGGCCTGCCTGGCCACCAGGGCTGATTTCAGCAGGCCTTGCGCATCGATGACGAGGTCGTAGCGGCAATCGCGCAAGGTGCGGCGCAAGGCGGCCGCTTCGCACCATGTGCCGCCGTCGAGCAATGTCTTGCGCCAGCGCCGGATCGCCACCGTGTGGATTCTGTCGATCGCCGGATGCAGCGCCACGATGCCGGCGAATGCCTCTTCCACGCACCAGTCGAAGGAAATGTCCGGCCTGACAAGGCGGGCATCCTCGACGGCCGGAAAGGTGTGGATGACATCGCCCATCGACGACGTCTTGACGATGAGGACCCTCATGCGGCTGCCGGGATTTCCAGCAGGCGTTTCGCCGCCGCCGCGACCTGCTCGACTTCAAGCGTCTTCAGGCAGTTGAGATGGCCAAGCGGACACACCTTCTGGTGGCAAGGCGAGCAGGACAGGCCGAGCCAGACCAGTTCGCGCCGTTCCGCCAGCGGCGGCGTATTTTGCGGCGAGGTCGAGCCGTAGACGGCAACGATCGGCGTGCCGACGGCGGCGGCGACATGCATCAGCCCGCTGTCGTTGGACACCGCCAGCCTTGCCGCCGAGATCAGGTCGATGGCGTCCTCCAACCGGGTCTGGCCGGCGAGGTCGACAACGCCGGGGGCGAGAGCTGCGATCTCCGCCGCCACGTCGCGGTCGTTCTTCGAGCCGAACAGCGCGACCTTCAAACCCTTCGCCATAAGATCACGGGCAAGCCCGGCATAGTTTTCGCTGGGCCAGCGCTTTGCCGGGCCGAACTCGGCACCAGGCATCAGTGCTGCGAATTTCTGCGGCGCGAGCCCGAAGCGGTCGAGCAGGGCGGCCTGGTTGTTCGCGTCTACGGTCAGGTGTGGCGGCCGGAAATTGCCGCCCTGGGCAAGGCCGAAATAAGCCTGCGCCGTGCGTCGTTTGACGCTGTCGGGCAGCGGCACGATGTCGGTCAGCAGGCCGTAGCGCATTTCGCGCAAGTAGCCGAAACGGCGCGGAATGCGGGCAAAGAACGGGATCAGCGCCGATTTCCAGCTGCCCGGCAGGACATAGGCCATGTCGTAGCGGCCGCGCAGCAGTCGGCCAAAACGCCGGCGAATGGTGAATTCCAGCGCGCCGGGCTTGAGCGGAAAGTCGATCTGCTGGCGGATTTCGGGCATGCGCTTGACCAGCGGTGCGGCCCAGGCCGGCGCCAGCACATCGATCGCGGCGTTGGGATGAAGCTCTTTCAGCGCCGAAAACAGGCACTGCGCCATCACCATGTCGCCCACCCAACGTGGGCCGATCACGAGGATCGTTGGGCTTTCAGCCATTCGACATAGTCTCTGACACCGGTTTCCACTGTCCGGAATTGGCCATTGTAGCCGACCGCGCGCAAACGGGACATATCAGCTTGCGTAAAGCTCTGGTAGCTGCCCTTGAGATGGTCGGGGAATTCGATGAACTCGATCTCGCCTTTACCCAACGTGTCGATGACGGTTTCGGCAATGGCGCGGAAGGCCTGGGCGCGACCGGTGCCGCAGTTGAAGATACCGCTCGATCCGCGCTTCCACAGCCACAGATTGACGTCGGCGACGTCGCCGACATGGATGAAATCGCGGCTCTGCTCGCCCGGTCCGAACCCATCATAGGCGCCGAACAACTTCGGGTTCTCGCCCCGCTCGACCTGGTTGAACAGGTGGAAGGCGACAGAGGCCATGGCGCCCTTGTGCGCCTCGCGCGGGCCATAGACGTTGAAGTAGCGCAAGCCCGCAACCTGCGCATGATCGGTATCGAAGACGGTGCGCCGGACATAGTCATCGAACAGCTTCTTGGAATAGGCATACACGTTGAGCGGCCGCTCGAGCGCCGGGTCTTCGCGAAAATCGGCGCCACCGCCATAAACGGAAGCCGAGGAGGCGTAGAGGAAGGGCACGCGCAGCGCCTGGCAGGCATGCAGCAGCCGCTTCGAGAAGGCGTAGTTCACCTCCATCATGAACTTGCCATTCCACTCGGTGGTGGTCGAGCAGGCGCCCTGGTGGAACACGGCCTCGATGGGGCCGAACGAGCCTGCCTCCATGCGGCCCAGGAAATCGTCCTTGTCGAGATAGTCGGCGATGCGCAGATCGGCGAGATTGGCGATCTTGTGGCCATCGGTGAGGTCGTCGACGACGAGGATGTCGTCATGGCCTTCGGCATTCAGCGCGACGACGATGTTGGAGCCGATCATGCCGGCGCCGCCCGTAACGATGATCATGTTGTTGGCCCTAATACGCGTTTCGCTTGCCGATTCCGGCCCTTATAAGGGAGGTAGGGTGGGCTGTCGATAAAGCAGGCAGCGAAGCGGATGTCACAGTGGCGCCGCAAAGCTTCCGCTTCAGTCGGTTTGTGCCGCCCGGCATGATCGTGAGGGACAAAAGAATGCCGTCGACCGAACTGCTCATCGCGTTTTTCGCCACCACGGCGATCTTCGCCTACATTCCCGGCCCGGCCATGCTCTACGCCGCCGCGCAGACAATGGCGCGCGGCCGCTGGTCCGGGCTGACGGCAGCACTAGGCATTCATCTGGGCGGTTATGTGCATGTCTTTGCCGCTGCCGCAGGTCTGTCGGTGCTGTTTCACGCCGTGCCGACGCTCTACATGGCGGTCAAGCTGGTCGGCGCGCTCTACCTGATCTGGCTCGGCGTTTTGCTGTTCCGCAAGCGCGTCGAGGGCGACATGGCGCTGCCCGCAATCGAGCGGAAATCGGCGCGGCGCGCCTTTTTCGAGAGCATCGCCGTCGAGGTGCTCAATCCCAAGACGGCGATCTTCTTCATGGCCTTCCTGCCGCAGTTCATCGATGCCTCGGCGGCGCTACCGGTCTGGCTGCAGTTCGTCGTGTTGGGCACAATCGTCAATCTGATGTTCTCTTCGGCCGATATCGTTTGTGTGTTCTTGGCCGGTGCCGTGATCGGCCGCTTGCGGCGTTCGAGCCGCGCACAGCGCCTGATGCAGCGGGCCGGTGGGGCGGTGCTGGTCGGGCTGGGTGTCCATGTCGCCCTGCAGAAGAGCTGACCCGCCGGCCGTCACAGTGATGGCCAGCCGTTGCGCTGCGTGGATTTGCGGTATATCGGCTTCGCCATGAACGATCCGGCCCGTCAATTGACGACTACCCGCAAGATTGAAATCGGCCTTTTCCACGCGTTGCCAGTGACATGATCAAGCACAATCCGCCTTCTCCTGAACCCCTGCACCGCGCCATTGCGCGGTTCGGCCAGGCCACCGTGCTGGTGGTCGGCGACTTCATCCTCGACCGGTTCGTCAACGGCGTGATCGAGCGGATCTCGCCGGAAGCGCCGATCCCGGTGCTGCACGGGCGCGGCGAAACCTCGACGATGGGCGGCGCCGGCAATGTCGTCGCCAACATCGTCTCGCTCGGCGCATCCGCTGTTCCCGTGTCGGTGATCGGCGCCGACGCTGCCGGCGACAATCTCGTGCGCATGCTGCGCGAACTCGGTGCCGACACAGCGGGCCTGGCGCAGGAGCGTGGCCGCATGACCTCGTCAAAGAGCCGCTTCAGCGCGCTCAACCAGCAGGTGCTGCGCTTCGACGAGGAGGAGATCAAGCCGCTCGACGCTGCGGAGCGTGACGGCCTGATTCAGCATTTCCGCGCGGCGCTGACGCGCGCCGACATCGTCATCCTGTCCGACTATGGCAAGGGCATATTGCTCGACGGCGTCGCCGGCGACTTGATCACCATCTGCCGTGAGGTGGGGAAGCCGGTGCTGGTCGATCCGAAGGGCCGCGACTATGCGCGTTATGCCGGGGCGACCGCCATCACCCCCAACCGCAAGGAGCTTGGCGAAGCTGTCGGCCGTGCGGTGTTCGCCGACGACGAGATCGTGGAAGCGGCACGCCAGCTGATTTCCGCGCATGGCTTCGACTTGGTCGTGGCGACGCGCAGCGAAAAGGGCATGAGCGTGATCGACTCGACCGAGGCGCGCCACATCGCCACCCAGGCGCGCGAAGTGTTCGACGTTTCGGGCGCCGGCGACACGGTGATCGCGAGCTTTGCATTGGCACTGGCGGCCGGCGCCGACCCTGCCGCGGCGGCATCGATCGCCAATGCCGCCGGCGGCGTCGTGGTGGGCAAGCGCGGCACCGCGCGGCTGACGGTCGAGGAACTCACCGGTGCGCTGTTCCGATCGCACGGGCCGACCGCCCACAAGGATGCCATCCTCGACGCTACGTCGGCCGCGCGCATGGTCGCGGCGTGGAAGGAGGAGGGCTTGAGCGTCGGCTTCACCAATGGCTGCTTCGACATCCTGCATGCCGGTCATGTCAGTCTCTTGCACGCGGCGCGAAGCCAGTGCGACCGGCTGGTGCTTGGCCTCAACAGCGATGCTTCGGTACGGCGGCTGAAGGGCGCCGGGCGGCCGGTCAACGACCAGCATGACCGCGCCTGCGTGCTCGCCGCCCTTGCCTCGGTCGATGCGGTCGTGGTGTTCGAGGAGGACACGCCCTTGGCACTGATCGAAGCGCTGCTGCCCGATATACTGGTCAAGGGCGCCGACTACACGATCGACACCGTGGTTGGTGCCGATGTGGTGCGGAAGGCGGGCGGCCGCGTCGTGCTGATCGATCTCGTCGCCGGCAAAAGCACCACCAACACCATCGGCAAATTGCGCGCCGGCGGCACCACAAGCTGAGGAATTCATGTCTGACCTGAACGACTACCTGGTCCGCTCGGCGGCCGCCATTTCCGCCATGGTCGAGCGCGACCTGACCAGCGAGATGGAGCGGGCGGTGAGCGCCGTCGTGACGGCTCTTTCGCAGGGCAAAGCCTTGCTGATCTGCGGCAATGGCGGCTCTGCCAGCGATGCCATCCACATCGCCGGCGAACTGGTCGGCCGCTTCCTCAAGGAGCGCAAGGCCTATAATGTCATCGCGCTGCCGGCCAATGCCGCGGTGCTGACCGCCTGGGGCAATGACTATGGCTTCGACACGGTGTTTTCGCGCCAGGTCGAGGCGCATGGCTCTGCGGGCGGCGTGCTGCTGGCAATCTCGACCAGCGGCAATTCGCCGAGCATTCTCGCAGCCGCCGAACAGGCGCGGATGATGGACATGACGGTGATCAGCCTGACCGGCGACACCGGGGGCAAGCTCAAGCCGCTATCGGACATCCTGCTCAACGTGCCCTCGACCTCGACGCCAATCATCCAGCAGGGGCATCTTTGCCTCTATCACCATCTGTGCGAAGTGGTCGAAGCGCGCCTCAGCAATGGCTGACGGGGTGCGGTCGTGAAGCCCGAACCCTATCCGCTACAGGAGCCCGGACTGTGGGTCGAGCGGATCGATACCAGGATTTTTCCGACCGGCACGCCGGCGCTGTTTCTCGACCGCGACGGCACCATCAATGTCGACACCGGCTATCCCGATGACCCGGCCAAAATGGTGCTGCGCGACGATATCGCCGCAGCGATCGGTGCCGCCAATCGGGCCGGCATTCCCGTTATCATCGTCACCAACCAGTCGGGCATTGCGCGCGGCTACTACGGCTGGAGCGATTTCGCCGCCGTCAATGGCCGCGTGCTCGACCTGCTGCGCGCCGACAAAGCGTTGGTGGATATGGTCCTTGCCTGCGCCTATCACGAGGCGGGCGAGGGGCCGCTGGCGATCGCCGATCATCCGATGCGCAAACCCAATCCCGGCATGCTGCTGGAGGCGGCCAAACGTCTCGGGCTCGATCTGCAGAAATCGCTGATCGTCGGCGACAAGCCGGCGGACATGGAAGCGGGACAGCGCGCCGGCCTCTCGCGGGGCTGGCTGGTCGACGGCGAAGCAGCTGTTCAATCGGGCTTTACAGTCCGGCCCTGGCGCGACCGCGAGGATTTGGGTGGCCTGCTCGCCGCAATATCGGCACTCGGTGCTGCGTCATGATCCCGAAAAGTGGAACCCGGTTTTCGGACAAGATCGTGCTCAAACACCGTCCGTGACGGTTCAAGTCGGATCGTTGTCTCGCGAAGCTTCATAAAGCTTGGCCTCGGTGGCGAACGAATACACCATCACCATCATCGAATAGACGAAGCCATGCCGGCCGCACAGGAAGTAGCGCTTGGCCAGGTAGAATTTCAGGAAGTTGCCGAGCGGCGACAGGACCAGCCTTATCAAGCCTGGCTTCTTGCCTCTCTCGACCAAAGTGGCAACCTTGAGGCTGGAGTAGGTGTTGGCCCTTGCCAGGTCCTCCGCGATAGTCATTTCGCGGCGATGCAGCAACACGCCATTTTCAATCGTGCCGGTTTCGCCCGGCACCTCGAACGATTCATGGACCCGCAGGTCAACATCCATGGTGGCCTTGTCGCGGCGGAAAAGACGCAGCAGCCTGTTGTGCAGCACCCAGCGGTGCGCATAGCCATAACCTTTCAGCTTGTCGCGGCGCCTTACGAACCATCCGTCGATGGTGTTGTTCTGAGGCTGCGTCACGGTCATGATCGACTGCCTGAGCAGGTCGTCAACGGCCTCGTCGGCTTCAATCGAAAGGCACCATGGCTGCGTGGTTTGATCAAGCGCGAATTGCCGCTGACGTGGGAAACCCGGCCAGTCGTTGTGAAACAGCCTTATCGGGTAGCCCTTGGCGATAAACTCCTGAATGATGTCCAGGGTGCTATCGGTCGAACCCGAGTCGACGACGATGATCTCGGCGCAGAAGTCGACGCTTTCCAGGCACTGGCCGATCATGTCGGCTTCGTTCATGCAGATAACAAGCGCCGAAACCGGGCTAGAAAATCGAGTCATGATCCCCACTCTACGGCACACGGTTCTGGGAAATTACGCTGCTTGCGCCACCTGTCTTTACTCAATCCCGGACGAAAAACCCGTCACACTTCCTGAAATGCCTTAGGAACCAACAAAGCACCACATCTGGCAGAACGTTCCGGCTTTCTACACCAGAGCCTGTCGATTGCGAAAGCGGCCCTGATATGGCGAAGCCGGGAATTCGCATCGACCGGGCACGATGTGGTGCTGCCGTCGACCAGCCTCAAGGCTGTGCAAACGAGACCAGGCCTTCGTCCTTGACCCGGCGGATGGTGAGCGCGGTGCGCACCGTGTCGACATTCGGGGTCGAGGTCAGCTCCTCGATGACAAAGGTCTGGAAGGCGCCGAGGTCGCTCGCCACGCAGTGCAGCAGGAAATCGGATTCACCCGACACCATCCAGGCGTCGCGCACGATGGGCCAGCCGCGGGTGCGCTCGGCAAAGGTGCGCAGTTCGGCGTCGGCCTGGTGATGCAGGCCGATCAGGCAGAAGGCGACGACATCGAGGCCAAGCGCTGGCGCGTTGAGCAGGGCGCGGTAGCCGCGGATAATGCCGGCTTCCTCCAGCCGCTTGACGCGGCGCAGGCATGGCGGCGCCGAAATGCCAACGCGGTTCGACAGTTCGACATTGGTCATGCGCCCATCGGCCTGAAGCTCGCGCAGGATCTTCCAGTCGATGGCGTCGAGATCGGCCTTGAGCGGCATGAGGGCTCTCGATAAGTCAGGGGCAATACGCAAGAATCTTGCGTGATCTTGTAATTAAACGACTTCGCTGTCCATTCCATCCCTTGCTCGGATTAATTCGGCCGATCAAAGCGGCGACAGGGTGCGACAAAGCTTTCCGGGGACGAATGCCAACCTGCCTTGCTGGCGTCGTGAGCAACACTTACATTACGCGCGATATCGACGAGTTTTCCATGCCGCAATTGCCGGCAGCCCTCCGCAGAGGCTTCCAGATGACCACCAAGCACGCGCCCGTTCTCATCATCGGTTCCGGCCCCGCCGGCTATACGGCGGCGGTCTACGCCGCCCGCGCCATGCTGAAGCCGATGCTGGTCGCCGGCTTACAGCAGGGCGGGCAGCTGATGATCACCACCGATGTCGAGAACTATCCCGGCTTCGCCGACCCCATCCAGGGTCCGTGGCTGATGGAGCAGATGCTGAAGCAGGCCGAGCACGTCGGCACCGACATCATCAACGACATCATCACCGAGGTCGACCTCAATGTGCGACCGTTCCGCGCCAAGGGCGATTCCGGCACCACCTACACCGCCGACGCGCTGATCATCGCCACCGGCGCCCAGGCCAAATGGCTGGGCATTCCGACCGAACAGACCTTCATGGGCTTCGGCGTGTCGGCCTGCGCCACCTGCGACGGCTTCTTCTACCGCGGCAAGGATGTCGCGGTGATCGGCGGCGGCAATTCGGCGGTGGAAGAGGCGCTCTACCTGTCGAACCTCGCCAAGAGCGTGACGGTCATCCACAGGCGCAACGATTTCCGCGCCGAGCGCATCCTGCGCGAGCGGCTCCTGAAGAAGGACAATGTCCGCGTCATCTGGGACACGGTCGTCGACGAGATCACGGGCCGTCCCGGCAAGGCGCCGCTGCCGCCTTCAGTCGAAGGGCTGAAGCTGCGCAACGCGGTCACCGGCCAGGAAACGCATCTCAAGGTCGACGGCGTGTTCGTGGCCATCGGCCACGCGCCGGCTGTAGAATTGTTTGCCGGCAAGCTGAAGCAGAAGCCGAACGGCTATCTATGGACGGCGCCGGATTCGACCCGTACGGATGTTCCGGGCGTGTTCGCAGCTGGCGACGTGACCGACGACATCTACCGCCAGGCGGTGACAGCGGCGGGGCTCGGCTGCATGGCGGCACTCGAGGCGGAGAAGTATCTGGCGGGTATCGAAGTGCACCGCGAAGCGGCCGAGTAGAGAGTTCAGAAGGCGACTTAGAAACGCCGTGTAAAAGCCTGATTTTTCATTCAGACGCCAAAAACAGAACGAGGGGTAGCATGGCGTTGGACTGGGACAAGCTACGCGTGTTTCACGCTGCGGCGGAGGCGGGGTCGTTTACCCATGCGGCCGAGACATTGCATCTGTCGCAATCGGCGATCTCCAGGCAGGTTAGCGCGCTCGAACATGATGTGGGCGTGCCGCTGTTCAACCGCCACGCCCGCGGGCTGGTGCTGACCGAGCAGGGCGAAATGCTGTTCCGCACGGCGCATGACGTGCTGATGAAGCTCGAAACCATCAAGTCGCGGTTGACCGAGACCAAGGATCGCCCGTCCGGCGTGCTCAGGGTGACGACCACCGTCGGGCTGGGCGCCGGCTGGCTAACCGAGCGTGTGCAGGAGTTCATCGAGCTCTATCCCGAAATCAGCCTGCAGCTGATCCTCGCCAATGAGGAACTCGACCTCACCATGCGGCAGGCCGATTGCGCCATCCGGCTGCGCCAGCCGCAGCAGCCGGACCTGATCCAGCGCCGCCTGTTCACCGTGCACTTCCACCTCTATGCCTCGCCCACCTATGTCGCCAAGCACGGCAAGCCGGCTTCGGTGGCCGAGCTGAAGAGCCATCGCATCGTCACCTTCGGCGTGCCGGTGCCGTCGCATCTGTCGGAGCTGAACTGGCTGGAAACGATTGGCGATTTCGAAGGCGGACAAAGGGTGCCGACGCTGCAGATCAACGACATATTGTCGATCAAGCGCGCGGTGCAGGGCGGCGCGGGCATCGCCATGCTGCCCGACTATGTGATCAGCAAGGACTCCGACCTGGTGCAATTGCTGCCGGAAACCGAGGTGCCGTCCTTCGACACCTATTTCGCTTATCCGGACGCGATGAAGAACCAGGCCAAGCTGCACGTCTTTCGCGATTTCATCATAGCCAAGGCCCGTAGCTGGTCTTTCTGATCCACCCCTGGCGTTCGACTTTCTGATCTTCATCCTGTTCTAAAATCACCCCCGCCAGGGCGTCAGCCGCGGCAGCCAGCCGGGCACGCCGCGGCGATAGGCCTCGTATTGCGCGCCGTAGCGGCGGGCCAATGTCGGCTCCTCGTAGAGCCGGACGAACGACACCATGGCGACCGCGCCGATGATCGCGTAGGCGGCAAGCGTCCAACTCGAGAACAGCAGCGCCTGGCCGAGGATGATCGACAGCACCGCGACATACATCGGGTTACGGACATGGCGGTAGATGCCGCCGATCACCAGTCTCTCGGTCGGCGCAACCGGAGCGGGCGTGCCCAGCCCCTCGAGTGCAAAGCGGCTGAAGGCATGCAGCAGTGCAGCGATCGCGGCGACGATCAGGAGCCCGCCAACAGGCACAAAGCCGGGCAGGCTCGACCATGGCAGGCCCCAGCGATCGGTCAACAGCCAGGGCACCAGCCCGGCAACCACGCCGGGTGCGGCGATGAAGAACGCCGCGCTGCCGGCGATCGCCGAAAACGTTCGCATTGGGTGCTTCCTCCCCGATTGCCTGATAAATGAACGGCTGCTGCCTGCTTCCACATCATTGCGCGGTTTTGGCATTTTGGGACAGAAACCGATCGCGATTGGCGATTCTGTAGTGAGAATCGAGCCTCCGTACGCTCCGTATCGCTGATTTTGCTGGTCCTATTGGTCTCGGATATGGGTTAGACCACAGCCTGCGTCTTTTTGCATGCGTGTGTTGCAAAATAGATGCTTGTTTCTTGGGCATGATGAGCAGATATATAGATCATCTCCTGGGCGCGTTCTCCTCCCATTAGCGCCCTAGAGTGTTCCCCTCTGGAGGTTAGCCTTAACAGGCACTTCCAATCAAACTCAGCCGGATCTTCATTGATCCGGCTTTTTTGTTGCCCGGGCCCTGCCGGAGCAACTCGAAAATTCATCAGAATTGCCACGTAACAGTGACATGTAACCTCAGGTAACATGACATGGACGCCCGACACGTGCTATTCAGACCATAGGACGCGGTGTGGTCGTGCGGGAGATGGGGGCATCACTCGAACGGCCCGGGCTCAGGCGGCTACCGCGTCCGAACCATTTCCGCCGCCGAAGCCCGGCGGCGCCAGATGCGGCGGACCTTCCGTTTTGCCTCCTGGGAAACGGTCCGCGAATAAAACGACGTCCGGTCCCCGCCGGGCGTCGTTTTCATTTTGGCCCCCCTCGAACCCGGGTTCGAGGGGGAAGACCGAATCAGGCAGCCTTGCCGTTGGCATTCATCGCTTCGTCGGCGAGACGCCCGGTGAGTTCGGCCATGTGGTCGAAGACGGCGCGGTAGCTGGCGACGCCAGCGGTCGCCGAGCGCAACTCGATGATCAGGTCGCCGATCTCGGCCTGCGGCATGGTTGCCTCGACAACATCCCATCCCGGCCAGTCAGGCCGCGCATCATAGCCGAGGATCTGGCCGCGCCGCTGCGGGATGAGCGCGATGATCTTCGAGGTCGCGTCGGAGGGCGTGACGATCTCTACCTTCATCACCGGTTCCAGAAGCACCGGCGAGCAGGCGGCCATGCCTTCCTTCATCGCCAGCCTGGCCGCCATCTGGAAGGCCATGTCGGAGGAATCGACCGCGTGGTAGGAACCGTCCGACAGGTTGACGGCGACATCGACGACGGGAAAGCCGAGCGGGCCCGACTTCAGATAGTCGCGCACGCCAGTCTCGACCGACTGGATGTAGGTCTTCGGTACGACGCCACCGGTGATGGTGTCGGTGAACTGGAAGCCGGAGCCGCGTGGCAGCGGTTTGATCTCGATCACCACGTCGCCGAACTGGCCATGGCCGCCAGACTGTTTCTTGTGCCGGCCGCGCTGCTGCGCCGATTTTCGGATCGTCTCGCGATAGGGCACCGCCGGCGCATGGCCTTCGACCGGGATCTGGTTCTTGCCTTCCAGCCGCTCGCGCACGACGCGCAGATGCATCTCGCCATGGCCAGACAGCACGGTCTCGGCGGAGTCCTGGTTGTGGCGCAGACTAAGCGAGGGGTCTTCCTCCGCCAGCCGCTGGATGGCGGCCGACATCTTCACTTCGTCCTTGCGCTCCTTGGGGCGTAGCGCGAATGCGAAGACCGGCTGCGGCGGCTCGAACTCAAGCAGCGGCTTGATGCCGCCCTTGGCCGAACTCAGCGTCTGGCCGGTCTTGACCTCATCCAGCTTGCCCAGCGCCACCGTGTCGCCGGCCTTGGCAATGGTGAGCTTGAACTGGTCCTTGCCGAGCATTCGGTAGATGCCGGAAACCTTCGCCGTGTTGCCGCCGGGCAGCCAGAGTTCGGAGCCGTCGACGACCTGGCCGGACAGGATGCGCGACACCGACAGCTTGCCGCCATGCGGCGTGTGGATGGTCTTCATCACCTGAGCCACTGTGGCCGCGCCGTCGGGCGCGCCGAGCCGCTTGCGGGTCGCCTCGATGTCGGGCGCGTCGTGGCGGATCGCCTTCAATAGGCGCAGCACGCCGTTGCCTTTCTCGGCGGTGCCGATCAGCACCGGCGTCACCGCGCCATCGCGCAGATCGGCGGCGAGGTCGTCGAAGACGGCGTCCTTGGGCGGCTCGATCTCCTCAAGCAATTGTTCCATCAGCCGGTCGTCATGGTCGGCCAGGGTCTCAAGCATGGAGAAGCGCGCCTCCAGTTCGCGCGCCTTGTCGTCGCCAGGTATCTCGGCCACTTCGCTTTCGGCATATTCGCGATAGATGTAGGCGCGCTCCAGCGCCAGGTCGATCGAGCCGATGACGACGCCATCCTTGCGCAGCGGAATCTGGCGCAGCAGCAGCGGCACGGCGCTGGCCGGCTGCAGCATCTTCAACGTGTCGCGCACGCCGGCGATTGCCTTGTCGACCTTGTTGAGGAACAGGATGCGCGGCACGCCGAGATCGTCGAGCCTGCGCATGATGAGCTGCAGGGCAGGAATCTTCTTTTCGTCGGCCTCGGCAACGACCACCGCGAGGTCGCAGGCGGCCAGCACCGGCTCGGCCTCGAAGGAGAATTCGATGGAGCCGGGACAATCGACGAAAGTAAGCTGCTCGCCCATGAATTCGGTGGTGGCGAAGGTCGCCTCGACGCTCATCGCGTGGGCCCGCGCCTCTGGCGAATGATCTGAAACGGTGTTGCCCGATGAGACGGGGTTTTGTCGGGGGATTGAGCCCGTGCGGGCCAATATGGCTTCGAGAAGTGTCGTCTTACCGCTGGCGAAGGGACCGATTATGGCAATGCATTTCGGTCCCGTGCGTCGTCCTCCGGCGCGAGTACCCATGACTGACCTCCACTCAGGCGTTTCCCGTAGGACCGACTGGCATGCATGGTTCAGGCGTGGTCAATCGGTCCTGAGCGGCGGCCGGCCTGTTCGACCGTCGCGGGCGGGGTTCTTTTGGTTTCGCCACCTGCCCGAAACCATCGTCCCACTTGTTTGCCGGCAGGGCAAGAAAAATAGAAACTCTTCGGCGTGGCCTCAGGCGCTTAGTGCCAGCGGCTCGGCATTGACGACGCGCAGCTGACCAAGCTTGTCGCGCGGCGCCGGCCGGCCGAAGAAATAACCCTGGAAACGATTGCAGCCGGCGGCCTTGGCCAAGGCGAAAAGCCCTGGTCTTGCGGCGGTGCGCGAAACGGCCGGTTGCGCCTGGGATGATATCGGCCGAGAATGCATTTTGCGTCAAATGTACCGCGTCGTTTGATACCGATCGCTTCACCAGTTCCAGGATCACCCGATGAAGATCATTGCCTGCGGCAGCGTGCCGACCATCATAGCGCCGGAAAAGTACTTCACGGGCCGTGTGTTGCAGACGCCCATCATCGAGAAGGAGGCGCCGGCGCGGCTGCGGGCCACGCTGGTCAGCTTCGAGCCGGGCGCGCGCACCGTCTGGCATACGCATCCGCTCGGCCAGACGCTCTATGTCACCTCAGGCGCCGGCCTTGCCCAGACATGGGGCGAGCCGGTCCAGGAGATCAGGGCCGGCGACGTGATCTCGTTCGCGCCTGGCGAAAAGCACTGGCACGGTGCGGCGCCGAAATCGGCGATGACGCATATCGCCATGCAGGAGGCGCTGGACGGTGTCCACGCCGACTGGCTGGAAGAGGTGACGTCAGTCCAATATGGCGGCTGAGTGCGAGCCTGTGAGGCGGCGTCGTTGCCAACAAAAAACCCGGCGGTGAAGCCGGGTTTTCAATTCCAAGACTGGCGCGATCAGGTCAGCGATGCCGTGAAGCGCTGGATGCGCGTGCAGGCTTCTTCAAGCAGCGTCTCCGAAGTGGCGTAGGAGATGCGGAAGTTGGGGCCGAGGCCAAAGGCCGAGCCGAACACCACAGCGACGCCCTCGGCCTCGAGCAGTTCCGAGCAGAAGGTTTCGTCGGTGTCGATCAGCTTGCCGGCTTTGGTCTTCTTGCCGATCAGCTGGGCGCAGGACGGATAAACGTAGAAGGCGCCTTCCGGCGAAGGGCAGGTTATGCCGCGCGCCTGGTTGAGCATCGACACGACGAGATCGCGCCGGCCCTGGAAGATCGCCTTGTTCCTGGCGATGAAGTCCTGCGGGCCGTTGAGCGCCTCGACCGATGCCCATTGCGCGATGGTGCAGGCGCCCGAGGTCTGCTGGCCCTGGATCATGTCCATAGCCTTGATCAGCGCCACCGGACCGGCGGCATAGCCGATGCGCCAGCCGGTCATGGCATAGGCTTTCGACACGCCGTTCATGGTCAGCGTGCGCTCGTAGAGCTTCGGCTCGACTTCGGCGATGGTCTTGAAGACGAAGTCGCCATAGGTCAGGTGCTCGTACATGTCGTCGGTCAGCGTCCAGACATGCGGATGCTTCAACAGCACGTCGGCCAGCGCGCGCAGTTCAGCCTCCGTATAGGCGGCACCCGACGGGTTCGACGGCGAGTTCATCAGCAGCCATTTGGTGCGTGGCGTGATTGCCTTTTCCAGCACAGCGGCGGTCAGCTTGAAGCCGTTGTCGATCGAGGTGTCGGCAAACACGGAGGTGCCGCCGCAGATCGCCACCATCTCGGGATAGCTGACCCAGTAGGGGCGCGGGATGATGACCTCGTCGCCGGGGTTCAGTGTCGCCATGAAGGCGTTGAACAGGATCTGCTTGCCGCCGGTGCCGACAATGGTCTGCTCGGGCTTGTAATCGAGATTGTTCTCGCGCTTGAACTTCTTCGCGATCGCCTCGCGCAGCGGCACGATGCCGGAAACCGGCGGATACTTGGTTTCGCCACGGCGGATCGCCTCGATCGCCGCATTCTTGATGTTGTCGGGCGTATCGAAATCCGGCTCGCCGGCGCCGAGGCCGATAATGTCACGGCCGGCATTTTTCAGCTCGCGCGCTTTCTGCGTCACCGCAATGGTCGCGGAAGGCTTTACGCGGGAAAGGGCGTCGGCGAGAAAGGCCATGACCGGATATCTCCAAATAGGGTCGGCGCGGGCCGGGAGCGGCCGCGGCGCTTCTCATGTCGCATGATTTCGCGCAGTGCAAGCATTGTCGGCTGATCCAGGCCTCAAGGACCCGTGATCGGCAACGATAAATTCATTAACGGGCGGTAGAGGCTTGCGTGACAGGATCACAGTTGACCGCCAGTTTGCGGAGCGAGGAACCGTGTCGCGCAGCATCGGGCTTGCCCACATCATCCGTCAGGACGACGGCACCTCCACCGGTGTCTGGGGCATCTACACGCTGCAAAGCGCCTTCCAGCCGATCTTCGCCTTCAACGAGGGCAAGCTGTCGGTGGCCGCGTTCGAAGGGCTGATCCGGCCGTTCCGCGACGGCGAGCCGCAATCGCCGATGAGTTTTTTCAGCACCTGTCCGGCCGCCGACCGCCTGCATATCGAGGCGCTGACTAGGACGCTGCATCTTCTGAACGCCGGCGCTTGTTTGCCGGAAGAGGCATCGGTCTTCGTCAATTTCGACCCGTCGGTGTTCACAGAGCGCACCGTTGCCGACATTGCCTTGCGCGAAATGCGGCTGGTGTTGCACGAGGCTGGCATCGATCCGCGCCGCGTGGTCTGCGAAGTGACCGAGCAGCGGTCGGCGTCGCAGGAGACCCTGCACAGTTTCGTCGCCGCACTGCGGGCCAACGGCTTTCGCATCGCCGTCGACGACTATGGCGCCGATGATTCCGACATCAACCGCATCAAGGAGCTGAAGCCCGACATCGTCAAATTCGACGCCTTCTGGATCACGCAGCTGATGGAGTCCGGCGCCGGCTTCGCGCTGCTGACCACCATGGTGAAAAGTTTCGAGCAGCAAGGCATCCGCACGGTGTTCGAGGGCATCGAGGAGGGCTGGCAACTGGAACTCGCCGAGAAATCGGGAGCGTCGATGGTGCAGGGTTTCGTGCTGGCGCGGCCGGAACTTGCGCCGACAAGCTTTCGCGTCTTCGGCAAAACCACGCACCAAACCGGGCCCGCGGTCGTTGAAGCCGCGCCTGTCCAACCTGCCTCACCGCACGCGACACGGCCGGCGAAAGCCTTCGGGCGCAGGGTGGTGCCATGAGGCGCGAGCGGCGGCGCGATGTCGGCAACGCGATCCAGGTCGACGAAGTCGGTATCGAATACGGCATCCATGGCGAGTTCCGGCTGCGCAGCGCCTATCAGCCGATTTTCGCGCCGCGCGGTCGCTTCCTTCACGCTGTCGCGGTCGAGGCCCTGATCGAGCCGCACCGTGCCGGCCGCCCCGGTGCGCCGAAGGTGTTTTTCGAAAGCATCGCCGCTGCGGACCGGCTGTTTGTCGAGACGATGTGCCGGGTGCTTCATCTCAGGAATTTTCATAACATCGGCGTCGATGGGCTCGATCTGTTCTTCAACTACAATCCGCTGATCAACGACCATCCCGGGCGGGCGCTGGCCGAGATCCGGCTGATGACCAGGTATCTCGGCGATTTCGGCCTCGCGCCGGGGATGCTGGTCTGCGAAATCACCGAACAGGCGGCCGACGACGCGCTTCTCATCCGACTGGTGCGCGAAATGCGGCGCGACGGCATCCGCATCGCCATCGACGATTTCGGCACCGGCCACTCGACGGAGGAGCGGGTCAGCCTGCTCCACCCCGACATCGTCAAGATCGACGGCACCTGGTTCGCCGAGTTCTGCCGCCATGCCGCCGCCGAACGGTTCTTCCGCCCGCTGGTTTCGACCTTGCACGACCGTGGTGCCAAGGTGCTGGTCGAAGGCATCGAGCAGCCCACACATCTCCGCGTCGCGCTCGAAGGCGGCGTCGACCTGCTGCAGGGGTTCCTTCTCGCCCGCCCGGCGCTGGCCGGCACGATCTTCAACGAAGAGCCGCTCGCCGTCGACACGCTGCTTGGCAGGGACAACAAGGTTGTGCCGCTGTTCGGCTAGGGCGTGTCGATATTCAGGTGAGGCCGGCCTGCAAACGGCAGCTTCCTGCGCTTCCGGTACTCACGTACCTAAAAGTACGCTCCGTTCCGGTTCTCGGAACCCACCGTTCTCGACTCGGCCTGACCTGAATCTCAACACGCCCTTGAACGCCCTCATACGTTCACACATCAGCTGCGCTGATGGTCGTGCCAAAACAAATCATTGGTTGTGGCGGGAGCCGCTGCGATAATCGCGACGGCAGAGGCAGCGCACGGGGGCACGGCAATGATACTCTACAGCATGATCGACAGCGGCAATTGCTACAAGCCGCGCCTGCTGATGGCCAAGCTTGGCCTCGCCTTCACCAATGTCGAGGTGAGTTCGCATACAGGTGATACCCGCAAGCCCGACTATGTCGCCAAGAACCCGAACGCCATGGTGCCGCTGCTCGAGCTCGACGACTGCCGGCGGCTGGCCGAATCCAATGCCATCCTGCTCTATCTCGCCGAGGGCACGCGCTTCCTGCCGGCGGACAGATATCAACGGGGGCTGGCCTATCAATGGCTGTTCTTCGAGCAATATAGCCACGAGCCCTATATTGCCGTTCGCAAAGCACTGCTGACCTTTCCCGAACGCGCCCGGGATGCGACGCCGGAGCGGCTGGCGGTGACGCTGGAGCGTGGCAACAAGGCGCTCGGCGTGATGAACAAACATCTGGAAACCAATGCGTTCTTCGCTGGCGGTGCCTACAGCGTCGCCGACATCGCGCTCTATGCCTATACGCATACGGCAGGGCAGGGCGGCTTCCAGCTTGACGCGTATCCAGCGGTGGCAGACTGGCTTGGCCGGGTGGAAGCGGATCCGGGGCATGTGCCGATGGACTGGGTGGGGTGAGCAACTTAGCCAATTGTCGGCGTCTGAACCCCAGACAAACAAAAAGGCGGGATAAATCCCGCCTTCCCATTTTCGGTAGCCTGATCGGGAGCGTCCGGTCCGGTCTGGCAGCTATCTGCTGATCCAGTCTGTCGGGTCTTTCCGCTCCGGCGCGCTTCTCGCGCGACTGTCAGTACATCCGTGACTTGCCGCGCGCCCCGGGCTCTCGCCCGGCGCGCGCCATTCGCAAAATCAGGCTGCCTTGCTCAGAGATCCAGCGGACGACTTGCCAGTGCGGCGGTCCTGCTCGATCTCGAAGTTGATCTTCTGGCCTTCGACCAGGGTCGACAGTCCAGCACGCTCGACAGCGGAGATGTGGACGAATACGTCCGCGCCGCCCGCGTCAGGCTGGATGAAGCCGAAGCCCTTGGTGGCGTTGAACCACTTGACCGTTCCAGTTGCCATTTAGATAATCCTTCACATTTGCTTTAGATTGACCGGACCGAAGTCCAGCCGGTGTGCATCGAGATTTTGGAGATAGACGTCAGCAAACGCGATTATCGCGAGGCCCGGATCGATCGGCCGAAATATCAATGGAACGCATATAGGCTGCTTTCGCACGAAAAACAAGACTGCGTGAGAAGGCCGTGATCAGGATCCGCCGCATGGCGGCCCCAATCGCGTGAGAGCGTCGCAACAGGATTACGCCCCGGCGGTGTTCAATCCGGGAGGAGCTTGGGGGGAGAGAACCATGAAAACAATTCTGCTTGCCGCCTGCCTGACGCTGGTGGCCGCCGAGGCGCAGGCGATCTCGCGCTATGACCCGACGCGCATGAGCTGCGGACGTGTGCAGTCGACGATCGCGCGCCACGGAGCCGTTATCCTGCGTTACCAGTCAACGCGGGTGCCGGGCCTGCCGCTCTATGACCGCTATGTGCAAAGCGAGCAGTTCTGCACCATGGGCGAAGTGAGGACACGCGCCTACGTGCCGAGCGCCGACACGAAGTCCTGTCCGGTCTATACCTGCAAGCGGCCGGACTATGATCGGCATTTCCGCCGGCGCTTCTTCCACAATGACTAGGCGCCTCGTTGGCGCATGTCTTGTCGCGTCTTGGGCACACCTCGTTCAGAACCCGAAGGAAACCTGCGCCGGTGGCGGCGGGCCGACGCGCACGCCTTCCATGGCCAGCATCTTTTCCTTGGTGTTCGAGCCGCCGGGTGCGGAGAAGCCGCCTATCTTGCCGCCGGCGGCAAGGATGCGATGACAGGGAATGACCAGCGGCACCGGATTGGCGCCAAGGGCAGCACCGGTTTCACGCGGCAGACCGCCATGGCCGGCACGTTTGGCCAGTTCTCCGTAGGTGGTGGTTTCGCCGTAGCCGAGCTTTCGCGCCGCGTCGTAGATGGCAAGGCGGAAGTCGTCGATGCCGTCGAGATCGACCGGGACGCCGGTGAAGTCGACATCCTCACCGGCCGCATAGGCCTTGATCGACGCGATCAGGTCGACGACCCATGGCGGCTGGGCGGTGGAGGCTGAAACGCCGGCATGGCGCATCAGCCGCCGCTCCACCGCCTCGCGGCTGCGTTCGGGCAGGCAGAGCCGGATCAGGCCCTTTTCGCTCCAGGCGATGCCCATGAAGCCGATCACTGTTTCTAACACTGCGTGGCCGGCTGTGATCGAAGGCGTCGTTTCCATGATGCGTTCCTTTCCGCAAAGTGGCGAAATCCGGCATTCGTCCCGGTACATATCCAGAACAATATGGCATCCCGACCGGAGTCTCGCCACCCGAAAACCACCTGAGGGCCCCGATTGCCGGTCGTGAATCGCTGGTGTAAGGAATTTCTTAATAACCCGACAAATCGGACCCGAGCGCGGCTTGCCAGCAAAACACACTCTTATCGCGATCGGCGTGATCCTGGCTGCCGCCGGCATGAGCGGCTGCACGTCGACCTCGCAGATGAAGCCCGCGCCTGCTCTGACCGAAACCGCGACTGCCGCCGGCGCCGACGCCGGCTTCACGATACCGCTGCCGGACACGGTTTCGGTGCTGCCGCAATCCTCGGGCATCGCGCCCGTTCAGACGGCTGAACTGACGCCCGGCCCGGCCACGCCGGCACCCGATGCAGCCGTCCAGCCGGCTGCCGCGACCGCCGCCTTTGCCGGATCGACCCCGGCAGCGCCAGCAGTACCCGCCGTCATGACCGCCAATGCCTGGCAAGCGCCGCCGCCGACGACTGCAGGTGAGACCGTCAAGACGGCCGAGACTTACACGACCGCCGGGCTCGTCATGCCGGCGACCGCCAAGGGCGACCGGAAAGTCGTGCCAGGCGTCCAGCAGGTCGCCTATATGGTGCCGCAGAATCCGGCTGCCCTCGTCCAGTTCCCGATGGCACCCGTGGAGGAAGAGCACGCTCCGGGCGTGCGCGGCGACGTCGAGCGACTTATCGAGAAATACGCCGCTCTCTACCAGGTGCCGGTCGATCTGGTGCGCCATGTCGTCAACCGCGAGAGTACGTTCAACCCGAAAGCCTACAACAATGGCCATTGGGGGCTGATGCAGATCAAGCACGCGACGGCGCGCGGCATGGGCTATGACGGACCGGCCAAGGGCCTGTTCGACGCCGAGACCAATTTGAAATACGCGGTTAAATATCTGCGTGGCGCCTGGCTGGTGTCCGGCGGCAACGCCAAGCGGGCCGACTGGCTCTACCAGACCGGCTACTATTTCGACGCCAAGCGCAAGGGCCTGCTCGAGGCGACCGGGCTTGGCCGCGACCGCCAGCGCAGCCGCCTGCAGCCCGACGCCTGAGCGCGATGCCTGAACCGCGGCCGCCGGCGTTGAACGATATCCGGCTGCGCAAGATCCTCGACGACACGCTGGTTCCCGCGCACTGGCCGGAGGGCTTTGTCATGCGCTGCTTCGAACCCGGCGATGCGCCGGCCCTGCATGCGCTGTTGACCGAAGTGTTCGACGACGGTGCCGATGGCCCGTTCGACGAGTGGTGGCCGCGCATATCGGACGATCCCGAATTCGACCCGGCGCTGTGTTTCCTGGTCATCGATGCCAAGGGTCGGCTGGCGGCGGCCGCCCTGTGCTGGAAATCGGCCTTCGTCAAGGACTTGGCCGTCCATCCCGAGGCGCGCGGCAAGGGCATTGCCGAAGCGCTGATGTGGCACGCCTTCGCCACCTTTCGCGCACGCGGCGCTGACCGTGTCGACCTGAAGACGAACACCGAAGAGAACGCCGCCGCGGTGCGGCTCTACGATCGGCTCGGCATGTTCGAGGTCGATTGGTACAGCTGAGCAGGGCGCTCAGATATCCGGCGCATTGCCGATCTTGCGCTTGAGGTCCAGCGCCCAGGCACGGCCCTCGTCGCCGCCCCACAGCAGCCAGGCGATGTAGCCGGCCGACGGGTTTTGCTCGTTGCCGTAGGTCCTGCCGCGCTTGTCGACCTCGTGGCGGGCGAAATAGCTGACCATGCGGCGGATGGTGGAGGGCGCGAGCTTTTCCCGGTTCTTCAGTTCGGTGGCGCGAGCCACGCCGATCTCGGTGCCGCCACGGCCGAATTCTGCGCGCAGCCTGAGGCCCTTGGCGGCATTGTCGGCCACCGCTTGCGGGCAGCGCAGGTCGATCTCCTCGCCATCGCTGTCGTGCATTTTGTCCCCCCAGATCCGTCGGCTTATCCTGTGGGGAGAATGCTGGGAAGACAACGAGGTTCCACCACGAGGAATCGTCCGCGCTCTGCGCAAAAATGTCGGCGCCGATCGCCGCCAAACGTCCTTGGGTCGCAGAGCAAACCGCGCCGGGACGCCGGCGCCGCGACCGAAGGAGCCGATCATGATCACCTTTCCCAACGAATCCGCCAAATACCGCACCGCCCGCGAAAAACTGCTGCAGAAGGAAATCGGGCTGCGCCGCGCCATGGAAGAGGTTGCGGTTGCGCGCCGCGCCTTGCCGCCTGGTGGGCTGGTGCCGCAGGATTATGTGTTCGATGCGCTCGGACCGGACGGCAAGCCCGCGAAGGTAAAATTGTCGGAGCTGTTCGCACCTGATAAGAATTCGCTCGTCCTCTACAACATGATGTTTCCCCGCCACCCGCAGGAGAAGCGGGAGGTGGCGACGAGCGGCGGCACGGCGAAGCTCGCTCGACCGGACCAGCCATGCCCGTCCTGCACGGCGCTGCTCGACCAATTCGACGGCGCGGTCGGCCATCTCGAAGCCGCAGGCTTCAATTTCGCCGTGGTGGCGAAAACCGCGCTCGAAAACCTGGTCACGCTCGGCCGCGACCGCGGCTGGCGCAACATGCGGCTGGTGTCTTCGGCCAACAACGGCTTCAAGCGCGACTACAATGCCGAGACGGCCGACGGTGCACAGTCGCCGCTGCTGTCGGTGTTCCACCGCGACGCCGACGGCATCCGCCATTTCTGGAGTTCCGAACTGGATTTCGCGCCAACGGACCCAGGCCAGGATCCGCGTGGCCTCGGCACCTGCGAGACACTGTGGAACCTGATGGATTTCACACCCGAGGGCCGGCCGAACTGGCACGAGCAGCTGCAATATGGCGAGGCTTGTTGTCACTAAGAGGCAGGGGCTCGCTCTGTACGGCGGGCAATCGCTTCAGGCTGGTTCGCACCTTCCGGACGCTGGCTCCGCCCCTCACCTGCCTGCCGGCATCCTCTCCCCGTAGAACGGGGAGAGGGGAGCTGTAATCGACGCTTTCGCCAATCACCAGCGCTGCTGGAAGAGAGCCGACGTCGCGGCCGGCTTCTTTCTCCCCGTTCCACGGGGAAAAATGCCCGGCAGGGCAATGAGGGGCAGCGCCGACGTTGACAAGGCCGTCTGTGTGGCAAGCGGTTCTTGTCTACAATGTCGGCACAACCCGAGGAAGCACCCATGCCCAAGATCGACCTGTCAGCCGTGCCCGTCCGCAAAGGCTCCGGCTACCCTGCGCCGTTCGATCAACCCTGCGCCGGTCGCACGCGGCGGCGGCTGGGCGATGCGGGTGGGCTCACCGATTTCGGCGTCAATCTGATGACCTTGCCGCCCGGAGGCTGGTCGAGCCAGCGCCACTGGCACAGCCATGAGGACGAGTTCGTCACCGTGCTCGAAGGCGAACTGACGCTGGTCGAGGACGGCGGCGAAACGCTGCTCAGGGCAGGCGACTGCGCGACCTTCGCCAAGAACAGCGGCAACGGCCATCACCTGATCAACCGGTCGTCCACGACGGCGCTCTATCTGGAGGTCGGCTCGCGCAACCCGGACGATGTTATCACATGTTCCGACATCGACATGATGAGCCCGAGCTCCGACGGCCGTTTCCTGCACAAGGATGGCACGCCGTATCCGGGGCAGGATTAGCTCTGGCCCATGCATCCGCGCTGGCGTTCACCGGGCGGCGCGATAAGCTCCCGGCAACCCCAGGGAGGATTGCCGTGAAGAAAGAAATCATCGAAGTGCCGGTGCTGTCGGCGGCCGTGCGTGCCTTAGGCGTGCCGCTGTCGCTGGTGACCAAAGCCGCCGGGCTGGTCTTCGTGTCCGGCACGCCGCCGCTCGATATCTTGACCGGCAGACTGGTCAAGGGCGACATCGAAGCGCAGACCGAAGCATCGCTGAAGGCGTTGAAGCATTGCCTGGAAGCGGCCGGCACCTCGCTGGACAACGTGGTGATGGTGCGTATCTACGCCGTCAATTCCGGCTTCTACAACGCCATCAACCGCGTCTATGCCAGGCATTTTCCCGAGAACGCGCCGTCGCGGACCTTCGTGCCGGTGGCGTCATGGCCGATGGAGTTCGATATCGAAATCGAATGTGTGGCGGTGGGTTGAACAGAGCGGCTCTGGACCATGGCTCGGCGCTGGCGTTCGGCCGGTGGCGCGATAAGCTCCCTGCAACCACAGGGTTGTCGCAAAGAGCCCCCTCATCCGACCGCTTCGCGGCCACCTTCTCCCCGTCGGGGAGAAGAGGTTTCGTGCTGACGCTGACAGGCTCCTCTCCCCTCGGGGAGAGGTCAGCCGAGCGTAGCGGAGGCTGGGTGAGGGGGCCTTTGCGCCAACCCGGCTTAAACAAACAAAGGGAGTATCACCGTGAAGAAAGAAGTCATCGAAGTGCCTGTCATGTCGGCCAAGGTGCGGGCGCTTGGCCTGCCCTGTTCGACGGCGGTGAAGGCCAACGGCTTCGTGTTCATCTCGGCGACGCCGCCGGTGGACATGGTGACCGGCGAGATGGTGCGCGGCGACATCGAAACGCAGACCGAGGCGTCGCTGAAGGCGCTGAAACATTGCCTGGAGGCAGCGGGCACTTCGCTGGACAACGTGGTGATGGTGCGCATCTACGCCGTCAATTCCGGCTTCTACAACGCCATCAACCGGGTCTATGCAAAGTACTTCAGCGTCAACCCGCCGGCGCGCAGCTTCGTGCCGGTCGCGTCATGGCCAATGGAGTTCGATATCGAGATCGAGTGTGTGGCGGTGGCGTGAGGGTGAGAAACGGTCCGCACAGCGGTCGAAACCCAATTGCTTGGCTTTTCGAACTTCGAACGTGCTGAGCCTGCGAAGGGCCAGCAATCCCTAACATAAGTTTTCACTTGTCTTTCAAGTAAACTCGTCCTCAATTCATATTGGGGGCAGGGAGGGCGAGTCATTGAACAAATTGCCGAAGAAATTCATCGAACGCGTTGCGTCGAATCTCAAGAAATATCAGCGGATCACGCTGGCTCAGCAAAAATCCGATGTCGCGGAAGCCGACACGGTTACCTTGATCAAGGACATCTTGGCCGAGGTTTTCGGCTACGACAAATATGACGAATTGACCTCAGAGCACCAGATCAAGGCAACATACTGCGACCTTGCGATCAAGATCGCAGGAAAACTGCGATTGCTTGTCGAGGTAAAATCAGCTGGCAGCAGCCTAGCCGATAATCACTTGAGACAAGTGATTGACTATGGGGCTCATCAAGGCATTCACTGGGTGATCCTGACCAATGCCGTCGAATGGCGGCTGGTCCGTATTTATGTGGCAAATCAGATCAGCCACGAAGAAGTCTGTCGCATCGTCCTTGCCGATATGAATCCCAAGAATGAGGATCATCTGCAGTGCCTCTTCCTGTTCGCCAAGGAAGGGCTAACGACCGATGCAATGGATGCCTTTCACCAGCAAGCCCAGCTGTTCAACAAGTTTACTGTATCGGCGATCATCCGGTCAGAACCTGTGATTTCGGTCGTGCGCCGCGAAATCCGGAGGCTCTTTCCAGACATCAAAGTTGGCAACGAGAACCTGTCGCTGTTGGTCGAGAATGAAGTGATCAAGCGAGATACGATCGAAGGTGATAAGGCGAAGGAAGCTGTCGCCAGAATTCGAAAGGCTATCAATAAGTTGGAAAGAACAAAGGCCAAGGCTGCGAAGGTTGGGCTCCCTGAGATTGCGAGCTAACGTCACTTTGGCAATTTTGGGTTTAAGACGGTGAAAATCCTATCTTGCACGCGTCAAGGGCTGACGATGCTTGAGGAGCCGGAGAGATGAGCACGAGCCCGCTACGTGTGGCGGTCATCGGCGGCGGCATCGGCGGCGCCGCCGCTGCCGCCGCCCTGCTTCAACGAGGCATGGACGTCCGCCTCTACGAACAGGCGACGGCCCTGGCCGAGGTCGGCGCCGGCGTCGCGATCCAACCGAACGGTGTCCGGATGCTTCGGCGGCTCGGCCTTGGTGACGAGCTGATCCGTTCGGGGGCCAGATGGATCGAGCCACAGTTTCGTCGCGCCGATGGCTCCTATGCCGCCGCGATGTGGCCCCCCGAACTTGCCAGCCAAATCGAGTTCTACGGCATGCACCGCGCCGATTTGCTGGCAATGTTCGTCGACCGGCTACCGGCCAACACAGTGAAGGCCGGCCACAGATGTATCGGCTTCGAACAGGACGATGAGCAGGCCGTCATCACTTTCGCCAATGGTTTGCGCACCACGGCCGACGTCGTGATCGCGGCTGACGGCATCCATTCTACCCTTCAGCAGTTCGTCATCGCCCCGTCCGCCCCGGTCTATTCGGGATCGATCGCCTATCGAGGGGTGATCCCGGCGGCTGATGTCTCGTGGCCGCCAGGAGCGATGCGCAACTGGCTCGGTGCAGGCAAGCATTTTCTGGTCTTTCCGGTGCGCGCCGGCCTGCTCATCAACTACGTGGGCTTTGTGACAACCGATGAGCCGATGAAGGAGTCATGGTCGGCGCGGGGCGATCCCCATGCCCTTGCTCGAGAGTTCGCCGGCTGGGCCCCAATGGTCGAGACGATCATTGCCCAACTGAACACAACGTTTCGGTGGGGCCTGTTCGATCGTGAACCACTCGCAACCTGGACTCGCGGACGCCTGACCTTGTTGGGAGACGCCGCCCATCCGATGCTGCCGCATTTGGGACAAGGAGCCAATCAGGCCATCGAAGACGCGGTTGCCTTGGCGACCGTGCTGAATCACGCAGACCGCAAGTCAGCCCCACGGGCACTGCTGATTTACGAGCGGCTGCGGCGCGAGCGGACGGCCGGCGTCCAGCGCATGGCGCGCGTGAGTGGTGCTCGCTATGACGCCAGCGGCAATTTGCATGCCCGCGACCGCAAGCTTGATGCTCAGCCGCAGGAACGTGCCTGGGTCTGGAATTACGACGCCGATGCCGAAGCGGAGACAGCCGCCGCTTCGCTTTAGGCAAAATACTCCTGCAGCGGCCGAACCTCGAGGCTCCCGGCCTTCAGCGCTGCAATCGCCTCGGCCACCGCAGCGGCACCCGACAGCGTCGTGTAGTACGGCACTTTCTGCATCAGCGTCGCGCGCCGCAGCGATTTGGAGTCCGACACCGCCTTCTGGCCGTCCGTCGTGTTGAAGACGATCTGCACCTGGCGGTTGCGGATGGCGTCCTCGATGTGGGGGCGGCCTTCCAGCACCTTGTTTATTTTCTCGGCGACGACGCCGTTTTCGGCGAGGAAGCGGGCCGTGCCTGAGGTTGCCATCACCTTGAAGCCGAGGCCGGCGAGGCGCTTCACCGCCGACAATATGCCTTTCTTGTCCTCGTCGCGAACCGAGACGAACAGCGTGCCGGAGCGCGGCAGGTCGACGCCGGCGCCCAGCTGGCTCTTGGCGAAGGCGAGCGCAAAATCGCGGTCGAGGCCCATGACCTCGCCGGTCGAGCGCATTTCCGGGCCGAGCAATATGTCGACGCCGGGGAAGCGGGCGAAGGGGAACACCGCTTCCTTGACCGCGATGTGGCCGGGGTTCCTGGGGTCGGGCATGGCGCCGTAATGGGCGAAGGCGTCTTCCAGCGTCTCGCCGGCCATGATGCGGGCGGCGATCTTGGCAATGGGACGTCCGATGGTCTTGGCGACGAAGGGCACGGTGCGCGACGCCCGCGGGTTGACCTCCAGCACATAGACCGTGCCGTCCTTGATCGCATACTGCACGTTCATCAGGCCGCCGACATTGAGCGCGCGGGCGAGTGCCGCCGTCTGGCGCTCCAGCTCATCCACCAGCTCCGAAGGCAGCGAATGCACCGGCAGCGAGCAGGCACTGTCGCCCGAATGGATGCCGGCCTCCTCGATGTGCTCCAATATGCCGGAGACGAAGGTGGCCTTGCCGTCGCAGAGGCAGTCAACATCGACTTCGATGGCGCCGGAGAGATAGGTGTCGAACAGCAGCGGGTTCTTGCCCAAGAGGGTGTTGATCTGGCCGGTCTTGTCGTTGGGGTATTTCTGCTTGATGTCCTCCGGCACCAGGCCAGGCACGGTGTCGAGCAGGTAGGATTGCAGCATGCCCTCGTCATGGATGATCTGCATGGCGCGGCCGCCGAGCACATAGGAGGGGCGAACCACCAGCGGGAAGCCGAGCTCGCCGGCGACCAGGCGCGCCTGCTCGACCGAATAGGCGATGCCGTTCTTCGGCTGGGTCAGGCCGAGCTTGTGCAGCAGCTTCTGGAAGCGGTCGCGGTCTTCGGCGAGGTCGATCATGTCGGGCGAGGTGCCGAGGATCGGGATGCCGGCCTTTTCCAATGCGTCGGCGAGCTTCAGCGGCGTCTGGCCGCCGAACTGGACGATGACGCCGACCAGTTCGCCTGACGCCTGTTCGGCACGCAGAATCTCCAGCACGTCCTCCGCCGTCAGCGGCTCGAAATAGAGCCGGTCCGAGGTGTCGTAGTCGGTCGACACGGTCTCCGGGTTGCAATTGATCATGATCGCCTCATAGCCGGCGTCCCGCAGCGCGAAGGCGGCGTGGCAGCAGCAATAGTCGAAC
The DNA here is from genome assembly GCF_014207355.1 of Mesorhizobium sangaii. Taxonomy (GTDB): domain Bacteria; phylum Pseudomonadota; class Alphaproteobacteria; order Rhizobiales; family Rhizobiaceae; genus Mesorhizobium; species Mesorhizobium sangaii. Next base: position 200,562 of record NZ_JACHEF010000004.1, on the reverse strand, counting down.
TCGATGCCCTGGCCGATGCGGTTCGGGCCGCCGCCGAGAATGACGACCTTCTTGCGCGACGAGACCTGCGCCTCGTTGGCGAGCGCGCCGGCGAACGGCACTTCATAGGTCGAGTACATGTAGGCGGTGGGCGAGGCGAACTCGGCCGCGCAGGTGTCGATGCGTTTATAGACCGGATGAACGTCGAGCTTTTCGCGAGCCTTCTGGATCGTCTCGATGTCGGCCCTGGTCAGTGACGCCAGGCGGGCGTCGGAAAAACCCATCGCCTTCAGCATGCGCAGATTGACGGCGTCGCCGGGGATGCCGTGCTCGCGGATGCGGGCTTCCATGGCGACGATGCCGGCGATCTGCTCGAGGAACCACGGGTCGATCTTGCACATGGCGTGCACGTCTTCCAGCGAGGTGCCCATGCGGATCGCCTGCGCCACCATGCGCAGCCGGTCGGGCGTCGGCGTGCCGAGTGCGGCGCGAATGGCGTTGCGGTCGTCGGCATGGTTGGCGATCGCGGTCCCGTGGCCGAGGCCGGGGATCTCGATCTCGTCGAGGCCGGTGAGGCCGGTTTCGAGACCACGCAGCGCCTTCTGCAGCGATTCCTGGAAGGTGCGGCCGATGGCCATGACTTCGCCGACCGACTTCATGGCGGTGGTCAGCACCGGCTCGGCGCCGGGGAATTTCTCGAAGGCAAAGCGCGGGATCTTGGTCACGACGTAATCGATCGACGGCTCGAACGAGGCCGGCGTGGCGCCGCCGGTGATGTCGTTCTCCAGCTCGTCCAGAGTGTAGCCGACGGCGAGCTTGGCCGCGATCTTGGCGATCGGGAAGCCGGTCGCCTTGGAGGCGAGGGCGGACGAGCGCGAGACGCGCGGGTTCATCTCGATGACGACCAGGCGGCCATCGGCCGGGTTGACGGCGAACTGCACGTTGGAGCCGCCGGTCTCGACGCCGATCTCGCGCAGCACCGCGATCGAGGCGTTGCGCATCATCTGGTATTCTTTGTCGGTCAAGGTGAGGGCAGGGGCGACCGTGATCGAATCGCCGGTATGCACGCCCATCGGGTCGATGTTCTCGATCGAGCAGACAATGATGCAATTGTCCGCCTTGTCGCGGACGACCTCCATCTCATACTCCTTCCAGCCGAGCACGCTCTCCTCGATCAGCACTTCGGTGGTCGGCGAGGCGTCGAGGCCGGACTGGACGATCTCGTAGAATTCGGCGCGGTTGTAGGCGATGCCGCCGCCGGTGCCGCCCATGGTGAAGGACGGGCGGATGATAGCAGGCAGGCCGACATGGTCGAGCGCTTGTGCTGCGATCGCCATGCCGTGGCTGATGTAGCGCTGCTTGCGGTCGCCTTCGCCGAGGTTCCAGCGGGTTTCCAGCGCATCGAGCGCGGCGTCGAGATCGGCCGGGGCCTCGGCCTTGACGGCGGCGCGCTCGGCCTCATGCGTCTTGCGGTCGGTGTTCTTGACGTCGGTGGCGTTGGCCAGCATCGACTTCGGCGTTTCCAGCCCGATCTTCTTCATCGCCTCGCGAAACAGCGCCCGGTCCTCGGCCTTGTCGATTGCCGTGGCATCGGCGCCGATCATCTCGACATTGTAGCGGTCGAGCACGCCCATGCGGCGCAGCGACAAAGCGGTGTTGAGCGCGGTCTGGCCGCCCATGGTCGGCAGCAGCGCGTCGGGCCGCTCCTTGGCGATGATCTTGGCCACGACTTCCGGGGTGATCGGCTCGATATAGGTGGCGTCGGCCAGTTCCGGGTCGGTCATGATGGTGGCCGGATTGGAATTGACCAGGATGACGCGGAAGCCCTCTTCCTTCAGCGCCTTGCAGGCCTGGGTGCCGGAATAATCGAACTCGCAGGCCTGGCCGATGACGATGGGGCCGGCCCCGATGATCAGGATCGACTTGATGTCAGTGCGTCTTGGCATGGGCGATAAGTTCCGTTCGGCGGGCGGCTTGCACAAAAAACCGGGACGGGAAGACCCGGCCGGTTGTGCTCGCGATTCTGGTATCAGGCTAGGAGGGCCTTATAGGGAAGAGTTTTGGCGGATGTAACCCCGAAAATGAGGGGAGTAGGGCAGTAGGGCAGTAGGGCAGTAGGGCAGTAGGGCAGTAGGGCAGTAGGGCAGTAGGGCAGTAGGGCAGTAGGGCAGTAGGTAGAGTTTCGAGCGCGCTGCAAACATACTGCCTTACTGCCCTACTCCCTTATTCCCCTGGGAACCTAATTCCCCAGCGCCAGCCGATCCGTGATCTCGAAGCGTTCGGAGACGCCGATGCGGATCATGTTCAGGCTGCCTTCGCGAGTGAAACGGAAGTCGGTCTGCCCATCCGAGCCGGCCGGTTTGCCGGCGACGAAGGAGATGACGCGCGTGCCGCCATCGGGCCAGGTCACGGTGACGTCGGCCTTGTCCGTGCCGGCTCGCACGACGCTGATGGCACAACGCGTCATCGGCTCGCCGACATAGCGGGCACAGGGAATTTCTTTGGTGGCATGGTCAGATGGGGTGGCATGGTCGGATGGCGGTTCCAGCCGCGCGACGGCTTGCGAGTCAGGCGGCGGGGCAAAGGATGCCCGGGGCGCGGCTGGCGGCTCTCCAATCTCGCCGGTCGTCGGGTTTTCCTGCACCGCGAAGGCCAGGCCGTAGGCATCCCGCATGGCCGTTTGGCCGATTTCGACGGCTGATTTCTGGGTGCTTTCGGCGCCAGCCTCCGGATCCGCGCCACCCAGGCGCGTCGCCAGGTCGGGCGGCGGCTGTGGTTTGTCCGGCGCCGATGCCTGATCGGCCTCATTGCCAGTGGAGGCGACCATAGGCGCGTCGGCCGGTTTTGCCTGGCCTTCGACATAGGGGGCCGGATTGAGGGGCGTGAGGTAGCGTGCCGGCGCCCATCCGCTCAGCTTGTCCTTGCCGGTGCTCTCGATCTTGCACCATTTGTGGCCGTTGACATCGTTGCAACCGAGATTGGTGACGCTGGCGCCGCCAACCAGGCGCGCTTCGACCTTGGCGATCGGCGATGCGGTGGTGCGGACGTTGAGAAGATCGTCCGGCGCCAGGCCGATGACGATGGAGATGACGAGATCCGGCGATTCTTCGGCCATGGCCGGCCATGCCGCCATCAGAAGCGGAGCGGCAATCAGCGCATGCAGGGTTGTTCGGAGCGTAACTGTGCGCCTCATCGTTTGGCCGTGCGCTGATACTCAAAGACGCGACGCACGCTGCGGGTGGACCCGCTGCATGCCCGGCCGGTTTTATAAGGGACGACGCGACGCCATGTAAGTGCGAAAATTCGACCTTGGCGGCAAGAACGCAGGTGCGTTCAGCTTGGCATAAACGCAAGGGCGTTTAGCCGGGCGGCATAAACGCATTTGCGTTTAGCCGGGCATGAGCAAGCTCAGCCTGGCATGAACCCTGTCCTGAGCGCGTGGGCCCATTCCGGGCGTCCTGCCTGTTCGGCCTGCCGGGCCGCCGCCTCGTGGTCGTAGTCGACGGCGATGGCCTCGAAGCGATCGGGCTGGCCGGCGTTGCCCAAGGTGACGATGCCGTAGCGCGCATGCGGCGAGCCCTGCTCCGAGACATGCGCCGGCGGGGTCGCATCGTCATAGGCGGGGCAGCCGATGCTGCCGGGATTGAAGATGACCGGACCACCGGGAATGCGGATCAGCTCCGGGCGATGGCTGTGGCCGCACAGCGCGATGCGGCAGGCGGGGTCGAGCGTCTTCAGCCGGCGCCGGATCGCCGACAGCGGCGCGCGCACCAACTGACCATCGGTGATCGCATCGAGCAGATATTTCTCGTCATGGTCGGGGCGGGCGTGGAAGGCGATGATGCCGGGCGCGATCTCCAGCGTCAGCGGCTGCGCGAACAGGGCCTCGCGCTGCTCCTGCGTCAGCCGCTCCTGCGCATAGGCGTCGGAAGGCCACATCTCGTCGCTGGCCGGATCGGCGGCGACGCGGCGGTCGTGGTTGCCGCGCACCGTCGGCAGGTTGAGCGCCTCCAGCCGCGCAAACGTCTCGCGCGGCCACAACGGGCCGGAAACGCTGTCGCCGAGATTGACGGTCAGGTCGGCGCTGCCGCGCTGCTTCAAATCGTCAAGCACGGCGTCCAGCGCCAGCAAATTGCCATGGATATCGGCGAGGACGGCGATGCGCATTTTGGGTGGCTCCGGGGGTGAAGCATCATTTCTCAAGCGGGAACGAGGAACAGCCTCAGGCCGGCATTTCAAGGTCGTGGCCGCCGACCGCCGGCAGCGCGGGATCGTCTCCAGCGGCGGCGATGACGCTGTCGAGCAGGCCGGGGAAGCGGGCGTCGAGGTCGGCGCGGCGCAGCGTGATCATCCGGTTGGTGCCGACCACTTCGGCGCGGGTGACGCCGGCCTCGCGCAGTTTGGCGAGGTGGTAGCTCAGATTGGTCTTGGAGCCGAGATCGAGGAACTGGCTGCAGTTCAGCGCCACGCCTTCCTTGCTGGCGAGATAGCGCACGATGGCGAGCCGCGTCGGGTCACCGAGCACGCCGAGCACGATCGGCAGGCTGATCTGGTCGGTATTGGGGTGTGGCAAGGTCATGGCTGGAAACTAAGCACAGTTCGGGCCGATTTCAACGCATCCATCCTGCCCTGCGCGTGCACAGTGTTTCTCCCGTTGCGATCCGTGCTGACCGACTGTGCTGACACAGGGCTGTCAGGAGGGTGATGCTATTTTTCCCTAGCTTCATTGACATCATGCCCTGTTATGTCCAATTGTTCAATAACTTTTGAACTAAGGACACGCCCCATGGACAAGCGCCTCTTCTGGCTTGCGCTCGGATCGTTCACTATCTCGACCGAAGGCTTCGTCATCTCCAGCCTTCTGCCCGACATCGCGGCAGACGCGGGCATCTCCATTCCGTTGGCCGGCACGCTGATCACCGCCTTCGCTCTGGCCTACGCGGTCGGCACGCCGATCCTGGCGACGCTGACCGGCGAATGGGACCGGCGCCGCGTCATCCTGTGGACCCTGGTGTTCTTCGTCATCGGCAATATTGCCGCCGCGTTGAGCTCCTCCTTCGAACTTCTGCTGATCGCGCGCATCGTCATGGCGCTGTCGTCGGGCCTGTTCGCAGCGACCGCACAAGGCACGGCGGTGGCGCTGGTCGATGACCATCATCGAGCCCGCGCCATTGCCGTCGTTGTCGGCGGCACCACGGTGGCCGTCGCCGTCGGCGCGCCGCTTGGCGCGCTGGTCGCTGCCTTCGCCGGCTGGCGCGGCACGTTCTACGCCATTGCCGGGCTCGGCGCGCTTGCCGGCGCGATCCTGTGGTACCGGCTGCCGCGTGGCATCGTCGGCACCAGGCTGCCCCTGAAGCGCAGGCTGGCAGCGGCCCTGCGTCCCGGCGTCATGCCGATCCTCCTGACGACGCTTCTGGCACTGACCGGCGCCTTCACCGTCTTTGCCTATGTCGCGCCGCTCGCCATCGAGGGCGGCGGGCTCAGCCAGATCGCGCTGCCCGGCATGCTGCTCGCCTTCGGTGTCGGCGCCGTCATCGGCAACATTGCCGGCGGCCAGGCGGCCGACCGTTTCGGCGCGACGCGCACCGTCGGCTGGTCGCTGACGCTGAGTGCGGCCATGCTGGTCATGCTGTCGGTCATCCCGACCTTCCTGCCGCCCCATATTGCCGGGCCGGCGTTGATGGCGATGATGGTGCCGTGGGGCATCGTCGGCTGGGCGTTCCCGCCGGCGCAGGCCAGCCGCATCATCAAGCTGGCGCCCGACGCCGCGCCGATCGTGCTGTCGCTCAACGGCTCGGCGCTCTATCTCGGCGTGGCGCTGGGCGCCGTGGTCGGTGGTGGCGTGCTGCGCTACGGCGCGCCGGCCGATCTCGGCCTGGTCGCCGCGGCCTTCCCGATCATCGGGCTGGGCATCGTGCTGGCCGGGCGCTGGGCGGCGCGGCCGGTCGCCGTGCCGGCTGAATAGTCTTTCAGAAGCCCGTCGGCTGCCCTAGCTGGCCGGCGGCAAGTCGAAATCCAGCGCGGCGATGTCATCCAGCGCCGCGCGTAGTTTTGCAGCCTGATCCTTGCCGACCACGTCCTCGAAACGCTGCTGGGCGACGTGCCACAGCTTCATCGCCTCATCGAGCTTGACCAGACCCTGCGGCGTCAGCCGCACGCGCTTGATGCGGCGGTCGTCCGGATCGGCGAAAGTCTCGACATAGCCGTCGCGGATCAGCGGTTTCAGCGTGTGGCCAAGCGCCGACAGGTCCATGATCAGGGACGCGGCAATGGCGCCCATCGCCGGCTCGTTGCCGATATGGATCTGATACAGCAGGCCCTGCTGCGTGGCCTTGAGGCCCGAAGGCGCTAGCACGTCATCATAGAACTGGCCGAGCTTGCGCGCCGCGCGACGCAGCATGGCGTTGTTGCAGAGGATCAGGCCGGGCAACGTGTCTTTTGACATTTTTTCTCTCGGCTCTTTCTCTCGGCGATGGCTGCAGCACGCCCGACCGCTGCCCCTTAAATAATCCCCGCTCCGATCATTGACAAGATAGTGGCATATGCCTATTTCCTCAATAGTGGTATATGCCACTAAATGAAATCAGATGGCTTTGGCGGCAGAGCGGGGGCTGTTGCCCACGGTGCCGGCAGCCGAAGTCGAAGCGAAGCAATCAGTCGAAGAAGGAACAGGACAATGAGTGGACAGAGCAACAAGGGCACGGCGGTGGTCACCGGAGCTTCGGCGGGCATCGGCGCGGTCTATGCGGACAGGCTGGCAGGGCAGGGCTATGACCTGCTGCTGGTGGCGCGGCGCGCCGACCGGCTAGAGGAATTGGCGGAGAAGCTGCGCTATGCCTACGGCCGCAAGGTCAGCGTGATCAGCGCCGATCTCGCCGACGACAATGACGTGCGCCGCGTCGAGCAGGCGATCGCCGCCGACGACAGCGTGACGGTGCTGGTCAACAATGCCGGCATTGGCGGCCAGCAGGTGGTGGCGACAGCTGACGCCGACGCGGCCGAGCGCATGATCAAGGTCAATGTCATTGCCTTGACCCGCCTGACCCGTGCCGTGCTCCCAGGTCTGGTGGCGCGCAACCGTGGTGCCATCGTCAACATCGCCTCTGTGCTTGCCTTCGACACCTCGTTCGGCGGCATCTACAGCGGCACCAAGGCCTATGTCGTCAATTTCACCGAAGCGCTGCAGCGCGAAGTTGCGGGTACGCAGGTGAAGGTGCAGGTCGTGCTGCCAGGCGCGACCCGGACCGATTTCTGGGAAATTGCCGGCAGCGATATCGATAGCCTTCCGAAGGAGATCGTCATGACGGCGGACGATCTGGTCGATGCCGCACTTGTTGGCCTGGCCAAGGGCGAAACGGTTACCGTGCCGGGGCTTGCCGACGCCTCCAAGCTCGACACTTTCCTCGGCGCGCGGCAAGCCTTCTACGGCAGCCTGCATGCCGACAAGCCGGCGGCACGCTACGCGGCTTGAGCCGTGCGTGGCGGTTGGCGTTCAGGCCGACCGCCACATTGGAATGATCGAGGCCGCAAGCACCAGCGCCAGCACAATGTTGAGCGCCCGCCATTGCCACTCGGTTTTCAGCAGCCGGGCAAGCAGCATGCCGGCCACGCACCACAGCGACAGCGAGGCAGCGGCCGCCAGGCCGAAGGTCGCGCCGAGCAGCAGCGCAAGCTGCAGCGGGCCGCTGGCCAAAGCAGCGAACGAGGCTGCCGCGCCCAGCCCCATCGCCCAGCCCTTAGGGTTCATCCATTGAATGCCGGCGCCGCCGAGAAAGCTGTTCGGACCGGCCATGGTCACGTCCAGGTTGGGCGGTCCACTGCGGCCGATCTTGATCGCCAGCCAGACGAGATAGAGCGAGCCGACGACCTTCATCGCCAATTGCAGTGACGGCACCGCAAGCAGCAGGCCGGCGAGCCCGGCAGCGGCCGCTCCCGTCACCGTGGCGAGGCCGGCGGCGCTTCCGACCAGCAAGGGAACGGAACGGCGAAAACCGAACTGCGCACCGGACGCCGTCGACAGGGTCGTGGCGATGCCGGGCGTGGTGGTGGCAACGATCGCAAACAGGATGAGGGGGATGATCGGCTCGAGCATGCGGCTTCCTTTGAAGCGCGTCGACGCGTTTCAAGTTTTCGTTTCATGCATGTCGTTCTCCCAAAACCGCTGCGCACATTTGGGCGACATGCATCGTCGGACACCCCCATCGTAGACGCGCACGAACTTCAGTAAATGCAATGTTTGCCATGGTTGGCATTAGCGATCATAATGCCACCATGATCCGAAATCTCGACATGGCACTGATCCGCACCTTCGTCACCGTCGCCGACAAGGCCAGCATGACGGGGGCTGCCAATGCGCTGCACCTGACGCAAGGTGCCGTCAGCCAACAGGTCAAGCGGCTGGAGGAGGCGCTAGGCTCCAGCCTGTTCGAGCGCAACCGGCGCGGCCTAAGGCTGACGCGCGCCGGTGAGCGGCTGTTCACCAAGGGCAAGCGCCTGCTGGCCTTGAACGACGAGATCTGGGGCGAGATGGCGGGTACCGCGGTGGCCGGCCAGGTGCGGCTCGGCGTGCCCTACGATCTTGTCGGCACCTTGCTGGCGCCGGTGCTGAAGCGCTATGCCGAGACCTATCCGCAGGTCGAGATATCGCTGGTCTGCGCCTCGTCACCGGAGCTGACCTCGGCGCTTGCGGCCGGCACCATCGACCTCGCGGTGATCGAGGAACGGGTCGGTCCATCGGCCGGCGAGTGCCTGGCTATAGACCGGCTGGTCTGGGTCGGCGCCAAGGGCGGCGTTGCCGGCGCCAAGCGGCCGCTGCCGGTTTCGATCGTTGCCGACACCTGCGCCTTCCGGCCGGCAGTGCTGTCGGCGCTCAGCGAGCACGGGCTGGAATGGCGCACCGTGTTCGAGAACGGCAACATCGACGCAACGACAGCGACCGTGCGCTCGGACCTTGCCGTCACCACATGGCTGGCCTCCACCGTGCCAGCCGATCTCGACATATTGCCGCTCGATTCAGGCCTGCCGCCACTGCCGAATTTTGCCATCAACCTGCATTTGCCGAGGCATGGGGTCGGGCCTGCGGCACAGGAGTTCGCGCGGCATATCCGCGAAGGGTTGGCCAGACGGGCGCAGGCAGCTTGAGGGAACTTGGGATTCCTCGCCCCGCCAGAGCGGGGGGAGAGGTGGCCGCGAAGCGGCCGGAGAGGGGGCCTTCGTAGGGCGAATGCTTGCAGAAATTGGGTCACCGTCGCGCCAATCCCCCTCTCCGTCTCGGCTTCGCCGAGCCACCTCTTCCCCACATGCGTGGGGGCGAGCAATCCAGGTCCTGCTTCCGCTCTCGCTACTTCCAGGTCTTGCGCCGCTCGATCTCTGCCTCGGATGGCCTCTCCGGCGCGAACGAGCCGGTCCTGATCTCGCCGCCACGCTCATAAGTCGCCATGATGACGCCGGTGGTCGAGGCCTGTGAGCGGGTCAGCTTCAGGGCGGAAGGCATGGTGCCGTTGCCGAACAGCCGCTTGCCCTTGCCCAGCACCAGCGGGAAGATCAGCAGGCTGATCTCGTCAATCAGATCATTGGCGAGCAGGGTCTGGATCAGCTCGCTCGAACCCTGGATGAGCAGGTCCGGGCCGTCTTCCTGCTTGAGCTTGCGCAGCATTGCCACGACGTCGTCGCCCAGCGACTGGCTGTTGTTCCAGGTCAGCGTGTCGTGCCGGTGCGTCGCCACATATTTGGTGACGGCGTTGAAGCTTTCGGCGATCGGATCGTTGTCCTGGTACGGCCAGTGCGCGGCGAAGATGTCGTAGGTCTTGCGGCCGAGCAGCAGGTCGAAGGGCTTGGTGAAGGTCTCGCCCATGAACGCGCCCATGGCGTCGTCCCAGTAGTGGAACGTCCAGCCGCCGAACTTGAAGCCGCCGGCCGGATCTTCTTCCGGACCACCTGGGGCCTGCATGACGCCATCGAGGCTGACGAATGTCGCGGCGATGATCTTTCTCATTCCAATGCTCCGGTTTCTTCAATCCACGCCGTCGCGGCTGGACTTCAGCCCAAGGACGAGCGAACAGCCGCGCGTCCGACACCGCTGGCAAAAATTCGGCGCGCCCATCATCTGCGAGGCCTGACATCGAGGGCGCGCGACGAGAACCAGACCTCACCGAAGATCGCCGTGGCGGTGCGGTCGGGCACCTTGTCCGACGTCAGCCAGATCGAGCGGCTGCTCGCGGCCTGGTCGCGCGTAGGGATCTTCGCCGCAGGGTCCGCAACCGAAGCGCCGACACATGGAATGAACCATGAGCGCATGAAGGGGTCGCACGCGAAGCCTTTTGCGGTGCGGGTCACCATCACCGCCAGCGGAACGCGCTCGGCCGGGCGCCAGGGAAAGATCATGCGGCCGCCTGGGCGCAGCGCCTTCAGCCATCCTGCCGGCGGCGCGGCGACGCCGGCATTGACATAGACGATGTCGGAAGGCGGCAAGGGCGTCGTCACGGCATCGCCATGGACGACGGTCACATTGCGATAGGTTTCGAGATTTTGTCGTGCGAGCTCGGCCAGGTTTTTGTCGAGTTCGAAAGCGGTGACGGTGCCGCCGGGCGAAACCAGTTTGGCCAGCGCCGCGGTGTAGTAGCCGGTGCCGGCGCCGATGTGGCAAACGGCCTCGCCGGGTTTCGGCGCAAGCTTGCCGATCCACATGGCGTGCAGGAACGGCTCGCCATTGTTGATGCCCTTGTCGTTGTCGAGCGCCACCAGCACGTTTTGGTAGATGTGTGCCGGATCCGCGCTCGGCGTCGTGATCTTGCCGTTGCCGGCGATGATCGTCCACGGCCCGGGACCGAGGAAGGCTTCGCGCGGCACCTCGGCGAAGACCGCCTCCAGGCGCGGATCGGGCGAGCCGGCATTGGCGGCCATCAGCCGCGCGTAGAACTTCCTGACGTCTTCGATCCCGGTCATGACGCGAGAAGATAGCGCGAATTGCCGATTTGTCGCCGGACTATCTCTCAGCAGAGCAGTCGATTTCGGGTCTCAGCCGACTCCGAACATGGTGTCGTAGAGTAGCTTGAAGTTGAGCACCAGGATGATCGCAGCGACCACCCAGGCCAGTGCGGCGACGCCACGCGGAATGGCGAGGTTGCCCATCTTCTTCCTGTCGGAGACGAACTGCACCAGCGGGACAACCGCGAAGGGCAGCTGCATCGACAGGATCACCTGGCTGAACACCAGCAACTGGCCGGTGCCTTTTTCGCCATAGAGCGCGGTGACGATCACCACCGGGATGATGGCCAGCCCGCGCGTCAACAGCCGGCGCGCCCAGTTGGGGATGCGCAGGCGCAGGAAACCTTCCATGACGATCTGGCCGGCCAGCGTCGCCGTCACCGTCGAGTTCAGGCCGGAAGCCAGCAGCGCCACAGCGAACAGGATCGAGGCGATGCCGAGGCCCAGCAGCGGCGACAGCAGCTCGAAGGCCTGGCCGATCTCAGCGACATCCTGGTGGCCGGTGTCGTGGAAGGCGACTGCCGACACGATCAGGATCGAGGCGTTGACGAACAAGGCGAGCATCAGGGCGATGGTCGAGTCCGTCGTCGCCCATTTGATGGCGTCGCGTTTGCCCTTATCGGTGCGCTCATAGGCGCGGGTCTGCACGATCGAGGAGTGCAGATAGAGATTGTGCGGCATGACGGTGGCGCCGATGATGCCGATGGCGATGTAGAGCATTGCCGGATTGGTGACGATCTCGGACGACGGCACGAACATGGCATGCAGGATCGAGCCGGCCGGCGGGGCTGCGACGAAGATCTGGATGGCAAAGCAGCTGAAGATGATGATCAAAAGCGCGATGACGAAAGCTTCGAGATAGCGAAAACCCTTGTTCATCAGCAGCAGCACGATAAAGGCATCGAGCGCCGTCAGCATGGCGCCGCCGACCAGCGGAATGCCGAACAGAAGCTGCAGCGCGATCGCCGTGCCGATGACTTCTGCGAGGTCGCAGGCGATGATGGCCAGTTCGCAGGCGATCCACAGCATGAAGTTGACCGGTCGTGGATAGTAGGCGCGGCAGGCCTGTGCCAGGTCGCGGCCGGTGGCGATGCCGAGGCGGGCGGCGAGCGCCTGCAGCAGGATCGCCATCAGGTTGGACAGCATGATGATGAACAGCAGCGTGTAGCCGAACTGGGCGCCACCGGCGAGGTCGGTCGCCCAGTTGCCCGGGTCCATATAGCCGACCGAGACCATGTAGCCGGGGCCCATGAAGGCGAACAACCGGCGGAACCAGACGCCCGAATTCGGCACGGCGATGGAAGAATTGACCTCGCGTAGGCTGGGCTGGTCGTCCTCCTCGGGCCTGGCGAACCGCCATGTAGACCGGGAGGCTGTGGCTTCGACTTCAGACATAAGGGGCTTTCCGCGAGACGTGTCGATGTTCGCCTAAGGTATGCCATGGCTCAACATTATGCAATATGCTATATTTCATTGTCGGTGCTTTTTGTCGAGGCCGTGACCTGGCGCGGGGGCGGTCGCCGACAACGCTGGTTGCGCCCGTGGCGGAATGCAAATAAACGGCCTGAAGAATCAGAGCCCGTGCTATAAATGCATGGACGGCTAAACTCCCAGGAGGAGCGCGCATTGGCGCTGAAGAACAGACCGGTCCCGCGCGAAAAGCCGCTGCCTGACGCCGACGTCCATTCGGAGGGGTTCAGGCACACGCGCGAAGCGCGCCGCAGCGCGCTGGTCGAGGATTATGTCGAGCTGATCGCCGACCTGATCGAGGATGGCAACGAGGCGCGTCAGGTCGATATCGCCGCACGGCTCGGCGTCGCCCAGCCGACGGTGGCCAAGATGCTGACCAGGCTGTGCGCCGACGGCCTGGTGTCCAGAAAGCCCTATCGCGGCGTGTTCCTGACCGATGCCGGCCGCAAGGTCGCGGTGGAGAGCCGCATCCGCCACCAGACGGTGGAAGCCTTCCTGCGCTCGCTCGGCGTCAGCGCCGAGACCGCGCGCATCGATGCCGAGGGCATCGAGCACCATGTCAGCGCCGAGACGCTCGAAGCGTTTCGCAAGGCGATGACGGCGGCGCGCTGAGCTGCGTCAGCGCCGAGTTTCCCGAACGACGAAGCCGCGCCGGAACCGCCTGATGTTATGCACGTTGCTCCTGACACCGCGCGATTGGCGCGCAAAGGGAGGAAACGATGGGCGTTGAACAGGCACCGACCGCAAAAGGCAAGCAGGCGGCCAAAGGACTGAAACAGGCGGCGGCGAAGGACGAACGCAAGACCGAGGCCGAGACCGGCCATCCGTTGAAAAAGGGCGCGGCGCGCTTCGAGGAGCGCTCGAAGAGTTCCGACGGCAAGAGCGCCGGCGCCAAGCAGAGGGACTAGGCGCCTACCGAGCAGACGTCAGTGGTTCTCGGCGAAAGCCGTCTGGCGAGACGCAGTAACGACGCGCCTTCGTTGCGGCAGCATCGCTTGCCCTCCGGGCGTTCGAGTCCTTGAAAGGTCCACCGGACCTTCAATTTGCCTGCAGCAAAACCGGTCTCTCATTCCCTGACGTCCTGCACCCAGCTACGCGGGTGGCCGTCGACACGGAACTGGAAGATGAAATAGGGCGGGATGCAGGTGCCTTCGCCAGGTTTGGCCTGGGGCAGGTCGTCATAGCCGGCGGTGCAGATATAGTCCTCGCGGCAGGGATGCGCCTTGTCGCAGGCGCGCAGGCCGGCGGTCTTGGTGAATTCCTTGGTGCAGAATTTGTGGTCCTTGCCGGACGCGATGCAGTCGTTGAAGCCGGTCTTGGCCAGCCGGCCGCACGTCGCCTCGTCGGGAAGCTTGTCGCAGCTCGCCTTGCGCAGCATGCCGCCGGGAAAGCCGCCGGTCTTCTGCTGCGGATTGTCGTAGCGTTGGCGTGCGGCGCCATAGCCGGCAAGCTTGACCGGCGGCTTCTTGTCCCGCGCCGGATCGATGGCGCATGCCTTGGCGGTGGCCGGCGACAGCCGGCAATACTGGTCGTTGCCCCATGTCGACATTTTTATCTCGCCGAACTCGACGGGGTCGCCGACCGCCGTGCCGGCCTCGCTGACGCAGGTGCCGAAGCCCGGATGGATGGCGCTTTCGTGGACGCCGGCGCAGCGCAGGCCTTCGCCGCAGCTCCAGTCCTTGAAGCTCAAATCCTCGCCGCGATAGCAGATCGAGCCCCAGCCATTGTAGAGGTCGGTGCCTTTCAGCGCCTCGGCATATTTCTGGTCCGGACGGGCGGCGAAGCCACGCGTGAAATCCGGATGGCCGCCGGCGGCGAACTGCTCGACGATGGCGCGGCGGCGCGGCAGGTCGGCAAAGAACACGGCGGAGCCCGGCACGAAGACGGCGTTGCGGCGCGGCTCGCTGGCCGGGTCGGCGCCGGTATAGTGGAAGCCGGCGATGCCATGCGTCTGGTGGCAGCCGGTGCAGGTCATCTCATTGAGCCGCAATTCGAAGCCGGCCACCGACTTGACCGTGGAGAGCGTGTTGCCCCTGGCGGCATAGTCCCTCAGCGCCTTGTCGATATCGGCGTCGTCGACCAGCCCATAGGCGATGTTGTTCTGCGACCGGCTCAGGCCGCCGGGTGCTACTGAGACGGCGCTCTTGGCCAGGAACTTTTCGTCGATGACCAGCCGGCCATGATCGAGGTCGTAGATGTTGCGGTCGGTGAGCAGCCATTTTGCGAAGGACGGTTTGTCGGCCAGCACGATGGCCCGGTCGATCTGGTTCTCCATCTTCGATTCGTAGAAGCTCGAGGTGGCCGGATCCCATTTGAAGATCTTCAGCAGATATTCGGCGTGGCCGCCGAAATCGCGCCGCGTCGAGGCCGATAGCCTGAGCACTTGCATGTTGAGTTCGAGTCGCATGATCTGCGACGAATTCAGCATGGCGCCGGAGAGCGGCCCTTCGTCGGAACGCAGCCACGCCGCCAACTGGTCTGGCGGCAGATTCTTCTGCCCGGCGGCAAGCCAGCGCTTGGCGATTTCGGCGCAGGATACGTCTGTTGCGCTCGGCAAATCCCTTGAAGCGCGGGCCTGCGCGCGCGTGGGCTTGGCGTTGAACACCAGGCTCATGGTCAGCGGCAGACGCGAGGATATGCGCTGGCCCGCCTTTCCCTTCACCGGCTTTTCCGCGACCGAATAGTGAAAGCGGTAGATCAGCCGGATCTCGCCGCATTCGGTATGGCCGAGATAGCCGCGATCCATGCGGTTGACGACACCGGTCAGGTCGAGCGTCGAGCCGTCGTCATCGATGTACTTCGGATTGAATTTCTGGCTGGTGTCGTTCGACCTGGCCATGGCCGCGACATAGGGGTCGGGGCTGGTCTTCGGTTCGTCGGCGATCTGCTGCTTGACGGTGTCGCGCATCGTCGCCAGCGCTGGCACCGAAAACAGGCCGCGATTGTCGACCTCGCGGGTGAGGCCGAGCGCCGGACCCAGCAGGCGGCTGATCGACAGCCCGCCACGCTCCAGCGCCTGCAAGGTGGCGGGATCGGTGACGGCGACACTGGAATCGAGCGTCACCGCGCCGGCACTTGCGAGACCAAGGCAGAGCACGGCCGCGAGCAGCGACACGAATTCACCGATCGTCTTCAAGCCTCGATCACCCCTCCGATTGCGGCGATGCTACAGGCCTTCCGTGGTCTCTGCCAGAGCGGCGGGGCCGCCATATCGGCAGGGCGCAGTCTCGAAAAATGCTGTGACTTGGTGCAACCATTGGGATAATTGTTTGTTGGGTTGAGCCGGCCATGCCGGAACAATGGGGAAGTTCGCAGCGCGAGGAGTTGCCATGCTCTGGAGAGGCCGTCGTCAGAGTGATAATATCGAGGACGACCGCAGCGACAGCGGCGGCGGGCTCGGCGGCGGCAGCCCCGGTCAATTCCGCATTCCGATCGGCGGTCGCGCCGGGGGCGGCGGCAGCATCTTCCTCGTCATCCTGGTGGTGCTGGCCGGATGGTATTTCGGCTTCGATCCGTCGACGATCCTGGGTGGCGGCGACGGCGGCCTGCTGCCGGGCGGCGGCGGCCAGATCACCGACGACAGCGGTGGCCAGGACAGCGGCGCGGGTGCGCCCGCCAACGACGAGATGAAGCAGTTCGTCGCCACCGTGCTGGCCGAGACCGAAGACACCTGGACCGGCATCTTCAAATCGCAGGGCCTGACCTACGAAGACCCGAAGCTGGTGCTGTTCAGCGGCCAGATCCGCTCGGCCTGCGGCTTTGCCTCCGCTGCAGCCGGACCGTTCTATTGTCCCGGCGACCACAAGGTCTATCTCGACATGACCTTCTTCCAGCAGCTCGACCAGCAATTCGGCGCCTCGGGCGAGTTCGCCCGGGCCTATGTGGTCGCGCATGAGGTTGGCCACCATGTGCAGAACCTGACCGGCATCATGTCTAAGTTCAACCAGATGCGGCAAGGCATGAGCGAAGCCGATGCCAACCAACTGTCGGTGCGCATCGAGCTTCAGGCCGACTGCTTTGCCGGCGTGTGGGCGCATTACACCGCGCAGAAGGGCATATTGGAGCAGGGCGACATGGAGAGCGCGCTGAACGCCGCCAAGCAGATCGGCGACGACACGCTGCAGAAGAAGACGCAAGGCTATGTCGTGCCGGAAAGCTTCAACCACGGCACCTCGCAGCAGCGGCAAACCTGGCTGGCGCGCGGTTACAAGAGCGGCAAGCTTTCGGATTGCAACACGTTGAGCGGCCCGATCTGAGCGACGGTTTTCCCAGACTGTCCTGACGGCGAAGGTGTCGTCAGGGGATGTCAGGATGAAAAAATCCGGCCTGTTCCCTCATTGTTCCTTGCGGCAGGCTCGCCTATAAGGTGCGTCCGCCTGCGCCCCAGGGCGAGCAGAGGAGCTTGACCCTTCATGATCGACCCTAAAACCGCCAGACGGGGCCTTGCGCTCGTCTTCACCACGCTGCTGCTCGACATCATCGGCTTCGGCATGATCATGCCGGTGCTGCCGGCCTATCTCAGGGAGTTGACCGGCGTCAGCATCAGCGGAGCGGCGATCGAGGGCGGTTGGCTGTTCTTCGTCTATGCGGCGATGCAGTTCTTCTTCGCGCCCATTATGGGCGGCTTGAGCGACCGGTTCGGACGGCGGCCGATCCTGCTCGCCTCGGTGCTGACCTTTTCCATCGACAACCTGATCTGCGCCATCGCCTGGTCCTACCCGATGCTGTTCATCGGGCGCGTGCTGGCCGGCATTTCCGGCGCCAGCTATTCGACGACATCCGCCTTCATCGCCGACATCTCCAACGATGAGAACCGGGCGAAGAATTTCGGCCTGCTCGGCATCGCTTTTGGCGTCGGCTTCGTCATCGGGCCAGTTCTGGGCGGGCTGCTCGGCACGTTCGGGCCGCGCGTGCCGTTCTATTTCGCCGCCGGGCTGGCTTTCGTGAACTTCCTGATTGCGCTGTTCCTGTTGCCTGAAACGCTCGACGACAAGCATCGTCGCCGCTTCGAGTGGAAACGCGCGAACCCGGTTGGGACGCTCCTGCAGATGCGCCAATACAAAGGCATCGGCTGGATCGGGCTTGTCTTCTTCCTGATGACGCTCGGGCACATGATGTATCCGGCGGTGTGGTCGTTCGTCTCTAACTACCGCTATGGCTGGAGCGAGCAGCAGATCGGCTTTTCGCTCGGCGCCTTCGGCCTGTGCGGGGCGATCGTCATGGCGACGGTGCTGCCGCGCGCGATCCCCAGGCTTGGCGAGTGGAAGACGGCAGTCATCGGCCTTACCTTTACGGCGCTCAGCGCCTTCGGCTACGCCTTCGCGTCGCAAGGGTGGATGATCTATGCGGTGATCGTCGTCGGCTGCCTGGAAGCGCTGGCCGATCCGCCGCTGAGGAGCCTCGCCGCCGCCAAGGTGCCGCCTTCGGCGCAAGGCGAACTGCAAGGCGCGATGACCTCGATCTTTTCGATCACCTCGATCATCACTCCGCTGCTCTATACGGCGATCTTTTCATGGTTCACCGGGCCGAATGCACCCGTGACCTTCGGCGGCGCGCCCTATCTGCTAGGCGCATTTTTCCTGACGCTGGCGCTCATCGTCTTCGTCACCAAGGTGGCAAAGCCGGTGGCGCTCAGAAGCGTCACCACCAGCGTGGCGGAAGATGGAGCGCAGATATGAGCCGTGACGGGCGCATCGCTCTGACCAAGAACGGGCCGTCGCTGTCGCGGCTGGTCTTCGGCGCCTGACGCCTGCTCGACGGTGCCGCTCGCGCGCTTGCTGCAGTGGCTGCCGAAATCGGTGCCGGCGATCTCGCTGCCGTCGCCATCGCCTAGCTGCAGCGCAATCCGGCGCGGCTGGTGCCGGTGCTGGGTTAGATGAAGCCGGAACGGCTGGCCGCTATGGTCAAGGCGCTGGAGATCAGCCTCGACCGCCAGCAATGGTTCGCCATTCTGGAAGTCAGCGAAGGCCGGCCGGTGGCGTAGTCATTTTGAAGACGACGTTGTTTGTGGCGTGGAGCGACGCAACGCTTCCGCTTAAGCCCGCTCCGCCAGCAATTCCTCGCCGCGCTTTTCGCGGATCAGGTTGACGAAGCGGCGGAACAGATAGTGCGAATCCTGCGGGCCGGGCGAGGCCTCGGGATGATGCTGGACCGAGAACACCGGCCGGCCGGTCAGCGTGATGCCGCAATTCGAACCGTCGAAGAGCGAAACATGGGTTTCCTCGACGCCTGATGGCAGCGAGTCCGCATCGACGGCAAAGCCGTGGTTCATGGAGACGATCTCGACCTTGCCGGTGGTGTGGTCCTTGACCGGATGGTTGGCGCCGTGATGGCCCTGATGCATCTTGGCGGTCTTGCCGCCCAGCGCCAGCGCCAGCATCTGGTGGCCAAGGCAGATGCCGAACACCGGGATGTCGGTCTTCAGCAGGTCCTGGATGACCGGCACGGCATAGTCGCCGGTGGCTTCGGGATCGCCGGGGCCGTTGGAGAGGAAGATGCCGTCGGGCTGCATGGCAAGGATTTCTTCAGCGCCGGTCTTGGCCGGCACCACGGTGACCTTGGCGCCGAGGCCGGCGAGCAGGCGCAAGATGTTGCGCTTGACGCCGTAGTCGATGGCAACGACATGCATCGAAGGCTCGGCCTGTTCGCCAAAGCCTTCGTTCCAGACCCATGGCGTCTCACGCCAGACCGAGGACTGGCCGGATGTGACTTCCTTGGCGAGATCGAGCCCGATAAGGCCCGACCATGCGGCGGCGCGCTGCTTCAGGTCGTCGAGGTCGAAGACGCCATCGGGCGCGTGCGCAATGACGGCGTTGGGCATGCCCTTTTCACGGATCAGCGCGGTGAGCGCGCGGGTGTCGATGCCCGACAGGGCGACGATGCCGCGCTTCTTCAGCCACTGGTCGAGACCGGTGCCGGCGCGGTAGTTCGACGGGTCGGTGACATCGGCCTTGAACACGGCGCCGACCGCACCGGCGCGGGCGGCCGGATTGAGGTCCTCGATGTCCTCGTCATTGGTGCCGATGTTGCCGATATGCGGGAAGGTGAAGGTGACGATCTGGCCGGCATAGGACGGGTCGGTGAGGATCTCCTGGTAGCCGGTCAGCGCGGTGTTGAAGCAGACTTCGGCAACGGCGGATCCGGTGGCGCCCAGGCCGCGACCCTCGATGACGGTGCCGTCGGCCAGAACCAGAAGGGCGGTCGGCTTTTCGGTTGCCCAAGCGGGGGTCATCTCGGCCATGGCGGCGCTCCTGTCAGTCTGCGTGCTGCAATCGGCCCGGCGGACCATCTGCGCGGCAAATAGCGCGAAGCGGCGATTTCGCGGCTTCCACGCAGTCAAGCTTCAGTTCATGCAAGGCCCAGTACATAGGGGAAGGGCGCAAAGCGGTCAATGATCATGCGAAATCGGACTCCGATTTATTTCGTCAAGCAATATCAGTGGTTTGCCTGGCAATATCAGGGTTTGCGTTGGCATGTCCCCGCCGCTATTGTCCGCGCCGATCGAAGGAGAAAGCACCATGCGTGGCAAAATCGCCGAATCCCTGAAGAACGCGATGAAGGCGCAGGACAAGCACCGGCTGCCGACATTGCGGCTGATCCAGGCGGCCATCCACGACCGCGACATCGCCAATCGTGGCGCCGGCAAGGAACCGGCGGGTGACGAGGAAATCCTGCAGATACTGGCTAAGATGGTGAAGCAGCGCGAGGAGTCGGCCAAGGCTTTCGACGACGGCAAGCGGCCGGAACTGGCAGCGCAAGAGCGTGGCGAGATGGAGATCATCCGCGCCTTCCTGCCGACGCAACTGGATGATGCTGCGGTGGCCGTGGCGGCACGCGAGGCGATCGCGGCGACGGGTGCGGCCAGCCAGAAGGACATGGGCAAAGTGATCGCCGCGCTGAAGCAGAAATATGCCGGCCAGATGGATTTCGGCAAGGCAAGCGGCATCGTCAAGGGTCTGCTGCAGTAGGCTTGCCGCCCATCGCTGACCGCGGCTTGCGACCGTCAGCGGTTGCCAATTCGGCCTGATCGTTCACGAATGCCTTCGACAACGATGCGGATCAGGTGCCTGATCTCGTCTTCGGTGAAAGGCCCTCCCGAGAGCGCCGACAGCATCGCCTGGCTGGGCGGCAGCCTATCCGGGTGTGGAATTCAAGACCCCTTGCAGATCGGCAGTGGCTGGGGCGGCGGTACCGGATGATCCGTCTTGTATTGGGCGATGATCGGCTCGAGGGTTTTTCTCGGCCAGAATTTCGGCGCGCCGATTTCCTTCAGGCAGGATGCGTTCCAGTAGGGCACACCGCCCGACTGCGAACGGTGTGCCACTACCGCGGCAATGTCGCGTGATTCCGGATAGATGTAGAGTGTAGTCGGATTGTCCTTCACCATCGAGATGATCTGCCGCGCGTCCGCCGGCGACCAGCTGGTGCAGCCATTGCTGCGGCCGCCAGGATAGTCCACCAGCTTGCCGAACGGCACCAAACCGTCATGGTCGGCATATGAGCTGTTCGGATTTTTGCGCATGCACTGGGCGCGCAGCACCTGCGCCGCATGGCCGCCGATCACCCGCTGCCTGGCGTTGGCGGCTTCGCCTTCGCCGTCGAACTGTATGAATGTGCGCAGGAAAGCCGCAGCCTGTTTGGCGCCGGTGCTATAAAAGCCCTTGAACGAGGTTTTTGCCTCGCGGGTCACGTAGGCGCCGCCTGCGGTCAGTTCCGAATCCATGGCGTTGCCGAAATTCTTCGAGCATCGCCTGCCATTTGAAAAATTGACAGTGCCTTTCAGATTGCGGCCGCCGCCGTGACCCGACGGAATTGCGCGAAACGACTGGCTGGCTTCGCAGATGACATAATACCGGCGCCCGAGCACGCCATTGCCGAGATCGCCGGGTCGTGTGGCGTCCATGGCGAAATAGCAGGGGTTTCTGACCGCGCCTTGCGCCACCTTTTTCAGGTAAAGCGCGCGCGCCCGCTCAAGGACCACCTGCGAGATCAGACCGTCGCTGTCGCCGACATGGGCCTGCAGCCAGGCGGGAACATCGGGAGGGGCGGCAAACGACCGCGCCGACACCGTCAGGGCGATGACAGCGAGGATGAGGCTGGCGACGACACCCAGAGGGACAGATCTCAACCGCACCGGATCACTTCTCCCGCCCGTTCGCAATTCCTCGCGGTGTTGCCGCCGCGAATCGATCATAGATCGCCTCGCGCCAATCGGCGAAACACATCTTGTTTAGCAGGCTCCCAGCGGTGTTTTAACAATTGGTCTAAGCAAGCCGCAAGCTAACACGCGAAGCCGGAGACCATGTCGTTTGTCAGGCGGTTGCCGTCAGGTTCAGCAGGTGCGCAAGCGGTGTCGGATTGTGCTGCGCGCGCAACGTGTCGGCCGACTGCCGAACGATTTCGGAAATCCGCAGCAGCTGCTTGGCGATCGGGCTGGTCTTGCGCCAGATCATGCCGATCGTCCGCGAGGGCTGGGGGCTCCTGAAGCGGGCGATGGAGACCGACGCCGAGCGCGTCTCCACCGGCACGGCCATTTCCGGGATCAAGGTGACGCCGATGCCGGCGCTGACCATCTGGACCAGGGTCGACAGCGAACTGCCGTCCAGCAACTCGCGTGGCCGCGCCGAATGCATGTTGCAGAAGGAGAGTGCCTGGTCGCGGAAACAATGGCCTTCTTCCAGCAGGAGCAGCCGCATCTCACGCAGCATTTCACGATTGGGGACCGGTTTTCCCTCGTCTTCGCCGGGCCGGACCAGGACGAACGTCTCGGCAAACAGCACAATTTCCGTCAATGACGGTTCGGACACCGGCAAGGCAACGATGGCCGCATCGAGCCGACCGTCCGCCAGTTCCTGGATCAGCTTCTGGGTCTGCGTCTCGCGCACATGGATATCGAGGCCATCATGCATGCTTGAAAGGTTGCCGATGATCGTCGGCAGGAGGTAGGGCGCGATCGTCGGGATAACGCCAATGCGCAGCCGACCAACCAGCCTGTCGCGCGAAGAGCGCGCGAGGTCGGCGAGTTCGTCCACCGAACGCAGGATGTCGCGGACGCGCAAGGCGAATTCTTCGCCGAAATTGGTCAGCCGGACCTGTCGCGGGCCTCTTTCGAAAAGCTCCGTGCCCAGCGTTTCCTCCAATTCCCTGATCTGCACCGAAATGGCAGGCTGGGAGATCGCGCAGGCGTCGGCCGCGCGCCCGAAGTGGTTGTGCCGCGCCAGCGCCTCGAAATAGCGCAGCTGCTTCAGCGTCAGGTTTGTCATAATGTCATCTTATCGCTGTAATCAGGAAATCCAACTTAAACTAATCGCGCAGCTTTGCTATAGGAGTTGCAAGGGAGATGAGGAGCAGCCGGGGCGGGTTCGTCCGGGCGCGCCCGTAGCGACAGGAACATCCAAGATATTCGGTCGCGTATATGGCATACCGTCATCGCAGCAGCCATGAAACGGACCGCTTCCAAGGACATCCATTGTCCTTGTTCACGCAGCAGTTGAAACAGCTCAACACAGCCACGATCGGAGAAAAACATGGACGCACAAACTGACGACCCCAGCACGGGCAAATGCCCGGTCGTGCACACAGCCGTCGGCAGGGTCAACCGCGACTGGTGGCCGAACCAGCTCAATGTCCAGATCCTCCACCAGCAGTCGCCGCTGTCCGATCCGATGGGCGAGGCGTTCGACTATGCCGAGGAATTCAAGAGCCTCGACCTCGACGCCGTGATCAAGGACCTGCATGCGCTGATGACGGACTCGCAGGAGTGGTGGCCGGCCGATTTCGGTCACTACGGGCCGCTGTTCATCCGCATGGCGTGGCACAGCGCCGGCACCTACCGCATCGCCGACGGCCGTGGCGGCGCCGGGGCCGGCCAGCAGCGCTTCGCGCCGCTGAACAGCTGGCCGGACAACGTCAACCTCGACAAGGCCCGCCGGCTGTTGTGGCCGATCAAGCAGAAATACGGCCGCAAGATCTCCTGGGCCGACCTTCTGATCCTGACCGGCAACGTCGCGCTGGAATCGATGGGCTTCAAGACCTTCGGTTTCGCCGGCGGCCGCGCCGACGTGTGGGAGCCCGAGGAGGACATCTATTGGGGTCCGGAAGGCAAGTGGCTGGCCGACGAGCGCTACAGCGGCGACCGCGATCTCCAGGATCCGCTCGGTGCCGTGCAGATGGGCCTGATCTACGTCAACCCGGAAGGACCGAACGGCAAGCCTGATCCGCTGGCCTCGGCGCGCGATATCAGAGACACCTTCGCGCGCATGGCCATGAACGACGAGGAGACCGTCGCGCTGATCGCCGGCGGCCACACCTTCGGCAAGACCCATGGTGCCGGCGATGCGACGCTGGTCGGCGTGGAGCCGGAAGGCGCCGACATCGAGCAGCAGGGCCTTGGCTGGGCGAGCACGTTCGGCACCGGCAAGGGCGGCGACGCCATCGGCAGCGGCCTGGAAGTCACCTGGACGACGACGCCGACCAAGTGGAGCAACAACTTCTTCGACAATCTGTTCGGCTTCGAATGGGAGTTGACCAAGAGCCCGGCCGGGGCGCACCAGTGGACACCGAAGGGCGGCGCGGGTGCTGGCAGCGTGCCGGATGCGCACAATTCGGCCAAGCGCCACGCGCCCTCCATGCTGACCACCGACCTCGCTTTGCGGTTCGATCCTTCCTACGAGACGATCTCGCGGCGCTTCCATGAGAACCCGGCTCAGTTCGCCGACGCGTTCGCGCGCGCCTGGTACAAGCTGACCCACCGCGACATGGGCCCACTCGTGCGCTATCTCGGCCCTTTGGTTCCGAACGAGAAACTACCCTGGCAGGACGTCATTCCGGCGGTCGATCATGTGCTGATCGACGAGGAGGATGCGGCGGCGCTGAAGGCCAATATCCTGGCGTCCGGCCTGTCGGTGTCGCAGCTGGTGTCGACGGCGTGGGCGTCGGCCTCGACCTTCCGTGGATCCGACAAGCGCGGCGGCGCCAATGGCGCGCGCATCCGTCTTGCGCCCCAGAAGGACTGGGCCGTCAACCAGCCGGCGGAACTCGCCAAGGTGCTCGACAAGCTCGAATCGATCCGCAAGGCGTTCAACGCTTCGCAGACCGGCAACAAGAAGGTCTCGCTTGCCGACCTGATCGTTCTCGGCGGCGGTGCGGCGATCGAGAAGGCCGCCGGGCAGGGCGTGACGGTTCCGTTTACGCCGGGACGCATGGATGCTTCGCAGGAGCAGACGGACATCCACTCCTTCGCGCCGTTGGAACCAACCGTTGACGGCTTCCGCAACTATGTCAGCGGCAAGCAGCGGCTGACCGTCGAGGAAGCGCTGGTCGACCGCGCGCAACTGCTGACGCTGACAGCGCCGGAGATGACGGTTCTCGTTGGCGGCCTGCGCGTTCTCGGCGCCAATGCTGGGCAGTCCAAGCACGGTGTCTTCACCAAGCAGCCGGAAACGCTGAGCAACGACTTCTTCGTCAATCTGCTCGACATGGGCACGGAGTGGAAGGCGACCTCGGACGCCAAGGATGTGTTCGAGGGCCGCGATCGCAAGACCGGCGAAGTCAAGTGGACCGGCACCCGTGCCGACCTCATCTTCGGCTCGCATTCGCAACTGCGCGCGCTAGCGGAAGTCTATGCGACCGCGGACGCCAAGGCGAAGTTCGCCAGGGATTTCGTGGCGGCATGGACCAAGGTGATGAACGCCGACCGTTTCGACATCGCCTGATATCGGCAAAAGGGCACTCTGGCGCGGCCTAGGAATGGTTGCGCCAGGGCGTCGGTCCTCCCAAGGGACATGACCAGGGCCGCGTTTCCAGCGATGGGAACGCGGCCTTGTCGCAACAGCGAACGCCTTCGTGGACCGTGCCTTCCCGGGCGATACTGCTATTTTAGCGGCGCAGCTCTTCCGCCGGTACACCATGGTCGAAATCGTCAAACCCGCGCTTGAACATTTGCCGTCCTACAAGGCGGCACTCGAGCGCGGCTGGTCGCCGGACAATGTGCGGCTCGAGCAAGCGACGCGCGAGCAACTTGCCGCCATCGAAAAGGATCCGGTGGCCTTTCTCGCCGACCTCGATGATCCCCTGGCCAAGGGCGGCCCTATAACCTTGCCCGACGGCAGAAAGGTGCCGCGCCTGCCGGGCTTCCGCCGCTGGATCTGGGACGGCGAAGCTTCAGGTTCGATCGGCTTTCGCTGGCAGCCGGGCACCGCGGCGTTGCCGCCGCATGTGCTCGGCCATATCGGCTATGCGGTGGTGCCGTGGAAGCGGCGACGCGGCTACGCCACCGAGGCGCTGCGGATGATGCTGGACGAGGCGAGGGCGGTCGGCCTGGCTTATGTCGAGATCACCGCCAAGCCGGGCAATCCGGCATCGCACAAGGTGATCCTGGCCAATGGCGGCAAGCTGGTCGAACGTTTCTTCGAGGATGCCGCCTATGGCGGAGCGGAAAGCCTGCGGTTCCGGATCCAGTTGTAAGGCGCGCGATCTATCCTTAGCCGTGCTCGTCGGCGCACAGCGCGTGGTCGGACAGGGCGCGGATGACATAGCAATCACCGACGGTCTTGCCGCCGCAGCATGAGGCGATGCGTTCGAGTTCGGCCTCCAGCCGCTGCAGCTGGGCAATCTTTTCCCGCACCGAACTCAGTTGCTCCTCGGCGATCCGGTCGGCATGGCCGCGACGGCAAAGCCGAGGTCGCGGGCGTGACGGATGAAGGCCAGCCGCTCCAGTTCCTGCCGGCCATAGCGGCGCTGGTTGCCTTCCGAACGCTCGGGTGTTGCCGTGGCGGTGTTCCTGGCTCACCACCGCCAACGCCATGCGCCTGCTGCGCTGGCGCGGGCAAGTCTACTCGGCTGGGGCCGTCAGCGGCGGCGTGGCGTTGCTGCGTCCTTCCCAGACATAAGACGCGAGCGCCACCGCGACGGCGACCAGCATGGCGATGGCGCCAAGCAGCGGCAGGCTGCGGTAGCCGTAGCCGGAATTCAGCATGGCCGCGCCCAGCGATGCGGCAAGCGCGATGCCGACATTGAAGCCGGATGGAATGAGCGAGGAAGCGAGATTGGACGCGTCCGCGGTCCAGGCCAGGATGCGGGTCTGGATCGGTGTACCGATGGCGAAGTTGAGACCACCCCAGATGACGATCGCCACAACCATCGGCAAGGGGTAGGGGCTAACGGCATAGATCACCGCCAGCGTCACCGCCTGCAGGGCCAGCATGGTGATCAGCGACGGCATCAGATTCCAGTCGGAGAGCTTGCCGCCAAGGAAGACGCCGAGCGTGGCGCCGACGCCGTTGAGCAGCAGCACCCACGGCACCAGGCTTTCATCAAGGCCGGTGATTTCGAGCAATGTCGGCGTGATGTAGGTGAACAGACCGAACTGGCCGATCATCAGCATCAGCATCAGGATCAGCGAGGTCCAGACCTGCTGGCGCGCCAGCACGCGAACCTCGCGCGCTAGGCCGGCGGGCTTGGTTTGATATCCGGTGGTGCGCGGCAAAAGGGCTGCCATGGCAAGCGTTGCCGCCACTCCCAGTGCGCACATCACCCAGAAGGTCGCGCGCCAGCCCCAGATGTTGCCGATCTCGGTGCCGGCTGGCACGCCGATGACGTTGGAGACGGTGAGGCCCGACAGGATGACGGCGACCGCCATGCCACGCTGGTCCTCGCGCACGAGACCGACCGCGACCACCATGGCAACGCCGAAATAGGCGCCATGCGCTACCGCCACGGCAATGCGCAGCAGCAGCATCGAGGTGAAGTCTGGCGCCAGTGCGCAGGCAGCCTGGCCGATGGTGAAGGCGACGGCAAGGCCGAGCAGCAAGCTCTTGCGCGACAGCGACTTGGTGGCGAGCGCCAGCAGCGGACCGCCGATGGCGATGCCGCAGGCATAACCGGAGACGAGATAGCCGGCCGATGGAACCGAGACGCCAAGCCCCTCCGCCACCTGCGGCAACACGCCGGCGATGACGAATTCGGTGGTGCCAAAAGCGAAGGCGGCAATGAACAGGGCGATGAGCGGAAGCGACATGGGGAAGGCCTTAGCTGGAACGGCCTCAAACCATGGATGGGTGTCGCGGGCAATCCAGAAATTGTTGGCGCCGCTTTAGCTTTTCTTCAGGGGGCGGTGAGGCGCTAATCTCCCCCACAAGGGGAGACATCGGCAGTTGTCAGCTCGCTTTCAGCCGCGATCCGGTGAGCAGGCCGCGCTCTTCCAGCACCGGATAGGCCATCGACGCCAAAAGCGAATTGATCTGCTTCAGGTCGCGGATGGTGTCGAGGTGGATCGAGCTGGTCTCGACGCTCTTGGCGGTGCCGTCGCGCAGCCGTACGAAATGGCTGGCGCTGGTTTCCTTCTCGCGGTCGCGCAGCTGGTCTTTTTCCAACACCAACTGGCGGGCGGTCTCGGGGTCGCGCGACACCAGCACGTTGAAGGCGAGCCGCGCATTGGCCAGCACCGAAGCGTGGAAAGCGCACAGTTCGCGCCAGCCCTCGGGCGTAAACTCCAGCCCGCGCTCGAGCTTCTTCTTCACATGCACCAGCATGTTGCGCACGATGATGTCGCCGACCTGCTCCAGCTTCACGCAGGCGCCGATCAGCTCCTGGCAGCGCAGCGCCTCGTCCTCGGTCAGCGGGTTCCTGGTAAGCTTGGCCAGATAGAGCTTGATCGCCGCGTGCTTGCGGTCGACGCGGTCGTCGAGTGCCGCCAGCGCCTTGATCTTGTCGCCGTCGGCGCTCTCATAGAGCTCGATGATGCGCTTGAGCATGATCTCGACGGTCTCGCAGACCCCCACCACCTCGCGCGTGGCATTGGCCAATGCCTGGCTTGGAACGTCCAGCGCGCTCTCGTTGAGCGCGGAGAGTTCGACGACATCGAGTGTGGCGGCGGGCGCCGGCTTGGTGCCAAGTGCCACGATCTTCTCCGAGGCGCGGTAGACGAACCCGGCCAGCGGCAGGCCGGCGAGCAGGATCAGCACATTGAACAGGATGTGAGCGTTGACGATCTGGTCCGCGGCGGTCGCGCCGAGGAAAGCGACATGCGGCCTGAAGGTCATGAACAGGATCAGCACCACCAGCGAGCCAAGCCCGCGCATCAGGAGATTGCCGATCGGCACGACGCGCACGGCAGGCCCAGCCGAACGGGTCAGCATCGGCGCGATGATCGAGGAGCCGAGATTGACGCCGAGGATGAGGACGACGCCGAGTTCCGGCGTGATCAGGCCACGGCCGGCCAGCGTCGCCATCAACAGGACCGCCGCGATGCTCGACTGGAACAGCCAGGTGATCAGCGCCGCCAGCAGATAGGCGGTAATGGAATCGCTGGAGAAATAATTGATGATGACCGGCAGGAGCTGGCTGTTGCGCAGTGGCTCCGATGCCTGGCCGATCATTTCCAGCGACAGGATCAAAAGGCCGATACCGACCAGGATGCGGCCGGACTGGCGCCAGTCACGCCGCTCGGTGGCCATGAACATCACCGTGCCGGTGATCAGGCAGAGCGGCACCAGCAAGGTGAGATCGAAGGTCAACAGCTTGACCACCAGCGCCGAACCGATTTCGGCTCCGCGCACGGCAAGCTGCCCGGCGGCGCCAGAGACGATGCCGGAACCGGCGAAGGAGCCAACCAGCAGTGTGACGGCGGTGGAGCTTTGCAGGGCGATGGCGAGGCCGGTGCCGGCCAGCACCGCCATGATCGGGTTGCGCATGGTGTCGCGCAATTTATGGCGCAGCACGTCGCCATAGGCGCGCTCGACGCCGGTTTTCACCATGCGGGTGGCAAACAGCATCAGCGCCACGGCGCCGGCCAGATGCAGAAGGACGACGGAACCGCTCATGTCGCCGCCCGCATGCGAACAGGGTGTGTGATGCGACCAGCGCGGCGATCAGTGGGGGAAACGACGGTGCGAATCATGTTCATGGCAGTAACCGAGAATGACTATAATACCTTAGCCGGGTAATAAAATCTTGTCGATTTCAAGGGCCGTTGCGGCGCGACAGGCGGTGTCGGAAAATGGACGGACGTGCAAATGGTTGCATTGCGAGGCTGCCGTGGAGCGGTGGATCGCGCGCGTTTGGTTGTGATCTTTGCGACGATGTTCAACTCTCCTGACTAAACGAATGAATTCATTACATAATTGTAATGCAGGTGTTCAGTTTCGGTTCATCGGCGGGTCGCTATCCCTTGGGCATCGACAACCAAGGAGACCTCCATGAAACGCATTGTCCTTTCCGCTCTCGCCTTCTCGATGCTGGCCGCCACGTCGCTCGCCGGCCAGGCCGCGCCGATGAATGCGCCGAACGTCTCGCAGTCGACCTACAGCCAGGTCGACTGGCAGAAACCCGGCAAGCATGTCGAGGTCAGGAAGCGTGTCGTGAAGAAGAAGATCGTCGTGAAGCGCACCCATTGGCGCAATGGCCAGAAATATTCGGGTTGGAGGCAGCACAAGCCGATCCGCGACTATGGCCGCTATGGCCTGCATCGCCCCGGCCGCGGTCAGGAATGGATCCGCGTCGGCAACGACTATGTGCTGGTCGGCGTCCTCTCCGGCGTCATTTTCGGCGCGCTCGCCGGGCACTAGATCCCGTCTGGGCCAGCAACCCCGCTGGAGGCGAAAGAAGAGCGGCCCGCAACGGCCGCCTTTTTACCCTGTGGAAACCGGGCATCGTCCGCATTAGGGGTCGTCGGATACCGCGGGCATGATTATATGGTGGCGAAACGAGTTTCCCGATGCGCTTTCCGCCCGCCTTCCTCGACGAGATACGCGACCGCGTGCCGATTTCATCGGTGATCGGCCAGCGCGTTGCGTGGGACAGGAAGAAGACCAACGCGCCGCGCGGCGACTATTGGGCCTGCTGCCCGTTCCACGGCGAGAAGAGCCCATCCTTCCACTGCGAGGACAAGAAGGGCCGCTACCATTGTTTTGGCTGCTCGGTGTCGGGCGATCATTTCAAGTTCCTCACCGAACTCGACGGCATGAGCTTTCCCGAAGCGGTCGAAAAGATCGCCGACATGGCCGGCGTGCCGATGCCGGTTCGCGATGCGCAGGAGGAGCGGCGCGAAAAGGAACGCGCCAGCCTGACCGATGTCATGGAGATGGCGACCGCCTTCTTCCAGGAGCGCCTGCAGGGGCCGGAGGGCGCGAAAGCCCGCGCCTATCTGCGCGATCGTGGGCTGACACCGGCGACGCAGCAATCGTTCCGGCTCGGCTTCGCGCCCGACAGCCGCAATGCGCTGAAGGAGCATCTCGCCGCCAAAGGTGTGCCGAAAGCCGATATCGAGGCCTGCGGGCTGGTGCGGCATGGCGACGACATTCCGGTCTCCTACGACTGGTTCCGCGACCGCATCATGTTCCCGATCCCGGACTCGCGCGGCAAGATCATCGCCTTTGGTGGACGCGCGCTGGCGCCCGATGCCCCGGCAAAATACATGAACTCGCCCGACACCGAGCTCTTCCACAAGGGCAACGTGCTCTACAATTTCGCCCGCGCCCGCAAAGCTTTGGCCAAGGGCGGTACGGTCATTGCCGTCGAAGGTTATATGGACGTGATCGCGCTGGCGCAGGCCGGCTTCGAAAATGTCGTGGCGCCGCTCGGTACGGCACTCACCGAAAACCAGCTCGAGCTGTTGTGGCGCATGGCCGGCGAACCGGTGCTGTGCTTCGACGGCGACAAGGCCGGCCTGAAGGCTGCCTGGCGGGCCGCCGACATGGCCCTGCCGGCCGTGCAGGCGGGGCGCTCGGCGCGCTTTGCGCTGCTGCCGGAAGGCAAGGATCCCGACGACCTGGTCAAGGCCGAGGGGCCGGATGCGTTCCGGTCCGTGCTGGCCGATGCGCGGCCGCTGGCCGACCTTCTGTGGATGCGCGAAACGGCCGGCGGCGTCTTCGATACGCCGGAGCGGCGGGCCGAGCTTGAAAAGACGTTGCGCGAACTGACCAGCCGCATCCGCGACGAAAGCCTGCGCTACCATTATCAACAGGAGATGCGCGAGCGCGTGCTGAGCTTCTTCGGCGCCCAGCGCGGTACAAGGCAAGGCCGCCAGGATGGGCGGCCGGGCCAGGGCAAGGCGCCGCCGCCGGGCGGACAGTTCGCCAAGGCCGGCGGCGGACGCACGCCGATCACCGAGAGCCTAGGCCGCTCGGCGCTGGTCAAGCGCGGCAGCGAGGGGATGTCGATGCGTGAGGCGACGATCATCGTCGCGCTGGTCAATCATCCGGTGCTGATCGACGAGAATTTCGCACATATCGAGTTTCTCGATCTCGCCAACTCCGATCTGAGGCGGCTGCACGCCGCCATCCTCGACGCCATGGCGCATGACATGGCCAATGACCGTCAAGCCGTGGTGGCAATGATCGAGCGCGCCGGCTGCGCCGAGATCTGGGAGCGGGCTGTCGGGCTGATCCGGCGAATGCGGCATTGGCCGGCGCTGGAGACCGCAGCCCTCGAGGATGCCCGCGACGCTTTCAGCCAGGCCCTGCACTTGCAGCGCAGCGCGCGCACCTTACATAAGGAGCTGAAACAGGCGGAAGCGGCGCTCGCCACCGATCCCACAGACGAAAACTACCGGCACCTGATCGAAATTCAGGCGCAATTTCAGGATGTACAGGCGACGGAAGCGCTGATCGAAGGATTTGGCGTATCCTCGGGCAGGGCCGGGCGGGCTTAAAGCATGATCCCGAAAAGTGGGTACCGGTTTTCTCGGACAAACGGAAACCGTTTGTCCGAGATCGTGCTTCCACCGAAAGAAAGACAGAGCCCTTGCCGGCCCATAGGGCAGGGACGGGCTCGGTAAGAAAGTGAAATGTGAAAGCGTTGTTGCGCGTCGAAATGGCGCGCGGCGGGGCTAAGTCGGGTAATTGATTCGCTTTTTTAAGGCGAATCATGCGAGAGGCGCTTGACCTTCCGGCAGAATGGCGGAATCAGGACGATTCGAAACGTTAACCCGCACCCGCGTCGACGGGAAATAAGTGATGTGAGGTACTGGTCACTGGACAGGCAGGCTGCCTGCCACAGATATCAGGGTTAATCTGGACTTAACGAGAGATGCAGTTACTGGCCCGGTGAAGCGCGACTCATAAGCGAGCGCATCCGATTTGACCGGTCCGACAGCTTACGCGGCTTTGATGTTCGGCCGCTAGGAGAAGATAAAGACTATGGCGACAAAGGAAAAGGAAGAGGTCGAAACCGAACGCGAAGGCGCCACCGATGGCCCGCTGCTCGACCTTT
Organism: Mesorhizobium sangaii; assembly: GCF_014207355.1. Taxonomy (GTDB): domain Bacteria; phylum Pseudomonadota; class Alphaproteobacteria; order Rhizobiales; family Rhizobiaceae; genus Mesorhizobium; species Mesorhizobium sangaii. The sequence continues at coordinate 167,919 of NZ_JACHEF010000004.1, read as the reverse complement.
CCGATGATGCTGTCAAGAAGATGATCAAGGCCGCCAAGAAGCGCGGCTATGTCACCATGGACGAGCTGAATTCGGTGCTGCCCTCCGAGGAAGTGACCTCCGAGCAGATCGAGGACACGATGGCGATGCTGTCCGACATGGGCATCAACGTGGTCGAGGACGACGAGCAGGGCGAAGAGCCCGAGGCCGCAGACACCGCGGCCGATGCCGAGGAAGACGCCAACGAGCTGGCCGAGCAGACTGGCACCGCCGTTGCCGCCACCACCACCAAGAAAGAGCCGACCGACCGCACCGACGATCCGGTGCGCATGTATCTGCGCGAGATGGGCTCGGTCGAGCTTCTGTCGCGCGAGGGCGAAATCGCCATCGCCAAGCGCATCGAGGCCGGCCGCGAGACGATGATCGCGGGCCTGTGCGAAAGCCCGCTGACCTTCCAGGCCATCATCATCTGGCGCGACGAGCTCAACGAATCCAAGATCCTGCTGCGCGAGATCATCGATCTGGAAGCCACGTATGCCGGCCCCGAGGCCAAGCAGGCGCCGGTGGTCGAGCGCATCGAGGAAGCCAAGGTTGAGGACAAGCCGCGCCGTTCGCGCGACGAGGAAGACGACGTCACCAATGTCGGCGCCGACACGCGCGGGCTGGTCGATGACGATGAGGAAGACGAAGACGAGGCCAGCCTGTCGCTGGCGGCGATGGAAGCGGAACTCCGCCCCCAGGTGATGGAGACGCTCGACGTCATCGCCGACACCTACAAGAAGCTGCGCAAGCTGCAGGACCAGCAGGTCGAGAACCGGCTGGCCGCGGCCGGCACGCTATCGCCCAGCCAGGACCGCCGGCTGAAGGAGCTGAAGGACCAGCTGATCAAGGCGGTGAAGTCGCTGTCGCTCAACACGGCGCGCATCGAGGCGCTGGTCGAGCAGCTCTACGACATCAACAAGCGCCTGGTGCAGAACGAGGGCAAGCTGCTGCGGCTCGCCGAAAGCTACGGCGTGCGCCGCGAAGAGTTCCTGAAGGAATATCAGGGGTCGGAGCTCGACCCGAACTGGACGCGTGCGATCGGCAACCTGACCTCGCGCGGCTGGAAGGAATTCACCAAGAACGAGAAGGACGCCATCCGCGACCTGCGCGCCGAGATCCAGCATCTGGCCACCGAAACGGCGATCTCGATCCTGGAATTCCGCAAGATCGTCAACCAGGTGCAGAAGGGCGAGCGCGAAGCCGCGATCGCCAAGAAGGAAATGGTCGAGGCCAATCTGCGTCTCGTGATCTCGATCGCCAAGAAATACACCAATCGCGGCCTGCAGTTTCTCGACCTGATCCAGGAAGGCAATATCGGCCTAATGAAGGCGGTCGACAAATTCGAATACCGCCGCGGCTACAAGTTCTCGACCTACGCGACATGGTGGATCCGGCAGGCCATCACGCGTTCGATCGCCGACCAGGCGCGCACCATCCGCATTCCGGTGCACATGATCGAGACGATCAACAAGATCGTGCGCACCTCGCGCCAGATGCTGCACGAGATCGGCCGCGAACCGACGCCGGAAGAACTGGCCGAAAAGCTCGCCATGCCGCTCGAAAAAGTGCGCAAGGTGCTGAAGATCGCCAAGGAGCCGATCTCGCTCGAAACGCCGGTCGGCGACGAGGAGGATTCGCATCTGGGCGATTTCATCGAGGACAAGATGGCGATCCTGCCGATCGACGCGGCGATCCAGGCCAATCTGCGCGAGACCACCACGCGCGTACTGGCCTCGCTGACGCCGCGCGAGGAGCGCGTTCTGCGCATGCGCTTCGGCATCGGCATGAACACCGACCATACGCTGGAAGAGGTCGGCCAGCAGTTCTCGGTCACCCGCGAGCGTATCCGCCAGATCGAGGCCAAGGCGCTCAGGAAACTGAAGCATCCAAGCCGTAGCCGGAAGCTCAGGAGCTTCTTGGACAGCTGAGCTCGGACGGCGTCATCGCCGGCCAGCTCAATGGACGCCGATACCGATGCCTGCTGTCTTCGAAGGGCATCAGGCGGTCCGCAGTGAATGCGGCGAAGGCCTGGGGCGTCCGCCCGTTGTCGATCTACCACAACGGCACGTTCAGCCGCGTCCCCTTGACGATGATGCCGCCCCGGTCGCCGATTTCTATCGAGCCATAACGCTGCCTGAAGCACTCAGGCAGCGTTCGGTCGCCCGGCACCGACAGCCACAGCCGCAGCATGTGGCGCCGCTTGTCCGGGTCCGGCCAATCGCGAAAGCCGATGCGGTCGTGAAGCAGCGAATGATTGTAGACGAACTGCATGTCACCGGGCCGCAGCCGCATCGACAGGTTTAGTCTGGGATCATTGGCGAGGCTGTCGAAGAGATCCAGCGCTTCGACATGCGCGGCGCTGAGCCGCATGGCATCCGGGAAGCGTTGCGCGCTGTCGATGTACTGGCGCTGATAGATGCCGGTCAGCAACCCCGCATGCCAATTGAAGACCGGGATTTCGAAGTAGGGTTTTTCCCCTTCCGGTATCTCGCCGCGCCGGTCGGTGGCGATCCGATCAAACAGCAGGCGGGTGAGATCGGGCGGGCTTTTGCGCATCTCATTGTAGATCGTCACTGTGCTTACCAGCAGGGACTCGCCGCCTTGCATGGCATCGCGCAGGCAGAGCAGGCCGACCACGTCGGCGGAGTCGGTGTGAAAGGTCTGGCGCTCCGAGGTCTGGTAGATGCGTGTCGTGGCGTCCCTGGCGTCGGCGCCTGTGTCGCGAACATGGCCGAGGATATGGCCCTGGGCATTCTGGGATCTTGCGCTTCCCAGATGCGCGCCAATCCCGCAGAAAATCGTTGCCGCCATTTGCGCGGAATATCTCTCGACCGGGAGACCGCGAAGCACCTCGAACCCAATGCCTGCGATCAGTTTTTCGCGAAGGGCGGCAAGATGGCCGGCAAGCCGGGGCAAGGGGAAATCGGCCTTGGTCAGGTTGCCGATGTCCTGCGAGCGGGCGAGAAAGCCGGTTGCCCCCAACTCCAGTTCCGCGACGTCGCGCGGGTCCAGTTCGACCAGCCAATGCTCAGGATGTTTCGCCATGTCCTCGCCGGTCCATGCGGCAGGACTTTCGATCGATTCCGGCGGCAGGTCGATGGTCTCGCGCATGAAGCTCTCCGGCGGCGGGATCGGGCTCGGATGCCGGCTGGGGATTCCCGCCAGATCGACCGCCGACAGAGATTGCCGCAATCAGTCGGGTTTTAAAACCGGCTTTCCCTGGTCGGCGCCGAACGTCTTACGGTCGTTGCCTTGCCGCCTCGCGAGGCCTGCCTTTACCCGGCAACAGGGCGTCGGCGCGGTAGTCCTTGCAGGACGCTCGCCGCGGGAGGATAATTTTGCGTCGGATGCATTTTCTGGGCGACAAACCCCGGATGCCCGCCCCGGCGAAGCCGCCGTGCTCCGTGGCCCGGAGGGAGGTGTGCATGACAAGCTACATCGTGCTGATGAACTGGACGGAACAAGGCGCCAGAAATGTGCGCGATTCACCGAAACGACTCGATGCCGCCAGGAAGCAACTGGGAGACATGGGCGGATCGTTCAAGGCATTCTACCTGACCATGGGTGAATACGACATGGTGGCGGTGGTCGAAGCGCCCGACGACGCGGTCCTGGCTCGCTTCTCGCTGATGCTGGCGGCGGCCGGCAACATCAGGACGCGGACGCTGAAAGCCTTCCCCGAATTTGCCTATCGCGAGATCATCACCTCGCTCGGGTAAAGCTCTGTCGTGGAACGGCCCGGATCGGCTGGTCCGAAATATTCTCGTGTGAGCGCATCTGATCGGCGCCGTCTTGACGGCGCCCGATCATTCGTGGTCCTTCAGGTTGCGTTATCAACGAAATGCCGGGGCTATGCTGACCGTCTGGTACAACACACGCTGCCCGGTCTGCGATGCCGGCATCAGCCGGCAAAAGCGGCGGCTGATCGAAGCGGTCAAGGCCGGGCGGATCGCGTTTCGCGACATCAATCTTGAACCGGCAGCACTTGCCGGATTCGGGGCGTCCCTTGAGGATATCCGCCGCCGGCTGCACGCCACCGACGCCGACGGCCGACTGCTGGTCGGCGCCGATGTCGCGATTGCCGTGTGGCAGGCAACGCCGGGCGAGGGCTGGCTGGCGACGGTGTTCGGCAATCCGGTCGCCTTGCCGCTGACGCGTTTTGCCTATGATCGGTTCGCCGACCTGCTCTACGCCTGGAACCGGCGCAGCGGCCGCTGGTAGCGGTTCCTCGTCGGCGACCGGGCGAATGGAGGTCCGGAACCATTTGCGGACCTCCCTTTGCCGGACCTTATCGGCCGGCCGGCTCGCAGAGCGCGCCGACTATGCGGCGCACCACAGGCAGCACCAGTAGCAGCGTTGGAAACGCCACCAGCCAGGACAGACCCCAGGCGGTCATCCAGATGGACGGCAGGTTGGGGTGGAAACCAAGGCTTTTCAGCGTTGAGATGAACGAGACGATGAAGGTCATCAACAGCGACAGCACCAGCGGGCTGACGATGGCAGCATAGCGGGCAGGCAGCTTCCTGCGCCGATTTCTTGCAGTCATTTTGGGAGGTTCCTGAAGTGTCCGGTCCGTCGCATTTGGCATCCATTCGCCGGTGACCGGCGCAATTGCCCGGAAAGACCGGGGTTGGATGCGCTGCTTGACGTCAGACGCTTACGGAGTAGCCGAGGCGCTCGCGGGCCTTCTAGCGGCACGTTTCGGCTAAATCAAGCCTCTGGCGCCATCTTCAGATACATCGTAAGATATATCTTGACTCCGGTACTTGGTGCGCTTAATTAAGATATATCGTAAGATAGAACTCAAGGAGCAATCAATGCACAAGCACAATCATTTCGGCGAGCGCATATTCATGCACATGGCCGGCAAGTTCGGCGGCCGTGGCGGTGGTTTCGGCCCGTTCGGGCATGGCGGTCGTGGCGGCGGACGCGGCGGCCCGGGCGACATGTTCCGCGCCGGGCGCATGCTGGCCGACGGCGATCTCAAGCTGATCACGCTGTCGCTGCTGGCCGAGGCACCGCGCCATGGCTACGACATCATCAAGGCGCTGGAAGAGCGCACAAGCGGCATCTACAGCCCGAGCCCGGGCGTGGTCTACCCGACGCTGACCTTCCTGGAAGAGGCCGGCTATGCCGCTTCCGCGGCCGACGGCAACAAGAAGGTGTTTTCGATCACCGAGGCCGGGCAGGCGCATCTCGACGACAACCGCGAGATGATCGATGGCGTGCTCGACCACCTCGAGCGCTTCGGCCGCAAGATGGCCAAGGCGCGCGACTGGTTCGGCTGGAACGACGAGAGCGAAGAGGGCGGGCGTCGAGGCGGTCGTGGTGGCCGCTCTGAAGCGCGCGACGGATTCCGCGCCGTGCGTCACCGGCTGCGTGCGGCCCTCGGCGACTTCGTCGATGCCCCGGCTGACAAGCAGGCCGAGGCGATCGCCATTCTCGAAGGTGCCGCCGAGGCGCTGGAAGCGCTGTCGCGCGGCTGAGGCCGCAGTCCACCCAAAAGCCAGAACAGACAAAAGCCCGGGAAACCCCGGGCTTTTGTCATTTCGATCGACGGGCGGCGGCATATTGACGGGATCGGCCCGCCAATCGAGGCGCTAGCCGACGCTCCATCAGGGGACTGGAATGCGGCGGCACATTCGCGCATGCTGGAACAACAGCCGTCGTGAATCGCGAACAGGGCAGGCCGCGATTGCAAGGCGAACAGGGAGATTTGAGCGATGTCTTTTCTAAAGCGTCTTTTCGGCGGTGGAGGCGGAGCCGAGGCAGGTGACCCGAAGACCGCAGCGCCGGCCAAGCAGGTCGAACATAAGGGGTTCCTGATCAGCGCCACGCCCTACAAGGCCGAAGGCCAGTACCAGACCTGTGGCGTCGTCTCCAAGGAGATCGATGGCGTCGTCAAGGAGCACAAATTCATCCGCGCCGACCGCTTCGCCGGGCTCGACGACGCCGTCGACATCTCGATCAAGAAGGGCATCCAGCTGGTCGACGAGCAGGGCGAGCGGATCTTCGGGTAGGGCTCGACTGTCGAGGCGACGACCGTCGGCTTTGGGTCACCTAATTGACCTTTGCTCCCCTTACGCGTGGCTGCCTTTGACCGCTCTATTCAGTTCCTGTTCCAGGTCCACCAGTTCCTTGCCGCCGGCCATCAGATTGAGCAACTGGTCGCGATCGATTTCACTTTTCGCGTAAGTGCCAGTGCATCTGCCGCGCTTCAACAAAGTAAAGCGGTCGCCGACCACATAAGCGTGATGAACGTTGTGGGAAATGAAGATGACGCCGATGCCGCGCGCCTTGGACTGGACGATGAGCTTCAGGACCACGGATGCCTGATGGACCCCCAGTGCCGATGTCGGCTCATCCAGGATCAGCACCTTGGCGCCGAAATAAACGGCGCGGGCGATGGCCAGGCACTGCCGTTCCCCGCCCGAAAGCGTGCCGACGGGCTGTTCCGGATCGCGCAGTTGGATGCCCATCGCCGACAATTCGTCATAGGCGGTGCGGTTGGCGAACTCGGCGTCAAACTGGCTGATCGGGCCAAACTTGCGCATCGGCTCGCGCCCGAGAAAAAAATTTCGCGCCACGCTCATCAGCGGCACCAGAGCCAGGTCCTGGTAGACCGTCGCGATGCCGCTGTTGCGGGTATCGGCCGGCGACGCAAACCTTGTCGGCTTGCCCTGTACGCGGATCTCACCCTCGTCGGGCGCGTAGACGCCGGACAGCGTCTTGATCAGCGTCGACTTGCCCGCACCGTTGTCGCCGAGCAGGCAATGGACCTCGCCGGGACATACGTCGAACGACACATCCTTCAGCGCAACGACCGACCCGAAATACTTGCTGACCGACTTCAGTTCGACATAGGGCTCGGCCATCACCGGCTCCTCATCGCGCGGTTGCGCACATAGCTGTTGAACAGCACCGCGATGACCATCATGGCGCCCATGAACAGCTTGAACCAGTCCGTGTCTATGCCGGTGTAGAAGATGCCCATTTGCACCACGCCGAAGATCAATGCGCCGAACATGGCGCCGACGGCCGAGCCGTAGCCGCCGGTGAGCAGCGTGCCGCCGATGACGACGGCAATGATGGCCTCGAATTCCTTCTGGGTGCCGCGCAGCGTGTCGGCCGAGCCGGTGACAAGGACCTGGATCGCAGCAAAGAGCGCGGCCGCCATGGCCGTCATGACGAACAGCGTGATCTTGGTCCGCGCCACCGGCACACCGAGATTGCGCGCAGCGTTGGCTTCACCACCAGCGGCGAAGATCCAGTTGCCGAAGCGGCTGCGCGTCAGCAACCAGGTGCAGATCAAGGTCAATACGATCCACCAGACGATCGACACCGGGATGCCGGAGATCGACGGCAGGCCGTCCGCCCTTTTGCCGACCAGGCCGATGTCCGAAAGCCATGCGATCAGACCGGAAAACACCTGACCTGAAAACAGGCTGTTGAGAGGATCGTTCAACGCCAGTTCATGAACGCCGGAAACCTGGGTCCGCCCGGATATGCCGCGCGTGAGACCGAGCGTCAGGCCGCGCAGCATGAACAGGCTTCCGAGCGTCACGATGAAGGACGGCAGTCCGGTCCTGACGACGGCAAGCCCGTTGAGCGCGCCGATACCGCCGCAAACAGCGAAGGAAAACAGCAGCGAAAGCCAGATGGGCCAGCCCCAGAATACGGAGGGGATCGCGATCAGGATGCCGGCAAAGCCAATCATAGAGCCAACCGACAGGTCGAATTCGCCCGCGATCATCAACAGCGCCACGGGTGCGGCGAGAATGCCAAGCTGGGCCGAGACCTCGAGGAAATTGATGATGCCCTTGGCACTGAAAAGTCCGGTATTTCCCGCCGTGATAGCGAAGAACACAAAGACCAGAACGGTCCCGGCCGCCGCGCCAAGTTCCGGCCTGCTCAACAGGCGGCTCAGGCGGGAGACGGACCGGATCCGCTCGTCGCGAATCTCTGCAGCCATGGATGCGTTACCTTCATCAGTGAAAGCGGCCGGGTGCCGAGGCCCGGCCGCCAGCGGTTAACGCTTGCCCTGTTTTGCCAGATCGATGACCGAGGCGGCAGTGTCCTTGGTGACGAAGCCGGGGCCCGTTGGATAGTCGGCGATCGGCATGATCTTGTACTTCTTCCAAAGGTCGAACATCGCGACCGGGATATAGCCCATGGCATATTGCTGGGCGTCGATGCCCCACTCCATCTTGCCGGCAACAACGGCTTGGAGGATCGTGGGAGACAGATCGAACGTGCCGGTTTTCACCTTGCCCGCGAGGCCCATTTCATCGAGCGCGGCCAGCGTTGGTTCGGCACCGCTGGCGCCGACAGCCAGAATGAACTGCGTATCGGCATGAGCGGTCATGTAGGCGATCATGCGGTTCTTCATTTCAGTCGGGTCAATGACGCCGTTCATCACCGGAACATCGACGCCCAGACCCTTGGCAAAGCCCGCGCAGCGATCGTCAAGGCTGGAATTGCCCACCTCGTGATTGGCGCAGACCGCCTTGGTGAGGCCGAGCGCCTTGATGCGCTCGCCCGCCATGACGCCCGCCTGAAATTCGTCCTGTCCCATGAACAGCAGGCCGCCAAGATCATGGGTCAGCTTCGAGCCGCCGGAATCGATGACTATGACCGGGATGCCGGCGGCAACGGCATTCTTGACCGGACCTGAAAGGGCCGCGGCGTCAGGGATCGAAACAACCATCCCATCGGGCTTCGACGCTGTAATGGCGTCGATCATTTGCGCCATTTTGGCCATGTCGAATGTTTCGGGCGCCAGATATTCGGCCTTGACGCCCAGGGTCTTGGCCGCATCGTCCATGCCGTTCTTCACGACCGACCAGTAGGGGTCGCCGCTCTGGCCATGGGTTACAAACACCACGTGCGTATCATCGGCGGCCGCAAGGCTGGTGGCCGCCGCCATCATTGTAGCGCCGGCCAGCAGGCCGAGCGCAGGCTTTATTAATTTCGCAAGCGAAAACATAACAACCTCCTGTTTTGTTTTCCGCCGCCGCAGTTACGGTCGGCAGTCCAGTTGCCCCTTTATTCCAGTTTCATTCATCAGCACTGGTCCCCTGGAGGCCGCATGGCGGCCGCGACTATTCTGTGACGGTAAATCCGGCTTCCCTGGCCATGCGCGACAAATTCTGGAATCCCATTGTCGCATAGGTCAGCGGGTTAGCCTTGCTGGGATCCTGCTCGGCCTCGACGACCAGCCAGCCGCTGTAGCCGTTGTCGGCAAGAACGCGCAAAATCGAGGGATAATCGATGAAACCGTCGCCGGGAACGGTGAATATCCCGTCCATAACCGCCCCCATGAAACTCATGTCTTGCGCGCGGGCCCGATCAAGCACGGCTTTGCGCACGTCCTTGCAATGCACGTGCACGACGCGCTTGACGTGCGCCCTGATCAAGGCCAGCGGGTCGCCGCCGGAAAATGTCGAATGGCCGGTGTCGTAGAGCAGGCCGACCGCCTCGCCGGTGTGCCGCATCAGCAGGGCCACCTCGGCATCGGTCTCGACGAGGGTTCCCATATGGTGGTGAAAGGCCATGCGCACGCCGAAATCCGCCATCCGCTCGGCCAGCTCGGTCAGTTTGCTGCCGTAGGCCGGCCATTCCTCCAAGCTCAGTGCAGGGCGCTGCGAGATTGGTCCCCAGATGGCATTGTGGCGCCCGCGCGAGGTGTCGGCATAGACGACATGGGCCGCGCCCATATCCTTCAACAGCTGCAGATGCGGCATGATCGCATCCATTTCCGCGCTGACTTCCTTCTCGTCGCAGCGGCCATCATACCAGCCGGAAATCACGGCAAGGCCATAGCGCTCCATGATCGGCTTCAGCTCAGCCGACCGGCGCGGAAACTTGCCGCCCAGTTCGGTGCCGGAATAGCCAGCCTGTTTGGTCTCGCCGAGACAGACCTCGAGCGGCGTATCGCCGCCGAGTTCCGGCACGTCATCGTTGCTCCAGGTGATCGGATTTATGCCGATGCGGACCGTCACGGGCGAGCTCCTGATTGCTTGAGCTGGGCAAGATGGTGCCGGGTGAGCCCGGCCAGCAGCGCCATGTCGCGACGAGCGTCTTCGGCGCTGTTGCGCACCGGCGTGCCTTCGACGATCGCCGACCAGAAACCTTTCAACTCCTCGATAAACGCCTCTTCGTATCCGCTGCGGACGTCTCGGCTGGAAAGCGTGTGGCCGTCGCTGGTGCGCAGGGTCAACCGCGTCGGTTGGTGGTTGAGATAGGGCGAGGGGAATTCCAGTTCGAGCGAGGCTTGGTCGAAGTAGAGCGTTATGCGCTCGCGGTAGTCGGCGAGCCCCGGTACGGCCAGGTGCACCATGTTCCACAGCGCCTGGCCACCGAGCAGCCGCACGGCACCCTGACCGCCTTCGCCCCTGGCAAAAAGCGAGGCGCCGACAATGTCGCCATCCGTGACGCCGAGCGCATCGAGCAGCCCGTGCACGGCGTTCACGTCGTGCACGATCGCCGAACAATAGGCGCCGACAAAACCACGAAAGGCGTCGGCATCATCCAGTCCAGGCACCGCTCTATCCACCTGCTCGCGCTGCCTGGTTTCGGTCGAGGCAACCAAATCCACCGCGACGTCGTCACCCCGGCAAGTGGAGTAGTGCCGGACGAAGGGCCACGCGTCGGGATCATTGACCTCGACCGAAATGTAGCGAAGCGTCCGCGCCGTGCCCGGCAGCATCTTCAGCGCCGCCTCGTAGCTCGGATCGAAACGCTTCATGTAGCCGACCTGAAGCACCTTGCCGGCGCGATCCCTGGCGGCGATCAAGTCGTCGATGTCCCCGGCACTGTAGCAAAGCGGCTTTTCGCAGAAGACGTGCAGCCCCCTGGCGAAGGCGGCGAGAGCCTGTTCCCAGTGCAAGGCATCGGGCGAAGCTATGACCACCGCGTCAAGCGGCATCGCCAGAAGTCCGTCGAGATCGGCGAATGTAGCGAGGCCGAATTCCTCGCCGACAAAGGCGCGGGTTTTGCGCGAAGGATCATAGACGCCGAGGATCCTGAACTGCCGGTGCAATTTGAGCAGATTCGGGATGTGCTCGACCTGGGCGACGCCACCCGCACCGATCACTCCCACCCTTATGCACTGCATCGGCCAGCCCCACCTGAACCTCAACGCATTTTTCTTGAGCGTAGGACTGCTTTGGTTCCATTGTTAGAACCAGTTTGCATTGATTTTTGGGAACCACGATGAAGGCGAGTTTTCCAATCGACGGCATTGCGCTGGATCGCGGCAGTTCCGCCAACCTGCACAGGCAGCTCTACGTCCAGTTGCGCGGTCTGATCGAACGGCGTGTGCTGCCGAGCGGCCACGCGCTGCCCTCGACACGGGTCATGGCGCGGGATCTGCAGGTGGGCCGCAACACGGTGATTGCCGCTTGCGACCAGCTCGCGCTGGAGGGCTATCTGGCCATACGCCCACGCCGGCCCTCGGTGGTCATGGATCTGCCGACCCGATCGACCACGGCGGAGCATGTGTCGGCAGAGGACGAGAATCCGATATCGTTGCGCGGGCAGGCCATGCTCGCCCAACCCTATCATCACGGCCGGCCCGGCATGCTGGCATTTCATCCAGGCATGCCGGACCCGGATAATTTCCCGTTCAACACCTGGTCGAAACTGCTCAGCCGCCGTGCAAAATTTGCGCATATCGACCTTTTCGGCACCTATCACGTCAAAGGCTATCCACCTCTTTGCGAGGCCATAGCCCGATATCTCACCGCATCGCGGGGCGCGCAGTGCACCGCCGAGCAGATCGTCGTGACCAATGGCGCGCAGTCGGCGTTCGACCTCCTGGCCCGGCTGCTGATCGATGAAGGCGACACGGTGTGGATGGAGGAGCCGGGATACTACGGGGCGGGTTCGGCTTTCGTCTCGGCAGGTGCGAAACTGGCGCCGCTGCGCGTCGGCAATGCAGGCTGGAACCTCGATCCACCTCCTGTCGTCCCGCGCATGATTTTCGTGACGCCCTCCTGCCATCACCCGCTCGGCATAACCATGCCGATGGAACAGCGGCTCAATCTCCTGCACATGGCCGAGACTTGGCGCTCATGGATTATCGAGGACGACTACGATGGCGAATACCGGTTTCAGGGGCAGCCTATACCGGCGCTGCAGGGCATCGGCGCGTCAAACCGCGTGGTCTATGTCGGTACATTCGCGAAAATCCTGTTTCCGGCCATGCGCCTCGGCTTTCTGGTGGCGCCCAAGGCGATAGACCACACAATCGTCTCGGCGCTGAGCGTGACCGGCCAGTTCGCCCCATTGCTTGCCCAGGCAGCGCTGGCGGACTTCATGAACGAAGGGCACTTTACCCGCCATCTCAGGCGCATGCGACGCCTCTACGCGGAAAGGCGGCAGTTCTTCCTGGATAGCGCTCAAAGGCATCTCGGAGAATGGCTGGATTTCCATTCCACCGAATCCGGCATCCAGGTTGTCGGCATTTTCTGCCAGAGATGTAACGACGCGGCGATTGCTGAGGCGTTGCTCCAACAGGGGATCAATGTCTCGGCTCTATCGATTCAGTACCGTCACGGCTCGGAACAAAACGGGCTTGTCATGGGCTTTGCGGCTGCCGATGCGCAGACAACCGAAAAGACGATGCAAAAATTTCGAGCCGTGCTGAAAGCCCATTTCGGCTAGATTCCCCAGGTCACGCCGTCTGCAACTCCCGGCGCGGCAGCGGCGGGAATGCTATGGCGATGCCGACCGCGCCAAGGCCGATGATGGCCGAGCCGATGAACAGCCAGGAATAGTTGGCGTAGGCATCGAACACCATGCCGCCGGCCAGCGGACCCAGCGCCATGCCGAGGCTGGACAGCATGGTTGCAGCGCCGAACACGGTGCCCAGGATGCGCTGGCCGAAATACTCGCGCGCCAGCACCGCATAGAGCGGCATCACGCCGCCATAGGTGGCGCCGAAGATGAAAGCCAGCATGTAGAACTGCTCGAGCTGGCTGATGCTGAGATAGGCGGCAATGACGATCGCCTGGATCGCCAGGCCCGCGATCAGCACCGGCTTGACGCCGAGCCGATCGGCAAGCACGCCATAGAGAAGCCGCCCGCCGAGCCCAGCCAGGCCCTCTACGCTGTAGATCGAGACTGCCGCCATCGGCGCGACACCGCACAGCATGGCATAGCTGACCATGTGGAAGATCGGCCCGGAATGGGCAGCACAGCAGGCAAAGAAGGTCAGCCCGAGCACGATGAATTGCGGTGAGCGCAGCGCCTGGCCGGCCGTCAGACCGGCGCCTTCGGCAACCGGTGCGGAACCGATATCGGCCACGGCTGGCTTCGGTGGCTGACGGACCAGCAGCACGGCCGGCAACAGCAGCACCCATGCGGTGATGCCGATGTCGAACATGGCCGTGCGCCATTCATAGGCCGAGATCAGCCAGCGGGCGAAGGGCGAGATCGTCATCGGTGCCACGCCCATGCCGGCCGAGACCAGCGAGACCGCAAGGCTGCGGTTGGTCTCGAACCAGCCTGATGTCAGCGCGATCATCGGCGCGAAGAAGGCACTGGCCGCGAGGCCGACCAGCACGCCATAGGTGATCTGGAAGCTCAGCAGCGAGCCGGCGCGGCTGGCCAGCACCAGCGCCAGCCCGAGCAGCACCGCGCCGATCGTCACGACGATGCGGGCGCCAAAGCGGTCGGTCAGGGCGCCCCAGGCGAAGCCGCCAAGGCCCATCACCAGGAAGTTGAGGGTCATGGCGCTCGAAATGCCGGCGCGCGACCAATTGGTGTCGATCGCCATCGGTTCGAGGAAGATCGCCAGCGAAAACATCGTGCCGATGGCGATACAGGACATCAGCGCGCCAGCCGCGACGATGACCCAACGATAGGAAAGGTTCATGTTCTTTCTCCCATGCCAGAGAGCAGCGCTACGCGCTGCCTGCAGCCGAAGGACGCCGGCACAGAGGCCGATCCTACAATCCGGTTGCATTTTTTATCCAGTCTAACTCGCGTCTTTTCCGGTCGCCCCGGCCGCTTTCTACGGGCGGCTTGTCACGCCCCCAAACCGCTTCGCACTTTTAGGCGACATGGCTTTTTTGGACGCATGTCGTTATCCCAAAAACGCTTCACACTTTTGGGCGACATGCGTCAGAGCGGCAGTTCGGACGTGTATTTGATCGTCTGGCTGGGGACGTCGGTCTTGACGTTCTGCACGCCCTTGATGCGGCTCAGATGCTCCGACTGGAAGCGGCGGTAGTCGTCAATGCCGGCCGCCACCACGCGCACCAGGGCATCGCAATCGCCGAGCATCAGATAGCATTCCATCACCTGCGGCAGCTTGGCCACTTCGGTGGCGAAATGCTCGATCGTGTCCTCGTCCTGCTGCTTCAGCCAGATGCGGGCGAAGAAGGTCAGGCCCTTGCCGATGCTGGCCGGGTTGAGCACGGCGACATAGCGGTCGATGACGCCGGCCTCCTCCAGCAGCTTCACGCGCCGCAGGCAAGGCGATGGCGACAGCCCGACCTCGTTGGCCAGATCATTGTTGGCCATGCGGCCGTCGCGTTGCAGTGCCCGCAGGATGCGCTTGTCGATCTCATCGAGCTTCATGGCTGTAGATTCCATTTTCTTGGCGGTTTGTGACACTCAATGCCAAAATTGGACGAAATACAACAATCTTCGCAACCAAATTGCCGGACGGTATCGGTATATTTGCCGCCGACATCATTGATTTCAAATGCAACGGAAGCGGCGGCCGCGAGGCCGACCGATGGCAAAGCATGAGCATTTCACAGGCAGTCGAGGCGGCAGGCGACGGTTCGACGTCCGAATTCCGCCGTGGCGTGGCGTCATGCGCGCCGGTGCTGTTCGGCACCATTCCCTATGCGCTGGTGCTCGGCGCCCAGGCCACCCAGAAAGGCTTGAGCGTTGTCGAGCTCTCGGCAATGACAGGGCTGAATTTCGCCGGCGGCTCGGAATTCGCGGCGATCCAGTTGTGGACGTCGCCGCCGCACATCGTGCTCATCGCCGCCATCACCTTCCTGGTCAACAGCCGGCACCTGCTGATGGGGGCGGCATTGGCGCCGTTCCTGCGTCACCTGCCGCGGCGCAAGATGTTTCCGGCGCTGTTCTTCCTATGCGACGAAAGCTGGGCGCTCGGGCTTGCCGACGCCAGGCAGCGCGCCGCGGCTGGTATCACGCCAGCCTTCAGCCCTCGCTACTATATGGGTGCGGCACTGGCGATGTATTTCACCTGGGTGGCCTTCACCACGCTAGGTGCCTTGCTCGGCCCAATGTTGGGCCACGTCGAGACCTATGGCTTCGACATGGCGTTCCCGGCCGTCTTCCTGGTGTTGATGCGCGGCATGTGGAAGGGCGTGGCGGCCGCACGGCCCTGGCTGGTCAGCCTTGTCGTCGCGGCGCTGACCTATCTCATGGTTCCCGGCGGCTGGTATGTCGCGGCGGGCGCCGTGTCGGGACTGGTGTCGGCCTGGTTCTTATGGAGAGAAGCATGATCGACGCGACGACCCTTTTCACCATCGTGCTGATGGCTGGTGTCACCTATCTGACCCGGGTCGGCGGCTATCTCGTGCTGCGCAACCGCACACTCAGCGCCCGTGCCACGGCGGTGATGGAGGCGGCGCCCGGCTGCGTGCTGATCTCGGTGATCGCACCGGCCTTCGTGTCGAGGAATCCGGCTGACCTTCTGGCGTTGGCCATCACTTTTGTCGCCGCAACACGGTTCTCCATGCTGCCGACCGTGCTGATCGGGGTCGCCTCTGCGGGTATTCTGAGGCATCTGATCGGTTAGGACAAAAAGAGCAGACGCCGGCGCCTGCTTTTTCTCATCGGTGGCTATCTAGCCGCCGCGATCTATTGGATCGCGGACGTGATGCGCCGACCCTCGGCGTTGAACAGATGGAGCTGTGTCAGGTCCGGGGCCAGGAAAAAGTGCTGACCCGGCATCACGCGGATCCGCTCGCGCAGCAGCGCGCTCAGCGTGTTGTTGCCGGCTTTGGCAATGACAAGGGTTTCCGAGCCGGTCGGCTCGACCACTTCGACCACTGCCGGCACGCCGCTGTCGGAAAGCCTGAGATGTTCGGGCCGGACGCCCCAGGCGACGGCGCTTTCGGTCTGTTCCAGCACAGGCAGCGGGAACACGATGCCGTCGCCAGTGGTGAAGCCGTCGGCGGTGGTGCGCCCTTGCAGGATGTTCATCGCCGGCGAGCCGATGAACTGGGCTACGAACAGGTTGGCCGGTCGGTCGTAGAGATCGAGCGGGGCACCGACCTGTTCGACGATGCCGCCATTCATGACGACGATCTTGTCGGCCATGGTCATGGCTTCGACCTGGTCGTGAGTGACATAGACGATGGTGGTTCCCAGGCGCTGGTGCAGCGCCTTGATTTCGGTGCGCATCTGCACGCGCAGCTTGGCGTCGAGGTTGGACAGCGGCTCGTCGAACAGGAAGACCTTCGGCTCGCGCACGATGGCGCGGCCCATGGCGACACGCTGGCGCTGGCCACCGGACAGCTGGCGCGGGAAACGCTCAAGCAGATCCTGCAGGCCCAGGATTGTCGCGGCGCGCGCAATCTTGTCGTCGATCTCGCGCCTGTCTTCCTTCTTCAGCGTCAACGCGAAAGCCATGTTCTCGCGCACTGTCATATGCGGGTAGAGCGCATAGTTTTGGAACACCATGGCGATATCGCGCGATTTCGGCGCGATATCGTTGATGACCTTGCCTTCGAGTGCGATCTCGCCGGTGCTGATGTCTTCCAGCCCGGCGATCATCCTCAGCAAGGTCGACTTGCCGCAACCGGATGGGCCGACGAGGGTGACGAATTCGCCCGAAGCGATGTCCACCGACACGCCGTGGATGACCTTCGCCTTGCCATACGCCTTCTCGACATCGGTGATGGAAAGCGCGCTCATCGTGTCATCCTTGGAAAAGACTGGCCTCGGGAAAGAAAATCGTCTCAGAAAGAGACCTTGTCGCCGCCCTTGAGTTGCAGGATCTGCCGCGCTTCGTCAGGGGTGGCCACCGAGGCGCCGAGCCCCTCGATGATCTGGCGCACCTTGCGCACCTGCTCGGCGCTGGATTTCGCCAGCTGGCCCTTGCCGATCCACAATGAATCCTCCAGCCCGACCCGCACATTGCCGCCAAGCGCAATCGCCTGGGTGGCGATGGGTAGCTGGCTGCGCCCGGCGCCCAGCACCGACCAGTGGTAGTCGTTGCCGAACAGGCGGTCGGCGGTGCGCTTCATATGTGCGACATCCTCCGGATGGGTACCAATGCCGCCGAGGATGCCGAACACGCTCTGGACGAAGAACGGTGCCTTGACAAGGCCGCGGTCGACGAAATGGGCGAGCGTGTAGAGATGGCCGATGTCGTAGCACTCGATTTCAAAACGCGTGCCGTTTTCCGCGCAGGTTCGCAGGATGTGCTCGATGTCGCCAAAGGTATTGCGGAAGATACGATCGCGCGACCCTTCGAGGTATGGCCGCTCCCATTCGTGCTCGAAGGTCTTGAAGCGCTCAAGCATGGGATAGAGGCCGAAATTCATCGAGCCCATGTTGAGTGAGGCGACTTCCGGCGCAAAGGTCGCCGCCGGCTTGACCCGTTCCTCGACGCTCATCGTCGCGGCACCGCCGGTGGTGATGTTGATCACGCAGTCCGAGCGCTGCTTGATCACCTGCAAAAAGGGCGCAAAGGCCTCGGTCGACTGGTCGGGACGGCCATCGGCGGGATTGCGCGCATGCAGATGGACGATGGCGGCACCTGCCTCGGCGGCTTCGATCGCGGCCTGTGCGATCTGCTCGGCGCTTACCGGCAGGTGCGGCGACATCGACGGCGTATGGATCGAGCCGGTGACGGCGCAGGTGATGATGATCTTGTTCTGGTTGGCCACTTGAAAGGATTCCTCGTCTATTTGACCGCGCCCTATTTGACCGCGCCTTGGGTGATGCCCGAGATGAACTGCTTCGACAGCACGATGTACACCAGGGTGATGGGCAGTGCCGCCAGCGTCAGTCCGGTGAACAGCACACCCCAGTCGGTGGTGAACTCGCCGACGAAGACGGTGAGGCCCTGCGGCAGAGTCTTGAGATTGTCCGAAGTGATCAGCACCAGCGGGAAGAAGAAATCGTTCCAGATCGGAACCGCGTTCTGGATCGCGACGATGACCAGGGCCGGGCGCGCCAGCGGCAGCATGATCGAGCGCATGATGCGAAATTCGCTGGCGCCGTCCATGCGCGCCGATTCTTCTAGTTCGCGCGGCAAGGTCCTGAGGAAGCCGGTCATGATGAACACCGCAGAAGGAATGCCCATGGCGACATAGACCAGCACCAGGCCGGCATAGCTGTCGACCAGCCCCAGCGTGTCCAGCTGGATGAACAGCGGAATGATCGCCAGTTTCAACGGCACGGTCATGCCGCTCAGGAAAAACATCAGCACCAGCGCGCTCAGCCTGAACCGGTAGCGGGCGATGGCGTAGGCGGCCATGGTGCTGAACAAGAGGATCAGAGCCACGGCCACCGTGGTGATGCCTACCGAATTGGCGAGGTAGCGGACGAAGTTGGTCTCGGTCCACACGCGTTCGGCGTTGGTCAGCGAGAAGCTCGACGGCATGGCGAAGGGCGAACTGAAGATCTCCGCATTGGTCTTGAAGGACGAGATCACCATGACGAACAGCGGATAGATCATGATGACGGCATTGAGCGCCAGCATCAGCTGGATGGCGCCGTTCTTCAACAATTCGCCGCGGTCCCGGCTGCCGGCTGTTGTGCTCACAGTTCGATCTCACGACGGCGCAGGTAGCGAAGCGCGATTGCGGTCACGCCGGCAACGATGATGAACATCATCACGGCCAGAGCGCTGCCCTGGCCGAAGTCCTGGATGCCCGTCGTCGTGCTGCCGAAGGCAGTGCGGTAGAAATACAGGCCGAGCACGTCGGTAGCGCCGCCGGGCGAGCCGGTAAGACCGGCCATGACGTAGGGGATTTCGAACCAGTTGAAGCTGCCGATGAAGGTCAGGATGGTGACGATGGTGACGCTCGGTGCAATCAGCGGCCAGATGATCCGGGTCATCAGCACATAGTCGCCGGCGCCGTCGAGACGGGCGGCCTCGATCACTTCCTTGCTGACGCGCTGCATGCCGGCCAGCAGCACCAATGTCGGGAAGCCGAGCCAGTGCCAGATGTTGGCGAACAGGATGCTGCCCAGCGCGGTCGATTCATTGCCGAGCCACGGGATGGCGCCGATGCCGACAAGCGCCAGAGTCTGGTTCACCAGCCCGAACAACGGATGCAGGAACAGTTTCCACAGGAAGCCTACGATGACCGCCGACAGCACGACAGGAAGAAAGACGATAACCTGGTGGATGCGATGGCCGGGCAGCGCCTTCAACAATGCGTAGGCGAGCAGGAAGGCGGTGCCATTCTCGAACACCATCAGCGCCACGAAGGCGATGATGTTGTGCTTCAGCGCATTGTAGGTCCAGTCGCTGTACGGGGTTTCGAACAACACCTTGCGGAAATTCTCGAAGCCGACAAAGCCGGTGGGCTGCAAGCCATTGAACTCATAGAAGGCAAGGCGGAAAGCCGAGAGCAGGGGCCACAGCACGAAAAGCACCATGACCACCAGGGCCGGTGTCAGCAGGGATGCGATCCAGAGTGACCGGCGCCACGGAAAGGCTTTTGCAGTGTGGCGCCGGCCGATGTTCATCTCAATTGCCCTGGAAAGGCTTGTACCACTTGGCGAGCCCGTCGGTCAGGTCAGCGGCCAACTGGTCCGGGGTGATCGAACCCGACATCATCTTGGTGATGTCGCCCTGCAGCAGCTCCGATCCCGTCGGCTTCTCGAAACGGAAGTAGACGACATTGATATGCGGCATGGCCGTTTCGTTCAACTTGGCGACGTGGGCGAGCAGTTCGTCCTTGATGACCACGCCCTTGATGGGCGAGATGTTGCCGAGCAAGGCCGAGAACTTGTCGCCGAACTCCTTGGTCCCCATCCAGTTGACCAGCTTTAGCGCGGCCTCCTTGTTGGCCGACTTGGCGTTGACGGCATAGCCACCGTCGAAGAACTTGGTCACCTGCGGCGTGTCGCCAGCCTTGGCCATTGGCGGGGCAATGAAGTCCATGTTGATCGCCGGGTTCTGGGTCCGATAGGTGGCGATGTCGAAGCTGCCGCCGGCCAGCATCGCGGCCTTGCCGCTGATGAACAGCTGGCCTGCGGTTTCATAGTCTATGCCTTCGAATCCGGGGGGCATGTAGTCGCGCAGTTCGAGCAGCTTGCCGAGTGCCGCGACATAGCGCGGATCCTTGAAGGTGGTCTTGCCCGAAGTCAGGTCGCTGACAAAGTCCTGGCCGAGGAAAGGGTTGGTGAAGATGGCCACGAACATCTCGTTGAACCAGCTCGTGCCCATGCCGTTGGCCAGGGGGTAAATGCCCTTTTCCTTGAGCGCCTTGCTGACGGTGATGAACTCATCCCATGTGGTCGGCGGGGTCAGCCCGGCCTTGGCGAAGACATCCTTGTTGATGAACAGACCGAGCGTCTGCGAGGCGAAGGGCAGGGAATAGACCTTCTTGTCGGCGCGGTAGGTGCCGGCCACCAGCGCATCGGCGGGCTGGTTGGCGAGCGAGGGCACAGTGGTCATGTCTTGCGGCTCGAAATAGCCGGCCTTCACGAACTGCTCCAGCCAGCCATAAGCGTGGGTGTGGATGACGTCGCCGCCCTTGCCGGCGGCCAAAGCGGTCGAGACGATCGTTGGATAGTTCTCGTCCGGGAAGGACTCGAACTTCACATGGATGTCCGGATTGGCCTTGGTGAAATCGGCGAAAAGTTCGTTGTAGGCGGCCTTGTCTTCCTGGCGCCAAGTCCAGAACGAGATGTCGGTGGCATGCGCCACGCCTGCGGCGAGTCCCCATGCGAAAGACGCGGCCGCGAGGGCTAGGCCAATCCTTCTCCTGCTCATGTTGCAATCTCCCAATGCGCTTGATGCGCTTTTTACGACGATTATCAAATCATAGTTCTTGCCGTCTGGAAAGATAGTTTGTAAAGTTTCCTAACTAATATGGATTGGACGCGGCAACCCCGCTTCGTCCGGCTTGCGCGGTGGATGTCGTTGACCCAGAAAATGATTGCAGGCGTGGATATCGGCGGCACCAAGACGCGCATCATGGCGTGCCTGGGCGAACGTACGATCGCCGACGAGGTGCTGGTGACCGAGACCTGGCGCATCCGTGACATGGAGACCGATGCCACGACTCTGGCCGGCATCGTCGCCAATCTGTGTGGCGGCATGGCGCCCGCTGCCCTGGCGGTCGGCGCGCATGGCTGCGACACGGATGAACAATGCCTTCGCTTCCAGGCGCTGCTGGCGGCCAGGACCGGCGGCGCGGTGCAGGTCGTCAACGATGCCGAACTGATGGTGCCGGCTGCCGGCCATGTTGACGGCATCGGCGTCGTTTCGGGCACCGGCTCGATCGCGGTCGCACGCACGGCCGAAGGCAAGATGCTGGCTGCCGGCGGATGGGGCTGGATCCTCGGTGACGAAGGCAGCGCACCCGCCCTGGTGCGGGAGGCGGCCAAGGCAATCCGCCGCGCGCTCGACCATGGCGAGGATGGCAGCGACCCGCTGATTGGAGCGCTGATGCGCGAACTTGGCACTGACGACCATACCAAGCTTGGCATCCTGCTCAACGAAACCCGCGGCGCGGCGGTCTGGGGCCGCCATGCCAATGCCGTGTTCGACGCGGCGATCGCCGGCTCGGCGCTGGCTGTCCGTGTGATCAGGGAAGGCGGGGCAGGGCTTGCCGCATTGGTCGAACTGCTGATCGAGCGCGGGGCCAATCCGGCGCTTGTCGTGGCCGGCGGTGGCGTCATATCGGAGCAGCCGATGTTGATGACGGCATTCGTCGACGCCATGGCGAAAGTCTCGCCACCGAGCCAGGTGCTGTTGCTACGCGACCCGCCGGTGCTCGGCGGGGTCGCGCTGGCCAGGCGGCTACTTGCCGGCCAAGGTGTGTCCTCTCAGATCGGAGCCGTTTGAATGATGAAGCGTATCGGCTACCGCCAGGCGGTGGCGCGGCAGACGGAAAGTCTCGAGATCGGCAGGCGTTCGGTGGCCGGGTCGCTCGATGGTCTCGATCTCGACGTCCTTGCCGGCAAGGCGATCGGGCTTGCTGGCATCGGCGCCAGCTATCAGGCCGCCCTTGCCGGGGCACTTTATCTGCGCGCCTGCGGCTTGCGGGCCTTCGCTTACACGCCGACCGATCTCTATGGCCATACGGATGCCGCCGCGGATGCCTTCATCGCGCTTTCGGCCTCGGGGCAGAGCCAGGAAATTTCCGACGTCATGCACGAGGCGTCGGAGGCACCGCGGCTGGCCGTATGCCGTGGCAGCGACAATCCGCTGGCTGATCTGACCGGCGCCGTGCTTGCCACGGATTCGGGCGCCGACAATGGCGCGAGTTCGACCGGCTATACCGGCACCTTGCTGGCGCTTGGCATGTTGATCGACAGGCTTGCCGGCAACAGCTTCGACTGGGCGCGTTTGCCGAGTGCGGTCGCCACCGTTCTTTCTGGTGCCGAGCAGGCGGCTAGCCAGGCGGCACGGCTGCTGCAGGGCAGGACATCCATCGATATCGTCGGCGCAGGTGTCAGTTTCGCCAATGCCGGCGAGGCGGCGATGCTGATCCGTGAGGCGGTTCGGGTACCCGCATCCGGATGGGACACGCTGAACTACCTGCATGGGCCGATGGAATCGCAGGATGCGGCGACCGGACTGATCGCCATCGGCGACGGCCGCGAGGTCAAGATCGCCACCGATGTCGCTGGGTTCGGCTGCCCCTCGGTGCTGGTGACGCGGCGCACGGACGTCGCTTCTGCAGACAGGCTGGTGGTGATCTCCATTCCCGCCCTTGGCAACGCCGTCGCCGACGCCATCCTGGAGATCATCGCCATCCAGCTTATCGTCGGCGACATGCAGGATGCCGCTGGCCTCACAGATATCGTTTTCCGTTACCGCCAGACCGATATCAAGCTGAAGCCTTGGTCGCCGACCGAAGTCTGACGTAACCGCCAGTCGTCGAGAAAATTGCCAAACCGCCCGGCAATGAGGCATTGAAGAGGTGTGAGTCGCGGCGGTGTTCGCTCTCGCGGACCGGCAACAGGATTTGCAGGGCAAAGCTCGAAAGGCAGAGATGGCGGCTGCGGAAATCCCCAATCTGACCGACAGTGCCCGCGCCGTGCTGCGTGTGCTCGCGGCGCATGGGCCCGTGACGCGGCCGAAGCTCGGCGCGATGCTCGACCTGTCGAAGCCGACCATGTCGGCAGCGGTTTCGGAATTGAGCGAACTGGGGCTCGTCGCGTCGCGCGGGTTGGAGCGCGGCGCCATTGGCCGCACGGCAACCATCTACGGCATCGGTCCGGGCGCCGGTTACGCGATCGGCGTCGATGTCGGCGCGGCCCAGGTGCGCGCTGTCGCGTATTCGATGGACGGGCAGCCGTTGTCGGCGGCGGAAGAGCCGATACCGGAGGCCAAATCCAGCCATCCCGACGACGTTGGCGCGATCGTGCTGTCGGTGACGCATGCCACCATGAGCAAGGTGGGCAAGAGTTTTCGTGCGCTGCGCGCCGTTGCCGTGGCGGTGCCGCGTATCGTTTCCAACGACCGCTTCGACCGGCCGGGCGGACCGTCGGCCGTGCTTGGCCTGCTGCGGCGTCATGTCGAAGTGCCGATCATCCTGGAAAACAACGTCAACTGCGCCGCCATTGGCGAAATGCATTACGGCGCCGCGCAGGGCCACCAGACCTTCGCCTTCCTGCAGGTTGGCGTGCGGGTTGGCCTTGGCTTCATCACCGAGGGACGGTTGTTTCGCGGCGCCGGCGGCGCCGCCGGCGAAATCGGCCGCATGCCGTATCCGTGGTCCGTCAGCGAGACGCCCTATCGTGAAGGGCTCGAACATTATCTCGGCTCGCGGGCGCTGATCGAGCGATGCCGTGTCGAATGGCCCTTGCAGGAAGGCGCGCCGCCCGACTCGGCCAAGGATCTGTTCGCGCGCGCCCGGGAGGGTTCGGCGTCTGCGATGGCGGCTGTCGAGCGTCATGCCGCCGATATCGGCAGACTGGCGGCCGGCTGCATCGGTATGCTCGACCCCGGCCTGATCGTGCTTGGCGGCGGCGTTGGCAGAAACCCACTGATGACGGAAAACGTCGAGCGCGTCGCGGCAGAACTTGCGTGGCCGACACGGATCGCCGTCAGTTCGCTGGGAGACGGCGGCACCGCGCTTGGTGCGATGAAGCTGGCCGTCGACTACAGTCTCGGGCTCATGCTGCGCGAAGGCCGGCATCCGGCTGTGGTTTTGCCGCCTTTGCCCGAGATGGCGCAAGACACGACGGATATGGTCGCTGAAGCAAAGGACGCTTGACCACAAAAAAGGCAGGCGCTAGGCGCCTGCCTTCAAATTCGACGATTGATGGCTTATGCCGCCGCAGAGACCTGGTGGCTGGCCGCCACCACGGCATCGACCTTGGCGGTCGCTTTGGCGAGCGCAGCGGTCACCGCATCAGGGCCCATGCCGACGCCTTCGATGCGGATGACGTCGACGTCGGTCATGCCGAGGAAGCCGAGCACGCCGCGCAGATAGGGAATGGCGTGATCGAGCTGCACGGCCGCGCCTTCGGAATAGATGCCGCCCGAAGCCAGCACGATATAGACCTTCTTGCCGGTGACGAGGCCCTTGGGGCCATTCTCGCCATAGGCAAAGCTCTTGCCGGAGCGGGCGATGTGATCGACCCAGGACTTCAGCGTCGAGGAGATGTTGAAGTTGATGAAGCCGGTGGCGAGGATCACCGTATCGGCGGCGAACAGTTCGTCGAGCACAACGTCGGAGACGCCGACGACTTCGGCCTGGCGCGGGGTGCGGGCTTCAGCCGGGGTGTAGATGCCGGTCGAATAGTCGGCGTCGATATGCGGCAACGGGTTGGCGACGAGGTCGCGCACGACAAGCGTGTTCGACGGATCGGCGGCGAGGAGCTTTTCGGCGAATTCAGTGGCAATGCGGGTCGAGTGCGAGGCAGTGCCGCGGGGGCTCGATGTAACGAGAAGGATAGACATTTTGGGGCTCTCCAGGGGGTTGGAATAATTTGTCCCCCTGGATATGGGACCATCGACCCATTTGAAAAACTGGTATATTTTCTATACTATCCATCCATGAAGTGGATATGATCATGCAACCCAACCCGACGCTCGATCAACTTCAGGTCTTTCTGACAGTCGCCGAGACCGGCAGTTTCTCGGCCGCCGGCCGCAAGCTCAACCGCGCGCAATCCGTCATCAGCTATGGCATCGCCAATCTCGAGGCGCAGCTCGGATTGAAGCTGTTCGAGCGCGAGGGCACGCGCGAGCCGCAACTGACCGAGATCGGCCGGGCGATGCTGGAGGATGCGCGCCGCATGGCCGGCGTGCTGCAGCGGATCCGCTCGCGAGCCGACGGTTACCATCAGGGACTGGAGGCGGAAGTCGCGCTGTCGGTCGACGCGGCACTGCCCTCGCCAGTACTGGTTCGGGTGCTCAAGGCATTCGAGGTGCAGTTTCCGACCGTGATGCTGCGCCTGCATATAGGCTCGCTAGGGCTGATCCCGGATCACGTCGTCAATGGACAGGCCGATCTCGGCATTGGCGGTCTGCTGGGCGAGGTCGATGTGCATCTTGTGCGCATCGGCTTCATGTCGATGGTGCTGGCTGCTGCGCCCAGCCACCCGCTGGCGCTGCTGCCGAAGCCGGTGGCGATCGAGGATGCGCGCGAACACATCCAGCTTGTCGTTACCGACCAGTCCGAACGCACCAAGGGGCGCGACTTCGGTGTTTTCGCCTACCGCACCTGGCGGCTGACGGACATGCGCACCAAGCATATGCTGATGCGCGAGGGGCTGGGCTGGGGTGGGCTGCCGCGCTGGCTGATCGCCGAAGATCTGGCCTGCGGCCGACTGGTGGAACTCGACCTGGAGGCTTTCAGGGAAGTGAACTCGCCGCTGTTTGCCATGCATCGTAACGACAGCAGCCCGAAGCCGGCGGCGGCCTGGCTGATCGAGCAGTTCAAGCGCCAGCTCGGCTGCTTCAACGAGTTCGAGCCGGGCCAGATACCTGACGACGAGGAACTGGAGCGAGCCCGTCAATCAGCGCCATGAGCACGGTGCGGCAGTCGTCGGCTGACTCACCGGCCTCGATGGCCAGGGCCGCACGGTCGAAGGCGGAAGCCAGCAGCGCGGTCAGCGCCTCGACCGGCAATCTCGTCATCGTCTGCGCCCGCATAGCCGCGACAAGCCCCTCGCGCAGCGAGCGGTTGCCATGCCGGTTGTCGATCGCGTCCATGGCGGCGCGGCCAAGCACAGCCGGCCCGTCGAGCAGCAACAGCCGCGTGCGGCCGGGCGCGCGCATGGCGGCGAGATAGGCGTCCGAACCGGCGATCAGGGCGTCGCGGGCAAACAACGAGGGCGGCGAGGCGCGCTCGATTTCGTCAGCCACAACTGCTGCCTCCTGCTCAACCACGGCGGCGAACAGCGCCTGCTTGTCGGCAAAGTGGTGATAGAGCGCGCCGCGCGTGACGCCTGCGGCGGCAACGATCTCGGGCGTGCCGGTCTCGGCATAGGATTTTTCGGTGAACAATTTGCGCGCCGCGGCGATCAGGTCGGCGCGCGTCGCCTCGGTGCGGTCGCGGTTGGAACGGCGCGCGGATTCTCGTTGCATACATGCAGCCTGTATGTTAATTCAATCTACATGCAGACTGTATGTTGTTAGGCGGGAGAAGGAAAGATGGAAGACCACGAGCTATTACCCGGTGCTGATGACAGGCGATGTTGCCGCCACAAAGGCCTTCTATATTAAGCATTTCGGCTTCAAGCCGCTGTTTGAGAGCGACTGGTACGTGCATTTGCAGTCTGCCGAGGATCGCCGCGTCAATCTCGGCATCGTCCATGGCGATCATAAAACGATTCCGGAAGAGGGGCGGGGTCGCACGTCCGGCCTGCTGATCAATTTCGAGGTCAGGAACCCAGATGCTGTCTACGAACGGATCACCGCCGCCGGCCTGCCGATCTTGTGCAGCCTGCGCGACGAGCCCTTCGGCCAGCGCCATTTCATCACCAAGGACCCCAATGGCGTGTTGATCGATGTGATCAAGCCGATCCCGCCGAGCCCGGAGTTTCAGGCGCAATTTACCGAGGGTGCCTGAATGGGGTCGCTGGCAGGAACTGTCGGCAGAGATGGGCGGCGGCTCCGGCTGCGTGACCTGGCGGGCATTCGCGGTCTATGGTGGGCTTGGCAAACCTAGGCTCTCCATGCGTGAAATCTGCCTTATCCGCGCGCCGTCCAACCTTGGTCTTCGCCCGCTGCGGCCCGGCCATGTGCCGGGGACATGGCGGGCGCCGCAGGCGCTGAGCGAGGCCGGCCTGGTCGAGGTGGTTGCGCCCGCCAAGGTGGTCGATCTCGAACGGCCCGCCTACGGCACCGAACCGCAGCCGGGCACCCGACTGCGCAATGGCCCTGCGATCCGCCGGTTTAATCTGGAGCTTGCCGAGTTTGTCGCCGGCGCGATCGGGCAGGGCGAATTTCCACTGATCGTCGGCGGCGATTGTTCGATCCTGCCTGGCGCGCTGGCGGCCGCACGGCGGTCCGGTCCACTGGCCCTGGTGCATGTCGACGGTCACAGCGATTTCCGTCATCCCGGCAACTACGATGCCGATGCCGCGCTCGGCTCGGCCGCCGGCATGGATCTCGCGCTCGCTACCGGGCGCGGCGAACCGCTGCTGACCGAGTGGCCAGGCATTGCCGGGCCGTTGGTGCCCGACGAACGGGTGATCCAGATCGGCGAACGCGAGAGCCGTGATGCCGACTTCGCCTGGCCGGACATCAACTCCACCGCCATGACGCTGATCGACGTCTTTGCCGCGAGAGAGCTTGGCGTGGCGAGGGTGTTGGAAAAGACCCGGGCAACGCTGGCGCGGTCCCCCTACTGGCTGCATCTCGACATTGACGTGCTCGACCAGACGGTGATGCCGGCGGTGGATTCGCCCGGCAGTCCCGGCATCGATCCCGACGATCTCGTCGCAATCCTGTCCGCACTGGTTGCCGGTCCTGCCTGCATCGGCATGGACATGACGATCTTCGATCCCGACCTCGACCCGACCGGCGAACTGGCGGCGTTACTGGTGTCGCTGCTTGGGTGGGTGCTCAAGCAGCGATAGACCTCAGCTGCGTGCCACCGGCGTCACCGTCACTTGGCTGACGCCGGTGCGGCGCACGACGGTGCACAGTGTCTCGCGGCCGATGCGCTCTGCATCGAGCAGGCGCACCAAATCGTCGACGCCGGTGACCGGGCGGCCGTCGATGGCGGCGATGATATCGCCTTCCTTCAGGCCCGCCTTCGCCGCCGGGCCATTCTTCTCGACGCTGCGCAGCCGCACAGCCGTGCTGGTCGAGACTTGCGACAAGAGGGCTGCGCGGCGCGGCAGGTTCGTCGTGTCGGCCGAAACGCCGATGAAGGCGCGGCGCACGCGGCCGAAGCGGATGATCTCCGAGATGACGAAATTGGCGGTGTTGGAGGCGACGGCGAAAGCAATGCCTTGCGCGCCATGGATCATGGCGGTGTTGACGCCGATGACCTCGCCGGCCGACGACACCAGCGGCCCGCCGGAATTGCCGGGGTTGAGCGCTGCGTCGGTCTGGATGACGTCGTCGATCAGCCGCCCGGTGGAGGCGCGCATCGAGCGGCCGAGCGCCGAGACGACGCCCGAAGTGACGGTCCATTCGAAGCCGAGCGGATTGCCGATGGCAATGGCGATCTGGCCGCGCCGCAGCCGCTTGGAATCGCCAAGGGGGGCGACATCGGCAAAGCTGCCGTCGGCGCGTACCAGCGCGATGTCGGTGTCGGGGTCGCGGCCAAGCACGCGGCCCTCGCGGGAGGCGCCGTCCGGCATCGAGACGCGCACTGTCTTGGCGTCGCCGACGACATGGAAATTGGTGACGACCAACCCGTCCGGCGCGATGACGAAGCCGGAACCATGGCCGCCCTGACCGCCAATGCGCTCGATACGGCAGACGGCGGGGCCGATGCGGTCGACGGCGTCGGCAACCGTCGTCGAATAGGCATCGAGCAGCGTATCGTCGGTTTGGAATTTGGCAGCGGCGAGGGCCATTGGTGGGCTCCGTGTTTTCAGTTGTAACGCGGTTTTTTCCTGTGCGCGTCGTTGTCCCAAAACCGTTGAGCACTTTTGGGCGACACGCACTATATGTGCGGAGCGGCTGGAACCGCCGCGACCTGACCAGATGGCCAGTCAAACCAGCAACTAGCCGTCAGGCGAGTACCTCCAAGCGCGCTGCCGAGCGATATCTGGGGCATAAAGAAACCCAGGAGACCAATATGACCGATTTCAATCTGAGCGCGTTTTCCCAGGCCATCGCCGATCTCGCCGCCAAGGTGGCTCCGGCTACGGCGAGTTTCGCCACGCATCATCATCGCACGGCAAGCGCCTTCCATTGGCGCGACGGTTATTTCGTCACCGCCGAGGAAGCCGTCGAGGCTGGCGAGGAGATCGAGCTGACGCTGGCCTCTGGCGAGACGGTGAAGGCCGAACTGGTCGGCCGCGATCCATCGACCGGCGTCGCCCTGCTGAAGCCGGCCGATGCGGGCACAGCGCCTGCACTTACCAAGGCGGATGCGGTACGGCCCGGCAACATCGCCATCGCCATCGGCAACAGCCAGGGTTCGGCGCTGGCCGTGTCGGGCTCGGTCGGCGAGGTCGGCCCGGCATGGCGCTCGATGCGCGGCGGCACCATCGACCGACGCATCAATCTGGCCGTCGGTGCCGGCGGCCGTTTCGAAGGCGGCCCGGTGCTCGACGCCAAGGGCGCGCTGATCGGCATGCTGTTGTTCGGGCCGCGCCACCGGGCACTGGTGATGCCTTACGAGACTATCGAGCGGGCGGTGGCGACCTTGCGTGAAAAGGGTCATGTCGCGCGCGGCTATCTCGGCGCCGGGCTGCACCCGGTGCGCGACCGCGACGCGCATGGCGCGATGGTGATGAGCCTCGATGACGAGGGCCCGGCCAAGGCCGCCGGTCTTTCGCTCGGCGACATCATCGTGGCATGGAATGGCGAGGCGGTGCATGGTCCGCGCGACCTGATCCGCAGGCTCGGCCCTGACAGCGCCGGCGTTGCGGTGACACTCGGTGTCGTGCGCGGCGGCGAACAGCGTGATGTCGCGCTGACGATCGGCGAAAAGCCGCTTTCCTGAGAGGAGTGATGGACACGCTCACCAGCGACGGGATCATGCATGACGGCGCCGCCTCGCGGCGGCTGGTGGTGCTGATTGCGCTTCGAGACGCAGGGCGTGCCGAGCGCCTGGCTGCGTCGCTTGCTGCCAGCGACGACCTGCTGCCGGTCGTGGCCGGCGGCGGCACGGCAGATGTCGCCATCGTTGACGACAGCAGCGGTGATGCCGTGCCGGCCTCCACGCCACGGGTGCTGCTGTCGGGCCGCGCCGAGCGGCCTGCCGGCGAGGTGTTGGCCGTGCTGCCTGCGGGCGCGGACGATTTGCTGATCGCGGCGGCGGCGCGGCTGGCGGCGGCCGGCTATCGCGTATCGGGCGATGGCAGAAGCGGGCGCCATGAGGGTTTCCATGCAGGCGATGGCGAGCCGTTTGACGACGAGGCCTCCGATGAGCACGTCGCCCGCCCTGCGCTGTCGCCGCGCGAGGCGGAAGTGCTGGCGCTGCTGGCCGAGGGCGCACCCAACAAGGTGATCGCGCGGCGGCTGAATATTTCGGTGCACACGGCGAAGTTCCATGTCGCCGCGATCCTGATCAAGCTGGGTGCCGCCAACCGGACCGATGCGATCGCCATCGCGATGCGCCAGGGGCTGGTGCTGGTCTAGTCATAAACCCTACGCAGCGTAACTCGGCATCCAGCGCCTCGGGCCTTGCGCTGCAGTCGCCTGCCGCGCAAAGGTTCGCGCCTGCCATGTTGCAAGGGAGGCGCAAGGAAATGTCGCTGAAGGGAAAGACGCTGTTCATCTCCGGCGGGTCGCGCGGCATCGGGCTGGCGATTGCGCTGCGCGCCGCGCGTGACGGCGCCAATGTGACGATCGCCGCCAAGACCGCCGAGCCGCATCCGAAGCTGCCGGGCACGATTTACACGGCGGCGCAGGAGATCGAGAAGGCCGGCGGCAAGGCTCTGCCCGTGCTGTGCGACATCCGCGAGGAAGCGCAGGTTGCCGAGGCGGTTTCAAGGACCGTGGAAAAGTTCGGCGGCATCGACATCTGCGTCAACAATGCCAGCGCCATCCAGCTCACCGGCACGCTGGAGACCGACATGAAGCGCTACGATCTGATGCACCAGATCAACACGCGCGGCACCTTCCTCGTCTCCAAAATGTGCATTCCGCACCTGAAGTTGGCCAATAATCCTCACATTTTGAATCTGGCGCCGCCGCTCGATATGAAGGCCAAATGGTTCAAGAACCACGTCGCCTACACGATGGCCAAGTTCGGCATGTCGATGTGCACGCTGGGCATGAGCGCCGAGTTCGCCAGGGACGGCATCGCGGTCAATTCGCTGTGGCCGATTTCGACCATCGACACGGCGGCGGTGCGCAATCTGCTCGGCGGCGCGACGGTGGCGGCGATGAGCCGTTCGCCCGACATCATGGCCGATGCCGCGCATGCGATCTTCATGCGGCCGTCACGCGAGGCAACCGGCAATTTCTATATCGACGAGGAGGTGCTGCGCGCGGAGGGCGTCAGCGTTTTGTCCATCTATGCGCCAGGCGCGACCGGACCGCTGGCCGGCGACTTTTTCGTGCCGGACGAGGTGTTTGCGCGCACGGACACGAAGATCAAGCGGATCTATTAGAGGCTTGAGGCCGCCGGCCGCCAATCCTAGAGCCGCGGCAAATCCTGCTCATGCAAGGCGATAGGGTGCCGAACCTGCCGGATTGATTCAACGCCGGCAGGCGCCACCTCATGCCTCGTCCTTCTTGCCTTTGCTCAGGCCCATCAGCCGATCGATATAGGCGAGCATGAAGGCCGAGGCGACGAAGGCGAGGTGGATGATGGTCAGCCACATCAACTGGTCGGTCGAATAGGAAGACGAGTTGAGGAACACCTGCAAGAGATGGATGGAGGAGATGGCGACGATGGTCGAGGCAACCTTGACCTTCAGCGAACCGACATCGATCGTGCCCAGCCAATGCACACCGCCGTCTTCATCGTCGAAGCGGCTGACGAAGTTCTCGTAGCCCGAGATGATGACCATCACCACCAGCGAGGCGACCAGTGCGGCATCGATCAGTCCCAGCATCTTCAGGATCGTGTCGGTGTCGCCAAGCGTGAACGCCACGGTGACGAACTCGTAGAGCTTCTTGCCGAAGGACAGCGCGTAGATCGCCAGCGCCACGCCAAGCCCGAGATAGAAGACGACCAGCAGCCATCGCGAAGCAAGGATGATCGATTCGATGGCGAGTTCGAGACGCTTCATAAAATGGTTCCGGTTGGTTCCCTTGGGATAGCGGACCGCAGGGTGGGTGGCTCGTATTTCGGTCAGGTCGCCCCTGTTTGCAAGACAAAAAACCCCGCCGGCGAGGGACCGGCGGGGCTCAATGCGTCCCGCTGGAGTCGGGACGGGGCAGGGAACGCCCAGTCCAGAATCTGGGGTGGATGCCCTCGCGATTCAATGAGCAGGCTCTAATGCCGGTACAACTCTTGTTGAACCTGGCACGCCGAACCATCCCCGGCAGGACCAGGGATGGTTGCTTTTCGTGTAGAGTCCGCAAACCAGGTCATGGTTTTGAAATCATGACCTAATTGTTGCTGGCGACCGGCGCCACCAACGAGGTGATGCGGCGAATGGCGACGCGCCGGTTCTCGCGGTTGGGCGCGGCCGTGTTGACCTTCAGGTACTCCTCGCCATAGCCCTGCGTCGTCAGGTTCTCCGGCGGAATGCCGAAGGCATTGGTGAGAGCCTCCGCCACCGCTTCGGCGCGGCGGTCCGACAAAGCGAGGTTGGCCTCCGGCGTGCCAACGGCATCCGTATGGCCTTCGATCAGGAAGGTCTCGGCCGGGTTCTTCTTCAGCAGCTTGTCCATGGCGCCGGCGACACCCTCGAGCTTCTGCACCTCGGTGTCGGAGATCGTGGCCGAGCCGAATTCGAAGTTCAGAGTGTCGAGGTCGACGCGGCGTGCAATGTCGCGCACCCGGGCCGAACGCTTGACCTCGTCGATCGAATAGAGGCGCTGGACCTTCTCGACAGGCGGCTGCTCGAGGAAGGTGTAGTAGTCGTCCGGGCTCTCGACGTCCTCGGAATCGAGAATGTACTCCCGCCGCGGGATGGTCAGTCGCATCGGCGGCAAGTCGTCGCCGGGATCGCGCCAGTCGCCCTCATCCTGATAGTCCTGCTCGTCGACATAGCTCAGCACATATTCGCGGCCGTCGGGGGTAATGCGCGAACGCTGGATGACATCGCCGTAGCGGTTGCGGATGGTGACGATCTGGACGCCATTGCTGCGCTGGACCGTCTCGCGTATGCGGCCTTGCGGCAGATCCTCGTAGTAGACATCCTTGGCGCCGCGGTTCATGCGCGGACCGTCATTGCTCTGGACAATCGTCTGGTCGTTGAGCTGGATGATGACGCGGTCGCCGATTTCCTTGAGCACGTCGACGCCCTTGGGGCGGCGGCGGTCGCGGATGTTCTCGTCGGGCGCACGATCGACACGCGTGCCTTTTTCCTCCGTCACCGGGACGATTTTTTCGGGCTTGATCTCCTGCTGGGCGGCCTTGTCGTCGGTGGGCGGTGGGCCCTGATCGACAGGCGCGACCACGGGCTTCCGGCCCTGATCGCCACCTTGCTGGGCGTTCTGCCCACCATTCTGCTGCTCGCCATTCTGCTGGCCGTTCTGGTTGGCGGGCTTCCTGCGGCCCTGCTCCTTGCCGCCCTTGCGCTCGGCATCCTTCTGGCTGTCCAGTATGGGAGCTGCGTTCGGATCGGCAGGCGCTTCGCCCTGAACAGGCGCCGCCTTGCCGCCATTGGCCGGCTGCTCGGCTACGGCAGGCTTTTCGCCATTGGCCGGTTGTTGGCCCGTGACAGGCTGCTCGCCCGTGGCAGGCTGCTCGCCGGTTACCGGCTGCTCGCCAACCGGTTTCCTGCCGTGCTTTTTGGTCTTGTCCTGAGGCTGCTCGCCCTGTGCAGCAGGCTGTTCGCCGGCAGGAGCCGGTTCGACCTTGGGCTTCGCCACTTCGGCCGGAGCTTGCTCCCCGGTCGGTGCCGGGGCGGCTTCCGGCACGACGGCCGGTTTGGCAGCTTCGACAGGCTTCTTCTGCTTCTCAGGCTTCTGCGCGGGCTCGACGGCCGGCGCTACCGTGGTCGGCTCGGCCTGCTGATCCTGCTTATGCTTCTTGCGCGGCTTGGCTTGCTCGGTCTGCTGGTTGTCGTTGGCCGGTTCTGCCTGGCCGGCAGGAGCCGCTTCGGCTGGCGCCTGCTCGGTCTGCTGCTGCTGTTCGCGCTTTTTCTTGCGCGGCTGCTGCGCCTCGGCGGCTGGAGCGGCCTGTTCGGCGGGTGCCGCTTCGGCCGGCGCCTGCTCAGTCTGCTGCTGCTGTTCGCGCTTCTTCTTGCGCGGCTGCTGCGCTTCGGCGGCTGGAGCGGCTTGCTCGGCTGGCGCCTGCTCAGTCTGCTGCTGCTGCTGTTCGCGCTTCTTCCTCCGAGGCTGCTGCTCTTCGACAGCCGGAGCGGCCTGCTCGGCAGGGGCGGCCTCCGTCTGCTGTTGCTTCTCACGCTTCTTGCGCGGCTGCTGCTGCTCCGCGGGCTGCTCGCTCTGGGCGGCGGGCGCCGCCTGCTGCTCAGGCTCGGCCTTCTTCCGTTCCCTTTGTTTTGGCTGCTTCTGCGCACAGGCTTCGGCCGATTCGCCCTCGGCGCACGCTGCCTGCGCCAAAATGAACGCGGCTGACGTGTGCTGGGCGGGGCCGAAGGCGGCACTTCCCTGAAGCGGGAACGCGCCCAACGGCGCGGATGCCATCAGCAGGCCAAGTGCGGTGCCTGCCAGAATCCGTGGTTGGCGTTTCATCGAAAACTCTCCTTGTGGGGTCCCATCCTTGTCGAAACCGATCTTGGGCCGATTGGTTCCAGTTTGGTTGCGATAGACGCCGTACGGGGCGATTGGCCGGCCTTTTGAAGGCAACTTCGTGTCATTCACCTGGCGACCGTCGCATTCCGGCCGCTGCCGCGCTTGACCTTGCCGGCGGCCGGGGCCACATGCCGGGAATGGAAACGCCATTCTGGAAAACCAAGGCGCTGGAGGCGATGAGCCCGGCCGAGTGGGAGTCGCTGTGCGACGGCTGCGGCAAATGCTGCCTGTCAAAACTCGAGGACGAGGACACCGGCGAGATCTACTGGACCAGTGTCGGGTGCCGGCTGTTCGACGCGCAGAGCTGCCGCTGCTCGGACTACGCCAACCGGCTGGCGCGCGTTCCCGACTGCGTCGGGCTGACGCCGCAGAACGTTCGCACCATCAGCTGGTTGCCCAGCACCTGCGCGTACCGGCTGGTGGCCGAGGGCCATGACCTCTACTGGTGGCACCGGCTGGTGTCGGGCAGCGCCGAGACCGTGCATGAAGCCGGCATGTCGATGCGCGGGCGGGTCAAGGCAAGCGAGACCGATCTTGCCGAGCCGGAAGACTATTTTGATTACCTGCTGGCCGACGAGCCATAGGGCTCGCGTCGAGACGACGAGCCCTATGGCTCGCGCCGCGACGAGGCGGCGAATTCCCTTTCCGCGACATGAACCGGAGATGAACGGCCGGTTCGCAATGAGTTCAGACAGGCAAGTGCATTCTCCCCTCATCGGTTCACGAGGACGGGCGAAAGCCCGCAACAAGGAGAGAAGACAATGTTCAACACGATCAAGACGGCAGCCCTTTCGGCTCTGGTCGGTCTCGGCACGCTGGCCGCCATCCCGGCCCATGCCGACAGCCTCTATCTCGGCTTCGGCAACAACAGCGACACGCGGTTCGGCGTCTATGCCGGCGACGACGGCTATCGCCATCGCCGTGATGAACGTCGCGGCTGGGGCGATGAACGCCGCGGCTGGGGTGATGAACGCCGCGGCGAATGGCGTCGTGGCTGTTCGCCGGACCGCGCGCTCGACAAGGCCGAACGCATGGGTCTCCACCGCGTCCGCATCCTCGACGTCGGCCGTCGTACGGTGAAGGTGATGGGCCGCCAGTACGGGGACCGTGTTGTCGTCGTGTTCGCCAACGACCGCGGCTGCCCGGTCATTTATCGCTGAAGCCGGGTTCGGCTTGAATACAAGGGCTGGTGTCCTTTGAAGATCAGCCTGGCGGCATGACCCTCTGCGAGGGTTAGCCGGGCAGCATGATCTTCTGCGAAGATCGGTTAGGAGTAGCGGAGCCCCTTTCCTGCTGGAAGGGCGTGGCTCGAAAAAACCCCGCGGGAGCAATCCCGCGGGGTTTTTCATGCACGGTGTTGGCTGAAGGCTCGATCCATGGCCGAGCAAGCCCCAGCCACGGATCGTCAGGCGCCTACTTCAATTCGAAGGTGACGGTGACCTGGACGTTGTACGAATTCTCGCCGGCCTGCACCGGAGCCGCGGCACCCGCCGCGGCATCGAAGGCCTTGGCGTTGATCGGCATTGGCGTCGGCGCGATGTTCTGGTCGGTGATCTCGAGCACCCGACCGAGACTGACGCCGGCGGCCTCGGCAAGCGTCTTGGCCTTGGCCACGGCGTTGGCCACCGCCTTCTTGCGGGCCTCGGTGACGGTCGCTGCGGGGTTGTCATTGGTGAAGGCGATGCCGCCGCCCTGGTTGACGCCGAGCGACACCGCCTTGTCCAGAATCTCGCCCGTCTTGTCGACATCGCGCACCCGCACTGACAGCGTGTTGGTCACCTGATAGGCGACGAGTTCGGCTTCCTGGCTGCCGTCCGGCTTGTTGGTGTAGTTGTAGCGCGGGTTTATCTGGATGCCGGCGGTCTGCAGGTCGCGGTCCTTGATGCCTGCCGATTTCATGGCTGCGATCACCGCGGCCATGGCGTCGTTGTTGGCGTCGAGCGCCGCGCGCGCGGTCTTGGCTTCGCGCATGACGCTGAGCGTCAGGATCGCCAGATCGGGGGCTACGGTTGCTTCGCCTTCGCCTGACACGACGATGCGGGGCGGCGTCGGCAAATCGGTGGCTCCAGCCATCGCCGGAAAAGCGATTGCAGCGGCGAGCGCGAGAGGCAAAAGGTGTCTGGTCATGAAAATCTCCTTGGTCCGCGATCAAAGTCGCAGAGGTCGCGTAGAGCGCGATTATGGGTTGATTTGGGCGATCCGCGGAAGCCCGACGGGAAAGCCTTGTGCCGCGATGCGAAAAACATTAATCCAGCCCGCGTGGGGCCTGTAGCTCAATGGTTAGAGCCGGCGGCTCATAACCGCTTGGTTGGGGGTTCGAGTCCCTCCGGGCCCACCATGACCATTGATTTTATTGATAAAAAGTGGCCTGGGCCCAAAACGTTTTGGGCCCATTACGGGCTTGGGTATGTGGCGTCGGCCACGATTTGTTCCGGCTCGATCTGATCCCTTGACGAGTCACACGACAGTTCGTTGCTTCATTGCGTCGCGTTTGGCCTCGCGCTGAATGATAGAGCGAGCGAATCCATCTTGTTTGCCCGGGCGCGCATAAATCACCGGTCATGGAGGAATGCCCCTTGCCTCCATGATGGGTCTCGATTTTTAGTCGAGGACTTAGTTGGTCTTCGGCAGCTCGGTGATGCATTCGCGCATGGCCTGGAATGCCGAGCAACTGGCCTTCGTCGCCTTCGATATCCTCCATAAGAACGGCCAGGATCTGCGGTCGCGGCGGGCGATCGAGCGCAAAGCCCTCCTGTGGGACCTGGTGAAGCCGGCAGAAGGCATCATCCTGTACAGCCAGCATGTTGAAGGCGGGGCCGAGTTCTTCGGCGGTGTCGAGCGTATGGGCCTGGAAGGCATGGTGTCGAAGCGGCGCAACAGCCCCTATCGCAGCGGTCCCTTCGATTCCTGGGTGAAGACGAAATGCTGGGACGTCGCCGATTTGGATCTGATCGGCGTCAAGCGCCAAGCCGGTAAGCAGACCGAGGGGCTGTTCGCGATGAACGGCAAGTATGTGGGCAAGGCCGTCATCGCCACAAACAGCGCGATCAAGGATCGGTTGTGGAAGCGGGTGCAGCAGGCCAAGGGCGGGCCGCCGGAGGCTTGCCGAAGGCGGTGGTCACCCCGGATGTCGAATGGGTCGGGCCCGGTATCAAGGCTCGCGTGAAGTTCCTGCGCGGCGAGCTAAAGCTGCGCCATGCGTCGGTGCAGGATTTCGGGGAAGAATGAGCAAAACGCACGCGAGGAAAGGAACATTAGAGACAGCTAATAGTTTTTAGTCAGCAGGGGCAAACCAACACCCCAAGCCGCACGCGCTCAAACCGGGAGAAATATCATGCAACGGCTTATGTTCACATCAGTTGTAATCGCCTTGTCGGCTGGCCTGTCGTTGTCACACGCCGCCACGCCCGTTCAACACAAATACGGTATCAGAACGAATTATGGTGCGGCCGGCGGCATGAAGCTTGACCCCACCATAACGGGCGGCACGTCGAAACCGAATGCGGCAAAAGATTGTGCCACCGGCCAGCAGACCGGCAGTGCACAGTCTTCGGTGCCTGGTCAGGCGACAGTCGACGCGAAGAGTGCCGCCCCGGGCCAGATGGAAAAGACAGCTGCGCGCTGCTGAACCATCGCCGCGCGCTTCAAGGAGATCGGTGCGGATCGAGGAGGTGAAGCCGGGTTGAATAAAGCACCTGCGCGGCGACGACGATTTACGCCATGCCGCGGCGACCCCTTCCTCGGCAAAACCGGAAACCGTTCGCCCGGTCAACTTTAAATGAAGACGACGCCCGGCTGACCCGGTGCTGTCTTGTTACGGACTGTTTCCATCGGAGTAAACGGCAGGTCCGCCCCACAGTGGTGCCGCCTGTCCGTGGCGGAAGAAATGACTTCGGACGCGGTAGCCGCCTGAGCCTGGATCGGCCGAGTGATGTCCCCACCACCCGTACGACCACACCGCGTCCTTGTCATTCGCTTAACATGCCGTGAGCGCGTGAGATATGTTGCTGATGTAACATGCCGGTCAACAAAGAGCGCAACCACCCGCTCCGCCGCTCGTTGATCCTGTGCTGGTTGATCCCAGCACTCCATAACCTTGCCCGCTGCCGAAAGGTGGCGGGCTTTTTTGTTCCCGAGGGTGGAACCTGGTGCAGAAGGTGAAGTTCCGATCCTGCTCGGCTTCCCCTCATCGAGCGCTATGCGCGGCGTGTTAGATGCAACTAATGTGACGCAGAAAGTTACCTCTCGGTTCGGCCAGCTGCCTGTCGAACTCCCGTTTCCTCAGAAGTCCATGCCGCCACCCGGCATTGCTGGAACGGCAGGTTCCTTCTTCGGCTTCTCGGCAACCATCGCCTCGGTGGTCACCAGCAGGCCGGCAACCGATGCCGCATCCTGGAGCGCGGTCCGCACCACCTTCACCGGATCGATGACGCCCTCGTTGTAGAGGTCGCCGAACGCATTGGTCTGTGCGTTCCAGCCCCAGCCGAATTCCGGTTTCTCGCGGAGCTTGCCGACGATGATCGAACCTTCCGCGCCGGCGTTCTCAGCGATCTGGCGCACGGGCGCCTCGATCGCGCGGCGCACGATCTCGATACCGTGCTTCTGGTCCTCATTCTCGGCCTGCACGCTGTCCAGTGCCGTAG
The DNA here is from genome assembly GCF_014207355.1 of Mesorhizobium sangaii. GTDB lineage: Bacteria > Pseudomonadota > Alphaproteobacteria > Rhizobiales > Rhizobiaceae > Mesorhizobium > Mesorhizobium sangaii. The sequence goes on along the minus strand of NZ_JACHEF010000004.1, from coordinate 128,106 downwards.
CCGCGCGCAGAAGCGCTACGCCGCCACCTGGTAACACGCCTTCCTCGACCGCTGCGCGCGTCGCGTGCATGGCATCGTCGACGCGGTCCTTGCGCTCCTTGACCTCGAGCTCGGTTGAGCCGCCGACGCGGATGACGGCGACACCGCCGGCGAGCTTGGCAAGCCGCTCCTGCAGCTTCTCGCGGTCGTAGTCGGAGGTGGTTTCCTCGATCTGCGCCTTGATCTGGCTGATGCGTCCCTGGATCTCGTCCTTGCGACCGGCGCCGTCGACGATCGTGGTGTTCTCCTTCTCAACCTCCACCTTCCTGGCGCGGCCGAGCATCGCCAGCGTGACGTTCTCCAGCTTGATGCCGAGATCCTCCGAGATCGCGGTGCCGCCGGTGAGAATGGCGATGTCTTCCAGCATTGCTTTGCGGCGGTCGCCAAAACCCGGCGCCTTGACAGCGGCAACCTTCAGCCCGCCACGCAGCTTGTTGACGACCAGCGTGGCCAGTGCCTCGCCCTCGACGTCCTCGGCGATGATCAGCAGCGGCTTCGACGACTGCACCACGGCCTCCAGAACCGGAAGCAGCGCCTGCAGATTGGAGAGCTTCTTTTCGTGGATCAGTACGTAAGGCTCCTCGAGCTCGACGCGCATCTTGTCCTGGTTGGTGATGAAGTAGGGGCTGAGATAGCCACGGTCGAACTGCATGCCCTCCACGACTTCCAGTTCAGTCTCTGCGGTCTTGGCTTCTTCGACCGTAATCACGCCCTCATTGCCGACCTTCTGCATCGCCTCGGCGAGGAAGCGGCCGATTTCGACATCTCCATTGGCCGAGATGGTGCCGACCTGGGCGATCTCGTCATTTTTGGTCACCTTACGGGCGTTGGTCTTCAACTCCTGGACAATCGCCTCGACGGCCTTGTCGATGCCGCGCTTCAGGTCCATCGGGTTCATCCCCGAAGCAACGGCCTTCGCACCTTCCTTGACGATCGCCTGAGCGAGCACCGTTGCGGTCGTCGTCCCGTCACCGGCGATATCGCTGGTCTTCGAGGCAACCTCGCGCACCATCTGAGCGCCCATGTTCTCGAACTTGTCCTCGAGCTCGATTTCCTTGGCGACGGTGACGCCGTCCTTGGTGATGCGCGGGGCGCCGAAGGACTTGTCGATGACGACGTTGCGGCCCTTGGGCCCGAGCGTGACCTTCACCGCGTCGGCGAGGATGTTGACGCCGCGCAGCATCTTCTCGCGCGCTTCGGTATGAAATTTCACCTCTTTGGCAGCCATTGGATCACTCCTTAATCTACGCATCATTGATTGGATTTCGAAAAAGCCGTCAGGCGGCCTTCTTCACCTGCGCGGCCTGTTCGATCACGCCCATTACGTCGCTTACCTTCATGACGAGCAGGTCTTCGCTGTTGAGCTTGATCTCAGTGCCGGACCATTTGCCGAACAAGATGCGGTCGCCGACCTTGACGTCGAGCGGCGTGAGCTTGCCACTTTCGTCGCGCGCGCCCGGGCCGACGGCGATGACTTCGCCCTCCTGCGGCTTCTCCTTGGCAGTGTCGGGAATAATGATGCCGCCGGCCGTCTTCTCCTCGGGCACTCGGCATTTCAGAGTGCTAGCGACATGAATTTATGGAGCTATTTTTGCCAGGGCGGGCGATTTTCAGGTCTTGAGATTCGGTCCGAACTCCACGAATTTTTTGCAGTTGAGTCCCGAAAGGGGCACGGCAACACCAAAGATGCCAAGGAGATTGTTAGGAAGCGGAGACCATTGTGGAACGAACCTTGTCGATGAACATCCTCTCGATCGCCCCTGCTTGCGCCGTTGACCCATGCCTTCGCTGCGAAAACCACCGGGTGCTGCGAGCCCGCGTAAGACGGCATCTTCACAATTCATTTGCCGGCGTCGGGTCCGCTCCCCTTGAATTGAAAAGAGGCGTTTCCAATCTTTTTATGTGTCCAGCGCGGCTTGCCGGATGTCGAGTTGAGCAGGAGTGGAAGGATCGCATGGAAACGATGCTCTTTGAAATCCCGTTTCCGCCGCGGTTTGCCGCGGCGTTCGCCAAGCTCGCCGGCCTCGTTTGTAGGAGCCGCGCACGGTGAGGCAGGATCCAGTTGCCCCATGATTTGAAGGGAGGTCACTATGGAAAGCGCGACGTTCAAACAACCGGTTTTCGTAAGAGATGAGGGCCATGTTGTCCAAAAGATCGGCTGTGTCATGGATGCGATAGAGTTTCTGGAAGAATGGCCGATTGAAAGGCGCGGCCTCCTCCACGCTGCGGCGTTGGATGCATGCTACTCCGCGTACGATGGCCGGAAGCCTGTCGAGGCGGCGAACAGGGCCTTTACGACCTGGGCACGCAGGGTCGCCGTCATCGAGGATCTGCCCGCAGCGCCGCACTGGATGACAGGGCCGAAGATCAGCAAAGTAGACCATCTTTAGATAGTCAGGGTTAGTACTGCGGCGGCAATCTACCGCCGCAGCATCAAAGCGGTTCGTCACCGGGGCATGGGGAGCGGAAAGCCGAGTCCTTTTTCGTTGTCTGTTCATATAGGTGCCGTCAGCACAGACAAACTACCAAGCGGATCGCGCGATTAAGCGCGTCTGCCTGAATGGCAAGCCGCCGGCGGCATCTTCACGCATCGCCCGGATGCACCTGGGCCGGATCTGCCAGGTCGCCTTCGTCATCGGGCTCGATAAGGTCAATTAGCGCTGCCACCCGTGTTCCCGGCAGCGGTCGCCCTGGCTCATCAGCGCCTCGTCACCAAAGGCCCAGGCCCACGCCTCTCTCAATTCCTCGAGCGAGGCACCGGACGCGATGATCTCCGCAATCGTCACGTCGTCTATGGATCCGAGGACCGAGACAACGTCTTGGCGTGTCATGGTCATCCTTTTCCTCCGTTCGAATACCAGCGAAGCAGATGGGTATTCGATGGAACGCTTGCCACCAGCCATTTGAAGGCGGTCGCGAAACTGCCTTGGCGGACCCTCTTGACGCCGCGGAAGTCAATTCCCAATTCATTCTCGTCGGTCGCCACGTAAGGGCCCGATGTGTCAGGGAGCGCCATGCTTCTTGGCGTTCCCTCGTATCTATGTTGCTCTAAGGAGGATGTAGTTATGAGAACGAACCTGGACTTTTCCCCCTTCTATCGGTCAAGCATCGGCTTTGATCGCATCTTCAACCTGCTCGAAAACGCCGGCCCCCCACAGAACGCGGACAACTGGCCGCCCTACGATATCGCCAAGCTCGGCGAAGACACCTACCGCATTGTCCTTGCGGTCGCCGGTTTTGGTGAAGACGAGCTTACGATCACGCAGGAGCCAAATATGCTCGTGATCGAGGGCGCCAAGACAGAGAACGACGAGGTTCAGTACCTCCATCATGGCTTGGCGCTGAGGTCGTTCGCGCGCCGCTTCGAACTGGCCGATCATGTGACCATTGTCGGGGCAAAGCTCGAAAACGGTCTGCTGATCATCGACCTCAAGAAGGAAATTCCCGAGGAGATGAAGCCGCGCCGCATCGCGATTAATGTCGAGACCGACAAGAAGGCGGCCTCCAAGCGGATTGAAAGCGCGGCGGCCTGATCTTTGGCGGTCGGCCTGCAGCAGACATCCCGTCCTGTCATGGGTGGGGTCCGGGTGCGACCCATAAAAAAAGGAGAAGGACAAATGAACGTACGTGACTTGATTCCTTGGAGCCGTGGCGGCGGCCAGGCACCGAGCATTTATCGCAGTGACGACATGGATCCGTTCCTGTCGTTGCACCGCAATGTCAACCGGCTATTCGACGAGGTGTTCCGCGGTTTTGAGACGCCTTCGGTTCTGGGCCGCGTGCCCCCTCTCAACGGCACTTGGCCAAGCGTGGAGTTCTCGGAAACCGATAAGGAAATCCGGGTGACGGCCGAAATCCCGGGCCTCGATGAAAACGACGTCGAGGTCATGCTGGATGATGGCGTTCTGACGCTTCGCGGCGAGAAGAAAGCAGAGACCGAGGACAAGGACCGCCAGTTCAGCGAGCGCTATTATGGACGCTTTGAGCGGCGCTTCAGTCTCGGCCGTGAGGTTGAAGACGACAAGGTGGCGGCCACGTTCAGGAACGGTGTGCTCACCGTGACACTGCCGAAGACCAAAAAGGCGCAGGCAAATGCCAAGCGCATTGCAATCAATGGCAGCAAATGACGGTGGCGAAGGAGGGCCGGGGCTCGTCGAGCCCCCGGTCCTCGCAGATACGAGGACGGTCAAATGACGTCCAACAGCCTCAAACGAAAGAGCCGTCATGGGATGCTGAATCAACCTTGCAACCCCAAGGAGGTAACAAATGACCAGTCTGGCTTTTCTTGCCCCCGTGCAGGTTAAGACCAATGACGTGGGACACGACATCAACTCGGTGCGGGAGGCGCTCGCATTCTTGAATCAATGGCCGAAGGCCCGTCGGGGACCGGTATACAGCTGCGCGGTGAGGAGCTGCAACGCCGCAATCGCCGGGCAAATGACAACCGAACAGGCGCGACGGGCATTTGTCAGCTTTGCCAGGATAGCTGGGGTGCTGGCCAGATCCGATTTTTTGCCACTGGCCCATTGTTGATCGGAGAACGGAGAGCTGCGGCGCGCGGTGTAGTTCTGGCAGGAAGTCTGAATGGTTCGCGTCTGGGTGAACGCCAATCCGCTTGCGAGCCGGAACAGTACCGGACGGCGCGCTCAAGGCAGCGTCGTAGCGCGTGGTCCGGTGGCCATAGCGGGGGGCTCGGGGACTGACCGCCAGGCCTGACCGGCAAAGAGGGTGGGTTTGCCGGCTGGCAGATCATAGGCCGTTTTCGAATGTTCAATTTCTCTAAAATGGTCGATCCGCAACCAACCCCCTCCGCCGCTCGCTGACCTATGCTGGTTGATCCCAGCACTCCACTGGCCCGCCGGCGAAAACTGGCGGGCTTTTTGACTCGAGCGTCAGGGCGCTGCGGCATTGTCAGGTTCGCAGGGGGGCTGGCCTTTGAAGTCACGAGCAAGGCATCCATACTTGTCGAACGTCTGCCCGGTTTCCCTCGCAGCTTTGGCCATACCGCAGCCCGAAATGGCCAGGCAGGAGAGCAGAGCAATCGCGGTTCTCTTAGCGAGCATCGATTTCTTCCTCAGTGGCGGGCTTCCGTTTTTCCCGCGTCCAGCTCCTTGAAGACGCCAAACCAGAAGCGGTAGTGGCTTCCCGTCCAGCAAAGTGCGCCTCCAAGGCGCAGCAAGCCGCTGCCGTCTTCGCTTGGTCCCCGTAAAGTTCGATCGCTGCGGAAATGGCTCGTTGCGGATCAGCGAGTTCTGCCACGGTCAACGCCGGATAGGCTCCGCTGTCGGTCGGCATTCGAAGGCCTCCTGTATCGTGCCAATAGCTTAACACGACGGCTTCACGCGTCCAGTTCAAGCGTTTCGTACCCTCGCTGATGGTGCGGCAGTCTAGGGTCAGGGAGGGACGCGCGGGACCCCTAGGCGATGTGATAGTCACCGCCTTTTGAAGGTTCACTTGCGCCGCAAGTAAATGCATTTCTGCTAATGTAACCCGTTGCGCACATTTAAGCTGCGTGACGAATATGGGAGGATGCGATGGATAACATGTTGAGAGGTTCACCACGTTCTAATGGCCGATCAATGCTCCTTGCCCTAGGTCTCACAGGTGCGGCAGTCTTTGCATTTGGAGGTTGTGCATTCGCGGCGGCGGACCAGGAAGGTGTGAAGTCGACCGCTGTCCTAAACACCGACAGTGCTGACCTGAAGTGGGTCGACATTCCCGACCTTCCGCCCGGCGCCAAAGTCGCTCTTCTGGCGATGTCCGGCGATTGGAGCGTTGCCCGAGTGAAATTCCCGCCCCACTACGTTGTGCCTCCGCACAGTCATCCTAATGCCGAGGCCGTGTGGCTGATCAGCGGCCAATCGGGTTCGGGTTTGGCGATAAGGCCGACACGATAGGCCCCTGGCTCAAGCCTGGATCCTTTTTCGTGCTGCAGCCGGGCGGCAAGCACTACGTGTGGACTGGAGACGAAGGAGGGGTCATTGACGTTCAGGTGAGCTCCCCCGGCGGCATCACATTTGTCAACCCGGCTGACGCTCCGACGAAAAAGTACCTTCTGCTCGGCGTCGAGCGAGAGACAGACAAGCCAGCCTTCGCCCTGATGGCAGAGCGGGGCACCGGCCGCTATGTCGGCTCTGCGTTCATCACCTTGAACCGGGAGATGCGCGAACGGCTCGGGTCCCGCGTTCAGGACCACGCTGGCATGACACCTAAAGGCATGAAGCACCGGCGACGCAGTGGGTCAAGCCGGGCCTGATCGGCCGTGTGAAGCATCTACGCGGCGAGCAGGTATCTGCGTCATGTCTCGCTGCAGGATTTCCGGGAAGAGACGGGCTAGCGCGAAGCACATGTCAAAAGTCTACCGGGATCGAACAGAGTGGAACCTTTATGAGCACTGAACCTTCTCCTTTGTGACCCAAGGGAGGAAAACAATGGCAAATCTGGGAAGACTGGCTGTCGCCATGCTTGGCGTTCTCGCCTACCAAAATCGAGACAAGATCGGCGACTTGATCCGCGGCGCAGGAAATCGCGATCCCAACGATCCGCAGGGCGGGCTCCTGGATCAGCTGTCTAAGGGTGTGTCCGGAACGGCGCTTGGAGACGTCCTTGACCGCTTTAGAAATGCAGGAGTGGGATCGAAGGTGGATTCGTGGGTTGGTACCGGAGCCAACGAGCCGATTGAACCGAAAGATGTGGAGACGGCAATAGGCGAGGACACCCTCACTTCCCTTTCGATGCAGACCGGTCTGTCGCGCGATGAGTTGATTGCCAGGATCACGAAAGATTTGCCCGAAGCAGTCGACAAGCTGACGCCTGAAGGTGCACTGCCTGCAGCAAATGCGACCCAACAGACCGATGAGACTACACTCCTCGATCCGGTGCCAGCACGCATCCCCGAGCGATAGGTGGGATTACGAGCTCCGTGAACGTCGCGAAGGGAAGCGGCGCCGAGAAGTGAGCATAGCGCTTCGCTAGAGTTGTCGGAATACAACCTTTCGGATGATGCCCGGCGCGCCTCTGTGGGAGCTTGAGCCTGATCGGGCGGAACATAAGACGCAGGCGCTGGGAACCGAGTTCAGCTGATGACGTTTTTCCGGAAGGTCAATGACCTAACTACGGAGGAAACAATGAACATCAAGATGCTCGCAATGGGCGCGATGGCGCTTGCAATGATGTCTGGTTCGGCTCTTGCCGGCGACACATCCGCACTCGACGACCCGGCAAAGATGTCGCCGTTCTTCACCGATGCCGGCATGAAAACTTTGAAGGCGGAAAAGGATTTCAAGACCGCATGGATGGCCATGAAACCCGACGAACAGAAGGCGGTGTTGAAGGACTGCGGCGACACCACACTCAACAAGTCGCATGCAGATTTCTGCGCTATGGCAAAGATGATGGGCGGCTAAATCTGGGTTGAACGTCGAAGGCGAGCACAGTCCCACTTCGAGTCAATTGAGTAGGGCCGGCGACATCCTCAGGTTGCCTGAAAGCGCCGGCCGGGTTGGGCTTCCGCGATCACACGGCGGAAGTCCGCCTAAGCGCTCGCGTCTGTCTCGCTTTCCTCATCGATCATCTGGACCGGCAGATAGGCGTTCGTTTCCAGCCACTCGATCTGAATGAGATCTGACTTACCGATTCCCATCTCGGCAGCTCTGGACTTCAGCACATCCTCTGTTGTCGGCTCCAGTGGCACGCCAGCGACGTTGCGGAGCATTAAGGCAGCACCGCGAAGGATGATCTGGAGATCGAAGCGCCCGGTTGGGAGCGTAGACAAGCAGCCGCAGCCGTCATGTATCTGGCGGCCAAGGACCTCAACTCCCCAGAGGAATTAGCGGTTGGAAACGCCCACCGATAACCGCTCCGAATCGTGGCGCGAAGCCCCTTGAAAAAATGCCAGCGCTTCACAAATTTCTTTTCACGCCGCGTTGCGGCCATTCATCAAACTGAAGCCGGATTGCCGGCCAAAAGCTAAGGAGGTCACTATGCTTGCGAAGCCTTTTGAAAAGCCCGTCCGCGTATGGGTCGGTCTTGGCTTCCCTCGTCAACTCAACACCGTGGCCGATGCATATCAGTTCGTCACGGAATGGTGCGGAAACAGTCCTGAGCAAAGGGCCGCGATACGCGCCTGTAAAGCAGCGCTGACCGGTGACGTCGACGCCGAGACAGCTCGTGGGGTGTTTGTCGCCTTCGCTCGCAGGAAAGACATCCTGTTCGAAGGGGAAAATGCCCTGCCATATCAAACCACCGAATATGATCCGACGTTACAGCACTGAGCCGATTGCGGGGGAGCGATGGATGAGGTTCAGAGTTGTACAGGAACCGTCAGGAACGTGGGCGGTGTTCGATGAGATTTTCGGTCTGCCGGCCGAATTCGCGGGTCGAACCTTGATCGGACTGCCGCGCGATGAAGCTTATCGTCTCGCGGCAAATGCCAACCATGGGGTCTTGAGATGGAGGTCAGCGTTGACCACACAGGGTGCGAGTCCATAGCTCCTGTCAGAGGAACAAACCTTCGGTGGCAGGCGAGAGCTCGGTGTACGAGCTCAGCTGCCCTATACGGCTTTGCCCAAGCATGAATTGACGTTCATCATGAAGCTCGGGCTTCTCGATCGTGAGCAGGCTCTTGCCCTGGTGAAAAAGCATCAGGGTGATCGAGAGAAAATATATGCCGACCTGCCTGCGCGAAAGAAGTAGCGCGCACAGGGGCTATTGAGAGACGCAACTCTCTTGGCAGTCGGGGCGGCAGCGCAGTGGTCTTGTTCGGCATCCCTTTGGGCCGGTGGACCAGGGCCTTTCAGGTTTTTGGTATTTTTTTAACAAGTGCTGGCATTCTCTCTCCTCGACGGCATCAGCGGCCTCGCTTGGGCCGGCTGTCCGTGTTGGTTTGAAGTCGGCTAGTCGCGGCGAGGAACAAGCCGGCTCCTGGAGGATAAGATATTAGCGGAGGGTCATATGCTCGCGGCTGTATGCGCGGTGTTGGCTGCCAGGAATAACGAAGCCGAAATCATTGGTGTGATTGACCTCGCGAGCAAAACGGAAGTCAAGCTCGGCACCACTCGCCTCGGGAACGCCATCCAGTTCGTCGCCAATGCAGCGGTGCTTGGATATGACGTCCGGGCAGCGATGGTATTCTATGGCAAACCGGGTACGCCAAGCCTGAGGGCAAACGACTGTGAGCAGCTGTGGGCGCAGTATGGTGCTACCCTGCTGGATCATAGGCGCAAGAATGAACCCTACATAAATGCCGGCGGTGTAGAGGTTCTAGTCTGGGACCAAGATGGTGGCACGTTCACCTTGACCGTTTCGCAAGAAGCCTTGGAGGACTACGCTTCTTGTAACGGCCTTACAGGCGGCGACACCATGTCGATCTTCAATGCAGCTTTTACTCCGGTTATGGAGGTCGCGGACAAGCTACACGCGCTTTACGGGAAGCCAAGGAAGGTCCTTGTGAAAACCAAGGACCTAAACGGCTAAAATCAGTCTTTTAGACGCGTGCGGGGCAACTTCCCCTTCATAGACACGTTAGGCCTCCAGCTAACGGAGGAAAGTCATGGACGACGATCTGCGCCTGAAATTGAAGGAACTCAGCACCAGCATGCAAACCAGGGCGGATGAACTCGCCTTGCCCGGCGGCAACACCGATATCTCCGCGCTGATGTCGGGCATTGCAGTGACCCTTGAAGCGCTGTTGGTGATGGCCGAAGACAGCAGGACGCCACGGTCTGGACCGTCTGTCGAGCCTGTGACTTCGTTGTCCTGACAGGCTGGTAGGAGGTCAGTGTGACTGATTTTATTGAGACCACGATTGACGGAAGACAGCATCTCGGCCAGAGCGAAAATGCACCATTGGAAAACCTTGTGGATCAGCTCAGCTCAAAAGGACACTTCGAGCTCGTTGTCGTTTCGGCAGACGCCCTCCGGGACCACCATTATCTTTATTTATCAATAGGTTAGAGGCCTTCAGGTTCTCGGTTAGCCAATCCTATCTGGCGAACCTCGGTGCATCGCTTTGATTTCGTTGACTTATGGCGGGCTACTGACAACCCCGTGGGCAGACCGGGCGGGATAGGCGCTTTTGCCATTCGTGGTCAGGATATGAAACCGGGAAAACCATCCTGTTCACCGTACCGCCACGCCCGGTTGACGCGGTCCGCAGCAGTCAAGGAACGCCGGCCCCAAACAACCGTTCTCGCAAGGATTTTAGCGTATCTGCGCCCAATACAGTGGGCGTGGAATGACTCGCTAATCGACAGTCGGAAGCGTACAAAGCAGGTGTCACCAGCCTGTGAGTGGGCGCTGGCGATTGAAAGAACGATCACGCTTTCGCCCCTCCATGGGAGATGAGTGATGACGGTCACCGACATAGCGGACGCCCACCGGTCAAGCACATGTCCAGCGTAGTCGCCAAGTCCGAAGAGCAGAAGGACGCCGAAGCCGAAGTCGAGGGCTTTCAGGACGGCCTTGGCCCGTTCGTGGTTGCCGCTGAGACAACACGAATGGCCATGGTTTTCACCGATGCGAAAGAGCCCGGCAATCCCATCATCTTTGCCAATGACGCGTTTCTCGCCCTGACCGGATACGCCAGGGATGAGGTTTTGGGTCAGCCCTTCAATTTCCTGATGGCGAACGGTGCCGACACCCGAGCCCTGAAACGCATCAAGGTCGAGTTCGAAGCCAATGCGGAGTCGGGTGCGGAAATCCTTTACCGGCGCAAGGATGGCACCGAGTTCTGGGCGGGTCTTTTTGCCAGTCCTGTCCAGGACAAGAGCGGCGACGTGGTTCAGTATTTTGCCTCCTTCGTCGATCTCACCAGACACAAGGAAGAGCAGGCGCAATCCAAAATGCTCATCGACGAACTGAACCATCGCGTGAAGAACACGCTGGCAACAGTGCAGTCGATCGTCTGGCAGGCCTCACGAGCCAATTCCGATCCGAAAGCGATCCGCGAAGCCGTCGAGTCCCGGCTGTTTGCGCTCTCCCGGTCGCACAATTTGCTGACCCGTGAAAATTGGCACAGCGCCGGACTGCTCGACGTGCTGCACGATGCCCTGGAACCGTTCGGCGTCACCGATGGGCGGGCCGAGCGACTGGTGATTGCCGGGGAGAATATCCGCCTTTCGACAAAGGCGGCGCTGGCGCTTGGCATCGCGTTCAACGAACTCGCGACCAACGCGGTGAAATACGGTGCGTTTTCCAACGACAAGGGCTCGATCCGGATCGACTGGAGGATCGAGCCGACCTCGGAGGGCCGCCGGCTGATCCTGTCCTGGCAAGAGAAGGACGGACCACCTGTTACGCCACCGTCACGACAGGGATTCGGCTCGCGCGTGATCGAGCGCGGCCTGACCCACGAACTCGAAGGCACTGTGCAACTTGACTATCGCCCGGACGGGTTGATCTGCACGATGAACGTTCCGGTACCGGGAATTCGCGATGGATAAACTGCTTTCTGGCCGGCGCTTCCTCGTTGTCGAGGATGAAATTCTGGTCCTGATGATGATTGAGGACATGCTGGGCGATCTTGGATGCCAGTCAGTGACCTCGGCCGCTACGATCGAAAAGGCGATCGCCCTGATCGAAGCGCAGGTTTTCGATGCCGCCATGCTGGACATGAATCTGGACGGCGGGGACAGCAATACCGTGGCCGACGCGCTTGCCGAGCGCGGTGTGCCGTTCATCTACTCGACCGGCAACAGTGGTCGCGACATGCGCGAGGGTTTCAGCAACCGTGCGGTCCTTCGAAAACCGTTCAGCTTTGACGAACTGACCGCCACACTCGAACGCCTGCTTTCCAGTTGACCGAGGGAACGGGGGACTTTTGTTGGCGGCTGTCCATCGCGCCTGGCGGATGGACCTCAGGCGCGGGGCTAGATGGTAGTCAAGAAAGCCAGGATTTCTGCCGCGAGCGCTTCTGGCGCCTCTTCAGCCATATGGTGTCCGCTGGCGATGCCTTTCCCCTGCAAGCTTGTCGTCCACGGTCGCCATACGCCGAGAACGTCCCCATAAAGCCGTTCCAGATCATCACGCATCGACCATAGAACCATGGTGGGACATTGGACCCGTCGGCCTGCCGTTCGGTCATCCGCGTCGTGCAGATGGTCGATCGAGAGGCCGGCTCTATAATCCTCGATCATCCCATGGACGACACGAGCGTCGAGAATTGCCGTCCTGTAGTCCTCAAACGCCAACGCGCCCATCTGGTCTGCTGAGCCGCCGTACCAGGCTTGCGGGTTGGCCATGATCGCCTGTTCCGGCTTGTCAGGCTGGGCGAAGAAGAACCAGTGCCACCACTCGGTAGCGAAGCGGGCGTCGCATCGTTCGAGCGCTTCCAGGATGGGAACGCCGTCCAGAATGATGAGATGCGTTGCTGCGTCCGGATGATCCATCGCCATCCGGAAAGCGGTATAGCTTCCCCGATCGTGCCCAGCGACGGCAAAGCGGTCAAAACCCAGATGGCGCATAAGCGCGACACAGTCTCTCGCTTTCGCCCGCTTGGATGACCCCGCGTGATCGTGGCTATCCTCGGGAATCGAAGAGTGCCCGAAACCGCGCAGGTCAGGGCACACCACCGTATGGTTTTCGACGAGAAGCGGCGCAACACGGTGCCACGTCGCATGCGTGCGAGGGTGGCCATGCAGAAGCAGGACCGGCGGTCCTGAACCGCCGTGCCTGACCCGAAGCGTTGCCTCGGGCAGCCGGATTGTCTCAAGTCGAAAACCTTCGAACATCAAGGTGCTAACCTTGGCTGCGGTCGGAGGTTCCACATCTGATCGGAACCGTCGCCTGTCGTCGAAGGTTTCTGTACCAGACTGGGCGGGCGGAAAGAGGCCGAAGTCGAGCCAGACTGTCGGTCATGCGAGGCACAAATGGCCCATACGAACGGGGGCATGCCCCAAGACGAGCCTTATGGAGCGATCTACTTTGCAAAGAAGTACGCCCTCACGCTGAGAGACGCCAAGTTTATCATCGCCGCGAATGGACCATCGCGAAGGACGTGTGATGCGGCAGTTGCTGCGTTCGTGCGGAATAAAGCCGCGAGGTTCAGGAAGTGGCTTCGCTGATTGTGCCAAGACCAGTGCATCGGCTTTGGTAGTCCGCGTCCAGGATCAACTATTCCTTCGGTATCGAAGACACAGATGCTGCCGACGCTCAAGCAAGGCGATGAGCCCTGTCAGGGCCAAGTTCAGATCCTGGGCGGCTGTGTCGCACCTGACACGTGAAGGGCCGAAGTCCTTGGTGATCCGTCGTGCCTGGGCCTGTGTGATCCCGTGCTTCCTGGCGAAATAGGCTGTTTCATAGGGTTTTTGCACAGCGGTCAGCGCCACCTTTTCTTGCTATCGACCGGCAGAGGACGAACAGCCCCGGCCGAGAACGTGTATGTGGCAAAAGGATCCGGCCTGTGAGCGGGATGCCCATATCCAAATCGACCGCCGAAATCGCCTTCAGCATCCTGATGTTGGGATGGCAATTCGGGCGGCGTAGGGGCTGAACCGGTGTGATCGTGATCTTCCGTTCCGGGCGTGCCAGGTTTTTTCATGCAGCTAAAGAAATCGTCAGGCCGGTTGGTTCCTTGGTGAACCCGGACATGGTTTCTGAAACCTTTCCAGGAGAGGTGAGAGGCCAGCACTTCCGTTGGGCTGGTCATGCCTGAGTCCATTGGAACAAGAATGCCATGCTAAACGTTGATGGATGTTGAAGTGGCAGGAACGATTCCTGCCCTACAGGGCACGAGGGCGAACGGCGAACGCGGTCGGGCGCGCTCAGGAGGCACACATGGATATCACCACAATTCTGGTCATAGTTCTTATTGTTATTGTGCTGGGCGGTGGCGGTTTTTACGGTCGCGGACGCTGGTACTAGCTCCCGTAGTGGATAATCAGCACAACAGCATTCTGGAGGCTCGCTGGCTTCTTGCCGTCCCTCTGTCGCTTGTTTTTGCGGTCCTTTTGGCCGGCTTTGTCCTTGCCTGAACCGAGACAGTCTGTAGTCCTCCTTTGAGGCTTTCAGGAGCTTTCAAGAGTTGTGGGTTGACAGTGTTCCTGCTCGATCGGGACCCGTGCTCGAAGGGGTCCACTAAAAGTATCGTTCGTTGCGTGTCCCCGCAACCAATTTCATCATAAATCAATTACCGTCCCGGTCTAACGCGGGGCGGTTTTTTGCGTTTTGAAGACCACGCAATCGCTGCCGTTGTTCGCCTTCGCGTTTTCTTCCTGGTGCGCACGCCGTGCGTCCAGACGCCTGCTCAGCAGGAAGGCGAGTTGTTATCTTCGCGTGTAAATGTGCAGCATCATGAAGAGCATCCCAACAAATGACGCGACAACGCTTACCGCCGATCTCCTCTGCTCTACAGGATCGGATGGATAATTCCACAATCCGCCCTTCCAGGGCTTGAATACGCTGAAAACGGCGATCCCAAATCCGGTCGCGAACGCAATAATGAGGAAGATGTTGTCACGAATGTAGCCCAGCACCTCTGTGCCCTTTCAAATTCCCGCCTATCGGAAAGCTTCCACCATTTCTACAGATTACAGGAAACAAGGCGGATGCACGATCACTGTAGGTCAAATCGGCCTCAACTCCGCAGGCGCCGCCGTTGCGCTCCCCTTGCGCTTGGCCGAATCGCCACGGGCGGCGCCACTGGTACCGGGCAAGACCGTCACCCTGCAGCGCCGAGCGACGTGCCGGCGGCCATCCTCGAACAGCTCTGCCCCCGTCAGTGGTATCGAGCCGAGCTGCAGACGGTCGGCAGCCAGCGCGTCGCCGAACCCAGCAGGTTGCATAGTGGTTTGAGATGGTAGCGGGAGACCGCTACATCGCGAGACCCACTATCGAAGAAGCACTCTTCTGCTATCGCCGACGCTCTTCATAGCCCGTAACGTCGCCGAAGATCGATCGAAATTAGGTGGCAGGGCCCCACGGGCTCGACATCCAACTGCCCCTCGCCGTACACCCGAGGGCGCTGCTTGAACCACAATCGTGCGCACATCCCACATAGATGCTATCAATGAAGATGCGCAGGGAGGGCGAACAATCGAATGGAGAATGAGGACAGGTCGCGAACCAGATCTGATCGGCGAATCGCCTTGCTCATCGATGCGGACAATGTGTCCCACGGCAAGATCGCAGCGATACTGGCGGAACTTTCAAAATACGGCACGGCCAATATCCGCCGCGCCTATGGCGATTGGGCAAGCGCCAATCTCAGGAACTGGAAAGACAAGCTGCACAATTTTGCAATTCGGCCCATTCAACAGTTCAC
The DNA here is from genome assembly GCF_014207355.1 of Mesorhizobium sangaii. Taxonomy (GTDB): domain Bacteria; phylum Pseudomonadota; class Alphaproteobacteria; order Rhizobiales; family Rhizobiaceae; genus Mesorhizobium; species Mesorhizobium sangaii. The sequence continues at coordinate 112,808 of NZ_JACHEF010000004.1, read as the reverse complement.
CTATTCGGCCGGCAAAAACGCCACCGATATTGCGCTTGTGATCGATGCAATGGAGCTTCTCTACACGCAAAAGCTTGACGCTTTCTGTTTGGCTTCCAGCGACGCCGATTTCACCCCGCTAGTCATGCAGTTGAAGGCTAATGGACACGACGTCTACGGATTTGGGGAACGCAAAACGCCCACACCCTTCGTCAATGCGTGCACGACTTTCCTCTACCTCGATAACCTGGACGATGCTGAGCAACCGACAACTCCTGTAGTCCCCGACGAGAAACCAAAGACCAAAGCGGGACCAGCGGCCAGATCTAAGACACCCCCTGAAAAGCCCGCCGACAATCGAACCGGCAAGTCTCTATCGCAAGATACGACCCTTGTGACGATCCTGCGTGGCGCTGTGGAAGCCACGGCGCAAGACGATGGATGGGCGGCTATGTCATTGGCAGGAAGCGCAGCGAAACGACAGGCGCCCATCGACCCACGAAACTATGGGGTGAAGAACTTTTCCGCACTCTTCGCGGCGACTGGCCTCTTCGACATAGTGAAAATGGAGAGTGGGCAGAGCTACGTCGCGGACAAGCGGAACAAGGACCGCTCACCAAAGCCGGGCCGATAGGGACAAGGAATTTCATTGTTGCCGTTGATGGCAAAAGCCCCGGTGGGCGCTTTCTTGCCGGCCAACGTCAATATCTGAGGCGAGAGGTGTGCTGGAGGAGGCGACTCCGGCCGGTCAAGAGAGTGCACCGCATCCTCCGGCGTGGGCTGATGCAGAGGTCAGTCCAGACCTACCTCAAGCGCGTCCGTGATTTGAGCCTGCGGTGGCTAGGAGACGTCGAGGCTGAGGGCGGTGGCCGGCTGCCGTCCATAGTCTCGATGGTGATCCCGAACCTCTGACGTATAGATTAGGAATCAGAAGGATGGGGATACTCATTTGGAGCTCTTACCCGGGTCGCCACCGAATACGAGAATATATGATGGATATGGCTGGGCGAACCACCCACTACTTCGCATCCAGGACTCGCAGCTTCGCAAGCGTATCGACGTAGACCAACAGTTGTTGAAGGCGGCTATTTGGGCTCGTCCTGATCGTCGTCCATCAGGATACGTGCCGCAGCCCCGTCCAGATCCTCGTACTGCTCATTTCGCAATGTCCACATGAATGCCGCCAGACCCAGCAGGCCGAGCAGGATTGCGACAGGCACAAGGAAGGCCAGATAGCTCATCTCGTCGCGTTCAATGTCCGGGCGGAAAGCAGGCCTGACGCCCTGCGCCTGAATGGCATGCGGGAACCCAAGCGCATGGCATTGGCCACCACCAAAACCGACGAGAGCGACATCGCGACCGCCGCCACGAGCGGAGTGATATAGCCGCACACGGCAAAAGGCACCGCAATGGCGTTGTAGCCGACTGCCAGAGCGAAATTCTGCCGGATCAGTTTTCCTGCATTGCGCGAAATCTCGTAGGCGTCCGCGACGCTCGCAAGGCTTTCTTTCAGGAACACGAAGTCGGCTGCATTGCGGCCGACATCGGCCGCCGTCGCGGGAGCCATGGAGACATGCGCGGCCGCGAGGGCTGGCGCGTCGTTTAGTCCGTCTCCCACCATTAACACCTTGGAGTGGGCGGTGGTGAGAGCCGCGATCCGCTCAACCTTGTCGGATGGAAGCATTTCCGCTGCGAAATCATCGATGCCGAGGTTCGAAGCCAAATCGGCCACTGCGGATCTGCGGTCGCCGGACAGGATCCCGACACCGAGGCCCTGCTGGCGCAGTCGATCGATCGTCGAACGCGCGCCACTTCGCATCATGTCTTCAAATACCAACCGCGCCAGCTGCTGTCCGTTCTGGACCAGCAGCGACACCGAAAACCAGCCGTCCGCGCCTTCCGGCATTTTGCGGCCGAGGGCCCAGTCCGGTCGACCCAGGCGGTAGATGGTGGTTCCCGTCCTGGCTTCGAGGCCGCGGCCAGGGTATTCGCCGAGGTTCTTCATCGGGGTTGCTCCAACCGAGCCCTGCGATGCCGCGGCCAGAATTGCGACGGACATCGGATGCCTTGAGCCTGACGCCATTGATGCCGCAAGCGCCAGTGCACCGGGATCGACGCTGGCGGTGTTGACGAGATGTGGGCGGCCAAGCGTTAGCGTGCCAGTCTTGTCGAACAGCACAGTGTCGACTTCGGCGAGGCGTTCGAGAGCGGAGCCATCCCTGACCATCACGCCTTTTTCGAAAAGCCGCCGGGCGGCGACCACCTGCACGATTGGAACGGCAAGGCCGAGTGCGCACGGGCAGGTTATGATCAGCACGGCGATGGCAATCGAAACCGATGCGTGCCAATCCCTGGTGAAGGACAGCCAGCCTAGGAACGACAGCAACGCGATTGCATGCACGACGGGCGAATAGAGCGCCGAGGCACGATCCGCCAGCCGGCGATAGCGCGCCCTGCCGCCCTCGGCGGCTTCCATCATTCTGATCATTTCCGCCAGGAATGAATCCTTTGCCTCAGCTGCGGCTGTTATCGTCAGCGGCCCCGTCAGATTGAGCAGCCCGGCCTGGACCAGGGTCCCCGCAAAGGCGGGCCTGGGTGTCGTCTCTCCAGTGACAACCGAACAGTCGAGCTCCGAAGCGCCTGCCATGACGATCCCGTCGACAGGGACCCTGTCGCCGGCGGCAACGAGGATGGAGGTTCCCGGCCTGATCTCGGCAATCGGGACATAGCGCCGGCCGTCGGCATCCACCACGATCGCTCCCCTGGGCGCGAGGCTCGCGAGCCCTGCCACCGCCGAGCGCGCTTTTTCCCGCATCACGTGGTCGAGCGTGCGGCCGATGAGCAGAAAAAACAAAAGCGATGTCGCAGCGTCGAAATAGGCATGCGGCCCACCCTGGATGGTGTCGTAGAGGCTGAGCCCGAACGCCATCAGCACGCCGATCGAAATCGGCACATCCATGTTTGTCCGGCCGTTTCGCAAGGCTGCCCAGGCTGAGAAAAAGAATATCCGCCCCGAATAGACGATTGCCGGCAAGGCGAGCCCTGCGGAAATCCAGTGGAATGCTTGACGGGTTCCGCCTTCGGCTCCGGACCAGACCGAAACCGACAGCAGCATGATGTTCATGGCGCAGAAGCCGGCAACAGCGAGCGCCTTGATCAGCCGGGAGTATTCTGGACTGCGCTGGTCGGTTTCCGCGGTGAAGACATGTGACGCGTAGCCCGCCGCTCTTAGCGCGCCAATGAGATCGGGGGCCTCATCGGCAATCGGGCGCCATTTTACGATGGTCCGTTTCATCGAAAGGTTGGCCCGGGCATATTCGACACCGGGCAAGGTCGAGAGAGTGCGTTCGACCGTCGCCATGCAGGATGCGCAATGAATTTCGGGCACCGACAGATCGGCTTGATAAAGGCCGCCACCGAGGTCGCGGCTTAGAAGGACAAGCTCCTCTCGCGGACTGGAAACCAGGCCCGCCGGGCCGATCTCCAGGGCGGCCTCGGCCCCGGGTGCGCAGCAGCTCATGAGCGCTACTCCTTCACCCCCGGTTCAGGCGAAATCGTCCTGTAGGCATGCCATGTGGCATGCCCGAGCACAGGAAAGGTGACGATCAATCCCATCAGCCCAGTGCCAAGGCCAACAAGGGTCAGCAGCAGCACGATCCCGCCCCAGGTGATCATCACCGGCCGATTGTTCCAGACCAGCGAAATGCTGGTGCCCATCGCGGTAAAGGCATCCGTTCGCCGGTCAAGCAGCATGGGAACCGAAAAGGCGCTGATGGCGAAGGAGAATGCGGCGAACACCCCGCCAACCGCCGTGCCGACAACCAACATTGCCCAGCCGATGGGGGTGGTGAAAAGCATCGGGGCAAGGTGGTCGAGACCGGGAAACGGCCGCCAGCCGAAGAACAGGGCGTAGATGATGACCGCGGCACGCATCCACAGCAGCGCCAGGCCGAGCATGATGAAGCCGACGAAGAGAATCTGGCCGCCGGAGGCCGGCCGCACAAAAATCATCCTGGCAAGAGAGACGGCTTTGCCCTGTTCCAATGCTCGGCTTTTTTCGTAGAGGCCGACCGCCATCAGCGGGCCGACCACCATGAAGGCCGCGGTTGCGGGAAACAGGATGTAGTCGAGGCGAAACAGGAAAAGTCCGCCGACGATCACGGCGGACACGGCAAATACCACCAGCCCATAGGCGAGGCTGGGGGCCGGGGTCGACATCAGGTCGTGCCAGCCGGCGCGCAGCCAACCGAACGCGGCATTGGCCGGGAGACCGCGGTTGCGCGATCCGACGCGAACGAATTCTTCGTCAGTGGCGAGATGGAGATCACTCATTCCCATGATCCTTCCTGTCGTTTCGCCGGGCCGCGCATCTTGAGCGTCAGCATGACGAACTGGCCGCGGCGTAGCTGTTCGTCGCGGGGTCGCCGGGCGCCTTCAAATGCGGCACGCAATCGGCTTGCGACGCGAAGGACACGTAGACCAGATGGACATTGGCGGCTGCGACCAGCGTCAGACCCACCGCGACCAGGACGAGCGCGACAGTTCGCGAACGCGATCGCGGTCTCGACGGCAAGGCGGGATCCAGGCTCACTGAGGCACCTTCCGGAGCGAAAGCACATAGAGGGCAAGTATCTTGCGCTGGGTCGCGGAGAGTCGCTGTTCCCAATGAGGCATATAGCCTTGCCGGCCGCCATAGACTGTCGTGGTGACGGACTGGAGGTCGCCGCCATAGATCCAGTTGTTGTCGGTGAGGTCAGGCGCACCGACGTCGCGCTTGCCCTTGGCATCGTCGCCATGACAGGCGATGCAGTTCTGTTTGAACACGTCCTGTCCGGCGGCAATGCTTTGCGGATCGGCATCGAGGCCATCGGTGGTGCCACCGAGAGACCGCACATAGGCGACAACGTCAGCCAGCTGCTTGCTGTCGATCACCCCGTCGCGGCCAAAGGCCAACATCTGCGAGGTCCGCGTGTCGGGATGGGTAGAGTTGATGCCGACCCGCAGCGTTTCAAGGATTGTCTTGGGATCGCCGCCCCAGAGCCGGATACCGGCGGTGAGGTTGGGAAATCCCGGACCGCCCGTGGCTTTGGTGCCATGGCAGGCCGCACAATTGTCGCCAAACAGCGTGTGGCCGGTTTCTTCGACGATCTTCATCATCGACGGATCAGCCTGAATTGCCGCAAAATCCATTTGATCGATCTTTTGGGTCCAGGCGGAACGCTCCAGCGTCGCGTCCTTTACCAGGCGGTCGACGCTGGTTTTCTGGTCAATTCCAAGCAGACCCTTGGTGTAGGTCTTGCCCAATGGCCAGGCGGGCATGAGGACCCAGTAGCACACGGCAAAGAGGATGGTGGTGGCCAGGAAGAAGAACACAATACGCGGAACCGGCGTGTAGAGCTCCTTGATGCCATTCCACTCATGACCGGTCGTGACCTGTCCCGTGACGGGATCGCGCTCGCCTATTTCCATGGCTTGTCGTCTCCGTCGAGAATGCTGTCTTTCGCCCTTTCGAACCGCTTCTTGTTCGACGGCCAGAACGTGTAGACGAGGACGCCTACTGCCATCGCGATCAGATAGAAAAGGCCCCAGCTTTTGGAGAAGGCGACGACGGTTTCGTGTTCCCAGCTCATTGTGCGGCCTCCGGCTGCACGGCAACCCCCGCCTGGGCGGCGCCGGTCAGATGGCCAAGGATCTGCAGATAGGCGACCAACGCATCCATTTCGGTAACAGTGGCCGGATTGCCGTCAAACGCCCTGACCTGCGTTGCTTCCCCATAGCGCTTTGTAACGCCGGCGGCGAAATCACCGTCCGGCGCAGTTTGGCCGAGCGCATCCTGGGTCGCGTTGGCGATCATGTCGTCGGTGTAGGGAACGCCGACGTCCCTGAGAGCGGTGAGATGTTCGCCGAGGTCGTCGATGCGCAGCGGGTTGTCGCGCAGCCAGCCAAACTTGGGCATGATCGATTCAGGAACCACAGCGCGCGGGTTGATCAAATGGGCGACCTGCCAGGCATCGGAATATTTGCCGCCGATGCGGGCCAGATCCGGCCCTGTGCGCTTTGAGCCCCACAACATTGGATGATCGTATTTCGATTCAACTGCGAGCGAATAAGGGCCGTAGCGTTCGACTTCGTCGCGCAATGTCCGGATCATTTGCGAATGGCAGGCGTAGCAACCCTCGCGCATGTAGATGTCGCGTCCAGCCTGCTCCAGCGGGGTGTAGACCCGCATGTCCGGCGCGTTCTCGACCGTGTCGTCGATGGTGAACAGCGGGGCGATTTCCACGAAGCCGCCGATGCTGGCGACCACGACGATAGCAAGGACGAAGCCGATGGCGCTGCGTTCGATCTTGCGATGGAATTCGGGCATGATCCTCACTCCGCCGGCTGGGCGACAGGCGCCAGGTTACGCTGCGGCGCGTCGTCGCTCGGTTGCAGTGCGGCTTGCGAATGGCCGCGGATCGTCATCAGAATGTTGTAAGAGCCGGTGATGGCACCGAGCAGAAACAGCAGCCCGCCGAAGGCGCGCGCGATGTAGTAGGGATGCATCGCCACCATGGATTCGATGAAGGAATAGGTGAGCGTTCCGTTCTCGTTGTAGGTCCGCCACATCAAGCCCTGCAAGATGCCGGAATTCCACATCGCAAAGACGTAGATGACCGTCCCCGAGATCGCCAACCAGAAATGCACCTCGATCAGTTTGGCCGAATACATCCGTTCCCGCTTCCACAATGCCGGGACCAGACAATAGATCGAGCCGAAGGTGATCAGCGCCACCCAACCCAGGGCACCGGCATGGACGTGACCGACGGTCCAGTCCGTATAGTGGGAAAGCGCGTTGACCGGTCGGATCGCCATGAACGACCCTTCAAAGGTGGTCAGACCGTAGAAAACCGCTGCCGCCATCATGAAGCGCAGCGTGGCGTCGTCGCGCACCTTGTGCCAGGCGCCGTTGAGCGTCGCGAGCGCGTTTCCCGCCGAGGCCCACGATGGCACCAGAAGCACCAGCGAAAACGTCATCCCCAGGGTTTGGACCCATTCGGGCAGGGCGGTGTAATGCAGGTGGTGTGACCCCGCCCACATATACATGAAGGTGATGCCCCAGAAGCTGATGATCGACAGCCGGTAGGAATAGATCGGCCGACCCGCGCGCTTGGGCAGGTAGTAATACATCATCCCGAGAAAGCCCGAGGTGAGGAAGAACGCGACGGCGTTGTGGCCGTACCACCACTGGGTCATCGCGTCCTGGACGCCGGAAAAGGCCGAATAGCTTTTGGCATGGCCGAACGACACCGGGACGGCGAGATTGTTGACGATATGGAGGATCGCCACGACCAGGATGAAGGCCATGTAGTACCAGTTGGCGACGTAGATATGCGGCTCCTTGCGGCGAGCCAGCGTGCGAATGTAGATCGCGAAATACACAACCCAGACGATGACCAGCCAGATATCGGCGTACCATTCCGGCTCCGCATACTCCTTCGATTGCGTGACGCCCATGAAATAGCCGGTCGCGGCCAGGACGCAGAACAGGTTATAGCCGAGCAGGACGAACCAGGGGCTGAACTGGTCGGGCAGCCGGGCGCGCGAGGTCCGCTGCAGCACATGAAACGACGTGGCGATCAGCGCATTGCCGCCGAAGCCGAAGATCACTCCGCTGGTATGAACCGGCCGCAACCTGCCAAAGCTTGCCCAGGCCGCGTCGAAGGTGAGATCGGGCCAGGCCAGCAGGCTTGCCACCCAGACGCCGAAGAACATGCCGACCATGGCCCAGATCATGGTGAGGATGACGCCCACCTTGCTCGGGTCGTCGTAATAGTGATCCAGGCGTTCGGCGGAGGGTTCGGGGGCATAGAGCCCCGAAAGCATGACGAAGATCATCGCAACGCTTGCAACAACGACGATAAAGCCATGCACGCCGATCGGATCGCCGCGGCCAGCGGCCGCCATGGCCAATCCGACCATGGCCATGAGGATGAGCACAACAATTGAAAGTTGGCGTTCGCCGGATGTCAGTTGAGCGAGCATATGCGGCCACCTCAGATGCCCCTCAGGGCGAAATCGTCCCTCGGGTGTCGCATGGCTGTGCGGCAGGTAATTTGATCTGGCGCAAAAACGAAGCAGATTGCGCCCGGAAAAAGAGTGCCGCTTTGAGGCGGCCGGCCCGACAGCGGCGCCCGGCGAGGTCCATCTCAGCCGCCCTTGGCTGCAGCAGTGTTGCCCGCCGGTGAGCCGGGAAGCGGAAGGCGAAAGAACATCGCCAGCTTCAGGCTTTTCGCGATGCGTTCGGCGCGATCGACAAATACCGCGGCCGTTTCCGGGGCAAAGTGCGCCGCAGTGGTCTCGCCAAACAGGTCCAGCCAGATGTCGAAATCGGCCTCGGTCACGTCTTTCAGTTTCAGATGCGCAGGCACCGGGCGTCCGCGATAATCGCCGGTCTTGAGAATGACGGAACACCAGAAGTCGGTCATTTTCTCGAGGTGCGGTTCCCAGTCACCGGTGATCTCCCGCGCGAAGATCGGCCCTAGCCGTTCGTTCTTTCGGAGTCGAAAATAGAATTCGCGGACCAGCGCACCAATGCTTGCCCGGTCAACTCCCGGATGGACCACAGGCCGCTCTGCAGCTGGTCGCGGCTGATCGATCGCAGATGAATTCATGGTGATCCTTTCGGCGGGTATGCTCTTTGCCTCGAAACGCGGCATCCACGGGTCAGGCGAATCCAAGGCGCCGGAGGGCGGCTCGCACGACGTTGAGGCGTTCACGGACAAGGCGGAAACCCAGATTGTCGGGTGGCGTGCCGACCGCGCATCCGCCGCTTTTCCCGTCCCGGATGAAGTTCGACATATAGGTGCGGTGGAAACCTTCCACGACGTGCACCCCGCAATTGTCGATCGAGCTCAGAGTGCTGATGCCGTCGGCGGCGATCGTTGCGTGGACGTAGCAGGTCGACGTCCATTCCCAGACATTGCCCGCAACGTCCGCCAACCCCTTTGAGTTGACGCCAAAGGCCTCTTTGACCCGTGGCTCGGGATCAGATTTCCGGCCGAGCGCAGCCTCGGTGCGATACTGGGCGAGCCAGCGCAGCGCCGGATTGTTTGGGTCGTCGGTGCCGCCCTCGATGTCGCCGCGGAACCGTTCGCCGGCGGCATAGGCCCATTCCGCATCTGTCGGCAGCCGCCATGTCGCGCCAGTCTGGGCCGAGAGCCAGGCCGAATAGGCTTCGGCGTCGATGTGGCTTACGCCGGTGACGGGAAAATTGTCGCTATCCAGGGTGTCAGCCGCCTTGCAACGACCGGCCGTCACGCATCGTCCGTATTCGGCTGCACTCACCTGGTATTTCATGATTTTTAGCGGAGCGCTGATCGTTGTCAGGATCCGCGGCGCCGCGACAGGATGGCCTTTCCCGAGGAATTCACCTGGCTGAGGATGATCGAACGATCCGGGCGCAAGGGTCACGAGTTCGGGGCTCGCCACGAACGAACCGGCCGAAGAGAACCGGTCAAACGCACTGGTCGCGCCCATGACGATCAGCGCGGCAGCCGCGACACTCCCGAGGGCTACGATGGGGTTGAAAGACATGGCATTTCGTCCGGGGCGCACGCGACCTCGCAGAGGGCGCAAGGTCGCATCGATGTTCAGGTTCGGATCCTCGTCACTGCGTTGCAATGGCCCTCGGGGCTTCGACCTGTGTCATGAGGTCGTCATTCCAGGTTCCGTCGACCATGAAATGTGCGGTCGCGCCGAGTTCCACGGCCTCGATCAGATTGTGGTTCACATAGGCGTAGACGCCCGGCTGCAGGAACGTATAGAGGGCCGAGCCGGCCGAGCCGCCGCGAATGAACCAGGTTTCCAGGTCCTTTGCGGGAGGGTTGGCGAACTTGCCCTGTTCCCAAACATAGTCGCCGTGGCCACCGATCAGATGCGGCCGCGTGTCGCGATTGGCTTGCGAATGGACGATCAGGACAGTCTCGCCGACCTTCGCCTTCATCGCATTCTCGCCAGTCAGCGATCCGGCCTTGCCGTTGAACACGACGTGGGTCGGGATCAAGCCGCGCATGACCTTGACGGTGTCGTCATAGTTGTCGCCGGCAGTTTCGTATTTCTTGAATTTCCCCTGCTCGTCGCGCGGGACGTAAAAATCGTTTTCGCCGATATAGTAGATGCGGTCGTAGCGGATGGGTCTGCCCTTGTCGTCGCGCAGGCCGTCACGCGGCAGCACCATCACTGCACCGCTCATGCCCGATACGACGTGCCACGGGATCATCGGTCCGCCGGGTGCGCAGTGGTAGACGAACGTCCCCGTGCGCGTTGCCTTGAAGCGCAGCGTTGCCTGCTCGCCGGGGTTGACCAGTGTCAGTGCGCCGCCGCCGAGCGCGCCAGTGGCAGCGTGGAAATCGATGTTGTGTGCAAGCGTGTTGGTGTCGGGATTGATGAGGGTAAGCTCGAGATAGTCGCCTTCATGGACAACCATCAAGGGACCGGGGATCGAGCCATTGTAGGTCATAGCGTTGAGCTGCGTCCCATCGGCGTCGATGACGACGGGCTTTTCCTCGATTGTCATCGTGAACTCGACGACTTTCGGGCCGTCCTTGGCCACCTGGTCGTGCGCGTGGACGAAGGGTGGCGCGACGAGGGTGATCCTTTCGCGCGGCAGTCCGGCCACTTCCTTCGCGCTCGCCGCAGCCGGCATTGCGCCGATCGTCGCCACCGCGGCGGCGGTAAGGACGGATCCCAACAGAGCTTCACGTCGCGTAAGCATTTCAATCTCCTTGTCCGTCAATCACTTGATGCTCGAGATTAGCCTGCTTGCGGGAACCGTCTTTGCGCTGGCGCAAACCCGCAATCATTTCCATGCGACTATCGAATTTACGGGGTGGAGCGGATCGTGCGCTGCATATGAAAATAGGCCGGACTGGACCTCCCCCGCGTGGTCCGTCCGGCCGTTTCCCTCCGGCGATCCCCAACCGGAGGGTATCTATGATGAAGGCGTCAGTTGGAAGCGGCTTTGGTTGCCTCGCCGAAGAGCTCGGCGAACACAGTTTTGGCCTTTCCGGTCTGTTTGACGGCTTCCGCCGCGTCAAGGTTCACAGGCTTGCCGACGACGATCAGCGCCACCATGCCCATGCCGTAATGCGGGGCGCATTTCACGCCATAAACGCCTTCCTTGGTCATGGTCACGGTGATCTCCTCGCTTGCCTTTCCCTTGAAGGCTTCAGCGCCATCAGGCAGCATTCCCTTGACGCTCTCGGCATTGTGGGACTTGTCGGTGGGCACGAATTTGATCGTGTCGCCGGGCACCGCTTTTACGTAGGCGGGCTGGAAGACCATCGAACCCTTCTCGCCCTTGTTGAGCATCTGCACGACGTGTTCTTCAGCGCTTGCCGCGCCGGCCAAAGCGAACAGCGCAATGGCTGCGGCGATCAGAGGCAGTTTCATGGGATAGTCCTTTCCTGGGTTCATCACGGCATCAACCGTTGCGGCCTTCTACGCCACGGGGTGGCCTTGGGATTTGCGCTGGCGCAAACCGGCGCACGAAATATCTGGATATGACGTGGCGATCTGGCGCTCCCTTGAGGAGCTCCTGGTGGGCGAGGGAGCCGAGTTTGCCGCTTGACCGGTCGATTATCGCGTCGTTGCCGCTGTTTGAGGGTCTGAGCCCGGCAGAACTAGACGGCGTACTGAAGGACGCGCGGGCCGCGCGTTTTCCGAAAGAGTCGACAATATTCGAGCAGGAAGCCGAGGTGCGCTCGTTCTTCGTGCTGCTTGCCGGACATGTCCGCGTCGTTCGCGCCACGCCTGACGGCCGCCAGGTGATTGCCCGTTACATCAGCGAAGGGGAGATATTCGGCATTGCTGCCGCGCTTGGCAGGCTGACTTATCCGGCGACCGCCATCGCAGCGGTCGATTGCGTGGTCCTGGTTTGGCCGAACGCAGTCTGGCCCGATCTGGCGGCGCGGTTCCCTGTCCTTAGTGCGGGTACGTTCAAGACCGTCGGAAGCAGGCTTCAGGACGCGCAGGCGCGGGTCGTGGAACTGGCTACCGAACATGTCGAGCAGCGCGTGGCCAATGCGCTTCTTCGGCTCGCGAACCAGACCGGGCGCAAAACCGAGGCGGGGATCGAAATTGATTTCCCCATCTGGCGCCAGGACATTGCGGAGATGACCGGCACGACGCTGCATACCGTCAGCCGGCTGCTGAGTGCGTGGGAGGAGAGGGGGATTGTTGTGAGCGGGCGTCAGCGCGTCACCGTCACGGATGCTCATCGTCTGGTCCTGCTGGCACAGCATCGCAGCAAGGACTGAGCGGAGCATCTGCCGCAGGGCACATCTCGAGATCCATCAGGAAATCCCGTTCCACCACCTGATGGTCCCGGCACGCCTCGGAAACCGTATGGAAAGGAGCTAAGAGGCAACCCACGCAGAGCATCCGGTGTTACAGCGATGCTCATGGGCCATCTCCTCATGATTTCATCGACGGACATGTCCGGACGGATATGCAAAGGTGCGCCTCCCTCAACTGGCTTTCTTCATCCTCGGTTGTATCGCGCGGGTATTTGGCCAGTCTTTGCGGTTGCGCAAGGAACGGACCGACAGCGGCGGCCTCGTGACGCGCACTCGCTCTCGTTCGGTTCGGGATCGCTCGAACGGGAATAATGCGGTAAGTGACGAACGTTCAGTGGCTTTGGCTGCGTTTGGCAGCATGTTTTCAGTGCAGCGGTAACAAATTTCATGCCAGCGCGGGACATTACCGGTATCAAAGGACGCTTCCTGCAAGCGGTCTTGTCTCGCCGTTTCGAAGGGCGCAAGGGCTACCTGCTGGCGATTTTCATGGTGGCGGTCGCTGTCCTGCTGCGATTTCTCTTGCAGGGACTACTCGAAGACCGGGCGACATTTACCCTTTTTACCCCGGCTATCCTCGTCGCATCGATCGCTGGCGGTATCTGGCCCGGGCTGTTGTCCGTAGCGCTTTCCTTGGCCGGAGCGTCGTGGCTGGACAGTCTTCCGTCCGATCGCACCCACAATCCGGTTGAACTCGTTGTCTTCGCGCTTGTCGGCCTGGCAATCGCCTGGATGGGCGAAATGCTGCACCACGCCAGCAAGGCAATCGATCGGGCCGAAAGCGCGCTCGGCGCCCGGGAGGCCCATCTTCGCTCCATTCTTGATACCGTGATCGACGCAACCGTCGTCATCGAAAAGGACGGCACGATCGTTTCGTTCAATGCCGCCGCGGTACGGCAGTTCGGCTACACCGAAGCGGAGGTCGTCGGAGAGAATGTCCGCCTGCTTATGCCGGAACCCTATCGCCACGAGCATGACAGTTACATGCACAGATACCTGACCACCGGGGAAAAGCGGATCATCGGAATCGATCGCGTTGTTGTCGGCCGGCGCAAGGACGGCTCGACCTTTCCGTTGAAATTGGCGGTCGGCGAGATGAATTCGGGTGACAAGATCTATTTTACCGGTTTCATCCGAGACCTTACGGAGCGGGAAGAATCGGCGGCACGTCTGCATGAGATCCAGGGCGAACTGGCGAGGTTGGCCCGCGTCAACGAACTCGGCGAAATGGCCTCGACGCTCGCTCACGAGTTAAACCAACCACTCTCGGCGATCGCCAATTACGTTCAAGGCTGCGCCCGCCTGCTGCGCGACATGGACGACGCCGTGGCGACAAAGATGAGGGCTGCATTGGAAGAAACCGCCAGGCAGTCGCTGCGCGCAGGGCAGATCATCCGCCATCTTCGCGAATTCGTCACCAAAGGCGCCACCGAGAAAGCGCCGGAGAACATTCGCAGCCTGGTGGAAGAGGCCGGGGCACTGGCACTGGTGGGATCGCGAGAGCGCGGGATGCGGACAGTGTTCGAATTCGCGCCTGGACCGGCAACCGTGATGGTCGACCGCATACAGATCCAGCAGGTGCTGACCAATCTGATGCGAAATGCCATGGAAGCCATGCGCGACAGCGCGCGCCGTGAGCTTGTTGTGCGCACCCATGCCGCGCAGGGTGGCGAAATCGCCGTCGTCGTCGAAGATACCGGGCCAGGGATTTCCGAGGAGATTTCCGCCCAGCTTTTCAAACCCTTCGTGACGACAAAGCCCGGAGGAATGGGGGTTGGACTGTCGATCTCCAAGCGGATCGTCGAGGCGCATGGCGGAACGATGGCGGTGAGCCAGAACGCTGCTGGTGGCGCGACGTTCAGGTTCACGCTCCCCGCATTCGAGGAAGAGGACGCGAATGGAGACAGGTGATTACATCGTTCACATCGTCGATGACGAGGAGCCGGTCAGGAAGTCGTTGGCTTTTCTGCTCACGATGTCCGGCTTCGCGGTCAAGATGCACGAGAGCGCAACCGACTTTCTGGCTGTGGCATCGGGCATCAGAAATGGCGTTCTGGTCACCGATCTGCGCATGCCTGACATGACCGGGGTGGAGCTCTTGCGCAATCTCGTGAAAGCCAATGCGTCGCTTCCGGCCGTGGTCATCACAGGTCACGCCGACGTCCCCATGGCGGTTGAGGCGATGAAGGCCGGCGCAACAGATTTCATCGAGAAGCCGTTCGAGGACGTTGTCCTTATTGAAGCCATCCAGCGTGCGGCCGAGCAACTTGTCGATAAACCGTTGGAGCTCGACGACGTCGCCTCGATACAGACAAGGCTTGGGCGGTTGAGCGATCGTGAACGCCAGGTTCTTTCTGGCGTGGTGGCCGGATTGCCGAACAAGTCGATTGCCTATGACCTGAATATCAGCCCGCGTACCGTCGAGGTGCATCGTGCCAACGTCATGGCCAAGATGCAGGCAACAAGCCTGCCGCAACTGGTCCGGATGGCATTGGCCGCTGGTTTCGGTCCAGCCTGAATTTCCCCTCAGCCTAGATTTTTGCGGAGGATTGATCTGGCGCAAGGCGTGAAGCGCCAGATTGCCGCTGGCTACGGGACGACTGGCGGGATGAACTCGCCGGCGTATCCGGAAGCCGTGATCCTTGTCCGCCGCCAAAACCATATTAGTCGTGGCGCCCGACCCCGGGCTCAGGCGTTCGCTCGAGTTCGCGCTCGAAGTCGAAGGCTTCTCGGTGGAATCGCATGCATTGCTTTCGACAGTTGAGGCTTCGCCCGCGGCAAATGCCGCGGCCTGCGTTATCGTCGATGAAAGTGCGATCCGGCTTGGCCCTGCTGGACGCCAGCCGCTTGCCCGTTTCGCCGGGCGGGTGATTCTGCTTGTTGAAGAAGTCGATCCGATCGCCGGCCCCGAAGGCTTCGCGGTCCTGACCAAACCGGTCGAGGGGAATGACCTCATTGACATGGTGCAGGCGTTTTCCGCCCGCCACCTCCTCGCTGACTAAGTAGAACCCCTTAGGACATAACCCAATTTCGCAGACCGGCATTCCGCGCGATTGCTGGGTCACCGAAATCTGGGAAACAGCCATGAACGCTATCGCCAACACTCGGGTGCCCTTCGAGATCCTGACCGCCCCGCAACTGGACGTGCCCAATGATGGCCGGCCGGTGCCGCTCTCGTTCTTCAACGCAGGCTCGGAGATCTACGCACAAGGCGAAAAGGTCGCTTCCCACTACCAGATCGAGTTCGGCGCAGTCCGCATCTACCGGCTGCTTGCCGATGGGCGCAGGCAGATCACGGCTTTCCATCTGGCGGGAGAGACGTTTGGCTTTGAAGCTGACCTTGCCCACCATTTCTTTGCCGAGGCCATCGTCACGACGGGACTGCGGACATTCCGACCGGTGGCCGGCCTGGACAGATCGCGCGAACTGCTGCCACTTGCCCTTCGCTGCATGGTGCGGGCTCAGGAACACCTGCTGGTGGTTGGCCGGCAAACGGCGGTCGAACGCATAGCCGCTTTCCTGATCGACATGGCTGATCGTCAGGGAGAGCTCGCTCAGATCGAGTTGCCGATGTCCCGTCAGGATATTGGCGACTACCTCGGTCTCACGATCGAAACAGTATCACGGGTGCTATCGAGATTGCGCGACAAGGGTGTGCTCAAGTTTCACGGACTTCGTATCCTCGAAATCTGCAAGCCTGAAACGCTCCGTTCCATGTGCGAGTAGTCTGTCACTCTAAAGTCGTCTCGGTAGCCGACACGGCCGCAACTGCGGCACAGCCGCAGAAGCACCCACTCCGGTTCGCTCTTGGGATGCGTCCAACGATCGTGGTGGATCTTGCGTCAAGATCATGGCGATGGACCTCAGCGTCAACAGCGTAAGTCGCTACACGGCTGGTCGATCTCTCTACGATTTCCGCACTTGCGCGTCGTCCCGGTCGTCACCCTTCGACGGTGTCGATGTATTGATGCACTGAAAACAGCCTACTCACTTGCTTCCCGGCCGGACACCTGCTCGACGAGGATCCGGAAGAATACGTGCGGTGTGCTATCTGACACCGGAGGCGTCACCGGTTTGAGGGCGCCGGGCTCCCACCAGTCAGCGTGCTTGCTTAGTATCGTCCAGGCATGGTCGCGCTCGAGCTTGTGGCCTATCTGGTCAGGCAGTTCCTCATAGCGGCCATTGACAACCACGCTTCTCCAGCCCCGCCCTTCGCCGCGTTCGTCCACTTGGACGGACACCAGCGGGTTGGCGCGCATCCAGTCGATCTTCTTGCCCAGCATGGAAAACGCGTAGAGATGATTGTCGGCGTACGCATAATGCACCGGAACGACATAGGGCTGCCCGTCCCTGGCGCACGCCAGGCGAGCCACACGATTGGCCGTCAGCACCTTGGTGCATTCCAGGGCAGAAAGTGTGCGGATCAGCATTGTGCAATCTCCTCTATTTTGCGTCTATTCTTTGTCGTCTTAAGGCCCTATCCGGCGAGCTGCCGCGGCGGGCTTGAGGACACCGCTCGATCGGTACCTTCCTAGCGAACGAATCCCGGACGAGATCGTCCGCGCCGGTGGGGCGCGGACGCTTGAAAATGAATGCAGACTATGCGTCGGGGCGGAAGGTGCTTTGACCGAAATCAATGTGCGTATCGGGGCAGGGCGCAAAGCTGGGGTTTCCGTGGCCCGGGATGTTCCCTGACCCTCTCCTTTTGGTCACCAATCTGACCATCGGAGCATTCCCGAGACCGGCTCCTTTGCTTGTTCAAGTCAATCACACGTGGCCGCAGCCTTAAGCGCTTCGGCACGGGAAGGCTTCTGCAAATCAGCGATGCGTCGAACAGAAGCATAGAACCTTGGATAGTCGCCGGAGCACAAGTCGAACAGGTGAAGGAACGCCGGAACCTGTTCGCCGTAGACAGCGGTCGCGGCGAGCTTTGCGTTGTTGATGGGGGCATCGAACCAGGCGTCGTATCCCCGGTATCCGGCCCAGCGTTTGTCGCGCATTTGCCGGTAGCGCATCCGCAGCTTGTCGATCGTGGCTGCTTTGGCAGCCGCCATCTGCTCCGGGGTGCGGGGACTCTCATAGACCTGCCTTAGCTCGTCCCGCGTTTTCGACAACAGTCCGAGAAAATCGGCACGGCGCTTGCGATCGGCTTCGTAGCGGCGCAATCCGGCGTGATCGCCAGCTGCGCGCAGCCATTTCCTCACGCCGGTGGTTTCGACGGCAACTGCGAAAGCCTCATTGAATGCGGAGTCGTCATTCACATAGATGCGCTGATGCGCCAGTTCATGAAAAATAAGGCTTGCGAGGTACGTGTCGTCCTGGCGGAGCATAGTGCTTAGCAGTGGGTCACTTGACCAGCCCAAGGTGGAATATGCGGTGATGCCTGTGACGTAGACGTCCAGCCCCAGCCTATGAAGTTCGACAGCGCTTTCAGTCGCAGATTTCCGAGCAAAGTAACCCCGGTACGGAACGCAGCCGAACACAGGAAAGCACCATGTTCGTGGCGTCAGCGAGAATTGCGGCGCGGCGAAAACGGCCCAGGTTACAGCGTCCCTGCCGATGTCAACATAGCTGCGGTAGCTATTGTTTTCGGGCAGTGCCAGTTCATCTGTCGCAAACCGTCGTATGGTGCTTGCCGACGTCAACTTGGTGCGCAATGCTTCAGGCGTCGAAGGATCATGGATCAGTTTTCCAACATTTTCGCGCGCCGCCATGATCTGCGCATGACCCTCTAGGGACTGCGCGTAGTAGGAAATGCTTGTGCAACCGGTCACCCCGGATGCCATGATCACCGCGGCAAACAATCGAAAAACGCGCTTCACCAGCTTGCCCACCGCTTGCTCTAATCCCTATGGAGCAAATGTCCCCATGGCCCCGGTCTCAAACAGGCGCGCCAACTTTCGTCAAGACCTGCAGCGGCAGCGGGTCGGACTTTCGAAGTTGGCAGGTTTGGCAATGCGGACATTTCGCCTACGAATTGACGGATGTCCCACCGCAGGGCGGAGTCCGCAAGATGCGGACTGTCCACTGGGATGCCACGTTCCCTCAAGCTGCCGGTCTGCTGCCGGCCCTATCTCGGTCCTTCGATGTCACCAGTGGTGTGGCTGCTCTGAGCGCGGAGCAGACAGGACGTCACGATGCGGATGCGGCGACCTTGGAAGGCACACCGCGTCCGAACTCGACGTCCCAGCTTCGCTCCACGGGTGCGGCTTCGCCACTCAACCCGAGTTTGGGGAAAAGCAGTTCGGCGACGTTGAACGCCTCTTCCAGGTGCGGGTAGCCGGACGCGATGATCGTTTCGATGCCGATGTCCTGATACTCACGTATGCGCGCTGCAACATTGTCGGGATTGCCGACCAGCGCCGTTCCCGCGCCGCCACGCACCAGCCCAGGTCCAGCCCACAGATTCGGACCGACAACCAGCCGGTCGCGCCGGCCCTGATGAAGTGCCGACATGCGCTTCTGCCCAACGGATTCCGAGATGTGGACAAATCCGTTCTGGGCTTCGGCGATCAGGTCGTCGGTGACGTGGCTGATCAGCCGGTCAGCGGCAGCCCAGGCCTCATCCTCCGTTTCGCGTACGATCAGATGAATGCGAAGGCCGAAACGGATCGTGCGGCCTTGTGCAACCGTTGCTTTCTTCACGCGATCGATCTTCTCGGCAAGCTGGTCCACCGGTTCGCCCCAGCTCAGATAGGCGTCCACATGCTTGGCGGCGATTGCAATGCCGGCGTCGGAAGAGCCTCCGAACCAGAGTGGCGGATGGGGTTGCTGAACCGGCGGGAAGGAAATGTCGGTGCCGTGGGCAGAAAGGTACTTGCCCTCGAAATCCGCCGGCTCACCCGAAAGTATCCGCCGCCAAATGGTCAGGAACTCGTCGGTTTGCGCATAGCGCTCGTCATGGCTGAGCTTGTTGCCGTCGCCGGCGAGGTCGGCTGGATCCGCCCCGGTGACGACATTGAGCAGGACGCGGCCGCCGGAGATGCGATCCAGGGTGGCGGCATGACGCGCAAACAGGGCCGGTGTTCCGCTGCCTGGCCGAAGCGCCACGAGGAACTTCAGCCGTTCGGTGAGCGGGATCAACCCGGCCGCCACGATCCAGGCGTCCTCACACCGCGTCCCGGTGGGCAGCA
Organism: Mesorhizobium sangaii; assembly: GCF_014207355.1. GTDB lineage: Bacteria > Pseudomonadota > Alphaproteobacteria > Rhizobiales > Rhizobiaceae > Mesorhizobium > Mesorhizobium sangaii. The sequence goes on along the minus strand of NZ_JACHEF010000004.1, from coordinate 93,361 downwards.
GCACGCCCTTGAAGCCTAGCCGGTCGGCGGCCTGTGCGATCTCCTTGAGATAGCCGAAGGTTGCCGGGCGGTGCCGCTCGTCGGTGCCGAGATACGGTCCATCGCCATGCGTCGGCAGGTACCAGTAGAGGTCGAGCGGCTTGCTGGGCATCGGATTGTTCCTTCAGCGATGTGGACTGTGCGGGCAGGCAATGCGTCAGAGCTTGCCCTTCCAGGGGATGAGACGGCGCTCCAGCCAGCGCATGCCGCTGGTGAAGGCAAAGGCAAGGATGGCGATGACGATGAGGCCGACGAAGACGACGTCGGTGGCGAGGAAATTGGCTGCGGACATGATCATGTAGCCAAGGCCTGACTGGGCCGCGATCAGCTCGGCCGCGACCAGCGTCGACAAGCCGGCACCGATGGCAATCTTCAGGCCGGTCATGATTTCCGGCAATGCGGACGGCAGGATGATGCTGGTGAACAGTTGCAGCCGGCTGGCGCCGAGCGACAGCGCGGCATTGATGCGTTCAGCCGGCACTGACCGGACACCGGCCTGTGCGGCAAAGCAGATCGGTGCAAAGGTTGACAGCGACAGGAGCACGATCTTGGAAGTCTCGCCGATGCCCAGCCAGATGATCAGCAGCGGCAGGTAAGCCAAAGGCGGCAAGCCCCAGTAGAGATCAATCGGCACGCTGAAGATCCCCTTGACCCAGCGATTGAGGCCCATCAGCAGGCCGAGCGGAATGCCAAGGAAAATGCCGACGCCGAGCGCCGCCGCGATACGGCCCAGGCTTGCCAGTGTGTGGTCGAGAAGCGTGCCGTTGGCATAGCCGTCGGCCCAGACGGCGCTGAATTGGGTCAGCACCTCGGCCGGCGACGGCAGGAACAGCGGCGACGCCCAGCCAAAGCGCGCGGCGATAAACCACAACGCGATCATAGCAGCCAGCGTGACCAGGCTTATGCCAAGCGTGCTTGTCGACGCGGATCGGCGTGGCGGGGGCGACGGCCTGCGCTGGGTAGTCGAAGGTGGGAACGAAGTCGGGGAATTGGCGGCAAGCGTCATTGCAAGGTTCCTGTGCGGGCGCCTTCCGGCTGGTGGATCAGCGAGCGGATTTCCTGACGCAATTCAATGAAACGCGGGTGGGACTGGATCGGCCCGATGTCGCCACTCCTGGCAACCTCGCGGACGAAATCGGCCTCGAACCGGGCAACGATACGGCCAGGCCTGGGCGACATCACAACGATGGTCGTGCCCAGCGTGAGGGCTTCCTCGATGGAATGGGTGATGAACAGGATCTGCTTGCCGGTCTTTGCCCAGACCGAGGCCAGAAGCTGCTGCATTGTCTCGCGCGTCAGGCTGTCGAGGGCGCCGAACGGCTCGTCCATCAGCAGGATCTTCGGATCGGTGGCTAGGGCTCGCGCGATACCGACGCGCTGGCGCATGCCGCCGGACAGTTCATAGGGCGGCTTTTCGGCGAAATCGGCGAGCCCGACCAGTTCCAGCAGACGCCTAGATCGCTCATGGCGTTCGCTGCGCCGCACGCCCCGGTATTTCAGGCCGAGGGCAACGTTGTCCAGCACATTGGCCCAGGGCAACAGGGTATCCTTCTGGAAAACGACACCACGATCGCCGCCGGGCGCGACAATCTCTTTTCCATCCAGTGTGATCGTGCCCTGGGTGAGCGGCAGGAAGCCGGCGATCGCGTTGAGCAATGTCGACTTGCCGCATCCGGAAGCACCGACTGCGACGACAATGGAATCAGGTGCAATGTCGAGCGAGACGTGATCGAGCGCGTGAACGTCATGGCCGTCGGAAGCTGGAAAGGTGACGCTGGCGTCGTGAATTCGAAGCATGGTGGCCTCCAAGCAGTCTGGCTGACGAGACTGCCGCCAGCCAGCACCGAATGTCGTTCAGGGATGTCTAATTGGAGGCCTTGGCGGCCTCCGCATATTGCGGATCGGCGGCTGCGGCGTAGCTGTCCTTGATGGCGGTGATCTTCTTCTGGTCCTTCAGGAAGCTCGCAGTGTCCTTGAGGATTTTCGCGACGGCGCTCTTGTCGCCACCGCCCAGCCATTTATCGGAAACCTGCTCGTCGAGCGGCGGAACAACCGTCGTCTTCAGCTGCTCCGAATTCTCGGCCGCCGTACCGCCCTGCAATTTGGCGATCGCCTTGGCGCTCTCGGAGTCCGGTCCCCAGGAAGCTGGGTTGGTCAGGTACGACGTTGTGTAGCCATCGATCAGCCGGACATACTGGCCGAGGAAGTCGGGATTGGCCTTGGCGAATTCACCGGTCACCACCAGCGCGCTGAAGGTCGGAGCGCCACGATCGGCGACCTGGCCGGCTGTGAGCAGGACCTTGCCGTTCTTCTTGAGTTCGGAGAGTGCCGGATCCCAGACGAAGGCGCCGTCGATGTCACCGCGCTTCCAGGCCGCGACGATTTCGGGCTGAGGAATGGCGATGACCTGGGTTTCCTTCTCCGTGATACCTTCCTGCTTGAGTACGGCAAGAAGCTGGTAATGGTCGGTCGAGACGGGTGCTGCGGCGAGCTTCTTGCCCCGCAGGTCGGCAGGCGACTTGATCTCGGGCCGCACCACCAGGGCTTCGCCGTCACGAGAGACTGACGAGATGTAGAACGCCTTCACGTCGATGCCCCTGCTGACGGCGGCTGCGAACGGGCTCGATCCGACATCGCCGATCTGGACGTCGCCGGATGCGATGGCGGCGAAGATGTCGGCGCCGGAATTGAAGCGGCGGAATTCGATGTCCCAGCCGGTCTTCTTGGCAAGATCGCCATTGGCAATGCCGAGATTGTATGGATTGGCACCCGTCTGGTAGGCGATGACGACTTTCTTGTCGGCGGCAAGCGCCGCGGCGGAGCTGGCCGCCAGGGCAAGCCCGACAAGGGCAGCGGAGATCAGTTTTCGCATGGTATCCTAATCCTTTTGAACAGAGGGCACAGCTTCGATTGCCGGCCCTGAGCGAGGGGCCGAGGATTAAAGTCCACTAATATTATAGACTTAGACAGGAATGAAATTCCGAAAGGCCGATCCTCGATAAAAAATTCGGCTTCGACGCGAACCGGCCCCAAAGGATAATTCTCGCGCAAACCCGAAGGGTCGGTCCGACGCATTATTTGTGGGATCAGCCAGTTGTCGGCGGGTCAAATTTCTCTCGACTGCCGCGGCCGCCCTAGCTTGAACTAACGCTTGCTGTTCACTGGCTTGTGATTATGGTTGGGCAAGTTTCTGAGGCGGCAGGGGAAACAGCATTTTGCCTCGTCGATCAGCTCGATCGCACCTTCTTGGTCTGATCGCGGCCGCGGTAATACCCGTCTGGCTCTTCGCGGCCTATCTGCTGGTCCAATATGCTGTGCATGAGCGGTCCCGCTTCGAGCAGGACGCCCGCCAAACCGCCCGGCAGGTTTCGCTCGTCGTCGAGGGCGAACTGGCCAACCTGCAAACGACTCTCAACGGTCTGTCGAAGTCGCCTGCTTTGGCCAATGGCGATCTCTCGGCCTTTCGCGGCGAGGCACTCAGCCTGGTCGAAGGGACGGACCGGATCATTGTCCTGCGCGATTTAGGTCGCAATCAGTTGTTGAACACAGAGATCGGGTACGGTGTGGTTCTGCCGCCGGTAGATCCGATGCCAACGGAGGATTTGGAGAAACTCAGAGCGTCCGGCGTTTTCGTCAGCGACGTCTTTGCCAGCAAGGATTCCAAAAACCACCATGTAGCCGTTGCCATACGGGTGCCGGCGCCGACGGGCGAAGATCTGATCCTTTCGATTTCCATCCCGACCGCGCGCGTCCGCGATGTGATGATGCCTGCTGTGCCTGAGGGGTGGACGGTTGGTGTTGGAGATCGCCACGGAAGGTACGTGGCACGTTCCAGCTCGCACGAGGAGATGACCGGCAGACCCGGATTGCCGGAATATCTGGAAAAAATCGTTGGCCGCTCCGGCAGCTTCACGTCCCGCAACTTCGAGGGCACCACGCTGCTGGCAGGCTACTATCGATCCTCATATTCGGATTGGTTCTATACCGCCAACGTGCCGCTTTCCGAAGTGCAGGCGCCGCTGTGGCGTTCGCTCGCGGCAATTTGCGGGATCGGCCTCCTGGCGCTTCTTGTGTCGATCGCCCTCGGATACGTTGTTGGAAAGCGCTTCACTGGGGCGACCACCGACCTTGCCGCCCGCGCTGACGCGCTTGGGCAAGGCCGCACAGTTGAGCCCATGTCCACCACGGTTGCCGAGTTCGGCGCCATTGCGCAGGCGCTGGTAGACGCCGAGCGCGCCATCGCCGAGCGACGGTATGAATTGGAGACAGTACTGGAGACGGTGCCGGCAGCGGTCTGGTTCACCTATGACCCCCCAAGCCCTTCAGGTCATTCGCAATCGCTTCGCGGCGGAACTCATGGGTTTGCCGACCGACGCCCGCAAATCGTTTGGCGCGCCCGACCTCGTGATCGACACCGTGGCGATCAAGGACGGGCATACCGTGAGCCGGGAGGACCGACCTCTAAGTCGGGCCATGCGCGGAGAACTGACCGACAACGAAGAATTCGCCTATACGCTTCCGTCGGGCGTGGAGCGCTTTCTGCTCTCGAGCGCGCGTCCGATCCGCAGCCCAGGCGGCAGCATAATTGGTGCCGTGCAGATCAGCCTTGATATCACCGACCGCAGACGCGGCGAAGAGCATCGCAAATTGCTGGTCAACGAACTCAACCACCGCGTCAAGAACACGCTTTCGGTGGTCCAGGCTATCGCCAGCCAGACGATCCGCAACGCAACCACTTTGCCGGAGGCAGGACGGATCCTGTCCGGCCGGCTCATCTCGCTGGCGAAGGCGCACGATATCCTGACACAGAAGAACTGGAGCGGCGCCGATCTCCACGATCTGGTCACAGCCTCGATCAAGCCACATGCTCCGATCGAACGATTTCAAATCAGCGGAGGGAAGGTTTGGCTTCCGCCCAACGTCGCCCTTTCATGTGCTCTCGCGCTTCATGAACTTACGACAAATGCGATCAAATATGGGGCGCTGTCGAATGCCACCGGCAGGGTTTCGCTGTCCTGGAAGCTTGTTGGTCAAAAACAGCAACGCCAACTTGAACTCGAATGGCGAGAGGCAGGCGGCCCAACCGTTGGTCCTGTCGAGCGCAAGGGGTTTGGCACCCAGCTCCTGGAGCGCATCTTCGACTCCGATTCCGCGGGACGCGTGGTGCTGACTTTCGAAAAGTCAGGACTGGTCTGCCTTTTCCAGGTGAACCTGTCTGAGCCAAAAGGGGCTGAAGCACTTTCCCAAAGTAGCAAAACTTAGACAGCGCTGTTCAGTCCGAACTATTTTCGGGTGCGCCAATGGCGCATGGCGGACTCTTTGAAGTCATTCGCTTCCTTGCGGCACGGTCTCGACTGCCAGCGACCGAGCGGGCAGGCGCTTCAATAGCTCGGCCTGCTATTTCGTAAGATGGATCCATGCGGCCCAGTCTTCCGGGCGAAGAACGACGATTTGCCGTTTGTGAATGGCCGCAATGTCCGGCCTACGCAAGCCGGCAAAAGCAGGATCCAAACTGACGACGGAACGCAAATCCTTTCGGGACATTGAGCAAGCAGTGCAGCTTACGCGTTCACCTCAAGGGATTTCCAGCATGGCGAAGCAAACATCCAAATCGGCCGGGACGGCCGTGACCATTCATGATCAGAAACTGCGGCGAGGCGCAGGCGGAGAACTGCACCAGCTAGCCTCCGTCGCAACACCGGTGTTGACAACCGCCCAGGGAGGACCGGTTTCCGACGACCAGAACTCGCTCAGGATCGGCCCACGTGGACCGACCGTGCTCGAAGACTTTCACTTCCGCGAAAAGATCTTCCATTTTGATCACGAGCGGATCCCCGAACGCGTCGTCCATGCCCGTGGCTATGGCGCGCACGGCTATTTCGAAACCTATGAATCGCTGGCGAAATACACGCGTGCCGACATCTTCCAGCGCGCCGGCGAAAAGACACCGGCTTTCGTCCGCTTCTCCACCGTTGCCGGCAACAAGGGCTCTGCCGACCTTGCCCGGGATGTGCGTGGCTTCGCCGTCAAACTCTATACGCAGGAGGGCAACTGGGACATCGTCGGCAACAACATGCCGGTGTTCTTCATCCAGGATGCGATCAAATTTCCCGACTTGATCCACGCCGCCAAGGCCGAGCCCAACAGCGACTTCCCGCAGGCACAGACCGCGCATGACAATTTTTGGGACTTCATCTCGCTCACTCCGGAAAGCATGCACATGATCATGTGGGCAATGTCCGACAGGGCGATCCCGCGTTCCCTGCGCTTCATGGAAGGTTTTGGTGTTCATACGTTCCGGTTGATCAACGCCAACGATGAATCGACCTTCGTCAAGTTCCTCTGGAAGCCGAAGCTCGGTCTCCAGTCCGTCGCCTGGAATGAAGCGGTCAAGATCAACGGCGCGGATCCAGACTTCCATCGCCGCGACCTGTGGGACGCCATCCACGCCGGCAACTTCCCCGAATGGGAACTGCAGCTGCAGCTGTTCGATCAGGCATTCGCGGACAGCTTCGACTTCGACATCCTTGATCCCACCAAGCTCATCCCCGAGGAGGTGCTGCCGCCGATCGCGGTTGGCCGTCTTGTGCTCGATCGCATGCCCGACAATTTCTTTGCCGAGACCGAGCAGGTCGCGTTCATGACGCAGAACGTGCCGCCCGGCATCGACTTCTCGAACGACCCGCTGCTGCAGGGTCGAAATTTCTCCTACCTCGACACGCAGATCAAACGGCTGGGGAGCACCAACTTCACCCACCTGCCGATCAACGCACCCAAATGTCCCTTCCATCACTTTCAACAGGATGGACACATGGCGATGCGCAACCCGGTCGGGCGTGCCAACTACCAGCCGAATTCATGGGACGAAGGACCACGTGAATCGCCGGCCAACGGGTTCCGGTCGTTCGCCGAGGTCGAAGAGGGACCAAAAGCCCGGTTGCGGTCGGAAACTTTTGCCGATCACTACAGCCAGGCACGCCAGTTCTACATCAGCCAGCAGCCCGTCGAGCAAGCGCACATCGCCTCGGCGCTGACGTTTGAGCTGAGCAAGGTGCAAACCCCGGTCATTCGCGAGCGCATCGTTTCCCATCTTCTGAACATCGACGATGGGCTGGCCGCCAAGGTGGCGGACGCGCTCGGTCTGAAGGCCATGCCGAAGCCTGCCGATGCGGCAGTGGCAACGCGCCGGGATCTCGCAGCTTTGGATTCGCTCAGCATTCTCAAGAACGGACCCGGTCGTTTTGAAGGTCGCAAGCTCGGCATCCTGGTGACCGACGGGACAGACGCCGGCCTGTTGAAGGGCATGCAGCAGGCGTTGACCAAGGCTGGCGCAAGCTTCGAGATCATCGCGCCAAAGGTCGGCGGGGCCAAGGCCAGCGACGGCAGTTGGATCGATGCGCACCAGATGATATCAGGCGCGCCATCGGTTCTCTACGACGCCATCGCCCTGTTGCCGGCAAAGCCTGCGATGGGCGACCTGATGAAAGAATCGACCGCCCGCGACTTCGTCGCGGATGCGTTCGCGCATTGCAAGTTCATCGGCTTCGTCGAAGCGGCAGCTCCGCTGTTGTCTAAGGCCGGAATTGTCGAAGATGAGGCGGTTATCTCCCTTGGATCGGCCAAGGACATTTCGGGCTTTGTTGCAAGGCTTGGAGAGTTACGCTGGTGGGCGCGCGAGCCGAAGGTGAAATTGGGTTAAATTCCGCTAGCGACATCGGGCATGTAGCCCTTCGTCATGCATCCTGTTGTTGCGGCGGTGCTGGAATTTCAAGTTCAGTTGGTGGCGCCGCGCTGACGCGTGCCTCGGTCGGGGCCGGCAATGCCCGACGAGCCCGCCACAGGGTGCGTCCAGTGACGGGCTCTTTCGAGTGCATCCAATAAGGAACGGAACAAACAGCTACCATCCTCTTGAGGACATTCGCCTCGTCCAAAGGATGATCGGCCGGGTGCCGCTCAGTTGCACCGCGTCGCTTGACGAAAATTGTTGGAAACGCCAAGTGTAGGGCATGGCCTGAGGATCCTTGTCCAGCATTCGTTTCAAAACCATCTGTACAGCATGATCTCGAAAGCCTCCCATTTTCAGAATGACCTGTTTGGTTCGGCCAACGCATTGCCGAACGGCTTTCACTACCTGCCGGAGCTCATCACCCCTGACGATGAGGCATTTCTCGTGTCCGCGCTCCAGGATTTGGCGTTCGAACCGTTCGACTTCCACGGCCACCTCGCCAATCGCCATGTCGTCAGCTTCGGAACGCGTTATGACTATCAGCGACGCCAGGTGGTCGAGGCGCCGCCCATACCGGAATTTCTGCTGCCACTTCGGCATAAGGTCGCTGCGTTTGCACGCATCCCTGAACAGAACTTCGTCCAGGTGCTGATCAACGAATATCGGCCAGGCGCCGGCATTGGGTGGCATCGCGACAAACCGCACTATGAGTTGATCGCCGGCGTGTCGCTGCTGGCACCGTGTGATTTCAGGCTGCGTCGCAAGAACGCCGACAAATGGGATCGTCAGACCATCACGGTTGAACCGCGCTCAGCCTATCTCCTGTCAGGCCCGGCGCGCAGCGAATGGGAACACAGCATTCCGCCTTTGGCCGAGCATCGCTATTCAATCACGCTGCGAACATTGCGGCTGTAAGCCAAAATCAAACGCGCGCGCAGCGCGCTCGGATCGACAAGCACTGCAGAGGGAATGATCCGCTGATCCGAAGCATCAATCCGCAATCTTGCCCAATGTGTCGGCGACGACCGCGCCGCGCTCTCCCATTGGCCGTGCCAGGCCCGTGGTCGAATCGACGGCCGTCTGATGTTCCATCTCGGCGTTGATGGCGGCGCCGGCAATGAGGATGATGACTGAAATCCAAGTCCACATCATCAAGCCGACGACCGCGCCAAGCGATCCGTACGTGGCGTTGTAGTTGGCGAAATGCTGCAGATAGAACGAGAAGAGCCACGATGCCCCGATCCAGACAGTGGTCGCGATCAAGGCTCCCCAACTCAACCATCGCCACTTGGCATGCTCTCGGCTCGGCCCGAAGCGATAGAGCAGGGAAATGCCGGTCAGCATTGTGCAAAGCAGGATCGGCCATCGCGACACCGCAACAAGCGTTTCGGTCCAGGCATCAAGGTAGAAATAGCGCAACAATGCCGGAACGACGCCCACGGTCAGCAACAGCACGATGCCGATCAGCAACGCTCCGATCGTAAACAGGATCGACATCAGGTTGAGGGTGATGAAGCTGCGCTTCTCACGCTCTTCATAGGCAATGTTCATGGCGTCGAAGAGCGCCTTCATGCCGCTGTTGGCGCTCCACAGCGCTATGCCAAGGCCGATGAAGAAGCCGGTTCCGAGAGCACCCGGTTTCTGTTTGGCCAGAGCCTGCAGCTGGTCGCGAATGAGATCGAGCCCACCCGACGGCAGCAAACCGCCCAGATAGGCGACGTGATCCGCGACTGTGACCGGATCCGCAACAAAGCCATAGATCGAAATGAAGGCCGCCAACGCCGGAAACAGCGCCAGCAGCAGATAAAAGGTAGCGCCGGCCGCGACCAGCAGGACCCGGTCCTTGTTGAACTCTTCCCACAGCCGCCAGAAGATATCCTTCCACCCCAGGGCCGGGATCTGTGATGGCCAGGCTGCATCGCGTCCACGGCCTCTAGGCTCCGACCGCAGGGTGGCTTTGCTGCCTTCGGTCGTTGATGCAGCACGACTGGCCGCTTCCCCATCGATGAGCGAGGGCTTCGTTCCGGCCGGCTGCTGTTTCCCTTCCGCCTTCGAAGCCACTGTGCGCGCCTTAATCGATCCCGCGTTCAACAGGTGTCGGCGGGCGCCTCCAGCGCGGCAAAGCACCTCTCGCCTGATCTGGCGTTGCTATGCCGTCCAGCGCTGCCTGCACCGCTATCCCTCAGCCTTGAAATTCTTTGCCTTTTCGGCCGCCTTCTTCTTGTCGCCGCCGTGCTCGCGCAAAAGATCCTTCGCCTGCTTCGGCGACACGTCGGTCGTCTCGGCGAGGCGCATCGCCTCCCGGTCGGTATCCTGGGATTTGGTCTGGTCCTTTGGCATGGTGCTGTCTCCGGTGTGTGAAGGACAACAACAAACTCGCGGGTCGGTTCCCCTCTGCACTCCGCAAAGCAGGTGCTTGGTGCATGTCACCAAGCCATTTCCGTCGTTACTTCTGCGCTTTCTTCCGAGCGGCTTGCTGGTTTTGCCCGGTGGCGGCGGAGGTTCTTGCGTCCTTGGAGTGCGCCGCTATGGCCGGCCCGGCGCCTGTCGCCTTGCGCATGTCCCCTGTGTTCTTTTTGTCATCCGCTCTCCTGCCGGTTAGGCCCGAGAACATCTTGCCGAAAAAGCCCATCTCGTCCTCCTACATGTCCGATGCGCGCCGTCGGGGCGCTCAATGATTGAAGCTCCTCTCACGACTTTCGTTCCTTCGAATAAGCCGAATGCTGTCCCGCATTGGGCTTCAATTCGAGGGCTCGGGGTTCCATACAAAGTCGATCTGGCCGGCTGGAGCCGCTCATGAATGCCTGCTGGACTATGACCTGACGTAAGCTTGCTATTGTGCAGTGCAGCAACGATGTTGTTGCCTGTGCATTGTGCGCGGTTTTCGTCACTCTGGCGGCCAAGGATCTCGATTTGCGAAACCTCTCAGATACAATCACTCGCCTGACCGCTATGCGTGGCCGGCCGGGTTTGTCCGCGCACCGCGACGACCGCTTGTCCGACATAGCCGGTTTCGGATCCAATCCTGGTGCCTTGCGTGGGCGCTTCTACGTTCCTGAGAACCTTCCGCGGGGAGCGGCGTTGGTTGTCGTCCTGCACGGCTGCACGCAGACGGCGGATGGGTACGATCATGGATCTGGATGGTCGAAGCTGGCGACCGATCAGGGTTTTGCAGTGCTGTTTCCGGAGCAGCAGCGCGGCAACAATCCCAATGTTTGCTTCAACTGGTTCGTACCCGAAGATATCACGCGCGACCGTGGAGAAGTGCTCTCCATCCGCCAGATGATCCAAGCCATGGTGACAAAGCATGGCCTCGACCACCGGCGCATTTTTATCACCGGTCTTTCCGCCGGCGGCGCCATGGCGGCGGCAATGTTGGCAACATATCCGGAAGTGTTCGCTGGCGGCGCAATCATAGCTGGGCTCGCCTATGGCAGCGCGTCGACGATCCCGGAAGCCTTCGATCGCATGCGTGGCCATGGGGGCCCATCGAAGGCTGAGCTTCAAAGGCGCCTTGCGGAAGCTTCGCTCCACAAAGGGACTTGGCCGAAGATTTCAATCTGGCAGGGCTCGGCCGACACCACGGTGGTCCCGTCGAACGCGGATTCCATTCTCGCCCAATGGCAAGGGGTTCATGGCGTCGGCGCCAGCCCCACCCGAAAAGAAACGGTCGATCGACAGATACGGCAGGTGTGGTGCGACGTGGACGGCAATGAGTTGATCGAGAAATACACGATTGCCGGAATGGGCCATGGCACCCCATTGCAGACGCTCGGTGATGATGGCCTGGGCGTTGCCGCCCCATTCATGCTGGACGTCGGTATTTCATCAACACGCCATATTGCGGATTTCTGGGGTCTTACAAGCCGAACTGAAGCCAGATCTGGGGAAGCGCCGAAAAGGTCGCCAGGCAAATCAGTGAGGACCTACGCACCTGCGGAAAATCCGCGAGCAGTACGCGCCGATGCTTCTAAGGCGCCTCAGCCTGATGCTCGGGGCGCTTCGGCCACAGGCATTACCAAGGTGATTGAGGACGCTCTGCGCGCAGCCGGCTTGATGCGTTAGCTCAAAAGCTCATTAGCTGGGTAAGAGCGACAGGTTTGATGCCAAGAACGACTTCCCGGCCGAAAGGTCGAAGTTTCGGCCGGGAAAGTTTCCTGCGGTTAGATGCGATTGACGCGGCGAGCGCCGTCTCGCCCAATTTCATTCGAGGTGTAGTTCTCGGCATCGGCGTCGAAACCGGTCCATCCGCTGGCCTGATACTCCTCACGACGCTCTTCCAGGTTCACGGACTTGGTCTGCCCCAGAATCCTTTCGGCGCTGGCCACCAGCGGGTCTTCGACCTTGGCGGTGACCAACGTGCCGCCGCGACGCACACCCTCTGCATAGACGTGCGCATCGTCCTCTGCGACGCCGGAATCAGTGAGGGCTCCGACGATGCCGCCGGCAGCGCCACCGACGACGGCGCCTCCAACCGCGCCGACTGCAGTGGCAGCCAGCCACCCGGCGGCCACCACCGGGCCAACGCCGGGGATGGCCATGAGGCCAAGCCCGGTCAGCAGTCCGCCAGCGCCGCCGACAACGGCACCCAGTCCGGCGCCGCCAGCGGCATCGTCTGCAGCCTTGGATTCGTCTTGGACGCGCCAATTATCCGCATTGTTGGCGACGATGCTGATGTTGGAATGCGGAATGCCCGTCGCTTCCAGCTCGCCAACGGCATCGGAAGCGTCGTCATAATTGTCGAATAGTCCGGTCACAGTTTTCATTTTTGATCTCCTGATTTCTGGTTGATTAGTTGGTGCCGGCAACGACGTTGCCCTGGTAGTCGAGCGCAACCGCCGTGGTCTTGCCGCCCTTGTTCGCCTGGCCGCGCCAGATGCCCTGATCATCCTTGGCCAGCTTGGACACATCGGAGAAGCCAGCGTCCTGAATGCGATCCTTGGCCTGATCCTCGGTGAAGCTGTTCGCACCTGGAACGGGGGCGGAGGGGTTCGCGGTGTCGGTGGTGGCTACGGCCGGGGTCGTCGAGGTCGTGGCCGCCGATTTGTCACCGATCTTGGAAGCGATCTTTTCGATCATTTCCTGATGCATCTTGAGTGTCGGGACTGTCTCCTGGGCGAACGTCTTCAGCTGAGCGTTGTCGCCATCCTTGGCGTAGCTCTCGAACAGCTTGACCGCATCGGAATGCGCATCGCGCTGCATTTGGACGTAGGGTGTGTCGATCGGATCCTTGCCATTTTGCAGAGTGTCGACATCGCCCTTGTGCTTGGCGTCCAGTTCCTTCGGGACTGTCAGCTTCTGCTCGCCGGCGATTGTCTCGAGCTTGGCGTTGGCCGCGCCATGGTGGTCAATCATCTTGTGCGCGAAGTCCTTGACACTCTGGTCCTGTGCTTTGGTTTCGGCAACCTTGCTGGAATCCACTTCGAACATTCCGCCTGCCGCGGCCTTGTCGACAAAGTCTTGCGCGCTGTCGGCAGCAAGCGCGGGCAGGGCGAAAGACATAGCTGTAGCTGTGGCCAGTGAGGCCAAAAGTAGGCGGGTTTTCATGGGATAGGTCCTTGTTTGTGCACACATGTGCTAAGGGCCTAACCTGCGCCTTTGGGCTTTGTTCCGGACGGTCAGCGATAAACTGGCATTGATCTGCGAGCCCTGTTTAGGCCTCGGAGAGTGGCGACCGCGCTCTGGAGCGCTCGGCTTGGCTGTCAAGAGATTGCCAATATAGGCCGGGGAACATTCTTGTCGAAGTGAAGTTTTGACTGTGCCTTGGTTTACTCCCCGTGGCCAAGGCACGGAAGTTGCCTCTACAGCTTCCACAGCCCGTCTCGGGGTGGGGCAAAACAAACCGAGGCGGGCAATTTCGGGTTCGCGAGGAGAGGGGTGGAGGCTGACGAAAATGGCCGTGGCTAAGAAGGACCAGGAGCGCATCACCTACGCTTGGATGTACGGGGTGCAGGCTCGAAAGGACGGCAAGGAGCGCGTTGTGCCCGAGGTCTGGGACGAATGCGCCGATGCATGGCTGCAGGGGTTTGACGGTGAACCTCTCATCGGCGCGGACAAGGCCAAGCCGGTCGGCGACCAGATGGAAGCGGAAGTTGACGAAACTGCCGTAAGCGAGCCGCGTCAGTCGACCAGGAACATTTTTGCCGGCTAGGAATTCATGGATCTCTTGGCGGTGGAGGCTTTCATGACCCAACGACGCGTCGACAAGGAACGGATTGAGCGCGCTGATCGCGAATCGAAACTGGCGATCGAGGCTGAGCGTCTAGCGAGAGATGCCAAGACGGCGCGACTGCGAGAGCAGCGCCTTTCCGTGGTAGCGTCTGTCGAAAAGACGGCTCCGGTCAAAAGCCATCGAGGCGCCGTGAAGAAACCCCCACGAAAGATTATTGAGGCCGACTGAGAGGTAGCCCGGACGGGTGGCACCAGTGCCGCCGCGGATACCGGGCTTCGTTCAAGCTCCACTTCGTTGATCCTGATGTCGGAACCGGAAGCGCTTCATAGCGTTTCGGCTAGTTGACGTATGGAGCAGCACCTTTTGCAAAAGTCCCCCATTGTACGGACCGCCTCGTCTCTGCCGGTCGAGGATCGGTATCGTGTGCTTATTGAATCGATTACTGAATATGCGGTGTATCTTCTCGATGAGAACGGGATAGTCATCAGTTGGAATCCAGGCGCGCAGAAGTCCATGGGCTACACTGCGGATGAAATCATTGGCCAACATTTTTCTGTATTCTATAGGCCAACCAACCGAGCCGCTGGTTCGCCCGAAATTGCACTCAAAACGGCTGTGACAGAAGGTCGTTTCGAAGCCGAAGGCTGGCGTGTCCGCAAGGACGGCACCGAGTTCTGGACGCATGTGGTCATCGATCCCGTCCGCAGCACAGATGGCGCAGTCGTCGGGTTCGCCAAGATCACACGAGACCTGACGGAAAGGCGAAGCGCTGAACAAGCGCTGAGGAGCAGCGAGGAGCAGTTCCGGATTTTGGTCCAGAGCGTCACCGACTATGCCATTTACATGTTGGATCCCAAGGGTTTCGTGAGCAGTTGGAATCTCGGCGCAGAGCGTATCAAAGGCTACAAGACGGACGAAATTCTAGGCGAGCATTTCTCGCGCTTTTATCCGGAGGCCGATCGAAAGGCCGGCGCTCCGGAAGAGAGCCTTGCGATCGCGGCGAAAGAAGGTCGTTTCGAGCGTGAAGCCTGGCGTGTGCGCAAAGACGGCACCACATTTTTGGCCCATGTCATCATCGATGCAATTCGAAATGACGATGGGGAACTGATCGGTTTTGCGAAGATCACCCGCGACGTGACGGAGCGCAGCAAGGCGCAGCAGGCACTCGAGCGAACGCGTGAACAACTCTTTCAGGCCCAGAAACTGGAAGCCATCGGACAGCTTACCGGAGGCGTCGCGCACGACTTCAACAATCTTCTAATGGTGATCCAGAGCAGCCTTTCGATGATACGCAAGCGCGTATCGGATGACTCCAAGCTGGTCTCCCTTTTGGACAACGCGTCGCAAGCCGCTGCTAGAGGGGCAACACTTACCCAGCGAATGTTGGCGTTCGCTCGCCGTCAGGATCTCGATCAACAAATGGTCTCGATTCCCGATCTCGTGCGTGGGATGACGGAAATGCTTGAAAGGGCAATTGGTCCGGCCACCGCAATCATAACCCAATTTCCATTGTCACTGCCTGATGTTGTCACTGATCCCAACCAGCTGGAATCCGTGCTTCTGAATCTCGCAGTCAACGCGCGCGACGCCATGCCCTCTGGAGGGTCGTTTGTCATAAGCGCTCGCGCTGAAGAACTGGACGTCTTCAACGATCACAAGCTTAATGCCGGCCGCTACGTCCGCTTTTCGGTGAAAGATGAAGGGCTGGGGATGGATGCCGCGACACTTTCCCGTGCGACCGAGCCGTTCTTCACGACGAAAGGCGTAGGTAAAGGGACCGGTCTAGGCCTCGCGATGGCGCAAGGTTTTGCGGAACAGTCCGGAGGCCGGCTTATGATTGACAGTCAACCCGGTGCCGGTACCACGGTGGAAATTTGGATCCCGGCTGCAATGTCGTCGCGGCTTGCGGATGACACGCCTGCTCCGCAGACCATCGTGCCCGGCACGAATCGGCAACCACTGACAATCCTGGCTGTCGACGATGATGCTCTGGTGCTGATGAACACCGTCGCGATGCTGGAGGATCTCGGACATTCCGTCTCGCAAGCAAGTTCAGGGCTACGTGCGCTGGAA
Organism: Mesorhizobium sangaii; assembly: GCF_014207355.1. GTDB lineage: Bacteria > Pseudomonadota > Alphaproteobacteria > Rhizobiales > Rhizobiaceae > Mesorhizobium > Mesorhizobium sangaii. Next base: position 77,351 of record NZ_JACHEF010000004.1, on the reverse strand, counting down.
GTCCTCAGGCGGGAGCCGAAGCTGGACTTGCTCATCACGGATCATGCGATGCCAGGCATGACCGGCGTCGAACTGATTGATCTGGTTAGAGCCGAGCGCCCGCACCTGCCCGTAATTCTCGCGACGGGTTATGCCGAGCTTCCTTCCGGGACGCAGACGAACGCGACCCGCCTGGCTAAACCGTTTTTCGACGATGACTTGGAAAAGGCCATGGATCTCGCGTTGCGACGGTGACGCTTTGCCTTCAGGCTGGGCGCTGGCCATACGGGACCAAGCCTGTCGCCTGGCGTTCCGATACGCGGCAAAGGTGACCCCAATCACCTCCCATTTGCTGCATCTTGCCAGCCCGCCGAATGGTGTGGCGGGCTTTTTACGAAAGCGGCGATCAGAGGCTGGCTGGCCGAGTTGTCCGCCACCGAAGGGCGAGGAATGCCGCGCTGCAAGTTATTCTGCGGAGCGGTCGATTCCTCACCCGATTGAAAAGCTTGCTGCCGTTACCGGCCCTAAATGCCAGCTGTCGCGGGGTGCGAGCCTCGCCCTCTGGACCTTGAACGCCAAAAACGTCTCGGGGGTGCAATGGAACATTAGTGAATTCTAATAGTTATCAGGACAGCAGGGGCAAACCAACACCCCAGCAAGTCCCGTATCCCTAGGGACGGCCCGTCGCTGCCGTGAATGGAGCGACGGGCGTTGTCGTGATAGTCAGGGTGGCCCTACCACCCCTGCCGGCCATACCAGTCATCGATATCGCGACGGGCTCGATCCTTTTCGATGCCGTAGCGCTCTTGGATCTTGCCTTCGAGCTGATCGCGTTTGCCAGCGATGCGATCAAGATCATCGTCAGTGAGTTTGCCCCACTGTTCCTTGATCTTGCCCTTGACCTGCTTCCAGTTTCCTTCGACGCGGTTCCAGTCCATGACACAGGTTCTCCTTCGTTTCACACAAGGCGGAACGTCGTCCGGGGAGGGAGGTTCCACGATGTTCTCGCTGTTCGGACTTTCTCAAAACGTTGGGTAGATGGGCCGGTGCCTGTTGGGCTGGGCAAGCGGTTGGTGGCAGTCTCTAAGGGTTTGTGCCTGGCGGCAGGGTGATGCCCTCCATCCCTGCGGAAGATGGGCCTCCGATCGGGCCCGCGCTCTCCACGGAGGCGGGCTTTCGCTGATTGGGATGACCGACAGAAAAAGCAGCAGGTTCGGGTTGAAGAGGCTGCGCCAAAAGTAAGCGTTGGCTCCCGCTCGGCTAAAACACGGTGCAATCTTCTTGGCGGACGTCAACCGCCACAATGTCATAACGCAGCTTTCGATAAACAAAGCCCAAGGCGTGGTCCAGTGCTATGCGCGGGATAATTCCTGGCAGGAACCTTCCACCTCGCGCGCCGTTGGGTCACAAGGAAGGGACATCCGAGACAATGGTTGACGACCAAGGAAAGCTACCGGCTGCGACGGACGGCCTGGCTCGTCGTCTGGCTACGGAGACCGGCATCGCCGAAGCACAGGCCCGCGAGCTTATCGACTTCCTCGGGCTCAATTGGGCATCATTATTGCGGGAAGCGCGGATGCTGAAAAACGGGAAGCCTTAGACCGCTACGTTCTGCATCGGATCATGTGGGACTGTCGGCTCGCTCAAGACAAACAGCCGAGCGTTGAGCCGCGTGGTCCCGCTGACGGGATCACGCGGCTCGATAGTATCAATACCCGTCGGGACAACGTGCGATGTAGACACGCCCATGGCGATCTCTGTAGCGGCACTGGCCGGCTTCGCTGGCATGCCCGATCACCGCGCCTGCAATGGCTCCAGCGGCACCGCCAACGATCGCGCCTTTCACCGGATCACCGGCTACGGCTGCACCAATTGCCGCTCCGCCTAGACCGCCGACTGCAGCACCCTGCTCAGTGCGCGAGCATGCTGCGAGCGGAATAATAAGGCTCAATATGAGCAACGTCTTTTTCATGAGTTGTCCTCCGGCGGCCCGACATTGAGCCCGGTGATAAATGCGCGATTTGTCTTTTCGATCCGTCGATTTGCTAAATTAGCTATTTATTGTGCGTCATCTTCTGCAACGGCCTGAAACGTAAGCTCAAGCAGGGCTGCTCGGTCACGCGAAGCATCGCCAGGCGAGGAAAACCCTGCCGCATCTGGAAAAGTCGGCATCAATGTTGGAACATTAGAGGGCCCTAAGTGTTCATTCAACGCGAGGGTTGTCGTGCCTCCTGCACCAGATCCTCAAGGACCGGCGAGAGCGCTTGGTCTGACAATAGTTATTGAGGAGATGGAACCATGCACAGCATTATCTACCTCGTCGGGCTCGTCGTCGTCGTCCTAGCAGTTCTGAGCTTTTTTGGCCTCAGGAGGTAGCGCAAAGCCGACATGACCCAGACTGTTGAACCGCCAATATTGCCAGAGGGTAGCCCGGATCGGGAGATCAATTGTGAAGTCGCACTGGAAACCGCATTCGCAGCTTTGGTAACGGCCTCGGAGGCGCAGGGATGGACACCCCTGGAAACGGCCACAACTCTGTTGAAGATTGCCACGCAACATGGCCAGCAGGTCCAGGCTCTCGTTGCTGCAATCAAGAGCGAGCCGGAATGAGTCAATGGGTTGGCAACGCGGTAGTGGATCCGTTTGAACTCTGAGGCGCTGGCTATGTCCGGCAATAGCGGCTTCGACCGCCGTCAAAAGGTCGCCAATTCATGGATGTCTGCATCGCCCGAACACGAGACGACATTGTCAAAACCGGCAAGAGCGGCTTGCTGCTCATCTCCGACAACTATGATGCCTTCGCCGCGCGTGTCTTGGCAGCAAGAAGCGCGGTTCGCACGCTCGACCTCATGTACTACCTCTGGCATGACGACCACACCGGCCGCTTGCTTCTGCAGGAAGTTTTGCGGGCGGCTCAGCGGGGCGTGCGCGTGCGGATGCTGCTTGACGACGTCAACCCGCGCAAAAGCGATTCTGCATATCTGGCGCTGAGCAGCCATCCAAACATCGAGCTGAAGCTGTTCAATCCGAGCGGCGTCAGAGCACGCGGCATTGTGCGCGGCATGGAAGTTCTCCTGCGACTTTTTGCATTGACCCGCAGGATGCACAACAAGGCGTGGATAGCCGACGACGACATCGCCATCGTCGGGGGGCGCAATGTCGGCGATGCCTACTTTGATGCAGCAGAAACAAATTTCCGCGACCTCGACGTTCTCCTCCTCGGCCCCGCCGTGCAGCAAACCGCCGAAATTTTCGAGGCTTTCTGGGCGTGCCAGGACGCAAAACCAATTGGCGCGCTCAGTCCAGCCGCTGCGACCACGCATGCCGAATTGTTTGGAGGAAGCGATGACGAAACCGAGTCAAAACTTTTGAACGGGATCGGCGACCACGGGACCATCGCTGAGTTCATTGCCGCCGGCAACGATGTGCACTGGGTGGAACGTGTTCGAGTGATTTCCGACCCTCCGGAGAAAGTGCGCGGCTGGAGGCGTCGCAGTTGGCTGTTGAAGGAATTGCTTCCGATCATTCAGTCGGCGCGCAATTGTCTGGAGATTGTGTCTCCCTATTTCATTCCTGGCAAAAGGGGTTCCGCAATCTTGTCGGACCTCGTCAACGACGGAGTGGAGGTCGCGGTTCTGACCAATTCCTTGGCAGCCACGGATGTCGCCGCGGTCCACGGGGCCTATGCAAATTATCGCAAGCGATTGCTGCGGAACGGCGTCAAACTTTTTGAGCTTCAGCCCTTCAGCCGGCAGGCGGCGATCTCGGTATTTGGGTCCAAGGGCGCCAGTCTGCACACGAAGGCTTTCAGCGTCGATGACAAGACGGGTTTCGTCGGCTCCTTCAATTTTGACCCGCGGTCTGTGTCTTTGAACTCGGAAATGGGAGTGCTTTTTGAGGATGAGGAATTGGTCGCTGAATTGAGGCACCGGTTCCAGGCAGAGATATCAGCGGAAGCGAGCTATCGGCTCGAACTGAAAAACAATGTGCTCCACTGGCATGGATGCGACGAAGGCAGGCCCCAAGATTATACTCACGAGCCTGAAGCGGGGATTTTCCGCCGCATCCTGGCGATCCTGGTCCGCCACCTCCCGATCGAGTCCCAACTTTAGGCAGCAAAGCGACCATCGTGCGTCACCCTGCCACCGGCACCTTGCCCACGGTGCTCGAGGCATGTGCAGCGTAAGGTCGAGCCTAAGCGCTAGGTCCCTGCGTTAACGCGTCTTCGTGCCGAGGGGTGCGGGCAGGGTGGCTGCTTTGCGCCGCCATCTTGGCGACTAGTGTGCCTATCATAGTCGCAAGGCGACCTTCCTTCCTTCGTGGAATGCGTAGGGCGCCTGGCGTGGAGCGGCGGCATCGCCGACCTCCATGAAAGGTTGCGACGTGCCTTTCAACTCCTTCGCCAGCCAATCCGCCGCCACGTTGGTGGTTGCGAGAACAAGGCAATCGCCCGGTACGAAGCTTTCTTCACGGGTGTTGTGGTCGACGACGGTCACGCCGTCCCCGTGCCACTCCAGGACGCTGACGTCCACCAACCAATTGACTCCAAGCTCACGCAAAGTCCGTCGCAGCGGGAAATCGGCAGCCGTCCGCTGCAGTTCCTTGCCGACCAGCGGATCGGGCGTGAGAATGGTCACTTGATGGCCATCCTCGGCAAGTTTCCAGGCTGTGCCACCGCCGCGCCAGCCTCCGCCTTCGTCGAGCAAAAGCACGCGCTTGCCTGGTCGTGCATGGCGGGCCATCACGGCTTCGATCGAGAAGACATTTCCCTTTTCGATGCCGGGCAGGCTCGGCATTGCCGGGAGCGCCTTCTGAAATCCGGTTTCGGGAGACACCGAACCCGTGGCCAGGACGACGGTATCGGCTTGGAATGAGGGGATTTCCGATGCCTCGATATAGGTGTTCAGTCTCACGTCGACGTTCAACTTGTTGAGCTGGCGCTCATACCATCCAAGAAGGTCGAGGATTTGCCCTCGGCGCGGCTGCAGCCCGGCGAGCAGAAAGTTCCCGCCCAGTCTGCTGGAGGCTTCGACCAGCACCACGTCGTGACCCCGCTCGGCGGCAACCCGAGCCGCCTCAAGACCGGCGGGACCGCCGCCGACGACCAGCACCCGCTTCTTGATGGCGGCTGACGTGAACCGGTCACCACCCCATTCAAACTCGCGCCCTGCCGAGGGATTGATAAGACAGCTGATCCAATAGTCGCGCGAACGGCGGCCCCAGCACATCTGGTTGCAGGATATGCATCCGCGCACATCTTCCGGACGGTCTGCCTCGGCCTTGCTTGCCAGATGAGGGTCGGCGATCTGGCCCCGCACGATCGAGACCAGGTCTGCAGCCTTCTCGCCGAGCACGGTTTCGGCGTTTTCAGGTGTCCTGATATGGCTCTCGGCCACCACGAGGGCCGTCTTGACCACGCCCTTGAGGGTCGCCGCAAGATCGGCACCAAGCTTCTCCGGGTAGAGAAAGGTCGGCATTATCTTGTAGAAATCGAGGTAGCTGCCGGTTCCGCAGGTCACGTAGTCGATCAGCCCCTGCTCATCATGCAGCCGAATGATCTCCGCCAGTTCCTGGCGACTGAGCGCGACAGTGTAGTCTGGCTCATCGCTGACCGAGAGCCCAACGATGAAATCTCGGCCGCATGTTTCCCGGATGCGGGTCAGGATCTCGCGAGAGATCCGCGTGCGGTTTTCGAGCGAGCCTCCCCATTGGTCTTCGCGTTGGTTTGTCCACGGCGTCCAGAATTGATCGATCAGTCCGACATAGGCAGCCCAGACTTCGACACCATCGAAACCGGCTTCCCGGCAGCGGCGCGCGGCCTGAACAAAGCCGTCGATGGTCTCCCAGATCTCATCCTGCGACATAGCGTGGGAACCGTCGCTGTCGTGATAGCTTGGAAGGCCCGAGGGCGACCAATGCGCATGAAACGAGTTGTCCGAATCGCCATGCGCACCAACGTGGTAGAGCTGCTGGATGGCGATCGCCCCGTGGTCCTTGATCGCCCGCGTGACCTGCTGGAAATGAGGAATGACGCTATCGTCGCCGGGCCGGAAATTGCCGCGTGTCAGCACGGCGGCCTGATGGACGGGCATGGGTTCGACAACAATCATGCCGGCCCCGCCGATCGCTCGTTCGGCATAGTAGGCAACGTGTCGTTCGGTCGGCACGCCACTTTCGGCCATGTTGGCGGTGTGAGCTCCGAACACGATCCGGTTGCGCAGGGTGCGACTGCCCAGCTTTATGGGCGAAAACAGATGCGGAAAGAGTTTTGACATTGTATCTCACCTGCGGGTCGGAGGACGGCAACCTGCCTCGTGTGGCAATCAGGAGGCTTGTCCCATGCTCACGGATTTCTGAAGCGCTGCAGCAAGGCCGTCCGCCACCGCAGCTTCAAACCCAGCCGCGCACATGGCCTCGATTGCTGCTGCGGTGGTGCCGCGGTAGTCGAGGAAGGTCCGGACGATGTCTTTGGGATTGTCTGAGCGAGCCTCGAGGAGTTTTCCCGTTCCAATCAGCACCGCGCTGACGCTCCTTCGGGCAATGTCCGGGCTTATTCCTCGACGGATGGCATCATCCATCATCGCCGCGGCCAGGAGAGCCGGAAAGGCCGGGCCGGATCCGGTGAGGCCCGTCAGATAGTCGATATCTGCTTCGCTTTCGACTTCATCGGCGGCGCCACAGGCCTCCAGAATCCGACAGGCGACATTGCGGTCATCCGCAGTAACGCCAAGAGAGCCTATCCAGGGCGTATAGGAATTGCGCACCTCTGCCGCGGCATTCGGAAGCGTGCGCACGACCCGTTCGGTGTTGAGACGTCGAGCCAGTTGGTCGAGAGGCACCCCGGCCATGACCGACATGGCGAGCTTGCCATCGGCAGAGATGTCGATGGCAGGCCAGTCCTGGGGGCGGACCGATACGATGATGACATCGGATCGATCCGCCAGTTCCTGATTGTCCCTGGTCCATGTTGCGTTTGGCAGAAAGCCGGGTTGCCCGCTTCTGTAAGAAAGCGTGAGGTGCTCAGCGGCGACTATTTGTGCATCGACGATGGCCTCGGCGATGGCGCGTCCAAGCCAGCCACCTCCACCAATTATTCCGATGCTCAAGGGTTCGCCCATCGTCGAAACTCTTCCTCAACCCGCCGCATGGCCATGTCTGGCGAAGAACCGGTCCAGCTCGCGCTTCTGTGGTGCCTCGCCCGTAAAAATCTCAACGTAGCCGGGAATGCGCTTCATGCGGATCGCGAGATCTTCCTTGGTCTGCATTGAGATGTAGCCGATCTGCACGAGGTAGATGGTGCGCGCTCGAACGTCGGCTGAGCTCTCCTCGTAACCGAAGCGGACGAACATCTGGCTCATTGCGTCGAGGCGCGTCTGGTCGGCTGCCTGTACCTCCGCGAGGATCTCGGGAGATTGAAGCGCCCAGCTTCTGACCGCGAACTCGAACTGGGAGTCGAACAAGGTCTTGTCGAGCCAGCAGTCGAAAACGTTCAGCATCGCTTCGGCCACCGTCTCGGCATAGGCCTCAGCCTGCTTGACGAGGTTGCCTGTGTTCTTGTCCCGCCAACGCGCCACGAGGGCAGCCAGCAACTCCTCTCGATCCTTGAAGAACCAATAGAAGCTGGTGCGCGACAGGCCCAACCTCTTGGCCAAGGGCGAAATTCTCACCGTGTCGACGCCGGATTCGAGAAGCAAATCGTAGGCGGCTCCGAGCCATCCCTCCGGCGATCCGCGCCATCCGCTCTCGTTCGAAATCTGCTCCATGGGCGACCAACCTAACAAAATGAAAAAGTGAAAACCAGAAAAATGTACACCTACGTCGATTTTATAGACCCATAGGAACTCAAACTTGACATATCTGTACATTTTCAAATAGCGTTTGCACATGCCACGCCAGCCCGGAGTCCGTCAGATGTCGAACGATCCCCTTTTGCAGCCGTACAAACTGAAGCATTTGACCCTTCGCAACCGCATCATCGTGACGTCTCACGAGCCGGCCTATCCGGAGGATGGGATGCCGAAGGAGCGCTATCTTGCCTACACGCTGGAGCGGGCGAAAGGCGGTGTGGCGATGACGATGACGGCCGGGTCGGCGGCGGTCTCGAAAGACAGCCCCCCGGTTTTCAATAACCTGCTCGCCTACAAGGACGAGATCGTACCGTGGATCAAGCAAATGACCGATGCGGTGCACGAAGAGGGCGCCGCCATCATGATCCAGCTGACCCATCTTGGACGGCGTACCCGTTGGGACAAAGGCGATTGGCTGCCCGTTGTGGCTCCGTCCCATCATCGTGAAGCCTCACACCGAGCGTTTCCCAAGAAAATCGAGGACTGGGATATCGAGCGCATCATCAAGGACTTCGCGGACGCCGCCGAGCGGATGAAGGCAGGCGGGATGGATGGCGTCGAGCTCGAGGCTTACGGCCACCTGCTCGAACAGTTCACGTCTCCTCTCACGAACGAACTTGACGGTCCTTATGGCGGTTCGCTCGATAACCGCATGCGCTTCTGCATGGATGTCTTGAAGGCGATCCGGTCACGGGTGGGCGAGGACTTCATCCTGGGCGTGCGATACACCGCGGACGAATGTCTCCCCGGCGGCACTGGCAAGTCGGAAGGCCTTGAAATCTCCAAACGCCTCAAGGAAAGCGGACTTATCGACTACCTCAATGTGATCCGCGGCCACATCGACACCGACGCGGGCCTGACGGACGTCATTCCGATCCAGGGAATGGCGAACGCGCCGCACCTTGATTTTGCGGGCGAGATTCGTGCCGCGACCAACTTCCCGACCTTCCATGCGGCGAAAATTCCGGATGTGGCGACTGCGCGCCACGCGATTGCGTCGGGTAAGGTCGACATGATCGGCATGACGCGGGCTCACATGACCGACCCACATATCGTGCGGAAGATCATCGAAAAGCGCGAAGACGAAATCAGGCCCTGCGTCGGCGCCAACTATTGCCTTGACCGCATCTATCAGGGCGGGGCGGCATACTGCATTCACAACCCCGCCACTGGTCGCGAGCTGACCATGCCGCACCTTGTCGCCAAGGCCGAAACCCGCAAGAAGATTGTTGTCGTCGGTGCCGGTCCGGCTGGCCTCGAGGCGGCCCGCGTGGCGGGTGAGCGGGGACACGAGGTCGTGGTCTTCGAAGCTGCCAGCGGACCGGGAGGGCAAATCCGCCTGACAGCACGGAGCCCACGCCGCAAGGAGATGATGAGCATCATCGATTGGCGCATGGCTCAGTGTGAAAAACACGGAGTAGGCTTTCAGTTCAATACCTGGGCTGAAGCCGAAACCATCGAGGCTGAAAACCCGGACGTCGTCATCATCGCCACGGGCGGGGTGGCCCACACCGACGTCCTTTCGAAGGGCAACGAGTTCGTGGTGTCTTCATGGGACATCATCTCCGGAGACGTGAAGCCGGGAACCAATGTCCTCATCTACGACGACGCGGGTGACCACGCGGCACTCCAGGCCGCGGAATTTCTTGCGAGCGCCGGAGCGAAGGTTGAAATCATGACGCCGGACCGGTCCTTCTCACCCGAGGTCATGGCAATGAACCTCGTGCCATACATGAGGTCGCTGCAAAAACTCGATGTGCTCTTCACGGTCACTTATCGGCTGGAGTCTGTCGAAAAGGACGGCAACCAGCTCATTGCCCATGTCGGCAGCGACTATGGCGGCGTGTCCAAACAGCGCGTCGTGGATCAGGTTGTCGTCAATCACGGCACTATCCCGCTCGACGACATCTATTTCGAACTGAAACCGAAATCGACCAACCACGGCGAGATTTCGCACGATGAACTCATCACCGGACAACCGCAGTCGGTGGTACGGAATGCGCAGGGCCAGTTCCAACTGTTCCGCATCGGCGACGCCGTTTCAGCACGCAACACCCACGCAGCGATCTACGACGCACTTCGCCTAGCCAAAGATATCTGATTGGTGAGGCGGACAAACTCGTCCGCTCAATCACAACAAGGGTTCGCCCGGCATCACTCGGCAACCCCAGCGACGCCGCAACTGTCGTCAACCGGCGGTTTGTACGGAATCGTACCTTCGATTGATATGCATCTTGGACGGGATCAAAATGAGCTAGAGGTGATCATGGGGAAGGAGCCACATGAGCATCGCCAGACGGACAACAGGACCTGTCGGCACTGCCAGGACCTTTCTGGCGGTAGAGCTGGCAAGTGCGCGATACGGCGATATCATCTCGGTCAAAGCGGCAATCGGGGCAGCTCGCAGGGATGCGCCTTATCTGCGCGATACAGATGACGAGTTGACGGTGGAGATCGTCGACCTGGCAAGGGAACTAGGACTGGCCGTCCTTTTTGACGCTCGCGATTGATCGGATTGCCACTGACTTCGCCGGCCGCCGGCGTTCGACCTGTTGGTGTCGAAGATAGATTCCTTCCCCGCAGTTTCCAGCTCTTGTCGAAGCACCGCCGCGCGATAATTCCCTTGAAGGGCGTGGGCGCTTCTCCCTCTCGACAGGAGACTGCCATGAAACATCAGACACTCGATCAACTGCATGCGGTCGCCAAGATTGAAACTTCGGCCGCATATTCGGAAATGACACGCAACCAGCGCATCGAACGCTGGGCGGAACTTCTGGAGCAACATCCCGAGCGATGCCTTGCCGCGTTTACAGGTACCGAATATTTGCACCTGGAGGAACGTGCCAGTGTGCGGGGGGACGGATCAGCACTTGCCGTTGCCTTCGACGACCCGGTGTTGCGCGCATGCGGCCTGAAGGACGACACCTATGGCGAGGCCAGGCGGTTCTTCAAACTGAGCGACTGGCAACTGCACGAGATCGTCTGCGATTGTCATGTCGGCGCAACCATGAAAGCACATTGGGCTGCGGCGCGGGTTCGCGCAACAATTGGAGGAAAGGGATTCTTTGCATGGTTGAGGCAAAGGATCATGTACTGAGTTGGCCGGTTTGAGGTGAGGATCGTCACCTGTCCGGGACCGGGGTACGGTCCCCACCTGACCGGTTTGGGTCAAGTTGAAGACGGCGTAGGTTGCCGGGGCAACGTCTTCGTAGTCATAGCTGTCACCGCTTGGGACAAACCAGACGGAGAGCGTTCTGCTTGCCGGATCGTATTTGGTGTTTCGGATCACGGTCGACGGCATTTTTGGCCATCCGATGGCTAGCCGGACAAACCCGCCAGGAGCGATCGAATTCCGCTACCGGACTTCCGCCGCACGCGCTGCTCTCCACCACCTACCCTGTGGATAGACCCCAAATACGCCCATCATTCCAAACATCCGCTTGCAAGAAGCCCTAGACTGGGAATCTAGGGGAATCGGGTGGATGTCGAGCAAGCCGAGTTGTCGCGTCGTGTTGTGCACGCTGCTGGCGATTGCCGGCTGCACTTCCGCGCCGGGCAAGGACTTCTTCACCGAGACCATCGACAGCCTGCATGCCAAGAACTCGCCCTTGCGGGCGGGATATACCGGGCCTGGCGCCGTCACGTCGGCCTCCGGCCAGGCGCAGCGCTTCAACGGCGCGCAATACCAGGGCTCGGGTCAGTTCGTCTCCTCCGGCGCCCCCGTCACCAAGGTGACGACCGATGGCTCGGGCCAGTTCGAGCTCAATCTGGTCAACGCGCCGATTGCCGAGGCGGCCAAGGCCGTGCTTGGCGATGCGCTTCACCTCAACTACATCGTCGACCCGCGCGTGCAAGGCACGGTGACGCTGCAGACGTCGCAGCCGGTGTCGAAGGATGCGCTGGTCGACATCCTGCAATCGGCGCTTGCGGTGAATGGCGCCGGCATCACCAACCGCGCCGGCACTTACCAGGTCGTGCCGCTTTCGGAAATCATGTCCAGCACGCCGCCGGTCAGCGTGCCGTCGACGTCACCGTCCGGCCCCGGCGTCAAGGTGCAGGTGCTGCAGCTGCAATTCATAGCCGCCGACGAGATGAAGACCATTCTTGAACCGATCACCCGCCAGGGTTCGGTGCTGCGGGTCGATTCCACCCGCAACCTGATCACTGTCGCCGGCAATGACAGCGACCTCAATGCCATTCGCGAAGCGGTTTCGGTGTTCGACGTCGACTGGATGCGCGGCATGTCGGTTGCGCTACACCCACTAAAGACCTCCAAACCGGAAGCGGTCGCCGCCGAACTCGATTCGATCTTTGGCACCAAGGATGGGCCCGGCGCCAAGCTCATCCAGTTCATCCCCAACGACAGGCTGAATTCGGTGCTGGTGATCACTTCGCGCCCGGCCTATCTCGCCCGTGCCGCGACCTGGATCAACAAGCTCGACAGGCTGGCCGAGACCAATGAAAGCCAGCTTTTCGTCTACCAGATCCAGAACCGCCCGGCCAAGGAGCTGGCCGCTGTGCTGAGCTCCGTTCTTGGCACCACCGTCAAGACTGAAGGCGACTCGGGCGGCTCGAACGTGTCGCCCGACCAGACCCCGATCGCCATGCAATCGGATGGCGTCACGCCGGTGCCATTGACCGGGCCGTCGCCTTCGCTGCCCCCGCAGGACGGACAGCCGCCCGCCCACGCCACGGTCGTCGCCGATATCGAAAACAATGCGCTGCTGATCCAGACCACGGCGCGCGACTACGAACGCATCGAGCAGATCCTAGCCAAGGTCGACGTTCTGCCGACGCAAGTCATGCTGGAAGCCGTCATCGCCGAAGTCACGCTCAACGACGAGCTGAAATACGGCCTGCGCTGGTTCTTCGAGAATGGCGGCATGAAGATCTCGCTGTCCGACGTGGCGAAGGGAGCTGCCGCGGCAGCACTGCCAGGCTTCAACTGGAGCTACGCAACCGACAACATCCAGGTGACGCTGAACGCCTTGTCCAGCATCACCGACGTCAATGTCATCTCGGCGCCAACCATCATGGCCCTGAACAACCAGAAAGCGATCTTGCAGGTCGGCGACCAGGTGCCAATCGCCACAAGACAGGTGGTGGACCAGACGTTCGGCAGCGCGCCGGTCGTCTCGGTCGAGATGAAGGACACCGGCGTCATCCTGACAGTGACGCCTCGCATCAACAATGCCGGCAGGGTCATGCTCGACATCGAGCAGGAGGTCAGCAATGTAACGAAGACGACCAGCTCCGGCATCGATTCGCCGACCATCCAGCAGCGCAAGATCCAGACCCGCGTTCTGGTCAATGATGGCGAGAGCCTGGCACTGGGCGGCCTCATCCAGTCGCGCAACAATGTCGACCGCACGCAAGTGCCTATCCTCGGCGACATCCCGATTATCGGCAACGCGTTCAAGCAAAAGACGGATAGTATCGGACGCACCGAACTGATCATCTTTATCAGGCCGCATGTCGTCCGCGACATCAACGAAGCCCGCGAAGTGACGGACGAATTCCGCGGCAAGATCAGCCTGCAGACGCCGATCCAGAAGCGGCGCGGCGGCACCAAGCTGCAACAGGATCTGAAGAGGCTGGCGTATTGACGATGGCCACGCACCCATCTCTCGTGCTGGCCGCCACGGTCGCCCTGGCGGCGGTTCTGGCCGCGATTTCGATAGCCGATTTCCGCAGGCAGATCATCCCGGACGACCTCAACCTGGCTCTGGCCGCCCTCGGCCTTGGCTATCAGATGGCGACTGAGGCAGACGGCCTACCGCTGCGGCTCCTGTTTGCCGCCATGACTTTCGCCGCTGCCTGGCTGATCCGGCGCGGTCATTTCCTGATGACCGGCAGGATCGGCCTCGGCCTCGGCGACGTCAAGATGCTGGCCGCCGCCGCATGCTGGATCAGCCCGCTGCTTTTGCCGGTGCTGCTGTTCATCGCCAGCGCCAGCGCCCTGCTGTTCGTTGGCGGGCAGGTGCTTGCGACAGGGCCGGCAGCGGCGCGGGCCCGTGTTGCCTTCGGTCCGTTTATCGGCATCGGCCTCGGCTGCAGCTGGGCGCTGGAGCAATTTGCAGGTTTGAACATGGGACTGCTCTGATGATCACTCAGCGCTTCACTCGACTTTCCGAAAAATCCGGCCGCGCCAGAAAATCTGTCGGCGAAAGAAATGATCGCGAAGGCGGCTTCACCCTGGTCGAGCTCCTCGTCGTGCTCGCCATCATTGCGCTGATCGCGACGCTGGCCGCGCCACAGGTCCTGCGTTATCTCGGCTCGGCCAGGACCAACGCGGCCAAGGCGCAAATCCGCAACATCGAAAGCGCGCTCGAGCTCTACTATGTCGACAACGCGAAATACCCGACCGCGGAGGAGGGGCTCTTGGCCCTGGTCGCCGCGCCGGCCGGCGAAGCGCGCTGGAACGGGCCCTATCTCAAGGGAACAACCGGCCTGAAGGATCCGTGGGGGAGGCCTTATTCCTATGAAGTGAAGGCCGATGCGAGCGGCGTGGTCATCCGCAGCCTGGGCAAGGACGGCAAGCCGGACGGAACCGGCGAAGACCAGGACGTCAGCAACTGATAGGGGCCGGAGTCACTTCGTGCGCGGCAGCGCCTGGGCATTTGTCAGGTCGAGGCGTGCAAAACCTCTCGCCGAATAGGCCGCACCATCCCGCAGTACCGAGATGGTGAAGCGCACGGCGGCGGGCAGGCGCCGCGGCACGGTCCAGCCTGGCGACCACGATGAGGCCGTCGCCGCACCGTCTAGGTACTCGAATTTCATGGCGCTCACACCGCCGATCAACCGCACCGGTTCGCCCCGCGTCGATGCGTTGGATCCGCTGCCGCGCCGTGTTTTCTGGACGATGGCCAGCACGCCTCCGGCCTGGCCACCATCACCAAGCGAAACAGCAATTTCGCGCAGCGCGGTGGATTTGAAGCCGATCGCCTGAACGGCGCTGAATTCGATCCGGGCATTGTTGCCGTTGAGATAGAGCACCATGTCCGGCGACGATTTGGATAGGGGCAACGGCTCGGCATGGCTGATCGCCGTTTCCAGAAACCGCGATGCGGCATCGACCTCCATCTGGAATTCGGTTGCCTTTTCGATGCGCACCATCGTTCGGGCCTGGCCGAGGAAGACCATCATCAGCGACGTAATCACGCCGATCAGGGCCAGCCCGACCAGCACGTCGATGAGCGCAAACCCCTCAGCCGATGCCGATGGTTCCGGCGGCGATTTGCGACCTGGCCGACGGGCGCCTGAAAGACGTTTCCGAATCCTGCCGGCTCGGACCTTGGAACGAGGGCGGAAGAACAGGCCGATCATGGGAGCGCCGGGTCCCGCACGGGCACGAAGGTCAGAAATGACCCGCCTGGAAACGCTCCGTGGCTGTTCTCGATGAGAACAGCGGTTACCTTTGCCTTCGACACGTCTATCGTGCGGGTCTTCAGGGTCCAACCGGATTGCGCCGTGGGTTGGATTTGGGCTTCGTAGTCGGCCAGCATCACACGCACCGTCCTGGCGGCTTCGGCCTGGCGCTGGGCCGCACTGATGCTGCGGCTTGCCAGCACGATCGACTGGCTGGCGATGCCAAGCACAAGCGCCAGGATGGTCATGGCGACGATCATCTCGAGGATCGAGAATCCGTCTTCGGGGGAGGGCTGCGACGATGTCCCGGTCATGGCAGTGCGCGCCAGGTCGGAAGTCCGGTCAGCCAGTTGACCGCGATGCGCCTGGTCCGGCCTTTTTGCTGCAGCGAGATGTCCATGCCGGAAGCGCTGCCATCGGGAAGGAAGGTGAGGACCGTCTGCCGGTCGGCGACGACGGTCTCTTGGCCGGTGACCACGGTCATTTTGACATCGTCCGGCAGGGCAACGATGTCTCGTTCGCCAAATCGGATGATGCGGGTGCCGAGATCGACAATGACCTGCTTCGGCCTGGCGGTGGCGATTGCCGATGTGCGCGACAGGCGCAGCCGCATGGTGATTTCGCCGGCTAGCGTCTCCAGGTTCTTGCTGCGATAGTTGCTGACGAGCCCCGGTGCGGCGATCGCCGCGACGAGGGCCATGATCGCCAGCACGACCAGCATTTCGACCAAGGTAAATCCGGCCGTTGCGTCCGCCGATGCACTGGCTCCCGGCGCGGCCGTCATTGCAGCGCCAGATCGTTGATGCTGAGGATCGTGGTCATCACCGAAATGACCAGGCTGCCGACGAGAAAACCGAGCGAAATCGTCAGCGCCGGCGTCAATAGCTTCAGCACGGTGTCGATCCGCCGCGCCAGCGTCAGCTGAAGCATTTTCGCGGCACGGTCCAGCACCACCGGAAGCGCATTCGCCTCTTCGCCGAGCGAGACCAGCGACATCGTCGCGTTGTCGAAAATCCCCGCCTTGACGATCGCGCCATGCAGGCGGGCGCCATTGGCGACGGTTTCTTCGATGGATGCAAAGCTTGCCGCCAGTGAACTCTGCCTGGAAACATTGGCGGCCAGCCCAAGCGCCTCGGTCATCGCCACGCCATTGCCGAGCAGCAACGCAAGCGTTTCCAGATAGCGCGCGACCACGGCATCCCTGACCAGCGGGCCGATCAACGGGATCTTCAACAGCCAATGCGAAAACTGTTTTCTGGCACCAGTCGACCGGGACAGGAAAAGATAGGAAAGCAGGCCCAGCACCGCCGCCAGCGGGAAGACGAAGGGATAGTCCCTGAACACCGTGCCGAGCGTTGAAAGCACGGTCATGGTGAACGGCTTGGGGGCGGATGAGCCTTCGAAGATCGGTTCCAGCGCCGGCACCAGAACCGTCGCCAGAATGACCAGCGCGCCGCTCATGACCATGAGCAGGAAAGCCGGATAGGCCAGGGCCTCGACGATCGCCGCACGGCGCTTGGCCGTTGCCTCGAACGTATCCGCCAGCCGCTGGCATATATAGGCCATCTTGCCGCTGCGCTCGCCGCTGGCGAGCAAGGCTGCGACGTCGGAGGTGATGCCCGGCAGGCCGGCAAACGCTTCGGCGATGGGCCGGCCGCCTGTCGTGAGATCGAGCACCGATTGCAGCTGTTGCCGCCGCTGGCGGTTGGCCTCGCCCGAGATAACCGCGTTCAAGGCACGGTCGACCGTGAAGCCGGCGTTGAGAAGCACTGAAAGCTCGGAGAACAGCCGGCTGAGATCGACCCTGCGGGTGAACGTCAGCGCGCTGCGTCCCGGCAAGCGAAGCTGCTGCCTTTCGCCGTTCACTGGGGCCAGATGGTATGAGCGGCGGCCCTGCTGCGCCAGTTTGCGGGCAGCATCCTGCTTGGTCGATGCATCGAGGACGCCGGTCTCGGTGCTGCCGTCGACGAGATAGGCGCGATAGGCAAAGGCCGGCATCAGTCGCCTCCTGCGAGATCGATGACGCGCCGGACTTCGTCCATCGTGGTGACCTGCGATCGGGCCAGTGCCGTTGCGTGGACGGACATCGGCACGAGGTCGTCTTCGGCCGCGATTTTCCCGATCTCCATTTCGCCGGCACCTTGGTCGATAAGCTCGGCGATGCGCGGCGACACCTGCAGCATTTCGTAGGTCACCGTGCGACCGCTGTAGCCGGAGCCGTTGCAGGTGCGACACGCCGGAACGGTTTGGGCGGCGCCATGGCAGGTCGGGCAAATACGCCGCAACAGCCTCTGTGCGATGACGCCTCTGATCGTCGCACCGAGCAGATAGCCGTCGATGCCCATATCGCGAAGCCGCGTGAGCGCCCCCGCGGCACTGTTGGTGTGGAGCGTCGAGAACACCAAATGGCCGGTCAGGGCTGCCTGGACCGCGACTTGCGCCGTTTCGCGATCGCGAATTTCACCGAGCAGGATGATGTCGGGGTCCTGCCGCAGGATCGAACGCAGGGCAGCGGCAAAGTCGAGGTCGATCGCCGGATTGACCTGCAACTGGGTGATGCCGGCCATCCGGTATTCGACCGGGTCCTCGACGGTGAAAATCTTGACGTCCGGCCGCGAACGTTCCGCGAGGATGGAATAGAGCGTCGTCGTCTTGCCGCTGCCGGTCGGCCCGGTGATCAGCACGATGCCGTTGGCGGCTTGCGACATGGAACGGATTTTCGCTTGTGCGGCGCCGTCGAACCCCAGTTTCTCCAATTTCAGTTCGACCCCCGCGCGGTCGAGGATTCGAAGCACGATGGCTTCGCCGTGAATGGACGGAATGACCGAGACGCGCAGGTCGACGTCGCGGCCGCGCACGGCGATGCGCATGCGTCCGTCCTGCGGCAAGCGCCGTTCGGCAATGTTGAGCCGCGACAGGATCTTGATGCGGGTGGAGATGCCGGACAGCATAGCGATCGATGCGGTGTCGACGGTGGACAGCATGCCGTCATGCCTGAAGCGGATGCGGACGTGATCCTCGAGCGGCTCGATGTGGATGTCGGTGGCTCTCGCATCGACCGCCTTGTGGATGGTCTCGGCGACGAAGCGAACGATCGGCGCCTCGCGCGCAAAATCCTTCAGCCGGTCGAGGTCGTCGGGGCCGAAATCCAGGGTTTCGCCGCCGTTGCCGCCATTTGAAACGGCCGCCATGGCCGATTGCTCGATGCGGTCGATGCATTCGGCAATCATGCGCCTGGGCAAAATGCGCAGCGCCAGCGTCCGCTCATAGTGAAAGGCGAGCGCGTCGATGGTTGCCGACGAGAACGGATCGGCCACGGCGACGACCAGCCGCTCGGCGTCCATCTGCAGCGGCAGGATCGCGTTTTCACGCAGATAGGCCAGCGGCACGCCTGCCAGCATTTCGGGGCTGACCCGTTCGGGAATCTCGACCGGCGTCGGTGCGTTCAGGTAGCGGCTGAGGCTGTTGGCAAGGTCCTGCTCGCCGATCAGGCCGAGTTCGGTCATCACCGTATCGAACGGGTGCCCCGAGGTTCGCGATGCCCCCAATGCGCGCTGGGCGGCGTGCGCGGTCAGCACCTTCTCGCCCTCGAGAAAGGCAAGGAACGCCTCGATCCCCTGGGTCTGGCCAAGCGTCTGCGAAGAAGCGTTCATGAGCTCCACCCGCGCAGGATCCGCGCCGCCTCTGCGCCGAAAAGCACCTCGCAGCCGGCTGTGCCGATGGCTGGCGGCAGTGCGGCGGCCGCAGTGAGCGGGCTTCGGGCAACGCGCTGGAATGCCGTCGGGCCGACCGGAGACCTCTCGATGATGAACCCCGCTTCGGCCGTGATGCCGGATCCGTCCCGCCTGGCGACCACGTCGACCGTGTAGGCCGATGCATCGGCCGGCGCTTCGGTGACCGATGCGCTGCTGCCGCCGGCAAGAGCTGCGCGAAGACGGTTCGGCGCACGATCGGCGCTGATCGTGCCGCGTTTCGAGTTGACCGTGAAAACAGCATGGAGGGTCTGCAAGGGCATCGACGCAAGTGCCGAAAACTCCTGCAGCTCGGACACCGATTCGAACGGCGCCTGCTTGTCTTGGGGCGGCCCGACAGGGCTTCTGGGCTGACCAGCGAACAGCGTGGCATTGTCACGAACCCGGATCGTGGCCTTGGCCAAGGCTTGTGCCATCTCCCGCTGGAAGCCGAGCGATGCGAAACCAAGCGCCAGCAATTGGTCGTCCGCGGCATTGAGATCGATCAGCCCGTCATGATCCTGGACGCGGACATCGAAGCTGAAGTCTCCCTCCCGGCACGCTGCGGGGGTGGAATCCAGCGGGAATGTTTTCGCCCCCGAGCCACCGGTCAATTCGCTCGCAACCACATTGCCCAGGCCTTCGGCAAGCAGCGACAGGCGCTCCTGCTCGACCTCGTTGTTGGCGATCATCAGCCGCGTTTTTGCCGTCACGGCGAAGGGGACGACGATGGCCGAGACGATGAGCATGAACACCAGCACGGCGACCAGCGAAAAGCCGCTGCTCGCGCTTTCGCCCCCTGTGTTTGGGCTTTCGTGGCGGTCGCTCATAGTTGCGGTTCATTCGGGGCTGGCGCCGGGACATTCGGGGCCGCTGGCGGGGCATTTGGGGGCGGTGGCGGGGCGTTCTTCCATGGCGGATAAAGCGGGACCCGCGCCAGCTTGCCATTGCGCTCCAGCACCGCCTGATCCTTGTCGATCGCCGACACTGTCCATCCGTCGACGGTCTCGCCACTGCCGTACCAGATCGCGGTTTCGCTGCCGGCGACGCGCAGCAGGGCCTTCGCCGCCCCGCCGTGAATGCTGATGCCCAGAAGCGAAGGCGCGGCGGCCGGCGCGGCCTCTGGCGGTGGCGGCGCTTGTTCGACGGCGGCCGCGACCACCGCAACCGGCGGCGGCCCGGCCGGCGGGGCCACGAATTTCCGGCGCGTCGGTGTGAACAGCGGCCGCTCGAACGTCTCGCTGAAATTGCCGACCTCGGGAAACTGCAGCGCTCCCGCCGCCGAGGCGAGGCCGCCGTCATGCCCCTTACCGGAAGCGACCGGCGAGATGTCGACCGGCGTGTCGTAAAGGGCGACATTGACTAGGACGAGACCCGCGATCATGGCGGCAATCGCCAGGCCGGCGAATTTCCGGGTCATGGCTTGACCCCACCGGGCGCCGGCGCCACCGGCGTTTGCAGCGGGCCGTAGAACAGGATTTCGGCAAAGATCTCCGGGTCGCCGCTGCGCCCGGCGATCGGTCCTACATCGGTCGTGCGCAGAGTGGCCTCGCGAATGAACAGCACCGGCAGCGAGGTTTCGATGGCGAGAACGGCGTTGTGAATGCCCTCCAGCGGCCCCGAAAGATTAGCCCGCAGCCCGATGAAATCGACGCCGGCTTCGCTCAGCACCGGCGCATTGCCGGCCGACAGCACGTTGACCCCGTTGGCGGTGGCAATCGCGTTCAGACGGGTCTGCAGCCCGCCGCGAATGATCGCCTCGCTCTCGCCGGTGAGAAACTCGGGATTTGCCGCCACCACGGGGCTGGCGGCGCCGTCGAGGCGCTTTGCCAGCGCCGCCACGCTCTGCAACTGGCCGAGAAGCTCGCGCTTTTCCTCGATCCCGGCTTGCGCCGAGGCGACGCTGTCGAGCCCCGCGAACACAGCCCAGGCCAGGACACAGGCCGTCACCGCGGCGAGGGCGAGCGCAATCAGGCGGCGGACCAGCGGGCTGGTGTTGAGGATG
This sequence comes from Mesorhizobium sangaii, assembly GCF_014207355.1. Lineage (GTDB taxonomy): Bacteria > Pseudomonadota > Alphaproteobacteria > Rhizobiales > Rhizobiaceae > Mesorhizobium > Mesorhizobium sangaii. The sequence continues at coordinate 56,421 of NZ_JACHEF010000004.1, read as the reverse complement.
GCGGAGAGCATGGTCAGAGCGCTCCGATCTTGGCCGAAATGGTGAAGTGTTCGCCGTCCTGGCCAGGAACCCTGACCACCGGCGAGGCGAATTCGGGGGCCGAAAACAGCGGCGAACCGTCGATCGGCTTGATCAGCTCGGCGGCGGAGGCGGAAAAGCCAGTGATGGTCAGGTCGTCGCCCTTGGCCGACAGATCGGTCAGCCAGGCCGAGTCGGGAAGCAGGTGCGTCAGTTCGGCCCAGACGCGCACCAGCGACGCGGTCTTTTTCTTTTCCGTGCGGATCTTTTCAATTTGCTCGATGCCGGTCTGGCGCTTCTGCAGCGCGGTGCGTGCCGCCTTGGCCAGCACCTGTGCATCGGCGATCTGCGCGTCCAGTTCCGCGCCGGCCTGCCAAGTGCGCCAATGCGCATGAGCGAAGGTGACCAGCACTGCCGCGGCCAGCATCGAACAGGCCGTCACCCAGACGGTCCTGGCGCGTCGGTCGCGCGCTGTCGGTGGCCAGATGGCGGCGAGGCTGAGCGGATCGGCTCGCAGCGTGCTCTCCGGCTGCGACAGTGACAGGCAGCGGACCGACCCGCCGGCCCGGCGGACCGTGTCAAGGACCGCAGCAAGCGTCTTCGCCTTGACGACATGGTAAAAGCAGTCCTGCCCGACCTGACTGGCGAAGACGACATGCACTTGCGCCGGGTCGATCGGCGTCGAGGCCAGAAGGTCGAGTTCGGCCATGTCGCGCGCCTGCCGAAGCGGCAGCCGCCGCGCCGCCAGTTGCCGGGTCAGGAACAGCCCGGGCTGGATCCGGATGTCGAAGCTCGGCCGCTTGCGCCGGGGCCCGCCCTGGAGAAGTGCCAAGATCTCGTCCGAGGACGCCGTCAGTGCCAACGGGATCGACTGGAACTCCGGCGCATTGGCCTCGCGGGCGCGGATGCCATCATCCGCCAGGCTGATGATCCAGTCGCTTGTGGAAGATTGCTTTTGTCCACGCGTTACCCGCGACCAGACGCCTCGCAGCTCATCGAGCCACCAGTCGAAAAAATCCATAACCTGCGCGTTGAGTGTCGCCACAATCAACCACCCGCCACCCCAGCTGATTCTCAGCCCGGGTTTTCAGGCTGAGACTACTACAATTGCTGGTGTGATGCGGATATTCGCGAAGGTGCGGAAGGGCGGTTGGCCACAGCTTTTGTTGTTTGTCACGGAGGACACACCAGTTGTTTGCCTCCCTTTCAGCGCCGACTTGGGCTCAGCGTACCGTCGCTGTAGATCATGCGGCCGGCGCGGAATGTTGCCCGGACGCGTGCGACCGGGTGGCGGTCGGCCACGACGAGATCGGCCAGCAGTCCCGTCTCGATGGCGCCTCGGTTGTCAAGACCCAATGCCTTAGCCGGATTGGTGCTGGTCAGCGCCGCCGCCGCCACAAGGCCACCGTCATCCAGCGCCGCCAGGCTAAGAACAGCCGGCAGGATCGAGGCCGGGTGGTAGTCACTGGCCAGCATGTCGAGCAGCCCGGCCTCGTAGGCCTTCCGGGCGGAAAGATTGCCGGAATAGGAATTGCCGCGCAGCGCATTGGGCGCGCCCATGACGGTGTGCATTCCGAGCCTGCGGGCTTCTTGCGCCGCCTCCAGGGTCACCGGGAATTCGCTGAGCGCGGCGCCCAGGCCATGGACGAATTCGACCTTCTCCAGCGTGTCGTCGTCATGCGAGGCGAGCACGATGCCGCGGGCACGGGCAAATGCCGACAGGTCCTGCAACGTGCTGAGGACGTCGCCATGTCCGTTTCGACCGGCGATGCGCTGGCCGACGATCTCGGACGCCTCGGCAACCGACATGCCGCGCTCCTTGGCGATGCGGGCGATGTAGAGTTCAACGTCGCGGTACTGCCCCTGTCCGGGCGTGTGGTCCATCAGCGAGATCAGGTGCAGCTTGCCGGCGTCCATCAGCCTTTGCAGCACGCCGATGGCCGCGGCGAAAGTCACCTCGAACCGGGCATGGATGCGATGATCGACCAACAGCTCGTCCTTCAGTCCGGCAATGGTCTCGATGATATCAGACGTATGCTCTTCCGAACGCAGCACGCCGCTGGTGACGCTGGCGCCGATGAAGGAGAGCGCGGCATAGGCCGTGGTCACGCCGCAGGAGGCCAGCTTCTTGTCGAGTTCGGCAATGCCGATCGTCATCGGCACATGCACGCCGAGGCGCGGCTCCACTTCCTTCTCGACCATGTCGCCATGCATGTCGATGAAACCGGGCAGCAGCAGGCGGCCTCCACCCACGATGTCGGCGTTCTCGACAGGCTCGTCGCGGACCTGTTCTATGCGGCCGTCTTCGATTTTGATGGCGCCATTGGCAATGACGCGGTCGCGCAGGACGATTTCGAATTCACTCAGCCACATCTCGTCTCTCTTTGGCGCTATCTCAGGTTTTCAGCATGATCTTCCCGGAAAACGGATTCACTTTCGGGATCATGCTGCAGGTCGGCGGGCTACTGGGTACAGGGGTGCTGTGGATCCTGGAAGACCCGGTCGACCCCTGTTCCACCACAAGCCCCTGCGCAGGCATAACCCGGTCGGCTATCGTTCTGATGACACCGAGATCATAGGAGGCCAGGATCACGGTGGTGGCGCGGTGCAGCTGGTTCATCGTGCCATGCGCAGGAATGTTGCGATCGCCGGGTTATCCCGCATTGCACAATTCCCTCGCTTGGTCACAATGCAGGCATGGTCCGAACCGCACTCGCCGTCCTGGTGATCGACGAAAACCGCATCCGCGCCGCGATCATCGAGGCGGGGTTGCGCGAGGCCGGCCATGAGCGGGTCACCGTTATCCATGACGTCACTGGCATTGCGCGACGGATCGCCGAGATCGAGCCCGATGTCATCGTCATCGACCTCGAAAACCCGAACCGCGACATGCTGGAAAACATGTTCCAGCTGTCGCGCGCGGTGAAGCGGCCGATCGCCATGTTCGTTGACCGCTCCGACCAGGCCTCGATCGAGGCGGCGGTCGATGCCGGCGTTTCGGCCTACGTCGTCGACGGCTTGCGGCAGGAGCGCGTCAAGCCGATCCTCGACATGGCGGTCAGCCGCTTCAACGCCTTTTCGCGCATGGCGTGCGAACTGGAAGAGGCGCGCAGCGAGCTCGAGAGCCGCAAGGTGATCGATCGCGCCAAGGGCATCCTGATGAAGTCGCGCGGCCTCAGCGAAGAGGCCGCCTACACGCTGCTGCGCAAGACGGCGATGAACCAGAACCGCAAGATCGGCGACATCGCCCAGAGCCTGGTGACTGCCGCCGGGCTGCTGGGACCGGCGGAGGACGAATGAGCATGGGCGCCGAGCATCAGATCACCGCAGGCTTCATGCCGCTGTTCGACAGCGCGGTGCTGGTCGCGGCCAGCGAGCTTGGCTTTGCCGCGCGCGAAGGCATCGACCTCACGCTGCACCGCGAGACGTCCTGGGCCAACATCCGCGACCGCATCGCCATCGGCCACTTCCATCTCGCGCATATGCTGGGACCGATGCCGCTCGCCTGCAATCTCGGGCTGACGCCGCTCGCTTCAGAAACCATCGTGCCGTTCTCGCTCGGTCTCGGCGGCAATTGCGTCACCATTTCCAATGCCGTCTGGGCCGGCATGGCAGCGCATGGCGCTGAGCCCGATCTCGATCCGGCGCGCGCCGGTGCCGCACTTGGCGCGCTCATCCGCGAGAGCGCCGCTGCCGGTCGCGATCCGCTGCGCTTCGCCGTCGTGCACCCGCATTCCGGGCACAATTACGAACTGCGCTACTGGCTCGCCGCCTGCGGCATCGATCCGACGCGCGAGATCGAGATCGTCATCGTGCCGCCGCCCTTCATGGCCGACGCGCTGGCCACCGGGCGGATCGACGGCTACTGCGTCGGCGAACCCTGGAACAGCGCCGCGGTGGCCGCCGGCACCGGCCACATCGTCACCGTCAAGGCACAGATATGGCGCAACAGCCCGGAGAAGGTGATCGGCGTGCGCAAAGTCTGGGCCGAGCAGTCCCCCGACGCCTTGGCGGCGCTGCTGCGCGCACTGCATCACTCGGCGCGCTGGTGCCAGGATCCGGCCAACCATGGCGAACTGGCCGCGGTGATGGCGCAGCCCGGCTTCCTCGGCCTGCCGCCGGCGGTCCAGATGCCGATCCTGACCGGCCACCTCCAATTGGGCGGCGGCGCGGCGCTGGATATCGACGACTTCTTCCTGCCCTTCGACAAGGCGGCGAACTTTCCGTGGAAGAGCCATGCGCTGTGGTTCTACACGCAAATGGTGCGCTGGGGGCATGTCGAACACACGCCTGGCAATCTCACTATTGCCCGCGACTGCTACCGTCCCGATCTCTACCGTTCGGCGCTGAAGCCGCTTGGCGTCGCGCTGCCCGGCGCTAATTCGAAAGTGGAAGGCGCGCTGCGGGTGGCCACCGCGGTGGGTGCGACAGGGGCCGGCCTGGTGCTCGGCCCCGATGGTTTCTTCGACGGCCAGATCTTCGATCCCGATGAGATCGAAGGCTACATAGCCGGCCAGAAATCGGCCCGCGCGCAACCCTGATCATTTTCGCGCCATTCTTGTGCGTTGCACAAAAATTGTGCGTGCGATTGCTCTAATGAACAATCTTTGGCCTGCTCGCCATATCGTCTGTTGCGCAGGCGGACGGCGCGTTTCATTGATTTCATTGTTATTTTTCCTTTTCGCCGAAACTGGCATGGTTCATGCTTTGAAATAACCAGGCCCCGTTGGGGTCACGGAACAGGCGTCCAATGGCGGGCGCCACAGGCAAAGCTGCCGCTCAGGTCAAGACGCGATCCGGATTTCCGGACGCGAAGGCCTGGCCGGCGGCTTTTTTGTTTTTGGGCCAACAATCGACGGCGCGGACCGCGTTCAACCGGAGACGACGATGAAGAAGACGATGAAGACATGGATCGGGACGGGAACATCGCCCAGGGATTTGACACGGCGCGATTTTCTGGTCAGCAGTGCGATGACGGCGGGCCTTTTCATGGCTGCCCGCAAGCTCTTCCCCTCCGGCGCCTATGCGGCCACGACCTCGCCGGAAGTCACCGGCGCCAAGCTCGGCTTCATAGCGCTGACCGATGCCGCACCGCTGATGATCGCCAAGGAGAAGGGTTTTTTCGAGAAGTTCGGCATGCCGGATGTCGAGGTGCTCAAGCAGGCATCCTGGGGCGCGACGCGCGACAATCTGATGCTCGGCGGCGCGGCCAACGGCATCGACGGCGCCCATATCCTGACGCCGCTGCCCTACCTGATGCACACCGGCAAGGTGACACAGAACAACCAGCCGATGCCGATGGCGATCGTGGCGCGGCTCAACTACGACTGCCAGGGCATTTCGGTCGCCCAGGAATATGCCGGTACCGGTGTCGGCCTCGACGCCTCGAAGCTGAAGGACGCCTTCGCCGCCAAGAAGGCGGCCGGCAAGGACATCAAGGCCGCCATGACCTTCCCGGGCGGCACCCATGATTTGTGGCTGCGCTACTGGCTCGCCGCCGGCGGCATCGATCCCGACAAGGACGTCTCGACCATCGTCGTGCCGCCGCCGCAGATGGTGGCCAACATGAAGGTCGGCAACATGGACGTGTTCTGCGTCGGCGAGCCGTGGAACGAGCAGCTCGTCCACCAGGGCGTCGGCTTCACCGCCGCCACGACGGGCGAATTGTGGAAGGGCCATCCGGAAAAGGCGCTCGGCCTGCGCGCCGAATTCATCGACAAATACCCGAACGCCACCAAGGCGATCCTGATGGCCGTCATGGAAGCCCAGCAATGGTGCGAGGCCAAGGAGAACAAGGATGAGATGGCCGCCATCATCGGCAAGCGGCAATGGATGAACGTGCCTGTCGCCGACATCATCGGCCGCCTCAAGGGGGACATCAACTACGGCAATGGCCGCGTCGCCGCCGGCACCGATCTCTACATGAAGTTCTGGAAGGGCGGCGTGTCCTATCCGTTCAAGAGCCATGACTCGTGGTTCCTTGCCGAGAACATCCGCTGGGGCAAGTTCGCGCCGACCACCGACATCAAGGCGCTGGTCGATCAAGTCAACCGCGAGGACCTGTGGCGCGAGGCGGCCAAGGACCTTGGCGTCGCGGCAGCCGACATTCCGGCATCCTCGTCGCGCGGTGTCGAGACCTTCTTCGACGGCAAGATCTTCGATCCGGCCAGCCCGTCCGCCTATCTCGACAGCCTGAAGATCAAGGCCTCGGCATAGCCGGCGCAAGCGGCGCTCGCGCCGCTTGTCGCCACCGCGCAACGGCGCCTTGCGCCGTTGTCGCAGATCCCGACCAAGGAGTTTTCCCAGACATGTCGATCCAGACAATCGAGGACACCACAGTGAAGGCGTTCCCCGCGCCGGCCAAGCCGGCGGAGGTCATCGCCTTCACCGCCAAGGCGCGGCGCCGCTTCGATCCGATCGTGATCGCCGGCAAACTGGCCAGCGCGCTGGTGCCGCCGGCCATCGTCATCGCCCTCATGCTGGTCGTCTGGCAGATCGCCTGCTCGTCGCCGACCGCCAGCCTGCCGCCGCCGAGCCAGGTGTGGAACGAGGCTTACGACCTGATCGCGCATCCGTTCTTCAACAATGGCCCGCAGGATATCGGGCTTGCCTGGCGGGTGCTGATCTCGCTGCAGCGGGTCGCCATCGGCTTTGGCCTGGCGGCGATCGTCGGCGTGGCGCTCGGCGCGCTGGTCGGTCAGTCGATCTGGGCGATGCGCGGCCTTGATCCGGTGTTCCAGATCCTGCGCACCGTGCCGCCGCTGGCCTGGCTGCCGCTGTCGCTGGCCGCGTTCCGCGATTCCAGCCCATCGGCGCTGTTCGTCATCTTCATCACCTCGATCTGGCCGATCATCATCAACACCGCCGTCGGCGTGCGCAACATCCCCGAGGACTATCGCAACGTCGCGCGCATCCTGCGGCTGAACCAGTTCGAGTTCTTCGTGAAGATCATGGTGCCGGCCGCCGCGCCCTACATCTTCACCGGCTTGAGGATCGGCATTGGCCTGTCCTGGCTCGCCATCGTCGCCGCCGAAATGCTGACCGGCGGCGTCGGCATCGGCTTCTTCATCTGGGATGCGTGGAACTCGTCGCGGCTGCCCGACATCATCGTCGCGCTCGCCTATATCGGCGTCACCGGCTTCTGCCTTGACCGCCTGGTCGCAGCGGTCGGCGCCTTCGTCACCCGCGGCACAACGGCAAAGTGAGGACAGCGCCATGACGGCCTATCTGAAGCTCGACCATATCGACAAATCCTTTGCCCGCGGCAATCAGGTCAGCGAGGTGCTGAAGGACATAAGGCTGACCATCGACAAAGGCGAATTCGTCTCGATCATCGGCCATTCCGGCTGCGGCAAGTCGACCTTGCTCAATTTGATCGCCGGGCTGACCACAGTGTCCGCAGGCGCCGTGCTGCTCGAGGACAAGGAGGTCGACAGCCCCGGACCGGAACGCGCCGTGGTGTTCCAGAACCACAGCCTGCTGCCGTGGCTGACCGTCTACGAAAACATCAACCTGGCGGTATCGAAAGTCTTCGGCCGTTCGAAGAGCAAGGCCGAGCGGCATGACTGGATCATGCGCAATCTCGACCTCGTGCAGATGGCGCACGCCAGGGACAAGCGCCCGGCGGAAATCTCGGGCGGGATGAAGCAGCGCGTGGGCATCGCCCGGGCGCTGGCCATGGAGCCGAAGATCCTGCTGCTCGACGAGCCGTTCGGCGCGCTCGATGCGCTGACGCGCGCCCATCTGCAGGACGCGGTGATGGACATCCATTCGCGGCTCGGCTCGACGACGATCATGATCACCCATGATGTCGACGAGGCGGTGCTGCTCTCCGACCGCATCGTCATGATGACCAATGGTCCGGCGGCGACCATCGGCGAGGTGCTTGCGGTGCCGCTGGCGCGCCCACGCCGGCGCATCGAGCTCGCCTCCGACCGGACCTTCCTGCGCTGTCGCGAGGCGGTGCTGAAGTTCCTCTACGAACGCCACCGCTTCGTCGAAGCCGCGGAGTAGCATCATGAGCGAAAAACTCGTCATCATCGGCAACGGCATGGCCCCCGGACGCATGCTGGAGCACCTGCTGGAACAGGCGCCGGGCCGCTACACGGTCACCATCTTCAACGCCGAGCCGCGGGTCAATTACGACCGCATCATGCTGTCGCCCGTTCTGTCGGGCGAGAAGGCCTATGAGGAAATCATCATCCATGGCGATGGCTGGTACATCGCCAACAACATCACCCTCTATAAGGGCCACAAGATCATCGCCATCGACCGGACGGCGAAGACCGTCACCTCCGATCACGGCGTAACCGAGCCCTATGACAAGCTCGTCATCGCCACCGGCTCGGTGCCGTTCATCATCCCGGTGCCCGGACATGATCTGCCGGGCGTGCTGACCTATCGCGACCTCGACGACGTGCAGGCGATGATGCTCGCCGCGCAGTCGCGGGCCAAGGCGGTGGTCATCGGCGGCGGCCTGCTCGGACTGGAGGCAGCGGCCGGGCTGAACGCACAAGGCATGGACGTCACCGTGCTGCATGTCATGCCGACATTGATGGAGCGCCAGCTCGATCCGGCCGCCGGCTATCTCCTGCAGCGCGCCGTCGAGCAACGCGGCATCAAGGTCATCACCAAGGCCAACACAAAGGCGATCACGGGCAACGGCAAGGTCGGACAGGTGGAACTCGCCGATGGCACCGTCATTCCGGCGACGCTGGTGGTCATGGCGGTCGGCATCAGGCCGAATTCGGCGCTGGCGAAAGAGGCCGGCATTGCCGTCAATCGCGGCATCGTCGTCGACGCCGGCATGCGCAGCAACGATCCCGACATCTACGCGCTTGGCGAATGCGCCGAGGTCAACGGCCAGGTCTACGGGCTGGTCGCACCGCTCTACGAGATGGCGCGCGTTACCGCCCAACAACTGGCCGGCAACGAGAAGGCGGCCTTCGTCCACATGGACACGCCGACCAAGCTCAAGGTCACCGGCATCGACCTGTTCTCGCTCGGCGACTTCGCCGAGGGCGAAGACCGCCAGGAGATCGTGCTGCGCGACGCGGCCGCCGGAGTCTACAAGCGCCTGGTGTTGAAGGACGATCGCATCATCGGCACGGTGCTCTACGGCGAGACGGCCGACGGCGCTTGGTTCAACGACCTCAAGAAGAAGCAGACCGACATTTCGCCAATGCGCGACACGCTCATATTCGGCCAATCCTACCAGGGGGGTGCCCCTCTGGACCCTATGGCGGCCGTTGCAGCCTTGCCGGATGATGCGGAAATCTGCGGCTGCAACGGCGTTTGCAAGGGCAAGATCACGGGCGCGATCACGGCCAAGGGGTTGACCTCGCTCGACGATGTGCGTGCTCACACCAAGGCGTCGGCCTCTTGCGGCTCCTGCACCGGGCTGGTCGAAAAGCTGATGGTGCTGACCATCGGCGACAAATACAACCCGGCCGCCGTACAGCCGATGTGCGGCTGCACCACGCTCGGCCATGACGAGGTGCGCCGGCTGATCATGGCCAAGCGCCTGAAGACCATTCCGGCCGTCATGCAGGAGCTGGAATGGACGACCTCCTGCGGCTGCGCAAAATGCCGGCCGGCGCTCAACTACTATCTCGTTTGCGACTGGCCGGACGACTATGCCGACGACTACCAGTCGCGCTTCATCAACGAGCGCGTCCACGCCAACATCCAGAAGGACGGCACCTATTCGGTGGTGCCGCGCATGTGGGGCGGCGTCACCAATGCAACCGAACTGCGCGCCATCGCCGATGTCGTAGACAAGTTCGAGATCCCGATGGTGAAGGTCACCGGCGGCCAGCGTATCGACATGCTCGGCATCCGCAAGGAAGACTTGCCGGCGGTGTGGGCCGATCTCGGCCAGGCCGGCTTCGTCTCCGGCCACGCCTATGCCAAGGGCCTGCGCACCGTAAAGACCTGCGTCGGCTCGGACTGGTGCCGCTTCGGCACGCAGGATTCGACCGGCCTTGGCATCCGCATCGAGAAATTCATGTGGGGGTCGTGGACCCCGGCCAAGGTCAAGATGGCGGTGTCGGGTTGCCCAAGGAACTGCGCCGAGGCGACCTGCAAGGATGTTGGTGTGATCTGCGTCGACAGTGGCTACGAGATCCACTTCGCCGGTGCGGCCGGCCTCGACATCAAGGGCACCGAAGTGCTCGGCCTGGTCAGGACCGAGGACGAGGCGCTGGAGCATATCGTGGCGCTGACGCAGATGTACCGCGAGCAGGGCCGCTATCTCGAGCGCATCTACAAATGGGCCAAGCGCATCGGGATCCCCGAAATCAAGCGCCAGATCATGGACGACGATGCCAAGCGCAAGGCCTATTTCGACCGCTTCGTCTTCAGCCAGAAATTCGCCCAGGTCGACCCGTGGTCGGAACGCGTTTCCGGCAAGGACAAGCACGAATTCCGGCCGATGGCCTCGGTCGGGTTTGCGCAGGCGGCGGAGTAGGCGCGTGTTCCCGAAAAGTGGAAACCGGTTTTCGCTCAAGAACACGCGCAAACAGGGATGAAACAAATGAACTGGGTATCAATAGGCTCCCTGTCGGACATCCCCCGCCGTGGCGCGCGTTGCGTCGACACGCCGGAAGGCAAGGTCGCTGTCTTTCGCACCGCCGACGATCAGGTCTACGCCATCGACGACCATTGCCCACACAAGGGCGGGCCGCTGAGCCAAGGCATCGTGCATGGCACGGCGGTGACCTGTCCCTTGCACAATTGGGTGATTTCGCTGGAGACGGGCAAGGCGCTCGGCGCCGACGAGGGCGCGGTGCGCACCATTCCGGTGCGGGTCGAGGGCGAGCGTCTGTTCATTGCGCTGGAAGCGCTGGCCAGCCGCGCGGCCTGAACCATGGAGATTGAGGCAGCGCGCGAGGTGAGGACCACTTGCCCCTATTGCGGGGTGGGCTGCGGCGTGCTGGCGAAGGTCGCCGCGGACGGGCAAGTGTCCGTCCGCGGCGACCCCGACCATCCGGCGAATTTCGGCCGGCTCTGCTCCAAGGGCTCGGCACTGGCCGAGACCATCGACCTCGACGGCAGGCTGCTTTATCCCGAAATCCATGGCCGCCGCGCCGGCTGGGACGAGGCGCTCGACCTCGTCGCCTCGACCTTCTCGCAAACCATCGCCGAGCACGGTCGCGATGCCGTCGCCTTCTACGTCTCCGGCCAGCTCCTCACCGAGGATTATTACGTCGCCAACAAGCTGATGAAGGGTTTTGTCGGCTCGGCCAACATCGACACCAATTCGCGCCTGTGCATGGCCTCTTCGGTCGCCGGCCACCGCCGCGCCTTCGGCTCCGACACCGTGCCAGGAAATTATGAGGATCTGGAGCTTGCCGACCTCATCGTGCTGGTCGGCTCGAATCTGGCCTGGTGCCATCCCGTGCTCTACCGGCGCATCGCCGCGGCTCGGGAAAAGCGGCCGGAGATGAAGATCGTGCTGGTCGATCCGCGCCGCACCATGACATCAGACATCGCCGACATGCACCTGGTGATCGCGCCCGATGGCGATGTCGCTCTGTTCACCGGGCTGCTCGCCTATCTCGGCCAGCACAACGCGCTGGACCGCGCCTATATCACAGCGCACACCACCGGTTTCGGGCAAGCGCTTTTCGCGGCATCGGCGCTCGATCTTGCCGCCGTCGCTGCCGCCACTGGCCTCAGCGAGGACGAGCTTGACCGCTTCTACAGTCTGTTCGCCGCGACCTCTAAGACCGTGACGGTCTACAGCCAGGGGGTGAACCAGTCGTCGTCGGGCACCGACAAGGTCAACGCCATCATCAACTGCCATCTCGCCACCGGCCGGATCGGCTCACCGGGGGCAGGGCCGTTTTCGGTGACCGGCCAGCCCAACGCCATGGGCGGCCGCGAAGTCGGCGGCATGGCCAATATGCTCGCCGCCCACATGGAGATCGAGAATCCCGAACATCGCGACCGCGTGCAGCGCTTCTGGACGGCGCCGGCCATTGCCGAAAGGCCCGGCCTGAAGGCGGTCGAGATGTTCCAGGCGGTGGCCGACGGGCGTATCAAGGCGCTGTGGATCATGGCCACCAACCCCGTCGATTCGATGCCGGATGCCGATGCCGTCGAAGCGGCGATCAAGGCTTGCCCGTTCGTCGTGGTGTCGGACGTGCTGGCCAGGACCGACACGGTCCGCCATGCCCATGTCCGGCTGCCAGCCGCCGCCTGGGGCGAGAAGGACGGCACCGTCACCAATTCCGAGCGCCGCATCTCACGCCAGCGCGCGTTTCTGGACCTGCCCGGCGAAGCGCGGCCCGACTGGCAGATCGTCGCCGAAGTCGGCAAGCGTATGGGCTTTGCCGAGGCATTTTCCTATGCGTCGCCATCGGAGGTGTTTGCGGAACACGCCGCGCTGTCGGGGTTCGAGAATGATGGCGCGCGGGATTTCGATATTGGTGCGTATGCCGGTGTCGATGGGGAGGGGTATGAGAGGTTGGCGCCGTTCCAGTGGCCGACGCCGAGCCCAGCCACCCCCCTCTGGCCTGCCGGCCATCTCCCCCTCAAGGGGGGAGATCAGCTGTCACCGCCGCTTTCGCCAATTGCTAACGTCGCAGAACAAGCGCCATCAGCGAAACTGCCAATCTCCCCCCTTGAGGGGGAGATGGCCGGCAGGCCAGAGGGGGGTGGCTGGGCTCAACCCATCCGCTTCTTCGCCGACGGCAATTTCTACACACCCGACCGCAAGGCGCGCTTCATCGCCATCCGTCCCGCCGTCGAGACCCGCACCAGCCAGGACTATCCGCTGATCCTCAATACTGGCCGAATCCGCGACCACTGGCACACCATGACGCGGACCGGCAAAAGCCCGCGGCTGTCCCAGCACATTGCCGAGCCTTTCGTCGAAATCCACCCGGCGGATGCGCAGCGCTTCGGTATCGGCGACGCCGATATCGCGCGCGTTTCCAGCCCGCGCGGCGACGTGCTGGTGCGCGCGCTGGTGACGGCACGCCAGCGCCAGGGCAGCCTGTTTGCACCGATGCACTGGACGGATCAGTTCGCCGCAAAGGGCCGGCTCGACGCCCTGACCGCGCCGCTGACCGATCCGGTGTCCGGCCAGCCGGCGCTAAAGCATGTCGCCGCCCGCATCGAGAAATTCGCCGCGAAAGCCTTCGGCTTCGCGGTGATGCGGCAGAGGCCGGCGCCGGATACCGCGACCTACTGGGCCGCGGCCAAATGCAAGGGGGGCTGGCGGGTCGAACTCGCCTTTGCCGATGACGACATCGACTGGGCCGGCTTCGCAGTGGCCTTGTTCGGCACGCCGCCGGGCGCCGAAATCCTCGCCTATCACGACCGCGATGCCGGCCAGCATCGCATCGCCGCTTTCGACGGCGATCACTTGGCCGGCGCCCTGTTCGTAGCGCCAGGTCCGGTCGCGGTGTCGCGCGGCTGGGCGGCGGATCAATTGAACGCCGATCATGTCGATCGGCGCGCCAGGCTGGCGATCGTGGCCGGGCGGCCGGGCGGGGTCGACGTCGATCGCGGGGCCATCGTCTGCTCCTGCTTCGGCGTCGGCGCCAACCAGATCGCGCAAGCGGTGCGAGGCGGCTGCGCCAGCGTCGAGGCGATCGGGGCAGCCATGCATGCCGGCACGAATTGCGGCTCTTGCCGTGCCGAGATCAGGATCATCGTCGACGCACAAATTCTTCAAGCCGCCGAGTGACCGGCGCCAGCGTGTGCCGCGAAAGTCGCTGGCCGGTTGGGGTTAAGGATCGAAGACAGGGTCCCGGCCAAATGGGCCTGCGCATTGGCGCCAGTTGGGCTAAGGTGGCGCAAACGTGCAGCCTCATCGGCGAGCATGAGTCGTCTTCCAGTCAGGGTCACCCAATGGCAAATCCCCCGCGCCGACCGACAAATCCGATGACGGCGGCCGAAGCCGCCTTCAAGCCAGTCAAGAAGCCGGTTGCTCCGCATCGCGAGCCCTCGGCCGCTCCGGGTGTCAGGGAGCTCGTTTCGATCAGGATCGATCGAGCGGTGCTGGACCATTTTCAGGCCGATGGCCCCGGCTGGCAGGACCGGATCAACGACACCTTGCGGCAGGCGATAGAAGGCAAGCCGACCGGCACTGGGAGCGACGACTAGCTCACGCCGCTTCGAAGTGCAGGATGTAGAGCTTGCGCGTCGCTTCGTGGATCGTCCATTCGCCCTTCCAGCCTTTCGGCAGCACCAGCATTTCGCCGGCACGAACCTCCTTGCTGCGGCCATCTGGACCATGCAGCGAGACCCGGCCCGACACGATGTGGCAGGTTTCGGAATTGGTGTCGCGCGAGGCGGTGAAGCGGCCGGGCGTGCATGCCCAGACGCCAACTTCGAGCGTCCCGTCCGGCGAGGTCCACAGCGTCCTCGACGCTTCGAGTTGATTACCGCTGATCGAGGTCGGCTTGGGCTCGGGCTCGCCGAGGTCGATTGCAGCGAGATGGGCGAAGGTCTGGAAGTCGGTCATGGCGGTCTCCGGGCAGGCACTGAAATTTTCAACTCGATATGCAACGTCGCAGGGCTCAATGCCCGGTGATGCGGTCGGCGATGGCTGCCAGTTTCGACGTGTGCTGGAGGCCGGCTTCCTCACGCTCGTCGGCAATGCGGTAGAGCTGATACATCGAGTGGACGCCAAGCCAGCGCATCGGCTCGGGCTCCCATTTGCTGACCTGGCGGTTGACCCAGGGCAGGCGGGTCAGCTCGGTGTCGCGGCGCAGGATGAGGTCGCGCAGCGTCCGGCCCGAAAGGTTGGAGCTCGACACGCCGAGGCCGACATAGCCGCCGGCCCAGCCGATGCCGGTCTCAAGGTCGAGGCCGGCCGTCGTGCACCAATCGCGCGGCACGCCAAGCACGCCGCACCAGGCGTGGTCGATGCGAAGTTTGCTGGTCTGCGGCAGAAGGCGGGTGAGGATCGCGTGCAGGCTTTCGATGGTCGCCTGCTGGGTTTGGCCGCGCACGTCCGTCTGCGACCCGTAGCGGTAGGGCACGCCGCGCCCGCCCATGGTGATGCGGCCTTCGCGGGTGCGCTGGGCATAGCAATAGGCGTGCGCTGCGTCGCCCAGGAGCTCGTGGCCGTCCCAGCCGATCTCGTCCCACAGCGATTGCGGCAGCGGCTCGGTGATGATTTGAGCGCTGTTGAGCGGCAGCCAGAGCCGCTCATTGCCTGGTATGCCGGCCGTGAACCCTTCCGTGGCGCGGATGATGATGGGCGCGCGCACCGTGCCACGATCGGTGGTGACCTTGCCCTTCTCGATGCCGGTCACAATTGTCTGTTCGTAGATCGGCACGCCAAGGCGTTCGACGGCTTCGGACAGTCCACGCACCAGCTTGGCCGGCTGGACGCGCGCGGTGCCGTGGTGGACATAACCGCCAAGCACATTCCTGATGTTGATGCGGGCCTTGGCCTCTGCCTCGCCGATCAGGCTTACACGCTCCCGCGGGACGCTCCAGCCGACCGCATCCGCATAGGCCGCCTTGATCCGCTCCAGTTGCGGCGGGTTGGTCGCAACCGTCAGATTGTCGACGCGGCGGATGTCGGCATCGATGCCTTCGGCCTCGGTCACCGCGATCACTTCGTCGACCGTGCCGTGCATGGCGGTCTCCATGTCGATGACGGCGCCGCGCGTCGATGTCTGCAGGTATTTCTCGCGTGACCAGCTGAAGCCGCCGGACAGCCAGCCGCCATTGCGGCCGGACGCGCCGAAGCCGGCGAATTCCCTTTCCACCATGGCGATGCGGATCGAAGGATCGGCCTTCTTCAGATAGTAGGCCGTCCAAAGGCCAGTGTAGCCCGCGCCGACAATGCAGACATCGGCTTCGAGGTCGCCCGGAAGCGGCGCGCGATAGGCTGGCAGGCCGATGTCGGCATACCAGAACGAGATGTTGCCGTTGACTTTGGCGTCCATGTCTAAAAATCCTGCGGGGGAAAGAGCGATCAGGTCATCGTCATGTCGGCGCGGTCGTCGTCGGCAAGAAGTTTTGCATCGACGACCGACCAGCGCAGATCGACCCTGTCGCCAATCGAGAAAGGCGTGGCCTCCAGCGTCGCGCGCACGATGGCGACCGAGCCATCGCCGAGCGTCACCTGGTATTTCGAACCCGAGCCCAGATAGATCGCTTCGCTGACGTGGCCGGTGAGGCTGTTCTGCCCGGCGGCGGGAGGCGTGTTGGTTCTGGCAAGCGAAAGCTTTTCCGGCCGCAGCAGCACCACCGGCTTCTGGCCGCTGGCGAGCTTGCCGCCGGCAACGACCTTCTGACCGGCGATGGTCAGGCTGGTTTCGCCGCCCGACGTCTGGGCATCACCACGCAAACTGGTCGATTCCCCGATGAACTTCGCCACGAACAATGTCGCCGGTTCGTCGTAGAGCTGACGCCCGGTTCCGACCTGTTCGATGCGTCCCTGGTTGAACACGGCGATGCGATCGGAGAGCACCAGCGCCTCTTCCTGATCGTGCGTCACATAGACGAAGGTGGTGCCGAGCTCGCGGTGGATGCGCTTGATTTCCAGCTGCAGCCATTCGCGAAGTTTCTTGTCAAGGGCGCCGAGCGGCTCATCCATCAAAAGCAGCGGCGGATCGAAGACGATGGCGCGCGCCAGCGCCACGCGCTGCTGCTGGCCGCCGGAAAGCTCGGCCGGATAACGATGCGCGAAGTCGGCCATCTTGACCATGTCCAGGGCGCGCGCGACATGGCGGTCGCGCGCTTGCTTGTCCATGCCGCGCAGGGCGAGCGGATAGGCGACGTTCTTGCCGACGGTCATGTGCGGAAACAGTGCGTAGTGCTGGAAGACGACGCCGATGTTGCGCTTGTGCGCCGGCAGCGCGACGATGCTTTTGCCGCCGACGGCGAGGTCGCCCGAGGTCAGGTCGGTAAAGCCGGCCACGACGTTGAGCGTGGTGGTCTTGCCCGAGCCGCTGGGGCCGAGCAGCGTCATGAATTCGCCCGGCTCGATGTGAAGGCTGACGTCGTCGAGCGCGGTGAATTTGCCGTAACGCTTGGTTGCGGCCTTGATGTCGATGGCCGCGCCACGTTCTTTGCTGTTGGACGCAGCCATCTCAACCCCTCGTCGATTTCGAGCTGATGATCAGCCCGGCACTGATCACCAGCGTCGTGGCAATGAAGATGATCGTTCCGACGGCTGTCACCGTCGGGTCGGCGTCGCGGGTGATGCTGGTGAAGATCTGCACGGGCAAGGTCTTCAGATAGGGGCTGGTGATGAACAGCGCGATGATAATTTCATCGAATGAGGTGACGAAGGCAAACAGCAGCCCCGAAAGGATGCCGGGCGCGATCAGCGGCAAGGTCACGGTGCGGAACGCGGTGAAGCGGTCGGCGCCAAGGCTTGCCGCCGCCGTCTCCAGCCGCACGTCGAAGACTTCGAGGCTTGCCGACACGGCGATGATGACGAAAGGAATCGCCAGCATCGTGTGCGCAATGACGAAGCCGGTGGTGGTGCCGACGAGATGGTAGTCGAGATAGACGGCATAGATGCCGATTGCCAGGACCACGCCGGGCACGATCATCGGTGTGATCAGGATGGCGCGCAGCAGGCCGGCGCCGGAATGTTTCATGCGGCTGAGGCCGAGCGCCGCCAGCGTGCCGATGAGCGTGGCGGCGACGGCAACGAGGCCCGCGACCCTGAGGGAGTTGAAGAAGCTGGTCAGCCAGTCGGGGTTGGTGAAGAAATTCTCGTACCACTGCCAGGAGAAGCCGGATGGCGGGAAGGCAAGCGACTTCTTCTCGTTGAACGACATCGGGATGATGACCAGCGTCGGCATCACCAGCCACACGGCAACCAGCAGGCAGAACAGGCCGAGCAGAATGCGGAATGGTGCCAGTCTCATGATCTGGACGCCTGTTTGTGGCGCTGGCGCATCAGCGGCGCGGCGAGCGCCAGAAGCATGAAGGTCGCCACCAGGAGCACGACACCCATGGCGCCGCCACGGCCCCAGTTGAGCAGGCTGAGCACCTGGCTCTGCACCAGTGTCGACAGCATGGTGCTGCGGGGTCCGCCGAGCAGGGCCGGCGTGATGTAGAAGCCGAGCGACAGGATGAAGACGATGATGGCGCCGGCGAACACACCAGGCAGCGACAGCGGCAGATAGATCTGCAGGAAGGCAAGCGAGGGCCGCGCGCCGAGGCTGCGCGCCGCCTGCACGAGGCGCAAATCGATGCCGCGCATGACCGAATAGAGCGGCAGGATCATGAAGGGCAGCAGCACCTGCGCCATGCCGATCACCACGCCGGTCTGCGTGCGGATCAGCTTCACGCTGTCAAAGCCGAGCAGCCTGATGAGCGAATTGATGATGCCGGAATCCTGCAGCAGGATGACCCAGGCCAATGTGCGCACCACGCCGCTGACCCAGAACGGCACCAGCACGCATAGGATGAGGACAAGTCGCATGCGCGGCCCGACCGCCGTCATCAGGTAGGCATAGGGGTAGGCGGCGATGACGCAGACGATGGTGACCCAGGCGGCAATGGAAAAGGTGCGCCACAGAACCGTGACGTTCACCGGCGTGGAAAAGAACCAGACGTAGTTCTGCATTCCCCAGGCGGGGTCCGAGAAACTGCGCAGCGTGACGGTCAGCAGCGGATAGCCCATCGCCGCGATAAGCAGGAGCAAGGCGGGCATCGCCAGCAGCGAAGGATAGGCGGCGAGGCGCAGGCGCCGTTGCGGCCCCTGCACGCCACCCGCCGGCCGGGGATTGTCACCCCCGGCCGCCAGCGTATGCGATGTCTGGCTCACACGTTCACCTTGGCGTTCGGCCGGCTCAGTTGCCGGCCATCAGCGCCGTCCACTTGTCGGACGCGATGGCGAAGTTGGCGACCCAGAACTTGATGTTCTGCTGGTAGCCCTGCTTGGCGTGTTCCGGCGTGTTGGTCAGGAAGGCGGCGACCGAAGCATCCACCTTGGGCTGCGCCTCGGTGTTGATCGGCGAGTAGGATGTCTGCTCGGTCAGGACCTCCTGCGACTTCTTGCCGAGATAGGCGTTGATCAGCGCATAGGAGGCGTCGGTGTCCTTGGCCCCGACCGGGATGGTCAGCTGATCCATGACGACCAGCCAGTCCTTCCACACCGGCGTATAGGCAGCGCCGTTCTTGACCGCCGTCATGGCGCGGCCCGTCCACATGATGATCATGTCGGCCTCGCCGGATTCCGCCAGCTGCTGGGACTCGGCGCCGGTCTTCCAGAAGATCGTGTCCGGACCGATCGCCTTGATCTTGGCGATGCCCTTGTCGATGTCGGCGGGCGTCATGTTGTCGACCGAGCCGCCGTCAGCCAGGATGGCCTGTTCGATCAGGCCGCCGATCGGGCTGCCGCTGCCGTCGATGGCGCGGGTGCCAGGGAATTTCTTGGTGTCGAAGAAATCTTTCCAGTCCTTCGGCGGGTTGTCCTTGTAGGTCGCGGTCTTGTACATCAACACGGTGCCGTAGTTCATCGCCGGCACGCTGCACTCGCCGACCTGTCCGGCCGGAATGTGCGAAACGTCCAGCTTGGTCAGATCGAGCTTCTGGAACAGCTTGCCGCAATGCACGAATGGCGGAAAATCGTCGGTATCGACGACATCCCAAGTCACATTGCCGGACTCGACTTGCGCCTGAAGCTTGGCGATTTCGGTCGGCCCATCGTTCAGCAGTTTGACGCCGCTCTTGTCGACGAATTCCTTGAGGGCGGCGACCTGGCCGTCTTGGTAGATGCCGCCATAGGAGACGAAGGTCAGCGTCTTGCCTTTCAGCGACCCGTCCACCACGGTGCCGGCCGGCGGCGCGCTCTGCGCATGAGCCGCTGCGGCTGAAATCAAGGCCAGTGCGGCGGCGCCGACAAGCCCGGACACTATTGATCTGCTTCCCATTTTTTTAACCCTCCGATGACTCGCTGTTTGATTTTGGCAGTCCGGGTGCGAGCGATTTCCGGGCCACATATTGGTCGAGATCGACGGCGCCGCTTGTCGACGGCGCTATGATCCACAGCACTTCGGCCACCGTGTCGCCGACATTGATGGTCCTGTGCGGCGTCGAGGTCGAATATTCGATGCTGTCGCCCTCTTCGAGGATGAAGCACTCGTCGCCCAGCGTCAGCTGCAGCCGGCCACGCAGCACGAAAAACATCTCGTGCGCGTTGCCATGTGTGTAGGGCAGGTCGCCGGTCGAGCCGCCGACGGCGAATTCGCCGCAATAGACTTCCATCTCGCGGATTGGCCGGCGCGACAGCAGCGTCTTGCGGTAGCCTTCGCTGGTCGGCAGCGCGGGTCGTTCGGCGCGTGTCAGCACCGCGTGCGGCGAGACTTCGCTTTCGTCGAAAAGATCGGCGAGGCCGATGCCGAGCGCATTGGCGATCAGCATCAGCGTGCTGGTGTTAGCTCCCGAAAGTCCGCGCTCGAGCTGGCTCAGGAAACTGGCGGTGGTGCCGATCAAGTCGCCGAGCTGGCGCAGCGTCAGGCGTCGCGCGGTGCGATAGGCCTTGATGCGATCGCCCAACACCGTGGAACGGCGGGCTTCCGCGCCGGTTGCGGCGTTGTCGTTGAGTGCGTGATCCGCAACAGTTTTCATGGTGATCTCAAGGTTCACTTAACATGGTATTAAGTGAGGCTTCGTGGCAAGCGGATTCGCTTGGCCACCTGAAAATCACAGATGGGCCAGCCTAACTATCTCCTTGCCGGTGGAGGAATATCGTCGAAAGGCGCTTTGGTTTGGCGATCGAAAACGACGGCCAGCCCGTTCTTGACGGCAAGCGAGGCGACCATGTCGTCCAGTTCCCGATCAGAAATGGCGGGTTTGAGGATCTGCCGGATGGCCAGATAGGCCTGCTCGGTCGACACATAGTCGTAGCGCTTTTTGCGCGCTTCGACATATTGCTCGATGAGAATGCCCAATCGGCGGGCGGCGATGTCTTCTGGTTGCTGCACGGGAGCCTCCTCAAGCTCGATCGTCTCCAGCCCCCTAAGATGTAAAAACCACACCGCGAAAGTTAAGGCCCGAAGCCAAAAAATCGGCTGTCGTCATTCGACCAACCAGGTCATGTCGCCTTGCCGACCGCCGCGTCCAGTTCCAGCTCGCCTTCCGAAATGTCGTCGAAGGAGGCGTAGTTCATGTTGTAGAGGCGGGCGTAGAGCCCTTTTCGTGCCATCAACTGTTCGTGGTTGCCGCTTTCGACGATCTCGCCGTTCTGCAGGACGATGATGCGGTCGGCGCCGCGAATGGTGGCCAGCCGGTGGGCGATGACCAGCCCGGTGCGGCCTTCCAGCAGTTTTATCAGCGCTTTCTGGATCAGCATCTCGGTGTAGGAATCGATGCTGGCCGTGGCCTCGTCGAGGACCAGGATCTTGGCGTCGGCCACCAGCGCCCGCGCGAAGCTGATCAGCTGGCGCTGGCCGAGTGAGAGATTGCCGCCGCGCTGTTCGAGCTCGGTGTCGTAGCCATCGGGCAAGTTCTCGATGAAGTCGTGCGCGCCGACGGCCTGTGCGGCGCGGACCACCTCGTCGCGGGTGGCGCCGGTCTTGTGATAGCGGATGTTCTCCAAAACCGAGCCGGAGAACAGGAACGGTTCCTGCAGCACCATGGCCACCTGATCGCCGAGCGAATCCTGGGTCAGGTCGCGCACGTCATGGCCGCCGACCAGAACCTGGCCTGACCAGACATCGTAGAACCGGTGCACCAGCGCCATCGAGCTCGACTTGCCCGACCCGGTCGGGCCGACCAGTGCAACGGTCTCGCCCGGATTGACGCGGAAGGAGATGTTCTTCAGCACCGGCAGGTTCTGCCGGTAGCCGAAGGTGACGTTCCTGAACTCGACCGAACCATCCATGTCGCGCGACAGCGACAGGGCGCCATCCTTGTCGCTGACGTCCACCGGCACGTCGAGCACTTCGGAGATGCGCTGGCCCGAAGCCATGGCGCGCTGCATGACGCTGTACTGCATGGTGAGCGAGCGGATCGGGTCGAAGAAGCGCTGGATGTAGAACAGGAACGCCACCATGACGCCGACGTCGAGGCTGTGCGACAGCACCATCGAACCGCCGACGACGATGACCGTCGCCATGGCGATGCCGGTCAGCGTGTCGACGATCGGCACCATCACCTGCGCGTATTTCGCCGACGTCAAATGGGCATTGAGATTGGCCAGCACCTTCTCGTCGTAGAGGTCGAAATTGACGTGCTGGCGTTCAAGGCTCTGCACAGTGCGCACGCCATGGATGCCCTCGGCCAGCGCGCCGTTGGCGATCGAGTTGGTCTCGTGCGCGGCCATGAAGGCGACCTTGGCGCGCGGCAGCCAGAACAGGCGCACGATGAACAGCACCGGCATGGTCGACAGCGTCAGCAGCCCGAGCCGGAAATCGAGCCACAAAAGCACGCTGACGATGCCGAACAACAGCACGATATCGCCCACCGACATGACAGACGTCTCGAGGAATTCCTGCATCGAATTGACGTCGCCCTGCAGGCGCGACATCAGCCGGCCGACCTCGGTCTTGTCCATGAAGCTCAGCGAGACGCGCTGCAGGTGGCTGAACATGGCGCGGCGTAGGTCAGAAAGCACGTTCTCGGCGACCTTGCCGACGACGCTTTCCTGTACATGGCTGGCGGCATAGTTGATGAGGATGATCAGCGTGAAAGTGCCGATCGCGGAGATCATCACCGACTGGTCGAGCCTGCCTGCCGCCATGCCGTGGTCGATGGCGTAGCGGATGACCAGCGGGATCGCCAATTGCGTCAGCGTGAACACCAGCACTGCGGCGACCGAGATGAAAATCCGGCTCTGATACGGCTTCACGAAGCTCCAGATACGCCGCACGATGCGAGGATCGTACGCCTTGCCGAAAACCTCTTCCTCGTCGCGGTGCGAGCCGACGACAGCCTTTGTCGGCCGTCCGCTGGTGTCTTCCTTCTCGTCGTCGTTCTGTGCCGACATCACGCGGCTCCCAGAGCCGTGGGCCGATCGTCCTCAGGCCGCAGTTGCAGGTCGTAGAGCGCGCGATAGCGTCCGCCGAGCGCCAGCAGCTGCTCATGCGTGCCGCGCTCGACGATCCGGCCGTTCTCGACAAACAGGATCTGGTCGGCATGCATCAGCGAACTCAGTCGGTGCGAAATAATCAGCGTCACGCGATCTTTTGCGAAGCGCTTCATCGCCGCCCGGATGCGCTGCTCGGTGCCGGCGTCGATGGCCGCGGTGGAATCGTCGAAGACCAGCACCGATGGCCGCAACATCAGGCTGCGCGCGATGGTCAGGCGCTGCCGCTGGCCGCCGGACAGCGACGCGCCGCGTTCGCCGACGACCGTGGTGTAGCCGGCGGGAAGCCCGATGATGTAGTTGTGCAACTGGGCGAACTCGGCTGCCTGCCCGATACGGGTCTCGCGTGCCCAGGGATTGCCATAGGCGATGTTGTTCTCGATCGAGGTGGTGAACAGGAACGCGTCCTGCTGCACCACGCCGACGGCCTTGCGCAGCGATTGCAGCGTGACCTTGCTGATGTCCTGGCCGTCGATGGTGATGCTGCCCGAGGTGACGTCGTAGAAGCGCGGGATCAGGTGCGCGATGGTCGACTTGCCGCTGCCGGGAGGGCCGACGATGCCGATGGTCTCGCCGGATCTTGCCTCGAAGGAAATGCCGGACAGCGTCGGCCGGTCGCCCGCGCCAGCGTAGCGGAAACCGACATTGTCGAAGCGCAGCACGCCCTCGGTGACGACGAGGTCCCTGGCGCCCGGCGCGTCCTTGATGTCGAGTTCGGCGTCGAGCAGTTCGAACAGCCGGGTGCCGCAGGTCGAGGCGCGTGCGAAGGAATTGACCATCAGGCCGAGCTGGCGCACCGGCATCTGCAGGATGGTCATGAAGGTAAGGAACTGGGCCAGCGTGCCGACGCTGATTTGACCCGCAATCACCTTCTGCCCGCCGAACCAGAGCACCAGGCCCATGGCGGCGAGGAACGAGAAGTTCATGGCGCTGGTGTTGCCAACGCGGATGTCGACGCGCTTGTTGGCGAGGTCGAGCGCATCCTGCTTGGCGCGGTCGAATTTATCGAGCTCATGCCGCTGCGCCGCAAAGGCGCGCACGACACGGATGCCGCCGAGGTTCTCGTCCATCACCCTGCTCAGCACCGACAGGCGCTGCTGCAAGGTCAGCCAGGTGCTGCGCAGCGCCAGCTGGGTGACTGAGGAGCGCCAGGCGACGAACGGCACGAAGCTCAGGCTCAACAGCCCGAGCACCAGATCGGTGCTGATCAAGAGATAGGCGCCGACGCCGATCAGCACGCCGAGCAGGACGACGCGCAGGATGCCGGTGGCAAAGAACATGCGCACGCCGTCGAGATCGAGCAGGCCGAGCGTGATCAGATCGCCGGTGTGGACCCGGTCGTGGTAGGAGAAGCTCAGGCGCTGGATCTTCTCGTAGAAAGCCAGGCGCAGCTCATAGCCGGTTCGATGGCCGACGGCCTCGCCGTAATAGTTCTGCGCCATGGTGAAGAGACCGCGCAGGATGCTGACGACGAGCAGCGTCAAAGCGGTGTTCCACAGCGCGTGCTCGGCCGCGGTACTGACCCCGGCGGTCATGACGCCCTGCGCCTGGTCGATGGCTCGTCCCAGCAAGCGTGGAATGAAGAGCTGCAGCGTTGCGGCGATGAAGGTCGAGACGAGGGTGATCGCGACCTGCCAGGGATGGCGCAGCGTCAAGCGCACAATCCGGAGCAACGTGCTGAGGCCCTTTCCCCACGAGGCTTCGGCCACATGGGCAAACGATTTGCCGCGCTCCGGCGCGCTGCCGATTGCAAGCGTATTCAAAGGAAAATATCCAACCCAATCCGGGCATTAGCCCGGATGAATAGAGCAGACTCAGTTCAGATGGCGTGATGTTACGCGGGTCCGGCTTGGCCGTTCAAGAGCCAATGACGGCATCGCACTGTGCCTGAAGGCAACAGGCTGTTGCGCGTGTTTGGAATGCCGACAATCCGTTCACGAACCCTGCCGCCAGCAAGCGATTAGGTGGCCGGGTGCGACCTGCCTGGCGGGCGGTTCGGCCTTTCTGCAGTCTGGCAGGGCCAGGGGGCAGCGGTCGGCGAAGGAACATCCCTTGCTTTGCGTACCGGCCGCCTCGATCGCCACCGGAGTCGGCGCGGCCTCATCGGAGGACGCGGCCAGGAGCAGTTCCGTGTAGGGGTGATTGGGGCCCCGGAAGATCTGGTCGGATGAACCGGTTTCCACCAGACGGCCACGATAGAGCACGCCGATCCTGTCGGCCATGTAGCGCACGACCCTGAGGTCGTGGCTGATGAACAGATAGGTCGTGTCCTTGTCGCGCTGTAGGTCGTTGAGCAGGTTGAGAACGGTCGCCTGGACGGAGACGTCGAGTGCCGAGGTGGGTTCGTCAAGCACGACGACCTTCGGCACGCCGGCGAAGGCCCGCGCGATCGCCGCCCGTTGCCGCTGGCCGCCGGACAGCGATCGCGATTTCTGCTCGGCCGTGGTGCCGGCGAGGCGAACCGACTGCAAGAGGTCGCTGACGCGGGCTCTCACCTCGCCGCGGCGCAGGCCGGCGAGCCGGCGCAGCGGACGGCCGAGGATCCTGCCGATCCGCTGGCGTGGGTTGAGCGTGCGATCCGGCGACTGGAAGACCATCTGCACGTCGCGCCGTTCGGCAAGGTTTCTCTGCTCGACGCGCGGCGCGACCGTCCTGCCGAACAGTTCGACCGATCCGGCGTCCGGTTTCTGCAGGCCGGTGACGATCCTTGCCAAGGTCGACTTGCCGGAACCGGATTCGCCGATCAGCCCGAACGTCTCGCCCTGGCCTATGTCGAGATCGATATCGCTGAGCACTGGCTGGCTGCCGAAGGCATGGCTGATGCCTTTGCAGGCGATCGCGATCTGGCGTTCTTTCCGCGCGCCGGCGGCTTCATCGTTGGCTGTCGGGTGCGCTGCCAGACCGGGTCCGTCGGTCTCCGCCAGTCTGCCGTCCCGCTTGGTGTAGTTGAGGGCCGGGATCGAGGCGATGAGCGCCTTGGTGTAGGCGTGGCGAGGGTTGTCGAAGACATCGGCGGCGACGCCGCTTTCGACCACCGTTCCCGACTGCATCACCGCCACGCGGTCGCAGGAGCGGCGGATCATGTTGATGTCGTGGCTGATCAGAAGCACGCTGGTTTTGTGATCCTTGCGCAGGTCGTGCAGGATGGCGATGATCTCCGACTGCACGCTGGCGTCGAGCGCCGTCGTCGGCTCGTCCAGCACCAGCAGCGACGGGTCGAGCGCGATCGCAATGGCGATGTTGGCACGCTGCTGCATGCCGCCGGACAATTCGTGCGGATAGAGATCCAGCACCCGGTCGGGACGGCTCACCCGAACGTGCTCTAACAGTTCGGCGGCGCGCGCGCGGGCCTCGTCGTGGCGAACCGGGCGATGCCGCATGATCGTCTCGGTGATCTGCCGCCCGATCGTCATGCTTGGATTGAGGGCTGCACCTGGGTGTTGGTAGACGGTGGCGATGTGGTTGCCCCGCAACTGGCGCAGTTGCTCGGCGGAAAGATCGCGGATTTCGCGGCCCTGGAATTCCAGCGCCGACGCCGCGATGCGGGCGTTTTTCGGCAGATAGCGCAGGATAGCGAGCGCCACCGAGCTTTTGCCCGATCCCGACTCGCCGACCAGGCCGAGTGCCTCGCCTTGACCTATGTGCAGCGACACGCCGCTGACGGCGGAATGCGATCCGTTGCGCCCGTCATAGGCGATGGAAAGCTGATCGACGTTGAGCACCGAGGAGGACATTGGGAGCTTGAAACCACTTTCTTCCAGCGCGGCCATCGAGGGCAATCGCTTCCGCTTTCGCAATACATAATCTCTATAAAATTACTCGAATTAAGCCGGAGCGCAATCTACCTTTCACCCCTCAGGAGAGATTGTCGCAGCCTGTAGAGAACAGCGCGACAGTCTCCGGAGAGAAGATTTGGAAGGAGGCCGGCATGGCTCGAGATCACATGATCCTCAGCGCATTTTTCTTCAACCCGCAGGGCGATCATCGGATGTCGTGGCGCCATCCGCGGGCGCCGGGCCGGGAGGTGCTGGACTTCGACTTCTACCGCGATCTCGTGCAGGCGGCCGAACGGGCAAAGATCGACACCATCTTCGTCGCCGACCACGTGTCGATCTGGGATTCGGTCAAGAGCGGCGTTGCCCACTACGCCAACGCCCGCCTCGAGCCCTTGACGCTGTTGTCGGCGCTGGCCGGCGTGACCAGGCATATCGGCCTGATCACCACGGCGTCGAGCTCCTACAGCGAGCCCTACAATGTGGCGCGCATGTTCGCCTCGCTCGACCATATCAGCAAGGGCAGGGCGTCGTGGAACGTCGTCACCTCGGCCATGGACGAGGAGGCGCGCAATTTCGGCCGCGACGGCAATATCGAACATGCGTTCCGCTATGAGCGCGCGGCCGAATTCCTCGATATCGTCAAGGCACTGTGGGACAGTTGGGAAGACGAGGCGCTGCTGATCGACAAGGCGTCGGGCTATTTCGCCGACCCCGACAAGGTCCACCTGATCGATCACAAGGGAAAGCACTTCAAGGTGCGCGGACCGCTCAACGTCTCGCGGCCGCCACAGGGCCATCCGCTGATCGTCCAGGCGGGCTCGTCCGAGGACGGCAAGAACTTCGCCACCGCCCAGGCCGATGTGCATTTTGCCATCTTCAGCTCCAGGGAAGACGGCATCAAGTATCGCCAGGACATCAATGAGCGCCTGGCCCGCCACGGCAGGCGGCCGGAGAGCTTCAAGATCCTGCCTGGCATCCTGCCGATCGTCGCCGCCTCCGAGGCGGAAGGCCGGGAAAAGCAGGAGTATCTGCAGACCTTGCTTCCCGACCAGGTCGGCATCGACCTTCTGTCGAGCTGGAGCGGCATCGATCTCTCCGTCTATCCGCCGGACGGGCCGCTGCCGCAGCTGCCGGACGAGAGCACCTTCAATGGCGGACGCACATCGCTCAACAGGGTCAAGCAGTGGTCAAAGCAGAATCTCAGCCTGCGCGAGATTGCCCGCAAGCTCGCCAACAGCGGTTCGGTGCCGACCGTCGCCGGCACGCCCAAGCAGATTGCCGACCAGTTGCAGGACTGGTTCGTCTCGGGTGCCGCCGACGGTTTCAACCTGATGTTCCCGCTGCTGCCCGAGGACTGGGTGAATTTCGCCGAGCAGGTGGTGCCGGAGCTGCAGCGCCGCGGCGTGTTCCCGACCGAATACGCGCCGGGAACACTGCGCGACCGCTTCGGCCTGGCGCGGCCCGCCAACCGCTTCGCCGAACAGCGCGACAATGCGCGCGCCGTGTCCTGACCCCGGAGAACGATGATGACCGCCGCACCCAGACTGCAGCCGCGCGAAGCGACCGCCCCGCATCTCGTCAATGTCCTGCACAGCCCCAAGCGCGTGCGCGTCAAATTCGGCGGCCGCACCATCGCCGACAGCCGCAACGTGCTGGTGCTGCGCTCCAACCACTTCCTGCCGATCTATTTCTTCCCGGTGGCGTCGGTCGACGCGTCGGTGCTGAAGTCCTCGCTGCATCGCGAGCCGCACGCGGTCGGTGGCGACACGGCCTACTGGGATGTCGACACCGGCGACAGGCGGAGCGCCAACGCGGCCTGGTCGTTCGTGTCCCCGCCGGGTGAAAACCTGTCGCCGCTCGCCGGGCGCATCGCCTTCACCTGGAAGCTCGTCGACCAGTGGTTCGAGGAGGACGAAGAGGTCTTCGTCCATGCCCGCGATCCCTATGCGCGCATCGATGTGCTGCAAAGCTCCAGCCATGTGCAGGTCTGGTTCGACGGCGAGCCGATCGCCGACAGCCACCGTCCGGTGCTGCTGTTCGAGACGCATCTGCCGACGCGCTTCTACCTGCATCCCGATGACATCAATCTGGAGCGGCTGACGGCTTCCGCAACAACGACGCGATGTCCCTACAAGGGCATCGCTTCCTACTGGTCCGGGCTCCTGAGCGATGGTTCGGTGCGCCCGGACATCGCCTGGTGCTACCGCGACACGATCGCCGAGATGCCCAAGATCAAGGGCCTCGTCGCCTTCTATCCGCAGGCCGTGGATCGCATCCATCTCGACGGCGAACCCGTCGCATAGAGCATCTTTTCAACTGTCATTTCAAACTGGGGTTTAAACATGACCAAACACAGAGATATCGACGCACTTCGCAATCTGTCGGGGGACATCTGGAATGTCGCCGTCGACGAATATCAGGGCGGCTTTCTCAAGCGCCGCGATCTGCTGAAATACGCCGCACTGCTCGGCTTGACCGGCTTTGCCGCCTCGCAGGGACTTGCAGGCGCGCGCGCCGCAGCCGCCGCCGGCGGCATTGTCCGCGTCGGGCTCGGCCAGCCGACCAAGGCGATCGATCCCGTCTCGGTCACTGATCCGGCGAGCATCGGGGTGATCAGCCAGGTCGGTGAATATCTGATCCTCGACGATCCGAAGGACGGGCTGCAGCCGAAGCTCGCGTTGTCCTGGGAGGCTGACGAGACCGCCAGCCGCTGGACCTTCAAATTGCGTCCGGGGGTGAAATTCCACGATGGCCGCGCGGTCACCGCCAAGGACGTGGTGGCGAGCTTCGAACGGCTTGTCGATCCGGCCAGCGGCTCGTCGGCACTGTCGGCCTACAAGGGCATCCTGTCCAAGGGCGGCGCCAAGTTGGTCGACGACGAAACCGTCGCCTTCGACCTCGACGGTCCGAACAGCAACTTCCCCTTCTATGTCTCCTCCGACGTCTACAACGCCGTCATCCTGCCGGCCGACTATGCCGGCGATTTCGAAAAGAACTTCAACGGCACCGGCCCGTTCAAGCTCGAATCCTTCCGTCCCAAGCAGGGCGCGAGCTTCGTGCGCAATCCGGATTACTGGGGCGAGAAGGCACTGCCTGACCGGGTCGAGATCAAGTTCTTCGACGACGAGCAGGCCCAGGTGCTGGCGCTGCAGGCCGGCCAGCTCGACGTCATCCCGAGCACGACGCGGCTGGAACTGGCGATCGAGGGCAATCCCAATTTCAAGCTCCTCAGCGTGCAGGCAAGCTCGCATGATCAGGTGCACCTGCGGACCGACCAGGCGCCGTTCACCGACAAGCGCATCCGTCGCGCGCTGGCGCTTACGCTCGACCGCGAGGCGATCGTGAAGGGGCTGCTGAAAGGCCGCGCCATTGTCGGCAACGACACCCCGTTCGCGCCGATCTTCCTCTCCGCCGACTCGTCGGTGCCGCAGCGCAAGCAGGACATCGCCGAGGCCAAGCGGCTGTTGGGCGAGGCGGGTGTGCCGAACGGCTTCGAGGTGACGCTGACCACCGAGCGCGCCTATGACATTCCCGACTATGCGGTGATCATCCAGAACTTCGCCAAGAAGGCAGGCATCGACGTCAAGCTCAATGTGCTGCCGCAGGACGCCTACTACGGCTCGGCGACCTTCGGCAGTTCGCCCTGGCTGGATTCGGTCCTCGGCATCACCGATTACGGCCATCGCGGCACGCCCGACATCTTCCTCAACGCGACCTTGAAGAGTTCGGGGGCCTGGAACGCGGCGCATTTCAAAAACCCGGCCTATGACGCTCTGCTGCTCGACTACTCCAAGGCACGCGACCTCAACGCCCAGCGCCTTGCCGCCGGCAAGATCCAGACCCTCCTGCTTGACGAAACGCCGGCGATCATCAGTTACTTCTCGCAGTACAGCCGGATCACCAGCACCAAGGTCGAGGGCGTGCGCTTCACGGCGATTTCGCACCTGCTGCTCGACCGCGTTACCTTCGTCCAGGCATGATGATCGAGCGCGGAGATAGCGTCCCATTCCCATTGCGTCGGGATGGGACTCGTTCAAAGCAAGGCGGCGAGACGCGATGGTGAGTGGCCGCACCGTGTCGGCCCGCGTGGGCACACTTTTGCTCGCGCTATGGCTGGTCAGCATACTGGTTTTCTTTGCCGGGCAGGTTCTGCCCGGCGATGTCGGCCGCGTCATGCTCGGGCCCTTTGCCGATGCGCAAGCGGTGGCGGAGCTGAACAAGCGGCTCGGCGCCGACCAGCCCGTGCTCATCCAGTACTGGCGCTGGTTCAGCAACGCGCTCACCGGCGATTTCGGCAGCTCGCTGTCTATGGGCGGACCGGTGGCGCCGTTCGTGCTGGAAAGCCTCAAGCGCTCGGCGGCGCTTGCCGGCATAATCCTGGTTTTCCTTGTTCCGCTAGGGGTCGGCGCCGGCGTCGTCGCCGGTCTGAATGCAGGCCGCTTCATCGACCGGCTGATCGTGATGGCGGGCGTTTCCTTCGGCATTGTCCCGGACTTTGTGTCCGGCCTGATGCTGCTCATTGTTTTCGGCCTGTGGCTGAACTGGTTCCCGATCTCGGGCGTCGCGCCCGATGGCGCTGGCATCTGGACGAACGGCTATTATCTGATCCTGCCGGCGCTGCCGCTGGTGCTGAATCTTGCCGGCTATATCGCCCGCATGACGCGGGCAGGCGTGATCGAGGCGATGGCCGCTGACTATACACGCACCGCCGTGCTGAAGGGGCTCGAGCGGCGCGAGATCATCTTTCGGCATGTGCTGCGCAATGCGCTGACGCCGACCATCGCGGTGCTTGCGACCCAGACCGGCTATATGTTGGGCGGGCTGGTGGTGATCGAAGCGCTGTTCGGCATCCAGGGCCTTGGCAATCTGGTTCTGAACGCGGCCAAGGCGCGCGATTTCCCGATGCTTGAAGCCGGTGTGCTGGTGATGGCGGCAATATTCGTGCTGTCGGCTGCGGCAGGCGACCTCGTGCTGGCGCTGCTCGATCCGCGACAACGCCGAAGAGCTTCGTCATGACGGACCTGGCGGAGTTTCCCGCACCGCGGCGCGCCGTGATCGGCTTGGCGGCAGCGCGCAGGGTCCGCAGCGCTTTTGCCGGACTGCCTTCGTCGGTCGTGGTCGGTTCGCTGGTGCTGCTGTTCTGGATCGCGTGCGCGCTGTTCGGCAATCTTTTCGTTCCCTACGATCCCTATGCCGAGGATTTCCTGGCGATGCTGACGCCGCCCGACGCCGTGCACTGGTTCGGAACCGACCAGCTCGGCCGCGACGTGCTGTCCCGCATCATCGTCGGATCGCGCGATATCCTGCTGGTTGCGCCGCTGGCCACGCTTGCCGGCGTCACCGCCGGCAGCATCATCGGGCTGGTGCTCGGGTATTTCGATGGCCTTGTCGATGCCATCGGGGCCCGGCTGCTCGACACGCTGATGGCGTTTCCGTTCATCGTTCTCGTCACCATGACGCTTGTCGCGATCGGCCCATCGAACCTGACCGTTGTTCTTGTGATCGCCATCGCCTACGCGTCGCTGGTGGCGCGGACCGTTCGGGCCGCCGTGCGCGAGCAGAAGCAGCGCGATTATGTCAGCGCCGCCCGGCTCGGCGGGGAGGGTGCGCTCGCCATCATGTTCCTGGAGATACTGCCCAATGTTCGGGAAACGATCCTCGTCGAGCTCGTCACCCGGCTGGGATACGCGTTCTTCTCGATCGCCACGCTGAGCTTTCTCGGCCTCGGCATCCAGCCGCCTTCCGCCGATTGGGGACTGGCCGTCGCCGACGGCTACGGCTTCCTGACCGGCGGCAAATGGTGGGTCGTCGTCTTCAATTCCGCGGCAATCGTCTCGCTGGTCATGGCGACCAACCTCATCGCACAAGGCATCGGTGCCTTCGAAAACAGCGATGTCTGAGCTTTGATGCTTCTCCGCCGGCGGCGGAGAGGGAAGCCATCCCATCACAATGATCGCACTGTGAGATCTGTGCGTTGAGCACGTGGGAAGGGGCTCGACGCGATCCCTCGGCATCGCGATCCAGGTTCCTTCCGCCGACAAAACCCTTCCGTCGTTGCCGCACGTTTCGACAGAGCGGGAGCATGCTTCATGGGGACGGCCGAACAGAGCCGTTGACGCTGACCCCCGTTACCTCCTAGGATTAAATCAAATTGATTTACGTTACTCGCCCGAAGAGGCGGAAATGCCGATCAACAATGGGAGATGAAGTATGACTGCCAGGCTGCCAGACCCGCATATGCGTTCTCTGCAAGACCCGTCGACGGCTGTTTCACGTCGGCGCCTGCTGATCGGCACGGCTTTCGTCGCCGCGACCATCGCCACGACTTTCTCCTTCGGCGCGCGACCGGCGTCCGCCGAATCGGTGCTCGCCATGCACATCGAAGAGCAGACGAGCTGGGTGCAGAACTTCAACCCCTTCGACCTTGGCGGGCGCCGCCAGAGCACGATGGATTTCGTCTACGAGCCTCTGGTCATCTTCAACGATTATGACAGCGGCAAGCCGATCTTCCGGCTGGCGACGGGATACAAATTCTCCGACGATCTGAAATCGATCACCTACACGCTGCGCGACGGCGTCAAATGGTCCGACGGTCAGCCATTGACCTCGGCCGACATGAAATTCACGCTCGAGCTGATGCTGAAGAACCCGGCGGTCGACATTGTCGGCGTCGGCGGCAGCGTCGCCTCGGTCGAAGCGCCTTCGCCGACCGAAGTGAAGATCACGCTGAAGGATGTCGACACCCACTTCCCGGAATCGATGGCCGATTTCCCTGTCGTGCCCGAGCACATCTGGAAGGATGTCGCCGATCCGCTCGCTTTCAAGAACGAGAAGCCGATCGGCTCGGGCCCGATGACCGAGATCCGCCGCTTCACGCCGCAGGTCTATGAGCAATGCCGCAACCCGAATTACTGGGACGCCGCCTCGCTGCATGTCGACTGCCTGAAGCTGCCGCAGATCTCCGGCAACGACCAGATGCTGGCATTGCTGCCGGAAGGCTCGATGGACTGGATCGGCTCGTTCCTACCCGAGATCGACAAGACCTATGTCGCGCTCGACAAGGACCACAATGGCTACTGGCAGCCGCCGGCGGAAACCATCGCCTTCCAGGTGAACTTCAAGACCGCCAACCCGGCATTGGCCGAGGCCTTCAACGACATCAATTTCCGCCACGCTTTCAGCCTGGTCATGGACCGCACGGCGATGGTGGACATTGCCGGCTTTGGCTATCCGGTGGTCAATCTGCACGCCAGCGGCCTGCCGCCGCGCTTCGACGCCTGGCGCAACAAGGCGGCCGAAGGCGACAAGGACGTATGGATGACCTACGACGTCGACAAGGCCAACAAGGTGCTTGACGACGCCGGCTACAAGAAGGGCGCCGACGGCATGCGCACCACGCCGAAGGGGCAGCCGATCGCCTTCTCGATCATCGTTCCCAATGGCTGGACCGACTGGATCGACGCCGTGCAGATCGCCACCGAAGGCCTGCGCAAGGCGGGCATCAACGCCTCGGTGGCGACGCCGGAATACGAGCAGTGGCAAAAGCAGATTCTCGACGGCTCGTTCGATGCGGTCATGAACTCCCGCGCCGACGGACCGACGCCGTTCCGCGGCTACTACCAGTCACTGTCGACGGCCTTTGCCGGTCGCATCACCAGTGCGCCGTCGCGCTATTCCGATCCGGAACTGGACAAGGTGTTCGACGCCTATCGCAAGGCGACCACCGACGAAGAGCGCAAGAAGCTGTTCGACCAGGTGCAGGTGATCATCGCCGACAATTTCCCGGTCGTGCCGGTGTTCAACGGACCGACCTGGTATCAGTATTCGACCAAGCGCTTCACCGGTTGGGTGACCAAGGACGAACCGGTGATGAACCCTGAGAACCACGACAACAACCGCATGCGGTTGATGCATCTGCTGCGCCTGAAGCCGGTGCAATAAGTCTGACGCAACACTCTTCTCCTCCGTGAGCGGGAGAAGGGTCCGTGTCCCAAAATCCTGGCTTCGGCGGCGGTCGCCGCGAGGCCGGATGCCGGACATGGCAAGACGCCTGCAGCTGCTACTTCGTCCGTCGCCTTCGGCGACAGCTTCTCCGCCAGACGGAGAAGGCAACCGAGCACAAGGGATAGCCGATGCGGATTCCTCTTCGACGGCTTGGGGTCTATTTCGTCGCCTTCCTGTTTGCCATCGTGATGAATTTCACCGTTCCCCGGCTGATGCCCGGAAGCCCGGTCGACGGCATGATCGCGCAGCTCGGACCGCGCGCGACACCGGCGGCGATCGGGGCGATCAAGGCCCGCTTCGGCGCCGTCGAACAGCCCATCCTCGGGCAGTTCGTCGACTATATCACCGGCCTCGCCCGGTTTGATCTCGGCGTGTCGGTCAAATATTACCCGCAGACCGTCACCCAGGTGCTTGCCCGTTCAGCCGGCTGGACCGCGTTCCTGGTGACCACGGCGATCATCTTTTCCCTCTGCGTTGGAGTCTCCCTCGGCGCAGTGGCAGCCTGGCGGCGAGGCGGACGCTTCGATGCGTTCGTCTCGCCGTTTTCTGTCGTGCTGATCGCAATCCCGCCGGTCATCATCGGACTGGCGACCTTGTTCACCTTTGGCGTGACGCTGCGCTGGTTCCCGGTCGGCTATGCCTACAATCCCGACCTCGATCCGGGCCTGAACTTCACCTTTTTCGGCAGCGTCTTCTGGCACGCGGTGATGCCGGTGCTGACGCTGTCGCCCTATCTGATCGGTGAATTCCAGACGACGATGCGCTCCTCGATGATATCGGTGCTGGGCGAGGATTATGTGACCATGGGCCGAGCCAAGGGGCTCGGCGAGACCGCGGTGATGTTTTCCTATGCGGCGCGAAACGCGATGCTGCCGGTGCTGACCAATCTGGCGCTGATGCTGGGCGCCGTGTTCGGCGGCTCGATCGTCACCGAAATCGTCTTCAACTATCCGGGCCTGGGGCTGACGCTGTTCACCGCAAGCGTGGCGCGCGACTATCCGGTCATCCAGGGCCAGCTGCTGCTGATGACGATGGCGACGCTCGGCGCCAATCTGCTGGTCGACATCCTCTACGGTGTCGTCGATCCGCGCATCCGGGAGGAACGGGCATGAATTTCGGTTGGCAACTTCTGTGGCGGCAGAAGAAGGCCGTCGCCGGGCTGATCATCGTCGCCGCGCTCTGCCTGATGGCGCTCTTCGCACCCATCCTGGCACCGACCGATCCGGGCGAGCGGGTCGGCCGCTCGCACCAGCCGCCGACCGTCGAGCATTATTTCGGCACCACCAAGATGGGCCGCGACGTCTATTCGCAATTCGTCTGGGGTGCGCGCCCGTCGCTGGCGGTCGGTTTTGCCACCGGCCTGTTCATCACCGCCCTTGGCACCATCATCGGGCTGTTCGCCGGCTATTTCGGCGGCCGCACCGATGCGACGCTGGACCTGATCACCAATGCGGTGCTGGTCATCCCCAACATCCCGCTCTTGATCCTGCTGGCCTCCTTCGCCGGCACGGTCGGTCCGGTCGCCATCATGATGATCATCGCTCTGACCTCGTGGCCGTGGGGCGCGCGCATGACGCGGTCGCAGACGATGGCGCTCAGGAACCGCGAGTTCGTGACCGCGGCGCGCATGGTCGGCGAGCCGTCCTGGCGCATCATCTTCGTCGAGATCCTGCCCAATCTGGTGCCGCTGATCGGCATCAACATCGTCGGCTCGATCATCTACGCCATAGTGGCGCAAACGACGCTCGAATATCTCGGCTTCGGCGATCCGCTCAACGTCACCTGGGGGACGATGCTCTACAATGCGCAGAATTCCTCGGCCATCATCGTCGGTGCCTGGTGGGACATCGGCGCGCCGGCCGCCGGTATCGCGCTGGTCGGGTTGGGTCTGGCGCTGTTGAACTTCACCTTCGACGAGATCGCCAATCCACAGCTGCGCTCCGGCCCGGCGCTCAGCCGCTGGTTGCGCCTCAGCCGGCTGCGCAAGCGCGAACCGGAGGCGGCACGGTGAACGAAGCGCTGCTGCAAATCCGCGATCTCAGCGTCGACTATCTCTTGGACAAGGGCGCCTTCCGGGCGGTCAAGAACGTGTCCTTCGACATCGGCCGTGGCGAACTGTTCGGGCTCGCCGGCGAATCCGGTTGTGGCAAGAGCACGATCGCCTACGCCATCACACGGCTGGCCAAGGCGCCCGCCTGGGTGGCGGGCGGCGAAATCCTGCTTGACGGCCAGGATCTTTTGAAGCTGCCGGAGAGTCGGCTGCAGGAGGTGCGCTGGCGGCGGATCGGCATGGTGTTCCAGAGCGCGATGAATTCGCTTAATCCGCTGATGCGGGTCGAGGCGCAGTTCCACGATGTGCTGCGCCGGCATACCGGCTCGTCGCGCGAAAAATCGCGGGCGCGCGCCGAGGAGATGTTCAAGCTGGTCGGCATTCCGGGCAGCCGGCTGACCGACTATCCGCACCAGTTCTCGGGCGGCATGCGCCAGCGCATCGTCATCGCCATCTGCCTGGCGCTGAAGCCGGAACTGATCATCATGGACGAGCCGACGACGGCCCTCGACGTGGTCGTGCAGCGCGAAATCCTCGAACAGGTCATCGACCTGCAGCGCGGCTATGGGTTCTCGGTGCTGTTCATTACCCATGACCTGCATTTGATGGCGCAGCTCTGCCACCGCATCGGGGTGATGCTGAAGGGCGAACTGGTCGAGGTCGGCGATGTCAGGCAGGTCAGCCGCGCGCCGGCGCACGACTACACGCGAAAGCTCTGGGGCGCGATCCCGCAACTGCCCGGCTATCCCTCCGTGAAGGACGCGATCGCATGAATGCCGTGACGACTGTTCCCCCAGCAGCCATCGCGGCCGAGCCGATTGTCAGGCTGGACGGCATCCAGCGCAGTTTCGGCCTGGTGCAGGCATTGCGTGGTGTCTCGCTGTCGCTGAAGGGCGGCCACGCGCTGGCGCTGGTTGGCGAATCCGGCTGCGGAAAGACCACCTGCGCCCGCATCATCGCGCGCATGGATACCCCGACCGGCGGCGAGATGCTCTACCGCGGCCGCAACATCACGCGGACCGGCACGGCCGCCGAGGAAAAGGCCTACCGCCGCGCCGTGCAGATGGTGTTCCAGGATCCGTTCGCCTCGCTCAACCCGGTGTTTTCGGTGCAGCATCATCTGGCGCGACCGCTGGCATTGTATGGCCACGCCAGGAGCAAAGCGGAGCAGGTGCAAGGTGTCGCCGATCTCCTCAACTGGGTCGGCCTGGAGCCGGCGCTGACCGCGCACAAGTTTCCACATGAACTCTCAGGAGGCCAGCGCCAGCGCGTCAACATCGCGCGAGCGCTCGCCGTGCAGCCCGACGTGCTGGTCGCCGACGAGCCGACCTCGATGCTCGATGTCTCGATCCGCCTCGGCATCCTCGAACTCCTGGCGCGCATCAAGCAGGAGCGGCAACTGGCGCTGCTCTACATCACGCATGACATCGCCACGGCGGCCCATGTCGCCGAAGAGGTGATCGTGATGTTCGCCGGCCAGATGGTCGAGTGGGGGGATACACTTTCTGTGATCGGCGATGCCCGCCATCCCTACACGCAACTGCTGCTTTCGGCGGTGCCGGACCCCGACCGACCGTTCGTGGCCGGCGACAGCGCACGCTTTCTCGGCCACGCCGAGGAGGTGCGCCGCCTGAGCCGGCCATCCTCGACTGAAGTCAACCAGGTCGGCTCCAACCATTTCGTGCGCGCGCTGGGCGCGGTTTCCTGAATCAACACAATAGGGCTTCCATGGACTATCTCGTCAATCTTTCGCTGCTTTCCCCCGATCCCGAACTTGATGCGCGCATTCAGGGCGCCGCCGTCACCATTCGCCGGGCGCTGGCGCCGGAACTCGAACTGGTGACTCGCTGGGTGCGGCAAACTTTCAACGCCGGCTGGTCGAGCGAGACGACGGTGGCGTTTTCGCGCCAGCCGACCTCGTGCTTCATGGCGACGCGCGACGGCGGGCTGGTCGGCTTTGCCGTCTACGATTCGATCGCGCGTGGCTTCTTCGGCCCAACCGGCGTCGACGAGGCCGCGCGCGGCGCCGGCATCGGCCACGCGCTGCTGCTGGCGACGCTGCTCGACATGCGCGTCATGGGCTATGGCTACGCTATCATCGGCGATGTCGGCCCGTCCGAATTCTACGAGCGCACCGTCGGCGCCACCCAGATCCCCGATTCCGAACCGGGGGTCTATGCCGGCCTGCTCAACACCCATCCCTGACCTCTCGTTCGAAAGCCCGTCATGACGCTTCAATCCAAATCCGCATTCCGGCTGGAGACGACCTGGGCGCCAGCCACCGCCACCGACAAGCTCGCCTATTCGCTGACGCTCACCAATTTGTCGTCGAAGGCCATCGAAGGTTTTCGGCTGTGCGTCAGCGGGCCCGCCCGGATCGACCCGGCCGTCACCGTCGAAGGCGGCAGGCTGGCCGAACGGCTGTCCAATCATTCCGAATTCGCGCCGCCGGACGGTTTCGTGCTGCAGCCGCGTGAGACATGGACCGTCACCGCGCATGGGCTGAGCTATCCGCTGCGGCACTGGACCGATGGCGCCACCGCTGCCTACCTCGTGCTTGCCGATGGCACCGTAGCCCCTGTTGCATTGGCTCCGACCAAGGCGATCGGCGACAATGCGGTGCTGAAGCGCGGCGCCGAAATCTATCCGGTGCCCGTGCAGGCGCCGGTGCCGGTTTCGATCATACCGTGGCCGCGCACCGTTGCGGTCTCCGGTCGGCGCGCGGTTCCGCGAGGCCTGGCACTTCGGCCGAAGGGGACGGCAGCAACCGATGCCGCCGGCGCGTTCGGTGACCTTGTCGACAGCCTGTTCGCCGTCGAAGGCATTGTGCGCAACGAGGCCGAAGGCGGCTTGCCGGTCGATCTCGGCATCGCGGACGGATTTGGCAGGGAAGCCTATGCGATCCGCTTTTCAGCTGATGGCGTCGCGGTTTCGGCGGGAACGAGAACCGGATTGTTCTACGGGCTGGTCACGCTCGGCCAGATCCTGCGCGGGGCGCGATCGCACCCCGAGACGTTTCTGTTCCCGGCCGAAGGCGAAATCCGCGATGAGCCGGCGCTGGGCTGGCGCGGCACGCATCTCGACGTCGCCCGGCAGTTCTACGCAACGGCCGAGGTCAAGACTTTCCTGCGCATCCTTGCCTGGAACAAGCTCAACCGGTTCCACTGGCATCTGTCCGACGACGAGGCGTGGCGGGTCGAGATATCAGCCTATCCGGAGCTGACCAAGGTCGGCGCGTGGCGCGGCCATGGGTTGCCGGTGCCGCCTTTGCTGGGCTCGGGCCCCGAGCCGAGCGGCGGCTATTACACCAAGGCTGCGGTGCGCGAGGTCGTTCAACTGGCCGGCCAACTCGGCATTGAGGTCGTGCCGGAGATCGACGTACCGGGGCATTGTTATGCGATGCTGCAGGCGATACCCGAGCTGCGCGATCCCGGCGAGAGCGGCGAGTATTTCTCGGTGCAGGGGTTTCCCAACAATTGCATCAATCCGGCACGGCCGGAGACCTACATTGTGCTGGAAAAAATCCTCGACGAACTGATCGAACTGTTTCTGTTCAAAACCATCCATGTCGGCGCCGACGAGGTGCCGCTGGGCGCCTGGTCCGGTTCGCCGCAGGCGCTGGCGCGGCTCACCGAGGTTGGCGGCGAGGGGCTGGCCGCCGCGCATGCCAAGCGCCTCAACGTGGTCACCAACACGCACGGCGCCGATGAGATCGACGGCTCGGGCGCAGCGGTGCTGCAGGCCGAGTTTCTCAAGCGTATACAATCGTTCCTTGCGTCGCGCGGCTGCGTCACCGGCGGCTGGCAAGAGGCGGCTCACGGCAATGTCATCGACAAGCAGAAAAGCTACCTCTGCGGCTGGCGAACGGTGGAAGCCTCGGCGGCACTTGCCGGCGAGGGCTACGCGATGGTGGTGTGCCCCGGCCAGGTCTATTACCTTGACATGGCCAACAGCCCGGCCTGGTCGGAACCGGGCGCGGCCTGGGCCGGCTGGTCCGATCCGGAAAAGCTGTATGGCTTCGATCCTGTCGAGGGCTGGACGGACGCGCAGAAGGCGAAGCTGCTCGGCGTGCAGTGCTGTATCTGGTCGGAGCCGATGACCGACCGCGCCGTCTTCGACCGGCTGGTGTTTCCCCGCATCTCGGCGCTGGCGGAAACCGGCTGGACGCAGCCAGAGCAAAAATCCTGGAAGCGGTTCAAGGCGCTCGCCGGCCTGATGCCGGTGCTCTACGGAGCGAAGTAAGAGCCTCGTATGCCTAGGCGGAATGCGGCTTCTGCAGAACGTCGAATTGCGGGTTGGTTTCGGAGAAGATCGGCAGTGCGGCGGCACCGAGAACCGAAGTGTCCTTGCCGGCGGCGCCGACAAGGACACGCGGCACGGTGCGGGCGCTGGTCGAACTGACCGAGAGGTACAAGGGGTCGAGCCGGCTGGCCAGGAGCTCGATGACGCCGACCGGCATGAAGCCGCCGAGGACCACGGTTTCGGGATCGAGCGCGAGTTCGAGCATGTTGATCGCCTGGCGCAGAGGATCGATTGCCTGGACTACCCATGCTTCCAGACTGTCGCCATTGGCCAACAATGCCTGGAGCAATTCCGGCGAGGCATGATCGGGGTCGGGGATTTCCAGGCACTCATAGGCGGCGCGCAGCGAGACATAGCGTTCAAGACAGCCGCGCTTGCCGCAGCCGCATTCGAGGCCGCCGGGCTTGACGATCATGTGGCCGATCTCGCCGGCATTGTGGCGACTGCCCTTGTAGAGATGGCCGTCCAGGAACAAGCCTGCGCCAAGGCCGGTGCCAATGAACAAATAAACGAAACTGCCGAGGTTGCGGGCAACGCCATAGAGCCGCTCGCCGATGGCGGCGGCGGTGGCATCGTTCTCGACCGTGACCGGAATGCCGGTCAGCCGCTGCAATTCTTCAGCGACGGGAAAATCCTGCCAGCCGGGCAGCGCGGTCGGCCCGACCGAGGTCATGCCCTCGACGTCGAACGGGCCCGGCATCGCCATGCCGATGCCAAGCAGGCGGCCGCGGTCGAAACGAAACTTGCGCATCAGGTCGCCGGCGATCGCGGCCAGCAAGGGCATCGCCTGCGCCGGCGTCGGCCGGTCGACCGGGCGCTCGATGCGGGCGCGGACCGTGCCGGAGAGATCGGTGATGACGCCGACCGCCAGCTGGTGGTCGAGCTGCAGACCGATCGAATAGCCGCCGTCGGGATTGATCGAATAGGGAACCGCCGGCTGGCCGCGCGCGCCCTTCAGCGTGGCTTGCGCGCGAAGCAGCTGTTCCCGCTCGAGTTCCTCGACGATGTTGGAGATGGTCTGCGTGCTCAGCGCCGTCAGGCGCGCGATCGCTGCCCGCGACAATGCGCCGTTGGTCCTGATCGCTTCGATCACCACCCGGCGATTGTGTGACTTGGCCTGTTCGAGATTGGTCCCAGCGATGGCTTTTCTAGGGGGCATGTGCGCTCACCAACGAACCTTCTGCAGAAAACAAATCAAGTTGATTTAATTATATGCAATGGTAGCTACCACTTCTAGCGGGTTTCGCGACGAGAACGCCATCAGATCAGGATTATTTGGTGCCATCAGCGTTGTCCGCTATCGCCGAGATGGGCGGGCAACGTGCCGGCGAAGCGGCCTGGCCCAAGCGCCTCGGTCTCCCTTCGCAAAACATCGATCCGTCGCGATGGCTGAGAGACTGCAGCCAGCGCGAACGGCTTTGCATTCCATACGCCACTTCCATATATCGCAAGGCATGAAAAAAATCGGTTTCCTGTCATTCGGGCACTGGACGCCCTCATCGCAATCACAGACGCGGTCGGCATCGGACGCACTGCTGCAGT
This sequence comes from Mesorhizobium sangaii, assembly GCF_014207355.1. Lineage (GTDB taxonomy): Bacteria > Pseudomonadota > Alphaproteobacteria > Rhizobiales > Rhizobiaceae > Mesorhizobium > Mesorhizobium sangaii. The sequence continues at coordinate 13,709 of NZ_JACHEF010000004.1, read as the reverse complement.
CCATCGACCTCGCCGTAGCTGCCGAGCAACTCGGCGCGGACGGCGCCTATTTCCGCGTCCATCATTTCGCTCGTCAGCTTGCGTCGCCGTTCCCGCTGCTGGCGGCCGTGGGCGCGAAGACCAGCCGCATCGAGATCGGCACCGCGGTCATCGACATGCGCTACGAAAATGCGCTCTACATGGCCGAGGACGCCGGTGCTGCCGACATCATCGCCGGCGGCCGCCTGCAGCTTGGCATCAGCCGCGGCTCGCCGGAGCAGGTGATCGACGGCTGGCGCTACTTCGGCTACGCCCCGGCGGAAGGGCAAAGCGACGCCGAGATGGCGCGGCATCACGCCGAGGTGTTCCTCGATACGCTGCGGGGCGAGGGGTTCGCACAGCCCAATCCGCGGCCGATGTTCCCCAATCCGCCCGGCCTGCTGCGGCTCGAGCCGCATTCGGAGGGCTTGCGCGAGCGGATCTGGTGGGGTGCGGCCACCAACGCCACCTCGGAATGGGCGGCGAAACTCGGCATGAACCTGCAGAGCTCGACGCTTAAATTCGACGAGAGCGGCAAGCCGTTCCATATCCAGCAGGCCGAGCAGATCCGGGTCTACCGCGAGGCCTGGAAGGCGGCGGGCCATCAGCGCGAGCCGCGCGTCTCGGTCAGCCGCAGCATCTTCGCGCTGGTCGACGATCGCGACCGCGCCTATTTCGGGCGTGGCGACCAGAGCAGCGACCAAATCGGCTTCATCGAGGAGAACACCAGGGCGATCTTCGGGCGCAGCTACGCCGCCGAGCCGGATGTGCTGATCAGGGAATTGGCGCAGGACGAGGCGATCGCCGAGGCCGACACGCTGCTGCTCACCGTGCCCAACCAGCTCGGCGTCGACTACAATGCCCATGTCATCGAGGCGATCCTGACCCACGTCGCTCCGGCGCTGGGCTGGCGCTGAGCCCGGATCGATCAAGGCGGAATAGCTTCAGGGAGGACAACATGCCGAAGAAAGCCTTGATTGCCTGGGGCGGCTGGCCGGGACATACGCCGGAGCAGAGCGCGAAGGTCGTGCGCGGTCTGCTCGAACGCAACGGTTTCGACGTCACGCTAGGCGAGGGCACGGCGATGTTCGCCGATCCGAAGCTTGCCTCCTTCGATCTCATCGTGCCCGTGATCACGATGTCGACGATCGAAAAGGCCGAACTTCAGAATCTGGTTCTCGCGGTTCGCCAGGGCAGCGGGCTTGGCGGCTTTCACGGCACGATGTGCGATAGTTTTCGCAACGAAACCGATTATCAGTTCATGACCGGCGGCCAGTGGGTCGCGCATCCCGGCGACATCATCGACTATACGGTCGCCGTCACCAGGCCGGATGATCCGATCACAAGCGGCGTCAGTGATTTCGCCTACCGATCTGAGCAGTATTACATGCATGTCGATCCGGGCAACGAGGTGCTGGCCACGACCACCTTCACAGACGCGCATTTCCCGGGAATAGGTGGCGTCGTCATGCCGGTGGTCTGGAAGCGTCGCTATGGGGCTGGAAAGGTGTTCTACAGCGCGCTCGGACACAATGCCGGCGAGTTCGCGGTTCCGGAAATGGCCTTGATTGTCGAGCGCGGCCTTGTCTGGGCCGCCCGCTAGGTTGGTGGTTGCGGAAGGGAGGACGGGACCTTGACGGTATCGGTGAAAGACCTGCCCCTTCACACGCCGATCGATGGCCGACACCGCAAGATGCTGATCGATGGCGTCTGGTGCGACGCGCTCGGTGGCCGGACTTTTGAGACCCGCAACCCTGCCACCGGCGATGTGATCGGCACAGTGCCGCTCTCCGATTCAAGCGACATCGACCTCGCGGTGGCGGCTGCCCGGCGCGCCTTCGATGGACCGTGGCGCCGGTTCAAGCCCTATGAGCGCCAGGTGCTGCTGCTTAGGATCGCCGACCTGATGGAGCGTCACTGGGAGGAGATCGCGCTTTCCGATACGACGGACATGGGCATGCCTATCGTGCGCACGCTGGCCAACAAGAACCGCGTGCTTGGCATGCTGCGCTTCTATGCCGGCATGGCGACGTCGATCCATGGCCACACGATCGGCAATTCGCTGCCGGGCGAGATCGTCTCCTACACGCGCAAGGAACCTGTCGGCGTGGTCGGCGCGATCATTCCCTGGAATGCGCCGACCGCCGCGTCGATCTGGAAGATCGGCCCGGCACTGGCGGCCGGCTGCACCATCGTGCTGAAGCCTTCTGAGGAAGCGCCGCTGACGCCGCTGTTGATCGGCGCGCTGATGATGGAGGCCGGCGTGCCTCCCGGCGTCGTCAACGTCGTCACCGGCACCGGCGCGGAAGCCGGCGCGCCGCTCGCCGCCCATATGGACGTCGACAAGATTGTCTTCACCGGCTCCACAGTGACCGGCCAGAGCATCCTGCGCGCATCGGCCGGCAACATGAAGCGCGTCTCGCTGGAACTTGGCGGCAAGTCGCCGGTCATCGTCTGCGCCGACGCGGATCTCGAGCGCGCCGTGCCGGTAGCGGCAATGTCGGTGTTCGCCAATTCCGGTCAGATCTGCATCGCCGGGTCGCGGCTGTTCGTCGAGCGGCCGATCTATGAGGAATTGGTCGAGCGGGTCTCGGCCTATGCGGCAAACCTCAGGATCGGCGACGGCGCCGACCCTGAGACCGAGATCGGGCCGCTGATTTCGCCCAAGCAGCTCGAACGCGTCGCCGGCTTCATCGAGGACGGCACCAGGCAAGGCGCGAGGCTGGTCACCGGCGGTCACCGCCTCACCGAAGGCGGGCTTGGTGCGGGCAATTTCATGGCGCCCAGTGTGTTCTCAGACGTTACCGATGACATGCGCATTGCCCGCGAAGAGATCTTCGGCCCGGTGATTTCGGCGCTGCCCTTCGACACGCTGGACGAAGTGGTGCGGCGCGGCAACGACACGCCCTATGGGCTGGGTGCAGGCGTGTTCACCCGCGACGTCGGCAAGGCGCACCAGCTGGCAAACCGCCTGCGCGCCGGCTCGGTCTGGGTCAACACCTATCACGCGATCGACCCGGCGGTGCCGTTCGGCGGGTACAAGATGAGCGGCTACGGCCGCGAGGGCGGCGCCGAGCATCTCGACGAATATCTAAACACCAAGGGCGTCTGGATCAGGACGGACTGAGAGACCGTTTGGAAACTCTACTCCTGCGGTCATCTGGCGGCGCTTTCTGCGCTTCCGGTGCTCACGTACTCAAATGTACGCTCCGCTCCGGTCCTCGAAAACACCACCATATGACTCGCAGGAGCGAGTTTCGAAACAGTCTCTGGACGCCGCGTGATCCGCAAGGCGGTATTCACCCGATGCCGCCCGTGACCGCATAGGCACCGGCGGTGCGGCCGTCTTCGAGCCTCACCACCGCTGTGACGATCGAGCCGTACGAGCCGCGCCAGACGCTGTGGAACTGGTGATGCTCGGCGGCCGGGACGAGCGCACTTCCGCTGAAGCGGGCGCCGCTTCGCTGCAGCGCGACGGCCTCTCCGTTAATGTGCACCTGGATGCTGGCCGTATCGGTCGCCTCGCTAGGCAGGTCGAGCGTGATGACGATCTCGTCCTGATCGCCCGAAGCCCGCGTCTCGGCGGCAAGCGTGATGGCGAGTGCAGGCGCCTTGCTGTTCGGGGCTTGGCCGGGACGGCCCGGAAAGACATCGTCGGCCAGTTCCGGCGTGCGCGGAGGACGGGTACGGCGCTGTGCCGAGCGTTCGAAATCTCCGGCCATGCGCAGCAGCCTTTCGTCATCATAGGCCTTGCCAGCAAAAGTGAGGCCGACCGGCATGCCGATATCGGTCATTGTTCCCATCGGTACGGTGACGGTCGGAATGCCGAAATGGCGCCAGACCAGATTGCCATTGGCGACCCAGGTGCCGTTGCGCCAGGCAAGGGCGGCCGCCGCCTCGTCGACATCGGCATCGGCCGGCCCGACATCGGCGGCGGCCGGCAGCACCACGGCGTCGATGCCCTGCGCGTCCAGCCAATCCTCGAAATCGATCCGCCTCGTCGCTTCCAGTCCCTTCAGACCATTTTCGAGCGTCGGAATCTCCGCGACTGATGTGACGCCCGATCGCGCCCGCTCGACATATTCCGAAAGGTCGAAGCCGCCCTCATAGCGGTCGGGCAGGGTGCCTGGCGGTTGCGGGAAGATTTTCGGGCCGTCGACCGAGGCGAGGTCGGGCAGTACCGGGTCGGCATTGGTGCGCAGGAAATCGTCCCAGCCCCAGATGCAGAGATCCCAGATTTCGCGCTCGGCGAATTCTTCTGGCACTAGCCCGCGCTCGACCATGGTCCGCGCGCCGGGGCGGTCGCGCTCGTAGTTGGAGACGACGGGAAAATCGACTTCAATCACCTCGGCGCCTAGCCGCGTGAGGTCCGCAGCCGCCTGTTCCCACAGGGCAAGCACCGAGGCGCGGGTCACGATCGGTTTGTCGACCCCGCTGTCACGGCCGATATACATTTTGGGCACGCCGAGCCGCATACCTCTGAGCGACCCCGCAAGCACCAGATCGGTATAGCGTTGCGGCCGCACATCGGAGCTCTTCGGCACCTTGACCCAAGGCTGCGCGCGCCAGAAATCGCCTCGCGTCTCGGGATCGTCGGCGACGATCACCTCGAGCAGTTCGAGCATGTCGGGCACGCTGCGCGTATGCGGCACCACGACATCCATGGTCGGCACCAGCGGCCAGTTGCCGCGCACCGAAATGACGCCGCGCGACGGCGTGTAGGCGACAAGCGCATTGTTGCTGGCCGGCGCCCGCCCGGACGACCATGTTTCTTCGCCCAGCCCGAAGGCGCAGAAGCTGGCTGATGTCGCCGTGCCGGAGCCGTTGGACGAGCCCGACGCGAAGGCGGCGGTCAGATAGTCGGCATTGTAGGGGCTTTCGGCGCGGCCATAGACGCCGCGCTGCATCCCGCCATTGGCCATAGGCGGCATGTTGGTGAGGCCGATCAGCACGGCGCCGCCGGCGCGCAGCCGGGCGATGGTGAAGGCATCTTCGTTGGCAACGAGATGCTCGAAGGCCGGCGAGCCGGCGGCCACCGTCAGGCCGGCGACCTTGTAACTGTCCTTGGCGGTGTAGGGGATGCCGTCGAGCGGTCCGAGCGTGGCACCGTTGCGGCGGCGCTGGTCGGAGGCAGCGGCCTCCTCGAACATGTCAGGGTTGAGCACCGGGACCGCGTTGAGGGTGATGCCATGGCGGTCGAAATGCGCGATGCGCCTGAGATATGCCCCGACCAGTTCGACGCTGGTGACAGCGCCGTCATCGAGCGCGTGGCGCAATTGCTCGATCGTCGCTTCGACTAGATAAAGGCTGGCATCGGTCATCACTGGTTCCAAGCTGTCGTTGCAATCCCATGGATGAGCGAGGCCGCCGGCTTCGGCAAGAGCCAATCGCGATGGCCTTCGACGGCATTTGGTTTCCTGCGGCTCGTTGTCCGGCTGGGTTTACACAACCGCGCGGTTTGGGAACTTTTGTCCGGCTGGCGGTTTTGGATGTATGGTGTGATTCAGAATAGCCAGGAGGGTGTTGCCGATGACCACGAAATGCTTTGCGATCTTGGCTCTTGCTTTTGCGATAGGCTCAAACCTTTGCTTTTCGGCGTTCGCCGGCGACCGGCATCACCACCAACGGGCCCAATCCGAACGCTACGTCCCCGCCGATGACGACCTCATCAACTTCCTTTTCGGCGGCCCGCGCTATTATGACCAGCAGTTGGTCACCACGGCGGCCGAACCGTGCTCCTACAATCGTGTTGGGCCCGACGCGAATGCGCTGAACCAGATCAACGATCATCATTGCGGCAAATAAGTCGCTGAGCGCCTGTTTGGAACCTCTGTTCTGGCGGCCATCTGAAGGCGTTTTCTGCGCTTCCCCACAGCGCATTCCTGGGCTTGCGACATACAAACCCACCCGGGCGGCTGCTTTCCGAGAAAACCGGCGCCGCCGTCATATCGATGAGAGAGTGCGTTGCCGAGCTCTTAGCGCGGACCGGTGCCGCGCTGGACGAAAACCTGCAGGACCTACTCCTGGAAATGGCCGAAGTCCGCGACATGATCGTCACTCTCGATGTTTAGGGCAATCCCAGGCGCTGGGCTTCGGCGAGATCGTCATGGTGTGGCAGCCTCGGCTTGGTCGAACATCGCGCCAGGGTGACGGTCGTCGCCCGCCCCGTGATGTCGATGCGGTTCCTGCCCAAGGGGCTGATGCGGAGCTTTTGGACGCAGCACGGCCCGAGGAAGTCCTTTTCGTGCCCAAAGGTGATGGGTGGCGCGCCGTCCTAGCGCTGCTGGATCAGCGTCAGCGCCGCATCTGCTCCCGCCGCAAGGATGCGATCCGACAAATCCGTCCCTGCCACCGCGCGGGCAAGTTGAAGCGAGCCGATGAGGGTCGCAAAGACACCCATGGCGGCGCCTTCCGGATCCCTCGCCTGCGGAAGTGCTGCAGACAACTGGTGCACCAAAACCAGCAAGCGTTCGGTATAGACTTCGCGCGTTTCGGGCGGCTGACGCGCGAGTTCCGGCAGCAGCGCGGCGTTGGCGCAGCCCGTTCCCGGATTATCCCGGTGCTCGGCTGACAGATACGCCGCTATGCCCATCTCCGGGCCACCGGCGGCCAATACCTCCTGCAGCTGCTGTGACTGGACCTCCATAGCCGCCACCAGGCTTTCACGCACAAGCTCCGCCTTGGATTGGAAATGCGGATAGAAGGCGCCGTTCGTCAGTCCGGCGTCGCCCATGATGGCTGCCAGTCCGGACGCGGCGATGCCGTCGCTGCGAAAACGGTCGGCGGCGACCTCCACGATCCGGCCCCGTGACGCGTCCTTTCGGCCCTTTTCATAGCGCATGGCTGCGATTCCTTTCTGCTATTGCATTATGATAATAATTTGATATTATGACTGTAATTCAATCGGCGAGACAAAGCTAGCCCTCATGAGTTTGGAGCACGAAATGAGTATGAATTCCGGAAAAACCGCTGTCGTGACGGGAGCCTCCTCGGGCATCGGTCGCGCCACCGCCGAGGCCTTGGCGCAGGCAGGGTTTACCGTCTTCGGCACGAGCCGCCGCAAAGCCAGCAACGGCCCGGACGGGGTGACCATGCTTGTTTGCGACGTGACCGACGGTGAGGCCGTCGCTGCACTTGTTTCGACTGTGCTCTCGCGGACCGGCCGGATCGACCTGCTGGTCAACAATGCCGGCGTTGGCCTGCTTGGTGGCGCCGAGGAATTTTCGATCGCGCAGGTGCAGGCCCTGTTCGACGTCAATCTGTTCGGCGTCATTCGCATGATCAATGCGATGTTACCGTCGATGCGGCGGCGCGGCGAAGGGCGCATCATCAACATCGGCTCGGTGCTGGGCCTCGTACCCGCGCCGTATTCGGCGCATTATTCGGCGGTCAAGCACGCGCTCGAGGGCTATTCGGAATCGCTCGATCACGAGGTTCGTGCTTTCAATATCCGCGTCTCGGTCATCGAGCCGGCATTCGTGCGTACCGTTTTCGACCAGAACGGCATCGAGCCGGATTCGCTGTTGAAGGAATACGATCAGGCTCGAGCCGGGTTCAAGGCGCTGCTTGCCGATGTGATGCCCAAGGCCGATCGGCCGGAAATGGTGGCGGATGCGGTCGTCAAGGCGGCGACCGATGCTCGTCCGCGACGGCGCTATACTGTCGGCAAGGCAGCGCGCCAGGTCAGCCTGCTTCGCCGCTTCGCCCCCGCGGAGATGTTCGACAAGACCTTGCGCAAGCAGTTCCGCCTGCCGATCTGAAGGCAGACGATTTCACGCACGGGCGACACGCCAAATCATTTTTCGGAAAGTCACTGCCATGAAGGCATTCGTCGTCGACAAATATAACAAGAAAGGCATTCTGCGGCTGGCCGAGATGCCGGAGCCGGAACTCGGGGACAACGATGTCCTGGTCGAAATCCATGCCGCAGGGGTGAACCTGCTCGATTCCAAGATCAAAACCGGGGAGTTCAAACCCATCCTGCCGTATCGCCCTCCGTTCATCCTGGGCCACGACGTGGCCGGGAAGGTGATCCGCGTGGGATCAAAGGTCCGCAAGTTCAAATCCGGCGACGAGGTCTATGCGCGGCCGCGCGATGGCCGGATCGGGACATTCGCCGAGTTCATCGCCATCGATGAAGCCGACGTTGCCTTGAAGCCCAAGAATCTCAGCATGGAAGAGGCGGCCTCGATCCCCCTGGTCGGTCTGACCGCCTGGCAGACACTCATCGAAAGGGCAGGTTTGAAGAAGGGGCAGAAGGTCTTCATTCAGGCTGGCTCCGGCGGCGTGGGGACATTCGCCATACAACTGGCGAAGCATCTCGGCGCGACGATTGCCACAACCGCTGGTGCAGCGAGTGCCGACCTGGTCAGGGATCTCGGCGCCGATGTCGTCGTCGACTACAGGAAAGACGATTTTGAGAAAGCCCTGTCGGGCTACGACGTCGTCTTGAACAGCCAGGACGCCAAAACGCTTGAAAAATCCCTGAATGTGCTGAAACCGGGTGGGAAGCTCATCTCCATCTCCGGCCCACCGGATCCCGAATTTGCCAGGGAAAAGGGCCTGAACCTGGTGCTGAGATTGATACTGCGTCTTTTGAGTCGCGGTATTCGGGCCAAGGCCAGACGCCGGGGCGTGAGGTTTTCATTCCTCTTCATGGAGGCGCAGGGCGATCAACTGGGCAAGATCACCGCCCTCATAGAATCCGGAGCGATCCGCCCGGTTGTCGATCGGGTCTTTCCCTTCGAAGCGACCAATGAGGCTCTGGCTTACGTCGAAAGCGGACGTGCCAAGGGCAAGGTCGTCATCAAGGTGAGATAGCGCTACATTTTTTATGCCCGGCCAACGCCTGTGACAGGGCGTGCGACGAGCGGAGAGCTTGCCTTGGCGTTGACGTTGATCGACGGCCGGTCTCCGGCCGTCGCAACCGCCGCTGCAGCTATTTGTTCTTGCGCAATCGCGTTGGGTACTTTTCGTGGAATTGCTTCATTGATTGATCTCGGGTTCGACGAGCCTTGCCAGGTTTCTGAGCGACTCCTGCCAGCCGAGATAGCAGGCCTCGACCGGAATGACGTCCGGAATGCCTGCCTGGGTGATGTCGACTTCGGTGCCGACCGACACTTTTTTCAAGATTACGGTCACCTGGATCTCGCCGGGCAGGTTGGGATCGTCGAACCTGTCAGTGTAGCGCAGGCGTTCGGCCGGAACGAGTTCGAGATACTCGCCGCCGAAGGAATGGCTGTTGCCGGTCGTGAAGTTGCGGAAGGCCATCTTGAACGTGCCGCCGACCTTTGCCTCGAGGTGATCGACAGTGCAGGTGAAGCCGTTCGGCGGAAGCCACTTCGCCAGCGCGTCCGCTTCAACGAAGGCGCGATAGACCTTCTCCGGGCTGGTCGTCAAAACGCGATGCAAATGTACGGTGCCGGGCATATCCTATATCCTTTCACGGTGGCTGTTCGATGCCCCTAGGACGAACGAGGCTTGGCCAGTCCGACACACGCTCTCGGATTTTTGAGAGCCTGCCGCAAGCCTGTTCGACCGCGCAGGGCTTGTCGTGCGCCAGTTCAGGTTGATGTGGGACTCGATTTTGCGGCGCCTGGCCTAATCGACGCAAATGAGGAACCGGATAGCCATTATGAGGAGACTGTTTATAACGGTCGCTGAGATCGCAAGGACCAAGGGGAGACGATGCGCTACATACGTCCGCTTTCAATCGAAGATGCCGTTGGCCTGCTGGCCGGGTCGACAGGTACGGCTGCCATTCTTGCCGGGGGCAGCGACCTGCTGGTGAGGATGAAGGGCGGCTTTGTCGAACCCGACCTGATCGTCGATATCAAGGCGATCGAGGAATTGAGCGAGATCAGGGAAACGGCCGACGGCTTCAGCATCGGTGCCGCTGTCCCCTGCGCCGTCCTCGGCGAGAGCGCTGCCCTGAAGAAGGCATGGCCCGGCGTCGTCGAAGCGGCCAAGCTGATCGGCTCGAAGCAGGTGCAGGGACGCTGCACGATTGTCGGCAATCTCTGTAACGCCTCGCCGGCTGCCGACAGCGTGCCGGCGCTGGTCGCGGCCGGCGCCAGGGCATCGGTCGTCGGGCCGGGGGGCAGGCGTACGATTCCCGTAGGGAGCGTGCCGACCGGGCCGGGCAAGACGTCCTTGGCCAAAGGCGAAATCATCGAGGCGATCCTGCTCGACAAACGCGCACCGCGTTCGGGCGATGCCTACCTGCGCTTCATTCCCCGTACGGAAATGGATATCGCGGTGGTCAGCGCCGGCGTGAACCTGACGCTCGACGAACACGGCGTCGTCACAGCGGCCCGCGTGGCGCTGGGCGCCGCGGCACCCACGGTGCTGCTGGTGGAAGAGGCAGCCGAGGCGATTATCGGCAGGAAGCTGGACGAAGCCGCGCTTGAAAGGCTCGCCAAGGTCTGCTTTGGCGCCTGCCGTCCCATCGACGACAAGCGGGGCACCATCGAATTCAGAAGGAAAGTTGCGGGTGTGCTGGCCAAGCGGGCCGGCACGACCGCCTATGCACGTGCAGGAGGCAAGTGATGGCTGGTGTAGCAGTCTCAACCACAATCAACGGCGACAGCGTCGAGTACCTTTGCCAGCCGGACGAGACGCTGCTTGACGTCTTGCGCGATCGCCTGGGGCTTACGGGCGTCAAGGAAGGCTGCGGCACCGGCGACTGCGGTGCCTGCAGCATCATCCTCGACGACCGGTTGGTGTGCTCCTGCCTGGTGCTCGGCGCGGAAGCCGAGGGCCGCCGCGTCGAGACCGTCGAGGGCATGGCACATGGCGACAGGCTGCACCCGCTGCAGCAAAAATTCCTCGAGCACGCAGCCCTTCAATGCGGCATCTGCACGCCTGGCTTCCTGATCGCGGCCAAGGATCTGCTGGCCAAGAACCCCGATCCGAGCGAGGAGGAAATCCGCTTCGGCCTCGCCGGGAACCTCTGCCGCTGCACCGGTTATGACAAGATCGTGCGTGCCGTTCAGGACGCGGCAAACGTGATGAAGGGAGCATGACGATGAATTTCGATCCGCGTTTCTCCACTCGCAACTTCGCCTCCGTCGGCACACGTCCTATCCGTCCCGACGGCGTCGACAAGGTGACGGGCCGCGCGCGCTATGGCGCGGATTTCAACATGGCCGGCCAGTTGGTCGGGCGCGTCCTCAGAAGCCCCCACGCCCACGCCACGATCAGGAAGATCGACACGTCGAAGGCGGAGAAGCTCCCCGGCGTGAAGGCGGTGATCACCGCGGCCGACCTGTCCGACCTCACCGATGGCGATGCCGCCATGTACGATATCCTCGACAATTGCATGGCGCGCACCAAGGCGCTCTATGACGGCCATGCGGTGGCCGCGGTGGCAGCCGTCGACGCCCGCACGGCGAGGCAGGCGCTGAAGCTGATCGAGGTCGACTACGAGCTTTTGCCGCATGTTACCGATGTCGACGAGGCGATGAAGCACTCCGCGCCGCTCATCAACGACGCCATCTTCACCGAGGGCCTCGAGGAAAAGCCGGTAAAGCCGTCCAATGTCACCAAGCGCAGCCAGTTTGGCCATGGCGATGTCCATCAGGGTTTCGGGCACGCCGATTTCATCGTCGAGCGTTCGTTCAAGACCGAGCAGACGCATCAGGGCTATATCGAGCCGCATGCCTGCGTGGCGAGCGTCAGCTCCGACGGCACCGCCGACCTCTGGGTCTGCACGCAGGGGCATTTCGTCTATCGCCAACACTGCGCCCAGCTGCTTGGCATGGAAGCCTCGAAGCTGCGCGTTACCTCCTCGGAGATCGGCGGCGGCTTCGGTGGCAAGACCCATGTCTGGGCTGAGCCGGTGGCGCTGGCGCTGTCGCGCAAGGCGGGGCGGCCGGTCAAGCTGGTGATGACCCGCGACGAGGTGTTCCGCGCCTCGGGCCCGACCAGCGCCACCTCGATCGACGTCAAGATCGGCGCCCGCAAGGACGGCACCATCACCGCCGCCGAAGCGACGTTACGCTATTCCTGTGGCCCGTATCCGGGCTCCTGGGCCGAGATCGGCGCCATGACGGCGTTCGCCTGCTACAAGCTCGAGAACGTCAAGACGGTCGGCTACGAAGTGCTGGTCAACCGGCCGAAGACGGCGGCCTATCGCGCGCCGTCCGCACCCATGGCGGCGTTCGCGGTGGAAAGCGCAGTCGACGAACTGGCCAAGGAGATCGGCATGGACCCGGTCGACTTCCGCATCAGGAACGCCGCGCAGGAAGGCACCAGGTCCTCCTACGGCCCCGTCTACGGCCCGATCGGCATCGGCCCGACGCTGGAGGCGGTGAAGAACCATCCGCACATGAAGGCGCCGCTCGGAAAGAACCAGGGCAGGGGCATGGCCTGCGGCTTCTGGTTCAACTTCGGCGGCCAGACCTGCACCGACCTCAACATCGGCATGGACGGTTCGGTCTCGCTTGCTGTCGGCACCGTGGACGTGGGCGGTTCCCGCGCCTCGCTGTCGCTGGTGGCGGCCGAGGAACTCGGCATCGCCTACGAGCAGGTCAAGGCGATCGTCGCCGACACCTCCAGCCTCGGCTACAACGACATGACCGACGGCAGCCGGGGCACCTTCTCGTCCTCCATGGCGACCATCTCGGCCGCCCGCAACGCGATCAAGGTCCTGCGCGAACGCGCCGCGCAGATGTGGGACATTGCCGTCGACGACGTGGTCTGGGAACAGGGCCACGCGGTTGCCAAGGGCGAGAAGCACGGCAATCTCGGCAAGCTATCGCTGAAGGAGATTGCCGCCGCGTCGGGCAAGACCGGCGGACCGATCGCCGGCCACAGCGAACTCGTTGCCGATGGCGCCGGCGTCTCCTTCGCCACCCATATCTGCGATATCGAGGTTGACCCCGAGACCGGCGCCACGAGGGTGTTGCGCTACACGGTAGTGCAAGATGCAGGCAAGGCGGTGCACCCGACCTATGTGGAGGGTCAGTACCAGGGCGGTGCCGCGCAAGGCATCGGCTGGGCGCTCAACGAGGAGTATATCTACGGCAAGGACGGGCGGCTGCAGAATCCTGGCTTCCTCGACTATCGCATCCCGGTCTGCTCGGACCTGCCGATGATCGACACGCAGATCCTCGAGATACCCAACCCCAACCACCCCTACGGGGTGCGCGGCGTCGGCGAGACGTCGATCGTGCCGCCGCTGGCGGCGATCGCCAATGCGGTGTCGAATGCAGCTGGCGTGCGGATGTCACATATTCCGATGTCGCCGCCGCGCATCCTGGCGGCGATCGAGGCGGAACGGGCAGGCTGATGGTCGAAGTGACGCTCTGGGGATCGCTTGGCGCGGCCGCCGGAGGCAAGAACAAGGTCGAGATCGAGGCCAAGGACATAAGGGAGCTGTTCAGGAAACTGGCTGAACAGTATCCCGGCATCGAGCCCTTGATCGACCGCGGCATCGCCGTCGCCATCGACGGGACGATCTATCGCGACACCTGGTCGAAGGAATTGCCGGAGGGCTCGGAGATTTTCCTGCTACCGAGGCTGGCAGGGGGATAATTGGACAAGCGTGGCTTAGCATCAAGATCTCGAACGTCTTGGTAGGGCCGGAAGCGGAACGTCCTCTGTGGATGGCTCCCGCATTGCAAGAGGTAATTCGACGTTCTGGCGCGTTGGGTCGGGTGCAGTCTTCTGTCCGGCCTGTTGTTGCAGCC
>NZ_JACHEF010000003.1:37762-1021540 GCF_014207355.1 Mesorhizobium sangaii | reverse complement strand
CCGATGCCGCAGACCCGCGAGCACATCCTGCTTGCCCGTCAGGTCGGCGTGCCGTCGATCGTGGTGTTCCTCAACAAGGTCGACCAGGTCGATGATGCCGAGCTGCTCGAACTGGTCGAGCTCGAGGTTCGCGAGCTTCTGACCAAGAACGAGTTCCCCGGCGACGACATTCCGATCGTCAAGGGCTCGGCTCTGGCTGCTCTGGAAGACTCGGACAAGAAGATCGGCGAGGACGCGATCCGCGAGCTGATGGCTGCGGTCGACGCCTACATCCCGACGCCGGTTCGTCCGCTCGACAAGCCGTTCCTGATGCCGATCGAAGACGTGTTCTCGATCTCGGGCCGTGGCACGGTTGTGACCGGTCGCGTCGAGCGCGGCGTGGTCAAGGTCGGCGAGGAACTCGAGATCATCGGCATCCGTCCGACGACCAAGACGACCTGCACCGGTGTCGAGATGTTCCGCAAGCTGCTCGACCAGGGCCAGGCCGGCGACAACATCGGCGCGCTGCTGCGCGGCGTTGATCGTGAAGGCGTCGAGCGCGGCCAGGTTCTGGCCAAGCCCGGCACGGTGAAGCCGCACAAGAAGTTCGTGGCCGAAGCCTACATCCTGACCAAGGACGAAGGTGGCCGTCACACGCCGTTCTTCACCAACTACCGTCCGCAGTTCTATTTCCGCACGACGGACGTGACCGGCATCGTGTCGCTGCCGGAAGGCACCGAGATGGTGATGCCGGGCGACAACATCACGGTCGATGTCGAGCTGATCGTGCCGATCGCCATGGAAGAGAAGCTGCGCTTCGCCATCCGTGAAGGCGGCCGCACCGTCGGTGCCGGCATCGTCGTCACCATCAAAGAGTAATTTGGACTTAAACCGATCTGTCGCGGGCGCAGGAGTTGCCCGCGCCGCGCCAGAACAAGGAAGTGACGCATGAACGGACAGAATATCCGCATCCGCCTGAAGGCGTTTGATCACCGCGTGCTCGACGCCTCGACGAAGGAAATCGTGTCGACGGCCAAGCGCACCGGTGCCAACGTCCGCGGCCCCATTCCGCTGCCGACGCGGATCGAGAAGTTTACGGTCAACCGGTCGCCTCACGTCGACAAGAAGAGCCGCGAGCAGTTCGAGATGCGCACGCACAAGCGTCTGCTCGACATCGTCGATCCGACCCCGCAGACGGTCGATGCTTTGATGAAGCTCGATCTGGCCGCCGGTGTGGACGTCGAGATCAAGCTCTAAGGGAATGAGAGCGCGGTAAGGGGCGGTGCCCCTGGCCCGGAACTCTAAAGGAATTGAACCGATGCGTTCAGGTGTGATTGCAAAGAAGGTGGGAATGACCCGCATCTACAACGATGCCGGGGAACATGTTCCCGTCACCGTTCTCCAGATGGAGAACTGTCAGGTCGTGGCGCAGCGCACGCAGGAGAAGAATGGCTACACTGCCGTTCAGCTCGGCGTTGGCCTTGCCAAGGTGAAGAACACGTCGAAGGCGCTGCGCGGCCATTTCGCGACCGCTTCCGTCGAGCCGAAGGCGAAGGTCGCCGAGTTCCGCGTCTCCGCCGACAACATGATCGATGTCGGCGCCGAGATCACCGTCGAGCATTTCGTCCCCGGCCAGAAGGTCGATGTGACGGGCACGACGATCGGCAAGGGTTTTCAGGGCGTCATCAAGCGCCACCACATGGGTGGTGGCCGTGCGACGCACGGCAACTCGGTCTCGCACCGTACGCACGGTTCGACCGGCCAGCGCCAGGACCCGGGCAAGGTGTTCAAGGGCAAGCATATGGCTGGCCACATGGGCGACACCCGCGTCACCACGCAGAATGTCGAGATCGTTTCGACCGACGCCGACCGCGGCCTGATCCTGATCCGCGGTGCGGTTCCCGGATCGAAGGGCGCCTGGATCCTGGTCCGCGACGCGGCCAAGGTGGCACTGCCGGCCAATGCGCCGAAGCCCGCCGCGATCCGCCCAGTTGCAGCAGGGAGTGCTGCTAAGAACGAGGCTCCGGCCACAGAGGGAGCGGAATAATGGATCTCAAGATCACAACGCTTGGCGGCAAGGACGCCGGCAAGGTGGAACTCTCCGAGGAGATTTTCGGCCTTGATCCGCGCGAGGACATCCTGCAGCGCGTCGTGCGCTGGCAGCTCGCCAAGAAGCAGCAGGGCACGCACAAGGCCAAGGGCCGCGCCGAGATCGCGCGCACCGGCGCCAAGATGTACAAGCAGAAGGGTACGGGCCGCGCCCGTCACCATTCCGCACGCGCTCCGCAGTTCCGCGGCGGCGGCAAGGCCCACGGCCCGGTCGTTCGCAGCCATGAGCACGAACTGCCGAAGAAGGTTCGCGCGCTTGGCCTCAAGCATGCTCTCTCGGCCAAGGCCAAGAGCGCGTCGATCATCATCATCGACGAGCTGAAGCTGACCGAGGCCAAGACCAAGGCGCTGATCGCGAATTTCGCGACGCTGGGCCTGACCAACGCTTTGGTGATCGGCGGTGCCGAGCTTGACAAGAACTTCAAGCTGGCGGCGACGAACATCCCCAACATCGACGTGCTGCCCATCCAGGGCATCAACGTCTACGACATTCTGCGCCGCGGCACGCTGGTCCTTTCGAAGGCCGCCGTCGAGGCTCTCGAGGAGCGCTTTAAATGACCGACCTTCGTCATTACGACGTGATCGTCTCGCCGGCGATCACCGAAAAGTCGACCATGGCCTCCGAGCAGAACCAGGTCGTCTTCAACGTCGCCAAGAAGGCGTCGAAGCCGGAAATCAAGGCCGCCGTCGAAGCGCTGTTCGGCGTCAAGGTGATGGCCGTGAACACGCTTGTCCGCAAGGGCAAGATCAAGCGCTTCCGCGGCACGATCGGCCGCCAGAGCGACGTCAAGAAGGCGATTGTGACGCTGGCCGACGGCCAGTCGATCGACGTCGCGACGGGTCTCTGAGCAAGGCCGCGAGGACAGAACAATGGCACTGAAAAAATTCAACCCGGTAACGCCGAGCACCCGCCAGCTGGTCATCGTCGATCGCTCGGGCCTCTACAAGGGCAAGCCCGTAAAGGGTCTGACCGAGGGCCTGACCAAATCGGGCGGCCGCAACAACTACGGTCGCATCACCGCCCGCTTCATCGGTGGCGGCCACAAGCGTTCGTACCGCATCATCGACTTCAAGCGCCGCAAGTTCGACGTTGTCGGCACGGTCGAGCGCATCGAATACGATCCGAACCGCACCGCCTTCATCGCGCTGATCAAGTACGACGATGGCGAGTTGTCCTACATCATCGCGCCGCAGCGTTTGGCTCCCGGCGACAAGATCGTGTCCGGTGAATCCGTCGACGTGAAGCCGGGCAATGCGATGCCGCTGGCCTCCATGCCGGTCGGCACCATCGTCCACAACATCGAGCTGAAGCCGGGCAAGGGCGCCCAGGTTGCCCGTTCGGCAGGTGGTTATGGCCAGCTGGTCGGTCGCGACCAGGGCATGGCGATCCTGCGTCTCAACTCGGGCGAGCAGCGTGTCGTGCACGGCTCCTGCATGGCCACCGTCGGTGCCGTGTCCAATCCGGACCACGGCAACATCAATGACGGCAAGGCTGGTCGTACGGTTTGGCGTGGCAAGCGTCCGCACAATCGCGGCGTGACCATGAACCCGGTCGACCATCCGCACGGCGGCGGCGAAGGCCGCACCTCGGGTGGCCGCCATCCGGTTTCGCCCTGGGGCAAGCCGACCAAGGGCAAGAAGACGCGGTCCAACAAGGCGACCGACAAGTTCATCCTGCGCTCGCGCCATCAGCGCAAGAGCTAAGAAGAGGTAACGCCAAGTGACTCGTTCTATTTGGAAAGGCCCCTTCATCGACGGCTACCTTCTCAAGAAGGTGGACAAGGTTCGTGAAGGTGGTCGCAATGAGGTGATCAAGATGTGGAGCCGTCGCTCCACCATCCTGCCGCAGTTCGTCGGCTTCACCTTCGGTGTCTACAACGGCCAGAAGCATGTTCCCGTCTCGGTGAACGAGGACATGGTCGGTCACAAGTTCGGTGAATTCGCTCCGACCCGGACCTATTACGGTCACGGCGCGGATAAGAAGGCGAAGAGGAAATAATCATGGGCAAGGCCAAAGCTCCGCGCAGGCTTGCTGACAACGAAGCGCGCGCCGTATTGCGCACTATCCGTATCAGCCCGCAGAAGCTGAACCTCGTTGCCGCGCTGATCCGCGGCAAGAAGGTCGCGACAGCGCTTTCCGATCTCGAATTCTCGGCCAAGCGGATTTCCGGCACGGTCAAGAAGACGCTGGAATCGGCAATCGCCAACGCGGAAAACAACCACGACCTCGACGTCGATGCACTGATCGTGGCGGAAGCCTATGTCGGCAAGTCGATCGTCATGAAGCGGTTCCATGCCCGTGGCCGTGGTCGCGCCAGCCGTATCGAGAAGCCGTTCTCGCACCTCACGATCGTCGTTCGTGAAGTCGAAGAAAAAGGGGAGGCCGCATAATGGGCCAGAAAGTCAATCCGATCGGTCTTCGCCTCGGCATCAACCGCACCTGGGATTCGCGCTGGTTCGCGAACACCGGTGAGTACGGCAAGCTGCTGCATGAGGACATCAAGATCCGCAAGTATCTTGAGAAGGAACTCAAGCAGGCCGCGATCTCGAAGGTCGTCATCGAGCGTCCGCACAAGAAGTGCCGCGTCACCATCCACGCCGCACGCCCGGGTCTGATCATCGGCAAGAAGGGCGCCGACATCGAGAAGCTTCGCAAGAAGCTGATGGAGATGACGAAGTCCGAGACGCACCTCAACATCGTTGAAGTGCGCAAGCCGGAAATCGACGCGACCCTGGTTGCCCAGTCGATCGCCCAGCAGCTCGAGCGTCGTATCGCGTTCCGTCGCGCCATGAAGCGCGCCGTGCAGTCGGCGATGCGCCTCGGTGCCGAAGGCATCCGCATCAACTGCGCCGGCCGTCTTGGCGGTGCTGAGATTGCGCGCATGGAATGGTACCGCGAAGGCCGCGTGCCGCTGCATACGTTGCGCGCCGATGTCGACTACGGCACGGCCGAGGCGAACACGGCGTACGGCATCTGCGGCGTCAAGGTCTGGGTGTTCAAGGGCGAGATCCTCGAGCACGACCCGATGGCTTCGGAGCGTCGTGCGACCGAGGGTGATGCTGCACATGGCGGTGGTGGTGATCGCGAACGCGGTCGTCGTCGCGAAAACGCCTGAGACATTTAGGAATTTGGAGTTAGAACGATGCTGCAGCCAAAGCGCACAAAGTTCCGCAAGCAGTTCAAGGGCCGTATCCATGGTACCGCAAAGGGCGGCACCAATCTGGATTTCGGTGGTTTCGGGCTGAAGGCGCTTGAGCCGAACCGCGTCACCGCACGTGAGATCGAGGCGGCCCGCCGCGCGATTACCCGTGAAATGAAGCGCGCCGGTCGCGTCTGGATCCGTATTTTCCCGGACGTGCCGGTCACTTCGAAGCCGACCGAAGTCCGCATGGGCAAGGGCAAGGGCGCGGTCGACTACTGGGCGGCGCGCGTCAAGCCGGGCCGCATCATGTTCGAGATCGACGGCGTCAATGAAGAAACCGCCCGTGAGGCACTGCGTCTCGGCGCGGCCAAGCTCTCGGTCAAGACGCGCTTCGTGCAGCGCATCGCAGAATAAGGACGGGCTGATCATGAAAGCCGAAGACATCCGGACCAAGACCCAGGACCAGCTGACCGACGACCTGGCCAGCCTGAAGAAGGAGCAGTTCAACCTGCGCTTCCAGAAGGCCACCGGCCAGCTCGAGAAGACCGCGCGCGTGAGACAGGTCCGTAAGGACATTGCGCGTATCAAGACCATCGCTGCGGAAAAGTCCGCGGCTAAGAAGGCTTAAGGACGAAAACCATGCCAAAGCGCATTCTGCAGGGCACCGTCGTCAGCGACAAGAACGAGAAGACGGTTGTCGTCAAGGTCGAACGGCGCTTCACGCATCCCGTGATGAAGAAGACCGTGCGCATGACCAAGAAGTACAAGGCGCACGACGAGAACAACGCCCACAAGGTTGGCGATCAGGTGTTCATCCAGGAATCGAAGCCGATTTCCAAGGATAAGCGCTGGATCGTCGTGTCTTCGGACCAGGCGTAAACAAACGAATTTTGGACAGACCGGGGAGGGGCTTAGGGCCCGTCCCGTTAGAAAAGAAGAAGGCGGCCAGTCATGATTCAGATGCAAACAAACCTCGACGTCGCGGATAATTCCGGCGCCCGTCGTGTCATGTGCATCAAGGTGCTGGGCGGCTCGAAGCGGAAATACGCTTCCGTGGGCGACATCATCGTGGTGTCGATCAAGGAAGCCATCCCGCGCGGCCGCGTGAAGAAGGGCGATGTGATGAAGGCGGTCGTGGTTCGCACGGCCAAGGACATCCGCCGCCCGGACGGCAGCGTGATCCGTTTCGACAAGAACGCAGCCGTTCTCGTCGACAACAAGAAAGAGCCGATCGGCACGCGTATCTTCGGACCGGTTCCGCGCGAACTCCGCGCCAAGAACCACATGAAGATCATCTCGCTCGCGCCAGAAGTGCTGTAAGGAGCCGGACCAATGCAAAAAATTAGAAAAGGCGACAAGGTCGTCGTGCTGGCCGGCAAGGACAAGGGCCGTTCGGGCGAAGTCCTCTCGGTTCAGCCGAAGGATGACACCGCGCTGGTGCGCGGCGTCAACATGATCCGTCGTCACCAGAAGCAGTCCCAGTCCCAAGAGGGCGGGATCATCACCAAGGAAGCGCCGATCCAGCTGTCGAACATCGCGCTGGCCGACCCCAAGGATGGCAAGCCGACCCGCGTCGGCTTCATCTTCCAGAAGGACGGCAAGAAGGTGCGCGTCGCCAAGCGCTCGGGAGAAGTCATCAATGGCTAAGGCTCAAACCACGAAGCCCAAGGCTGAAAGCAAGCAGTCCAAGGCTCAGAACACGCCGCGCCTCAAGCAGGTCTACAACGAGACCATCCGCAAGGCGCTGCAGGAGCAGTTCGGCTACGAGAACGAGATGCAGGTTCCCCGCATCGACAAGATCGTGCTGAACATGGGCGTTGGCGAAGCGACCGGCGACTCGAAGAAGCCTTCGATCGCTGCCGAGGACCTTGCGATGATCGCCGGCCAGAAGGCTGTAGTCACCCGCGCCCGCAACTCCATCGCCGGCTTCAAGGTCCGCGAGAAGATGCCGATCGGCGCCAAGGTCACGCTGCGCAAGGAACGCATGTACGAGTTCCTCGACCGCCTCGTGAACATCGCACTGCCACGCGTCCGCGACTTCCGCGGACTCAATCCGAAGAGCTTCGATGGCCGTGGCAACTATGCCATGGGCATCAAGGAACACATCGTGTTCCCGGAGATCAACTACGACAAGGTTGATCAGATCTGGGGCATGGACGTCATCGTTTGTACGACTGCGAAGACGGACGACGAAGCCAGGGCATTGCTCAAGGCTTTCAACTTCCCCTTCCGCCAGTAACGGCAGCGAGAAAAGGAAAAATCTGAAATGGCAAAGACCAGCTCAGTCGAGAAGAACAACAGGCGCCGCAAGCTTGCCGACCAGTACGGTCCCAAGCGCGCTGCGCTGAAGGCGATCATCATGGATCAGTCCAAGCCGATGGAAGAGCGCTTCCGCGCTCAGCTCAAGCTTGCCGCCATGCCGCGCAACTCGGCCAAGATCCGCATCCGCAACCGCTGCGAAGTCACCGGCCGTCCGCGCGCCTACTATCGCAAGCTCAAAGTATCGCGCATCGCGCTCCGTGATCTCGGCAACAACGGCCAGATCCCGGGCCTGGTCAAGTCGAGCTGGTAAGGAGGACATAACATGTCATTGAGCGATCCTCTCGGCGATATGCTGACCCGCATCCGCAACGCCTACGGCCGCAAGAAGTCGAGCGTCTCGACGCCGGCCTCGCGCCTGCGTACCCGCGTCCTCGACGTGCTGAAGGCTGAAGGCTATATCCGCGATTACAGCCAGACAGACTTCGACAACGGCAAGTCCGAAATCGAGATCGAGCTGAAGTATTTCGACGGCGCGCCGGTCGTGCGCGAAATAGCCCGCGTCTCGAAGCCTGGTCGCCGCGTCTATGTTTCGGCCAAGTCGATTCCGCACGTCGCCAACGGCCTCGGCATCGCCATCCTTTCGACACCGAAGGGCGTGATGGCCGACCACGAAGCGCGTGAACAGAACGTCGGTGGTGAAATCCTCTGCCAGATCTTCTGATCTGGCGTGATCGGAAAAATTGGAATCCGGTCTTCGGGGTCATGCCCGAAGACAGAGACCTGAAACAAGAGAAGTGACGAGGACAACAAAATGTCTCGTATTGGAAAGAAACCCGTTTCGCTGCCGCAGGGCGTGACCGCGACCGTCAACGGCCAGACCGTGACGGCGAAGGGCCCCAAGGGCGAGCTGAAGTTCGTGGTGAACGAAGAAGTGCTGGTCAAGATGGAAGGCAGCGAGATCGCTGTCCAGCCGCGCGACCAGACCAAGACGGCGCGCTCCAAGTGGGGCATGTCGCGCACGCAGATCGTGAACATCCTGCAGGGTGTGAAGGACGGCTTCGAGAAGAAGCTCGAGATCACCGGCGTCGGCTATCGCGCCGCCATGCAGGGCAAGAACCTGCAGCTGGCACTTGGCTTCAGCCATGACGTCGTCTACGAGACGCCGGCCGGTATCACGATCGCTGTGCCGAAGCCGACGGAAATCACCGTGACCGGCATCGACAAGCAGCAGGTCGGCCAGGTTGCCGCCGAGATCCGCGAATACCGCGGTCCCGAGCCCTACAAGGGCAAGGGCGTCCGCTACGCTGGCGAGAAGATCGTCCGCAAGGAAGGCAAGAAGAAGTAGTGGGCTTGGGCCCGAAAAGTTGCAGACTTTTCGGAAAGGACCAAGCCAAAGAAGTGTAACGCCGCGGGGAGCGGTCGCGGGAGGCGTTTTCGCCTACCGCATATGGCGGCCCCCGTTTTTTGAAGGCAAGGAAGACTATCATGGGTACCAAGGAATCCACGCAGCGCCGTGCGCAGCGCGTCCGTCGTCAGATCAAGAAGGTCGCCGGCGAGCGTCCGCGTCTGTCGGTTCACCGCACGTCGAAGAACATCTATGTGCAGGTCATCGACGACGCCAAGGGCCACACCATCGTCGCTGCCTCGACGCTCGAGAAGGACCTCAAGGGTTCGCTCAAGACCGGCGCCGACACTGCCGCTGCCGCCGCGATCGGCAAGCTGATCGCCGAGCGCGCCACCAAGGCCGGCGTCAAGGAAGTCGTCTTCGACCGCGGCGCCTACATCTATCACGGCCGCGTCAAGGCGCTCGCCGAGGCTGCCCGTGAAGGCGGCTTGAGCTTCTAAAGAACTTTCGCCCCCGGTGACCCACAGAGGCGCCGGATCTTATCAGCAACCGTGCTTCCGGAAAAAAACAAGGAACAGGATATGGCACAGGAACGTAGGGATGGCGGCCGCGGCCGCGATCGTGAGGAACGCGATGACGGCATGGTGGACAAGCTCGTCCACATCAACCGCGTCGCCAAGGTCGTCAAGGGCGGCCGTCGCTTTGGTTTTGCAGCACTCGTCGTCGTCGGCGACCAGAAGGGCCGCGTGGGCTTTGGTCACGGCAAGGCGCGCGAAGTGCCGGAAGCTATCCGCAAGGCAACTGAATCGGCCAAGCGCGACATGATCTTCGTGCCGCTGCGCTCGGGTCGTACGCTGCACCACGACGTCGAAGGACGCTGGGGCGCCGGACGTGTTCTGCTGCGCGCTGCCAAGCAAGGTACCGGCATCATCGCCGGTGGCCCGATGCGCGCCGTCTTCGAGACGCTCGGCATGCATGACGTGGTTGCCAAGTCGATGGGTTCGTCGAACCCCTACAACATGGTTCGCGCCACCTTCGACGCGCTGAAGAGCCAGATGCATCCCAAGGATGTGGCTGCTGCTCGTGGCATCAAGTATTCGACCCTTCAGGCCCGCCGCGGCACCGCCGTTGCGGCTGAAGAATAGTCGATCTGACCAGGGATTTTGACCATGGCCAAGAAAGCAACAAAGACCGTCACCGTTGAGCAGATCGGCTCGCCGATCCGCCGCCCGAAGGAACAGCGCGCGACGCTGGTCGGGCTCGGCCTCAACAAGATGCACAAGCAGCGCACGCTGGAAGATACGCCCTCCGTGCGCGGCATGATCGCTGCCGTCCAGCATCTCGTCCGCGTCGTGGACGAGGGCTGAGCCAGAGCGCAGGAGAACCCAGATGAAACTCAACGATCTGCGTGACAAGGACGGCGCGACGCACTCCAAGAAGCGTCTCGGCCGCGGCATCGGCTCCGGCTCCGGCAAGACGGCCGGTCGCGGCGTCAAGGGCCAGAAGGCGCGCTCCGGCGTCGCCATCAACGGCTTCGAGGGTGGCCAGATGCCGCTCTACAGGCGTCTGCCGAAGCGTGGCTTCAACAACATCTTCGCCAAGAGCTTCACCGTCGTCTCGCTGGCCCGTATCCAGGTGGCCATCGACGCCAAGAAGCTCGACGCCAAGGCAACCGTGACGGCTGAATCGCTGGTCGCTGCCGGCGTCATTCGCCGCCTCAAGGACGGCGTGCGCATCCTCTCGGACGGCGAGATCAAGGCGAAGCTCGCCTTCGACGTCGCCGGCGCCTCCAAGGCCGCGATCGAGAAGATCGAGAAGGCCGGCGGCTCGGTCAAGTTGCCGGAAAAGGCAGCTGCCGAGTAACGGCAATTTGAAGCGCGAGCGGGATCCGTTTTTGCTCACGATTGCGCTTTGATCTGCTCAATTAGGCGGCCGCGTCAACGCGGCCGCTTGCATGTTTAGAGCCCGGAGCTTATCTCGTGAGCTTCGGTGAAACGCGCCGCCTGACCTCAAGGGCCATCAAGCGTTACCAAGCGGAGAATCAGGCATGGCTTCGGCTGCTGAACAACTAGCCTCGAATCTGAATTTCTCGGCCTTCGCCAAAGCGGAGGACCTGAAGAAACGCATCTGGTTCACCATCGGCGCGTTGCTCGTCTATCGCCTCGGCACCTATATTCCGCTTCCCGGTATCAATCCCGACGCCTTCGCCCAGGCCTTCTCGTCGCAGAGCAAGGGCGTGCTCGGCATGTTCAACATGTTCGCCGGCGGCGCCGTGCAGCGCATGGCGATCTTTGCGCTTGGCATCATGCCGTACATCTCCGCCTCCATCATCATGCAGCTGATGACGTCGGTTATCCCGTCGCTGGAAGCGCTGAAGAAGGAAGGCGAACAGGGCCGCAAGGTCATCAACCAGTACACGCGCTACGGCACCGTGCTGCTTGCGCTGGTTCAGGCCTATGGCATTTCGGTCGGCCTGGAGGGTGGCAACGGCATCGTCAGCGATCCCGGCATGTTCTTCCGTATCTCGACCGTCGTCACGCTGGTCGGCGGCACCATGTTCCTGATGTGGCTGGGCGAACAGATCACCGCCCGCGGCATCGGCAACGGCATCTCGCTGATCATCTTCTCCGGCATCGTCGCCGGCCTGCCGCATGCCATCTCCGGCACGCTGGAGCTTGGCCGCACCGGCGCGCTGTCGACCGGCCTCATCCTGGCGATCATCGTTCTGGCCATCGTCGTCATCGCCTTGATCGTGTTCTTCGAGCGCGCCCAGCGCCGCTTGCTGATCCAGTATCCGAAGCGCCAGGTCGGCAACCGCATGTTCCAGGGCGATACCTCGCATCTGCCGCTGAAGCTCAACACGTCGGGCGTCATTCCGCCGATCTTCGCCTCGTCGCTGCTGTTGCTGCCGGCCACCGTCGCCGGCTTCTCGCAGACGACCAACATGCCGGCCTGGGCAAGCACCGTCCTGGCGTCGCTCGGCCACGGCCAGCCGCTCTACATGGCTTTCTACGCGGCGATGATCGTGTTCTTCGCCTTCTTCTACACTGCGATTGTCTTCAACCCGAAGGACACCGCCGACCAGCTCAAGAAGCATTCGGGCTTCATCCCGGGCTATCGTCCGGGCGAGCGCACCGCCGATTACATCGATTACGTTCTCACCCGCATCACCGTCGTCGGCGCCATCTATCTGGTGCTGGTGTGCCTGCTGCCGGAGTTCCTGATCTCGGCGACTGGCGTACCATTCTACCTTGGTGGCACATCGCTTCTGATCGTGGTCAGTGTCACGCTCGATACGGTTGCGCAGATTCAGGGCCACCTGATCGCGCACCAGTATGAAGGCCTGATCAAGAAGTCGAAGCTGCGCGGGGGGAAGAAAGCCAGATGAGGTTGATATTGCTTGGGCCGCCAGGGGCGGGCAAGGGGACACAAGCACAAAGACTGGTAGAAAAACACGGCATACCCCAGCTCTCGACGGGCGACATGCTGCGTGCTGCAGTCCAGGCTGGCACCGAAGTCGGCAAACGCGCCAAGGCGGTGATGGATGCCGGTGAACTGGTTTCCGACGCCATCGTCAACGCCATCGTCGCCGAACGCATCGATCAGCCGGATTGCGCGAAGGGGTTCATCCTCGACGGATATCCGCGAACCCTGGTGCAGGCGGACGCGGTAGAGCAAATGCTTTCGGACCGCTCGCAGGGCCTCGATGCGGTCATTGAACTTGTCGTCGACGACAAGGCGCTGGTTGGTCGTATCGTCAAGCGCGCCAACGAGGCGCAGGCCGCCGGCCAGCCCGTGCGCAAGGACGACAATCCGACCGTGTTCGAGGAGCGTCTGAGGGAATACTACAAGAAGACGGCGCCGCTGATTGGCTACTATTATGCCAAGGGCACGCTCCGCAGCGTCGACGGCATGGCCGATATTGATGCCGTGACGGGACAGATCGAAGCGGTGCTCAGGGACGCAACGCGGGGAATTTAAACGATTGCACTTGACGGGAGCGGTTCGCTGCGGTATGGCGGCCCGTCTTCCTATCAGGCATCGGTTTTGCTTGTCCGCAAGGGCAAGGCAGCCGCTTTGAACTGGAAACTCCCGCATGGGCCGGCCTCCACCGGACGCGGGGCAACTTAAGATAGCGCCGGTTCGTCCGGCCCACATGGAGAAGAGAAGAATATGGCTCGTATAGCCGGCGTCAACATTCCGACCAACAAGCGCGTCGTCATTGCGCTTCAGTACATTCACGGCATTGGCAAGAAGTTCGCCCAGGAGATCGTCGACAAGGTCGGCATCCCGGCCGAGCGTCGCGTCAACCAGCTCACCGACGCGGAAGTGCTGCAGATCCGCGAAACCATCGACCGCGACTATCAGGTCGAGGGCGACCTGCGCCGCGAAGTCTCGATGAACATCAAGCGGCTGATGGACCTCGGCTGCTACCGCGGCCTGCGTCACCGCCGCTCGCTGCCGGTTCGCGGCCAGCGCACGCATACCAATGCGCGCACCCGCAAGGGCCCGGCCAAGTCGATCGCCGGCAAGAAGAAGTAATTGAGCGAATAGCGATTGGTTCGTAGCGAATAGGTTTCTACCCACTATTCGCTACGCCCTACTCGCTTTTGCAAGGTGGAGCCGCTGGCATTACGGCGGTGTAGAGATCAACTGAAAGGACTATCATGGCCAAGGAAGCCGCTCGTGTTCGCCGCCGCGAACGCAAGAACATCTCGTCGGGCGTCGCCCACGTCAATTCGACCT
This sequence comes from Mesorhizobium sangaii, assembly GCF_014207355.1. Lineage (GTDB taxonomy): Bacteria > Pseudomonadota > Alphaproteobacteria > Rhizobiales > Rhizobiaceae > Mesorhizobium > Mesorhizobium sangaii. The sequence goes on along the minus strand of NZ_JACHEF010000003.1, from coordinate 1,007,956 downwards.
TCAACAACACGATGATCACCATCACCGACGCACAGGGCAATTCGATTGCCTGGTCGTCGGCCGGTGCCCAGGGCTTCAAGGGTTCGCGCAAGTCGACCCCGTTCGCTGCCCAGATGGCTGCCGAGGACGTTGCCAAGAAGGCCCAGGAACACGGCATGCGCATGCTCGAAGTCGAGGTCTGCGGACCCGGCTCCGGTCGTGAATCGGCACTGCGCGCCCTGCAGGCGGCCGGCTTCACCATCACCTCGATCCGTGATGTGACGCCGATCCCGCACAATGGCTGCCGCCCGCGCAAGAAGCGCCGCGTCTAAAAAATTACCGAACGCCGCGCGAGCGCCCTTTGGGGTGCTCCTCCACGGCATTCCAGGTCGCCCGCCACGATTGGATGGTGGCGGGTCAACGGAAGGAAAGCATCATGATCCAGAAAAATTGGCAGGAACTGATCAAGCCGAACAAGATCGAGTTCTCGTCGAAGAAGAAGACGCTGACCACGCTGGTCGCCGAGCCGCTTGAGCGTGGCTTTGGCCTGACGCTCGGCAACGCGCTGCGCCGCGTGCTTCTGTCTTCGCTGCGCGGTGCGGCTGTTACCGCCGTGCAGATCGACGGCGTTCTGCATGAATTCTCGTCCATCGCCGGCGTGCGCGAGGACGTGACCGACATCGTCTTGAACATCAAGGAAATCGCCATCCGCATGGAAGGCGATGGCCCCAAGCGCATGGTCGTGCGCAAGCAGGGACCGGGTGCGGTTCTCGCCGGCGACATCCAGACGGTTGGCGATGTCGAAATCCTCAACCCCGACCACGTCATCTGCACGCTGGACGAAGGCGCTGAAATCCGCATGGAATTCACCGTCGACACCGGCAAGGGCTACGTGCCGGCCGACCGCAACCGCGCCGAAGACGCGCCGATCGGCCTGATCCCCGTCGACAGCCTGTATTCGCCGGTCAAGAAGGTCTCCTACAAGGTCGAGAACACCCGCGAGGGCCAGGTCCTCGACTATGACAAGCTGACCATGACCATCGAGACCGACGGTTCGATCACTGGCGAGGACGCGGTGGCTTTCGCTGCCCGCATCCTGCAAGACCAACTCGGCCTGTTCGTCAACTTCGACGAGCCGCAGAAGGAAGTCGCCGCCGAAGCCGTCACCGAGCTCGCCTTCAACCCGGCGCTGCTCAAGAAGGTCGACGAGCTCGAGCTTTCGGTGCGTTCGGCCAACTGCCTGAAGAACGACAACATCGTCTATATCGGCGACCTGATCCAGAAGACCGAAGCCGAGATGCTGCGCACCCCGAACTTCGGCCGCAAGTCGCTGAACGAGATCAAGGAAGTCCTGGCGGCAATGGGCCTGCACCTCGGCATGGAAGTGCCGGACTGGCCGCCGGAAAACATCGAAGACCTCGCCAAGCGTTACGAAGATCAATATTGAGGCGTTGCCTCTGAACCCGCAATGAAGGAGAAGAGCCATGCGCCACGGATTTAAGGGCCGCCGGTTCGCCCGCAGCATAAGCCACCGCAAGTCGATGTTCGCGAACCTGGCGGTGTCGCTGCTCGAGCACGAGCAGATCGTCACCACCCTGCCGAAGGCGAAGGATTTGCGTCCGATCGTCGAGAAGTTGGTGACGCTCGGCAAGCGCGGCGACCTGCACGCCCGCCGCCAGGTGATCGCGCAGATCGGCAATGAAGGCGTCGTCAAGCGCCTGTTCGATACCATCGCCCCGCGCTACGCCACCCGCAATGGCGGCTATCTGCGCATCATGAAGGCGGGCTTCCGTCACGGCGATAATGCCGCCATGGCGGTCATCGAGTTCGTCGATCGCGACACCTCGGCCAAGGGCGCCGGCGACCGCGCTCGCATCGAAGCCGAAGGCACCGACGCGGACGCCGCAGCCGCGTAAGGCTTGGTTTCCGGAATGAATTCGAAGGGGCCTGCGGGCCCCTTTTTGTTTTCTGAAAGCAGGAGATTGCAGTCAAAGCGGATCTTCAGGCCGGAACCGAGGCTCTTTGGCCAAAATAATCGGATTTCAGCGGCTTAGCCTTTCATTTTGCACAATCGTCGGGACAATGCCCCCGAACTCGCCTTGGAGGATTCGTGAATGCGCGCCAACCGACTGTCCCTTGTCCTGCTCTTCGCCATGATGGCGTTCGCAGCCGCACCGGTGGTCAGGCAGGCATTGGCCGAAGAGACCAAGACCGATCCCGGCCTGTCCGACGTGCTGACCGACCTCTTGCATGGCGTCGAAGGCGAGAACTCTACATCCGGCCCCGACAAGCGCGTGCCGTTCGGCCGCGAGGAGGTGCAGCTGTCGTTCGCACCGCTGGTCAAGCAGACGGCGCCGGCCGTGGTCAATGTCTATGCTTCGCAGACCGCCAAGGTGACGTCGCCTTTCGACGGTGATCCGTTCTTCGAGGAATTCTTCGGCCGCTCGCAGCCGCGCGCCCAGTCCTCGCTCGGCTCCGGCGTGCTGGTCGATCCGACCGGCATCGTGGTCACCAATTACCACGTCATCAAGGATGCCGACCAGGTCAAGGTGGCGACCGCGGACGGTCGTGAGTTCGACAGCAAGGTGATGCTGAAGGACGAGACACTCGACCTTGCGGTGCTCAAGATCACCTCGGACAAGCCGTTTCCGGTCATCGCCATCGGCGATTCCGACGCGCTCGAGGTCGGCGATCTAGTACTGGCCATCGGCAATCCCTTCGGTGTCGGCCAGACCACCACCAGCGGCATCGTTTCGGCACTTGCCCGCAGCCATATTGGCGTCGCCGATTCAAGCTTCTTCATCCAGACCGACGCCGCCATCAACCCCGGCAATTCCGGCGGTGCGCTGATCAACATGGGCGGCCAGCTGGTCGGCATCAACACGGCTATCTACAGCCGCAGCGGCGGCTCGATCGGCATCGGCTTTGCCATCCCCGCAAACATGGTGCGCGCCTTCGCCGATGCGGCCAAGGCCGGGCTCGATTTCTTCGAACGGCCCTATATCGGCGCCGAGTTCGAAGCGGTGACGCCGCAGATTGCCGAGTCGCTCGGCATGGAGAAGCCGACAGGTGCTTTGGTCTCGTCGGTCGAGGCGACCGGACCGGCGGCCAAGGCGGGCCTCAAGCCCGGCGACGTCGTGCTGCAGCTCAATGGCAAGCCGGTCGAGAGCATCGAAGCGCTGGATTACCGGATGGCGACGCTGTCGATCGGCACCACCGCCAATTTCGCGGTTCTGACCAAAGGCCAGCAGGCGGCGATGGACATCGCGCTGGAGCGCGCTCCCGAGGGCATGAAGGCGGCTGAAGTGACGCTGCACGGCCGCAGCCCGTTCTCGGGCGCCAAGGTCGCCGAACTGTCGCCCCGGCTCGCCCAGAAGCTTGGTCTGCGCACCGACATCAAGGGCGTGACCGTGGTCGACATCAACCGCGACTCGCCGGCCGCCGATTTCGGCTTCCAGCCGGGTGACATCGTGCGCGAAGTGAACGGCACCACCATCGATACCGCGGCGACACTGGAGCAGGCCGCCCAGGCGGATACGCGCTGGTGGCGCTTTACCGTCGAGCGCGGCGGGCAGATACTGCGTCAGGTGTTGCGTTATTAAAGCACGTCCCTTCGGGTTCATGCTCCAACCAAAAAGAAGTGCATGGCCGATCTGTTCAGCGTCGATGAACCGGAAAAGGCGTCGCCCGGGCGGCCGCTCGCCGACAGGCTGCGGCCGAAAAACCTCGGCGAGGTCGTCGGCCAGGAGCATCTGACCGGCCCTGATGGCGCGCTGACCCGGCTGATTGGTTCCGGCTCACTTGGCTCGATGATCTTCTGGGGACCGCCCGGCACCGGCAAGACCACTGTAGCGCGGTTGCTTGCCGGCGAAACCAGTCTTGCCTTCGAGCAGATATCGGCGGTGTTCTCCGGCGTCGCCGACCTGAAAAAAGTGTTCGAAGCCGCCAAGCTGCGCCGCACCAACGGTCGCCAGACCTTGTTGTTCGTTGACGAGATCCATCGCTTCAACCGCGCCCAGCAGGATTCTTTTCTTCCTGTCATGGAGGACGGGACTGTCGTGCTGGTCGGTGCCACCACCGAAAACCCGTCCTTCGAACTGAACGCGGCTCTGTTGTCGCGCGCGCGTGTGCTGGTCTTCCACTCATTGGGCGAGGAAAGCATCGCCAAGCTGATGGCGCGAGCCGAGGAGACCGAGGGCAGGGCGCTGCCGCTCGACGACGAGGCGAGGGCGATGCTCATCCGCATGAGTGATGGCGACGGCCGTGCCTCGCTGACGCTTGCTGAAGAGGTGTGGCGGGCTGCAAAGCCAGGCGAGATCTTCAACCCCGAAGGTCTGCAGCGCATCGTCCAGCGCCGCGCGCCGATCTACGACAAGGGCCAGGACGGCCACTACAATCTGATCTCGGCGCTGCACAAATCGGTGCGCGGTTCAGACCCCGACGCCGCGCTCTATTATCTGGCACGCATGTTCGATGCCGGCGAGGATCCGCTCTATCTCGGCCGCCGGCTGGTGCGCATGGCGATGGAAGACATCGGCCTTGCCGACCCGCAGGCGCTTGTCGTCGCCAATGCCGCCAAGGACGCCTACGACTACCTCGGCTCGCCCGAGGGCGAACTCGCCTTTGCCGAGGCCACCGTCTATCTCGCCACCGCGCCCAAATCCAATGCCGTCTACACCGCCTTCAAGGCAGCCACGCGTGCGGCGAAGGAGCATGGCTCGTTGCTGCCGCCGAAGCACATCCTCAACGCGCCGACCAAGCTGATGAAAGAGGAGGATTACGGCGCCGGCTATCGCTACGACCACGACGAGCCGGATGCCTTTTCGGGCCAGGACTATTTTCCCGAGAAGATGGGCCGGCAGACCTTTTATGATCCGCCTGAGCGCGGCTTCGAGCGCGACATCCGAAAGCGGCTCGACTATTGGGCGAAGCTGCGCAAAGAGCGGGAATAGTAGGCTTGCGTGGCCCGGTCGTCGTCACGCTTCCAAACCAGGCTCCGCTTCGGTCGTTCTGCACACGCTGCTGGCTGCGACGCTGGCCCTGATGCCGTTGCCGAAGCGGCCCAAGCGGCTCGAGGAGGAGCGGGTGTCGGTCGACATCCTGACGCCGCAACAGTTCGAGGCGGCGACCAGGCCACCGCCTGCTCCCGTGACGCCGGCACTGCCCAAAGCGCCTGCAGCGGTGCCTCCGCCCACTTCGAGCCCGCCCAGACCGCAACCGCCCGCCACAGCGGCCATGATCCGGCCGACCGAAATGCTGTCGGCCAAGACGCTGGCCGATCCGCGCAGCCGGCAGGCGCGCGCCGATCTCGCCACCTTCGCTTCCGACGAGCGCATGGTTCAACTGTGCAATCTCGAAGCTGGATCAGATTCGCAAATGGCGCACGGATTTCAAGCCGGAGCGGGTCGTGCCCTACGCAACGGCGGAGGAAAAAATCACTGGAACCACCATCGCCGCGAATGGCGCGGCTGGCTGGGGACGGCGAAAGCGTCGTCGGCTTTGAATTCCTGGTTGGCGATCTGGTCCCCAAGGAAAAATGGGACGAGCTTGGCCTGCCGGCGGTGCATTGACCGAAATCCGGCAGGCTTCACAAGGCAGCCAGCCGGCCGCGATACCGCGGCCGTTGTGTGGTGACCCAAAAAACCTTATCAAGGCGCACGGCCGGGCGGTGGTCGTTGCCATGATTTTGGCACCTCATTCGCAACAGGATCGCGCTTCGCGCGTGGAAAAATGACAAGAACCCTTCGCAAAACCCTTCGCAAATTCGCCATTGCCATCCCGCTTCTCGCCCTTGGCTTTTACTTCATCCCGATCCTGACGTCGGTCTTTATCGTGCTCGGCCTCATCGATGTCCTGCGCAACGACCGCAAGGACCTGTCGCTGTTCTCAGGCTATTTCCTCGGCAACGGCCTGTTCACCTGGCTGCTTTCGCCTTTCAACCTGCTGGTCGATCTCTTGTGCTACCGCAATCCCGGCGTCTGGAAACTGGAGCAGTTCCCCGCTGACTATCAGCGCGAGGTCAATGAGGTCCTGGACATCTTCAAGGCGCGCAAGGACGAGATCATCGCCGACATCGACGCCAATTTCGGTGCCGGCCGGCGCGGCATGTATGTCTATCAGTGGTACGGCAAGCACAAGATCGACAACGTCGCCGAGTTCAACAAGGATTTCAAATACATCAAGACCATCGCCGTCTCCGTCTTCAGCAAGCGCGAATCGACCTCATGGCATTTCGGCCCACTGCGGCTCAGCCTGCGCATTCTCTACAATCTGATCCCGGTGAAGTCGGAGATTTTCGTCGAATGCGGCAACGTCAAGAACTACTGGTATGACAATCCGCTGTTCATTTTCGACGACACGCTGCTGCATCGCTCGGTCAACGAATATGATGGTCGTCGCTACTGCGTGTTCATGGACATTATCAGACCATCTCCGGTTCCCGGGCTGATCGCAGGCATGCTCGCCGTCGTCTCGGTGAGTGTCGAGCGCATCAACTCGATGTTCTACAAGAACTGGAAGATGATCGGTTCGACCAAGCCGAAGAAGGTCGGGACGACCTGAGTCTAAAATCGTCAATGCTGCCGGCCCTGCCGGCGGCATTGAGGCGCTTTTAACGCGCCACTCATCCAATGCCCCGTGCATCGCTGTTCCGCCCCGTGTCTTTTGAGGGCGTTCTGAATGCTTGCGATGGCCATGCGTTCAAGTATACATCCCGCCAAGCTCTCGACAGTTCCTGACACGAATCGCGTGGGGTTCCTGATTGCCGGAACGGCTTCCTTGCTGCATCGGCGGGAGTCCCGGTTTGCCTCGACAGTCCTGTCTCTTCCCTTCCTTGGCGGCCTCAAGTGACGAAGAACGAAACCCTCGGATTCTGGCTAAAAATCTACATATGTACCGCGTTGTTGGGCGTTGCTTTCGCCGCGATATACGTATGGCTTGAGGAGCCCGTCTACTATTGGGATTTTGCCGCTTATTTCAATGGATTTGACCAGTATGGCTCGCTCCTGGCCGAGAGCCCGATCGAGTGGCTGAGCCAATTGAGGGCCTCTGTCGCGAGGGATGACTACAGTGCGGCAATTCTGGTGCCGCTTATGCCGTTTCACATGTTTTTCGGCGGTTCAAGGCTTTCCTATATCGCTGGAATAGTCATCGTTTACCTGGTCCCGACCGCCCTTTTTATGGGACGAATGAGCTACCTGGAGGCGGTCTCCGACACTCCATCGCCCCGAAGCTGGTTTGTCGTGTGGTTCGCGGCCTTTCTCTACACGCCGTTCTGGTCGGCGACGCTTCGTGGGTTGCCGGATATTGCCGGCTGCCTCGCGCTTTCTGCGGCAACTTATTTTCTCTGGAAATCGAAGCTCCTGACCCGCGAACCGGTGATCAACGGAATACGCATCGGCATATGCCTGTGGTTGGCGTTCATGCTGCGCCGTTGGTATGCATTTGCTGTCATAGGGATCGCAATTTCTGCAGCCTTCTTTTGTTTGTTGCAGGTCGCAAAAGACCGCGACTTCGCGGCATTCCGCAACGCTGTGTTAGGGGGCGTGTGCGCGCTTTTTGTCATTGCCGGAGCCGCGTTGGCCTTCCAGCAACCCCTGATCCTCAAGATTCTGGGAACCAGCTACGGTGACCTTTACAGCGGATACAAAACCAACTTCGTTTCGCAGATCGACCAGGTAGGATCGCGGCTCAGCTATGTGAACTGGCTGTTGATCGTAGTGGGCCTTTATATCTCCATCATACGCCGCAACAGTTTCGCTTTGTTCTGTGCTCTTGCCTCGGTACTCACCTTCCTCATCTTCACCCGGACGCAGGATCCGGATCGTCATCATTCGATGCCAATGTTTCTATGGCTCTTTCCTGCATATGCCCAGGCAATCGTCGCGATCGTTTCGATGCCGGCGCTGAAATCTCGATGGTCAACCGTCCTCATAGCCGTCGTCGCCGGGTTCGCGTATTTGGGTACTTTTTTCCCAATCGGCCGCCAGTTGCTGTCACCGATCGGCTATGTTTTTGCCAGGGAGGATACGCTTCCTCTTCACCTCGACAACCTTCCCGAATACAGGCGCCTCATCGACGATCTTGTTAGGGAAATACGGCCCGAGGACCGCTTCTCGGTGTTTGCCTCAGGCGCGGTCATGAATAGCTCGCTGTTGTTTGAAATGGATATGGACCTTTACCCTCGTGTCGGATGGTCTTGCCAGGTTGATAGTCGCGATCAATTCGCACCGGAAGCGTTGAAATCGAGATATGTCGTCGTAACCGACCCTCCTGTTACCCATTTGCAATCGGGTGCGCAGATCTGCGTCACGATACCGGATCAGGATATTGTCGAAGGGAAAGGTATCGGCGCCGCCTATGAGCGCATTGCGACATATCAGCTGTCCGGCGGCGTCAAGGGCTACCTCTATGAACAGCTGCGCCCGGTCAGCAAAACGGAACTCGATGCCCTTTACAGCGAGTTCAGGAAAAAATACCCAGGCTGGACAACGCCTGAGTGGTGACGATCAGGTTGACACGCTCTGACCAACTCGACGATGGCCGCGAAAGGCGGTTCGCGCTCGATTGTCTGCGCGGTCCCAACCGCATCGTCTTCACCTTCAGGGGATTGACCATGCCGCTGTGGTGGAGGCAGTAAACGGCTATGTTCAACCTGCTTCTCGTTGTGGTCGGCGGCGGCATCGGCGCCGGCATACGTCATCTCACCAATATGGGCGCGCTGCGTCTTGTCGGCCCCAACTATCCGTGGGGGACGATGGTCATCAACATCATCGGCTCGTTCGCCATGGGCCTGTTCATCGCCACCTTGGCGCGCCGCGGCGGATCGAATGAACTCAGACTGTTCGTCGCCACCGGCATCTTTGGCGGCTTCACCACCTTTTCGGCGTTCTCGCTCGATTTCGCGACCCTGTGGGAGCGAGGAGCCACGCTGCCGGCCTTTGGATATGCCCTTGCCAGCGTCATTGGCGCCATTATCGCCCTGTTTGTGGGACTTTGGCTCGCAAGAACCGTTTCATAGTGTTATTGCCGCGCCGAGAGCGGGCCGAACCCTGCTCGGGAAACGGATAAGCGAACAAAAATATGGCAGGCGTTGAACAGATCACCGTGGAGGCCGGCGAGGCGGGCATGCGGCTCGACCGCTGGTTCAAGACCCATTTCCCTGGCCTTGGCTTCGGCCATCTGCAAAAGCTGTTGCGCTCCGGCCAGATCCGTGTCGATGGCGGCCGGGTCAAGGCCGACACCCGGGTAGAGCCCGGCCAGATGGTGCGCGTTCCTCCGCTCGAGGTGGACAAGAAGGGCGAGAGCGCGCTGACCGGTCACTCTATCCGCAACCAGGGCGATGCCGACGTCCTGGCGAAAATGCTGATCCATGAAGATCCCAAGGTTTTCGTCTTCAACAAGCCGGCGGGCCTTGCGGTGCAGGGCGGATCGGGCGTTACGCGCAATGTCGACGACATGCTGGAAGCCTGGCGCAACCAGAAGGGCGAGAAGCCGCGGCTGGTCCACCGCCTCGACCGCGACACTTCGGGCGTGCTGGTCGTCGCCCGCACCCGGCTTGCCGCCATGAAGCTGTCGGAAGCGTTTCGCGCCCGCGAGACCAAGAAGACCTATTGGGCGCTGGTCAAGGGCGTGCCGCCAAAGCGCGAGGACAAGATCTCGACCTGGCTGATCAAGGAGCCGACGCCCGATGGCGATCGCGTGCGTGTTGCCGCGCATGGCGAAAAGGGCGCCGACCACGCCGTCTCCTACTACCGCATCATCGAGCAGGCGGCGCAGACGATGACATGGCTGGAAATGGAGCCCTACACCGGCCGCACGCACCAGCTTCGCGTTCACGCTGCCTATATTGGCTGCCCGATCCTCGGCGACCCGAAATATTTCGAGGCCGACACCAATTGGGACTTCCCCGGCGGCATTCAAAACCGCCTGCATCTGCATGCGCGCCGCATCATCATTCCACACCCGGACAAGGGCGTCATCGATGTCACCGCGCCGATGCCGCCGCATATGCGCCAGAGCTGGAACCTGATCGGCTTCGACGACGCCAGCGCGGAGGACTGATCGTGAGCGGCGCGACCGATACGCTCGACCGGCGCGACACGGTCGACATGGCCGCCGCCGCAATCATGGTCGGCCTGACCTTCTCCTGGGGGCTGAACTACGTTGCCGCCAAGATCTCCTACGCCGGTTACGATCCAGTCTTCCTGTCGATCGCGCGCTCGATCATCGGCGGCCTGTGTGTCTTCGCCTGGTGCCGCTGGCGCGGCATTGCGCTTTTCACGCGCGATGGAACATTGCCCGCCGGCATCGCGGTTGGCGTGCTGTTCGGCATCGAGTTCCTCTGCCTCTATGTCGGCCTGGAGCACACGACCGTCGCCCGCAACACGCTGCTGGTCAACACAATGCCGTTCTGGATGTTGGTCGGCGGCCACTTCCTGATCGGCGAGCAGATCACTTTGCGCAAGTTCCTTGGCCTGCTGCTGGCCTTTGCCGGCCTTACCGCGGTCTTTTCCGACAAGCTTGGCGGCGGCGGGGACATGCTGTTCGGCGATCTCCTGAGCCTTGGCTCCGGATTTTTCTGGGCCTTGACCAACATCCTCATCAAGCGGTCGAAGCTGGTTGAGGCGAGTGCCGAGAAGCTGCTGCTTTATCAACTCGCCGGTGCGGCAGTCGTCGGCATATTGGTGCTGCCGCTCGCCGGTTCGCCCATTCGCGACCCTGCCGTGCTGCCGACGTTGGCTCTGCTTTTCCAGGCGGTCTACATCGTTGCCTTCACCTACGTGCTTTGGTTCTGGCTGCTGAGGCGCTATCCGGCTTCAGGCCTGTCCAGCTTCACCTTCCTGTCGCCGGTTTTCGGCGTGCTGTGCGGCGCCATGTTCTTGAATGAGCCGCTGACCATGCGCATTTTCCTGGCACTTGGCCTGATTGCCGCCGGCCTGATCATCGTCAACAGGCCGTCGCGCAAGCTGGTGCCGGTTTGAGAGAGACTTCTATGCGTGATATCCTCAACGACCTCGAAGCGGGCAAGCTGCTTTCCGATCCCGATCCGGTGCGCCGCGCCCAGATCCAGATGAAGACGCCTCTGCCGAAGCGTTTCTACAAGACCGTCTCGGTGGCACCGGTGGAAGACGGCTTTGCCGTGCATCTCGACGGCAAGCCGGTGCGAACGCCGGGCAAGGCCGTGCTGACACTGCCGACCGAGGCGGCGGCTGCACTCGTCGCCGACGAATTCGCCGCACAAGGCGAAACCGTCAACCCGGTGACGATGCCGGTGATGCGCCTCGTCAACACCGCTATCGACGGTGTCGCCAGCGATCCGCAGGCGGTGCTGGAAGACATACTGCGCTTTGCCTCGTCCGATCTGCTCTGCTACCGCGCCGACGCGCCGCAAGGCTTGGTGGAGCGGCAGAACGAACGTTGGGATCCGGTCCTTGATTGGGCGCGCGGCAGCCTTGGGGCTCGCTTCAACCTCGCCGAGGGCATCATCCATGTCGAGCAGCCGCGCGAGGCGATCGCCGTGCTGGGAAGTCATCTTGCCCAGCGTGCCAAACCGCTGCGGCTCGCCGCCATCCATGTGATGACCTCGCTGACCGGTTCGGCGCTGCTGGCGCTGGCCGTCGATTTCGGCGAACTCGACGCCGAGGCGGCCTGGGCCGCCGGCCATGTCGACGAGGACTGGCAGATCGAGCATTGGGGACAGGACGCCGAAGCAGTCGCGCGCCGCTCGGCCCGCAAGCGCGACATGATGGCTGCCGCCAACCTACTGGAAGCTCTCAAGGCCTGACGGCTGCACCGCTCGCCGATTTATCCCGCAGCGCACCTAATACCAAAGTCATAATCCCAAAGACGCCCTGACGTTGGCGCGCGCTTTCTGTCATTTTTTCCGTGATCGCAGTGCATGAGTCCGTGTTCGGAGGAGAACGCGGACAATGAGGCACAGCATCGAGGAAAAGGTCTCACGGGAGGACAATTCTATGGCAATGGCATCGACCGCCGGCGGAACCAGCCGCGGCATGACGCGGGAGGAAAAGAAGGTCATCTTCGCTTCCTCGCTGGGTACCGTTTTCGAATGGTATGATTTCTATCTTTACGGCTCGCTCGCGGTGTTCATTGGTTCGACCTTTTTCAGTCCAACCATTCCGGAAGCGACGCGCAATATCTTCGCGCTGCTGGCGTTCGCCGCCGGCTTCCTGGTGCGCCCGTTCGGTGCGCTGCTGTTCGGCCGCATCGGCGACCTTGTCGGCCGCAAATATACGTTCCTCGTCACCATGACGATCATGGGCCTGTCGACCTTCCTGGTCGGCCTGCTGCCCGGATATGCGACTTTGGGCATCGCGGCTCCCGTCATCCTGATCATCCTGCGCATGTTGCAGGGCCTGGCTCTCGGTGGCGAATATGGTGGCGCGGCCACCTATGTCGCCGAGCATGCGCCTGATGACCGGCGCGGTTTCTACACGTCATGGATCCAGACGACGGCGACACTCGGCCTTTTCCTGTCGCTGATCGTCATCCTGATCGTGCAGGCGTCACTGACCAAGGAAAGCTACGCCGCCTGGGGTTGGCGCATTCCTTTCATCGTTTCCTTCCTGCTGCTTGCCGTTTCAATCTGGATCCGGCTGTCTCTCTCCGAGTCTCCGACCTTCCAGAAGATGAAGGACGAAGGCAAGGGTTCCAAGGCGCCGCTGTCGGAAGCCTTTGGCCAGTGGAAGAATGCCAAGATCGCGATCCTGGCGCTGCTCGGCCTTACCGCCGGTCAGGCCGTGGTCTGGTACAATGGCCAGTTCTACGCGCTGTTCTTCCTGCAGAACGTGCTCAAGGTCGAAGCGCAATCGGTCAACATCATGATCGCCATTGCGCTCGCCTTCGGCTCGATCTTCTTCGTCGTCTTCGGCTGGCTATCCGACAAGATCGGCCGCAAGCCGATCATCATGGCGGGCCTTGCCTTGGCGATCGTCTGCACCTTCCCGCTGTTCAAGGCATTGACCTGGGCCGCCAATCCGGCACTCGCCAAGGCCCAGCAGAACACGCGAGCGACGGTGACCGCCGCACCCGGCGACTGCAGGTTCCAGTTCAATCCGGTCGGCACGGCGAAGTTCACGACATCCTGCGACATCGCGACCTCGTTCCTGACCAAGAACTCGGTTCCCTATGACGTGGTGTCGACGGCCGCGGCCGGGACGGCCGCGTCGGTCAAGATCGGCAACGAGACGGTGGAATCCTACGATGCCATCGCCGCTGGCGATCAGGCGAAAGCCAAGGACTCCGCCTTCATCAAGGCCGTCAACATGTCGCTGCGGGACGGCGGCTATCCGCTGAAGCGCGCGGCGATCAAGATCCCGGACCAGAAGCTTGACGCGTTTGTCGCCGCCAACCCGGAGCTGAAGCTCGATGCCGCCGCGATCCGCGCCGGCGACAAGGCGACGGTCCCGACCGACCAGGCGATCAAGGACAAGCTGCTGACGGTCGACGAGGCAGCGGGTGCGCCCGAGGTTACCGTCTACAACATACCGGGCGGCGGCGCCTTCGCCATGTTCGCCGATCCGGCGGGGATCAACTGGCCGATGACGATCGGCATCCTGTTCATCCTGGTGCTGTTCGTAACCATGGTCTACGGCCCGATAGCCGCGATCCTGGTCGAGATGTTCCCGACCCGTATTCGCTACACCGGCATGTCGTTGCCCTATCACATCGGCAATGGCTGGTTCGGTGGCCTGCTGCCGGCGACCGTGTTCGCACTCAGTGCCTACAGGGGCGATATCTACTTTGGTCTGTGGTACCCGGTGGTCATCGCCGCGATGTCGCTGGTCATCGGCATGATCTTCGTCAGGGACACGCTGGGAACCGATCTGAATACCAAGCAGTAGCCGACCGCTCGGTAGCCAACAGAAAACCCGGCGCGAGCGATCGCGCCGGGTTTTTCAATGTCGACATGCGATGAGCACAGGGCCTAGCTTTGCCGGTCCTGCTTCGCGTCCTCGATCGCCGCCTCGTGATACCAGCCGTCGCCGAAATCCGCCCGGACACCGCGCAGCGAGGCAAGCTCTGCCGCAAACTTAGCCTTGCCGCTCAAATTTGAGGCAGAGACGCGCACTGCCGCCGGGAACATCAGAATTTTGGCCGACGGACGCGTGGAAATGATTTCCATTGTCGGGCTCCTTTCTTCTGCCGAACCTTGTCGATTCAACTTATCTCGAAGATAAGGTCTGCAATCAAGTTAGGCAATATGCCTACGAAAAGATCAGTATTTGCCTATTATTTGTGCGAATTGTGATTGTGATTGATCGCAACGCATTGCTTAGGCGGCTTGCCAACTTCAATCGACTGCGGCGTCAATTTTGCCGCACCCTCCAGGCCGAGAGTGGCACACGAATTGCATTTTAGTGATCCGGCAGGCCGGCTGCTGGTGGCAGACGCATGTCGACGCCGTCCAGTGTTCGGTGATCAAGCAACGAGAGGCTAGAATGACGAAATACAAGCTCGAGTACATTTGGCTCGATGGATACACCCCGGTCCCCAATCTTCGCGGCAAGACGCAGATCAAGGAGTTCGCCGAATTCCCGACGCTCGAGCAGCTTCCGCTGTGGGGCTTTGACGGCTCGTCGACGCAGCAGGCCGAAGGCCACAGCTCCGATTGCGTGCTCAAGCCGGTCGCGGTCTATCCGGATCCAGCTCGCACCAACGGCGTGCTCGTCATGTGCGAAGTCATGATGCCCGACGGCGTCACGCCGCATGCCTCCAACAAGCGCGCCACCATCCTCGACGACGAGGGCGCCTGGTTCGGTTTCGAGCAGGAATATTTCTTCTACAAGGACGGCCGTCCGCTGGGCTTCCCGGAAAGCGGCTATCCCGCGCCGCAGGGCCCGTACTACACCGGCGTCGGCTATTCCAATGTCGGCTCCGTCGCGCGCCAGATCGTCGAAGAGCATCTCGACCTCTGCCTTGCGGCCGGCATCAACCACGAAGGCATCAACGCCGAAGTGGCCAAGGGCCAGTGGGAATTCCAGATTTTCGGCAAAGGCTCCAAGAAGGCCGCCGACCAGATGTGGATGGCCCGCTACCTGATGCAGCGCCTGACCGAGAAATACGGCATCGACATCGAATACCATTGCAAGCCGCTCGGCGACACCGACTGGAACGGTTCTGGCATGCACGCCAACTTCTCGACCGCCTACATGCGCGAAGTCGGCGGCAAGGCCTATTTCGAAGCGCTGATGGCGGCCTTCGACAAGAACCTGATGGATCACATCGCCGTCTATGGTCCGGACAACGACAAGCGTTTGACCGGCAAGCATGAGACCGCGCCGTGGAACAGGTTCAGCTACGGCATCGCCGATCGCGGTGCTTCGATCCGCGTCCCGCATTCCTTCATCAAGAACGACTACAAGGGTTATCTGGAAGACCGCCGTCCGAATTCGCAGGGCGACCCCTACCAGATCGCCTCGCAGATCCTGAAGACGATCGCCTCGGTGCCGGCGAGCGCCGAGGTTTCAGCCGCCGCGTAAGCGTTTCGACATGGATGACAAGAGCCTCGGCGTTCGCGCCGGGGCTTTTTTGTTGCAGCTGCTGGATCGGGTGACGGGAATGGCGCGGCGTCTGATCTCAGCCGGGGACGATGCCGCGCGCTTTCAGTGCCGAGACGACCTTCGCATGGGGCAGGGCAGGCGTGTACGCGCCGCGCCAATATCGCATGCCGTAGTTCCCGCCCCCGGCCGTCCTCGCCCTCCTGGCGCTGATCTATGTCGCTTATCGGAACTACCTGGACGGCCTAGGCCGGAGTTCTCTTTGTGGCGATGCTCTCACCGAACAAAAGCCCCCAAAAAAAGTCAGGCGGAAAGACCACTAAGAGGGCCGTCGAGGCGGGTTGATCCAGGCTGGCGCGCGCTTCCCGCAAGGCCGCGTCGCGGGCCACGAAAACGCTGAAAAGCCCTGGAAAACCGCCTGTTTTGGTGGCTCTCGCCTGCTGGCACGCCATTGCACAAGCCTCCGTTCAAACCTCAAAATCGGCGATCTCCACCCCAGCGAGCGGCGTTGACAGATTGCAGTGCAGCATGCGTATTCGAAGCGCTTGGGGTTACGTCACGCGATGCTGTTCGGACGGGCGGGGTTTTCTTGAACGGCGGCATAGGCGTGGGCGCCGGACGAGCGGTCACTGTAGCCTGAGGCAGTGCGCCGCTCGCTCCTGGCTTTCATGTTCACCATCGACCGAACAGTTTCTGCTTGCCGATGAAACGCGGGCTGAGCAACCAGACATTCACACGCACCGAAAAGCTCAATGGCAAGGTGCGTCCATCGTGATGGATGCGGACCTGTCGGCATGCGCGGGGCCCATCGGAGCGCAGCAAAAAGCCCTTGAAAGAGGGAACTCTTTCAAGGGCTTGAATAGACTATCGAATCTTAGACCGAATAGTACATGTCGTACTCGACCGGATGCGGGGTCATTTCGAAGCGCATCACCTCGGCCATCTTCAACTCGATGTAGCTGTCGATCTGATCGTCGTCGAAGACGCCGCCGGCTTTCAGGAAGCCGCGATCCTTGTCGAGGCTCTGCAGCGCTTCGCGCAGCGAACCGCAGACGGTCGGGATCTTCTTCAGCTCCTTCGGCGGCAGGTCGTAAAGATCCTTGTCCATCGGCTGGCCGGGATGGATCTTGTTCTTGATGCCGTCGAGACCGGCCATCAGCATGGCGGCGAAAGCGAGGTAGGGGTTCGCGCCCGGATCGGGGAAGCGGACCTCGACGCGCTTGGACTTGGGCGACGAGCCGAACGGGATGCGACAGGAAGCCGAGCGGTTGCGCGCCGAATAGGCGAGCAGCACCGGCGCTTCATAACCCGGCACCAGACGCTTGTACGAGTTGGTCAGCGGGTTGGTGAACGCGTTGATCGCCTTGGCGTGCTTGATGATGCCACCAATGTAGAACAGGCAGCTTTCCGACAGGCCGGCATATTCATTGCCGGCGAAGGTCGGCTTGCCGTTCTTCCAGATCGACTGGTGGACGTGCATGCCCGAACCGTTGTCGCCGAAGATCGGCTTCGGCATGAAGGTAGCCGTCTTGCCATAGGCGTTGGCGACCTGGTGCACGACATACTTGTAGATCAGCATCTTGTCGGCGTTGCGAACAAGCGTATCGAACTTGATGCCGAGTTCGTGCTGGGCGGCCGCCACTTCGTGATGGTGCTTTTCGACCCGCACGCCCATTTCGGCGAGCACGGTCAGCATCTCGGAACGCATATCCTGCGCGGAATCGATCGGCGGCACCGGGAAATAGCCGCCCTTGATGCGCGGACGGTGGCCGAGATTGCCGGTCTCGTAGTCGGTGTCGTCGTTCGACGGCAGTTCGGTGGAATCGAGCTTGAAGCCGGTGTTGTAAGGGTCTGCCTTGTACTTCACATCGTCGAAGACGAAGAATTCGGCTTCCGGGCCGACGAAGATCTGGTCGCCGATGCCTTCCGACTTCATGTAGGCCTCGGCCTTCTTGGCCGTGCCACGCGGATCGCGGTTATAGGATTCGCCCGAAACCGGATCGAGGATGTCGCACAGGATGACCATGGTCGACTGCGCGAAGAACGGGTCCATGTGGACCGTGTCCGGATCGGGCATCAGCACCATGTCGGACTCGTTGATGGCCTTCCAGCCGGCAATCGAAGAGCCGTCGAACATGACGCCATCAGCGAACATGTCTTCCTCGACCTCGATGACATCCATCGTCACGTGTTGCAGCTTGCCCTTCGGGTCGGTGAAGCGCAGGTCGACGAATTTCACGTCGTTGTCCTTGATCTGCTTCATGATGTCTTTGGCTGTCGTCATGTCATGTATCCCTGTTTGATGACGTTTTTTGATGATGACGGTTTTCAGGCGGATGGCCGGGTCGGATCAGACCGCGTCCATGCCGGTTTCGCCAGTGCGGATTCGCACGACTTCCTCGATGTTGGAGACGAAGATCTTGCCGTCGCCGATACGGCCTGTCTGGGCCGCCTTGCGGATGGCTTCGATCGCGCCTTCGACCGCGTCGTCGCCAAGCACGACCTCGATCTTCACCTTGGGCAGAAAATCGACGACATATTCGGCGCCGCGGTAGAGCTCGGTATGGCCTTTCTGGCGCCCGAAGCCTTTGGCCTCGGTGACAGTGATGCCTTGCAGTCCGGCCTCCTGAAGCGCTTCCTTCACTTCGTCCAGCTTGAATGGCTTGATGATCGCTTCGATCTTTTTCATGTAAAAGGTGGCCTCCACTGCCAAAAAAACGGGTTGTGAACCCCCGCTTGCGCCTCCATCAAGCACGAACTGTGCCAATTGGACGGATTTAAAGCGGTCTCATACGATTTCAAAGCCGCGCCGCACCGGGAAGCAAATTCGCGTCATTCACTGCATCAGGTGCGGCACGGGCTGCTGGGGCCGACAGGGCGCCAGCATGTGCATCCGCATAATATTTAGGCATACCGCTCATTCGGCGGGCAGTTTTGTGCCTGCGATGCCTTCATCCCAACGATATGGCCGCAAATTTCGCCAACTCCCCTTTGTTTGCTTCGGATCGAAAATTGGACAATGCTTGATCGAATGCGGATCGGCAATCCATGAGCAACCAACTTCTTTCCCCGGCCGAAATGAGCGAGGCCGATCGGCTGGCGATTGCCGCCGGTCCAACCGACGGTATCGGCCTGATGCAGCGTGCCGGCGAAGCAGTCGCGGCCGTGGTGCTCAACCGCTATCCGGCGGCGACGCACGTCCATGTGCTGTGCGGCCCCGGCAACAATGGCGGCGATGGTTATGTCGTAGCTCGCATCCTGGCCGGCAGCGGCGTCGGCACGACGATCTGGGCGAGCGGCGCGCCGAGGCCGCAAAGCGATGCGGCGCTCGCTGCCGCGCAATGCCCGGTCAAGCCTCGTCCACTGTCGGATTTTGCCGCCGAGGCCGGCTCGATCGTGGTCGACGCGCTGTACGGGGCAGGGCTGTCCAAGCCGCTGTCCGGCGATGCCGGCAAAGCCGTCGACACGGCGACAGCTCTGCGCCTGCCTGTGGTCGCGGTCGACCTGCCGTCGGGTGTCTCAGGAGCCAGCGGCGCAATATTGGGCAGCGCGTTTCGCGCCGAGGTCACCGTCACCTTCGCGCGCAAAAAGCCTGGCCACCTGCTGCTCCCCGGACGCGAGCAATGCGGTGAAATCGTGCTCGCCGATATCGGCATCGACGACGGCGTCGTCGCCCAGCTCGCCGTGTCGACCTTTGAGAATGTGACGGACTTGTGGTTACGGGAATTTCCCGTGCCGGCGGTGGACGCACACAAATACAAGCGCGGCCATGTCGGCGTCTTTTCGGGCGGTCCGAGCGCCACCGGCGCGGCGCGGCTGTCGGCACTTGCCGCCGCGAGAAGCGGGGCAGGGGCGGTCACCGTTCTGTCGCCGGCCAATGCCATGCAGGTAAACGCCGCGCATCTCACCTCGATCATGCTACGCAAGGCCGATGACAGCGTCGACATCGCCTCGTTCATCGGCGAACGCCGGCCGTCGGCCTTTGTTCTCGGGCCTGGTTTTGGCGTCGGCGAAAAGACGCGGCAATTTGCACTCGCGCTGCTCAGCCCTGCCCAGCCAGGGGATACGTCAAGCCGGATTGACGGCCTCGTGTTCGACGCCGACGCGATCACCTCTTTTCGCGAGGCGCCCGACGCCTTGTTCGAAGCTTCTCGCCAACCGGTCGCTCCGGCTCTGGTGATGACACCGCACGAAGGGGAGTTCGCCAGGCTGTTTCCCGGCATCGCCGATGACGTTGCCACATCCAAACTAGACAAGGCCCGCGCAGCCGCCGTGCGTGCCAATGCTGTCATCGTCTACAAGGGCGCCGATACGGTCATCGCCGCTCCTGACGGCAGGGCGGCGATCAATGCCAATGGCGCGCCGTGGCTCGCCACCGCAGGGTCGGGCGACGTGCTGTCCGGCGTCACCGCCGGGCTGCTTGCGCAAGGCATGCCGGCGTTCGAAGCGGCCTGCGCAGGGGTATGGATCCATGCAGAAGCCGGCAGTCGGTTCGGGCCGGGGCTGATCGCCGAGGATTTGCCGCTGGCGTTGGTGCCGGTGCTGCGTGAACTTGTCGAAGCACGTACGGCCGCTCGATGAGCCGCGCCTTGGCTCTGCTCGTCGCCACACTCTTTGCTGTCTTCGTGGCGTCGGCAACGCGCGCGGAAGGTCCTGTGACGATCGTCGATGATCCGGCGGTGCTCGCCGCACTCGATGCCAAGGGCTACGGCTTTGCCGATATTTTTGGCGCGGCGGGCGCGGGCGACCTGAGAGCTCTCTACGCCAAGGCGCCGGCCTATCACGCTGTCGTCGACACTGTGGCGGCGGATGTCGCCGCGCTGCGCGCCGAGATGAAGGCCGGCGGACGTCCGCTCTACGAGGTCGCCGACGGCAATGTCGGCCGCATCATGGACATGCGCTGGCTGAAGACTGACGCCGCGCGCTTCCGGCTGGTCGGCGTCGTCAACCGGCTCGACCGTCGCGACTTTGCGGTGTTGCTGGGTGACAAGGGCTGCGGCGAGGTGCGCTTCATCTACCGCTTGGCTTACAGTTTCCGCAAAAATGGAAAGCTGCTGGCGTCGCGCCTGCCGTTCAATTTCAACGCCGTCTACAGCGCGACGCCCGATGCCGACGGCGGCTGCGTCGGCGTTGCCGGACGCTGGACGCCACAGCTTGACGAGACCGTCGATGTTGGCTGGTTGACCGGCGGACCGCTGGAGAAAGCCGGGCTGACCTTCAAGCAACTGGAACTCAACGCACAGGTGGTGCGCTTTCCCTCCGGCCAGGAAACCGAGTTCGGCGGCCAGGCCGCTTATCTCATGCGGATATTCGGCATCGAGGGCGTCGCCGTCAGCGAGAAGCCGCTGGAGAACACGCCCGACACCGCACGGCTCGCGCAAGATGCGGCACTGAAGGCAAGGCTCGCCGCCTATGTCAGCGCCAATCTGCGGGCCGTCGACGAAGGCGTCTACGAAATCCCCGACGAATTCCTGGCCAGGAAGGTCATCTCGTGGTCGACCTTCGGCAGTGCGCGGCAGGCCAACCACCCGTTCACGCCGCTGCTCAAGCCCGGGGAATTCGCATCGCTCGACTATTCCAGGCTGACACTGCTGCGGACGCCAGAAGCGCTGGTCGAGCGGCTCGACAATGGCGCCTGCCAGGGTTGCCATCAGGCTGGTTCCACCGCCGGTTTCCATTTCATCGGCCTCGACGACAACACCACCTCGCCGCTCAACCGTATCGAGGTCGGCATTTCGCCGCATCTTCATGCCGAGATTCCACGCCGCCAGGCCTGGCTGCGCGCCACGGCGCAAGGCAAGGAGCCGAACCGCTTCCGCCCGCTCTCCTTTGCACCGCCGGCTGCCTGGACGGACGCCGGCGCGGTCGACTACGCGCCGGCAGGGATGGCAATGCCGTGCCTGATGCCGGAAGATGCCGCTCGCTTCGGCAAGACCTGGCAGTGCGGCGGCGGCACCGTCTGCACGCCGCTGGCCACCGCATCGGGCGTGCGAACGAAACTGGCGCAGTGCCTGCTGCCCAAGGACAGCCCCAACATGTTTTCCGGCCATCCCTGCCTGACTGGCTCGATCGCCAGCAACGCCACGCAGCCTTTCAACGACCGCTACAGCATATCAGGCCAGTTCGCGGCCTTCGCGCCGGATGTCTCGCGCAACGCCTACACCTGCCGTCCGCCCAAAATCGGCGTGCCTGGCGGCATCGCTTATCGCGGCTGCGACGACAGGGACGGCGCCTTCGCGGCCTTCAAATCCGGCAAGCCGATGCCGAACGAGATCTGCGGGCTGGTCGGCGGCAAGAAATTCGACATCTGCGTGGCCACCAACAATTTCGACCAATGTCTTGGCGGGGCCGTTAGCCGCGGCAACCGGCCGGCCTGTTCGGCCGATCATTTCTGCCGCGAGGACTATATGTGCCAATCGCTGCCGCCCGATACGCCTGGTATCGGCAAGATCAGGGGCATCGGTTTCTGTTCGCCGACCTACTTCATCTTCCAGATGCGCATCGACAACCACACGACGCCTTGGGGCAGTTCCGTCCGTGCCACCATGGGAGCAGGATTTGGCGCGGCGGAAGAGGAGTAGCTGCTATGTTGCGACCGCGCGACATCAGCGCCTCACAGCGGAATGTTGTCGTGCTTCTTCCAGGGGTTCTGCATGTCCTTGTTGCGCAGCATCCGAAGCGCGCGCGCGATGCGGCGACGGGTCGAGTGCGGCATGATCACCTCATCGACATAGCCGCGCTCGGCGGCGACGAAGGGCGACAGGAAGCGATCTTCGTAAGCCTTTGTATGGGCTGCGATCTTCTCAGCATCGCCGATGTCCTTGCGATAGATGATCTCGACCGCGCCCCTGGCGCCCATCACGGCGATCTGCGCTGTCGGCCAGGCATAGTTCATGTCGCCACGCAGATGCTTTGACGCCATCACGTCATAGGCGCCGCCATAGGCCTTGCGGGTGATGACGGTGATCTTCGGCACGGTCGCCTCGGCATAGGCGAACAGGAGTTTTGCGCCGTGCTTGATCAGGCCACCATATTCCTGCGCCGTGCCGGGCAGGAAGCCGGGAACATCGACGAAGGTGACGATCGGGATCGAAAAGCAGTCGCAGAAGCGTACGAAACGAGCCGCCTTGCGGCTTGCGTCGGAATCGAGCACGCCGGCCAGCACCATCGGCTGGTTAGCGACGAAGCCGACGGTGCGGCCCTCGACCCGTCCGAACCCGGTGACGATGTTTTTCGCAAAGTTCTGCTGGATCTCGAAGAAATCGCCTTCGTCGGCGACCTTCAGGATCAACTCCTTGATGTCGTAGGGTTTGTTGGCGTTGTCGGGAATCAGCCGGTCGAGCGACTGATCGTGGTCGCTGACCGACTGGTAGCATTCGATCTCCGGCAACTCCGATGTGTTGGAGGCGGGCAGCAGGTCGACCAGCCGGCGCATCTGCAGCAGCGCCTCGACGTCATTGTCGTAGGCGCCGTCGGCGATCGAGGATTTCGTCGTGTGCACGGAGGCACCGCCGAGGCTCTCGGCGGTCACCGTCTCGTTGGTGACGGTCTTCACCACATCCGGACCAGTGACGAACATGTAGGAGGTGTCGCGCACCATGAAGATGAAGTCGGTCATCGCCGGCGAATAGACATCGCCGCCGGCGCAAGGACCCATGATCAGCGAAATCTGCGGAATGACACCGGAGGCAAGCACGTTGCGCTGAAAGATCTCGGCATAGCCGCCCAGTGCCGCCACCCCTTCCTGGATGCGCGCGCCGCCGGCGTCATAGAGGCCGATGATCGGCGCGCGGTTGCGCAGCGCCATCTCCTGCACCTTGATGACCTTCTCGGCATGCGCTTCCGACAGCGAGCCACCGAACACGGTGAAGTCCTTGGCGAACAGGTAAACCGGGCGGCCGTTGACGGTGCCCCAGCCGGTGACGACGCCGTCGCCGGCGATCTTGGTCTTTTCCATGCCGAAATCGGTCGAGCGGTGCTCGACATACATGTCGAATTCCTCGAACGAGCCCTCGTCGAGAAACACCTCGATGCGCTCACGCGCGGTGAGCTTGCCTTTCTTGTGCTGTGCATCGATGCGGGCCTGGCCGCCACCCATGCGGGCGATGTCGCGGCGACGCTCGAGTTCCTTCAGCACGTCCTTCATCGGTTACCTCCCAAGCCAGTGGCATTTCGTGGTAATCGTGCCGGCAAGGGAGCGCAAGCACCGCTTGCGCCATGGTTTTGTTGCGCTGCAGCATGACGCCCCTTGCATTTGGCCGCGAACTGGGCCATATGCGGCGACATAGGCGCTTGGGCCGGGACAATCCGGCCTTCTCGACAAATGAGACTGGTTGCGTCTGTTTTCCCTCTTTCCGGTATATCGGCCCATCTTTCCGGTACATCACAAAGCGGCGAAAAAGCCCCGTGGCATGATGCCTGCGGGCACGACAGCGCAGCCGAGTGGACGAAACCGTCCGCCCGCCTTGTCGTTCCATGACAATTTATCCGACGGCAGGTTGCGCCCTGCCGCCATTGATGTTTGCGGCCAGAGGCCGCGTGAAAGAAGAATATTTTGACCAACGAAAACACTTTGCTGGGTAAAGAAACTGGGGAACTCTCCGGTTTCGCAGCACTTGGAATCACCGGTGCGCTGCTCAAGGCGACCCATGCCGCCGGCTTCACCGATCCGAAGCCGATCCAGGCGCAGGCGATCCCGCCGCAGATGGAAGGCCGTGACATTTTCGGCATCGCCCAGACCGGTTCCGGCAAGACCGCGGCCTTCGCGCTGCCCATCCTGTCGAAGATCATCGCTCTCGGCACCAAGCGCCGGCCGAAGACGGCGCGTGCGCTGATCCTGGCGCCGACGCGCGAACTTGCCGTGCAGATCGAGGACACCATCAAGATCCTCGCCAAGGGCGCGCATGTCTCGACCGCACTCGTGCTGGGCGGTGTCTCGCGCTTCAGCCAGGTGAAGAAGGTTGCGCCCGGCGTCGACATCCTGATCGCAACGCCCGGTCGGTTGACTGATCTGGTGCGCGAAGGCGACCTCATGCTTGCCGACACCAAATGGCTGGTGCTGGACGAGGGCGACCGCATGCTCGACATGGGCTTCATCAATGACGTCAAGCGCATCGCCAAGGCGACCGCGCCCGACCGTCAGACGGTGCTGTTCTCCGCGACCATGCCCAATGAAATCGCCGAGCTGGCCAAGGGTCTGCTGAAGAACCCGATCCGTGTCGAAGTTGCGCCGCAAAGCACTGCGGCCGCCGAGATTGTGCAGGGTGTCGTCTTTGCCCGCACCAAGCAGAAGCGCCAGGTGCTGTCGACGATGCTCGCCGACGAGGCGATGAAGTCCGTCATCATCTTCTCGCGCACCAAGCACGGTGCCGACCGGGTGACCAAGGACCTCGAGCGCGACGGCTTCAAGGCCGCCGTTATCCACGGCAACAAGTCGCAGAACGCCCGTCAGAAGGCGCTGAACGATTTCCGTGAGGGCTCGGTGCGCATTCTTGTGGCGACCGACATTGCGGCGCGCGGCATCGATGTGCCCGGCATCAGCCATGTCGTGAATTTCGACCTGCCGGACGAAGCCGAAAGCTATGTCCACCGCATCGGCCGCACCGGCCGCAACGGCATGGACGGCATCGCCATCACGCTGTGCGATCCTTCGGAGAACAGCAAGCTGCGTCAAGTCGAACGCATAATCCGCACCAAGCTGCCGATCGTTGCCGACCATCTCGGCAGCCCAGATCCGCAGCGCAATCCGGCTGAAAAGAACGAGCGCTTCGAGCCCGCCAATGACCGCAACGACCGCAATGGTCGTCGCGACGGCAGGCGGCCGGGTGGCGAGAACAAGGGCAACGGCTTCGGCAACAAGCGCTTCGGAGACAAGCCGGCCTTCGCTGGCGAGCGCAAGCCGGAAGGCGCCAAGCCTTTCAAGGGCAACAACAAGCGCCGCTTCGGCGGCAAGCGTCCGGCGGCGCGGGCTGCGTAAGCCAGACCGCGTTGTAATCGGCCAACCTTGGGCTGGCTGATTGCCGTAACTGACAAAGAAAGGGCGGCTGAAGCGATGCCTCGGTCGCCCTTTCTCGTCAGGAGGCTACTTGGCCACCGCCTCGACCCAGACGGCAATCCTTTGCGCCAGATAGGCCGTGGTCGAAGGCGAAAGCGCGTCGCCGGCGATGACGTGGTGGTCGGTATCGCCAGTGTCGTCGACCGGAACCAGTTCATGCGGAGCGCCCCAGCGCCCGGCGATTTCGCGGGTGCGATCCTCGCGCACCACCCTGTCGGAATCCGAGAAGATGAACAGTGCCGGTATGGTCGCCTTCGCCACCGGCGCTGCGTAGGCGAGCTCCGTCAGCGCCGCCATCGGCAGTGTCGCGGCCATCGGATATTTGTGCGTCCAGAATTTCTCGTGCAGGGCGTTGCGGGTCGGAAAGCTGCGTTCCTTGCCGCCGACGAGCTCGGCAATCTGCTTGCCCCAGGGCATGGTCAGCAGTTCGGCGCCGGACGCCCTGACGCCGAAATTCGGCGAGATGAACGCGATCGCCGCCACCCCGTCCGATGCGCCCGGCTGCGTTGCCGCCCACGTCGCCAGCGAGCCGCCTGTCGAGGTCGAGATGACGACCACCTTGTCGCCGATCGCCCTGCCTATGGCGAGCGCCTCCTCATAATCGTTGATCCACGCATTGACGCTGCCTTGCGTCATCGCCGCGCCGTCCTGCCCGTGACCGGTAAGGCGGGTGTAGAACAGGTTGGCGTCGAGCTGGTCGGCCACCTCGTCCGGCAGCGGCCGGACCTCGCCCTTCGATGCGGAAAAACCGTGGATATAGACGATCGACAGTGGCGTCCGGGCATGCACCATCGGATTGGCCCAGACGATCTCCTTTTCCAGCCCGTCACGGATTCCCGGTATGGCGGCCTCTGTCTTGGCCACATAGGCCTGCGGATCGTCGCCGATCACCGAGGGGTCGAAACGGATTGTGATGTCGACGGGTACGCGCGGGCCAAGCACGAAAGCCAGTGAGAGGACAACGACAAGGCCCAGCACAGCAAGCACGATCCGTCGCCCCATCGCAGACTCCACGCAACAATTTTTCAACTTATGGCGGCGGCCACTATCAGGCAACGCCCCGCCCGGAGAGGGAGCCTGGCAATCTCGATGGCGTTGTTTTAATCGCTTTGGGGCTTGCGGTCGTAGTGCAGCGGCCGCGCCTTCCAACTGGTCATCAGGCCGATCACCCCTCTGCACAGCGGCCTCGGCAGCAGGCTGAGCAGTTTCAGGGGCCAGCTCAGCCGGCGTGGGAAGGTGACTTCGAAACCGCCGGACTTGATGCCCCGCGCCATGCGGCGCGTCGCGCGGCTGACCGGCATCAGCCCCGGCATCGGCAGCATGTTCTTCTCGGTCAGAGCGGTGTCGATGAAGCCCGGGTTGATCACCTGGACACGCACATTCATCTTATCGAAGTCATATTTCAGCGACTCGGCCAGAATGTTGATCGCCGCCTTGGTGCCGCCATAGGCGGCCGTGGTCGGCCAGCCGAAATAGGCGGTGACCGAGCCGACCAGCACGACGTGGCCGCGCGCCCGCACGCGCATGCGCTGGATGACCGGCACCAGGCCGTTGATGATGCCGAAATAGTTGACATCGAAGGACCGGCGAAAGTCGTTGACGACTAGATTTTCACCCGGCGTCGCAATGTAGTTCCCGGCATTGAAGACGGCGAGCACGATGGGCCCGAGTTCCTTCTCGATCGCGGCGACCGTTCTTGCCATGCGCGGCTCGTCGGTGACATCACAGGGAAAGGCAGTCACGCTGCCCGGCATCTGCGCGGTCTCGACGACAAGCGTGTCGATCGGGTCATCGTCGAGCGCCGTCACCGCGACGGCATAACCCTGGGCCGCAAGATCCCTGGCCAGCGAACGGCCGATACCGCTGCTGCCGCCCGTGATCCAGGCGACGCCGTGCTTCGGATTGGCCCGATAGAGTGTCATGCTGCGCCCTGTCGACTTGCTCGTACCTTGCTCTAGCGATGAAGAAATCGAATGAAAAGAGTGCTTTCATCACAGTGAGGAAATGAACTGTGGGGCATGAAGGCGATATTGAGAAGCGCCGGCGCGATAACAATGCCGCAAATGCGACTGGTCCAGACAAATTCTTGCCTTGAAACCGAAGCTTCGGGTTTCTACGGTTTCGGCACAGCTGCACAAGGAATCCTGAATGCCCCGTTCTGTGATCGACGCGATCGGCAACACGCCTCTGATCCGCCTCAACAAAGCGTCTGAACAAACCGGTTGCGAGATCCTGGGCAAGGCCGAGTTCATGAATCCGGGCCAGTCGGTCAAGGATCGCGCCGGCCTGTTCATCATCCGCGACGCCGAGCAACGCGGGCTGCTGAGGCCCGGCGGTGTGATAGTCGAGGGAACGGCCGGCAACACTGGTATCGGGTTGACACTGGTCGCCAAGGCGCTGGGATACCGCACCGTCATCGTCATTCCCGACACGCAGAGCCAGGAAAAGAAGGACACCATCAAACTGCTCGGCGCGGAACTGATCGAGGTGCCTGCGGTGCCGTACAAGAACCCCAACAATTACGTGAAATTGTCGGGGCGGTTGGCCGAGCAAATGGCGCGCACCGAGCCGAACGGCGCCATCTGGGCCAACCAGTTCGACAATGTCGCCAACCGTGACGGCCATATCCGCACCACGGCGGAGGAAATCTGGAACCAGACCGGCGGCAAGGTCGATGGCTTTGTCTCGGCGGTCGGTTCGGGTGGAACGCTGGCCGGCGTCGCCTTCGGATTGAGGGCCAGGCGCAAGGACATCAAGATCGCGCTCGCCGATCCGCTGGGGGCCGCGCTCTACAGTTTCTACACCAGCGGTGAGTTGAAGTCCGAAGGCAGTTCGATCACCGAAGGCATCGGGCAGGGGCGCATCACCGCCAATCTCGATGGCTTCACGCCGGATTTTTCGTTCCAGATCCCGGACGAGGATGCGCTGCCGATCGTCTTCGACTTGATCCAGGAAGAAGGCCTTTGCGTCGGCGGCTCGACCGGCATCAACATAGCCGGCGCGATCCGGCTGGCGCGCGAACTAGGCCCCGGCCACACCATCGTGACCGTTCTTTGCGACTATGGCACGCGCTATCAATCGAAACTGTTCAACCCGGAATTCCTGCGCGAGAAGAACCTGCCGATACCGGGCTGGATGGAGCAGCGGAGCACGATTTCGGTGCCGTTCGAAAAGGTCGCGTGATGGCGCACAGGACCGAAGCGCTGTTTCGCGACGACGCCTATCTGCGCACCGCGGACGCGACAATCATTGCCGTCAACGACCGCTGCGGCATCATTCTCGACCGGACGATCTTCTACGCCACATCGGGCGGTCAGCCGGGCGATATCGGTTACCTCGAGCGCGCCGACGGCAGCCGCATCGCCATCGCCGCCACCATTACGGGCGAAACCAAGGACGAGATCATCCATGTGCCAGCACTGGAGCAGAGGGTTCCAGAGGTCGGTGAACGCTTGAGCCTGGCGATCGACTGGGAGCGCCGGCATCTTTTGATGCGCATGCACGCGGCCTGCCACCTGCTCACTGTGGTCTGCCCGTTCCCGATCACTGGTGCGTCCGTTTCCGAGGATGACAGCCGCGTCGATTTCGATATTCCCGACGCCAGCTTCACAAGGGAAGACGTAACGGCGAGCCTGATGGACCTGGTGCGCGCCGACCACCCGATCTTCACCAGGTTGATCAGCGACGAGGATCTGGCCGCCAACCCCGGCCTGGTGAAATCCAAGAATGTCCGCCCGCCGGTTGGCACCGGCAAGATCCGCCTGGTCTGCATCGGTGACAACGCTTCGGTCGACAGCCAACCCTGCGGCGGCACCCATGTCAAAAGCACCGGCGAGGTCGGCGAAATCCATATCGGCAAGATCGAGAAGAAGGGCCGTGAAAACAGACGCTTCCGCATCCGCTTCGGCCCGATGCCGGCGACCTGATGCATGTCGCCCAAAAGCGGCCCGGTTTTGGGTCGACGACATGCATAAAAACAAAGACATAAAGCGTGTCACTTGAATCCGCCTCAACGCGACGCACTTTAATCGGACAATCACCGCCAGACGGCGAGCAGGAGATAAAATGGCCGAGGACAGTCCTTTCACCGTCGACGCGGATTGGCTGCAGCAGCGCCTCGGCGAGCCGGGCCTGACAATCATCGACGCATCCTGGTATCTCCCGGCACAAAAGCGCGATGCGCGCGGCGAATACGGCGCGGCCCACATTCCGGGCGCACGGTTTCTGGATCAGGACGCGGTTTCGGACCCGGATTCGCCGCTGCCGCATACGCTGCCGTCACCGCAGCATTTTGCCCAATATGTCGGGTCGATGGGCGTTTCGGCCGACGACACCATCGTCATCTACGATGGTCCGGGCTTCTTCTCGGCGCCTCGGGCGTGGTGGATGTTCCGGGTGATGGGCGTCTTCCAGACCTATATTCTTGACGGCGGCTTCGATGGCTGGAAAGCGGCGGGCCGGCCGGTGACGGCCGAACCGACCAAGATCGCGGCAAGTGTGTTTCATGCCGATTTCGACGCCGGTCGCGTTGCCAGCCTCGCCGACATGCGCCGGATCGTCGATACGGGGGAAAGCCAGATCGCCGACGCCCGTGGACCGGGCCGCTTTGCCGGCACGGAGCCCGAACCGCGCGCCGGTATCCGCTCCGGCCATATGCCTGGCGCGCGCAATCTGCCCTACTCGGCGCTGTCGGAAAACGGCGAGCTCTTGTCGAAGGACCGCTTGCGCAAGGTGATCGAGGCGGCCGGCATCGATCTGTCGAAACCCGTCATCACCTCGTGTGGTTCCGGCATTACAGCCGCGGTGGCGACGCTGGCGCTGGAAACGCTTGGCCATACCGACAACAGGCTCTACGACGGCTCATGGACGGAATGGGGTGGGCTCTCCGACACGCCCGTCGTGACCGGCAAGGAATGAAGACGATGGAAAACGGCGCGTTGGAAGACATCGATGTCACGGTGACGTTCCTCGAGATGCACGTGCCGCCGGCCTATTCGCCGCCGGTGCCCTACAACCGCCAGGTTGCGCTGCTGAAGACCAAGGACATTCCCCTGCATTTCTACCGCTATTTGATGGACCGGGTGGGGCGCAAATGGCACTGGGTCAATGTGCTGAGGCTCGATGACGAGGAGCTCTCGGCCGGCATCCACCGCGAGGACCGCGACATCAGGGTGCTCTACCTCGACGGCGCACCAGCCGGCTTCTTCGACCTCAAGCCGCATCTGCCGGAAGAAGTCGAGCTCGCCTATTTCGGCATGATGGAGCATGCGACCGGGCAAGGCATCGGCCGCTGGTTCCTGGGGGCGGCGATCGCAGCGGCGTGGTCGTACGGGCCGAAGCGGGTGACAGTGCAGACCTGTACGCTCGATCATCCGGCGGCTTTGCCGCTCTACCAGAAGCTCGGCTTTGCGCCGGTGGCGCAAAAGAAGGAAATCGTGCATCCGCTGCCTTTCGGGGAACGTGCCGCCAGCGTCATGCGGCCCTGACATCAGCAAAAATCCGAAGCATCCGCCAACGCGCAGGAATCGGGTGGGAAGCGTGGACTTGAAGGCATAATTTCCGGTCGACAACACCGGAGATCCTACCATGACCATCCAGTTCAAGGCCTTGCCGACCGAAGATGTCAGGGCACTGCAGCGCGGCGGCCCGGATGCCTACGGCCACACGCCCGAGCGCAAGATTTCCGACGGCGACGGCATGCCTTGCCGGCACTGTCTGAAGAACATCGCTGCTGGCGACGCTTACCTCGTCTTGGCCTACCGGCCATTCCCGGAGCTTCAGCCCTATGCCGAAACCGGGCCGATCTTCCTGCATGCCGACGAATGCGACCGCGCCGCCGAGAGCGAGGTGCTACCCGAGATTCTCGAAAGCCCTGACTACATCGTGCGCGGCTACGGCAGGGATGATCGTATCGTCTACGGCAGCGGCGGTGTCATCCCGACCGCAGCGATCACGGCGCGAGCCGAAACCTTGTTCGAACGCGACGATATCGCCTACGTGCATGTCCGCTCGGCGCGCAACAATTGCTACCAGTGCCGCATCGAGCGCTCCTGAAGTATTAGAACCGCCGGGAGGAGGCTTGTCGTACTCCCGTCGCATAGTCGCGCTAGAAAGCCATTGTCGATCGATTTGCCGACCGCGGATGAACCGGCGGCAAATCTCGATATCGAGGAAGCGGGGCTTTGGCTCCGCTTTTTTGTTGCCTCGGCCTTCGCTCAAGAAAACCCTCGCGCCCAAGAAAAAACCCGCCGGCATGAACCGGCGGGCTGACGGAGGAGTTCTGAAGAAGTAGAATCAGGCCGCGAGAACGGCCTTCGGCTCAACCAGTTCGTAGCCGAGTGCCTCGGCGACCGCACGGTTGGTGATCTTGCCCTTGTGGACATTGAGGCCGTTGCGCAGATGGTGGTCGTCGACCAGCGCCTTCAGGCCCTTGTCGGCAAGCTGCAGGCCATAATGAAGCGTCGCGTTGTTGAGCGCGTGGGCCGACGTGACCGGCACCGCGCCCGGCATGTTGGCGACGCAGTAGTGGATGACGCCATCCACCTCGTAAGTCGGCTCGGCATGGGTGGTGGCGTGCGAGGTCTCGAAGCAGCCGCCCTGATCGATGGCGACGTCGACCAGCACAGATCCCTTCTTCATGCCGGACAGCATTTCGCGCGTGACCAGCTTCGGCGCCGCGGCGCCGGGGATCAACACCGCGCCGACAACGATGTCGGCCGAAAAGCACTCTTCCTCGAGCGCCTCGACAGTCGAGTAACGGGTGTGCACGCGGCCGGTGAAGAGGTCGTCGAGCTGGCGCAGGCGCGGGATCGAGCGATCGATGATGGTGACGTCGGCGCCAAGCCCCACCGCCATCCTGGCAGCATGCAGGCCGACGACGCCGCCGCCGAGAACAGTGACCTTGCCTGGCAGCACGCCGGGCACGCCGCCGAGCAGCACGCCGCGGCCGCCATTGGCCTTCTGCAGTGCCGTGGCTCCGGCCTGGATCGACAGCCGTCCGGCGACTTCCGACATCGGCGCCAGCAGCGGCAGGCCGCCACGATCGTCGGTCACGGTCTCGTAGGCGATTGCCGTCACGCCGGAAGCGAGCAGGCCCTTGGTCTGCTCCGGATCCGGAGCCAGGTGGAGATAGGTGTACAGGATCTGGCCGTCGCGAAGCTGCGCCCATTCGTTGGGCTGCGGTTCCTTGACCTTGACGATCATGTCTGACTTGGCGAACACGTCGGCAGCCGTCTTGGCGATCGTGGCACCTGCGGCGCGGTAGGCGTTGTCATCGGCGCCGATGCCGGCGCCGGCGCCGGTCTCGACCAGCACTTCATGGCCGTGGGCGACATATTCGCGGACCGAGCCCGGCGTGAGGCCGACGCGATATTCGTGGTTCTTGATTTCCTTGGGGCAGCCGACGCGCATTTTCTTCTCCTGATCCGGCCCTTTTGGGCTCGTTCCCTGTATGGGTGGAGTGAACCACGAATCGCTGCGCAGGTGTTTGCGAATGCGCTTGCGCGAACGGGCGGTTTTCGATAATCGTTGCGCAAAATGCTGGGATATTCGCAGGATTCACGAAAAATGCCGCTCGACAGGATCGATATCGCCATTCTCGAGGCTTTGCAGAAGGATGGCCGGATACCGAATGCTGCGCTGGCCGAGAAGGTTGGCCTGTCGCAGTCGGCGTGTTCGCGCCGGCTCGACAATCTGGAGAAATCCGGAACCATTCGCGGCTACCACGCCCGGCTTTCCAATGCCGCACTGGGCCACCAGATGACGGCGATCGTGCATATCTCGCTGTCGGGACAGTTCGAAAAGACGCTGTCGGATTTCGAGGCGGCCATCAAGCGCTGCCCCAATGTGCTGTCCTGCCATCTGATGTCGGGCGAATATGATTATATTCTGCGCATCGCGGCCAAGGATCTCGTCGACTACGAGCGCATCCACAAGGAATGGCTATCGGCGATGCCGCATGTGACCAAGATCAACTCGTCGTTCGCCTTGCGTGAGATTGTCGACCGCACGGCGATGGGCATGAAGCCGGAAATGGCTTAACGCCAAAGGCACACCCGGACATCCTTCCCAACATAGCATGCGCCTTCGCGGCGAAGTTCTCCCCAATCTCCCGGTTCACCGTGAGTTGCGCGAATGTCCGAGTTTCCATAGCCTTCCCAAAGATCACCGTCCTTGTATATAACTACCCAGTAATCTTTGGACATTTCACCAGCCCCACTATTCGTATCAGGATAGTCAATGCCTGCAAAAACTTGCCGAGGCCCCTGGATATTGAAATCGCCGCCCTTCTCGATTTGATAGGAGCATCTTCCGGATATGCGAGTCTGACCGCTGACAACAAGCAGGCAGCGGCCCCATTTATAACCGCTCGGTAGACGATGCTTTGGTTGCGCATGCAAAGGTGAAACGGAAAACGCAATTGCAAGGGCAGCCGCTATGGTTCGTCCGATCATCTTATCATCCGTTGTGAAGCAGCCGATTGAAGCGCGTTGGTCCGTACCTGAGGTATTCTTACGTCCGGTGATCCCGGCCAACTGGCCTCGCTGCTGTCGTGTCCGCGTTTCGAGGGTGAATCATATTCGCGGCGGAACAGAAATCCAGCCGGTCTCATTCTCAGACAGGCTCTCAGGCCTCGGTGACGATCCGATCCATCGGGATGTCGTGCGGCTGCGGGTAGATGGTGGCGATGCGCTGCTGCTCGTAGCCGACGCCGATGACCAGCGGCTCGAACGGCATCGCGGCCAGCGTACGGTCGAAGAAGCCGCCGCCGTAGCCCAGCCGGTAGTTTCTAGGATCGATGCCGACGATCGGCGAGATGACGATGTCGGGCAGCACCGGGTCGCCCCCGGCCGGGATCGGGATGTTCCAGACACCTTTTTCCAGCCGGTCGCCCGGCGCGTACGCGCGAAAGATCAGCGGCTGCCCTTTCTCGACAACGACGGGCAGGGCGGTGCGGCCGCCGCGCGCATTGACGGAAGCCATCCATGGGCGCAGGTCCGGCTCACCGCGAAACGGCCAGTAGAGACTGACCATGCGGCCGGCGATCTCGCCGACGATCGCGTCGAGACCTTGCGCAATGCGCTGCGACATCACCGTTCGCGCGTCGGCCGAAACGGCGAGACGCGCGGCGATCAGGCGTTCGCGCTCGGCCTTACGCCAGCGCCGGACGTCGGACCAGTCGGTTAGTGGGATCTGAAACGCGGGATCGAGTTCATGCATGAAGCAGGGAGGAGAGGCATATTGCGCCGGACCTTGGTCGTCATGATCGTTAGGCATGCTTTACCTCATCGCGTATTTGATCACGCTATACCTCGTAACACGATACGACATGTGCGTTCACGACATAGAACGACGAGTCTCAGGCACCACCCCTTTCGTTGCTGCGATGCACAAAAGTACCTACATCTAGGCTAGGCAATCTTGCCCGTTAGCGGTGGATGAGATGAACCAGGCCAGCCATCATGTCGTTGTTGTCGGCGCGGGTTTCGGCGGTCTCGAATTCACCCGAGCGCTTGCCGGTGCGCCGGTTCGCATCACCATGATCGACAAGCGCAACCATCACCTCTTCCAGCCGCTACTCTACCAGGTGGCGACCACGGCGCTGGCGACGTCCGAGATTGCCTGGCCGGTTCGCCACCTCCTGCGCAAGCGCAAGGATGTGACGACGCTGCTCGCCAATGTCGTCGGCGTCGACCGCGCCGGCAAACGCGTGCTGCTCGAAGATGGCAGTGCGGTCGCCTACGACACGCTGCTGCTCGCCACTGGTGCGCGCCACGCCTATTTCGGCCACGATGAATGGGAACCTTTCGCACCCGGCCTGAAGACGCTGGAGGATGCCACCACGATTCGGCGGCGTATTCTGCTGGCCTTCGAGCAGGCCGAGCGGGAGACCGATCCCGCCAAGCGCCAGGCGTTGCTGACCATTGCGATCGTCGGTGGCGGACCGACCGGCGTCGAGCTTGCCGGCACCATCGTTGAACTGGCCCATGACACGCTGCGCGGTGAATTCCGCAACATCGATACACGGCAAACGCGCGTCGTGCTGATCGAGGCCAGCGACCGAATTCTGGCCAATTTCGCACCGAAACTTTCCGACTATGCGACGAAGGCGCTCGAGCGGCTCGGTGTGACCATCGAACTCGGCAGGGCTGTTACGCGGTGCGACGCCGAAGGCGTCGTCTTCGGCGACAAGCATTTGTCGGCAGGCACAATCCTGTGGGCGGCTGGTGTCGCCGCCTCGCCAGCCGCCGAGTGGCTCGGCGCGGCGGCGGACCGGGCGGGCATGGTACTCGTTGAGCCTGACTTGAGCGTGCCGGGCAGCCCGGAGATTTTCGTCGTCGGCGATGCCGCGCATGTCCTGCGGCCAGACGGGCGGCCCGTTCCCGGCGTGGCGCCGGCCGCCAAGCAGCAGGGCCGACATGTTGCCGCGACGCTGAAGGCGCGGCTTGCCGGCGACACCAGCCCACGGCCGTTCCGCTATCGGCATGACGGCGACCTCGCCACGATCGGCAAGCGCGCCGCCGTGATCGATTTCGGCTGGATCAAGCTGACCGGCTGGGCCGCCTGGTGGCTGTGGGGCATAGCCCACATCTATTTCCTGATCGGCTTTCGCAACCGGCTTGCGGTTTCACTGAGCTGGCTATGGATCTACGCGACGGGCCAGCGCAGCGCGCGGCTGATCACCCAGGGCGACGACGACAAGGGCTGACTTCTTCTCCCCAGACCGTTCATCCGCACGTCATCTGTTGCTGATCGAGTGGCGGCGTTATGCGCTCGACTTCTTGAATGGACTCGGATGGGTTTCAGCGCCAAGTTCGCTTCGGCGCAGGGCTTGTCACGTTGTCGAAGGAAAAAACATGTCCCGACTGCTCCATCCCGTCTCCCGCCGCGATCTGCTTGGCGGTGCCGCCGCCGCAGGAGCGTTGATCATGCTGCATCCGTTCTCCGCCCGCGCCCAGGCCAACCAGGCCCATCTTCGGATCATGGAAACCACCGACATACACGTGAACGTGCTGCCCTACGATTACTACGCCGACAAAGCGAACGACACGATGGGCCTGTCGCGCACGGCTTCGCTGATCGATGCAGTGCGCAAGGAAGCCGTCAATTCGATGCTGATCGACAATGGCGACCTGCTGCAGGGCAATCCGATGGGCGATTACATCGCCTATGAGAGGGGCATGAAGGACGGCGACCGGCATCCGATCATGAAGGCCATGAACCTGCTCGGCTACGAATGCTCGACGCTGGGCAACCACGAGTTCAACTACGGCCTGTCGTTCATGGACAAGGTGCTGGCCGGCGCCAGTTTCCCCTTCGTCTGCGCCAATTTGATCCGTGGCACCGAGCTTGCAGCGAACCCGCGCGACGATAAGCTCTATCTCAAGCCCTATGTCATCCTCGACAAGAAGATCAAGGACGGGTCAGGCGCCGAGCAGCCGATCAGGATCGGCATCATCGGCTTCGTGCCGCCGCAGATCATGGTCTGGGATCTCAAGAATCTGGAGGGCAACGTCAAGACTCGCGACATCGTCGAGGCGGCCAAGGCCTGGGTGCCACAGATGAAGGAGGAAGGCGCCGACATCGTGATTGCGCTCTCGCATTCGGGCATCGACGTGAAGCAGGGCGACATGATGGAAAACGCATCGTTCTTCGTCGCCGGTGTCGACGGCATCGATGCGGTGTTCACCGGTCACCAACATCTGGTCTTCCCCGGCAAGAAGGATTTCCAGTCGCTGGACGGCGTCGACACGCAAAAAGGTACGCTGCAGGGCAAGCCCGCCGTGATGGGCGGCTTCTGGGGCTCGCATATGGGGCTGATCGACCTGATGCTGGAGCGCGACGGGTCGAAATGGAAGGTCGTTTCCGCCACTTCCGAGGCGCGGCCGATCTTCGAACGCGTCGACAACAAGGCCAAGCCGATCGTCCCCGACGACAAGCGCATCATCGCGGCACTCGAACAGGACCACCAGGCGACGCTGGCCTATGTGCGCCGTCCCGTCGGCAAGACCTCGGCGCCGCTCTATTCCTATTTCGCCCTGGTCGCCGACGATCCGTCGGTGCAGGTCGTCAGCCAGGCGCAGACCTGGTACCTCAAGGACATTCTCAAGAACACGCAGTGGAAGGACGTGCCGCTGCTGTCGGCCGCCGCACCCTTCAAGGCCGGCGGACGCAGCGGCGCCGACTACTATACCGACGTGCCGGCAGGCGACATCGCCATCAAGAACGTCGCCGACCTCTACCTCTACCCGAACACCGTGCGGGCCGTCGAAATCACCGGCGCGCAGGTCAAGGAATGGCTGGAAATGTCGGCCGGCATCTTCAATCGGATCGAACCGGGCAAGGCCGACCAGGCCCTCATCAACACCGACTTCCCGTCCTACAATTTCGACGTCATCGACGGCGTCACCTACAAGATAGACCTGTCGCAGCCGCCGAAATACGATGCCAAGGGCGGACTGGCGAATGCCAGCGCCAATCGCATCGTCGACTTGATGTTTGCTGGCAAGCCAATTGATTCCAAGCAGAAATTCGTCGTTGCAACCAACAACTACCGGGCCGGCGGTGGCGGTAATTTTCCGGACATCAATGCCTCTAAGGTCATTTACGAGGCGCCGGACACCAATCGCGACGTCATCGTTCGCTATATCGTCAGCGAGGGCACGATCAATCCGTCGGCGGACGGCAACTGGTCGTTCGCGCCGCTGCCTGAAACCAGCGTCGTGTTCGAAACCGGCGCCGGGGCCAAGGATTTCATTGCCGAGGTGAAGTCGCTGAAGATCGAGCCGGCGGGTGAGGGCGAAGCGGGATTTGCGAAATACCGCATCCTGCTCTGACTGTTGCCTACAGGCTAGAGTGCGCGCCGCTACGGCAGCGTGGACTACGCCTCGTAAACCACCTGGCGAACGTCGATGTAACTGGCGCGGAAGCCGGCCTCGCAATAATGCAGGTAGAATTCCCAGAGCTTCTTGAAGCGGTCGTCGAAGCCGAGCGGGACGATCTTTTCCCATGATGCCCAGAACCGCTGGCGCCATTCGGCGAGCGTGCGCGCATAGTCGTCCGGAAACACACGCTCGCGCAGATGGGCAAGGCCATGATCGTTGCCGAGTGCCTTCAGGATCGACGGCGTCGGCAGCATGCCGCCCGGAAAAACATAGCGCTGGATGAAATCCGGTCTTGCACGATAGGTGTCGTAGGCGGCTTCGTTGATGGTGATGATCTGCAGGCCTGCGGTGCCGCCAGGCTTCAGGCAGGCCTTCATCTTGCCGAAGAACACCGGCCAGTACTTCTCGCCGACCGCCTCGAACATCTCGATCGAGGCGATGCGGTCATAGGTGCCGGTTTCGTCGCGATAGTCCTGCAGCTTGATGTCGACCTTGTCGGAAAGCCCGGCCTTGGCGAGGCGAGCCTTGGCGAAGTCGTGCTGCTCGCGGCTGATCGTCAGGCCGGTCACGCGGCAGCCGATCTCGCGAGCCGCGAATTCGGCAAAGCCGCCCCAGCCGCAGCCGATCTCCAGCACGTGATCCTTCGGTCCGATCCCGGTATCCTTGGCCAGTGCGCGATATTTGGCGGCCTGGGCGCTTTCGAGGTCGTTGGCGCCGGTGGCATAGAGTGCCGAGGAATAGGTCATGCTCGGATCGAGCCATTCCTTGTAGAAGGCATTGCCAAGGTCGTAGTGCGCCGAAATATTGCGCTTCGAGCCGGTGCGCGTGTTCTCGTTGAACCAGTGTCTGATGCGCTGGACGGTGTTGATGAGCCAGCTGGCGCCGCCGGCAACGCGTTCGCCGATGGCCGAATTGACCACGAACAGCTCCAGGAAGCTGGTGACGTCGGGGCTTTCCCAATCGCCGTCCATATAGGATTCGGCAACGCCGATCGTGCCGCCGGAAAAGGCGCGGCCGGGCAAGCGCCAGTTCTTGAGCACCAGTTCGGCGTCCGGGCCAGGTCCCTTGCCGCCGACCAGCACGGCGCGTCCGTCCGGCATCCGGACCTTCAGCGATCCGCGCGGCAGGTTCATCGCCGCCGACAGCACCATGCGCGCCTTCGCCGGCAAGCCCTTGACGATCTCGGCGAAATTGAATTCGTCCAGCCTGACCGCGTCGCCCGACGCCAGACCATGATGTTCCTTGTGTGCCATCTCACGCCCCTGGGCTTCCGCGGTGTCGGCGCAAATTGCCGAGCCCCGGTTCTCGCGGTTCATTCGCCAGGTTCGAACGCCAGTGCCTGATTCCGGCAGCTGACCGGTTCGGCGACAGGCGGGCTCGAACGAAAGCGCGTGCCCTTTAATCAGAGCTTCAGCGCTTCCCAGTGAATCCCTGCGACAATCTTCCACGTGAGGAGGGGGGACATCAAGAGGCAGGCTGCAAGCCGGGCTGTGCCAAGTGGAGGGCGATCGCTGGCGTGGATCCAACTTTTACACAGCAAAGGCCGAACGCGCCTAAAACGCCTATGGTTGCAACCGTGCCTGTGCGATAGCTTTAGCCATGCGTTATGTAATCGTCATCGCCGCCGTCACCTTTTTCCTGATCTGGGATGGGCTCTACAATCAGGGCCGGTACCTCGACACCGCGGTAAGGGGTGTCACGCACGTCGTGCGATCCGTCACCGGCGAGAGCTAGCGCCCAATCTCCATCACCGGCTGCCGCGACATCCTTGTCGATTGACGCGGCCGTCCTGACGTCACAAAAGACCCCGGCACTTAATGCATGTCGCCCAAAAGCGGCTCCGGTCTTGGGGCAGCGACATGCGTAAAGGCAAAGACCTGAAGCGCGTCGCCTGACGCGCTTTCGATCGAGGAGGCGGGGTTGATCCGGCATATCGTTTTCTTCAGCGCGCGGCGTAAGGAGGATGTGGAGACCGTGCGCACCGGCCTGCAGGCGCTCGGCGACATTCCCCATTCCAGCGTTTTCGAGGTGACCATCAACACCAAGGTCGACCCGCTCTCGGACGAGATCGATGTGGTCGTCTATGCCGAGTTCGCCGATGACGCGGCGTTGGCCGCCTACAAGGCGCACCCGCTCTATGCGCAGACGACCCGCAAGGTCAAACCGTTGCGCGAGCTGCGTTATTCCGCCGATGTCGTGGCCGGCGCCTGATTGAGGCTTGAACCGGTTTGCGGAATGATGCACATCGCGCCTGCATGAACCGAACAACAGCCGCCGGCACTCACCCGCTCGATCATCTGGTGCTGCCGACACAGAACCTCGATGTGGCACGAGCACGGCTCACCGCGCTCGGCTTCGTGGTTGCCCCGACCGGCATTCACCCCTTTGGGACCGAAAACTGTTGTGTCTTCCTCGCCGACGGCACCTATCTCGAGCCGCTCGCGGTCGGCGACGAACAGGCCGCGACGGCGGCCATTGCCGAGGGCAATGTTTTCGTCGCGCGCGACCGTATCTATCGCAACAGGCA
The DNA here is from genome assembly GCF_014207355.1 of Mesorhizobium sangaii. Taxonomy (GTDB): domain Bacteria; phylum Pseudomonadota; class Alphaproteobacteria; order Rhizobiales; family Rhizobiaceae; genus Mesorhizobium; species Mesorhizobium sangaii. Next base: position 966,991 of record NZ_JACHEF010000003.1, on the reverse strand, counting down.
CGGCGACGAGGGATTTTCGGCTGTGGTCCTGGGCACCAGCAACGCAGATGCCGACCAGGCGCGCTATGTCGAAGCCGGCATCTCCGCGGGAAACATGCTGAGCTTTTCGCGCGCTTTCACCGACACGGCTGGCAAAAGCGACATCGCATCGTTCAAGCTCGCCTTTGCATCCGAAAGCAAGGCTACGGATGCTTTCCTGTTTGCCTGCGAGCGGGTCAACGCGCCCAAAGTGGACCGCGCGGCCTTGCACGCGCACGCCAACAGCGCCACGGGAATTGTCGAGATCGTGGCCGTCAGCGACCGGCCTGCCGAGCAGCATCGGCTGATTTCCTTGGCGGTGGGCGATCCGGCCGCCGGCGCGCAAGGCGGCGCGTTTCACTTGCCGAATGCAACCTTGAGCGTGCTTGCCCCTGGTTCCTTCACCACACGCTTTGGCTTGCCTGCCTGCGCGCCGACAGACCTTCGCTTCGCAGCAGTGGTCTTTTCGGTCCGCAGCGCCGATATCACCTCGAGGCTGCTTGCAGCCAACTCCGTCAAACACGATATAGCGGGCAATGATATTGTCGTGCAGCCGGCATCCGGACAGGGCGCGGCTTTCATCTTCCGGGAGATCCAATGAGCAAGCCCCTGGCGCCCAATTCGTCGGTAACCGTCGGCAATGTCGTCTTCGACAACAACGCGGCCTTGTCGCTGGTCGCTGGCCCTTGCCAGTTTGAATCGCGCCAGCATGCCTTCGACATGGCCGGCGCGCTGAAGGAACTGACCGGCAAGCTCGGAATAGGCCTCGTCTACAAGACCAGCTACGACAAAGCCAACCGCACCTCGCTGTCGGCGACACGCGGCGCAGGCATGGAAGCGGCACTTCCCGTTTTCGACGAACTGCGCAAGGAATTTTCGCTGCCGGTGCTGACCGATGTCCACACCGAGGAACAGTGCGCGATCGTCGCGCCGCACGTCGATGTCCTCCAGATTCCGGCCTTCCTCTCGCGCCAGACCGACATGCTGGTCGCCGCCGCCAGGACCGGCAAGGTGATCAACGTGAAGAAGGGACAGTTCCTGGCTCCGTGGGACATGAAGAACGTGGTTGCCAAGATCACCGGTTCCGGCAACGCCAATGTTTTGACCACGGAGCGCGGTGCGTCGTTCGGCTACAACACGCTGGTCTCCGACATGCGCGCTCTGCCTATCATGGCCGAGATCGGCGCGCCGGTGATCTTCGACGCCACGCATTCGGTTCAGCAGCCGGGCGGGCAAGGCGGCTCCACGGGTGGCGAGCGCCGTTTTGTCGAAACGCTGGCCCGAGCGGCTGTCGCCGTCGGCGTTGCCGGCGTGTTCATCGAGACCCACCAGGATCCGGATAATTCGACTTCTTCCGATGGCCCGAACATGGTGCCGCTGAAGGATATGCCTGCACTGCTGGAAAGACTGATGGCGTTCGATCGTATCGCCAAGGGTCACTGAAGCGTCCCACGGACGTTCCAGCGTCGGCAACCGACAATGGCCCCATGGCCCCGGCGCTTGTGGAAGACATAAGCCGGCTGTACGCTCGCCTCGCAAATGAGCGTTTTGGCAGGAGGAAGCCATGTCTGTCGCCCGCGTCACCGAAATCACCTCATCGTCGAAGAAGAGCTTTCAGGACGCCATCGAGAAGGGGATTGCGCGTGCCGCAAAGACGTTGAAGAACGTCGAAGGCGCCTGGATCCAGGACCAGAAGATCGTCGTCGAGGACGGCAAGATCGCTGCCTATCGCGTCAACATGAAGGTCACATTCATCCTCGCGGAGTAACCGGCTGCCGCCGAAAAAGTCGGGAACTTTCGCCCGCGCCCTCATTGTCAGAGCATGGATCAACGACAAAGAGGAGCACATCATGACAACCCAGACAGGCCACACCGAAGCCATTGCCGCTTCGCGCGTGATCGGCACGTCAGTCTACAACACCGAGGGCAGGAGCATTGGCAGCATCGAGGACATCATGCTCGACAAGACCTCGAACGGCATCATGTTCGCGGTGATCGGTTTCGGCGGTTTTCTCGGCATCGGCGAGAAGTATCACGCCATTCCGTGGGCCAGCCTCGACTATGACGAGGAGAAGGGTGGCTATGTCGTTCCGTTCTCCAAGGAACAGCTGAAGGCAGCACCCGCCTATTCGATCAATGAACTGGCCGGCGCAGATGGCGAGACGGCGCGCGACGCGTCCTACGATTATTACAAGGTCACGCCTTACTGGCATTGACGCCTGGAAACAAAAGGCCCCGTTCAGACGGGGCCTTTTGGATTCGATGCTGCGCCTATTCGCTGACATGCAAGGCCGGTAGCGGCCCTGCTGCCTTGGGTGGCGATTGCTGATTGTCGCACGACGTCAGAAACGCCGCCGCGATCAGGAACAGACTCACGATACCACTCAACTGGGACATGGCGAAACTCCTCCTGTTTCGCCCCGCGCACCCGCACCATAGCCGGAACTACATCCGCCGCACATGACTTATGATGACAGCGATTTGCGCTTCGTGAATCGTCTGATGCATGTCGCCACAAAGTAGCTCCTGCTTTTGGGAGAACGGCATGCGCCGCCTGACTCCGTTCAGGCGCGACGCGCTTTAGGCTGACGCGGCGGCAATAATTGCGAGCGGGCCGATTGCCTTTTGCAGCACTTTGGCTAAGACGTGCGCGACCCTTCTTCAGATCAATCGAGGACATCGCAATGACCGCCATCATCGACATTGTTGGGCGTGAAATCCTGGACAGCCGTGGAAATCCGACCGTCGAGGTCGATGTCGTTCTTGAAGATGGCTCGATGGGCCGCGCGGCGGTGCCGTCGGGCGCCTCGACGGGCGCCCACGAGGCTGTCGAACTGCGCGACGGCGGCGCCCGCTATCTCGGCAAAGGCGTGCTCAAGGCCGTCGAAGCCGTGAACGGCGAGCTGTTCGAGGCCATCGGCGGCATGGAAGCCGAAAACCAGATCCACATCGACCAGACTATGATCGAGCTCGACGGTACGCCCAACAAGAGCCGGCTCGGCGCCAACGCCATCCTCGGTGTCTCGCTGGCGGTGGCCAAGGCCGCGGCCGATGCCGCCGGCCTGCCGCTCTACCGTTATGTCGGCGGCACCAAGGCACACGTCCTGCCGGTGCCGATGATGAACATCATCAATGGCGGCGCCCATGCCGACAACCCGATCGACTTCCAGGAATTCATGATCCTGCCGATCGGCGCGCCGACATTGCGCGAAGGCGTTCGCTGGGGTTCGGAAATCTTCCACACGCTGCGCAAGAAGCTGAAGGATGCCGGCCACAACACCAATGTCGGCGACGAGGGCGGCTTTGCCCCGAACCTGAAGAGCGCGCCGGTGGCGCTCGACTTCATCATGGAATCGATCGAGAAGGCCGGCTTCAAGCCCGGCGAAGAGATCGCGCTCGGCCTCGACTGCGCCGCGACCGAGTTCTTCAAGGACGGCAACTACGTCTACGAGGGCGAGAAGAAGACCCGCGACCCCAAGGCCCAGGCCAAGTACCTGGCCAAGCTCGCCGCCGACTATCCGATCATCTCGATCGAGGACGGCCTTGCCGAGGACGACTGGGAAGGCTGGAAGTATCTCACCGACCTGATCGGCAAGAAGACCCAACTGGTCGGCGACGATCTGTTCGTCACCAACACGGCACGGCTGCGTGACGGCATCCGCATGGGCGTCGCCAATTCGATCCTGGTCAAGGTCAACCAGATCGGCTCGCTGACGGAAACGCTCGACGCCGTCGAGACCGCGCACAAGGCCGGCTACACCGCTGTCATGTCGCACCGCTCGGGCGAAACCGAGGATTCGACCATCGCCGATCTCGCCGTTGCCACCAATTGCGGACAGATCAAGACCGGCTCTCTGTCACGCTCGGACCGCATGGCCAAATACAACCAACTGATCCGCATCGAGGAAGAGCTCGGCAAGCAGGCGAGCTACGCCGGCAAGTCGGTGGTCAAGGGCTGATCCGCAGACACCCAGGCATGGGATGTCGATGAAATGGCGGGAGCATTTCCGCACTTTTTCATTTCGGGTCTCGCGCAGCCGGTCATCCGTAACCGTCCGTTAAGCACAATCGAGCGAAAAAGATGGGGAGCCGTAGGAGTTCGCGGCCGCGAGGACTTGGATCATGTGGACGCGTCAGCACAAGCAGAGAAACACCGGCCGGCTGATCATTCCTTCGCTCTGCGTGGCGTTCCTGGCCTATTTCGGCTTTCATGCCTACCACGGGGAATTCGGCATCAATTCGAAATATCAGCTGGAAGCCCAGACGGTTGCGCTGCAAGGTCAGCTCGACGCGATCAAGGCACGCCGGATGGAGCTCGAACGGCGCGTTCGGCTCATGCATGAAGGGTCGATCGAGAAGGACATGCTCGACGAGCAGGCGCGCAAGGCGCTCAATCTGTCCCAGGCCGACGAAATCACCATCATGTTGCCGGTCTCGGCGAAGTAACCGGTTTTCAGTTAATAGCCAATATTTTCAATGATTTTAATCGCTTAGACGCATGTGAGCTATGCAATTTCGGCATGGCGTAACGCTCTAGCGCGTGTTAGCCTCCCCAAAATCGGTGGGGAGGAGCTGATCTCCCCAGGGCGGATTTGATCCTGCCCTAATGTCCGCAAAGAGACGCCAACAGGGAGTGATGCATGGCCACCGCAGCCAGAAAAGCGCCTGCCAAATCCAAATCCGACGGCAAAATGGGGCTTTCGGCCCCCAAGCCTGCAGAATTCACCAAGGATGAAGAGCTCGCCGCCTACCGGCACATGCTGCTTATCCGCCGTTTCGAGGAAAAGGCCGGCCAGCTTTACGGCATGGGCTTCATCGGCGGCTTTTGCCATCTCTATATCGGCCAGGAAGCGGTCGTCACCGGCATGAAGATGGCGCTGATCCAAGGCGACCAGATGATCACCGCCTATCGCGACCACGGCCACATGCTGGCGATGGAGCTTTCACCGCGCGGCGTCATGGCTGAATTGACCGGGCGTCGTGGCGGCCTGTCCAGGGGCAAGGGCGGCTCCATGCACATGTTCTCCAAGGAGAAGCATTTCTATGGTGGCCACGGGATCGTCGGCGCGCAGGTGTCGCTCGGCACCGGCCTCGCCTTTGCCAATCGCTACCGCGACAACAACAACGTGTCGCTGACCTATTTCGGCGATGGTGCGGCCAATCAGGGCCAGGTCTATGAAAGCTTCAACATGGCCTCGCTGTGGAAGCTGCCGGTGATCTACATCATCGAGAACAACCGCTATGCCATGGGCACCTCGGTCTCGCGCTCGTCGGCGGAGACGGACTTTTCCCATCGCGGCGCCTCGTTCAAGATTCCCGGCCTCCAGGTCGACGGCATGGATGTCCGCGCCGTCAAGGCTGCTGGTGATCTGGCCACCGAATGGTGCCGCGCCGGCAACGGCCCGCTGATCCTCGAAATGCAGACCTATCGCTATCGCGGCCACTCGATGTCCGACCCTGCGAAGTACCGTTCCAAGGAAGAAGTGCAGAAGATGCGCTCCGAGCATGACCCGATCGAACAGGTCAAGGCGCGGCTGATCGAGAAGAAATGGGCGACCGAGGACGAATTGAAGACCGTTGACAAGGAGGTTCGCGACATCGTCGCGGACGCCGCCGAATTTGCCCAGAACGACGCGGAGCCGGATCCGTCCGAGCTCTGGACCGATATCGTATTGTAACGGGAGGGCAAGGACATGCCGATCGAAATTCTCATGCCCGCTCTCTCGCCAACCATGGAAGAGGGCAATCTTTCCAAGTGGTTGAAGAACGAGGGCGACAAGGTCGTCGCCGGTGACGTCATCGCCGAGATCGAAACCGACAAGGCGACGATGGAAGTCGAAGCCGTCGATGAAGGCACGCTTGCCAAGATCGTGGTTCCTGCCGGCACCGAAGGCGTCAAGGTCAATGCAGTGATCGCCGTGCTCGCGGTTGACGGCGAAGACGTCGACAAGGCTGGCGAAGGCATCGGCGAAGAGCCCCCCAAGGCTGAAACAGCGGCGCCTGCGCCGGCGGCAGCTAAAAGCGAGGCCTCAGCACCGGTCGCAGCCGCCCCGAGGACGGAAATCGCCGCCGATCCGGATATTCCGGCCGGGACGGAAATGGTCTCGACCACGGTGCGTGAAGCGCTGCGTGATGCGATGGCCGAGGAAATGCGCCGCGACGGCGATGTCTTCGTCATGGGCGAGGAGGTTGCCGAATACCAGGGTGCCTACAAGATCACGCAGGGACTGCTGCAGGAGTTCGGGCCGCGGCGCGTCGTCGACACGCCGATCACCGAGCATGGCTTTGCCGGCGTCGGCGTCGGCGCGGCGATGGCCGGCTTGAAGCCGATCGTCGAGTTCATGACCTTCAACTTCGCCATGCAGGCGATCGACCAGATCATCAACTCGGCTGCCAAGACGCTCTATATGTCGGGTGGCCAGATGGGCGCGCCGATTGTGTTCCGTGGACCGAATGGCGCCGCCGCTCGCGTCGCAGCCCAGCATTCGCAGTGCTATGCCGCCTGGTACAGCCACATTCCCGGCCTCAAGGTCGTGATGCCCTACACCGCTGCCGACGCCAAGGGCCTGCTCAAGGCTGCGATCCGCGATCCCAACCCGGTTATCTTCCTCGAGAACGAAATCCTCTACGGTCATTCCTTCGACGTGCCGAAGCTGGATGATTTCGTGCTGCCGATCGGCAAGGCGCGCATCCACAAGACCGGCAAGGACGTCACCATCGTCTCTTTCGGCATCGGCATGACCTATGCGATCAAGGCTGAAGCCGAGCTGCGCGGCATGGGCATCGATGCCGAGATCATCGACCTCAGGACCATCCGCCCGCTCGACCTCGACACGGTCATAGCCTCGGTCAAGAAGACCAACCGGCTGATCGTCGTTGAAGAGGGATATCCGCAGAGCTCGGTCGGCGATCACATCGCCAACCAGGTGTCGCAGCGTGCCTTCGATTTCCTTGACGCCCCGGTCATCACCATTGCCGGCAAAGACGTGCCGATGCCCTATGCGGCGAACCTCGAAAAGCTGGCGTTGCCGAATGTCGGCGAGGTCATCGAGGCGGTCAAAGCCGTCACGTATCGCTGAACCGGGCGGGAGGACAAAATGCCAATCAACATCACCATGCCGGCCCTGTCGCCCACGATGGAAGAGGGCAATCTGTCAAAGTGGTTGGTCAAGGAGGGCGACAAGGTTTCGCCCGGCGATGTCATTGCTGAGATTGAGACCGACAAGGCAACTATGGAAGTCGAAGCTGTCGACGAGGGTACGGTTGCAAAGCTCGTCGTTCTGGCCGGCACCGAGGGCGTCAAGGTCAATGCGCTGATCGCCGTGCTCGCTGCCGAAGGCGAGGACGCCGGCGCCGCTGCGAACAGCGCTGCTGCGCCAGCGAAAGCGGAAGCGCCGAAAACGGAGGCTCCGAAGGCGGAAGCACCGAAGGCTGAGGCGCCAAAGGCCGAGCCTGCGGCCGCATCCAAGGCAGTAGCGGCTCCGGTCGCCAACGGCCGTGCCGCTGGCGAGCGCACCTTTGCGTCGCCGCTCGCGCGCCGCATCGCCAGAGAAGCCGGTGTCGATGTGTCTGCCGTGACCGGCACCGGCCCGCATGGCCGGGTGGTGAAAGCCGATGTCGATGCGGCGATTGCCGGTGGCGGCGTCAAGCCTGCCGCCAAGGCAGCGCCCGGAGGCGCTCTGGCGGCTCCGGCTGCTGCTGCCGCGCCGGTTAAGGCGATGTCGGACGAGCAGGTGCTGAAACTGTTCGAGCAAGGCTCCTACGAACTCGTCCCGCATGACAATATGCGCAAGACGATCGCGCGCCGCCTGGTCGAGGCCAAGACCACAATCCCGCATTTCTACCTGACGCTCGACTGCGAACTCGACGCACTCTTGGCATTGCGCACGCAGATCAATGCGGCAGCGCCGGTTAAGAAGACCGAGAAGGGTGATGCACCGGCCTACAAGCTGTCGGTCAACGACATGGTGATCAAGGCGATGGCGCTGGCGCTGAAGGCGGTGCCGGATGCTAATGCGTCGTGGACCGAAAGCGCCATGGTCAAGCACAAGCATGCCGATGTCGGCGTTGCGGTGTCGATACCGGGCGGCCTGATCACGCCGATCATCCGCAAGGCGGACGAAAAGACGTTGTCCACCATCTCCAACGAGATGAAGGACCTGGCCAGCCGCGCCCGCAGCCGCAAGCTGAAGCCGGAAGAATATCAGGGCGGCACCACGGCGGTGTCCAACCTCGGCATGTTCGGCATCAAGGACTTTGCCGCCGTCATCAACCCGCCGCATGCGACAATCCTGGCGGTCGGCGCCGGCGAGGAGCGGGCGGTGGTCAAGAATGGCGAGATCAAGATCGCTACCGTGATGTCGGTGACGCTGTCGACCGACCATCGCGCCGTCGACGGAGCGCTGGGGGCCGAATTGCTGGTCGCCTTCAAACGCCTGATCGAGAACCCGATGAGCATGCTGGTCTAGGAAGGGAAAGGGCGGTGCGGACATTCTTCACCAGCCTTTTCGCTTTCATTCTTTCCGGTTTGGCCGGCGGGCTGGTCGCGCAGTGGTTGGCCATCGCCACTGGCGCCGAGGAAGAATACATCCTCGTTTTCATGTTCTCGGTGCTGGTGACCTTCATGGGTACCTTCGTCTTCTTCGTGGCGCAGTTCATGACGGATCCGGTTGCGGCGGTGGCCAGGACGGGTAAGTGGCTGCTGATCGTGTTTGCGGTGTTGCTTGCCCTGCTGGTCGCGCTGATCCTCTATGCCGACAGCGGTGCCGCGGTGGTGAGGAAGGACATTCCCATGGTGGTCGGATTTGGCCTGCCGGGGCTGGTGACCGTCGTTGTGCAATGGATGTTCGTGCGCTGGCGGGTGAGACGCGGTTTGACCAAGGCACAGGTGGGTGTGGGTGCATGAAGACAGTTCTGTGCTACGGCGATTCGCTGACCTGGGGACACGACCCGGAGACTTTGGGTCGACATGAACATGAAGACCAGTGGCCAACCACGCTGGCGAAAGCGCTCGGACCGAGCTTCCACGTTATTGCCGAGGGACTGGGCGGTCGCACCACGGCCTATGACGACTTCTTGTCGGGCGCGGACCGAAACGGCGCGCGGATATTGCCGACGATCCTGAGCACGCATTCGCCGGTCGATCTGATCGTCATCATGCTTGGCTCCAACGACATGAAGCCATCGATTCATGGCAGTGCAGTCATAGCTTCCTATGGCATGCGACGCCTCGTCGAAATCGTGCGGGGGCACGCCTATCCATTCGGCGGTGCCGCCCCCAAGATTATTCTGGTAGCGCCGCCGCATATCGTGGAAACCCGCAAGGCGGACTACGCCGAAATGTTGGGAACGGGTGCAATCGAGTCGCCCAAGCTCGCCGGCTTTTATCAAACCGCCGCCAACGAGATGGGCTGCGGCTTTTTTGATGCTGCGAGCGTCGCTAGATGTACACCGCTCGACGGCGTCCACCTCGATGCCGAAAACACGCGCAACATCGGCACGGCGCTAGCGCCGGTCGTGCGCGGCATGCTGGAATTGTGAATCAGGGAGAAAAACCGTGGCTGAGAACTACGACGTCATCATCATCGGCTCCGGCCCGGGAGGCTATGTCACGGCGGTGCGTTCCGCCCAGCTTGGCTTCAAGACGGCGATCGTCGAGCGCGAGCATCTCGGCGGCATCTGCCTCAACTGGGGCTGCATCCCGACCAAGGCGCTGCTGCGCTCGGCCGAGATCATGCACTATTCGGATCACCTGAAGGATTATGGGCTGAAGCTCGACGGCAAGGTCAGCGTCGACACGTCGGCCGTGGTCGACCGTTCGCGAAAAGTCTCGCTGCGGCTCAATGGCGGCGTTGCCTTCCTGATGAAGAAGAACAAGGTCGACGTCATCTGGGGCGAGGCCAAGCTCTCGAAACCGGGTGAGATCATCGTGTCCAAGACGGCCAAGACGCCAATGGAGCCACAGCCGCCGGTGCCGAAAGGCGTCAAGGGCGAGGGCACCTACACCGCCAAGCACATCATTCTGGCGACCGGCGCCCGGCCGCGCGCACTGCCCGGCATCGAGCCCGATGGCAAGCTGATCTGGACCTATTTCGAGGCGATGGTGCCGAAGGAGATGCCGAAATCGCTGCTGGTCATGGGTTCAGGCGCCATCGGCATCGAATTCGCCTCCTTCTACCGCACCATGGGGGCCGAAGTTACGGTTGTCGAACTGCTGCCGGCGGTGATGCCGGTCGAGGACGCCGAAGTCTCGAAATTCGCGCAGAAACAGTTCGAGAAGCAAGGCATGAAGATCATCCTCGAGGCCAAGGTGACCAAGGTCGAGAAGGGCGCGAACTCGGTCACCGCTCATGTCGAGATGAAGGACGGCAAGGTCGAGAAGATCACCGCCGACCGCATGATCTCGGCTGTCGGCGTGCAGGGCAACATCGAGAGCCTCGGGCTCGAGGCGCTCGGCGTGAAGACCGAACGCGGCTGCATCGTCGTCGACGGCTACGGCAAGACCAATGTGCCCGGTATCTATGCCATCGGCGATGTCGCCGGCCCGCCGATGCTTGCCCACAAGGCCGAGCATGAGGGCGTGGTGTGCGTCGAAAAGATTGCCAACTTTCCCGGCGTGCATGCCATCGACAAACTCAAGATTCCCGGCTGCACCTACTGCAATCCGCAGGTCGCCTCCGTCGGCCTGACGGAAGCCAAGGCCAAGGCCGAGGGCAAGGACATCCGCGTCGGACGTTTCCAGTTCGCCGCCAACGGCAAGGCGATTGCGCTCGGCGAGGACCAGGGCTTCGTCAAGACCATCTTCGACAAGAAGACCGGTCAGCTGCTCGGCGCGCATATGGTTGGCGCCGAAGTGACCGAGTTGATCCAGGGCTTCGTCGTGGCGATGAACCTGGAGACGACCGAGGAAGAACTGATGCACACCATCTTCCCGCATCCGACGCTCTCGGAGATGATGAAGGAAAGCGTGCTCGACGCGTATGGCCGGGCGCTGAACGCGTGATAAATCGAGCGTGCGGGTGATCGATGGAACCCGGCGGCAAGGATGTTCGTTTGCGGATGCATTTTCACCCATCACACAAGGAGAGCGCATATGCACTTGAATGGCGTCGGTTGGATAGCAGCTATCATTATCGGCGGCCTGGCAGGCTGGCTCGCCGAAATGGTCATGAAGAGCAACACCGGGATCTTCATGAATATTGTTCTGGGCATCGTCGGCGCGATCGTGCTGAACGCCATCCTGCAGGCGCTCAACGTCGGTGTCTTCGGCATCGGCTGGACCGCCTATCTGATCACCGGCTTTATCGGCGCCTGCCTGCTGATCTGGGTCGGACGCCTGGTGCGCCGCTAACATCGCCGAAGTGCTGCTATGCGAAAAAGGCTGCCGCGGCATGCACTGCGGCGGCCTTTTGCTTTGAGTTAAAAAGTCTTAGATGACGTTATGACAGCGAACGCCGGACTGGCGGTCGCCAATGAACCAGGTTTCCAGATGGTCACTGTCCTCGATACGATTGCCAATGCACCGCGCTTGCGGCACCCCGAAAAGGCGCACAAGCCCGATCAGGACGTGCTGCGCAAGCCCGACTGGATACGCGTCAAGGCGCCTGTCTCGAAGGGTTATGCCGAGACCCGCGAGATCGTGAAGTCGCACAAGCTGGTGACCGTCTGCGAAGAGGCCGGCTGCCCCAACATCGGCGAGTGCTGGGAGAAGAAGCACGCCACCTTCATGATCATGGGCGAGATCTGCACACGCGCCTGCGCGTTCTGCAACGTCGCCACCGGCATTCCGACCGCACTCGATGCCGATGAACCGGCCCGCGTCGCGCACGCGGTCAAGCAGATGGGCCTGACCCACGTCGTCATCACCTCGGTCGACCGCGACGATCTCGCCGATGGCGGTGCGCAGCATTTTGCCGAGGTCATCCGCGCCATCAGGGCGGCGACGCCGTTGACGACGATCGAAATCCTGACGCCCGATTTCCTGCGCAAGGAAGGCGCGCTGGAGATCGTCGTGGCGGCCAAGCCCGACGTCTTCAACCATAATCTCGAGACCGTGCCGTCGAACTATCTGACGGTTCGTCCGGGCGCTCGTTATTTCCATTCGATCCGGCTGTTGCAGCGGGTCAAGGAACTCGACCCGTCGATCTTCACCAAGTCCGGCATCATGGTGGGTCTGGGCGAAGAGCGGAACGAAATCCTGCAATTGATGGACGATCTGCGCTCGGCCAATGTCGACTTCATGACCATCGGCCAGTATCTGCAGCCGTCGAAGAAGCACCATCCGGTGATCCGCTTCGTCACGCCGGAGGAGTTCAAGTCCTTCGAGACGATCGGCCGGACCAAGGGTTTTCTGCTGGTGGCGTCGAGCCCGCTGACGCGCTCGTCGCACCACGCCGGCGACGATTTCGCTAGGCTGCGTGCGGCGCGGGAAGCGCTTCTTAAGAAATCGCTCTAATGCATGTCGCCCAAAAGTGACCTCGGCTTTGGGAGAACGACATGCATAACAACAAGGAATCCAAAGCGCGCCGCATGAATCAGTTTCAACGCAACGCGTTTTAGAGCCGGTTTCATGCCGAAATTCGAAGCCACCCGCCGGGTCGCCCATACGCCGCAACAGATGTTCGCACTGGTTGCCGATATCGAAACCTATCCGCAGTTCCTGCCGCTTTGCGAAGCGCTGACGGTGCGCTCGCGCAAGGAGCGGGACGGACGCACTGTTCTCGTCGCCGACATGAGCATCGGCTACAAGGCGATCCGCGAAACCTTCACCACGCAAGTGCTGCTGAAACCTGACGAGAACACCATCGACGTGAAGTACATCGATGGCCCGTTCAAATATCTGAGCAATGTCTGGCGCTTCGAACCCGATGGCGGCGGCTGTACTGTCCGCTTCTTCATCGACTACGAGTTCAAGAGCCGCATTCTGGGAGCGGTGATGGGCACCATGTTCGATCGCGCCTTCCGCATGTTCGCCGAGGCTTTCGAGAAGCGCGCCGACGTCATCTACGGTGTTGCATCCTCGGCCTGATGCATGTCGCCCAAACGTGCGCAGCGGTTTGGGAACAACGACAGGCATAACTAACAAGGGTTAAAGCGCGTCGCGCCTTAGGTCTGGCCGAGCGCACGCAGTCCCAGTTCCAGCGCATGCCCAACTGTTTCACGGCGGATGAAATCGCGACCCTTGTCGGCAAACAGCCGGCGCTCGGCGGTCACGGTCCCGCCGTCCAGGCCGACGCCGAACCAGACCAGGCCGACAGGCTTTTCCACCGAGCCGCCGCCGGGCCCGGCGATGCCGGTGACCGCGAGGGTCAGCTTGGCGCGCGAGCGGGCGAGGGCGCCCTTTGCCATTTCAATCGCCGTCTCGCGTGAAACCGCGCCATGCTCTTCAAGCGTTGTGGGGGAAACACCGAGCATGTCCATCTTGGCTTCATTCGAATAGGTGATGAAGCCGCGATCGACCACGGCGGACGAGCCGGCAATGTCGGTGAGCGCTGCGATGATCATGCCGCCGGTGCAGCTTTCCGCCGTTGCCAGCATGATGCCGCGCTGCTCACAGGCCTGAAGCAGCGCGTTTGCCAGCTCGTTGTTGGTCATTCCGGCACCTCGCCGGGAAACACCACGCTGGCGGTGGCGATGGCCGCTATGCCTTCCTCGCGGCCGACAAAGCCGAGCTTTTCGTTGGTTGTCGCCTTGATCGAGACCCGATCAGGCGAAATTGCCAGCATCTGTGACAGGGCCGCCGTCATCGCCTCGCGATGCGGGCCGACGCGGGGCGCCTCGCAGATCAGCGTGATGTCGGCGTTGGCGATGCGGCCGCCACGCTCGCGCACAAGTTTCGCCGCATGCTCGACGAAGATGCGCGAGGCGGCGCCTTTCCATTGCGGATCGGACGGCGGGAAATGCGTGCCGATGTCGCCGGCGCCACAGGTCGCCAGCAGCGCATCGGTCAAGGCATGCAGGCCGACATCGGCGTCGGAGTGGCCCGACAGTTTCTTGTCGTGCAGAATGGCGACGCCGCACAGGGTGACGTGGTCACCAGGTTCGAAGGCGTGCACGTCGTAGCCATTGCCGGTTCTGATGTCGGGGAAGCGCGCACGTTCGCCGGAAAGCCGCTGGTCCGCCATTGTAATATCCCGTGCCCAGGTGAGTTTGACATTGTCCGGTGAACCCGGAACGATCTTTACCGGAATATGCGCCCATTCGGCGATCGCGGCGTCGTCGGTGAAGTCCATTTTTCCCAGGTGATGGGCTTTCTCATGCGCGGCAAGAATGGGCCAGAACGGAAAGCCCTGTGGCGTTTGCGCCGCGTGAAGTCCATTGCGGGAAACGGTTTCTCCCACGACGCCAGTGGCCGACTCGCGCTTCAACGTATCGGCGACGGGCAGGGCGGGCAGCGCGCCCTCACGCTCGCCGATGGCGTCGATGGTGCGGTCGATCAACTCCGCATCGACAAACGGGCGGACGGCGTCGTGGATCAGAACCCGGCCCGGCGCGTGGCCTCTCAGTGCAAGCAGTCCGAGCCGCACGGAAGCCTGCCTGGTCGCCCCGCCCATGATGGCGATGACCCGCTCGGTGTTGGCGCCTGCCGCCTGCCGGAACAGCTCGTGATCGTCGGCATGGATGGCGACAACAACTTCGCTGATCCGCGGGTGGGCCAGGAAAATCTCAATCGTGTGGGCAATGACAGCGTGGCCGCCAATGCTTTGATACTGCTTGGGTCCGTTGGCCTGCCCGGCACGCGCGCCGCGACCGGCGGCGACAATCACCACGGCGACCTTGGCATCCGCACTCGAAGCGTGATTTTCACTTGCGTCAGTCATGCCGATTGGCTTAGCGCACGATCCCGAAAAGTGTAATCGGTTTTCGGAAAAGATCGTGCGCCAAACATGAACATCCAAAGCGTCCTTTGCGCGTCCCGAAAGGCCCCTGGCGCTTTGGTCGCGGCCACTGTCGAAGGCCAGCATTTTCCCAATTGCGCCTTAATGTGACGTCATTCCGCGTTGCACATTGCGCCGGTTCTGGCTAGAGAATGTGCAAAGAATGAATATGCTTGGTTTTTGTGCATGCCTGATTTGACCAAATTGGCCACGCCACTCGACGTCGGCGGCGTGCAAATCCGCAATCGCGTGTTCCTGGCGCCGATGTCGGGCATCACCGATGAGCCGTTCCGGCAGCGGGCCCACGCGCATGGCGCCGGTCTTGTCGTATCCGAAATGGTGGCCAGCGGCGAGCTTGCCAAAGGCAGGGCCGGCTGCGACCTGCGCATTCGTCATTCCGGCCTGCCGGTTCATATGGTGCAGCTTGCCGGCCGCGAGGCGGCGCACATGGCGGAAGGCGCGCGGATCGCCGCTGGCGAGGGCGCCGACATCATCGACATCAACATGGGCTGCCCGGCCAAGAAGGTCACCGGGGGCTATGCCGGCTCGGCATTGATGCTGGATCTCGACCACGCGCTGACGTTGATCGACGCCGTGGTTGGCGCGGTCAAGGTGCCGGTCACGGTCAAGATGCGGCTGGGCTGGGACGAAGGCGCGCTCAACGCCCCTATGCTGGCGCGCCGCGCCGAACAGGCCGGCGTCAGGATGGTGACGGTTCATGGCCGCACGCGCTGCCAGTTCTATAAGGGCAAGGCCGACTGGCGCGCCATTGCGCGCGTGAAGAAGGCCGTGTCGATCCCGGTCGTCGCCAATGGCGATGTGTCTTCGCCGGCGGAAGCAGCTGCCATCCTCGATCAATCCGGTGCCGATGCCGTGATGATCGGCCGCGCGCATTACGGTGCGCCTTGGATCGCCGGCAGCATCGCGGCGGCCGCGACGGGCGAGGCAGCAGCCAAGGTGCCCCAGAACCGGATGGCGCTGGCCGACTATGTCGTGGCTCACTACGAGGACATGCTGGCGCTCTATGGCGTCGAAAGTGGCCTGCGCCAGGCGCGCAAGCATCTTGGCTGGTATCTCGACCGTCATGCCGGCGGTGTCGCCGACGACAGCCGAAAGGCCCTACTGACCGCATTCGAACCGGCGCGCGTCATCGCCTTGCTGCGCGCTGTGTTTTCGCGCGATCCGCAACCCTTGAACCTGCGGAGCGCCGCATGAACGCCACCGCTGGCCAGGGTGCGAAAATGGCGGATGCCGCACAGATCGTGCTCAACACCATCCGTCGCCCGGTGATCATGATCAGTGAGCAAGGGTTCATCACCTACGCCAATGCCGATGCCGAGGACTTTTTCCGCTCAAGCGCGACCATGCTCGCCCGCAACACGCTGTCGAAACTCATTCCCTTCGGCAGCCCCCTGCTGACGCTGGTCGATCAGGTGCGCGAACGCCTCGCTCCAGTCAACGAGTACCGGGTCGACGTGTCGTCGCCGCGCCTCGGCATCGAGAAGGTCGTCGATCTCTATGTCGCGCCGGTGCCGGAATTTCCGGGCTCCGTCGTGGTGATGTTCCAGGAGCGGTCGATGGCCGACAAGATCGACCGGCAGATGACGCACCGCGGCGCCGCGCGCTCGGTGACCGGCCTGGCGGCGATGCTTGCCCATGAGATCAAGAACCCGCTGTCCGGGATCCGCGGTGCTGCCCAGTTGCTCGAACTGTCGGCTTCCGACGAGGACCGCGCGCTGACGCGGCTGATCACCGACGAGACCGATCGCATCGTGTCGCTGGTCGACCGCATGGAGGTGTTTTCCGACGAGCGGCCGATCGATCGCTACCCCGTCAACATCCATGTCGTGCTCGACCATGTGAAGGCGATTGCCAAGAACGGTTTTGCCAAGAGAATCAAGATAATGGAGGATTATGATCCTTCATTGCCTCCAGTGTTTGCCAACCGCGACCAGCTCATCCAGGTGTTCCTAAACCTGGTCAAGAACGCCGCCGAGGCGATCGGCAGCGACCCGCAGGGCGAGGTCGTGCTGTCGACCGCATTCCGGCCGGGCATCCGCGTTTCCGTTCCGGGCACGCAGGATCGCGTATCGCTGCCGCTGGAGTTCTGCGTGCGCGACAACGGCTCAGGCGTCTCGGAAGACATCCTGCCGATCCTGTTCGATCCCTTCATCACCACCAAGCCGAACGGCTCGGGCCTGGGGCTGGCGCTGGTCGCCAAGATCGTCGGCGAGCATGGCGGCATCATCGAGTGCGAATCGACGCCGCGCGGGACAACTTTCCGCATCCTGATGCCGGCCTGGAAAGAAGTGCCATACGGCGCCGATGAAGACGGCGAAGGAGACCGCAAATGACCGTTCGCGGCAATATTCTCGTCGCCGACGACGATGCGGCGATCCGCACCGTCCTCAACCAGGCGCTTTCGCGTGTCGGTCACGACGTGCGAGTCACCTCCAACGCTTCGACATTGTGGCGCTGGGTGGCGGCGGGCGAGGGCGATCTGGTTATCACCGATGTGGTGATGCCGGACGAGAACGCCTTCGACATGCTGCCGCGCATCAAGAAGGCGCGGCCGGAGCTGCCCGTCATCGTCATGAGCGCCCAGAACACCTTCATGACGGCGATCCGTGCATCCGAAACCGGCGCTTACGAATACCTGCCGAAGCCATTCGACCTGACCGAACTGCTCAACATCGTCAACCGGGCGCTTTCCGAGCCGCGGCGGCCGAAGATCGATGCGCGGCCGGAAGAGCAACCTGACGCGATGCCGCTGGTCGGCCGTTCGGCTGCCATGCAGGATATCTACCGCATGCTGGCGCGCATGATGCAGACCGACCTGACGGTGATGATCTCAGGCGAATCCGGCACCGGCAAGGAACTGGTGGCGCGTGCACTGCATGAGTATGGTCGCCGCCGTGGCGGCCCGTTCGTCGCCATCAACATGGCGGCGATCCCGCGTGACCTGATCGAATCGGAACTGTTCGGCCACGAGAAGGGCGCCTTCACCGGCGCGCAGAACCGCTCCACCGGCCGCTTTGAGCAGGCCGAGGGCGGCACGCTGTTCCTCGACGAGATCGGCGACATGCCGATGGAGGCGCAGACGCGGCTGCTGCGCGTCCTGCAGCAGGGCGAGTACACGACCGTCGGCGGACGCACGCCGATCAAGACCGATGTGCGCATCGTCGCCGCCACCAACAAGGATCTGCGTACGCTGATCAACCAGGGGCTTTTCCGGGAGGACCTTTTCTATCGCCTCAACGTCGTGCCGCTCAGGCTGCCAGCGCTGCGCGAGCGCTCCGAGGACGTGCCCGACCTCGTCCGGCACTTCTTCAAGCTCGGCGAGATGGAAGGCTTGCAGACCAAGCGCATTTCGTCGGGCGGTATCGAACTGATGAAGCGCTACCCGTGGCCGGGCAACGTCCGCGAACTGGAAAACCTCGTCCGCAGGCTCGCCGCGCTCTATTCGCAGGACGAGATTTCGGCCGAGATCATCGAGGCGGAGCTCAAGACCGGCGAGCGCCCGGTGGTGCCGGGCGGGGGCAACCTCATTCCCGACGACCTGTCCATCGGCCAGGCGGTCGAGCATTTCCTGCAGCGCTATTTCGCCTCGTTCGCCGGCGATTTGCCGCCTGCCGGTCTCTACCAGCGCATTCTGTCCGAGGTCGAATATCCGCTGGTCCTGGCCTCGATGACGGCAACCCGCGGCAACCAGATCAAGGCCGCCGAATTGCTGGGCTTGAACCGCAACACTCTGCGCAAGAAGATTCGCGACCTCGGCGTCAACGTCTACAAATCATCGCGACAGCCCTGAGCCCTGATACGAGCCCAAGTTCTTTTCAGGGGACCATCTCGCGAAAGATTTCCGTCTCGGTCGCACTTGTTGCATAATCGCCACAATGCGTT
The DNA here is from genome assembly GCF_014207355.1 of Mesorhizobium sangaii. Taxonomy (GTDB): domain Bacteria; phylum Pseudomonadota; class Alphaproteobacteria; order Rhizobiales; family Rhizobiaceae; genus Mesorhizobium; species Mesorhizobium sangaii. The sequence goes on along the minus strand of NZ_JACHEF010000003.1, from coordinate 948,194 downwards.
GCATACATCCGACGCAATGATGGCTTTAGACGGCGACATGGCTCCGCAGGCTCCGACACTCAACCAACCGCTTTTCAGCGAACCCGGCGCACGCGACGGGCGCAGGCTGCTTGCGCTGCCCGGCGTGGTCGCGGTCGGCGGCGCGCTGGTAACGGCAGCGATTTCGTTCACCATCCTTGTCGGCGCCACGCCGATCACGCCCAACGAGTCGACGACGCTCGCATTGATCGCCCTCAATGCCGTCTTCGTCCTGTTCCTCATCGCGCTGGTCGGACGCGAAGTGCACCGCATCCTGATGGCGCGCCGGCACGGCAAGGCTGCCTCGCGGCTGCATGTGCGCATCGTCGCCATGTTTGCCCTGGTCGCCGCAATTCCCGCCATCATGGTGGCGATCATCGCCTCGATCACGCTCGACATCGGCCTCGACCGCTGGTTCGAGATCCGCACCAAGACGATCGTCAATTCCTCATTGTCGATCGCCGATGCCTATGTCCAGGAAAACGCCCGCAACCTGCAGGGCACGACACTGTCGATGGCCTATGACCTCGACGCGTCAAGGACGCTCTATGGCCTTGATCGGACTGGCTTTCTCGACCTGATGAACAAGGAAGCCGTGGGCCGGTCGCTGGCCCATGCAGCGCTGATTAAACCCGACGGCTCTTTCGTCATGAGCGCCAAGACCGACACCGATTTCGCCATGCCCGAGCCGCCGGAAGGCGCCGTGGCCAGCGCCTCCGACGGCAAGCCGGTGCTGATCGAGCCGAAAACGCGCAACATCATGGGCGCCATCGTCAAGCTGCGCGAGATCGATGGGCTCTATCTCTACACCATTCGCCTCGTCGATCCCGAAGTGATCAAGGCGCGGCAGATCGTCAGATCCAACACCGACGAATATCGCGGGCTGGAAGACAACAGGCGCACCTCGCAGGTGGCCTTCGCGCTGCCCTATCTGTCGCTGACGCTCATCATCATCCTGTCCGCGATCTGGACCGGCATTGCCGTCGCCGACCGCCTTGTGCGGCCGATCCGCCAGCTCATCGGCGCCGCCGACGAGGTGGCGACCGGCAACCTCGACGTCGCGGTTCCCGTCAGGCCGTCGGACGGCGATGTCGCCTCGCTCGGCGACACGTTCAACAAGATGCTTCTCGAACTGAAATCACAGCGCAACGAGATCCTGTCCGCCAAGGACCTGATCGACGAACGGCGCCGTTTCTCCGAAGCGGTGTTGGCCGGTGTCACCGCCGGCGTCATCGGCGTCGACCCTTATGGCATCGTCACCATCGTCAACCGCTCGGCCGAGGCGATGCTGGCCATATCCGCCAACGCGGCGCTTGGACAGAACCTCTCCGCAGTGCTGCCGCATGTCGGCCGCGTCTTCGAGATCGGCCGCAAGTCCGGCAAACCGGTCTACCGCGAGCAGGTGACCTTCTACCGTGCCGGTGCCGAGCGGACCTTCAACGTGCAGATCACCATCGAGGCCGGCGACGACGGCGCGGAGGAAAAATCCTATGTCGTGACGGTCGACGACATCACCGATCTGGTTCAGGCGCAGCGCTCCTCCGCCTGGGCGGACGTGGCGCGGCGCATCGCGCATGAGATCAAGAACCCGCTGACGCCGATCCAGCTGTCGGCCGAGCGCATCAAGCGTCGCTACGGCAAGGTCATCACCGAGGACCGCGAGGTTTTCGACCAGTGCACCGACACCATCATCCGGCAGGTCGAGGATATCGGCCGCATGGTCGACGAGTTCTCGGCGTTTGCCCGCATGCCGAAGCCCGAAATGAAGGCCATCGACCTGCGTGAATCGCTGCGCGAGGCCTCGTTCCTGGTCGAGGTCAGCCGCTCCGACATCACCTTCGAACGGGTATTCGGCAGCGAGCCGCTCAAGGGCACGTTCGACAGCCGGCTGATGGCGCAGGCTTTCGGCAATGTGATCAAGAACGCCGCCGAAGCGATCGACGGGCTGGAACAGAAGGATGGCTCGCACGGCATAATCCGGATTCAAGCCGGCCGCCAGAATGGCGCGATTCGCATCGACGTCATCGACAATGGCAAAGGGCTGCCGCGCGAGAATCGCCAACGGCTGCTCGAGCCCTATATGACCACACGCGAGAAGGGCACCGGGCTCGGTCTCGCTATCGTCAAGAAGATAGTGGAGGACCATGGTGGCAGACTGGAACTTCATGATGCGCCCGAGGATTTCCACGGCGGGCGCGGCGCGATGATCAGCATCATCTTGCCACCTGTTGCGGTCGCGCTTCCGCGTGGCGAAAGCAGGACGGAAAACGAACGAGAAACTGAAAAGGTCGGTAATGGCGTCTGATATTCTCATCGTCGATGACGAGGAAGACATCCGTGAACTCGTCGCAGGCATCCTGAGCGACGAAGGTCACGAAACCCGCACGGCATTCGATGCCGATAGCGCATTGGCGGCGATCGCCGACCGGGCGCCGCGGCTGATTTTCCTCGACATCTGGCTGCAGGGCTCGCGGCTGGACGGCCTGGCGCTGCTCGACGAGATCAAGACGATGCACCCGACCTTGCCGGTGGTGATGATCTCCGGTCACGGCAACATCGAAACGGCCGTCTCCGCCATTCGTCGCGGCGCCTATGACTTCATCGAAAAACCGTTCAAGGCCGACAGGCTGATCCTCATTGCCGAGCGTGCGCTCGAAACCTCGAAATTGCGGCGCGAGGTTTCCGACCTCAAGCTGCGCAGCGGCGAAACCTTCGATCTGATCGGCATGTCGTCGGCGATGAGCCAGCTGCGCCAGACCATCGAGCGCGTCGCACCGACCAACAGCCGCGTCATGATCATCGGTCCGTCAGGCTCGGGCAAGGAACTGGCCGCGCGCGCCATCCACACGCTGTCGGCACGCAAGGGCGCGCCATTCGTGACATTGAGCGCCGCCAACATCACGCCCGAACGCATGGAGATCGAGCTGTTCGGCACCGAATCGAACGGTGTCGAGCGCAAGGTCGGCGCGCTCGAGGAGGCCCATCGCGGCATCCTCTACATCGACGAAGTGGCCGACATGCCGCGCGAGACGCAGAACAAGATCCTGCGCGTGCTGGTCGAGCAGCAGTTCGAGCGGGTAGGTGGCACTAAGCGGGTCAAGGTCGACGTCCGTATCATTTCCTCGACCTCGCAGAACCTCGAAGCGATGATCGCCGATGGGCGTTTCCGCGAGGATCTTTATCATCGCCTGGCGGTGGTTCCGGTCATGGTGCCGGGACTGGCCGAGCGGCGCGAGGACATTCCTTACCTTGTCGACAATTTCATGAAGCAGATCGCCCGTCAGGCCGGCATCAAGCCGCGCCGCATCGGCGATGACGCGCTGGCCGTGCTGCAGGCGCACAACTGGCCGGGCAACGTCCGCCAGCTGCGCAACAATGTCGAGCGCCTGATGATCCTGGCGCGCGGCGATGACGTCGATGCGCCGATCACCGCCGACCTGTTGCCGTCCGAGATCGGCGATGTCATGCCGCGCACGCCGAATCAATCCGACCAGCACATCATGGCGCTGCCGCTGCGCGAGGCGCGCGAACAGTTCGAGAAGGACTATCTGATCGCCCAGATCAACCGCTTTGGCGGCAACATCTCGAAAACCGCCGAGTTCATCGGCATGGAGCGCTCCGCTTTGCACCGCAAGTTGAAGTCGCTGGGCGTCTGACCGGCGCGACGTCCGGTCGGCCGCTCTTGGGCCAACCATTTGCCGGTTACGGCAGCGGCGGAATCGCATAAGAAAGCCCGAGAATTATCCAGGGGTCGCCAATGCCGCGCATTGCCTATGTCAACGGGCGCTACGTCGCTCACGCGGACGCTGCCGTGCATATCGAGGACCGCGGCTATCAGTTCGCCGATGGTGTCTACGAGGTGTGCGAGGTGGCGCGTGGCTTCATCGTCGACATGCCGCGCCATCTGGCCCGGTTGAACCGCTCGCTGACCGAACTGTCGATTGCCTGGCCGGTGACGCGCGGTGTCCTGCCGCTCATCCTGCGCGAGGTGGTCAACCGCAATCATGTCGCCAACGGCCTGGTCTATGTCCAGGTCACGCGCGGCGTCGCCATCCGAGACTTTGTCTTCCCGTCGGCGGACACCAAGTCGTCCCTGGTGGTCACAGCCAGGAAAGCCGATCCTGCCGCCGGAGCAAAGCGGGCTGAAACCGGCATTGCGGTCATAACCGTGCCGGAGAATCGCTGGGACCGGGTCGATATCAAGAGCGTCGGCCTGCTGCCTAACGTGCTTGCCAAGCAGAAGGCCAAGGAAGCCGGTGCGCAGGAGGCATGGTTCGTCGACGGCGACGGCACGGTCAAGGAAGGCGGCTCGTCGAATGCCTGGATCGTCACTAGGGATGGCGTTCTGGTCACCAGGCCGGCCGAGCACGGCATCCTGCGGGGCATCACCCGCACGACCATGTTCGAGGTGGCGGCCAGCCTCGGCCTGAAGATCGAGGAGCGTGGTTTTTCCGTCGCCGAGGCCAAGGCAGCGCGTGAGGCGTTCATCAGTTCCGCGACGACAATTGCCATGCCGGTGGTGGCCATCGATGGCGATCCGGTTGCCAATGGACACCCCGGCTCAGTAACACTTTCCTTGCGTCAGGCCTTTTTTGACATTGCGGAAAAAAGTCCAGCCTGATAACCGCACAGGTGGAATGAACATCAATTAATCTCGTTCTGCTTGTCGTTACTGACGACAAGACGGTGTTTGCGCGCTTGACATGTGCCCGTTAATTTGGCGCATTGGCTTGCAAACCGAAGGGGATCGGCGAAAGACAAGAACAATGGCGGAACGATCGCAAAACCTTCAGGACCTGTTCCTGAATTCAGTTCGCAAGAGCAAGAACCCGCTCACCATCTTCCTCATCAACGGCGTGAAGCTGACCGGCGTGGTCACTTCGTTCGACAATTTCTGTGTCCTGCTGCGCCGGGACGGTCATTCCCAGCTCGTCTACAAGCACGCCATTTCCACGATCATGCCGAGCCAGCCGGTTCAGATGTTCGATGGCGAGGAAAGCCAGGGCGCCTGATTGGCACGTGAGAGAGACGCGGACGCACCAGTTCGCGGAAAACCAGCACATCATCCCGGGACGGAAGCCAAGGGCCCGACCCGGGCCGTTGTCATCGTGCCGGTGCTTACCCGCCAGCCGCGCGGCGATGACGATACCAACCGTCCGCGGCTGACGCGTTCGGCCGACGCTCGTCATGACGAGGCCGTCGGCCTTGCCCGCGCCATCAACCTGGACCTGATCCACACGGCGGTCGTGACCGTCAACGATCCGCGCCCGGCGACGTTGCTCGGCAGCGGCAAAGTCGCCGAGTTCGCCGAAATCGTCAAAGAGGGTCATGCGGAAGTGGTCATCGTCGACCATCCGCTGACCCCGGTGCAGCAGCGCAATCTCGAAAAGGAACTGAATGCCAAAGTGCTGGACCGCACCGGGCTGATCCTTGAGATCTTTGGCGAGCGCGCGCGCACCAAGGAAGGCACGCTGCAGGTCGAGCTTGCCCATCTCAATTACCAGAAGGGCCGTCTTGTGCGCAGCTGGACCCACCTCGAGCGCCAGCGCGGCGGCGCCGGCTTCCTCGGTGGTCCCGGTGAAACGCAGATCGAATCGGACCGGCGCGTGCTTCAGGACAAGATCATCAAGCTGAAGCACGAACTGGAAACCGTGCGCCGCACCCGCGACCTGCACCGCGCCAAGCGCAAGAAGGTGCCGTTTCCGGTGGTGGCCATCGTCGGCTACACCAATGCCGGCAAGTCGACCTTGTTCAACCGGCTGACCGGAGCCGGCGTGCTGGCTCAGGACATGCTGTTCGCCACTCTCGACCCGACGCTGCGCCGCGTGCGCCTGCCGCATGGCACGCCGATCATCCTTTCCGACACCGTCGGTTTCATCTCGGACTTGCCGACGCATCTGATCGCCGCTTTCCGCGCCACTCTGGAAGAGGTGGTGGAGGCCGACCTCGTCATCCACCTGCGCGACATTTCCGATCCCGACACAGCCGCGCAGGCCGAGGATGTCGAGCGCATCCTCGCCGACCTCGGTGTCGACGCCGGCGACGCCAAGCGGGTCATCGAAGTGTGGAACAAGATCGACAGGCTCGACGAAGGCAACCGGAACCGGCTTCTTGCCGATGGCGCCGACGCCAGCAAGGCACCGCCGGTTGCGGTGTCGGCGGTGACCGGCGAGGGCATCGATGCGCTGAAGGCGATCATCGAAACGCGCATGGCGGGCGAGCTCGAAGACCTGACGGTGACGATCGAGCCGGCACAGTTCGGTCTTGTCGACTGGCTCTACCGCAATGGCGACGTCGTTTCGCGAACCGACAATGACAACGGCAGCGCCACCATCTCGCTCAAGGCGACGCAAAGCGCCCGCGACGAGATCGAAAGCAGATTGCGCGCCAAAACCAAAGGGTAACGTCGCTTACTTCGCGGTTTTTGCTTGCTGCCAGAGCGCTTCCATCTCGGCTAGGGTCGCCTTGTCCAGCGTGTTGCCGGATTTCTCCAGCGCCTGCTCGACATAGTGGAAGCGTGAGCGGAACTTCTCATTGGTGCCGCTCAGCGCGGCTTCCGAATCGAGCTTGAGGTGCCTGCCGAGATTGACGACGGCAAACAGCATGTCGCCGAATTCGTCCTTGATCGATGTGGTGTCGCCCTTGGCCAGCGCCTCGCGCAACTCGCCGATCTCTTCCTCGATCTTGTCGAGGATAGGCGCTGCCTCGCTCCAGTCGAAGCCGACGCGGGCGGCTTTCTCCTGCAGTTTCAGCGCTCGCGTCAGCGCGGGCAGGGCGACGGGAATACTGTCCAGAAACCCCTTGCCATTGTCCTCGGGGTCGAGACCGCGGGCGAGGCGGGCACTTCGTTTCTCCCCCTTTTCCTCGGCCTTGATCTTTTCCCACATGCCCTTGGCCATGCCGGCGCTGCGGGCCTTCTCGTCGCCGAAGACATGCGGGTGGCGACGGATCATCTTCGTCGTGATGGCCTGGACCACATCGCCGAAGGCAAATTCACCGGCCTCCTCGGCCATTTGCGCGTGGTAGACGACCTGCAGCAGAAGGTCGCCGAGTTCGTCGCGCAGATCGTCGAGGTCACCGCGCGCGATGGCATCCGCCACCTCATAGGCCTCCTCGATCGTATAGGGCGCGATGGTCGAGAAATCCTGCTCGATGTCCCATGGACAACCAGTCTTCGGCGCACGCAGCGCTGCCATGATCTCGATCAGGCGTGAAATGTCTTTCGATGGCGTCATGCGACCGATGCTATCGCGCTGCCGCTCGCACGGCCAACGCTGTCGGCCGGCAAGGAAGCCTTGTCCACAGGCGCTGGATGTCCAGCCCTGTCAATCAAGAACGGAAACGATCGCCTTGGCCAGTTCGTCCATCCCGTCCTCGGGCAGACCGGCGACGTTGATGCGGCTGTCGCCGACCATGTAGATACCGTGCTCGGCGCGCAGCCGCTCGACCTGCGCCTCCGTGAGGCCAAGGCGGGAGAACATGCCCCGGTGGCTGGCTACGAAATCGAAGCGGTCGGAATTGGACTGCCGGCGCAGCGCCTCGGCGAACTGCACCCGCAGCCTGAGCATGCGCAGCCGCATCTCCTCGAGTTCGGCCTCCCAGTCCGCGCGCAACGCAGCGTCTTCCAGCACGATGCGCACTGCGGCGGCACCGTGATCCGGCGGCATCGAATACATGGCGCGCGCCGCCGACAGCATTTGACCCATCGCCAGATCGGCTTGGGCTCCGTCCTTGGCCAGGATCATCGCCGCGCCGACGCGGTCGCGGTAGACGGCGAAGTTCTTCGAGCAACTCGACGCGACGACCATTTCCGGAACCTTCGCGGCCAGCAGGCGCAAGCCGAGAGCATCGGCCTCGAGGCCATCGCCAAAGCCCTGATAGGCGATGTCGACAAACGGCAGCAGGCCACGCTCGACGACCAGATCGGCAACGGCCGCCCATTGGGCGCTGTCCAGATTGGCGCCGGTCGGGTTGTGGCAGCAGCCATGCAGCAGCACTACGTCGCCGCTCTTTGCCGTCCGCAGCGCTGCCAGCATGTCGTCGAAGCGAACGGCACCCGAAGCCGCATCGAAATAGGGGTATTCGCGGATCTGCAGGCCAGCGGCGCGCATCACCGGCATGTGGTTCGGCCAGGTCGGGTCCGAAAGCCAGGTCGTCGCGTCCGAACGCGTCCGCTTCAGCAGTTCCGCCACCAGGCGCAGTGCGCCCGAGCCGCCGGGCGCCTGTGCGGCGCGGATGCGCGTCATGTCGGCGCCTGGACCGAAGGCAAGCTTGGCCATCACCACGTTGAAGCCGACATCGCCGGCCAGGCCGAGATAGGTCTTGGTGTCCTGGCCCTGCAGCAGGCGCTTTTCGGCCTCGCGCACGGCACGCATGACCGGCGTCTTGCCATTGCGATCCTTGTAGACGCCGACACCGAGATCGACCTTGTCGGGACGCGGATCGGCGCGATAGAGGCCGATCAAGGCAAGGATCTTGTCGGCGGGGGCGGGCTGCAGATCTTCAAACATTGGCAATGGTTCCATTGGCGCGGCGGAGTGATACGCAAATCGGACGTATTTCGCCAGCGCTTTAGTTGCGCCACCCCGAGACGCGGATTCTGCAGCTGCGTCGTACACGCTCCTGTCATATGGACAGAGTTTGATGAGAGACCTTTGATCCGCGTGGGGAAAATGACAAGCAGACACCAACAGTTCGACCTCGCCATCGTTGGCGCCGGCATTGTCGGTCTCGCCCATGCGCTCGCCGCCATCCGTCGCGGTCTCAGCGTCGTCGTCATAGACCGCGACGCTCAGGCCAACGGCGCTTCGGTGCGTAATTTCGGCTTTGTTACGGTCAGTGGTCAGGAACGCGGCCAGGTATGGCGACGTGCCATGCGATCTCGCGACATCTGGCTGGAACTGGCCGCGCCCGCCGGCATCAAAGTCATCCAGCGCGGCGTGGTCGTCGTCGCGCGCCGCCCGGAAGCGCGCTCGGTGGTCGAGGCGTTTCTTCAAACCGAGATGGGCGAGGGTTGTCTGCTGCTCGAACCCGATGCGCTTCGTCGCGACCATCCCGAACTGGCGGGCCGGAATTTTGCCGGCGGGCTGTGGAGCCCGCACGATGTGCGTGTCGAATCTCGCCAGGCCATCCCGCAGCTGGCAACCTTCCTCGCCGAAAAGCACGGCGTCGAATTCCGGCGCGAGACGGCGGTGCGCTCGATCGAGCCGCCCGAGATCGAGACCAGCCGGGGCCCGGTTTTCGCCGACAAGGTGATCGTCTGCCCCGGCGACGATCTGGCCACGCTTTACCCCGATCGCATCGCGCTATACGGCGTCACCCGCTGCAAATTGCAGATGATGCGCCTTGCCGATCCCGGCTTCCGGTTGCCGGCAGCGGTGATGTCGGATCTTGGGCTGGCGCGTTACAGCGGTTACGCCGCTTTGCCAGAAGCCGCCGCGTTGCGAAGCCGGCTGGAAGTAGAGCAACGCGACGCGCTCGACAACGGCGTGCATCTGATCGTCGTCCAGAGTGCCGATGGCACGCTCGTGGTGGGCGATTCCCACCATTATGCGACAACGCCCGATCCGTTCGCCTCGGGGCGTGTCGACGACCTCATCCTCGAGGAGTTCAGCGCCGTCTTTGGTGGCCCGCCGCCGCCCGTGCTGGAACGCTGGACCGGCATCTATGCCTCGGCAACCGGCCAAACGATGTTCGCCGACGCGCCTCGGGAGGGCGTGCGGCTGGTCATGATCACCAGCGGCACCGGCGCCAGCACCTCGTTCGCGATCGCCGAAGAGGTGGTCGACGAGCTTTTCGGTTCAACCACGGCGGACGCCAGGAAGATCGCATGATGCCCACCCATGGTTTGCTTCGCGCCATCGTGCTCGACTGGGCCGGCACCGTTGTCGATCACGGTTCGCTGGCGCCGATGGGTGTCTTTGTCGAGGCCTTCGCCGAATTCGGCGTGGCGATCAGCGTCGATGAGGCGAGGGGGCCGATGGGAATGGCCAAGCGCCCGCATATCGCAGCACTGCTGGCACAGCCCAGGATCGCCGCCGCCTGGACGGAGCAGCACGGGCATGCGCCGACGGAGGCCGATATCGACGCCATCTATCAGGTATTCGTGCCGAAGAACCGGGCCGTGGCGGCGCGGTTCTCGGATGTCATTCCCGGTGTTGTCGATGTGGTCAAGGCGTTGCGGAAGCGCGGCCTCAAGATCGGCACGACAACCGGCTACACGCGCGACATCATGGCGGAGATACTGCCGGTTGCTGCCGCGCAGGGCTTTTCGCCGGATTGCCTGGTCTGCACCGGCGATACGGCCGACGGCAGGCCGACGCCGTTCATGCTCTGGAAAGCGCTGACCGAACTCGGCGTCTATCCGCCGTGGCTGTGTGTCAAGGTCGATGACACCGAGGTCGGTATCGGCGAGGGGATCAATGCGGGCGCGTGGACCGTCGGCGTGGCGGTGACCGGCAATGTCTTTGGTCACACGCTGGCGGAGACGCAGGCTATGGCTGCGGATGTGTTCAGGGTGAAACGGGCCGCGGCATCGGCCAAACTCACGGCCGCCGGCGCGCATTTCGTTGTCAACGGCGTTGCCGATCTGATGCCCGTGATCGCCGCCATTGAAGGCAAGCTGCGGCGCGGCGAAAGGCCCTGATCGTTCACTCGGCCCAGTGTCACCTGCACAACGCAAGACAGGCGGCACCCCAAGGCGCGCGGCCCTTCAAATGGAATTGGGCTTGTGAACCTATCGCAGGTGGGTGTTGCGCGCCTGCGGGGTAACTGCACCGAGGGCAGTTGCGAACGATGTCCTCCAGAGATCCGCGAAAATATTGGCGCGGCAGGGATTAGGATCCCCACATGCTCCGTAAACAGGGCATGAAACGGTCGATGCCGCGTTTTGACATCATAGGGCAGCTCGGGTCGCTGCGCCGCTACGCGCGCTCGCTGACGCGTGACAGCTCGGACGCCGAGGATCTCGTGCATGACGCCCTGGTGCGCGCCTATGAGCGGCGCGCCACTTTCCGCTCTAGCGGTAATTTGCGCGCATGGCTGCTGTCGATCGTGCACAACACATTCATCGACAAAATGCGCTCCCGCAAATCCGAGGCCGCTCGCCTCGAACAGGCCGGATATCTTGCCGAGGGCAGCACACCGCCGCCGCAGGAACACTCCGTGCGCCTGGCGCAGGTGCGCGAAGCCTTTTTCAGCCTGCCGGAAGAACAGCGCTCGGCCCTGCATCTCGTCGCCATCGAAGGGCTTTCCTATCAACAGGCGGCCGATGCGAGCAGCGTGCCGCTGGGAACGCTGATGTCGCGCATCGGCAGGGCGCGTGCCGCACTGCGCGAGATGGAGGACGCGGCGCCCTCGAAGACGAAAAACCACCTCAGGATCGTTGGAGGACCGTGATGACTGGAACTGTCGATCCCGTGGCCGATGCCGACCTCGACGCCTATGTCGACGACCAGCTCGATGTCACCCGCCGCATTGAGGTCGAGGCGTTTTTGTCCACCCGTCCGGAGGCGGCGGCGCGCGTGATGTCGGACTTGCGGACCCGCGACGAGCTGCGCGTGGCGCTTGCCGGGTCCAGGGGCATGGCGCGGCCGGCGACCGCCGACGCCGCGCGGCGGCTGGAGAGGGGGCTTTTCCGCGGCCGCATCTTCGGTGTGCTGCAGCGCGCGGCGGCAGTGGCCGCTTTCGTCGCCGCCGGCTGGCTGGCAAACGGCATTATCGGGCCGATGTCGGTGACCAAGGTCGTCGCCTCGCCGCAGCCGCCCGCCTATGTCGACGAGGCGGTGCGGGCCCATAGAACGACGCTGGTGCGCGAGACCATGCCTTCGCAGCCCGAGGCACCCAACTACAATGCCGGCGAGATCCGCGCCGCCACCGCCATCGTCATGCCGTCGCTGCCCAAGGGCTGGAAGGTCCGCGACGTGCAGATCTATCCGTCGCGCTTCGGTCCGAGCGTCGAGATGGCTGTCGAGACGAAAGAGATGGGGCTGGTCTCGCTGTTTGCGATCCGGCCGGGAAATTTCGATGTCGTCAAGCCGACTGTCGCGCCTTCGGGCGACATCTCATCGGCCTATTTCCAGATCGGCGAGGTCGCCTATGCGGTGGTCGGACGAAGCGAGGTCCACGACCTCGACCGCGCTGCCGAGACGCTCGCCAAAACGCTTTACTGACCGATCCACAAGGAGAAGCCAAATGAATACCCCCAATCTGGGATACCGAGTCGGCGCCGGTGCCCAAACCGGAGCCGTCTATGACGAGGGCCTGCGCCAGCATATGCTGCGCGTCTACAACTACATGGGCGTTGGCCTCGTGGTCACCGGCCTGGTCGCCCTCATGATCTCGTCGACGCCGGCGCTCTACGTGCCGATCTTTTCCAGCCCGCTGAAATGGGTGGTGATGCTGGCGCCGCTGGCCTTTGTCATGTTGTTCTCGTTCAAGATGCAGACCATGTCGGCGGCCAGCGCCCAGGCGATGTTCTGGGCCTTCTGCGCGGTCATGGGCCTGTCGCTGGCCTCGGTGTTCCTGGTCTTCACCGGAACCAGCATCGCACGCACCTTCTTCATCGCGGCCACCATGTTCGGCGCCACCAGCCTCTACGGCTACACGACCAGACGTGACCTGACCCAGTTCTCGTCGTTCCTGATCATGGGCCTGATCGGCGTGGTGATCGCCAGCATCGTCAACATCTTCCTGGGTTCGACCGCTCTGCAGTTTGCCATCTCGGTGATCGGTATCGCCGTGTTCATCGGCCTGACCGCCTGGGACACGCAGACGATCAAGGAGCAGTATGCCGAGAATTTCGACGCGGAATCGCGCCAGAAGCTGGCTGTCTTCGGTGCTTTCTCGCTCTATCTGAACTTCATCAACATCTTCCAGCTGCTGCTGAACTTCACCGGCGAACGCGAGTAGCCGGGGCAGGGCTGGCAAGTGTCGCCGCCACCAGAACTGGACACTGAGACATGGCCGGAGGGGAGATCCTCCGGCCAACAATCGACCCGGCAAGGCCGACCACAGCTTGAGTCCGCAAGGGCTTTTGCTAAGTTGCCCGCGGCATCCGCCTGAACACCGGCCGCGCGAGGACATATGGCACAAGACAGCCAAACGCTTCAGGGCGACGGCATCTCGGCGACCGTCGTCGCGCAGGGCGCCGAACTGGTTTCGCTGCAAGGCGCAGACGGATTTGAGTTCCTGTGGCAGGCCGGGCCGGCCTGGCGGCGGCATTCGCCGGTGCTGTTTCCGATCGTCGGCCGGCTGAACGGAGATCAACTGCGCCATCGCGGCCAGAGCTATCCGATGACGCAGCACGGATTCGCGCGCGACAAGCCGTTTGCCTGGGCGCAGAGCGGGCCACGATCCTGCACGCTGGTTCTCACCGACGACGCCGATACCCGCGCGCACTATCCATTCGCCTTCCGCCTCGCCGTGACCTACACGCTGGACCGCCGGCAGCTAGGCGTGAGCTTCGACATCACCAACACCGGCGAAGAGCCGATGCCGGCGTCCATCGGGGCGCATCCTGCATTCAACTGGCCGTTGCTGCCGGATCTGGCCAAGACGGATTACCAACTGACTTTCGCCGCTGCCGAGCCTGCTCCGATCCGTCGCCTGAAAGACGGCCTGCTGCTCAAAACGCCGCAGCCGACGCCTGTCGAAGGCAACATACTCGCTCTCTCAGAGCGGCTGTTCGACGAGGACGCGGTCATTCTCGACCAGCCGGCTAGCACCAGCGTGCGTTATGCCGCCGGGCGTGGTCCGGCGATCGAGGTAGCGTGGCAGGGATTTCAGGAATTGGGCGTCTGGTCAAAGCCGGGCGGCGCACCGTTCCTTTGCATCGAGCCCTGGCACGGCATCGCAAGTCCGGTGGGCTTCGACGGCGATTTTGTCGACAAGCCGGGCCTGATGCTGGTCGCGCCGGGCGCGAGGCGCGTGCTCAGCTATCAGATCCGGCTGCTGTGACACCTGTCAACGACAGATCAGCCAAAGCGTTGGCCAGCCACACCGGAGGTGGCCAATGAAGCTTTACTTCAGCCGCAATCCCAATCCTCGGCTCGCCGTCGCGGTGGCCCGCTATCTCGATGCGAATGTCGAATTTGAATTCGCCTCGCCATTCGCCCCGGGGCAGGCAGAGAAATATCGATTGCTAAACCCCAATCTCTCTTTGCCCATACTTGTGGAAGACAGCGGAAAAAGCCTTTGGGAGGCAGACGCCATAGCCTGCCGGCTCTCGCGCGACGTGCATTCGGATTTCTGGCGCACCGGCGATGACGAGCCCGAGATGATCCGGTGGCTGAGTTGGGGCAAGGAGCACTTCGCATTCGCTTGCGACACGGTGCATTTCGAACGTGGCACCAAACAGCGGTACGGCATAGGCCCGATTGATCAGCAACGGGTGGAGGAGGGGCTGACACATTTCCGCACGGCCGCGGCAATACTCGAGACAGAGCTTTTCGCACGGGAATGGCTGGTCGGAAATTCGGTTTCCTATGCCGACTTCCGCATGGCGACCTTTCTGCCATTCAACGACGCCGCCAGACTGCCGCTCGGTGACTATCCCTCTGTCGGCCGCTGGTATCGTAGGCTTGAAGAGATCGAGGCCTGGCGCGATCCCTTTAAGGGATTGGACGCGCCAGCATTGCCGCCGGTCCCACGAACGGCGGCAGATTAGCGGGCACGTGCTCCGAGAAGAAACCGGCTTTCAAACCTGCCGGGCGATGGTGCCGACCACATTGACGAGAAGGCGTGCGGCGGTCAGAGCCGACACGCCATCGATATCGGTGGGAGGATAGAATTCGACAAGATCGAATCCTGCGATCCTGGCCCGCCTGCCGAGGCCGGCGATCAGGTCGATCACCTGCGTGTAGGTGAGGCCGCCGGGCGTACGCGCCGCCACGCCCGGCATGATGCTGGGATCGAGGGCGTCGCAGTCGAGCGTGACAACAACCCGCGATCCTTCCGGAATATGCCGCAGCGCGGCTTCGACACCCTGGGCGTGAATTTCGCGGGCGGTCACGAAGCGGCTGCCATAGCGCCGCGCTGCTTCGAACTCGGTTATGCCTGCGCTGCCAACGCTGCGAAGGCCGACCTGCACCAGGCCGGCGACATGCGGCATCTCGCTCGCGCGGCGCATCGGGCTCGAATAGCCGTGACGCTCGCCAGACACCTCGTCGCGCCAATCGATATGGGCGTCGATCTGCAGGATCCAGACCGGTCCGTGATCCGCAAAGCCGGCGAGGAAGGGAAAGGTCACGGAACAGTCGCCGCCCAGCAGGATCGGTACGGCCGGCAATGCCAGGACCTCGCGCGTCTTCGCCTCGATCCGGGTCCGGTTGCCGGCATTGTCATGCAAAATGGTCGGGATGTCGCCAGTGTCGATGCAGCAGCGCTGCTTGCCGTCGAACAGCGGGCCGCCGAGATCGAAATCCCAGTGCTCTACGAGCGCGGCATCGCCCTGGCTCGCGGCGCGGATGGCATCGGCGGCCAAGGCATGGCCGCTGCTGTCCTTGCCGGGATAGGTGCTGCCGTGACCGGCACCGAAGATCACCGCACCGGGAACGCGGCCATCGGCGAGGCGATCGGGAAAGCCGAGAAAGGGAGATGTGGTCATTTGCTCTTGATAACGGTCTTGTTGAAATTTTGTCGACTGCGGATGTATCAGGTTGGCGAAGCTCTTGGGAGCGAAACGCGCCACCCCAGTTGAATCGCGAAATTGCCTCACCTGGAGCGGGACTGGCGATTGATGGCCGAGTTCCCTTGGAACTCCGCTTCGCCGGACAATTCCGGCCCTGTTCGGGCGTATTGCATCGCTACATTATTTTGTTCGTGAGGCAGTATGTTGTGGGCATAGTGAAAGTGAGTCCATCGGGGGTCAGCAGATGAGTGTGATGGTTTTCCGGGCTGGCAGAACCGGCGTGCTGTTTGCAGTGCTGATGGCGTCCCTGATAGCATTCACTGCGATCGCCCGGGCGCAGGCGACCTCGGCGCCACCCCCTCCACCTGAAAAAGTCGAGCAGTTGCTGAAATTGCTGAACGATCCCGAAGTCAAGGCGTGGATCGCCGATAAGGGCGCGGCACCCGCGGCCGATTCGGCAATGCCAATGGGCGCTTCCGCCACTGACTTCATGGTCTGGTCCAACGCTATTCGCGAGCATTTGCGAGGCATTGGCAATGCGGTACCTGAGGTCCCCGACGAGATTTCCGGCGCAAGTTCGACAATAATGACCGAGATTCACGGGCGAGGACCGGGAGCGATCCTCGTCCTGTTCGCGGCCTTTGTGGCGCTTGGGCTAGGTGCCGAGTTCATCTTCCGCCGTATCGTCGGCAGGGCCCACCGCCGCAACCCAGCTCAAAGCGCGGAATCGGACGCACCCGCCCGACATCATGTGATCGCCCGAACGTTGTTCGTCGCCATCGCGCCGCTCGTCGTGTTCGCAATGGCCAGTGTCGGCGCCTTCTTGGCGTTTACCTGGCCACCACTGCTTTCTGCGCTGGTGCTGCCTTTGCTGGTCGCTGTCATCGCCTGGCGCGTGATCATGCGGATCACGTCAGTTATTCTCGGCACGGCGGACGGCAATTTGAACCTTGGAGACCAGCCGAAGGTCCGGCTCATTCCGATGGACGATGTCACCGCGGCTTTCTGGCGCCGCCGCGTCGCGTTGTTTGCTGGCGTATTCTTCCTTGGATGGGCGCTCGCAGGCGAGATGAACATCCTCCACTTCACGCCGAACGTCAGGAATCTCATCGTCTACATACTCGGTCTCGGTCTCCTCGCGGTGTCGATCGAATCCGTATGGCGGCGGCCGGCGGCGATCGGGCCTTCCAAGATTTATCGGCTCAAGGAATGGCTGCTGACATTCTTCCTTTGCATGCTCTGGCTCTTGTGGGTCGTGGGGATGAGCACGCTTTTGTGGATTGGCATCTATGGCTTGATCCTCCCACCAATCCTGAGATCCACCAGTTCAATCACCAAGTCGTTTTTCGCCAGCTCCGACGAGACGACGAAGTCGAACAATGCCATCTTCGAAGTGCTCGTTGAGCGTGGGGCGAGGGCGATCGTCATCGGGCTCGCTGTCGCCTGGCTTGCGACCGTCGTGCGTTTGCGCGCCAGCGGAATGATGGGCGACGAAAGTGTAGACCGCATCGTCCGAGGTGTATTGAGCGGCATCGTGGTGCTGCTCGCCGCCGATCTCATCTGGCAACTTGTGAAGGGTCTCATTGGCGGTCGCATCGACCGTGCCCGCACGGAGGGCGGCGATGAGGCAGCGCTCGCCCGCAGCGGGCGGCTTTTGACGCTGCTGCCGATCCTGAAAAATTTTCTCGCCGCACTCATTGCCGCCATTGCGGTCATGATGGTTCTTGCCGGCCTTGGCGTCGAGATTGGTCCATTGATCGCGGGCGCGGGCATCTTCGGCGTTGCCATTGGCTTCGGATCGCAGTCGCTGGTGAAGGACGTCATCAGCGGTGTGTTCTACATGACTGACGATGCGTTTCGCGTCGGGGAGTATATCCAGAGCGGCACCTACAAGGGCACGGTCGAGTCCTTCAGCATTCGCTCGGTCAAGCTGCGCCATCACCGCGGCCCGATCTTCACAGTTCCATTCGGCTCGTTGGGCGCCGTCCAGAACATGAGCCGCGACTGGGTGATCGATAAGTTCTTCATTTCCGTCAACTACGACACGGACATTGCCAAGGTGAAAAAGCTGGTCAAGGGGGTCGGCGCCGAACTGCTGGCAGATGAGGAATTCGGTCCGCAGATCATCGAGACCTTGAAGATGAAGGGCGTCGAGGCTTTCGGCGATTATGGCATCAACCTCAGTTTCGCGATGACGACCAAGCCGGGACATCAATTCACGATCCGTCGCCGGGCCTACGTCATGATCCGCGAAGCGTTCGCGGCCAACGGGGTCGAGTTCGCCTCGCCCACAGTGCAGGTCGCCGCCGGCAATGACGATCATGCGGCAAGTGCGGCTGCTGCAAGGGATGCGGTGGTACGCAAACAGGTTGCGGAAGCCAAGGCGAAGGAAGGCGAGGAATAAGAGTCGGCCGGCGGAACGGCCTGCATCGCCTGGTCAGTTGACCGGCGGCGTTCTCATTGCGCTGCGGCCAATTGCTCTGGCTTTGTGCCATACCGCACATCAGAAAGTCGCATAAGATAGATTATGGAACTAGCGCATATGACGGCAGACGAAGATTATCCCGCATTATCAGCTGCTTGGCACCCATCTGCATCAGCTGCTTGGCACCCATCTGCCTAGCAAATAGATGGTGGCGGTCACACCAACCCGCGACCTCAAGATCTCTTCGATTGAATAGCTCGGGCATCCTGTCTATCGCCGCAAGTCGATCCAGCACGCTCGGCAGGTGAAATCCGCATTGACCAGGCGATTTGGCCATGCGTCGAAATTCCGGTGCGGCCAGCGATGAAGGGTTGGCCTCATCACTATGAATCATATGGGATTTCTATCACCATGCCGTCATAGGCTGGCTCGACGTTGGCTGGTGTCTCGGCCATCACCGTGGCGTAGTCGAGCGGCACATGCATATGCGTCAGCACGGAGCGTCTAGGCGCCAGCCGCTCGATCCATTCAAGCGCCTCGCCAAGCGACAGATGGCTGGGATGAGTCCGGTACTGCAACGCGTCGATGATCAGCACGTCGAGGTCGCGCAGCAGTTCGGCCGTGGTCTCCGGAAAATCACTGATATCAGGGCAATAGGCGAGCGTGCCAATGCGGAAACCAAGCGATATGATGTCGCCATGCACCTGCGGCAGCGGCTCGAGGGTGAGGGCACCCCCCTCTCCTTTGATAACCACCGGCTTGGCGTGATCGATGATATGAGCGTCGACGATCGGCGGATAGGAACTGCCCGACGGCGTCTCGAAACAATAGCCGAATGCCTGCCGCAGGCGCAGCATTGTCGGCTGGTCGGCATGGATATCGATCAGCTGGCGCTGTTCGAGGACGAAACCGCGCAGGTCATCGATGCCGTGGATATGGTCGGCATGCGGGTGCGTATAGACGACCGCATCTATGCGCGTGACGGAGGCCATCAGCATCTGCTGGCGGAAATCCGGTCCGGTGTCGATGACGACGCTGGTGCGGCCGCCATTCATGGCAATTCGCTCGACCAGGACCGCGGCGCGCGTGCGTCGGTTCCTGGGGTTATCCGGGTCGCAATTGCCCCAGTCGCCGGTGATGCGCGGCGTACCTGGCGACGAGCCGCAGCCGAGAATGGTGAGGCGCAGCCGGTCGGTCATCGTTCAGGCGCTTTGCTCGGCCCAAGCAGTTTGCTCGGGAGGTCGCGGCATCTTGGCAAACAGACGGAAGAAATTGTTCGTCGTCAGATCAGCGATTTGAGCCTCGCTGACGCCGATCGTCTCCGCCAGCACCTTGGCCGTGTGCGCGACATAGGCCGGCTCGTTGCGCTTGCCGCGAAACGGCACGGGCGCCAGATAGGGTGCGTCGGTTTCGACCAGCAGCCTGTCGTGCGGCACATCGGCGGCAATGGCGCGCAACTCGGCTGAATTCTTGAAGGTCAGGATACCCGAGATCGACACATAGCCACCGAGCGCGACGCCGATTTCGGCCAGCCGGCGTCCGGACGAAAAACAGTGCAGGATGAAGGGGAAGGCGCCCTTCCCTGTTTCGTCCTCGAGGATGGCTGCCATATCGTCATCGGCATCGCGCGAATGGATGACCAGCGGCAGTCCCGTTTCTCGCGCTGCGGTGATGTGGGCGCGAAACCCTTGCGCCTGGGTATCGCGCGGCGCCTTGTCGTAGAAGTAATCCAGCCCTGCCTCGCCGATGGCCACCACCTTCGGATGAGCTGACAGGCGCACTAGGTCCGCGGCGGTGACGTCGAGTTCCTCGGCTGCGTTATGCGGGTGGGTGCCGACTGAACAAAACACTTCGTCGAAAGTTTCCGCGATTTCAAGGATTTGCTGAAACCGCTTCACGCGCGTCGAGATCGTCACCATGCGGCCGATACCGGCCGCCTTGGCGCGGGCGACAATGGCCGCCCGCTCTTCGGCGAAGTCTGGAAAATCCAGATGGCAATGGCTGTCGACGAGCATCAGGCGTTCGCATCCGGCTGTTCGACGTAACGCGGAAACACGCCTTCCGGTACGGGCAAGGCTACTCCCGACACAAGCGCGTGGTCCGCCGCGACATGCACGAAATTCCGGCTGTCCGCCGGCACCGCCAGCAGGTCGAGCAGTTTGTTGGCCGATCCCGGAATGAAGGGTTGGCACAACAGCGCCACGCGCCGCACGATTTCGGCGGTCGTCCACAGCACGGTTTCCATGCGCGCCGGATCGCTCTTCTTCAGCGCCCATGGCGCCTGGCCCGCGAAGTAACGATCGGCTTCCGCCACCACGCCGAAGATCGCCGCGAGCGCAAGATGGATGCCTTGCTCTGCCATGGTCTTGCGCGCCACGGCGAGCGCGGCACTTGCCTGATCGAGGATCGCGTTGTCCTCGTCCGCCAGGGTGCCGCGTTGCGGCACCACGCCGCCGCAGTTCTTGGCGATCATCGACAGCGAGCGCTGCGCCAGATTGCCGAGGCCATTGGCAAGATCGGCGTTGGTGCGGTTGACGATTGCTTCATGGCTGTAGCTGCCGTCCTGGCCGAACGGCACCTCGCGCAGGAAGAAGTAGCGCACCTGGTCCAGGCCGTAGTGCTCGATCATGGTGAACGGGTCGATGACGTTGCCGACCGATTTCGACATCTTCTCGCCGCGGTTGAACAGGAAGCCGTGGCCGAAGACACGTTTCGGCAGCGGGATGCCGGCAGACATCAGGAAGGCCGGCCAATACACCGCATGAAAGCGGACAATGTCCTTGCCGATTATGTGCGCATCCGCAGGCCAGAAATGCCAATCGTCAGCATTTGCATTGGGATAGCCGACACCGGTGATGTAATTGGTCAAGGCGTCGACCCACACATACATCACGTGCTTCTCGTCGCCCGGCACCGGCACACCCCAGTCAAAGGTGGTGCGCGAGATCGACAGATCCTTGAGGCCGGATTTGACGAAGCTCATCACCTCGTTGCGACGCTCGGCCGGGCCGACGAAGTCTGGCTGGCTTTCATAGAGCGCGATGAGCTTGTCCTGATAGGCCGAGAGGCGGAAGAAGTAACTCTCTTCCTCGACCCATTCGACGGGCGTTCCCTGTGGCCCGTAGCGGACATTGTCGGGACGGACCTCCGTCTCCTCCTCGCCGTAATAGGCTTCGTCGCGCACCGAGTACCACCCGGCATAGCCGCCCTTGTAGATGTCGCCATTGGCGGCCATTGCCTTCCAGATCGCCTGCGAGGACGCGTAATGCCGCTCTTCCGTGGTACGGATGAAATCGTCATTGGAGGCATTGAGCGCCTCCGCCATGCGCTTGAACTCGGCCGAATTGCGATCGGCCAGTTCACGCGGCGAAATGCCTTCGCGCTTGGCGGTCTGCAGCATCTTGATGCCGTGTTCGTCGGTTCCGGTGAGGAAAAAAACTTGCTTGCCGTCGAGCCGCTGGAAGCGGGCAAGCGCATCGGTTGCGATCAGTTCGTAGGCATGGCCGATATGCGGCTTGCCGTTCGGATAGGAAATCGCCGTCGTGATGTAGAACTTGTCGCGTGACATGAATGAACCGTCATGAATGTCTGAATGGAAAGGCGTGGCGGTGGATATCGCATCGGGGCGGCGATTGCCATCCCGGGGCCAATGCATGCCGCCCAAAAGTGGCCCCGGTTTTGGGGCACGGCATGCATGGAGAAACCGTCACATTCGCATTGCAGAATTCAGGCGGTCGATCATGGTCAAGGCGTGCTGCTTCTTGTCGAGATTGTAGGTGTCGGTCTCAGATATAGCGTCCAGCGCCTCATGCCAAGTGTCCGACAGTGTTTTGGCCCGTGCGAGGTCGCCCGCCAGCGCTGCTTGGCTTGCCGCATCCGACAACAGCTCCAGCGCCCGGCGGTTGAAGATGTCGAACTGGATCGCCTGGTCGCGTCCGGCGACAGCCTCGGCAAGGCGAAACGCGCCGCCGACATCGTTCTTTCTTGCCGTCACCAGCGCGTCCAGCGTCGAGGCTATCTCCAGCCCGCCATATTGCGTCAACAAGATCGCGCTGCGCGCGCTGCCCCCTGCCCGCTCGGCCAGCGCCGCGCGCGCGGCAGGATCGTCCGGCGGCGGCGGTTCGGCGGTTTCAAGCACCGCCATCAGGTCATCGGCATCGAGCGGCGTCAGTCGCACCACCTGGCAGCGCGACCGGATCGTCGGCAGCAAGCTGCCCGGCGCATGGACGATCAGGATGAACAGCGTTCGTGCCGGCGGCTCTTCGAGATTCTTCAGCAAGGCATTGGCGGCATTGGTGTTCATGTCGTCGGCCGGGTCCACGATCACGACCCGGTAGCTGCCGTCATGCGAGGTCAGCGACAGGAAGCGGCTGACTTTGCGGATCTCGTCGACGGTGACGACGGTCTTGAAGCTCTTGGTCTTGTCGTTAGGCGGACGGGTCAGGTGCAGCACCGAAGGATGCGCGCCGGTGGCTATCTGGCGAAACAGCGACGAGGCCGGATCGGGAATGGCAAGGCTTTCCGGCGCCTGTGCGAAGTCCGGGTGCTTCAAGAGATGATGCGCAAGATGGAAGGCAAGCGTCGCCTTACCGATGCCGACCGGCCCGGAGAAGATCAGCGCATGCGGCAGCTTCCCCGCACGATAGGCGGCGGTGAGCATTCCAGTTGCCTGCCGGTGTCCGACCAGACGCGGTGTCTCGGAGGGCTCGGGCACGCCATCCAGCGTGTCGTGCTGCTCGGGAGCGATGCGCTCGAAGATCATGCCGGCGTTGCCTGCCTGTTTCGCGAAGGCGTTCTTGCCTCCAGCGCCGCGAACGCGGCGGCGGTAACGACATTCTCGACTGTATCGGGATCGGCGGCGGCGTTAACGACGATACAACGTTGCGGCTCGGCCGCCGCGATTGCCAGAAAAGCCTCGCGGCGGGCCTGATGGATTGCCAGCGTCTCCTTTTCGAAGCGGTCGGCGATCGCTTCGGTGCCACGCCGCAACGTCGCGCGCCTGAGACCCTCCGCCGGATCGATGTCGAAGATCAGCGTCATGTCCGGCATCATGCCGTTGATGGCGACCTGCTCCAGCGTCTCCATGAACGCCGGGTCGATACCGCCGGTAACGCCCTGGTAGACCCGGGAGGAATCCAGGAAGCGGTCGCAAAGCACGATGGAACCACGCTCGACCGCCGGCCGGATGACCTGCTCGACATGGTCGGAGCGCGCGGCGGCAAACAGCAGCGCCTCCATCTTCGGCCCGAATGGTTCGGCAGCGCCTGAAAGCAGCACATGCCTGACCGCTTCGGCGCCAGGCGAGCCGCCAGGTTCACGGGTGAGGAGGACATCATATCCCTTGGCGCGCATCTTTCTGGCCAGCCGCTCGATCTGCGTTGACTTGCCTGCTCCTTCGCCGCCTTCGAAGGTGATGAAAAATCCGCGCGCCAATCGAAAAGCCTTTGCCATGCTTGCGGGTGGTTATAGGGCCTTAGATAGTCCGCGTCGGGGCAAACGTCTATGCCGTCCGAGCTAACGCAGCCAGCCGATCGCCAGTTCCTTGACGGCATCGAGCGCGCGCTGCGGCAACGTGCCGACGCCGATCGACTCGGCGGCAAAAAGCGGCGTCTCCTGGCTGAGCGTGTCGCCGATCCAGACGCGAAGCGCGCCGACCGGCTGCCCTTCCTCCACCGGCGCGGCAACCGGGCCTGTGTAGACGATCTTGGCCGTCAGCTTGTCGCGGTTGGTGATCGGCAGGAAGATGGCGATCGGACCCTTGGCCTTCAGCGTCACCCCGGATTTCACGCCGCCAAAAACCTGGGCTTCGCCGACCACCTCGTCCTTGGCGAAGATTTCGGTCTTCTCGAAAGAGCGAACACCCCAGTCGAGCAGTTTTCGCGCCTCTTCGGCACGCTCCTTGTCGCTGGCCAGCCCGCTCATCGCCGCGATCACCCGCGTGCCGTTGTGGTTGACCGAACCGACGATGCCGAAGCCTGACGTCTCGCTTGCGCCGACCGCCAGGCCGTCGGCGCCGATGTCCATCGCCAGAAGCGGATTGCGGTTCCGCTGCGAAATCTTGTTCCAGGTAAAATCCTTCTGGCCATAGTAGCGATAGAAATCCGGATAATCGCGCCACAGATGCACGGCCAGCAGCGCCAACTCGCGCACCGTCGTCTGCTGGCCGTCCGCCGGCAGGCCGGTCGAATTGACGAAGGTCGATGTCTTCAGCCCGATCTGACGGGCGCGTTCGGTCATCTGCGCGGCAAAATTGTCCTCAGAGCCGGCCATGCCTTCGGCAATGACAATACAGCCGTCATTGGCCGCCTGCACCGTTACGCCCTGAATGAGATCCTCGAGCCGGATCGACGATTTGAGCTTGGCAAACATCGTCGAAGTTCCCGAAGGCGCACCACCTTTGCGCCAGGCGTTTTCGCTGACCACGAATGTATCGTCGAGCTTCAGGCGTCCGGACTTTATGGCGTTGAAAACCACTTCCATGGTCATCAGCTTGGCCATCGAAGCCGGTGGTATCGGCTTGTCGGCATCTTTCGAAAACAGCACCGTCCCGGTCTCGGCGTCGATCATGAAGACCTGTGCGGCCTTGGTCTCGAAAAGCTGCGCACTGGCTGGAGCCAGGGAAAGCAATAGCAGGCAAGAAAACAGAAGCCCGGTGAAAGGCTGGAGCAAGCGAAATTGCATGAAATTCGACCCGTTGGCCGGCACGTCCGGCAAGCCCGCGAAAAGTATCAGGCTTTTTCCGCGGCGGATCAACCGCGCAGTGGAAATCCGACCTCGCTTCCGCTCAGTTGCGCACAGCCAGCGCATCCGGCGCGCCATGCGACCAGGCTGCCTGCAGCAAATCATCCAGATTGCGGTGGCCATCGGGATAGAGATTGACCGAATACCAATCCTCGCCATCGAGTTCTGAACGCTGGATCTCGATCTTGCCGAATGCGGCAAGCTGAGCGGCAACGCGCTTGGCCTCCGCCGCATCCTCGAACGAACCCGCCGCGACGTAGTCGGTGGGCGAACCGGCCGACGGCGACTGACGCTTCCACGATTGAAGCAGGTCGGCCGGTGACATGCCGTCGCCGCCCAGCGCTGCAAAGGCGTTGGAGGCACGCTCCACCCGCTCGTCCGCATAGGAGAGCGAGGCCACGGCAAAAGGCGATTGCGGCGGCAGGTTGATCTCCGGGCGCTCCGGCACGATCGGGCCGAAATCCGGCAATGCCAGATCGCCATAGGCCTGCGACTCCGCCGGCATGACCGGCTGAGCCGTCCCTGAATCAGTCAACTGGCCCGGAAACGGTACGGCGGCGGCACCAACGGGAAGACTCGGCGACGGCCCGTTCATGGCAACCATGACGCCGGTCGGCAGTCCATCCGACGGATCCGGCGCCCTGTTGCCGGGATGGTAGGAGGCCATCAGATACTGGTCGTCATCGCCGTCGAGCGGTGCGCGGCCGACATATTCGACCTTCACCTGAGCGGTGCCGATATTGGCATAATCAAGCATTTGGGCGGCGCGCTCCGACACATCGATGATGCGGCCTTCGTGATAGGGGCCGCGATCATTGACGCGCACGATGACCGAGCTGCCGGTCTTGAGATTGGTGACGCGGGCATAGCTTGGCAGCGGCATGGTCGGATGTGCCGCCGTCAGGTGCGTCATGTCGTAGACTTCGCCATTGGCGGTAAGCCGGCCGTGGAAGGCGTCGCCATACCAGGAGGCCAGACCGACCTTGGCGTAGTGCTTGTCTTCCTTGGGATAATACCACCTGCCCCGGACCTGATAGGGCTTGCCGAGCTGGTCTCGGCCGCCGCCACGCTGCAGCCGCCCGCCCATGAAGGCCACACGCGGGCTTGCCTTCACGCCATATTCGGATTCGGAGAAATATTCCTTGGAGCGGGTCTTTTTGTAGACCATCGCTTTCGGCTCAGGCGACGCGCAAGCCGCCAGCAAAGCAGCCGATGCCGCCAACAACGCGACTGTAGCAACGCGACGAAGACGCGGGTGCGTCACAGCCTGCATGTTTTCAGATGTCCCCTACAGTCTCGATGAAAGACGCCGCTATTTTAACCGTCGCAGGTGCCAGTGCACTCGCTCGACAATGCCAACGACACCGTGAACCCCGATCCTTTGTGCGCAGGAATTGTTTATCACGGTATTAATTGATTATGGCCGGAACCGGGCAATATTGTGGCACGTGCCTTGGCAGCCGGCCGACGCTTTGCACACAGTCAGGATGGCAATACGCTTTTAGCTTGTGGCGTTGCGACCTTCATAGGCTCTGGCGCGCTGGGCCTTTTTGCTTCAAAGCTTCGAGATGATCGAAAAAGGCGGTCTGTTGATTGGCGCTGCGCGACCAGCACCCTCGCCGCGGCTCTCGTTTACGCGAGTGGAGTTAGTAAAATCGAACGCCGGCCATTCAAAAAGCCCGCCACCAGAGGCAGCGGGCTTGTGCCATGTGCCTAGCGCCTCATACCTGTGATTACGCCTCAGTACCTATAATAGTGCCTGTGGTGGTAGTGGTGCCTGTGGTGGTGTCGGTAGTAGTGTCTGTAGTGATGTCGGTAATGGTGGTGGTAGTAGTATCGGTGCGGGTAGTAATGCCGGTGGTATCGGTAATACGGGCGATATGGCACTGAGTAGTACGGGTCGTCGTAGTAATAGGGGCGATAGTAGGGGCGATAGTAGCCACCATAATAACCGCCGTGATAGCCCCCGAAGAAGGGCGGGAACAGAAATTGCGCCTGCGTCGGGGACGGGACGGCGGCTGTAGTGGCAAACGCGAGCACGGATGCGAATATCAGCTTCCTCACGGTTACCTCCAACGGTGCGATGGTTCGATCGTGAATAACGAGAATACCGGCCGACTTGTTCCTTCCGAGACCCGCGGCCCACAACAAAAGGCCGCCACCCTGAGGCTTTGCGCCGGCTCAAGCCACCCTGAGGCTTTGCGCCGGCTCAAAGTGAACCAGAGAAGAAATCGGCCACCGTGAGGCAGCAACATCACGAGTTCGCGATCCTGCGGATGAGCGGTGTTTCCAAAAGCGTTTAGTTAGTTCGCCGGGTGCTCCCAAGACTCCGAGCGCCCCAACAATCAAAAAACGCTTTGGGAGAACAACGATGAAACATCGCCTCTTTCCGACAATGCTGGGCTTGCTCGTAGCCTGCGCCGGCACGGCTTTTGCTGCCAATGTCCACACCGTAACCGGTTCGCCAGGCCAGCCCAGCCAAACGATTGGAACCACTGCAACAGGAAGCGCCACCCCTGGCCACGCCAGTTCTGCTCCGGGCTCAGCCTTCAACCAAGAGGGCAATGCGGGAACACGCTACGCGGGCGAGCAACCGCAGAACTCAAACAATCCGAAGAGCGTATCTCAATACGACGTGGCTGGCTTCCAGCAGTCCCACAACCATTAAGTGAACGGCCTGGCCGCGCAAACGACAGCCCGCTGCCTCACGGTGGCGGGCTATCCCTTTGTGCTTGGCTCGGCGAACCGCCGAACGAATTGAGAAGCGCGATCACCTCGTACTGGTCGAACTCCCGGCCGATTGCTTCTTTACGCTCGCGGCGGTGGTTGACGCGGCCCTCAATGCCGAACTACAGGAATGAAGCGCGAGCCAGTCGGAACGCCCTCGGTGCCAATCCGGTGCCAACAGGCCAAAAGCGGCGGGGCAGCGTAAAGCCTAAGTGATTGAAAAATCACGATGGAGGAATGGCCGAGCGGTTTAAGGCACCGGTCTTGAAATTCGGTCGCTGCCGTCCCTCGCCTTCCCGCCTGATACCTTCAAATCCTTGTCTGTCAACGCGTTGCGCCGCTTGGGCGTGCCTATTGTGCTAGGCTGTCCCGCCTCATACCGTAGCGTTGCGTTGCAAAAATCGTAGCAACTCGTTCACTGGCTGTTCTGGCTGCCTTCCGTGCCTTTTTTCACGCCGGCATATGAGGCAAGTGACCGCGTCAGCGCCGCAGACCTGGAAGCGATCAAATTGCTCTTTGCTGCGGCTGCTTGATTTTGATATCGCACCGCAGCCCCGTCAGAAACCGATCGAAAAATCGTTTCCCCACCTCTTCCTGTCCACACCAGAGAAACGTCTGAGGAGATGGGAAACCACATCTCGACAGTCGGGTCCGAAAGCGCGGCTTTGCCGGGATGATTGAGTTTGTAAGCGGGAAAGCTCGATATGATGAACGCCTTCTTCGGATTGGAGATTGTCACGATGTTGAGGTTCATTGCCTCGATTGTCGCGACAATGGACAGGTTACCTCTTGCAATTACATCGCCGCGCACGTTTTGGAGCATTCGACGCCAGGTCTCATCCTTGCCGAAGTATTCTCTTTCGTGGTCGTCCAATGGGCGATATCGATCCTCGTACTCACGAAGAGCCTTCTCGCCATCCATCCGGAACGTTGCTAGGCTGGAGAACTGCCTAAAATTGTCCGGCACACGCTTCCACTGGTAGTAGGTATAGATCGCGAGGAGCTGACGTTCGTTTGAATGAAGCGCGGCTCCTCGGTTCTGTTTCGCCATCTCCACGATGCGCGCTATCAACGGCGCCACAATGCTCTCAAGATGGGCAAAAGCGAGCTCAAGGTCGACGTTTTTAGATAGGTCTTTGTCAATCGTGGTGTAAAGCTGTCGTTCAAAGCAAACTTTGGAAGGTGGATTGTTGAAAACGCCTCGATCAGGAGTTCGGCGATCGAACACGTGCAAAACGCCGGCATCGTCAACGAAGTTTCGGAGAAGAAACTGCGGCACGAAATGATGGTCGGCTGGCAGGTTGTTCTTGGCCATATCACGGTAGTAGCAGGCGAACAAAAAGCCCGCCACCGTGAGGCAGCAGGCCAAGAGCTACCACCGCGAATACCCGCCTTTTGATATCCGGATCTTCTTCCTCCTCCGGCTCGTACGGTTGAGGCCGACAGCTTCACGACGCTCTCCCTCGATGCGCCAATGGGAGGCACCGACCTTAGGCGAATCGAAGTGCTGGAGGCTTTGAGAGGGAAAAATGCTTACCACCGGAAACCAGTTGAAAGCAGCTCGCGCGTTGATTGGCATCGAGCAGAAGGACATTGCCAAGCTTGTTGGCATCAACGTCAACACCATTCGCAGGCTGCCGGTACTGGTCCGATAGCCGGCAGATCTCAGAACGTTCAAGCCGTGCAGCGTGCTCTAGAGGGGCCTGAACCATGGCAGGCCGGGCGTTAGGTTGCGCACGTAAGGGCGCTCTAATAAAGAGGTTGTTTGTCAGCTAAAATGAGGGATCGACAAATGACCAACGACACGGACAACCACGCCGCCGCACTAGCCGAGCTGACTGCGGAAGTTGTTTCTGCATACGTGAGCAATAACCCGTTGCCGGCCGCTTCGCTGCCAGATCTGATCGCCTCCGTGCATCTGTCACTCTCGGGTCTAACTACGCCAGCAGCAACACCAGTTGAGCCACTGGTGCCAGCGGTCAATCCGAAGCGGTCAGTGTTTCCTGATTACATCATCAGCCTAGAAGACGGCCGCAAATTCAAGTCGATGAAACGCCACCTTGGTTTGCTCGGCATGACACCAGACCAGTACCGCGCCAAGTGGAGCTTGCCGCGTGATTATCCAATGGTTGCGCCATCCTATTCCAACCGCAGATCGGCTCTAGCGAAGGCTAGTGGCCTTGGCCGCAAGGCTGAGCCTGCCGCGCCAGCCAAGAAGGCGGCTGCGAAGCGGACTGCGAAGGCTTAGTTTGCGAGGCGTGCGATATGCGCGAAAGGGAGGGGCTTTGCCTGGATGGTCGATCTAAGGGAAACGCTCAAGGCCGAGGCCGCAGAATTAGCTTCCACAGAGGAACGGAAGGCCGGGAAACTACGGCGCAAACTTGCCGGCCTCGATGAAACTAGGGCAAAACTGAAACCCGAACTCGACAACACTGCCTCTGCTGCTGCCCGTGTGCATAGATATCAGCCCGTCATTGGTGAGACGCCACAATGCCCTGGCTGTTGGATATTGCGAGCAAAGTACTCGCCCATGGTCGGCCAAGGGAGCGGTGGCGATTTGTTCAAGTGCCCCGAATGCGGCCATGAGGTGCCTTTGAAGCCCTAAAGCCACCGGGAACAACGAAAAGCCCGCCACCGTGAGGCAGCGGGCCATTGTTTAGTGTGCGGAATGATTACAGCCCTTGCCCGCCCGATATGAAGCCGGGGAAGTCGTAATCGCCGGAATCGGCCTCCCGCTCTTCCTGAAGCTCCCGGTCGTCCAAGCCCTCGCCGTCTTGGTAGCCGCGTCCATGACCAGTCCAGCCTAGATCGGGCTCGCCTTCCGGGTGGATCCAACTGTTAGTTTCGACCTTGGCGGCGAGACGCTGGTCGACGTGCTCTATCCAGCCGAGTTCGTATTCGTCGGGCTCGCGGTCGTGCGGCTCGTCAAGCAGTCGCCGCCATGTTCGTTTTCCGCTTCGCGCTCGTCATGGCTTGGGAGCGTGGCGCGGGAGCCCGCCCAATCGGCCTGTGAGTTGTTGCCGTAACGCGAGACCGTCAACTCCCCGCTGCGTCCCCACGGGCTCTTCCGTGACGTAGGATGTCGTTCGCATTGAACGGCTGGCAGCGGCCCTCGTGGAGCATCTGTCTCTATCCGGCGATCAGGTCGACACCCTCATTCGCTGAAATCGTTAAGCGCGCCCTTGCGCGGGTCGAGGTTTGCGTACGCGACGCCTCTTCCGCCTGTCCGGTTGGGTTGAGCATGTCGGCTTGGATATCGCGCCCTGAAGGAGAAGGGCGAAACGATAGACCCTCGAGGGAACAGGTCGGTAGAGCGCACGCGAAAGTGCGTCCGCAGTCCGCTGGCCAAGTTCAAGCATGACATTGTCGTATGTGTCGGAAACCCGGCAATTGGGGCAAGATAAGAGGTCGGACCCTTGCGGCTCACTGACGCTGCTAAGGGGCACCCTGCATGAATTGCAGACAAGCTTAGGAGCGTTTTCGATCATCTAGAGAGAGACGTCTCGCTGTTTTGATCCGCGATGCAATTACGGTGCCAGGCGGGATTGACCCATTGCGGGACAAATCTCCAGCAGGCCCCGCCAGCGCGTGTTCTTGCCGGCCGCTACGCAGCCGAAAGCGCCTTGCGCGCGGCCTGCGCAAACACGGTCCGGGCGTCGGCAAGGATACCGCCAACACCGTCAACGCTACCCAGAATGCCGGCGAGTGAGTTGCCACCGCCGCGAACTAGCCTGGCGGGAGCCAGCTCTGCCCAAAGTAAAACGGCCGCCATGATTGGGCGGCCTTTTCTTTTTCAGGCCGAAACACGGACGGCGTCGGAAAAATCTAGAGGGATGCTAATGTTCCCTCAAGTCGGTCCAACCCCCCGCTTTGTCCATGGTGGTTTGGCGAGTTTGTTGTTTACCTGCTGCGACGTGGTTTGGTGGCGGCCAGCTTGTCTCTCTCGCCCTCTCCAGCTCCAACAATCTGATGTAGTAGGTATCAAAGGCCTCGCTGTTCTTCCGCTCCTTTCTCAGGAGATAAGGATACGACAGCGTAAAGGCCAAAATCGTGATTAAGCAGATCGGGCCCGCCATGTGGTAGCTGCCTGCAAGCCAATAGAAAAGCGCAATCACGCTGCCGGCTAGCGCCGCCCCCGCCACACTCCCCCAGATAGGATCAAATCTTGGCGGCGGCGCTACGGTGTCTGCCCGTCGCCTGGCCTCGAAACTAACGTGTGCAGCATCCAATCTGACAATTCCCGTTTATCGACGCAAATGGCCGGCGCAGGGGTTGCTTGGGGAAGCGAAGCCGCACCGGCCACTTTTGCGAGAAAGCCCCCGCGCTGATAAATGTATATTGTATTAGAGGTCGCGCAATTAAGACTGAAGTCCCTCGTATAATGGCCCTAAAGACCCACGTAATGAGCCAACCGCTTGCAGTCAAAGAACACCGGCCGGCGGTCGCGGATCGTTAAAATTGTCTGCAACCATCCAGCCCACCGTTCATTGTAGCAAATGGCGGTCGATTTCTTAGGAATGTAGCCGCTCGCATCGAAAGCCCGCCGCCGGGTCGCACCCGTGGCGGGTTTTTTCGGTAACAATACTGGCAAAAATAGCCGGCAATGCTGCCGGATCATTGCAACGCCGACCACTTTCGCGTTTCGAAAACGGTGACCGCTGCCTAACGGTGGCGGGCCTCTTCAAGGCACGAGAGCGCGAAGTACCCACACTCATGGCACTTGAACAAATTCTGGTCTTGTCTCCCGTGGTCAACCATGGGCTCCTGCCTTGCTCGCCATATCCAGCAGCGCGGGCATTGAGGCGTATCGTCAATAAGGGGCTGATACGTATCTAAGTGGGCACACGCGGCGACCTTGTCGTCCAGATCGGATTCCAGTTTTGCCTTGGCCTCATCGTGCAGGTCCAGCCTTCGCCTTAGGTCTCCGGCCTTCTTCTTCTCGTCGAAAGCCAACCGTTCGGCGTCGCGCGTGAGGATTTCCCTGAAGCGGAACATTGCTGATGGAGTGCAAATGACGCACGCGGAATGCAAGATGGCCCTAATGAGGTACACCCGAATGAGGTACCGCGAGCCTCACGGTGGCGGGCTTTTCAGTTTAATTCGCACACGGCCATTTGAATTGCGGCGCGGACCCATGCTGATTACCTGCCCGGCATGAACAAGATGAAGCTCACGATCTGGATCGTGCTGGCGGTGCTGATCATGGTCGGCATATATCTGTTTTTACAAGCGGACGCGCCCGATTGGTCATCGCGCATTTGATTGCCGCTACCCAGCCGTAGGGGCCGCTCCGATACGGGACCTCAGGAACCCATTGTTGTTGGGGCCGTTGACCGTGTATGACCCAACAATTTGGCGGGGTGCCTATCAAAGGCATCCGTGGTGTTCGCGTCGTTCATACCGTTCTGGAAATGTGCGATATCCTTACGGACGGCGATTGGCCATCTGGCGGACCTAAGTTCCTCGCCGCTCTGGCCGCCCTGGTAGAGGAACGCGTCGGCCGATGCAGCCCGAAACAGGTTCGAATCGCATTCATTAGCGCGGCGCTGGAAGCCGACGTGCTACCTGAAGCATTCATGAAGAATTGAAGTCACTTCCCGCGCTACCGGCATGGGCGCCTACTTGCTGTTGCGCTGAGATGGCCGCTGCCGTGCCCCAGGCAGCGGGCCTTTGACCAAGCCGGACAAGGATTTTGGGAGAACACATCCGGCCGGCATTTCCAACGAGGGTGCGAAATTTTGTTCCCGCGCCGATCGTATAAATTAGCCTGCGCTATTTTGGCTCTTGTATTTTAGCTAGAATGAATGCGTGTGGGTTGTGAAAGCAGGGGCTTCATGACCACAGACCTATTCCTCGCGGGCATCGCGTCATTGGCTATGCTCGTTCCGCGCTACTTCATCCTCAAGTGACTGTGCCTCCGGCTCTTACGTCCGCAGGTACCCAAGCCAGCCATCAGGCCGATTATTTGGCAAAGCGGCCCGCTGCTCTCCTACAGCAGCGGGCCGTCACTGGCCGGAAAGGAGCGCTAGCGGGGGAAGCCAGCATACCGGCCGCCCCGCAATTATTGCGCCTTAGTGGGGGGCTGTAAGGTCAAAAGAGAACACCTAGTAGCGCGACTAGCCCCTTTGGGTGGGCCGCCCGCCACTCCGCTCTTACTTCCGCTTCGGAGTGATCTCTTCGACCCGCACCTTGTCGCCGATCTCCTTCGCTAGGGCGAACGCCTTGTCCTTGGTCGTTAGAATGGTGCGCCAGTGCGGCTTCTCAAAGACGCTCACGACGTAGGTTGTCACAGGCTTGTCGGTCATCTTAAACGGCACCCCATCCGTAGAGTAGTGGCCGGTGCGGCTGGGCTATTTAGGGATGCTGGCGGGCCGCACCGGCCACTGCGGGATCGGGCGTGTTGGGATGGTCCCCCGCATTGCTAAAGCTATAAGCATATTAGCAACTGCGCAACTAAGCCTATTGGTCGGTCCGGTCATGGATCCCGGTCTTAGCCTGCTGCAGCGCCCGCAGAGTCCCTTGTCGCGCTCGAAATCGGACGTAGTCCCTTGGCTTCTTGGCGGCAATCCAAGAATTCACGATCGCTGATTTCACCCTGTGGCACCAACCCCAGCAGCTTTCCACTTTCCTTCGCGCTGAAATTGTTAGCCATCAGTTTCTTGTAGAGCACCAGCATCTCTGCGGGGACTGCGAAGCCACGCCGAAAGTCTGCCGCGGCTTTCGGGGTGCGGGTGATGCCCAACTGGCTGGCCGTAGCCTTAACAGAAGCCACGCTACAGTTAAGCCGTGTGGCTATAACTTTCGGGCTCTCGTTGTTTGCATACCCTTCCTTGATTGCAATCCGCCGTTCTGTCATTCCAACGCGCTGACGAACGCTTCTATCCATCTGATTTCTCCGAACTTTCCAGGAGATACAACAACCGTAGAGATAGGCTGTTCCACGCCACGGGCTTGGATAAGACCATTGCGTTTTGCCGATCAGACTTAAGTCCAACGTGCCCAGCGCTCTTCCTGCAACTAGGCCGTGAACCCATAAATCTGCCAGCGCACGGCTTGCCAGAGTCCGCTATGCCTCGATAGCGACCAAATTCTGCAGCGCAGCTAAATGACGCGAAGGGCCACGAGCCGACATCACGACCGCAGTCCGGTCCAAACCCTCAACCGATTGCCGAGGGCTAGCAATTGCTGGTTCCAGCCCGCCCTGATCGTTGCGGCAGGCAATTTGAGCAGGCATCGCGGCAGTGTCCATGGTCCTGATAGCCGAAACAGCGTAAACTGTTGACCGCTTATCGTGGAGGCGCTCCGTGTCTACCAAGCGCGTGGTACGGCAGCTCATGGCGGTCGTCGCGGCCGATGTCGCCGGCTACAGTCGGCTGATGGCCGCCGACGAGGAAGGCACGCTCGCGGATATGAAATCGCATCGGCGCGCCCTTATCGATCCCAAGATTAGACAGCATCGCGGACGGATCGTGAAGACCACCGGCGACGGCATGCTCCTGGAGTTCGCGAGCGTTGTCGACGCGGTGCGCTGTGCCGTCGACGTCCAGCGCGGGATGATCGCGCGCAATGAGACCGTGGCACAAGAGAAGCGCATCGAGTTCCGCATCGGCATAAATGTCGGCGACATCATCATCGATGACGGCGATATTTATGGCGATGGCGTCAACGTGGCGGCCCGCCTGGAAGGAATTGCCGAGCCCGGCGGCATCTTCATTTCCCGTCAAGTGTTCGATCAGGTCGACGGAAAACTTGCGCTCAGAGTTCGGAAACTGGGTTCCCGGAATCTGAAAAACATCGCCAAGCCAGTCGAGGTATTTGCGATCGATCAAATGGGACGATCGGACGAGGCGCCTGAACGCGACCGCGCGGAGCAGCCCATCCAGAAGGTCAAATATTGCCGGGCACCTGACGGTGTGCGTCTCGCCTATGCGATCTCCGGCAGCGGGCCGATACTGGTGAAGTCGGCAAACTGGATGAATCACCTTGAATACGATTGGGAAAGCCCGATCTGGCGACATGTCTTTCGCGGGTTGTCGCGTGACCACACGCTGATCCGTTATGACGCAAGAGGCAACGGCATGTCCGACTGGGACGTCGATGAGCTCTCGCTTGACGCCTGGGTGAGCGACCTTGAAACGATTGTCGACGCGGCCGGCGTCCAGCGTTTCCCGCTTCTCGGAATGTCCCAGGGCTGCGCCATTTCGGTTGCGTATGCCGTGCGGTATCCGGAACGCGTGTCGCACCTTGTTCTCTATGGCGGGTTCGCGCTTGGCGGCAAGAAGCGCGCTCCGGCCGAAAAAGAACGGCGCAATGCGATGACGACTTTGATGCGCCTCGGATGGGGCGCGGACAATCCGAGCTTCCGGCAAATGTTTACCGGGCTATTCATCCCGGGGGGAACTCACGAGCAGGCGGATATTTTCAACGAGCTGCAACGTAGGACGACCTCTCCCGAGTGCGCTGCCAGATATTTCGATGTTGTGGGCGATTTCGATATCACCCATCGTCTCGCCGACGTGAAGGTGCCGACACTTGTCATGCATGCGCGGGGCGATCTCATGGTTCCAATCGAAGCCGGCCGCCAACTGGCCGCTGGGATTCCCGGCGCCCGCTTCATCGCCTTCGAGGGCCAGAACCATCTGTTTCTGGAGCATGAGCCGGCTTCCGACCGATTTTTCGAAGAGATCAGACTTTTCCTGAGCGGCTGAGAATCGGTGGCGGAGAGGATGTTACGCTCAAAGTGGATTGTCCGGATTGAGTCAATCGCGACTGGGGCGAGCCGGCAGCGGTCCGGTCGCGTCCGCTGCGCCGCCGAAAGCGGAAGTCAATTCAGAGCATTAGCGACATGGTGACGGGAGCATTGCCGGTTGATGGCGCTGCCCAAGACGTGATTCAAGCTCCGAACCGGAGCCTCGAATCATGCGCTACGAACTCAGCGACTACGAATGGACCGCCATCAAACCTATGCTGCCGGACAAACCGCGTGGTGTTCGGCGTGTAAATGACCGTCGCGTGCTCAATGGCATCTTTTGGGTCCTGCGTTCAGGTGCGCCATGGCGCGACCTGCCGGAGAACTACGGTCCCCGCACCACCTGTTACAATCGCTTCGTTCGGTGGCGACGGGCTGGCGTCTGGGACCACATCATGGACGCACTGGCTGCCGGTCATGACGCGGCGGTGCAAATGATCGACACCTCCATCGTGCGCGTGCATCAGCACGGAGCCTGTATCGCGGACAACAATCAGGAAGATATGGGTCGCTCACGGGGTGGCCTGACCAGCAAGATTCACGCGGTGGTGGACACCAATGGCCTGCCGGTCCATCTCGCCCTTACGCCCGGTGAGGCGCATGACAACCGGCTGTGTTCGGTTCTGCTCAGCGCATTGCTTCCCAAGACGATGCTGCTCGCGGATCGCGGCTACGACGCCGACTGGATCAGGGAGCTTGCCCGCCAGCAAGGAGCATGGGCGAACATTCCGCCGAAACGAAATCGCAAAGACCCGATCTGCTTCAGTGCGTATCTGTATCGCGCACGCAATTTGATCGAACGGTTCTTCAACAAGATCAAGCAATGTCGGCGTGTCGCGACCCGATACGACAAACTCGCAGCCAACTATCTTGCGTTCGTCAAACTCGCATCAATCCGAATTTGGCTACGTGCTAATGAGTCCACGCCCTAGAAGACCCGCCAGGAGGTCGAGGGTGGCTCGCGTGACCATTCACGCCGCACGCTTCTCGCCTTCGCTCTGTCTCGTTTCGGGAACAAAAATCTTGGCCCGGTTTTTCACTGAATAGATTGCCGGTGCCCTTTCCTCCCACCGGACCTGATCGGGGATCAGGAAGTAAACTTTCGCCGGGCTTGAGGGAATTGGGGTTCCTCGCCCGGCGAGTTTCTTTCAATGCAGCACCGTGCGCCAGCGCGGCTTTTCGAAAACGCTCACAACGTAGGTCGTTACGCGCTTGTCGGTCATCCGCTCTTCACCGGTCCTGTTCCGAACCATTGACTGAATGTAGCGGAGCCGAAGTTATCAACGAGTGTTGTCCTTTCACGCCGCAGTTGCGACTGAAGTCCCATGAGGATGCGCAAAGGTCCCACTCGCGAAACATTA
This sequence comes from Mesorhizobium sangaii, assembly GCF_014207355.1. GTDB lineage: Bacteria > Pseudomonadota > Alphaproteobacteria > Rhizobiales > Rhizobiaceae > Mesorhizobium > Mesorhizobium sangaii. The sequence goes on along the minus strand of NZ_JACHEF010000003.1, from coordinate 910,545 downwards.
GTAAATCCTAATCATTGAAGGAAACCGACGAGCAAAGTCCCCTCTGTCGGAAGGGTGCCCGCCATCATTTGGGCGATTGGGCGATATGGCGGGCACCCTACTGCGAAGAGCAATAGCGGCAGGGACAGAGACTGGTGTTCCACTAGCGCAACCCCTGCATGATGAATTTGTAGATCGTGCCAATTTCCTCATCAATCTCCTGGCCGGGAATGTCTTGGGTTTCCGCCGCCCGTTTTGCGTCAACAGCCATGTCGATCACCAGTAGCACCGGATCGAGTATCGGATCGTCGGGTAGGTGCTCCGATATCCAATGGTAGAGAAAATCGCTACCGCGCTTGCTCACTCCTCCCGAAAATCCTGCAGCGAAGCGTGCCGCAAATCCTCTTCGCCGCGCAAGTGTTTTACACGGCCGATCAGCCCCGGCTTGACCCATTGTGCGTCGCCGACCGCCTCATCCCTTCGGTGCGGTGCCTGCGTGGTCCTGAACGCGCTCCCAGAGACGTTCGCGCATCTCGCGGTTGAGCGTGATGAGCCGAGCCGACATAGCGGCCTGTGCCTCGCTCGGCCATCAGGGCAAAGGCGGGCTTGCCAAGCTCGCGCTCGACGCCAGCAGATCGAATTCGGCCGATTGCGGGCGCTTCGCCTTCAGCCGTTGATTGAGGCGCAGCCGCGATCGCGACCTCGTCGCTGCTCCGAAGGGCTTTTCCCAGTCCATCGACGGCACGCGTGGGTGAATGCGCTTTGCTGGCGAAAGCCAAGCAGCCAGGCGATTTGAGAGATTTGCAGTTTTGGTTCTTCGAGATAGCGTAGGGCGAGATCACGCCGCAGTTCGTCCAGTATTTCTCGAAAGCTCAACCCTGCTGCAGCCAAACGGCGGGCGAATGTCCTTTCGCTGAGCCCAAGCTGCTCGGCGACCGCTTTCGCCTGCGCTTCGGCGTGAGGCAACAAAGGCGCAATGGCGTTCTCCACAACCGTTCGGAAAGGGCTCACATTGGCCGCGCGAAGCGCCATGGCCTCCTCGCAGCTCTTGAGCATCAGCTCGTGCAGAAATGGGTCAGCTCCAACCATAGGGAGGTCCATTGATGCAGCGTCGAAACTCAGTCCGTCTGCATGGGCGTCGAACTCGACCTCGCAACTCAACAGCTTTCGTATCCGCGGCAGATGGTCTGACCTATGGTGGACGAAACTCACTGCAATCGGAACGAGCATTCGCCCGACCAGCAGCCGGCAAAGTCGCAGCACGACCAGAGTGAAGAACTCCATCTGATGCCGGTCCAGGTGCCGCGGCACCCCCGTATAAGAAAGACCCACTCGGCAGACGGTGCCGGTGTGAATCCGTGCGACCAGCCCCTCATTACCGACGCAAATGTACCGCTCAAGCCGCCTGAGAGCGTCGCCGAGCTGGTTCGATGAAGCAGCTACATAGTAAAGCAAGCTCAATTCGCGCAAGTCGACCTTCTCGGCTAGGCTGAACCCGAAAAAATCGTCTCCGACTTCGTGTGCGGCCAATTCAAGAAATTCAATTTGGGAAACGACACTGATCCGGTCGCGCCGATCAAGCGCCGCCGCAGACAGGCCTGCCCGCGCTAGCAACCGCGCGGGATCGATATTGCGTCGCTCAAGCTCTGTAGAGGCCAAGCGTGCGGCCAAACCTGCTGCAGTTGGTATCGCTGCCAGTCTTCGAACGGCCGTTGCACACTGTTCGACCACTGGCGCACACCTTTTCGGACCCGCTCGATCCTCACATTATGAACCTTGGCAGCTAAGCGCAAATACTTGTCACAGCGCCGCAAGATCGACTCAGACGAATCATCGATAGGAACGATCCGCAGGAAAAAGATCCAGCCGCAGTCGCTGAACGGCCGGCGGGAACTGGGACGTGTTTTCGCAGACCTGTTCCTGCGACTGACGGCAGGACACCTGCGGCGAGGAGGCGGCGGCGCAAGGGGATCTAACTTTGCGCCGCTGTCCTCCGAGCCGGTTAAAGCATGAAGAAATTGGCCGGGACGCGAGGTCAGACGGCGCCCAGGCGGTCGAACGGGCTATCCGCACTTAAGGATCTGCGCCTTGGCACCAATCAGCAAGATTTTGGCGTCGCGACGCAACTGGCTATGCCGCAACGTTCCCATCTAGCTGTTCATTCGAGCCAACCGAACCCAATCTTCATAGAGCTGTGACAAACTAAAATGTCAGATAGATTTCGGTTGGACGTCGCCCTCTACGTCGCACATGCGGCGCGCGTGGGACGCAAGGTCACTTATGGTGAGCTGAGTGCCAAGTTTGGCGACCTGCCAAACGGCTGGGGGTCAATCCTTGCGGTAATAGCCAGCCGGCTGCGCAAACGTGGCTGCCCGCTATTGCCTGTGCTGGTGGTTGCTGTGGACACAGGGCTGCCGTGCGAAACAATTTATCGCCAGTTTGGGCTGGAGGGTGTGGCGGCGACGCGCAGAGAACAGCAGAAGTGCTACGATTTCAACTGGTCTGAGTTCTTTTTCGGCCGGATCTCGACGGTAAGTTGGTTCATGCTCGCTAGGAACCGGGGCCTACTGCCGAAGCACCGACCTATCCGAACCCACCGACCCCCCGAGCCGCGGCAGCGCGTTCTTCGGCCTCAAGGTGGCCAACCCGAGACTTGAGCCATGATTTGCTCCGCCGCTTTCCTGCGCCCACTCGCTACTCGATCTTCTTCGGCGCCGTCGGCGACAGGGCGAAGCCGGCCCAGAAGTTCCACCCCTCGGGCCGATTTTGGGCCCCGAACTCCCAGTAGGCTTTCACGTTGAGCGCGCCCTGCATCTTGTCGCCGACGGGAAACAGGTAGCCGACCTGCGGGCCGATGCCGGCGACGCGCGACTTGAAGTCGCCGAGCGTCGCTGCGCTGCCGCTGTCGCCGGTGATCTGCTGGTAGTAGTAGCCGGCCGCCCGACGAAGAACTGCTCGTTGAGAAACTGCGCGGCGCCCCAGTCGATGTGCATGTCGACGCCGCTTTGATAGTCGGTGTCGGGGTTCTCGAGATTGTAGGTGAAGCCGAGCACCGCGGAGGCTTCGCGGCCGGTTGCCGGATTGAAGTAAGTGTAGCCGCCGCCGACATCGATTGCACCGTGCCCGATCCCGAGATTGGCGAGGCGCCCCGCCTCATAGGAGCCGACCGGAATGTCGCCAGCGACATAGGTCATGTAGTTATGAACACCGCTGTTCCACTTCAGTGTCGCGGTCGGATAAAGATCGCCGAAGGCGGTAAGCCGATCCGTTGCGCTGCCCGACAGCGTATTGCCGTTCGGTCCCGTCAGCACCGCATCGACCGAAGCCTCGTTGCGCCCCCCGACCGCCATCATGCTCAGTGTCAATTGCCCGTCGATCACGGGGGCTGCAAATGTGTAGGACGGCCCGAAGAGCACGAGGTTAGCGTTGGCATCCAGGCCGGCGTCGATCCGACCGCCGCGCGAGAACTGCTGGTCAGCACCGGCGGCAAGCGATGCATGATAATAGACCGCAGCCCAGGACCAGCCTGGCTCCGTTGGGATTGCGGCGAAGCTACCGTACTGGCCGGGCAACCAGAAGCTGATCCCGCCTTCGTCGGCGAACGCCGGTCCGGCGGGAGGCAAGGCGCTCAGCCCCAGGCCGACAGCAAGAAACCGATTGCGGAGCATAATCCCCCTCCAATGTTGCCAGGCGGCGGAACATCGCCGCTTGGTCGGCAATTAGTTGCCAAATTCCGTCAGGTTGACAGGCTTGGGATTGGGATATTTCTCCAGCGTCTTCAGATAGTCGCCGATCACCTTCAAATAGGGGCCGATCACCCAGGCGCTGGTGCCAAAAACGTTGTTCTCCTCACGCGGGTCCGCCTCGATGTTGAAGAGCGCGGGGAAGCCATTCCCCTCCTGGCGGATGCCCAGGAGGCCGTACATGGCCGGATTGCCGGACGAAGGGGCGAACTGTTTCGGGTAGATCCGATAGTTGCGCCAGCGCACCGCCGCGACCTCCGTGCCGATGAAGCTGAGCAAGCTCTCGCGGTTGGACTTCGGCTGCTTGCCGGTGAAGAACCCTCCCTGGTCCACGCCGTCTATGGGCCGGTCCGTCGGGATCTTTGCGCCGATGATTCCGGCAAGTGTCGGGAACCAGTCATGGACCGAGACCATCTCGTTGCTCGCGCGCGGCGCGATGTGTCCCGGCCACTTAATCATGCCGATGGTGCGGATCGAGCCTTCCAGAGCATCACCGAGTTCGCCGCGGAACGGACCGTTGGAACCAGCGCGTGTCTCGGACGGGCCTGACGTCGGCGCCGCCGCGTTGTCCGAGAGCCAAAGGACGATGGTGTTGTCCTCGACGCCCGCGGCCTTGATGGCGTCCAGCACCTGGCCGCTGCGGTAATCAAGTTCCATGATCGCGTCACCATAGACACCGATGCGCGACTTGCCCGCGAACTCAGGTGCCGTATGGAGCGGGTAGTGGGTGTTCGTGAAGCCCACGTACATGAAGAAAGGCTGCTTCGCTTTCGCTTCCCGCTCGATAAAGTCCACCGATGCCTTCGCGATATCCGCTTCGACTCGCGCGCGGTACTCGAGGGTGTAGGGCCGCACCTTCTTCAGGTTGCCGTTCGCTTCGGACTCCCAGATATACGGCTCGGTGGCGGCGATGGCGGCTTCCGGCATCCCGGCGCGCTGCATGCTGTCGCGATACAAGATGCCGTCGGTCGTTTCCAGCACGCCCACGTGGTACTCGTCGAAGCCCTGTCGAGTGGGCCAACTGATCTCGCTCGCCCCGAGATGCCACTTGCCGGCGGCGGCGGTGGCGTAACCCTGGCTCTTGAACAGCTCACCGAGGGTCACTTCGCCGGGCTGGAGGGTGTTCGGCGTGCCCCCGATGATGACCGTGCTGAGACCCACCCGCTGCGAATAGCGCCCGGTCATGAGCGCCGTGCGCGAGGGCGTGCAGGCCGGCTCCACCAGATATTGCGTCAGGCGCAGACCCTGGCTTGCCAGTTCATCGATGCGAGGGGTTGGCATTCCCCTGATCTCGCCGGCGCCATAGGCGCCGATGTCGCCGTAGCCGACATTGTCACCGAGCATGATGACGACGTTCGGCTTGGACGGCTCCTGAGCCATGGCACCACTGGCGGCTGTCGCCAGCAGTGCGGCAAGCAATATCCGTTTCATGCACCTTCTCCCCTAACGGCGTGAAACCTGCGCGGAAGTCTGGCGCACGGCGCGCCAGACTTAGTGGCGGTCCACATCATTGCGCGGATCGCTCTGTCGGCGAAGTATTCAACCCGTCGTCACTTCACCAACTCGATGTCCGGCAGCTTCCATGTGCCGTCGTACAAGCCTTCCTTGGGGCTGTAGAACCGCATCATCGGGTAGAAGCCTTTGCCGGGGAGGGTCTCGACCCAGTTGGCTTCCAAGCCGGCGGGGGCGCTTCCGGCAGGTCCGAAGTAAAGGTCGATCGAGCCGTCCGCATTGGTCTTGAGCTTGTCGAGGCCCGAGCGGGCCGAGTCGTTGCCCGGGTTCTTGATCATGGAGCGGGTCGCGGTGTCGTAGAGCGTCAGCGACCAGAACGCCTCGGCCGGCGGGTTCGCGGGCACGTGCAGGTGATAGGACTTTCCGCCGTCGAGGCGGTTGCCGTCCTTGTCCTTGAACGCCTGGACGTAGTTTCCGCCAGGACCGGCCTTCATGACACCCAGCGCGGGTGTGGTATAGATCGCGCCGTAGGTGTAGTGCAGCCGTTCATCGATCTGGCCGTACGTATCGGTCTTCTGAACGGGATTCACCTGGAACACCCAGTGCCATCTCGTTCCTGGAAACGGCTCGACTCCGAGACCTTCCCCGACCTGGTGGAACCGGTCGGGCCCTTCAAACAGCATCACGCGGCCCATAGCATCTCCCGTCCGGGCGGCTTCTTCGAGGATGGCCTTTTGCCGAGCGTCCGGCTTGAACTCCTTGCCCTTCTCGATGCCCAGCGGCTTGAGCATAGCCAGGTAAAACAGGTCACGTTCCTGGACAGGATTGTTGTTGATGTATCCCGAAAGACGCTCCCAGAACGCCAATCCCCCGGGCGGAATCGTGTTGGAGTCCTTCCCCGACATGGAGAAGAATTTGTTCGGCTTGGGATTGCTGCTGTCGCTCAGCGGATAGACCTTGACCTGCTTGACGTTGGCGACGGCGGCGTCCTTGTCGTCGTTCTGAACGATGCCGCGAATCATGATGTTGTGGTTGTTCGTCGTTGCCTGAACGACGAAATAGCCGGCCTGCGGAGCGTCGCCCTTGTAGCCGGGCGGGAGCAGGAGAAACTTCCCGCCTTTCCCGCGGTCGGGCCCGGGCAGGCCGACGTCGGTGAGCGATCTCTGCCAGAAGTCGTCGATGATGCCGACGATCGCGCCGGGCGGGATCTCGACGACGACCGGTCCCGACTTTCCAAGGTCAACGTTGGTCAACCCGTAAATTGTGGTGTCGTTGGCGGTGAGCCAGACGGCTTTCGGGTCGGCAAAGTTGTCGGCGATGACGAAGTCGTTGAGATCAGCGCCGAGATCGCGCAGGCTACCGATGCGGATGGACTCGAACGAAACCGCCGGATAGGCCCACAAATAGGCCTGCACGGCGCGCTGGTAGTCGAGCTCGTCGAAGACTTTCTTCGTGGTCTCCTCAGTTGGAAACCCGTGCTCGAAATTCAGTTTCCCAATGCGCGTGTCGACGCTGTCGGAAGTCGTCTGTGCGTACACGCCTGTGAGGCTCAACGCACCGAAAACTGCGGCGACGATGAGGCCTCCTGTGAAGCGATTCATCATTGCGATACTCCTCCCATGGATCGTTGCCCGTCGCTGTTTTTCACCAGCTCGAAATCGCCTGGCCTTCAGATGAGCTCATTACTCATCGGCTTATGCCCAAAAGCTGCTGACTCGCTCGACCAGCCAGAACGAAGCGACGCCGCCGATGCAGTACGCCGCGGCAAGCCGAGGCCATGCCGCAGACCAGTTCGCCTCCGGTCGGACGCGAGCAAGCCAGATGCGGCGCAGGATCACGAACAACGTCATGACCACGGCGATAAAGAGGAGCTGCCCGAGTTCGACCCCCAGGTTGAAGAATAGCAGCGCAACTGGAATGGCGTGGCCCGGCAAGCCGACCTCACTCAGCGCGCCGGCAAAGCCGAATCCGTGCAGCAGCCCGAATGCAAACGCGACGAGCCAGGGAAGCCGGGCGGTGAGGCTTTCCCTGCCGTTCGTCGAATTCACGATCTCCACAGCGACGAGTGCAATGCTGAGCGCAATCGCCGCCTCGACCGGTGGGCCCGGAACGTGGACGAAGCCGAGCGTCGCTGCCGCAAGCGTGATGCTGTGCGCGACTGTGAAGGCCGTGACGGTGAGGCCGACGCGCTTCCAGCCCCGCACCAGAATGAGCAGCGCCAGGACGAAGAGCAGATGGTCGACGCCGCTGAGGATGTGCTCCACGCCCAGCCCGAGGTAGGTGGCGGCCACCTGCACGAGCCCGGTCGACGAGGGCACCTCGAACGAGGGGCGGTCCGACGTGAGCCGCGTCGTGCTGGTTTCCCCACTCAGCCTTTCTATGCGCACCAACACATCCGTCCGGCTCGCAGGAAGGCCGTCGATCGCGATGGTCTGGCCGGCGAAGCCGGTGGGATCGCGTACCGTCCACCGTTCGACGTAGGCATCGTCCAGGAATACGCTCTCGCGCGGCGCGGCTTCGACCGCGCTCTGAGGCAACCTCGGGTAGATGGCAAGCCGGAGCTCGCCCATAGCCGGCGCCTTCCAGAGGACGGAATAGACATCCGGTGCGCTCTCGGTTATCGCGAGATAGGCAGGCCGCAGGTCATGCGCTTGCACCGGTCCGGCGACCAGGGTCAGCAGAAGCCAAACGGCAGCGAGCAGACGGGTCACTTTGCCACCTCGGCAAGCTTTGCTGCGCCGACTTCCTCCGGTGCGGCCTCGACCTTGATGACGTATCGGGACCGAAGCTTCTCGTAGAATGCGTCGTTGGCGACGACCTTGCGGGCGTGAAGCCATTCCCGCCGCGCTGCGTCGCGGACCTCCTTAAACGGAGGGTCGCGCGCCTCGACGCGTTCGCTGACGCGAACGAGATGCATACCGTAGACCGAGGTCACCGGCCCTTCCCAACGGCCGCGGCCGCCGTGGTCGATCCAGCCTGCGAAGCCGTCGCCGAACGTCTTTGCAACGTCGGATATCGCGACATCGCGGAAGTCGAAGCCCGCCATGAACTGATCGCCGACCTGCGATGCGTCTGCCGTCCCGGCATTCAGTGCCTTGATCAGGCGGTCAAGCTCCGCGGCGCTCGGGCTGCTCTTGGTGCTCGTCTGGAAATAGATGTGGCTGAAGGAGACGTGTGGCTCGGCATGGAACCAGGCTGGATGGTCGGCCACGAAGGTTTTCAGTTCGGCGTCGGTCGGTTCGGCCTGGGCAGTCAGGTCAGCAACGAACTCCATCTTCTGCCGCATGCGGCGGCGGATGATGGCATCGTCGCGGTCGAGGCCCATCGAGATGGCTTCACGGTAGAGGACTTCATCGCGGATGTAGTCCTGGACCAATGCTTCCCGTTCCCCGACCGTTGGCGGCCGCTGCCAGGTCCGGCTGAAGATCGCCTCCAGGCTGGCAATCTGGCCGGCGCTGACGATGATCTCGCCCTGCGCCGGCCCGTTGTCGGCGGCCAGTCGGAACACGCCGAACAGGACCGCGCCGATGACGAGGAAATGCAGAAGAGGTTCGCGCAGGAGCTTCACGGTGCTCACCCATCAGCCCGGCGTGTACCAGATCGGCGAGGTGTAGGCGCGCTCCTGCCCGAACATCGGCACGCCGTCAGGCATCTTGACGCCAAAGCGCACGGCGTCATAGGCAGTCCACCGCGGCGTCGGGATCTCGAGCACGCGGGCATAATAGACCGCTCGCAGAGCCGGATCGAAATCCGGGTCAGTCCATGTCTTGATCAGCTCGGAAGCGCCGATCGTATTTGTCCAGGTGGCCGTCGCCACGTCGACCGTGTTGCCGACCGGCGGCAGTTTGCCGTCGGTGCCGGGCACGCGCTTGTCCGACCACACCACGTCGTAGACCTTCTCCTGGCGAGCGCCAGCCGCGTCGACCCACCCCTTGACGATCTGGATGCGGTCGAGATTGCCGCCAAGCGGGTCCTTAAGTGCCGCGACGAGGAAGCTCGGCGACTTGCCGGCGGGTGCCGCGCGGAGGTCGCCGCCCATCGGCACACCCTTGCTGTAGCCCGCGAAAGCCGGACTGCGCGATTGCGCGTCGGCCTCGGTGAAGTCCCAGCCGCCGAAGAAGCGCACCAGCATGCGCGGGCCGGTCGTCCCATAGACCTCCTTGCGGCGCAGGGCGTCCCAGAGCGCCTCGCGCGTGTTGTCGGTCGCCCATACGCCGGCATAGCCGGAAGCGACCTGTTGCCAACCCATGAGGAACACGTCGCCATTGCGCATGAACTCGTGGGTCGCACGGTGCGGGCTCGGCTCCGCGCCGCTGTGCTTGCCGAAGAAGTTCTCCTCCTCGGCGGTGGAGAGCGAGGTGTGGCTGTCGGTTGAGCCGATCATGCCGAACTTGTACGGGTTGACCCCGAGCTTCGCATCAAGCTGGAGGCCGGTTTGCAGCGCGGTACGGGCATATTCGCTCTGCAGCATCTCGGGCTTCTTCACCTCGCTGAGGTTGAGGTTGCCCTTGTCCCACAACTCGTAGCCGGCGAACTCGTCGTTCGGCGACAAATAGGGATGTGCCTCGCCGTCGCCCTTTATCTGCGTCACCTCGTAGAGCGGTTCCCAGCGGGCGCGGGTCTCCGCATAGTCTTTGGACAGAGGCTGGCCGGTGGCGGGATTGGTCTCCGTCGGGAACATCCAGCCGTTTGAGAGATTGCCGTTGTGCGAGATGGCCAGCACCCGCCCGCCGGTCTTGTCCTCGTAAGCCGCGAGATGCTTCCACAGATCCTCCGGAGTGGTGCTGCCGGCAGGGGGATAGGTCGTGAACGGAAGGGTCTGCTTTGCCTGCTCCGCGCCGTCGCGATAGATTACGACACGATGGAGATTGTTGCCGGGCGGCACCTGCGAGGTCCATTCGTAACCGATGAAGGCGGTGAAATGTCCCGGCTCATTGTATTTTTCCGCCGCGGCAATGATCTGATCCCAGGTAGAGCGGTAACCGTCGGATCCCGGCAGGAACTGCAGCGCCGGGGGAAATGTGCCGCGCGAGAAATTGTCGATAATCTCGAGCGCCGCCTTGACGCCATCTTCGCCGCCTTTTTGCACAAGATCGTACCAGCGACGGCCGGTCGGGTCAGCGAGCATTTTCGGGTCGCCGGCAAAGAGGGCGGGGAAGAAGCCCATATTATCGGAATGGTCGGTGATGGCGAGAAAGTCCAGCGGCCGCGAGAGCTTCACGCGCTGGCCGCTAGACGAAGTCAGTTCCTCGCCGCGCGCGAAACGGTAGGCTTCCTCGAAGCCGAGCCGGTTGCCGAAGGCGCCGGCGTCCATCGATGCGCTGGTGTGAAGATGCGTGTCGCCCCAGAATACGCGGCTCGGAAAGTTGCGGCCTGCATAAGGCGAATAGCCAGGCGGCTTGCTGGGAGCAACTGTAGAAGAATCGATCGTACCGATGTCGGTGATCGTCTGGGCGGCTGCGGGTGAGACGGCAAGTGCGGTCGCCATCGCCAAAGCGTAGCTCAGGCGCGCATGTGGGCGATCTTTGCGCTTGGCAACAACTGCCGATAAACCTTCCATGCACACGGTTCGGGGAATCAGAGCTGAGGCAAGTTTCATGGCGATATCCTCCCTGGTTCGTTGGATGCAGATTCTGGATCTAAAAACGCATGACCAGTCCCATTATCGGTCCTTGCTGGACGACGTCGAAGACGAAGCCGTCATTGCGGTAGTTGACGCCGAGCGCGCGGTAGCCGGCGACCCCCGAAAACCGTTCGTTGAACCGGTAGCCCAGTGCGGCTGCGACATCCCAGTCGACATTGGCGCCGCCCGCACCAACCATGCCCCAGCCCGTCAGATAGATTTCGGGCGTGAGCGAGTAGTTCGCGCGAACGCCAACCAGCCCATCCACCCAGGTCTTTCCGTCGCTGCCGGAGGCGCCGTCAAGGATGCCGCCATGGAAGTCGAGGTCTGTCTTTACCGACCAGACCCTCATGGCACCGACCAAATCGAGACGTCCGGCGCCTCCCAATTGTAGGTGCTCTCGGTGTTCAGCGTGAAGGTCCAGGCGTCCTTGGTCGTGTAGGAGATGAAGGGCTGCAGGAAGCTGGAGTTGATGTCGCTGCGATCGCTGTCGCCGGCAAACGACCAGATGTGGTTGGCCAGCATGCCGACCGTCCAGCCATCGAATTGCTTCAGGACGACGGCTGTCGGTCCAGCTCCCCATTTTCGACCGCCAAGCAATTCGTCGGTCGCGGTGGGCAACAGGAAGACCGGGCCGACGCCCCAGATGATCCCGCTTGCGGTGGGCTTGGACGGCGAGAAGAACAGGCTTTCGGATATGTCGCCGAGGCCGAACTGGTCGCCAGATGGTCCTGCAATGTCATGCTGCCAGGCGATCGGCACGATGGTGCGCGATATCAGGTTCCAATCGTCGTTCAGCGTGAACGGGATAACCGGCTGGACATTGACATAGGCCTTTTCGCCATCGTTCGGCCCATAGCCGCTATCGTAGTTGAATTGGAACGGCACGCTGATCAGCGAAGCGATCGGGTTGGACAGCTTTTTGGCAAGGTCCTGGGTATTGTCCTCAGCCCAGGCCCCGGTGCCGAAGAGCAGTGCCGGGAGCAGGGCCGCTAGGTGACGACTGCGCGACAGGTATCCCAAGCTAACCTCCGTTTGACGCGGATCCCGATTGCGATGATCAAAACGGTTCGATACTGGCTCCTCGATCCACCCAAGACCATGGGTTGACCTTACGGTACGCCCCGCCAAGAGGGGCCGCTATCGGAATCCTGCAGCGGCGTGCCCCCGCAGATGCCGTTGCGGTAGTCGACCCAGATGAAGTCTGATATGACAGATTGGGATGATCCCGCGGAGGGGATGCGGATGGCGGGGCCGATCGGTCGAGACAATCGTCGGATAGAGATCCTGGCTTCCGTCAAGGCCCGCTATGCGGACTTCGACATGATGGCCGCGAGCGCGATCGGCTGGGATCAGAAATACGACCATATCGGCCGCGGTCGCTTCGAAGGCAGCTTGAGCATGGTCGTCCTCAACACGCTGCAGATCGGACGAGAACGCTGGAAACCGGGAATCATGCAGCGCGGCAGCGCGCCGGCGCGTTGCTGGTTCGTTGGCCTTCCGATCGTCGCGGAAGGATCGCTGCATGTGCGGGGGCGCCTAATTGCGAGCGGTCAGCCAGTCCTGGCCGGGCCGTGTGACGACATTGCTTTCACAGCAAACGGCCACACCGACCTGGCCCAGGTGGTGATTCCGGTCGACCAGATCGAGCACTGGATGCAGATTCGCAGAGGCGCTCCTGGTCTCGACAGGAAGTATCTGGACCGCCCGTTCAAGATGGCCGAGTTGGAGATCGTCCGCCGCGGGACCGCCGTGGCAAGACTTCTGCGGTCACTGCTAAACGGCGCTGATGGCGCCATCGTGCCGGATGCCTTGACGGCCATCGAAGGCCAGATTGTCGATGTTGTCCTCGGCATGGTGCCCTCAATCGATGTCGCGGAACCGCTGCACCGGCGGGCGCTTGTTGCGATGAAGCTGAGGGACATGCTTCTGGGCCATGTCGAGGCACCGGTGAACATCAGCGCAATGTGCGAAGCATTGGGAGTTAAAGAACGCACGCTTTTCGTGGCCTGCGTCGAGGCCTTTGGTCGTCCGCCCAAGGCCATGTTGCTCGAACTGCGTCTCAACGCCGCGCGCCGGGCTCTCACCCATCCTTCCTCCGAGTGGACGGTTACAGATGTGGCGTCACGGTTTGGCTTCTGGCATTTCGGCGAGTTCGCTGCCGAGTACAGGCGGCAGTTCGGCGAACTGCCCTCGGCCACGCTCGCCAGGACGCTGGGTACAAGCCAGGCGTTCGCCGCAACGCGGCACTAAATCCTTGCCCTGGTTCCCGGAGGTGCCCGCGATCTCCGAAATGAGTCGGATAGCATCCTTGGGCGGCGAATTTCCGTATGTGGGTCACGTCACGACGACACTCGCACCGACTTGAAGGTCCGCTAATGAAGATCCGAGGCCCGAAGCCGCCAGTCAGGTTTCCGCGCCATTGCAGTCATTCCCGAATTGCGTCCGATCAGCCGCTCCTAGCTAGCGCGAATTGATCGAGGCGCGATCAGCCGTATGTGATGGACCGCAAGATGGCAAAGCGGACGGCATAACGCTGGATGCAAAGGTCGGCTTTTCGCGCCAGAAGCGGCCCTTGCTTTGAGGGCGGCGGAATGCCGCGTAACCTTATTGGAAGAGCGGGCGAAACGGCCATCTATGGACGAACCGCCGGCGAGCAGCCGAAGGATTGACGTGCTCGCAGCGCGGCGCGCTCAGACGGCGATTTGAAGCGTCCCGTAACGCTTTACCTCAGCCTCGATCTCCCTGACCAGCGTCTCTAGCGCGGGGTTCCTGAGGGTGCGCGCGCGCCTGATGACATAAGCCAGGTCTGGAGGCTTGGGGAATTTGTTGTCGACAATCTCCATGTCGGGCTGCAGGTACCGCTGACTCAAGAGTGCCACGCCGAGCCCCGCTGTCACGCCTGCAATGATTCCGGCTGCGCTGGAGCATTCGAATACGGTCTCCAACACCGTATCCTCGTCCTGCCCGACGTCGATGCCCCAGCGCCGGTAAAAGCAATTTTCATCAAAGGAAAGAAATGGGACCGGCTTCCCGCTCGACAGAACCAGATCGCGGGATTTCACCCAATGCAGCGTCTCGCGGAACAGGAGGATGTCGGCGGGGCGGACCTCGTGCTGGAATACCTGGATGATGGCGGCATCAAGGGCTCCCTGGCTGAGCTGCTCCTGCAGCACGAGGCTCATGCGCACCCGAGTTCGGACGCTCACCTCCGGGTAGAGCCGGCGAAACCGGCCAAGAATGCGAGAAAGGTCCGTGCAGGTCGTATCCTCGGTCATTCCCAGCGCGATCTTGCCTTGCAAAGACCTTTTCGACAGGCTCAGGACCGCCTCGTCATGGATGCCCAGAATGCGCCGCGCATAGCCAAGCAGATCCTGTCCGGCCGTGGTGAACATCGGTGCATTTGCTTTCCGGGTGAGGATTTCGCAGTCGAGACTCGTTTCGAGTCTCTTGATCTTGTGGCTGACGGCCGACTGCGACAGGCCGAGAATTTCGGCCGCGCGCGTCACGCCGCCGTGCTTCTCGATCGACCAGTGCGCGCAAGGCGTCGACATCCAAGCGGCGGCTCATCAATCCGGCCATGACAATCCTCGCTCGAAACTAAAGAGACACGCCAATTTCTGATCCTCCGACGCCTTTCAGGCAAGCAAGTATGGCGATTTTTCTGACCGCGTCATGATCGGATCGAAATTTGTCATGTGCAAACCCCCGCTGGTACCTTCAATGGTCTGAGCCAACGTCGGCCATGCTCCGCTTCGGGGTCACGGGCCGGCTTGAATAAAGAGATTTCATGACGCTCCTGCAAACCAAGATCCATCGCCTCGTATGGCCAACAATGGCGACGGCGCTGGTCGTAAGCTGGAGTTCTGGTTTCGTCGGCATCCGCTACGCGAGCGAGAACGCCGATGTCATGCTGGTGCTGTTCTGGCGGAACTTGATGTCTGGATTGATCCTCCTGCCATTTGCTCTCCTGATCGGACCGCGCGTCAACGCCCGTGCCCTGCTCCAGCAGATTGTCTTCGGCGTGGCGACGATGTTCCTCTATCTGGGCGGATTCGCGCTTGCCATCGGCCAGCGCGTGCCGACTGGCCTTGTCGCGCTGATTTCCGATCTTGTGCCTCTCGCCATCGCCGCCTTGTCGCAGCCGGTTCTGGGTCACCGATTGACCGGGAGACAATGGATCGGAACGGCTCTCGGAGTGACGGGCGTGCTCCTCGTGTCGGTGGACAGCCTGACCCTCGGGACGGCTCCGGCCTGGGCGTATATGTTGACAGTCGCTTCCATGATGGTTCTGGCGCTGGCAACGGTGGTTCAGAAGCGGATGGGGACGATCAATATGCCCATCCATCAGAGCCTGTGCATCCAATGCTTGACGGCGGCGATCCTTTTCGCCGCTTGCGCCGGATGGAATGGCGGGCTGATGCCGCCCCTCGATGCCCGTTTCAGGTTCGGCATCGCCTGGCTGGTACTGTTTTCGACCTTCTTCTGCTACGGCACCTATTATGCAAGCCTGCGCCTCTACACGGCCTCACAGGTCAGCAGCGTGATCTATCTCAGCCCACCGGTGACGATGCTCTGGGGCTGGTCGATGTTCGGCGAGCCGCTTTCGAAGGCGATGCTGGTTGGCCTTGCGGTGACACTGTCCGGCGTCTGGTTCATCTCGTCGGGCAGCGCGCGTCGAAGGAGTTTCAGCTCCGTCAGCATCATGTCGGCTAATCGCCGGGGCGAAATCGACCTCATGATTGATGACGATCCACGTCAGCGTCGCTTCGCCCATGGACATCAAACGAGGTAGTTTCATGAAACTCACAGAATTCAAAGCCCTGACCTTCGACTGCTACGGCACCCTGATCGATTGGGAGTCCGGCATGATCGACGGCCTTAAGCCGCTGACTGAAAGGGCTGCCCGCAGCTTAAGCCGGAACGAGATTCTCGAGGCGCACGCCCGGCACGAATCCAGTCAGCAGAAATGGACGCCGGGGAAACGCTACCGCGACCTCCTGCCGATCGTTTACAAGCGACTTGCGGAGGAGTGGGGTGTCGTCGTCACTCGAGAGGAATGCGTGGCGTATGGCGAAAGCGTGAGGGATTGGCCGGCTTTTGCCGACTCCACGGAAGCCTTGCGGTATCTCAAAAAGCACTACAAGCTGATCATCCTCTCCAACGTCGACAACGAAAGCTTCTCGTTCAGCAACAAGAAGCTCGGCGTAGACTTCGACGCGATCTATACGGCGGAAGATATCGGCTCCTACAAGCCTTCCGACCGGAACTTCGACTATATGCTCGAAAAGCTCGGGACAATTGGGCTCGAGAAGCAACAGATCCTGCACACGGCGGAAAGCCTGTTCCACGATCACGCTCCCGCAAACCGCCTCGGCCTGACATCGTGCTGGATCTATCGCCGGCATGCGGATCAGGGCTTCGGCGCCACGATGAACCCCGGCGATGTACCGACGGTGGATTTTCGCTTCGACAGCATGGCTGACCTCGCGAAGGCGCACGCTGAAGAAATACGGGGCTGATGTTCGAACCGCCAAGCAGCCTATTGCGTGACACCGTCCGCCCGAACCGATCTGGAAGAAGACAGTCGCGGACCGATGGTTGCCAAGGTCCACTTCGGGAGTCTTTCAACGCAATTCGTCGAAAGCAGCCCGCCGGCTTCCGGGAAGCAGACGCTCGGAAGCAGCCACTATCTGCGGCCGATAGGCCGGCCAGGGAACTGGTGTTCCTTTAATCCTGGCCTGGGGATCGTGAAGGTAGGGTGATCTGAGCCCCGGAAACTGGACTGTTCAGATTTGGAGTTTTCCGCCGTAATTTCCTGGCTGGGAGAGGAGCGGAAGACGATGAAGGCATCGAAGTTTTCGGACGCGCAGAAGGCGTTCATTCTGAAGCAGGGAGCGTGTGGGATTCCGGTGGCGGAGATCTGCCGGCGTGCCGGGATCAGCCAGGAAATTACGGCGGAAAACTCCAAATCTGAACAGTCCAGTTTCCGGGGCTCAGATCAACGACCAGCCGAAGGATGTCCGCGCCACACTTGCATACCGAGGGCTACCTGAGGCCAGCAGCCGCAAGCGCTCGGTAGACTGACCCTCGCCCGATGCCGAGGGACGCGGCGATCTCTGACACGGACTTCTGCTGCTGGAACAAGACGACCGCCTCACCGGCCTTTGCTCGCGCCGTCGGCTTCCGCCCTTTGTATTTCTTCTCTGCCTTCGCCTTGGCGATGCCTTCCTTCTGTCGCTCTCTCATCAGGTCCCGCTCGAACTCGGCGAAAGCGGCGAACATGTTTAGCATCAGCCGACCGTAGGCTCCGGTCGTGTCCAGCGTCTCCTTGCCAAATTGCAGCACCTTCAGCCCGACGCCGCGTCCATGCAGGCCATCGACGAGTTCGCCCAAGGTGCGTGTATTGCGTGCCAGGCGGTCAATCTTCGTGACCACCAGCGTGTCGCCCTTGCGCAGGAACTTCAGAGCACGGTCCAGTTCCTTCCGATCCCCAAGAGCCGACACCTGCTCTGAAAAGACATCCTCGCAACCGTCGGCCTTAAGATCACGGACCTGTGCCTCCAACCCCGCCACCTGTTCTTCCGTTGAAGTTCTCGCGTAACCGACCTGCATCCGACCCTCCGTGTCCAATAGCACCTAGACTTTTGAGTCAGATGTGCCCAAAAGTCAATACCAACCTTATTGGACGGCACATGAGCTGCGTTTCCGAACGTCCGATAGACCCTGCCCATGTGGACAGCATGTCAATGGATTGTAGGATTGCGCAGGGCGTCCCGCCTACGCCGCCGTACCCATAAAACGAGCGGCCGGCTCAGGATCATCGTAGGATTGCACTGAACGACGGCATTTGAGGCTGTGCAGCCATGACTTCTTTGGGCCGGAAGCGGATCGGCAGCTTTGGGCTGCGCATCTTCAAGAGCGGACCTTCGCGTCTCTTGCGGTTCTTCGCTGGGGCCGCCTCAACTCGTGCCAAACATTCGCGCCACCCCCGCAAAACGCCTCGGTCATTCGTACTCAGTATGATGCCAGCGTCGCCTCTGTTTGCGCACAATATACGAAAGAAATAAAAGCAGGCGGATCCGGCGGAAGGAATTCCTTCTGATGTTTCCATGCGAGACAGAGGGCGTATGTATCGAAGGGTTTGTGTTCTCGCCGTTCTTCAATACCGCCATTTACAAATGTAAGAGAAATAACATGCGCGGTTGCATTCTCAATTTGGGAGTCCGCTTTTGCAGCAGTTTGCGCTGTCAAAAGGAGAGCGAGCGCGATGATGAACCTGGTCGGTTTCATGTCAGCCTCCTGCCGAACCCAGTGCCGCCAGGATCGCTTGGTTGCGGCGACCGAATGGGCTAGGTTAGGGAGCGCGCCATGAGGGTGAAATGTCCCGAAAGGCTCCTGAAATTGACCCGAAATCTGCCGAAACGATCGCGTTTGGCGGTTTTGTTTTCCTGACCAGATTCAACGAACTCCGAACGGTTGAAGGCAAAGCGATCGATCTCCGCAGCCAGTCCGCCGAGGTGCTCTCCGTGCTCGCGGCGCGACCGGGCGAGATCGTGTCCAAGGATGCGCTGATGCAGGCGGTTTGGCCCGATACCTTCGTGACCGACGACAGCCTTACCCAATGCATTGCCGATATCCGCCGCGCATTGGCGGACGACGCGCATGCGATCGTGGAAACCCTCCCCAGGAGAGGCTACCGGCTGAATGCCCATCCATCGGACGCAACGGACCTAAACGCCGCGGCCGTCATGGGACGAGCCAAGACGCGACGCGGGGTCATCCTTACTGCGATCGTCCTCGTCGCGGCAGCGATCGGCACATACTACGGCGCGGAAGCATGGCGAGCCACTCCGGTTCGTTCGGACGACATGCCGAGGATTGCGATCCTTCCCTTCGACGACATGAGTGCCGGTGCGGACAAGGGATATCTCAGCGATGCCGTTGCCGAGGGAATCATCACCGAGCTTGCGCGGAGCAAGACTTATGCCGTCATCGCCCGGAACTCGAGTTTCAGGTATCGCGGGAAGCCCACCGACACCAGGCAGATCGGAGATGAACTCGGGGTCGACTACCTGCTTGAGGGCAGCCAGCAGAAGATCGGAGACCGGCTGAAAGTGACGGCCCAATTGCTGAGTGCGCATGACGGATCGCATGTCTGGGCCAACACCTACAACCGCGAGATCGGCGATCTTTTCGTCGTCCAGGAGGAAATCATCCGCACGCTTGCGGAACGGGTCGGGCGCAGGATCGAGCGCCCTCTGCCACAGAGCGGTTCTGCCAGGGTCAGTGCGCTCCACTATCACCTGATGGGGATCGCCGAGATTCGAGAGAATTTCTCGGCTGCGAGGAACGAGCTGTTTCGGCAGATGGAGCTCAAGGCGATCGAAGAGGATCCGAACTCGCAGTTCGGCTATATCGGGCTGGCTTGGTCCTATCGCAACGATGCGATGTTCGGCTGGAACGAGCAGGACCGTGACGAGGCGTTGAACCGCGCGGCTGAATACGCCGACGAGGCCATCGTGCTCGGTCCTGATGACGCTGAAGCGCATAATATCCGCGCCAGCATCCACACCGAAGCCGGCGAGGTGGAGCAGGCCCTTGCGCAGTTCGATCAGGCAATCGCCCTGAACCCGAGCAACTCGGATATCCTGGTCCGCAGCACGGATCTGCTACTCTATGTTGGTCGTACAGACGAAGCGATCGATCGCATCAGGCAGGCCATGGGCATCGATCCTTTCTACCCGGACGACTTCAACTGGCAGATGGGCTGGGCGCTCTGGGAAAAGAACGATTGCGGGGCCGCGCTGGCCGCTATGCGGAAAATGTCCACAATCCCGATCGGCGCGCATCGAATGCTTGCTGGAATCCAAGCATGTCTGGGAAACAAGCGCGAGGCAAAGGAAGCACTTGCGGTTTTCCTCCAGAACACTCCCAGTGAATCCATCAGTAAAGAACGCAGGGAGTGGGGCAAGATTTGGACCGCACCCGGAAGCCTCGACCGCTGGATCGAACACATGCGGTTCGCTGGGTTGCCGGAGTGATCATCCTTCACAGGAATATTGGGTGCGGGGTGTCGGGAATTGCCGCGACTACGACTTGCCGCATGGCCATCCGCGATGTCCGCTTCTGAGCGAAGACAAATTTGCGTTAATGGCCGACATGAGGCGCAAAGCTGCCGTTCCTTCCGTGCGCGAAACTTACGGATCCGGGTCAAAAGGCGATCTTTGCCGGGGGGCGATCCATGCTGATGGTGTGCCCAATTAAACGAGCGATAAAGGGCCGAAATGGATTTTGCGACCCCATTGTCATACCGGAGCGTGGGTTAGAGCGGCCTCAAATCAATGAGGCGTCGAGACAGCTACTCAGCAACAGCATGAAGAAGCAGGCGGCGATCATCACGGCGAAGAGAGACACTCAACCCCCGAGCATTCGAGGACCGAGAGCATCGATGCAGTACTGCCATGTCCGCAATGCCCCAGCGAACGGACGTGGGGCGGATATTTCAGAAACGACGCGTATGACCCATCTCGGAAGTCGGGCCGGATAGACTCTAGGCCAGGGTACCAATACAATCCCAATTGCCCGGCTTTCTGAAAGTATTCAACCCACATGGCCGAGACTCGAACCCAACGCCGCCTTGCTGCAATTTTGGCAGCCGATGTTGTTGGTTATTCCCGCCTGATGGAACGCGATGAGGCTGGCACACTAGCCGCATTGAAATCACGTCGGCAGGCCGTGTTGTCTCCATTGGTCGTCCAGCACAATGGTCGCGTAGTCAAACTTATGGGCGACGGTGTGCTTGTCGAGTTCGCCAGTGCAGTTGATGCGGTACAATGCGCGGTTGAACTACAAAAGGGATTCACTGCTGCTAACGAAGGCATTCCCGAAGCCTCGCACATCGTCCTGCGTATCGGCATCAATCTGGGCGACGTGATCGTCGAGGGCAGTGATCTCTATGGCGACGGTGTCAACGTGGCCGCCCGGCTGGAGGGACTGGCTGAGCCCGGCGGCATCTACGTCTCCGCCACCGTGCACGATCATGTCACAGGCAAGCTGGCGTTGGCGTTCGACGATCTGGGCGAGCACACACTCAAGAACATCGCGAAGCCAGTGCGGGTTTATCGCGCCGGAACAGGCGGGACCGGCAGACGTGCGGCGCAACCGGCGACTGCACTTTCGGAGAAGCCATCGATTGCGGTCCTGCCCTTTGCGAATATGAGCGGCGATCCCGAGCAGGAGTACTTTTCCGACGGTATCACCGAGGACATTATCACCGACCTTTCGAAAGCGTCCGGACTCTCCGTCGTCGCGCGCAATACCGTCTTTACCTTCAAGGGCAAGGCGGTATTGATCGAGGAGGTGGCGAAGAAGCTGAATGTCGCCTACGTCCTGGAAGGAAGTGTACGCAAGGCTGGAGGGCGAGTGCGTATCACGGCTCAGCTAATCAATGGTCGTGGCGGTGACCATATCTGGGCCGAGCGGTATGACCGGACGCTGGACGATATCTTTGCCCTTCAGGACGAGATATCCAAAAGCATTGTCGACGTGCTCAAAGTGAAGCTGTTGCCCGAAGAACTGGCGACAATTACAAACCGCTCGACCGACAACCCAGAGGCTTACGAGACGCTGTTGATGGGCAGGTCGTTCCTCAATAGGGGAGTCGAGACCAAGTTTATCAAGACAGCGCAGCGACTGTTTGCCAGAGCTGTTGAAATTGACCCAAATTATGCGCGCGCTTATGCCGCTTTGGCTGATTGCGAGTGGCTTCTGTTGACCTGCAACGATCCCGATGCCAGCTTCGAGGCGGTTCTTTCCAACAGTACACGGGCGCTGGAACTTGAGCCAGGTCTCGCCGATGCCCACGCATCACGTGGCGGGGCCTTTTTCGTAAATGGCCGGTATGCCGAGGCGGAAGTGGAGTTCGAGCGAGCTTTAGAGTTAGACGCCAGTTCTTCCGATACCTATTTCTCTTACGGCCGGAATTGTTTCATTCAAGGTCAATACGAGAAAGCTGCCGCGCTGTACCAGCGTGCCGTATCGTTGTCACCCGATGACTATCGGGTCTGGACCAATCTAAATATGGTCTATGTTTCACTTGGCCGCAGCGACGACGCCAAGGAAGCTGCAAGGCAAGGTGTGCTGGGAGTGGAAAAGGAAGTCAAAGCGCATCCCGACAATGCCACCGCGCTATGTTACGGCGCCTCAATGCTGGCGGAAATTGGCGAGATTGAACGCGCGCTGTCGTGGGTCTCCCGTGCTGAAATGTTCGCCGGAGACAACATTGCGGTTCAGTACAACATAGGCTGTTTTTATGCGAGGCTGGGCAAGGCGGAACAGGCTATCGATTGCCTGGAACGTCAGCTAACTGCATCACATGCCTACCTCATTTTGCGCATGCCTTGGATGCGTCAGGATAGCGACCTCGACTCGCTCCGCGCTCATCCCCGTTATGTCGCGCTCGTCAATCGGATGGAGGCCCAAATAGCCGCGACTGGGGCTCGAATATCAGCAGGCCACGAGGAGAGTGAAGCAATAACCCTGAATATGAAGCCCGGAAAATGAGCTGATTGAGCGCAGGTCCGTTCCTGGCCCTGCTGCAACATGATAAGGGGCGCAGAATAGGGCTGCTGAGGGCCAGGGAGCCGACGTCGAACCGGGTCAGTTTTGCCCGGATACCAGCTGTGGGCGTTGGCATGGCTGGCCGAAACAAGACATACCCAGGCTAAATACCGCAGAAACCGACCCATGGTTTTGCCCCTCATGCTCAGCCTATAGCATATTAGTGGGAACTATGTTTGGCTGAGGTCGCATAGCTCGGCGCAGAGGTCCGACCAAAACCCGCCGCAATCACGGTATCCGCAACCCGGTGGGTCACCCATGTTGACATTGTGGCTAATTAAACGGCGCGCCGCCATCGCGGCGAAAGCGGCCCGATAGGCACAAAGCAGCTTCGCCCCTAAGGTAGATCCGGAATGAGCGCAATTGGGGCCGTTTGCGGACCGGCTGCTTCAGGCGGCAAATCTTCAGGGCCGGACATTACGGTCGCCGTGAGCATTGTCGTGACCTGACCCGATGCTGCCGTTCAGTCTCACGATCAGGAAGTCCTAGAATGTGAGAAAAGGCGACATGGGATCGCGACGGAAAACTGAAATATCGGAACGTCGCTTCACTCGAGCCCGATCCACACAAAGCCGTCCTGCTTTCGGCAGGGGTATACGATCAGTTTTGCGCGGTTTTTCGAAATGTCACCGGCGAATTCATAGCCCGGCGCAGTACCATCCTGCTGCAGCTGCGCCCACCCCCTGATTTCGCCGGTGGACAGGTCGAAACAACTCTGATGCCAGCGGCAGACCAGGCCAAGATCTGCGGTGATCGTGCTCTCCGTGTGTGGGAGCTTCAGCTTTTCGGCCTCAGTGGAACTTCGGCGTTCGTAGAGCGGCAGATGAAGATGCGGGCAAGCATTGTTGAAGGCGCAATAGTTGTCGGATCCGCGAACGACGACGATATCGTAATCTTCAAAATCGAGAATCCGACGTTCGTAGGGCCGAAGCTCGTCTTCGGCAAAAGCGCGAACCCACCTCCTGCCGCCGTGACGGATGGTTTCGCGAAGCCCCTTGGAATTCAGTTCGGCGTCAATTTCGGGCTTCAGCCTGACTATTTCAAACAGGCTTGTGCGCTCGGCGGTACCGCGAAGGCGTACCCTGACGAAGTCGCCGATTTCCACCTTGTCGGCGATCTGATCGCGGAGGGCCTCGGATATTAGCAATCGCGTACCGGCATCTTTATTGGCGGCCTCGACCCGGCTGGCCAGATTTACAACGTCGCCGATGGCCGTCAGACGTTCGTGTCCGGCGAAACCCAATGTGCCGATGACGGCTTCGCCATAGTTGAGGCCGATACGAATATCGAAATCGATGCCATACATCGAGGCAAAGAAAGGCTTCAGACGATCGACCGTGGCGAGGGTCTGAAGTGCGGCGTTCACGGCGCGGAGCGGGGCGTCTGGCTGGTCGTCGATACCGAATATTGCCATGAGCCCATCGCCGATCAGTTTGTCAATGAAACCGCCATTCTGCTCGATGACGTCCCCGACTTGGGCGAAGTAACGATTGAGCAGATACATCACGTCGTAGGGGGAAAGCCGCTCCGACAGCGCGGTGAAATCGACAATATCACTGAAGAAGACCGCAACATGCCTTGCTTCGCCGCAACGCGTCGCGGCAGAAGTGCCCAGCTGGCTAGTGATCATCATGTCGGTTTCGTCTAGCACCAGGCGTCGGACGCGAAGCTCGCCTTCCGGCCTGAGCTGACAGGCCAGCCGAACCTCATCGGCCAATCTCAACCGGTTCGCCATCAGGGTTTCGTCCGGATTCCGGTCCGGGCAAGCCTCAATGCCGTCGAGAACCCAAACGCGGCATGTCGAGCATTTCGCCCTGCCGCCGCATGCATGGGCGAACGGCACGCCCGATCTGAGAGCCGCCTCGAGCAAGGTCTCATCCGCGGCCACGTCGAAATCCACTCTGTCGGGTAAAGCGGTTACTTTGGTCATATCACCGAACACAGGTCCGTCGCGTTAACTGGCTTGTCAGTGTAGCACCAATCGGCTCAGGCAATAGAATCGTGCAAAATTCGAGTACCAACGAAGCCGAAATGGTTTCGTTGCGGGGACCGGACCACAAGACCGCTTGCATCGGCAGCGAGCGCTTGCCGAGCGGACAACGAGGGTTCATCACGGCGCGGATCGTGGTGGTGACGCTGCAGAGCAGAAACCGGCTTCGTCGAGATGCGACAACCAGGCAGCAACGATGTACGCCAACTATCAGCGCGCGAAGCAGACCATCTCGCTCTAATCGTCGAACTTTCGTCAATGGCGCAACCGCGACCTCCAGCGGGGTCGCCGGCAATGTCTGCTTTTCAGGCGGTGGCAAAGCCGACCTCAACGACCGACATAGGGCGCAAAGCAGCCACGGCACCTACGACGAATAAATTGCCGGCGGGCGCTTGTCCTGCGGCCTCTAACGACTGACGGCGAGCAGCCTGTCCGCCGCCCCAGCAAAAGCGCGCAGTGTCGCCTGCTCCTGTGCTACTGCCTTTTCGTAGAGCCTGTTATATGTCCGCCAATGCATTCCTCGAGGCTTGTCCGCAAGTCGTAGCGGGACGCTTGCGGTTCCTCCAAGGCGTTGCCGCAATTTCCGTGCCTTAGAGAGACATCGAAAGCGAGGATCTTCGCTCTGGGAGCGATAACTGAGATCCAAACACACACGGCAGCGAAAGCCGTTACCGTCGTAAAGAACTGCGCATCTACGATTGCAGGACGGGCAAATGAACCAGCGCCGCTCACCGCCGAAATGTTGTTCCGTGGAATCAAGCGCGATGACCTCGTGCACGTGCCGCCACTCCTGGGCCGGTCCTCGACGATGATAGGTCAACTCCAGGCTGCCTTCCTCCACGAAAATCCCGATCGAACCGGAAGGACGGCCGCCGACATTCCAGGTCAACTCCCCTCCGCTTCTACGGCCAGCAGCTGGCAGAGACCGCTGATGGACGGTTGTGCATTCCGGCTTTGACGGGTAGCGAGCCCGGCCGGGCAAGCACCGCCCTGATATCGATCGACCCCAAGACTGGAATGGCGGATGTCGCGAAGCTCTGTGGCTATCGGAACCATTGTTGGATCAGTCCCAAAGGTAGCCTTGCTCTTACCCCCGAGTTCACCTGCCTCCCGGTTAGAAGCGAACCGACAGGGCTGCTGAGCGCGCTCGGCTTCGGTTCCCGTAAGCGTTACTATGGCCTGCCGATGCAGCTTTGGAACGCGCAACGCGACGGCAGGTGACGACGATTGAGATTGCCCGTGTCCAGAAAACCATACGCGCGGTTGTCCAAGGGTCTCGCTAAAGGTAATCTACGCCGGCATGGATGACTATATCAGCAAGATTGTTCAGCTTCGCCCATTAATGACCCAAGCTCGAGTCGACGAGACATTTCCGCGCGAGAAGTGGTCCGAACACAGTCGTGGCGGAAAGTTCGGCGTGCAGTTCGGCTTCGGGCAAAGCGCGAACAACGATCCCAGCGGAATCGCCAGCGACCACATCGTGGAAAAGATCGACTTCAGATCCCCCTTTCCGGGTTCTATCAGCCTCTACGGCTTCGTAATCGGGATGGCTCGATCGGACGCCGACAGCGAGATCGCCAGACTCGGGCTTGCCACGATGGAGATCACCCATCCCGATGTCAGGTATCTCAGCGGCAACACGGATGACGGGTTTGAAATCATGTTGATGTTCAGGAAAGACTCGCTCGAGCAACTGACCATCTGCCAACCCGGTCATTCGAGGATCATGGACGCCCGGCAGGCGTTCTGGAAGGAGCGGTCGGAGAAGGAACAAAAGCGACGCGAACTCGCCAGCGCCTGGAAATATATAAGCGCCGACGACGACGCCATGCTCCTGACCTGGGCGAAACATTGCCAGCCATGGGACGACTACTCGCCAAGCGAATTCGTGCGCTATGCAAACTGGCTGCGCCAAGCCGATCCCGATCAACGCCATGTAGCGGCGCTGAACTGGAATTGGGATTACGGCCTGGCGCCGCTGCTCTGGATCACCCGGCGCGGAGACTGCGATCTGGCGACGGCCTTGCACGTCTTCTTTGGCACTAGCCCGGAGTTTTATCTGCAGTTCGAAGGCGACCGGTCTCGCGTTGCGGAGAAACAATCAGATTTGACGACATTCGACATGATGATGGACATCAAAGCTCGGATGGAACGCGGCTTCTATCAGCGCTCGGCGATCCAGTTCGACTTGTCACGGAACCTCGAGATCATCAGCCGGTACAAGCCAACACTCGGCCAGCTGGCCGCGGTCCTTCCGGCCAACCTTCCGACAAGCGGTGCCGGACGCCGCATCGCGCACGAAAACCGGTTCGGAGGCTTAGACATCCCAGCGTTCGGGATCAACTGATCAGCGTCGACGCGTCTCCCGGTGCGACTCTCGGCCTTGGACGACCGATCGTAAGTGGCCCCGAGCAGTTTGACTGAGCCCAAAGAGTTTTCCGTTCGAGGCAGCGGGGGTGCACTAGCTGCAACGCGAATGCCCCGCCGGCAAAACGGACAACTTGCATGTCCGGAACTGGCGCTACCGCGACCTCCAGCTTGGTCGCCGGATTGTCTGCTTTCATGCGGCTTCAGAGCTCACCTTAACGGCCGACATGAGGCGCAAAGCAGCCACGGTACCTCTGCCACCACGACGCGTAGGCCGAAGGTCCGACACCTTGAACCGGTTACTCTACTCGTCCATCAGGTTACGACCAATGAATCCGACAAGGGAGATTGGACCCGCTGGTCTTGGCGGATCCCAGGCCGACCCGACTTCATCTGCCAACCGCCGCATAGACTCTGCCCACCCTGTCAACTTGGCTGTCCATTCGGGCGTCATGCGCCGGTCAATTGCCCATCCCTCGAAAACGTCGGCCAAGTGGATCATATGACGATACCCGAGCTCCTCTCGTAGGTCCTCCGACCAGCGTACCTCGGAAGCTTCTTCAAAAATCCGGCGATGCTTGGCCTCTTCCATTCTATTCACTGCGAGAAGGTTGTTTGCAGCCCGGCGAAGCTCTATTCTTTTCTCCGAGCTCAGTCCTTCAGCCGAATCAGCGCGGCCCTCGAGCGTTCGAGCCAGTGCAATCCTTTGCTGCGGAGTCAGACGGGGCATCGTTTAACTTTCGCGCGATTCGGGCGCCAAAACCACTTCTACAAATCGAGGATTGCCGGTGTCGCTCGATTGAACTCTTGCTAGAGAAACCGCTCCAACGGCGCTAGTCCCAGAAGTACAACTATGCCTCGAGCGAGCACGAATCATTTGGGAAGTGTGAAGCAATATCCCTCACAGGTAATTTTGCCCAAGTCTGATTCTGGGACGCGCACCGGACGGAAAACGTGGACAACAGCGGGCTTATGGTCCGCGTCAACGTACACTCTCCACCCGTTTGCATAACCCTTCTGGGACCCATGACTATTGGCGCAATCAAAGTCGACGGTTGTTTTTTCACAACTGCCCCCGAAGCAGATAGTGGCGTGGGGTGGCGGCCCATCAGCTGACGCGGACTGATCGCGCTGGCCTGCCGTCCCCGCAGACACATGTCTCATCGAGGGCGCGGTACCGCGGTGGGGAGCATCGGCCTTTACGGGGCGAATTCCCTGGTCGGTGCGCGTTCAAGGGCACTTCCTCGCCAACTGCCCTGTCAATTCGCTTCCAACCGTGACCCCCTTTTCGCGTCCAATCGCGACCCCTCTGGGTGCCCAGGTTTGGGCTTATCCGGGTAGTGCATAGGAGGGACCCGCGCCCGAAGCGCAGCGCCCTCGGCGTTGCGCGGAGCGGAGGGCGTGGGAGGTTCCTGTGCACCCACGCGGGTAAGCCCGGGAGGGGGTCCGGCGGGCCATTCGGTTAACCTGGGGAATCAAACGGCCGCCAGTTATACTGGCGGCCGTCCCTTTTTTTGGATCGTCGCCCCCAGCCCGATCACCAAGTCACGAAATGACGCTTTGGCCGGACCTTCTAGGTACGAGCAGAGATCGAGATTGGATGGTGCATAGTGAATAACCGTAGCCACCAACCGCGTCTCCGAAGTCTGCGGCTTATTCAACGACGGCGAAAAGCGACCATTCACCAGGCACCCCCTTTAACGAGTACATGCCTTGGTCAATGAACCCGATCCCCGAGCCGACAACCAGGTCTTTGACCGTATTGGACACCAGGATACTGCCCGGCGACGCATTGCTGCAGATGCGTGACGCAACATGCACCGCGAGCCCACTCAGATCGGTCTCGCGCCGCTCGCATTCACCGGTATGCAGTCCAGCGCGCATGGTGAGGCCGAGACGCGACAGTTCCTGTATGATTGCCCGCGCGCACTGGATAGCCCGGGTTGGCCCGGTGAAAGCCAAAACGAAGCCATCGCCCGTGCGGTTGACTTCCTGGCCACCGAAGTTCTTCAGCTCTCGTCGCACGACACCGTCATGCGCTTGCAGAGTCTCCTTCCATTTGAGGTCTCCGATTGCCGCGAGCTTTTCGGTTGATCCAACAATATCGGTCACGAGCACGGTCAGGAGGACCCGCTCGGAGGGCGGACTATTTCGGGTTCCAGTCAGGAACTCCTGCACTTCACCTACCAGTCGTTCCTGGTCACCCCACCACGGTAAGTGATCGTCGCCGGGAAGCACGACCAACTTGGCGCCTGGAATATGATCGGCAAGATATTGGGCTTCGGGGACAGAATGCCAGCGGTCTCCGCTGCGATGCAGCACTAGAGTAGGCACCTGAACACTCGGCAAAACACCGCGTATATCGACTTCAAAACTCAGATCGTTGAGCGCTCGAACTGCACCCGGACTTGCGGAATAGCGAAGATAGGCGCCGAACCATGAGCGCGCCGCCTCATCCTTTGCCATGCTCGGCGCAGCCTGGTCGAGCTCAAAAGGCTCACCCCAATTCTCTTCCATGAGCGTGTTCCACGCGTCACGATCCTCTAGCGTTATGCCCCACGGATAGTCAGGCGCCCAGCTTTGCCTAGCATAGCTCCCGCAGAGAATAAGCGCGGCTGTACGTTCGGGATGAGTTGCGGCGAACATTGCCGCCATGTAGCCCCCCTCGGACACGCCAAGGAGGGCTGCCCGTTCCGACCCGGCAGCATCCATGACCGCCCGGATATCATCCACTCGCTCTTCGATCGTCGCGGGCCCGACATCTCGATCGGATAGACCCATGCCCCGACGATCGAACCTGATCAAGCGCGAGAAATTGGCGAGACGCCTGAAGAACCGCGCATAGTCGGGACTTTCCCATGCATACTCCAAATGGGAGACCCAACCTTGCGCATAGACAAGATCGATTGGCCCGTCACCAAGGACCTGATAGGCGATCGATAGATTGCCGCACTTCGCGTACTGGGTGCGTGGAGCCATGGCGGTTCGAATCCCGGAAACGAAGCCAATCTCAACCGTGGACTGGAGATATGCGATCAAGCACCGTTGAGCCTGCTTCGGACGCCACAATCAGGCCACCAATGGTAGCACGTGGCCAAGTTCCTAACCTTAGCAATCTGCATGCGGTTCATGCGTGCGTGAATTGAGGACTGGAAGGGCGAAGGCAGACATGCTGCGTTGATCCGCAACGAACGAATGCTACGCGAGGGTCCCGCTCAACGACTGACGGCATTCAGCTTGAGGGCTATCTCTGAGAAAGCGCGCAGCGTCGCCTGCTCCAAAGCCACCCCCTTTTCGTAGAGCGTATTGTATGTCCGCCAGTGCATTCCCGTCGGCTTGTCTAGAAGTTGGAGCGGGGTGTTTGCGGCGGCTCCCCCAAGGCGCTGTCGCAATTTCCGGGCTCTGGAAAGACACCGATAGCGATGATCTTCGCTCTGGGAGCGATAGGCGAGGTTCAGACACAAGCGGCAGCGAAATTCCTCGCCAGCGTAGAGCACTGCGCATCGTCGATCGCAGCAAGGGCAGATAAACCAACGTCGCTCACCGCCGAAATATTGATCCGCGGAATCAAGAGCGATGACCTCGAGCACGCGCTGCCACTCTTGGGCTGGCCCTAGACGGCGATAGGTCAATTCCAAGCTGTCTTCGCGCGTGAAAATATCGATCGAACGAAAAGGTCGACCGCCGACAGTCCACTCCAAATTCCCTCGGCGCCCGGGCGACAGCAGCCCGCCCTTGCTCAAATCCGAGATGCGAAGATCCAGCAGATCCTCGCACTTGCGGCGGGCTCCTGTTCGCCAGCGATTTCCCGATCCTGCGCCGCCCATGCGAGCCTCCGATTTTCCCGAAATAGTGTGCGAACTTCATACAAATCTAAGCATGCATTTTAGGTGAAAAGCTCTGACATCCAGGCGGCAAATCGGACCAGCTCAGCTCTGCTGGAAGACCCTTGCCACCTGCATGCTCGCCTGCAAAACCTTCTCCGCACTTCGGCCCACCTAAGCAGAACATCGAAGAGCTCTTCGTCTCGGCAGAAGGGAGGCAGAGGGCTGGCAGACACTCATTCCAATTTAATCAGTCAATGCCGGCCGCCTAGCGCTCGTCGAGGATGCGCTCTCGCCATTCCTCCCAGGCAGCTTCGCGCTCGGGATCACGAGGATCGGCCCAGTAACCGGCGTTCAGCAAGTCGAGGTAGGCTGGCGACATCTCCGTGGTAACGCGCACCGATGAATGCGGCCTGGCATGGCGCCGCGGCGCCTTCCTCGGTCCGTTCGACGGTTTGCCGTGCAGGCCCATTTCGGCTCCTAACGTTCATAAGTCCCAAACTAATTCTGCGCGAAACCCCGAAGCGGTTTTAGGGGTAAGGCCGCTAGAGATGCATATACCCCCTGCCGCCTTGAGGACTTGCCTGACCACTGCCAAGCGGTCGATAGTTCCTCGCATGATCGACAAGCATGACCTACCGCTGCCACCCGGATTTGCTAAAGGCATCGAAGAGACTTCGAACGATTTGACACGGCGGAAACGACGAGAGCTGGTGGTCCTTTGCTGCGTGGTCATAGCAGTCGGTCTGCTTTGCAGTTGGCGGGCCGGCAACTTCGGACCGTTCGCCCGATCAGGAGCGGCATTGACTGCTCTCAGCATTCTGCATGCCTGGCGAGCGTCGGCTTGGGCAAAGATGATGCGTGGCGGCGTTAGCGAGGCCGTTGTGGATATTTTCACGACCGTCGAGCGGCAGCGAGTATCGGGCCCCGAAGCAGATGATGAAGCCAGAGCCACGGCGCTCAAGCGCGTATCACGGGTGGTTCCGGTGATGATTGAAGCTGGGCAATATCGGTTCTTGCGCGAGCACCTTTTGGTCAGCGCTATCGGAACGCTGATCTGGGGATTCGGCGATCTGCTTTGAGGGCAAGACGCCATCGGAACCAAAGCTGTCGGCGCCGGTTGTCTTCGTGAAGGGACCAGAGGACCGATGGAATCGGTGAAATGGTCGAAATCTTTAGCTTTGAACTGGCGAAGGCCAGACAGCGTGTAAAGCGCACCGAACGCTCCCTGGACCGAGCAAACGGGCAACTGGACGACGACTGCGGCGTTGGTCTCAGCCTTGCGCTGTGCGCCAGGATCCGGGCTGACCAGGCTCGAGTGATCGACGCACGAGAGCGCTTTCGGAAGGTCGCTCCCCCTGTCCCGCATTACTGAGGATTTGGCGCCATGATGTTGTTCGAACCACTCAACTCTGACGGGCACAAGCGCAGCGTGATTTACCATGCCGCTCGGTTGACGATGATCCACGTACGAATGCTGAAGCGCTTCGATAAGGTCGACGAAGCGGCCGACAAGGTCCAGGCAGCAGCGGAAACATTCGCCGACACTGTCCGGCCCGCCGGAAGCACTGAGACGCTCGGCATGTGATCCCGTCCCCGCGATGGCGAGGCATGCGCTCATGGCAACCACCCGGCGACCACGTGTGACAGGCTGTAGCCAACTGTGACGGAACCTACACAGCCGGGAGATGTTTCACCTGCCTGTAGCTCAAACCAGCACAGCGAGGTTGTCCCGTGATCCCGAACCCGAACTTTGACGCGATTGCAGATGCCGAGGAGCGCATCCACTGCGCCGAACTCGCACTGCAGCGCACTGAAGAGATGCTGGCCGAAAACATCGCACTCCGCCGCAAGATGCGATGTCTGGTCGATACCGCAAACCGGGAGATCAATCCCCCAGCAATAAAGGGCGTCGCGCGGCTTGAACCAGGCCGCCGTCTCATTCGCTACCTTTCTGGCCAGCGCCGCCAATACTCCCGCTCATAGGCGCTCGCCACGACGTCGAGCGTGTTCGAATGCGCCTCACGGTGAATGGCTGCATGCTCGGCCATGAATTTGCATCCGCTCGATAGCCTCGGTCGCGCTGTCGAGCCCTTGGTCGAGTCAGACCACACCACCACGGATTGATAGGCGTGGCGGCTCATGAGATCGCCCTTTCGATGTCGGGCCAATCGAGTTCGCCGCGGAGCATCTTGTCGACGCATGGGTTGAATGCGGCGTCCATCGGAAGGATGCCTTGAGCGTCAAGCCACTGCCCTGCCTCTAGCTTCGATGAGACCTTGGGTATCTTCTCTCGCGCGTGCGGGTGTGCGTGTGTAAGCACTTCCTTTTCATAAGCAGAGTTCTTCATCTGGGGTTGGAGGCCATTGGCGTCTGCATTGGCTGTGTCATTGGCAGAAGGCATGGCACTGCCATCTTTGGTTATGGCAACGCCATTGGCTGTGCCATTGCGGTTGCCATTGGCTTTGCCATCGACACCCCAGCGGCCGAGAGCGCCTTTCTTGCCGGCGGCGGACTTCTTTTCACGCTGACCCGCTGCCAATGCGCGATGGTGTTCGAGCTTCTCGTGCGTCCATCGCGGCCCGAATAGGGGTTCAATCATCGCCCGAATGGCGAGCCATCTCTCGAGCGAAAGTCGCGTGATCCTGGACAGGCGCTCGTCGTCATCGGCCACCGCACCATGCTGCCACAGCGCCATCTTCAACAGCGCATAGGCGCCATATTCTTCGGTCGACAAGTGGCTTGTCTCTGCCAGTTCGTCGCCGGGAAAGACTGGCATCCAGGGTAGCGTCGTCATGCGGCCCGAGTCCTCCGCAATGTGGTTTCGCGGATGACGACGACGGCCTGGTGAGGGGTCAAGCCGAAACGACGCTGCGATGCGGGGACGATCGGCCTCGGCGCCGTAGTTGGCGGTGTAGAATTCAATGGCCTGATCGATAATAGCCGAATGCTCATGCTCGTGCGGGGAGAGGTCGGGAGTCATGCTCGCAGCCCTCCAATCTTGAAGGGACGCTTCATCCGCTCCGCCGTTTCGATCGCATCGGCGGCGGTGAGAGGACGGGACAATGCCGCATGATGAAATCTACGGTGAATTTGTGGGTGCGTTCGTGGAGAACTATTCCCTCCTCAACTATCACCTCAGAACAGATGAGAACCTTCTGCTCGAGTTCGGCGAGGGCTATATCGAGCGCGGGGGCAGTCATGCAGCCGCCCTCCCCGCTGTCGAGCGGAGGCCGAGCTTTTCGGCAATTGGCGCTACCACCGCCAGCTTCCGCCCGCCGATCTCGACGGTTGGGATGTCACCGCGTCGGGCGGCATCGTAGGAAGCATTTCGCGCAAGCCCATAAAACAGCTTGCCCGCGTCTGGGATTGAGACTGTCGCCCTAGCAAGGGCCTCTTCGAGTGTCATCGCTCTTGAACCTTGTGCTGAGTTATCGGCGCTGGTTGTGCCGATTTGCACTCTAAGTTCACAAAACGTTCCGCGCAAGCGCTACTTGTGCTTGTTGTGCCGATTTTGTTGGTGTATTGGGTTACAGTCAGGGATAGGAAGGGACGATCTGAAATGGTCAAAAAGCCGCGCGAAAATCGGATTCCGATGATGATGTCGGACGAGGAACTGAAAGCGATCGATGACTGGAGATATAAGAATCGGATTGCGACCCGTTCCGATGCGATTCGGCGGCTGGCGCAGACGTCCCTTCGGATCGATGCTCCGATTGAGACGATTTACCGGCGAACGAAAGAACTCCACCGTGTGCTTCTGAGCCGCAAGGACATCACCATTTCGCTGGTAAAAGCAGACAATGTCGATTGGGAGAGGATCGCGAAGATAGATCTCGCTACTACCGGAGAACTCATCAAACACGTATCCGAACTGAATATGGCTGTGCATGCCATGACATCTGAGGTGATGAAGATGCGAGACGCCGGCGAGGTTCCCGCTCTGAAAGCCGAAGCTGAGAAAATCAAGGCTGATGCGGCCGAGCGCACCAAGATGTTCCGGATGATGATGAAGGCATCGGAGGCCGGAATTTCACTGGATGATGATGAGGATGATCAGCCATGAAGGGTCACATCCGCGAACGCAGCCCCGGCCATTGGGCAATCGTCCTCGATGTCGGCGAGATCGACCCGAAGACGGGCAAGAAGAAACGCAAGTGGCACAGTTTCAGCGGGACGAAGCGGGAGGCGCAAAAGGAATGCTCGCGCCTCATCACCGCGCTCGACCAAGGGTCTTACGTCGAGCCGACCAAGCAGACCGTCGCCGAGTTTCTTGATGAATGGCTGACCTTCATCAAGCCATCGGTCGCGCCGAAGACCCACGAGCGGTACGCCGAGATATGTCGCAAGGGACTCGCGCCTCTCATCGGCAACGTGATGCTGTCCAAGCTGAAGACCGACCGTATAGACGTGGCCTTCACCACGGCGTTGACGGCGCCGCGTGTCGATCACCGCATCAAGAAGGACAGCGACCAGCGCGAGCCGCTCCCGCCGCTGGCGCCCCGCACGGTCCACCACTACCGCCGCGTGCTCGTGAAGGCCTTGGGCCAAGCCGTGACCTGGGAGCGGTTGTCACGCAATCCAGCCACGGCGACAACGTCGCCCAAGGTCGAGCGACAGAAGATGCTCGCCTACGATGTCAGCCAGACAGCGACGCTGCTTGAGACCCTTCGGCCGACGAGGATGTTTATCCCGATACTGTTGGCTGTGACCTGCGGCCTGCGTCGCGGCGAGATCCTTGCCCTTCGCTGGCGCCATCTGGAACTCGGAGACAATCGCCGACAGATGTCGATCGAGGAAAGCGCGGAACAGACCGACGACGGTGTGAGATACAAGGAACCGAAATCAGGGAGGGCGCGGACCGTGGCGCTGTCTGCCAGCACTGTGGCAGAGCTGAAGGCGCACCGGGTGCGGCAAGCTGAGGAACAGCTTCGCCTTGGTCTACGACCCGACGGAAACAGCTTCGTCGTGGCCCAAGTCGACGGCCAGCCGCTGCAACCCCGCTCCCTCACGCATGAGTGGGTGCGAGTGCTCGGCAAAACCTCCCTGCCCCGCATCCGATTTCACGACCTTCGGCATACGCATGCCACGCAAATGCTTTCGGCTGGCGTTCATCCGAAGATAGCAAGCGAGCGCTTGGGCCATTCGAACATCGGGATAACGCTAGACCTATATTCGCACGTCATGCCAGGAATGCAGGCGGATGCAGCGGAGCAAGTTGACGTCGCGTTGCAGGCCGCTATAAGCAGCGAACGACAAGGCAAATAGTTGCAAAGTGCGTAGCAAGCGGCTTTTTCGGGCCATTTGCAAAGAGACAAAAGCGCAATGATTGCAATCAGTTGGAGGAATGGCCGAGCGGTTTAAGGCACCGGTCTTGAAAACCGGCGTGGGTGCAAGCTCACCGTGGGTTCGAATCCCACTTCCTCCGCCAGGCTACCAATAAAATTAATTGGTTAAGTGCCATTTGGTAGATTGTCATAACCCCTGCCTTAACCACGTATGTCACCCCGGCCATGGTCTTTGTTGCGCAGCGCCGATCTCGGTATGCGGCGCAAAGAAACAGCGTGTGTCGCCCTTCCTGAAACTTCCCTGATCCAGGTTGAGAAATTCCGAGTGATAGATGCAGCGGTGGTACTGCCAATCATGGCTATGTTGCACGCGACGAAGCGGGATGAACTCGCCAGTGGGAAGATAGAGATAGCCGCCCGGCATTTCTCTGACTTCAGAGTCCGGGATCGCTGCGCACTCTGACCCTGCGCAGCAGTCGAAGCCTGTGACGGGGTCCTTCTTCCCGGTATACCATTCGTGAGCCATGGCCTCAGTCGAAACGACGGCCAAGACCGGGACGAGAATTTTGACTGATCTGCGCATTTGTCCCCCGCGCGATCCAGCTTTGGCAGTCGGCGCCATCCAGACGCAAAAGAAATGGCCGGCGGGGTGCTTGGGGTTGTTAAGCGAGCCGCACCGGCCATTGCGGGATTAAGTATTCGGGTTGTCCCCGCACCGCCTAAGTTATAGGCATATTAGCGGTAGCTCAACTAAGACTGAAGTCCCAAGAGCGCCCCTCACTGCGGGCTGGATTCATAAGGGGTAGCCGCCCCCCAGCTTGCCAGTAAGGCCCCACTTCCAAGCGAGGTAGCCTTCCATTTGCTGGCTGGGTGTCGTTCCGTCGTTTTAACTCGAGAAAACCGCCTCGGCTATCCAGCCGTTCATGTAGAAAAATGACCCGTCGCTCTGCTTTATCGAGTAGCCAAGTTTGGGCCACGTGGAGAAGCCGCGGTGTTCGAGGCCGACTGTCGGCGGTGAATTGTCGGACTTGGAGTGGATGCGATGTCCAGTCGTCGCATGACGACTGGCGCAGTCCGGGCAGCTACCTAAAGCAGTCCAGCCCGATGCCAAGAGAGTTGCACCCATGTCAACAGAGCAACGTGGTACATACGGAATTCAATCAGGAATTTTAGCTGGTCCTCAAGAACAGCGTTGAATACAGGCGTGACCGTGACATAGAGTACCAATCTAGGGGCTGGGGTACAGGATTTCGGAAACAAATATTCCGCAATGACCTGTCGGCGCGAAGCCGCGCAAAGCGATTGTATATTTTGGAAGGTGGTTGTGGCCGATCATGATGGCGACAGGCATGGGTGGCTGTCACCAAGCTGAGAATTGGACGGCCGCCTAGTCAAAGACAGACCGGTCGCGGCAAAGGCTTATGACTCGAAACTTCCTCTGCATAGGAGCTATCGTGGTGGCATCCATTATCGGACCTCTGCCAGCACAATCCTATCCTCGAAATCCGCAGCGCCCGATGAATGCCAAAACCTGCGAGCAGGCGCTGGCGCGTCTGCACGAAGCACGCCTTGGAAGCCCGATCATTTCGGCAGCGGAAAATCGGGAAGTCCTTCGGAGGGCACTCGAAGTGGCAGAACGGCTATGCGGCAAGGACAAAGTGAACGATGGCAAATAGGCCAGCCGGACATGCGGGTTGTGAGCCTCGTGCTCCGTTATCGATAATAAGCGGCGCGGCCGCAGAAAACGCAGAGGGGGAAGGCAATGCCAAACGTCACCGAAACAACGGATGCGGCATCATCCATCGCTACGAGCTACACCCTGGCGGTCGGCCAGACAGCGACTGGCCATTTGTCTTCGGCCGGCGACCATGATTGGTACCGGGTGCACCTTGTGGCGGGGCAGACCTACACTTTCGCCGAAGTCGGTGAAGGTGCGCGTGTCAGTCCGACCGTCGGCGACAATGTCGAGGATACGTTCATGGCTCTCATGAACGCATCCGGAACATTGGTTGCGTCAAACGATGACGTCATTCCGGGCCAGTACCGCTATTCGACGATCACCTACACGGCCTTGACCACGGGCGATTACTTCATCAATGCCGGCGCATATAACGATGATTACGTGGGGCAATATGGTGTTTCCGTAGTGAGCGGAACCCGGGCCAGCTACGACGAATTGATGGGGGCCGGCGCGATCCTGAGGCCCGGAAGCAGCTGGAGCACAGCGCCCGGGCAGCCGGTGAACGTGACATGGGCTGTGCGAATGACGGACGTCAATTGCACTGACTCGCAAGGGGATGCTGCCCCCTTCAGCCCGTTGAGTTCCGCGGAAATCGCTGCCGTCAAGTCCGTGCTTGCCATGTATTCGTCGGTCTGCGGCGTGACGTTCACGCAAGTCAACCCCGCTGGCACCAGCAACAACGCGACGATGCTGTTTGGAAACTACACATCGACGGCGGACCCTGCCGGAGCCTACGCAGTTTACCCGGGAACGACGGCGCCAGGCGACATTTCCGGAGACGTGCATTTGAACACCGACGCCGTCGCCACGGGAAATCTGCCGATCGGCTCTTACGACTACCAGACCATTCTGCACGAAACAGGCCACGCGCTCGGCCTTTCACATCCGGGCGAATACAATGCCGGGTCCCATCCCACCTACGGCAACGATGCCCAGTTCATCCAGGACAGTAACCAATACAGCGTGATGAGCTATTTCGACGAGACCAACACCGGCGCATCCGACTACAATGACTACCCCGACACGCTGATGTTGTACGACATTCTGGCTGTTCAGCAGCTCTACGGCGCCAATATGACGACGCGTACGGGCAATACCGTCTACGGTTTTGGTTCCAATGCGGGCAACGTGTACAACTTCGCCCTGAACCCCTCGCCGGCAATCTGCATTTGGGACGCTGGTGGTGTCGATACGCTGGATGCGTCCGGGTTCGGCCAAGCCCAAACCATCAATCTGGCCGCAGGCAGTTTCTCCGACATCGGCGGCGGCCACCGCAATGTTTCAATTGCCTTCGGCGCGTCAATCGAGAACGCCGTTGGCGGTTCCGGCATTGACACGCTGATCGGCAATTCCGGCAACAACGTGCTGGACGGCAAGGGCGGCGGCGACACGATGCGCGGCGGCGTCGGCAACGACACCTACTACGTCGACAATGCCGGCGACCATGTCATCGAGGCCAATGGCCAAGGCACCGACAATGTCCAGGCCTATGTCAGCTTCAACCTCTCCGGGCAGGCGCTGGAGAACCTGGCGCTGCGCAGCGCGGCTTCGATCAATGGCACCGGCAATTCCGCTGCCAACATCATCACCGGCAATTCCGGCAACAACGTCATCGATGGGCTCGCCGGCGCTGACACGATGAGCGGCAGCACCGGCAACGACACGTACTATGTCGACAATGCCGGCGATCATGTCACCGAGCTGAACGGCCAGGGCACCGACGGCGTCTTCAGCTCCGTCTCCTTCAACCTGTCGGGACAGGAACTGGAGAAGCTGACGCTGACCGGCGCGGGCAACATCGACGGCACTGGCAATTCCGCCGCCAACATCATCAACGGCAATTCCGGCAACAACATCATCGATGGGCTCGGCGGCGCCGACACCATGAGTGGCAGCACCGGCAACGACACCTATTACGTCGACAATGCCGGCGACCATGTCGTCGAGCTCAACGGCCAGGGCACCGACGGCGTCTTCAGCTCTGTCTCCTTCAACCTGTCGGGACAGGAACTGGAGAAGCTGACGCTGACCGGCTCAGGGAATATCAACGGCACCGGCAATTCGATCGCCAACATCATCACCGGCAACAGCGGCAACAACATCATCGACGGCCTTGCCGGTGCCGACACGATGAGTGGTGCACAAGGCAACGACACCTACTACGTCGACAATGCTGGTGATCATGTCGTCGAGCTCAACGGCCAGGGCACCGACAATGTGCAGGCCTATGTCTCCTTCAATCTTTCCGGACAGGAGCTGGAGAACCTGGCACTGAGAAGCACCGGCAACATCAACGGCATCGGCAACTCGACCGCCAACATCATCTCCGGCAATTCGGGCGCCAATGTCATCAACGGTCTCGGCGGGAACGACACCTTGAGCGGCAGCACCGGCAACGACAGTTTCGTCTTCACTACGGCGCTGAATGCTTCCACCAATGTCGACCACATCACCGACTTCTCGGTCGCCGACGACACCATTCAGGTCGACAACGCCATCTTCGCGGCGCTTGGCGGCAACGGTACGCTAACGGCGGACCAGTTTGCCGCCAACGCGTTGGGCGCCGCCACCAATGCTGACCAGCACATCATCTACGAGACGGACACCGGCTGGCTCTATTATGACAGCGACGGCAGTGCGGTTGGCAGCTCAACCCATTTCGCCACGCTTACCGCCAACCTCGCGCTGACAAACGCCGATTTCGTCGTGGTGTGAAGGTAGGAGCGGTTCATCGTTTCACTGAACGCAAAACCGCTCTTTCTCTTTGTTTGACACAATTCCGGACAGGAAACTGTTTCACACTTTTCCTGGAATTTCTCCGAGCGTAGCGGACACCGTTGTCTATGATCCATACTGTCGCCGAATATTATCGTCCAACAACCGCGGGGGGTGCGCGATGACTTTGACAAATGTGACCGTGACACAGGCTCGGAATGGGCTTGTTGACGTGGACGGTGCGAAGTGGTCCGGCTCGACGATCACTTACTCAATTCCAGGCGCCGGTTCACTCTGGGAGACAGATTATGGGTCGGGAGAGCCTTTCGACGCTCAGTCTGGACCTTTCGACAGCACCCAGGCGGCGAGCTTTCGGACCGCGTTGTCTCTTTGGGACGCGTTGATCGCGCCTTCGATAACTGAGGTATCGGACGCAATCCCCGGGAAAATCCGCGTCGCATTCACCGACGTCACAGCGCGCGAGGGCTCAGGCACAGCCGCCTATGCCTATGGCCCGCCCCTCCCCGGCAACACGGCAATGGCTGTCAACGGCGACATCTGGGTCGACGAGACCTATAAGTCATCCAGTTTCGCCCAGGATACCTCTGATTTCCAGATTCTCATCCACGAATCCGGGCATGCCCTGGGACTGAAACACCCCTTCGAGGCGCCGACGGTGCCAGCGGGGTACGACAGCAGAACCTACACGGTGATGAGCTACACCTCGGAAGACTATTTCTTCACTTGGTCAGACGGCGGCGGCGGGGGCATCGCTTACAGCGTGGAGGGAACGTCGTCCTTTACGCCAATGGTGCTCGATATCATGGCGATTCAGTCCCATTACGGCGCAGATTCGACCACTGCCACCGGTAATACCGTCTACACCTTTACCGACAATGGCTTGAATGGCAGGCAGGCGATCTACGATGCTGGCGGCACGGACACCCTAGACCTAACCGCGCTTTCACGAGGTTCGACCGTCGATTTGCGCCCCGGCGCCTATTCGGACCTCGATTACTACAATGTCGAGAATCAGATTGCTGACCTCACCGCGCAATTTGGTGGCTTTGGGGACTTTATTCGAAACACCCTGACTGATCCGACCACCCCGGCCTATGAATGGGAGCGAAATCTGGGCCTTGCGTTCTCGACAACGATCGAAAACGTCATCGGCAGCGCACATGCCGATACCGTCGTCGGGAATAATGCTGCCAATGTGATCGACGGCCGCGGTGGCGCCGACATCATGCAAGGCGGCATCGGCAACGACACCTACTATGTCGACAATGCCGGCGACCTTGTCATCGAGGCCAATGGCCAGGGCACCGACAATGTGCAGGCCTATGTCAGCTTCAATCTGTCGGGACAGGAGCTGGAGAACTTGGCGCTGCGCAGCGCGGCTTCGATCAACGGCACCGGCAATTCCGCTGCCAACATCATCAACGGCAATTCCGGCAACAACGTCATCGATGGGCTCGCCGGCGCCGATACGATGAGCGGCAGCACCGGCAACGATACCTATTACGTCGACAATGCCGGCGACCATGTCATCGAGGCGAATGGCGGCGGCATCGACAATGTCCAGGCCTACGTCTCCTTCAACCTCTCCGGCCAGGAGCTTGAGAACCTGGCGCTGCGCAGCGCGGCTTCGATCAACGGCACCGGCAACTCCATCGCCAACATCATCAACGGCAACAGCGGCAACAACATCATCAACGGCCTCGGCGGTGCCGACACGATGAGCGGCAGCACCGGCAACGACACCTATTATGTCGACAATGCCGGTGATCACGTGATCGAGCTCAACGGCCAGGGCATCGACAATGTCCAGGCCTATGTCAGCTTCAATCTTTCCGGACAGGAGCTGGAGAACCTAGCGTTGCGCAGCTCGGCTTCGATCAACGGCACCGGCAATTCAGCTGGCAACATCATCACCGGCAATACCGGCAACAACATCATCGACGGCCTCGGCGGTGCCGACACGATGAGCGGCGCGCAAGGCAACGACACCTACTACGTCGACAATGTCGGCGATCATGTCATCGAGCTCAACGGCCAGGGCACCGACAATGTGCAGGCCTATGTCAGCTTCAACCTCTCCGGCCAGGAGCTGGAGAACTTGGCGCTGCGCAGCTCGGCTTCCATCAACGGCACCGGCAATTCGACTGCCAACATCATCACCGGCAACACCGGTGACAACATCATCGACGGCCTTGCAGGCGCCGACACGATGAGCGGCGCACAAGGCAACGACACCTACTATGTTGACAATGCCGGCGACCACGTCATCGAGCTCAACGGCCAGGGCATCGACAATGTCCAGGCCTATGTCTCGTTCAATCTTTCCGGTCAGGAGCTTGAGAGTCTGGCGCTGAGAAGCACTGGCAACATCAACGGCAC
This sequence comes from Mesorhizobium sangaii, assembly GCF_014207355.1. Classification (GTDB taxonomy): domain Bacteria; phylum Pseudomonadota; class Alphaproteobacteria; order Rhizobiales; family Rhizobiaceae; genus Mesorhizobium; species Mesorhizobium sangaii. The sequence continues at coordinate 867,801 of NZ_JACHEF010000003.1, read as the reverse complement.
CGGCAACTCCATTGCCAATGTCATCACCGGCAATTCCGGCAACAACATCATCGACGGCCTCCTCGGCAACGACACGCTGTCCGGCAGCATCGGCCAGGATACCTTCGTCTTTACCACAGCGCTCAACGCCTCGACCAACGTCGACCGCATCACCGATTTCTCGGTGGTCGACGACACCATCCAGCTCGACAATGGGATCTTTGCAGCGCTTGGCGGCAACGGCACGCTGACGGCCGACCAGTTCGTCAAGAATACCACCGGCCTTGCCGGCGACGGCAACGACCACATCATCTATGAGACGGATACCGGCTGGCTCTACTATGACAGCGACGGCAGCGCCGCTGGCGGCTCAACCCACTTCGCCACGCTGACCGCCAATCTGGCGCTCACCAACGCCGATTTCGCCGTGGTCTGACCCGCTCGAATGTAGAGCTCCCCACGCAATCGCAGGCGCCCGATTACGGCGCCTGCGATTGCGTGGGCGTATCTCCTGTGCAACCCGTTCAAGCTTTGAATGGCACGGCTTTTGAGCAGGTTTTCTTCCAGCCGGCTGGTGTTTCGGCAGCATGTTGCCTAAAAATAATACTCGCCCAATACTGGATGGGATAAGTCATGGCCAATCAGAGTGCTGTCGAGCAGGCAATCCTGGAACTGATCAATCGCGCGCGGCTCGATCCCGCCGCTGAAGCCGCCCGATACGGCATAAGCCTCAATGAGGGGGTCCCGGCCAACGAGACCATCTCCACCGCGATGAAGCAGCCGCTGGCGATGAACGACACGCTGCTCGGCGTGGCGCGGGCTCATAGCCAGGACATGATCGACAACGACTACTTTTCGCACACTGATCTGAGCGGCCACGATCCATTCGCCCGGATAACGGCCGCTGGCTATGACTGGAATACTGCAGGTGAAAACATCGCGTACAGCGCTACTTCCGGTACTCTCACACCGGAGATGTCTCTGCAGCTCCATCAACTTCTGTTTGTCGATGCGAACTACCCTGGCCGCGGCCACCGGGTCAATTTGATGGATCCGGACTATCAGGAGGTCGGTGTCGGCCAGGCCCAGGGCATCTATCAAGGCCTCAACGCGACGATGCTGACCGAAGATTTCGGCCGCCCAGGCGCCAACCACCAGTTTCTCACCGGTGTCGCCTTCAACGATACCGTGACCGCCGACCAGTTCTATTCGATCGGCGAAGGCCGCGGCAACATAACTGTCTCCGTCAGCGGCGGACCGAACACGGCCAGCGGCAGTGCCGGCGGCTATTCCGAGGAACTGACGGCCGGTCTCAAGACCATCACGTTCGCCGGCGGCGACCAGGTGACGCCGGTGGTTCTCACAGCGACGATCGCTGCCGGCTTCAACGCCAAGATCGACCTGATGGGCCAGTCGACCATCCGCACGTCGGTATCCGTGACGGCGGTCAACGGCATTTCATCTATAGTCGGGCTGGGCACGAATGCCTTGACGCTGATCGGCGCCGACGGCACCCAAGCCATATATGGTTCCTCGGGCGGCGACCACTTGGATGGCAAGGCCGGCAACGACACGCTGGATGGCAAGGCAGGTGCCGACACCATGTATGGCGGGGCCGGTGACGACACATACTTCGTCGACAATGCCGGCGATATCGTCAGTGAAAGCACCGCCGGCGCCAACGGCTCGGATATCGTCAATGGCTATATTTCGATCAACCTTAGTGACGGCAACCATTTCACGGGCAACATCGAGAACGTCGCACTGCGCAGCGCGGCCTCGATCAACGCCACCGGCAACAGCCTGGCCAACGCGATGAACGGCAATTCGGGCGTCAACACGCTCATCGGCCTCGGCGGCAACGATACGCTGGACGGCAAGGAAGGCGCCGACACCATGCAAGGCGGGGCCGGTAACGACACCTATTACGTCGACAATGTCGGCGACCATGTCGTCGAGCTCACGGCCAGGGCACCGACAATGTCCAGGCCTATGTCAGCTTCAATCTTTCCGGCCAGGAGCTGGAGAACTTGGCGCTGCGGAGCTCGGCCTCCATCAACGGCACCGGCAATTCGACCGCCAACATCATCACTGGCAACAGTGGCAACAACGTCATCGACGGCCTCGGCGGCGCCGACACGATGAGTGGCAGCACCGGCAACGACACCTACTATGTCGACAATGCCGGCGACCACGTGATCGAGCTCAATGGCCAGGGCACCGACAATGTCCAGGCCTACGTCTCGTTCAACCTGTCGGGACAGGAGCTGGAGAATCTGGCGCTGCGCAGCTCGGCTTCGATCAACGGCACCGGCAATTCGACTGCCAACATCATCACCGGCAATTCCGGCAACAACATTATCGACGGCCTGCTCGGCAACGACACTCTGTCCGGCAGCACCGGCAACGATACCTTCGTCTTCACAACGGCGCTGAACGCCTCCACCAACGTCGACCGCATCACCGACTTCTCGGTGGTCGAGGATACCATCCAGGTCGACAATGCGATCTTTGCAGCGCTTGGCGGCAACGGCACACTGACGGCCGACCAGTTCGTCAAGAACACCACCGGCCTTGCCGCCGACGGCACCGACCACATCATCTACGAGACGGACACCGGCTGGCTCTATTATGACAGCAACGGCAGCGCGGCGGGTGGCTCGACCCATTTCGCCACGCTGGCCGCCAACCTGGCGCTGACCAATGCCGATTTTGTCGTGGTGTAAGGAAGTCATGCCGGCCGAAGCGGACCTTGCCGCCGCCGCCAAAGTGCATCGCAACAATTCCATCCCGAACCCTCGCCGGCTAACTGCAAGTAAGAACGGTCAGTTGTACTGTTTCAGGAAACCTCGTAAGTTTAGGTGGGGTTGTTAATCTTGGGTGGGAGAACGTCATGGCTGTGGTCAGCGGTGGTACGGTTTTTGGACTGAATTTCGATACGCTGCAGGTGGGAGCACTGCTCGACTACGACTTCGAGGACGCCCAGCCTCTCTATGCAAGGTTTTTTGACGACGCGTCGAATTACACACTCTTTCAGGGCTCTGGATTCACTTATAACGCCGGCGTCCCTACCGGTGGAACCGTCACATCCGTCCAATATGTGGTTGCTGGCAGCACGGTGCTGCAGATCACGGGCCTGAACGTAGCGGCCACCGATGTTGTGGGCTTCGTCATGAGCAATGACACGATGGGTCTGCTCAATCTTGCGCTGAGTGGCAATGACACGCTGAACGGAACGCCGCTGCACGACGTGCTCTATGGGTTCGGCGGCGCCGACACCATCAATGGCGGCGCCGGCGCCGACACGATGAGCGGTGGCACCGGCAACGACACCTACTGGGTCGACAATGCCGGCGACGTTGTCCTCGAGGCCAATGGCCAGGGCACCGATACAGTCAACAGCACGATTTCCTTCAATCTCTCCGGTCAGGAGCTGGAGAACCTGACGCTTCGAGGCGCGGCCTCGATCAACGGCATCGGCAATTCCATTGCCAACATCATCACCGGCAATTCAGGCAGCAACATCATCAACGGCCTTGCCGGTGCCGACACCATGAGCGGCGCGCAAGGCAACGACACCTATTATGTCGACAATGCCGGCGACCATGTCATCGAGGCCAATGGCGGCGGCACCGACAATGTGCAGGCCTATGTCAGCTTCAACCTGTCGGGACAGGAACTGGAGACCCTGGCGCTGCGCGGCGCGGCCTCGATCAACGGCACCGGTAATTCTGCTGCCAACATCATCACCGGCAACAGCGGCAACAACATCATCAACGGCCTTGCCGGTGCCGACACCATGAGTGGTGCTCAAGGCAACGATACCTATTACGTCGACAATGCCGGCGATCATGTCATCGAGGCCAACGGCGGCGGCACCGACAATGTCCAGGCCTATGTCAGCTTCAATCTTTCCGGCCAGGAGCTGGAGAACCTGGCGCTGCGCAGCGCGGCTTCCATCAATGGCACAGGCAACTCGACCGCCAACATCATCACCGGCAATTCAGGCAACAACATCATCAACGGCCTCCTCGGCAACGACATGCTGTCCGGCAGCACCGGGCATGACACCTTCGTCTTCACCACGGCGCTGAACGCCTCTGCCAATGTCGACCGCATCACCGACTTCTCGGTGGTCGACGACACCATCCAGGTCGATAACGCCATCTTCGCGGCGCTTGGCGGCAACGGCACGCTGACAGCGGAACAGTTCGTTAAGAACACCACCGGCCTTGCGGGTGACGGCAACGATCATATCATCTATGAGACGGATACCGGCTGGCTCACCTATGACAGCAACGGCAGTGCAGCGGGTGGTTCCACCCATTTCGCCACACTTGCCGCAAACCTGGCGCTGACCAACGCCGATTTCGTCGTAGTCTGAACATTAAGCGGGGGCACGTGGCAATTCAGATACAGAACCGCGGCGGCTCCCGTCCTGCGCCAGCGGGATTGTCCGCGCCCAGCCGTGCGCTAAGGTCGTGCGCCGCGGCACTGGTTTGCGTTGCCGTTTTCTCGGGGATGATCAACCTGCTTGGTCTGACCGGCTCGCTCTACATGCTTCAGGTCTATGACCGCGTCCTGCCTTCGCACAGCATTCCGACCCTGACAGTGCTCTCGATCGCCATGGCGGGACTTTATATCGCCTATGGTCTGCTTGATCTCCTGCGGCTCAGGCTGCTGGCGCGGATCGGCAGGCGTTTCGACACCAGCCTGCAACCCGCTGTCTTTGCTCTCTCGGTCTCGCTCCCTCTCAGGTCCGGTCAGGAAGGCACACGGCTTCAGCCGATCGGCGATCTCGACCAGATACGCAGCTTCATCTCGGGATCGGGCCCGACAGCCTTCTTCGATCTGCCCTGGCTGCCCTTCTACCTGGTCGGCATCTTTTTCCTCCATCCGCTGCTGGGGGCGCTTGCGACCGCCGGCGCGATCGTGAGCGTCTTGCTGACCCTGGTTGCCGAAGGCTTAAGCCGAGGGCCCGCCAAACGGGCGATGGAATCGTCCATTTCCCGCAAGCAGCTTTCCGATGCCGGACGCCGGAACGCGGAGGTGGTTCGTGCACTTGGCATGGGACCTCGCATCAGCGGTCTCTGGCAGGACCGGAGCGAAGCCTATCTTGCCAATCAGTTGCGAATTTCCGATGTCGTCGGCGCGACCGGGACCGTCTCGCGGACGTGGCGAATGATCCTGCAATCGCTGATGCTCGGACTTGGGGCTTACCTGGTGATCGAAGGCGAGGCATCGCCTGGCATCATGATCGCGACGTCGATCATGCTCGCCAGGGCACTGTCGCCCGTCGATCTCGTCATCGCCAACTGGCGCCCCTGGGTTTCCACCAGACAGAGCTATGGCCGGCTCAAACAGATGCTGCGCAACGCCGACGCACAAGAAGCGCCTCTTACGCTTCCACGGCCTCGGGAGACACTGTCGGTCGAGGCGGTCTCGGTCGGTGCTCCCGGCCAGCAAAAACCAATCATCCAGAATGTGGCGTTCTCCTTGCAGGCGGGAGCCGGGCTGGGCATCATCGGAGCAAGCGCGTCAGGCAAGTCCACGCTGGCGCGTGCGCTCGTCGGTGCATGGACCCCTCTCCGCGGCACTGTGCGTCTTGATGCGGCCGCACTCGATCAATTCGATGAAGAAGCGCTTGGACGCGACGTCGGCTACCTGCCGCAGGACATCGAACTGTTTGAGGGCACCGTTGCCGAGAACATCAACCGCTTCAACGCCAACGCGAGCGCGGATGCGGTTGTTGCGGCGGCCGAAGCTGCCGGGGTCAAACAGATGATCCTCCGGCTGAGCGACGGTTTCCAGACGCGCATCGGCGAAGGCGGCTCAGCACTTTCCGGAGGTCAGCGCCAGATGGTCGGTCTGGCGAGGGCATTGTATGGTGATCCCTTCCTCGTCGTTCTCGACGAGCCGAATTCCAATCTGGACGGCGAAGGCGACATCGCCCTGGGCGCAGCCATAAAGGGCGTACGCGACCGAGGTGGCATCGTCGTCGTCATCGCACATCGGCCCGCAGCACTGGCGAATATCGATACGGTTCTGGTCATGGCCGGCGGAACGGTACAGGCGATGGGACCGCGGGACGAAGTGCTGGCGAAGATGACGCGCCCAGCCAATGTGCGGCCGGAACAGGCCCCGGGCGGCGAACGCGCACCAACCGTCGTCACCTTGCATGACAGGCGGCCATGATGAGCCTCGCACCCACGCAAACGGCCGACCTGACGCGTTCGCACGCACCAACCCTGCCCGCATTGCAACGCTCGTCGATGCGTGGTGACGGAGTTCGATGGACCATTGGATCCGGCCTCGTCGTTGTCGCGGCACTTGTTGGCGGCATCGGCATCTGGGCGGGGACCACTTCCCTTGCCGGTGCGGTCATCGCCAGCGGAACGGTGGTGGTGGAATCGAATGTGAAGAAGGTGCAGGAGCAGACTGGCGGTACCGTCCGCGAAATCCTTGTGCGAAATGGCGACAAGGTTACGGCCGGCCAGGTCCTGGTTCGCTTCGACGACACGGTGGCACGCGCAAATCTCGGCATCATTGGCCAGCAGCTGGACCGCGCGCGGCTGCAGATGACCCGCCTGGAGGCGGAGACCATTGGCCGCGACGAGATGATCATCCCGGACGATCTGTCCGCCCGCGCCAGCGATCCCGCAATGGCGATCCTCATTGCGGGTGAAAACGCGCTGCATCGAAGCAACATGACGCTTCTGGAAAGCCAGAAGGCGCAGCTTGGAACCCGCAACGATCAGTATCGCGAACAGATCGAAGGCCTCAAGGCCCAGCGCGACGCGGCCCTGGAAGCTCTCGACCTGGCGACCAACGACCTCGTCATCATCCAGGATCTCTACGCCAAGAGGTTCGCATCGCTGGATCGCCTGACCGCTCTGAAAACGCAGACGATCCAGCAAAAGGGCGAGGCCGGAAGGCTCCTGGCCGCGATCGCCGAAGTGGAAGGGCGCATCAGCGAGAACGCGCTGGCCAGTATCCAGCTCGACAACGACTTCCGCAAAAGCGCCAACGCCGACCTGCGCGAGGCCGAAGGCAAAGAGGCCGAACTGGTCGAGCGCAAGCAGGTGGCCATGGACCAGCTGGACCATATGACGATAAAGGCCCCGCAATCAGGCGTCGTGCAGGAACTTGCGATCCACACGGTTGGCGGCGTTGTCGCGTCTGGCGAGACAATGATGCTGATCGTGCCTCAGACGGACGATCTGGTGATCGATGCCCAGGTTCCGCCCTTGCGCATCGATGATGTCAGCCTTGGCCAGGCGGTCGTCATCCGCTTCTCGGCCTTCGACCGCAACACCACGCCGGAGTGTCATGGAACGGTCGATCGGATCTCCCCCGATCTGGTCAAGGACACAGCCAACCGGACGGCCTATTACGAGGCCCGCATCAACATTACAGACGAGGCGGTCTGCCTGAAAACGGCAACCCGGCTCATTCCGGGCATGCCTGCAGAATTGCACATCCAGACCGGTGACCGCACTGTCTGGTCTTATCTGATGAAACCCATCACCGATCAGCTTTCCCGAGCCTTCAGGGAATAATTGCCCTCAAGATCGCAGGCGGCGAGACCTTCGAGCGGATTCTACCCCTGCCCTGTCAAGAGCGACTGACGTCTGCCCTGCGGCCGTTTTTCAAAGACGACAATGCTGTCATAGACGCAGATCGAGTCTGTTGCATGGGTGAAGGCGTTCGGCGGCAAGGCGCCGCGCGCGTGATGCGCGTTGATCTCGTCGAGCTTTCCCTTGGCGAATTCCATGAACGATCCTGGCTTGCGCAGCCCTCCGCCATAGTCATCCCAATAGCTCGTATGCGTGTCCTCGACGAAATAGACGCCGTTCGGCTGCACATGATGGTAGAGATGCTCGAAGGTCGCAATGACATGATCCATCATGTGGCTGCCATCATCGATGACGATGTCGATGGGGCCATATTTCTCGACGATCCGGTCGAGCAGTCGAGGGTCGTCCTGGCTTCCAATGAAAACCTCGACCCCTTCGGACTCGTGAGCCTTGCATGCGGGATCGATGTCTACTCCGACGATTCGCGCGCCCTCGCCGAAATAAGCACGCCACATCTCGAGCGATCCGCCCTTGTAGACGCCGATCTCAACGACGACCGGCCTCCGGTTTCTGAACCGTTCGAAGTGGCGCTCGTAGACGTCGAAATAGTGCAGCCACTTGTAAAGCTCCTTGCCGCTGTTGTTCAAAAAGTACTGATGCAGGAACCCGCCCATCATAGCCTCTTCATCAGCTTCGCAATTTGCCGCCGCCAGCCGCCTTGATCGTGGTTGCCACCCCCTTTGCCGACGAGGTTGGCCCTGATCCGTGCAAGCACCGGCTCCCATTCGTTTGCAACCAGGCCAAGCGCTTCGCCAAGGTTTGCCTCGATCTCGGCAAACTCCATGTTTGCAAAACGTTGACCGGCGTCGACGATCCATGAACGATCGTATCTGCCCTTGCCGAAGCCGGATATGACGGTGAGCCCGGTCCAGGGCGTGGCAATGGTGAACACGTCGAGATCGGGGCGCAGCGTCTTGAGCGCAGGAACCAGTTTCCAGACGTCGCCAGTGTGGAATTGCGTCGTCGGCGGAACCCTTTGCGTCGCGTCGTCCAGGGCGGCGGTGTCGTGCACGAGCAGAACCGAGCCGGCGTCGCAGTAGCGTTCAAGGTTGGCAAAGTCGCGCAGCACCTGGTCGAAAGTGTGCAGACCGTCGATGAACCCGACACCGACCGGGCGGCCGGCAAGCAGGTCGTCCGCTCCACCGCGATCGAAGAAGGCGTCACTCGTCTCCGGAAAAATGTGCGTTTGCGCGCCGAGCGCCAGCGTGGCGCGTGGATTGGGATCGATGCCTATTGCGAGGGTTGGTGCCTTCACCTTGGAAAGCGATACGCCGTCAAAGACGCCTATCTCCACCACCACGGCTGGCTTCAGTTCCGCGTAGAGACGCTCCAGCCAGTCGTAATAGGAGGGCCCCGACATCCGGATGCTGGCCAGGCCGGCATGGGCACCCACGCTATCGGCGGCAAGTGCCAATGCGTTGCGGTATTGAATGTCGGCGGTTTCGTTCTCGCCGATGACACGGTGCGCATCGCCGATCGCCGTGAAATAGGCGGCATCGCGATGCTCATTGTACCGCGAAAGAAGGCCGGCGGATAAAAGCACGCGCGACGTTGCCAGCTCGGCGGGTGCATGGCTGCTTGCCATTCGGGCGACATCTGCCGCCGCCTTGTAATTCCCGCGCTCCAACTCGACCTTGGCCAACTCGACGAGTGCGGCGGCGGCCTGGTTGGTCGGCGCGGATTCTTCCGACGGCTTCAATTGCGCCCTGAAGCCCGCGGCCGTGGCTGGCCCGGCGCCGTGTGGAGACACAATCAGGGCGCGGGCAAGGTGCGGCGCAAGCGCTGGAGGCAGCGATCCCACGAACGCCGAGGGGGCGTGAAAGCTAAAGTGCTCGCGACCCCTCAACGCGTCCCTTTCGGCCTTCCAGAGGAGCCAGTGTTTGGGCTGCTCGACGGTTGCGTTGGTGGCGACACCCCCGTGCAACTGGTGAAATGTAGCCTCCCCCAGAGTGAGGATGAGCTTTGCCTGCGGCATCTCCATCGCACGTTCCAGCGTGTCGATGTTGACGAAGCCGCCTCCCGGATAGGTGAACCGCTCATCCATTCCGCCGATCGCCTGCCAGCTCTCCCGGCTCATGAACAGGGCATTGGCTTCGGATATCGGCGTGAACCACGGATCGACCGACGACTCGTCCATCGTCCCGATCTCGAACAGCCGATACCCATCTTCCGGCCATCGGATCGATTGCAAAAGCGAATCCTCGATGGCCTTCGTATAGCCATTGCTACGGGCATTCACCTGGGTGTCGCTGCCAAGATACCAGCCAGGCGCGGCCACGACTGCCGTCGGAGCCATGCCCAGGCCGACGCGAGCGAAATGCACCAACCCGGGCGTCACGATCCGCGCGCCGTCGATCATCACGCCGATGTTGTCACCCCTCGCCTCCCTTATCCCGCGATTGACGGCAGCCGCGGGCGAAGGCAATGCGTCATCGATGCGCAGCAGGCGAAAGTTCGGCCCATAGTCCGCAACCAGCCCCTCGCCAACGACCGGTGACGATCCGTTGTCGACGACGATGACCTCGTAGTCATCCGTCGTCACGTCTTGCTGGTAGGGCGTTGCGAGCGAAAGCAAGGTTCGCGGCAGTTCTCGGGGAATGTTGTAGGCGACAACAACGACGGACAGGGTGTTCGTTTTCATCGCGATTCCGTGGCTCAGTTGTCAGCCATTGGCTTCTGCCACCAACCGCCCGTCCAGTCTATCTCGTGGATCTCGGCTTTGATGCCGTTGCGAGTGCGGTAGTCGTCGACCGCTTGCCGGCATGGCCCAAACGCCATGTCATCGATGATCGCGAACCCGCCGGGCGACAGCCTTGGATAAATCGCTTCGAGGCTGTCCATCGTCGACTCGTACATATCGCCGTCCAGTCGAATCAGGGCGAATGGACCGGCTTTCAGGCCAGGCAAGGTGTCCCCGAACAGGCCTTTGACGAAGACCACCTGGTCGTCCAGGAGGTCATAGGCGGCAAAGTTGGATTCGACCTGTGCCTGATCAATCGCAAGCTGCCGGTACTCGTGCAGCCTGTCACCCAAGTCAGCCGGAAAATTCTCGGGGTCCGGCGGTGGCAAACCGTCGAACGAGTCCGCGACATACACCTTCCTGTCCGTGATCCCGTTGGCGGCCAGCACGCCTCTCATGAGGATGCAGCAGCCACCGCGCCAGACGCCGGTCTCGATCAAATCCCCGGGCACGTTCTCATTGATGACTCGCTGGACGAGGTCGCGCACATTTGTCAGGCGCCTGACGCCCGCCATCGAGTGCGCAACCGTCGGCCAATCGCGACCCACGAGGCGATCCTCGCGATTAAAGGGGGTCGACTCTCCGATTTTCGAGGGATCGATCACCTGCGAACCAGAGCCGTAGATCGTGTTGGCGATGATCTTGATCAGGAGATCAGTATAGAGGCGGTTCATCGTCGACCTTTCAAGGCGCGCAACAGTTCCATGGCGAAATACGCTGTTGCGGATATCCAGCCGAAGTGCAACAGGATTTGCGCGATCCAACCCGTCGCGCCATGCAAGTGAGCGGCGAATAATTGTCCAATGGGAGCCCCTGAATGCTAACCGCCAATCAAGCGATGGGCATGATCGAGACGCTCGACATTGCTGTTTTCCAGGTCGATACCGGAAGCACGCTCAGTGACCGCACAAGTTTCCTGCGCGTGCAGAACTTCGCGCGATCGACGCTCGGCCGCTACGTCTATCTCGAGGTTGGTTCGGATATCGGCGGCAGCCTGTTGCCGCATTTGATCGATCCGGCCTGCGAGGCGGTGATATCGGTCGATCTGCGGCCGGCGACCCAGCCCGACGAACGTGCCGAGGTTTTTCACTACCCTGACAACACGGCGGCCCGGATGGTTGCCTTGCTGTCGGACAAGCTTCCGCCCGACGCAATGGCCAAGCTGACCACCATTGATAGCGACGTTTCCGATGTGCCGCCCCAGTCGATCGAGCCCAAGGCGACGCTCGCGCTGATCGACGCGGAGCACACCAACACGGCCTGTTTTTCGGACTTTGTCGGCGTTCTCGGGCTGATGAAGCCGGACTGCATCATTTCCTTCCACGACGCCAACCTGATCGCGGATGCCATTGTCAATGCGGAGCGCTTTCTCGATCATCTCGGCATCGAGCATGAGACGGCGTTCCTTCCCGACACCGTGGCAGTCATGGGCCTCGGCAGGCTCGCATCCGCGGTCCGGGATCAGCTCCAGCCTCATGCCTTGGACCGGGAGACGTCCCTGGACCGCTGGCAACGGCAGCTGTGGTCTCACATAGCCAGCGTGCACTCGCGGCAAAACGATGCCGAGCTGGAGCACCTGCGCTCGGACAATTCGCGGCTGGTCGAGGAGGTTGAACGTGCGCGACAGACGACCCGGGACGCGCAGGCTCGCGAGGATGCCATAACCTCCAGCACGACCTGGCGCGCATCCGCCCCGGTAAGGGCGGTGGTCGATTGCATCAAACGCGGCTTAGCGCGCTAAACTAGCGAATCACCGGCTTTCCGCGGGTGACACGAAAGCCAGGGCGATAGAGGCGGGTGAATGGATATCTTTGGTATCAAGGCGCTGTTGATCTGCGCGCTGATCTTCATTCCGTTCGAACATCTGTTTGCCGAGCGGCCGCAAAAGATCCTCCGCGATGGCTTTGCCGTCGATGTGATCTACCTGCTGTTCAACAGCTTCATCGTAAAGGCAGCCGTCGTCTTGATGGCCGCCGGTGTCCTCGGCCTCGCGGCAATGCTTGTCCCGCAATCGATAACGCAAGCCGTCGGCGGCCAGCCCGTCTGGCTACAGGTTGCGGAAATCATCCTGATCACCGATCTCGGCGTCTACTGGGCACATCGCGCCTTCCACAAAATCCCTGCGCTTTGGAAGTTCCATGCCATTCACCACGGCATCAAGGAGTTGGACTGGCTCGGTGCTTTCCACTCTCACCCGGTCGACATCATAGTCACGAAGGCAATATCACTGATGCCGGTCTTCTTCCTTGGTTTCTCGGAAGCCTCGATCGCCATCTTTTCGATCATCTATTTTTGGCACACGATGCTGGTCCATTCGAACATACGGATTTCGTTCGGCCCCTTGAAGTGGCTGATCGCCAGCCCGCAGTTCCATCGCTGGCACCATGCCAATCAGCGCGAAGCCTATGACAAGAACTTCGCCGGGCAGTTGCCCTTCCTCGACGTGATGTTCGGCACCTACAATGCCACCGGCGACAAGGTGCCGGAGAAGTACGGCGTCGATGATCCGGTCCCTTCGACCTACTTTGGCCAGGTCGGCTATCCGCTCCAGCCCCGCAGGCAGCGATCGAATCCAACAGCATCGAGCACCGAAGCGGAAGGCTGACGTCGCAAGGCATCGCGACAGGTTTGCTTCCACCTTCGCGAGCGCCGGTATGGTTCTTTGAAAAAGAAAACCCCACCGGCAGGGACCAGAGGGGTCATCTTGGGAGGACGCGCGTCACGCTGCGTTCGTCAATCGCGCATTGGTTAATTATCGCGCGATTGCGACACTGATGCGACACAAGCGCATCAGTCGTCTCTAATATTCCGGACGGCGGCCTCACTTTTTCATGATCAAAGGCTGCGGTGCCGGGCTCGCAGGCTTCCATGTCCTCAATGGAGAGCCGTTCGGCAAAGGAGACTGTCTCCTGCTGTGCGCCGGCAGGAAGGCTTTTTGCGCCGAATCGGCTAAACCTTGGCTATGAACGAGACCTCACTTTATGCGCCGGTGAAGCGGTTCCTCGAAGGCCTCGACTTCGTCGTCAAGGGCGAGATCGGTGGCTGCGACATCGTCGCGTTGCGCGACGGAGAGCCGCCCATCGTCGTCATCTGCGAGCTGAAGCTCCAGTTCAATCTTGAACTCGTGCTGCAGGGCGTGGACCGCGCGACGGCCTGCGACGAGGTGTGGCTGGCCGCGCGCATGTCGGCTCGGGGAAAGGGACGCGAAGGCGATGCGCGGTTTCGCAATCTCTGCCGCCGGCTTGGCTTCGGCCTGCTTGGCGTGACCGCGAGCGACCGGGTCGAGGTGCTTCTCAGTCCGATCGCCGTGGCGCCGCGCAAGAATGCGCGCCGGCGCTCTCGCCTGGTCGACGAGCACCAGCGCCGTCGCGGCGATCCCGTTGCGGGAGGAGGATCGCGCAATCCGATCATGACCGCCTATCGCCAAAGCGCGCTTGCCTGCGCCGCCGCCATGGCGGATGGACCCAAGCGCCCACGTGATCTGAAGGCGCTGACGCCGATCGCGCCAAAAATTCTGCGGCACAATGTCTATGGCTGGTTCGCGCGCGTCGATCGCGGCCTCTACGATCTCACGGATGCCGGCCGTGCCTCGTTGGTCCGTTGGCCGCAGCCGTCGCATGATGAATCTCGACACGCAATTTTGAACGCAACGGCCATTTGATTGAAGTCGCCTGGGGGGTTCGGGGCCCTCCCCTTGGTTGATTTTTCCGACAAAATATGATGCTTGTCCCACCCATGAAGAAGCTCTGCATGATGGGCCTGGCGTCCGTGACACTGGGTTTTGCGTCCGTGACACTGGGTTTCCCGGTCAACGCAATGGACAACGCTTTGCGCGCCGGCCTGTTGAAACTCGATCCCCAAACCCGTCTTGAACAGCGTTGTGACGCTGAGGTGCTCGACCGGATCACCCATGACGATCGCAAGTTCAAGGCGGATCGCGTCGTCGCCTACGCCTTCGCGACTCCAGAGATGGGCGCCGATGCGATCAGAAGTCCGGGTGCTGCGTTTCGCAGCAAAGGGCAATGGTACCGGCTGAAATTCAAGTGCCAGACGGCGCCCGACCATATGGAAGTCCTGCAACTCCGCTATCGGATCGGCGACGAGATTCCGGAAGCCGATTGGGCAAAGTATAATCTCTACGATTGATTTGCGGTCGGGCGCGGTGGTTCTGCCGGGCTACCCGCGAGCGCCCCGGATTCCTCAACGCGGCCTCAGTGCAAAGACAGTTTGATCACGCCATCGTGAGTGATCGCTTGACGCCAAGGGACCGCCAAGTTAGGGCCGTCCTGGATAATCGACGAACACTCGGCAAATCAGCAAGGGCTTCTGGTCGATGGACATTTTCAGCGCTGCCAGCCTGACCGCCCTGCTCCAGGTCATCGCCATCGACCTCGTGCTGGCTGGCGACAACGCGATCGTCATCGGCCTTGCCGCTGCTGGCCTGCCGGCCGAACAACGCAAGAAGGCGATCCTCATCGGTGTGCTGGCGGCAACGGTGCTGCGCATCGGTTTTGCCGCGGTTACCGTCAAGCTGCTGGCGATCGTCGGCCTGCTGCTGGCCGGCGGCATCTTGCTGCTGTGGGTCTGCTGGAAGATGTACCGCGAGCTGCGCACGTCCCATGCCGACGAGCTCGAAGCGACCGAGGCGCTGTCGAACTCCGATCTCAACAGCGACAGGATGGTGGCCGGCAAGACGAAGCGCAAGACGCTCGGCCAGGCGGCATTGCAGATCGTCGTCGCCGACGTGTCGATGTCGCTCGACAACGTTCTGGCGGTCGCGGGTGCCGCGCGCGATCATTTTCCGGTGCTGGTCATCGGCCTCGTGCTATCGATCGCGCTGATGGGGCTTGCCGCGACTTTCATTGCCAAGCTGCTGCATCGCCACCGCTGGATCGCCTATATCGGCCTGCTGATCATTCTCTATGTGGCCGTGGACATGGTCTATCGTGGTGCGGTGGAAGTCTGGCCGCATGTAAACAACGTGGTCAGCTAGGCCGCCTGCCGGCTGCTTCTTCGATCCGGAAAGCAATGTCGCGAGCGCAATCGCCGTGCGTTTTGCCGCATCGAAGGCGTGCCCATACCAATGCCGCAATAAGTGTGGTACTGCGCCGGCAATCCTGAAAAGCCCGGAAACCCTATATGTCCGCTCCTCGCGTGAGTTTTGTCAGTCTTGGATGTCCGAAAGCCCTTGTGGATTCGGAACGCATCATCACGCGCCTGCGCGCCGAGGGATATGAGATCGCGCGCAAGCATGACGGTGCCGACCTTGTCGTGGTCAACACTTGCGGTTTTCTCGATTCCGCCCGCGACGAGTCACTCAATGCCATTGGCTCGGCGCTGTCGGAAAACGGCAGGGTCATCGTCACCGGCTGCCTTGGTGCGGAGCCGGACGTCATTCGCGAGAGGCACCCTAATGTGCTGGCGATCACTGGGCCGCAGGCCTATGAGAGCGTGATGGCCGCCGTGCATGAGGCGGCGCCCCCGTCGCACGATCCCTATATCGACCTGCTGCCGCCGCAAGGCGTCAAGCTGACCCCGCGCCACTACGCCTATCTCAAGATTTCCGAAGGCTGCAATAACCGCTGCACCTTCTGCATCATCCCGGCGCTGCGTGGTGATCTCGTCTCGCGGCCCGCGGCCGATGTGCTGCGCGAGGCCGAGAAACTGGCCAAGGCCGGCGTCAAGGAGATCCTCGTCATCTCGCAGGACACCAGCGCCTACGGCATCGACATCAAGTACCAGACCAGCATGTTCGGCGACCGCGAAGTGCGGGCGAAATTCCTCGATCTTTCCGAGGAACTGGGCAAGCTCGGCATCTGGGTGCGCATGCACTACGTCTACCCCTATCCGCATGTCGCCGACGTCATCCCGCTGATGGCCGACGGCAAGATCCTTCCTTATCTGGACATCCCGTTCCAGCATGCGTCGCCGCAGGTGCTGAAGAACATGCGCCGGCCCGCCCATGGCGAAAAGACCCTCGAGCGCATCCGCGGCTGGCGCGAGGTCTGCCCGGATCTCGCCATCCGCTCGACCTTCATCGTCGGCTTTCCCGGCGAAACGGATGATGATTTCGAGATGCTGCTCGACTGGCTCGACGAGGCCAAGATCGACCGCGCCGGCTGCTTCAAATACGAGCCGGTCCGCGGCGCCCGCTCCAATGACCTTGGTCTCGAACAGGTCCCGCAGGAGATCAAGGAAGCACGCTGGCACCGCTTCATGCAGCGCCAGCAGAAGATTTCGGCAACGCAGCTTGCCAAGAAGGTCGGCAAGCGCCTGCCGGTGCTGATCGATGAGGCGCACGGCACGTCGGCAAAGGGCCGCACCAAATACGACGCGCCCGAGATCGACGGCTCGGTGCATATCCAGTCGCGCCGTCCGCTGCGCGCCGGCGACATCGTCACCGTCAAGATCGACCGCGCCGATGCCTATGACCTCTTCGGTTCGGCGGTCTGACGCGGCCCGTATTTACTACACCTGGCGATAGTTCGGCCCGCTTAGTCCGTTCAGCCGCGATCCGCAGTATGGTTTCCAGACCGTAAATGCGGAAATTTGGATGGGACGTTAGACCTGCCAGGCGGGATTACATCGCGACGCTGGACCTGCTCAGGCTGGCGGCGGCGCGGGCCGTCGTGCTGTTTCACTATTTCTTTCACGGCGCGGCCGCCGAAGGCTTCCTTGGCGAGGGATATCCACAAGCCGCGCCGTTCGGCATCCATGGCTATCTGGGCGTCAATCTGTTCTTTCTGATCAGCGGGTTCGTCATTGCCCGGTCGGCGGAAAACCGGCACGGGGACCAGTTCGCGATTGCACGCTTCGTTCGCCTCTATCCCGGTTTCATGATTTGCATGACGATCACTTTCGCGATTGTCTTGCTTGCCGGCACACCGCTGCTTCCGGCCTCTTTCGCCCAGTATGCCGCCAATCTGTCGATGTTCGCGCCAGCCTTCGGCCAGCCCTTCGTGGATGGCGTCTACTGGTCGATCGTTCTTGAACTGGTTTTCTACGGTTGTGTGACGCTGGCCCTGTTCACCGGGCTCTTCCAGAGACGCAAGCTGGAATTGATCTTCGTCTGGCTGGCGATCTCGGCCTTGAACGAAGTCTTCCTCGGCAGCGGCGCGGCGAGGCTGCTGTTCATCACCGAGTTCGCGCCGTTCTTCGCCGCCGGTGTGCTGGTCCACCACCTCCACGCACATGGCCGTTCCCCGCCCGCCTTGCTGCTGCTCGCGGCGTCGTTCCTGATCTCATGCGGCACACTGTCCGTGACGCAGCACTGGATGCAGGACCGCTATGGCATTGCCGTTTCGTCGGCCAATCTCGTCGTCGCCAATGTCGTCATGCACGCGACCTTGATCGGCGCGGTTTTGTTGCGTCATCGTGTGCGATCCTCGGCGCTTACCCCGGCGCTGGGCGGGCTGGCCTACCCGCTCTATCTCCTGCACCAGAACATCGGCTATCTCGCCATCAATGCCGCAACTCCCCTGGTCGGCAAATGGTTCGCCGCCTTTGGCTGCATCGCTCTCATGCTCATTGTTTCGTGGGCGATCTGGAGCACCTGCGAACGACCGGCTCAGCGGCTGCTCAGGATTTGGCTGGGCCGCGCGGTCGATGTCGGATTGGCGAGGTTTCGTCCCACCCAGGGCGCGACGCAACCCGCCGAATGAAAAAGGGCGCCCTGCGGCGCCCCTCTCCTATTTGGTATCTCGCACCGCTTACTGCGGCAGCTTGTCGTCGACGCCCTTCACGTAGAAGTTCATGCCGAGCAGCGTACCGTCATCGGCGACCTCGCCATCCTTCAGCCACGGCGTACCGTCCTGCTTGGCGACCGGTCCGGTGAAGGGGTTCCAGCCGCCGGCGATCTTCTTTGCGGTGGCTTCCGCCATCGCCTTCACGTCGTCGGGCATGTTGGTGAAAGGCGCGAGCTTGACCGCCCCGTCCTTGATGCCGAGCCAGACATTGTCCGGCTTCCAAGTGCCGTCGAGGGCCGCCTGGACCCGGCTGATGTAGTACGGACCCCATTCGTCGGTGAGCGAGGTCAGCGCCGCGTTCGGCGCAAACTTGATCATGTCCGAGGACTGGCCGAAGCCGTGCAGCTTGCGCTCCTCGGCCACCTGCAGGGCGGCGGTAGAATCGGTATGCTGGACGATGATGTCGGCGCCCTGGTCGAACAGCGCCTTGGCGGCGTCGGCTTCCTTGCCAGGATCGAACCACGAATTCACCCAGACGATCTTGGCCTTGAAGTTCGGGTTGATCGACTGTGCGCCGAGCATGAACGAATTGATGCCCATCACCACTTCGGGGATCGGGAAGGAAACGATGTAGCCGGCAACGCCAGCCTTCGATTCCTTGGCGGCGATCTGGCCGAGCACATAGCGGCCTTCATAGAAACGCGCATTGTAGATGCCGAGATTGTCACCGGTCTTGTAGCCGGTTGCGTGCTCGAACATCACCTTCGGGAATTTCTTGGCGACCTTCACTTCCGGGTCCATGAAGCCGAAGGAAGTGCCGAAGATGATCTTGCAGCCTTCGCGCGCCAGTCGCTCGAAAGCACGGTCGGCATCGGGGCCTTCGGAGACGTTTTCGAGATAAGCGGTTTCGACCTTGTCGCCGAGCGCCTTCTCCACCTCGAGACGACCCTGGTCGTGCTGGTAGGAATAGCCGAAATCACCGATCGGGCCGGTGTAGACCCAGCAAGCCTTCAATTTGTCGGCTGCCTCTGCGGACGCCGCCAGCGAAACTGCCGCTGTCGTGGTCATCAGGGCAATAAGCAGTTTTTTCATTGTGTTACCTCTCTGTGTTAAGCCTTGGAGCTTCCCGTTTGTTTTTATTGTCAACGATCCGGAACGAATGGCTGCCCCAAGGAAGCCGGTGTGTTCATCATCGTCAGACGCTTGTTGCGCGAGATTAGAACGAGAACCACGACGGTTGCCAGATAGGGTAGCGAAGAAAGAAACTGTGACGGCACTGGAATGCCAAAAGCCTGTGCATGAAGCTGGCCGATCCACACCGCGCCGAAGATGTAGGCGCCGGCCAGCACCCGCCATGGCCGCCACGACGCGAACACCACCAGCGCCAGCGCGATCCAGCCGCGACCGGCGGTCATGTTCTCGACCCATTGCGGCGTGTAGACCAGCGACAGATGGCCACCGGCGAGACCCGCACAGGCGCCGCCGAAGATCACGGCGAGATAGCGATAGCGGATGACCTGGATGCCCAGCGCATGGGCCGACGTATGGCTGTCGCCGATCGAGCGCAGCGTCAGTCCGGTACGTGTCTTGAACAGGAACCACATGACGGCCGCGGTCAGCGCAATCGAGATGTAGAAGATCGGATCCTGCCCGAACAGAAGCCTGCCGACGACGGGGATCGAGGTCAGGCCGGGAATCTCGAGGTTAGGCAACCGTTCGCCGGGCTGGCCGACAAAACTCGTTCCCATCATGCCGGAAAGGCCGAGGCCGAGCAGCGTCAGCGACAGGCCGGTCGCCACCTGGTTGGTGGCCAGCGACAGCGTCATCACGGCAAACAGCAACGAGAACACCGCACCCATGGCGATCGCCGCCAGCAGGCCGATCCAGGGTGATCCGGTGAGATAGCTGGCGCCGAAGCCGCCGACGGCGCCCATGATCATCATGCCTTCGACGCCAAGATTGAGCACGCCGGAGCGCTCGACCACCAGTTCGCCGATCGCGGCGATCAACAGCGGCGTTGCCGCCGTGGCGATGGTCAGAAGGATGTTTATGGTGATGTCCATCAACGGGCTTCCTTCAACTTTGGCGCGGCTTCGAGTTTCGCAGCGCTTTCCGGTTTGGTCAGCGCCAGGCCGATCAGGCGAATGCGGTAGTGAATGAGTGTGTCGCAGCCGAGCACGAAGAACAGCAGCATACCCTGGAACACCCGCGCCACCTTGTCGGAGATGCCGAGCGCGCTTTGCACCGCTTCACCGCCGAGATAGGTCAGCGCCAGCACCAGGCCGGCGGCGACGATGCCGAGTGGATTGAGGCGGCCAAGGAAGGCCACGATGATGGCGGTGAAGCCGTAACCGGGCGAAATGACAGGCTGCAGCTGGCCGATGGCGCCCGAGACTTCCGAGATGCCGGCAAGGCCCGCCAAGGCACCCGACAGCAGGAAGGCGAAGAACACCATGCGGTTGAGGCCGAAGCCGGCGAAGCGCCCTGCCCGCGGGCTTGAGCCCAGCACGCGGACTTCAAAACCCTTCAGCATGCGGCTCATCAGGATCCACACCAGCACCGCGGCGACCAGCGCGAAGACAAATCCCCAGTTTGCCCGTCCGGCATCCGGCATCAGTTCCGGCAGGACGGCCGAGTCGTTGAACTGAATGGTCTGCGGGAAACCATGGCCCTGCGGGTCGCGCCATGGTCCGCGCACCAGCCAGTCGAGGAAGAGCTGGGCGACATAGACCAGCATCAGGCTGGTCAGGATCTCGTTGGTGCCGAAGCGCGTCTTGAGCAGAGCCGGGATCGCCGCATAGGCGGCACCGCCGACCATGCCGAGCAGCAGCATCAGCGGCAGCACCAGCGGGCTTTCGAACTGCGGAAACAGCACCGGAATGATCGAGCCGACAATGCCGCCAAGGATGAACTGGCCTTCGGCGCCGATGTTCCAGATGTTGGCCTTGTAGCAGACCGACAGGCCGACAGCGATCAGGATCAGCGGCGCCGCCTTGATCGCCAGTTCATGCAGCTGCCAGACCTGGCTGACCGGCTCGATGAAATAGATCCGGAAAGCGGTCAACGGATTGACGCCGAGCAACGCGAACATGATGGCGCCGGCGATGATTGTCAGCGCGAAGGCGAGGAATGGCGACAGGGCCGAGAACAACGCGGAGCGCTGCGGGCGTTTGACGAGTTCGAGGCGCATCATGCCGTCTCCAGCGTATGTTCGGCGTGGCCGGGCTCGGCGCCGCCCATCAGCAAGCCGACCTTCTCGAAGGTCGCTTCGGCGATCGGCAACGGCTTGGACAGCTCGCCATTGTGCATGACCGCGATCGCATCCGATATCTCGAACAGCTCGTCGAGATCCTGGCTGATCACCAGCACCGCCGAGCCGCTGCGCGACAATTCGATCAACGCCTGGCGGATGTGGGCAGCGGCACCCGCGTCGACGCCCCAGGTCGGCTGGTTGACCACCATGACGCTTGGCCGGCGATCGAGTTCACGGCCGACGATGAATTTCTGCAAATTGCCGCCCGAAAGTGCCGCGGCCTCCGGATCCGGCGCGCTCTTGCGCACATCCATCGCCACGATGATGCGTTGGGCGGCGCTGTAGATGGCGGCGCTCTTGACCATTCCGCCGGCGCCGACAAACGCCTTGCCGTCGGTGGCGTGGCGCGACAGCAGCAGGTTCTCGGAAAGCTTCATGCGCGGCGCGGCACCGTGGCCGAGGCGCTCTTCCGGCACGAAGGCAGCGCCCAGCAACCGGCGTCCGGTGATGGTGAGGCCACCCGCATCCTTGCCACGGATGCGTACGGAAGCAGCATCCTGCTGCAAGACCTCGCCCGAGACGGATTCGAAGAATTCGCCCTGGCCGTTGCCGGCGACACCGGCAATGCCGATCACCTCGCCGGCGCGGACGTTCAGGCTGATGCCCTTGAGCGGTATGGAGAACGGCGTTGCCGGCTTGCGGGTGAGGTTGCGGATTTCGAGCAGCGGCTGCGCCTTGTCGATCCCCTCGACCGGCGCACGCACCACGGCCTGCACTTCGTTGCCGACCATCATGCGGGCCAGCGACGAGGCTGTTTCCTCACGCGGATTGCAGTGGCCGACCACCTTGCCATGCCGCAACACGGTGGCGCGGTCGCAGATGCGTTTGACCTCTTCAAGCCGGTGCGAAATATAGAGGATGGATTTGCCTTCCGAGCGCAGACGCTCGAGCGTCTCGAACAGCTTGTCGGCCTCCTGCGGCGTCAGCACCGAGGTCGGCTCGTCCAGGATGATGAGCTGCGGCGTTTGCAGAAGGCAGCGGATGATTTCGATGCGCTGGCGTTCGCCGACCGACAGGTCGCCGACCAGCGATTCCGGATCGAGCGGCAGGCCGTAGCTGTAGGAAAGCGCCCTCGCCTTTGCCGCGATGCTGCTGATCGGTGAACCGTCATCCAGCGACAGCGCGATGTTCTCGGCCGCGGTCAGCGCCTCGAACAGCGAGAAGTGCTGGAACACCATGCCGATGCCGAGCTTTTTCGCCGCGCCCGGGCTGGAAATCCTGACCGCCTGGCCGTTCCAGAAAATCTCGCCGGAATTGGGCTCCAGCGAACCGAACAGCATCTTGACCAGCGTCGACTTGCCGGCGCCGTTTTCGCCGAGCAAGGCGTGGATTTCACCCCTAGCGATGTCGAGATCGATGTGATCGCACGCCGTCAGGGTGCCGAATATCTTGGTAAGACCACGGACCTCGAGCAGGTTCGTGCCGTCCTGATTTGCACTCACAGTGCCTCCCATCTGGTTAGCCAGATATGTTCTGTGTTCCCGCAAGCATGGTAGGCGCGGCCTGCTCTCATCGGAAAGCGGCACACGTCTTGAAAGAGCTTCAAGAATTTCAGCGGAAATTCAAGGGATAGCAAGGCACAAGGGACTAAGGGATGAGAATGGTGGTCCCTTTTGTCCTGCGGCCCTCGAGGTCGGAATGCGCCTTGCCGGCGTCCTTGAGCGCGTAACGCTGGTTGATCTTGATCTCGATGGCGCCACTGAGCACGACCTCGAACAGGGCCGCGGCGGAGGCCTCGAGGTCCTCGCGTTTCGCATTGTAGACGAACAAGGTCGGCCTTGTGGCGAACAGCGAGCCCTTCTGGGCCAGCAATGACATGCTGAACGGCGGGATCGATCCCGAGGACTGGCCGAAGCTGACGAACATGCCGAGCGGCTTGAGGCAGTCGAGCGACGCCGGAAACGTGTCGTTGCCGACCGAATCGTAGACGACGTCGCATTTCCCGCCACCGGTGAGAGCGGCGACGCCGGCAACGAAATCCTGCTCCTTGTAGTTGATGACGTGATCGAAGCCGTGCGCCTTGGCGAGCTCGATCTTGTCGGCCGAGCTGGCCGTGCCGATGACGGTCGCGCCGAGATATCTAGCCCATTGCCCGAGGATCAGCCCGACGCCGCCGGCCGCGGCATGAAACAGGATCGTGTCGCCTGCCTTCACCTTGAAGGTGCGCCGCAGCAGATACTCGGCGGTCATGCCCTTCAGCATCATCGCGGCCGCCTGTTCGTCGCTGATGCCGTCCGGCACCTTGACCACGTAGCCGGCCGCAATGACGCGTTGCTCGGCGTAGGCGCCGCCGACATTCGTCGCATAGGCAATGCGGTCGCCCGGCTTCAGCCAGTCGACGTCCTGGCCGACTTCCAGCACCACGCCGGCAGCCTCGCTGCCCGGAACCAGTGGAAAGCCGCCAGGCGGCGGATAAAGGCCGGTGCGGTGATAGACATCGATGAAATTGAGGCCGATCGCTGTATGCCGGATCAGGATCTGCCCTGATCCCGGACGGCCGGGATCGGTGTCCTCATAGGTCAGGACTTCCGGGCCACCATTGGCGTGGATGCGGATCGCTTTGGACATGGGCTGAACTTCCTTGGACTGATCAGGCTTTTTTGGCACCGAGATTTGGAAAGAACTGCATGACGCCCCCGATGCAGGCAAGGTAGAGCCCAGTAATGCTGATGCCGATCTTGGTGAAGGTGCTGACCTGTTCGCCC
The DNA here is from genome assembly GCF_014207355.1 of Mesorhizobium sangaii. GTDB lineage: Bacteria > Pseudomonadota > Alphaproteobacteria > Rhizobiales > Rhizobiaceae > Mesorhizobium > Mesorhizobium sangaii. The sequence continues at coordinate 843,742 of NZ_JACHEF010000003.1, read as the reverse complement.
AGCACGCCGATCTGATCGTAGAAGGCAGCGAGTGCCGCCTGCGCCAGCGCCAGCGCGCCGAAAGCGCACCACAAAAGCGTCATCGCGAGATTGATGCGTCGCAGCCGCACCACCCGCACCGGATGGATGAAATTGATCGGCACGAAAGTCAGAATGCCGGCCACCACCACCACCGCGAACGAAACCCATTGTCCCGGCTCGATGACGAACAACGTGAACACCACCATGTTCCAGACTACGGGGAATCCCTTGAAGAAATTCTCCTTCGTCTTCATGCCGGTGTCGGCATAGTAGATGGCGCTGGAGACGACGATGATCGCCGCCGACAGGAATGACAATCCCTCGCCCATGAAGCCGCGCTGGTAAAGCGCGAAGGCCGGGATCAGGACGTAGGTCACATAGTCGATGATGTTGTCGAGCATTTCGCCCGACCAGGTCGGCAGGATTTCCTTGACCTCGAGCTTTCTGGCGATCGGCCCGTCGATGCCGTCGACGAACAATGCCAGCCCCAGCCACCAGAACATCGCGGTCCAGCGCTGTTCGCTCGCCGCCACCAGCGACAGGAAGGCCAGGAACGAGCCCGAGGCGGTCAGCAGATGGACGGAGAACGCCCTCGCTTGCGGCCAGGTGACTTTCTTCTTCGGCCGCGGAATCCGATCCGTCAACTTCTTGGCCGTGTTCTTCCTGGCCGTTGTGTTTTTGCTCACGGGCCCCGCCAATCCAGCTTGCAGATCTCGGCCGAACGGCCGGCAAAATTCCAGTTTCGGCCGAAAGCCCGCATCTTGCTCTTGTCGGACCTGGCAACGATGATTTCAGGCGCGATCCAGTATTCCGAATTGCTGATCACCGTATCCTTGTCTCGGTCCTTACCGGGGATCGGCGTGACCGCCCCGTCGATGATCTTCGGTATCTGGAAGATGCGTGTCCTATCACGCGTCTCATAGGTGATCGGCACTTGTTCGACACCGAGGAATTTGCCGACAAGTATGGAGAGCAACGATGTGGTCCCACCCGCCTTGCCGGTGATAATCTTGGTCAGCGCCTTGACCGCATAGACCGAGGCGCGCTTGTCGATGAACAGGCCAGCGGTCCAGTTGCCGCGGCTCATATAGCCGGGGATTTCCATGATCAGTCCGAGATTGAGCCCCGACAGGTCGACCTCGCCGAAATGGCCGGCGTCGATGCGGAAGCCGGCCCAGGTCTGGCAATAGCCTTCGGTCGGCGGATGACTGCCGAGCGACAGCACGCAAGGGCAAAAAACCGTGCAATTGCAGGAGAGTACGAGCTCTCCCTTCATTGCCCAGCTCTGGTCTGACATCGATTTCCCCCCACTCATCGCGAGACTACTAGCAGCGCTGCTGCCCAGACAAGCAGTATCGCACCGGCCAGCCGGGTTGGAACCCTGCTCGCCGTCTGTTTTTCGATCAGGGTGAACAGCCCGATCAACGCCATCCAGAAGACGTTCATCACCCCAACGGCGAACATCACCAGCATCAACGCCCAGCAGCAGCCGAGGCACCACAAGCCTTGCGCGAGGCCAAGCCGGAAGACGCGGATGGGCCTCGCGCTCCAGTTCGCGAACAGGATCGAGAACGGGTTCCTGCATTTCTTCAGGCAGGCTTCCTTCAGGCCGCTGAATTGGTAGAGGCCCGCAATCAGCAGAGCGAGCGCGCCGGCAATACCGACGACGGGGTCGAGCATCCCGCTGGGCAAGGCGGATGCATGAATGGCCAAGGTCAGCACCGCGAATATCATCGAGGCAGCGAGCCAGACACCAAGGTAACCGGCAACCAGCACCAGTGGATGGACGACCGGCTCGCCCTTGATGCGAGCCGTATCGGCGATCTCGCAATAGGTGCGGATCATCGGTGCGGCCGAAGGCAGCATGGTGGCGATCGCCATCAGGAACCACATCAGGATGAGTGCGCCGGCTTTGAGGCCGAGGCTTCCGTCGAGCGGCGTCGGCGACAGGCAGAGCGCGAAGAACCGCTCCAGGAAATCCGGCAGCGGCAATCTCGGCAGGCCGCGCAGAAGCGCGTCGCCAGGGGCGCTGACGCCGGCAATCCGCCCTTCGGCGCTGCGGATTGCCATCGCGGCAAGCAACAGCCAGGCAAGCAGGATACATGCGCCGACAATGACGTTCACCGTCACGCGGGGGCTGCGGGCTATGTTCGCAATGGCGCGGCCGGCGCGGTCGAGATGGCTGAAATCGTCTTGCTGGCCGGTCATGACATCCGAATGAGCCGAATCGCCGCGTTGATCAAGCGGCATGAATTGACCTATATGCTGGATCGACTGGCAGGTCGGGTGGGCTGCCTCGCATTGCTAGCCGGAAGCCGATCTTGGAGCATCGAGAAACTGCGCGGATACTGGTTGCTGGCACGGGGCCGGCAGGGCTGATCGCGGCGCTCGCTTTCGCCGACGCCGGTTTCCCGGTGACGCTTGTCGGGCCCGAAGCTTCTGCCCCCGATGGCCGCACGACGGCCCTGATGAACCCCGCTCTGCAAGTGCTTGCGCGGCTGGGCGTGCTCGAAGACATCAAGCCCAAGGCGGCGCCCTTGAAGGTGATGCGTATCGTCGACGCGACCAGCCGGTTGATCCGCAGCCCCGTCGTCACCTTCCGCGCCAGCGAGATCGACGAAGACCAGTTCGGGCTGAACCTGCCCAACAGCGTCCTCAATCCCGCGCTCGCCAGCACCGTTGCCACGCATGCCGGCATCGACTGGCGACGGTCGATGGTGGCAAACTGGCATCTCGATGCCGAATATGCCCGTGCCGTCCTGACCGACGGCAGCACGGTAGACGCTTCCCTGGCGGTCGCCGCCGACGGACGGTTGTCACCGGCGCGGCAGGCGGCCGGCATCTCGACCTCGGCTCGCTCCTACCCGCAGGCAGCTCTTGTCCTCAATTTCCGTCACAGCGGCGATCATGCCTTCACCTCGACCGAATTCCACACCGAGACCGGTCCGTTCACGCAGGTTCCGCTGCCCGGCAATCGCTCGAGCCTGGTCTGGGTGGTGAAGCCTGAGACCGCAACGGAACTCGCCGCGTTGGACGATGCGACGCTTTCCGTGCGCGTCGAACGGCAGATGCAGTCGATGCTGGGCCGAGTGACGGTCGAGCCGGGCCGGCAGATCTATCCGCTTTCGGCGGTTACGCCGCTGCGTTTCGCGCGGGAGCGTGTGGCGCTCGTCGGCGAAGCCGCCCACGTGTTTCCGCCGATCGGTGCGCAAGGCCTCAATCTCGGTATCAGGGATATCGACGATCTGGTTGGTATCGCTGGAGAAAATCGCACCGACCCCGGCGCCGCCAAGGCCCTTGCAGCCTACGATTTCAAACGCCGCCCCGATATTCTGGCGCGCAGCAGTGCGGTCAATCTGCTCAACATGTCGCTGCTTTCCGACATGCTGCCGGCGCAGATGGCCCGTGTTGCCGGGCTCGGCGTGCTCGGTGGTTTCGCGCCGCTTCGCGCCTTTTTCATGCGCGAAGGGCTTCGTCCCGGCAGCGGCTTCGCAGCGCTGGCCGGCGGCCTGCGAAAGCCGGCGCGCTGATAGCGATCTTCCGAGCATTCCGCCAATCCGCGCCCTCGGCGAATGTCGACATCGGCGGCATGCGGCAAAACCTTTTCGCCGCGTCCTGCGTAGCTTCAAGGCGCGACCAAAACGCTTCGGGATTGAATTGATGCCCAGTGTGCGCCAAATAAGTCTAAGGAATTCAGTGGTGAGTACGATGAAAACAGCCAAATTCGCGATCGGACAGGTGGTTCGCCACCGGCTGTTTCCCTTCAGGGGCATCATTTTCGACGTCGATCCCCAGTTCGCCAACACCGACGAATGGTACGAAGCGATCCCCGCCGACGTGCGGCCGCGCAAGGATCAACCCTTCTATCACCTGCTCGCCGAGAATTCGGAAACCGAATACATCGCCTATGTGTCTGAGCAGAACCTGCTCGAGGATCAGTCGGGCGAGCCGGTCCGGCATCCGCAGATCAAGGAGATGTTCGACAAGAGGCCGGACGGGCGCTACGAGCCGAAACGGCAGTCGAGGCATTGACCCACCAAACGACAGACGCAAAAAAAGCGGGGCATGCCCCCGCTTTTTTATTAGGCCGAAAAGAATCGGCTGATCAGTTGGCGGTCTTCGCCTTGTCCTGCTCTTCCTTGAGCTTCTTGGCGAAATCCTGGTTGTTCTTGGCGACGAAGTCCTGGAGCTTCTTCTGCCGGTCTTCGATATCGGACTGCTGCAGCGGCGGGCCGTCATAGGCGCCGCTGAAACCCTGCAGGGCGATCTTGATCGGGTTCTGCTGGTTCTGGAAATTGACCGACGTCAGCGTGATCGCCTGGCCCTTCTTGAAGGCACCGACGAGCTGGTCGGTGAGCGGAACTTCGGCCACGCAACGATCCGGGAAGCAAATGACGTAATCAAGCTTCACGGCCTTGCCGGTATCGATCTGCAGGCCAATGCCGGGAGGCACCAGACGGCCGGTCGGCACCGTCACCTGGAACACCTTGCGGTTCACCTTGCCCTTCAGCTCGATCAGGCTGACGCCGGTGATCAGCTGGCCGTTGCCGGCCGTGGTGATGTTCTGGACGTTGCAGATGTCGACGTCTTCCTGCTTGGTGCAAGCCTTGAACCAGCCTTGCGGAATCTGCTGTTGCTGCTGTGCGGAAGCAGCGGGAAGCCCTGCGCCCAGAAAGCCGACCACGCCAGCGGCCATGACCGACAGGCGGTACGCGTTGCTGTTCAGGCTCGTCATGTCGTGCACTTCCTCTCAAATGATCCCGGGACCGGCTTCTTCGCGCCGTGTGGTCCAGCTACCTGTTGCCAAAATGAGGCAACAGAATGACTTCGGGGGGCGTGTTACACTGCAAGCGATGTCGAATCCAGCCCGCCACTTGTAATTCTTGATGACGCCATTGGCCGGCACGCAGTTGCCTCATGCTAGGGTGCGCACCGAATCATCAAGCCGACCCAGTAAGGAGACGGTCATGGGCCGCGTTCTTGTTTGGCTGATCACCGCGATATCGTTTCTCGCCCTTTCGCATCAGCCGGCCGCGTCGGAGCCGAAGCACGCCATCGCCATGCAGGGCGAACCGGCTTTGCCGCCCGACTACACGCATTTCGACTACGTCAATCCGGACGCGCCGAAGGGTGGCTCGATCACCTATTGCGTCGTCGGCAGCTTCGACAATCTCAATCCGTTCATCCTCAAGAGCCTGCGCACGACAGCGCGCGGCATGATGGACCAGAATTACGGCAATCTCGTCTTTGAGCCGCTGATGCAGCGCAACTACGATGAGCCCTTCAGCCTGTATGGCTTGCTCGCAGACACCGCCGACATGGATCCCGAGCGCAAGAGCATCGAGTTCCATCTCAACCCAAAGGCCAAATGGTCCGACGGCCAGCCGGTGACGCCGGAGGATGTGCTGTTCACCTACGATGTCTATACCGACAAGGGCCGCCCACCCTACAGCGCCCGGATGAGCCTGATCGCCAAGCTCGAAAAGACGGGTGACCACAGCGTGCGCTTCACTTTCAACGACAAGGCCAATCGTGAGACGCCCCTGATCATCGCGCTGACGCCGATCATACCCAAGCATGCCTTCGACAAGGAGACGTTCGACAAGACGACGCTGAAGCCATTGATCGGCAGTGGCCCCTACACCGTTGCGCAGGTACAACCTGGCCAACGCATCGTTTTCAAGCGCAACCCGGACTATTGGGGCAAGGACGTCCCGGCCAAGCGCGGCTTCGACAATTACGACCAGATCACCATCGAGTATTTCCTCAACGCCAACGCCAAGCTCGAAGCGTTCAAGAAGGGCCTTTGCGCCATCGACGACGACGGCGATCCGGTCAAGCGCGAGCGCGACCTCGATTTTCCGGCCTTCCACAAGGGCGACGTGGTCGCCGAAACCTTCGACACCGGCATTCCGCCGGTGGTGACCGGTTTCCTGTTCAACATGCGGCTGCAGAAGTTCGCCAACCCGGTGGTGCGGCGTGCACTCGGCATGCTCTACGACTTCGAATGGGCCAACAAGAACCTGTTCGGCGGCAAATACGCGCGCGCGATGAGTTATTGGCAGAATTCCGAGCTTTCCGCGCTCGGTCATCCGGCTGACGACAGGGAAAAGGCGCTTCTGGCCCCCTACCCCGGCCGTGTGCCGGCCGATGTGATGGATGGCACGTACCGGCCACCGGTCACCGATGGTTCAGGGCAGGATCGCAAGGTGCTGAAAGCGGCCTTCGATCTCTTGAAAAGCATCGGTTATCACGTGCAGGACGGGACCATGCTCGATCCCGATGGCAAACCGTTTGGCTTCGAGATTCTGGTTGCTTCGCAGGATGAGGAGCGGCTTGCCGGCATCTATCAGCGCACCCTGGAGAAGATCGGCATCGACGTCACCATTCGCAGCCTCGACGGCGACCAGATCCAGTCGCGCAAGCAGCGCTTCGATTTCGAGGCGCTGATCGGATCGAGCGGTTTCAACAATTCGCTGTCGCCCGGCATAGAACAGCTTGGACGCTGGGGATCCGAAGCGGCCAAGGCCGAAGGCTCGTTCAATCTGGCCGGCGTCGCCGATCCGGCGGTTGATGCGGCGATCGACGCGATGCTGCGCGCACGTTCAAAGGAAGACTATGTCGCGGCCGTCAGGGTTCTCGACCGGCTGCTGATCTCCGGCAACTACATGGTGCCGACGCAGTACAACACGCAGCAATGGATTGCGTACTGGAACTACCTGGAACATCCGCAAAAGACGCCCATATTTGGGTATCAACTGCCAAGCTGGTGGCGCAAGCCGAACTGAGGATTTCGGGAGATCGAGATGAGTGAGCTGAACGCCGTCACCGTCGACGTGGTGTCCGATGTCGTTTGTCCATGGTGCTTCATCGGCCAGAAGCGGCTCGACAAGGCGATATCAGCTGTCGGCGATACCGAGGTGCATGTCCGCTGGCGCCCGTTCCAGCTCGATCCGACCATTCCGCCGCAAGGCGAGGATCGCCGCGAATATATGCTGGCCAAGTTCGGCAGCGACGAGCGCATCCGCGAAATCCATGCCCGCATCGAGCCGCTGGGTGAAGCCGAAGGCATCTCGTTTGAGTTCGACGCCATCAAGGTGGCGCCGAACACGCTCGATGCGCACCGCCTGATCCGCTGGGCGGGTGCCGCCGGCGAAGCCGAGCAGAACCGGCTGGTGCGCCGCCTGTTCCAGCTGAATTTCGAGGAAGGCGTCAACATCGGCGACCATGCCGTGCTGGTCGAAGCCGCGCGCGAGGCCGGCATGGACGCATCCGTGGTGGCGACGCTTTTGCCGACCGAGGCCGACGTCGAGGAGGTTCGCACCGAGATCGCCACCGCGTCGCGCATGGGCATAACAGGCGTGCCGTGCTTCCTGCTCGAAGGCAAATACGCGGTCATGGGCGCACAGGACGCCGATACTCTGGCCGATGCCATCCGTCAGGTGGCCGCTGCCAAGGCGCGCGGCGAATTGGAAAAGGTTGGCTGAGACCGGCTATCTGCCCTTATGCGGCGAGAGCCGGCGTCACTTCACGGTCACCTTGGCCTTGCTGATGAAAAATCCATGGCCATTCGTGGCCGTGCAGGTCAGTCCCTTGGTCGACGATTCGCACGAGAATGGCCCTGCGCTCCAGCTTTTGCCGTAAGCGAGCTTGGTGGCATCGCTACAGCATGACTGCTCTCCGGGGCTCTTGATCAAAGTCGCCGGCCCCTTGGGTCCCAGGATGATGGTGACATAGCTCGGCGCGACGCGGGAGCAGCTGAGTTCCGGGCCGCCGTCCTGCGGCTCATAGGTGCTGGTGCCGCCCTTCGGGGTGTAGATGCAGCCAATGTTGCCGGACGGCGTGTTGAACTCGATCTGGCCTTCCGTGCCCGCCGGGATGTTCTGCTCGGCGGCCTGCGCCAGGGGGTGCCAGGCAAGGAGGACCAGGGTTGCGGCTGCGCGTACATGCATTGGGAAGCTTCCTTGTTGGAGAACCGGACATGCATGGGTGCCGACAGTGCCCGGCAAGGTTCAATCCTGAACGAAGCAATTGTCAAACGCGGTTCCTGACCTGACCCTACAGGGTCGGATGTGCCCGCCGGCGCCGCTGCCGCAACGACCGTTTCCAGTCACTTTTCAGCCTCTGGTCAGGTCACGAACGGAAGATTTTCCGTAGATTCGGTCAGTCCGCAGTCAGGAAATTTACCAGTCCATTAGATTTTCGAGTTCACAAACCCGTGTGAAAACCTTCCCTAAGGGAAACTTCACCGATGGCCCGCCCGCGTCCATCAACAATTTGAAATCAATAGCGATATTCCATTTTTCCCGATCGGTTTGGCGGCGTTTCGGTTCGGCAATCTGTTGCCTCATGGCAACGGTCCGCCGGGGTAATCCCTTTGGCCAGCTTTAAAAATTAATAGAAAATGATCAATTGGTGTTACCATCCGTAACAAAACAAAAAAGGTTTGGGCGGGATCGTGATTCGGGTCGGTAGACCAACGCAAGAGTCAGTACCGGAAAAAACACCTCGCGATGCCGCACGGCCATCGCTTCTGACGCCGGTATCGTCGATGCGTACCTTCTGGGGGCTGATGCGGGCCTACTGGGTCTCGGACCGGTGGAAGGAAGCCTGGACACTGACGCTGGTGATCGCGCTGCTGACGGCGCTGTCGAGCAAGGCCGGTGTCTGGTTCGCCGAAGCCTCCGGCGAGTTGGTCAACTCGATCGCCTTCTTCCACGACGCCGCCAACACCACGCCGCTTCGCACGCTGTTGGTCAACGCCGGCATCCTCGTGCTGCTGGTCCTGCTCAAGGACGCCGGCTTTACCGGCATCCGCAATCTTGTCTCGGCGACCTTGCACCGCAAATGGCGCGGTTGGCTGGACAGCCGCTTCAACGAAGCATTGCTGGACAACAATCATACGCATTTTCATGCCCAGCATGCGTCGACCGGCAGCGGCGCACCGGCGCCTGACAACATCGACCAGCGCGTCCAGGAATCCATCAAGGACATGACCGGCGGCGCCATCGGGCTCGCCATGGGCGTCCTGGGCGTCGCCACCTCGCTCTATTTCGTCGGCCAGAAGCTGCTGGAAAACTCCGTCGAGGTGAAGGGACTGGAGTTCCTCGAAAGCTACGGCAGCGCCGTCCTCGCCTTCCTGGCCGTCGCCACCTATGTGCCGCTGAACACCTGGATCGCTGTCAAGCTCGGCGGCCTGCTCGAGCGCCTCAACGTCAGGATGCAGCAGGCCGAAGGAACCTATCGCGGCGAGCTGACGACGTTCCTGCGCCGCAGCTTCCATGTCGCGGCGTCCCAGGGCGAAGGCGTGCAGAGGACCATGCATGGCCGGCTCTATGTCGACATCGACGGCACATGGACGCGGCTGAACATCGTCAACACCGTCTACATGTCGTTCGAGCTGATCTACAATTTCATCGGCGCCCGCATCGTCGCCTACGGGCCCGGCCTGGTACCGTTCATCCACAACGGCCTCGATCTCAAGGGCTACATAACCGGGTCGGAGCTGGTCAATTCGCTAATCGGTCAATGTTCGTGGTTCATCCACGTCATGCCGGCCATCGCCACGCTGCGCGCCAACAGCCAGCGCGTCACCGAACTGGCCAACGCGATCGAGAACGTCCAGCATCCGCAGGAGTTCTACAGCCAGACCGGCCGCTCCGACTTCCGTTACGCCGCCCAGAACCCGGTTTTCGGCTTGACCATCCAGAAGCTCGAACTGGCGCATCAGGGCGAGGACGCCACGCCGTTCCTCAGTGCCGCCAATCTGCGCTTCCGGCGCGGCGAATGGACGTTCCTGAAAGGCGAATCCGGTTGCGGCAAGACTTCGCTGATCAAGGCGATCAACGGCCTGTGGCCCTATGGCCGCGGCACCATCGTCTTTCCCGAAGGGGTGAAGAGTTTCTATGCCGCCCAGGAGGTCAAGCTGCAGCCGGTGTCGCTGAAACAGCTGGTCTGCCTGCCGGGCTCCGAGCACGACCATGGCGACGCGCAGGTCGCGGCGGCCCTGTACAAGGCCGGCCTTGGCGACTTCATCTCGCACATGGCCGACGAAAGCCGCGAAGGCAAAAGCTGGGATCAGGTTCTGTCGGGCGGCCAGAAGCAGAAGCTGGTGGTGGCGCGCATCGTGCTGCAGCAGCCGGGGCTGCTGTTCCTCGACGAGGCGACCGGCGCGCTCGACCCCGAGGGCAAGATCGCCTTCCACCAGGCCATCAAGGACAACTGCCCCGATGTGACCGTGATCAGCGTCATGCACGAGGCGGTGGCGCCAAGATCGCTGACCGGCAGCGAATTCTACCACAGCATCGTCGCGATCGCCGACGGCGTCGCCACCAAGAAGCCCCTGGTTCCGACCCTGCCTGTCGAACTCACCACGATTCTTGTCCAGCCAAGGCCGGTCGAGGACAAATGGCTGCGCTTCTCGCGCCGGCTGAAGCAGAAGTAGCCACGCTTTGATCTCGCTGCCGCTCTGTGTGGCTGCCAGTGATCACAGTCTCGCGAGGGGTGCCATCCGGCACCTTTTTTCGTTCCCACCGCGATTGACTCGGCAAGGCGCGCACCTATGTTGCGCCGGCTTGCCGATAGTCAAACGCGAACCCGCAAGCGGAAAGGTCACAGCGCCATGCCTGGCGACAGTCACAGTCGAACGCAACAGCCGTCCGCCTAGACGTGACCTCTAATGGTTCATGTCCTGCCGGATGGCAAGGAGTGAGCCATGAACGAATTTACCCCCGTAGCGAGCGACGAGGCCGTCGCGATCGCCCGTATCCTAGCCAACGATCACGTCGCCGACATTGTCGAGGCCCTGAACAGAGAGCCGCGAGAAAGCGCGACCGAACTGCTTTGTGAAGTGACGTTCGAGCGGCTGGTCGAGATATTCGACCAGCCTGAGTTCGACCGCGCGCCAGAACTCATGGAGGCGCTGCCGCGCGCCAAGGCGGGCAAGCTGCTCACCGCCATGTCGGAAGACCGTGCCGCCGACATCCTGCGCGAGCTGGACGAGCCGGCCCGTTCCGAGCTGCTCGGCGGCCTTGCGCCGCCGCTGCGCGCCACGCTGCTTGCCATTCTGGGCTATCCCGAAGGCAGCGCCGCATCGATCATGACGACGGAGTTCGTCAGCGTGCCCTCGGACTGGACCGTGGGCCGCACGCTCGACTACATCCGCAAGGTCGAGCGGACGCGCGAAACCGTCTACGCGATCTACATCGTCGACCCGCAAACGCACCTCCTGATGCGGTCGACGGGCCTGCGCCGGCTGATCACCGGGGAGCCGGAGGACTCGATCATGACCGTGGCGCCGGATCGCGCGCCGGTGACGGTCAGCCCGCTGACCGATCGCGAAACCCTGGCGCAAACGATCTCGAAATACGACCTGCTAGCTGTCCCGGTCGTCGACCACGGCAAGATCCTCGGCATCGTCACCATCGACGACATCATCGACGCGATGATCGAGGAGACGACCGAGGACGTGCACCGTTTCGGCGGCATGGAGGCGCTCGATGAGCCGTACATGAAGATGAGCTTCCTCGCCATGATCAAGAAGCGGGGCGGCTGGCTGTGTGCGCTGTTCATCTCAGAGATGCTGACGGCCAACGCCATGCAGAGCTATGAGGGCGAGCTGGAAAAGGCGATCGTTCTGACGCTGTTCATCCCGCTGATCATGAGCTCGGGTGGCAATTCCGGCTCGCAGGCGACCTCGCTGGTCATCCGGGCGCTGGCGCTGCGCGAAATCGGCCTTCGCGACTGGTGGCGGGTGGCGCTGCGCGAGCTCCCCACCGGCCTCGTGCTCGGCGGCATGCTCGGCGTGGTCGGTATCGGCCGCATCGCGCTCTGGCAATATATGGGCTTCTACGACTACGGGCCGCATTGGCCGCTGATCGCCACGACGGTCGGCGCCGCACTAGTCGGCATCGTCACCTTCGGCTCACTGTCGGGGTCCATGCTGCCGTTCGCCCTGAAACGCATCGGCTTCGATCCGGCCAGCGCGTCGGCCCCGTTCGTCGCCACGCTGGTCGATGTCACCGGGCTGGTGATCTATTTCTCGGTGGCGCTGGTGATCCTGCGCGGCACGCTGCTGTAGCAGTTCCTAATTTCCACCGTGGCAAGACCCTTGCCACGGTGGAAAGCTACATCCCGGCATGTGCCGGTCAATCCACCCGCACGCCGTCCTTCACGCGATAGGTCGGCTTGTACATGGTGACGAGTTCTTCCGCGGCGGTCGGATGCACCGCCATCGTGCGGTCGAAATCGTCCTTGGTCAGCCCGGCCTTCAGCGGAATGCCGAGAAGCTGCGCCATCTCGCCGGCATCCGGTCCCAGTATGTGCGCGCCGAGCACCCGCTTCGAAGCGCCGTCGACCACCAGCTTTATCAGCATCTTCTCGTCGCGGCCGGACAGCGTATGCCGCATCGGCCGGAACGTGGCGCGGTAGATCTCGATGTCGGGGAAGCGTTTGACCGCATCATCCTCCGACAGGCCGACCGTGCCGACTTCGGGCTGTGAAAAGACGGCGGTCGCGATCGTGTCGTGGTCGGGCGCCGTTGGATTTCCCTTGAAGGCGGTTTCGATGAAACACATCGCCTCGTGGATCGCCACCGGCGTCAGCTGCACGCGGTTGGTGACGTCGCCGATCGCCCAGATGTTGTCGATGTTGGTGCGCGAGTATTTGTCGACAGCGATCGCACCGGTCTTGGTCATCTCCAGCCCGATGCCTTCCAGGCCCATATTCTCGGTGTTGGGGATGCGGCCGATGGCCAGCATCACCTGGTCGACCGTCAGCACCTTGCCGCCGGTGACGAGTGCGTCGAGCCGGCCGTCCGGCCGTTTGCGGATCCATTCGGACACAGAATGGCAGAGGATCCTTATCCCCTTCTTTTCCATCGTCTCGTGCAGCATGCGCCGCAGGTCCATGTCGAAGCGGCTGAGGATCTCCTTGCCGCGATAAACGAGCGTGGTGTCGACGCCGAGGCCGTGGAAGATGTTGGCGAACTCGACGGCGATGTAGCCGCCGCCCTCGATCATGATCGCCTTGGGCAGTTGCTTGAGATCGAAAGCCTCGTTGGAGAAGATGCAGTGTTCATGGCCGGGCAGCGCCGGATGCGGCGCCGGGCGGCCGCCGGTGGCGATCAGGATCTGGTCGGCGGTGACGGTGCGATCCTCGCCCAGGAGATGCACGACATGCGGATCGACGATCATGGCGCGCGAGTGAAAGGCCTCGCCGCCGGCGCCCTCGACATTCCTCTGGTAGATCGCCCCCAGCCGGCTGATCTCGCGATCCTTGTTGGCGACCAGCGTCTGCCAGTCGAAACTCGCCTCCGGCACCGTCCAGCCATAGCCGGCGGCATCGGCGAAATGCTCGGGAAATTGCGAGGCGTAGACATAGAGCTTTTTCGGCACGCAGCCCCTGATGACGCAGGTGCCGCCATAGCGGTATTCCTCGGCGATGCCGACGCGCTTGCCAAGTGCCGCCGCGACGCGCGCCGCCCTCACCCCGCCCGAGCCGCCGCCGATGACGAAAAGATCGTAGTCGTAACCGGCCATCGGCGGCTCCTCAAGCTTCAGAAATCCAGTGACAGGTAGGCCGCCAGGCAGCAAAAGAAAAGCCCGGGCAAGCCGGGCTTCATCAATGGCCGCAAGGCCGTTAGAAACGCGCGATCAGTTCTGCGTGTCGTCGGCCGGAGCCGAACCGTCGGCGGGTGCGGCGCCATCGGCAGGCGCGGCTGCGTCCGCGGGCGCTGCGGCAGGGGCTGCCGGCGCCTTGGTCTTGGCGGCTGCGGCCAGCGTTTCGCCAACCTGCTGGGCGAGATCGCGGGCGAGGCCGTTCTGCCAGATGTCGGCTGCCTTGACCAGTTCGCGGGTCACCGCGGGGCCGCTATCGAGCAGCTTCTTGCCCGAATCGGAACTGTAGAAGGCGGCAATATCGGTCAGTTCCTTTTCGGAGAACACTTTTGCGTAGGCGAGTGCGGCTTCCTTCTCGAGGTCGGCGCGGCGCGAGGCCAGCGCCAGCGCCTTCTCGCTGATGGTCTTGCCGATCAGCTCCTGCATGTCCGGGTTCTTCTGGATGAGCTGCGATTCGAGCGCGGCAGCCGCCTGCGGCAGGATGTTGTCGAACGGGTCGGTCGCGTGGATCGCCGCGACCGCCGCGCGGGCGGCCTTCAAATGCGAGTCCGTGACATCCTGCGAAAACGCCGGCGAAGAGAAGGCGAAAACGGCCGTAGCCGCCAGAACGGCGCAAAGGCTGCGAACCCGGTTATGCAACATCATGATCGGTAGAACTCCCTGGTTTTCGGGCGGCATGGACAGTTTGGATACCGTCGCCGCCGGCGATGATGGCCGCTGACGCCAGCCCGATGAAAAGACCATGCTCGACCACGCCCGGAATGGCGTGGAGAGCATTCGAAAGCGCTCTTGTATCCGGAATGCGGCCAAAAGATGCATCGAGGATAAAATGGCCGCCGTCTGTAACAAAAGCCTGCCCCCCCGTCATCCTCAATGTGACCGGGCCGGAAAGGCCGAGTTTTTCAGCCGCCGCGCCGATCGTAATTTCGGTTGCGCGCAGGCCGAACTGGTTGACTTCGATCGGCAGTGGAAAACGGCCGAGCGTCTCGACCATCTTCGACTGGTCGGCAATGACGATCATGCGCTGGGAAGCCGCGGCAACGATCTTCTCGCGCAGCAACGCGCCGCCGCCGCCCTTGATCAAGGTCAGTTCCGGGTCGACCTCGTCGGCGCCGTCGACGGTGAGGTCGAGCTGCGGCGTTTCTTCCAGCGTCGACAGCGGCACGCCAAGCTCGCGGCAGAGCGACGCGGTGCGCTCCGAAGTCGGCACGCCGATGATCGTCATGCCGGTGGCGACCTTCTCGGCAAGCAGCCGCACGAACTCTTCGGCGGTGGTGCCGGTGCCGATGCCGAGCCGCATGCCATCGCTCACATAGGCGAGCGCTGCCCGCGCGGCTTCGACCTTCAATTGTCTTGCATCCATGCCGCTTGTTGCCCCGGAAATTCGCTGCTGGGCTCCTAGCATTTTTGCCGGTCGGGTCAAAGCCTTTGGCAGCGGCGTACTCCCCTGGTGACGAGCAGCATCGATGTTCTGGCAACGCGCGGTCAGGGGCAATGCGTCAGGGATCTCCGATAGGAATTTTTTCTTGACCTGGTGAAGGAAGCTATGCTACATTTCCATCCATGGTGCTGATTTGCGCCAACGACCCGCCGCCATGGCGGGTTTTTCATGTCTGGCGACAAGCCGCTAAATTCCTGGTCCGACGGGCCTGCTTGCCCCACCCGGCTTGCCTTGACGCGCCGCAGCCGCTATCGCCTGCCACTTGCATGAACTTGGCCCAGGACTGACCATGACTCGCCCGATCATCGTGTTCGACCTCGACGGTACGCTGGTCGATACAGCGCCGGATCTGCTCGACAGCCTGAACCACAGCCTCGCCGCCAGCCACATCGCGGCCGTCGACGAAGCCGGCTTCAGGCGCTTTGTCGGTCACGGCGGCCGCGTGATGATCGAACGGGCGCATGCCGCCCAGCAGCGATCGCTCGATGTCGAAGAGCACGACCGGCTGCTGAAACTCTTCCTCGACCACTACACCCTCAACATCCCCGGCAAATCGCGCCCCTATCCCGGCGTCGTCGAGGCGATCGCGCGCTTCGAGAACGCCGGCTATCTGCTGGCCATCTGCACCAACAAATACGAAGCCAACTCGCTGGCGCTGATCGAGGCGCTCGGCCTGACGAAGCATTTCGCGGCAATCGCCGGACAGGACACGTTCGCTTTCCGCAAGCCCGACCCGCGCCATCTGATCGAGACCATCAAGCTGGCCGGCGGCGACCCGGATCGCGCGCTGATGGTCGGCGATTCGCAGACCGACATCGACACCGCCAAGGCCGCCGGCATTCCTGTGGTGGCAGTTGATTTCGGCTACACTGACCGCCATGTGCGCGAATTCGAACCCTCGGCGGTGATCTCGCATTTCGACGCCCTGACGCTCGATCTGGCGCAAAGGCTGATCGCCGCCGCGGCGAACTGACCGGAAAGCAGCCGACGTCACTTCGGAGACGGGTCCAAAGGACAACAATCCGATCCTTGCCGGAACGCCTGACACCGCCTTGACTTCCCGCACCCGCCTCCCTTATATCGCGGCTCGCTTGGCCTTCGGGCAACGAGCGGGCGATTAGCTCAGCGGGAGAGCACACCCTTCACACGGGTGGGGTCGCAGGTTCAATCCCTGCATCGCCCACCAAAATCCCTAGGACAGTCAGCAGCTTACTAACGTGTTGGCCAAAATCGTCGATCTAGGCCTTTTTCGTTTCGCCACTAAGTCGCCAATTCGACGATTGTTTTCGACACCGGCGTCGGGAACTCAGCAAGCTGGCTTCGCCTCTTTCACGGCGGTATTCCGTCCCGAAGGCCCGAAATGCTCCGCTCGTTGGTAGGCTCCAACCTGTAATCGATTCCTTGAATGCCAGCCGTTTGCTTCTGCGCGCCAGGAGTGAGGCTCCGCAAGGCGCAGCCTTCGGTAGCGCCTCAACGTCCGCCCATTCCTGTGCTATATTGCAATTTCGACACGCTCAGGAAGTGTGTGCCGAACACGGGCTGGAGCCGAAGTACCGCCGCGCTTTCGTTACTGGATTGAGCCGCGAGGAGGATCAAGCATGTCTGACCGCGCCGACATAGGCCCTCTGCAACTGGGCGAACGAGCGCCCAATTTCGTACTCGACGCAATTACTCGCGAGGGCAAGATAGCTATCGACGATTTCCGCGGCGAAAAGCCAGTGCTGGTTGGGCTGTATCGAGGTCTGCATTGTCCGTTTTGCAGGCGTCATATCGCGACGGTTTCGCTGCTCACACCAGCCCTTAACGCAAAGGGCATCGAAAGCCTCACGGTGGTGAACACGCCCATCGAGCGGGCGCGCCTTTATCTCCGGTACCATCCGATGGTTGGTTTGCTTGCTGCATCCGATCCGGAGCGCGTTTCACACCGCGCCTTTGGATTGCCCAACATGCAAATAGTAACCGAGGGCGAGAGCGCATTGCCGCACAAGGTCTCGATGAGCGATGTGAACGCGATGCGGCTCAACGTGCCGGGCGAAATGCCTGAGCCGATGGATCCGTTTGCCACGCTCGAATATCTGAACAAAAAAGACAATTACGATATCACTGAAGCCGACGAGCAAATGATGGCGACCGGCGTGGGCCAGCTCACCGGCCAGTTCCTGCTCGACCGCAACGGCGTCGTTCGCTGGACGTTCTCCGAGGTTTTCGATGGCGGATTGGGCGCCCACCCGAACTCTGAGGCGATGATGTCGGTCGCGTCGCATATTGGTCAGTAGCAGCGCGGTTGCGGACATCGGCTGCACGGATAGCAGGTGTTATGCAAACCGTTAGTTCGAGCCGGGGGTCGCCACGCTTCGGCGAGGTGCCAGCGGCAGCCTCCCGCTGGCCGCGAGCCGGTGAAAAAGGTGCTGGAGCGGAGCGCCTGATCACGCGACAAAGGCGCTGTCAGCCGCATCCCAGTGGGCAAGTGTGGCCTTAAGTCGCAACAACTAGCCTCCGAAAGCAGCGCTTCGGGCTTCATTGATGCTGCGATCAACACCATATGGTGATCCACAGCCCTCCAAAACGAGAAAAGCTCGCCCCGAAGCTGTCGCACTGCGGCGGTCAGCCGGCAATGGCTTATGAACCAGGAACCTGAAAACCATGCCTGAAAATACCAGACTAACTTCGAGAGACGTCCCCCTTATTCAGCTGGGCGTCTATCAGTGCCGCTTCCCAGTGAGCGAAGACGCGTCGGTACCCGGCGGTTACCGTTTTTGTGCTGGGCCAACTTCGCCGGATCGCGTCTATTGCGATCATCACCACAGCATCGTGACCGCCGTCGACCCTCGTCGAACCCGTTCAGGTCTCCACCCCGCTCAACGACGCGCCGCGTAAGTTAAGCAGGCGGCCTCCCCCGACCGCAAGCGCGACAACGGGAGAGATTCAGCAGAATTTCAGAAATCTTCCGGTACGCGACCGTTCCTTGGCCTCATTGTTCCGAAGAACGAACCGGATGAGGTCGAACATGTCGCTGAATGAGAACACGCGCCAAGCCGCCCGGCAGGAACTGCTGGAATTTGCATCCAGCGTCATGGTTGGGTCCCCTTGTGCGCCGATGCCTGGAACAATGTTCGAAATGCTGGAGATCATCGCGATGGAGAGGCGGATGACTTCCAGCCAAGGCGAAGGCAGGTCAAATTCCTCTGATCCCTTGACGTCCGAGCCGATTGAGACCCCAATCAGGCTGCGTGTGGTCGAGCTGGTCAGATCGGCATTCAATGTCGCAAGAGAACGGTGGGCACATACTGGCACTTGGCAGTTGCGAGCTTGATCTTGCCCGCGGGCTGCTCGTCCGCGATGGAAAACCTGTTGCCCTGCGCTGCAAGGCGTTTGATCTGTTAACTTATCTCAGCAGGAATGTTGGGCGTGTCGCGACCAAGTCTGAACTGATGTCAGCGGTATGGCCCGATGTCTTCGTGACCGAGGACTCACTGACGCAGGCGGTCAGGGAGTTGCGAAAGGCGCTGCAGGACGAAAGCCAAACCATTATCCGCACGGTTGCCAAACGCGGCTACGTCCTCTCCCCCCCGATACGCCAAAGCAAGAGCGCTCTGGACAGCCGAGCGTTGCGGTACTGCGTTTCAGCAATGAAGGTGCGCCGGACGACGCCCCTTTGGTCGATGGTTTCGCCGAGGACATTGTCAATGCTTTGGCTCGCTTTGGAACGGTCGTTGTGCAGGCGCGCAATTCCGGATTTGCATTTGTCTCGGATTCCGCTTCCGATTGGCGTGCCGTTGGCGACAGCCTTGGCGCAACCTATCTGGTCCGCGGCAGGGCTACGACCCGCACAGGCGGCATGCGGGTCACCGTCAGTCTCATGACCGCTTCGACGGGTGAAGTCCTCTGGAGCGATACCTTTTCTGCTTCTGGCGGCCAGATCTTCGAGATGCAGGAAGAAATCGCCAGTCGTGTGGTGAACCGGCTGGTCGCTCGGCTCGACGACGCGGGTGTCAAGCAGGCAACCCCGAAGCCTCCCGATAGCCTGGCCGCATATGAGCTTCTCTTGCGTGGACTGGCTCGGCTGCGCGGCTATGGCGATGACGACAATCAGGCCGCGCGCGATCTCTTTCAGGCTGCGGTCGACAAGGACCCGACCTACGCTTTGGCGCATTCCTACGCCGCGCTCGCCGATCTCATTATCGGTGGCTATGCCGAGGCATCCCCGGCGTTGCTTGCTTCATTGATCGACCGCGCGGAGTGTGCGGTGACCCTGGCGCCGGAAGAGCCACGCTGCCATCGCGTGCTTGCCCAGGCTTTGATCTCTGCCCGTCGGTTCGAAGCGGCCGAACATCACCTTCAACGCGCGTTCGACCTCAATCCATACGACGCCGATACGATTGCGCAAATGGGGTACTTGCTCACGATGAGAGGCAGGCCGCTCGAAGCACTCGCGGCGATTGACAGCGCGATACGGATCAACCCGATCCATCCTGATTGGTACCTATGATCGCGCCATCGCCCAATACTCAGCTGGAGATTACAAGGCCGCGCTTGTCAGCATGTCCAAGGTCCCCCCGAGGACCCCCTGGCGACTGGCAAGGCTGGCGGGGTGTCACGCTCAACTCGGCGAACTGAAGGAAGCTCAGCGCATTATGGCAGAGGTCAAGCGGATAGCGCCTGATTACTCGCCACTTGAGTTTGCACAAACCGGAATCGCCTTCGAACACGCGAGTGATGCTGAACACCTCATTGCCGGCGTCGCCAAGGCACTCGCAGCCTATGAGGACCAAGGCTAGGGCCGCCATCCGGGCCGACGTGGACGCCAACAAGAAATCCATCGATGCTGTGGTAACTGCTGGGCTGTAGCGTTCAGGTTCCAGCGCCCTGGCTTTCAATCGGTGAACTCAATTGCCCGCACTTCAGCGGCGGAACAAACCGGCATGGCAGCGAGTTTCTGTCCAAGGAAAACTTGAGGGAAAGCCATGTCCAGATTTCTGCTGGCGACGAGCGTCGCCGTTCTTCTCGCCGGCGGGCCGGCCTTTGCCGCGGATGAGCCCCCGCTGCCGCCGCCCAACGCCAAGAAACTGTCGGAGATCCTCGCCAAGGTCGAACAGCGCGATGGCTTTCGCTATGTGAAGGAAGTCGACTGGGACAGCGGCGCCTACGTCGTCACCTACTACACGTCCGACAAGGCCAAGGTCGAAATCACCTACGATCCCGTGACCGCCGAGCCCAAATAGGTTCTCCGGCGGGCGCTCATATCCGACGGGAATGAGCCGGCCAGTTCCGTGCATTCTCATTGGCCAGTGGTTTGCCCAAAATTGTCCATCCTTGAGGTATGACATGCATGCTAGGGCGTGGGCTGCGCCTTGGGCAATGCTCGGCTTGGGGGGCAATCATGCGATCTTCCGTTCGAATCCGTCTTCTGGCCGTGCTCGCCACCATCCTGGCCGGCGGCATCGTTGGGACCGCTCCTGCGCGGGCTGACGGACCATCCTTCGATTGCGGCAAGGCAACCCTGCCGGCGGAAAAGGCGATCTGCGCCGATCCGCAGCTGTCGGCCATCGATCTGCTGGTCTCCAAGGCGTTCAAGGGTTTCGAGCCGGCGTTCGGCGGCGACAAGCGCAAGATCGCCCGCGGGTTGAATGCCGACCGCAATGCCTGCAAGAGCGACACCGCTTGCATCGTCAGCGCGCTGAACAACGCGCTGCAAACCTATGGCGCCGCGCCGCCATGGGTGCAAGACTACAACATCGCGCTGATCGGCAAGAAGGCGCTGGAGGCCGCAGCGCGAAACCCGAAAGAGACGGACAAGCCGCTGCCCTCGGCAATCGGCCGATGCGCGTCCACCCATATCAAGACGCTGACCACGCGACTTGGCGACGATCCGCTGGAAACCGCCAACCCGGATGGTGGCAGCGCCGCGACATTCACCAATGACGGCGGCGCCGTCTCCTATGATCGCGACCCTGGCCTGGCCGCCTCGAAGGTCGGCGACGCAGCCGTCATGTGTCTGATCTCCATTCCCAGGGATTGCCCCAAGGGCGATGAGCGCGGCCGCGTCTACTACGGCATCGATCTCGCGATCAAAGCGTCGTGGGCGCTGCCGGACTCTGAGCATATGTGCGGCGGCGCCTGAGCTGCGGCGCCGACTTCGGCAATTGGTGGTCTCCGCCACAAGTCGAGCTTGTCATTGGTCTGAAGCGATTACCCTGCGCCATCCGCCTTCCCCTTGCGTCAGTCTCGCTTTGATGGCTGACTGCGGCTTATAGGCGCCGCATGGGGGGTGGGCATGGCGACGGCGAAGCACGTGCTGAAGCGTATATTGATGATGTTGGCCGGCTACCTTGTGTCGGTGCTGGTCGGCTTGATCGCCGTCGTGGCGATCTACGCCGCGCTCAGTGCCCTGCCCAACGCGTCCGCCTATTTCGACGTCATGGGCGTCTCGCCGATCGCCGTCCTAGTGGTTCCGCCGCTCGGCATGTTCGTCTATTTCCTGACCATTGTCGTGACCGCACTGCAAACGCTCATCTTCGCGCTGATTGCCGAACTCTTCTCGTTGCGCAATGTCCTGCTGCACATGCTTTTCGGCGCCGCGGCGGCCGCCGGCGGTTTCTTCCTGATCTGGCCAAGTTCAGCGGAGGACATGGACCCCGAGCGCTGGGCCGACATCGGCATCATCGCCGCTGCCGGCCTTGTCGCCGGATTGGTCTATTGGCTGATCGCTGGACGCGACGCGGGTTTCCGCCGCCCCCTGTTTGAGCGTTGATGCCTGTCGCCCAAAAGCGCGCAACGGTTTTGGGACAACGACATGCATAAAAACAAAGCCTTAAAGCGCCTCGGCTGAACCTGTTTCAGCCGACGCGCTTTGGAAGCCGAGAAAGGTCGCTGCTCAACTCGACGGCGAGCGCACCGCCTCGGTGGCGTCCAACGCCTGCTTCAGCCGCGTATCGCGATCGTAGATGTCGCCGAAATATTCGACCTTGCCGGACATATCAGGCCAGGCGGTGAAATAGGCGACGTAGACCGGGATCTTGCGCGTCACGTCCTCGGTCGAGTGTCCGTGCTTCAGCTTCTCGGCGATATCGTCGACCGAGGTGCCCAGCACGGCGGCCGCCATGCCGCGCGGATCCTGCAGCCGCACGCAGCCATGGCTGAGCGCGCGCATATCCTGCTTGAAGAACGATTTCTGCGGCGTGTCGTGCATGTAGATCGCGTGCTTGTTGGGGAACAGGATCTTCAGCTCGCCCAGCGCATTGGCCTCGCTTGGCTGCTGGCGCACGCTATAGGGAATGTTGGCGCCATACGCGCCCCAGTCGACCGCCGACGAAGGGATGCGCTTGCCGCGCGAATCGGTGACCTCGTAACCGGCCCGGTCGAGATAGCCGGGATCGCTACGCAGCCTGGGCAGCATCTCGTTGACGATGATCGACTGCGGCACGCCCCAATAGGGATGGAAGTCGACCTGCTTGATCTGGTTGTAGAAGAAGGCGGTCTGGTTGGTGGTCCGGCCGATGACCGCACGCGTCTTCAGCTTTTCCTCGCCATTGTCGATGTAGCTCGCGGTGAAGGCCGGCTGGTTGATGAAGACACGTGGGCTGCCGAGATCGGAAGGCAGCCAGCGCAGTTCTTCCAGCGCCACCTCGACCTTCAGCAGCCTGTCGGCCTTGGACGTTCCGGCCAGCGTTGCGACGGTGCGCGGTCCGATGACGCCGTCGCCCTTCATGCCGGCTTTCTTCTGCACGGCCTCGATCACCGGAACCAGTTCCGGGACATAGACTTCGCTGGTGGCCAGCCTGGAAAGGATCTCGCCATAGGCGCCACCCGTCTCATCATCGAGATTGCGGGCGATCAGGGTCAGCAGCTTCGGCAGTTCGGGGCTGGTTTCGCCCGGCTTCAGCAGCAGCTTCGGGTCGACGACGATCTCGTTCTCGGCGCTGGCCTGCAACGCTTCCAATTCGACGCGCAACGCCTGGTATTCCGCATTCTGCGGATGACGCGATTCGAGATAGGTGCGCACCTCTTGGGTATGCGCCAGCGTTTTCAATACGCCTTGCAGGTCGAGCGGCTTTGCCGGGAAATCATAGTAGCCGGTCATGCGATTGGGCTCGACGCGGCCGTTCTGGGCATCATGGGCATAGCGCAGCACGCGTGCCGAGAGCGCCATCTCGAAGCGGACGAGCTCTTTCATCTGTGCATTGGCGTCGGCCGGCGAGGCGTTGGCGGCAGGCACGTTGACCGTGTAGTCGGCCGGCTCAAGGCCGTAGCTCGCTGCCTCCCCCAGCACCCGCACCGCATCCTGCGCGCGGCTGTTAAGGCCAGTGCCGGTCACCCAGATGAAATCCGGATTGGCCGAGTAATAGGCGATCAGCGCCTTGGCGATATCGGGCTCGGCATAGAGCTCGTAGTCGCTCAAGCCGGCAATGGCGTCGTGGAAGGCAGCCCCCGTGGCCGACGGCACGAAAGCGGCGTCCTGCGCCGCCGCCGGCTGTGGAGCCGCGGCCAGCGCCGAAAAGTCGATGCGCACCAGCCGATCGGCCTTGTAGGTGTAGTAGGACGGGCTGCTGATTTTTACGCCGCCGCCGCCACCCGGCACTTTCGGCTTGTGCTTGGGCGGCGCGGGTGGAAACTCACCTTGCGGCTCATGCCTGACGCCACCTCCGAAAAGCATTTCGAAGAGCCCTTGCGCGCCTGCCTGTGGCACACCGAAGGCCAGCGTTGCCGAGATCGCCACCAGCGGCATCACGGTTGCCTTGTTTCGGAGGAATTTCATGAATCACCCGCCCGGCTGTAACCGGTTCCCGTTCCGCACCGTTAAGACGATCTCGCTCACCGCATGGCGGATGTAAGGCGCGACTATACTGATTCATACTGATTTCGTTAAGCTTCCATAAATTTTGGAACGCTTGTTGCAGAACGGTTTCACAACATCGTGACGGCCGGAGCGAGGTGTCTCCGCTCCGGCCGGCGGGAAATCCCCCGGGAATCAGGCGTTGGCGCCGCCGTCGATGGTCAGCGCCGCGCCGGTGACGAATCGGCCTTCCGGCCCCGCGAGCCAGGCGACCATGCCGGCAATGTCCTCGGCTTTGCCAAAGCGCGGCGTTGCCATCTTCTGGCGCTGGTGTTCGGCATGCGGGCCATCGGCCGGATTCATGTCGGTGTCGGTCGAACCGGGGTGGACGACATTGGCGGTGATGCCGCGCGCGCCAAGGTCGCGCGCCAGCGCCTTGGTCAGGCCGACGAGTGCCGCCTTGCTGGCCGAATAGGCGCCCAGACTTGTGTCGGTCACCCGCTCGGCAAGATTGCTGCCGATCGAGATGATCCTGCCGCCCTCGCCCATATGCACTGCCGCCGCCTTCGAAGCGATGAACGGGGCTCTGAGATTGACCGACATGGTCTCGTCGAAATCGGCGAGCGACAGGGTGTCGATGGGTGCGGCGCGCCAGATGCCGGCGCTGTTGACCAGGATGTCGAGCCGGCCAAATGCGGTCGCTGCGTCATCGACGGCCTTGTCTATGGCCGCGGCGTCGCGGTTGTCGGCCTTGATGGCGATGGCGCGGCCGCCCTTGATAACGCTCGGCGCGCTGCACCAGGACTCCAGCCGCGGCGCCATCTGCGACGACCTGCGCCGTCGTCGCGCCGAGAATCATGCCGCCCTGCGCAAGCGTCTCGAACGCGGCGTTGCCGAGGGCGAACTGCCGGTTGGGTTCGACTGTGGCGCTGCCGCCACCTTCTACGCCACGGTTCAGCACGGCATGTCGATCCAGGCCCGCGACGGCGCCTCGCATTCGGATCTTCTGGCAACCGTGGCCGGCGCGATGGCGGCGTGGCAGACGATGGCCGGCACGGACAGAGCGTGACAAATGCCGGCCGTTGTGCTGCAAATCCACACACACCAGCCAAATGCGCGGTCGGGAGGACAAGCCTGTGAAAAAAGGGTATCGCGAACTGCTGGACGAGGCGAATGCCGAGATCGAGGTGGTGTCGCCGGAGGAAGCAGCCGGGCTGCTTGACGATGAAGACACCATCTTCGTCGACCTGCGCGATCCGCGCGAGGTCGAACGCGACGGCAGGATCCCCGGCGCCAAGCATGTCACCCGCGGCATGCTGGAATTCTGGATCGACCCCGAGAGCCCCTATCACAAGCCGTTCTTCGCTTCGGGGAAGAGCTTCGTCTTTTTCTGCGCCGGCGGCTGGCGCTCGGCGCTGGCCACCAAGACGGCGCAGGATATGGGGCTTTCGCCGGTCAAGCACATCCTCGGCGGCTACACCGCCTGGAAGGCTGCCGGACTGCCGGTCGAACCCGGCGGGAAGAAGAAATAGCCTCGATTGCCGTTTAGTGCAGCAGCGACGGCTCGTGATGCTCGCCGACGAAGCCGACCGCACGTCCGACCACGCCCTTGTCCGCAAGAATGCGACGGTGCCCCAGCCCGTCGGCCCAGTGGAGCCGCACATGGCCGCCGGCGCCGGCATAGCGTGTTGCATGGTCGGCCGGAACTTCACGGTCGTCCGGTGCGTGGATGACCAGGGTCGGCACCGGCGCATCGGCGAGCTGGCGGTCGCCGGTGAATTCGTGCAGCGGCCGGCCGGAAAGATGTTCGACACGGTCCGCCATGGCGGCCTGCGAGCGCGGGCCGACGTTGAGCATGCGGCTGAAGTCGGCGAAGATCGCCGGCAGGGAACTGGGCGCTGCGATCAGCACCAGGCGTTCGGCCACCAGCGGCGGGATGTTCTTGACCGAGCCGGCGAGAGCATTGGCCGCGACGGCGCCGCCGAAGGAATGACCGACAACAGCCACGAATGGGCCGAACCATTCGCCGGCGACCCGCACCGCATCCACGGCATTGACCATGTTCAGCCGTCGGCCCTGCGACTGGCCGTGGCCAGGCAGGTCAAGCGAAACCACCCTGTAGCCGGCCGCGCGATAGCCTTCGATCAGCGCACGCATATATTCGGTGCGCGAACGCCAGCCATGCACGACAAGCACCGTGCCGGCCGCCGCCCTGCCCGGCTCCGGCCGGAATTCGTGCACCATGACGCAGCCGGTCGCTGTCTTCAGCCGATGATGGCGTGCCTCGGACATGAACGCGGCCGCACGGTCGACGGCGCGGCGCTCGCCATCGCTGAGCGCCTTCACATTCGGCGTGCGGCAGAACAGTTCGAAAGCCGCGCGTCCGGTCAGGCGCGGCGCAATACGCTCAGCTGCACCAAACACCCGCCGGATGACCTTCAGCCCGATTGATGCCATAGTTAGAATCCATCCATACGTTCAAGCATGAACATAATAGTTCAAAGATGAACAATAAACAAGAGTTACCTTGGGACAACCCGCGTTTTCGCAACTGGGTGGCGGTGGCGCGCGCCTGCCATGTGCTTGAACGCACGCTTGCGACAAAACTGGCGCCGCTCGACCTGAAGCCGGCGCAGCTCGACGTGCTGATGAACCTCTACCGTCACCCAGGCATGTCGCAGCACGACCTTGCCCGCAAGCTGCTCGTCGGCCGCTCCAACATCACCATGCTCCTGCCGCAGCTGGAGGCGCGCGGCCTGCTGCGCCGCGAAGGCGACGAGAAGGACAAGCGCATCCTGCGGCTCGCCTTGACCGAAGCCGGCGAGGCGCTGCTGATGCAGGCGCTGAAAGTGCACATGGCGCTCATCGAGAAGGCCATGAGCCAGTCGACACCGGAACAATGCGACATGATCGGCGAGCAGATGCGCAAGATCTATGAGGTGCTGAAAGACGCCTAGCCCTTTCAGCTAGGAAAACTACCACATCGTCTTCTTCGCCCGCTCCGGCCATTCCTTGTCGTAGGTCTCGCCGTCGATATTCTTGTGGCTGGTGATTTCCAGGATCTGTCCGGGCGTCGGCAGCGACTTCGGGTCGACATGCCTCGCCGGGTTCCACAGCTCGGAGCGGACAATGGCGCGGGCGCATTGGAAATAGACCGAATCGATCTCGACGACGGTGACCGAGCGCGCCGCCTTGCCGTCGACGGTGAATGACGCGCACAGCGCTGTATCCGTCGTGATATGGGCCCGGCCGTTGATGCGAAGCGTCGTGCCGGAACCCGGCACGAGAAACAAAAGACCGACGCGTGGGTCGCGGATGATGTTTTTCAGCGAATCGGCGCGGTTGTTGCCGCGACGGTCCGGCATCATCAGCGTTTTCGGATCGACGATGCGCTCGAAGCCGGCGAGATCGCCGCGCGGCGAACAGTCCAGCCCCTCCGGTCCACTGGTCGCCAGCGCGACGAAGGGCGAGGCCTCGATGAAGGCTGCGTATTCGGGAATGACGCGGTCGAGTTCCTTGACCAGCGAAGCCTCGCCCGGAACGCCATAGAGCGCCTCGAGCTGCTCGACCGTGGTGATGACCGACATTGTCTTCGTCTCCAAACCTTTGCCGGCGCTACCCCACATCGATGACGTTTTGACGACAGCGACGGCCTAGCGGTCCCGGCTCAGGCCCTTTTCCGCAAGCTCGGCGAGATAGGCATTCCAGCGCTCATCCTTCTCGTGGCCCAGCGTGTGCAGGTAATTCCAGGTGAAGATGCCGGTGTCGTGGAAATCATCGAAGGTGATGCGCACCGCATAATTGCCGACCGGCTCGATCTTCAGGATCGCCACATTGCGCTTGCCGGGAACCGTGACCCGCTGGTCTGGCGAATGGCCCTGCACTTCGGCCGATGGCGAAGCGACACGCAACAGCTCCGCCGGCAGTTCGAACGGCCGATGATCGGGAAAGGTGACGGACAGCAGTTTGCGGTCCTTCGAGACCCTGAGTTCCCTGGGTGCGGTCATGGTGTTCGATCCCGTGGCAATCCCCCTTCCCTACGCTGCTTCTCCGGAAGGGAAAAGGCCGTTTGAGGTGAGCCGACATGCGATGTCGGCCAGGGAATGTTACCAAAGATCGAGAAGCGGTATCTTGAATGACAGGCCGGATCGTATCACATAGCGGTATATAACGATGCCGCTCACGGCCACGGGAATTGCTTGAAGCATGGACATGATCGATCCTTTTGGGCGCACCATCAGCTATCTCAGGGTGTCGGTGACCGACCGCTGCGACTTCCGCTGCACCTATTGCATGGCCGAGGACATGGCCTTCTTGCCGAAGAAGGACCTGCTGTCGCTGGAAGAACTCGACCGGCTGTGCACGGTGTTCATCGAAAAAGGTGTCAGGAAATTGCGCCTCACCGGCGGCGAACCGCTGGTTCGCAAGAACATCATGCACCTCGTGCGCCAGCTGTCGCGGCATCTCAACAGCGGCGCGCTGGAAGAATTGACGCTGACCACCAACGGCTCGCAGCTGTCGCGCTTCGCCGCCGAGCTCGCCGATTGCGGCGTCAAGCGCATCAACGTCTCGCTCGACACGCTCGATGCCGACAAGTTCCACAAGATCACCCGCTGGGGCCATCTCGACAAGGTCATGCAAGGCATCGATGCGGCACTTGCGGCCGGGCTGAAGGTCAAGCTCAACACGGTGGCACTGCGGGATTTCAACGACGCCGAACTGCCAGACATGATGCGTTGGGCGCATGGCCGCGGCATGGACCTGACGGTCATCGAAACCATGCCGATGGGCGAGATCGACGGCGACCGCACCGACCAGTACCTGCCGCTGTCGCTACTGCGCGCGTCGCTGGAACGCCAGTTCACGTTGACCGACATTCCCTTCAAGACCGGCGGCCCGGCCCGCTACGTGCATGTCGCCGAGACCGGCGGACGGCTCGGCTTCATCACACCGATGACGCATAATTTCTGCGAGAGCTGCAACCGCGTCCGGCTGACCTGCACCGGCACGCTCTATATGTGCCTCGGCCAGGAGGATGCCGCCGACCTGCGCGCGCCCTTGCGTGCGTCCGAGGGCAATGAGCTGGTTGCCGAAGCCATCGACGAAGCGATCGGTCGCAAGCCGAAGGGCCATGATTTCATCATCGACCGCCGCACCAGCCGCCCCTCCGTTTCGCGGCACATGAGCGTCACCGGCGGCTGATCTTTTCGCGAAATTGATGCAGGATCGCCTCCGGGTCATTGGCTTCGAGGCAGGATATGCTGAGTCGTTCCTCATTTCTGGCGGCTGTCGCGACGATTGCCGCGACCAACGCCGTTGCCGCGCCATTCACTTACACCAATGAGCGCTTCGGCACCGTCTGCACCTTTCCCGACGACATCTTCACCGACCGCCAGCCCGAGCCGGACAATGGCGACGGCCAGGAATGGCTGAGTGCCGACGGCGCCAGCCTGATCTGCTCGGGCATCCTCAACATCGACGACGACACGCCGAAGCGTTTCGTGGCGGCCGAGAAGGCCAGCGGTGAACCCGGCTACAAGGTCACCTACAGCAAGGCTGGCAAGGACTGGGCGGTGCTGTCGGGCTTGAAGGATGGAAAGATCTTCTACGAGCGACGCCTGTTCGGCCGGGATGGCGTCATCCGCACGGTCTGGGTCGATTACCCACCGGCGCTGAAGTCGAAATACGATCCGCTGGTCGGCGCCATCGCCAGCAGTCTCAAGGGACCATGAGCATTTTCGGCCACACCGCCGACAAATCTCCGTACGCGAATGTCCGCCTGATTTACCGGTGGCGTTTTCCCGCTTAGCCTCCGTCTCGTAGCGGTCTTTCGCTCTGGGGGAATATACCATGCGCAAACTTCTTCTTTCGTTCGCATTGCTTGGCCTCACGGCCTTTCCCGCTACGGCCCAGTCGATTGGCGGCACCTATACCGTCGCCGGCACCAATTTCGACGGCTCTGCCTATGATGGCGAAGCCACCATCACGCTGACCAGCGGGACGACCTGCGCGATCCATTGGGAGACGGGCGGCTCGTCCTCCGACGGTATCTGCATGCGCAACGACGACGCCTTCTCGGCCGGCTATGTGATGGGCAAGGACATCGGCCTTGTCGTCTACAAGGTCGAGGATGACGGGTCGCTGCACGGCCTGTGGACGATCGCCGGCAAGGAAGGCAACGGCACCGAAATTCTGACGCCGAAGAAATGAAGAAATAAGGTCTGCCGCGTTGCGGGCGATCGATCTTCTGGGCTACGGCCAAGCCCGTGGCCCAGCCCTTTGCTGTTGCTGTTTCATGCCCGGCTGGTACAGGCTTGCTGCAAAGCAGAACCGGTAGTCGTCTTGCCCCTTTCTCCAAACCTTCGCGGCGCGTTGTTCATGGTGGTGGCGATGGCCGGCTTCACCCTCAACGACGCCATCACCAAATACTCGTCGCAATCGATGAACATGGCGCAAGTCATGCTGATCAGGGGAGCGTTTGCGACCCTGTTCGTCGGCACGCTTGCCTGGCAGCGCGGTGCCCTCGTCCGGCTACGCTCGATGCTCGAGCCAATGGTGGCGCTGCGCGTCCTCGGCGAAGCCGGCGGCACGGTGACGTTTCTGATCGCGCTCGCCCATTTGCCGATCGCCAGTGTCTCGGCTGTCCTCCAGGCGCTGCCGCTGGCGGTGACGATGGGCGCGGCGCTGGTCTTCAATGAGGGTGTCGGCTGGCGGCGCTGGCTGGCCATCGCCATCGGATTTGCCGGTGTGCTGGTCATCGTGCGGCCAGGTTTCGAAGGGTTCAGCGTCTACTCGCTGGTGGCGCTGGCCTGCGTTGCCTGTTGTGCGGTGCGCGATCTTGCCACCAAGCGGATTCCCAAGGCCATTCCGACGCTGCTGGTGTCGACCGCCACCGCGCTTGCCATGACAATCCTGGGAGCCGCGTTGCTTTCACCGATGGGGGGCTGGACTCCGATGACGGGGAACAGCACAGCCTTGTTGGCGCTGGCCGCGGTGCTGGTGCTCATCGGCTACCAGTTCATCATCATGGCGATGCGGGCGGGCGACATCTCCTTCATCGCGCCGTTCCGCTACACGGCCCTGATCTGGTCGATCCTGCTTGGTCTGTTCGTCTTCGCCGACATTCCAGATCTGCCGATGATCGTCGGGGCCACGATCATCATCGGCTCCGGCCTCTATGCGCTTTACCGCGAGCGGGTCGTCGGCCGGCGCAAGATCGTCGCCGAAAGCACCGGGCCAAGCATGGTCCCGGATGGAATCTAGCCGAACATCCTGAAGGTTCTTGTGATTTCCGACGGCTGGCGTACAGGCTCGGTGGCATGAAGCGAGATGTTGCAGGGATCATTCTGGCCGGCGGCCAGTCCAGACGAATGGGCGGTGGCGACAAGAGCCTGTTGCCGCTTGGCGGCGGTCGCGTGCTTGACCAGGTCGTGTTGCGCTTTGGCCCGCAGATCGAACCCCTGGTGCTCAGCGCCAACGGTGATCCGTCGCGGTTCTCGCGCTTTGGGCTGCCAGTGCTTGCAGACACGGTGATGGGCTTTGCCGGACCGCTTGCCGGAATCCTGACCGGCCTCGAATGGGCAGCCGCCAAGACGGCTTGCAAGGCGATCGTCACCGCTGCCGGCGACACGCCCTTCCTGCCGCTTGACCTTGTCGAACGGCTGGCGGCAGCAACCGATCAGCGTCCCGGTTCGATTGCCGTCGCTTGCTCGGCCGGCAAGCGGCATCCGACCTTCGCGCTGTGGCCGACGGACTGCCGCGATGCCTTGCGGCACTTTCTGGTCGATGAGGATATCAGGCGGGTTTCGGCCTTCATCGAACGGCATGAATTTGTCGAGGTGGAATTCCCGGATCCGCAATCCGCGGGCCAACCGGTCGACCCTTTCTTCAACATCAACGTGCCCGACGATCTTGTTCAGGCAGAACGTCTGTTGCGGAGCATGAAATCATGAACAGACGCGTCTTCGGCATCACCGGCTGGAAGAATTCCGGCAAGACGACATTGACCGAAAGGCTGGTCACCGAACTCGTCCGGCGTGGCTGGAAGGTGTCGACGGTGAAACACGCCCATCATGACTTCGACATCGACAAACCGGGCGCCGACAGCTTCCGCCACCGGCAGGCCGGCGCCACCGAAGTCGCGATCGTATCCGGCAATCGTTGGGCGCTGATGCACGAACTGCGCGGTGAGGATGAGCCGAAACTGGAGGCGATTCTGTCACGGCTTGCACCGTGCGATCTGGTGCTGGTCGAAGGCTACAAGCGCGAAGCCCACCGCAAGATCGAAACCCGCCGGCTGGACGCGAAGGACCGTACGCCGCTTTCGGCAACGGATCCGAACATCGTCGCCGTCGCCGCCGATTTTGCGGCCGAAGGCGAGCCGCTGCCGGTGTTCGATCTCGACGACGTGGGATCAATAGCCGACTTCATCGAGCGGGCCACCGGGCTCGTTGCTTGAGAGCTAACGCAGCGGCAGAATAGTCTTGCCCATTTTTGTGGTTTTGCAGTTGCTTTTTTCTTGGAAAGAGTGGGAGTATCGCGCCAGCGGGCGGTCAAAAGCACCGCCCCACAGAGCCGTTAGGAACGACGGCCGGGACAATAAAGAGAGGACTATCATGCGTATTGCACTGCGTATCGCGCTTGCCGCATCGGCTGCGCTGCTGACGCTCGGCGTAGCCCAGGCCCAGGAAAAGACCCTGAGGATCGGCACCGAAGGCGCCTACCCACCCTTCAACAACCTCACCGCCGATGGCCAGCTCGTCGGTTTCGACATCGACATCGCCAAGGCGCTTTGTGACCAGATGAAGGTCAAGTGCACCTTCGTCGCCCAGGATTGGGACGGCATCATTCCAGCCCTCCAGGCCGGCAAGTTCGACGCCATCGTCGCCTCGATGTCGATCACGCCCGAGCGCAAGGAGAAGGTCGACTTCACCAACAAATATTACAACACGCCGTCGGCCCTGGCCGTGCCTAAGGACAGCACGCTGAAAGGCGTGACCAAGGCAGATCTCGCTGGCAAGACCATCGGTGTCGCCACCACCACCACGCATTTCAACTATGCCTCGAAGACCTACACCGACAGCACCGTCAAGGGCTATCCGAGCAGCCCCGAGGAGCAGGCAGATCTTGCCAATGGTCGTCTCGACGCCATCGAGGACGATATTGTTGTGCTTCAGCAGTGGCTGGATTCGCCTGATGGCGCATGCTGCAAGATTCTCGGCCAGCCGTCGCCGCAACCGGTCGACATCTTCGGACCCGGCGCCGGCATTGCCGTGCGCAAGGGCGAGACCGATCTCGTCAACAAGTTCAATGCGGCCATTGATGCTATTCGCGCCAACGGAAAGTACAAGGAAATCAACGACAAGTACTTCAAGTTCGACGTCTTCGGCGCCGAATCCTGATAATATGACAAAGGCGGCGGGGGTCTCCCGCCGCCTTCCGGTCTTCTGTGATCGCCGTGGAGACAAGACCAGTCAATGCCAGCCCAGAGCTTATGGACACTTCTCAGTTGGGGACCCGATGGCTGGCTTGATGATATCGCTTATGGCGCCCTGGTTACCGTCGCGCTCGCACTCGCCACGCTGCCGATCGGGCTGACAATCGGCTTTTTCATTGCATACGCCAAACAGTCCGAAGAACCCTCGCTGCGCCTCGCCGCCAACATCTACACCACTGTCTTCCGCGGCCTGCCGGAACTGGTGACGCTTTTCCTGTTTTTCTTCGGCGTGCCAATTCTGCTGCAGCATCTCATCCGGTATTTCCGGCCCGACGCGACCATCGACGTCAACGGCTTCGTCGCCGGCATGATCGTGCTTTCCCTGATCTTCTCGTCCTATGCCAGCGAAGTTTTCCTGTCGGCATTCCGCGCCATACCGAAAGGCCAGTATGAGGGCGGCTATGCCATTGGCCTTTCCAACTGGTTGACCATGCGCAAGGTGATCTTGCCGCAACTGCTTCGCATCGCCTTCCCCGGACTTGAGAACTGCTGGCTCAGTCTGCTCAAGGACACGTCGCTCGTGTCGGTCGTCGGTCTCGCCGAGACTTTGCGCAACGCCGGTGTGGCGGCTCGCGTCACCAAGCACTCGTTCCTGTTTTACAGCGTGGCGGCGCTGGTCTTTCTCGGCCTGGCCATCGTCTCGTCCTTCGCCACCAGCGCCATCCTGCGCTCGCTCGGCCGGCGGGAGGCACAACGATGAGCGCTACAGCGACCATGGTCGAGCGGCCACCGCCACGGGCGCGGGGCTGGCCGCGTCCCCGCGTCGCGGGCTACGCGCTCGTCTGCCTGTGGATAGCCTTCGGGCTGGGCATAGTTGCCTATCTCGTCCTTGCCTGGAATCCGGCCTTCTTTGCCAAATATGCGCCGGCCTATCTGAGAGGGCTTGGGGTCACCCTGTCGCTGGTCGCCATAGCGATGGTGCTTGGTGCGATACTGTCGCTCCCCGTCGCCTACGGCCGTATGTCCAGCAACCGGATCCTGTCCGGCCTCGCCTATTGCTATGTCTACTTTTTCCGTGGCACGCCGTTGCTGGTCCAGACTTTTCTCGTCTATTACGGCGTTGGCTCTTTCCGCCCGCAACTCAGCGAATTCGGCATCTTCCTTCCCGTGTTTAGCGATGGGCTGACTCTCGCCCGATTCACGCTTTGGGATTTTTTCAAGGACGCCTTCAATTGCGGCGTCTTTGCCTTTGCGCTCAACACCGCCGCGTACCAAGCCGAAATCCTGCGCGGCGCCATCGAGAGCGTGCCCAAGGGCCAATGGGAAGGTGCTGCATCCCTTGGCCTGCACAAATTGCAGACGTTGCGCAAGATCATCCTGCCGCAGGCCTTGATTGTCGCCTTGCGGCCTTACGGCAACGAACTCATCTTGATGATCAAGGCTTCGGCCATCGTCGCCATCATTACGGTCTACGACCTGATGGGTAACGCAAAGCTCGCCTTCGCCAACTCCTTCGACATTCAGGCCTATATCTGGGTCGCCGTCGTCTACCTCGTCATGGTCGAGATATTGCGTCATGGCATTGAATGGATCGAACGCCGGATCACCATTCATCTGAAGCGCTGACTGAATCCACACTGGCTGTACCAGTCGATCAGCCCACAGGCGTCTTGACGTGAGCGCAGAGCCTAATGCATGTGCCCAAAAGTGGCCCCGGTCTTGGGGCAACGACATGCATGAAACCAAGACCTAAAGCGCGTCGCCTGAATCCGTTTCAACGAGACGCGCTTTAGAGCTTTCGAAGCAAATTTCGTTTCCGTCTGAAGGGTAAAATCATGGCATCTGTGGCATTTCTCGGTCTTGGCGTGATGGGTTATCCGATGGCCGGGCACCTCAGGAACAAGCGTGGCCATGACGTCACCGTCTACAACCGCACCAAGGCCAAGGCAGAGCAATGGGTTGGCCAGCATGGCGGCAGCCTCGCACTGACGCCGGCGGATGCGGCCGAGGGCAAGGATTTCGTCTTCTCTTGCGTCGGCAACGATGACGATCTGCGTTCGGTGACGATAGGTCCCGAAGGTGCCTTCAAATCGATGAAGAAAGGCTCGGTCTTCATCGACAACACGACGGCCTCGGCCGAGGTCGCGCGCGAACTGGCGGCGGCCGCGCAGGCCGGTGGCTTTTCGTTTCTCGATGCGCCGGTCTCCGGCGGCCAGGCAGGCGCCGAGAACGGCGTGCTGACTGTCATGGTCGGCGGTGAGCAGGAAGCTTTCGACAGGGCCAGGCCCGTCATCGATGCCTATGCCCGCATGGTCGGCTTGATGGGATCGGCAGGTGCTGGCCAACTCACCAAGATGATCAACCAGATCACCATCGCCGGCCTCGTCCAGGGTCTGGCCGAAGGCATCCATTTCGGCAAGAAGGCCGGGCTCGACATCGAGAAGGTGATCGAGGTGATTTCCAAGGGTGCGGCCGGTTCCTGGCAGATGGAGAACCGGCACAAGACGATGAATGCCGGCAAATATGATTTCGGCTTCGCCGTCGATTGGATGCGCAAGGACCTTGGCATCTGCCTGACCGAGGCCGACCGCAACGGCGCCAAACTGCCGGTTACCGCACTTGTCGACCAGTTCTACAAGGATGTGCAGGCGATGGGCGGCAAGCGCTGGGATACGTCCTCGCTGCTGGCGCGCCTGGAAAAATAAGGGTTCGCGATGGCCGAGCTTTCGCCCCAATCCACTGCCGAAGAAATCGTCGCGCATCTGCGCTCGATCGGCTCGGAGGAAAATCGCCTCGGCATGCTGCGCTACGGCATCAAGATCGAACGTGCGCTCGGCATCTCGCACGGCGTGCAGCGGCAGATTGCCAAAAAAATCAAGCGCAACCATGAGCGCGCTTTCGCGCTTTGGCAGACAGGGATCATGGAGGCGCAGTTCGTCGCTTCCGTCACGGCCGACCCGAAGCGGTTTTCTGCAGCGGATGCAAGGCAATGGGCGTCGAGTTTCGACTCCTGGGATATCGTCGACGGCGTCTCCGATCTCTTCGTCGACACGGACGCCTGGAAAGAACTGATCGGTGATTTCGCGGCAGATGAACGGGAATTCGTTCGACGCACGGCTTTTGCCATGATGGCTTGGTCAGTCGTCCACCGGAAGAAAGAGCCGGAGGCGACCTTTCTCGCCTTCCTGCCGATCATCGAAGCGCATGCCACCGACGGCCGAAACTTCGTGAAGAAGGGCGTCAACTGGGCCCTTCGCTCGATCGGCAAGCGATCGATGGATATGCACGGTGCTGCCCTTGCTGTCGCCGAAAGGCTCGCGCAATCGACCGACAAGACGGCGCGCTGGATCGGCAAGGATGCTGTGAAGGAACTGTCGGATGCCAGGACGCTCGAGCGCCTCGCCGCCAGGAAAGCGTGACGGACCTGAAATCCACTTCACGGAAGTGACGCGCTCGCCGCGCGCCGATTTCGAAAACCTGTTCGAACGGCCGGGCGCCCCGAAATATTGCTGGTGCATGGCCTGGCGCCATCTGCCCAGCCGCGAGCATGTCGAGAGCGACCAGAAAAAGCGGGCCATGATGGCGCTCGTCGACGCCGGCACGCCGGTCGGCATCCTCGCCCTGATTGACGGCAAGACCGTCGGTTGGTGCTCGGTCGCGCCACGCCGGACCTATCGCAGGCTGTCACGCCAACAGGACGACAGCGAGACCGATATCTGGTCGATCGTTTGTTTTTACGTGCCAAGGGCCTTGCGTGGCGGCGGGTTGGCTGCCGCACTGCTCGACGCGGCCATCGAACACGCCTTCGCCAAAGGGGCCAGAACGATCGAGGCCTATCCGGTCGATCAGGCATCGCCGTGCTACAGCTTCATGGGCCTTCGCAACATGTTTGTGGCGCGCGGGTTCCACGAGATCGGCATGGCCGGTTCTCGCAGACATGTGATGCGGCTCGAGCGTTGACGTCATTGGCAACGGCGTCTCTACTCGGGTCCAAAGGAAGCGGCCATGAGCAACCACATCAGATCAACCATAGCGCTCGCAGTGTCGTTTGTGTCCGTGGCCGCCGCCAGCGCTTCGGCCGAGACCGCATACATTTTCTGGAAGGACCTGCGCCCGGCAACGCAGACCGCAGCCGAAAACGTCGGGCTGCCGATGATCGCGGCAAAATTGCCCGACCATGGCGAGACGCTGTCCCTGAACCTGCAGGACAAGACCATCCAGTTGGCAGGCTATGCATTGCCCGTCGATCGCGACGGCGACCTTGTCTATCAGTTCCTGCTGGTGCCGTGGACGGGCGCCTGCAGCCACATGCCGACACCGCCGCCCAACCAGATCGTGCTGGTTACGCCGGCTCATCCCTACAAGATGTCGGAGGCCTATCAGCCGGTTGCCGTCACCGGCGCGCTTAAGCCGGACATGGAGAAAAGTCAGCTCTTCATTCTCGATGGCGTCAGCGTCATCCAGTCAGGTTACGCCGTGCGCAAGGCCGATGTGGTGAGCGTCGACAGCGTGCCGGACACGATCACGCTGCCGGTGAACTCGCCCTGGAGTTTCCTCAACAAGAAAAAGAACTGAGAGCCCCGGTCAACTCAAGCGGCGTTGGCGCCCGATTCCTTGTCCAGCACCATGTAGTCGAGCGGGATCTCGGTCGTGTACTTGATCTGCTCCATGGCGAAGGACGACGACACGTCGCGGATCTCGATCTTGGCGATCAGCCGTTTGTAGAAGGCGTCGTAGGCGGCGATGTCGGGCACCACGACGCGCAAGAGATAGTCGACATCGCCGCTCATGCGGTAGAACTCGACCACTTCGGGAAATTCCTGGATGACCTCGGAAAACCGCCGCAGCCATTCATGGCTGTGCGAATTGGTGCGGATCGACACGAAGACGGTGACGCGCACATTGACCTTTTCATGGTCGAGGATGGCGACCCGCCGCTTGATGACGCCCTCTTCCTCAAGCTTCTGGATGCGCCGCCAGCAAGGTGTCGTCGACAGCCCGACTTTCTTGGCGACGTCGGCGACCGCGAGTGTCGCGTCCTCCTGCAAGAGGCGGAGAATTTTTCTGTCGAGGCGGTCCATTTTTTGCTCCTGATGCATGTCGCCCAAAAGTGCGCAGCGGTTTTGGGGTAACGATATGCGGAAAACAAGAATTCACAGCGCGTCACGGCTTCCCGTCAGCCGTAGTGCGCTTTGGGGAATAGATTGGCTATATTCCGCCTTATCATGGCCTTTCACAAGAAAGAAATTCTGCCGATCGGGCAAAAAGCGAGTGATTTCTTGCTGAAAGTTCAATCGAGGCGATAGCGGATTTCCGATCTCAGGAACGGCAGCAAATCCATTTCAAACCATGGATTCTTCTTCAGCCAGCCGGTGTTGCGCCACGAAGGATGCGGCAGCGGCAGCACCTTACGGCCGCCGGGCTGATCCCAGATGGCACGCCAGTCCATTACCGTTTCGGTCAACGAGGGTCGGCGAGCGGCACCCATGTGCCAGGACTGCGCATAGATGCCGATCGTCAGCACCAGATCGATCCGCGGCATCAAGGCCATCAAGGGCGCGCGCCATGCCGGCGCGCATTCGCGCCTTGGCGGCAAGTCTCCCCCCTTTGCATCCTGGCCGGGAAAGCAAAAGCCCATCGGCACGATGGCGAACTTGTCGATGTCGTAGAATTCCTCGCTTGTCACCCCGAGCCAGCTGCGCAAGCGGTCGCCGGAGGCGTCTGTGAACGGCATGCCTGTGATATGCACCTTGGTTCCCGGCGCCTGGCTGGCGATCAGGATGCGGGCGCTGGACGATGGTCGCAACACCGGTCGCGGTTCGTGCGGCAGTGGCTTGCCGATCGGATTTTCGACGCAGATGCGGCAAGCGCGAATCGTCGCGGCGAAGCTTTCGAGAGCATCTTCGTCGACCATGATCTCGTCCGAAAACCGGCTTCCACTTTTCGGGATCATGGTCAGGCGGAGGCGCTCGGCCGGCTGGAAACTGCCTGATGCCAGCGCAACACATTGGCGCATTCGTCCGGCACCTTGATGCGCGCCGGCTTCATGAAGTCGACAGCGATCAGGCCGGTGATGTCGGCAATCGAATAGCTGTCACCGGCGATGAACTCCCGGCTGCCCAGCTCATCGTCCAGCAGCCTGAGGAACGCCACGGCCTTGGGCTTGTTGGCCTCGCCCCATTCGGGAATCTGCGGAATCTCCCATTCTTTCATGGCTGGATGGATGTGACGGAAGGCCTGTGCGACGCAGCCGAGCAGATTGAATTCCATCCGTCTCTGCCACATCTCGACCTGTGCCTCGCCGAGCGCGCCGTGCCCGAACAGGGCCGGCTCTGGCTGCAGCTCCTCGAAATACCGGCAGATGGCGACGGATTCGGTGAGGATGGTGCCGTCGTCGAGTTCAAGCACCGGTAGACGTTGCAAAGGGTTGCGCGAACTGACCGACTGCTTCCTGTGCTCCAGCGCGCCCATGTCGATGGGCACCAGCGGAACAGTAATGCCCTTCTCGGCTAGGAAAACGCGGACCCGCCTCGGATTGGGTGCGCGGCCACCGTTGAACAACTTCATTCCCATCCTCCCGGTTTCCCAACAACCATAGATTTCAGCCCCTTACGGGCTTTACCAGAACCGAAAAATCTCGCGCACGGCGTCGCCGATCGACGCCAGCGTGCCGTGCTTTCTCTCGACGACTTCGCCGTGATGGCTGTCGCGCCAGTCCTGCGGCCGGTCGAACGTACCCGCCCAGATTCCGACCCTTGCCGCACGGGCTATCGCCTCCTCGCTCTCGAAGCCGCCAAACGCAACCGCCCAGCCCGCCTCCACCTGCGCACGGTTGAGGTCCATGCCGCCGGCGGTGCAGTCGCCAAGCAATCGGCCGTAACGGTCTCGCTGCCAGCCGGTACAGGAGACGGGCCTGCCGGCGATCAGCCGCACCAGTGCCTGGCGCGCCAGCGTGCCGCAGGGATAGTCGGCGCCATTCCTACGGCAGGTCTGCGTATATTCCGGAGCATCGATGCCGCGCATGCGGATGCGCTCGGCGCCAAGCGTGATGGAATCGCCATCGTTGACGATTGCCGCACCTTCCGCCTTGCGTGTCTCCACCCTGTCGAGACGAGCCGCCAGCAGGATCAGCAACCCGAGAATGATGACGGTAAGCCCGTAATCCATCAGACGGCGCCACAGGCTTCGGGGCGGCGCAGCGTATCCTCGGCGCGGCCTCGTGCCCCAGGAACGGCTCATATGGCAAACGGTTGGTTAATCATTCGAACGTAGCTTAACACTTGGAAACCGCTGCTCGCATAAATTGAAGTTTCATGCCCTTGCAACGCTCGAACACAGCGGACAAGTTCATTGTGGACCGCCGGAAACCTCATCGCAACAGCGATGTCGCGCGCGCGGTGCGCAAGACGCGCGACCGTCTTTCGCAGCAGGCCGGCAATCCCGATTTTGACCGCGAACTCCTGAAGCTCCACGCCCGCGCGATGACAAGCGGCGCCATCGCCATCCCGCTGCTCGTCCTGGCGATCGCGGCAGCCGGCAGATTTGCCGGCGTCGGCAACGAGATCGGCCTCTGGGCGCTGTTCACGCTCGCCTGCTACACCATCGTCACATTCCTGGCGCGGCGCATCGAGCGCACCGAAGCTTCCGTGCTCAACCCTCTGCAAACACAAAGAGAATTGCTGATCGGCCATTTCCTTTGCGGTCTCGGCTGGGGGTGGTTCGTCTGGCTTGGCTGCAGCACTTGCCTGCCCGACCAGTTCCAAGTTGTCAAAGCGGTGGTGCTGCTGGTCGCCATGGCAGCCACCGCTGTCATGACCTCCTCCCTGGGCGGCGCCTTGCTGGCGACCTTTGCGGTTCCGGTGGCGCTCTATGCCTATGCCGGTGTCAAGCCGTGGATGCCGGTCGGGGCGATCATGGCGGGACTGCTGGTCGTGTCGTTGCCCTTCTTCGCCTATGTCGCCCGCCACCTCAACCGCGCGTCCCTGATGCTGTTATCCTTCCGCTCCGAAAAGGATGCGCTGGTCGCCGAACTGGAGACGGCGAAATCGATGTCCGACGAAGCACGGCGGCGGGCGGAAGACGCCAATCTGGCGAAGTCGCGGTTCCTCGCTTCGATGAGCCACGAATTGCGCACGCCGCTCAATGCCATTCTCGGCTTCTCCGAGGTGATGTCCAACGAGGTGCTCGGACCGATGAGCAACCCGACCTATCGCGACTACGCCCATGACGTGCACGAGTCCGGCCAGCACCTGCTCGACCTGATCAACGAGATCCTCGACCTGTCGCGCATCGAGGCCGGCCGCTACCAGCTCAACGAGGAGCCGGTGATGCTGCTCAACATCGTCGAGGATTGCTGTCACATGATGGAATTGAGGGCGCGCAACAAGGATATCCGCATTGTCCAGGATTTCGAGCATGAGTTGCTGCGCCTGTTCGCCGACGAGCGGGCGGTGCGGCAGATCACGCTCAACCTTCTGTCGAACGCCATCAAGTTCACCGCCACCGGCGGCGAAATCCGCGTTCGCGTCGGCTGGACGGCGGGTGGCGGACAGTACATTTCGGTCAAGGACAATGGTCCCGGCATCCCCGAAGACGAAATCCCGGTGGTGCTCTCGGCCTTCGGCCAGGGCTCGATCGCGATCAAGAGCGCCGAGCAAGGCACCGGACTCGGCCTGCCGATCGTGCAAGGCCTGCTCGCAATGCATGGCGGCACGTTCGAACTGCATTCCAAGCTGCGCGAAGGCACCGAGGCGATCGCCATCTTCCCGCTGAGCCGGGTGATGGAAGAACTGCCGGCGCTGCCGACCGCGGCGGTGGCGGCGCGGCGGCGCTAGCAGACTTCGCTCGTGTGTCTGGCGTCTAACCCCGCACAGCCGCCGCCATGCCCGAACTGGTCAGCGCCGCTGCTTTGACCAGGCCTGCGGCAAGAGCGGCCCCTGCCCCCTCGCCATGGCCGATGCCCAGATCGAGCAACGGGCGAAGACCGAGGCGCTCGGCGGCCCTGGCATGCGCGGGGTCTGGCGACAGGCTGGCAAGAAGGCAGTGGTCGAGTGCCGTGGGGTTGGCGGCATGCAGCACCGCTGCAGCCGCCGTTGCCGCAAATCCGTCGAGCAGCACCGGTATCTTCTGCATCCGTGCGGCGAGGATGGCGCCGGCGATCGCCGCGAACTCGCGGCCGCCGACCCGGCGCAGCGCCTCCAACGGGTCGCCGAGATGGCCGCCGTGAAAGGCCAGTGCCGCATCGACCACTTGCGCCTTGCGTGCCTGCATCGCCGCCCCGGCGCCGGATCCCGGGCCGACCCAGTCGGCGCCCTTGCCTCCGAACAGCGCCGCAAACAGGGCCGCGGCGACAGTGGAGTTGCCGACGCCGAGATCGCCGAGGCAAAGCAGGTCGGTGCCGCCGGCGATCGCTTCCATGCCGAAGGCCATGGTGGCGGCGCAACCGCGCTCGTCCAATGCGTCATCCTCGGTGATGTCGGCGGTCGGGATGTGCAGGGCGAGATCGAAAACCTTCAGCCCGAGATCATTGGCAATGCAGATCTGGTTGATGGCAGCACCTCCGGCGGCACAAAGCTCGACCGCGTTGGCGGTCGCCGCCACCGGCCGTGGCGAAATGCCATGTCGGGTGACGCCATGGTTGCCGGCAAAGACCGCCATCAACGGCCTTGTCACGGCGGGCGGAGCCCGCCCGCTCCAGGCGGCCAGCCAGGCGGCGATGTCCTCGATGCGGCCAAGCGAGTTGACGGGCTTGTCGGCCTTGGCAAACAGCGTGCGCACACGGGCTTCGGCTGTCGTGTCGGCCGCCGGCAAGTTGGCCAGCAGGTTGCGAAAATCGTCGAAAGGCAGCGCGCTGGTCATGTCG
This sequence comes from Mesorhizobium sangaii, assembly GCF_014207355.1. GTDB lineage: Bacteria > Pseudomonadota > Alphaproteobacteria > Rhizobiales > Rhizobiaceae > Mesorhizobium > Mesorhizobium sangaii. Next base: position 800,593 of record NZ_JACHEF010000003.1, on the reverse strand, counting down.
TCGGCAATCATTCCCTGGAGTTGGTGAGCGGCATAGCCGCCTTGCGTGGTTGGCACAACCTCCTGGATCGTGCTCGTGCATTTGCCGCAAAGATCGCCGCGAAGGCGCAATTGCGAGGGCTTGCATTGGCTTTGCGGTTGCACCATGTGGAGATGGAACAAGGGATTCCGGACGGAAACCCTCAAGAGAAAGACATGACGGTCATCGAATCCCCTTGCATCCTGGTCTGTTCGATCGACATGAAAACCGGCTTCTGTTTCGGTTGCGGCCGCACGCGCGAGGAAATCGGCGCCTGGATCGAAATGACGCCCGAAACGCGCCGCTCCGTCATGGCTGAATTGCCTGCCCGGCTGGAAGCGGTCGAGCGCCGGCCGCGGCGGGAAACACGCCGTGCTCGCATGACGCGCGAACGCGACGCGCTTTCGTGAGGCGACCACACAGATGAACCGGCTGTTCTGGATACTGATTGCCGCGATCGGGATGGGAGCAGTCCTGCTCATGCTCAACGATTCCGGCGGCAGCACGCTTGGCGTCGAGAACTACGATTTCGGCCGGCTGATCTGGCTTGGCGCCTTCGGCGCGCTGGTCGGCGCCGGCCTGCTTCGCTCAGGCAGGCCCTTGGGCGCCATGGCCCGCAACCTCGGCGCCTGGGCGGCCATCGCGCTCGCGCTTATCGCCGGCTACCAGTATCGTTACGAACTGCAGGATGTCGCCAGTCGGGTCACCGCAGGCCTTGTTCCCGGCAGCCCGCTGGCTCTGGGCGTCGAGGACGGCCACGCCACGGTGACACTCGACAAGGCGGACAACGGCCATTTCGAAGCCCGCATCCTGGTCAACGGCAATCCAGTGCGAGCCGTGGTCGATACCGGCGCGACCAGCACCGTGCTGACGTCCGAGGACGCCCAGGCAGCTGGATTCAATCCAGCGGCGCTCAACTACACAATACCGGTCTCGACCGCCAACGGCATGGCGCGCGCCGCGGCCGTCAAGACCGATCAGCTGGCGATCGGCGGCATCGTGCGCAAGGACATGCCGGTGATGATCGCAGCACCCGGCATGCTCAGCCAGAGCCTGCTTGGCATGAACTTCATCGGCTCGTTGTCGGGCTTCGATGTGCGCGGCGACCGCATGATCCTCAGGGATTGACCCCGACCCGAACGCGTCAGGCCGCTTCGGCCGCCGCTCCACCGAACTCGACGGCTGCGAAGGCCGTCTTCAGCACGTCCGGTCCGGCGCCGGGCCGGGTCGCATCGGTGGACAGGATCTGGCGGTAGCGGCGCGCGCCGGGCAAGCCATGGAACAGTCCGACCATATGGCGGGTGACATGGCCAAGCCGCCCGCCCTGTTCGATATGGTGGGCCGCGTACTCTGCCATGGCATCGATCACCGCGGCGAAATCGAACGCGTCGGACTTGACGCCGTAGAAGGCGGTGTCGACGCCGGCCAGAATGCCAGGCGTGTGGTAGGCGGCGCGGCCAAGCATGGCGCCGTCGACGTGGTCGAGATGAGCCCGCGCCTCCTCGATCGACTGAATGCCGCCGTTGATGCCAATGAATTCGTTTCGTTTTCTGGCCTTAAGCCGATAGACGCGGCCATAGTCCAGCGGCGGGATGTCACGGTTTTCCTTGGGGCTCAGCCCTTCCAGCCACGCCTTGCGCGCATGCACCCACAGCGCGTCGGCGCAGGCTTCGAAGACACCGTCCGCCAGCGTATCGAGCGCCGGCTCGGGGTCTTGCTCGTCGACGCCGATGCGGCATTTGACAGTGACGGGAATCGCCACCGCCGCTTTCATCGCGGCGACGCAGTCGGCGACGAGGTCAGGCACTTTCATCAGGCAGGCGCCGAAGGCGCCCGACTGGACGCGGTCGGACGGGCAGCCGACATTGAGGTTGATCTCGTCATAGCCAATGGCTTCGCCGATGCGCGCCGCCTCTGCGAGTTTTCCGGGATTCGAGCCGCCGAGCTGCAAGGCGACCGGATGCTCCGCCGCATCGAAGCCGAGCAGCCGCTCGCGCGCGCCGTGGATGACCGCGTCGGCCACCACCATCTCGGTGTAAAGCAGCGCACGGCTGGTCAGTTGGCGATGGAAGAACCGGCAATGCCGATCCGTCCAATCCATCATGGGTGCAATAGCCAGTCTATGATCTTGATTTTTCAGCATTTTTTCTTTAACGTCAAATCGTTCGCCGAGACGACGCACGGCGCTGGGCAACCGAAACCGAGCGCCAAATCGATCGCGGTTAGACGCCGACTAAGTCCCGTATAGCGCGCCTGAAAGCGTTCGGCGAACTCATCGACCTTCATATCGACGACATGTGCGATGTAGGCAAGTCCCCTCGCCGCTCCAAGGCCGCACCCCTCGATATGCTCCAAAGACATCCGGGAAGTGCAATATCGCAGCCCTTGATCGCACGCTAATCGCTCACTTCGATCCAAACCCTTTTCAGATAGTGTCGGTTGGTCAGGTCAGACGATCCTCGTCATGACATCGATGTTGCCCCGTGTCGCTCTGGAGTAAGGACAAATCTCGTGCGCTTCATCCACCAGAATTTGTACGACATCACGCTCCAGATCCGGCACCGCAATATCCAGCTGGACGCTGAGAAAGTGGCCGTTTTCTCCGTGGTTCAGATTCACCTCGGCCTCGATGCTCACCCCTGCAGGCAGCGCGATTTTTCGTTCGTGGGCCGCAGATGCGATTGCGCTTGCGAAGCTGGCCGACCAGCCGGCCGCGAGCAACTGCTCCGGATTGGTGCCTATGCGCGCCGATCCGGGCGCCGAAAGCCAGATGTCCAGAAGGCCGTCGGAACTGCGCGAGGCGCCATTTTCACGGCCGCCCGTAGTTGCGGTCCTGGCCGTGTAGACAACCCTTGCGATGCGGCTCATGGGCATTCTTTTTGCTGGCAGCGGTAACCGCCGGGGCGGTTACCGCGAACTCGATCAGGCGTCGACCTCGACAACGGCATCAACGAAGGCCTGCGGTGCTTCCTGGGGCAGGTTGTGTCCGATGCCTCCGGTGACAACCCGATGCGCGTATCTCCCTGAGAACATCTTGGCGTATGCGCTGGCGTCCGGATGCGGCGCCCCATTGGCGTCGCCCTCGAGCGTGACCGTCGGCACGCCGATGACCGGTGCCTGCGCGAGTCGCTCCTCAAACGCGTCGTAGTGCTTCTCGCCGGCGGCCAGTCCGAGCCGCCAGCGATAGTTGTGGACCACAATTGCCACGTGATCGGGATTGTCCAAGGCAGCAGCGCTGCGCTCGAATGTGGCATCGTCGAAATTCCACTGGGGGGACGCGAGTTGCCAGATCAGCCTGGCGAAATCCCGTGTGTATTTCTCGTAGCCAGCGCGGCCGCGATCGGTGGCCAAGTAAAATTGATACCACCATTGCAACTCGTCCTTGGGTGGCAGCGGCAGCTTGCCGGCTTGCTGGTTGCCGATGAGGTATCCGCTCACCGAGACCATCGCCTTGCAACGTTCAGGCCATAGCGCGGCAATGATGTTCGCGGTCCGGGCGCCCCAGTCGCAGCCTCCCATCGTCGCTTTTTCGATGCCCAGTGCGTCCATCAGGGCGACAATGTCGGCGGCGATCGCCGACTGCTGGCCGTTGCGCATCGAATCGTCCGACAGGAAACGCGTTGGCCCGTAGCCGCGCAGGTACGGAACGATCACGCGGTGGCCTTTCGCCGCCAGCCGAGGCGCGACATTGGCATAGGTGTGGATGTCATACGGCCAGCCATGCAGCAGGATGACGGGTGGGCCGTCGGCGGGTCCAAGCTCGGCATAGCCGACGCTCAGCACGCCGGCATCGATCTGCTTCAAGGGCCCGAAGGACGCTGCCACGGGCTCTCCGGTCGCCTCTTGCGCTTGTGCCGGGCCCATCAGGCCGAACTGAGTGGCGGCGAGAGCCATCGCGGTGGCGCCAAAGAACCGTCGGCGTTCTTGGTCGATCTCATCAGGGGTATTGAGCGAATGCATTTGAGAACCTCTTTCCTTGTCCGGACGATCAGCCAAACGTGAAGGCAAAGACCTCCACGCCCGAGTCGAGAAACTCGATCTCGAACTGGCGATCGACGATGGGTTTCGATTGTCGAATCAGCTGGTACAGGCGCTGCTCTGTCACTGCACCTTCGCCCTTTTCATTGACGTCGATGCCGTGAGCCGAGCCTGGTGGCTGTCCGTCGATCAGCACGCGAAATCTCACGGACGTTCCCGGCGATGCCGGACCCATGACCAGATGAAGGTCGCGTGCGTGGAAATGGTAGACGATGCGGCCGTCGGACTTGTTCAGTACGGCTTTTTCTTTCCTTACCGTCCAATCGCCAGACAGCCCCCACTCATTCAGGCGTAATCGCGCCGGCAATTCGTAGGCATGCGGCTCGTCCAAGACTAGCTCGCCGCTGGACGCAAAGTTCTGGGTGCGTTCATATCCGGAATAGTTTTCAGGAGAGTTGAGGCTCTCCCAATCGGCCGCCGCTTCGATGCCGCGGGCATCTACCGACACAGGCTCACGATCGAATCCACCAGCGCCAGCCTCGGCCAGCAATTCCTGGATGACCATTTCCGATTGTTGGTATGACCCCTCGCCAAAATGATGATACCGGACACGTCCCTGCGAATCGATGAAATAGAGTGCCGGCCAATACTGGTTGCTGAAGGCCCGCCATATGAGATGGTCGTTGTCGACGCCGACCGGATAATCGATCCGCAGGTCTTTCGCCGCCCGGTGCACGTTGTTCAGGTCTTTTTCGAATGCGAACTCCGGCGCGTGGATTCCGATCACCACCAAACCATGCTTCCGGTATTTCTCGTCCCAGGCCTGGACGTAGGGAAGCGTGCGCAGCCAATTGATGCAGGTGTAAGTCCAGAAATCGACGAGGACGACCTTGCCATGCAAAGCCGACGCCGTCAGCGGCGGTGAATTTATCCACTCTTGCGCCCCTTCGAGCGAAGCAAGCTCCGATTTTTCCTCAAGCCGGTAGGTAGAGAGTTCGTGGAGAAACGGAACCCGCATTGGTGTGGAGATTATGGACTGCGCCATATTCGTGCCCCCTAGAAAACCGGCAATCGGAGCCCCGATTGCCATTGCGAGCGCCGCGGCGAACAGCAGCTTGGTTGCTTTCATCAACGACGCCTTCTAGTTCGATCGATGTCGTCGCGCGAACGGTTCGAATGCGCACTGCGCGCCCAACCGCTTCACAGCGGAAGTTCGTTGCCAGCCTGCTCAGCCACCATGTATTCCGCGTACCAGTCCGGCCAGTTCTCATCGCGCTGGCCGCCTGTCCGCTGCTCGTGCTCGCCATGAGCCACAGAGGCACGCCGAAGCGCGGCTGCGAGCTCGGCCGACGAGACAAATGTGGCGCCGCCACCGTCGACGCGGCCTGGCGCTCGCGCAGTGACCTCCTGCAAGAGCCAGTTGTTTCCGGCCGGATCGCTGAAGGAAGCCCACGAGGCGTAGCTGCGTCTTTCCGGATCGGGCCCGCTGACGCGCCCTTTGTCACCGGCATAATGGTACACTTCGCTTACGTCGACCCCACGATCGGCGAGTTCGGCGCGTGCTGCCTCGATGTCCGACACGACGAGTTCACCAGCGGTTTCGAGGATGTCGAGCTCGATACGAGCATAAGGACCCGGTGCAACGCCTGAGCCGAAGACAACCGAACACTGGGAGCCAGGCGGCGTAAACTGGATGATATGAAATTCGTCGCCTACGAGGTCGGCGTCCAGCCGCCAACCCAAGCCTGCATAGAACAGCTTGGCGCGGTCGACATCGGAAACTGGAATGACTACGACCTCGAGCTTCATATCGTGGGGTCGCGGCTTTTGCGTCTCGACTGCGGTGTTGCTGCGGGTGGTGGCAATCGCCATGTCTGCGTCCTCCGTTGAGTTTGATGGGAATGCTTGGTGTGCCCCTCCGGTCAGTTCAGTTTCTTTGCCGCAGCGACCTGAAGGCAGCGCGCAACTCGGCGGAGAAGAGCTCCGGCTGCTCCCACGCGGCGAAGTGGCCGCCCTTGTCGACCTCATGGAAGTAGATCAGGTTGGGATAGGCGCGCCGGGCCCACGTCTCGGGGGCCCGATAGCCTTCCCCCGGAAAGACCGTGATGGCGACCGGCAGCTTGACTTCGTTGGTCTTTTCAGGGTCGGCAAAAACGGGACTGCGCCCGCCGCCGTACTCCCAGTAAATTCGCCCGGACGAGGTGGCGGTGTTCGTCAACCAGTACAGAGTTATGTCGTCCAGCACTTCGTCCGGCGACTTTTCAGGGTCGCTATCGTCGTAGGTCCAGCCTGAAAAGCCCGGATGCCCGAGCATCCATGCTGCGAGCCCCGCAGGGGAATCATTGATGGCGTAACCTATCGTCTGCGGTCGGGTGCCCATCATCGTGGCGTAGGATCTATTCCCCATCTTGGCGGCCATGCTGAGCGCGTCGAATGCCGTGCGCTCCTTACCCGTCAGGCCTGCCGGCACTGGTCCGCCGGTGGCGAGCACAGCAGCTATCTCAGGTGGTACGACAGCCGGCAGGTTGACATGGATGCCAAGAAGTCCTGCAGGGGCCAGGCGGCCCATCGCATTCGACACGGGGGAGCCCCAGTCGCCGCCTTGGGCGACGTATTTTGTGTAGCCGAGGCGCTTCATCAGCTCTGCCCAGGCGCGCGCAATGCGCTCTGTATTCCAGCCGGTCTCAGTCGGCTTGCCGGAGAAGCCGAAACCCGGCAACGACGGCAATACGAGGTCGAACGCGTCCTCAGGGCTGCCGCCATCCGCGGTGGGATCGGTGAGCGGACCGACCGTTTTGAGCAGTTCCAGCACCGAGCCAGGCCAGCCATGCGTCATGATCAGCGGCAGCGCATGGGGATGTTTCGAGCGAACGTGGATGAAGTAAATGTCCACGCCGTCGATCGTGGTCATGAACTGAGGCAGGGAATTCAGCTTCGCTTCCGCTGTCCGCCAGTCGTAGGCCCTGCCCCAATACTCGACGAGCGGCCTGATCTTCGCGAGCTGAATGCCCTGCGACTGGTCACCGACGGTCTCCCGGTCGGGCCACCGTGTTGCTGCAATACGACCGCGAAGGTCGTCGAGCGCCGTTTGCGGCACCTGAATTTTGAAGGGCCGGATCGAGCGATCCTCGACCGGATTTGCGAAGGCGGGCGCGGAGAGGGTGCAAAGCCCTAACACCAGCGCAGCGGTAGCGAGCGCGGTGCATGCCGCAACTGCGGCAAGCGTCTTGATGAGAGGGTTCATTGCAGTCGCTCCCTTCGGAAGTTCGCTATGCAGGAGTCGCAGGCGGAAGATGGCCCACGTCCGGCGCGCCGTCCCCCGCCAACACGTCAGGTCTGGATCGTCTTGAATGTTGCGCGCACCTCATCGGTGAAGGTCTTCGGCTGTTCCCAGGCAGCGAAATGGCAACCCTTGTCTGTGCGCCCGTAATGCAGAAGCTTCGGGAACGCGCGTTCAGTCCAGCTCTTCGGCGCTGTGTAGATTTCGCTGGGGTTCGCAGTGGCTCCGACAGGAATTGTGATGCCCTTGGCGTCGAAGAAGCCGGCCTTCGCCGTTTGCGTGTGTTCCCAATAGAGACGTGCCGACGAGATCGCCGTGTGGGTCAGCCAATAGAACGTGATGTTGTCGAGGATGTCGTCGCGGGTAAGGCCCTCCGGCTCTCCGTCGAAGGAGCGGGCGATCAACGCATAGCTATCCGCATCGTGATCGAGGATCCACGCCGCCAGGCCGGCCGGTGAATCGACGATCCCGTAGAGCGTTTGCGGACGAAGCGCCATTTCGTTGGCGTAGCCCAGGCCGTTCTTGTAGAAAAACGCCACCTGCTCGTAGGCGCGCTTCTCGTCGGGGCCGAGATCGGCAGGGGGCGGGCCGCCAGAGGCAAGCGCCTTCACGATCTCGGGCGGAATGGTCCCCGGCATGTTTGTGTGGATGGCGGCCAGCTCGGGAGGTGCGATCAGAGCCATCTGTTCGGTGATAAGTGCTCCCCAATCGCCGCCCTGCGCGACGTACCGGTCGTAGCCGAGGCGCTTCATCAGCACGATCCACGCCCGCGCGATGCGCGCTGAATCCCAACCGGTTTCGGTGGGCTTGCCGGAAAAGCCGTAGCCCGGCATCGACGGGATCACCACGTCGAACGCGTCGGCCTCGGCACCGCCGTGCGCAGTGGGATTGGTGAACGGATCGATGATCTTCAGGAGTTCGATGACCGAACCGGGCCAGCCATGTGTGATGATGATAGGCAGGGCGCCCTGATGCTTGGATTTCACGTGGATGAAGTGGATGTCGAGGCCGTCGATCTCGGTGACGAAATTGGGCAGCGCCTTCAACCGCGCCTCGCATTTGCTCCAATCATATTCCGTTCCCCAGTAGTGCATGAGCTTCTGCATCGTGGCGAGTTGCACGCCCTGCGTTGGCCCTACCGTCGCCGGGGTCGACCAGATCCGCCGGGAGGCCTCGTCGGAGACGAGCTCGCGCTCCGGCCAGCGCGTAGCGACGATGCGCCGGCGAAGCTCGGTGAGCTCTTCCTGCGGGAAGCTAACGGTGAAGGGGCGGATGCCATCGTTGGTTGATGCGGCGGCCTTTTGTGACGGGAGCAGGCTCGCGGCGCCCGCGGCGGCGATGCCGACCGCGGCAGTGCCCAAAAGTCGCCGGCGATCCTGGTCGATTGTTTCGGAGGTTCTGGTCGTGTCCATGGGACTCTCCTGGGGTTGATGGATGCGATCTGCACTGCTTGACGTACCCCCGGGAGATGGGATTAGCCCGTTATGTGTCGTGAGCTCTTGTTAGTCGCTGCCCGCCTGCCGCTTTTTTGAGCAGATAGGAGGCGCCAGACAGTGGAGACTCCCTATGGTGCGGGAGCGCGCCTTGACTTAAACTGAGGCGCTGGGTGCAGGCGGCTCCCAAAAGAAGAGACGCCATGACGATAACGGCAAGTCAGGCCAAAGACAGGTTGTCGTTTGGCCCTTTCTGTTTGGCTGCGGGTGAAAGGCTCCTGACAAGAGAAGGCGCTCCCGTAGAGCTGGGCTCGCGCGCCCTTGAAATTCTCATCGTCCTGACTTCCGCGCCGAATGAAGTCGTCAGCAAGAAGGATCTGATGTCGCGGGTCTGGCCCGATGTGGTTGTCGAGGAAGGCAGCCTGCGGTTCCACATGACAGGGCTGCGCAAGGCGCTGGGCGATGGAAAGCATGGCGCGCGTTACATCGCGACGCTTCCGGGGCGCGGCTATTGCTTCGTTGCACCGGTCTCGCGATTAAGCAGCCCACACGACGAAGCCCCATTTATCGCCGCCGGGTTTCCGCATGCGAATCTTCCAAACCGCTTGAGCAGAATGGTCGGGCGGGATGAGGACGTTCTCAAGCTGTCGGCGCAGCTGAATGCTTCGCGGTTCGTCACCATCGTTGGCGCCGGCGGTGTCGGCAAAACCACCGTTGCGATCGCAGTCGGGCATCATCTGATCGACGCATTTTATGGGGCAGTTCTGTTCGTCGATCTGGGAATGATCGGTGATCCCGGTCTGGTGGCGACAGCCGTCGCCTCGATGCTTGGGCTATCCGTTCAAACAGAAGATGCCACGCCCAACCTGATCGCTTACTTGCGCAACAAGCGGATTCTCTTGATCCTCGATACCTGTGAGCATCTCTTGGATGCGGTGGCGCCTTTGGCAGCAAGCATCGTCGATGCGGCGTCACAGGTCCACATTCTGGCGACGAGCCGCGAGGTGCTTCGGGTTGAGGGTGAGCATATCTATCGATTGGATGCGCTTGCCTATCCGCCCGACGAACCTGGACTAACGGCGGCCATTGTCCAGACCTTCCCGGCCACCCAACTGTTCGTCGAACGAGCGGTGGCAGGCGGCGCTCGTTTGGACGTCAGCGATGCGGAGGCCCTGCTCATCGCGAGCATCTGTCGAAAGCTCGACGGAGTGGCGCTCTCCATCGAACTGGCGGCCAGGCGCGTCGAATCCTATGGGCTGCAACAGACCGCCGCACTTCTTGATCAACGCCTGACACTGCTGTGGCTCGGTTCGCGGACCGCGCCGCCGCGTCAGCAGACCCTCCAAGCGACACTGGACTGGAGTTTTGGGCTCTTGACCGACCTTGAGCGCATGGTGTTGCGCAGGCTCGCTGTGTTCGTCGGTCATTTCACGCTCGATGCCGCACTGGAGGTGGTGACGAGCGCGACCCTCGATCGATCGACCGTCCTGGGCGCCATGGACAGTCTCGTCGCCAAATCGATTGTAGCGACGCGTCCGGTCGGAGCGATGATACGCTACCGGCTCCTCGATACCACGCGCGCCTACGTTCTCGATATCCGGATCGATGACGCGGAGGCTGCCGATCTGTCAGTGCGCCACGCCGCCTACTATCGGAGATGGCTGGAGCAGACAGGGATCGGATGGCCAAAACTGGCGACCGGTGAGGAACGGGCTCCTCACTTCGCCGCCATCAACAATGTCCGAGCTGCCCTGGAATGGTGCTTCGGCAACAACGGAAACGCCGACATCGGCATGGGACTCGCCATCGCTGCCGCGCCGGTTTTCCTGGCGATGTCCTTGTTGCCGGAGTGTCATCGCTGGTCTGAAAGAGCAATACTGGCTTCCGACGGTGCCGCCCTTGGCGGACTTGACGAGATGCATCTTCAGGCCGCTCTCGGCGTATCCTTCATGTTCATGCGGGGAGGACGCGACAGGGCGCGCGTAGCCCTGCAGAGAAGCCTGGCGATCGCCGAGGAGCGCGGCGATCCGCTGGATCAGGTGCGTCTGTTAGGTCCGCTCAACATGTTCCATCTGCGGACGGGCAATTTCGTAACCGCGCTCGAAATTGCAAGACGTTGTTCAGCCACAGCCGCCGGTCTGGAGGATTCGGTCGCGATCGCACTTGCGCATTCGATCCTGGGTATCTCGCTTCACTTGCGAGGCGACCTCGCGGCGGCGCGCGCAGAGCTGGAGGCGGCGCTCGACCGTGGGCCGCGCTCTCAGCGGACCACAACGATCTATCTGGGCTTCGAAGGCAAAATCCTGGCTAGGGCAATTCTGGCGAGGAACCTTTGGCTGCAAGGCCATCCGGATCAAGCCATGGCGCATGCTCGGCAGGCCGTCGAAGAGGCTGCCGCCATGGATCATTCTCTAACGCTGGCGATCGCGTTGATCTGGGCGACATCCGTCTTCCTGTGGACGGGCGACCTGAAGAGCGCCGAGGCGTACATCGACATGCTCATCGCCCGCGCGGAATCCCATTCCATGACCCCTTACCTGCTGGTCGGTCGGGGATTCAAAAGCGAAGTCGCGATCCGTCAAGGCGATGCAAGAGGCGGTGTCGAGGGCCTGCAGACTTCTCTTCAGAAGCTGCACGCGGCACCTTACGAATTGCTCACGACTCCGCTCAACCTCTCTCTGGTCAGGGGATTGTCCACAATCGGTCAGGTCGATGAAGCAATTGCGCTGATCGACGAGTCGCTTGGCCTCGTCGAAAAGAACGGCGACCAACTGTACCTCCCGGAGTTGCTGCGGATGAAGGGAAACCTCCTTCTCCAGTCGCAACGCAACCGCGACGAAGCTGCCGCCTACCTCATGCAGGCACTGGAGTTGAGCCGCAGTCAGCACGCGCGGGCATGGGAGTTGCGAACCGCAATCGACATGACCACGCTGATGACCGGGCGCGGAGAGATCAACAGCGCTCGCGAGCTCTTGCAACCGGTTGCGGCGCATTTTGTGGAGGGCCTGAATACGGCGGATGTTAAGGCTGCCGAACACCTGCTGGCGACGCTAAGCTAGAACTTTCTATGCCACCGCCGCCCCCACTGGCGTCGTCCGCTGTCCGCGTCTGCGGGACGATCGTATCATCCCTCCCACATCGTCGATCGGAGAAGTGCCTGCATATGCTCGGCCAGGTCGAGTTCGCCGCGCGCCTCGATCTCTAAAAGAAATCGGGACTTGGCCAGGCGATCGCCTTCCTTGACCGCAGCATAGGCGCAGATGGCCAGTAACGCCCTCTCCTCCTCCCGGCCGGCCTTGACGAGGTGGCGGCTACCCCAGTCCGTTTCGTGCAGGGCTTTGCTAAAGGACGCATATGCTGCCTTGTGCGCCCCAATCAGCACTTGCAGATCGTTGGACGGTTCCCGATCTCGGCCCAGCGGCTCTGTGCCGAGAGCCTTTGCAGCAGCCGTCGAGGCGACGACTGCGCTGCCGGAGTGGAAGAGCAAGGCGCGGCGATTGATCCTGGACGTGGTGAATTCCCCCCTTTGCTTGGTCGCACCGTAACACGACGGTTCGCGCATTCATGTCAGGATGGATAGCCCACCCCCGGAAGAGTTCCAGGCAGACATCCCGCCCCCACGATTGGGGCCTCCCTCAACTGCCGAGCCTCGTCAGTCAACAACTGCGCTGATCCAGAAAATTCCTTCTCCTGCCACGGATGGGAGCTTTTGCGGTAAGGTTCCGGCTGGATGACGCGCGGAGGCCAGCATGGACGACACAGCAGACAGAAAACCTGTCTACGATCCCCAGCAACTGGAGCCGTTGCTGATTTCGCGGCAGCACGCAGGCGACGTCGACGGCATGACGGCTCTGTTCGAACCCGATGCCGTGATCGACTGTGGTGGCGGAAATCTGCTGTGCGGCGAGCAGGCCATCCGCAGCTACTATGCCGAGATCGTCGCGTCCGGACGGAAGTTTGCCGTGGGCGAGCAGCGGCCGGCGCTCATTTGCGGCGACCTTGCCCTCACATCGACCCGACTTCCCGATGGCGACGTGACCAGCGAGGTTGCCCGGAGGCAAAGCGATGGCAGCTGGCTTTGGGTGATCGACCGATATTCCGTCACCTGAAGCACCTGAGACAAGCGCCTGATCGGGAGGAATTTTCGACGCCAAGCATTCTCGGAGCGCGTCTCAAACTCGACCCGCGCCGCAGCGGCGCGAGACCCCGCATCAACCGTCAATCAACAGGCGCTTACCGCCGCAACGCGTATACCTTTGCCATGCTTTCGCTGGCTGCCGGCAACATCATGTCATCGTCGAGAAGGCGCGTAATGCGGGCAAAGCCTGTAAACGCTTTCCTTGCTTCCTCGGGCGACATCTGGCCCGACAAGGCGGCCGAGCAGCAATTCAGCGCGCACTGATAGACCGGACCGCGCCGTCCCGTCGGCCATTTTCTCAAGAACACCATGGCCTCGGCAACACTATCGATTTCTTCTACAGGATGTCCCTGCCCGCGCGAAATGCGCACGGGCGAAAAGAAGTGCAGATAATCCATCATTTCCTCCCGGTCGACCGCTGCACGATCGAACCTTATGAAACGCGCCATCCTCAGGTTGGTTCCGTGTAAAGAACCGGAATTATAAAAAATCGCCATATGCCGAAATTCGAATCATTCGACCGGCAAACGCAAAACGGCCCACCATCGCGCCCCGTCGATAATCGCAGTCCTCATTGAATATCTTTAAGGCCAAAGCCGGCAAATAGGTTGCTTGTCCGTTCCCCAGCGTCAGGCTTACCCTGCATTCGGCCAACGCGTGAGGGCGCGTGCTGCAAAAGGGGACCATTGCAATGACAATACAGGGTGCTTCACCTGATCTGTACAACGAGGATCTGGCTCCGGCCAAAATTCGAAACTGGGGACCATTCTCGATCTTCAACGTCTGGACGTCGGACGTTCACAGCCTCTGGGGCTACTACCTGGCTGCCAGCCTGTTCCTGTTCTGTGGCGGCTTCGTCAACTTCATCATCGCCATCGGCATCGGTTCGCTGATCATCTACGCGCTGATGAACATGGTCGGCTATGCCGGCGTGAAGACTGGCGTGCCCTATCCCGTGCTTGCCCGCGCCTCATTCGGCATCTGGGGCGCCAACATACCGGCGCTGGTGCGCGCCATCGTCGCCTGCTTCTGGTACGGCGCGCAGACGGCGGCCGCCTCCGGCGCCATCGTGGCACTCTTGATCCGCTCGCAATGGTTCGCCGATTTCAACGCCAACTCGCATTTCCTCGGTCATTCCGGCCTGGAGGTGATCTGCTTCGTCGTCATCTGGGCGCTGCAGCTTCTGATCATCCAGCGCGGCATGGAGACGGTGCGCCGCTTCCAGGATTGGGCGGGTCCGGCGGTCTGGGTGATGATGCTGATCCTGGCAATTTACCTCTGCGTCAAATCCGGAACCTTCGCCTTCACCAGCGACATCCCGATGGACGTGCTGTTGGAGAAGACCAAGGATGCCGGCGTGCCAGGCACGCCGGGCTCGTGGACCGCGCTGTTTGCGGTGGCCGCGATCTGGGTGACCTATTTTTCGGCGCTCTATCTCAACTTCTGCGATTTCGCCCGCTATGCGCCCGATCAGGCGTCGCTGCGCAAAGGCAACATCTGGGGCCTGCCGGTCAACCTCATCCTGTTCTCGCTGGTTGCCGGCGTCACCACCATTGCCGCTTACGACGTCTATCACGAGGTGCTGCTGCATCCCGACCAGATCTCGGCGAAATTCGACAGCTGGTTCCTGGCAGCCCTTGCGGCCCTGACCTTCGCCGTGGCGACGCTTGGCATCAACGTCGTCGCCAACTTCGTGTCGCCGGCCTTCGACTTCTCAAACGTCTTTCCCAGGCAGATCGACTTCAAGAAGGGCGGCTATATCGCCGCGTTGATCGCGCTGGTGCTCTACCCCTTCGCGCCGTGGGAAGGCAGTGCCGCCTCCTTCGTCAACATCATCGGCGCGACGATGGGACCGATCTTCGGGGTTATGATGGTCGATTACTATCTGATCCGCAAAGGTGAGGTCGACGTCGAAGCGCTCTACCGCGAGGACGGCGAGTTCCGCTTCCAGGGCGGCTGGCACGTCAATGCCTTCATCGCCGCCGGCATCGGCGCCATCTTCTCGTCGATCCTGCCCAACTTCACCAACTGGCTGCCGTCCTGGTGGGGTGTCTATGGCTGGTTCTTCGGCGTTGGCATCGCCGGCACCATCTACTACGTGCTGCGCTCAGCGGCTTTGGGCGCTGGCGCCAAGACCGCGAAGGCCTGACGGGCATCGTCCGGGGCGGCGCAAAGCCGCCCCGGATCCTATGCGCCGACCATCTCGGCCAGTTTGCGCACCGTGTTCCAGTTGCGCGACGTGCCGATACCGAGACGTTTGTGGCTCGTTGCCGCCAGAAGACGCGAACTGGGCCTCTCACGCGAAAAGACAACCCAGATGTCGCCGCCGACCGACAGCACCTTCTCGTCCGCAGCGGCATAGGCCTGGAGCACCGCTACAGCATCCACTGCCGCAGGTTTGCGCATCACGCGGACCGCCACCTGGTCGCCAGCTTCGGCGGACTCGCCCGGGAACGGATTGCCGGCGGCAAGCGTCCGCCAGTCCTCGGCACCGCGCACGATGATATCGACATGCCGGCCGAAGGTCTTTTCGAAGGCTGCTTCCAGCCGCTGCTCCAGATCAGCGATCGCCGTTGCCGACGTCTCGAAGACCAGGTTTCCGGTCGCCACCAAGGTGCGAACATTCTTCAGGCCGAGGTCTTCCGCCATCGCCTTTAGGTCGGCCATGACGAGCCGCCGTCCCTCGCCCAGGATGATGCTGTAGAGGAGCGCGACATAGGTCTGCATGCCCGGCCCGCCGGTGGTCGTTAGACCAGCCTGCTCTGTTCCACCGCGGCCTCGATGAAGCTGGCAAACAGAGGATGCGGTTCGAGCGGCCGGCTTTTCAGTTCCGGATGATACTGCACGCCGATGAACCACGGATGGTCGGGGTATTCGACCGTCTCCGGCAACACGCCATCGGGCGACATGCCGGCAAACACCAGGCCGCAATCCTCGAGCCGCTCCTTGTAATCGACATTGACCTCATAGCGGTGGCGATGGCGCTCGGAAATCTGCGTATCGCCATAGATCTCGGCGATCTTGGAACCCTTGGCGAGATCGGCCTGATAGGCGCCGAGCCGCATCGTGCCGCCGAGATCGCCGGTTTCCCGGCGCTTCTCCAGCATGTTGCCTTTTAGCCATTCGGTCATCAGGCCGACCACCGGTTCGTCGGTTGGGCCGAATTCGGTCGA
Organism: Mesorhizobium sangaii; assembly: GCF_014207355.1. Classification (GTDB taxonomy): domain Bacteria; phylum Pseudomonadota; class Alphaproteobacteria; order Rhizobiales; family Rhizobiaceae; genus Mesorhizobium; species Mesorhizobium sangaii. The sequence continues at coordinate 784,573 of NZ_JACHEF010000003.1, read as the reverse complement.
TGAGGCGTGCTCGACGCCGGCCAGCGACCGCGCGGCCTCGATGCAGGCCATCTGCATGCCGAAGCAGATGCCGAAATACGGCACCTTGCGTTCACGCGCGAACTTCGCCGCCAGGATCTTGCCTTCGGAGCCGCGCTCGCCAAAGCCGCCGGGAACCAGGATGCCATGCACCTTTTCCAGCCAGGGCGTCGGATCTTCCTTTTCGAAAATCTCCGATTCGATCCAGTCGAGCTTGACCTTGACGTGATTGGCCAGGCCGCCATGCGAAAGCGCCTCGATCAACGATTTGTAGGCATCCTTGAGGCCGGTGTATTTGCCGACCACGGCGATGGTAACCTCGCCTTCCGGATTGTGGATGCGGTTGGACACCGCCTGCCAGGGTTCCATGCGCGGCTTCGGCGCCGGATCGATACCGAACGCGGCCAGCACTTCCGAATCAAGCCCTTCCTTGTGATAGGCCATCGGCACGTCGTAGATATGCGGCACGTCGAGCGCCTGGATCACAGCACTTTCGCGCACATTGCAGAACAGCGACAGTTTTCTGCGCTCTTCCTTCGGAATGGCGCGGTCGGCGCGAACCAGCAGAATGTCAGGCGCGATGCCGATGCCGCGCAGTTCCTTGACCGAATGCTGGGTCGGCTTGGTCTTCAGTTCACCCGCCGTCGGGATGTAGGGCATCAGCGTCAGATGCACGTAGACGGCGTTGTTGCGCGGCAGGTCGTTGCCAAGCTGACGGATCGCCTCGAGGAACGGCATCGCCTCGATATCGCCGACCGTGCCGCCGATCTCGCACAGCACGAAATCATAGTCATCGTTGCCGTTGAGGACGAAATTCTTGATCTCGTCGGTAACGTGCGGAATGACCTGCACGGTGGCACCGAGATAGTCGCCGCGCCGCTCGCGCTCGATGATGTTCTTGTAGATGCGGCCGGTGGTGATGTTGTCCTGCTGGTTGGCCGAGCGGCCGGTGAAGCGCTCATAGTGGCCAAGATCGAGATCGGTCTCCGCACCGTCATCGGTGACGAAAACCTCGCCATGCTGGTACGGCGACATCGTGCCTGGATCGACATTGAGGTAGGGGTCGAGTTTTTTGATGCGTGCGCGATAGCCTCGCGCCTGCAAGAGAGCCCCAAGGGCCGCTGCGGCAATGCCTTTTCCAAGTGAGGAAACCACGCCGCCTGTGATGAATACATATCGCGCCATGGGAGTCATCGCTTAACGCGGCCGGATTGATTCCGCCAGAGAAAAAACCGCCGCAAAGGTTTTTTCCCAAGAAGGCGCGATACCCCTATGCATGTCGCCCAAAATCACGAAGCAGTTTTGGGACAACGACATGCACAAAACAAAGAACCAAAGCGCGTCGATTGAATCCGTTTCAACGCGACGCGCTTAGGGGCAAGTCAAAACAAAAGGGCCGGCAAAGGCCGGCCCTTCGGCATTATGGATGCAGGAGTCAGATGATGACGACCTTGGTGCCAACCCTGACGCGGCTGTAGAGATCCATGACGTGCTCGTTGATCATGCGGAAGCAGCCGTTGGAGGCGCTGGTTCCGATCGACTGCGGCGCGATGGTGCCGTGGATGCGCAGATGCGTGTCCTTCTTGCCGTCATAGAGATAGATGGCGCGGGCGCCGAGCGGGTTCTGGCCACCGCCAGGCATGCCGTCCTTGTACTGGCCATAGTGCTTCGGCTCGCGCTTTTGCATATCCAGCGTCGGGATCCAGCGCGGCCATTCCTGCTTGTCGCCGACCGCGACCGTGCCCTTGAACTGCAGGCCCTCGCGGCCGACCGCAATGGCGTAGCGCCGAGCGGTGGAAGACGATTCGACGAGATAGAGGCGGCGGGCGCTGGTGTCGATGACGATGGTGCCGGCTTCATAGCCAGTGAATTCCACGTCCTGCGGCACGAACTCCGGCTTCACCTTGAACTGCTTCTTGGCTTCCTTCTTGGCGAGAGCCTGGTCCAGCGCACGTGTCTCGGGGAGATATGAGATCGAAGACGAGGAGCTGCCGCCGAAGAGACCGGCGAACAGGCCACCGCTCGACTGCTTCTGGCCGATGACTTCGCTGCGCAACTCGCCATTGTTTCCGCTCAAAGCGACATTCATCGCTTCGGCCGGGAGCGGCTCAGCCGACTGGATAGGCTCGATCGGCGCAATCGGCTCGATGATATTGACGGTCTTCTTGGCAGGCTTGGCGTCGGCCACTTCGGTTGCCGAAGCGGTCTTGCCTCTCTTGGCGAGGAACGCTTGCCGTTCCGCCTCGGCCTTGGCCTTGGCCGCTTCGCGCATCGCCAGCTTCCTGGCTTCCAGTGCCTTGGCCTTGGCCGCTTCCTTGTCGGCAACGATCTTGGCCTCGATCTTCTTGATCTGGGCGAGATCGTCCGGTGTCGGGCTTTTCTTCTTCTTGAGAAGCTTCAATTGCGCCGCATCGCTCTTGACGGCGACGTTGATGGCACTGGTTGTGTCAGCGGATTGATTTGCGGCCATATTGGCCGGCATGCCGGCGAAAGCCGGTGAACTCATACCGAGTACGGCGCAGAGTCCCATGAAAATGAAGCTGCGAAGCTGCATGGCGAAGATCCGATCGTTCTATGCTTGTTGCCCACGGCGTCGCCCAGCACCCCCCAAGGGCGCCGGAAATGCCGCGCGCAATCTATAGTCGAATAAGCGCGGACGCCTCAAGCGTCACGCCACATTGCAGACACTCGAATCTTCGTGATCGTGCTGCATTTGCCGCGACTGTGTTCAAACGACAACAGATCGCGGCTTCAGGCGCTGGAGACTACTGGTTCGGGACCTGCGGGGTCGCCGGTGCAGCGGGCGTGGTGCCGTTGGTCGCCGGCTGAGTCGAGCCGGCGGCAGGCGCCGTGGCCGGGGCAGTCGCCGGGGGCTTTGCCGCGGCGTCGTTGCCGGAAGGCGGCGTCGGCGCGGTGTTGCCGGCGGGCGCCGGAGTGGTCGTGCCGGGCAATTGGTTGAGCACGCCCTTGCCGGCGCCGTCGGATGTCGCGGGCACGCGATCGAGGATGTCGATCGGCTTCTCGCCGTAGCGAGCGACGATCGACAGTGTCAGCGAGGTGGCGAAGAAGGCGGCCGCCAGGATCGCCGTCGCACGTGTCAGCGCATTGGCAGCGCCGCGCGCGGTCATGAAGCCGGATCCGCCGCCGATGCCAAGGCCGCCGCCTTCGGAGCGCTGCAGCAGCACCACGCCGACAAGGGCGAGCACGACCATGAGATGGATGACGATCAGTACGGTTTCCATAGTTTATCCTGGCAAGGCCTTGCCCGGTCGCGGACACGACCGGTGAATTGGAGGCGGCTCAATACAATGCTTTGATGGCATTTCCAAGCCCGTGGCCGGAATATGGGAAGCAACGATCCCTTTGCAACGATTCCGGCGCCGTCGACCCCGCTTGTTGCAGCCCATATCCCTTAGGAGATGTTGCGATAAGCCTCGGCGATGGCAAGGAAGTCCGCCGCTTTCAGGCTGGCGCCGCCGACCAGCGCGCCGTCGACATTCTTGACACCGAGCAACTCGACCGCGTTGGAGGGCTTGACCGAGCCGCCATAGAGAATGCGCATCTTCGCGGCGACACCGTCGAGCTTTTCCGACAGCTTTTCGCGGATATGTGCGTGTGCTTCGGCCACATCGGTCGCGGTCGGCGTCAGGCCGGTGCCGATCGCCCACACCGGCTCATAGGCAATGATGGTGTTCGATGGCGTGGCGCTTGGCGGCACCGAGCCGGCGACCTGCCGCGCCAGCACATCGAGCGTCGCGCCCGCTTCACGCTGCTGCTGCGTCTCGCCAATGCAAATGATGGCCACAAGCCCGGCGCGCCAGGCCGCCGAGGCCTTGGCCTGGACCGTCGCATCGTCCTCGCCGCGCTGCTCGCGGCATTCGGAATGGCCGACGATGACATGGCTCGCGCCGGCATCCTTCAGCATTTCCGCCGAGATGCAGCCGGTGTAGGCGCCGCTTTCCTTGGTGTGGCAATCCTCGCCGCCGGCGTGGACCGGCGTCCGGGACAGGATCTCGGCTGCGTGGGCAAGCAGAGTCGCGGGAACGCAAACCAGCGCTTCGGTCTCCGCATCGAGCCCACTCATGAAACCGTTGCCGATCATCCTGAGCTCGTTGAGCGAGGCACTGGTGCCGTTCATTTTCCAGTTGCCGGCGACGAGCGGGCGAATTCCTGGCGTCATGGGTCTGCTTCTCCGGGCGATATCAGGCTCTGGCCCTCACTACCAAAATCAGGCCACAAAGCAATCGACAGTGGACCGGAAGGGCGCTATTGCGCTTGTTTCAGACTCGGCGCATGCGAAAATGCGCATAAATCGGAAGTAACGATGCTTGGTGTATTGAGAAGCGCGGCGGGTACCTGGGTCGCGAAGGGTCTACTAGTGTTGCTGGTGCTCAGCTTTTTGGTCTGGGGCATTTCCGGGCGGCTGATGGGCGGTTTCGCCGGCCACGATTCGGTTATTTTCGCCGGCGGCACCAAGGTGTCGATCAACGAGTACCGCCTCGCCTATGACCGCCAGCTCGCCGTCATGTCGCAGCAGTTCGGCCAGCGCCTCACCCACGAGCAGGCAAAGGCGCTCGGCATCGACAACCAGGTGCTGGCGCAGCTCGTCTCAGGAGCCGTTCTCGACGAACAGGCCCGCAAGCTGGGCCTCGGCCTCTCCAAGGACCGGCTGGCCGAGCTGACGCGCGAAGATCCGGCCTTCAAGGGTCCCGGCGGCCAGTTCGACAGGCGAACCTTCGAATATATGTTGCAGCAGATCGGCATGCGGCCTGCGGATTATCTGAAGAACCGTGCCCAGGTGGCGGTGCGCCAGCAGATCGTCGAGGCGGTCTCGGATGGCCTCAAGGCGCCGGACACTTTCTTCAAGGCTGTCGCTCTCTATCGCGGCGAAGACCGCACCATCGACTATTTGACGCTGCCCAAGGCACTGGTCGAGCCGATCGGGGCGCCGTCCGACAGCGTGCTCTCGGCCTATTTCGACGCCAACAAGAAGACGTACGCGGCACCCGAATACCGCAAATTCTCCTACGTCCGCCTCGAGCCGGTCGACATCATGGATACGACCGCAGTCACCGACCAACAGGTCAGCGACGACTACAACAAGAACAAGGCGCGCTACACGACGCCGGAGCTGCGCACCATCGAGCAGCTTGTGTTCAAGACGCCTGACGCGGCCAAGGCCGCGCTCGATTCGCTCAAGGCCGGCGCCACCTTCGACAAGCTTGTCACGGCGGAAGGCAAGACCCCGGCCGATACGTTGCTCGGCACGCTGGCCAAGGACAAGGTCGCCGACAAGGCGGTCGCCGACGCGGCCTTCGCACTCAATGCGAATGAAGTCAGCCAGGTCGTGCAGGGTGCCTTTGGTCCTGTGCTGCTGCGCGTCACCGAAATCAAACCCCAGGTGGTGAAGCCGCTGACCGAAGTGTCCGACCAGATCCGCAAGGATCTGGCGCTGGGCGAGGCAAGTCGCATCCTTCTGGACGTACGCGACAATTACGAAGACACCCGCGCCGCTGGCGGCTCGCTGGCCGACGCCGCCACCAAGTTGAAGCTGAAGATCGTCACCATCGATGCCATCGATCGCAGTGGCCTGAGACCTGACGCAAGCATCGTCAAGGACCTGCCGCAATCGCCGGAACTGATCAAGGCTGTCTTCGACGCTGAACCCAACACGGAAAACGACGCTTTGACCACGGCGGACAACGGTTTCGTTTTCTACGAAGTGGCTTCCATCACACCGGCTCGCGACCGCACACTGGACGAGGCTCGCCAGAAGGTCGTCGCCGACTGGACCGCGGCCGAAACAACCAAGCGGCTCACCGCCAAGGCAGATGAACTCGAAAAGCGGCTCAAGGCCGGCGCCACGCTCGACGTCATCGCCGGCGAACTGAAGCTGGAAAAGCAGACCAAGCGCGGCGTCAAGCGCGAGGCCGACGATGTCGACTTCGGCAAGGAGGGCGCCGCGGCGATGTTCGGCGTCGGCGAAGGCGGCACCGGGCTGATCCCCTCGCCCACCGGCGACGGACAGATCCTGTACAAGGTCGCCGAAGTGTTCGAGCCCGCCGGAGCTGACGCCAGCTCCGTGCCGGACGAGGCACAGAAATCCTTCACCTCCGGCATGTCGGACGATCTGCTCGACCAGTTGGTGGCGCAGTTGCAGACGCAATTCGACGTTCGCATCGACCAGGCCGCCGTTGCCCAAGCCTCGACAAGATGAGCGCGCTGAAAACCCATATCGCCAAGGTCGCGACCGGAAGCGCGCTTTCCTTCGAGGAAGCGCGCGAGGCCTTCGACATCATCATGTCGGGTGACGCAACGCCCGGCCAGATCGGCGGCTTCCTGATGGCGCTGCGCGTGCGCGGCGAGACGGTGAGCGAGATTTCCGGCGCCGTCGCCACCATGCGCGCCAAGATGCTGCGCGTCGACGCACCGGCCGGCGCCATCGATATCGTCGGCACCGGCGGTGACAATTCCCACAGCGTCAACATCTCGACGGGGTCGGCGTTTGTTATCGCCGGCAGCGGTGTGCCAGTTGCCAAGCATGGCAATCGCGGGCTGTCGTCGCTGACCGGGGCCGCCGACGTGCTGGTCGCACTCGGGGTCAAGATCGATATCTCGCCCGAATTCATCGGCCGCTGCATCCATGAGGCGGGCGTCGGCTTCATGTTTGCGCCCGCGCACCATCCGGCGATGAAGCATGTCGGCCCGACCCGTGTCGAACTCGGCACCCGCACCATATTCAACCTGCTTGGGCCCCTCTCCAATCCGGCTGGCGTCAAGCGGCAGATGGTGGGTGTGTTCCTGCCGGAATGGATCCTGCCGGTGGCCGAGACGCTGAAGGCGCTGGGTGCCGAGCATGCCTGGGTTGCCCATGGCGACGGCTATGACGAGATCACCACCACCGGCGAGACCCATGTCGCCGAACTGATCGGCGGCGAGATCCGCAGCTTCACGCTAACCCCGGAAGCGGTCGGGCTGGCGCGCCACACCAAGGATGAATTGCGTGGTGGCGACGCAGCCTACAACGCCGACGCATTGCGCGATATGCTGAGTGGCGCTGCCGGCGCCTATCGCGATACCGTGCTGATGAATGCCGGCGCCGGACTTGTGGTCGCGGGCAAGGCGACGACACTTGGCGACGGCATCGCGGCGGCAGCACAAGCCATCGACAGCGGCCGGGCGCTGCAAGTGCTTGACCGGCTGATCGAGATTTCGAACGGGTAGAGCGTGTCTGACATTCTTCGCAAGATCGAGGCCTACAAGCGCGACGAGATCGCAACGGCGAAGGCGCGCGTGCCGCTGGCCGAGATCAAGGCGCGGGCCAAGGATGCCGAGGCACCACGCGGCTTTCTTGCCGCGCTCGAGACCAGGCGCAAATCCGGTGCCTTCGCGCTGATCGCCGAGATCAAGAAGGCAAGTCCCTCCAAGGGCCTGATCCGCGCCGATTTCGACCCGCCGGCATTGGCGCAGGCCTATGCGAAAGGGGGCGCCGCCTGTCTTTCGGTGTTGACCGACGCGCCGTCTTTCCAGGGTGCGCCCGAATTTCTCACCAGGGCGCGAGCCGCCGTCGCCCTGCCCGCACTGCGCAAGGATTTTCTGTTCGACCCGTATCAGGTCTACGAAGCCCGCGCCTGGGGCGCAGACGCCATCCTGATCATCATGGCCAGCGTCGACGATGCATTGGCCAGCGATCTCGAATCGACGGCGTTTGAACTCGGCATGGATGCGCTGGTCGAAGTGCACGACGAAGCCGAGACGCAGCGCGCGCTGAAACTGTCGTCGCGGCTGATCGGGATCAACAACCGCAATCTCAGGACATTCGAGACCAGTCTCGAAACGTCCGAGCGGCTGGCGTCGATGGTGCCGGCCGACCGCCTGCTGGTCAGCGAAAGCGGCATTTTCTCGCATGACGATTGCCTCAGGCTGCAAAGGAGCGACATCGGCACCTTCCTTGTCGGCGAAAGCCTGATGCGGCAACAGGACGTCACCACGGCGACGCGCTTGCTTCTGACGGGCAAGGCGCCGGCCGAGGCCATCTGACGATGACGGCCGCCCTCACCCATCTCGGCGCACAGGGCGAGGCCAACATGGTCGACGTCGGCGACAAGGCGGAGACCACGCGTACAGCAATCGCCGAGGGTTTTGTCGCGATGCAGCCCGAGACGCTGACCATGATCCTCGAAGGCAACGCCAAGAAGGGCGATGTGCTTGGCACGGCGCGCATCGCCGGCATCATGGCGGCGAAGAAGACCCATGAGCTGATCCCGCTCTGCCATCCGCTGCTCCTGACCAAGATTTCCGTCGACATTCAGCCGGACCATGCTTTGCCCGGCCTGAAGGTCACCGCGCTGGCGCGTGTCACCGGCAAGACGGGCGTCGAGATGGAAGCGCTGACCGCCGCTTCGGTGGCTTGCCTGACCATCTACGACATGGCCAAGGCGGTGGACCGCGCCATGGTCATCTCCGGCATCCGATTGGTCGAAAAGACCGGCGGCAAGTCGGGCGACTACAAAGTGGGCGCCTGATGGCGCTGGTTCCGGTCGCCGAGGCGCTCGAACGCCTGCTTGAGGGTGCAGCACCTTTGGCGGGCGAAAGCGTTCCGCTGTTCGAGGCCGTGGACCGCGTGCTGGCCGAGCCCGTCATCGCGCTCCGCACCCAGCCACCTTTCAACGCTTCCGCCATGGATGGCTACGCGGTGCGCGCCGTCGATGTGGCGTCGGTGCCGTCGAGACTTTCCGTGATCGGCATGGCGCCTGCCGGGCGTGGCTTTGACGGCACGGTCGGCAAGGCACAAGCCGTGCGTATCTTCACCGGTGCGCCGCTGCCCCAAGGCGCTGACACCATCGTCATTCAGGAGAATGTCCGCGACCTCGGTGGTGGCGACGTCGAAGTAACCGAACCGACGGCGGAGTGGCGCAACATCCGCCGCGTCGGCCTCGACTTCTCCAAGGGCGATATCCTGCTGGAGAAAGGCCGCGTGCTCGATCCCGCGGCATTGTCACTGACGGCATCGGCCAACCATCCAAGGGTCAACGTGGTAAAGCGCCCGCTGGTCGCCATCATCGCCACCGGCGACGAATTGTTGCCGCCCGGCAGCGAACTCGGGCCGGACCAGATCATCTCATCCAATGCCTATGGTGTAGCAGCGGCGGCGCAGTCGGTCGGTGCACGTGCGCTCGATCTCGGCATTGCCGCCGACCGCAGGGAGGCCATCGCCGCGCTGGTGCAGAAAGCGGTCGCGGCCGGCGCGGACGTCATCGTTACGCTGGGCGGGGCCTCGGTCGGCGACCACGATCTGATCCACGACGTGCTGACCGGAGAAGGCATGACGCTCGGCTTCTGGAAGATCGCCATGCGCCCCGGCAAGCCGCTGATGTTCGGCCGTCTCGGCGACATCAGATGCATCGGCCTGCCCGGCAATCCGGTGGCAAGCCTGGTCTGCTCGCAATTGTTCCTGAAGCCGCTGCTGGCGCGACTCGGTGGCCGCGAGCACCGGCAGGACATTCGTCCGGCGCGATTGGGCTCGGCAATGCCGGCCAATGATTTGCGCCAGGACTATGTGCGGGCGGTGGTCCGGGACGACAACGGCGCGCTGGTGGCGACGCCGTTCAGCATCCAGGATTCGTCGATGCTGAGAATGCTGGCCGATGCCAACGGGCTGATCGTGCGGTCACCATTTGCCCCCGCGGCGGCCGTTGGCGAAGCTTGCAGCGTGCTGATGTTGCGCTGAAGATTCGCCGGCAAGCCATTGATAACAAGCCGAAAATGAACTCGGCGCTATTCCGAGATCAAGGTCCGTGTCAGCGGATGCGCTGGATCGGCAAGGCCGTCGATAATGCTGTAGTGATGCCGGTCGGGCTCGACCACCGTGCTGGTCGTGGCATCGAGGCCGGTCCAGATATTGGCAAGCAAGGCGTTCTGGCGCAGGAACTCTGCGCGTTCACCACCACCGGCCCAGCAGGTGATGCGGGCACCATCCATGGGACGCAGCAGCGCCGGGCTTTCGGCCAGCGCCTCCTGCTCGTCGATTGCCAGTGTCGCGTTCATCTCGGTGCGCATGATCGGGCGCAGGTCATGGAGGCCGGAAATCGAAACGACGTGGCGTATGCGCCGCGCCACATCGGCCGCCAGAGGCGTTGTCGCCGACACCATGCGGCTGGCGAGATGTCCCCCGGCCGAATGGCCGGTCAACATCAGCGGCCCGTCGACCAGCCCTGCCGCCTTGGCGATCGCCGTGCCGATCTCCTGGACGATGCCGGCGATACGGATTTCGGGGCAAAGAGTGTAGGAGGGCATCGCCACAGCGAAGCCGCTGCTGACCGCACCATTGGCGAGATGCGACCAGAAACTCTTGTCGAACGCCATCCAGTAACCGCCATGGATGAACACCACCAATCCCTTGGGCGTGGCACTGGGTAGGAAAAGATCAAGGCGATTGCGCCGTCCGCCACCATAGGCGATGTCGAGCCGTGCCCGGCCCTCTGCCGAAAGCGCGTCACGAAACGCTTGCGCCGGCTCCACCCACGCGGCCGGCCAGCGGTCGCTGCCGGCGATGTTTGCGCTGTTCGCATAGGCATTGTCCCAATCGGCAATGCGATGTCTCGGCATCGGCACTCTCCCCCAAAACGGCATCGCTTCTGCGCTAGCAATGGCCACCATCACGCAATGCGTCAATGCTCCACGGCAAAAACATTTTAGGCTTGAAACAAATTTCGACTGGTGCGATCCTGCTCTCACGAACAGCCGACAATGGGAGGTCTGCTGTGCTGCTCAAAACCTGGAGATGTCCGTCCTTTCGGGTGGCGTCGAGCAAGGTGCGACTGGCAGCACGAAAACCTCCTCAAAAGCAGGACCTTGAGATCCACCCCATCAGGCCAGGCGTCTCGCGCACTGGCCAGGCAGCAGACAGGATAGCGGCGACATGCTTGGGCCCTCAGCGCATATCGACACGTTCACGCGCGATCACCTGCCGCCGCTTGAGCAATGGCCGGACTTCCTGCTCGACGGTTTCGACTATCCCGAACATCTCAACGCCGGCGTCGAACTCACCGACAGGCTGGTCGAGAAGGGCCTGGGTGACCACACCGCCCTGATCGGCAATGGCCGCCGCCGCACCTACAAGGAACTGTCAGACTGGACGAACAGGCTGGCCCACGCGCTGGTCGAGAACTACGGCGTCAAGCCGGGCAACCGGGTGCTGATACGCTCGGCCAACAACCCCGCCATGGTCGCTTGCTGGCTGGCCGCCACCAAGGTCGGCGCCGTGGTCGTCAACACCATGCCGATGCTGCGCGCTGGCGAGCTTGCCAAGATCGTCGACAAGGCGGAAATCACAATCGCGCTCTGCGACACCAGGCTGATGGACGAGATGACGGCTTGTGCCAAGGACAGCGCGTTCCTCAAACAGGTCATTGGTTTCGACGGCACCGCCAACCATGATGCCGAACTCGATCGCGCCGCCCTCGACAAATCGGTTGTTTTCAGCGCCGTCAACACTGGCCGCGATGACGTCGCGCTGCTCGGCTTCACTTCGGGCACGACAGGCGTGCCGAAGGCGACGATGCATTTCCACCGCGACCTCCTGATCATCGCCGACGCCTATGCCCGCGAAATCCTCCAGGTGACGCCGGACGACATCTTCGTCGGCTCGCCACCGCTGGCTTTCACCTTCGGCCTTGGCGGCCTCGCCATCTTTCCCCTGCGCTTCGGGGCGGCGGCGACGCTGCTCGAACAGGCGACGCCACCCAACATGATCCATATCATCGAGACCTACAAAGCGACCATCTCCTTCACCGCGCCGACCGCCTATCGCGCCATGCTGAAGGCCATGGATGAGGGAGCGGACCTGTCATCGCTGCGCGTCGCCGTTTCGGCCGGCGAGACTTTGCCGGCTCCGGTCTTCGAGGAGTGGACGCAAAAGACAGGCAAGCCCATCCTCGACGGCATCGGCGCCACCGAAATGCTGCACATCTTCATCTCCAACCGCTTCGACGACATGAAGCCGGCGTCGACCGGCAAGCCGGTGGGCGGCTACGAAGCTCGCATCGTCGATGACGAGATGCACGAGGTGCCGCGCGGCGCGACCGGCAGGCTGGCGGTGCGCGGCCCGACAGGCTGTCGCTACATGGCTGACGACAGGCAGAAAGAATACGTTCGCGACGGCTGGAACCTCACTGGCGACACCTTCACCCAAGACGAGAACGGCTTCTTCCATTTCGCCGCGCGCTCGGACGACATGATCGTCAGCGCCGGCTACAACATTGCCGGCCCCGAGGTTGAGGCGGCGCTGCTGGCGCACCCGGACGTCACCGAATGCGCTGTCATCGGCGCTGAGGATCCCGAACGCGGCCAGATCGTCGAGGCGCATGTCGTGCTTGTGCAAGGCGTGGCGCCTGACGCAAAGACCATCAAGCGCCTGCAGGACCATGTCAAAGCGACGATCGCGCCCTACAAGTATCCGCGATCGGTGAAATTCATTGCTGCGTTGCCCAAGACTCAGACCGGCAAGATCCAGCGCTTCCGGCTGCGCACGGAGAAAATCAATTGAGCGAGCCATACGATCCGGCGTCCGAAGGCGCACAGATGTCGTTCAAGGAGCGCATGTCCTACAGCGACTATCTGCATCTGGAGAAAGTGTTGGAGGCCCAGACCCCGCTGTCGTCAGCGCACGACGAGATGCTGTTCATCATCCAGCATCAGACCTCCGAGCTCTGGATGAAGCTTGCTCTGCACGAGATCGGTGCCGCTATCCGCTCGATCCGCGCCGACCGCCTCGAGCCGAGCTTCAAGATGCTGTCGCGCGTCGCCCGCATCTTCGAGCAGTTGAACAACGCCTGGGACGTGCTGCGGACGATGACACCCAGCGAGTACACCGAGTTCCGCGACGCTCTCGGCCAGTCCTCGGGTTTCCAGTCCTGGCAGTATCGCGCCATCGAGTTCATGGCCGGCAACCGCAACCTCGCCATGCTCGGCCCACACAAGCACCGGCCGGACCTCAGCGGGAAGCTTGAGGCGATCCTGGCCGAGCCGTCGCTCTACGACGAAGCGCTGCTGCTTTTGGCACGCAACGGATTCGACATCGGTGCCGACGCCAGGCGTACCGACTGGCGCGAGACGCGCGCAGAGAATGAAGAAGTCCTGGTTGCCTGGCAGACAGTCTACCGCGACCCGCAGCGCTACTGGATGTTCTACGAACTGGCTGAAAAACTGGTCGACTTCGAGGATTATTTCCGCCGCTGGCGCTTCAACCACGTGACCACGGTCGAACGCATCATCGGCCTGAAGCGCGGCACCGGTGGCACGTCGGGTGCGTCCTACCTGAAGAAGATGCTCGAGGTCGTCCTGTTTCCGGAACTCTGGACAGTTCGCACCCGGCTCTAGCTTCTCAGGTCACTGCGGTTTTGACCGCGAAACGCGCGTCCTGCCAGGCGCCCGTGCGCAGGATGTCCTCCAGCACCTCGACCGCCTGCCAGACATCCTTGTACCCGACATAGAGCGGAGTGAAGCCGAAGCGGATGGTCGAAGGCGCGCGGAAATCGCCGATCACGCCGCGCTCGATCAAGGCCCGCATCACCTGGTAGCCGTTGGAGTGGATGAATGACACTTGGCTGCCGCGCTCGTTGCCGTTACGCGGACTTTCAAGCTCAAGCCCGTAGGCCCCGCACCTTGCTTCGACCAGATGGATGAACAGATCGGTCAGCGCGATGCTCTTCTGGCGCACCGCCGCCATGTCGACGTTGTTCCAGAGGTCCAGGGCGCCCTTGAGCGCCCGCATCGACAACACCGGCTGCGTGCCGCACAGGAACCGACGGATGCCGGTGCCGGCGGCGTAGGCCTGTTCGAAGGCGAACGGCCGCGCATGCCCCCACCAGCCGCTGAGCGGCTGATAGACATCACCGTGGTGCCGCTCTGCGGCATAGATGAAGGCTGGCGAACCCGGGCCGCCATTGAGGTACTTGTAGGTGCAGCCGATGGCGAAATCGGCATTGGCGCCGTCGAGTTCGACCGGCAGCGCACCGGCGGTGTGGCAGAGATCCCAGACGATCAGCGCACCAGCCTGATGGGCCCTGCGCGTCAGCGCCGCCATGTCGCGCAACTGGCCGGATTTGTAGTTGACGTGGTTGACCAGGATAACGGCGACGCGCTCATCGATCAGTTCCTCTATATCAGGCGCGTCGACGCCCTCGAGCCGCAGCACCGTACCCGGCCGCGTCGAGGCAACGCCCTCGGCCATATAGAGATCGGTCGGAAAGCTGTCGCCCTCGGCGACGATGACTGACCGGTCCGGACGCATCGCGAGCGCCGCATGCAGCACCTTGTAGATATTGATCGACGTCGTATCGCAGACCACAGTCTGGCCGGCCGCGGCGCCGATCAGGCGTCCGAGCTGGTCGCCGAGTTCGACCGGCATGTCGAACCAGCCGGCGGTGTTCCAGGCACGGATGAGATCCTGCGCCCATTCCTGTGTGGCGGCCTTGTTCAGTTCGTCGAAGACGGCGGGAGAAGCCGCGCCAAGCGAATTGCCGTCGAGGTAGATCACCCCTTGCGGCAAGACGAAACGATCGCGCATGGAACGCAGCGGATCCGCGGCGTCCATCGCCTCGATTGCAGCGAGATCGAGAGTTGCGTTCATGGTCGACTATCTCCGCGCATGAGCGTGCTCAGATGAACACAGTGAACCTTGGGCCGATCATGGGCAGTCCCTTGGGCACTGTCAAACATTATATATAATTTACGCAATGTGAGGCTTTCATATATAATCACCATTCCAAGCAGTGCGGATGGACGACGATGCTGGACGACGAGCACTTCTCGAAGACGGAAGCAGCCTACAGGCTGCTGCGTCGCGATATCCTCAGCACCCGTCTGAAGCCCGGCGCTCCGCTCAAGCTCAGCGCGTTGCGCAACAGCTATGGCATCGGCTGGACGCCGTTGCGCGAGGCGCTGTCGCGCCTGGAGGCCGAGCGCCTGGTGACCGCCATCAGCAATCGCGGCTTTGCCGTCGCTCCGGTCTCGCGCAACGAGCTGGAAGACCTGTCACGCGCCAGGTTGGTGGTTGAATTGCCTCTGCTCCAGGAATCGATCGAGAAGGGCAGCCGTGAATGGGAGGACGCTGTCGTTGCCGCCCACTACCGGCTGTCGCGCAGCAGGACCGCGGTCGACGACCCGTCAGACAACGTTGTCGACGAATGGGATGAAAAGCACGAGGCTTTCCACGCGGCACTGCTTAGCGCAGCAACCTCCCCCTGGCTGCTGACCTTCCACTCCACGATCGCGGATCAGTTGCGTCGCCATCACCGCTTTCTTGGCCTGGCGCCCACCTTGCGGGCGGCCGCCGGTCTCCAGCATGGCCATGAAGAGGCCATGGAAGCGCTGCGCCAGGCCGTCGCGATCGAACATCATACCGCGCTCATGGAAGCGGCGCTGGATCGCAACATCGAGCGCGCGAAAACCCTGATGGTTACCCACATCGGCTATACGCTGCATGTCTATGTCCATGCCGGCGACGGCAGCACGAACAAGCGGTAATGCAAAGAGGAACAAGGCAAAACCGATATGTGTAATTCCTCTGCCAAAGTTGGCATTTTGGCTCCGTTTCGTTCACGGGAGCCAACGACCGGTGAAGTGAACCGAGCTCACTTGTCGAGCTTCAAGTTTTAACCGAGGCCAAGCCCGACACAGGGTGGGCCACAGGCCATTAACCATAGGAATTTCAATCAACCAAACGCGCGGCGGTGGCGGGCAGCGTCGACCGCGACCCACTGCCGGGGCGCCAATTAATTTCAGCGGCCTTAACAAGTTCATTAAACTTTAAACGGTTGCGGAACACAACTGGAACAGATAGTGTTTGTTCTGGGTTTGTTTTTACGATTCTGGTTTTAGGTAACCTGGGGGCTGCCATGCTGACGCGCAAACAACATGAACTGCTGATGTTCATTCATGAACGGCTCAAGGAAAGCGGCATTCCGCCATCCTTCGACGAGATGAAGGAAGCGCTCGACCTCGCTTCCAAATCCGGCATCCACCGGCTGATCACGGCGCTGGAAGAGCGCGGCTTCATTCGCCGGCTGCCCAACCGGGCGCGCGCGCTGGAAGTGCTGCGGCTGCCGGATTCGATCGCGCCAGGCCTCAACGCGGCAAAGAAGTTCTCGCCAAGTGTCATCCAGGGCAGCCTCGGTCAAGGCGGCCTTGGCCGGCAACTCAAGCCGGCGTCTTCGCGGATGCCTTCGGCCGGCAATGACGACGACGTGGTTTCCGCTGTGTCGATCCCGGTCATGGGACGCATCGCCGCCGGTGTGCCGATCGACGCCATCCAGCATCAGACGCATTCGATCTCGGTGCCGCCGGACATGATCATGGGCGGCGAACACTATGCCCTGGAGGTCAAGGGCGACTCGATGATCGAGGCCGGCATCTTCGACGGCGATACCGTCATCATCCGCAACGCCGATACAGCCAGCCCGGGTGAGATCATCGTGGCGCTGGTGGATGAAGAGGAAGCGACGCTGAAGCGGTTCCGCCGCAAGGGCGCCTCGATTGCTCTCGAAGCCGCCAACCCGGCCTATGAAACCCGCATTTTCGGACCGGACAGGGTCAAGGTGCAAGGCAAGCTCGTCGGGCTGATCAGGCGCTACTGAGCCGGGATTGCGACCGGGTTTTCGGGTTTGCGGTAGGGTGGCAGGCCCCTCGCCTCGCGCGAGAATTTGCGTT
This sequence comes from Mesorhizobium sangaii, assembly GCF_014207355.1. Classification (GTDB taxonomy): domain Bacteria; phylum Pseudomonadota; class Alphaproteobacteria; order Rhizobiales; family Rhizobiaceae; genus Mesorhizobium; species Mesorhizobium sangaii. The sequence continues at coordinate 767,845 of NZ_JACHEF010000003.1, read as the reverse complement.
GCTTGTGCCAGGGCCGGTATGACCCGTCCACCGCGAAGCTGATCGTTGCAGGCGTGGTCGCCGATTGGCGATCCAAGAAGACGGCCGCGCTACCCTTGCGAGCCAGTTGCCGCTTGGTGATGACGAGCACCAGCGGATTGTGACAGGGGTCATAGGCCGTGGCGTCATTGATGACGATCAGGTCGGCGAAGCCGCAGGCTTTCCAGGCGTCCTTTCGGTCTTCGACATGCGCGATGATCGCACCGGATGGATGCTTGGCGAGGCAAACGCCTGATGTGCAATAGAAAGGCGCGCCCGGCGGCAGTTCAGAGGCGTCGGCTATCTCGAATTGCCCGTCGCCTTTGCTGAACACCTCCGGCGTGACGATGGTTTCGGATGTCAGAGCGCGTTTCCAGTTGTCGACCGTGAATTCGTTCGGACGTGGCCGGCTGACGGCGAGCTCGCCACCCCCGATCGGCAGCGCAACCAGCCTGGCGTCCTCCGAAATCAGCACGTCCGGTACGCGCGTGTCCGAGACGGTCAACAGGCCGGCAAGCGCGAACGGAAGGGCTGCGAGCCGCAGCCATGTCGTCGCCATCGTCGCGATGACCAAGGCAATCGCCACCAGCAGGACGGACTGCTGCGAAATCAGCCCGACCGCATCGACAGGCGAACGTTCGGAAATCCAGGCCGATATGGCGATCATTGCTGTCAGTCCCTTGCCCATCAGGTAGAGGAATGGCCCGTCGAGTCCGAACGGCATCAGCAAGGCGCTGGCAACCGCCAGGAACATGACGACGGACACGATCGGCATGATGGCCAGATTGGCGAACAGGCTGAGCGGTGACACCCGCTGAAAATGCCAGATGGCAAACAGCGCGGTGGCGCTGCCGGCGATGATGGAGGTCATGGCAAGGCCACCCATCGCCAACAGGAATTTTCGCGTGAGAAAGCCAGGCAGAGATCGCCGTGGCGGCGGCGGTCTCGTTTTCGCCGCACGATGATCAGACCAGCCGGCATAGGCACCGACCAGCGCCGCGGTCGCGGCGAACGACATCTGGAAACTTGGGCCGACCACTTCATGCGGCGACACCACAATGACCGCGATTGCCGAGATCGCCAGATTGCGCATGGTCAGCGCCGCCCGATCGAACAGCACCGCAATCAGCATCACCGCCAGCATGATGAAGCTGCGCTCGGCGGCAACGACGATACCTGAGATGACGAGATAGGCGGCGATCGAGACAAGTGCCGCGGCGGCCGCGTATTTCTTGACCGGCCGACGCGCTGAAAAGTCCGGAAACAGGGCGAAGGCGCTGCGCATCAGCATCATAATGGTGCCGGCCACCAGTGCCATGTGCAGCCCCGAAATGGAGATGATGTGGTAGATGCCGGTGCGCCGCATCGCTTCGTTGATCTCATCGGGAATGCCGGCGCGCACGCCGACGATCAGGGCCGCGGCGATCTCGCCTTCGGCGCCACCGACACTGCCTCTGATATGGTCGGCAATGGCTTCACGGGCATTCTCTATCCCCGAGGCAAGCCGGGCCGACAGCGGCATGTCGTCGTCATCGCCGGCGACAAGCTTTGGATTGCCGAGGAAAAACCCGCTGCCGCCGATGCCGGCGAAATAGCTGTCGAAGGAGAAGTCGTAGCTGTCCGGCCGCACCGGGCCGGTGGGCGGCAACAGCTTGGCGTAGCCGGTGACCAGGGAGCCGGCGGTTATCTCCGCCGGGATCTTTCGCGCCGAAAGCCGAACCCGCTCTGGCGCATAGCGCAATTTCGGCCTAGCGGTCGACGTCACGTCGATGGTCAGCCGGATGCGGCCGGTCTCCATTTGGTCAAGCGAGACGACGCGGCCGGTCACTTGGGTCGAGATTTCCGAACCCAGCATCTGCGTTCCCGCTCGCCATGTCTCGACCTTGCCGGCGAGCAGGCCGAGCGTGCACAGCAGCGCAGCCATGAAGCACAGATGGGTTTTCGGCCAGGAACGCGAGACGAACGCGCACAGCCCCGTCAGAACGACGACCGCGACAACCTTTGCAAAATCAGGCTCCGCCGCCAGCGAGAAATAGCCGATCGCTCCGATCGCGAGGCAGACCGGCACCAGCAGGAAGGCCACGCCTCGGTCGAGTTCCAGATCCGCTGCCGTGGCCACGCCGTGCCGCAGCCGAGGCAGCGATATCCGGCCGATTTGCCGGCGCACGCGCACGATCCTGCCGGCCTCGGCAACAGGGACGGGGGCGGAGACATCCGCTTGCAACGGCGGGTTGCCGGGGGCCGGCACGAGGGGCGATGGCGGCGGCAACGAAGCCGGCAGCGGCATCGCAAACAGGGATCGTTCGCTGACGCCAATTGTGGCGTCCTCGCCCTGATCCGAGCCCCGGCCCCGTCCAGCCATCGGGTCTGCCCCTTGCGCCCTCGACACCCTATGCTACATGAACGCGCAACGCGCGAAAGTCCGCGCAACCACACCCCGCTTCAGATGGTTTCCGAGAGTTTCATGTCCGACAAGGTCGTCACCCGTTTTGCCCCCTCGCCCACCGGTTACCTGCACATAGGCGGCGCGCGCACGGCGCTGTTCAACTGGCTGTACGCAAAGCACACCGACGGCACGATGCTGCTGCGCATCGAGGACACCGATCGCGAGCGCTCCAACGATGCCGCGACCGCAGCCATTCTCGACGGGCTTTCCTGGCTCGGCCTCTCCTGGGATGGCCAGGCCGTCTCGCAGTTCGAGCGCGCACCGCGTCATCGCGAGGTGGCCGAGGAGCTCGTGCGCATGGGCAAGGCCTACTACAGCTACGAGACGCCGGCCGAGCTGGAGGCGATGCGCGAGGCAGCACGCGCCAAGGGGCTGCCGCCTCGCTATGATGGCCGCTGGCGTGACCGGGATCCCTCCGAGGCGCCCGTAGGCGCCAAGGGCGCCATCCGCATCAAGGCGCCGACCGCGGGCGAGACGGTGGTGCACGACCGTGTCCAGGGCGAGGTGCGCTTCCCCAACAAGGATCTCGACGACTTCATCATCCTGCGTTCGGACGGCAACCCGACCTACATGCATGCCGTCGTCGTCGACGACCACGACATGGGCGTCACCCACATCATTCGTGGCGACGACCATTTGACCAACGCGGCCCGCCAGACGGTGATCTACGACGCCATGGGCTGGGAGGTGCCGTCTATGTCGCATATCCCGCTGATCCACGGCGCCGATGGCGCCAAGCTGTCGAAGCGGCACGGCGCGCTCGGCGTCGAGGCCTATCGCGCCATGGGCTACCTGCCGGAGGCGCTGCTCAACTACCTGGCGCGCCTTGGCTGGAGCCATGGCGACGACGAGATCATGTCGATCAGGGACATGATCTCCTGGTTCGATATCGGCGATGTCAACAAGGGCGCCGCCCGCTTCGACTTCGCCAAGCTCGAGGCGCTGAACGGCGTCCATATGCGCCGCATGAGCGATGCCGAACTGTTCGACATCTTCATCGCCACCCTGCCTTATCTCGAGGGTGGTCAGGCGATGGCCGCGCGCCTCGACGGCAAGAACAAGGCGCAGTTGCTCGCCGCACTGCCGGGCCTGAAGGAGCGCGCCAAGACACTGGTCGAGCTTGTCGACGGCGCCGCCTTCCTGTTTGCCACCCGGCCGCTGCCGATCGACGACAAGGCGGCACTGCTGCTCAATGAAGACGCGCGCAAGATCCTGCGCGGCGCTCGCGAAGCTTTGACCGCCCTGTCAGGTGACTGGACGGCCACTGCGGCTGAAGCCGCGGTGCGCGACTATGCACAGGCCGGCGGCCACAAGCTTGGCGCCGTGGCCCAGCCTTTGCGCGCCGCCCTGACTGGCAAAAGCACCTCACCGGGCGTGTTCGACGTGCTTGCAGTACTCGGCCGCGAGGAAAGCCTGGCGCGCATAGCGGATCAAATCGATTAGGAGCAAACTGGCCCAAGAAGATTGGCATTGAAAGGCGCGTTTCGCAGTGCAACATTAGGCCTTGGCCCAATCTGGCACGCACCTCCTATAATGCGGTGGCGAATACGCGCATTGCGGTGATTTCGACGTGTCGCTCTGCGGAATTTGCCTTTGCCGGCATGAGGAAACAAGAAGGAGTTTGCAATGACCGAAGCTGCGAAAAAACTGGATTTGGGCGGCAAGACCCAAGAGGCCACGGCAACGCTTGAATTCGCCGGCAAAACCCACGAGTTCAAGGTGCGAAGCGGCTCTGTCGGGCCCGATGTCATCGACATCGCCTCGCTCTACAGCACCACCGGCGCCTTCACCTATGATCCCGGCTTCACCTCGACGGCAAGCTGCGAGTCCGAGATCACCTTCATCGACGGCGATGCCGGCATCCTCTTGCACCGCGGCTATCCGATCGACCAGTTGGCCGAACACGGCGACTTCCTCGAGGTCTGCTATCTCCTGCTCTACGGCGAATTACCGACCAAGGCGCAGAAGGACGATTTCGATTACCGCGTGACGCGCCACACCATGGTGCACGAGCAGATGTCGCGTTTCTTCACCGGCTTCCGCCGCGACGCGCATCCGATGGCAGTGATGTGCGGCGTGGTTGGCGCGCTGTCGGCCTTCTATCACGACTCCACCGACATCTCCGACCCCTACCAGCGCATGGTTGCCTCGATGCGGCTGATCGCCAAGATGCCGACGATCGCGGCGATGGCCTACAAATACCATATCGGCCAGCCCTTCATTTACCCGAAGAACGAGCTGAACTTCGCCGCCAACTTCCTGCATATGTGCTTTGCCGTGCCGTGCGAGGAGTACAAGATCAACCCGGTGCTGGCTCGCGCCATGGAGCGCATCTTCATCCTGCATGCCGACCACGAGCAGAACGCCTCGACCTCGACCGTGCGTCTTGCTGGCTCATCGGGCGCGAACCCGTTCGCCTGCATCGCCGCCGGCATCGCTTGCCTGTGGGGCCCAGCCCATGGCGGCGCCAATGAAGCGGCGCTCAACATGCTGGGCGAGATCGGTCATGTCGACCACATCCCGGAGTTCATCGCCCGCGCCAAGGACAAGAACGACCCCTTCCGGCTGATGGGCTTTGGCCACCGCGTCTACAAGAACTACGATCCGCGCGCCAAGATCATGCAGAAGACCGCGCATGAGGTACTTGGTGAGCTCGGCATCAAGGACGATCCGCTGCTCGATATCGCCATGGAGCTGGAAAAGATCGCGCTGACCGATCCCTATTTCATCGAGAAGAAGCTCTACCCGAATGTCGACTTCTATTCCGGCATCACGCTGAAGGCGCTGGGCTTCCCCACCACCATGTTCACGGTGCTGTTCGCGGTTGCCCGCACCGTCGGCTGGATCGCGCAGTGGAAGGAAATGATCGAGGACCCGCGCCAGAAGATCGGCCGTCCGCGCCAGCTCTATACCGGCGCGCCGGAGCGTGACTACGTGCCGATCGCCAAGCGGTGATCGAGGCTTTCCGGATTGAAAAGGCGCCCGTTAGGGCGCTTTTTTTATGTGACGAAGCACGACGCCAGCCGCGATCTCGCCGGACGGCTTGTCGGTCGCCATGCGCCGGGTAATCTCGGCAAAACCCTGCTTCTGCCAGGCGCGCATCCCGCTGTCGGTGAACAGCGCTTCCAATTGCCGGGTCAGATTGTTCGGCTTGACGTACTCATTGTAGAACTCCGGAACCAGCGCCCGATCCGCGATCAGGTTGGGCAACAGCGCCGACCAGACGGACAACAGGTAAGGCGCCACGACGCGCGCGACGGGATCGAGCCTGTAACAGGAGACCATCGGCACACCCACCAGCGCCAGCTCCAGCGATACTGTTCCGGACGCGATCAGCGCCGCGTCGGCCTTGCCGAAAGCCTGCCATTTGCGTTGGGGATCAACTATGATCTCGGGTTTTTCGTCCCACCGCGTGACCGAGGCCCTGACCAGGTCGGCGACATGCGGGACTGTTGGCAGTAGCAGGCGCAGGCGGTGCCCGCGTGCATGCAGCATCGACACCGTCTCGCCGAACGGCTCGAGCAGCCTTCGCACCTCGCCGCGCCGGGAACCAGGCAAGACAAGTAGTGTTTTGACGCGATCCGGAGAAGCAAGGTCGCGCGGCAGATCCTGCGCCTTGGCAGCACCGAGCACGCCTGCATCATGGGTGAGGCGATGCCCGACATAGGTTCCGGGCGGGCCGCCCAGTCGTTCGAGTTCCTTCACCTCGAACGGCAGGATACAGAGGATATGGTCGACATAGGGCTTCATTGCCACCGCCCTGCCCGGCCGCCATGCCCACACGCTAGGGCAGACATAGTGGATGATCGGGATCGACGGATTGGCCGCACGCACCTTCCTGGCGACGCGCAACGAAAAGTCCGGACTGTCGATGGTGACGAGGCAATCGGGCTTCTCGTCCGCAACGGTTTTGGCTAGCTGGTTGATCCGCCGCATCAGGCGCGGCAGGTCGCGCAGGATGGCGCTGAATCCCATCAGGGCGATCTCGCCGGCATCGAATGGCGACACCAGTCCCAGCGCTTGCAAATGGCGACCGCCGAGACCGGCGATCTGCACCTCCCGCCCGGTAGCCTGCTTGAGCGAACGCACGATGTCGGCGCCAAGCAGATCGCCGGACTCTTCGCCTGCAATAATCGCGATCTTCAATGCCCTGTCAGGCATGATGCGGCTCCGTGGCGGCAGGCAGACCGATGACGAACAGGCCGAGGGCGTTGGCGCGCGCGACGGTTTCGGGGCCTTCGAGAACCAGCGAACGTCCCGCCTCGACAGCAATGCCGGCAAGCCCGGCCGCATGCACCGCCTCGATCGTCTGCGGACCGATGGAAGGAAGATCCGCGCGCAGTTCCTGGCCAGGCTTGGCGCATTTGACCAGCACGCCGCGGGTCTTGCCGGCGATACGGCCGTGGCCACGCAACAGCTTCGCGCGATCGAGCAGTCCGGCCGTTCCCTCGATGCCTTCGAGCGCAATGGTGCGGCCACCGACCGCGATCGCCGCCTGGCCAATATCCAGCGCGCCTATCGCCTTTGCCGCTGCAAGGCCTGCCTCGATGTCGAGCCAGTCCGACTTGCGTGGCGTGGCCTTCGTCAGGACACCCTCGGCGGCGACGAGGTCCGGCACGATTTCGTGGGCGCCGACGATCTTTATGCCTCGTGCTTCGAGGCCTCGTGCCACGACCTTCAGTAAGCCGTCGTCACCGCGCGCCAGCGCCATGACCACCAGGGGTATCACCGCGAGCAGGCTGAGACTGGGGCGCAGCGCAAGCAATCGTGGCCTGCGCTTGATCTCGCCCGCAAGCACCAGATGCGTAATCCGGTGCCGCCTCAACAAGGGTATCAGCGAGCCGATGCCTTCCAGAGCGAGGCCTTCATGCTCATACCGGGAGAGCTCCGCAATGCGGTCCACCTCGCCTTCCATCAGGATGACAAAGGGAGGGTAGCCTCGTTGTGCCGAACCGGCCGCGACTTCGACCGGCAGGCTGCCGCCCCCGGCGATGATGCCGACCCTGGCGCCCGACGGGAGATCAAGACCTGCTGCCGCGGTCTCAGTCTTCGTCATCGACATCGTCGCCATCGCCGCCCTTCAGCGACGGCACCGCATAATGCCGCTTGCCGCGACTGGTGATGAAATCGACGATCTTCATGGCGGTCGGCGACGACGCGAATTCGGCCTTGGCGAATTCGATGTTCTCACCGACGGTGCGGGAGCGATCGAAGATCATCCTGTAGGCCTTGCGCAGCAGATGGATCTCAGACCTCGGCAGGCCGGAACGCTTCAGGCCAATGATGTTGAGGCCACGCAGACTGGCGCGGTTGCCGACCGCGATGGCATAGGGAATGACATCGCCCACGATCGCGGAGCAGCCGCCCAGAAAGGCATTGTCGCCGACGCGGACAAACTGATGAACTGCGGTCAGGCCGCCAATATAGACGTTGTTGCCGATCTCGCAGTGGCCGCCCAGCGTCGCTCCGTTGGCGAACGTCGCATTGTTGCCGACGACGCAATCATGGGCGATGTGGGCGTAGGCAAGGAAATTGCCATTGTCGCCGATCGTCGTCTCGCCACGGCTGGAATCGGTGCCGAGATGCATGGTCACGCCTTCGCGGATCGTGCAGTTCTCGCCGATGACCAAAGTGGTGCGGCCGCCCTTGTGCTTGGTGTTCTGCGGCGGCCCGCCCAGTATCGCCATCGGGTAGACCTTGGTCGAGGCACCGATGGTGGTCGCGCCCATCACCGAGACGTGGCTGACCAGTTCGACGCCGTCGTGGATCACCGCATCGGCGCCGACATGGCAAAACGGGCCAATGCGCACGCCTTGGCCGATCTGGGCGCCTTCCTCCACGACAGCGGAAGCATGGATAGATGTCTTGATTTTCATAAGCATTCGATCGTCAGTCGCTGGTGACCATCATGGCTGAAATCTCGGCCTCGGCCGCCTTGGCGCCGTCGACCATGGCTTCACAAGCGAATTTCAGCAGGTTGCCGCGTTTCTTGATTTTCTTGACATGGATCCTCAACTGGTCGCCGGGAACGACCGGTTTGCGGAATTTGGCATTGTCGATGGTCAGGAAATAGACCAATGACGGCTTTTCAGTGCGCAGGCTGCGGATGCAGATGGCGCCGGCCGTCTGCGCCATCGCCTCGACGATGAGCACACCCGGCATCACCGGCTGCTCGGGAAAATGGCCCTGAAAATGCGGCTCGTTTATGGTCACGTTCTTGATGCCGACAGCTGACTCGTCGCCATCGATATCGACGATGCGATCGATCATCAGGAACGGATAGCGGTGCGGCAGGAGCTTCATCAGCCCCATGATGTCGACCACTTCCAGCGTCGTCGACGCGATCATGTCAGCCATTGCCTCCCTCACCCTGTTTGCGGGTCCTGGCGAGCTTGCGCAGCATGGCTATCTCCCGCATGGCTTCCGCCATCGGCTGTGCCGGATAACCACCCCAGATCTCGCCTGCAGGGACATTGCTCATAAACCCACTTCTGGCGGCAAGCTTGGCCCCGGACCCGATGGTCAGATGATCCGCAAGCCCGACGCCGCCGCCCATGGTGACATTGTCACCCACAATCACGGAACCCGAAATACCCGAAAGCCCGGCTATTATGCAATTGCGGCCGATGCGGACGTTATGGGCGATCTGCACGAGATTGTCGATCTTGGTGCCCTGGCCGATGATCGTATCGGACATGGCGCCGCGATCGACCGTGGTGTTGGAGCCGATCTCGACGTCGTCCTGGATGACGACACGGCCGACCTGCGGCACGCGTTCGGGTCCCTTGGCGCCGCCGACGAAGCCAAAACCATCCTGGCCGATCCTGGCGCCGCCATGGATGATGACGCGATTGCCGATCAAGGCATACTGGATGCTGGCGCCTGGACCGACATAGCCGTCGCGGCCGATCTGGCAGGATTGTCCGATGACCGCGTTGGGCGCGATGACGGTACCGCCGCCGATCGAAGCACCCGGCCCGATGACGGCACCTGCCTCGATGACAGCACCTGCCTCGACATGCGCGGTCGGATCGATATGAGCATGCGGCGAGACACCGGTTTCACTGGTCATTGGTCCCGGTGTCGCGGCCGTCGGGAAGAGCAGACGGCCGACCAGCGCGAATGCCTGTTGCGGACGCGGATGAACGAGTACCGCGATGCCGGCCGGCGCCTTGCTGGCGAATTCCGCCGGACAAAGGACCGCGGCCGCTCGCAGCGACAGCATCAGCGCGGAATTGCGTTTGCCATCGACGAAAACGAGCGCATTCTCGCCGCCCTCATTGGCCGGCGCGAGCGCTTCGATCGAGATATGGGATTGGCCGGAATCGACAAGCACCGAGCCGGTCAGATTCGCGACTTCGCCCGCCGTATACCGGCGTGATGGCGCGAAGAACACCGGATCGGTCATTCCAGAAGCTATATCCAGCTAGGTCGGAACATTTCTCCCGGACCTGAAAAATCCGGGAGCATCATTGGCGGCCGATCAGAAGCGGGTCGATATGCCGAAGTTGAATTCCTGCACGTTGTCGGTCGCTTCCTTCTTGACCGGGATCGCATAGTCGATACGGATCGGACCGAACGGCGATGCCCACATCAAGCCGAGGCCGACCGAGGCGCGCAGTTTCAAGTCAGTCGAAGTCTGAGTGGCGACGGTGTCGCTGATCTTGGTGCCATAGAGCGTTGCAGCGTCAGCAAACACGGCACCGCGCAGACCGAAGCTTTCCGGAACGACCGGCAACGGGAACTGGGCTTCCGCTGAGGCGTTGAAATAGGTCGTACCACCCAGATGGTCGCCCGTCTTACTGTCTGCCGGGCCAATACCACCATATTCAAAACCGCGGATCATGCGGTCCGTGCTCTGGAACTGATCGAAGATACGCAAATCGCCGCCGCTGTAACCCTCGACATGACCCGCGCCGGCCGAAACGAGGCCGACTAGATCAAACTGCTCCGAAAGCGTCTGGTACACGCTGCCGCGCCCGGTCAACTTTACGTACTTGGCATCGCCGCCAAGGCCGGCAAACTCGGCCGTCGTGGTAGCGTAGATGCCTTCGTGCGGGTTCTTCATGTCGTCGATGGTGTTGTAAACCAGCCCAAGGCTGACCGACGATTTGATCCACGGACTTTGATCGATACCATCCAGGATGGCCGTGGAAACACTACATTTTGTAGGATCGTAAACCCCAGCGGTCTCACAACCATCGTCGAGTTTGTACTTCTCCTGCGAGATATTATACGCCACTTGGGTCGAGATGCTGTTGGTGATCGGCAAGCCGAAGCGCACCGTGGCGCCAAGGGTATCACTGTCGTAGTGATCATAGTTCCTCGTCTGCTTGAAGACGTCGAAGCCGGCTGCGATGCGCCGTCCGAGGAAATAGGGTTCGGTGAAGGACAGGCTGTAGTCGCGCGAATTTTTGCCGCCGCCTGCCGACACCTTGATGAACTGGCCGCGGCCGAGGAAGTTGCGCTCGGTAATCGATCCTTCGACGGACGGACCTGCCGTGTCGCCACCGGTCGAGTAGCCGGCACCGACCGAGAATTCGCCGGTCGATTTTTCCACAACGTCGACCACCAGCACGACTTGGTCGGGCTGCGAACCCGGAACGGTCGAGATATCGACTTTGTCAAAGTAATTCAGGTTTTCCAGGCGCTTCTTCGCGCGTTGGATGAGAACTTGATTGAAGGCGTCACCTTCGCTGACATCGAACTCGCGACGAATGACATAGTCACGCGTGCGATCGTTGCCGCGGATCTCGATGCGTTCGATATAGGCTTTGGTGCCCTGGTCGATGGTGTAGACCACCGAAATGGTGTGGTTCTCGAAATTGCGGTCGCCGCGCGGCGTCACCTGCGCGAAGGCATAGCCGGAACCGGCCACCTTCTCGGTCAGCGCGATGATGGTGTCCTCAACGTCCTTGGCATTGTAGACGTCGCCCTTGCGGGTCTCGACCACCGATTCCAGCGACTTCGAGTCGACTTCCGGGATTGTGCTTTCGACGCTGACATCGCCGAACGTGTAGCGGTCGCCTTCCTGGACGGTGATGGTGACCGTGTACTTGTTCGTCGCGTTGTCGAGTTCGCCGACGGCGGACACGACCTGGAAATCGGCATAGCCGTGATTGTAGTAGAAGCGGCGCAGCAGCTCCTGGTCAGCGCGCAGCTTATCGTCGTCATAGACGTCGTCGCGCAGAATGAAGGAAACCCAGGACGAACGCTTGGTATTGATCACATCCGACAGGCGGCGGCTGGAATAGGCGCTGTTGCCGACGAAATTGATCGCCGCGATCTGAGTGCGATCGCCTTCACTGATGTTGAAGACAACGTTCACGCGGTTGTCGCCAAGCTGCATGACCTGCGTGGTCACTGTCACATCGTCGCGACCGATGCGCCTGTAGGCAGCCTTGACCGCCTCGACGTCGGAATCGAGCGTCGCCTGCGAAAACGTTCCGCGCGGCTTCAACTGCACCGCCATCGCAAGCGCGTTGTCCTTGAGCTTCTTGTTGTTCTGGAACAGCACCTGGTTGACGACCTGGTATTCGGAGACCTTGACCACCAGCGTCGAGCCGACCTGGTTGATCTGCACATCCGAGAACAGGCCGGTGCCGAACAGCGCCTTGACCGCACTGTCGATATCGGAGCTGGAGAAGGCTTTGCCCGGCTTGATGGTAATGTAATTGCGGATGGTTTCAGCGTCGATACGCTGGTTGCCGCTCACTTCGACTCTGCTGACTACAGCGGCTTCGGCCGCCGATGTGGCAACGAACTGCACTGCGAGCGCGCCTGGCACGACAAGAGCCGCAGACAGGGTCACCGCGGACGCGGCGCTCAGAAACTTGGATGCTGCCTTCATCGGGCTTAATAACCTTTTCTCGTAGTCCCCACGGCGAGAAAACCGGACGTGCGGTGATTTCTCCTACCGTATTAACCGGATTTTCCCTACACGCAAGGCTTCTGGTTAATTTGAATTTACTTAACCTCGCGGCGTGGCTTTCGCGTCACTCATATCCCCGGGCATGGTAAACGGCGTCTCAACATCGTCCATGCCAAAGCCAAATTTCTTCATGATTTCAGCATCCAAACAGATCGTTCCAGAAAACGAACCCCATGAAGCACAGCACCAGAAGCAACCCGGCCCGATAGGCCATTTCCATCATCCGATCCGACACCGGACGGCGAATGACGGCCTCCACCCCGTAGAACAAGAGATGGCCACCGTCGAGGGGGGGAATCGGCAAAAGGTTCAGAAACCCGATGCCCACCGACAGCAGTGCAATCAGTTGCACGAGCCATTCGAACCCCAGTTTCGCTGCCTTGCCCGCCATGTCGGCGATCTTCACCGGGCCGCCCAGCTGACACTTGTCCTCGCGCCCGACAACGAAACGCTGCAGGAACTGACCGGTGCGCTGAATGACATGCCCAGTCTCCTCGACTGCCGCTGCAACTGCCCCGACGGGCGTGTAGGTGACGAGGCGAGGCTGGCCGAGTTCCTTGTTGTTGACGACGCCGATCACGGCGACCTTGACCTTGTTGCCGAGCGCGTCTTCCTGTTCCATCAGCCGCGGTGCCGCGGTCACCGTGACCTCCTTGCCGTCGCGCAGCATCACGAAGGTGATGGCGTCGCCGGCCCGGCCGGAAACCAGGCGCTGGACGTCACCAAAGGTTTCGACCTTGCTGCCGTCGACGCTGACGAATCGGTCACCGGGCAGGATGCCGGCTTTCGCCGCCGGGCTGTCAGCCGTTACCTCTGCGACCATCGGCTCGGCGACATAACGGCCATAGGCGGAAAACAACACGGTAAAGACGACGATCGTCAGCAAGAAATTGAACAGCGGCCCGGCGACCACCGTCGCCGCGCGCTTCCAGATCGGCTGCGTGTGAAAAGCGACCTTGCGCTCCTCCTCGGTCAGCGTCTCGATCTCTTCCGAAGTCGGCTGACTCGATGTGGCGTTCATGTCGCCGACGAATTTGACATAGCCGCCAAGCGGTATCGCGCACAGTTTCCAGCGCGTGCCGTGGCTGTCGTTGAAGCCGAAAAGTTCCGGGCCGAAGCCGATCGAGAAGGCCTTGACCCCGATGCCACACCAGCGCCCGATGAGGTAGTGGCCCATTTCATGGACGAACACGACCACGGTCAGCACAAAGAGGAACGGCACGAGCGTGCCAAGTACGAAGCCTTGTGTGCTGAAAAGCGCGTGAAGAATCTCGTTCAAGATAAACCCTCAAATTCTTCCGCGGCGCGGATAGCGCCGTGACTGTGGCATCAATCCAGGCGAATCCAAGGCGCAGTGCGCATCGGACCCTGAAATGACGCCTCTCAAACCGGAAACAGCCCCTGCGCCGGATGATCGGCGGTCGCCGAAATCCAGCCGATGACGTATAGGGCGAAAGCCGCCGCGACAAGCCCGTCGACACGGTCCATGACGCCGCCGTGGCCGGGGATGAGCGCACCCGAATCCTTGCAACCGTGGCGGCGCTTGATCCAGGATTCAAACAGGTCGCCAGCCTGGGCGACAATCGACAGCACGAGCGCAACCAGGCCGAGGAACGCCAGATTGCCGACGCCGGCAACCGCGGCCAGGATGAGGCCGGCCACAACACCGCCGACAGCGCCGCCGAGCGCGCCGCTGCGTGTCTTGCCGGGAGAGATCGAAGGCGCCAGTTTTGGGCCGCCAACCGTACGGCCAACGAAGTAGGCAAAGATATCGGTGGCCCAGACGACCGCGAACAGGAACAGGATGGCGACGAGGCCTGAACGATCACCATCGCGCAACAGGGCAAGCGACAGGCCGGAAACGCTGGCATAGGCAAGACCGGCCGCGTCCCATTGCCCGGTCTTGCGAACCGAGGCGGCAATCGCCGCTGCAGCAACCACGACCACGACAAGCGCCAGCAGCCACGATGCAGCAAGGCCGGCAATCAGGGCGCCAATCAAAACAACCAGCAGCGCTTCCGGCAGGAAACCCAGGCCCGTGGCCTCCGCTGGGCGCGACATGCGTGTCCATTCATAGAAGATCACCGCCGCCATCACCGCACACAACAACCGGAACGGCAGCCCCCCAAACCAGGTCAAGCTAAGGGTGATGATGGCAAGCACGACTGCCGAAATGACGCGAAGCTGGAGATTGCTCATCCTGCGGCCGGTCGCGAGGCAACGTCCTGCGGGCCAAGTCCGCCGAAACGGCGTTCGCGGCTGGCAAATTCGCGCAAGGCCTCGGCAAGATGCTCGCGGCTGAAGTCGGGCCAGTAGCAAGGCAGGAAGACGAGCTCGCTATAGGCAGCCTGCCACAGGAGGAAGTTCGACAGCCGCAGCTCACCACTGGTGCGGATCACCAGTTCCGGGTCAGGAATGCCTTGCGTGTCGAGAGCGCCGGCAAAGCTTTCGGCGGTGATCGCTTCGCTGTCGAGTTCGCCACGCGCCACGGCTGCGGCAAGCTTGCGCGCTGTGCGCACGATCTCGTCGCGTCCGCCATAGTTGAAGGCAATGACCAGCGTCAGCGCTTCATTTGCGGCGGTCAGCGATTCGGCCTCGTCGAGCAGGCCTCTGATGTCGGATTGCAGCCCTGCCCTGTCGCCGATGATTCGGACCCGCACACCGCTCTGGTGCAAATCGGCGAGATCACGGCGGATGAACAGTTTCAGCAGGCCCATCAGGTCGCTGACCTCGGACTTCGGCCGCGACCAGTTCTCCGACGAGAAGGCATAGACAGTCAGGAACGAGATGCCGAGCCCGGGTGCGGCGCGCACCGTCTTGCGCAGCGCCTCGACGCCGGCACGATGGCCAGCAAGACGAGGCAGCCCGCGCGCCTTGGCCCAGCGTCCGTTTCCGTCCATGATGATCGCGACATGCGCGGGCGTTGCCATGTTCTCGCTTTCGGGTCAGCCGATGGCCAAAACCCTAAACCTGCATGATTTCAGCTTCCTTATCGGAAAGCAGGTGGTCGATGGTGCTGATCGTTTCGTCGGTAAGTTTCTGGACCTGGTCGGAACGCTTGCGCTGGTCGTCCTCGCTGATGTCGCCGTCCTTTTCCGCCTTCTTCAGGAAGTCCATGCCGTCGCGGCGCACATGGCGCGCGGCGACCCGGGCGTTCTCGGCGTAGCCGTGCGAGATCTTGACCAGTTCCTTGCGGCGCTGTTCGTTGAGCTCCGGCAGCGGAATCCTGAGATTGGTGCCGTCGACGATCGGGTTGAAGCCCAGATTGGATTCGCGAATGGCGCGGTCGACCGCACCGACCATTGACTTGTCCCAGACCGACACCGAAATCATGCGCGGCTCCGGCACCGAGACGTTGGCGACCTGGTTGATCGGCATGGTGGTGCCATAGGCCTGCACCTGGATCGCGTCGAGCAGATTGCTGGAGGCGCGACCGGTCCGCAGCGAGGCCAGGTCATGTTTGAACGCGGCGATTGCCCCGTCCATGCGCCGCTTGAGATCGTCGTACTCACCACTCATCTTAATCTCCTCGACCCGTCTAGCGCGGGTTCACTGCTTCGGGGCAAGGCCCCGTGTTCGAGCCTGATTGTCGAAAACCGGGATCCCCTTTTTCGGGACCAGGCCCGGATCAATCGTCCGCGACGACCGTGCAGCGGCCGCCGCCCCTTAGAATATCGCCAAACCCACCTTTTTCGTGGATCGAATAGACGATTATCGGAATGTTGTTTTCGCGCGCAAGTGCAATCGCAGCCGTATCCATGATGGAGAGGCCGCGTTTTATGACTTCGCCATGGCTGATGCGCTCGAAACGCGTCGCATCCGGGTCCTTCTTCGGGTCGGCCGAGTAGACACCGTCGACCTGAGTGCCCTTGAACAGCGCGTCGGCACCGATTTCAGCCGCGCGAAGTGCAGCCGCCGAATCAGTGGTGAAGAACGGATTGCCAGTGCCGCCGGCAAAGATCACCACCTTGCCCTGGTTCATGTAGGCGGTTGCCTGGCGCTGTGAGAAACTCTCGCAGAGTTCGGGCATGGCGATCGCAGAGAGCACCACGGCGTCGACCCCGATCTTGTTCAATGACGTGCGCAGCGCCAGCGAATTGATGACCGTGGCAAGCATGCCCATGTGGTCGCCGGTGACGCGGTCACCGCCCTTGGAGGCAACGGCCACGCCGCGAAAGATGTTGCCGCCGCCGATGACGACGCCAACCTCGATGCCCAGTGCGCGGGCTTCGGCGATATCGGCGGCGATGCGGTCCACCACCGAAACGTCGATGCCGAAATGCTGTTCGCCCATCAACGCTTCGCCCGACGCTTTCAACAAGACACGTCGGTAGAGGGGCTTCACCGTCATATGGTCCTCGTCAATTTGCATGTGACGCGTTCTGGGTGGCTACCCTCGCGCAGGCGCCGCCCCCAAAACATGGCGCGATGCCGTGTTCCGATACACGAAGGGCGCCGCGATGTCACGCGGCGCCCGAGCCGGATATTCGAGATCGAGACGCTCTGCCAATCACTAGCTGACGCCGGCAAAAGCGCCTTCCATGAGCAGGTCCGGAAAGTAGCCCGCCGGCTTGTCGGCGACCGCCTGGCCCCCGGTGAGGCCACCTTGGATTTCCGGCCCGAAGAACGAATATGGGAATGGCGTGACTGGCCGGCTGACCGCGTCGAGCCGTGCCAAAAGTTCCCGCGGAATCTCGAAATCGAGCGCGCCGAGATTGTCCTTGAGCTGATCCAGCCTGGTCGCACCGATGATCACCGAGGCGACACCGGGTCTTGTCGCCGCCCAGTTCAAGGCGATTTGGGCCATGCCGCGGCCAAGCTCGCGGGCAACCTTTTCCAGTTCGGCAACGATTGCCCAGTTGCGGTCGGTAAATTTCTGGAAGCCCGGATTGCTCGAACCGCGCATTGTCTCCAGCCTGCCGCCGGCCTTATTGATTGTATCCGAACGATATTTGCCACTCAGCAGGCCGCTTGCCAGCGGGCTCCAGACCATGATGCCGGCGCCATAGCGCGTGCCGAACGGCACGAATTCATGCTCGATGTTGCGCTCGGCCAGCGAATATTCGAGCTGCAGCGCCGAAACCGGTTCATAGCCGCGTTGCTCGGCGACGGATTGCGCCCTGCTTGCGTACCAGGCGGGGATGTCGGACAACCCGACATGGCGGATCTTTCCGGCGCGCACCAGATCGTCAAGCGTCCGCATCACCTCTTCCGGCGACGTCAGCCTGTCCCAGGCATGCAGGATATAGAGATCGATGTAATCGGTACCGAGTCGCTTCAGTGAGCTTTCGACGGCGCGGATGATGTTCTTGCGGCCATTGCCGCCGGCATTTGGATTGCCCTGCTCCAGATTCATGCTGAATTTGGTGCTGATCACCGCCTTGTCGCGCAGGCCGCGCTCGGCGATGAACTCGCCAAGCCAGGTCTCGGAGGTGCCGCCGGTGTAGGCGTCGGCGGTGTCGAAGAAATTCCCGCCTGCCTCGACATAGGCATCGACCAGGGCGCGCGCCGTTTCCTTGTTGGCACCCCAGCCCCATTCGGTGCCGAAGGTCATGGTCCCGAGCGCCAGCCGGGTGACTCGCAGCCCGCTGTTGCCAAGGGTGTAGTAGGACATGGTCATGGTGTCGTTCCGATCCTGTTCAATGCCGATCCTGTCCGGGGGTCGTCTTGACCCACGGATTGCCGCGCTCATGCGTCATGCGGAATGTGAAGCCGTCCACTATCCAGCCGGCGCCCGAACGGGTCAGATGGTGTTCGTAGGTGCCCCAGACTTCCCAGAGCGGGTCGCCATTGCCTTCCATCCGGTTCCAGGCATAGCCGTTGGAGGAGACGGTCGCGGCGTTGCCGTCAATGGCGACCTGGTGGTTGGTGCGCAGATGCAGGCTGGTCTTGCTGCCCCTGAGATTCGCTGCCCAGCTTCCAATCAGATCGTCTGAGGCGATGGTGGCCGAGGGCTGTCCGCTCAGGCTGCTGAAGTCGACAGTGACGCGGTCAGCGAAGTAGCTGCGGGCCAGCCGCCAATCCTGTGCATCCACGGCGCGATCGATGGCATCGGCGATGCGGATGACCGCGCGCTCATCAGCGAGCGTGATTTCGCGGGATGGCTCGGCTCCGCCGGCGTCGACTGGCGCCAGCGCAATACCCGCCGCGAAGGTAGCGCACTTCAATGCATTCATATCTCTTCTCCTTTGGGCATCGGCCCGTCGCCGATCTGTTGGCGACAATGTGGGCCAGCGCGCCGGCGTCGGGAAGATTGCATTATCAGTATGGACTATGCGATATCATGCATGAATGGATCGAGACCTGCTCAGCCATCTTCCCGTCATCGTCGCCGTGGCGCGGCGCGGCGGCTTTGCGTCGGCCGCCGCGGAACTTGGCATGAGCCCTTCGGCGGTCAGCCACGCGGTGCGCCTTGTCGAAGAGCGGATCGGCCAGCCGCTGTTTGCCCGCACCACGCGCAGCGTTGCTTTGACCGAGGCCGGTGAGGCGCTCGTTGCGGCGGCGGAACCGGCATTGGAAGACATCGCCGACAGGATCGAGCGCATTCGCTCGGTGAAAGGCAGGGCGAGCGGCCTGCTCAAGATCAACGTGCCGCGCCTGGCGCTGCCGCTCGCCTTGATGCCCATCCTGGCGGCAATGGCCGAGCGCTATCCCGAAGTGACGGTGGAAGTGTTCACCGATGAGCGCCTGAGCGACATTGTCGGCGAAGGCTTCGACACCGGCATAAGGCTGGGCGAGATGATTGCCGAGGATATGGTGACGGTGCGGCTGACCGAGCCGTTCCGAACGATCATCGTCGCCTCCCCCGCCTATGTCGGACGCCACGGAAAGCCGCGAACGCTGGCTGATCTCTCCAGCCACAATTGCATCGGCTATCGGCTGTTGCGATCGCGCGCGCTCTACCGCTGGGATCTGTCCGACCAGGGCAAGGATATCGGCGTCGAAACGCGTGGCAGCGTCGTCGTCACCGATCCGCTGTCGGCGCGCGACATGGCGCTGGCCGGCATCGGGCTGGCCTATCTGTTCGAGCCGCTGGTGCGAGCCGACATCCAGGCCGGCCGGCTGGTCGAGGTGCTGCCTGAAGCCGCGATCGACGAGCCTGGGCTGTTCCTCTATTTTCCCCGCAGGGCGTCGATGGCGCCGAAACTCAGGGCCTTCATCGACACCGCACAAGAAATCGGCCGGGCATCCCTGCGGACGCCCGGCCGATAAAATTCGTTAGAAGGATAGCTGCCGCGGCAGCTTACTTCTTGACCGCCGCCGCGACTTCCGCCGCGAAATCGGTCTCTTCCTTCTCGATGCCTTCGCCCAGCGCAAAGCGCAGATAGGCGGTGATCTTGGCCGGGGCGCCGATGTCCTTCTCGGCATCCTTCAGCGCCTTCTCGACGGTGATGTCGGGATTGAGCACGAAGGCCTGCTTCAGAAGGACGACTTCCTCGTAGAACTTGCGCAGACGGCCCTCGACCATCTTCTCGATGATCGCTTC
Organism: Mesorhizobium sangaii; assembly: GCF_014207355.1. Taxonomy (GTDB): domain Bacteria; phylum Pseudomonadota; class Alphaproteobacteria; order Rhizobiales; family Rhizobiaceae; genus Mesorhizobium; species Mesorhizobium sangaii. Next base: position 747,964 of record NZ_JACHEF010000003.1, on the reverse strand, counting down.
CGGCTTGCCGGACTGGCGCGCCTGATCGGAGAAGATCGCCTTCTCGCGCTCGATTGCCGCCGGATCGAGTTCTTCGGTGGTCAGCGCCATCGGGCTGGTGGCGGCAACATGCATGGCAACCTGGCGCGCAAAGGCGTTGGCGGCATGCTCGTTGCCCGTTGTCTCGATCGCGACCAGCACGCCGAGCTTGCCGAGGCCATCGGCAACGGCGTTGTGGACGTAGGTGGCGACGGCGCCATGCGGAACGGTCAGCTTGGCCGAACGGCGGAAGCCCAGGTTCTCCCCGATGGTGCCGACGGCGTCCTTGATGGTGTCGGTGACCGACTTGTCCGAACCCGGATATTTGGCCGCTGCAACCGCCTCGGTCTTGCCGCCATAAGCGAGCGCGACCTTGGCCACATTGGCAACGATCTCCTGGAACGCAGCATTACGAGCAACGAAGTCGGTCTCGGAATTGACTTCGACGACGGCGGCTTCGCGCGGGCCGGAATCGACGCCGATGAGGCCCTCAGCCGCGGTGCGGCCGGCCTTCTTGTCGGCCTTGGAAATACCCTTCTTGCGCAGCCAGTCGACGGCCTCTTCCATGTTGCCGTTGGTTTCGTTCAACGCCGCCTTGCAGTCCATCATGCCCGCGCCGGTCAAGTCGCGGAGTTCTTTGACCTGTGCAGCCGAAATGCTCATTGTCGCCTCTTTGTTTTAAATGCACCAACGCACCATCGAACCTCGATGGTGCGTCTGTTTAGCGTGCCAAAATATGAGAATGATGAAGGCCGCAACCGGCCTTCGATTATTAAGCTTCGGGGGCTTCCAATGCCGGAGCCGGATCGAGTGCCGGTTCGATCGGAGCTTCGATCGAAGCGCCGATGTCGACGCCGAGTGCACCCTGCTGGCGGGCGATGCCGTCGATCGCAGCCTTGGCGATCAGGTCGCAATAGAGCTGGATGGCGCGGGCAGCGTCGTCATTGCCGGGAATCGGGAAGTCGATCTTGTCCGGGTCGCAGTTCGAATCGATGATGGCGACGACCGGAATGCCGAGGCGCTTGGCCTCGAGGATGGCGATCGCTTCCTTGTTGGTGTCGATGACGAACATCAGGTCGGGCGTCGAGCCCATGTCCTTGATGCCGCCCAACGCCTTGTCGAGCTTCTCGCGCTCGCGGTCGAGGTTGAGGCGCTCCTTCTTGGTGAGGCCCTGGGCCTCGCCGGCCAGCATCTCGTCGAGTTTGCGCAGGCGCTGGATCGAGTTCGAGATCGTCTTCCAGTTGGTCAGCATGCCGCCGAGCCAACGCGAATTGACATAGTACTGGGCCGAACGCTGTGCCGCATCGGCGACGATGTCGGACGCCTGACGCTTGGTGCCGACGAACAGCACGCGGCCGCCCTTGGCGACAGTGTCGGAAACCTGCTTCAGCGCCTGGTGCAGCAAAGGCACCGTCTGCGAGAGGTCAATGATGTGGATGTTGTTACGGGCGCCATAGATGTAAGGCGCCATTTTCGGGTTCCAGCGGTGGGTCTGGTGGCCGAAGTGAATGCCAGCTTCCAAAAGCTGGCGCATGCTGAAATCAGGCAGAGCCATTCTTAGTTCCTTTCCGGTTAGCCTCCACGGACACAGGCATTTTTGGACTTTGTCCTCGAACGCCACCGGAGGTTTCAGCCGGATTTCTCCCGGGCAGACACCAAAGTCCGTGTGTGGAATGAGCGCGCATATAGAGGGGATGCGCGACAAACGCAAGTCGTGTGGCGTTTCACCACTCAGCGTGCGGCAATGAGCGCTCCGGTGCCGATCATCGCGCTGCCGGCAAACCTGTTCATCAGCCGCATGCGTCTCGGCGTCCTGAACCAGCCCGAAGCCCGCCCGGCAAGTGCAGCATAAATACCCATGGTGAGGATGTTGACGCTGACGACGACCGCGACCACCAGCAGTCCGTCGGCAAGGGTCATGGTGTTGAGGTTCAGGATCAGCGGCATGATCGAAGCATGGAACAGGATCGCCTTCGGATTGCCCAGCGCAATGGATGCACCGAGGAAGAACGACCGTGACAATCGTGCCTGCGACGCCTGCGGTTCATCCGATTGCGTGGCGGCGGCTCGCCACATCCTGATGCCGAGAAAAACCAGATAGGTGGCGCCCGCGTATTTCAGCAGGAGAAAAACCCATTCGAAAGTCTGGGCCAACGCCACCAGTCCAAGCAACGCCAGGGTGACCAGCACGGCATCGCCGGCGGCGACGCCGACCCCGGCCACGAACGCACGAAGAAACCCGCGCGACACGCCGTTGGTGATGACCGCGAACATCGCCGGTCCGGGTGTTGCGGCTGCAAGCGTGATCGCGGCGCAATAAGCCAGAAATGCCGTTGGTGTCATCGCCGAGCCTTTCCATTGGGCACCCGCACCCGCCGGAAGATCGCGACGATCTCCTCGCGGCTGCATTCGAAAGCGCCGAGCCGCACCGCACGGTCGCGCTCGAAGCCGGTTATGTCATAGTGCGGCGCCGATGTCTTGGGCGGCCCCTGGTAGGATGAGTGCTTGACGCCGAGTTGCGCGGCGAAGCGATGCAACTCATCGGTGTCGTCAGCCATCAGATGGCACCAGCGATGGCCAGCCCAGTTCCAGATCGCCGCGTCGACATAGACCGCCATGAAGCTTGCCGTCTGCCTTCCATTCTTCGCAATCCGCCATTCTTCGCAACTGAATGACGATCGGCCACATGGCCCGTTTGAATGTCAGTGACGATAGAATGGATTCGGATAGAAAATGAAGCTGCCACTGGCCGCAAGCTCGGCCACCGTGCTGGCGACTGTGGTCTGCATGCGACGGTGCAACTCGGCAACCGCATCGTCGGCCGAGCCGGCATGCTCATGCAGGCCAAGTGGATCGGGTACCCGAATGTGGGCGCAACGCGGCCCGGCCGGCTGCGGAATGAGTCGGTTCATCGTGTCGCGCAGTCCGCTCCGGCAATAGTCGTTGCGGATCCGCTTCAAGTGCTCGGCGATCTCCTCCTGCGTGACACGCGGATTGGCCGAGGCCCAGGGCCCGACGCGTTGCAACCTCTGAATCGTGTCGGCGAGCACGCGGACCTTTTCTTGCCCTTCCGCATGGCCGGTGTGTTCGCGCTGCCAACGACGCGCCCGCCGCAAAACCTCGGTGGTCTCGGGGACGGCGGTGTCGGGAGAAATGCCCTGGCCAAGCCGGCGGCTGAGCTCGGCGACCAAAGCCTTCTGGCGCTCGGCATAGGTTGCACCCTCTTCGGATGACAGGCTCCACGCGGCTTCGTCGCGGGCCAGCAGCGCCGAATAGATATGGTGGATGCGCTGCGGCAGCGTGTCGGTCGCTTGGCGTTCTATTTTCAGGTTTTTCTCGACATAGGTGCATTCCTTCGCCAGCGCCGCTTCGACATTCCTGGTGAAGACCAGTTTCCAGACGACCGGCGCGATCCAGACCTTGAAATCTGGATCTGTGGCTCTCCCCCGCTTGAGTGCCTCAAGCCCCATCTCGACGGCCCCCGGCAGCAACGGCGCCACGATGTTGGCATGCCAGCCGACGCCGCCTTCGGGGTGCAGCAGTACGCCATGGCCTTTCAAGGCCCAGGCGACGGAGTGTTCCTTGGCTGCCCCGCTGTTGCCGGGAATCTGGGCGATCAGGTTGTTGGCCAGCCAGAATTTCTGCATCAGCCGGCCAAGGCCGTTGACGACGCCATTCGTTGCCCAGGAGGCGGCAAGCGGGCTGACCTGCGACACGATCTCCTTGTCGATCATCCAGTCGGTGAAGAACTCTGGATGATTGGGCGTGATGAAGGTCGCCTTCCCCGCCCCGCAACTGGCGTTCAGGCGCTCGAGGCCTGCGTCCGGAAAGTCGATATGGCGGATATTGGCGACGCCGCGCAGCCCGGCCAGGCGGTTGAAGGGCAAGATATCACGAAAACCCGGTATCCCCCGCAGCATGACGATCCGGTTGACTGATGTCATGGCCCTGATCAGCGCCGGATTTGGCCTCGGCGCCACGAAGACATCGATCCTGCTCAAGCTGCTCCCCCCTATTGCGCCTCGATGCTGGGGAGGAAGTTGGGAGGTGATTGCGGCGCGTTCAAGTCGTTCACCACGACAACGCCCTGTCGTGGTGAATCAACTGGCCAGTTGAAGCACTATTTGGTCGGGCAGGTCTTCGACTGGTCGAACAGCGAAAGATTGACCAGTTTGCCGGTCATCGAGAAGTCGCCATAGTCCATGACGAGGTCGCGGGTGATGCCGTTGTCGTGCAGCTTGAAGCTGATCCGGTATTCCGGCACCTCTTCGCCTGTCTTGTCGGTGTCGTCGAAATAGGCGATGTCGACCGGCCAGTATTTGTCGGTAGCGAGCTTCGCCAATGCCGGAGCCTCCGGGTCTGCCTTGTCCGCATCGGTTTTCTTGCCGACGACGACAGTGGTGGTCATCACCTTGTTGGCGTCTTCGGAACCGTCGAACAGGTTGGTTTCGTAGAAGTTCTCGCCCTTTTCAGCCTTGCCGATCAGTTCGACCAGATGCTGGGTCGGAAATTGGGTCATAGCCAGTTCAAGGCTGTTCTTTTCGGGCTTGTCGATATCGACCTTCAAGCCCTTGGTCCCTTTCGTGGCGATGCCCTTGACCTCCTTGTCGAGATTCTGGTCAACGAAGGACTTCGTCACGAATGAAAAGGTCTTGCCTTCGGCGTCCTCGAAAGTGGTCGTCTGCTGGTCGGTCAGCTTCGTGTTCTCGTTGGTGACGATCTGGGTGACGAAACGGAATTTTACCGTATAGCCTTCACAGGCCGAGCCGTTGAACTCATAGACCATGCGGCCGGATATGCCCGTGATGCCGGATTGATCGGATGCCTTGTTGAGGGTGAGATCGTAAACAGCGCGGTGGGCTTGCAGCGCCGGCACGGCGAAAGCAGGGCCTATCGAGAACACCGCCGACAACAGGACGGCATGGAATGCAAGGCGCGTTGCGCGCATGTGGTACTCCGATCGTCGCGGCTGATGGCAGGCCGCAGGGAAAGATGGTCCAGCTTAAAAAAAGTCGTGGCGGAAGCGAGGCAAAAATAGCAATTTCGGCCCGGCCAGCGCGGCGTCACCCAAGCAATAGGGAAATACCATGAGTGAAACAATCGAAAAGCGGCTAAGCGATCTGGGCGTGACGCTTCCTGTCGCCGCCGCGCCCGCTGCCAACTATGTGCCCTATTGCAGGTCCGGCAACCTCTTGTTCACAGCCGGGCAGTTGCCGCTCAAGGACGGCAAGCTGCAGGCGAGCGGCCTGCTCGGTCGCGACGTCGACACCGCGGCCGGCAAGGACGCGGCAAAATACTGCGCGATCAACATCCTGGCGCAGGCCAAGGCCGCACTCGGCGACCTCGAAAAAATCCGCCGCCTGGTGAAGATCACCGTCTTCGTCGCCTCGACACCGGATTTTGTCGAACAGCATCTGGTTGCCAACGGTGGCTCCGATTTCCTGGTTGCGGCACTTGGCGAGCGCGGCAAGCATGCCCGCTCCGCTGTCGGCACCGCCTCGCTGCCACTTAATGCCGCAGTCGAAATCGAAGCGATCTTCGAAGTCGAGTGAGCCAGGAGACGACCATGACCGACCTATCCTGGCTGACCGCCCGGCCTGTCGCCCATCGCGGGTTCCACGACATGAACAAGACGCGCTGGGAAAACACGCTTTCCGCCTTCGCGGCTGCGGCCGAGCGCGGCTACGCCGTCGAATGCGACGTGCACCTGTCGTTGGACGGCGTTCCCGTCATCATTCACGACGACGACCTGCAAAGGCTGACCGGTCAGGACGGTTTCGTCTGGCAACGCACCGCGGCGGAACTCACGGCGCTGAAGGTCGGCGGCACCTCGGATCATCTGCCGACGCTGCAGGAAGCGCTCGACCTGGTCGACGGCCGCGTGCCGATGGTCGTTGAGCTGAAAGGCATCCCAGGCCGCGACGAGGGCCTCGTAGCTATCGTCGGCAAGATGCTCAAACACTACAAGGGCAAGTCGGCGATCATGTCGTTCGACCACTGGCTGATCCGTGATTTTCCGAAACACGCGCCGGGCATTCCGGCCGGACTGACCGCCTACGGCAAGGATGTCAAGCTGATCGAGGCACATTTCGCCATGCTGGCGCATGAGATCGACTTCACCTCCTATGCCGCCGGCGATCTGCCGAACCGGTTCGTCAGTTTCGTCCGCGAGAAGCTGAAAATGCCGGTCATCACCTGGACGGTACATGACCAGCCGGCGGTCGACCTGACCTATAGATATGCCGACCAGATGACATTCGAAGGGTTCGACCCCGACCTGGTCAAAGTCGCCTGAAGTCGGTGTCTGAAACGTGACTTGTACCCAGCCGGACGGAGCTTAAATAAGCCCCATGGATCAAGGCGACGACGGCGATGACCAGACAGCGAATGCGGACTATTTGATCCGCATCGCCGCAGGCATCGGTGCTTTCACCCCGGATGAGTGGAAAAGCCTCAGCGGGACCACGTCTGGTGACTCAGAAAATGGCTACAACCCGATCGTTTCATTTGCTTTTCTGAGCGCACTCGAAGAGTCCGGCTGCGCCGTGCGGCGCACCGGGTGGCAAGGTCATCATTTGCGACTGGAGACCGCGCAGGGCAAGCTGCTCGGGGCGGTCCCGTCCTATCTCAAGTCGCACAGCCAGGGCGAATATGTCTTCGATCATGGCTGGTCGGATGCCTTCGAACGCGCCGGCGGCCGCTACTATCCAAAACTGCAATGCGCGGTGCCGTTCACACCGGTTACCGGCCCTCGCCTGCTGGTCACCAAGGGCGAGGATGTCGGCGCCGTCAAGGCCGGGCTGGCGGCGGGCCTGAAGGCGGTCACGCAAAAACTCGGCGTCTCTTCCGCGCATGTCACCTTCGCCCAGGAAAGCGACGTCGACGTGCTGGAAGCGGCAGGGTTCCTGCATCGCACCGACCAGCAGTTCCATTTCTTCAACGAAGGCTTTTCAACCTATGACGACTTCCTCGCCACTCTTGCCTCGCGCAAGCGCAAGGCGATGAAGAAGGAAAGGCGCGAGGCGCTGGCCAACGGCATCTCGATCGACTGGCTGACCGGCAAGGACCTCACTGAAAAGGCCTGGGACGACTTCTTCGCCTTCTACATGGACACCGGCAGCCGCAAATGGGGCCGGCCCTATCTCAGCCGTCAGTTCTTCTCGCTGATCGGCGAACGCATGGCCGACGACATCCTGCTGGTGATGGCCAAACGCAACGGGCGCTACATTGCCGGCGCCATCAATTTCATCGGCTCCGACGCACTCTACGGCCGCAACTGGGGCTGCATCGAGGACCATCCCTTCCTGCATTTCGAGGTCTGCTACCATCAGGCGATCGACTTCGCCATCGAGCGCAAGCTCAGGGTTGTCGAGGCAGGCGCTCAAGGTGAGCACAAGCTGGCGCGCGGCTACCGGCCGGTGACCATGCATTCCGCGCACTACATAGCGCATCCCGGCTTGCGCAACGCCGTTGCCGACTATCTCAGGCGCGAACGGCACGAGGTGGAGCGGATGAGCGAATATCTGGAAGGGCACACCCCATTCCGCAAGGATCTGGAGGAGTAGCGACCGGGCTGCTCCGATGGCGGGGGCGACTTTACCCGATCGTCTTGCCGACTTTCGACGGCTTCGCTACACGAAATGGCACAATCCGGAGCGTTCGCCATGGCTGAGACCCCCTATGACACCGACAACATCTTCGCAAAGATCCTTCGCGGTGAAATTCCCTCGCACCGCGTCTACGAGGACGAAGCGGTCGTCGCCTTCATGGATGTGATGCCGCAGGGGCCGGGCCATACGCTGGTGGTGCCGAAGGCGCCGTCGCGCAACCTGCTCGACGCCGACCCGTCAACGTTCGGCCCGCTTTTCACGGTCGTCCAGAAAGTGGCGCGGGCCGTCAAACGAGGGTTTGGCGCCGACGGCGTCACCGTCATGCAGTTCAACGAGCCTGCCTCGGGGCAGACCGTCTACCATCTGCATGTGCATGTCATCCCGCGCTTCGACGGCATTCCCCTCAAGCCGCACACGGGCGGGATGGAGAAGCCGGAAGTGCTGGCGCAGAACGCCGAAAAGATCCGGGCGGCGCTGCGAAGCTGACGCAGCACGTCGCTTTGCGACGGCCTGGACGATGCCTGATTTTCCCGATCGCGGCTTACCGTTGAGGGTGACGATCCGCCCGGCCATGCGTCCCTCATTGCTGCAATGAAAAAGCCCCGTCTCCGGGGCTTTTTCGACTTTTGTGAGGGTCAGTTCTTTCTGGGCAATTGCGGCACCAGGCTGCGCTTGCCACCATCCTTGCCCTTGGCTTCGGGCTTCTGCGCCACCAGCTTCTTGGCCGCGGGCTTTTTCGCGACGGCCTTCGTGGCCTTCGGCGTTTCTTCCGGCTCTTCCTTCTTCGGCTTCACCGGCGCCTCGTCGGCGAGCGATTCGAGCTTTAGGCCGGTCTCGCCGGTTTCCTTCTTCTCGACGGTGACACGCACCGTGCCGCCCTTCTTGAGCTTGCCGAACAGCACCTCGTCAGCCAACGGCTTCTTGATGTGCTCCTGGATGACACGGCCGAGCGGCCGCGCACCCATGCGCTCGTCATAACCCTTGTCGGCGAGCCAGGCGATGGCATCGGGCGACAGATCGAAGGTGACGCCGCGCTCGGAAAGCTGGGCCTCGAGCTGCATGACGAACTTCTGCACCACCTGGTGGATCACCGGCACCGGCAGCGAGCCGAACGGGATGATCGCATCGAGACGGTTGCGGAATTCCGGCGTGAACAGCCGGTTGATCGCCTCGACGTCGTCGCCTTCGCGCTTGGTCGAACCGAATCCGATCGCCGCACGCTGCGCATCCGACGCGCCCGCATTGGTGGTCATGATCAGGATCACATTGCGGAAGTCGATCTGCTTGCCGTTATGGTCGGTCAGCTTGCCGTGGTCCATCACCTGCAACAGGATGTTGAACAGGTCCGGATGCGCCTTCTCGACTTCGTCCAGCAACAGCACGCAGTGCGGATGCTGGTCGACGCCGTCGGTCAATAGACCGCCCTGGTCGAAGCCGACATAGCCGGGAGGCGCGCCGATCAGCCGCGATACGGTGTGGCGTTCCATATATTCCGACATGTCGAAGCGGATCAGCTCGACGCCAAGCGATGCAGCCAATTGCTTGGCGACTTCGGTCTTGCCGACGCCGGTCGGGCCCGAGAACAGGTAGGAGCCGATCGGCTTCTCCGGTTCGCGCAGGCCGGCACGCGCCAGCTTGATCGCCGAGGTCAGCGCGGTGATCGCGGTATCCTGGCCATAGACGACGCGCTTGAGCTCGATATCGAGACCCTGCAGCACCTTCTCGTCGTCGGCCGAAACCGTCTTCGGCGGGATGCGGGCCATGGTGGCGATCGTCGCTTCGATCTCCTTGATGCCGATCGTCTTCTTGCGCTTGGCTTCCGGCACCAGCATCTGCGAGGCACCGGTCTCGTCGATCACGTCGATCGCCTTGTCCGGCAGCTTGCGGTCGTTGATGTAGCGCGCCGACAGCTCCACCGAGGCCTTGATCGCCTCGTTGGTGAACTTCACCTTGTGGAACTCCTCATAATAGGGCTTGAGGCCCTTCATGATCTCGATGGCGTCCTCGATGGTCGGCTCGTTGACGTCGATCTTCTGGAAACGCCGCACCAAGGCACGGTCCTTCTCGAAGAACTGGCGGAATTCCTTGTAGGTGGTCGAGCCGATGCAGCGGATCGCACCCGACGACAGAGCCGGCTTCAACAGGTTCGACGCGTCCATAGCGCCGCCCGACGTGGCCCCTGCCCCGATCACCGTGTGGATCTCGTCGATGAACAGCACCGCGCCGGGATAGTCCTCGAGTTCCTTGACGACCTGCTTCAGCCGCTCCTCGAAATCGCCGCGATAGCGCGTGCCGGCGAGCAGCGTGCCCATGTCGAGCGCGAAGATCGTGGCATTGTGCAGCACTTCGGGAACGTCGCCCTCGACGATGCGCTTGGCGAGGCCTTCGGCGATCGCCGTCTTGCCGACGCCGGGATCACCGACATAGAGCGGATTGTTCTTGGAGCGGCGGCACAGGACCTGGATGGTGCGGTTGATCTCGGACTCGCGGCCGATCAGCGGATCGATCTTACCGGCCTTGGCCTTGTTGTTGAGGTTGACGCAATAAGCGGTCAGCGCGTCCTGCTGCTGCTTCTTCTTGCCGCCTTCCTCTTGCGGCTCGGCGCCGTTCTGGCCGCCCTGCTCGTCATCGGCGCCGCGCGGGGAACGCGTTTCCGACGCGCCCGGACGCTTGGCAATACCGTGCGAGATATAGTTGACCGCGTCGTAGCGGGTCATCTGCTGTTCCTGCAGGAAATAAGCAGCATGGCTCTCGCGCTCGGCGAAGATGGCGACGAGCACGTTGGCGCCTGATACTTCCTCGCGGCCCGACGACTGCACATGGATCACCGCGCGCTGGATGACGCGCTGGAAACCAGCGGTCGGCTTGGAGTCCTCGTCGTAGCCGGTGACCAGATTGTCGAGTTCGGTGTCGATGTAGGTGAGAACCGTGTGCTTCAGTTCGTCGAGATCGACATTGCAGGCGCGCATGACGGCGGCCGCCTCGGTGTCGTCGATGAGTGCGAGCAGCAAATGTTCAAGGGTTGCATATTCATGGTGCCGCTCATTGGCGAGCGTCAGCGCCTGGTGAAGCGCCTTTTCCAGGCCTTGGGAGAAAGCCGGCATGTTACCTCACTTCTTCTCCATCACGCATTGCAGCGGATGCTGATTCTGTCGGGCGAAATCCATGACCTGAGACACTTTGGTCTCGGCCACCTCGAATGTATAGACCCCGCACTCGCCCACTCCATGATTGTGAACATGAAGCATGATGCGTGTGGCGGCTTCGCGGTCCTTCTGGAAAAAACGCTCCAGCACGTGAACCACGAACTCCATGGGCGTGTAGTCGTCGTTGAGGATGAGGACCCGGTAAAGGCTGGGCTTCTTGGTCTTGGTTTTGGTGCGCGTGATAACGGCCGTCCCGCGGCCGGCCTCATTGCCGTCGCCGCCGCCGTTTTGCATCCGCGCCACGCGTCTCGTGGCAGTCAAATCGATCGTCACGTATTCCTGCCTCTTTCGAATCCCCATGCGAGTTCGACATGTAGGTGTTCGATGGACGATTTTAAGCCCTTCTGTTTAGCTGACAATATGGCTAGGTGACCAAACTTGGCCGATTTTCGCAATCGTGAAGCGGCGCGAGCCCTTGGAGCGGAAATTGACATGAAAAAACCCGGCCACGCTTCCGTGACCGGGTTTTGTCCCGCGCCCAAAGGGCCGGATCTCGCTCACGTCAGGCGAAATTACTTCGCCTTGGCAACGATCGATTCGAACGGCTTGTAGGCCTCCTTGGCGAGTTCGGCATAGAGGTCGCCAATCTTGGTGGCCTCGGCTACGAACGCCTCATAGGATTGCTTGGCATAATCGGACTGGATCTCGATCGCCTTTTCCAGCGACTTGGCCGAAAACATCTTCTCGACGGCAGCGCTGCCTGCTTCGAAGCTCTTCTTGGTGTATTCGCCAGCTTCGGTGGCGATCGCCTGGGCTCCCTTGGAGAGCGAAGCGAAGCTCTTCAATCCGGTATCGGCAAACTCTTTGCCGTATTTGCTGAAGTCCTCATAGGTCTGGGTCATTTCACGCATTCCCTTGGGTTGAAGCGTCCTTCTTCGGGGCGCTCTTGTGCAATGCACGCTAATATATTGTGCGCCGCACAAAAGTCAACATTTCGCCAGCGTCCAGACGCCGCCTGCGCAGTCAATGGCTAAAAATCGAATAAAGAGAGCTTCAAGCCCGAAGAAAATGGTGAACGCGGCGGTTACCATAAACGGATTGGTAACGCTGCCCCGGTAGCTTGACCGGAAGTGAGGCAGGACCCTTTGCCGCCTCCAGCGCAACGAAGAATCCAAGGGAAATACAAGTGCGTCAGGCGTTGTTGGGCATCGTTTCCAAATCCACCTCCCCTCTCAAAACGATGATGATCTTCGCCCTGGCGATGACAGTCGTCTGCGGCGACGTTGCCTCGTCGCTGGCGGCGAGGTCCGCGGCAATCGTCGTCGACGCCAAGACGGGCAAGGTGCTCTATTCGGCAGACGCAGATGGCAGGCGCTATCCGGCCTCGCTCACCAAAATGATGACGCTCTATTTGACCTTCGAGGCACTGGCGAAAGGCAAGATCAGCCGGAACTCGCAAGTCGTGTTTTCGGCCAATGCCGCCGCTGAGCCGCCGACGAAGCTTGGCGTGAAGCCGGGCGGCTCGGTCACGGTCGAGACGGCGATCCTGTCGATGGTCACCAAATCGGCGAACGACTCGGCGACCGCGCTCGGCGAAATGCTCGGTGGCAATGAAACCAATTTCGCGCGCATGATGACCGCCAAGGCGCGTGCGCTCGGCATGAACGGCACCGTGTTCCGCAACGCCAACGGCCTGCCCAATCCCGGCCAATTCACCACCGCGCGCGACATGGCGACACTCGGCATCGCACTGCGCGAGCATTTCCCCCAGTATTACGGCTATTTCTCGCAGCGTTCCTTTCTCTATGGGCGCCAGCGCATCAATGGCCACAACCGCCTGCTTGGGCGTATCAAAGGCGTCGACGGCATCAAGACCGGCTACACCCGGGCCTCCGGCTTCAATCTTGTCTCGTCGGTTTCCGACGGCAATCGCCGCATCGTCGGCGTCGTCATGGGTGGCACGTCGGGCGGCAGCCGCGACAACCAGATGGCTGCGTTGATCAACACCTATATGCCGCGCGCATCGACCCGTGGCGGCGGCGATCTGGTCGCCAAGGCCGGCGGCAGCAACCCGATCACCGCCCTTGCCAAGGTCCTGCTGCCCAAGCACGACGCGCCGACGCCGGACGATAAGCCGGTGGTGGCGCAGGATGATGCGACCCAGGACGATCCGACCGTTGCCGAGGACGCCACGGTGGCGGAAGACAGCACCGCGCAGAACGAGCCGAGCGAAGAGGCTGCCGAAGAGACCGCCCCTGTCGTCAAGGCGAAAAAGGTCAAGACCGTCATTGTATCGGCGCCGCAAGTGGCCACGGCCCAGGTCGTGGCGGCCTATGCCGAACCGACACCGGCGCCGACGCCGACTGTCGACCCGGTCAATACCGCATCGGTGCCGTCGGGCTGGGCCATCCAGGTTGCCTCGTCGCCCAAGCAGTCCGAAGCCCAGGCCTTCCTCGACAAGACCACCAAGCAGGCACCCAAGGTGCTGGCCGATGCTTCCGGCTTCACCGTCGCCTTCGCCAAGGACGGCGTCACCTATTACCGCGCCCGCTTCGGTGGCTTTGGTTCCAAGACCGCCGCCTGGAAGGCATGCACCGCGTTGAAGAAGAAGAACATCGAGTGCTACGCCGTCCAGCAGTAGGACGGCGTGGAAGCAATCTCCCGGAAAATTTCTGCGTCGAAGGAGAACTAATTGTGATTGGAGAGCAAGACGTCCTTGGCTTCATTGATCCGCGCCGCCAGGAAAGACGTGCCGCCGATATCGGGGTGCAGGCGCTGCATCAGGCGGCGGTGCGCCTTGCGGACATCCGCCGCGGCGGCCCCCGCTTCAAGACCAAGGACCTTGTAGGCCTCCTCCTTAGTCATGGCGCCCGAACCTGGCGAAACACCCAGCCCTTCGCCACCGTTCGTCTCAGCGTTTTTGCGCCAGATGGGAAATCTGCCGTCAAGATACGTCTCTAGCAGTTGCCGGCTCTCCGGATCGCCGGAGAGTTCGCGATAGAGATGCTGCAATTCGGCCAGCCCCATCGCGCCAAGCATCTTGCCTTCGTGGCGGCCAGCCAGGACCAGCCCTTCGAGGCCGCCGGTATCGTGATCAAGCTCCATTTCGAGTGCTGCGGTGCGCACCGTCGAACGCTTTCCGGGCGCTAGCTTTGCCGTCGGCTGCTTCATCCGCATCGAACCATACCAGGCGATTGCCGCCGACAGAATCATGCCGCCAATGCCTTCGCGCCCGACCGCAACCAAAGCGACGCCGACCAGCCCCAGAAGGACCGGCCCGAGTGTCTTCATGCCGCTGGCCAATTTCGCTGGGTCGGCGCGAAGGAAGATCGTGGCCACGCCGAAAAGCACCAAAAGCAATGCCACCAATGCGATGATTGCGCCCATCAGTTCCCGCCACCCCGCAGATGCTCAATCATAAGCCGGTCCTCCGGCTTGCCCCTGGCTTCGAGCGCCTTCAACCCGCCGGTTGCAAACACCGCAACCGCAGAAAGCAGTCCTGCCAAGGTCGCGGCAGCTCGCCGATCAAATCGGAACCAAGCCCCTTTGGACAACCGCGCGATTTCCTTAAACGCCTTTTCTGCGCCGGAATCATGACCTTCCTGGAAGACGAACACAGGAACGCCATGCAGGCCGAGGCTGCCGGCCTTTTCAGCCAGATCGTCGATGTTCTCTTCCATCGCATCGCCGATATAGACCAGCGCATTGACCTTGGCCGTGGCTGTCTGCTTCAGCGCATGCGCCAGCACCTTGCCGATCTGGGTGTTGCCGCTGCGGCATTCGATTCGCGTCATCAGCTGCTTCAAGGCATTGGTATCGGTCACGAAAGCGGAGGAACGGCACTCGCCCAGGCCGCGAAAATAGACCAGTTGGACGCTAAGGGTTCCGGCCTTGCCGACGGCATCGAACATCTGGCCCTGCAGCTCGCAAGCCAGATCCCAAGTCGGCTGGCGGCTCATCGTCGCGTCGAGCGAAAGGATCAGCCTGCCCGAACCCATCGCCGACGCAGCCAGCGTCCTTGCCTGGCGAAGAAACGCTTCGATCTCGCCGGCATTGGATTGAGGTTTGACCGGCGCAGGATTGGCCCTTGCGGGCACGGGCTGCTTTTTGTCGCTCATGAAAACAAGATGTGGCGTTGTCGCGCCGCTTGCAAGTCCAGTGCGACGCAAGTTTGAGGGCCAGCAAACCAGCCGTAATTGAAGCAGACAACCCCCTTGGGAGTGCGACGGCTACAGCAGGCCGAGATCGGCAAGCTCACGCCTGAGCTTCGGCGGCATCTCGATCAGCCCGGCCTTGCCCTTGCCGATATCGGCCGGCACGTCCGACGGTTTCAGATAGCGCCAGCCCTGGAAGGCCCGGCGCGGCTGCCAGTCAGTGCGCACGACCTGAGGATCGAGAATGAGGTGACAGCGGCCGATGCCCTCACCGTCGGTGAACGGCCGGATCTCGGTGATCAGCTGCCGGCACTGCACATTACCCTTGATCACCCAGTAGAGCGAACCGCCGTCGGTGATCTCGGCGCCGCGCGTCGGCACCATTCGCGTCGTGTGATACTGCTCGACCGGCTCACCGGCGCGGCGCCGCTCGTCGAGACGAAAGGCGATCCACTCTTCGAGATCCTCGACGCTGTCGCAGCCGACACAGAGTTTTATGAGATTGAGAGACATCGCCTAAGGTTTAGTCCGGCGCGCGGATGCGTCAACGGCCTGATCGACTTCTCCACAGTGCCAATCCACACTTAGAGACCGTTTCGAAATTTGCTCCGGCGAGTCATATGGTGGTGGCTTCGAGAACCGGAGCGCAGCGGACATTTGGGTCCGTGAGCACCGGAAGCGCAGAAAACGCCGCCAGATGGCCGCCGGAGGAGCATTTCCAAACGGCCTCTCAGCACTCCACGACATTGACGGCGAGCCCGCCAAGGCTGGTTTCCTTGTACTTCTCGTTCATGTCGAGGCCGGTCTGGCGCATCGTCTCGATGGCCGCGTCGAGCGGCACGAAATGGATGCCGTCGCCCTTGATCGCCAGTGACGCAGCCGTCACCGCCTTGACCGCACCCAGCGCATTGCGCTCGATGCAAGGCACCTGGACCAGCCCGCCGACCGGATCGCAGGTCATGCCGAGATGGTGCTCGAGCGCGATCTCGGCGGCATTCTCGACCTGTTCTGGCGTGCCGCCCATCACGGCGCACAGCCCGGCCGCGGCCATCGCGGATGCCGAACCGACCTCGCCCTGGCAGCCGACCTCGGCGCCGGAGATCGAGGCATTGGTCTTGATGATGCCGCCAACCGCGGCGGCCGTCAGCAAGAAGTCGCGGATGCTCGGCTGATCGGCCTCGGGATGGAAATGCAGCCAGTAGCGCAGCACCGCCGGCAGCGTGCCGGCAGCACCGTTGGTCGGCGCGGTGACGACGCGGCCGCCGGCGGCATTCTCCTCGTTGACCGCCATGGCGTAGATCGACAGCCAGTCATTGGCGAGCAATGGATTGGGTCTGTTCTGCTGCCATTGCTCCTGCAGCTTGTCATGCAGCATGCGCGCGCGCCGGCGCACCTTCAGCCCGCCCGGCATGATGCCGTCTTGCGACAGGCCACGGTCGATGCAGCCCTTCATGGCGCTCCAGATGCCGTCGAGGCCGGCGTCGAGCTCCTCGCGCGACATCTGCGTCTCTTCGTTGACGCGCTTCATGTCGGCGATGGAAAGGCCGCTTTTGCCGGCCATCGCCAGCATCTCGACCGCATTCTTGAAGGGATACGGCACCTTCTTGCCTTCGGTCGTCACCGACCCCTTGGCCTTCATTCGCTGCAGCTCTTCTTCCGAAACCACGAAACCGCCGCCGATCGAATAGTAGATGCGCTTGAGCAGCAGACGGTCGCCCGCATCATAAGCATAGAACGCCATGCCGTTGGCGTGGCCGGTGAGCGGCGTCTTGCGGTCCAGCACCAGATCGGTGGCCGGGTCGAAACGATAGGAGGGATGGCCGGGCGGCGAAATGCGCTTCTCCGCGGTGATGCGGCTGGCAATGCCGTCAGCCTGATCGGGATCGACAGTCTGTGGCGTCAGGCCGGCAAGGCCGAGCACGACGGCGCGATCGCTGCCGTGGCCGATGCCTGTGTAGGCGAGCGAGCCATGCAGGCTGGCGGCGAGACGGTCGACCTTGACGCCCGCCGGACGCGGCCAGTCATTTCCCGCGACCTCGTCGAGAAACCGCGCCGCGGCGGTCATCGGCCCCATCGTGTGCGAACTCGAGGGCCCTATGCCGATCTTGAACAGGTCGAAAACCGAAAGGAACACGCGGCGCTGTCTCCTGGAGTCACGTCAACGACTACATATAGGAATTCCCAGAGGATGTTTCCGCTCTTTTGGCAATCACGGCGCATCGCCTGCCGACCTCGTTTGCTCCGGCAGCGACATTGGTTCGATCGCTCTCTGGCGGGCATCGAAGCGATCGCACTGAATGTGATAAATTCGGACTATGGGCGATTCCCTCGATCTTTCGACAGCCGATCTCGCGGCGCTGGCTTTCTTCCTCGTTGCGTGGCTGCTGCACACGCTCGCCTCCGACGGCAAGCTGGTCAGCCGCATATCGCTGACGACGGCGATGAACGCGCAGCGGCGAGCCTGGATGCGCACCATGGCCGAGCGCGAGATTCGCATCGTCGACACCGCCATCATGAGCGGGTTGCAACAGGGAACCGCCTTCTTCGCGTCCAGCTCCCTGATCGCGATCGGCGGCTGCTTTGCCTTGCTGGGCGCATCCGACCGGGTTCTTGAAGTACTGAGCGACCTGCCGCTGGGCGACGCCCCGTCGCGCGCGGCCTTTCAGATAAAGGTGTTCGGACTGGTCCTGATCCTGGCGTTTTCGTTCTTCAAGTTCGGCTGGGCCTACCGGCTGTTCAACTATTGCACGATCCTGATCGGCGCGGTGCCGATCCAGCATGGCGAAGCGTCACGCAACCCGGTCACCGAAACAGCGGTCTGGCGTGCGACGCAAATGAACATGCTGGCCGGAAAACATTTCAATTCCGGCTTGCGCGGCGTGTTCTTCTCGATCGGCTATCTCGGCTGGTTCGTCGATCCTACGGTGTTCGTGCTGTCGACGCTGTTGCTCTTGGCCGTGCTGGTGCGGCGCCAGTTCTTCTCGGCGGCCAGACACGCGGTGATCGGTCAGCCACCGGGCGCGGGAAAAGGCTGATCGATCCGGCCCGACAGCCAGTAGGCGAAGAGCCCGATCCATTCACGGATGGCCATGGTGGTGGCCTGTAGCGAATCGGCTGGATTGTCTCGGAACAGGCCGATGTCTTCCCGCCCCGTGGTGCGGTAGTCGACCGGCCAGGGAATGGTTGCAAAGCCGGCCTTGTCGAACAGCGCCTTGGCGCGCGGCATATGGAATGCCGAGGTCACCAGCAGCCAGGTCTCGCCGGGCTTCGGTGTGATCAGCTCCTTGGTGAAGACGGCATTCTCATAGGTGTTGCGGGACTTGTTCTCGAGGATCAGGCGATCGGCCGTCACCCCGAGCGCGGTGAGCAGTCGGGGTGCCGTGGCCGCGTCGCCTTCGCCTTCGAGGAACAGTTCGCCGGTGCCGCCGGAGACGACCACTTTGGCGGTTGGAAAGCGCCGGGCGAGAATTGCGGTCTCAACCATCCGGTCGCCGCCGCTGTTCAGCTCATAGCCGCCGCGCACCAGGTTGATGGCGCCTTCGAAGCCGCCGCCGAGCACGACGATGCCGTCGACCTTTTCCGGCAGTGGCGGGCGCGCGAAACGCTCCTCCAGCGGGTTGAGCATCATCGCACCAAGCGACGTCCAGGCCGACAGCGCAAGGATCAGAAACGCCAGCACGCTGCCGGTGGCGGCGAGCCGCCGTCGGCTCAACATTGCGGCGACCAATCCCGCCAGCAGCAGGAAGATCGTCAGGTTAAGCGGCTGGATAAAGAACCAGAAGACCTTGGAAAGATAGAAGAACATCGCTCAACCCCGTTGGATGAGCGACATCCTTACCACCACTTTTCCGGCTGGAATGTGCCGGACGCCTGCTCGATGACGGCGGCGGTCTGGAACAGCGTCTCCTCATCGAACGGCCGGCCGATCAGCTGCAGACCGAGCGGCAGGCCCTTGCCGTCGAGCCCCGCGGGCACGGCGATGCCCGGCAGGCCGGCCATGTTCACGGTGACGGTGAAGATGTCGTTCAGATACATCTTGACCGGGTCGGCGGCCATGTCCTCGTCGGCAATGCCGAAGGCGGCGGATGGTGTCGCCGGGGTCAGGATGACATCGACGCCGGCGGCGAAGACATTCTCGAAGTCGCGCTTGATCAGATTGCGCACCTTCTGCGCCTGCAGATAGTAGGCGTCGTAATAGCCGGCTGACAGCACATAGGTGCCGATCATGATGCGACGCTTGACCTCGCGGCCGAAACCGGCGGCGCGGGTCTTCTCATACATGTCGACGATGTCCTTGCCCGGCACGCGCAGCCCATAACGGACGCCGTCGTAGCGGGCGAGATTGGAGGACGCCTCGGCTGGGGCCACGATGTAATAGGCCGGCAGCGCGTATTTGGTGTGCGGCAGGGAAATATCGACGATCTCGGCGCCGGCGTCCTTCAGCCAGGCAATGCCCTTCTGCCACAGCGCCTCGATCTCTTCGGGCATGCCGTCGACGCGGTATTCCTTTGGAATGCCGACCTTCATGCCCTTGATCGGCTTGCCGATCGCCGCCTCATAGTCCGGCACTGGCCGGTCGACCGAGGTCGTGTCCTTCGGGTCGACGGAGGCCATCGACTTCAGCAGGATCGCGGCATCGCGCACGTCGCGGGCGATCGGTCCGGCCTGGTCGAGCGACGACGCAAAGGCGACGATGCCCCAGCGCGAGCAGCGGCCATAGGTCGGCTTGATGCCCACAGTGCCGGTGAAGGCGGCCGGCTGGCGGATCGAGCCGCCAGTGTCGGTGGCCGTAGCACCTGCGCACAGGAAGGCCGAGACTGCTGTCGCCGAACCGCCGGAAGAACCACCGGGCACCAGTTGCGCATTGTCCAGGCTGCGCGCGGTCCTGGTGCCGCCAGCAGAGACGAAGCCGCCGTCGCCCTGATGCGTCGTCGGCATCACCACGGTGTCGAGGCGCGAGCGCCGCCACGGGTTGATGACCGGGCCATAATAGGACGTCTCGTTGGACGATCCCATTGCGAACTCGTCCATGTTGAGCTTGCCCAGCATGACCGCGCCGTCGGCCCACAAATTGGTGGTGACGGTCGATTCGTAGCGCGGCTTGAACCCGTCGAGCACATGGCTGCAGGCCTGGGTATGGACGCCTTCGGTGCCGAACAGGTCCTTGATGCCGAGCGGGATGCCTTCCAGCGCACCGCCCTCGCCCTTCGCCAGTTTGGCGTCGGACGCCTTCGCCATGTCGCGCGCCTTGTCCCCGGTCACCGCCACATAGGCATTGAGCGCCGGATTGGCGCGATCGATGGCCGCGAGATAGGCCTCGGTGATCTCGGTCGCGGTGATCTCCTTGCCGCGCAACTTGGTGCGGGCCTGCGAAATCGTCAGCTGGGTCAGGTCGCTCATCAAAGGCTCTTTTCGTAAAACACCGACCACTCGGAATCGGGATAATCCAGCACCGGGCCGCAGCGCGAAAACCCGGCGCGTTCGTAGACGGTCCACGCGGCTGGATGGCGATCGCCCGTCTCCAGCACCAGACGCTTCAATCCCTCTTTGCGCGCCAGCGCCTCGACCTGCTCGACGATCCCAGCGCCGATCTTGCGGCCGCGATGCGAGGGCCGCGTGTACATGCGCTTGACCTCGCCGATGGCGCCGTCATGGCGCTTCAGCGCACCGCAGCCGATGGCCAGGCCGTCGTCGCGGGCGATGAAGACGGTCGTATCCTCACCCGCCATCTGCTCGACCGTCAGGTGGTAGCAATGCTCCGGCGGCGTCAGTTCGAGCAACGTTTGGTTGAGTTCGTTGACTAACCCGCGCACATCGTCCTGCAGCGGCGTTTCAACGGCGATCTCAATAGCCATCGGCGCGCTACTCCACGACCTTCGGCACGAGGAAGAAATTCTCTTCGGTCGCCGGAGCGTTGGCTACGATATCGGCGGCCTTGTTGCCGTCGGTGACGACATCCCTGCGCTTCTTCATGTCCATAGGCGTCACCGAGGTCATTGGCTCGACGCCGGAAACGTCGACCTCGTTCAACTGCTCGACGAAGCCGAGGATGGCGTTCAGCTCGCCGGTCATGCGTTCGGCATCTTCTTCGCTCACCGCAATGCGGGCGAGACGCGCGACGCGCTTCACTGTCTTGACGTCAACGGACATGTTTTGCCTCGGGGAAAACCAGTTCGGGCTATAGCGGCGCCGCGCGCGCGGCGCAACATGCATCGTGCGAGAGAACCAGGCGTCGGCCTGGCTCTTCTGCCATCGGTCCGCGGACAAGATGCTGCCTATGGCAGGGCAACTCCCTCGCACCGATAGTAGCTGCCGCTGTTTCCGCTCGCCTCGCTTTCGTCGCCGGCCGGCCGGACCGAGACGAGATCGATCTGCGTCGGGCTCATTTGCGTCACTGAAAGGACGTCGGGAAAGACATAACCCGGTTCCTGGCAGATGGCTGTCACCGCCCAGCTTGGCGAAGCTTTCGCCTTGCTGATCTGAACGAACTCGCAATTGTATTCGACACCTTGCAGGCCGCGCGCCGAAAGCACGACGTTTCCGGCGTCGATCAGCGTCTGCAGCGTAGCCTTCCTGGCCTGTGTGCAGAGGTCCTCGGACTGGAGGTAGACGCCTTCGATGAAATCATCCGCGGCGAGCGCGGGCGACGCCGCGACCAACATGGAAACGCAAAGAGACTGCCTCAAGGTCATGGTTTCATTCCGCTTTAGCAGCTTCTAAATCGTAATCGTCTCACCGATCTTCGGCAATGCCACTTTCAAGCCGGATCCTTCCAGGCCCGCCTCGAACTTATCGGCGGTCGGATCGATCATCGGAAAAGTGCCGAAATGACAGGGAACCACGGTTTCGAATTTGAAGAAGCGGCGGCAGGCGAGCGCGGCCACCGCACCGCCCATGGTGAAGCGGTCGCCGATCGGCACGATGCCGATCTTCGGTTCATGCAACTCGTTGATCAGCGCCATGTCGGAAAAGATGTCGGTGTCGCCCATGTGATAGAGAGTCCGGTCTTTCGGGAAATGCAGGACGAGGCCGCCCGGATTGCCGAGATAGGTGTTCTGGCCGCCATCACCCGGGAACGAGGAGGAGTGCAGCGCCTGGACGAAGGTGGTGGTGAAGCCGCCGCAATCGACGGTGCCGCCGATATTTCCCGGGTTGATCTTCTTGTCGCTGGCGCCCTTGCCGACCAGGTACATGCAGATCTCGAAATTGGCGACCAACTGGGCGCCGCTTTTGCCGAGCACTTCCAGCGCGCCGCTGATGTGGTCGCTATGTCCATGCGTCAGCAACACATGCGTGATCCCCTCGGCCGGCCCTTCCCAGCCGCCCGTCCACGACGGATTGCCGATCAGATAGGGGTCGATGAGGATCTTGGCGTCAGCGGTTTCGATGCGAAACGCCGAGTGGCCGTACCAGGTCATTTTCATGAATGCTTTCCTCGATTTTTGCCTTGCCAAAGGATAGAACGCCGATAGCCCTGAGATCAAAGGGTTACTGTGTCCGTTGTGTGTTTGAGTGAACACATGGCGGTGAACGGCGAAGGACGGCCATTGGGCATTATCACGATCGAGGACTTGCCGGCGCGGCTTGCCGGCGGCAAGACGCTGGCAGGGCTTGACCTCGGCGACAAGACGATTGGCGTTGCCGTCTCGGACCAGAGGTTCTCCTTCGCCCATCCGCGCCCGGTCATCATGCGAAGGAAATTCTCGCTCGACGCTGTCGCGCTGTTAGCCTTGCTGCAGAAGGAGAATGCCGGCGCGGTGGTGATCGGACTGCCGATCAACATGGACGGTTCGGAAGGGCCGCGCGCGCAGAAATCGCGCGCCTTCGTCCGCAACATGGCGCAGGTGAGCGACCTGCCCTTCGTGCTCTGGGATGAAAGGCTATCGACGGTCGCGGCCGAAAGGACGCTGATCGAAATGGATTTCTCGCGCCGCAAACGCGCCGGCAAGATCGATTCGGCGGCAGCCGCGTTTATTCTGCAGGGAGTTTTGGACCGGCTTCAGTCGCTCCACGCATCCGGTCGAACGGAACCGGACCCGCCCACCGCCGCTTGATCCAGCCGCCGATTTCTCGGCGGCGGCGAAACGCCCACAGCGCCATCAGCAGAAACCCGTCGAAGACACAGGCCTTTGCCACCATGCCGGGGATGGTCGCCGGATCGATACCGAGCATCTGGCCATAGAGCTGGAAGACGAAGTCGTGCAGCCGCCGGCTCAGCATGACATAACCGAAGTTCATGTCGTTGAGCGACAGGTAGAACCAGCCCCAGAACAGCGCCATCGGGGCCGCCCACAATGCGAAGATGTAGCGCATCAGCGGCCTCCCCCGAGATTCGGGCCTGTCCGGCCAGATATGAGCGAAAGCAGCAAATTGTGGGCCGCGGCCTCGGCCATGCCGTGCGCGGCGACGCGGATTTCGCTTTCGCCCTGGGCAACCGCCGCAACAGACCGTCGCTCGGCAAGCATGGCGACATAGGATGCCAGAAGTGCCGCCAGCTGCACGGCCACAACCATGAACAGCCCGTTGATACCTTGCGCGGCGCCGCCGATAACGATCAGCGACAACACGCCGGACGCGGAGATGAAAGCGATGCGGGCAACGCTGTCGACACCCTGGCTGGTCGCGTCATTGATCAGGGTTTCGATGAAGGCCCAGAAGAACAGCACCGCGACGACCAGCAAGGCGGTGGCGAGTGGGGCCACGACGATGGCGTTGTCGAGGTCGATGAAACCAGTGCCCTCGATTGTGGCACCCAACACGCCCAGCGCCGCCGCCACACCACGGTTTCCGTCGATGCAGATGAACGCAAGCAGGGCGAAAACGATCGCCCAGTGCAAGGCCAGAAAAGAGGTCAGTACGTGTCGCATCGGCATTCCTGGTTAGCAAAGCAGGGATTTGGCCAATTTGAACCATTCCTTGCTCTCGCCGCGACAGTGGGCTTTGCCGCCGGCCACCGCAACGGAAACCATTTGTTAAGGTTAACGGCCATTAATGACGCGCGTGTGGAAGCACGCCAGCGCCTCAAAATGATCGATGGCGCCGGTTTTTGCGCAACGCTCGCGGCTTAGTTCACAGGCGGATAGAGCGTGTCGATGATCATGCGCGCATCGTGGCGCGAATCGAGCATGCCATAGGTGTTGCGCCACTGGCCGGCGAGCCGCGTCTCGACGAACGCGTCGGCGATTCGCCCTGCCCCCAGCCGGCGCAGTTCCGCCGCAGCCGCCGACAGCGCCAGCTGTTCGGTAAGCAGCCGGGCCGAGCCGTCGTCGGTTGCGGCAACCTGCATCGCCGCCTTCAGCACGCCGATCGTGCCGCGCCCGCCGGCGCCGAGATCACGGTCGATACCGGCCAGCACATCCTCGAACAGCCCAGGCGCTCGGCCGAGCACGCGCAGCACGTCGAGCGCCATGACATTGCCGGACCCTTCCCAGATCGCATTGACCGGGGCCTCGCGATAGTAGCGGGCGAGCGGCGCCTCCTCGACATAACCATTGCCGCCGAGACACTCCATCGCCTCGTAGAGCAAAGGCGGAGCGATCTTGCACACCCAGTATTTGACGACCGGCGTCATGGCGCGGGCGAATGCCGCTTCACCGCGATCGCTCGCAGCCTCGTCGAAGGACCGCGCCAGCCGGAACGACAGCGCCGTGGCGGCGGCGACATCGAGCGCCATGTCGGCCAGCACGCGCTGCATCAGCGGCTGCTCGATCAGATTGGTGCCGAACACCTGTCGGTGGCGGGCATGATGAACGGCTTCGGCAAGGCCCGCACGCATGATCGCTGACGACGCGACAGCACAGTCGAGCCGGGTCAAGGTCACCATGTCCATGATCGTCTTCACGCCCGCACCCGGTTCGCCGACCATCTCGCCAATGGCGTTGACGAATTCCACCTCCGAAGAGGCGTTGGAACGGTTGCCGAGCTTGTCCTTCAGCCGCTGGAAGCGGAACCCGTTGCCCGAGCCGTCGCCGAGGACACGCGGCACGAGGAAGCAGGACAGCCCCTCCGGCGCCTGTGCGAGCACCAGGAACGCATCCGACATCGGCGCCGACATGAACCATTTGTGCCCGGTCAGGCGATAGAATCCGCTGCCGGCGCGTTCCGCCCTTGTCACATTGGCGCGCACATCCGTGCCGCCCTGCTTCTCGGTCATGCCCATGCCGAGCGTCAGCCCGGTCTTTTCGACCGGTGGCTTCTGGCCCTGGTCGTATTTGCGCGTCGTCACCCGCGGCGCCCATTCGCGAAACAGTTTTGGGCTGGCCATCAACGCCGCCAAGGAGGCGTTGGTCATGGTGATCGGGCACAGATGCCCGGTCTCGAGCTCCGCCGTCAGATAGAACCGCGCGGCGCGGACCTGATGGCGGCGGCCAATCTCGGCGTCGCCATTTTCCCACACCGAGGAATGCAGCCCATTGGCCACCGAGCGGCGCATCAAGGCATGATAGGCGGGATGGAACTCGACCACATCGATCCGCCGTCCCTGGCGGTCATGCGTTCTGAGCTTCGGCGTCTCGACATTGGCGAGGCGGGCGAGTTCCTGCGCCTCCTGCGTCAGCACGAAACGGCCGAGCCCGTCGAGGTCCTTGCGCACCGGATCGGAAAAGCGCTCCGCAAGCTGGATCAGCAACGGATCGCCCCGCCAGGCGTTGCCGCCCGTCAGCGGCGGCGGCTGGTTCGTCACGTCGTCGGTCACGCCCAATCCTTTTGTCGGGAGAAAGGTCCCTATCGTCAGAAAACCACGAATCCGAGGCCATCGGCTAGATATAGCCAAGCCATACAACGCGCGCGATGAAAATACCGGGGAGAACGGCTCCAATGCAAAGCTGGCGCTTGCAGCCGCAAAATCTCCACCCTATAGCAGCGCCTTGAGATGACCGACGCTTCGTCCCTGCCACTCTACCCTCACCGCCATCTTCTGGGCATCCGCGATCTTTCCTCCGCCGACATCGAGCTTCTGCTCGACCGGGCGGACCGCGCCGTCGCGATTTCACGGCAGTCCGAGAAGAAGACCTCGACGCTGCGCGGCCGCACCCAGATCAACCTCTTCTATGAAGCCTCGACGCGCACGCAATCGTCGTTCGAGCTAGCCGGAAAGCGGCTCGGCGCCGATGTCATGAACATGTCGGTGGCGAGTTCATCGGTGAAGAAGGGCGAGACGCTCATCGACACGGCGATGACGCTGAATGCCATGCGGCCCGATATCTTGATCATCCGCCACCAGTCGGCGGGCGCTGCGGCCCTTCTGGCCCAGAAAGTCGGCTGCTCGGTGGTCAATGCCGGTGACGGCGCGCATGAACACCCGACACAGGCTCTGCTCGATGCGCTGACCATCCGTCGCGCCAAGGGTCCACTGTCGAAGCTGATCGTAGCGATCTGCGGCGACATCCTGCACTCGCGGGTGGCGCGCTCCAACATCATGCTGCTCAACGCGTTCGGCGCGCAGGTGCGGGTCGTCGCACCGTCGACCCTGTTGCCGAGTGGCATTGAGAAAATGGGCGTGATCGTCACCCGCTCGATGGCCGAAGGCCTCAAGGGCGCCGACGTGGTGATGATGCTGCGCCTGCAGCGCGAGCGCATGGAAGGCGCCTTCGTGCCTTCAGTGCGCGAATATTTCCGCTATTTCGGCCTCGATGCCGAAAAGCTGAAGGCCGCCAAGGACGACGCGCTGGTGATGCATCCCGGCCCGATGAACCGCGGCGTCGAGATCGCCTCGGAAATCGCCGACGGCCCGCAGAGCGTCATCCAGGAACAGGTCGAGATGGGCGTCGCCGTGCGCATGGCGGTGATGGAAGCCCTGCTCGACCCCCGTCGCAATCAAGAAGGCCGCAATCAAGAGGGCCGCGGCGCATGAGCATAACGGTCTTTGAGCGCGCTCGCATTGTCGACCCATCGCGCGGTGTCGACGAAATCGGCTCCGTCATCATCGATGGCCGCAAGATCGTCGCGGCCGGCAAGGCAGCGCTGAACCAGGGCGCGCCCGGAGGGGCGACCGTCATCGACTGCGCCGGCAAGGCGATCATTCCAGGCTTGGTCGATGGCCGCGTCTTCATCGGCGAGCCGGGGGGCGAGCATCGCGAAACCATCGCTTCGGCCAGTGTCGCTGCGGCGGCCGGCGGCGTCACTTCCATTGTGATGATGCCCGATACCGACCCAGTGATCGACAATGTGGCATTGGTCGAATTCGTGCTGCGCACCGCCAAGGACACCGCAAGCGTCAACGTCTTTCCGGCGGCGGCGATCACCAAGGGCCTCGACGGCCGCGAGATGACCGAGTTCGGCCTGCTGCGCGAAGCAGGCGCCGTCGCCTTCACCGACGGCCGCCACACCATATCGAGCGCGCTGGTGATGCGCCGCGCGCTGACCTATGCGCGCGACTTCGGCGCCACCATCGTGCATGAAACGCAGGACGCCGACCTC
This sequence comes from Mesorhizobium sangaii, assembly GCF_014207355.1. Classification (GTDB taxonomy): domain Bacteria; phylum Pseudomonadota; class Alphaproteobacteria; order Rhizobiales; family Rhizobiaceae; genus Mesorhizobium; species Mesorhizobium sangaii. The sequence goes on along the minus strand of NZ_JACHEF010000003.1, from coordinate 720,619 downwards.
GGTTCGTCCGGCGTCATGAACGAAGGCCTATACGCCAGCTGGCTCGGCCTTTCCGGCATCCCGCGTGAAGCCGAATCCATCCCGCTGGAGCGCGACCTTGCGCTGGCACGGCTAACGCGCGGTTCGTACCATGCGGCGAAGATCTCGACCGCCATGGCGGCAAACGCCGTGACGCGGGCGAAAGCCGACGGCGCGACCGTGACATCGGGCGTGGCGATCCACAATCTGTCGCTCAACGAAAATGATGTCGGCGAATACCGCACCTTCTTCCGCCTGACGCCGCCGTTGCGCGCCGAGGAAGACCGGCTGGCGATGATCGAGGCGGTCAGGGACGGCACCATCGATATCATCGTCTCCTCGCACGATCCGCAGGATGTCGACACCAAGCGCCTGCCCTTTGCCGATGCGGCGGCCGGCGCCGTCGGGCTCGAAACCCTGCTTGGCGCGGCATTGCGGCTCTACCATAACGGTGACGTGCCATTGCTCAGGCTGATCGAGATGCTATCGACGGCACCGGCAAGGCTGTTCGGCCTGCCCGGCGGCACGCTGAAGCCGGGGGCGGTTGCCGATCTCGCGCTGGTCGATCTGGACGAACCCTGGATCGTCGCCGAGAGCGGCATTCGTTCGCGTTCGAAAAACACCTGTTTCGAAGGCGCGCGGTTGCAGGGCAAGGTCTTGCAAACGCTGGTGGCGGGCCGCACAGTGTTCTCAATCTGAGCTGGCCACCGCGCACCGCGCCTGATCCGGCCATTTTGGGGAAATGCGGGGGAAACAATGACTTACAGCCTCATCCCGGCGCTGGTGTTCGGCTACCTCCTGGGCTCGATTCCCTTCGGACTTCTGCTCACCCGCGCGGCCGGCCTTGGCGATGTGCGCAAGATCGGCTCGGGCAACATCGGCGCCACCAATGTGCTGCGCACCGGCAACAAGGGACTTGCCGCCGCAACTCTGCTGCTCGACGCACTGAAGGGCACCGCCGCCGTGTTGATAACAGGCCATTTCGCCCCTGAATTGGCGATTTGGGCCGGTCTCGGCGCCTTTCTCGGTCATCTCTTCCCGGCATGGCTGGGATTCAAGGGCGGCAAGGGCGTCGCGACCTATCTCGGCGTGCTCATCGGCCTTGCCTGGCAGGTGGCGCTGATCTTCGCCGTCGTCTGGCTGGTCATAGCCTTCCTATTCCGATACTCCTCGCTGGCAGCACTGACGGCGGCCATCGTCGTGCCGATCGCGCTCTATTTCCTGAGCACGCCGCAGATCGCCACCCTGTTCCTGGTGATGAGCATCATCGTCTTCATCAAGCACAGGGAAAACATTTCACGCCTGTTCGCCGGCACCGAGGGCAAGATCGGAGCCAAGACGTGAGCGAACCCGCCGCCGGGCCGCGGCTCAGCGACCGGCAGCGGGTGAGCTGGCTGCGGCTAATCCGCACCCAGAATGTCGGTCCAGCCTCCTTTCGCGACCTGATCAACCGCTTCGGTTCCGCCGAGGTGGCGCTGGAAATCCTTCCGGAATTGATGATTTCGGGCGGCGCCAACCGCATTGCCCGCATCCCGTCGATCGCCGAAGCCGAGGCCGAATTGGAGACGGCCCGAAAGGCCGGCGCGCGCTTTGTCGGCATCGGTGAATCAGACTATCCACCGCTGTTGCGCAGCATGGACAATCCGCCGCCACTTTTGGCGGTCAAGGGCAATGCCGCCGTGTTCCGGCTGCCGGGGGTCGCCATCGTCGGTGCTCGCAACGCATCGCTGGCCGGCATCAAGATGGCGCGCATGCTGGCTGCCGAACTTGGCGGCGACGGCTACGGCATCGTCTCGGGACTGGCGCGCGGCATCGACACGGCGGCGCATCAGGGCAGTCTGTCGACCGGCACGATCGGTGTGCTGGCCGGAGGGCTCGACCTGCCCTATCCGCCCGAAAACGCCGGCTTGTGCGAGGAAATTGCCGAGCGCGGCGCCGTCATCTCGGAAATGCCATTCGGCTGGCAGCCGCGCGCCCAGGATTTTCCGCGCCGCAACCGCCTTGTCGCGGGCGCCGCCCTCGGGCTGGTGGTGGTCGAGGCAGCGCAGCGCTCTGGATCACTGATCAGCGCCAGGCTTGCCGGCGAAATGGGCCGGCTGGTCTTCGCCGTACCAGGCTCGCCGCTCGATCCGCGCGCCGCCGGCACCAACGGCCTGCTCAAGGACGGCGCCACCCTGGTCACCGAGGCTTCGGACATTTCCCGGGCGATCGCGCCACTGACCGGTTTGCGGGCGCCGGATGTGCCGCCGTTTCAAGACCCACCCGACTTCTCGGTCACGCCGCCGCCCGGCGAAATCGATCGCGCCCGCGTCATCGAGGCGCTCGGCCCGACGCCAGTGTCGGTCGACGAGATCATTCGCCACACCGGTCTGCATCCGGCCCAAGTCTTCATGGTGCTCCTGGAACTTGACCTCGCCGGTCGGCTCGAGCGGCATGCCGGCGGACATGTTTCGCTGGTGTTCGAAGGTCGCTGAAGGGCAGCGTCGATCGCCGACCCGTTCGATGTTCGTCACCGCATGCAGGCAGCCCTACACAAAGTCCAGCGTATTTGGATTGCCCCGCTCGCGCCTGAAACGATCGGCCCATTCGAAGCTGATTGAGTCTCGCTGTTGCTGGATCACGATGCCGGTCGAATCCGGGCTGCGTTGGAGCGTCACACCCATCATGTCCGCGACTTGACGGATGGCATCCATTGGATCCGCGACGATCGACTCGTATTCAATCCTGAGAGGATCAATCCCGGTCCGGGCAAAGAACATCTCCCAACGCGCCCTCTCCCGAACCAGCGCATCGAGTTGCCTCTGGATCAGTTCGGCATCGAAAACCGTTTCTTGGCTCACCGGTTGAGTAGAGCGGTACTGACCGGTTTGGAGGGCCCTCGCCCAGGATATTGCCTGACCGAGAATGTCTCGCCTTGATAGGAATATGAACCGAAGATTCGGAAGCGCGTCGAACCAGCCTGTTTCGCTTGAAATCCAATCATGCTGGTGGGCAAAGATTTTCAAACCATAGATACGATTGGCGGTTGCGCCCATGGTGAGAATTTTTTCGACCTGCCCGGCTACATCTTCGGGAAAATTTGGATCGTCGAAAATTCGGCGTCCCCTCCAATTGAAATACTCGAGCGGATGCCCGAGCATTCCCGTGCTGCTGAGATGCTGGCACAGGTAATTGCTGCCGGACCTTGGCGATGTGCAAATTGAATAGCCACGAACGCCGCCAGACACGCTCAACCCCGTCCGCGAGCCCGACGAAACATCTTTCTTATGAAAAGCGGTATCATGCCGTTGTAGAGCCGTTTGCTCTCATTGACGAAATTTGAAAGGCGCGAAAGCTCTTCGTCAATTCGTTGCAATGCAGCCTCACGGTCCTTGGTTGCGCTGTTGAGAGAACCGTCGGTGACAGAGGTTGAAAGACCGGATAGCTGCCCCTCCAGTCGATGCAATCTGGACTGGCTATCATGGGCCACGTTGTGGAGCGAAGCGGCGCTGTCAACGACAGAGCTTGAAAGGACGGACAACTGCCCTTCAAGTCGATATAGCCTGGTTTGGCTATCGTGGGCCACGTTGAGGAGCGCAGCAGAGCTTTTTGCAATTTCAGGTCCAATGGATTTGACCCGTTCGCCAAGGTCCGTCAGAGCTGCGGCACCACTCTCCAAGGTTTTTGTGTTCGACCTGACCAGATCGAGAAGCGTCGCTTGCTCCGAGGAATCACGCCAGGCACCACCAATTTCGTTGGCGACACTGAACCATCTGCGGCGTTCGCGCGAAACGCCTATCTCTTCGATCCAGGATGCGGTGGCAAGCGATCGCTCATCGTCCGTCGTTTGGACATTTGTCTCAATGGCCTGACTGTAGGTGCGAAGATGCTCGTCAATGAAATGCTCGGCACCCGCCACCTTTCGAAAGTAGGCACAGACCTCCGCGGCGTCGTCAGCGTCGAATTTCGACAATGCCTCCATCAGGTTTTCGACAGTGGTCGGCCTGGTCAGAAGGCCGACGCCGAGGTTCATTCGCCGCCACGCCTCCATATTTGCCGTGTCGAGCAAACCGGCGAAACCACGCGCGTCGCAGACCACGACCGAGCATCCCACCGCCGCGGCTTCAATGGCCATCCGGGCGGTTGCGAACACGACATCGTATTGCAGCAGATCCTTTTCGAGTTGATTTGAAAACCGGCCCGTGGCGGGTCCCAACTCATCCAGTTGCATGTTGCTCCTGGCGCAGGCTTCGCGCACCGCTTGCTGATGTTCGAAATTCTTGGTCAGCAGAAGCCCCTTCAGAGGCTTCGATGGCAGGGGCGGACGCTGTTTGAAGCGTTCAAGGTCAATTGCATTGTAGATGAGGTCCAATCTGTCCGCCGGCACACCCCGCGACAGGCATTTGGCCTTGCACGCTTCGTCGACTGCGATCCAGCGGCGTATCTGCGGATGAAGCATCGGAGCTTCGACCTCGAAGAAAGCGCTGTGGCAGGAAAACACGGCTGGTACATCGGGAAACCGCGCCAGCGCGGTCAAGCAAGGCGTCAAATGCTGGGCGTGAATTATGTCGGGTTTTTCGACGATCTCCGCAATTCGGTCCACCACATGGTGTCCGCGCAAGCGCATTCTATCGGCCATCTCGCCGAGCGTTGGAGCCAGCAACATAGTTTGGTGACCGCCACGGCGAAGCCCGTCGGCCAGCAATTCAACAACGGCTTCGGTACCGCTGTTGTACGACACGAACAGATTGGTGATCAGAACCCGCAAATGCCGCCTCCTTAGCTGTTTCACAACCTCCGCATTGGCGGCGAGGATAACAGATGCTAGGCAGCGTTCTTAGTTTGAAGGCCCCGACCAGACAAGTTGCAAGGATGGCCGGCGCCAACTCATGTGAGAAACCCTTTGATGCCTAGTCGCCTTGGCTGCGGTCTAAAAGGCGGATATATGCCGAAACCTGGATTGGAGCCGTTTTTTGCCCGAAAAGTTGCAACATGTGCTGATCCTTGCCCATCCGGGGCATGAACTCAGGATCCATCACTGGCTTGAGCTCAAGAAACCGCGAATCTACCTTTTGACGGACGGTTCCGGGGGACGCCACTCTTCCCGAACCCAGTATTCACGCGACTTGGTGGAAGCTGCCGGCGCAACAGCAGGCGCGGTGTTCGGCGATATTCCGGACGCCACCTGGTATAAGGCGCTTTTGGCTGGGGATAGTGGCGTCTTTGCCGATGTGCTGAGGCGAATCCGCGCCGATCTGTCTGACATGCAGGACGTGCAAATCGTCTCGGACGCGGTCGATGGCTACAATCCGATGCATGATCTGGCCTTTGCATTCGGCAATGCCTTCAACAGGCGTCTGCAAGGCACGAAGCCAGGGCGCAAGCAGCTTTGCTCTGCCGCGGTTCCCAACGTTTCGGGGGCCGTCGAAGTGGAAATCCAACTGGATTCGGCTGCTCGCGCCAGAAAGATGGCCGCGGTCCAGGCCTATACGCCATTGGCCGATGAAGCCCGCCAGATTTTGGATCGGGATCCGCAGTGCTTTGACCGAGAACTGCTCATCTCGCAGCAGTTTGACTGGGATGCGCCCTGGACACCGGAATGGGAGCGCATTGGCAAGGACCGCGTGGCCAAGAAGGTCTACGACAGGTGCATCACCTATAAGGAAAATGTGCAGCCGGTTGCGCAGCAACTCATGTCGGAGAGCGCCCGGGAGCCTGCGTCGCGGAAAGTCGAGCTTCTGCCGTCCAGCGCCTAGGCGCTGGACCTCGACCACTATCTGCGCTGATCTTGAAACAATGGTGAGCGCGATGGGATTCGAACCCATGACCTACTGATTAAAAGGGCTTAGATAACCCTTATAGCATAAGGCTTTCCGGCGAATATGCGCCATTTATGCGCCAAGGAACATACGGCAATCGCCGTTAATTCGCGTAAAGTGTTGCCGCGATCTTATCCATTGCCTCTGCGTGATCGTCGCTTGGGAACATGTGCCCATAGCGGTTCATGGTGATCGCAAAGGTAGCATGCCCGGCCAGTGTCTGAATGGTCTTTGGCGAAGGCCAGCCTCTATCCATGTGCTGACCGCGAAGTGGCGCAGCGCATGCCAGCCTCGGCTTTCTCGAGGATTGGTTTCCATTTCCGTTTCGTGAAATTTGTGTGGCGCGTGAAGTTGCCGAACGCATCGGGGAACACGAAGTCCTCGTCGCTGCTGTGCTCAGAAGCCTTTCGCTTTGCGGCTAACTCCTCGGAAAGCGCCTTGCTCATAGGTACGGTACGCACGCCTGCGTCACTCTTTGTGGTGTCAAACTCGCCGAACGCGTCGACACGAGTTTCTACTGTGACCTTGCCATCCGCGATATGTCGCCAGCGCACTGCCCATTGCTCAGAGGCTCGCATGTGGCGGCAGCGAACTTGATGCGCAACGGAAGATCATTATCAGCGCGGCTCTTTTTGAACTTGGCGTCGGCTTCGATGCTATGGCCGCGCGGCGGTTCGGGCTCATAGTCCTTTGCTGCCTTCAGGATGGCCGTCAGCGCAGCTTTCGAGGGCGGCACGACCTTCTCACTACCCTGCCCGCGCTTCGCTGTGACACGCACGCCCTGTGCGGCGTTCGTGGCCACCCAATCGTGCGCATGCTTCAGCGTGCGCGCTAGTGCGCCGACGACGCGCCTAATCGTCGGAATGCCTACCTCGGCATCCTTCAACTTATCCACGAGATCCTCGATAACGCGGGTAGTGAGTTCCGACAGCTTAGTAGTCCCTAACTCTGGCTCCACCTGAGTGCGAAGCTGCCCACTGGTGTTGCGTAAATACATTGTGGTGACTTGCTCGCCCTTGCCGTGTCGCTTTTCGAGTTGCTTCACGTAGGCGTCGATCGGTGGTCGGCGGACGGCAGGAACGCGCGCTGGCTGGCCTGAGAGCCGCCAGCCATCCCCGAAACCAACCCCTCCGCCGCTCGTTGACTCATTGCTGGTTGATCCCAGCGCACTCCAGACCCTGCCCGCCCGTATCCCATTTCGGGCGGGCCTTTTTCGCTAAGCGGAGAAACTATTTCCGAAGAGCGAAGTTGATTCAAGAAGCTGCCGCTATGGCAGCCTTAATTGGGAGAAATTTCCATGAACCTCAAGATGCTCACGATGGGCGCGATGGCGCTTGCGATGATGACTGGTTCCGCACTTGCCGGCACCGGCGCCGGAACATCCGCGCTCGACGATCCGGCAAAGATGTCGCCGTTCTTCACCGATGCCGGCATGAAGACCATGAAGTCCGAGGCGGAATTCAAGGCCGCCTGGATGGCGATGAAGGAAGATGAACGCGCCGGGATTATGAAGGAATGCGGCGACGAGGCCATCGCCAAAGAGCACGACAATTTCTGCAAGATGACCAAACAACTCGGCGGCGCCAACTAGCCGCATGCCACCTTCCGGCCAGCATAACCCGTCCCGGCCGGTATCTAAGGAGCCCGTCACCTACCAACGTGGCGGGCTTTTGCGTGTCTGGGCGTCCGTACCAGCCGCACCGGCCATTTACCCTTACGGGTGGTGCCGTTTGGTTTCCAGTCCTTTGCGATGCCGTCGAGAGCCATCCAAATTTCGTCTGGACTGTCGATGCCGCCGCTGAAAAGGGCAATCAGGCGCCGTGCCAAGTGCTCGCGTGCAGGGTGCGAGCCCTCGTGCCGGCTTGCTCGCAATATTCGTCTAGAATTCTGGTTAGTGTCGCCAACTGTACGTCGTCGGCCATGCCACGATTGATCATCGCGCGTCTCCCTGTCCGGGCGAAAGCGTGATCGACTCTTTCAAGCGCTCGTTGCAGTGCTAGATCGAGCGACAAAGGAATTGTACGCTTTCGGACGGGATTAGCGAGTCAATTCCCGCGAAGGAACCATGCCTCTACCCTGTCGTTGCGTCATCAAGGGACATGATGATGACTGACGAACAGGGCAAAGCGCCTAACAATCCGGTCGATTCTGTCGTGCGCCGTCTGGTCGATGAAACCGGCATTACCGAGGCGCAGGCCCGCGAGTTAATCGCACTTCTTGGTGCGCTTAGCTGGTCCTCTCTGCTGCGGGAAGCCCGCATTATGTCGGCCCGAGAACGGTAGCCGGTCTAATCGCCGCCGGGGCAACATCTTGATCCTGTAAGGAACATTTCAGCCAGACGAGAATTTCAGGTGCTATGGAGGCCTGAATGATTCAACGACGCGTCGACAAGGAACGGATTGAGCGCGCTGATCGCGAATCGAAACTGGCGATCGAGGCTGAGCGTGTAGCTAGAGATGCCAAGACGGCGCGACTGCGAGAGCAGCGCCTTTCCGTGGAGATATCTGCCAAGCAACCCTCTCCGGTCAAACGTCGTCGAACGGCCGCCAAGAAGCCAGGTCGGAAGATTATCGAGGTCAACTAGCGCACGTGCGGAACTGAAAGCGAAGCACGAGCTTGTGGCGAGATGAGCAAGCGCGGGATCGACTTCCTCGAAAAATGGATGGCAGAGCATTTGCCGAACGCCATGACCGACGATCCTGTCGCCATCAGCGACCTTGCCGACCGGGCGATCAAGGCCGCGGACAAGGAAGGCATCCGTACCGATGAGATCAGCGAGGAGGTCGGAAGCGTGTTCGGGGTCATCGCCGAGGCCATGCTGCACCGCGAAGGCGGCTTGGCGGGCTGACGAGGAGCGGATGACCGACAAGCCCGTCACAGGTAGGCAGGCAGCGTCCAAACCGCAATTCACATGGTTGTGGTGCGGGCGCCCCAGACTAGGCGGCCCGGCATTTCCGCAAGGCGGGGGGGCCAGCAGATTGTCGGGCCTAACCGGCGGGGGGTTGGGGGACCGCGCCGGCTAGCAAATCATAGGCGATTTCATGCATCCTTGAAATCTAGCGATGCGGCGCGGACCCTACTTCCATTGCAGGTGCCGATACGCCCAATCTCCAAGTTGATCAAACGACACATGATCCTTTAGCCTACCAAAATGTTGGGGGCAAAACTGGGGGGCCTCGCCGCTTCGCAAAAAGGAGCAGCGAGGCTTTTTTTGCGTTCGCTGGTACGAGAAGCCCGCTTTCTGACTAGAGACACTAACCGCGCGGTCTGCCTTTAGGTCCTGGCGAACTTTCCGCCGGGTTTGCAGCCAATTTGGCGGATCGCCGGTCTTTCAGCCAAAGGGACTTCTTTTTTATTGCCAGTAGCTCAGCTCGAGCGCCGTCATCAGTGGTCGCTTGGCCACGCTTCGCCGCAATCACATAGTCGGCTCTATTCGTTCGATAGTCTTCCTTTTGCACCGCCATCGTTGCTCCTCCCGCCGCGGCCTCCCCTCCATGGCCTGACGAGTTGCACTAACTGCCTGTGCACGGCGAGAGTCTAGCAATTGGGGATTGTATTAAAATGATACAGGTCGCAGACGGGAGCGGGGACCGCGACTGGAAGCCGACTTTCGATAGCGTCAAGCGAGAGCGTTAAGAAGACAAACCAAATGGCAAGCGCCAGTTAGATGCTTACCTGCTAAAATGCGAGCCGTCCCGCACATTCAAGCGTGACCAACATGGGAGGATGCGATGAAAACTATGAATCGCAGGTCTGCAATTGCGCTCGGTATAACAGCCGCAGCGGCGACGCCTCTGTTCACCCTGGTAGCATCGGCGAAGACCAAGAAATATGGCCCGAAGGAAGGCAAGGAGATTGCCCCCGGCGTCAGGGTCGTGGAGGTCGGCACAGGAAACTCCGACATTCCTGCGTACAAGAGCATCTCAATCGTCGATGTCGTGTTTCAGCCGGGTGCGCACGCTCCCGCGATGATGATGGACAACGACATGGTCTGCACGATCACCGCTGGTGCATTCACGATCAAGAAAGCGGACAAGGAATTCAAGCTCGAGGAAGGCGGCATATACACATGCAGCAAGGGCAAGACCGACGAGGCGACTAATACAAGCAAGGTGGTCGGCATACATCGTATCGCCGTTTTGATACCTGCCTAGGATTCATACTTTCCCGGTCAGGCAAATCGAGTCCTGGCCGGGGCTTCCCCGACCGAAGGTGAAGAGGCGCTAAACCGGATTTCTCACCGGAGGTGCCATTCCAGGTTCGGCAACGTTCGCCATTCATCCTTGAGGAACGAAGCGTCGTCGACCTTCATCGGCAAAACTATGGACGCCGCGAACGTGACGTTTTCGTCTGCCGTGTGCCCGTAAAGAATGACCGTGCGGCCATCTTCGGCAAGTACGGCGTCGACCTGTTCAATCGATTCTGGCGTTGCGGTCATAAACGGCAGCATCGCGCGCAAGCCGGCTCCCCGCAAGGCCGCGCTTTGACGATTTCTGCCAGAGGAAAAAGCCGGCGCCGCTCGCTGGAGGTTGCCTGAAGGGCGCCGGCCAGGTGGAAAAAGGTCCGCCGCGGCGTTAGGCTAACTGAGTCTTGACGTAGCGTCATGGCCGCAAGTGTCCCGTATCGGGAATAACAGACTGGCATCCATCTTGCTGCGGTGAAGCTTGCCGGCTGACCCCGGTCCTGATCGCGTACTCTGATCAGGTGTAGGCTCGCCGGGTTTGAGGTGTTGGGGTCCTTGCCCGGCGAGTTTGCCAGCCCCTCGCTTGCGCCATCATATCAGACAAGCCTAATGTAAATCATGATCTGGCCATGGAGCGGGCGCTGTGGCGCATCCGGGTTGGGCGCTGTCATCGCCGCAGCCTGCGCTTTCGGAATGCCGTTGGCATCGGCACATAGCTGGTACGAAAAACAGTGCTGTCAGGACGAGCATTGCGAGCCGATGGCAGAGGGTGCCGTTCGCGAAACAAGCAAGGGCTTCAAGGTGCCGTCCGGCGAGTTGCTACCTTACGCGGACGGCAGGGTGCGTCAGTCACACGACATGCGTTTCCATTGGTGCCATGCCAAAAAGGCTGGCCGGCATCGTCAAAAACCACCTAGCAACCCTGACATTACGATCTGCCTGTACGTGCCGCCTAAGTCATTCTGACATTCGTCAACCGGCCAGCGGACTTATGTTTTCCGCAGCCTCAAGCACGGCTCCGCCGTCGACCGTCTCGCCAATCAGCAAGTAGGCGTTTTCGCCTAGCAACTTGTGTAAACGCCTTTTTTGGACAAAAAATGTGAAAACGCCTAGTACTGATTGGAGATAAAATTTGTGTACTGGACGCCAGTCTAAGTATCTATGAAAGATACCACTTGCGCTAAACCCGATTATCGGCAACTATTGCTGGCAAGGGGAAGGGGTTTCCTGCACATAATCGAACGGCAACCGATACTTTGGCCGGGATGGCATGCTATGTCCAAGGCCTAAGCCCAAAAGCTTGCCGGCGATCTCCAGATCGTCTCGCGTCCCCGGCAGCCGGGATTTTCCGGCATTGGCCCGCGAGGCCAAACCTGGGAGTGATTTGAAATGAACGCTCTTACTGACATTGTCGCTGATGCCGCCATTGTCGTCGCCGATACCGCCATTGTCGCCGAACCAATGCCTCCTGTTGAGACCTGGCTGTTCCGGCGATTGGATCACACATCGAAGCCAGTGACTGCCGTCGCTAGTTATGGGGCGGGTTAGAACGACAAAGGGCCGCGAGGTGTACCGCGTGCGGTCCTTTAAGGACGTGGATCCTTGCCGAGACAGGATGATCCTTGGCGAGGCTCTGGTCTTGATGGATAACCACCATCACGATTGGAGCGACTGCCTTTTGACGCCAGAAATGGCTGCCAAACTCGCAACCTGACCGCTCGGACCGCAACTAAAAGCCCGCCCCGGCGGGCTTTTTTCATGTGCCGCGTGCGCCATTTGTGCGCCAACGAATCCCGGCTAACGTCAAGAAACACACGAAAAAACATGGGAAATCCGGGCAAATCCTGTAAACCCGAATGGCGCATGAATTCTAGTGCTAAGTAGTTGATTTTGTTGGTGAGCGCGATGGGATTCGAACCCATGACCTACTGATTAAAAGTCAGTTGCTCTACCGGCTGAGCTACGCGCTCCCGCGGGCTCGAAACGCTGCCCTCGAAATTGCGCGGAACATAGGGAGAGTGCCTCGACCGGTCAACCGGAAAAAGAGCATGGGCAAGCCAAGCTTTCCCGGCACTGCGATGTTGTCTGCCTGGCTGCTTCGAGCAGGGCATCAAGGGCCGTCCGGAGCAGCCGAACGAACGGCCCCTGGCGCCACCGCCAGGCCAGAGAAACATTAAAAATCAGCAACTTGATATTTTAGCGCGGAACTATTGCCCGGCTCGCCCGTTCTCCAAGCACAAGGGACGTCAATCACCCTTTCGAAGGAGAAGAACAATGAACAAGATCGTATCGGGTATACTGGCGACCACTTTGTCAGTTTCGTTCGCCGCGGCTGCCATGCCGGCCAATGCCGCTCAGATGCTCGTGCCACAGGCGTCTGACTCGTCGAATATTCTGAATGTCGGAGAGTCACGCTACGGCCCTTCGCAGTGGCGTCACAACCGCCATTTCAAAGGTAACCGCAACTTCAGCAACCGCGATTTCGGCAACCGTCGCAACTTTGCCCGAAACAACGACGGCGGCGCCTATTGGAATGGTCATCGCGGCTACCGCGAGTACCATCGCGGCTATCGTCGCCACGGCGACAACTGGTTCCCGCTGGCTGCCTTCGCCACCGGCGCCCTGATCACGGGTGCCATCATTAATAACGAAAACAACCGTGTCTATGAAGGCAATTCGCATGTGCAGTGGTGCTATGACCGCTATCGCAGCTACCGCGCTTCGGACAACACGTTCCAGCCGAACTACGGTCCTCGCCAGGAGTGCCGTTCGCCCTATTGATCACGGGTGAGTAGCTGTAACCGATAGTGCCGCGTAGAAAGGCCCGCGCCATGGCGCGGGCCTTTTTTCATTCGACGTATCGAAGGAGCATCCGCCTACCCAGCTGATGCTCTTTGTCTCGTCCCAAGACCCTGATGATTGCTTATGGCACACTCAGTGTCCTGCGCACCGCATCGCGCCAGCCCGCCAGCTTGATGGAGCGCGTCGGCGTGTCCATGTCCGGCTGGAACCGTCGTTCGAGCGCCCAGCTTTTCGCAAACTTCCTGGCATCCGGCCAGACGCCGGCCCTCGAGCCGGCCAGCCATGCGGCGCCGAGTGCGGTCGTCTCCAGAATGGTCGGGCGGTCGACCGGCGCATCGAGGATGTCCGCCAAGCGCTGCATGGTCCAGTCCGACGCCACCATGCCGCCGTCGACCCGAAGCACGGTCTTGACCGACGCGCCCTTCCAGTCCTTGTGCATGGCATCGAGCAGGTCGCGCGTCTGGTAGGCGACGGATTCCAGGGCAGCGCGTGCAAATTCCGCAGGACCGGAATTGCGCGTCAGCCCGAAAATGGCGCCGCGAGCCTCGGCATCCCAATGCGGTGCGCCGAGCCCGACAAAGGCCGGCACTAGATAGACGTTCTGCGTCGGGTCGGCCTCGGCCGCCAGTTTTCCGCTCTGATCTGCCTTGCCTATCACCTTGATGCCATCGCGCAGCCATTGCACGGCAGCCCCGGCGATGAAGATCGAGCCCTCCAGCGCATAGGTCGTCTTGCCGTTCAGCCGGTAAGCAATGGTGGTCAGCAGCCGGTTCTTCGAGCGCACCAGGTCGCTGCCCGTGTTGAGCAGCGCAAAACAGCCGGTGCCGTAGGTCGACTTCATCATGCCCGGCTCGAAGCAGGCCTGGCCAATAGTCGCGGCATGCTGGTCGCCCGCAACGCCGAGGATTCTTATCTCCGCCCCAAAGAGATTTTTCTCCGTGATTCCATAGTCATCGGCGCAATCTTTTACCTCAGGAAGCATTTTTGCCGGGATGTTGAGAATGGCCAGCAGCTCGTCGTCCCAGGCGTTTTTCTCGATGTTGTAAACCAGCGTGCGCGATGCGTTGGTCGCATCCGTGGCATGGACCTTGCCGCCGGTCAGCCGCCAGATCAGGAAGCTGTCGATGGTGCCGGCCAGCAATTCGCCCTTCTCGGCGCGTTTTCTCGCGCCTTTCACCTTGTCGAGCATCCACGCGATCTTGGTGCCTGAGAAATAGGGATCGAGCAGCAGGCCGGTCTTTCTGGTGAATTTCTTCTCAAGCCCCTGTTTCTTTAGCTTCTGGCAGAGTTGCGCGGTGCGGCGATCCTGCCAGACGATGGCATTGTGGATCGGCTTGCCGGTCGCCCTGTCCCAGATGACGACGGTCTCGCGCTGATTGGTGATGCCGATGGCCGTGACATCCGAAGCGGCGCGGCCGGCTTCCTTCAGCGCAGCCTTTACCGTCGTCACGACGCTCGCCCAGATTTCCTCGGGATCGTGCTCGACCCAGCCGGACGCGGGATAATGCTGGGCGAATTCCTTCTGCCCGCTGCCGACGACCTTCATATGACCATCGAACAGGATCGCCCGGGTCGAAGTCGTTCCCTGGTCGATTGCCAGCACAAAACCGCTCATTCAGATGTCCTCCGCCTTGATACAAACAGGGGAGACGGCAACATGCCGCCTCCCCCAATGTCACACGGGCGCGAACGCCCGCATAGGACAGTCCTATTTCTGCCAGCTCTTCACCAGTTCGTCGTAGTTGATGGTGATCGGCTTTTCCTTCTCGTTCTCGATCTTGAGCTGAGGCGCGAGATTGCCTTTCTTGACCGCGTCGGCGTTCCAGTAGGCGAGGTCATGCTCTTCCGCCATCTTCGGGCCGATATCGCCCTGGACGCCCGACTTCTCGATGCGGCTCATCACCTTTTCCTGCTCGCCGCAGAGCGAGTCCATCGCTTCCTGCGCGGTCTTGGCACCCGACGACGCATCGCCGATCGCCTGCCACCAGAGCTGTGCCAGCTTCGGATAGTCAGGCACGTTGGTGCCGGTCGGCGACCACTGGACGCGGGCCGGCGAGCGATAGAACTCGATCAAGCCGCCGAGTTTCGGCGCACGCTCGGTGAAGCTCTTGTCGTGGATGGAACTCTCGCGGATGAAGGTCAAGCCGACATGGCTCTTCTTCACGTCCACGGTCTTCGAGGTGACGAACTGCGCGTAGAGCCAGGCGGCCTTGGCGCGGTCGGTCGGCGTCGACTTCATCAGCGTCCAGGAACCGACGTCCTGATAGCCGAGCTTCATGCCGTCCTTCCAGTAGACGCCATGCGGCGACGGTGCCATGCGCCATTTCGGCGTGCCGTCGTCGTTCAGCACCGCCTTGGCGCCGGCGTCGACCATCGAGGCGGTGAAGGCGGTGTACCAGAAGATCTGCTGGGCAACCGCGCCCTGCGCCGGCACCGGTCCGGATTCAGAGAAGGTCATGCCCTGGGCCTCCGCCGGGGCGTAGGCCTTCAGCCAGTCGAGATATTTCTGGATCGAGTAGACGGCGGCCGGGCCATTGGTGTCGCCGCCGCGTGCCGTGCAGGAGCCCACGGGCCGCGAATTCTCGTCGACCTTGATGCCCCATTCGTCGACCGGCAGACCGTTCGGAATGCCCTTGTCGCCGTTGCCGGCCATCGACAGCCAGGCGTCGGTGAACCGCCAGCCGAGCGACGGGTCCTTCTTGCCGTAGTCCATGTGGCCATAGACTTTCTTGCCGTCGATCTCGCGGCCGGTGAAGAATTCGGCGATGTCCTCATAGGCCGACCAGTTGACCGGCACGCCGAGGTCGTAGCCGTACTTGGCCTTGAAGTCGGCCTTGTTCTTCTCGTCGTTGAACCAGTCGTAACGGAACCAGTAGAGGTTGGCGAACTGCTGGTCGGGAAGCTGGTAGAGCTTCTTGTCGGGCGCCGTCGTGAACGAGGTGCCGATGAAGTCCTTCAGGTCGAGGTTCGGGTTGGTGACATCCTTGCCGTCGCCCGCCATCCAGTCGGTCAGGTTGCGCACCTGCTGGTAGCGCCAGTGGGTGCCGATCAGATCGGAATCGTTGACCCAGCCGTCATAGAGGTTCTGGCCAGTCTGCATCTGGGTCTGGATCTTCTCGACGACGTCGCCTTCCTGGATGACGTCGTGCGTGACCTTGATGCCGGTGATGGCGGTAAAGGCCGGCGCCAGCACCTGCGATTCATACTGGTGCGTGGCGATGGTTTCGGAGACGACCTTGATGTCCATGCCGGCGAACGGCTTGGCTGCGTCAATAAACCACTGCATTTCGGCTTCCTGGTCGGCGCGCGAAAGCGTCGAGAGCGGACCTATCTCCTTGTCCAGAAAGGCTTTTGCCTCGTCCATCCCGGCGTAGGCGTTGCCCACGCCGAGCAATAGGACAAGGGCAGTCGTTGATGTTAAAAATTGCCGTCGCATAAGTTTCCTCCACTGTTTCAGGTTTCAAGTGCGATCTGGAGCGGCCGCCGGCACGCGGTCGCTCCGACAGTTCCCCCTCTATACGTAGCGGAACACGCCGATGGCGTAGACCACGGAGAGAGCGAGAGCCCACCAGAGGCTGGGTCCGACAAGACCCAGCCAAGCGAGATGGATAAAGGCGCTGCCAAGCAGCGATAGGAAGAGACGGTCGCCGCGCGTTGTCTCGAAGCGCAGGATGCCGACGCGCGGATTGCCGCCCGGCGAGGCGTATTCCCACACCGCCATGCCGCACAGCAGCAGCAGAATCGTTGCGAAGAAGGCAGCCGTCGGCCACGTCCAGGCCATCCAGGAGAGGTCGAAGTTCATTGTCATACCCTCCCCAGGGCGAAGCCCTTGGCGATATAGTTGCGCACGAACCAGATGACGAGCGCGCCGGGGATCAGCGTCAGCACGCCGGCTGCGGCGAGCAGACCCCAATCCATGCCGGCGGCCGAAACCGTGCGGGTCATGGTGGCGGCGATCGGCTTGGCATAGGTGGTCGTCAGCGTGCGGGCGATCAGCAGTTCCACCCATGAGAACATGAAGCAGAAGAAGCAGGCCACACCGATGCCGCTGGCGATCAACGGCATGAAGATCTTGACGAAGAAACGCGGGAACGAATAGCCGTCGATATAGGCGGTCTCGTCGATTTCCTTTGGCACGCCCGACATGAAGCCTTCGAGAATCCACACCGCCAAAGGCACGTTGAACAGGCAGTGTGCCAGCGCCACCGCGATATGCGTGTCGATCAGCCCGAAGGCCGAGTAGAGCTGGAAGAACGGCAGCGCGAACACCGCCGGCGGTGCCATGCGGTTGGTCAAAAGCCAGAAGAACAGATGCTTGTCGCCGAGGAAACGGTAGCGCGAGAATGCGTAGGCCGCCGGCAACGCCGCGGTCACCGAAATCACCATGTTCATCACCACATAGGTGATCGAATTGATGTAGCCCGAGTACCAGGATGCATCGGTGAAGATGGTGACGTAATTGGCGATCGTCGGGGCGTGCGGATAAAGGGTAAGCGAGGAGACGATCTCGGCATTGGTCTTGAAGCTCATGTTGATGAGCCAGTAGATCGGCAGCAAGAGCACGATGATGTAGATCGTCGGCACGATCCACCACCAGCGCGATTCCTCGCCGCGGCGCCGCATCAGCCGGGCAACCTCATCCTGCGACAGCGTGCTGGCCAATTCTCCCGAAGCTGTCGTCTCGCTCACTCTATCCGCTCTTTCGTTGGCGCCACTCATCTCAGCGCTCCGCGTCGTAATTGGTCATCACGGTGTAGAACACCCACGACAACAACAGAATGATGAGGAAGTAGACCAGCGACATGGCCGCGGCCGGACCGAGGTCGAACTGGCCGAGCGCGGTCTTGACGAGGTCGATCGACAGGAACGTCGTCGAATTGCCTGGGCCGCCGCCGGTGACAACGAAAGGTTCGGTGTAGATCATGAAACTATCCATGAAACGCAGCAGCACGGCGATCAAAAGCACACGCTGCATCTTGGGCAGCTGGATGTAGCGGAACACCGCCCAGCGCGAAGCGCCGTCGATCTTGGCCGCCTGGTAGAAGGCATCGGGAATGGAGACCAGGCCGGCATAGCAAAGCAGCACGACCAGACTCGTCCAGTGCCAGACATCCATTATGATGATGGTGACCCAGGCGTCGAACGGATCCTGGACATAGTTGTAGTCGATGCCGAGCGCGTTGATGTAGTAGCCGAGCAGGCCGATGTCGTTGCGGCCGAAGACCTGCCAGATGGTGCCGACGACGTTCCACGGGATCAGCAGCGGCAGCGCCATCAGCACCAGGCAGACTGGCACGCCCCATCCCTTTTTCGGCATGTTGAGCGCAATGAAGATGCCGAGCGGCACTTCGATAGCCAGGATGATGAAGGAGAAGATCAGGTTGCGGACCATCGCTTCCCAGAAGCGGCTGGAGGACAGCAACTCTTCGAACCATTCGGTTCCGGCCCAGAAGAAGACATTGTTGCCGAACGTGTCCTGCACCGAATAGTTGACGACCGTCATCAGCGGAATGACCGCCGAGAACGCCACCAGCACCAGCACCGGCAGCACCAGGAACCAGGCCTTGTTGTTCCAGGTCTTTTCCATCTATGCCCCCATCTCGACGCGCCAGGAATCGGCATAGATGTTGATGCCGGCCGGGTCGAACCGCACTTTCGGTTCGGCGGGCACGGTCTCGTCCTCGCCGATGACAGCCGCGATGTCGCGGCCTTCCAGCTTCGCGCGCACCACCTTGTGGCGGCCGACATCCTCGACCTTGCTGATCGAGACGGCCATGCCGTCGCGGCCAAGCCGCACATATTCGGGACGAATGCCAAGCTCGATGGCGCCACTGCCTGCCTTCGGCGCGCCCGGCAGTTCGATCCGCTGCGAGCCGAGCGTTGCGGTCTTGCCGTCGATCGCCACCGGCATGACGTTCATGCCGGGCGAGCCGATGAAATAGCCAACAAAAGTGTGGCGCGGCCGCTCGAACAGTTCGGCCGGCGTGCCGATCTGCACGATGCCGCCGTCATACATCACCACGACCTGGTCGGCGAAAGTCAGCGCCTCGGTCTGGTCGTGGGTGACATAGACCATGGTGTAGCCGAAGCGGCGGTGTAGTTGTTTCAGCTGCGAGCGCAGCACCCACTTCATGTGCGGGTCGATGACGGTCAGCGGCTCGTCGAACAGAATGGCGTTGACGTCGGAGCGCACCAGTCCGCGGCCAAGCGAAATCTTCTGCTTCTGGTCGGCGGTCAGGCCCCTCGCCTTCTTCTTCGCCCAGGACGCCAGATCGATCATCTCCAGCGTCTCACGCACTTTGCGGTCGACATCGGCTTCCGGCACGCCGCGATTGCGCAGCGGGAAGGCCAGATTGTCGTAGACCGTCATGGTGTCGTAGATGACCGGGAACTGGAACACCTGTGCGATGTTGCGCTCCTGCGTCGACAGTTTGGTCACGTCCCTGCCGTTGAACAGCAACTGGCCATGCGAGGGATGAAGCAGGCCCGAAATGATGTTGAGCAGCGTGGTCTTGCCGCAGCCGGACGGACCGAGCAGCGCATAGGCGCCGCCATCCTCGAAAGTGTGATGCACTTCGCGCAGTGCGAAATCGGCATCCGTCCGCGGGTTCGGCAGATAGGAATGCCTGACATGATTGACGTCGATGCGCGCCATATCGCCCTCCTATGCCGCCAGCTTCGGCGCGCTGACGGCGCGGCCGTGCTCGTCGAAAACCATGATGTGGCGCGGATCGATGAACACCTCCACCACCTCGTCGGGCTCGAAATGGCGGATGCCGTGGGTCAGCATGACCCAGCGCACGTCGGCGAAATCGAGATGGATGAAGCTCTCCGACCCGGTGATCTCGGTGATCGTGACCTTTGCACGCACCGGCACGGCCAACGCATTGGGCCGTTCGAGCGACAGATGATGCGGCTGGAAGCCGATCGTATAATTGGCATCGGCAATGCCCGAGAGCTCGGCCGGCACCGGCAATTTCACGCCGCCGTCGAGCAGGAAATCCAGGCCCTTCTTGGCGAGCACGATGGTGTTGAGCGGCGGATCGGCGAAGGTCCTTGCCGTCACCAGGTCGGCTGGCTTGCGGAACACCTCGATGGTCGGGCCGAACTGGGTGATGCGTCCTTCGGAAAGTGTCGCTGTATTGCCGCCGAGCAGCAGCGCCTCATGCGGCTCGGTCGTGGCATAGACGAAGATGGTGCCGGCGGCGGCGAAGATCTTCGGCAGTTCAGCGCGCAATTCCTCGCGCAATTTGTAGTCGAGATTGGCGAGCGGCTCGTCGAGCAGCACCAGGCTGGCATTCTTGACGATGGCGCGCGCCAGCGCGGTGCGCTGCTGCTGCCCGCCCGATAGGCTGAGCGGCGTGCGGTCGAGATAGGGCGTCAGCTTGAGCAGGGCCGCGGCATTGCGCACTTCCTTGTCGATCTTGGCCTGCTCGGTTCCGGCCACCCGCAGCGGCGAGGCGATGTTCTCATAGACGGTCATCGCCGGATAGTTGATGAACTGCTGGTAGACCATGGCGATCTTGCGCTTTTGCACCGGCACGCCGGTGACATTCTGGCCGTCGAACCAGACCGAGCCGGAGGTCGGCACATCGAGACCCGCCATCAGCCGCATCAGGCTGGTCTTGCCCGAAAGCGTGGGCCCGAGCAGGACGTTGAGCGAGCCATGCTGAAGCGTCAGCGACACGTCGCGGATATGCTCGGCCGCACCGACCGTCTTGGTGACGTTTCTCAGTTCCAGCATGACGCCTCCTCCCAGGCTTTCCGCATCAGCTCAAACCCCTCTTCATTCGGCAGCCGCGACATGCCGCCGGCTTATGCCGCGCATGAATTCATCAAGCGATGCCACCTGCTCGCGGCTAAGGTGCAGGCCGCGCTTGGTCCTGCGCCATAGCACATCCTGGGCGGTGACCGCCCATTCGTTCTCAACGAGGTAGCGTATCTCGGCCTCGTAGAGATCAGCACCGAAACTGCGGCCGAGATCGGCATTCGACTTGGCCAGGCCCAGCAGAACCTGCGCCCGCGTCCCGTAAAGCCGGGTCAGCCTGCGGGCCAGGCGTGCGTCGAGGAAGGGATAGGCCGACTTCAGCTTCGTCACTTGCGCATCGAAACCGGTGGCCGGGAAATCTCCGCCCGGCAGCGGCGCGTTTGCCGTCCATGGCTTGCCGCGCTTGCCGAGGAAGCTCTCGATCTTTTCCAGCATCGATTCCGACAGCCGGCGATAGGTGGTGATCTTGCCGCCGAAGGCATTGACGATCGGCGCAGCGCCCTCGCCGCCATCGGCCTTGATCACATAGTCGCGCGTCGCTTCCTGCGCCTTCGAGGCGCCGTCATCGTAGAGTGGACGGACAGCTGAATAGGTCCAGACGATGTCCTGGCGCTTGACCGGTTGCGCGAAATATTCGCTTGCCGCGGCACAGAGGTAGTCGATCTCGGTGTCGCTGATTTTCACGTCATGCGGGTCGCCGGGATAATCCTGGTCGGTGGTGCCGATCAGGGTGAACTCCTCCTCGTAGGGAATGGCGAAGATGATGCGGCCATCCTTGTTCTGGAAGAAATAGGCGCGCGGATCGTCGAATTTCTTGGCGATGACGATGTGGCTGCCCTGCACGAGGCGGACATTGTGCACATCGTTGAGGCCGACGACGCCGGACAGCACGTGATCGACCCAGGGCCCGGCGGCATTGACCAGCAGCCTTGCCTTGATCTCCTCGGTCTCGCCGGTCTGCAGGTTCTCGATCTTGATTGTCCACAGCCCGTCTTCGCGGCGAGCTTCGACCACTTTCGTGCGGGTGCGGATGCTTGCGCCGCGATCGGCGGCATCACGCGCGTTCAGCGCCACCAGCCGCGCATCATTGACCCAGCCATCCGAATATTCGAACGCCCTTTTGAACAGCGGCTTCAAAGGCTTGCCGGCCGGATCCCTGGTCATGTCCAGCGTCCTGGTCGCCGGCAGCAATTTGCGCCCGCCAATGTGATCGTAGAGAAAAAGGCCGAGCCTGATCAGCCAGGCCGGACGCAGGCCCTTGGCATAGGGCAGGACGAAGCGCATCGGCCAGATGATATGCGGCGCGTTCTTCCACAGAACCTCGCGCTCCATCAGCGCCTCGCGCACCAGGCGGAATTCATAGAATTCGAGGTAGCGCAGGCCGCCATGGATCAACTTGGTCGAGCCTGAAGAGGTCCCGCTGGCGAGGTCGTTCATCTCGGCGAGAAAGACCGAAAAGCCACGCCCGACGGCATCGCGGGCAATGCCGCAACCATTGATGCCGCCACCGATGACGAAGATGTCCCGGACTGCGTCCAAAAAGCCCTCCCGCGATTTCGCATTGCAGCATTTTTAGGTTTTTACGAAACCGTATCGGGATTATTTCGAAATAAGAACGAATGTCAAACGAAATATCACAGGCGCGTGATGATAGACCGATGCCGCTTAGCCGAGCGACGTCTCGATCAGTTGAACCTCGGCCTCCTGGCAGATCTTGCGCACCGACGGAATGTCGCAACGGTCGGTAATGAAGGTGTTGACCTGCGACAGATGGCCGATGCGCACCGGCGCGGTGCGCTCGAATTTGGTCTGGTCGGAAACCAGGATGACATGACGCGCATTGGCGATGATCGCCTGCGCCACCTTGACCTCGCGGAAATCGAAGTCGAGCAAGGCGCCGTCATGGTCGATGGCCGAAGCACCAATCACGGCATAGTCAACCTTGAACTGCCGGATGAAATCAACCGCGGCTTCGCCGACCACGCCGCCATCGGAACCGCGCACAACCCCACCGGCGATCACCACCTCGATCGAAGGATATATGCGCATCCTGTTGGCAACATTGATGTTATTGGTGATGACCATAAGCCCGTTGTGATCGAGCAACGCCTTGCTGACCGACTCCGTCGTGGTGCCGATGTTGATGAACAGCGAAGCATTGTCGGGGATCAGCCTGGCTGCCGCACGGCCGATCGCTTCCTTCTCGTCGGCGGCGATCTTGCGCCTGGCCTCATACTCCATGTTCTCGATGCCGGACGGGAACAACGCACCGCCATGGATGCGCGAAAGCAACCGCTGATCGCACAGGTCGTTGAGATCCTTGCGTATGGTCTGCGGCGTCACATTGAAGTGGGTGGCCAGATCGTCCACCAGCACGCGACCATGATCCTTGGCCATCTGGATGATTTCGGCATGGCGTGGCGACAGATACATGGGCGACCTCCCGTTTTCGTTTTTCTTGTCTATAGTCGAAAACGAAACCGATGAAAAGGCATAAGCCGGCTAATAGAAATTACCTGATTGCAAAGCCAAAGCCCTACGCAACCTCATCAAGGCAGGTTCAGCCTATGCTGCGCGCGATTTCGGTGATGACGACGAAGGCGGCATCGACATCGCCGGCGGTCGCCTCGAACTGTCCGACCTGGAAGCGGATTGCCACTCGTCCGTCGACTCTCGTCTGCGTCAGGTAGATCCGGCCATCGTCATTGATCGCATTGACCAGCCGCAAATTGTGCTCGTCCGCATCGGCGCCGGTGGCAGCCTTGTGCCGGAACGAAAACAGCGACAGCATCGGTTCGCTGACGATCTCGAAATCCGGCTCCTTTGCCAACTGCGCGGCAAGGCCCTCGCTCCAGGCAACATGGTTGCGGATCATCGTCCGAAGGTTTTCCAGCCCATGGGCGCGCAGCAGGAACCACAATTTCAGCGCCCGGAACCGACGACCGAGCGGCACCGACCATTCGGAATAGTTGATGATGCCGTCATGGCCATGGGTCTTCAGATAGTCCGGCTTGATGGCCAGCGTCCGCACATGGCTTTCGGGGTCGCGCAGGAACTGGATCGAGCAATCGAACTGGGCGCCGAGCCATTTGTGGGGATTGAAGACAACGGAATCCGCCGCTTCGACACCGCTCCAGAAATGCCGGTATTCCGGGCAGATCATCGCCGAGCCGGCCCAGGCCGCATCGACATGAAGATAAAGGCCATGCCGCCGCGCCACCTCGGCAACCGAAGCGATGTCGTCGGTGCCCCCCGTGCTGGTGCCGCCAACGCAAGCGATGATGCCGGCCGGCAGCATGCCGGCTTCCCGGTCGGCAATGATTGCCGCCTCAAGCGCTGCATTGTCCATGGCGCGAAAGCGGCCACCGACGGGAATGCGCACGAGATTGTCCTCGCCGATACCACACACCCAGATCGCCCGGTCGATCGAGGTATGCACCTGGTCGGAGGAATAGATGCGCAACCGCGGCTGCCCCGCCAGTCCCTTTTTGTTGCCTTGCCAGTCGAGCGCGCGCTCGCGCATGGTCAGCACCGCGGCCAGCGTCGCCGAGGATGCCGAATCCTGGATCACGCCTGAGAACCCTTCCGGCAGGGCAAGCGCCTGACGCATCCAGTCGACTGTGCGCGTTTCGAGCTCGGTCGCCGCCGGCGAGGTCTGCCAAAGCATGCACTGCGCGGCCATTGCCGAGACCAGATATTCCGCCACCACCGAGACCGGCGCCGCATTGGCCGGGAAATAGGCGAAGAAGCGCGGATGCTGCCAATGCGTCATCCCCGGCAGGATCTTCTCTTCGAAGTCGGCGAAAATCCTGTCCATCGGTTCGGCGTCTTCGGGCGGCGAAGCTTCTATGCTTCTGAAAATGTCGCCCGGCTCGACCAGCGGTCGCACCGGACGGTCGCGCAGCGTGTCGCGGTAGTCGGCGCCCCAGTCGGCGGCGCGCCGCGACCATTGCCGGAAATCATCGTTGTTCATCGTGTCCTCCCGACAAGATTCCTCGCCCCTGCCCCGTCACGGCTGGCTCTTTAGGATTCGATATTATTTAACATGTGAAATATACGCAACCGCCATCTGGCGCCGCGCGCCTACCCTGGAAAATCGGGCAGGCTGGCAAAAGCTGTCTTCAGCGCATTCGACCAGCCATCCGAGATCGTGCGGTAGTACTGGTCGTCCTGGCCGATGCGTTTCTTCAGCCCAACCTTGAAACTGTCCTTCTCCAGGAAGAGCAGGTCGAGCGGCAAGCCCACCGACAGGTTCGACTTCAATGTCGAATCGAACGACACCAGAAGCAGCTTCACCGTCTCTGCAAGGCTCATCGTCCTTTCGTAGGCGCGAATGATGATCGGCTTGCCATATTTGGTCTCGCCGATCTGGAAGAATGGCGTGTCGTCGGTCGATTCGATGAAATTGCCTTCGGGATAGATCATGAACAGGCGCGGCTCGCTGCCCTTGATCTGGCCGCCGAGGATGAAGGAAGCATTGAAGTAGGAATCTGCCTTCTCGCCCGCGGGTGACGAACTGGCAATGACCTCCTTGACCGTATCGCCGACCAGCCGCACCGTCTGGTACATCGACGGCGTCTCCAGCAGCGTGGCGTGACGGTCGGCAATTGCCTTGGTGCGTTCGTCGAGCAGGCTGACCACCGCCTGCGTCGTCGCCAGATTACCGGCCGACATCAGCACGATGACGCGCTCGCCCGGCTGCTCCCAGACATGCATCTTGCGGAAGGTGGAAATCGAATCCATGCCGGCATTGGTGCGCGTGTCCGACATGAACACGAGCCCGTGATCGATCTTTAGGCCGACGCAATAGGTCATGGAATCTCTTCTAGAGCGATTCATCGTTTCACGGAAACGCAGAACCGCTCTATCTCCTTGTTTCGACGCAATTCCCAAGGGAAAACGCTATGCGCTTTTCCCGGGAAAACCGTTTCATGCTTTTTCCTGGAATTGCTCCGGCGGCAATCCTGGCGGATTACTGCTCCACCGTGACGGTGACCGCAAGCTGTTCTTCCGCCTGTCCCAGCCGAATTCCCGACACCGGCGTGGCGTCGCGGTAGTCGCGGCCGATAGCCACTTTTACATAGCGCTCGTCTGGAGAGATTCCGTTTGCGGCATCGAAGGCGACCCAGCCGAGACCGGCGACATGTGCTTCGGCCCAGGCATGGCTTGCGGCCTGCTCGACGGCCGCATCCAGCATCAGATAGCCGCTGACATAGCGGGCCGGAAAGCCCATGGCGCGCGCGGCTGCGGCAAAGATGTGGGTGTGATCCTGGCAGACACCGGTCTTGAGCGCCAAGGCTTCCTCTGCCGGCGTCGCCGCATTGGTGGTGCCGGGCGTGTAGGCGACGCGCTCGCCGATGACCGCCATCAGCCGGTGCAGCCTTTCGATGTCGGTGCCCTTGCCGACCGATGCGGCGAGTTCGCGAACACCGCTGCCGATCGCCGTCAACGGCGTTTCATGGCTGTACAGCCAAAGCGGCGTAAAACCCTGGTGTGGTCCGGAGACGCCCGCGGTATCACGCGTCACCACTTCGCCGGCCGCTTCCACGGTGATGAAGTCTCGCTCGCCCTCGACGCTCAACAACCTGGTGTCATTGCCGAAATGGTCGACAAAGCGAACCTCTTCGCGCGCGCCTTCGATGGTCAGTGCCCAGGACAAAACGGTCTGCGTCGATCCGCTGACCGGAAGCAGCCGCAGCCGCTGCAACAGATAATGCACCGGTGCATCGTAGCGGTATTCGGTCCTGTGGGTGATCTTCAGCCGCATGCGCTATGTCCCGTTTGTGAGCACGATCTTGTCCCACTTTTCGTGATCATGCTCAATTGAACCGGTAGTCCTGCGCGATCTCGTCGCCCAGCCTGGTGTTGTCGCGAATGAAATTCGCCAGGAATTCATGCAGACCGGCGTCGAATATGTCCTTGATCGACCCGGCTCTCAGCATGGCCTGCGTCTTGTCGGCCGTCGCATGGCAAGCATGGCGTTCGCCGTAGTCGTCGCCGAGGAATTTCAGATGCTCGGCCAGGAAGCGGTAGCAGAAGGTAAGCGAACGCGGCATGCGGACATTGAGGATCAGATAGTCGGCAATGTTGGTCGGCTTGTAGTCTGCATCATAGACCCAGCGGTAGGAGCGATGCGCCGACACCGAGCGCAGGATCGATTCCCACTGGTAGTTGTCGAGTGTCGAGCCGACCCAGGAGATCGAGGGCAACAGCACGTAGTATTTCACATCGAGGATGCGCGCCGTATTGTCGGCGCGCTCGACATAGGTGCCGAGCTGCGAGAAATCGAAGATCTCGTTGCGCAGCATAGTGCCGTAGAACGAGCCGCGGATCAACGCCGTCTCGCGCTTGATCGCATCGAGCACGCTCGGCAGGTCGCGTTCGTCGATCGGCCTTGCCAGCATCCGCTTCAGCGACATCCAGGCTTCGTTGATGCTTTCCCACGTCTCGCGCGTCAGCGCGGTGCGCACCATGCGGGCGTTGTTGCGGGCCGTCTCGATCGCCGCCATCGTGCTCGACGGGTTCGACGTGTCGCGCAACAGGAAGTCGGCGACATTGGCGGCGGTATAATCCTGGTATTTCTGCGTGAAGGCGACGTCCGAGCCGGCGCTGAGCAGCACCGAATTCCATTCCTCCGAGGCGCTCTGGGTGCGGGTCAGCGCCATGCGCAGCCCGGCATCGACAAGGCGCGCCATGTTTTCCGCTCGCTCGATATAGCGGTTCATCCAATAGAGCCCGTTGGCGGTGCGGCCTAAAAGCATCAAAAACCCTTCAAGTGAAAATCAATCATCCAGCACCCACGTATCCTTGGTGCCGCCGCCTTGCGAGGAATTGACGACCAGCGACCCCTCCTTCAGCGCGACGCGCGTCAGCCCTCCGGGCACGATCTGGATGCGGTCGGAAACCAGCACATAGGGTCTGAGATCGACGTGGCGCGGCGCCAAGCCCTTATCGGTCAGGATCGGACACGTCGACAGCGCCAGCGTCGGCTGGGCGATGTAGTTCGACGGTTTTGCCGCGAGTTTCTTGGAAAAATCCTCGCACTCCTTCTTGGTCGCCGCCGGCCCGACCAGCATGCCGTAGCCGCCGGAACCGTGGACCTCCTTGATCACCAGTTCGTCGATGTGCTCGAGCACGTATTTCAGGCTGTCCGCCTCCGAACACCGCCAGGTCGGAATGTTGCCGAGGATCGCCTTGCGGCCGGTGTAGAACTCGACGATCTCGGGCATGTAGGAATAGATCGCCTTATCATCGGCAATGCCGGTGCCCGGCGCATTGGCGATGGTGATATTGCCGGCACGGTAGACATCCATGATGCCGGGTATGCCAAGTGCGGAGTCCGGCCGGAAGGTCAGCGGGTCGAGGAAAGAATCGTCGACACGGCGGTAAAGCACATCGATCTGCTTGTAGCCTTCGGTGGTGCGCATCGCGACATGGCCGTCGACAACGCGCAGATCCTGCCCTTCGACAAGCTGTACGCCCATCTGGTCGGCAAGGAAGGCGTGTTCGAAATAGGCGGAGTTGAAGCTGCCGGGCGTAAGCACCGCGATGGTCGGCGTGCCCTTGGTGCTCTGCGGCCGTACCGCCGCCAGCGACTGGCGCAGGAGCTGCGGATAGTTTTCCACCGGCCGCACCTTGATCTTTTGGAACAGCTCGGGGAACAGCTGCATCATCGTCTCGCGGTTCTCCAGCATGTAGGAGACACCCGACGGCGTGCGCGCATTGTCCTCCAGCACGTAGAATTCGTCCTCGCTGATGCGGACGATATCGACGCCGATGATATGGGTGTAGACGCCGGCTGGCGGCCTGACCCCGATCATTTCCGGCAAGAACGCCTCGTTCTTGGCGATCAATTCCTTGGGGACGCGCCCTGCCCGCAGGATCTCCTGGCGATGGTAGATATCGTCGAGGAAAGCGTTCAGCGCCTGCACGCGCTGCTCGATGCCTTGCGTCAGGCGTCGCCACTCATTGCCCGAGATGATGCGGGGAACGATGTCGAACGGAATCAGCCGCTCGGAAGCTTCCTGCTCGCCGTAGACGGCGAAGGTGATGCCGGTCTTGCGGAAGACGCGTTCGGCGTCCTGCATCTTCTCGGTAAGCCTGGCCGGATCCTGCTCCTTCAGCCAGCGATCATAAGCCGAATACGGTCTTCTCAATCCGGAGACTTCCGGAAGCATTTCATCGAACGCTGCCAATCGCATACTCCCCTGTGACACCATTTCACTGGCGTCGCCGGAGAAAATCAAGCGCAATCGGTGATTTGAGGGAGACGGACGACCAGTATGTGGCGGCTGCCCAAAATTAAGGCAGCTAAAATATGACCTTGGTCAGGCTCTGCCTCGTGGCCGGGCAGGTGCGTTCAGAAGCTGAAGCATGGTCCCCAAAAAGTGGAATCCGGCTTTTGCAGAATGTCATGCTCAAACACTGCGATAGAGCCCCATCCCGATTCTGTCGGGGAACGGGCTCTAGAAGGCGCGGAACGTGACGACGGTGAAAGTGTCCTTGATACCGGGGAGAACCTGCACCTTCTCGTTGACGAAATGGCCGACGTCTTCCTCATCGTCGACGTAGAATTTGGCGAGCAGATCGTAATTGCCGGCGGTCGAGTAGATTTCCGAAGCGATCTCGGCGTCGGCAAGCGCGCTGGCAACCTCATAGGATTTGCCCAGCTCGCATTTGATCTGCACGAAAAACGCCCTCATGGCTTCGTCCCTAAACGTCCAAGTCCAAGCGGCCCTTCTGACAGACTGGAGGCGGGCTTTCAAGCCACCGGAATGCGTACTTAGCCGGCCCGGGCCTGGGCCACAGCTTCCCGCAGCGCGTGGGGGCCACACGAATGTTCGCCATCGATGAAACCGTGAAGCGCCGCCAAGCGTATGTTAAGATGCCTCCTGGAACAGTTTTGGGGAGAGGCAGCTTTCTCGAGGGGCAACGGAGGCCGGCCATGCGCCGCTTGTTTTTCGCATTCGCGTTCGTTCCACTCATCCTGGCGTCGTCTGCGTTTGCCGGCGATGCCGAGGTCAAGGCGGCGCAAGCAGCCATCGACGGCCAGCTGAAGGCGTTCATCGCCGATGACGGCGTCGCCGCCTACAGCTTCGCCGCACCCAACGTGAAACAGATCTTCCCGACTGTCGACACCTTCATGAACATGGTGACCAACGGCTATCCGCCGGTGCGCAAGCCGCAGACCTATTCTTTCGGCAAGGTCGAGGAGACGAGCCCGACATCGATCGTCCAACAGGTGCTGATCGTCGGCCCCGACGGCAAAGACTACGAGGCGGTCTATACGCTGCAGTTACAGCCGGATGGCCACTACCAGATCACCGGCTGCAGCCTGCGCGCGTCGAATTCGCTGAGCACCTGATACGGCCGATATCAGTAGCGCGCCCTGCCGCCCGACATGTCGAATACAGCGCCAGTGTTGAAGCTGCTCGAATCGGAACACAGCCAGAGCACCAACGCAGCCACTTCTTCGGCGGAGCCGAGCCGTTTCAGCGGGCTGGCGCCGATCATATCGCTGACGACTTCATTGCCAAGGCGCCTGATAAGGTCGGTATCGATCGGGCCGGGCGCTACGCAATTCACGCGGATGCCGGTGTCGCAAACCTCCCGCGACAATGCCTTGGTAAAAGCGATAATGCCTGCGCTTGCCGCAGAGTAGGCGGCAAGGTTCGGCAAGCCTTCCTTGCCTGCAAGCGATCCCATGTTGACGATGCGGCCAGTGCCAGCCTTGCGCATAATTGGCAGAACCTGATGCGTGACCTCGAACGTTCCGAGGAGATTGACACCGATAATTCGCTGCCACTCAACCGGCTCGAAGGCCTCAAAGCCGAGGTAGGGACCGAGATAGCCAGCATTGTTGACGAGGATGTCGACCCGGCCCGCCCCGGCGACAACGTCAGCCAAGGCTTCCCTTATTTCGAACGCCTTGGTAGCGTCGACCGTCTGGCTGCGGATTCCGGCAGCCGGCACTGGATCGGCATCCCAGACCCAGACGTCGGCGCCAGACCCTGCCAGCTGAGTGGCCACGGCTCTGCCGATGCCCCTCGAACCACCGGTTACGATCGCCGTCTTGCCGGCAAAGTCGTATGTCACGGCCATGGCCAATCCCTCGATTACAAATCTGCTCTTGGGCAGCCGATCCGTCAATCGCTGGAGACGCTGGACTAAATGGCCGGGATATCGCCCCGAGCCCAACCTTCCGAAATCTCCGCCGCGCGTGCTTCGAAGGCATGTGCCTCGATGGCGGTGCGGATGTCCTGCATATGCTTCTGGTAATACGAGAGATTGTTCCAGGTCAAAAGCATCGCACCAAGCGCTTCCTGCGAGCGCACCAGATGGTGAAGATAGGCGCGTGAGTAGTCCCTCGCCGCCGGGCAGTCGCTTTCCTCGTCGAGAGGGCGCGGATCGTCGGCATGGCGGGCGTTGCGCAGATTGACCTTGCCGCGCCTGGTGTAGGCAAGGCCGTGCCGGCCGGCCCGCGTCGGCATCACGCAGTCGAACATGTCGACGCCGCGCGCCACCGATTTCAGGATATCGTCAGGAGTGCCGACGCCCATCAGATAGCGCGGCTTGCCTTCAGGCAGTTCCGGACAGGTAATGTCGAGCATCTCGAGCATCACGGCTTGCGGCTCGCCGACGGCCAGGCCACCGACCGCATACCCCTTCAGTTCCATCGCGCTCAGCGCCTGCGCCGAGCGCACCCGGAGCGCCGCGTTGTCGCCGCCCTGCACGATGCCGAACATCGCCTTGCCCGGCTGATCGCCGAACGCCGTCTTGCAGCGCTCTGCCCAGCGCAGCGACAGTTCCATGGCGCGCTCGATCTCCTTCATCTCGGCCGGCAGCGCGGTGCATTCGTCGAGCTGCATCTGGATATCGGAATCGAGCAAGCCCTGGATTTCGATCGAGCGCTCCGGCGACATCTCGTAGGCGGCGCCGTCGATATGCGAGCGGAAGGTGACGCCCTTTTCAGTCAGCTTTCTAAGCTTCGACAGCGACATCACCTGGAAGCCGCCGCTGTCGGTCAGGATCGGATGCGGCCAGCGGGCGAATTCGTGCAAGCCCCCGAGCCGCGCCACGCGCTCGGCGCCGGGCCGCAGCATCAAATGGTAGGTGTTGCCCAGGATGATGTCGGCGCCAAGGCCGCGCACCTGGTCCATATACATTGTCTTGACCGTGCCGCCGGTGCCGACCGGCATGAAGGCAGGCGTGCGGATTTCGCCGCGCGGCATGTCGATCACGCCGCGCCGCGCGCTGCCGTCCGTCGCCAGAACCTTGAAGCTGAACGGCTTAGCCATTGAATTCCTTGTCATGAACCGGGGCGCCAGGTGCCTGTTTGTCGAGTGACTGGCGGTATTGGATGCAGCCCCGCATGAATTTCGGCCAGGGCGGCACGGCGATCGACGGCTCGGTCTTCTCCGGCAGCAGATCCCACAGATCCGGGTGGTGCCAGCACAGATCATGGCCCGTAGCGTCGCGATGCTGGCGAATGCCGGTTCGCAATCTTTTCACTTCCGCGATCAGCGCATCGCGGTCCAGGCTCTCGAGATCATCGTCCATCGCTCATCTCCGCTCGATAAAGCAGGCTTGCATCACCATAGGAGTAGAACCTGTAACGGTTCTCGACGGCATGCGCATAGGCCGCACGCATCGTGTCGAGGCCGCTGAAGGCCGAGACCAGCATGAACAGCGTCGAGCGCGGCAGGTGAAAATTGGTCATCAGCATGTCGGCGGTACGAAAGCGATAGCCGGGCGTGATGAAGATGTCGGTCGGACCGGACCACGCAACCAGGGTGCCGTCCGCACGCGCCGCGCTTTCCAGCAGGCGCAGCGATGTCGTGCCGACAGCGATGATGCGCCCGCCCCTCGCCCTGGCCGCATTGAGCGCGGCGGCGGTCGCCTCGCTGACCGAACCGGTCTCGGCATGCATCTTGTGGTCGGCGGTGTCGTCTGCCTTCACCGGCAGGAACGTGCCGGCGCCGACATGCAAGGTGACGAAACGGCGCTCGACACCCCCGGCGTCGAGTGCCGCAAAAAGCTCCGGCGTGAAATGCAGGCCTGCCGTGGGCGCGGCAACGGCGCCTTCCTCCCGGGCATAGATGGTCTGGTAGTCGGCCCGGTCGCGTTCGTCATCGTCGCGCTTCGAGGCGATATAAGGCGGCAGTGGAATGTGACCGACAGCGCGCAGCGCTTCGTCGAGGAAGGGCCCCGACAGGTCGAAGCCAAGCAGCGCCTCGCCGCCCTCGCCTTTCTCGATCACGGTGGCGTCGAGCTGGCCGAGGAAACAGGAATTGCCGTCATGGCCGAAATGGATGCGATCGCCCGCGGCAATGCGCTTGCCCGGCCGCATAAAGGCCAGCCAGCGGTCCGGCGCCATGCGCATATGCAGCGTGGCTTCGACTTGCGCCTGTGCCTCGCCGCGCCGTCGGATACCCTTCAGCTGCGCCGGAATGACCTTGGTGTCGTTGAACACCAGCACATCGCCGGCCCTGAGCAGGGACAGCAGGTCGCCAACCGTCCGGTCTTCGAGCCCTTCACCAGGCTTGACCACCAGCATCTTGGCGCTGTCGCGCGGCTCTGCCGGGCGAAGCGCGATACGCTCCTCCGGCAAGTCGAAGTCAAACAGATCGACGCGCATCAGTAGAGCCGGACGAGCAGCGCTCCGGCCAGCAGCAGCACCGCGCCGGCGACGCGGCCGAGCGAGATCTCGCGCACCGCAACGCCGAGGAAGCCGATGCGGTCGATGAGCATGCCGGCCAGCAACTGGCCAGCCACCAGAAACGCCATCAGCGCGGCAGCGCCGATGCGCGGTGTCAGGATGGTCGACAGCGTGACATAGAAACCGCCAAGCATGCCGCCGGCGACGAACAGCCACGGCGCCGGCGCCTTCCAGTCGAGCGCGACGCCTTGCAGCTTCACCACGGCGACGGAGATGATGCCGAGCACCACCGCGCCCGACAGGAACGAAAACGCAGCCGCCGCGACCGGGAGGCCCAGGCCGCGTGCCAGCTGCGAATTGATCGGCGCCTGAATGGCAATGAAGGCGCCGGACAGGATGCCGAGAAGCGACCAGACGACGCCCATCATTGAAGTTTTACCTTACTTGACGTCGGCCGCGACCTTCAGCGACACGATCTTGTCGGGATCCGGCACCGGCTCGCCGCGCTTGATCTTGTCGACATTGTCCATGCCTTCGATGACCTGGCCCCAGACCGTGTACTGACGGTTGAGGAAGGCGGCATCGTCAAAGCAGATGAAGAACTGCGAATTGGCCGAGTTCGGGTTCTGCGAACGAGCCATCGAACAGGTGCCGCGGCCATGGTTGGCGTTGGAGAATTCAGCCTTGAGGTCCGGCTTGTCGGAGCCACCCATGCCGGCACGCGACGGAGCAAAGGAGGGCTTGCTGGAATTGCCGAACTTGACGTCGCCGGTCTGCGCCATGAAGCCGTCGATAACGCGGTGGAACACCACGCCGTCATAGGCGCCTTCGCGTGCCAGTTCCTTGATGCGGGCGACATGGCCGGGCGCCAGGTCGGGGAACAGTTCGATGACGACGTTGCCCTTGGTCGTCTCCATGATGAGCGCGTTTTCGCGGTCCTTGATCTCGGCCATGTCAGATATCCTTTTTCAGAAAACAGAGTTATTTGACAACTTTACTTGTCTGCGGCGATGCGCACCTTGATCATCCGGTCGGGGTCGGTGACCGTGCCATTGTCCGCTTCGTCGCCCTTCTTGATATGGTCCACCAGTTCCATGCCGCTGACGACGTTGCCGACGATTGTATACTGGCCATCGAGCGGCGGCGCCGGCGCGAACATGATGAAAAACTGCGAATTGGCGGAGTTGGGGTCCTTCGAGCGGGCCATGCCTACCACGCCGCGCTTGTAGTGCTCGGTCTGCGAGAATTCGGCCGGCAGGTCGGGCTGATCGGAACCGCCGGTGCCGACGGCCTCGGCGCTATAACCCTTTTTCATGTTGCCGAACTTGACGTCGCCGGTCTGCGCCATGAAGCCGTCGATGACGCGGTGGAACGCCACGTTGTCATAGGCGCCCTGGCGCACCAGCTTCTTGATCTGCGCGACGTTCTTCGGCGCGAGATCGGGCCGAAGCGCGATGGTGACGTCGCCGTCCTTCAGCGTGATGATCATGGTGTTTTCCGGCTCGGCGGCGAAGGCCGAGACAGACAGGGTCACAAGACCAGCAAGCACAATGAGGAACGAGGCAAGCCTTTTCAGCTGCATAACTATCTCCGGGATCTTATTTCGCGAATTTGGCGGTGAGCGCACCGGCAACCGCCGCCGGCACGAAGGGGCGGATGTCGCCTCCCATCGAGGCAATCTGGCGGACAAGTGTGGCGGTAATGGTGCGCACGGACGGGCTGGCGGGCAGAAAAACCGTCTGCAGTTCAGGCGCCATGGTCTCGTTCATGCCGGCCATCTGCATCTCATAGTCGAGGTCGGTGCCGTCGCGCAGGCCGCGGATCATGATCGAGGCGCCCTGCTTCCTGGCCGCGTCGATGACCAGCCCGTCGAAGGCGACGACCTTGATGCGCGCGCTGTCGTGGCCAAACAAGGTCTTCGTCGCACTCTCGATCAGCGCAACCCGTTCCTCGAAGGAAAACAGGGGCTGCTTGCCCGGGTGGATGCCGATCGCCGCATAGACGACGTCGGCCACCGCCAGCGACGCTTTCAGTACGTCGAGATGGCCGTTGGTCAGCGGGTCGAAGGAGCCCGCATAGAGGGCGATGCGTTCAGTCATGGCTGGTGCTTCTAACGAGCCTCTCTCGCAAAGGCAAATCCGATTGGCGAACCGGTCGTGAACCTTTTCCGCCGCATGAACGACAGATGAACACGCTGATCACGAAGCCTTCACGCAGCGTTCACTAGGTTGCACCTTAATAAGATGAAACCAAACTCCCATCTATCCGTTGTTAGGCGCAGGAGAACACGCACATGCTGATCTACATGCTTGCCACCGCAATGACCGTCGCCATGCTGATCGCCACCGTATTCGGGTTGCATCAAGAGGCTCAGCGCATCCGCATCAAGGCCAACACCAAGCGCTTCGAAGGTTTCGGCCCACGCAAGCCATATCGCCACTACTAAGTTTCGCTTGAACTTGCCGCCGCGCCGGCCAATGGGCCGGCGTTGCTATGTCAGAACCTATTCTAGGACATCCGGGCCGGTATCCGCAGCCGGATTGGACTCAGCACCGCCCTCGATACCGTCCTCGGCTTCCTCGTCCGCCTGCGGTTCCGATATCCGCTCGACCGAGACCACCTTTTCACCTTCAGCCGTGTTGAAGATCGTCACGCCCTTGGTGGCGCGGCTGGCGAAACGGATGCCGTTGACCGGCACCCGAATGACTGTGCCGCCGTCAGACACCAGCATGATCTGGTCGTCATTGCCGACCGGGAAGGTCGCCACCAGCCTGCCGATCTCGGCTACCTTCGAAACGTCGGTGGCACGAATGCCCTTGCCGCCACGCCCGGTCAGCCGGAAATCATAGGACGACGACCGCTTGCCGTAGCCATATTCGGTCACCGTCAGCACGTACTGCTCGTGTTGCCTGAGGAACTCGTAGCGCTCGTCGGAAAGCTCGGTCTCCTCGCCGACCTCTTCATTGGTCAGCGCGATCTCTTCCTCTTCGCCGGCCACGATGCCGGCGGCGAGCCGCCGTTCGGCCGCTGCCCGCTTGAGATAGGCGGCGCGTTCAGCCGGCGGCGCATCGACATTCTCGATCACCGCCATGGAAATCACCCGGTCTGTCTCGGCCATGGCGATACCGCGCACACCGACCGAATTGCGGCTTTGGAAGACGCGCACGTCGCCGACCGAAAAGCGGATGCACTGGCCGGAGCTGGCGGTGAGCAGCACGTCGTCATTGTCGGTGCAGGTTTCGACGCCGAGGATCTCGTCGCCCTCCTCCTCCAGCTTCATGGCGATCTTGCCATTGCGATTGACCTGGACGAAGTCGGAAAGCTTGTTGCGCCGCACGGTGCCGCGCGTGGTGGCGAACATCACGTCGAGCTCGCCCCAGCTGGTTTCGTCCTCGGGCAGCGGCATGATGGTGGTGATGCGCTCGCCCTGCTCGAGCGGCAGCATGTTGATCAGTGCCTTGCCGCGCGATTGCGGGTTGCCAATCGGCAGCCGCCAGACCTTCTCCTTGTAGACGATGCCGCGCGAGGAGAAGAACAGCACCGGCGTGTGCGTGTTGGCGACGAACAGCCTTGTGACGAAATCCTCTTCCTTGGTCGACATGCCAGAGCGGCCCTTGCCGCCGCGGCGCTGCGCCCGGTAGAGCGACAGCGGCACGCGCTTGATGTAGCCGGAATGGCTCACCGTCACGACCATGTCCTCGCGCTGGATCAGGTCCTCGTCTTCCATGTCCGCGCCACCGTCGGTGAGCTCGGTGCGGCGTGGCGTGCCGAACTCGTCGCGCACAGCGGCAAGCTCATCCTTGACGATCTGCTGGACCCGCGCACGGGAAGACAAAATGTCCAGATAATCAATGATTTCGGCGCCGATCGTGTTCAACTCGTCGGCGATCTCGTCGCGGCCCAGCGCGGTCAGGCGCTGCAGACGCAGCTCGAGAATGGCGCGCGCCTGCTCCTCGGAGAGATTGTAGGTGCCGTCCTCATTGATGCGATGGCGCGGATCGTCGATCAACAGGATCAACGATTCCACATCGCCGGACGGCCAGCGCCGCTCCATCAACTGCTCGCGCGCCGTCTGCGGATCCGGCGCGGTGCGGATGAGCTTGATCACTTCGTCGATGTTGGCGACGGCGATGGCGAGACCGACCAGCACATGGGCGCGGTCGCGCGCCTTGCGCAGCAGGAATTTCGTGCGCCGGGTGATCACTTCCTCGCGGAAGGCGACGAACGCCTTCAGCATGTCGGTCAGCGTCAGCAGTTCCGGCTTGCCGCCGTTGAGCGCCACCATATTGGCGCCGAAGGAGGTCTGCAGCGGCGTGAAGCGGTAAAGCTGGTTGAGGATGACGTCGGCGACTGCATCGCGCTTCAACTCGATGACGACGCGGTAGCCCTGGCGGTCGCTCTCGTCGCGGATGTCGGAAATGCCCTCGATGCGCTTGTCGCGCACCAGTTCGGCCATCTTCTCAATCATCGACGACTTGTTCACCTGGTAGGGAACCTCGGTGATGATGATCGACTCGCGGTCATTACCACGCGCCTCGATGTTGACCTTGCCCCGCATGACAATGGAGCCGCGCCCGGTCGAATAGGCGCTGTAGATGCCCGAGCGGCCAAGCACGATGCCGCCGGTCGGGAAATCCGGCCCCGGGATGATCTCCATCAGCGCCGGCAGGTCGATCGCCGGATTGTCGATGATGGCGATGGCGCCGTTGCAGACTTCGCCGAGATTGTGCGGCGGGATGTTGGTCGCCATGCCGACGGCGATGCCGCCGGAGCCGTTGACCAGCAGATTGGGGAACCGTGCCGGCAGAACCTTGGGCTCGCTGCCGGACGCATCATAAGTGTCCTGGAAATCGACGGTGTCCTTGTCGATATCCTCCAGCAACTCATGCGCGACCTTGGTCAGCCGAGATTCGGTGTAGCGCATCGCCGCCGGCGGATCGCCGTCAATGGAGCCGAAATTGCCCTGTCCGTCGATCAGCGGCACGCGCAGCGACCAGTCCTGCGCCATGCGCACCAAGGCGTCATAGATCGAGGCGTCGCCATGCGGATGGTATTTACCCATCACGTCGGCGACCGGGCGCGCCGACTTCACATATTTGCGGTTCCAGTGGTAGCCGCTCTCATGCGAGGCGAAGAGAATGCGGCGATGCACAGGCTTCAGGCCGTCTCTTACGTCCGGCAGCGCACGGCTGACGATCACGCTCATGGCGTAATCGAGATAGGAGCGCTGCATCTCCTCGACGATGGATATCGGCTCGATGCCGGTGGGGCCGCCGTCGGCGCCGCGCGGTGTCTTTTGGTCGGTCAAATCGGATCACAATCTAATCAGGAATCACTTGCTGTATATATAGGAAGCAAGCCCGAAACTCCAATATCCGCGACACTTTTCCAGTGTCAATTTTGGTGGTAATTTCAAAAGGATACCACTGATTGCGACGATATGGCCAAAGCGGTTTTCGCCGCCACCAAGGCAAAAGCCTGCGATGGACCGTTTTCCCCGAGCGAAAGCCCCGAGCGCGATGAATTGGACCCCTTGGCTGCCTTTGCGAGCCCTGAGCGGTTGGACGCCGAGGGATCTCAACCGCGATCTGGTCGCTGGCCTGACACTGGCAGCGATCGCCATTCCCGAACAGATGGCCACCGCCCGCCTCGGCGGTTTTGCTCCCGAGATCGGCTTCTTCGCTTTTGTCGCCGGGTCGGTGGCGTTCGCCCTGTTCGGGGCCAACCGGCATCTGTCGGTCGGCGCGGATTCGACAATCACGCCTCTATTTGCCGGCGGTCTCGCCGTGCTCGCCGCATCCGGGTCACCGCACTATCTGGCATTGGCTTCCGTGCTGGCTTTGATGGTCGGGCTGATCGTGATTCTAAGCGGTCTCTTTCGCCTTGGCTGGGTCGCCGACCTCCTTTCGGTGCCGGTCACGACGGGTTTTCTGGCCGGCATCGCCGTCCACATCTTGGTTTCGCAATTGCCCGGACTGCTCGGCCTGCCCGCCGAGAACGGTGAAACCTTGCGGCGCATCGGTGAGATCGCCGGCAGCCTGCATCTCACCAATCCCTGGAGCCTCGCGCTCGGCCTCGGCGTGTTCGCAACCGTATTCTGCGCCGAACGCATCAGCGCCCGCATCCCAGGCGCGTTGATCGGCATGGTGCTCGCCACCTCTGCGGTTGCCGTCTTCGGGCTCAAGCATCGCGGCGTCGAGGTGCTCGGCGCCTTGCCCAATGGCCTGCCACGGGCCGGCCTGCCGCTTGCCAGCCCCAGCGATGTGCAGGCGCTGGTCCCGCTGGCGTTGCTGATCGCCATCGTCGTCATGGTGCAGACGGCGGCCACCTCCCGCTCCTTCGCGCCGCAACCGGGCGACACTCCTGACGTCAATCGCGATTTCGTCGGCGTCGGTGCCGGCAGCATCGCATCGGGGTTGTTCGGCGCCTTTGCGGTCAACGCCAGCCCGCCGCGCACGGCAATCGTCTCCCAGTCGGGCGGCCGCTCACAGGTCTCGGGCCTCATTGCAGCGGCCATCGTGCTGGCGCTGGGTGCTTTCGGTGGCGGCCTGCTTGCCAATGTTCCACAGGCCGCCCTTGCCGGCGTTCTGCTGTTCGTCGCTCAGCATATTCTGCGCTGGAAGGTGTTCGCCAATGTCTACCGGCAGGCGCCGGTTGAATTCGGATTGATCCTCATCACCATGGCAGCCATCGTCGTGCTGCCCATCGAGACCGGCGTTGCGATCGGCATCGGCCTGTCTCTGCTGCATGGAATCTGGACCGCAACCCGCACGCAGCTGATCGAACTGGAACAGGTGCCGGGCACTTCGGTGTGGTGGCCGCCCAGCGAGCCAGTTGCCGGCAAACAGCTCCCCGGCGTGCTGGTCGCGGCATTCCAGGCGCCGCTCTCATTCGTCAATGCCGACGGCTTCAAGCGCGGCTTTGTCGATCTTGTCGATGCCAGGCGTGAGGGCGTGAAGCTGGTCGTGCTGGAGGCCAGCAACATCGTCGAGATCGACTACACTGCCGCGCAAGCCTTGATCGACACCATCACCCATTGCCGCAGGGCGGGCGCGATCTTCGCCATTGCGCGGATGGAATCGTTGCGCGCCCAGGCGGCGCTGGAACGATTTGGCATCGCCGACCTGATCGGCCCGCAGCGGATATTTCACAGTGTCGATGCCGCCATCAGGGCGCTCGCTCCGGACCAGCATCCGCAACAACAGGACAAAGCCAAATGACGACCCAGCGGGAACCCTTGTTGACCCCCGTCGCAGTCAGAGATTTGCGGCCGACGCAGATCACCGTCGGCATGCGGGAAGTCGCCTTGAAGCGCCAGATGCTCCGCTCGCAGAGCGCCAGGAAGACCGGCACTTTTCTCGGCACACACATGGTCCCCGTCGTGTTGGGGCCGAAGAAGCGCAACTATGTCACCGATCACCACCATCTCGCCCGCGCCCTGCTCGAGGAAGGCATCGGGGATGTTCTGGTAACGGTGATGAGCGACCTGTCGGACCTCGACAAGGACGCCTTCTTCTTCGTGCTCGACAATCGCGCCTGGATGCATCCGTTCGACGAGAACGGCAAGCGCCGAGGCTATAACGCCATTCCCAAGACCATGGCCGGACTCGTCGACGACCCCTACAGGAGCATGGCCGGCGAACTGCGCCGGCAAGGTGGTTTCGCCAAGGACACCACCCCGTTCAGCGAATTCCTGTGGGCGGACTTTTTGCGCCGGCGCATTGACCGGGATGCGGTGGCGAAGAATTTCGACAAGGCGATGAAGGAGGCCCTGAACCTGGCCAAGGCCAAGGACGCCGACTACCTGCCCGGCTGGTGCGGGCCGACATCGGACTGACGCAGCAAGGCCGCAGCGACGAACAAAGCCGGCACAACGCCGCTCGCCCGGCGGGCGCGATACTGGCCCGGCGTCTCGCCCATGACGCATCGAAACCGGCGATTGAACGTCGACAGATCGTTGAAGCCTGCATCGAAGGCGATCGCCGAGACCGGATCGTCTGACAGGCGCAGCCGCACCGCCGCGCGGTGCAGCCTCGTCTTGAGCAGGAACTGGTAGGGCGTCATGCCCGCGACTTGCCGGAAAATGCGCAGGAAATGATAGGGACTGGTCGCGGTCTCGTCGGCAAGCGCTGAAAGCGACACCGGCCTCTCGGCATCGAGTTCGATTCGCCGCACCGCTTCGGCAACCCGCTTCTGATCGCGGCGGCTTGGCGCGCGCCCGACAGGCGTCGTGTCAGCGACTGTTGCCACCGCGGCACCCGCAATGCGCAGCCCGAGTTCCTCGAAGGCGTTAATGTCGGCCATTTCGCGAGCGGTTTCCGCCTCGGCGAGCAAGGATGCCAGGGCCGGCAAGGGTGGCAGGCGCGGCGCCTCGAAGGCCAGTTTTTTCGCGCCGGGCACGCCAGCCACGATCCGCTCCATGTAGCCCGGCCCGAAATGGAACGAGAGGCAACGGTCGCCGCTGCCATGTTCATGCCCGCATTCGTAGCATGTGGCGGGATTGCCGAGCAGGAGGGCGCCGGGCGCCAGCATCGCCGTGCCTTGTTGCGCGCGATAGCGGAAGGTGCCGCCGGTGACCACGGCGACGCAGAAATCCCGATGGGCTTCCTCGAACGGCCTCTCACCGGCGCTGGCCGTGCAGATCACATCCGCCACGTGCCAGCCGGCCCCTGATGCGAGAGTACGCGTTGTCGCTGTCATGACCGAAATATAGCAATTTTTCCCAAGCCCAGAACCCCATCAGGGCCTACCCCTCACGGTCTCCTGACAAGAAGAGACCGGAACCCATGTTCGACCAATCCTCCTTTGCCGAAGCCTTGCACAGTCCCGGACCAATCGACGGACTTGCCGAAAAACTGAACCTTTATGGCCGTTTCGTCGGCGCCTGGACTTTTGACGCCTCGCGCCACCTTGAGGACGGCACGGTGCTGACCGGGCGTGGCGAGGTGCATTTCGGCTGGGTGCTGGAAGGCCGCGCGATCCAGGACGTCTGGATCCTCCCCGCACGGGACGCCGGCCCCTCGCCTTCCCTCGG
This sequence comes from Mesorhizobium sangaii, assembly GCF_014207355.1. Lineage (GTDB taxonomy): Bacteria > Pseudomonadota > Alphaproteobacteria > Rhizobiales > Rhizobiaceae > Mesorhizobium > Mesorhizobium sangaii. The sequence continues at coordinate 678,358 of NZ_JACHEF010000003.1, read as the reverse complement.
CAAATGGACGTTCTATGGCACCACATTGCGCGTCTACGACCCCACGGCCGACGCCTGGCACATCTTCTGGAGCGACCCGCGCAACCAGTACTACAGCCGCCAACTTGGTCGCGCCGAAGGCGATATGATCGTGCAAGTGGGCGCCGATGGCACTGGCTCCTCGGTGCGCTGGAGCTTCTCGCGGATCACCGAGAATTCCTTCCGCTGGCTCGGCGAGCGCTCGCAAGACAATGGCGCGACATGGCGGCTGGAAGTCGAATTCGTGGCGCGCCGAACGGCAGGAATGTGACGTCACAAGACATTGTAAGAATGGAGAAAAACATGTTCGACCATATTTCGATCGGCGTTCGCGACGCCGCCACTTCCAAGCGCTTTTACGATGCTGCACTGAAGCCACTCGGCTATAGCTGCCTCAGCCAGTCGCCGAGCTCGTTGGGTTATGGCGCGCAGGGCGTCGTGCTGTGGGTCAACGAGGCCGCGCGGCCGGTGCCGTCAGACGCACAATCCGGCCTGCATTTCAGCTTCGCGGCGCCGACGCGGGCCAGCGTCGACGCCTTCCATGCCGGCGGCTTGCGCGAAGGCGGCAGCGACAATGGCGCACCGGGCCTGCGTGCCGACTATGGCGAAAACTACTATGCCGCCTTCCTCGTCGATCCGGACGGCTATCGTATCGAAGCCTATTGCGGCACTGCCGGCTGAAGCAAGCAATTCGGGAAAAGTCTGAAACGGCTATCCCTCCGTTATTGCGTCACGACGAAGGTCGTCGAAGTCTTCGGTTTCGTCCCTCCGACAGTTCCCACCGACCGGGCTTTGCTCTACCAATATCGTGGTGCGGGCACGGCCCGGCGGGAGGGGGTCAGAGATGCCGAGTTTCGACAGCCTGTTCAACGCCTTCGTCACCATTCTCGTGACCATCGATCCACCTGGCCTGGCGCCGCTGTTCCTCGCCGTGACACGCGGCATGAACCGCGAGGAGCGCCAGCAGGTTTCCGTCCGCGCCTCGATCATCGGTTTCCTGGTGATGGCACTGTTTGCGGTTGCCGGCGCCTCGATCCTGTCGGTGTTCGGCATCACGCTGCCGGCCTTCCGCGTCGCCGGTGGTTTTCTCCTGTTCTTCATCGCTTTCGAAATGGTGTTCGAGCGTCGGCAGGACCGCAAGGAGAAGATCGGCGACGTCGCCATCACCAAGGACATGATCCACAACATAGCCGCCTTCCCCTTAGCGATCCCGCTGATCGCCGGCCCTGGCGCCATTTCGGCGACGGTGCTTTTGTCCGGTTCGTTCCAGGGGTTCGCCGCGCAGGCGGCGCTGGTCGGCATCATCTTCGTCTGCCTCGCCATCACCTATCTGGTGTTCGTGCTGTCGGAACGCATCGACCGCATCCTCGGCCAGACCGGGCGTTCGATCCTGACCCGGCTGCTCGGCGTCATCCTGGCGGCACTTGCCGTGCAGTTCGTCGCCGACGGCATCCGCGCGCTGATGGCGAGCTGACGCGCGACAAGCCGGCGAAGCCGGCCCTACTTCGCCGTCTTATCGATGACTTCGAAATCGTGGGTGATCGTGGCGGTCTTGGCCATCATCGCGGAGGCCGAGCAGTATTTTTCGATCGAAAGATCGATCGCCCGCTTGACCTTGTCGGTGGAGAGCGACCGGCCCTTGACGACGAAATGCATATGGATGCGGGTGAACACCCTGGGCTCGGTTTCGGCCCGGTCGGCGTCGAGCTCGACCACGCAATCCTCGATCGCCTCGCGTCCCTTTTCGAGGATATGGACGACATCATAGGCCGAGCAGCCGCCGGTGCCGATCAGCACAAGTTCCATTGGGCTAGGTCCTGGCGTCTTGCCTTCCGGTCCGAAGGCCGTTCCCAGCACCACCTTGTGGCCGCTGCCGGATTCGCCGACGAAGGTGCGCTCCTCGACCCACTTTACACGTGCTTTCACCTGATATTCCTTCCACTTGGGGTCATCCGCCTCACGGATCAAATAGGATCATGGTCCGGCTCGCGCGACGCCAAAGACGACATCGTGCATGACCCTGCCCGGCAACAGCGTGAAGATGCCGGCCCCGACCAGCGCAAAGACATACAGCGCGATCATCGACTTGCGATGCTTGGCGACGCGATGATTGTGAGCGTGCCACACCGCCAGCGGTACAGTCACCAGCACCAGGATCGACAGGAGATGGATCGGACTGAAAGGGCCGATGAGGCGGATCTGATGAATCCAGAAACTCGAGACGGCAATGACCAGCATCAGCGCGGCCCAGACGTAACCCACGATGCGATGGCGCGACGTTCCCTTCGGCAGCACCAGCTGCGTGGCTCCTAGCGCCAGTGCGGCGAAGGCCGCAAAGGCATGCCAGGGAACAGGAGAGGGTGCGGCAAGCAGCGGTTGCAGCGACATTGCCGCCTCTCCGGTGGTTGATTGTCCTCAGAACGGGATTTCGTCGTCCAGTTCGCGCGACGAACCGCCGCCACCGCCGCTCTTGGCGCCGCCGCCACGATTGAAGCTTTCGCTCGGGCTGGACTGGCCGAAATCGGAACCGCGGCTGCTGCCGCCACCGGCATAACCGCCGACCTGCCCGCCCTCACCCTGGCCGCGCGCGTCGAGCATCTGCAACTCGCCGCGGAATTTCTGCAGCACGACTTCCGTCGTGTACTTGTCGTTGCCGGTCTGGTCCTGCCATTTGCGCGTCTGCAACTGGCCCTCGACATAGACCTTCATGCCTTTCTTCAGATACTGCTCGGCCACCTTGGCGAGCTGGTCGTTGAAGATGACGACGTTGTGCCACTCGGTCTTTTCCTTGCGCTCGCCGGAATTCTTGTCGCGCCAGCTTTCCGACGTTGCAATGCGAATGTTGACGACCGGCTCGCCCGAGTTCAGGCGACGGACTTCCGGGTCCGCACCGAGGTTGCCGACCAGAATGACCTTGTTGACGCTACCCGCCATGATATTTCTCCGCGCTCATCCGAAACAAATTTTTGTCGCAGCACCTTACAGGCTGCCGACAATCGCCGCCTGCCAAGGCTGGCTTTTCCCACAAGGTTTTTGTTCCCTTTTCGTTCTATAGTGCCGATGGCTTTCTTGTCAATGTTTGTCAGCAAGATGTAGTGTTCCGGTCCGAAATTTCCATGAAATCGGGAATGGGTCGGGGCAATCAATGAACTCCGTCACACATGAGGACCAGCCGCGCGAACAATGGCGAACAGGTGTGGGAACGCGTATGCATGTGTCGGCCAGCAACGGTGCATCGCAACTTTGCATATTCGAGCAATGGGTCGAGCCCACGGTCGGCGCCCCAACGCATTGGCATCCCGTCGAGGAAGTGCTGACTGTTATCGCTGGCAGGGCCGAGATGTGGATCGACGATGAGCACAACGTCCTGACCTCGGGCCAGTCTCTCGTTGTTCCCGCGAACAGGAAACACGGGTTCAAGAACGTCGGCACCGGAACGCTTCACATCCACGCTGTGCTTGCGTCGCCAATCTTCGAGGCGACGTTTGACGGCCCTGCCGGGATGGTGAGGCGCTGGCTTCCGGCAAACTCGTAAAAACAGCACTTGCCAAATCAATAAGTATCGACTTATGCTTTCTCCATGATCGAAGCAGAGATTTTTCGCGCCCTTGCCGACCCGACGCGCCGCGCCGTCTTTGAGCGGCTCGCCGCTGGCGAAATGAGCGTCTCGGAACTGCGCAGCGGCATGACCGTCTCGCAACCCGCTGTGTCGCAGCATCTGGCGGTGTTACGCGGCGCCGGCCTGGTGGTCGAGCGGCGCGCGGGCCGCAACGCCTATTATCGCGCCGATCCGCAAGGGCTTGCCCCCTTGCTCTCCTGGATCGAACGCTACCGGACCTTCTGGCCGGAACGCATCGAAAGGCTGAAGGCGGTTTTGAAGGACATGGATCAATGAAGAATATGGGCTCAATAACACACCAGAACCACGCTGACACCGAGACCGCGCCTGACGCGATCGAGTTTGAGTGCGACCTGCCGGAACCGCCGGAAAAGGTGTGGCGGGCGCTGACCGTGCCGGAGCTGCTCGCCGCCTGGATGATGCCGAACGACATCAGCCCCGAGACCGGCAGCCGTTTTGCCTTCGCCGGGCCGGATGCGGCGATCGAATGCGAGATCATCGACGCCGAGCCCGAACGGCTGCTGCGCTATTCCTGGCGCGAGTGGCCACAGCCGGGCGATGCCGCGCGGCAGGATCCGCTCGCCAACCCGCTGGACAGCATTGTCACATTCACACTCGCGCGCACCGTTTCCGGCGGTACGCATCTGCGCATTGTCCATGACGGTTTTGCCCGAACGGTAATGCCCGTTGTCGCCATGGCCGGCGCCGGCTGTAGGCTTTCGCTGGGGTTGCGCAATCCAAGGCAGCCGATCGCCGCGAACGCGCCTTTGCTGTTGCTGCGCGCAGCCTGAACAACGAAACGGACGGAGACAAACAATGAGCGGCCTTGCCAATCTGGTTCCCATGGTGATCGAGCAATCGAGCCGCGGCGAACGCGCCTTCGACATTTTCTCGCGACTGCTGCGCGAGCGCATCATCTTCATCAACGGCGAAATCAACGACGACATCTCGGCGCTGGTCTGCGCGCAGTTGCTGTCGCTGGAATCGGACAATCCCGACAAGGAGATTTCGCTTTACATCAACTCGCCTGGCGGCGTGGTGACCAGCGGATTCGCCATCTACGACACCATGCAATACATCAGCTGCCCGGTGTCGACGGTGTGTATGGGCTTTGCCGCGTCGATGGCCTCGTTCCTGTTGATGGCGGGCACGTCCGGCCGTCGCATCTCGCTGCCGAACGCCACCATCCTGCTGCATCAGCCGCTGGGCGGATTCCAGGGTCAAGCCTCCGACATCCAGCGCCATGCCGAGCGCATCGGCCAGACAAAGCGGCATATGGCCGAACTCTATGCGCAGCATTGCGGCCGCACCTATGAAGAGGTCGAGCGCACGCTGGACCGCGACCACTTCATGACGGCCCGCGAGGCTCAGGCCTGGGGTCTGGTCGACCATGTTTTCGATACGCGCAAACAGGCCGCGTGAGGTAAGGCGCGTCGCCGGCTGTCGAAGATTTGACGACGCCGGTCTGGTCGCGTTGTCGACGCGTCACTATAACTTGGCAATGACCGACGCTCATCCGTCCAGAACATTGCATCGCATCGTCGCCGTAGTCGTGGTCGCTCTTGCCGGCTCCATAAGCAGCACGGCACTTGCCGACGACAGCTCACCGTCGGCGCGCAAAGGCGCCCTGCCCGGCGTGACCAGCGACTATCGCATCGCCAAGCCGGCTCCGCAGCCCGAACCCGACGACGCATTCCCCAGCAATGGGAACGGCCAGTACAAGATCGGCAACACGGATGTCAGGATTTCCGGCAGCATCACAGTTGACGTCGGCGCTGGCGCCACCGGGCTGCCGCGTCACTGATATTGCGTACCGGTCTAGCGCGTCGCGCATGAAAACGGCCCCGCCGTGCTTTGCGCAAACGGACAGGGCCTTTTTTGGATCTCAAATCCAATTTTTGCCGGGAGTGTACTGCCGGCGTCTGATTTCGGATGCTTCGCGGCATTCAGCCGACGATCCGACTAGCAGTCTCTGATTTTTGTGGGATATGGCAGGTCACGGTTTGTCGGGTGGCGCAAACGCTAGACCCTGACACTTATGCCTGCCACGGCTCCAGCGACACGTGGAGCCTCAAGGGACTGTCCGGTGGCGTCATGCTCCGCTCCATTGTCCGTTGCGACGTTGTCGTCCCGAAGCACAAATCGCGACTGCCTGCGGCGTCTCGCAGGCCGCCTCTGGGCGGCGAGGCCATCGAAAGACGGCCGGCTTCGTTGACTAACGAAGTCTGCTCCCCTGAGTCGGTGGCGTCAACCATCAATAGCCGGTTACCGAAAAACGTGATCGCCGGGAGGTTACGTACAAGTCAGGTTCTGCACAGCTTTGTCAGGAGCGTGTTCGGCCTTTGTTCTTTCCGCTTGCCCGTTCATGCGAAAGACGGTTAAACGCTTTTGTCGGGAATTGTGGCGTCTCTCGACGTGGCGGTAAAATTACCTACATAGGGGATGGCCGGGAAAACCCGCCATTCCAGGAAATTCCAGCTTCTGAGGCGGCGACCGGCCATGGCCGACCATAAATACCTTTCCATTCGCGGGGCGCGCGAACACAATCTGAAGAATGTCGATCTCGACCTGCCGCGTGACAGCCTGATCGTCATGACCGGCCTGTCGGGGTCCGGCAAATCGTCGCTTGCCTTCGATACCATCTACGCCGAAGGCCAGCGCCGCTATGTCGAGAGCCTGTCGGCCTATGCGCGGCAATTCCTCGAAATGATGCAGAAGCCGGACGTCGACCAGATCGACGGCCTGTCGCCGGCCATCTCGATCGAGCAGAAGACGACCTCGAAGAACCCGCGTTCGACCGTCGGGACCGTCACCGAAATCTACGACTACATGCGGCTTCTCTTCGCGCGCGTCGGCATCCCCTATTCGCCGGCCACCGGCCTGCCGATCGAAAGCCAGACGGTCAGCCAGATGGTCGACCGTGTGCTGGCGGTCGACGAAGGCACCCGCCTGTTCATCCTGGCGCCGATGGTGCGCGGCCGCAAAGGCGAGTACCGCAAGGAATTGCTGGAGCTGCAGAAGAAGGGCTTTCAGCGCGTCAAGGTCGACGGCGTCTTCTATGAAATCGCCGATGTGCCGGCGCTGGACAAGAAGTACAAGCATGACCTCGACGTCGTCGTCGACCGCATCGTCGTGCGCGGCGATCTCGCCACCCGGCTAGCCGATTCCATCGAGACGGCGCTGAGGCTCGCCGATGGGCTGGCGGTCGCCGAATTCGCCGACAAGCCGCTCGACGCCAGCCAGACCGGCGAGGATTCGGTCAACAAGTCGAAGAACGAGACGCATGAGCGCATCCTGTTCTCGGAAAAATTCGCCTGTCCGGTCTCCGGCTTCACCATTCCGGAAATCGAGCCCCGTCTTTTCTCCTTCAACAATCCATTTGGCGCCTGCCCGACCTGCGACGGGCTCGGCAGCCAGCGCGCCATCGACCCCAATCTGGTCGTTCCCGACGAGAACGTCTCGCTGCGCGATGGCGCCGTCAGCCCGTGGGCGAAATCGACCTCACCCTACTACGCGCAGACGCTGGAAGCGCTGGGCAAGGCCTATGGCTTCAAGCTCGGCGACAAGTTCAGGGATTTGAGCGCGGAAGCCCAGGAAGCCATCTTGCGCGGCACTGGCGAGCGGGAAATCACCTTCCAGTATGATGACGGCCTGCGCTCCTACAAGACCACAAAGACTTTTGAGGGCGTCATCCCTAATCTCGAGCGCCGCTGGAAAGAAACCGAATCCGCCTGGATGCGCGAGGAGATCGAGCGCTTCATGTCGGCGACGCCTTGCCCGGTCTGCAAAGGCTATCGGCTGAAGCCCGAGTCACTGGCGGTGAAGATCGCCGGCAAGCATATCGGCGAAGTCACAGAACAGTCGATCCGCAACGCCGACAAATGGTTCACCGACCTGCCCGCGTCGCTCAACGACAAGCAGAACGAGATCGCCGTGCGCGTCCTGAAGGAGATCCGCGAGCGGCTGCGCTTCCTCAACGATGTCGGGCTCGATTACCTGACGCTGTCGCGCAATTCCGGCACGCTGTCGGGCGGCGAGAGCCAGCGCATTCGCCTGGCTTCGCAGATCGGCTCAGGCCTCACCGGCGTGCTCTATGTTCTGGATGAGCCGTCGATCGGCCTGCACCAGCGCGACAATGCACGCCTGCTCGACACGCTGAAGCACTTGCGCGACATCGGCAACACGGTGATCGTCGTCGAGCATGACGAGGACGCCATCCTGCACGCAGACTATGTCGTCGACATGGGTCCGGCCGCCGGCATCCATGGCGGCGAGATCATTGCCCAGGGCACGCCGCAGCAGGTGATGGCCAATCCCAATTCGATCACCGGCAAATATCTATCGGGCGCGCTCGAAGTGGCGACGCCTGGCGTGCGGCGTGAGGCCAAGAAGAACCGGCGCCTGAAGATCGTCGGCGCGCGCGGCAACAATTTGAAGAACGTCACCGCGGAAATCCCGCTCGGCACCTTCACCGCCGTCACCGGCGTGTCGGGCGGCGGCAAGTCGACCTTCCTGATCGAGACGCTGTTCAAGGCGGCGTCGCGCCGCATCATGGGTTCGCGCGAGCATCCGGCCGACCACGACCGAATCGAGGGCCTCGAATTCCTCGACAAGGTCATCGACATCGACCAGTCGCCGATCGGGCGCACGCCGCGTTCAAACCCCGCCACCTACACCGGCGCTTTCACGCCGATCCGCGACTGGTTCGCCGGGCTGCCGGAAGCCAAGGCGCGCGGCTATCAGCCCGGCCGCTTCTCCTTCAACGTCAAGGGCGGCCGCTGCGAGGCCTGCCAGGGCGACGGCGTCATCAAGATCGAGATGCACTTTTTGCCCGACGTCTACGTCACCTGCGACGTCTGCCACGGCAAGCGCTACAACCGCGAGACGCTCGACGTCCTGTTCAAGGGCAAGTCGATCGCCGACGTGCTCGACATGACGGTCGAGGAAGGCGTCGATTTCTTCGCCGCCGTGCCCGGCGTCCGCGACAAGCTCGACACGCTGAAGCAGGTCGGTCTCGGCTATATCCATATCGGCCAGCAGGCGACGACGCTGTCGGGCGGCGAGGCGCAACGCATCAAGCTCGCCAAGGAACTGTCGCGCAAGGCGACCGGCAAGACGCTCTATATCCTCGACGAGCCGACCACCGGCCTGCACTTCCACGACGTCGCCAAGCTATTGGAAGTGCTGCACGAACTGGTCGACCAGGGAAACACGGTGGTGGTCATCGAGCACAATCTTGAGGTGATAAAGACCGCCGACTGGGTGCTCGACCTCGGCCCCGAAGGCGGCGACGGCGGCGGTGAACTGGTCGCATCCGGAACGCCGGAAGCGATCGTGCGTGAAAAGCGCAGCTACACCGGCCAGTTCCTCAAGGAGCTGCTGGAGCGGCGCCCCGGAGGCAAGCGCGAAGCGGCGGAGTGATGGCGAACCAGTCGGCGCTTGGAGAGCTTCTGAATGACAATCCGAAGAGCGCTTGCTGGTGATCTCGAAACTGTCGTCTCGCTGACGGAAGCCGCCTACGCGCCCTATTCCGCGCTGTTCGGCGCGCCGCCGATCCCGGTTACCGAGGACTACGCGCCGCGCATCGCGCGCGGCGAGGTTTGGCTTCTGGAGCGTGACGGCGAGCTCGCCGGTCTGCTCACTTTGGAACGGCACGACGACCACGCGATGATCTTCTCCGTCGCCGTCGCGCCAGGATTTCAGGGCAAGGGCTCTGGCATCGCCCTGCTCAAACACGCGGATGACCAGACGCTGGCGTGGGGATTGCCAGAGGTGCGGCTCTACACCAACGCAAAAATGGAGCGGAACATCGCGCTCTATCTGGCCTATGGTTTTCACGAAACGGGTCGCCGGCCCAATCCATACCGGCCAGGATGGGTGCTCGTCGACATGGCGAAGCCGGTCGACAAGGTCACGACGGGCTGATTTTTCTGAATCGGGAGGAAGGCAGTGAGTAAATCGGGAACAATCCGCTCCGGCATGGGCGGCTGGACGTTCGAACCCTGGGATACGTCCTTTTATCCCGAAAAGCTATCCAAGGCCAAGCAACTGCAATATGCCAGCCGGCAGGTGACGAGCATCGAGGTCAACGGCACCTATTATTCCAGCTTCAAGGAGCCGACCTTCGTGAAATGGGAGAGCGAAGCGCCAGACGGTTTTGTCTATTCGCTCAAGGGCAACCGCTTCGTCACCAACCGGCGCGTGCTCGGCGAGGCCGGTGAATCGATGATGCGCTTCCTCGGCTCGGGGGTGACGGCGCTTGGTGAAAAGCTCGGACCGATCCTGTGGCAGTTTGCGCCCACGAAAAAGTTCGATCCGGACGATTTCGAAGCCTTCCTCAAGCTGCTCCCGGAAAAGCAGGACAGCGTTGCGCTGCGCCACGCAGTCGAGGTCCGCAACGACAGTTTCATCGTGCCGGAATTCGCCGCGCTGGTGCGCAAATACAAAGCGGCGATCGTCTATGCCGACCACGCCAAATATCCGGCGATCGCCGACGTCACCGGCGATTTCATCTATGCCCGGCTGCAGACCGGCAGCGACGACAATCCCGACTGCTACACGCCCAAAGGCCTGGATGAATGGGCCGCGCGCGCCAGGACGTGGGCAGAAGGCAAGGTGCCGGCCGACCTGCCGCGCGCCGATCCCTCGACCGAAGCGCCGGTCAAACCGCGCGACGTGTTCGTCTACTTCATCACCGAGGGCAAGGTGCGCGCACCGTTCGGCGCCATGGCGCTGTTGAAGCGGTTGGCCGACTAAGAACATCGGCATAAGACTTTCACGCGAAACGCCTTTCCAAAGCGTTTTTGGCGCAGCAAGGCGTCCAATCGTGGCAATTTCGGCACCTTCGTAACCTTATCGATACCTCCTTGCTGCATGAATCCAGCCTGGCCAAGCCGCAGAGCTGGGATCGCCGCCGGCAAGGAACGAGGGGCATGTCGCTCGACTACACTTCACTTCTGCTGGCTGTCGGTTTTTCCGCCACCTGTCTGGGCCTGACACTGTTTGGCATGTGGTTGACCGCCCGCTCAGAGAAATTCCTGCTGACATGGGCGGTCAGCCTGCTGTTGGTTGTCGCCGACATTTTTGCCTATGACGCCTATATCGACATGCCCGGGCGCCTGCTCGGCATTGCGACACTTGCCCTGCTCCTGCTTGGTTTCTCAGCCATGCTGGGCGCGGCCTACCAGTTCAGAACCGGCGGCTCGCCGATCCCGCGAGCGGTGTTTGGCAGCATTTCGCTGGCCATCGCGCTACCTGCCATGGCTCTCGGCTATGACGGTCTCGGCTTCATGTTCGAGAACCTGTTCGCCGCCTTGCTTCTGTTCGCAACGGCGTTCGAATACTGGAAGGGCCGCAACGAAGCCCCAGCGCTTACGATCGGCATCACCGCACTCTATTCGGCCACGGCCGCGTCCTTCGCTCTTTGCGCCATCGTTCTCGCCTGGGACGGAAAGCTGATACTGGGGCATGCGCCGAGCAATTGGGCCGAAGAGTTGAGCCTCATCATTGTCATCGCCAGCATGACCGGCATTGGCGCGCTGTCACTGGCGCTCAATCAAGGGCGTCTGGCCAGGCATCACCGCCACAACGCCCTGACCGACCCGCTGACGGGTCTGCTCAACCGGCGCGCGCTGTTCGACCTGCACGGCAATGCTCCGGTCGGCGCCTTCACCGCCGTGGTTGTGTTCGACCTCGACGGCTTCAAGGCCATCAACGACGAATTCGGCCACGCCGCGGGCGACGAGGTGCTGAGGGTGTTCGCCAGGGAACTCGCCGGCAATCTTCGCCCGACCGACGTCGCCGCGCGCATGGGCGGCGAGGAATTCGCGCTGGTGCTGAAGCGGACCTTGCCCGAAACGGTGGAGGCCACGGCCGAGGCCATACGGGCCGCCTTCGCCGCGTGCCGCATCGAAACCGAGACGGGTTCCCTGACATGCACGGTCAGTGCCGGATTTGCTTTCGGCACCAAGGAGGGCCTCAGCTTCGACAAGGTGCTCAGCGCCGCCGACAACGCGCTCTACGCCGCCAAGCGTGGCGGCCGCAACCGCGTCACCGCCTCGCCACTCCGGCGCGTGGGTTAGCTGCGATCCTGATATGTTGACCATAATATGTTGACCATATCGTCGGGACAGCCTTGCCGGTTTCGGCAAGACCATCGTGAGTGAAGGCAGCCCTACGCCGCCATGACGATTTCGTTGAAAGCATCGAGATCGACATAGAAGACCTTGGTGATCTCCTCGATCAGTTCGTCGCGATCGTACCCTTGCGACCTTAATATGTTGATGGCTGTCATGATGTCGACGCGCTCGGTTAGCCGCCGCTTCTGGTAGTCCTCGACGTAACGTTCCATGGCTGTCCCTTAGCCTGTGTGCCCAAACGCGTTGAACGACAATCAGATCGCAGGAGGGAAGCTAGGAATGCATGCTTGCGTGGAACTTGCCCGGCCTTCGCCGCGCCCCTCGATCTGCGATAGAACCAGACTGATACGGAAACGGCCGACTCACAAAAGCCAAGAAAAGACTAGCACGCAGCCGCCGCTACGCCAGAGACGCGGATTGTCGGGTCGGAGAAATATTGGGCTTGCGAAAGACTTCGGACCATCACCGGAAGTCCAGTACTGATTCTAGTGCATGTCGCCCAAAAGTGCGCAACGGTTTTGGGACAACGACATGCACAAAAACACAGATCTAAAACGTATCGTTTGACTCCGTTTGGATGCGACGCGCTTTAGACGGTCAGGAATTTGCGGACATCCGCCCTGTCGAGATCTTCCGCCGGGCCGGTGTGGACGATCAGGCCGCGGTCCATGATGTTGACCTCGTCGGCAAGCTCGCGGCAGAAATCGAGATATTGTTCGACCAAGAGCACGGCAATGCCCGCCTGGTCGCGCAGGTAGCGGATGGCGCGGCCGATATCCTTGATGATCGACGGCTGGATGCCTTCCGTCGGTTCGTCGAGCACCAACAGCTTCGGCCGCATCACCAGCGCTCTGCCGATGGCGAGTTGCTGCTGCTGGCCGCCGGAAAGGTCGCCGCCACGGCGGCCCAGCATCTGCTTCAGCACCGGGAACAACTCGAAGACATGGGTGGGCACGTTGCGGTCGGCACGCTTCAGCGGCGCGAAGCCCGATTCCAAGTTTTCCCGCACCGTGAGCAGCGGAAAGATCTCCCTGCCCTGCGGTACGAATGCGATGCCCGACCGGGCGCGGTCATACGCCGCGCTCCGGTCGAGCGCCTTCCCCTCGAAGGCAACGCTTCCGCTCGTCAGCCGATGGTGGCCAACGATCGATCTCATCAAACTGGTCTTGCCGACGCCGTTGCGGCCGAGCACGCAGGTGATCTTGCCGGCACCCGCCTTCAGCGACACGCCACGCAGCGCCTGAGCGGCGCCGTAGTGGAGCGTGGCATCGGAAACTTCGAGCATGTCAGCGCCTTCTCCAGAACCGCAGGAAGGACAAATCGAAGCGATGGAATTGAACCCGCCAGACCATGCTCATCTCCCTAGATAGACTTCGACGACGCGCTCGTCGGCAGACACGAAATCGAGCGTGCCCTCGGACAGCACCGAGCCTTCGTGCAGGCAGGTGACCTTGACGCCCAGCTCGCGCACGAAATGCATGTCATGCTCGACGACGATGACCGAATGGTCGCGCGCGATCTCCTTGAGCAGCCGCGCGGTTTCCTCGGTCTCTGCATCGGTCATGCCGGCGACCGGCTCGTCGACCAGCAGCAGCTTCGGGTCCTGCGCGAGCAGCATGCCGATCTCCAGCCACTGCTTTTGTCCATGGCTCAAATTTGCCGCCAGTTGGTCGCGTTTGTCACCGAGCCGGATGATGCCGAGAATGTCGTCGATCTGCCGCGCTTCGGCGGTCGAGCGACGATGGAGCAGCGCCGGGAAGATCGAACGCGGCCCCTTCAGCGCCAGCATCAGATTCTCCTCGATCGTGTGGTTTTCGAAGACCGTCGGCTTCTGGAATTTGCGGCCGATGCCCATCATGGCGATCTCGGCTTCATCATGCCTGGTCAGGTCGATCTGGCCGTCGAAAAACACCTCGCCCTCGTCGGGCCGCGTCTTGCCGGTGACGATGTCCATCATCGTCGTCTTGCCGGCCCCGTTGGGGCCGATGATGGCGCGCATCTCACCCTTGTCGAGCACCAGCGACAAATTGTTGATGGCGCGAAACCCGTCGAAGGAAACCGAGACGCCGTCGAGATAGAGGATCGTGTGCGACTTGTTCATGATCGCTCACTCCGCCGGCTGCGGTTCGGGGCTGGACGAGGACCAGTCGCCCGGCTTTGTCGCCGCGCTGCGAACGATCTTCTGCGGCGGCGGGGCGACGGGGTCGGTGCCGGCCTCCTCGGCCAGAGATGCTGCCCGCAGCGCCTTTGCGTTGCCGCGCCAGGAATCCCACATGCCGACGATGCCTTTGGGCAGCAAAAGCGTGACGGCAACGAACAGGCCGCCGAGTGCGAACAGCCAGAATTCCGGCAGCACGCCGGTGAACCAGGATTTGCCGGCATTGACCAGCAAAGCGCCGATGATCGGCCCGACAATGGTGCCGCGCCCGCCGACGGCCGCCCAGATCACCACCTCGATCGAATTGGACGGTTCAAACTCGCCGGGATTGATGATGCCGACCTGCGGCACATAGAGGGCGCCGGCGATGCCGGCCATGACCGCCGACACGGTGAAGGCGAACAGCTTCACATTCTCCGCCCGCCAGCCGAGGAAGCGGGTGCGGCTCTCGGCGTCGCGCACCGCCATCAGGAGCTTGCCGTATTTGGAACCGACGGTCGCCCAGGTGACGAAGACGGCGAGCGCGAGCGTCACCGCACTGGCGGCGAACAGCGCCGAACGCGTCGCGTCGGCCTGCACATTGAAGCCCAGAATATCCTTGAAATCGGTCAGGCCATTGTTGCCGCCGAAACCCATGTCGTTGCGGAAGAAGGCGAGCAGCAGCGCATAGGTCATGGCCTGGGTGATAATGGAGAGGTAGACGCCGGTGACACGGCTGCGGAAGGCGAACCAGCCGAAGACGAAAGCGAGCAGGCCGGGCACCGTCAGCACCATGAGGCCGGCGAACCAGAAATGGTCGAAACCATACCAGAACCAGGGCAATTCCTTGTAGTTGAGGAACACCATGAAGTCCGGCAGGATGGGATTGCCATAGACGCCCCGCGCACCGATCTGGCGCATCAGATACATGCCCATCGCATAGCCGCCGAGCGCGAAGAAGGCGCCGTGGCCGAGCGAGAGAATGCCGCAATAGCCCCAGACAAGGTCGAGCGCCAAGGCGAGCAGCGCATAGCAGAGATATTTGCCGGTGAGCGCGACGATGTAGGACGGCACGTAGAAGGCCCTGGTCGGCGACACTGCGAGGTTAAGCAGCGGCACGATGACGGCCACCGCCAAGAGGATGAGAATCGTGATGGCGATGCGGCGGTCCGCACCCGCGGCGAAGAAGCGTCCGGTGATCATGCTTCCACCGCCCTGCCCTTGAGCGCGAACAGGCCGCGCGGGCGCTTCTGGATGAACAGGATGATCAGGACCAGCACGACGATCTTGCCGAGCACCGCGCCGGCATAGGGCTCGAGGAACTTGTTGACGATGCCGAGCGAGAAGGCGCCGACCAGCGTGCCCCACAGATTGCCGACACCGCCGAAGACGACGACCATGAAGCTGTCGATGATGTAGCCGCGGCCGAGGTTGGGCGAGACATTGTCGATCTGGCTGAGCGCGACACCGGCGATGCCGGCAATGCCGGAACCGAGCGCGAAGGTCAGCGCGTCGACCCAGGGCGTCCTGATGCCCATCGAGGCGGCCATGCGCCTGTTGGCGGTGACGGCACGCATCTGCAGCCCCCAGGGCGTGCGCTTCATCACATAGAGCAGCACGGCAAAGACGGTGAGCGCGAAAACCAGGATCCAGAGGCGGTTCCAGGTGATCGCGAGTTGGCCAACATTGAACGAGCCCGACATCCAGGAGGGATTGCCGACTTCCTGGTTGGTCGGCCCAAAGATGCTGCGCACCGCCTGCTGCAGGATCAGCGACACGCCCCACGTCGCCAGCAGCGTCTCCAGCGGCCGCCCGTAGAGGAAGCGGATGACGCCGCGCTCGATGGCCAGACCGACAAGCGCCGCGACGAGGAAGGCGAGCGGCAGCGCGATCACCAGCGACCAGTCGAACAGGCCGGGAAAGGATGTGCGGATCACCTGCTGGACGACGAAGGTCGTGTAGGCGCCGAGCATGACCATCTCGCCATGCGCCATGTTAATGACGCCCATGACGCCGAAGGTGATGGCAAGCCCGATTGCCGCCAGCAGCAGCACAGAGCCCAGCGAAATCCCGTACCAGATGTTCTGGCCGGCATCCCAGAATGCCAGCGTCGAATTGATGTTGGCAATTGCGGCCGTCGCCGCCTCCTGGACCGCACCCGAGGCGTTCGCCTCGACCGAGGTGAGCATCGAAACGGCATTGCGGTCGCTCCGTGCGCCGATCAGCGCGATGGCGGCGAGCTTGTCGGCATCTGGCCGATCCGAGACGAGAACCGAAGCGGCACGGGCCTGTTCGAGCAGGGCCTTGACGCTCGCCACGGACTCGCTGGCGATCGCGGTATCGAGCGGCCCGATGTTTGCGGCATCGGGTGTCTTGAACATGGTGTCGGCGGCGGCGATGCGCACGGCCGGATCCTTGGCGCCGAGCGTCAGCGTGCCCAGCGCATCGCGGATGACGCGTCGCAGCGTGTTGTTGACCTTGATCTTGGTGATGTCGTCCTTGGCGGCATCCGCCGACTTTTCGCCGCTCAGCGGATCGAACAGCTCGACACTGTCGCCCGCTTCCTTGCCGACGAAGACCAGCGAATCCGCCTTGCGGATATAGAGGTTGCCGTCGGCAAGTGCCGCAAGCGGCCATTCGACAGCCGGATCACCTGTAGCCGCAAGGTCGTGGACGACAGTGCCTGTCTCCGAAAAGCCCTTGGCCGTCGCGAAGTTGGCGATGATGCCACGCAAATCGGCTTCGCCAGCACCCGACGACGACAGCGTCGCCAGCAGGAACAAAAGCGTCAGGCCAATCGCGCGCAACAGGTTCATCGGCTTCAGGCGACCCTTGAACGTTTGAATTGGGCGTCCGGACGGCGGAGGAAACCGTCCGGACGCTGCGGTCTGAGGTCATGGACCTGCGGTCCAGACCTGGTCAGCCCGGGAGGATCAGTTTGTGCCCTTGCCGCCGCATTTGCCGGTGGCGACATTGAAGTTGCCGCAGGACAGAGGCGCGCGCCAATCGGAGATCAGGTCCTTGGAGTCAGGCAGGTAGTCGGACCATTCGTCGCCCATCACCAGTCCCGGCGTGCGAGAAACCGTCTCGAACTGGCCGTCGGCCTGGATTTCACCGATCAGCACCGGCTTGGTGATGTGGTGGTTCGGCATCATCGTCGAATAGCCGCCGGTCAGGTTGGGCACCGAGACGCCGATCATGGCGTCGATGACCTTGTCCGGATCGGTGGTGCCGGCCTTCTCAACCGCCTTCACCCACATGTTGAAGCCGATGTAATGGGCTTCCATCGGGTCGTTGGTGGTGCGCTTGTCGTTCTTGATGAACTTGTGCCAGTCGGCGATGAACTTCTTGTTCTCGGGCGTATCGACGCTCTCAAAATAGTTCCAGGCGGCGAGATGGCCGACCAGCGGCGCCGTGTCGAGACCGGCAAGCTCTTCCTCGCCGACCGAGAAGGCCATGACGGGAATGTCCTCGGCCTTGATGCCCTGGTTGCCGAGTTCCTTGTAGAACGGCACGTTGGCGTCGCCGTTGACGGTCGAGACGACGGCGGTCTTCTTGCCTGCCGAACCAAATTTCTTGATTGCCGAAACTTCGGTCTGCCAGTCGGAGAAGCCGAACGGCGTGTAGTTGACCATGATGTCTTCCGCCGCGACGCCCTTGGCCTTCAGATAGGCCTCGAGGATCTTGTTGGTGGTGCGCGGATAAACGTAGTCCGTGCCTTCAAGCACCCAGCGCTTCACCGAACCGCCGTCCTCGCTCATCAGATAGTCGACGGCCGGAATGGCCTGCTGGTTGGGCGCGGCACCCGTGTAGAACACGTTGCGCTCGCTTTCCTCGCCCTCATACTGGACGGGGTAGAACAGGATGTTGTCGAGCTCGGAGAACACCGGCAGCACCGATTTGCGCGACACCGAGGTCCAGCAGCCGAACACCGCGGCGACCTTGTCCTTGGAGATCAGCTCGCGCGCCTTTTCGGCGAACAGCGGCCAGTTGGAAGCCGGATCGACGACCACGGCTTCGAGCTTCTTGCCAAGCAGTCCACCCTTGGCGTTCTGCTCGTCGATGAGCATCAGCATGGCGTCCTTCAGCGTCGTCTCCGAGATCGCCATGGTCCCCGACAGCGAATGGAGAATGCCGACCTTGATCGTGTCGTCGGCCGCCCTGGCAGGCGCGGACATCAACAGGCCGGCGGCAACGACGCTCGCCGAAAACATTTTTGTTATTGTCGAGAAATTACCCCTCATGCCTAACACTCCCAGGCTGGTTGATTGCACCGCACCAATACAATGCAACCCCCATGCCAATCGCCGGGGAGAGGCTAAACAACAGACGATAGTTCAATATTATCAGTCGTTTGGTATATTAGCCTTATGAAAACTAAGAGGATTCGTTAAAAATTGATTGAGAGAAATTTGCGCAGCGCACAAGGGTTTTGCCTAATTTTTGTCCAAATTGGCAACGTGCCTAGTTTTTGAACTTCGCCAGCGGATCGCGGACGACACAGGTTGCGGCTCGGCGCAGAAATAGGGCAAGCTCGCCCCTCAAACGAGCGACGTCATGGCATCCGGCATTTCACACATTTTTATCGGCATATTGCTTCTGGCGGCAGCGACCGGCACTGCCCGAGCCGACTTCAGCGACGGCAAGATGCCCGACGGCACCTACCACTGCGAAGTGTACCTGCTTGGCATGTTCCTCGACCTCGGCGATATCACCATCAAGGGCAACGTCTACAGCGGCCCGGTCACCTTCGGGACCGCCCAGCAGGGCTACAATTACCAGATGGATGCAAACGGCGTGATCTCGTGGCTTGGACCACTGGGTGGCTATACCACTGGCGGCAACTCGCTGTCGCTGACCCAGGCAACGCTGGACGGCCAGAGTGCGCCCTCCTTCGACATCATCATGAAGCAGCCCGACGGCGCCTTCACCGCCTCGACGTGCACCAAAGGAACCGATCAATAAGCTATTCCCTGGCAATGGCAGCCGCCTCGGCGGGCCTGCCTGTCTCTCATGTCATCTGGATGTTGCCGAAACTGGATAGGCAGCGGTGCGCCGTCACCATCCACCTTGAGAGGCAGACACAATGGCCAACTCCCCGTCTTCATCCTCCCCTGTCATTCGCGACGTCATAGCCGAGCGCGTCTCGCGCCGTAGTCTCCTGAAGGGCAGCCTCGCATCGGGTGCCTTGATTGCCGGCGGCAGCTTCGTCGGTTCGTTGTTTGCCGGCGAAACACATGCCGCGGCGGCGCTTTCCACACTTGGCTTTCCCGAGTTGAAGCGCGTCTACGACAAGACCCACGCCGCCGCCGAGGGCTATGAGACCACGATCGTGGCACGCTGGGGCGACCCGCTCGTCGCGGGTCTGCCGGATTTCGACGGCAACAAGGTCGCCGCCGCCGAGCAGGAGAAGCGCTTTGGTTATAACTGCGACTACATCGCCTTCTTGCCGCTGCCGAAAGGCACGGTCAATTCCGACCACGGCCTGCTCTGCGTCAACAACGAATACATCTCGCCAAACGTCATGTTTCCCGGCATGACCGAGGATGACGCCGGCAAGACGATGAGCAAGGAACAGGTCGATCTCGGCATGGCCGCCATGGGCCACTCGATCGTCGAAGTGCTGTTGAAGGACGGCAAGTGGTCGTTGGTCGAGGACAGCCCGCTCAACCGCCGCATCACCGTCAACACCGAAATGACCGTCTCCGGCCCGGTTGCCGGCCACGCCTTGATGCAGACCTCGGCCGATGCCACCGGCACGAAAGTGTTCGGCACCAGCTACAATTGCAGCGGCGGTTTCACCCCGTGGGGTACCGTGCTGACCTGCGAGGAGGGTGTTTCCGACCTGTTCGGCGGCGATCCGAAGAAGGCGCCGACCGCAGACATCCTCGATCGTTATGGCTTCGACGGTTCCGACATCTACGGCCGCGGCCGCTTCCACGACCGCTTCAACATCGACAAGGAGCCGAACGAGGCCAACCGTTTCGACTGGGTGGTCGAGATCGATCCCTATGATCCCCGGTCCAAGCCGGTCAAGCGCACCGCGCTTGGCCGCATGTCGCATGAGGCGTCGACGGTCGTCCTCAACAAGGACGGCCGCGTCGTCGTCTACATGGGCGACGACGATTATTTCGAATACATGTACCGCTTCGCGTCTCGAGCAAGGCCTACGATCCGGCCAAGCCGGCCTCCGGCAACGACCTGCTGGACGATGGCGTGCTTTCGGTCGCGCGCTACGACGCCGACGGCTCCATGACATGGTTGCCGCTGGTTCACGGCCAGGGCAAGCTTACGGCTGAAAACGGCTTTGCCGATCAGGCCGAAGTACTGTTGAAAACGCGTCTCGCGGCGGATGCGCTGGGTGCAACGCCGATGGACCGTCCCGAGGACATCGAGACCAATCCGGTGACCGGCCGCGTCTATGCGGTGATGACCAAGAACAAGAAGCGCGACCAGTCGAAGATCAATCCGGCCAACACGCGTCCGGAAAACCTCTGGGGCCACATCGTTGAACTGATCCCGCCAGGCGGCCGCGGCGCCGACGCCGACCATACCGCCGACAAATATGCCTGGGATCTGTTCGTGCTGTGCGGCAATCCGAAGGACGCCGCGGTCGGCGCAACCTTCCATCCGGACACATCGGACAATGGCTGGTTCGTCTGCCCCGACAACATCACCTTCGATCCGGCCGGCCGGCTGTGGGTGGCGACCGACGGCGCCAATGACTTCGACCTGCCGGACGGCGTCTATGGCGTCGACACCGAAGGCCCGGCGCGTGGTCTGCCGAAGCTGCTGTTCACGTGCCCGCATGGCGCCGAAGCGACCGGCCCCTGCTTCACCCCCGACGGCACGACCTTGTTCCTGTCGGTCCAGCACCCGGCCGAGGACGCCGAGACGCTCGACAAGGTGCAGACACTGTGGCCCGACTTCAAGGACGGCCAGTTGCCCCGCCCGTCCGTGGTCGCCATCCGCCGCAAGGACGGGCAGCCGGTCGGCGCCTAGCTCGATCGAAAAAAGCGGAACGCGCGTTACGCGTTCCGCTTGGCGGTCCGGGAGGACGTCAGGATTTCGCATCGCCCCGGCTACGGGGCGATGTCTTGCCGGCTCAGATCGTCTTGGCCGACATCTGCGCGGCGATGTAATCGGCCTGGCGGATCGCCAGCGACACAATCGTCAGGGTCGGGTTTTCAGCGGCACCCGTCGTGAACTGGCTGCCGTCCGACACGAACAGGTTCTTGATGTCGTGCGACTGGCCATGCTTGTTGACGACGCCGTCGGCCGCCTTCTCGCTCATCCGGTTGGTGCCGAGATTGTGGGTCGACGGATAGGGCGGCGTCGGGAAGGTGCGCGTGGCGCCGACCGCGGCGTAAAGCGCAGAGGCCTGCTTGTAGGCATGGTTGCGCATCGCAGTGTCGTTCGGGTGATCGTCGAAATGCACTTCGGCGATCGGCATGCCGTGCTCGTCCTTCATGTCGGCATGCAGTGTGACGCGGTTCTCCGCGCGTGGCATGTCCTCGCCGACGATCCACAGCCCGGCCATGTGGTCGTAGTGGTCGAGCGCCGTGGTGAACGAGCGGCCCCAGGCCCCTGGATCGAGGAAGGCCGCCATGAACGGCAAGCCGAGCGACAGCGTCTCGAACTCATAGCCGCCGACGAAGCCGCGTGACGGATCATGGCGCGCCTCGTCGCGGATGATGCCGGCCATGGTGGTGCCGCGATACATGTGCACCGGTTTGTCGAAGATGGCATAGACCGAGCCCGTGGTGTGGCGCATGTAGTTCTTGCCCACCTGGCCGGATGAGTTGGCGAGGCCGTCGGGGAATTTGCCCGACGACGAATTGAGCAGCAGCCGCGGGCTTTCGATCGAGTTGCCGGCGACGGCGACGATACGGGCTTTCTGCTCCTGCAGCTTGCCGTCCTTGTCGGCATAAACCACACCGGTCACCTTTCCCGAGGCGTCATGGTTGATCTTGATCGCCATTGCGTTCGGCCTGACCTCGAGATGGCCTGTCGCCTCGCCCTTGGGGATCTCGGTGTAGAGCGTCGACCATTTGGCGCCCCATTTGCAGCCCTGGAAGCAGAAGCCGGTCTGCTGGCAGGACAAGCGGTCGTCGCGCTCGACCGAGTTGATCGCCATGTTGCCGGTGTGGCATTCCTTGTAGCCGAGCTTGTCGGCGCCCGCCTTCAACACCTTGAAATTGTTGTTGCCCGGCAATCTCGGCCAGTCATTGGTCCCGGTGACGCCCATCTTGGCTTCGGCCTTGGCATAGTAAGGCTCCATCTCTGCCAGCGTGATCGGCCAGTCGAGCAGGGTGGCACTTTCCACTTTGCCGTAGGTCGACAGCGCCTTGAACTCGTGCTCCTGGAAACGCAGCGACGCTCCGGCCCAATGAGTCGTCGAACCGCCGACCGACTTGACGATCCAGGCCGGCAGGTTCGGAAAATCCTTGGCCACGCGCCAGTCGCCGGAGGTGGTGCGCTTGTCCTTCCAGGCGAGTTGGGTGAAGGAATCCCACTCGTCGTTGATAAAATCCTCATATTCGTGGCGCGCACCCGCCTCCAGGATGACGACGTCGACACCCTTCTGGGCAAGTTCGTTGCCGAGCGTACCGCCGCCGGCGCCCGAGCCGATAATGACGACCACGCCGTCGTTGTTCAGGTCAAAAGCTGTTGCCATGGTTTCCTCCCATGATTTTCTGTTTGCGGGTTCAAGAACGACGGGACTCAAAGCCACTCGATGTCGTTGAAACCGCGCGCGATGTAGCCGCCCTTGGAAAAGGACTCGCCCTCGTAGCCGAAGATCGGCCAGACCTCTTTCTGGTTGTAGAGGCTGACGACGAGGCCGCCACGGATCGCCTGGAAGAACGGCGTCGCCTCGATCTGCTTCAGCACCGCGACGCGCTGCTCCTCCCAGCCAAGGCCCCGGTAGCCTCCATCCCCCGACTTCTTGTCGAGTTCGGCGATGCCATCTTCGATCATCGTCTTGTAGGCGGAGTCCTTGCCGGCCTGCTCGTCATGGCCTTTCACGGCGATGGCGTAGTATTTGTCGGGAACCTGATCGTGCGGATAGATGTCGCGCGCCATCTGGATCAGCGTCGCCATGGTTTCGGGCTTGAGCGCCGATGTCTCGAGCCCCCAGGCATGTTCGGGGCTGATGACCGCGCTGCCGGAAATGACGAGCAACGCACCGATGCCCCCGCGTTTGAGAAGCTCACGACGTGAAAGTCCAGGCTTCCCGTCATAGATCGTGACCATAATATTCCTCCCTGCTTGCTATTTGCGCCCCTTGAAGCGCGTCACAATTGATGTGCTTCAAGACCTTGTTTGTGCATCTCGTTGTCCCAAAATCGCTGCGCACTTTTGGGCGAAACGCTTGAGAGCGCCGTTACTGGCGCAGCACCCCCGCCGGTGCGGCCGCATGTCTCCTATTGGAAGCGGCCTCCTCGTTGCAGAACTTCGATCTTGTAGCCGTCCGGATCCTCGATGAAGAAGAAGCGGGCGATCGGCGAACCGTCATGGTTGAACTCGACGATCTTCTTCGGGTTGAAGCCGAGAGCACCGAGGCGGTCATGTTCGCTGTCGAGGTCGGCGATCGAAACCGCGAGGTGGCCGTAACCATCGCCGAGCTCGTAGGGCTCGTCTCTGCCCTTGTTCACGGTCAATTCGAGCTCGAACCCGGTTTCGGCGTTGCTGAGGTAAATGAGTGTGAACGTCTCGAAGTCCAACCTGTCGGCAACATCGAGCCCGAAGGCATTCCTGTAGAAATCGACGGATCGGGCCTCGTCGAGAACCCGGATCATGGAATGAATCGCTTTGGCCAAATCAGTCTCCGCCCTTGTGTGGAGCCAATTATGGGCAGAGCGGGGAAAAGGTGGTGGCAGCCGGTTACCACGCCCAAAACCGTGAACTGGCGACGCGCTTTAGGGGACAGGGACGAAAGTCCGATTGCCGTTCCGGCAATTTTGCCCGAGAATGCGGATGGGGACAGGTCGAGCAGTATCAGACCGTACGCCTGCCCGCCCAAGACCAACAAGCATGGGAGGTTTGTCGGATGTGCAGGGTATTTGCGGGCCAGGACCCCGAAGGCTATCGCCAGATCAACCGGTCAATTCGCATTGACGGCCACTCGACCAGCATCCAGCTTGAGGCGACATTTTGGGCGTTGCTCGATGAAATCGCCGAAAACCAGGGCCTGACGACGCCGAAATTCATCTCCAAGCTTTACGACGAAGCCATCGAGATCAATGGCGCCATTCCAAACTTTGCCTCCATGCTGCGCACCACCTGCGCGCTCTATTTGCGCGGGCATCGGCCAGGCATCGATGAGCAGGCGATGCCGAAGCGGCAAGCAGCCTAGCTGTCGACCGCGATTTCGAGCGCCAGCCGGCTCATGTCGGTGAACAACTCCTGGCGCTCTCGGTAGTCGGTCAGTTCATCCGTCTCGATGTTGTCGACCACAGTGCACATCGATAGCGCCCGGGCTCCGAAATGCCCGGCGATGCGATAAAGCGCGCTGGTTTCCATATCCACTGCTAGAGCTCCGGCAGCCTGCGCGTCGGCAAAGCGGACGCGTCCTTCGGGATGGTAGAAGATGTCGCTGCAAACCGTCAGGCCGGCACAATGGTCGATGCCAAGTTCGGCTGCCTTGGTCAGCGCGCTTGCGAGAAGTGCTGGATCCGGGCCGGCGACAGCTTTGTAGAGGCCGAAAACCTGACCGCTTTGGGCGCTTTCCGCCTGTGCCGATTGCGAGATGACAAGGCTGCGCAGCTTGGCCTTGGCAGTCAGGCTGCCACAGGTGCCCGTGCGGATCAACGTCCGGGCGCCATAATAGTCAAGCAATTCATGCACATAGATCAGAAACGACGAGACGCCGATGCCTGTCGCCTGAATGCTGATGGGTCTGCCGCGAAACAGTCCGGTAAAGCCGAGGGCGCCACGTCGGCGATTGATGCAGCGCGGCGCTTCCAGAAAAGTTTGCGCCATCCATTCGGCGCGCTGCGGGTCACCCGGCAACAACACGGTGTCGGCGTAGGCACCCTTGTCTGCTTCGTTGTGTGGTGTCAACCGCTGCTCCCCCAAGCCCGCCTGCCGTTTCACCCCTCAATCATGGCGTTGTCACGGCGTCTTGCAAGGAAAAGAACATCAGGAAACGCTAAGACTCCAGCACATCCTTGACGATCGTCGCCAGTTGCTTGAGCGAAAACGGCTTTGGCAGGAAGCCGAAATGCGCATCAGCCGGCAGGTTTCTGGCGAATGCGTCCTCGGCATAGCCGGACACGAAGACGAATTTGATGTCCGGCTGGCGCTTGCGCAATTCACCGAGCAGCGTCGGCCCATCCATTTCAGGCATCACCACGTCCGAGACGACGATGTCGACCTTGCCGCCCAGCGCCTCGAACACTTCCAGCGCCTCGACGCCCGAGGATGCCTCGTGCACGGTATAGCCGCGCGACACCAGCGCCCGCATGCCACCCATGCGCACGGCGTCCTCGTCCTCGACGAGCAGCACCGTGGCCGAGCCGGACAGATCCTTGGCCGCATCGGCCACCTTCGCCGGTGCCGCCGGCAGATCGTCGGGCTGGCCAGCTTTTTTCGCTTCGGCGATATGACGCGGCAGGAAAATGCGGAAAGTCGAGCCCTTGCCGACCTCGGAATCGCAGAAGATGAAGCCGCCGGTCTGCTTGATGATGCCGTAGACCATCGACAGGCCAAGCCCGGTACCCTTGCCAACCTCCTTGGTGGTGAAGAATGGCTCGAAAATCTTCTTCAGCACATCGGGCGCGATGCCGCTGCCGGTATCCTCGACCTCGACCACGACATAGTCGGCCGGAGTGAGCTCACGATAGGAGAAGGCCTTGCATTCCTCTGCGGTCACATTGCGCGTGCGCACGGTGAGATCGCCGCCGGCCGGCATGGCATCGCGGGCGTTGACCGCAAGGTTGACCACCACCTGTTCGAACTGCCCGATATCGACCTTGACCGGCCACAGGTCGCGGCCATGGTCGACCTTCAGCTTGATGTCGTTGCCGACAAGGCGGGCCAGCAGCATCCTGAGATCGGCGAGCACGTCGGTCAGGTTGAGCACTTCCGGCCGCAGCGTCTGCTTGCGCGAGAAGGCCAGCAATTGCCGCACCAGCGAGGCCGCCCGGTTGGCATTCTGCTTGATGTTCATGATGTCGGGGAAGGACGGGTCCGACGGGCGGTGGTTGGTCAACAAAAGATCGGACGCCATGATGATGGCGGTCAGCACATTGTTGAAGTCGTGCGCGATGCCGCCGGCAAGCTGGCCGACCGCCTGCATTTTCTGGCTTTGCGCCATCTGCCCTTCGAGCGCCTTCTGCTCCGTCGTCTCGACGGCGTAGACGATGGCCGATTCCTCGGCACCCTCGCCGCCGGTGCCGTCGGCGACCGCGTTGACGTAGAAACGGATATGCCGGTCATCGTTGCCGGGCAGCAAGGTATCGATCGGCTCGATGTCGGCCTGCCGCTGTTGCGCCTTCTCGAAAGCCGCCGCGAAGGCCGGCCGGTCGCGCTCATGGATCACCGTGTCGAGCCGCACACGACGATCGACGGCGTCCCGGTCGACGACGGACGAAAACAGCGACAGGAACGGCGCATTGGTACGCAGGATGCGCCCGCTGTGGTCGACGCCGGCAATCGCCATCGGTGTCGAGTTGAAGAAGCGGGTGAACCGCACCTCCGAAGCACGCAGGTCGGCCGAGGCGTCCTCGCCTTGCGTGCGGTTGAGCACGATCGTGCGCGTCGGCCCGTTGAGGCCTTCGCGGCTGGCCGAAACGCGGTGCATGAAGCGCACCGGCAGCGCTTCGCCCGTCATCGTCGTCAGGTCGAGATCGATGACCGCGTTGCGTGTCGTTCCGGGGTCGGCTTTGACCGAGCGGACCAGTGCCATGCCGTCGCCGGCCACGATCTCCGGCAGGCTGACGGAGCCGGGCGTGAAGCTGGTGAGGTCGATACCCAGCCATTCGGCAAGCGTGGCGTTGATGTAGGTGACGCGGCCATCCTGGTCGGCCGAAAAGAAGCCGGCCGGTGCGTGATCGAGGTGATCGATCGCCTTCTGCAGGTCGAGAAAGAAACGCTCCTGCTCGGCCCGCTCCTGCGAGATGTCGGCAAGCTGCCAGGCCAGCATCGGCAGCCGCTGGCCCGGAACGCTGAAGGCGCGGGCACGCGCCCGGTACCAGCGGGCGCCGGGCTCGGCGCCCGGCCGAATGGACTGCGCGAGACGAAACTCGCCGTCGCCCGACTGGCCGTCGCGCAGGCCGGACGCCAGCCGATAGATTGTCACCGAGGCTTCGGGGACGTCCGAGAGCAACCCTTCGACCGTCTTCAGGTCGGCCGCCGACGTCGCTCCGGTCATGTCGGCATAGGCCCGATTGGCGTAGACGACGCGGCCCTTGGCGTCGGTGACCAGAAGGCCCTGCGACATCGAATCGACGAATGCCTTCGACAGTTCGTCACCGGTCGAGCGCGGCGTGACCTGCACGAAGCCGATCGCCGTGGCGAACAGGAAGCCGACGCCGATCATCGCCAGCACACCGAGCATGCCGAGCAGGAAAGGGTCGCCGAGGCGTTCACGGAAAAGGCCGAAGACGATGGCGGCCCCGGTCAGAACGACGATGAAAATGATGAGCCGGGTGACCGCGCCCGGTCGCGTATTCTGGTCGACGATCGGTACCGGATAGAAATCGCCGCGCGCTTCCTTGGCCATGTGCCCCCTGCTCGTGAATTCCGGTGTTCCGACACCCGCCCCTAGCGGGTTGAATCATATTCTCCTAGTCCGGAAAAGGCCTGGGCGGCAAATGTCGGATAAAAATGATATCTTCCGGCCTTCGGAGTTTTCAAGCTGTTCATCAAGCGCGAAACGCATTGCGGTAGCCCGCCGCAACGGTCTAGTGTCGCGTCACCTTCCAAGGGCAATCAGGGAAAACCAATGCAATGGCTGGATAGCGTGGCGGGCCCCGGTTATGCCGCAGCACTGTTGTGGACGTTTGCAGCGCTTGTCCTGCTGGTCATCGTTCTCGTCATCATCAAGCTTGTGCGCAACTTGACGTTCGGAACCTTCGTTGCCGGCGGCAGGAACCGCAAGACACGGCTGGCCGTCATGGATGCCACCGCCGTCGACAGCCATCGCCGGCTGGTGCTGATACGCCGCGATGATATCGAACATCTGCTGCTGATCGGCGGTCCAACCGATGTTGTCGTCGAACGGGACATCAGGCTTTCGGCGCCACGCCGCCCGGCACTCACCGGAGATGGCGGCTTGCAGCCGGTCCCGGCTGCCGCGGCCCCAGCGGCGAAACCGCGTGCACCTCAACCCGCGCCTCCGCCACCGGCCAGGCAGGCGCCTGCTCCGCAGCCGGTGAACGCGGCGCCGCCCGCACGCCCGCGCCAGGCAGCGCCGGCGCCAACACCGGTGCCGGCACCGGCACCGCTACCAAAGCCGCAAAGTTACCAGCCGACCAATGTCACGCCGCTGCCCGCCTATGGATCCGCGAATGCCAATACCGTCAGGCAAGCGCCGCCGCCGAAGCAGGACAGCATCGACGACGAGCTGATGAAGGAACTCGAAGTATCTCTCGACCAGCCGCGTTCGAGCAGCCCAGTGAGCAAACCGGCGGCGAAGGCACCGCAGTCGCTCGACGACGAAATGACGAAGCTTCTGGGCGAACTCTCCAGCCAGAAGAGATGATCAGATCCTGATCTGCCCAGCGGGCCGGGAAATGAACCGGTCAAGGTCCTGGGCAACAAAAAATGGCCGGCAAACCGGCCATTTTGACTATCAACATCGCTGCAGATCGCCTTGAGCACGGCCCATCGGCGCCGCTTCAGTCGTCGCGATAGACCTTTTCGCGGCGCTCGTGCCGCTCCTGCGCTTCGATCGACAACGTCGCGATCGGACGCGCATCGAGCCGCTTCAGCGCGATCGGCTCGCCAGTCTCCTCGCAATAGCCGTAAGTGCCTTCGTCGATGCGCTGCAGGGCGGAATCGATCTTTGCGATCAGCTTGCGCTGACGGTCGCGGGCCCTGAGCTCGATAGCGCGGTCGGTTTCCGAAGAAGCGCGGTCGGCGAGATCGGGGTGGTTGGCGTTTTCCTGTTGCAGGATTTCGAGAGTTTCGCGCGCTTCGCGCAATATGTCATTCTTCCAGGTGACGAGCTTTTGGCGGAAGTAGGATTTCTGCCGCTCGTTCATGAACGGCTCGTCTTCGGAGGGTATGTAATCGGCGGTAACGACGTCGTTCATTCGACTCACCCAAACTGCCCCAATTTTTGCGCCTATATATTCGCGGTCCGACGCCTGCACAAGCGCAATCGGCCGCTGTCTCACGCAATTGTTAATGTTCGGTGGCGGGCGCCTTTGCAGCAGCGAATGGTCGTTTTGATACCAAACTACGCTTCGACACTTTGGATCCCGTGCAACATGCTTTTCGAAGACCGGCATGATCTTGGCGCCGAAGCACAAGCGCCTTTTGCGGCACCGCACATCGATGATTCGCTGTGTTTGGAGAACACGGGGCATTGCGCGGCGGCTTTCTCGTGGCTAATCCAGGAAGTTCGGCATTCGGCGTCAGCGGAGGTTGGGTGGGCACGCTTTATCTGTTGCGACATGCCAAGGCCGGCTGGGCACTGCCCGGCATGCGCGATTTCGACCGCCCGCTCGACGCATCCGGTCGCGCCGATGCCGAAATGATGGGCGCCGCCATGCGGTCCCGCTGCTATGTTCCGGACCTGACCATCTGCTCCAACGCCAAACGCGCCAAGGAGACGCTGGAAGGCCTGGCCGGTCAGACCGACACCGGACGAGTCCTGTTCTTCGACACGCTCTACAGCGAAGACGCCGCCTGTTACCTCCGCCTCATCCGCGACAATGGCGGATCGGGTTCGTTGCTGGTCATTGGCCACAACCCGATGACGGAGGATCTCGCCATGGCGGTTTCGGGCGACGGCGACGAGACGGCGCGGGCCACGCTCAACCACGGCTTCCCAACCACGGGTCTGGCGGTCGTCCGTTTCGGCGGCGATCTGGCCAAAGCCGCCCAAGGCACCGGTTATCTCGAAGCGTTCCTGACGCCGGCCGATCTCTAACGCCATTTCAAAGCCGGGTTCCACAGCCTATATCGGGCGGACCGAAGCCCGAGAGAGCATATTTTGGCATCATCGCTGACCACCTTCACCGACGAGGCGAGGATTGCCCTCGACACGCTGTCGGGCCGCGCCACCGGGCTTTTCTCTCCATCGCTGCGTTTGGGTGTCACCGGCCTTTCCCGCGCCGGCAAGACGGTGTTCATATCGGCTTTTGTCCACAATCTGATCCATGGCGGGCGCCTGCCGTTGTTCGAGGCCCAGAAATCCGGGCGCATCGCCCGTGCCTTCCTCGAACAGCAGCCCGACGACGCCGTGCCGCGGTTCCAGTACGAGGACCACATCGCCGCTCTGGTCAACGATCGCGCCTGGCCCGATTCGACGCGGGCTATTTCCGAACTGCGGCTGACCATCGAATATGAATCGGCCTCCGGCTGGAGCCGTATGTTCTCCGCCGGCAAACTGTCGGTCGATATCGTCGACTATCCCGGCGAATGGCTGCTCGACCTGCCGCTGCTCGGCAAATCCTTCGGCGATTTTTCCCGCGAAGCCTTCGAGATGGCCGTTTTGCCGGTGCGCGAGGACCTGTCGCAAGGCTGGCGGGCGCTGTCGGCGGAGATCGACCCGAACGCCGATGCCGACGAGATGACGGCGCGCCGCCTGGCCGAAAGTTTCGCCGCCTATCTGAAGGCGTGCAAGCTCGACGAGCGGGCGCTTTCGACCTTGCCGCCCGGCCGCTTCCTGATGCCTGGCGATCTCGAAGGCTCGCCCGCACTCACCTTCGCTCCCCTGGCTGGGCTCGGCGACAGGCGTCCGCGCCCGGGATCGCTGCACGCCATGATGGACAGGCGTTACGAGGCCTACAAGACGCATGTCGTCAAACCGTTCTTCCGCGAACACATCACACGCCTCGATCGCCAGATCGTGCTCATCGATGCCATGCAGGCGCTGAACGCCGGCCCCGGCGCCATGGCCGACCTGGAACGCGCGGTGACCGAGATCCTCAGTTGTTTCCGACCCGGCCGCGGCAGCTTCCTCACCGACCTGTTTTCACGGCGCATCGACCGCATCCTGGTTGCCGCTACCAAGGCCGACCACCTGCATCACGAAAGCCATGACCGCTTGCAGGCGATCGTGCGGCGTCTTGCCGACCGTGCCGTGGCCCGGGCGAATTTCACCGGCGCCGATGTCGATGTGGTCGCGATGGCGGCGGTGCGCGCAACCCGCGAAGGCACCGTCAAGCAGGGCCGGGAGACGCTTCCCGTCATCATCGGCACGCCGATCGCCGGCGAGAAGATCAACGGCGAGACCTTTGACGGCAAAACGGAAACTGCCATATTTCCCGGTGATTTACCGGAGAATATTGATGCTGTGTTCGATGTTTCGGTGCCCGATCACAAGCCGGACTCCGAGGATCCGGCAATCCGCTTCGTCCGTTTCCGTCCACCAAAGCTCGAACGCACCGCCGAAGGTGTCACGCTGTCGCTGCCGCACATCCGGCTCGACCGTGCCTTGCAGTTCCTGATTGGAGATCGTCTGGCATGACCGCGTCCCGCAAGCCGGCCGCATTTCGTATCGAGCCGGAAGCCGAATCGAAACAAGAAGCACCTGAGGCACGCCGTGCCCAGGCCCAGGTTGACTCCCAGCGGAAGCCCCGCGCGATGAAGACCGATGTCGCGACGCTCATCCCGGCGGAAGTCGATGTCTTCGACGAGCCCGACATCGTTGCCGCCGAACCGCCGCCGGCGATCGCCCCAAGAAGGCGGTCGCTGCTCGGCAGCATCTTCTTCGGCGCCTTTGGTGTGCTGGTTTCTCTGGCTGTCGGCCTGTGGACCGACCAGCTCATACGCGACCTCTTTGCGCGCGCCGAATGGCTGGGCTGGCTGGCTGCCGGCATGGCGGCCATCGCCGTGCTGGCGCTGCTGGTCATCCTGATCCGCGAATTCCTGGCCATCGCCCGCCTCGCCGAGGTCGTAAAGCTGCAGAAGCGGGCGCTCGATGCGATTGCGCGCGACGATCCCAAGGCGGCACGATCGGTGGTCGACGAGCTGTCGGCCTTCGTCGCGGCCAAGCCCGAGACCGCTGCCGGCCGGCGCGCGCTGGCCGAACTGCGCGGCGAAATCATCGACGGCGGCAATCTGGTGCGCCTGGCCGAAACCGAAATTCTCGGCCCCCTCGATGCCAGGGCAAAGGTGATGATTCTCGAGGCCGCCAAACGCGTCTCGCTGGTGACCGCGGTCAGCCCGCGCGCGCTGGTCGATGTCGCCTATGTCGTGTTCGAGGCCGGACGCCTCATTCGGCGCCTGTCTGAACTTTATGGCGGGCGGCCTGGAACGCTCGGTTTCTTCCGCCTGGCCCGCAACGTGCTGGCGCATCTGGCGGTCACCGGCTCGATCGCCGTCGGCGACAGTTTCGTCCAGCAGATCGTCGGCCACGGCCTGGCGGCGCGCCTTTCGGCCAAGCTTGGCGAGGGTGTCGTCAATGGCATGATGACGGCGCGCATCGGCATCGCGGCGATGGAGACAACGCGTCCCCTACCGTTCAGCGCCGCGAAGCGTCCGGGACTGGGCGATTTCCTCTCGGCGCTGACATCGTTTGCAACCAGGAAAGATGCCGAAACGACCCCATCCGGCAAGTGAACCGGGCAGCAGCTTTTGGATCTTCGGAATTGTTACCGGACTGCTTTACGGCGGCCCCGTAGTGACGAAGCATTAACCAATCTTGTTCATGGTCAGACGGGTTCCAAACAGCCTCTTTGTTGCCGGGTGTCGTCGATGAAAAGTGTAATTCTGTCCAGCGTCTTGCCCCTGGCAACCGTGATAACAGCACTCGTCGGCATTGCCGGAGCGGCTTCCGCCGCGGAGCCGGACAAGCAGTTCTTCCAGTCGGCCGAAGGCAAATGGATCGGACCCGGCGAAATCGTCGCCGGCAAGTACAAAGGCACCAAATTCAACTGTAGCTTCACCGGCTCGACGCCGGACGGCAAGGTCGGCATGACACTCGACGGCGGTTGCCGGGTCGGCATGTTCACCCAGCAAATGTCGGCCACTATCGAACGCAAGGGCCGCGAGGGCTACAAGGGTAGCTTCATGGGCGGCGCGACCGCTTCCGGCCTCGACATCATCGGCGGCAATGTCGTCGATGCCCGCAAGGTCGTCTTCACCATCAACCGCAACCAGCTGCGCGGCGTGATGCAGGCCCGCATCCCCGACGACAATTCGATGACGGTGACCATTGCCGTGCGCGTCGACGACCAGTTGGTGCCGGTGATCGGCATGAGCCTGAAGCGCGTCGATTCCATCGAAGTCGGCTCCATCGCCCCGAATTGATCCGCACGTAACAAAAAAGGCGGCGACCCATGGGTCGCCGCCTCGTTCAAACCGCTTCAATCCTGCGCTTAGCCCTTGATCGCGGCCGTCACCTCGTCATAGGCCTTGCAGGCGTCGGCCAATGTCGTGGTGCCCTGATATTTGGTGGTCACCGCCTGCACCTTGGCCGTCAGATCAGCCGCCTTGGACGGGTCCTTGGTGATAGCCTCCTGCAGCGCGGCAGCCATGTCCTGCGCTTTTTTGGTTGCGATCTCGGCCGTGCACTCGGGTGCCTTCGAGCAAGCCGAACCGGCTAGCACCGCCAGGCCGACGGCAACAAACAAAAACTTCTTCATGTCAGTCATCTCCTCAAAAGGGCTCGACTTGATCGTCGCTCACCCTCCAATGGCCGAAGCCGAGCGTCCTTAGCCTTCGATTGTGGCAAGATGCAACGCGTTCCCAGCGTCAACTTGTGTAACGCGCCCGCAACATCGCCGGTGATCCGGATTCGGGCTGTTCGATCCCCACCGAAGCCCCTATCTTCGCCGCTTGTCAAAGCACTTCGAAATCGGAATCGGTCCTCAAACGAGCGGAATGGCGGAATGGCGGTAGAGGCATCGAGCAACGATCTGGTTCAGGTGGTGGCGCTGCTTGCAGCCGGCGTTGTCGCCGTTCCGATCTTCAAGCGCATGGGCCTCGGCTCGATTCTCGGCTATCTGGCCGCCGGTGTGGTGATCGGCCCGTTTGGCCTGCGCGTCTTTTCCGAATCGGAAGCCATCCTTCATGTCGCTGAGCTCGGCGTGGTGATGTTCCTGTTCATCATCGGGCTGGAAATGCAGCCGTCGCGGCTATGGGGCCTGCGCCGCGAGATATTTGGCCTCGGTGCACTGCAGGTCGGCGTCTGCGCGGTCTTGCTGACCGCTGTTGGCGTTGCGGGAGGGTTTCCGATCTCGCAATCCTTCGTCGCCGGCGCCGGCTTCGTGCTGACCTCGACAGCGATCGTCATGCAGCTTCTCGAGGAACGCGGTGAAATCGCCGAGCCGAAAGGCCAGCGCATAGTGTCGGTGCTGCTGCTCGAGGACCTAGCCATCGTACCGCTGCTGGCCCTGATCGCTTTCCTGGCGCCTGGCGGCGCCGACACCAGCCTGGCAGAGCGCTTCACCGAGGTCGGGATCGGCCTTGCCGCGATCGTCGGATTGGTGCTGGCCGGCCGTTATCTGCTCAATCCGTTCTTCCGCATCCTGGCGGATGCCCGTGCCCGCGAGGTGATGACGGCTGCCGCCCTTCTGGTCGTCCTCGGTTCGGCGCTCGCCATGCAGCTCAGCGGGCTGTCGATGGCGATGGGTGCATTCCTGGCCGGCGTACTGCTGTCGGAATCGACCTTCCGCCATCAGCTTGAAGCCGACATCGAACCGTTCCGCGGCATCCTGCTCGGCTTGTTCTTCCTGGCCGTCGGCATGTCGCTCGACCTGCATGTGGTGGTCGCGAACTGGCGGCTGATTGCCATCTATGTCGTCGCCTACATGGTGATGAAGGCGCTCGGCATCTACATCGTCGCCCGGGTTCTGAAAACTCGCCATCGTGAAGCGTTGGAGCGGGCCGTCTTCATGGCGCAAGGCGGCGAATTCGCCTTCGTCCTTTATTCGGCGGCCGCCGCGGTCGGCATCATCGACAATCAGGCCAACGCGATGCTGACGGCGATCGTCATCATCTCGATGGTGCTGACGCCGCTGGCGATTATCGCCTTGCGGTATCTCACGCCGCGCGACGCGCAGT
This sequence comes from Mesorhizobium sangaii, assembly GCF_014207355.1. Taxonomy (GTDB): domain Bacteria; phylum Pseudomonadota; class Alphaproteobacteria; order Rhizobiales; family Rhizobiaceae; genus Mesorhizobium; species Mesorhizobium sangaii. Next base: position 643,263 of record NZ_JACHEF010000003.1, on the reverse strand, counting down.
CGCTCGACGGGGTCGAGATTGCCGCTGGCCTGACCGGCAGCGTGTTGATCATCGGCTTCGGCCGCTTCGGTCAGATCGCCAGCCAGCCGCTGCTGCTGCGCGGCATCGATGTCTCGATCATCGACAATGATGTCGAAATGATCCAGGCGGCGGCCGATTTCGGCTTCAAGGTCTATTATGGCGATGGCACGCGGCTGGACATCCTGCATGCGGCCGGCGCGGGTCGCGCGCGCGCCGTGCTGGTCTGCGTCGACAAGCCGGATGTGGCCGTTCGTATCGCCCAGCTGATCAAGGCCGAATTTCCACTCCTCACCGTGCTCGCCCGGGCTTACGACCGCGGCACAGCCCTGCAGCTCATTCGTGCCGGCGTCGACTTCCAGCTGCGCGAAACCTTCGAATCGGCGCTGGTTTTCGGCGGTTCGGCGCTGGAATCGCTCGGCGTCGATCCCGAAGACGTGGCAGAGGTGATCGAGGATGTGCGGCGCCGCGATACCGCCCGTTTCGAAACCCAACTCGCCGAAGGTGTGCGTGCCGGACAACGATTCCTGAGGGGTAATATCGGGACGCCCATTCCCACACCCCTCACCCAGCCCCGCCGTACCGGCCAGGCACTCAATGAAGAGACGGCCGATGTTTTGCACAAATCCGAACCCGCGGATTGAAACGAGGAACTTTGCATGGAATTGGATAGCAGGGCCCTGTCGGTCACCAAATTCTGGCGCGACGCCGGCGAGGATGCCTGGTTCGAGAAGAACGAGGCTTTCGATACGGACTTCCGCAACCGCTTTCTCAATCTCCACTATGCCGCCGCACGGCGTGAATGCGACGACTGGTCGGCACACGCCGAAGGTTCGCTGGCGCTGATGATCCTGCTCGACCAGTTTCCGCGGAACTGCTTTCGCGGCACCGGCCATATGTGCGCGACCGATCCGCTGGCGAAGTATTTTGCTCAAAAGGCCGTCGCAGCCGGCCATGATCTGGCATTGGAACCTGAAGTCCGCGTGTTCCTGTATTTGCCGTTCGAGCATTCGGAGAACCTTGCCGACCAGGAGATATCGGTCGAGCTGCACAAGGCCAAAGCCGAGTTCAACCTTAAATATGCGCTCGAGCACCGCGACATTATCCAGAATTTTGGCCGTTTTCCGCACCGAAACAGGATGCTTGGCCGCGAGACCACACCCCAGGAGCAGGCGTTCCTGGATGGCGGCGGCTTCTCCGGTTAAAGGGTCCTGCTGCCGCCCCGCTCAGGCGTCAGACCAGCCACCAGTCCCGGCCGGACGGCAATCGCTCGATACCGGAAGTGTCGACCGCGACCAGCCGGTCCGCGACGCTGCGGCCACCGACAACCAGGCCCGGCGCGATCTCCGCCAGCGGCGCCAGCACGAAGGCGCGCTCCAGCATGCGCGGATGCGGCACTTCCAGTCCGGTCTGGTGAATGACGCGGTCGCCGAACACCAGAATGTCGATGTCGATCAGCCGCGGCCCCCAGCGCTCCTCGCGCACCCGCTTCAGCCGGCGTTCGGCATCGAGACAGAGGTCGAGCAAGGCGCGCGGCGCCAGTCCGGTGGAAATCTCGGCAGCCGCATTGAGAAAATCCGGCTGATCGAGCTTGCCCCAGGGTGGTGTGCGATAGAGAGAGGAGACGCCAGTGACGCGGGTATCTGCGTCGGCATCCAGCATGCGCAAAGCCGCACCCATCGATTTCGCCGGGTCGCCAAGATTGCCGCCAAGGCTGAGATAGACCGTGCTATTCGGGCCAGACAACGGTCACCTCGACGTAATCGAGCACACCGGGGACCGGGGCGTTTGGCTTGCGCACCGTGATCTCGGCTTTTTTGATCTGCGGAAAACGCGCCGTCAGCGCACGGGCCACCTCGAGTGCCAGGGATTCGATCAGAAAGCGGCGCTGCCCAGTGATGATCTTTTCGATCTCCGTGAAAGCGATACCGTAGTTGACCGTGTCCTCGATGGAATCCTCGACAAGCGCCCGGCCGGGATCGACGGTGAGAGCGGCATCGACATAGAAGCGCTGGCCAAGCCTTTCCTCCTCGTCCAGCACGCCGTGCCGGGCAAAGAACGCGCAATTTTTCATGCGGATGACATACATAACTCAGTTTCTCGCCCGGTCGGTTTGACGCGCCAGCATAGCATCTGCGAGCGCCAACGCGTCCACGTTGAATGCGACATCGTGGACGCGAAACAGATCGGCGCCCTTGAGCCGCAGGATGACGCTGGTCGCCGCTGTTCCGACACCCCTGCCAGCCGCGTCGCGGCCGGTGACGGTGCCGATGAAGCGCTTGCGCGAGGTGCCGGCCATCAGCGGCAAGCCAAGTGCACTGAGCTCGGAAAAGCGCGCCATCAGATCGAGATTTTCCTCCGCCGTCTCCTTGGCGAAGCCGAATCCGGGATCGAGCACGATATGGTCGTCGGCGATGCCATACCGGCGGGCGATTTCCAGCGATTTTCGCAGGAACGCCAACTGATCGGCAATTACGTCCGGCAGCTTCTCGCGGTCCCGCCCGGTATGCATGATGACAAGGCCGGCGCCGGTGTCGGCGGCGACGCGGGCAATGTCGGGCTCGCGCTGCAACCCCCAGACATCGTTGACGATATGTGCGCCGGCGGCGACCGCGAGCCGGGCGGTGTCGGCGCGGTAGGTATCGACCGATATCAGCACCCCGCCGGCGCTCGCCAGCGCTTCGATCACGGGCAGGATGCGGGCCTGTTCGTCGCTCGCCGATATCGCGGCGGCGCCCGGGCGAGTTGATTCCCCTCCCACATCGACGACCAGTGCCCCTTCCCCCATCATGCGCCGCGCCTGGGCCAGCGCCTTTTCGGGGGCGTCGAACAGTCCGCCGTCGGAAAAGCTGTCGGGGGTGACATTGAGGATGCCGACGACCACGGCTTTGCCGCCAAGGTCGAGATGGCGTCCATGCGCCAACTGCCATCGCCTAGCCGTCATTGCTCAGCAACCATGGGCTCATCAACCAAGAGGTCATCAACGATGTGTGATCCGCTGCGGATCAAATCCGTTGCGCTGGCAACGGCCGTAAAGCAAGGTGGTCGAAGAGGCAACATGATGAACCGATCCATGCTTGGCGTGAAACCATCCCTGCTCTGTGTGCTGCTGCTTGCCGCCACGGCCGTCCCGGCCGGTGCGGCCAATCTCGTCAAGACGTACAGCTATTTCGCCATTGGCGGCAGCACCCTCGACGACATCGAGGCACAACTCTCCAAACGCGGGCCGGAGGTGAAAAGCACGGGCACGCGGCACCCGGGCGCCACGCAGATGGCCTTCACCACCCGCATCAGCTACGCCAAGACATCGAACTCCTGCCGGATCGCCGACGCGGTGGTGACCGTCAAGGTGAAGGTGATCCTTCCCGAATGGCGCCGCCCGCGCAAGGCCGATGCCGATGTCAGGCTGTTCTGGGACACGCTGGCCGCCGACATCAGGCGTCATGAAGAGCGCCATGTCGAGATTGCCAAGAACCATGGCCGCGAACTCGAAGAGGACCTGAAAGCCGCCTACCCGCAAAAGAATTGCGACGCCGCCAAGGCCAAGGCCGCCGAAATCACCGCGGCCGTTCTGGCCAGGCATGACCGGGCGCAGCTGCAGTTCGACCGTGTCGAAAGCGTCAATTTCGAAAGCCGCATCCTGAGGCTGCTGCGCTATCGCATCGAACGCATCGAGAACGGTCAGCTGCCGCCGGCCTGACTCGAAACCAGCGGTGCCGGCGCAAGCCAAATCCACCGAAGCGTAGTACCAGTCTTGAAAAACTTTCGGGGGACTGTCGAAATCGGCCTATTACGGCACGACATATAGCAAGCTCGCCAGCCGCGGGCTTCAAATGCCAATGCGATCAAAACGGTCAAACCGGGACGGCCGGACAGTGCCGGTCAATCGCAAGCTTACGGACGAACGATCATGGACCAGGCTGTCGACAAGCAGACGATGGTGGAAACGGCCACGCCACTGAGCGAAACCGAAAAGAACGCCATCATCGCCGGCGTGCTCCTGTCAATGCTGCTGGCGGCACTCGATCAGACCATCGTGGCACCTGCCATGCCGACCATCGGGCATGCGCTCGGCCATGCGCAATACCTGCCGTGGATCGTCACCGGTTACCTCTTGACCGCGACCGCCATGGCGCCGCTCTACGGTAAGATTTCCGACGTCTATGGCCGCCGGCCCACCGTTTATGCGGCGATCCTTATCTTTCTCCTGGGTTCGCTGGTCAGCGCCATGGCGCCCAACATGTTCGTGCTGATTGTCGGGCGGGCGATCCAGGGCGCTGGTGGTGGAGGCCTGTTCACCTTGACACAGACTGTCATCGGCGACCTTGTTCCGCCACGCGAGCGGGCGCGCTACGCCGCCTGGATCTCCGGCACCTGGGCGGTCGCCAGCATCGCCGGTCCGCTGCTCGGTGGCACTTTCGCTGAACATCTGCACTGGTCGCTGATTTTCTGGATCAACATTCCCCTCGGCCTGCTGGCCATGGCGATCATCAACAACCCGCTCAAGAAGCTGCCTATCGCCGCAAAGCAGCATCGCATCGACGCCCTCGGCGCGCTGCTGCTTGTCGTGGCCACGGCATTGCTGCTGCTGGCGCTGAACTGGGGCGGCAGCGAATATCCATGGCTGTCGCGCGAAATTCTTGGGCTGCTGGCCGTCTCGGTGGTTTTCTGGGTGGCGTTTGCCTTGCGGCTGCTGCGCGCGGCCGAACCACTCATCTCGCTTGAAGTGCTAAGCAACCCGATCGTTCTCGCCGGCACTTCGTCGATGTTCCTCTTGCAGGCCGCCAACATAGGTCTGGCGGTCTATCTGCCTGTCTATCTGCAGTCGATCGTCGGTCTCTCGGTCAGCGAGTCGGGTCTGGCGATGCTGGGCCTGCTGCTCGGCACCGTGGCCGGCGCCACGTTCAGCGGACGAACAATACCGCGCTTCGTCCACTACAAGCGGATCGCAATGGTGGGCGTGTTCTTCTCCATCCTATGTCTCGGGCTGCTTGCTCTGGTTGCCGGGCACGCCTCGCTGCTGGTCGTCGAGATCCTGACGATCTGCATCGGCCTGGGCAGCGGGACCACCTTCCCCGTCGCCACCGTATCGGTTCAGAATGCCGTCGATCGTGCGCACCTTGGCGTCGCAACCGGCGTTCTGACCTTCCTGCGCTCGCTGGGCAGCGCGCTCGGCGTCGCCATGCTCGGCGCTGTGGCGCTTGGCTATGGCCTGCCGCTTGCCGGTGAAGGCACGCTTGCCGTCGGACAGGTTATTTCAGTGGTGCCCTTCGTGATGATCTTCCTTGTCGCCGCTGCAACGCTGCTGCTGGCGCTGATCACGCTCGGCCTGATGCCGGAAAAGCCACTTCGCGGCCAGGCCGACCATGCGACGGTGATGGCGGAATAGAAGCGGTCGGCGAAACTGAGCCGATCCAGCGGCTCAGTCGACGACGCCGAGCTTCTTCTGCAGGCTGGTCGATGAGGTCGTGTACTGGAACACGATGCGCTCACCGGGGCTGATGATGCGCTTGGCTGCCTGCGCCATCAGCGCCACCTCGTGGAAGCCCGACAGGATCAGCTTCAGCTTCCCGGGATACCAGTTGATGTCACCGACCGCGAAGATGCCGGGCACCGATGTCTGGAACTTCTCGGTATCGACCGGAATGAGATTCTCGTGAAGATTGAGCCCCCATTCCGCGATCGGCCCGAGCTTCATGGTGAGGCCGAAGAACGGCAACATGCGCGTGCAAGGCACTTCGACATCGCCGTCCGGTCCCTTGATGACAGCCGATGAGAGCTGGCCGTCGGCGCCGGTCAGTCCGGTCACTTGCCCGACCTGGAAATCCAGTTGCTTCATCTCCTGCATGGCATACATCTTGTTGACGCTGTCGGGTGCGGCGCGGAATTCGGGCCGGCGGTGCACCAGCGTCACGCTCTTGGCCACCGGCTGCAGGTTGAGCGTCCAGTCGAGCGCCGAATCGCCGCCGCCGACAATAACGAGGTCGTGGCCGCGAAAATCTTCCATCCTGCGTACCGAATAGAAGACGCTTTTGCCTTCATAGGGTTCGATGCCCGGGATCGGCGGCCGCTTGGGCTGGAAGGAACCGCCGCCGGCGGCAATCACCACCACCTTGGCTTCGAACACCTCATTCTCGTCGGTGGTGACGCGAAAGCTGCCGTCCTCCAGCTTTTCAAGGCTGGAAACCATGCGGTTGTAGGTGAAGTCAGGCTTGAATGGCGCGATCTGCTCGAGCAGTTTGTCGACCAGTCCCTGCGCCGAGATCGAAGGCCAGCCTGGAATGTCGTAGATCGGCTTTTCCGGATAGAGTTCCGCGCATTGGCCGCCCGGCCGGTCGAGGATGTCGATCAGGTGGCACTTCATGTCGAACAGACCAAGCTCGAACACGGCAAACAGGCCGACCGGCCCTGCCCCGACAATGAGAACGTCCGTCTTGGTGATGTCGGTCATACCGTGTGCCTCGCTGCGAAAAACAGCGTGACACTGCATGAGCAATCCGCCGCTGCCAAGCAGCAGCCGGCGAAAATCAGTGTCTCAGCCCTGGCGGGCCGGCACCCGCACGACCAGACCGTCTAGCGCGTCGCGCACCTTGATCTGGCAGGACAGCCGCGAGTTCGGCTGGACGTCATAGGCGAAGTCCAGCATGTCCTCTTCCATCGCTTCCGGCTCGCCGACTTGCGCCGTCCATGCCTCGTCGACATAGACGTGGCAGGTCGCGCAGGCGCAGGCGCCGCCGCACTCCGCCTCGATCCCCGGCACCGCGTTGCGAATCGCGTTCTCCATGACCGTCGAGCCGTTTTCGGCGTCCATGTCGAATTGTGTGCCGTCATGGGCGATAAAAGTCAGTTTGGTCATTTGTCACCTGAACGGAGTCACAGCCGAGATAATCACTCCGGCTGACAAGTCAACTGCGCGCGAAAGCGCCGCTCCTTGACGTTTTTCCGCAAACAGGGTTCAGCGGCTGATTGACGTTTTTCCGCAAACAGGGTTCAGCGGCTGATGGCGGCGATGAAATCGCGCACTTCGTCGATCAGTAAGCCAAGCCGCCCGAGCGTCTGGTTGTCGTCCGGCCGGTGCTCGATCTCGGTGGCGCAATCGGCGATGGCAAAGGCACCGACACCGCGGGCCGAACCCTTCAGCCCATGCGCCAGCAGAAGCCGGTCCTTGATGTCGGCATCGACTATTTTCTCGCGCACCGACAGGGCCTGTTGTACAAACAGTGCCAGCACCTCTTGCTCGAGGCTGCGGTCCCCCATGGTCTGGCGGGCAAGGTGTGCCAAATCGACCGGCCGTGACCGCCTAGGTCCGGATACGTCGCCCCCGGGCATTGAGAAGGCAATGCCGCTTTCGCCACGCATGAACTCTAACTCCGTTTCTTCGGTCGCCCCAAAACGCTAGGCGATTCCAGTGGACAACGGGTTAATGAGTGGCGGGGAAAAATGTTGCGAAAGCGGCGCCGATATCACGCTTCCGTTAACCTTATATTTAAAGTTTTACGTATCTCGCGGAATGCATGTTTTCTTTACCCCCCTGTGTCATTACGATACGAGGGGTCCATTTTCAGCCTCCTGCGCGGGGTACGATAAAAACAGAATTATAAGCCCGCGGCAGCTAGTACAGGGTAGAAGGCATGGCAAAGAAAACAACGACGACGAGAACTCTCGACAACGATGTGGCCAGGGAGCTGGAAAAGGCGCTTGATCTAGACCTCAGCAGTGATGCCGGCGACGGCGACCTCGACATCGCGGCTTCGATGGAAGATCTGGAAGCGCAGATATCGCAGGCTGCCGACGAACTGGCGCGCGAGGGACGCAACGATAAGCCGGCGCCACCAGTCAATCAGAGCCAGGCCGCGCGCAGTGAGGCCGCGAAACCCACGCCCCCGCCCAAGCCTGCCGAGTTACGCCCCGTCGAAACACGCAATGGTGCCCAGCCCGCCGGATTTGCGCCGGCCAACGACGATCGCCAGAAGGACTACAAGACGCTGCTGCACAGCCTGAACAGGCGTGCCTCGAACACCATTTACTGGGTCGTCGCCTTTGTCTCGCTCGCCTGGTTCGCCGGTGCGGGCGGTCTGGCCAACCTCCTCTTCGGACCGAGCATCTGGAGAATCCGCACGCTCGACCAGTTTCTTGCCCGTCCCGAACTGATCGGTCTGGCGGTTGCGGCGATTGTGCCCGTCATCCTGTTCTGGGCCTTCGCGGCGATGATCCGCCGTGCCCAGGAAATGCGCATTGCCGCCCAGTCGATGACCGAAGTGGCCTTCCGCCTGACAGAGCCGGAAAACCTTGCCCAGGATCGCGTCATGATGATCGGCCAGGCCGTTCGTCGCGAGGTCGCCGCCATGGGCGAAGGCATCGAGCGCACGCTTGCCCGCGCCGTCGAACTGGAAACGCTGGTCCACAGCGAGGTCAACCAGATCGAGCGCTCCTATTCGGAGAACGAATCCCGCATCCGTTCGCTGGTCGATGGGCTCGGCAGCGAGCGTGAAGCCGTCGTCACCCATGCCGAGCGCGTCCGCGCCTCGATCACCGGCGCGCATGAGACGCTGAAGGACGAGATCGGCGCTGCCTCCGACATCATCCGCGACAGCATCCTCAATGCGTCGACCAAGCTGTCGATGACGATCACCAATTCCGGCGACACGCTCATCGACCGCATCAATGAAAGCTCTTTGTCGATCTTCGATTCGGTGGAAGGCCGGCTCGATACGATCACCGACAAGCTGTCGACCTCCGGCGAGGCCTTCGCCAGCCTTCTCGACACCCGCATAGCCAAACTGACGGACACCACCGACGGCCTGACGCGGTCGTTGACCGATCTCCTCGACGATCGCACCACCGGCATGGTGTCTCTGCTCGGCGGTGCCGCGCGCACCCTCAATTCTGAATTCGAGGCCAGCCTCAACGGCATAGAGCGGACGCTCGCCGAACGCGGCCAGGCGCTGATCAGCGAGTTCCAGACCCGCGCCGAGGCGCTCGACACCGGAACGCAGAAGCTCAACGCGGCGCTCGAGGCCCGCGCCCGCCAGATCAATGAGACGCTGGTCGAGCGTGCCCGCGAAATCGCGCACACCTTTGCCGAGAGCAAGGACACGCTGTCGGCGATGATCGATCAGGGCAAGACCCAGATCGGCGCCGATATGGCCGACATCGTCACCTCGACCTCCTCTATGCTCGAAGCCCGCGCCAGCGACTTCGCCGGCCGTATGGAAGCCGCGCGTCATGTCGTATCGCGTTCGTTCGATAGCGATATTCAGCGGCTTGCCGACGCCCGCGCTGGCATCGAGGAGGCCGTCGAAAACCACAGCCGCAAGCTTTCGGAAAGCCGTGATCGCATGGCCGAGGCCATGCAGGCCGACCTGGCGAAGTTCGACGAAGGTCGCGCCGGCATTGATGCGGCGGTGACCAACCAGGTGCAGAAGCTGGCCGAAGGCCGCAGCCTGATCGCGCGCGCCCTCGAAGAGGATCTGCGCAAGGTCAATGAATCGCGGGCGGCCATCGATGCGTCGCTCGGCGGCCATCTTGAAAGGCTGGAAGAAGGCCGCAACAGGCTCTCCGCTGCCTTGAACGAAGACTCCGGGAAACTGGTGCAAGCTCGCACAATCATTGATGAAATGGTTGCCGGACACGTCGGAAAGCTGGCCGAGGGCCGCAGCATCCTGTCGCGCGCCCTGGAAGCCGATCTTGGCAAACTGTCCGACAGCCGCGCCAGCATCGACGGTCTGGTCGCCGGCCAGGTCGAGAAGATCGCCGAGGGTCGCGCCGTGCTCGCCAAGGCACTGGAAAACGACATCAGCGGTATCAAGAGCCTGATCGAAGCCCATTCCGCCAAGCTGGCGGACGACCGCACGCAGCTTTCCCAGTCGCTCGACAACGATCTGTCCAGCATACGCGGACTGATCGACAGCCATTCGGGACGGCTGGTCGAGGATCGCAGTCTGCTGTCGCAGACGCTCGAGGCTGATCTTGCCAAATTGGCCGAAAGCCGCTCGAGCATCGATGGTCTGGTTGCCGGCCAGGTCGAGAAGCTCGCCGAAGGCCGCGACATTCTCAAGCGGGCGCTGGAATCCGATCTGAACACGATCAAGGGCGTTATAGCCAGCCAGTCGGAAAGGCTGGCCGAGGATCGCGGGCAGCTTTCACGGGTGCTGGAAGCCGACCTGCAGAATGTGAACAGCGTCATCGCCGACCACATGAACAAGCTCGTTCAGGATCGTTCGACCTTGTCGAAGGCGCTTGAAGATGACCTCGCCAAGCTGGCGGAGAGCCGCTCCAGCATCGACGGGCTGGTCGCCGGTCAGGTCGAGAAGTTGTCGGAAGGCCGCAACATCCTGCGGCGTGCGTTGGAAGCCGACCTTAATGCGATCCAGAGCACCGTAGCCGACCAGTCGCAGAAACTGGTCGATGACCGGGCGCAGTTCGCCCGTGCGCTCGAGGCCGATCTCGAAAGCGTCAACAGCCTTGTCAACAGCCACTCCGAGCGGCTCGCCCAGGATCGTTCGACGTTGTCGAAGGCACTCGAGGCTGATCTCGAAAACGTCAGTGGCCTGGTAGGCAGCCATGCGGAACGGCTTGTCGGAGAGCGCTCGACCCTGTCGAAGGCGCTCGAAGACGATCTTGCCAAGCTGGCCGAAAGCCGTTCCAGCATCGACGGGCTGGTAGCCGGTCAAGTCGAGAAGCTGTCGCAAGGCCGTGACATCCTGCGGCGCGCGCTGGAAGCCGACCTCAATGCGATTACGAGCACCGTTGCCGACCAGTCGCAGAAACTGGTCGATGACCGGGCGCAGTTCGCCCGGGCACTCGAGGCTGATCTCCAAAACGTCAGCGGCCTGGTGAACAGCCATTCGGATAGACTTGTCGGCGAGCGCTCGGCCCTGACGAAGGCGCTCGAAGACGATCTTGCCAAGCTGGCGGAAAGTCGCTCCAGCATCGACGGACTGGTCGCCGGCCAGGTCGAGAAGCTCGCCGAAGGTCGCGATATCCTCAAGCGTGCGCTGGAAGCCGACCTGCAGAAGCTTTCCGCAAGCCGCAGCGATATCGACGACATCATCGCCAGCCATGTCGGCAAGCTGTCGGAAGGCCGCAACATGCTGGCCCGTGCCCTGGAAGACGATCTCGGCAAGCTCGCCGAGACCCGCCAGGACGTCGACCGCTCGCTCTCGGGCCATATCGACCAGATCGCCGCCAGGAGCACTGATATCTCAGCCGCGATCGCTGCCGATGTCGAGAAGATCGAGCAGGCATTCAGTCGCCAGACCGGCGTCATCGAGGAGCGCGCCGGCACCATGGAGCGGGCGCTCTCGACAGGCGTCGACAACGTCCGAGCCGTGCTCGAGAAGAGTGCGGTCTTCGTTGCCGGCGCGTTGCGCGAAAAGGTCCTCGAAGTCACCAGCACGCTGCATGAGCAGGCCGGTGCCGCGTTCAGCGACGCCGACCGCAAGATCGCCGAGCGCGCCGAGCAGACCTCCGCCGCCCTGCTGGCGAGGGCCGAAGACATCGCTCGCACCTTCGAGGAAGCCGATCGTCGCCTCCACACCCGTGCGGAAGATACGTCGAACGCCTTGCTTGCCCGCGCTGATGACACCTCCAGCTCCCTGCTGGCCCGCGCCCATGAAACCGCTGACCAGCTGGCCGCTCGTGCAAGCGAGATCGCCGGCACCTTCGACGTGGCGGACCAGAGGATCGCCGCCCGCGCCCAGGAAACCGCCGATCAGCTTGCCGCCCGGGCTCAGGACACCGCCGACCATATGGCCACCCGTGCAGCCGAGATTGCCGGCGCGTTCGATGCGGCAGACCAGAAGCTGGTCGCCCGCGCTGTCGAAACCGCACAGTCGCTCGCAGCCCGCGCCGGCGACATCCTGCGCAACTTCGAAGGCGCCGACCAGCGGCTCGGTATGCGCATCGGCGAATCCGCCGAGGCGCTTGCCGCACGAGCATCGGACCTCGGCCGTATCTTCGATGCCGCCGACCAGCAATTGGTCTCGCGCATCGCCGAAGGTTCGGAAGCGCTGTCGAGCCGTGCGTCGGAAATCGGCCGCATCTTCGACGAAGCCGATCAGCGTCTGGTGTCGCGCATCGCCAGCAGCTCGTCGACGATCGGCGAACATGCCGAGACCATCGTCGGCGCCTTTGCCGACACCGAGCAGAGGGTCGCCGAACGTGCAAGGCGGACCGGTCAGGAAATGGCCGTGCATGCCCGCGAAATCGAACAGGCGCTTACCGGCGCCGACGAGCGGCTCGCATCGAGCGCGGCGGCTGCGGCCGCCCGTGTCGAAGAGCAGGTCTCAGGCGTCGAGAACCGCCTCGCCTACACGGCCGAGACGATGGGCCAAAGGATCAACGAACAGGTGGCGAATGCCGAGGCGCAACTCGTCTCGCGCGCCAATGTTATCGCGGAGACCTTCACCGCGGTTGGCCAGCATATCGGCCAGAGCACCAACGACGCCGCCAAGACGATCGGCGCCAACACCCGCGAGCTCAACACCATGCTCGCGGCGCGTTCGGCCGAAATGTCGAAGATCCTCGACGAGACCGCGCGGCCGCTGGTCGAGCGCTTCGCCCAGGGCGGTTCTGAACTGCAAAAGAGCATGGAAGAGGTCACCGAACGCGCCACCGAGAAGCTGCGCAGCGAGAATGCCGCACTTGTCAACGCGCTCGCCAACCGCACCGCCGAGACCTTGTCGGCGGTCGAAGGCGCCCGCTCGTCGCTGTCCGACAGCGTCGCCGATCTCATTGGCCGCATGACCACGTCCAGCTCGCAGCTCGGTCAATTGATCGAGCAGGCCGCGGTCAACCTCGGCCAGGTCGACGAACGTCTGAGCGGCAGCACGCAAAGCTTCGCCGCCACCACCGAGAAGGCCGCGCAAACCTTCGCCAGCTCGGCACGGCTGGTCGATTCGAACACGACAAGGCTGACGGAACTGTCGTCGTCCACCTTGCGCGAGGTCGCTTCGATCGCCACCAAGTTCGACGAACACAGCCGCCTGCTGGCCAGCGCCTCGGACCTGCTGAGCTCGGCTCAGAGCAACCTCGAGCACACGCTCGAAAGGCAGTCGTCGCTCGAGGATCTCGCCGTCGGCCTGGTCAAGAAGTCGGAAGATCTCGAAAGGGTCATGCGCTCGTTCGAAAATCTCGTCGGCCAGACGCTGCAGAACGCCGAGGGCAAGACGATGGAGTCGGCCGACAAGATCCGCAACGCCATCACCGATGTCGTCGATTCGGCGACCAAGCGCTTCGCCGATGCGACCGAAGAGATGCGGCGCACCGCGGGCTCGATCAAGAGCGAGCTCGACCTGACACGCGCCGAGCTCAAGAAGGGCGTCATCGAGATGCCGGAAGAGGCAAAGGAATCGACCTCGGCCATCCGCCGTGCCGTTTCCGAGCAGATCAACGCCCTGAAAGAGCTTTCGGAGATCGTTGCGAAGTCGGGCCGCGGCGGCGGCGATGCCTCCGAGCAGCGCAATCTGCGCCCGGCGCCGCAAGCGCCGGCCGCACGCCCTGCCGAGCCACCACGGCGTGCACCACCGGCGCCGCAGCCGGAGCTGCGCACACCCCAGGCACCGTTGGGCGGCACCCCATTGCGCGGCACGCTCGATCTGGAGCGTCCGGCCGAGGCGGCACCGCGCCAGCGTGCCGATGCCGGCGCCCGTACACCACAGGGCGGCTGGGTGCGCGATCTCCTGACCGGGGCATCGCGCGAAGAGGACGCCAGACCGGCAACGCCCGCGGAAGCACCGCGCGCGGCTCCTGCCCAGCGCTCGCCGCTGCATGTCGTGGAATCGCTGAACTCGCTCTCCGTCGACATCGCGCGGGCCATCGACCACGATGCTTCGATCGAACTGTGGAACCGCTACCGGCGTGGCGAGCGTGACGTGTTCACGCGGCGGCTGTACACGCTGAAGGGCCAGCAGACGTTCGACGAGATCCGTCGCAAGTATCAGGCGGAGGCCGAGTTCCGCACTGCCGTCGACCGCTACTGCGACGATTTCGAGAAGCTGCTCAAGGATGTCTCGCGCAACGACCGCGACAACATCATGGCGCAGACCTACCTGACGTCGGACACGGGCAAGGTCTACACCATGCTGGCCCACGCCAGCGGTCGCCTGCATTGATCACCCGGTAGGGCAAAAGAAAAAAGGCGGGAAACATCCCGCCTTTTTTCGTTTCAGCCGATTTTGTGCTCGTCGGCGCGTCCGCAAGCGCCGCGTCCCTTGCACGGCTTCAGGCGCCAGCATTTTCAGAAACGTTGGGCGATCAAAGCTTTTACGGCGATCAGATGATCGTATCCGTCCAACGCACGATCTGCTTGGCGGTATCTCCAAACGCGCTGTCGAGCGCGCTGACATAGGCAGGATTGCCGCTGCCTGAAACTGGCGCCGATGCGGTGAAGCTCTTGGAGGCACGCACCTCTCCATTGCGGTCGTTCAATATCCGCACGAACAGGTTAACCTCTGCGTGCTCGCCGCCGTCGACGCGGACTTCGAAAGACCGGACCTCGACGATCACCTGGTAGTCGATCGCCAGGCCCTCGCCCGGCTTGCCGACGCCGGCAAAGCTGCCCGAACGCTGGAATGTCTCGGCCAGCCGCGCCTGCACGATCAGCGGCAGCCGGTCGGCCCATTGCGCGCCCTTGAGATACTGGATCGAGCGATCCGACGGCTTGATGACGATGTTCTGGCTATCCAGCGCCTTGAGCGCCGATGGTTGCGCGATCAGGATTTGTCGGCGGCTGTGGCCATGCGCGTCGACCGAAGGCGCCGACAGCTCGAAGGTATCGAGCGGCGCAGGCTTGCCGCCCAGCACCGCGCAACCCGCGAGTGTCAGGGCAAACAGTGCCGCAGCCGATGTCAACCCGCCCGTTCTCACCCACACAGACTTCACGCGCGATCCCCGTTGTCCCCGGATCGTAAGATCAACCCGCTTTCTTGGCTCATGTTCTTGGGGCGTGCCGAGCCCGAAGTCAACGCCGCGCCCTGCCATCGAATTGCCGGACCTCGCCATCGCCACCCGAAAGGATGCGCTGCGGATTGCGGCTGAGATCCGTTACGGCTTCCTCGATGCGGCTGATCGAACGACGGCTGTCCTGCACCAGCGCCTCGACATTCGAAAGCCCCTGGCCCGAGAAGCGTGCCAGATTGTCGGTAATGACGCCCAGGCGCGAATTCAAAGTGTCGGCAACCTGCTTGAACGACTTCAGCGTATTCCTGGCGTCGGCCATCACGCCGTCGGCCTGCCCTGACCCGAGCAAGGTGTCGACCTTGGCGAGGATGCCGTCGACACGCACCGAGGCATCGTTGAGCCGCTGCGCCAGTTGCTTGGCATCCTTGATCGTCTGGTCGATGTCGTCGGCCCGGTTGGCGAATTTGTCGGTCACCTCGGCGATGTCGGCGGCGGCCTTGTCGGCGTTTTCGCTGGCTTTCTGGATGTTGGCCAGTGCGGAGCGTACCTGCGCCGGATCGATGCCATCGAGCACGCCGTCTACCTTGGCCAGCGTGCCTTGCGTCTTCTTGGCGAAATCGTTTACCGACCCGACCGCGGTGTCGACATTCTTGATCACGCCGTCGAGCTGCGTCGACGTCTGCTTGAGATTCGCGGTTGCCGCATCGACGTTGGCGACGATGCTCTTGATCTTGTCCTTGTCGACGGCGTTGAGCAGCCCTTCGGCTGCTTTCAGCGTGCCGTCGAGCTTGCCGGAAACGCCTTTCAGCTCGTCGGAAAGCGCACTGACGCTGGACAGGAACTTGTCGATGCCGTCCGAATTCTTGGCCAGCGCATCGGAGAAGGTCTGCGCGTTCTTGACGGTTTGCGTCAGCGGCCCTCGAACGTCCTTGGTGAAGCCTTCAAGCTCCGAAAGCACCTTGTCGGCGCGGCTGAAGATGTTCTGCGCCGTCTGCAGCAGATTGGTCACCGCCGATGGGTTGGCAACGATCTCGGCGACCTTGCCTTCCTTCTCGGCCTGGTCGAGGAGCTTTATTTCCTTAGGGTCAGCGCCCTTGAGTTCAATATTGGCCTGTCCGGTGAGGCCGGCGAGGCCGATATCGGCCTGCGTCGACTTGGTGATCGGCGTCAGGCGATCGATCTCGGTGTCGGCGATGGCGACGGTCGGATTGTCGACATCGATATAGACGCGCCTGACGTCACCGACCTTGACGCCGTTGAACAGCACGAAACTGCCGCGGCCAAGCCCGGAAGCAGAGCCCGGGATACGCACGCGCAGCAACGTGGTCTCGCCCTTGTCGCCGATCGCCGCCGTCCAGTAAACGAAGGCAAACGCCGCCAGGATCGCGGCCAGCGTGAAAATGCCGACAATAACGTAGTTGGCTCTGGTTTCCATTGTCCCACTTATGGCTATGCGCGCGCCGCAAGATCAAGTTGCCGGGCGCGTTTTCCGCGGAAATAGGACTTTACCCACGGCTCCTCGCTCTTCAGCATGTCGTCTATGGCGCCTTCGACCAGCACTCTCTTCTTGCCGAGCACAGCCACGCGATCGCAAGCGGTGAAAAGCGTGTCGAGATCGTGCGTCACCATGTAAACAGTCAGGTCCATCGTATCGCGCAGCTTGACGACCAGTTCGTCGAACTCCGCCGCGCTGATCGGATCGAGGCCGGATGTTGGCTCGTCGAGGAAGACGATGTCGGGGTCGAGCGCCAGCGCCCGTGCCAGCGCCGCCCGCTTGATCATGCCCCCGGAAAGTTCGGACGGGAATTTCTGCGCGGCGTCCGGCGGCAGCCCGACCAGCTCGACCTTGAGCATCGCCAGTTCGTCCATCAGCTTTCGCGGCAGGTCGAGATATTCGCGCATCGGCACCTGGACGTTTTCCAGCACCGTCAGCGCCGAAAACAGGGCGCCGTGCTGGAACAGCACTCCAAGCCGCATGTCAATGCGCAGACGCTCCACATCGCTCGCCTTCTCGACATCGACGCCGAACAGCTTGATCGTGCCCGACTGCTTGCGCGTCAGGCCGAGAATGGTGCGCAGCAGAACGGATTTGCCGGCGCCCGAGGCGCCGACAAAGCCGAGGATCTCACCTCGCCGGATATCGAGCGACAGCTTGTCGAGTATGAGCTTGTCGGCGAAGGAGACGGTGATGTCGTGCGCCGAAAGCACGATGTCGCCCTCGCCCGTTTCGTCCGCGACCGCCCTTGTCCTGCTGCGCAACGTCATCTCAGAACTCGATCGCTGCGTAGAAGATGGCGAAAAGCCCATCGAGGATGATGACGACGAAGATCGACTTCACCACCGAGGCGGTGACGTGCTGGCCGAGCGATTCGGCGCTGCCGCCGACCTTCATGCCTTCGACCGAGGCAATCGTGCCGATGATCATGGCCATGAACGGCGCCTTGATCAGGCCGGCGAAAATGGTGCTGAGATCGATGGCGACGCGCAGCCGGTCGATGAAGGCGGCAGGCGCTATATCGGAGTACAGCCACGCCGCGACGATGCCGCCGCCGAGTGCCGCGAAATTGGCGATGATGGTGAGGCACGGCAAGGCGATGACCAGCGCAACCAGGCGCGGAAAGACCAGCACGCCGATCGGGTTGAGGCCGATGACCTTTAGCGCATCGACCTCCTCGCGCATCTTCATCGAGCCGATCTCGGCGGTGATCGCGCTGCCGGAGCGGCCAGCGATCATGATCGCCGTCATCAGCACGCCGAGCTCGCGCAGGATCAGCACGCCAACCAGGTCGACGACGAAGATATCGGCGCCGAAGTAGCTGAGCTGATAGGCGCCTTGCTGGGCAACGATGGCGCCGACGATCGCCGACATCAGCACCACCACCGGTATGGCGCCGACGCCCATGCGATCGATCTGGTTGAAGATCGCCGCCGGGTTGACGGCATGGCCGCGGCCGAGCTTCATCTGCGCGCCGCGGATGGTGGCGCCGAGGATGTTCATCGAGGCGAGGAAGTCGTCGCGCATCTCATATACGCGCCGGCCGACGGCCTCCAGCGCGCGAATGATGATGTTGGGTGGCCGCGCCGGACCGGATTCGGGTTCGCGCCGGACGGCCTCGCCCACTGCGTCGAGCAGGATGTTGGCAATCTCGCTCTGGCCTTGCAGGCTGATCTTGACGCCCTTCTTCTCGAAGGCACTGACCAGCCGGTCGATCAGCCAGGCGCCGGCGGTGTCCATCTTCTCGATCTTCGAAAGATCGAGCGCCAAAGTCTTGAAACCACTTCGTTTCTCGATCTTGCGCATATCGGCGTCAATCAGCGCGACGGTCCGTGTCGTCCAGACTCCAGAGAAGGCGCAGCCGAGAATGCCGTCCTCCTCGCCGATCGCCACGCGCGGTTCGTGGTCAGCCTCTCCCGCGGTCGTGCCGCTTGCGTCGCGCTTGCCGATGGTCAACATGGCGTCCTGTTTAGCCTGACGGAGCCAAGCTGTCGATTTGCCGACTCGCCCGTTGTTGCATAGCCGGAGCAGAAAAAAATGGCGCGTGTCATTTCGGTTGAGGCAGAACGTTTCCCGATCGCCGGAACCTTCACCATTTCACGCGGTTCCAAGACCGAGGCCGAGGTCATCACCTGCACGATCAGCGAGGACGGCCACGCTGGTCGCGGCGAATGCGTTCCCTACAAACGCTATGGCGAGACCATGGATGGCGTCCGTGAGGCGATAGAGGCCATGTGGGACCGGATCGCCGGTGGGATCAGCCGGATCGCGCTGCTCGATGCCATGCCGGCTGGAGCCGCCCGCAACGCTATCGACTGCGCCCTGTGGGACCTGGAGGCAAAGCTCAGCGGAACATCGGTGGCTGCTGCCATTGGCGCTCAACCGTTAAGGGCACTTGAAACGGCCTACACGTTGTCGTTGGGCGAACCGGAGGCGATGGCGGCGCAGGCGCGTGCCAATGCGGCGCGACCGCTGCTCAAGGTCAAGATCGGCGGCGACAACGACATCGCCCGGATCAGCGCCGTCAGGCAGGCCGCCCCCAAAAGCCGCATCGTCCTCGACGCCAACGAGGGCTGGACCGACGACAACATCGTCGCCAACCTCGCCTTTGCCGCCGAGCTGGGCATCGCGCTTATCGAACAGCCGCTGCCGGCCGGCAAAGACGAGATCCTGCGCCATATCGCGCATCCCGTGCCGATCTGCGCCGATGAAAGCGTGCATGAGGCTGACAATCTCGAAGCGCTGGTCGGCTTCTACGATGCCGTCAACATCAAGCTCGACAAATCGGGCGGGCTGACAGCGGCGTTGGTGCTGCGCGGTCGCGCCCGCGAACTCGGTTTCGGCGTGATGGTCGGCTGCATGGTCGGCACGTCGCTGGCGATGGCGCCTGCGGTGCTGCTCGCCCAGGATGCCGATTTCGTCGACCTCGACGGTCCGCTGCTACTTGCCGGCGACCGTGTGCCCGGCCTTGTCTATCAAGGATCGCTGATGTCACCGCCTGATACGGCGCTGTGGGGCTGAGCGCGCCGCAAGCCCGATCAGCACCAGTCCGATCAATGCGATCGGGATCATGGCAAAAAAGCCGTCGACGCCGAAACGGTGGTAAAGCGGGCCGGACGCCAGCGTCACCACCGCCATGAAGAAGCCGTTGGAGAAATAAGCGATGCCTTGGGCAGCACCCGTCCGCTCCTCGGACACCGTTTCGCCAATCATCTTCTGCAGGCCGATCAACACCAGCGCCACCGAGACCGAATGCAGCGTCTGGACGCCGAAAAAACCGGCAACGCCGAGGCCGAGCGGCCACACAAGCGGAAAGGCGATCCAACGCACGATGGCCCCGATACCCGCCATCACCATGATCGAGACGACGGAGAACGAGCTGAAATAGCGGGTGAACATCATGAACATGCAGACTTCCGCTACCACGCCCCAGGCCCATAAAAGGCCGACAACCGAATCGCTGAGGCCGATCGATTTCCAGTAGATGGAGACGAAGCCGTACAGGAATGCGTGGCTGGCGGTGATGACGCCGACACCGATCGAAAAATACAGGAAATATGGGTTGAGAAGCTTCGGCGCGACATGCTGGATGTCGGTGGCCGACAGCGGCGAGGCGCGTCGCGGACGGCCGAGACGCGGCGCCAGCAAGCCGGCGGCAAGGGCCGCGGCAAGTGATACGAAAATGATCACCGGAACAGCCCCGGAGCCGGTTGCCGACAGGATGAAGCCACCGGCGACATTGGCGAACAGATAGGAGATCGAGCCCCATTTGCGCATGCTCGTATAGTTCGAGCCAAACCGGCGCACACCAGAAAGCGCCAGGGAATCCGCGAGCGGCGAATGCGGCGTCCAGACGATGGTCAGCGCCAGCGACACCGCCAGCACCATGGCGTAGCTCGGCGTCAGGAAATAACCGGCCGACAGTAGCAGCGACGCCGCCACCAGCGCGATGTAGACATTGGCACGGTCCCTGGCCCTGTCGGCAAGTGATGTCAGCAATGGCGTCGTCACCACGCGCAGGAACATCGGGGCCGCCAGAATGACGGCGATCTGCTCCGCGTGGAAACCCTGGGCCTCCAGCCACAGCGGAAAATACGGCACATGCGTTCCGAGCGGCACGAACAACGTCGCGAAGATCAGGCTCATGCGCAGTTCGAAATGGCGCGGCTTGACGAGTTGTTCGGGCGACAGCGGCGGCAGCGACATGAATCGATCCAATAACGCTGCACTCGACCGGACGGCAACGTGTATCGATCCCTTAACATGGGTGAAAACCGGGCGAAACCGGTTGGCCTAATCGATTGATCTCCCAAAACCCGCCGTGAGGTCGCGTCAGGCCGCCTGCCCGACCCGGTCTTCGAGGAGCAACGGGATAAAGGGTTCGTCCGGCGCCTCGGGCAGCACCTGCGCCCAGGTCAGGATTTCCATCCGGCCGTCAAAATGCTCGACCACCGCCGTACAGCTTTCCACCCAGTCGCCGGTGTTGATGTATTGGACGTCGCCAAAATTCTCGATGGCGGCGTGATGGATATGACCGCAAATGATGCCGTCGACATGCGAGCGGCGCGCCTCTTCCGCAAGCATGGTCTGGAACGAGCCGATGAAGTTCACCGCCTTCTTGACGTTGACCTTGGCCCAGGACGAGAACGACCAGTATGGCAGGCCAAGCAGTTGGCGCAGCCGCGTCACCACGCGGTTGACCAGCATGGCCGCGTCATAGGCGTGATCGCCGAGATAGGCGAGCCAGCGCGCATTGTGGACGACGGTGTCGAACTGGTCGCCATGGATGACGAGCAGCCGCTTGCCGTCGGCGGTCTCGTGTATGGCGCGGTCGGCGACCACGATGCCGCCGAAATGCACGCCCTGGAACTGGCGCGCGAACTCGTCATGATTGCCGGCGATGTAGGTGATGTTGGCGCCCTTGCGCGCCTTGCGCAGCAATTTCTGCACGACGTCATTGTGGCTTTGCGGCCAGTGCCAGCTTCGCCGCAGCCGCCAGCCATCGACGATATCGCCGACCAGATAGATGATGTCGGCGTCGTGATATCTAAGGAAATCGATCAGGAATTCGGCCTTGGCCGCCTTCGAGCCGAGATGGACGTCGGAAATGAACATGCTGCGGAAAGTGCGGGGCTCTTGGCCGGACATCGCGATTTCACCCTTGCTTTCGCGCAGGCTATGCCCCGATTCATGCAACAACCGTATGACGGTTGCGATTGGTCCAGCCAAAGGACTAGCTTGCCGCCGGCTCACAAGGAGAAAATCATCATGGATCTCGGCATTCGCGGAAAGAAAGCCATCGTCTGCGCTTCGAGCAAGGGGCTTGGGCGCGGCTGCGCCATGGCCCTGGCCGAGGCCGGTTGCGACATCGTCGTCAACGGGCGCAATGCCGAGCTGGTGGCCAAGACCGCCGCCGAGCTGCGCGAGCGCTACGGCGTGACGGTGACCGAGGTCGTCGGCGACGTTTCGAAGCCGGAGGTGCAGAAGGCATTGCTCGCCGCGTGTCCTGAGCCGGATATCCTCGTCAACAACAATGGCGGCCCGCCACTGCGTGATTTCCGTGAACTCGATCGGGCGAAGATCCTTGAAGGCGTGACCCAGAACATGGTGACGCCGGTGGAACTGGTTCAGGCCGTCATCGACGGCATGGCGGCGCGCGGCTTCGGCCGCATCGTCAACATCACCTCGCTGTCGGTCTACGTCCCCATTCCCGGCCTCGACCTGTCGTCGGGCGCGCGCGCCGGCCTGACCTCGTTCCTCGCCGGCGTGGCGCGAACGGTGATCGCCCGCAACGTCACCATCAACAACATGCTGCCGGGAAAACTCGACACCGACCGGCTGCGTGGCCCGCATGAGGCCGGCACACCGGAGGACCCAGCAGCCGCCGCCGCGCGCAAGACCCGCATCAGCGCCGATGTGCCGGCCAAGCGGCTTGGCACGCCGGAGGAATTCGGCCAGATCTGCGCGTTCCTGTGCTCGGTCCATGCCGGTTATCTGACCGGTCAGAACATACCGGTCGACGGCGGCCTATATGTCAGCGCCTTTTGATCGACGCGCCTGCGCGCAGCAGGACTCACATGCGATGAAATCAGCATAAATATTTGATATAATGGTGTTTTAGGCGCGCCGGCGGGTAAAGCTGCCGGCGCGTCATTTAGCGTCGCGACAAACCTTGGCCGCATGCTAAAAGGACTCTCCAGGCAGATTTCGAGGGAGCGGCCGCATGGAAGGCGAGACCAAGAAGACGGCACGTTCGGACCTCGACGAAGCCGCCCTCTACTTCCACAAGCACCCAAGGCCGGGGAAGCTCGAGATCCAGGCGACCAAGCCGCTCGGCAACCAGCGCGACCTCGCGCTCGCCTATTCGCCAGGCGTCGCCGCCCCTTGCCTGGAAATCCGCGACGATCCGGCGACCGCCGCCGACTATACGGCGCGCGCCAATCTGGTCGGCGTCGTCTCCAACGGATCGGCCGTGCTCGGCCTCGGCAATATCGGCCCGCTCGCGTCCAAGCCGGTTATGGAAGGCAAGGCTGTCCTGTTCAAGAAGTTCGCCGGCATCGACGTCTTCGACATCGAGATCGACGCGCCGGGCATCGAGCGCATGGTCGAGACGATCTCGGCGCTGGAACCGACCTTCGGCGGCATCAACCTCGAAGACATCAAGGCACCGGAATGCTTCGAAGTGGAAGAACAGCTGAAGGCCCGCATGGGCATTCCGGTGTTCCATGACGACCAGCACGGCACCGCCATCATCGTCGCCGCAGCCGTGCTCAACGGCTTGGAATTCGCCGGCAAGACGATCTCGGACATCAAGATCGTCACGTCGGGCGCCGGTGCGGCCGCCCTTGCCTGCCTCAATCTGCTGGTCTCGCTTGGTGCGCGGATCGAAAACATCTGGGTCACCGACCGTTTCGGCGTCGCCTACAAGGGCCGCATCGACGAGATGGACCGCTGGAAAGACCCCTATGTGAAGGACACCGATGCGCGCACGCTGGCTGACGTGATCCCCGGCGCCGATGTGTTCCTCGGCCTGTCGGCGGCAGGCGTACTGAAGCCGGAACTGCTGCAGCACATGGCGCCGAAACCGCTGATCCTGGCGCTGGCCAACCCCAATCCGGAGATCATGCCGGAGGCGGCGCGCGCCGCCCGTCCCGATGCGATGATCTGTACGGGGAGGTCCGATTTTCCCAATCAGGTCAACAATGTACTGTGTTTTCCTTACATCTTTCGTGGTGCGCTCGACTGCGGCGCCAGCGCCATCAACGAGGAGATGAAGATGGCGGCGGTGCGGGCGATCGCGGCGCTTGCGCGCGAAGAACCCTCCGATGTCGCGGCGCGCGCCTATTCCGGCGAGACGCCGATCTTCGGACCCGAGTTCCTGATCCCCTCGCCCTTCGATCCGCGCCTGATCCTGCGCATCGCCCCGGCTGTCGCCAAGGCAGCCTGCGACACCGGCGTCGCGACAAGGCCGATCACCGACTTCGCCGCCTATATCGACAAGCTCAACCGCTTCGTCTTCCGCTCCGGCCTGGTGATGAAGCCGGTGTTCTCGTCGGCCAAGGCGTCGACCGCCAAGCGCGTCATCTATGCCGATGGCGAGGACGAGCGCGTGCTGCG
Organism: Mesorhizobium sangaii; assembly: GCF_014207355.1. Taxonomy (GTDB): domain Bacteria; phylum Pseudomonadota; class Alphaproteobacteria; order Rhizobiales; family Rhizobiaceae; genus Mesorhizobium; species Mesorhizobium sangaii. The sequence continues at coordinate 619,232 of NZ_JACHEF010000003.1, read as the reverse complement.
CGCCGCCCAGGTCGTGCTCGAGGAAGGCATCGCCGAACCGATCCTGATCGGCCGCCCGCATGTCATCGAAGTGCGCCTGAAGCGTTACGGCTTGCGCATCAAGCCCGGTGTCGACTTCGGCCTGATCAATCCGGAGGACGATCCGCGCTATCGCAACTATGTCGACCTCTTGATCGAACTCGCCGGCCGCCGCGGCGTGACGACGGAAGCAGCCCGCACCATGGTGCGCACCGACAACACGGTGATCGCCGCCCTGGCGCTGAAGCGTGGCGATGCCGATGCCATGATCTGCGGCCTCGAAGGTCGTTTCGAGCGGCATCTGCGCAACGTCACCCTGATCATCGGCCCCCGCCTCGGCATCAAGGACCACGACCTGTCGACGCTTTCGATGCTGATCTCGCAGCGAGGCATCATCTTCCTTACCGACACGCACGTCTCGGTCGACCCGACGGCCGAGGAGATCGCCGAGATGACGGTGCTGGCGGCGGAAGAAATCCAGCGCTTCGGTATTGAGCCCAAGGCAGCGCTGCTGTCGCATTCGGATTTCGGCTCGCGCGATTCGCCGAGCGCGCTCAAGATGCGGCAAGCAGCGGCGATCCTGGCGCGCATCGCGCCCGAACTGGAGTGCGACGGCGAGATGCATGCGGACACAGCCTTGTCCGAACATCTGCGCCAGCGCGTGTATCCTCACTCCAGACTGAAGGGCGAAGCCAATCTGCTGGTGTTCCCCAACCTCGATTCGGCCAACATCACGCTGACTGCGCTCAGGACCATGATGGACGCGCTGCATGTCGGGCCGATCCTGCTCGGAACCGACATGCCGGCGCATATATTGACGCCGTCGGTCACCTCGCGCGGCGTCGTCAACATGACGGCGCTTGCCGTAGTGGAAGCCGCGCACAAGGCACAGGCGGTCGTCAATCTGGGCTGATCAGACCGGCAACGTGTCGGCCTCGCGGGCGCCCTGGCCGATATTGTGGATGACCAGCGCCCTTTCCGGCACTTCCGCTGAACGATTTGATGAGACGATGGCGATATGCGGCAGGTTGCCGGGCAGCATCTGAGTAACGAGGTCGCCCGGTTGAAAGTCGACCGGATCCTGGCTGACCGGCAAGGAAACACCACGCCGTCCAAAAAAGACGGCAAGGTTCTGCACCCGGCGGTGATCGATGTTGCGGTCGGGCGCTTTCAGGCCCCAGATCTTCGGATAGGCCGCGAAATCAGCCAGCATATCCTCATGCACCAGCCTTTGCAGGTCGAGCCCGAAGGCGCGGCGATAGGCGCGGACCACGACATCGGTACACACACCCCGCTCCGGCGCGACATCGCCACCCGGATAGGTCAAGCGCATGTAGGTTGGGTCGTAGAGGGTGGTGACACCGATCTGCTCACGCGCGGCATCGACCAATCGACCGCGCCAGTCCGGCGCATCGGGCTCCTCCTGCGCCAACGCAGCAGGCGCCGCCAGGCACAAGAGAGCAAGCTGTAGCGCGGTTCGACGGGTAATGGCGGTCATGCCAAGCCTCCGGGCTTCGCTGGATTCAAGCATTTTTCTAGGGAAATACGCCATTTTCATGCAGCGTCGGAATCTCACGGCAGTAACTAAACCCGAACATCCGCGACGGCGCGTCTCTGGGCTAAGACCATCTTTGGTTGTAGATTGAGGAAACCGCGAATCCGGTAGCATCGCGCAGGGCAGGCAGGCGGGGTTTTCGGACTATGACGGGCGAAAGGTGGAAGCTGACGCATGTTGCTGCGCTGCTTGGCGCGCTCGTGTTTTCAGCCATCGCGGTCACCGAGCCGCAGGCCGCCTCGCGCGTCTGCCGCCAGTTGGAAGCCGATCTTGCCGCTGCCTCGCGTGGCGGCGGTGGTGGCCCGGCGTTGATCCGCAAATACGACGCGGCAATCGACAGGCAGCGCGAACAGATCTCCAGGGCCCGCAGCCGATCCAGCAGCGCCGGTTGCGGCTTTTCGCTGTTCAGCCGCAATGTCAGGGAATGCGCCGGGCTCAACGCCACCATCGATCGCATGAATGCCAATCTAGATGGCCTGCAGGCCAAGCGCGCGCAGCTCGCCAGCGGTGGCTCGCGCCGCGACCGAGGCCGCATCCTGGCGGCGCTCGAGGCCAAGGGCTGCCGCGACGACACCGTTGCCCCGCGGCACGCTCCGTTACAGGAGGCGAACCGCGAAGACGGTAACGCAAACCTGTTCGACCAGCTTTTCGGCGGCAACAGCCAGCAGCTCGATGCGCTCGATCAGCCTGACGATCCGGGCGAGGAGAGCGATGTCAGCAGGGTGCTCAACCGGCCCGGCGTACCGGATTTTCCGAGCGTCGGCGGCGGCGAGTTCCACACCACATGCGTGCGCACCTGCGACGGCTATTTCTTCCCGATGTCGAATTCGGCTTCCACGAGCGATTTCGAACGCGACCAGAAGAATTGCGAATCAAGCTGCCCTGGCACCGAGATGCAGGTTTTCTATTCGCGGGGTATGGATGGCGATTCGGCTTCGATGACGTCATCGGTCACCGGCCGGCCCTACAGCGAATTGCCGACCGCCTATCTCTACAAGCAGTCCAACATGCCGCGGCCGCCGGCTTGCGGCTGTAATGCCGCGCAGAATTTCCAGATCATCGCCGGCAACCCGCCCAATCCTCAGCAGTCGCAGCCCGAAATGGACGCGGCACCGCTCATTCCGGTTCCGGCTTCCAAGCCCGACCCGGGTACCGATCCGGAAACCCTGGCCAATGTGGAAGGCGGACTTGACCGCGAGGCAATCAAACGGCTTTCCGCCAAGCCGGTGACGTCGCCGGTGTCGGCCTTGCCACCGGAACAGCGCAAGGTCAGGGTCGTCGGGCCATCGTTCCTTCCCGACCCAACAGCGGCAATAGATCTGCAAGCTCCGGCCCCGAAGACAGTCCCGTAAGCGCGAGCCTGAGCGGCATGAACAGCGCCTTGCCCTTGCGGCCGGTCGCTTCCCTGATCTTGCCCGTCCAGTCCTTCCAGACTGTCCCGCTCCAGGGTTCCTCCGGCAGCAGGTCGAAGGCTTGACCGAGGAAATCGCGGTCGTCATCGGAAAATTCCGGCCTCTCCTGCGGGCCTTCGCGCAAGGTACGCCACCAGCTCGCCGCCTCGGCCAGCCTGTCGAGATTGCCCCGCACCGCCAGCCAGAACGGTTCGGCCTGGTCACCCGAGACGCCGAGAACGATCAGCCGGTCTTGTGCCTCGGAGAACGGCATATGGTGCAACAGCGCCCGGTTCAGCACGAAGAGCTCGTCCGGATCGAACTTGGCCGCCGATTTCGACGTCGCCGCCGGATCGAAGCGTTCGGCGAGTTCAGCCATATCAGGCACCGCCGCGACGTTCTCCGAGGTGCCGACCAGCACGGCGAGCGAAGCGACGGCCATCGGCTCGATGCCATCCTCGCGCAGGCTTTCGATGGAGAGCGCGCCGGTGCGTTTCGACAGCCCCTCGCCCGATGCGGTGGTCAGGAGGTTGTGGTGGCCGAACACCGGCGGCTGGGCAGCCAGCGCCTGGAACAGGGCGATTTGCACACCAGTATTGGTGACATGGTCGTCGCCGCGGATGACGTGGCTGACGCCCATCTCGATGTCGTCGACCACCGAAGGCAGCGTGTAGAGATAGGTGCCGTCCTCGCGCACCAGAACCGGGTCGGAAAGCGAGGCAAGGTCGACGGTTTCGTCGCCGCGCACGAGGTCGTTCCAATGGATTTCAGTACGTTCGGGCTGCAGCGGATCGCCAGAGAAATTGGGCAACAGGAAGCGCCAGTGCGGTCGGCGGCCATCGGCCTGGTATTCGGCGATTTGCTCCGGCGAAAGCGCCAGCGCCTCGCGGCCGTAGACCGGCGGCAGGCCACGCGTGCGACGCACCTTGCGCCTGAGGTCGAGTTCCTCCGGCGTCTCGTAGCAGGCGTAGAGAACGCCGGCCGCCTTCAGTCTCTCGACCGCCGCGTCATAGACGTCGAAACGCCGCGACTGGTATTCGGTGGCATCGGGGAAAATGCCGAGCCAATGCAAATCGTAGAGGATGGCGTCGGAGTATTCCTGCTTCGAGCGGGCAATGTCGGTGTCGTCGAAGCGCTGGATGAAACGACCCTTGTTGTTCATGGCAAACAGCCAGTTGAACAAGGCGGTGCGCGCATTGCCGATATGAATGCGGCCGGTTGGCGAAGGGGCGAAACGAACGGTAACTGTCATGAGCGGGGCGTACCGGATGCTTTTGTGATTGACAAGACGCGCCCCCGCGCGGTGCGGCAGACATAGAACAGGACGCGCGCAATGAAAAGACCGGGGGGCGTGCGCGTCTGGCGGCGCGTAGGCGGGGTCCGCCATGACCGAGCAGTGCCCGCCGGTGGAGTCGACGCCGACCGAGACAATGATGCCGCTCGGGCCTGCCGCCACGGATCAACTCGTGGCGTGTCCAGACATGGGGTGCTGTCGCCGACCAACAGGTAGTCGAAGGCGATCAGCGGCCGAAGTCATCGGAGCTGAGGCGGGTCCAGCGGTCACCCATCAACCCACCGATAAAGATGTCGCCCGAGCGGACCGCTTCCGTGACCTCAGCGATCCGCGAGCGGACCATCGTCCCCCCGGCATAGCGAAAGAAGACATTCCTGTAGCCGAAGAGTTGAGGCATGAATCTGCTCTGCGTCTGCCCGGTGATCCCCGCGCAGCCCATATCCCACGCGGCCGCGATAAGGCCATCCAGCGTCGCGCCCCAGTGGGATCCGGACGCCTGGATTTGCAACAGGCTCGCGATGCCGCCGGCTTGACCGTAGAAGGCGTAGCAACCGAGCATCTTGCCCGCTTCGTCGTAAGTCCCACCGAAATGAAGTGGGCCGTCGGCCCGCTTCTCGGCCGCCAGCGCGAGCAGTCGTGGCAGCTCGCCATCCTTCCAACTCGGCCGAAGGGCGTATTCGGACAGAAGCGTCGGCAGCCGCTCGGCAAATTGCGCGGCATCGATCGACTCTCGGTGGACCCGTTGCGACGGTGAAAGCGGGACCGGGGGCCCGAACCTTCTTTTCGCAAGAGCATCGAATGCTCTCGCGCAGGGATCGAGTACCGGACGAGGCAGGCCAGGCCATTTACGGTGCAGCGCCGCGGCGGCCATCGCGGCCGGCCGGAAAACACAGGTCCAACCCAGGCAATGCACCGGCAGCAGCTGATATTTCATCGGGCGCGCGAACGGCAGGGATGTCCGGTTGGCGGAATCGGTCAGCTGCAGATCGAATTCGCCTTGGCTCAGGGCACGCAGCAATTGCGGTCCGGCCGAGCCATGATCGGTGCCGGGGTCAGCCATGAGCGGACCGATGATCGCCGCATTCAATGCCGTTCCGTTGAGCTCGTAGCGGGCTTTCAGCACGCCGAGGAACCCGCCCAGACGGCCTTGCGGGGTAATCTGGACCAGAGCGTTGCTCTCACCGGGCTGGCCGGCAGGCCCAAGATAAATCTTTCTCATATATTCGGCCGTCTCCATGATCGCGCGATCGAGGAGATGACGCCGCCGCCGGCGAAACTTCGTCAGGAAGAGCGCGGCGACGTGCTCGAGATCTTCGGCCGCGAGCGGCCGTACCGACCCGTGCTGAGTTTCCAGCACCGACGGCGCAGCCACCTTTCCCGGACCGGCATTTGCGGAAACAAGATGCATCGTGAAGCCTATCTGCCGCAGAGCGAATCCTGCGCAGATTAATCGGATTCCAGGATATGCATAGACCGCCTCTGGGTTGCTTGGAGCAGATGTATACCAACCAGTAGTAGAAACAACGTAAACAAGACGTCTCAAACTCAGGATCTGGAAAGGCAATGGATACCGCTTCGCGACTGACGAAAGCGGGCGCTGTTGCAACCGCAACAACGACCGATGGAGGTGGCCTCCGGCCGAAGCCGGAGGCCGCCTCAGGTCATATGACAAGGCCCTTGGTCAGTTCGAGCGCCTGTCGCTCGAACAGCCGGCGGTAGATGCCGCCCTTCAGCCGGATCAGCTCGTCATGCGAGCCTTCCTCGACGATCTTGCCGCGATCGAAGACCAGCAGCCTGTCGAGTGCCCGCACTGTCGAAAGCCGGTGCGCAATGACCAGCGTCGTGCGGCCGACCATTAGCCGTTCCATCGCCTGCTGGATCAGCACCTCGGATTCCGAATCGAGGCTCGACGTCGCCTCGTCGAGGATCAGGATGCGCGCATCGGCAAGGAAAGCGCGCGCGATCGCCACACGCTGACGCTCGCCGCCCGACAGTTTCACGCCGCGCTCGCCGACCAGGGTGCCGTAGCCCTTGGGCAGGTTGGCGATGAAATCGTGCGCGCTCGCGAGTTTCGCGGCGTGCTCGATCTCATCTTGCGTCGCTGTCGGCCGGGCATAGGCAATGTTCTCGGCCAGTGACCGGTGGAACAGGATCGGTTCCTGCTGGACGATGGCGATCTGCCCGCGCAGCGACGCTTGCGCCACCTGCGAGATGTCGTGGCCGTCGACCAGGATTTTTCCCGCATTCACGTCATAGAGCCGCTGGATCAGCTTGACGAAGGTCGTCTTGCCCGAACCCGAATGGCCAACGAGCCCGACGCGTTCACCCGGCGCGATATCGACCGAAAAGCCGCGGTAAAGCGGCGATCGGTGGTTGCCGTAGTGAAAGGTGACATCGTCGAAACCTATGCGTCCTTGCGTGATCCGGATCGGCTTGGCGCCAGGCCGGTCTTCGATGCCGAGCGGTTCGGACTGGAAGTCGACCAGCTCCTCCATGTCGTTGATCGAGCGTTGCAGGTTGCGGATGTGGGTGCCGATATCTCTGAGATAGCCCTGCAGCACGAAGAACGACGTCAGCACGAAGGCGACGTCACCGGCGCTCGCTTGCCCCCACGACCACAGCATCAACGCCAGGCCGATCACCGCGGCTCTCATGACCACCAGCAGCGCCCCTTGCGTGGTGGCATTGATGGTGCCGCGCACCCAGGTGCGCCGAGTGCGCGCACGCCATTTGGCGACAACCCTGGCGAGACGGCGCTCTTCACGCTCCTCGGCGCCAAACCCCTTGACCACGGCGTTACAGCTCACCGCGTCGGCCAGCGAGCCGCCGAGGCGCGTGTCCCAGGTGTTGGCGAGCCGTGCCGCCGGTGCGACATAGCCGAGCGACAGCATCGCCGTCACCGCGATGAACAGTACCGACCCGGCGGCAACGACCACGCCCATCAGTGGCCAGAACCAGCCAAGCAGCAGCGTCGAGCCGACCAGCATGACGACCGACGGCAGCAGCGCGATCAGGATCGTGTCGTTGAGCAGGTCGAGCGCCCACATGCCGCGCGTCACCTTGCGCACGGTCGAGCCAGCAAAGCTGTTTGCATGCCAGTCGGTCGAAAAGCGCTGGACGCGATGGAAGGCGTCAGCGGCGATATCCGCCATCATCTTCAGCGTCAGCTCGACGATCCCCATGAAGGCAACGTTGCGCAGCACGACGCCACTCAGGGCCAGGGCCATCAGCATCGAAAACGCCGTCATCGCTGCATTCCAGGCGATGGCGTCGGCGCCGGCACTGCTGGCGACGGAGTCGACCAGCCGGCCGGAATAGAGCGGTGTCAAAACGTCGGCCAGCGTCGACAACAGGAAGCCGCCCATGATCAGCGAAAGCCGCCACGGCTGACGCTGCCAATGGCTGAGCGTGAAACCAAGAACGCTGCGAAAGGCGCTTGCGCGCAAATCGATTCTAAAACGAGCCATGATGTCATTCGGGCGCAAACGAGCCCGATCCCAGTAAGGTCGAAAATTGAAGAAGCCGCGCAAGGGGCGAATGATTGCCCAGAATGCGGAGTGGCGTATTTTGGCGTCTCGCCCGTAATCGGGCGGCGACCGGCATCGGCATAAGCCTGCGCTCGATCCGGCATCAGCGCGAGGACAAACCCCCAGCCCAACGCCTGAGGAGACCTAGGCTTCGCGGCCTCGCATTACCATTTGAAATACTGCCATTCGGACCTCCCGCAAATGAATCGCGGAACGGTCCTTATAAAGACGCCCCGATGCATCGCCAAGATCGGCTCACGCCGAAAGTCTAACTGGTCCAAGCACTGAGGTTATTTTGCAACAACGGCGGATGTCGCCATGGTCGCGCATTCTTCATTGTGGAATGCGATCGAGGCGCATGTATCGACCATCCGTCGATGCCTTGAAGCCCAGTTTCTCATAGACGCCATGTGCGTCGCTGGTCGAAAGGCTCCAGTGCGAAACCGTCCTGAGTTCGGTGTGGTCGATGAGTGCCTGGACCAGTCGCAACCCTATGCCCTGCCCGCGATGCTCCGGCCAGATGATGATGTCGGCAAGATAGGCAAACACCACGCGGTCGGTGATCGCCCGGCCGAAACCGACTTGTTTTCCATCCAGATAGGCGCCGACACAAAACGAATTGGCAAAGGCTCGCCGATGGAACTCATCGTTGCGTCCAGCGCCCCAATAGCTGGCCATCAACAGGTCGGATGTCGCCCGGAAATCGATCCGTGAAATGTCGAAGCTGATTTCACAGTCGGGCATGGCTGTACCTTGCCCGCGAGACGGCGCGAGCTTTCGGTCCGCAACCGGCATCTAGCTGCGGTCCCTGAAACGGTTGGTGATGGGATAGCGGCGGTCGCGGCCAAAATTCTTCCTGGTGATCTTCACGCCGGGTGCTGCCTGACGGCGCTTGTATTCGGCGATGTAGAGCAGGTGCTCGATGCGTGTCACCGTCGCCCGGTCGTGACCGCGCGCGACGATGTCGTCGACCCCCATCTCGTTCTCGACCAGGCATTCGAGGATATCGTCCAGCACCGGATAGGGCGGCAGCGAATCCTGGTCGGTCTGGTTCTCGCGCAATTCCGCCGACGGCGCCTTGTCGATGATGTTCTTCGGGATGACCTCGCCCGAGGGCCCGAGCGCACCCGGCGGCACGTGGCTGTTGCGCCAGCGCGACAGCGCGTAGACCTGCATCTTGTAGAGGTCCTTGATCGGATTGAAGCCGCCGTTCATATCGCCGTAGAGCGTGGCGTAGCCGACCGACATCTCGCTCTTGTTGCCGGTGGTGACGACCATCGAGCCGAACTTGTTGGAGATCGCCATCAGGATGGTGCCGCGCGCGCGGCTCTGCAAATTCTCCTCGGTGATGCCTTCCTTGGTGCCCTCGAACAGCTGCGTCAGCGTGTGCAGAAAGCCCTCGACCGGCTCGAAGATCGGCACGATGTCATAGCGGCAGCCGAGCGCGCGCGCGCAATCCTCGGCGTCTTTAAGCGAGTCCTTCGAGGTGTAGCGATAGGGCATCATCACCGCGCGCAGGCGTTCCTCACCGAGCGCATCGACGGCCAACGCCGCGCAGATCGCCGAATCGATACCGCCGGACAGGCCAAGCACGACGTTCTTGAAACCGTTCTTGTTGACGTAGTCGCGCAGGCCAAGCATGCAGGCGCGGTAGTCGGCCTCCTCCCTGTCTGGGATCTTCGACATCGGCCCTTCAGAACAGATCCAGCCGCCATCCGTACGTTTCCAGGTGGTGACGTCGACCGCGTCCTCGAATTGGCTCATCTGGAAGGCCAGCGTCTTGTCGGCGCCGATGGCAAACGACGCGCCGTCGAAGATCAGCTCGTCCTGACCGCCAAGCTGGTTGGCATAGATCATCGGCAGCCCGCATTCGATGACCTGGCGGATGACGACCTGATGGCGGACATCGATCTTGGCGCGATAATAGGGCGAGCCGTTCGGCACCAGCAAGATTTCGGCCCCGCTTTCGGCCAGCGTCTCGCAGATGCCGACATCGCCCCAGATGTCCTCGCAGATCGGAATCCCGATCCGCACGCCACGGAAATTGACAGGCCCCTGGATCTCGGGTCCGGCCTGGAAGACGCGCTTTTCGTCGAATTCGCCGTAGTTCGGCAAATCCAGCTTGTAGCGCTCGGCGATGATCTTGCCGCCATCGGCGAAGATGATCGAATTGTGCGTGCCGCTTTTGCGCTTCAGCGGCGTGCCGATGATCACGCCCGGGCCGCCATCGGCGGTATCGGCGGCAAAGTCCTGCGCTGCTTTTTCGCAGGCCTTCAGGAAGGCCGGCTTCAGCACCAGATCCTCCGGCGGATAGCCGGCGAGGAAAAGCTCGGTATAGAGCACGACATCGGCGCCCTGGCGGGCGGCATCCGCCCTCGCCTCCCGCGCCTTGGCGAGATTGCCTGATATGTCGCCAACAGTCGGATTGAGCTGGGCGACGGCGATGCGCAGGGTGTCGAGCTTCTTGGTCATGCTGCTGACTTAGCGCGGCAATTTTGCCCGAGCAATGGCGTTCGTTTGGACCAATCCAGACCGAATGACATATGTCATTCGTGTCCGGACCGAATGTCAGATCGTGGCTGGGCGACCGGGAATCAGTCGTCGCCCATATATTCGCGCAGCGCTTCCGGCGAATGGTTGTCGCCGATCGACATCGCCAGGATGCGCGAAATGTGTCGGCGCGGCAGGCCTGTCTCCGTCGCCCATTGATTGACCTGCTTTTGGATCTTGTCGAGATCCTTTTTCGAGGACGGGCTTTCGGCGATGTCGAGGCCGGCATCGCGCAGTGCCGCCGCCATATCACCCGAAATGACGAAGGCATCCCAGCCCAACCAGCGCAGGAAGTACTGGCCGGTGTTGCCGCCAAGCCGGCTGCCATGCTTACCGAGATAGGCCATCAAGCCGACCTGGTCGTCATCAGGCCATTCCGCGAGGAATTTGCCGAAGCCGCCGTGTTCCTTCGAGACGCGCTCGACGAAGGCAGCATTGTCGCGCACCGATTTGATCTTCTGCGGATTGCGCACGATGCGTTGGTCGGCCGTCAGATCGTGCCAGAAATCATCTGGCTGGAACAACAGCCGCTTCGGCTCGAAGTGGAGGAAGGCCTCTTCGAAGCCCGGCCATTTCTGTTCGATGACGCGCCAGACGAAACCGGCGGCAAAGACGCGCTCGGCCATAACAGACAGAATGCGATCGTCCGCGATTTCGGCCACGGCGGCATTGTCGGGCGCCGGCCCCAAAAGTGACGAAAGCTCCGCCTCGCCGCCCTTGCGTTTTGCCGCACGCAGGCGAATTTTCTGAAAATCGACCATCGATCCCTCGCTGTTCGCGACAATGTAACACTTCCCGTGAGAGCCAGCAGCCTCTACCTCTTAGTGCATGTCGCTCAAAAGTGGCCCCGGTTTTGAGACAACGACATGCATGAGAACAAAGACCTAAAGCGCGTCGCTTGAATCCGTTTCAACGCGACGCGATTTAGGCAAGGCAAGACCCTGGAGACGGCCATGAACAAGACAATCGACGACCTGGCGAACCGCTGGCTCAAGCGACGGCCGGACGGCCTCAGCCAGCTCGAAAGCCGCGTGCTGCAATCGACGCTCGAACGCACCACCATCTCGCGGGACACCAACAAGGCCGTCGCCTTCCATCAGACCTTTGGCGACCGCCTAGCCGACACGATTGCCCGTATCGGCGGCTCGTGGTCCTTCATCCTGACCTTCATCGCGTTCCTGGTCCTGTGGACCGCCGGCAATGTCTGGCTCCTGTCGCGCGACGCCTTCGACCCCTACCCGTTCATCTTCCTCAACCTCGTGCTGTCGATGATCGCCGCCTTGCAGGCGCCGGTGATCATGATGGCGCAGAACCGGCAGACCGAACGCGACCGCATCGACGCCGCCCACGATTACGAGGTCAATTTGAAGGCCGAGATCGAGATCATGGCGCTGCATGAAAAGCTGGACGAACTCCGCCACGGACAGATCCTCGGCATGCGCGACGAGATCGTGCGGCTGGCCGACCTCGTCAAGCGGATCGACGAAAGGCTGTCGCAGCAGCAACGGTCTTCATGACCGAAACGATCCATCACCTCATCGAACAATATGGACTGCTTGCCGTCTTCCTCGGCTGTGTCGCGGAGGGTGAAAGTGCGGCCATCCTCGGTGGCTTCTTCGCGCACCAGCAAGTCTTCGTGCCGTGGCATACCGTCCTGGCGGCCGCCCTTGGCGCTTTTGTCGGCGACACCTTCTTCTTCATTCTTGGACGAAGCTTTGCCGACCATCCCTACGTCGTCAGATTGCGCAAGCGGCCTGGTTTCCGGCGGGCCTTTCGCCTGCTCAACACCCATCCCGACATTTTCGTGCTGTCGAACCGCTACGTCTACGGCATGCGCCTTGTCGGCGGCATCGCGGCCGGCCTCTCCAACATCGCGGCGCCGCGTTTCGTCATCCTCAACGCCATTTCATCGGTGATCTGGGCCGTGCTGTTCAGCACGGTTGGCTATGTCTTTGGATTGGGCGCCGAACACTTCATCGGCCAGGCGTTGATGCACCACGAGCGGTTGCTGGTCGGGCTTGGCATTGGTCTGACGGTGGCCGTGTTTGCCTGGCTGATCGCCCGCCACATCGCCAGGAAGGAACGGACCAGGGAAAGCTGAGATCGGGTTCCAGGCATGTCGTTGCCCCAAAGCCGCCAGGCACTTTGAGCGCCATGCATCAGTCAATACCAAGCGCGACATCACCCCGATCGAGGATAAGCGGGATGATCAGGTCTTCCTCGTCGGCAAGGTGCCGGGTCAGCATGGCGATCAGCCGGCTGTTTTCGTCGGCATAGGCGTCGGCGGCGAAGCGCTGTCTGTCCTCGCTCTCCTGAAGCGTCTTGACGAAGGCGTTGGCCGCCTCGGCATTGCGCTCCAGCCCCTCATGGATGGTGTGATGGTCGGCATCGAGGATCTCGAAGCCACGCTTCAGCCGCGACTCCGCCTTGGCGAAGACCGGAAAATAATGATGATCCTCGACATTGTGGTGACCATCGAGATTGCCGAGAAAATGGTTGAGACGCGGCGCGAACCAGCGCGCGAAGTCGGGCGCCGTCAGCCTGCCCTCGCGGTAGTCGCCAATGCCGTTGGTCAGCATGCCGCCGAGTTCGCGGAACATGTCGTGCCGCTGCAGCCACATATTGGCGACGCCGTGGATGTTGGCGTGGCCCTGCCAGTTTTCGCGCGGGTATTTCTCGGCCAGCCAGCGCAGATCGTCCGGCAGACCGGCTCGCTCAAGCAGGGAAAAATCGGCGGCGTCCGACATGACAGTCTCCTTTGGTAACCGTCATATAGGAGCTGGCACGCTAGATCGGTAGACCGGTGATCCGTTCGATGATCGCGATGCCCCAGACGCCGGCGACGATGACCACCGAAATCAGCACCGCCAGCGAACCGCAGTCCTTCGCCAACTGGATATCGACATTGAACTCGCGGCTGAAGGCGTCGCAGGCCGCCTCGATGCCGGTGTTCAGCACTTCGACCATGATCAGAAGCAGTACCGCGCCGATCAGCAAGGCATAACCACGCCACGAGATCGAAACGAACCAGCCAAGCGGCAAAGCGAGCGCGAGCAGCATCAGCTCCTGCTGAAAAGCCTTCTCGCTGACCGCCAGCTTGCGAAACGCCCGCACTGAATTGAAAAAAGCGTCGATCAGCCGCTGCATGCCAAACCCCTTTCCGAATCACCGGCACGGGATAATGCAATGGCTGGCCAGATCAATGGAATAAGGCGATTTATCCAAGAATCATTCAGCGACCGGTATGGACGGCGTCGACTTTTCAAACTGCGGCAGCCCGTCGTCGATCGAATAATAGTCGCCCTTGTCACCAACGAAGATATGGCATTCGGCCTCTAGGCCCGTCGGCACGTCGAACGATCCCGCCATGACCGAAACGTAGCCCTGGTCCCGTGGCTTCCAGAACAGCAGCGACCCGCACGCCTTGCAAAAACCGCGCCTGGCGAAGGAAGACGCTTCGTACCAGGTGATGCTTTCGCCACCCTCGATGACGATGTCTGCGTCCGCAACATTGGTCGCGGCATAGAAATGTCCGCTCTGCTTCCTGCATTGCGAGCAGTGGCAGTAGACGACGCCGCGCAGCGCTCCGTGCGTTCTGAAGCGAACCGCTCCGCACAGACACGATCCGCGGTGAGTGTCGCTCATTTCGCCCTCCTTGAAGAACCTCTGCCCGGCATCGGCTTCGTCCTCAGGATTCCAGCTTTATGGCAGCCATACGCAAGCAAATGCGACATTTGCTGGTGTGGCGAAGCCGAAATCCAGCCTCCCTTTTTTGCAGCGCGAGATGCGCGAATTTCGTAACCAAAGCCACCAAACTGGCGTTCACCCCGGTTTGCTGGTGCGCAAATTGCCGCCTCTACAGCGCAAGACAGAGAAAAACCGTGCAACCTCAGCGAATTAAGGAAACTTTAGCGCTCCCGCACTTATGGTCATGGTGAGCGAATGTCGCAGGTGGGGACGCGTCTGTTCGCAAGTTGGTCTGGGTTATCGGGTTAGTCTTCCCCGGTTGGCGACAAATGGAAACCGCAAGTTCTGAGGCGGGATCCGAGGGGAAGAGTGATTAGAACATGCAGCCGGCAGCTGTCCCGACCGAACGAAGCACCGATATTGCGGCCACGGTCGTCACAACAATGCGCCAGTTGGGCGTGCTCGGCCTTCCCCGCAACTACGAGATTTTCTACGAGGCACTGAGCGGCACCAATCGCGAGCTCAGCCTTGCCGTCGTTTCGCTGAGCAACCGGCCAACACAGGATGAGCTGGACCAGATCGGCCGTGCCTTTTTTGCCCACAACCATGGCCCCGGCATCGTCGAGCATGCCAGGGAAGTCATTGCCAGGGAGCTCGAGGAGGTCGCTTCGCTGTTGAGGAGCGAGCGCAGCCACATCGAGAAATACGGCAGGATCCTCGATGAGACATCGAGCGGACTAAGCAACCGCAGCCTTCTCTCCCAGGATCTTTTGCAGAAGATCGCCAACGCCATGGCGATTGCCACCAATTCGACGATCGATCACGGCCGGCAGGTGGCCTCGACGCTCAGCGACAAGACGGCCGAACTCGAGAGCGTCAAGTCGAAGCTCGAGGAATACAAGCGGCTGGCCGACACCGATCCGTTGACGCACATCTGGAATCGCCGCGCCTTCGACAAGGAAATCACCAGTATCTACAACAGCAACAAGGGTATCCTGTTCAACGCCCTGATCCTTGCCGACATCGATCGCTTCAAGGACATCAACGACCGCTACGGCCATCCGGTCGGCGACAAGATCATCCAGATCATCGCCGATATTTTCCAGACCAGCATTCGCGGTGACATGTTCGTCGCTCGCACCGGAGGCGAGGAGTTCGCGCTGATCATCGAGGGCGCCAGCGAGGACGCAACCTACGAGATCGCGGAGCGCATCCGCGCCCTGATCGAGCAGACGCCGTTCACCAGCAGCCAGACCGGCACGAACTACGGCACCGTCACCGTCTCGATGGGCATCTGCATGGCATCCGAAGCCGAGGGGCCGGAAGATCTCTACACCAAGGCCGACCGGGCGCTCTATCGCTCCAAGGTCAGCGGCCGCAACCGCGTCACCAGGCATTCGACGATGGCCGGCCGCGCCGGCAAAAGCTGGCTGCTCTACAAGAAGGACTAAGCGTCCCATCCGCCTCGGCCCGGACTCGCCGGCCTGCGCTGGGAACGCGGACGCTGAAAAGAAAAGCGCCGGATTTCTCCAGCGCTTTTCCCTGAACGTTCAGGCCGAAATCAAGCTCAGCCGTTAACGGCCTGCTTGTGCTGCACCGGATGGCTCTTCTTCAACAGGTCCGAGACCAGGAAAGCCAGTTCGATCGCCTGGTCGGCGTTGAGACGTGGATCGCAATGCGTGTGGTAGCGATCCTGCAATTCCTCGGCGGTGATGGCGCGCGCACCACCGGTGCATTCGGTGACGTTCTTGCCGGTCATTTCGACATGGATGCCGCCCGGATGTGTGCCTTCGGCGCGATGCACCTCGAAGAAGGTCTGCACCTCCTTCAGGATGCGGTCGAACGGCCGCGTCTTGTAGCCGGCAGCCTCGATTGTGTTGCCATGCATCGGGTCCGACGACCACACCACGCTGCGGCCTTCCTTCTGCACCGCACGCACCAGCTTCGGCAGATGGTCGGCGACCTTGTCGGAGCCGAAGCGCGCGATCAGCGTCAGCCGGCCCGGCTCGTTTTCGGGGTTGAGCAGGTCGATCAACTCCAGCAACCCATCCGGCGTCAGCGACGGACCGCATTTCAGGCCAAGCGGGTTCTTGATGCCACGACAATATTCGACATGCGCATGGTCGGGCTGGCGCGTGCGATCACCGATCCAGATCATGTGACCCGACGTGGCGTACCAGTCTCCGGAGGTCGAATCGACGCGGGTCAGCGCTTCCTCATAGCCGAGCAGCAGCGCTTCGTGACTGGTATAGAAATCGGTCTCGCGCAGCGCATAGTTGGTTTCCGAGGTGATGCCGACGGCCTTCATGAAGTCCATCGTCTCGGTGATGCGGTTGGCGAGCTCACCGTACTTCTCGCCTTGCGGGCTGTCGGACACGAAGCCGAGCATCCAGCTATGCACATTCTCCAGGCTGGCGTACCCGCCCTGCGCGAAGGCGCGCAGAAGGTTGAGCGTCGCCGCCGACTGGCGGTATGCCATCTCCTGGCGGGCAGGATCTGGAATGCGCGACTTGGCGTCGAACTCGATGCCGTTGATGATGTCGCCGCGATAGCTCGGCAGCGTCACATCGCCCTTGGTCTCGTTGTCGGACGAGCGCGGCTTGGCAAATTGGCCAGCAACGCGGCCGACCTTCACCACCGGCTGCGCGCCGGCGAAGGTCAGCACCACCGACATCTGCAGGAAGACGCGGAAGAAGTCGCGGATATTGTCCGCGCCATGTTCGGCAAAACTCTCGGCGCAATCGCCGCCCTGGAGAAGGAATGCATCACCGGCAGCGACAGCCGCCAACTGCTTCTTCAGCTTGCGCGCCTCACCTGCAAAAACCAGCGGCGGAAAGGTGGCGAGCTGGGCTTCCGTGTTCTTCAGCGCGGCAAGGTCCGGATAGGCAGGAACCTGCTTGATCGGCATCGCTCTCCACGAATTCGGCGACCATTTCGTCATCGCTGCACCCAACGCTCTTTCCGAGCAATTCCAGGAAAAGCGTGAAACGGCTTCCGTCTGGAATTGCGTCAAACAACAGGGGCGAGCGCCATCGCCCGCCGATCCGCCCCATTTGGGGATCGCGGCTCCATACACGAAGCCGATTTCCTATTCTAGACCGGATTTGGCCGCCTGGCGAATGGCGGCGCCCGGCCAGCCGGTGTCCCTATCCCTGCCCTAAGCCGCCACCAGCCGCGCCAACTGCGTCATGACGACCGCCGAACCCGCCAGCCGCTTCTCGGCCGTCGGCCAGTCGCGCACGAACACGACGCTGTGGTCGGGCCGGATCTTGGCCAGCGAACCCTGCTCGCCGATGAACTGGACCAGGCCAACCGGGTTGGAGAATTCGCGTTTGCGAAAATGGATGACGACACCCTTCGGCCCGGCGTCCAGCTTTTCGACATTGGCCTTGCGGCAGAGCGCCTTGATGAAGACGATCTTCAAGAGATGCTTGACCTCTTCCGGCAGCGGACCGAACCGGTCGATCAGTTCGGCGCCGAAGGCGTCGATCTCCTCGGTGTTTTCGAGGTCGCCGAGGCGGCGGTAGAGCGCCAGCCTGAGTTGCAGGTCCGGCACATAGCTTTCCGGGATCATCACCGCCGTACCGACGGAGATCTGCGGCGACCAACCGCCATCCTGGACCTCGCCGGAATCCTTCACCTCGGCGACGGCCTCCTCCAGCATCTGCTGGTAGAGTTCGAAGCCGACCTCCTTGATGTGGCCGGATTGCTCTTCACCGAGAAGGTTGCCGGCACCTCTGATATCGAGGTCGTGGCTGGCCAGCTGGAAGCCGGCGCCCAGCGTGTCGAGCGACTGCAGCACCTTCAGCCGGCGCTCGGCGGTGTCGGTCAGCTTGCGGTTGGCCGGCAGCGTGAACAGCGCATAGGCGCGCACCTTCGAGCGGCCGACGCGGCCCCGCAGCTGATAGAGCTGCGACAGGCCGAACATGTCGGCGCGATGGATGATCAGCGTGTTGGCGGTCGGGATGTCGAGACCGGATTCGACGATGGTTGTCGACAACAGCACATCGTACTGGCCGTCGTAGAAGGCATTCATGATGTCGTCGAGTTCGCCCGGCGGCATCTGGCCGTGCGCCACCGCCACTTTCAGCTCCGGTACGGATTCCCTCAGGAAATCATGGATTTCCGCCAAGTCACTAATGCGCGGAACGACATAGAAGGAGTGACCGCCGCGATAGCGCTCGCGAAGCAGCGTCTCGCGGATGACCAGCGGATCGAAGGGCGAGATGAAGGTGCGCACCGCCATGCGGTCGACCGGCGGCGTGGCGATCAGCGACAGCTCGCGCACCCCGGTCAGCGCCAGTTGCAGCGTGCGAGGGATCGGTGTCGCCGACAGCGTCAGCACATGCACATCGGTCTTCAGGTCCTTCAGCCGCTCCTTGTGCTTGACGCCAAAGTGCTGCTCCTCGTCAATGATCAATAGGCCAAGGTTCTTGAACGAGATCGCGGACCCAAGCAGCGCGTGGGTACCGATGACGATGTCCACCTGGCCCTCGGCGATGCCTTTCTTGGTCTCGGCCAGTTCCTTGGCCCCGACCAGCCGCGATGCCTGGGCGACGCGGATCGGCAGGCCGGAAAAGCGCTGAGAAAAGGTCTTGAAATGCTGGCGCGACAACAGCGTCGTCGGCACCACGACGGCCACCTGGAATCCTTCCATGGCCGCGATGAAGGCGGCACGCAGCGCCACTTCGGTCTTCCCGAAGCCGACATCGCCGCAGATCAGCCGGTCCATCGGCTTGCCGGCGGCAAGGTCGTCCCGAACCGAGTCGATCGCCGTCTGCTGGTCGTCGGTCTCCTCATAGGGAAAGCGGGCCGAGAACTCGCCATAGAGACCGTCCGCTGGCACCAACGCGGGCGCGGCGCGCATCTGCCGTTCGGCGGCGATGCGGATCAATTGCCCGGCCATGTCGAGCAGGCGTTTCTTCAGCCGCGCCTTGCGCGATTGCCACGCGCCGCCGCCGAGCTTGTCCAAGGTCGCCTCGGCCGAATCCGAACCATAGCGTGACAGAAGCTCGATGTTTTCGACCGGCAGGAACAGCCGGTCGTCGCCGGCATAGTGGATTTCCAGGCAGTCATGCGGCGCGCCGACCGCTTCGATGGTGCGCAGGCCGATGAAGCGGCCGATGCCATGGTCGGCATGGACGACGATGTCGCCGGCCGACAGCGCCGAGGCTTCGGCGATGAAGTCCGAGGCGCGCTTCTTGCGTTTCGAACGCCGGATCAGTCTGTCGCCGAGAATGTCCTGTTCAGCGACGACGACCAGTCTTTCGGTCTCGAATCCGGATTCCAGCGGCAGCACGGCCAATGCCGCCTGCCCCGGCTCGAGCTGTTCCGCTTCCGCCAGCGTGGCGACCTGCTTGAGATTGCCGAGATGGTGCTCGCTGAGGATCTGGCCAAGCCGGTCGAGCGAACCCTCTGTCCAGCCGGCAATGACGATGCGGCGGCGCGCCGCACGCTCGTCGGCGATGTGCCTGACGACGATATCGAAGACGTTGATGCTGGGGTCGGCACGTTCCCCAGCAAAACTGCGGCCGTGCCGCGAACCGGCATGGAACACTTTCTTGGCGCCGGCATCGGGCGCGTCGAAAGGCGTGAAATCGATCGCTTCGCGCGGCCCGAGCGACGCAATCAGGTTTTCCGGCGAGAGGTAGAGCAGGTCCGGCGGCACCGGCTTGTAGGGCACTGCATCCTTCAGCGCGCCGTCGGCCTGCTTCTTGCGCGCTTCGTAGTGGTCGAGGATCAGAGTGTGACGCTCGGCCAGCGCCTCATGCGCCAGATGATCGAAGACAACAGGCGTGTCCGGCAGATAGTCGAACACGGTCTCCAGCCGTTGGTAGAAGAACGGCAGCCAGTGCTCCATGCCGGCGAAGCGTCGCCCTTCGCTGACCGCCGCATAGAGCCCGTCGTCGCGCTGGGGCGCGCCGAAGGCTTCGATATAGGAGCGGCGGAAACGGCTGATGGTTTCCGGCGTCAGCGCCACTTCGCTCATCGCCTGCAACGCCATCGACTTGCGCTGGCCGGTGGTACGCTGCGTGGCGGCATCGAACGCGCGGATCGACTCCAGCGTGTCGCCGAAGAAATCGAGCCTGAGCGCTTCTGTCCAGCCGGGCGCGAACAGGTCGAGAATGCCGCCGCGCACGGCGAATTCACCGATGCCGCGCACGGTCGGCACGCGTTCGAACCCGGACGTCTCCAGCCGCGACACCAGCGCATTCATGTCGATCTGGTTGCCGGGCCTGGCATGAAACGTCTGCGCCTCGACCAAATCGGCCGGCGGAATGCGCTGCAGCAGCGCATTGGCGGTGGTCAGGATGACGGCGCGGTGCGGCTTCTTCGCCAGCGCGATCATGGCGGTCAACGCATCGAGCCGCTTGGCGGCGGCGTCAGAACCGGGCGAGACCCGGTCATAGGGCAGGCAATCCCAGGCCGGCAGTTCCAGTACGGGAAGGCCGGGCGCCGCGAAGGACAGGGCCTCGATGATCGCCGGTAGGCGCTGGCCGTCGCGCGCCACGAACAGAACCGGCTTGTCGGGCGCGATCTCCAGCGCCGCCTGCACCAGCGCGAAGGCTTCGTAGCCGTCGGCGACGCCATCGACGATGAACTGGCCGGCGCGGCCTTTCGGCAGGCCTATGGTGGGAATGAGGCTCATGAAATCACGGTCTTGTTTGTCGCAATTCCGGACGGAAAACCGCTTCGCACTTTTCCTGGAATTGCTTGTGTTCAAAATGTCATGGAATGGCGGAAAGCCAGGATCTTTTGCAGGACGGCACAGTCGATATCCAGGGGAACCGGGCGTTCGCCGGTGACCATGGGCAGGAATTCGGTGTCGGGAATGTCGAGGAGCCTCTCATATTGGTCGATTTCCTCGCCGGTCAAGGCGCCGATCTCGGCGTCGGCGAAGGTGCCGAGGATCAGGTCCATCTCGCGCATGCCGCGATGCCAGGAACGAAACAGAAGCTTGCGGCGGCGGGTGTCCAGCCCCTCGCTTGATCTCGTCGTCCCGGTCATTGTGCCGCATCCTCACTTGCTGCGGCGCATATAGCGTGGATAGAAGGGGCTGTCAGCCTTGCGCTGCGGCCGTCGCGACATAAGCTGACATCATGCGTCCTTCCATCCTCGATCCGTTGTTCGTCCCGATCACCTCGCTTGCCGGCGTGGGACCGAAGGTTGGCGCGCTGATCGAGAAAGTGGTCACGGCCGATCTCGGTGATCGCGCCGCGCGCGCCGGCGACCTTCTGTTCGTGCTGCCGCACACCGTCATCGACCGGCGCAACCGCCCGGGCATCGCGCTCGCCGCCGAAGGCGCGATCGTCACGCTTGAGGTGCGCATCGACCGCCACCAGCCGCCGCCGCGCGGCAACAGGTCGGTGCCCTACCGCGTCTACGCCCATGACGACACCGGCGAGATCGCACTGACCTTCTTCCATGCCCATGCCTCCTATCTCGAAAAGGCGATGCCCGAGGGCGAGCATGTCGTGGTCTCGGGTCGCATGGAATGGTTCAACGGCCGCCCGACCATGGTCCACCCCGATCACATCGCGCTGGCCAGCGAGGCGGAAAACCTGCCGCTGGTCGAGCCGGTCTATCCGCTCACCGCCGGGCTCTCGGGCAAGGTGCTGCGCCGGGCGATCGGCCAGGCGCTGGCGCGCTTGCCCATTTTCGCCGAATGGCAGGACGGCGCCTTCATGCGCCGGCACACCTTTCCCACCTTTGGCGATGCGCTCGCACGCATCCACAATCCGGCCGACCCGATCGATGTCTCCATCGATGGTGCCGCGTGGCGCCGCCTCGCCTATGACGAGTTGCTGGCGGGCCAGGTCTCGCTGGCGCTGGTGCGGACAAAAATCCGCCGCCTGTCCGGCCGTCCTTTGGTCGGTGACGGCAGCATCGTCGAGAAACTGCGCGCCGCGCTCCCCTACTCGCTGACCGCGAGCCAGGAATTCGCGCTCGCCGAAATCAATGCCGATCTCGCCGATCCCGAGCGCATGCTGCGGCTCCTGCAGGGCGATGTCGGCTCCGGCAAGACGGTCGTCGCGCTGCTGGCCATGGCGCGTGCTGTCGAGGCCGGCGGCCAGGCTGCACTGATGGCGCCAACCGAAATCCTGGCACGCCAGCATCTGGCGACGATCGCGCCGCTTGCCGCCAAGGTCGGGCTGCGCATCGCCATCCTCACCGGCCGCGAGAAAGGCCGCGAGCGCACCGATACACTGGCTGGCCTGGCGAGCGGTGAGATCGACATCGTCGTCGGCACCCACGCGCTGTTCCAGGAGACGGTCACCTTCCACGACCTGGTCTTCGCCGTCATCGACGAGCAGCATCGCTTCGGCGTCCACCAGCGGCTCGCCATCACCGCCAAGGGTGACGCACCCGACATGCTGGTGATGACGGCCACGCCCATCCCGCGCACCCTGGTGCTGACCGCCTTCGGCGACATGGACGTGTCGAAGCTGACGGAAAAACCGGCCGGCCGCCAGCCGATCCGCACCGTCACGCTGCCGCTCGAGCGGCTCGACGAGCTGGTCGGCCGCATGGTCGAAGCCGTCGCCGGTGGCCAGAAGATCTACTGGATCTGTCCGCTGGTCGAGGAATCCGAAGAGATCAAGCTGATGTCGGCCGAGGATCGTTTTGCGTCCCTGAAACCGCTCTTCGGCGATCGCATCGGCCTCGTCCACGGCCGCATGAAAGGCACCGAGAAGGACGAAGCAATGCGCGCCTTCAAGCAGGGCGAGACACGTATCCTGATCGCCACCACGGTCATTGAGGTCGGCGTCGACGTGCCGGACGCCACGGTCATGGTCATCGAACATGCCGAGCGCTTTGGCCTTGCCCAGTTGCACCAGTTGCGCGGTCGCGTCGGGCGGGGCGACAAGCCCTCCTCCTGCGTGCTGCTCTACAAGGACCCGCTCGGCGAGACCGCAAAACGCCGGCTGTCGGTGATGCGCGAAACCGAGGACGGGTTCCTGATCGCCGAAGAAGATCTGAAGCTGCGCGGCGAAGGCGAACTTCTGGGCACCCGCCAGTCCGGCACGCCGGGTTTTCAGGTAGCGCGCATCGAGGCGCATGCCGACCTTCTGGAGGCCGCCCGCGACGACGCCAGGCTGATCCTGTCACGTGACCCGGAGCTGCAATCCGGGCGCGGCGAGGCGTTGCGCCTGTTGCTTTACTTGTTCGGGCGCGACGAAGCGGTCCGGCTCCTGCGCGCCGGCTGAGCCAAGGCGGCAACCGATGGGTTGGCAAGCACATCGATCGGCTCGCCGTTCACGACGACCATTGGCTTGACTTCGGGCGCCACCAGCCCGGCTGAGACGATCAGCTTGGCGCCGTCCTCGATCGTCATGTCGAGCAGCACGATGTCGGACTTCGGCACATACATCAGGAATCCGGTGGTCGGATTGGGCGTGCAAGGCATGAACACGGCGATCAGCGGATCGCCCTCCTGGTCGAGTTTCTGGTTGATCTCGGTCTCCTTCTCGCTGGCGACGAACACCAGCGACCAGACGCCCTTGCGCGGATATTCGACGAGCCCGACCTGGCGAAACATGTCGCCCTTGTTCGACAGCACGGTCTCGAAAATCTGCTTCAGCGAGCCATAGATGCCGCGAACCAGCGGCATGCGGCCAAGCAGGCGCTCGCCGAAATTGACGATGGCGCGGCCGACAATGTTGGCCGTCAGGAAACCAATCAGCGTGATCAGGATCAGCGCGACGATCAGCCCGAAGCCCGGGACCGGAAACGGCAGGTAGCTGTCGGGGCTATAGCGTGCCGGAATATAGGGCTTTACCCAGGAATCGACCCAGCCGATGAACGACCAGGCGATATAGGCGGTGATCGCCAGCGGCGCGCAGACGACGAAGCCCGTGAGGAAATAGTTCCTCAGCCGGGTCATGCCGGAGGTCTTGGGAGCATCGGACATGGTTCACCGGGGACACGCGTTGCAGCGCAACATTAGAGCATGATCCCGAAAAGTGGGAACCGGCTTTCGCAAAAAAAAGAAAAAGTGCCGCTGTGATACAAATGCCATTGCAGCGGCCTGTGACCCGTAAGGCGCTTTTGAATTTTGAAGTCTTAGACGATGCCTACTCCACCGTCACCGATTTCGCCAGGTTGCGCGGCTGGTCGACATCGGTGCCCATGAAAACGGCGGTGAAATAGGCGAGCATCTGTATCGGCAGCGCGTAAATGATCGGCGAGATGATTTCCGGCACGTCCGGCAGCACGATCGTCTCCATCGTCTTGACGCTGGCAAGTGCCGCCCCCTTGCTGTCGGTGATCAGGATGATCTTGCCGCCGCGCGCCGCCACTTCCTGCATGTTCGACACGGTCTTTTCGAAGATCCGGTCGTGCGGTGCGATGACGATGACAGGCATGTTCTCGTCAATCAGTGCGATCGGCCCATGCTTCAGCTCGCCCGCGGCATAGCCCTCGGCGTGGATATAGGAGATTTCCTTGAGTTTCAGCGCGCCTTCCATGGCCAGCGGGAAATTGGTGTCGCGGCCGAGATAAAGCACGTTCTTGTAGTGCGCGAGGTCGCGCGCGATCTTTTCGATCTGATGGTCGAGCTTCAGCACCTGGTTGGCGTAACGCGGCGCCTCCGACAACTCGCGCACGAAGGTCTTTTCCTGCTCGCGCGAAATCGTGCCGCGCGCCACGCCGGCGCGCACGGCAAGCGATGCCAGCACCGAAAGCTGGCATGTGAAGGCCTTGGTGGAGGCAACGCCGATCTCCGGGCCGGCGAGCGTCGGCAGCACGACGTCGGATTCGCGCGCCATGGTCGATTCACGGACATTGACGAGCGCGCCGATCTTCATCCCCGCCTTACGACAATAGCGCAGCGAGGCCAGCGTGTCGGCGGTCTCGCCCGATTGCGAGATGAAAAAGGCGGCATCGTTCGCAGACAGCGGCATTTCGCGATAGCGGAATTCGGAGGCGACATCGATGTCGACCGGCAGCCGCGCGTAGCGCTCGAACCAGTACTTGCCGATCAGGCCGGCGAGATACGCGGTGCCGCAGGCCGAAATCGCCAGCCGGTCGATCTTGGCAAAATCGAACGGCAGGTCGAGCGGCTTGGACACGCCACCAACGAAGTCGAGATAATTCGCCAGCGTATGCGAGATCACTTCGGGCTGTTCATGGATTTCCTTCTCCATGAAATGGCGCCGGTTGCCCTTATCGACCATGAAGCTGGTCGAGAGCGACTGCTGCCGCTTGCGGTCGACCTTGTTGCCGTCGATGTCGAAGATCGTGACGCCGTCGCGGCGCACCACCGCCCAATCGCCATCTTCGAGATAGGTGATCGAATTGGTGAACGGGGCGAGCGCGATGGCGTCGGAACCCAGGAACATCTCGCCGTCGCCATGGCCGACAGCCAGCGGCGGGCCATTACGGGCGCCGACGATCAGGTCCTCGTCGCCTTTGAACATGATGGCCAGCGCGAAGGCGCCTTCCAGCCGCTTCAGCGCCTGGTGCGCGGCCTCGACCGGCTTCAGCCCCCTGGCCAGTTCACGCGCCACCAGATGGGCGACGACCTCGGTGTCGGTCTGCGAAGAAAAGCTGTAGCCGTCACGCTTCAGTTCGTCGCGCAATTCAGCGAAGTTCTCGATGATGCCATTGTGGACGATAGCGACGCCGTCGGAAAAATGCGGATGCGCATTGGTCTCGTTCGGCACGCCATGCGTTGCCCAGCGCGTGTGGCCAATGCCGATCGTGCCATCGAGCGGATCGTCCTTGAGCCGGCGCTCGAGGTTGATCAGCTTGCCTTCGGCGCGCCGGCGGGCGAGCTCACCATGTTCGATGGTGGCGACACCGGCCGAGTCGTAGCCGCGATATTCGAGCCGTTTCAGCGCGTCGACGATGAGCGGCGCAACCTGCGAGTGGCCGACGATTCCAACGATACCGCACATGCAGACAGCCCCCAATTCCCCATGGAAAACCAGCACTATTTAGGGATGGCCGGCCTGCCGCGAAAGTCACATTGCATTTCGTCCCGTGTAACGGAACGCTTCTGCACGCATGCACCATGACAGACCGCTCTTGCAATCCGGTTACTGCAATCATTCGGTTTTTTGCCGGCCGGTTTTACTTTTTCTTCGCGGCCGCAGCCGAAGCAAAGCGCTCGCGCAATTCCTTGGCCTTGCCGGGGATGGTCTTCTGGCGGGCGCGACCGAAGGCCAGTGCGTCGTCCGGCACGCTTTCGGTGATGACGCTGCCCGAGGCGATGTAGCCGCGCTTGCCGATGGTGACAGGCGCCACCAGCGAGGAGTTCGAGCCGATAAAGGCGCCCTCGCCGATGTCGGTGAAGAATTTCGAGTAGCCGTCATAATTGCAGGTGATGGCGCCGGCACCGATGTTGGCGCCCGCGCCGACGCGGGCATCGCCGATATAGGTCAGGTGATTGACCTTGGCGCCGTCCTCGATGGTCGCCTGCTTGACCTCGCAGAAATTGCCGACCTTGGCCTTGTTCTTGAGATCGGCCCCCGGTCGCAGCCGAGCGAATGGCCCAACTTCGCAATTCGAGGCGATGGTGGCACCCTCGAAATGGCTGAAGGCATGGATCTTGGCGCCGGTGGCGATCTTCACACCCGGACCGAACCAGACATTGGGCTCGACGATCGTGTCGGCGCCGATTTCGGTATCATGCGAGAAATACACGGTCTCCGGCGCGATCAGCGTCACGCCCGACAGCATCGCCTCATGGCGGCGGCGCGCCTGCCAGAAGCCTTCGGCCTGCGCCAATTCGGCGCGGTTGTTGATGCCGAGCGCGCTTTCGAAGCTGGCCTCGGTGGCCACGACATCGAGGCCTTTCGCGGTGGCAATCTCGACGATGTCGGTGAGGTAATACTCGCCCTTGGCGTTCTTGTTGCCGACCGCATCGAGCAGCGTCAGCGCCTGGCTGCCGGTCACCGCCATCATGCCGGCATTGCAAAAGCCGATCTTCCTTTCCTCCGCACTGCAGTCCTTCTCCTCGCGGACGGCAATCAGCTTGCCGCCCTTTTCGATCAGCCTGCCATAGCCGGCCGGATTGGGCGGGCGGAAACCGATGACCACGACGGCGGCACC
Source organism: Mesorhizobium sangaii (assembly GCF_014207355.1). Taxonomy (GTDB): domain Bacteria; phylum Pseudomonadota; class Alphaproteobacteria; order Rhizobiales; family Rhizobiaceae; genus Mesorhizobium; species Mesorhizobium sangaii. The sequence goes on along the minus strand of NZ_JACHEF010000003.1, from coordinate 592,154 downwards.
TTCCGCCAGTTTCAGCCGCGCCACGGTGAGTGCGTCGGCGTCGATCAACGGTGTGTCGCCGAACATCACCAGGATATCGTTGTAACCCTTTGATATCGCTTCACGCGCGGCAAGCACCGCATGCGCGGTGCCAAGGCGCTTTTCCTGCACGAAGGTCTCGGCCTTCGGCGCGAATTTAGCGGCTGCCTTGCGCATCTCGTCGGCGCCATGACCGATCACCAGCGCCTGGCTGCCGGCACCGGCGGCCTCGGCCGCCTTCACCACATGGGCGACCATCGGCAGCCCGGCGATCTGGTGCAGCACCTTCGGCAGCGCGCTCTTCATGCGCGTGCCTTCGCCAGCGGCGAGAATGACGGACAGGCAGGATCTCTGGCTCATGGACGAACAACCATATGAAAAGGGTTGGGAATCAGGACAGAATAGCAGTGGCGCCTTGCTGCACCAATGCGGTTAAATTCCGGTAAGATGGTAGAGCAACTGACTTTTAATCAGCGGGTCCACGGCGCGCATTGCGCATTTCGGCACGAGATTATCCCAGCCGCCCCAGCACCGGGAAATTCTCGAGCAGCCAGTAGGACACGGTCTGCACGCCGCCGGTGAGGAAAAACACCCCGGCGACGACCAGCAGGGCGCCAATGGCTTTCTCGACACGGCCGAGATGGACTCGGAATTTGCCGAGGAAGCGCATGAAGGCGCCGGAAAACAGCGCCGCGATCAGGAACGGGATGCCGAGGCCGAGCGAATAGGCGGCAAGCAGCAGCGCGCCCTCGCCCACCGTTTCACGGCCGCCGGCCAGCGTCAGGATCGGTCCCAGCACCGGGCCGATGCAGGGCGTCCAGCCGAAGGCAAAGGCCAGTCCCATGACATAGGCGGCGATCGCACTTGCCGGCTTGCCCTGCGACTGGAAGCGCGCCTCGCGCGACAACAGCGGAATGCGCAAGATGCCGAGGAAATTCAGGCCCATCAGGATGATCAGCACACCGGCGGCCATCGCCAGCGGCTCCTGCCAGACCCGCAGCCAATGGCCGATGGTCGAGGCGCCGGCGCCAAGCGCCACGAACACGGTCGAGAAGCCGAGCACGAAAGCGATCGAGGCATAGAGCAGCGCGCCCCGCGCGCCCTCGCGAGCCGTCACGCCCGCATTGCCGCGAAAATCGTCGACCGAGACGCCGGCCATATAGCAGAGATAGGGCGGCACCAGCGGCAGCACGCAGGGTGACAGGAACGAGATCGCACCCGCCCCGACCGCGCTGACATAGCCGATGTCCAATGCCATTCCAAAGCTCCGACCGTTCCGGCGCCGATATAGGCTCGACGTTGCTTCTCCACCAATCACCATTTTGTGGCAAGTCGTCGCCGCATGTGAAGGTCGGGGACGAAACGACGGCTCGCCGGCGTTTATACAGCGAGGCCGCGATTTCCCGCGCGTCTCCAGATATCAGGGAGATTTCGATGAAAACCATAACCGTAGGGCTGGCCGCGCTTTTGCTCAGCACCGCAGCATCCTTCGCCGCCGACGCGTGGAAGGAAGCCGAGGTCAATGGCACCAAGATCTATACCGACGCCAACGGCATGACGCTTTATACCTATGACAAGGATGAGAAGGGCAAGACCAATTGCTACGACAAATGCGCCACCAACTGGCCGCCGCTGAAGGCCGAGGCCGGCGCCAAGGCGGATGACGAATGGAGCGTCGTCGACCGCACCGACGGCACCAAGATGTGGGCCTATGACGGCAAGCCGGTCTATACCTTCGTCAAGGACAAGAAGGCGGGCGACATATCCGGCGATGGCGTCGCCGGCGTCTGGCACATCGTCAAGGCCGACTAAGTTCTCAATTCGGGTCCTGCCGCTGGCGGGACTTCGGCCGGCTGCCGGGTATCCCTCCAAACCCGGCGGCCAGGACCAAACAAACCCTCATAGCGTCTACCCCTGCGATATCCGGCCGGCTTTCCTCGACTCGGCGGAACAATGAATCGGGTCATTTGCGCTAACTCGGGACTGCCATCTCCCATTGCCAAAATACTGTGATTTTCTCCATACACTCTAAGAGTGTATTGCTGCCGACAGCCCTGCAATTTGGGCGCTTCCCCTTGACCAGATGCAAAAGCGCGGCCATGTGAGCGGCAAATAGAACGAGATTTCGTCGCGCGCAGCGGAATTCTTCTGCCGCATCACAGCTGATATGAGACCTCATGGACGTCGTCGTCGTCGAATCGCCGGCCAAGGCCAAGACAATCAACAAATACCTCGGCAAGAACTACAAGGTTCTGGCGTCGTTCGGCCATGTCCGCGATTTGCCGGCCAAGGATGGCTCAGTGCGCCCGGATGAGGATTTCGCCATGTCCTGGGCGGTTGACACCGCCTCGGGCAAACGGCTTGCCGACATCGCCAAGGCGGTCAAGGATGCCGACGGCCTGATCCTCGCCACCGACCCGGATCGTGAAGGTGAAGCCATTTCCTGGCATGTGCTGGAAGTGCTGAAGCAGAAGCGCGCGCTGAAGGACAAGCCGGTCAGCCGCGTCGTCTTCAACGCCATCACCAAATCGTCGGTGCTGGAGGCGATGGCCAATCCGCGCCAGATCGACGCGCCGCTGGTCGATGCCTATCTCGCTCGCCGCGCGCTCGACTATCTCGTCGGCTTCACGCTGTCGCCGGTTCTGTGGCGCAAACTGCCGGGCGCCCGTTCGGCCGGCCGCGTCCAGTCTGTCGCATTGCGTCTGGTCTGCGACCGCGAATCCGAGATCGAGCGCTTCATCCGCGAGGAATACTGGCAAATCGCTGCCCTCCTCGGCACGCCGCGCAACGAGAATTTCGAAGCGCGGCTGACCGCCTTCGATCGCAAGAAGCTGCAAAAGCTCGACATTTCCAACAAGGCGCAGGCCGACGACATCAAGTCGATGCTCGAAGGCGCGACCTTCAAGGCGGTGTCGGTCGAAGCCAAGCCGACCAAGCGCAATCCCGGCCCGCCCTTCACCACCTCGACGCTGCAGCAGGCCGCCTCATCGGGCCTCGGCTTCTCGGCCAGCCGCACCATGCAGGTGGCGCAGCGCCTCTATGAAGGCATGGAAATCGGCGGCGAGACGACCGGCCTGATCACCTATATGCGAACCGACGGCGTGCAGATGGCGCCGGAGGCTATCTCGGCCGCCCGTGACGCCATCGCCAAGGAATTCGGGCCCAAATACCTTCCGGAAAAGCCGCGTTTGTATACCACCAAGGCCAAGAACGCCCAGGAGGCGCACGAAGCGATCCGCCCGACGGATTTCATGCGCACCCCGGCTTCGGTCAGGCAATATCTCGATTCCGACCAGATGCGGCTTTATGAGTTGATCTGGAAGCGCGCCATCGCCAGCCAGATGCAACCGGCCGAGATCGAACGCACCACGGCCGAGATCGAGGCGGTCAACGGTGCCCGCACCGCCGAGCTTCGCGCCATCGGGTCGGTCGTTCGCTTCGATGGCTTCATTGCCGCCTACACGGACCAGAAGGACGACGATGCGGAGGATGAGGAAAATCGCCGCCTGCCCGAAATACGCGCCGGCGAGCAGCTTGCCCGCCAGGCGATCAACGCCACCCAGCACACCACCGAGCCGCCGCCGCGTTACTCCGAAGCGTCGCTGATCAAGAAGCTGGAAGAGCTCGGCATCGGTCGGCCGTCGACCTATACGGCGATCCTGAAGACGCTCGAGGACCGCGACTACGTCACCATCGACAAACGCCGGCTGGTGCCGCAGGCCAAGGGCCGTTTGCTGTCGGCCTTCCTCGAAAGTTTCTTCAAGCGCTATGTCGAATATGACTTCACCGCATCTCTAGAAGAAAAGCTCGACGAGATTTCCGACGGCAAGCTCGCCTGGAAGGACGTGCTGCGCGATTTCTGGAAGGATTTTTCGGGCGCCGTCGCCGACATCAAGGAATTGCGCGTCACCGACGTGCTCGATGCGCTCAACGAGGAACTGGCTCCGCTGGTGTTTCCGACGCGTGAGGACGGCTCCAATCCGCGCATCTGCCCGAAATGCGGCACCGGCAATCTGTCGCTGAAGCTCGGCAAATTCGGCGCCTTTGTCGGCTGCTCGAACTATCCCGAATGCTCCTTCACCCGCCAGCTCGGCGATGCCGCCAACCCCAATGGCGAGAACGGCAATGGCGAGGACGGCACCAAGGTCATCGGCAAGGACCCCTATACGTCAGAGGAAATCACGCTGCGCAGCGGCCGCTTCGGCCCCTATCTGCAGCGCGGCGACGGCAAGGAGGCCAAGCGCTCCAGCCTGCCGAAGGGCTGGACGGCTGAAACCATTGACCATGAGAAGGCGCTCGCCCTGCTGTCGCTGCCGCGCGATGTCGGCCAGCACCCGGAATCCGGCAAGATGATCTCCGCTGGGCTCGGCCGCTATGGTCCGTTCGTGCTGCATGATGGCACCTACGCCAATCTCGACAGCATCGAGGACGTGTTCTCGATCGGCCTCAATCGCGCCGTGTCGGTGATCGCCGAAAAGCAGTTGAAGGGCAAGGGCGGTCGCAATGGCGGCACAGCCGCCGCCTTGAAGGAGCTTGGCGACCATCCCGATGGCGGCGGCAAGATCGTCGTGCGTGACGGCAAATACGGGCCTTATGTGAATTTCGGCAAGGTCAATGCCACCCTGCCCAAGGGCAAGGATCCGCAATCGGTGACGGTTGAGGACGCGCTGGCGCTGATTGCCGAGAAGGAAGCCAAGGGCGGCGGCGGTAAGAAGCCGTTCCGCAAGGCGGCAGCGGCCAAGGCGCCGGCAACCGGAAAAACGGCGGCCAAGAAAACGGCGGCCAAGAAGCCGGCCGCGAAGAAAAAAGGGTAGGACGTGGCGCGCAGGATCACCGGTAGAAGCCACGGCGATCCGCGCACCGCCGACACGAGGGCCAAGGTCAAGGACGACTATCGGCCCTCGCGTGACGAAATCCTGCGCTACATCGCCGAAAATCCCGATCGCGCCGGCAAACGCGACATCGCCAAGGCGTTCGCGCTGCGCGGCGACGACCGCATCTGGCTGAAGGATATTTTGCGCGACCTGCAGGACGAAGGCGTCCTGACCAAGGAGCGCAAGAAACTCGCCCGCGTCGGCGCCCTGCCCCATGTCGCCGTGCTCGACATTTTTGGCCGTGACGGCGACGGCATCTTGCTGGCGCATCCGGCGGAAGCCGTCGGCACCGGGGAACCGCCGGTCGTCTCGATCCGGGTGTCGCGCAGCGGCAATGGCCCGGCACCGGGCATCGGCGATCGCGTACTGGCCAAGACCTTTCCGACCAACGAAGCGACAGGCCCCGCCTATACCGGGCGAGTGATGAAGATCTTCGAGAAGCGCAGCGATGCGGTTCTCGGTGTCTTTCGTATCCTGCAGGACGGCACCTTCCGCATCGAGCCGGTGGAGCGGCGCCAGCCCGAACTAATCGTCGACAAGGAATTCCAGAACGGCGCCAGGAACGGCGACCTGGTCGAGGTCGAGCCCGCGCGCGCCTCCCGCTATGGGCTGCCGAGAGCCAAGGTGCTCAACGTGCTGGGCTCGCTGACCAGCGAAAAGGCGGTCTCGATGATCGCCATCCATGCGCATGACATTCCGCATATTTTTCCAGCCGACGTCATTGCCGAGTCCGAAGCTGTCAAGCCCGCAACGATGGATCACCGCGAGGACTGGCGCGACTTGCCGCTGGTCACCATCGATCCGGCCGACGCCAAGGACCACGACGACGCCGTCTTCGCCACCCCAGATCTCGACGAGAAGAACCCCGGCGGCGTGGTCGCCACGGTGGCGATCGCCGATGTCGCCGCCTATATCCGCTATGGCACCGCACTCGACCGCGAAGCGCTGAAACGCGGCAATTCGGTCTATTTCCCGGACCGCGTCGTACCGATGCTGCCCGAGCGCATCTCCAACGATCTCTGCTCGCTGCGCGAAGGCCAGGACAGGCCGGCGCTGGCCGTGCGCATGGTTTTTTCGGCCGGAGGCCGCAAGCTCAGGCACTCCTTCCATCGTGTGATGATGAAGTCGGCGGCGAAACTTGCCTACCAACAAGCCCAGGCCGCGATCGACGGCGTGCCGGACGAGAAGACCGGTCCGATCCTCGACACCGTGCTGAAGCCGCTGTGGGACGCCTATGCGATCCTGAAGCGCGGGCGCGACGGCCGCCAGCCGCTCGAGCTCGACCTGCCGGAGCGCAAGATCCTGCTCAAGCCCGATGGCACCGTCGATCGCGTCATCGTGCCCGAGCGGCTCGATGCTCACAAGCTGATCGAAGAATTCATGATTCAGGCCAATGTCGCCGCGGCCGAGACGCTGGAGGCGAAGAAGCAGGCGCTGGTCTACCGCGTCCATGACGCGCCTTCGCTGGCCAAGCAGGAATCGCTGCGCGAATTCCTGCAGACGCTTGGCCTGTCGCTGGCGCGCGGCGCACAGATGCGGCCAAGCCAGTTCAACGGCATTCTGGAGGGCGTGCGCGGCGCCGACAATGAGGGTCTGGTCAACGAGGTGGTGCTGCGCTCGCAGAGCCAGGCCGAATATTCGCCCAAGAACATCGGCCATTTCGGCCTCAACCTCAGGCGCTACGCGCATTTCACCTCGCCGATCCGCCGCTACGCCGACCTGATCGTGCATCGCGGACTTATTGCCGCACTCGGCCTCGGTCCGGGCGGGCTGACGCAGGACGAGGAGGCGCGGCTCGAAGACATTGGCGTGCTGATCTCGGCCACGGAACGGCGCGCAATGGCGGCCGAGCGCGACACAGTCGATCGGTTGATCGCCGCCTATCTCGCCGAGCGCATCGACGACCGGTTCGACGCCCGCATCTCCGGCGTCACCAAATCGGGACTATTTGTCCAATTGCCGCAGTATGGCGCAGATGGTTTCATCCCGGTGTCAACTTTGAATGGCGATTACTATATATACGACGAAGCGGCCCGCTCCCTGTTCGGAGAACGTTCGGGCAAAGGCTACCAGCTCGCGGATCGCGTTGAGGTCCGGCTCGTCGAGGTGGCACCAATGGCCGGCGCGATGCGCTTCGAGATGTTGACCGACCCGAAGCCTTTGCCAGGTTCCAAGCGGTCGTTTCACAAGGCCAAGGGCCGCGCCCGCGCGTCGCAATCGCGACCAGGTTTCCGCGGCAGGAGAAGATGATGGCAACAGCCATGGAAAAACAGGTTTTCGGCGGCGAACATCACTCGGGTCGGGCCGCACGCCCTCTATGGACGGCGATGAAACGCGGCATGCTCGGCCGCTGCCCGCATTGCGGCGAAGGCAAGCTGTTTTGCGCCTTCACCAAGACCGTCGATAAATGCAGCGTCTGCGGCGAGGAATTGTATCACCACCGCGCCGACGACCTTCCGGCCTATCTCGTCATCGTCATCGTCGGCCACATCGTGCTTGGCGCCTTCATGGCCGTCGAGGCGACATCGACACTGTCCACCTGGCAGCACATCGCCATCTGGGTACCACTGACCATCATTCTGGCGGTGGGGCTGCTACAGCCGGTCAAGGGCGCCGTCATCGGACTGCAATGGGCCTTCTATATGCACGGATTCGGCGGCGAGCATGACGTGATCGACCCCCATAGCGGGGTCTAGGTCAAAGTTGGCTACGCCCGCTGGTGCAACATACCGACCGTGAAAGGCCACTTTCGCTTGCCAGAAGTTTCCGCTAGGTCCTGCGCATGGACGGTATGACCAAGGCGGAAGTCGACAGGATCGAGCGGAGCATGATCGCTCAAAGCGACCAGCCAATTCGTCCGCGCGACGCGGCGACCCTGATCCTGCTCGACCGCGAGGGCGACGAAGTGCTGGTCCTGATGGGCCGTCGTCATGCCGGCCACGCCTTCATGCCAGGCAAATTCGTCTTTCCCGGCGGCCGCACCGATCCGGCCGACAGCCGCATCGCGGTCGCCGCCGCATTGCATCCGGAGCAGGAAGCAAAGTTGATCGCAGGGCCGGGCCGCACAAGTGTTGCGCGAGCCCGCGCCATTGCCCTGTCGGCCATTCGCGAGACCTATGAGGAAGCCGGGCTGCTGATCGGCCGCAAAGGTGCTTTCGCCACCGCCAGACCCGATTGGCAGGGCTTTGCCGAACACGGCGTGCAACCCTCTCTCGACATGCTGCGCTTCGTCGCGCGCGCCATCACGCCGCCCAACCGGGTGCGCCGCTTCGACACACGTTTCTTCAGCGCCTGGCGCGACGATGTCGCCGTCGAACTGCCGGGTGGCGGCCCGACCAATGAACTCGAGCAACTGGTCTGGCTGCCGCTGGCCAAGGCCAGGGAAGCCGACATACCCGACATCACCCGAATGATCCTGGACGAGCTGGAAAAGCGGCTCGCCCATGATCCGCAGTTGCGTCCGGGCGGTCCCGTGCCCTTCTACCGGCTTGTCCGCAACCGCTTCACCCGCGAAATTCTGTAGAACATCGAGTATTCAGACATCCCCATGACGGTCGATACCCAACCACAGGGCGACGAACGCGTACACTGGCTGCCGATGGTGGCGGCGATCTCGTCGATCAGCGTCGTCGGCATCGCCATCGGCCTCGGCATGCCGCTGCTCAGCGTCATTCTCGAAACGCGCGGCCATTCGGCTTCGATGATCGGCCTCAACACGGCCGTCGCCGGCCTGGCCTCGATCGCCGGTGCCCCACTGGCAACCCCACTCGCCATGCGCTTCGGCGTTGCCTGGACAATGATTGCCATGATTGCCACCGGCGCCCTGGCCTTCGTCGGCTTCCACTTCGCACCGGATTTCTGGATGTGGTTTCCGCTGCGCATCGTGCTGCACATCGCGCTGACGGTGCTGTTCATCCTGTCGGAATTCTGGATCAGCACCTCGGCGCCGCCGCATCGTCGTGGTCTTGTGCTCGGCATCTACGCCACTGTCCTGTCGCTCGGCTTTGCCGCGGGGCCGTGGCTGTTCGCCCATCTCGGCAGTTCGGGCTTCAGGCCATTTGGCGTCATCATCGCATTGGTGACGCTGGCCGCCATTCCGGTGCTGGCGGCGCGCAACGAGAGCCCGACCATCGCCTCCGATGGCGAAACCAGCAATTTCCTGCGCTACATCTGGCTGGTGCCGTCGGCAACCGCCGCCGTGCTGGTGTTCGGCGCGGTCGAAACCGGCGGCTTTGCCCTGTTCCCGGTCTATGGCAACCGCATCGGCTACTCCGAGGCTGACGCGGCCCTCCTGCTGACCATGATCGGCCTCGGCAATGTGCTGCTGCAGATCCCGATCGGCATGATCAGCGACCGCGTCAGCGACCGCCGCTATCTGCTGATTGCCTGCGCCACTGTCGGCCTTGCCGGCACGGTCTTCATGCCCTTCTTCGCGCAGAACTGGCACCTGATGGCGGCCCTTCTGTTCGTCTGGGGCGGCGTCGTCGCAGCCATGTACACGATCGGCCTTGCCCATCTCGGCTCGCAGCTCTCCGGCCACGAACTGGCGTCGGCCAACGCCGCCTTCGTGCTCTGCTACGGCGTCGGCATGGTGCTCGGGCCGCAAGCGATCGGCATCGGCATGGATGCGTTCGGTCCGTCGGGCTTCGGCTGGTCGCTCGGCCTGTTCTTCGCCGCCTACATCGGCCTGGTCAGCGTCAGGCTCATCCGCAAGATCCTCCTGTAGCGCGATGCTGCTTCCAGCCTGCATTTCACGCGGCGACACGACAGGCTGCTGACAGAACCGTGTCAGCAGCCCCCGGCTATAAGGTTGCCTCAAAATATCTGAAGTTGAGGATCCTCCCATGATCGACAGCGGCTTTGAAACCACTTCGTTGCGAATGACATTGCTCCTGCTGGTGACCTTTCAGGCGCCGGCCGCCGATGTCGATCGCATAATGGATGCGGTGGTGGCGATAGCGCCGCTGGCGATGGGCAAATATGACCGCAACGCCTACCAGTCGGCGCATGGCATCGAACGCTACAGGCCGCTCGACGGTGCGGTCGCCGGCGCCGAGACCGAGTTGCGGCGACGCCCCGGCACGGTCGAGGTTTCGTTCGAACTGCCCGACGACCAGGCGCTGGCCGCGCGCGTCGCCGAGGCTATTTTCCAGGCGCACTCCTACCAGGAGCCGGTGATCCGCATCCAGCCGATCCTGGCCAGCCGTTCCAAGGGGCTGGACGACCGCGCGAATCCGAATCGCTGGAACACCACCGGAGACTGGAAGAAGGCTGCGGCGCCCGCGAGAGAAAGCGCATGATTTGAGGCCGATGGCCAGTTCCGGCGGGTGGTATGAGCTTCGCCGGGCTTGACTTTCCAGGCACGTTCTTTATGTGTCGCGCCAAGTTTCCCGCGTCCGGGTGTTTCCCCGTGCTCCAGCGGCCAAAACCCCACGAACATAACGGACTGAAATCATGGCCAAAGCCGCAAACATCAAGATCAAGCTTCTGTCGACCGCCGACACCGGTTTCTTCTACGTGACCAGCAAGAACAGCCGCACCAAGACCGACAAGCTGTCGTTCCGCAAGTACGACCCGGTCGCCAAGAAGCACGTCGAGTTCAAGGAAACCAAGATCAAGTAATCTGGTTTCTCCAAAAATGCCGAAACGCCGCCCATTGGGCGGCGTTTTCGTTTGCAGACCATCGGACGGCAATCTCCGTTGAGGCGTTACGCTTTTCCCGAAATTTCTTCAGAATTGCCGTGATGGTGCGGTCGCCTGGATCGCCATTGTACCGGGCAAGCTGGCGTGGCTGGAATTTTGCCAGTCACCGGAGGGCGCGGAAAATACTGCGTGGTGACCTGCACCCGCCTCGGCCGTCGCCTCATCGAACAGCAGCGCGATCAGCTCCAAGGCCTCGTCGAGGCCTGATGAAATGCCTCCACCGGTCAGCCGGTTGCCGGATTTGACGAAACGCGCATGCGTCGTATCGACCTCGATCTTGGGGAAACTCTGCAGGCATTTGACGAACGCCCAATGGGTCGTGGCTTTGTGACCGTCGAGCAGTCCGGCGCGTGCGAGCAACAATGCCCCCCGCATACGGAGCAAACCCAGAGCGCATCCGCCGCCACCTGTCGGAGCTAGGCGAGAAAAGGCGAATTGGCATCCGACATGATTGCGCTCAACGCTTCCGGCGCACCGCCTGGGATCCACAGGACATTGAGCGTTGGCGTTTCGGCAAAGCTGGCATGGGCTTCGAAACGCAGCCCGTTTACGGTCGTGACCGGGCCACCATCGGCGGAGAGGATCTGGCATTCGAGACCCGTCGCCGAGTCGACCCATTTGGACATCTCGTAAGGCCCGGCCACGTCGAGCAGATCCACGCCGTCATAGACCGGAATTCCGAGTTTCATGGCCGCCCCTCCTCCTGCTTCCGCAAATCACCATGCAGCAGCCGGCACCGGTTTAGCCAATGCGATCGCCGCTTTTCGGATCGAACAGATGCAGTAACGCCGGGTCGGCCGACAGCCGTACCACGTCGCCGGTTTTCACGCCGGCGCGGCCCATGGCGAACACGCAAAGCTGCTGGCCACCCAGCTTGACGTAGAACTGGGTCGAAAGCCCGAGCGGCTCCACCACCCCCACCTCGCCCTGCAATTCGCCGTCATCGGCCAGCCTGACGTGCTCGGGCCGCAGACCGACGGTGATGACGTCGCCGTCCTTCAGCGGCAGGCCATCCGGCAGGCGCAACGCCTGGCCGTCGGCCAGCACGGCCTCCGAGGTGCCGCCCTTGCGAACGGTCGCAGGCAGGAAATTCATGCCCGGTGAGCCGATGAAGCCGGCGACGAATATGTTTGCCGGCCGGTCATAGAGATCCAGCGGCGCGCCAACCTGCTGGATCAGCCCGTCATGCATGACGACGATCCTGTCGGCCATGGTCATGGCCTCGATCTGGTCGTGGGTGACGTAGACCGAAGTGGTCTTCAACTGCTGGTGCAGCGCCTTGATCTCGGCGCGCATATGGACGCGCAGCTTGGCGTCGAGGTTCGACAGCGGCTCATCGAACAGAAACACCTTGGGATCGCGCACAATCGCGCGGCCCATGGCGACGCGCTGGCGCTGGCCGCCGGACAATTGCCGCGGCAGGCGTTGCAGGAAAGTGTCGAGCCCGAGCCGCTTGGCCGCACCGTCCACCCTTGCGTCGATGGCCGGCTTGTCGGCCCTGCGCAGCATCAGGCTGAAACCCATATTCTTCGACACGTCCATATGCGGATAGAGCGCGTAGGACTGGAACACCATGGCGATGTCGCGGTCCTTCGGCGCGACGTCGTTGACCAGTCGCTCGCCGATGCGGATCTCACCGCCGGAAGCCTCCTCCAGCCCGGCGATCATGCGCAAAAGCGTGGACTTGCCGCAGCCTGACGGACCGACCAGGACGACGAACTCGCCATCGGCGATTTCAAGGTCGACCGCATGCAGGACGCGGACAGTGCCATAATCCTTACGGACCTTATCGAGCGTAACAGAGGCCATCGATCTATCCTTTGACGGCGCCGGCGGTCAGGCCGGTGACGAGATAGCGTTGCAGGAAAGCGAAGAAGATGCAGACCGGGATCAGCGCCAGGATCGACGCCGCCATCATCTGTCCCCAGTCGACGGCGAACTTGCCGATGAAGGTGAGCAGGCCGACCGCGAAGGTCTTCTGGTCGTCGCTGGATATCAGCATCAGCGCGAACAGTAGCTCGCTCCAGGCGGCAGTGAAGACGAAGCCGAGCGTCGCACCCATGCCTGGCAGCGTCAGCGGCACGATCACCTTGCGCATCGCCTGCGCGCGCGTGCAGCCGTCGATCATCGCCGCCTCTTCCAGGTCCTTCGGGATGCCGTCGAAGAAGGATTGCATCAGGAAGGTGGCGAAGGCGGTGTTGAAGGCGGTGTAGATGATGATCAGCCCGGTCAGGCTGTTGATCAAGCCGATCTGCCCCATGACGCGGTAGATCGGCGGAATGACCATCACCAGCGGAAACGTTTGGGTCAACAATAGCATCAGAGCCAGAGCCGCCTTGCCGCGAAAGGTGAAGCGCGACATGGCGTAGCCGGCGAGCGTGGCGATGACCGTCACCAATGCCGCCGTCGACACCGAGACGATGACGCTGTTGAGGAAATAGCGCGGGAAATCGGTGGCCTCGAGCACGGTGACGAAATTCTGCAATGTCATCTGCGAGGGCCAGAAGGTGATGCCTTCGGAATAGAGAAGCCGCTCCGGAGTGACCGAGATCTTCAGCGTCCAGTAGATCGGGAACAGCGCAAAGATCACGTAAGCCGCGACGGCGGCGTAGAGGCCGATGCCGCCGAAGAAGCGCTGCGAGGCTGAGCGTCCTGCGATCATCAGACGTGCCTCACCAGGGAGCGGCGAATGCCGATCAGTGCGATCGCATAGGCAATGAGCAGGACGAGCAGCAGCACGGCCACCGCCGAGGCATAGCCCTTGTCCAGCGACTTGAAGGCGCTGACATAGATGTAGACCGGCACCGTGTTGGTCGAGCCTGCCGGTCCGCCCTCGGTCATGACGAAGATGAGGTCGGCGAAGGTGGCGATCCAGATGGTGCGCAGCATCACCGTGATGGCAATGGTCGGCGCCAGGAACGGCAGCGTCACTTTGGTGAAGCGCTGCCAGGGCGAAGCGCCGTCGATCGCCGCCGCCTCATGCAATTCCGATGGAATGGATTTCAGCGCCGCCAGCAGCGTGATGGCGAAGAATGGAATGCCGAACCAGATATTGGCGACGATCGGCCCCCACATTGCGGTCGAGGGATCGGACAGAACATTGGTCGGTTCGGCCTTCAGCCCCAATGCATACAGCCAGTGCGGCAATGGGCCGATGATCGGATTGAACAGCCAGGCCCAGGTCAGGCCTGACAGGAAGGACGGCACCGCCCAGGGCAGGAACACCAGGGCCTGCACCACCTTGCGGCCTGGGAATGGCTTGTCGAGCAGCAGCGCCAGGCCAAGACCGAGGAAGAACTGGAAGAACAGACTGGCGACTGTCCACCAGAGCGTGTTGACCAGTGCCTGCCCGAGCACCGGGTCCGACAGCATCGCCCGATACTGTCCGAGCCCGACATATTCCGACTTGAAAGCCGAGAATTTGCGGAAGGAGTAGCTGATGCCGATGACCAGCGGTACCAGAAGCACCACGACCAGAAGGATGATCGCCGGGCTGAGATAGAGCCAGGGCTCGATGGCGGCGTGCGATCGCCACTTGCGACGCGGCTTGCCGGCGGATCGTATTTCGGACACGGCATATGTCATTGGGGCTCTACGGTGAATGGTGGATGCCGGCGTCGGCGACGGCGGCCTTCTCCCCGTTTCATGGGGAGAAGATGCCGGCAGGCAGATGACGGGCTGCGCGAACCTTCAAACGATGGCGCCGCCCCTCATCCGTCATTTCGTGACAGCTTCTCGCCGTGAACGGGGAGAAGGGAACAAAACTACTTCTTGTTCTTCGCCAGCCAGTCCTGCTGTTCCTTGGTCAGGAAGGCAGCCCATTGGTCGGCGACGTCCTTGGCCGTCTTCTGGCCAAGCAGCACTTCCTGGAAATTCTTGATCGCCACTTGGTCGACGAAATTGCCGAGGTTCTCCAGATGCGTCGGTGGCGTCACCATTTCATACTTGGAGGTGTCGCTCAGCTCCGTGAACCAGCCCTTGAACTGTTCGGTCTTGAAATGGGGATCCTGGTCGGCGCCATTGTGGATCGGGACGACGCCGACCTCCTTGGCCCATTCCAGATTGTCCTTGGGCGACAGCAGCGTCGCCATCAGCTTCCAGGCGTCGTCCTTGTGCTGCGAGTTGGCGAACATCGCCCAGCCGGCATAGCCGAGCGTCGGATACGACTTGCCGCTCGGCCCGACCGGCAATGGCGCCACCGCGAAGTCGTCGGCGCTCATCTTGTCGGCGATGCCGAGCAGCGCGTCCGGATCCTGGTTGAGCATGGCGCAGGTGCCGGAATAAAAGCCGGTGACCGTCTCGTTGAAGCCCCAGCTCACCGCATCCTTCGGCGCCAGCCCGTTCTTGTACATGTCGGCCAGCATCTGCAGACCCTTGACCGAGCCTTCGTCGTTGATGGTCGAGGTGCCATCCTCGTTGAAATAGCCGCCCTTGCCGGCGGCGATATTCATGAACATGTGCATGCCGTTGAAGGCACCCGGGCCGCCGCGCAGGCAGTAGCCGTATTTGCCGGGAAGAGCCGAGATCTTCTTGGAGTCGGTTACGAAATCGTCGAGCGTCGCCGGCGGGCCATCGAGGCCGGCTTCCTTGAACAGCTTCTTGTTCCAGAACAGCGCGTTCACATAGTAGCCGTACGGGATCATGAACTGCGTGTTGTTGACGGTCGAGCCGAACTGCTTGGCGCGCTCGCCGAGCGTCTTGGCGTCGTCCCACTTGGCCATGTAGGGGCCGAGGTCCTCGAGCTGGGCATTGTTGGCATAGAGGCCCATCCAGCGTTCCGGCATCTCGACCACGTCGGGCGTGTCGCCGGCCTGCACCATGGTCAGGAATTTTTCGAAGGCCTGGCCCCAGGGCAGCGAGATCAGTTCGACCTTGACGCCGGGATTGGCGGTTTCGAATTCGGCGATCTGTTTCTTCAGGAATTCGGTGCGCGGCGGGCTGGTGATGACTTCGACCATCTTGAGGGTCGAATCGGCCGCAGCGCTTCCGGCTGAAATCGCCAGCCCCGCAACGGTGGCAAGCATGACGGTCAGTTTTTTCATGTTCAAGACTCCCATTTTGAACCCGCTTGTTATTTTCTGGCTTTTTCGAAGGCCTGGGCGACGTCCGCCCACAGGTCTTCGACACTTTCCAATCCGACATTGAAGCGGATGGTTCGGGGGCTGACGCCGAAGCGCGCCATCGAATTCAGGCCCGGCGTCTGCTCGAGCGACGCCTTGGCAGGCACGACCAGGCTCTCATGCCCGCCCCAGCTGACGCCGATGCGGAAATAGTTGAGCGCGTCGACGAAGACGGGGATGTCGATATCGTCCGCCACCTCGAAGGAGAACAGCCCGGCATAGCCGGCCAGCGTCGCCTTGCCGGGATGGTTCGAATAGGCTGGATGGTTGACGCGCTCGACATTGGCATGCGCCTTCAGCCGCTCGGCGAGGGTCAGGCCGCTTTTCATGTGGTGCGGCAGGCGCAGCGGCAGCGTGCGCAAGCCGCGCAGCAGCAGCCAGGCCTCGAACGGCGACAGCTTGCCGCCGAGATAGGAATAGGTCTGCTCGTTGATATGCTTGATATGGGCGGCAGATCCCGCCACTACGCCGGCCACGGTGTCGCTGTGGCCACCGAGATATTTCGAGGCCGAGTGCAGCACTAGGTCGACGCCGTGCGTGATCGGCTTCTGGAACACCGGCGTCGCCCAGGAATTATCGATGCTTGTGATGATGCCCTGCTCCTTGGCCAATCGCGTCAGATGCGCGATGTCCTGCAGCTCGAACATCATCGAGGTCGGGCTTTCCAGGTAGAGCAGCTTGGCGCCGGGAAGTGCCGCCGCGACCGCGTCCGGGTCTGAGCCATCGACGTAGTCGACCTTTATGTTGAGCCGCGGCAAGAGCCGCTCGAAAAGCCGGTACGCATCGCCGTAGCAGTTGCGCACCGCCACGATGCGCTCGCCGGCACCGACGAAAGCAAGCACCGTGGCGCTGATCGCGGCCATGCCGCTAGAAAAGCCGCGCGCTGCCTCAGCGCCCTCGAGCGCCGCCACCCGCGCCTCGAATTCCATCACCGTCGGATTGTCGCCGCGCGAATAGATCGGCTGCTTTCGTTTGCCGGCGAAGGTGTCGGCCATCTCGGCATAGTTGGCAAAGGTGAACAGCGAGGTCTGGTAGATCGGCGGCACCACCGCGCCGCCCGGGAACGGCTCGTCATGCGCCAGCAGCGTTGCCGCCTCGGCGAGATAATCGTGGTCGAAACCGGATGGCTGCTCGTTCATGTCTGGCTCGAAAGTTTGAGTTTGGCGGCACCGCGCTTCAGATCGTCCTCGACAGTGGCGATCAGCTTGAGCGCCTCGGCGCGGGCGCCCTGCGGGTCGCGCGCGGCAATGCATTCGTAGATGGTGCGGTGATAGGGAAAGCTGGCATGGCCGAAGTCGCGCACGCCGAGCGGATGCTCCCAGAACCGGTGGAACAGTTCGTGCATGGCGGCGATGATCTGCTCGAACAGCGGATTGCCCGAGACCCGGTAGATCGCCTGGTGGAACTCCCAGTCCTCTTCTGACGACATGCCGTCGCGCGTGCGAAACGCCTGCTCCATGATGTCGAGCTTGCGCGCGATCTCGGCAATGTCGGTCTGGCTTGCCCGCTCGGCACAGAGTGCGGCGGCCTCAGCCTCCAGTGCGCGGCGGATTTCCAGCGTCTGCATCAGGCTGGTGAAATCATTGCCGCCCGCCAGCGTCAGCGGCATATGCAGCATGTCGGGTGAGACGGCCGCCTTGAGATAGGTGCCGCTGCCCTGCCGGCGCTCGACCAGACCGAGCCCTTCCCAGCGCGTCAGCGCCTCACGCACCGTGTTACGGCTGACCTTCAGCCGTTCGGCCAGAATGCGCTCGGTCGGAAGTCGCTCGCCGGGCTGCAAGGCTTCGGCGCGAACAAACCCGACCAACGCCTTCAGCACGGCGTCATCGCGCGCCGTCGTCTGAATGGGTGGCAGGCTGTTCTGGTCCACGCTCTCTCCAAGTGGTTCAATGGTCCAACCAATTTCTGCATGGATAAAAGGTCCTGTCAATCGGTTGTCAGCAGAACGCGCCACAGCAAGCGGCAACGCGATGCATTTCAGAAGGTATTTCAGAAAGTTATGTGGGCCGGCTTCATTGTGGCTGTGGCGCCACGGCAGGCGGGCCGAACCATGCGGTCAGCGCGTCGGCAAGTCCAATACGGGTTCCGTCCCCTACCCAGGCCACATGGCCATCGGGCCGGATCAACGCGGCGGTCGGAGCGGCGACGGGACCAAGGACCGGAAGCTCCCATGGTCCGGAATATGTGGCGTCGATCTGCTTGACCCGATCCGCCCACGGTGTGATGTCGAAGCCGCCTGGCTGACCGAAGTTGAGCATCACCGGCCGGGCATGGTGCAGCAGGGCAAAGACCCGCATCGGGCCGCTGGCGGTGAGCAAGTCGAGGTCGGGCATTCGACGGCCGAGCAGGGGATGCCCTTGGCCGAGATTGTAGTGAACGCCCAGACCGGACATCTCGCCGGCCATCCGCCTGCGCGGTTCGTCCATCCCGAGCAGTTCCGCAACGATGTCGGCCATCGCCTTGCCGCGGTCGTCCATACGCCGAAGCGCAACCTGCGCCATCGTGTTCTGCAAGACACGGGCGGCGACCGGGTGGCGCTCCGCATGGTAGGTATCGAGGAGGCTCTCCGGTGAGATGCGCTTGACCACCTGCGCCAGCTTCCAGCCGAGGTTCACCGCATCCTGTACACCGATGTTGAGGCCCTGCCCGCCCATCGGGGGATGGATGTGCGCGGCATCGCCCGCCAACAGGACCCGTCCGTCGCGATAAGTCGCGGCTTGCCTTGTCATATCGGTGAAGCGCGAGAGCCAGGTCGGACTGTGGACACCAAAGTCGGTCCCATAGATGGCAACCAGCGCCTCGCTGAGATCGCGAAGCGTGGGCTCTCCGCCGGTCTTCAGTCGCGGTTCTGTCAGCACGACGCCGACTGTCCCACCCTCCCCGGTCTTGCCCAAAGCGTGGATACCGGAGTTGGTGTCCCGAAAGCCCAATGACGGCTCCTCAGACATCTCGACCTCGGCGATCATCCAGCTCATCGTCGGATCCCATCCGGCGAATTCGATGCCGGCTGCTTTTCGGATGATGCTTCGCCCCCCGTCACAGCCCACCAGATAATGTGTCTTCATACGTTGGCCACTGGCCAACTCGATGATGACCCCGCTGTCGTCTGCGCGAACCTCGCTACCTCTTGCCGCGATAGATCGGCACTTTCAACTTCTCGACCCAGCCGGCCAATATCCGTTCAATGTGGTTTTGACGCAGCCCGAGCAGGCAGTTGTGCCGCGTTGGAAAGTCGCTGATGTCCAGCCGGATCACATGGAAGCCGACGGCCTGAAAGCGTTGTCCTTGCGACAAAAACCGGTCGGCGATCCCACGCTGATCCAGAACCTCGATCGTGCGTGCATGCAGGCCGCCCGCACGCAAGCCAACAAGCTCCTGGTTGGGACGCCGCTCGACAATGGCAACGTCGACATTCGCCAGCGCGAGTTCTGCTGCCAGCATCAACCCTGTCGGGCCGCCTCCGGCGATCACCACCGCATGATCGGTCATTATAGGCATTATGGTCACTCCCGTTCCTTACCGTTGTTCAGGCCGACGGTTTTACGGGAGGAGCCGGGTCTTGCCGCAATCCCCTTGTGCGCCATATGTATGAAGTGGAGAGAGTACTCTTCCCTTCAGGTCGCCAGCCACCAACAAAACTGCTCGCGCAGTGACAAGGGCGCCATAAGGCTCGCCGTTGATCCAAGAGAGGCGGACCCGGATTTTTCACACGAAAAGAGCAGAGCAATCCGTGCCTCGGCACGCGGCTCTGATGTTCTGTCTGGAGAGGGGCCGGTCGGCGTTTGGCAGCGGTACGAGGAGGCCACTATGTGCCAGCGCCGGCCGGCCGACCCCACGGACCCAGGAGATGCGGCGGACCTGAGCATCATGGGGTATTTCTAGGGATCAAGCCGGCTGTCTGTCCTCGTGCCGGCTTCGTCTTGGCCTGCACACTTGCGCAAGAGCTTATGAAAATCAACCATTTCTTAACCAAGGCTCGCGAATCGCTTGGATTAAGGTAAACGGGTAACCCTATCGGGTTGACTGGATAATCGGCCTTTGCGGTTTACGCCGCCTTGGCGACGACGCGGTTGCGGCCGCCGCTCTTGGCTTCGTAGAGCGCGAGGTCGGCACGTTTCATCAGCGCCGCCACCGTGTCCACCCCCTTCAGCACCGACGACACGCCGACACTGACGGTGACTTCGGTCGTCTTGCCGTCCGGGCCGATGGCAAAAGGCGCCTGGGCGATTTCGGCGCGAATGCGTTCGGCCACCTTTTCGGCAACCGTACCCTCGGTGTCCGGCATCACCACGACGAACTCCTCGCCGCCAAAGCGGCAGGCAAGGTCGATACCCCTGACATTCTTGCGCAGCCGCCGCGCGAATTCCCGCAACACCTCGTCGCCGCCGTCATGGCCGTGTGCGTCGTTGATCGACTTGAAACGGTCGAGATCGGTGATCATCACCGACAGCGGCCGCCGCCGCGCAACGGCGCGATCGAACAGCGTCTGCAGATGGCTGTCGAGATAGCGGCGGTTGTGCAGCCCGGTCAGCCCGTCGGTCACCGCCATCTCGATGGTTTGGGTGACGCTGGCGCGCAGCTGGTCGTTGTAGCGCTTGCGGCGCACCTGGGTGCGCAGCCGCGCCGTCAGTTCCTGCTGGTCGATCGGCCGCATCAGATAGTCGTTGATGCCGAGCTCCAGGCCACGAATGATGCGCTCGTCCTCTCCCGCCTCCGCCAGCAGGATGATCGGGACGAAACGGGTGCGGTCGAGCGACCGCAACTGCGAACAGAGCCGGAGCGGATCGAAATCCGCAAAGGCCGTCGAGATCATCACGCATTCGTAGGGCGTCTCGGCGGCCTGGAAGAAGCCGGCATGCGGATCGCTGGTGACGTCGAGGTCGGCACGGTCGCGCAGCATCTTCTGGATGCGCTCGACCGAGGATTTGCGCTCGTCGATCAAAAGCACTTTCGGCGTCGTGTCCTCGGAGGCGAAATTGCGGCTCAGCAGTTCTTCGATACCAATGTTGCGCGTCGTCGAAGCGCGCAGCCGCAACTCGTCGGTGAGCGACTTCAGCCGGACCAGGCTCTTGACGCGCGTCATCAGTTGCAGGTCGTTGACCGGTTTGGTCAGGAAATCATCGGCGCCGGCTTCGAGCCCGCGCACGCGGTCGGAAACCTGGTCGAGCGCGGTGATCATCACCACCGGAATGTGCGACGTCGCCGGGTCGCTCTTCAGCCGTCGGCAGACTTCGAACCCGTCCATGTCGGGCATCATCACGTCGAGCAGCACGACATCGACCTTGCCATTCTCGCAGGTCTCGATGGCGTCCGGCCCGTTTGTGGCGGTCAACACCTCGAAATATTCGGCCAGCAGCCGAACCTCCAGCAGCCGCACATTGGCAGGGATGTCGTCGACGACGAGGATCCGTGCAGTCATGTCACAAGGCTCCGGCTTGGCTGGAAGGGCGCATCACGCATCGCCCAAATAGGATTTGATGGTTTCGATGAAACGCGGCACCGAGATCGGCTTGGAGATATAGGCCTCGCAGCCACCCTGGCGGATGCGTTCCTCGTCGCCTTTCATTGCGAAGGCGGTCACCGCGATGACTGGGATGACGTGCAGCTCGTCATCCTCCTTCAGCCATTTGGTCACTTCCAGCCCCGACACTTCAGGCAACTGGATATCCATCAGGATGAGATCCGGCCGGTGCTTGCGCGCCAGATCGAGCGCTTCCAGGCCGTTGCGGGTGCGCACAGTCTCGTAACCGCTTGCTTCGATGAGGTCCCGAAAGAGCTTCATGTTGAGCTCATTGTCCTCGACGATCATGACCTTCTTCGGCATCGATATCCCGTCCCGGCCGTCCTTCCGCTCGAAGGTGACCGTCATGCGTCCATCTGAAAGACGCACCAAACCCTGCTTCACTCTACGGCAATATCATTGACGAAACGGAAATCCGTGGGGCAAAAAGCTGTCTGGATTCCACCTCGGGCGCCGCTCTAATGGCTTGCCGCAAGCATCTCTTGCCATTACTGCGGGAGAGACTCATTCCACACACCGAAGGTAGTGATGGCAAACGCAGCGTCAATGCGTGAAGAAGCGGAATCGATTGCGGTGAAGGCCCTGGGCTTCGTCGCCTCCGATCCGGAGCTGTTGCCGCGCTTTCTGGCAATCACCGGTATCGAGGCGCATTCGATCCGCAAGGCTGCCGGCGAACCAGGATTCCTGGCTGGCGTCCTGCAGTTCATTCTCGCCCATGAGCCGACGCTGATCCGCTTTGCCGACGAAACCGGCACGCCGCCGGCAGCTGTCGGCAAGGCCCTGCGGGCGCTGCCGCTGGGCGACGACAACCATGAGCATTCCATATGAGCGATGATCCCGAAACCGCGCGCCAGATCGAGGAACTGGCGGCGGACAGCCGCCCGCTGCTGGTGCTCGATGTCGACGACGTGGTGCTCGAATTCATCCGCCCGTTCCCGAATTTCCTCAAGGCGCGCGGTTTCGGCCTGACGCTGGCCTCGTTCCGGCTGACCGGCAACATTGCCGAGACGGCGAGCGGTCGCCTGATCGAACAGCCCGAAGTCACGGCACTTCTGAGCGATTTCTTCGATGCCCAGGCAGACTGGCAGGGCATCACTGACGGTGCCGCGGATGCCCTGGCGGGACTGGGCGATCGCGCCGAGATCATTCTGCTGACGGCCATGCCCCACAAGCACCGTGCCGTGCGTCGCGCCCATCTCGATGCACTCGGACTGAGCTACCCGCTTCTGACCACTGAAATGGCCAAGGGACCGGCAGTGGCCAGGCTTCGCGGCAAGACCGGCCGGCCGGTGGTCTTCGTCGACGATCAGCCGCACAATCTGGCATCGGTGCGGGTATCCGTCGCCGATGCCGGTCTGTTCCATCTGATGGCCGACAATTCGCTGCGCGCATTCCTGCCGCCGGTGCCGGACGACATCATCGTCGTGCAGGACTGGCACGAAGCAGCGCCGAAGATTGCGAACGCGCTGGGGCTCTAGCCCAATTCCAGGAATAAGTGTGAAACGGTTTTCCGCCCCGAATTGCGCCAAAACAGAGAGATAGAGGCCAGCCCTCAGGGATTCAGCTTCGCTCCCGCCCCGCCGCTGTCGTCCCCACTGTCATCGACACTGTCATCGACACTGTCATCCACGGCCGGATCAGCCGGCTTGACCATGACGCCGTTGACCATGACCGAACCGTCGGCCTTGGCGTTGACTACCCATTCGATGCGTCCATCTGGCAGCGTCTTGCCAAAACCCTTCACCATGAGAGCGGCAGGTACGTACTGCGCCACCTCCGGCTCCGACTTTGCCGCTGTCTGCAGGCCCTCGACGAGCTTGTCGAAGCCAGTGACGTCGACCGTCAAGCTTGCCTCCGGCTTCTCGTCGGGGAAGGTCATTTCGCCTTCCAGGGCGATCTCCGTATCCTTGTTCTTCACGCTGCTGTGGCCGATCACGACCTTCGGCGTCTTGGCCATGAAGTCGGCTTTGAGCTGGTCGCCGAAATCAGCTGTCAGCGGCGGATTCTTATTGAGATCAAAGGCTTCGATCGCCTTCTTCGCCATGCTGTCGAGATCGATATTGGCGCCGCCGAAGTTCAGGTCGAGATCTGTGGGCAACAGCCCCACGCTCCAGCTCGGCAGAAGCTGTTGCGGCACGGTCAGCCCCGAAGCCTTGATGGCATAGTTGATCTTGCCGTTCTGGGCGACGCCATCGGACCCGAACGCAGTGCTGAGCTGCGTCGCGCCGAAATTGCCGACCGGGCTTTCCACCGTGAAATCCTTGAAGCCGTAGGTTCCCTCGACACGCTCCCAAACCGGCAAGGCGGCGAGCAGAAGCGCTTTGAGTTGCGCCTGGTTTGCCTTCAGCGTCGCCTCGTCTTCATTGGCCACGGCAAATGCCAGGAGATCGAGCAGCGGCTTCGTCCGCACCCCCTTGCCGCTGGCCTCGACCGACAGCTCCGGCGATTTGACGTTGACCGGGAATTTCAGTCCGCTTTCGGGATCGTCGAAATTGATCGTTTCGACGAAATCAGACACCTTTTGCGAGGTTGTGAAATCGACGCCCCCGGTCGCGGCCTTGCTCGCGGTGATCGTTGCTGTACCGGCGCCGATGCTCGCTTCCATATGCTGTTTGGCATCCTTCGATGCCATCGTCATGCCGGCCATCGAGCTGCTGCCGCTGGTGAAGGCCGCCAGATTGGGGTCGTAGACCCCGGAACCCTTGCCGTCCTTGATCGAAAACTGCGTGCTTTGCAGACCCTCGGGCCCGTTGAACTCGAAGGAGGCTCTCTGCGAAAAATCCATCGAGACATCCCAGGATCCGTCGCTACGCGGCTTGACCATAAGGGCATAGGGCGCAACGTCGACTTTCAGCAGCTTTTGATCTGGCAGTGATCCGGCAAGCGCCTTGAAATCAAACAGGATCTTGTATGCATCGCCTTCCAGCGACACCTTCAGAATGCCTTTGTCGAGCGCCTGTTTGCCGACATAGCGGGCCAGGTCTTCAGACAGTTGCTTGGCACCCTGACTGTCGACGGTCTGGCCGAAAGCAGGCGCGCTCAACGCAAGAAGGAAAACGAATGGCAGGGCACGGTTCACGCGAATTCTCCGTTTGACCTAATGTTGCCCAACAGCGCGCAGCGGTTTGGGGACAACGACATGCATAAAACAAAAGCCCAAAGCGCGTCGACCGAATCCGTTTCCGTGCAACGCGTTTTGGAAGGAACGCCTCGTTCGTCTGGTATGAAATTACCGCCACAACCGCAAGGTGAGATCAACAACCGCCGCCAAGGCGTAAGAACTGATTATAGCACAAGCCGCATCAACGGCCGGCCGGCCTTGCGCTCGACAAGCCGCTCGAAACCGGCCTTCTCGAAGACCCGCGACGAGCCGACGAACAGGCCGATCGAACGCGAATCCCGGGACAGGTCTATCGGGCAGGCCTCGACCAGCCGGGCGCCATTCCTGCGGGCGAAATCGATACCGCCTTCGACCAGGCGATGCGTGATACCCCTGCCGCGCGCCTTGGTGCGGATGAAGAAGCAAGAGATCGCCCATACGGCCGGGTCCATGGCGTCGGCGGGATCGATTGGTGCCGACCCCCTGCCCTGATTGTTCCATTCGGGAACGTCGGCGCGTGGCCCGATCTGCATCCAGCCGACCGCCTTGCCGTCTTCGAATGCCAGCAGGCCAGGCGGCGGGCCGGCTTCGATGCGCGCCTTGATGTGGTCCTTGTTGCGTTCGCGGCTGCTCTCGCGGCGCACTGCCGGCGCCAGCCGGAAATGCGTGCACCAGCAGCCATAACAGGCCCCCTGCTTGCCGAAGAGGTCCTCGAAATCCGCCCAGAGTTCGGGGGCCAGCGGCGCTATGGTCGTGCTCATGCGTTCTCCCCAGGCCAGCCTTGTCGCAGGCCTTGCACTGTCGTACCATTGCTTCTGTTCTCTTTATGTTCGCAGCGATGGCGGCCCCTGTCAACAATCCCGATCACGGTTTTTGCCGCGACTGCCTGACGTTTCAGCGCAGCCAGACGCGCCGCTGCGAACGCTGCGGCAGCCCCCGGCTGGCGCGCCACCCCGAGCTTTACCGGCTGCATCTGGCCCATATCGACTGCGACGCCTTTTATGCAGCGATCGAAAAGCGCGACAATCCAGCGCTCAAGGACAAGCCGCTGATCATCGGCGGCGGCAAACGCGGCGTCGTCTCCACCGCTTGCTACATCGCCCGCATCCAGGGCGTGCGCTCGGCAATGCCGATGTTCAAGGCGCTCGAAGCCTGTCCCGAGGCGGTCGTCATCAGCCCCAACATGGAAAAATACGTGCGCGTCGGCCGCGAGGTGCGCGCCATGATGCAGGCGCTGACGCCGCTGGTCGAGCCGCTCTCGATCGACGAGGCATTTCTCGACCTCGCCGGCACCGAACGGCTGCACGGCCTGCCGCCGGCAGTGGTGCTGGCGCGCTTCGCGCTGGCGGTCGAGAAGGAGATCGGCATCACGGTTTCGGCCGGCCTGTCCTACTGCAAGTTCCTCGCCAAGATAGCGTCGGATTTCCGCAAGCCGCGGGGCTTCTCGGTCATTGGCGAGGCCGAAGCGGTCGGCTTCCTGGCGGTCCAACCGGTAACGATGATCTGGGGCGTCGGCAAAGCGTTCAACGCCACGCTGGAGCGCGACGGCATCCGCACCATCGGTCAGTTGCAGCAGATGGATCGTGGCGACCTGATGCGCCGCTACGGCACGATGGGCGACCGGCTCTTCCGCCTTTCGCGCGGCGAGGACGTCCGCCGCGTCGATCCCTACCAGGATGCCAAGAGCGTGTCGGCCGAAACCACCTTCGACACCGACATCGCTTCGCTCGATGAACTGGTCGCGGTGCTGAGGGGGCTTTCGGAAAAGGTTTCGGCGCGGCTGAAGAAATCCGGTATCGCCGGACGCACTGTGGTGCTGAAGCTCAAGACCCAGGATTTCAAGCTGCGCACGCGCAATCGCCAGCTCAACGACCCGACCCGGCTCGCCGATCGCATCTTCCAGTGAGTGGAACTCCTGCGCAAGGAAACCGACGGCACGAAGTATCGGCTGCTCGGCATCGGCGTCAGCGACCTCTCGGACGACGACAAGGCCGACCCGCCCGACCTGGTCGACGTCCAGTCGCGCAAACGCGCCATGGCCGAAAGCGCCATCGATACCTTGCGCGACAAGTTCGGCCGCAGGGCGGTGGAAACCGGCTATACGTTCGGCAAGGGCCGCGACGCCCACCCGCCGGAGCCGATCGAGGACTGACCTTGCAGATCGAGTGTCTTGAGATTGAGGTCAGGCCGAACCGAGAATGACGGTTTCGAGAGCCGGGACGAAGCGCACTTAAAGTACGGAGCACCGGAAACGCAGGAAATCACCTGAATATCGGCCCATCCGTCAGGTGCGCTGCAGATCGATCCTGCTGGTCACCACGCTCTTGCCGGTTTTCGGGTCGGTGTCGGTGACACTCAGCAGGATGCCGTTCTCACCCTTTTTCTCGACCGTCATCCGCGCCTTTCGATCCCCATTGACCTCCTTGGCCCAGCCAATGCCGAGGTTGATCGCGTTGCCGGAGCGGCTGCCATTCAGCTGTGCCGGCCCGGTGCGAGACCCGACATAGACGCCGTTGTACGTCGCACCTGTGACCCTCAAGTTGGCGCTGATAGCCCGCGTCACCAAGACGAGACCGCGGCAATTGCCATCCAGCGAGAGTGAGGTTGAGGTCGCATTCGACTTGAAGCTGCAGGATACATTAACGTTCGGCACATCGGTGGTTACCTGGACAGTGCCCTTGCCAGCGAAATTGCCGTTGAACGACTGGAGGAACTTGGCTTCGTCGGCATGTGCCGTGCCAGCCGCGGCCAACAGACAGCCAGCAAGCCCGAATTGCGCGAATGATCTCATCGAAGCTCTCCTTGTCGATTTGGAAAAGGCAGGACCGCCTGCAAGGCATGGCAAGGCGGAATCTCGAGACTCAACGCCTGTTGCCGTATCAGGTTCCGCCCGCAGCATGACTGTTTTGCAACATCCAGCCATCGCGACTGGCCCAGAAGAATGCAGCCTCTAGCGATTGCGGCAAGGGCTCCGGCCTGCGAGATAGCGGGCATGGTCCCTACCCCCTCCATCCCCAAGGCCGCATTCTGGATGGCGCTGTCGATCGCCTCGTTCCTGGCGATGTCTGTCGCCGGACGCGCCACGACTGCCGAGCTCAACGTCTTCCAGGTGTTGGAACTTCGCTCGGTGATCGGCTTTTTCATCCTTCTGCCGCTGGTGATGATGAACGGCGGCTTTGCAGCCATGCGCACGCAGCGCCCCGTCGCCCATATCGCCCGCAACGTCATCCACTATACCGGCCAGGCGGCCTGGCTCTACGCGCTGACGCTGATCCCGCTGGCGGTGTTGATCTCGATCGAATTCACCACACCGATCTGGACGGCTATCCTGGCGGTGACTTTTCTTGGCGAAAGGCTCTCCCGGCCCAGGCTTGCGGCGATCGTGCTGGGGCTGATCGGCGTGGTGATTATCGTGCGCCCTGGCGTCGGCGCCGTCGATCCGGGACATCTCGTCGTGCTCGGTGCCGCCGTCTGTTTCGGCGTATCGCTGGTGTTGGTCAAGTCGCTGACGCGCACGGACAGCGTGGTGCGCATCATCTTCTGGATGCTGATCATTCAGTCGGCACTCGGCCTCGTCCCGGCGCTCTATGAGTGGCGCAACCCGCCGCTGGAGCTGTGGCCCTGGATTCTGCTGATCGCCTTCACTGGCATGTCGTCGCATTTCTGCATGGCCCGGGCGCTTGCCTATGCCGACGCCACCGTCATTTCGCCGATGGATTTCCTGCGCGTGCCGCTGTCGGCGCTGATCGGCTGGCTGCTCTATCAGGAGCAGATCGACGCCTTCACCGCCGGTGGCGCACTGCTGATCCTGATGGGCAATCTGCTCAATCTGCAGCGAAAAGCGCCACAACCGGCGAAGATCGCCGCGTCCTAGACCCTGATCCAGTCCGGGGGAGATTGAGTCTACGAGAATTTCGTGCCCTGATCCGTCGTTGCCGCCTTGTAGCTGGGGCGGCGGGATGAGACGCTCCTGGAAACAGAGAGCAAGCGTGAGATGGTGCAACGATGCCTTCTGTGATCGTCGCTGTTTTACTGATGTCGACGCTGGTAGCCACCGGCAAAGCGGAAGCCGAAGCGGGAACGCACCTTCTCGAGTCGGATGGCCCCATGGCTTCCTCCTATGGCCCGACGGTCGTGGCAGACTATTCCGCGTCCATGGCGCACTATCGAACAAGCTTGCGCGCGCATTCCGGGACCGGCGGCCTTGTCGGCGATTTCGTTTCCTCGTTGCGCATTCCCTGGACTTGGCGTTCCGATGACGGAAGTACCGTTCGCCGCCTGGGCAACAGCCTGTTCTTGCTCACCGAGGGCGATTGCCTGAGCCGAATGTGCCGCGAGATACCTTGTAAACAGACGGAGTGGCCCGTGTTCGACTGCCGCGATGGCCACAAGCGCAAGATGGCGGCTCCCGGCCTGACCGGCATCAGCTTCGGCGGCATCAACTACAGCCAGATAGGTGGCCCGCAGTTTTGAGCGGATAGCCTCCGGACTCCGGCGGGATGGGCCTCCAGTTCGTCAATTGCCGTCGTCGGGTATGTTGAGGAGGTGGCCGCAGGCCTTGCAATGGACGGCGTCGGGCTCGTGCCGTTGCAGCCCGCATTGCGGACAGAGAAAGAATACCTTGCTGGGACGGAACAGCGCCTGCGCCAACCTGACGAACAGCGAAATGCCGATGATCATGGTGGCAATCGCGGTCAGCTTGCCGGCCATGCCCGGCAGGACGATGTCGCCGAAGCCCGTCGTGGTCACTGTAGCGACGGTGAAATAAAGGGCGTCGATATAGTTTCCGAGCCCCGTCCCGGTGCGGAAGAAGAAGGTGTAGACGAAGCCGGTGATGACGAACAGGAAGGTCAAGAGATTGATGGCCGCCTGGCTCGCCTCGCGCCAGGGTCGCAGTCCGCGCAT
The DNA here is from genome assembly GCF_014207355.1 of Mesorhizobium sangaii. GTDB lineage: Bacteria > Pseudomonadota > Alphaproteobacteria > Rhizobiales > Rhizobiaceae > Mesorhizobium > Mesorhizobium sangaii. Next base: position 562,913 of record NZ_JACHEF010000003.1, on the reverse strand, counting down.
TTCGAAATGCCGCCACAGCGACCCGCTGCGCGACAGCGACCACAGCCGCAGGATGCGCAGGAAGCCGAGATTGGCGAGCGCCGTCGGCATCAGCAGCGTCAACAGGATGAAGGCATCGACCCACGATGTCGGCTGTTTCATCAGCCGCAACATGTCGTTCGACGCCAGCAGGCGGGCGGCCATGTCTGCAGCAACCAGCGCGGCCACCGCATAGTCGAGCCAGAGGAACGACGGCTTGTCCTGAAGAACCGGCGTCGCGATGAAGAAAGCAATGATGGCGAGGTCGATGACGACAGCCACCAGTTGGAACCGGAAAGCTGCCGGGGTGCGTCCGTGATAGAGCTTGCGCAGCCTGTCACGCAGCTGTGCGATTGCTGAACCGTCTTCGGCCACTTTCACGATGATTGCAGCCGCGTTCGCAGCAAGGGCGGCCCGGCAGGCTGCCGCCGGCCTGCAAGAGCGGGCGTCACACCAGCTCCACTTCGACCACGCCCGGCACGGCCCGCATCGCCGAGGCGATCTGCGGCGAGATACGGTAGCGATTGGGCAGCTCGATCTCGATTTCCCCCTCGCCATCTTCCTTGATCAGCACGAAGCTGACCTGGCCTTCGCCCCTGACCGACAGCTGGCCGGCCAGCGTGCCGATCGGCGCCGCATTGCGTACGAAAATGCGCAACGCCTTCTGGATGCGGCTTGCCTCGTCCTCCAGCGACTGCACCGAGTTGATGCGCAAATTGACGCCTTCCGGCCTGTCCTCGGCCGCAACGGTGATGACGACGGAGCGGCCGGGCTCGAGCAGGTCGCGATACTGCGCCAGTCCTTCGGAAAACAGCACGGCTTCATACTGGCCGGACGTATCGGAAAAGGCGACGACGCCCATCTTGTTGCCGGTGCGCGTCTTGCGCTCCTGCTTGGAGGTGACCGTGCCGGCCAGCCGTCCGGCGGCGGCACCGCGCTTGACGGCCGTCGAAAACTCGGCCCAGTTCTGCACCCGCATCTTCTGCAAGGCCGCCTTGTACTCGTCGAGCGGATGGGCGGAGAGGTAGAAGCCGACCACCTGGAATTCGCGGTGCAGCCGGTCGGCGGCAAGCCATGGGTCGGTCGCCGGCAGATTGAGCGCCTGCGACTGGGCGCCGAGCGAGGCGCCGAAGATATCGTGCTGGCCGGAGACCGCGTTCTGCTGCGCCAGCGATGCCAGCCCCATCATGCGCTCGACGCCCGCCATCATTGAAGCACGGTCATGGCCGAAGCAATCGAGCGCGCCGGCCATGATCAGGCTTTCGAAGACGCGCTTGCCGACAATCTTGGGATCGACCCTCTCGCAGAAATCGGCGAGGTTCTTGAACGGCTTCTCGCCGCGCTGGGCAACGATATGCTCGACCGCCGCGTCGCCGACGCCCTTCAGCGCGGCCAGCGAATAGTAGATACGGTTCTCGCCGACCTCGAAAGCGCGGAAGCTTGATATCACCGACGGAGCCAGAACCTCGATGCCAAGGCGCAGCGCGTCCTGGCGGAAGTCGGCGAGCTTGTCGGTGTTGCCCATGTCGAGCGTCATCGATGCCGCGAGGAACTCGACCGGATAGTGCGCCTTGAGATAGGCGGTCTGGTACGAAACCACCGCGTAGGCGGCGGCATGCGACTTGTTGAAACCATAGTCGGCGAACTTGGCCAGCAGGTCGAAAATGAAGTCGGCTTGGGGCTTGCCGACGCCGCGTTCGACCGCACCCGAGACGAAGCGCTCGCGCTGCTTGTCCATCTCGGCGCGGATCTTCTTGCCCATGGCGCGGCGCAACAGATCGGCTTCGCCGAGCGAATAGCCGGCAAGCTCCTGCGCGATCTGCATCACCTGTTCCTGGTAGACGATGACGCCCTGCGTCTCCTTCACCAGATGGTCGATCTTGGGATGGATCGACGCCATCTCCTCCTCGCCATGCTTTCTGGCGTTGTAGGTCGGGATGTTCTCCATCGGTCCCGGCCGGTACAGCGCGACCAGCGCGATGATGTCCTCGATACAGTCGGGCCGCATGCCGATCAGCGCCTTGCGCATGCCAGCGCTTTCCACCTGGAACACGCCGACCACCTCGCCGCGTGACAGCATGGCGTAGGTCTCGGGATCGTCGAGCGGGATCGTCGCCAGGTCGATCTCGATGCCGCGCCGGCGGATCAGCTTGACCGCCGTTTCGAGCACGGTCAGCGTCTTCAGGCCGAGGAAGTCGAACTTCACCAGCCCGGCCTGCTCGACATATTTCATGTTGAACTGGGTGACCGGCATGTCCGAGCGCGGATCGCGGTACATCGGCACCAGTTCCGACAGCGGCCGGTCGCCGATGACGATGCCGGCTGCGTGCGTCGAGGCGTGGCGATAGAGACCCTCCAGCTTCTGCGCCATGTCGAGCAGCGTCTGGACGATCGGCTCCCTCTCGGCCTCTTCGGCAAAGCGTGGCTCGTTGGCGATGGCGTCGGCGAGCTTGACCGGATTGGCCGGGTTCTGCGGCACCATCTTGGAGAGCTTGTCGACCTGGCCGTAGGGCATCTGCAGCACGCGGCCGACGTCGCGCAACACGGCGCGCGCCTGCAGCGTACCGAAGGTGATGATCTGGCCGACCTGGTCGCGACCGTATTTCTGCTGGACGTAGCGGATCACCTCCTCGCGGCGATCCTGGCAAAAATCGATGTCGAAGTCGGGCATCGAGACGCGGTCGGGGTTGAGGAAGCGTTCGAACAGCAGGGAGAAGCGCAGCGGATCGATGTCGGTGATGGTCGTCGAATAGGCGACCAGGGAGCCGGCGCCCGACCCGCGGCCCGGCCCGACAGGAATGCCTTGCGCCTTGGCCCATTTGATGAAGTCGGCAACGATCAGGAAGTAGCCGGGGAACTTCATCTTGGTGATGATGCCAAGCTCGAAATTCAACCGCTCCCGATATTGCTCGACCGTGTAGCCAGGGGTCGGCCCGTGCGCGGCCAGACGCGCGTCGAGCCCTTCATGCGCCTGCCGGGTCAGTTCGTCGGCTTCCGCCTGCACGGCGGCGTCATTGTCGGCGACATCGCCGCCCGTGAATCGCGGCAGGATCGGATTGCGGTTTTTCGGATAGTAGGAACAGCGCAGCGCGATCTCGACCGTGTTGTCGATCGCCTCCGGCAGGTCGGCGAACAGCCTGGCCATGTCGGCCTGGCTGCGCAGGAAATTGTCAGGTGACAGCCGGCGGCGGTTGTCGGCGGCTACGACCGAGCCCTCGGCAATGGCGATCAGCGCGTCATGCGCGTCATAATCGTCGCGCGCCGAGAAGAACGCCTCGTTGGTGGCGACCAGCGGCAATTCATGGGCATAGGCGAGATCGATCGAGGATTTCTCGATCACGCGATCATAACCGGAGACCCGGTCCAGTTCGACATAGAGCCGGTCGCCGAACATCCTCTTCAGTGTCAAAAGCCGTACCTCGGCAAGATCGCGGCGATCTTCCTTGAGCGCAATGCCGATCGGGCCGCGCGGCCCGCCGCTGAGGCAGATCAGCCCTTCGCAATAGCCCTCCATCATTTCGGTGGTCAGGTGCACCGCCTCGCCCGGCGGCGTCTCGAGATAGACGCGGCTGACCAGCCTCACCAGATTGGCGTAGCCGGCCTCGGTCGCCGCGATCAGGACTACCGGCCGCATATCCGGGCCTTGCCGCCTGCGGTCGCGCTGGCCATCGCTGTTCTCGCCTGAAAAGGCGACCGCGACCTGGCAGCCGATGATCGGCTGGATGCCGTCCTTCACCGCCTTCTGCGCGAATTCGAGCGCGCCGAACAGATTGTTGGTGTCGGTGACGGCAATCGCCGGGGCTTCGTCCTTGACCGCGTGGGCCACCACCTTGCCGATCTGCAAGGCGCCCTCCAGCAGCGAATAGGCCGAATGCACGCGCAGGTGGACGAACGGCCGCGCCGGCGCCTCCGGCCGCGCCGCCGCAATCGCGGCTTCGCGCATCAGGGGATCGCGTGGAAGTCTGTCATCTGCCATGGTTTTTCGCGCTGCCCGGAGGACTTGAGTCGATGGAGATGTATTGTCCGGGACCGGGCGATACCAGTCCAGCACAAACCACCGCTGACCACAGGCTTGCCGCGGCCTGCCCGGCAGGTCTGTTGAGATTCCGGCCAGGCCGGCCTCACCTGAATATCAACAGACCTCAGGCAAATTCCATGATCACCGCATCCACGGCCAGGCTGTCGCCAGGCTTTGCGTTGAGTTTCGCCACGACTAGATCGCGTTCGGCGCGCAACACGTTTTCCATCTTCATCGCCTCGACGACAGCCAGCGTCTCGCCAGCCTTGACCTCCTGGCCTTCGGCAACGGCAATCGACACGACAAGGCCGGGCATCGGGCAAAGCAGCAGTTTCGACGTATCCGGCGCCACCTTCTCCGGCATCAGCCTTTCCAGTTCGGCGATGCGTGGCAGCATGGTCCGCGCGGTCACCGACATGCCTTTCCAGGCGATGCGAAGGCCATTGGCAACCGGCCTGATCTGAGCGACGACCTTGCGGGTGCCGACCGTGCCGCGCCAGATCAGGTCGCCCGGACGCCAGTCGGAGGCGACGGTCAGCGCCTTGCCGCCCTCGATCGACAGATCGATTTCCATCGGAATCGAGATCATGCCTTCGAGGATGGACGCCGACAGATAGTCTTCACCGATCTTCACCACCCAGTCGCGCTTCAGAGCCCCCGAATGCGGCGCCAGGCGCCCGCCCAGCCGGTCGAGCCGGTCGCGGCGCAGCAGTTCCACCGCGGTCGCAATCGACGCCAGCACGGCTTGTTCATCGTTGTTCGGCACGATTGGCGCAAAGCCGTCGGGATATTCCTCGGCGATGAAACCGGTCGATATCCGCCCTTCCCGCCAGCGCGGATGCTGCATCAGGGCGGCGAGGAACGGAATGTTGTGCTCGATGCCGTCGACGACAAAGCTGTCGAGCGCTTCCGACATGGCATCGATGGCCTGGATGCGCGTCGGTGCCCAGGTGCACAGCTTGGCGAGCATCGGATCGTAGAACATCGAAATTTCCGAGCCTTCGGTGACGCCGGTGTCGTTGCGGATGACGATATCGCCGAATTGTCCTTCTTCCGGCGGCCGGTAGCGCGTTAGCCGGCCGATCGAGGGCAGGAAATTGCGGTACGGGTCCTCGGCATAGAGCCGGCTTTCCACCGCCCAGCCGTTCAACTTCACATCACTTTGCGTCAAGACGAGCTTCTCACCGGCGGCGACGCGAATCATCTGCTCGACCAGATCGATGTCGGTGACGAGCTCCGTCACCGGATGCTCGACCTGCAATCGTGTATTCATTTCAAGGAAATAGAAGTTCTTGTCCTTGTCGACGATGAACTCCACCGTGCCGGCGCTCTGATAGTCGACAGCCCTTGCCAGCGCCACCGACTGCTCGCCCATGGCCTTGCGTGTCTTGGCGTCGAGGAACGGCGATGGCGCCTCTTCGGCGACCTTCTGGTTGCGGCGCTGGATCGAACATTCGCGTTCGCCGAGATAGAGCGCGTTGCCATGCGCGTCGGCCAGCACCTGGATTTCGATATGCCGCGGATCGACGACGAATTTCTCTATGAAGACGCGGTCGTCGCCGAACGAGCTCTTGGCTTCCGAGCGCGCCCGGCCGAAGCCGTCGCGCACCTCCGATTGGCTCCAGGCGATGCGCATGCCCTTGCCGCCACCGCCGGCCGAGGCCTTGATCATAACGGGATAGCCAATCTCGCCGGCGATCTTTTCGGCATGGTCGGCATTCTCGATGACGCCAAGCCAGCCGGGCACGGTGGAAACCTTGGCGGCGTTGGCGAATTTCTTCGATTCGATCTTGTCGCCCATCGCCTTGATCGCCTTGGGCTTCGGGCCGATGAAGATGATGCCTTGCGCTTCCAGCGCCTCGCAAAAGGCCGCCCGCTCTGACAGGAAGCCGTAACCGGGGTGCACGGCCTGCGCTCCTGTCTCCTTGCAGGCGGCGATGATCTTCTCCGGTACGAGATAACTCTGCGCGGCTGGCGAAGGCCCGATATGCACCGCCTCGTCGGCCATCTCGACATGCACGGCATCACGATCGGCATCGGAATAGACCGCGACGGTGGCGATGCCCATCTTGCGTGCCGTCCTGATGACACGGCAGGCAATCTCGCCGCGATTGGCGATGAGGATCTTGGTGAACATGCGAAATATCCCTCGGGTCGGCCGTTCCTTTTATGGCCTGTGTCGGCGCGGTCAAGCCGGCCGGGTCAATCGCGGTCTTTCAATCGATTTGGGATAAAATTCTCCGCACTGGCCCAAGCCTGGAACCAGCTTCCAGTTGATCGCATCATTAAAACCTGAAAGCTTGGGCAAAAATCGCCTATGGAGGAATTGCCTGATGAAAACGCGCGCCGCTGTCGCTGTCGCCGCCGGAAAGCCGCTGGAGATCATGGAGGTCGACCTCGACGGTCCGCGCGACGGCGAGGTGCTGGTCGAGATCAAGGCGACGGGCATCTGCCACACCGACGAATTTACGCTGTCGGGCGCCGATCCCGAAGGCCTGTTTCCGGCTATCCTCGGCCATGAGGGCGCCGGCGTCGTCGTCGATGTCGGCAGGGGCGTCACCTCGGTCAAGAAGGGCGACCACGTCATCCCGCTCTATACGCCCGAATGCCGACAGTGCCCGTCCTGCCTGTCCAGAAAAACCAACCTATGCACGGCGATCCGCGCCACGCAGGGGCAAGGCCTGATGCCGGACGGTTCGTCGCGCTTCTCGATCGGCAAGGACAAGATTTTTCACTACATGGGCTGCTCGACCTTCTCCAACTTCACCGTGTTGCCCGAGATCGCGGTGGCCAAGGTCAATCCCGACGCCCCCTTCGACAAGATCTGCTACATCGGCTGCGGCGTCACCACCGGCATCGGTGCTGTGATCAACACCGCCAAGGTCGAGCAAGGCGCGACTGCCGTCGTCTTCGGCCTCGGCGGCATCGGCCTCAACGTCATCCAGGGGCTAAAACTTGCCGGCGCCGACATGATCATCGGCGTCGACTTGAACAACGACAAGAAGGCCTGGGGCGAAAAATTCGGCATGACGCATTTTGTCAATCCGAAGGAGATCGACGGCGATGTGGTGCCTCACCTCGTCAACATGACCAAGCGCGGCGCCGACCAGATCGGTGGCGCCGACTACACGTTCGACTGCACCGGCAACACCAAGGTGATGCGCCAGGCGCTGGAAGCCTCGCATCGCGGCTGGGGCAAGTCGGTCGTTATCGGCGTCGCCGGTGCCGGCCAGGAGATCTCGACGCGGCCGTTCCAGCTCGTCACCGGGCGCACCTGGATGGGCACCGCCTTCGGCGGCGCGCGCGGCCGCACCGACGTGCCGAAGATCGTCGACTGGTACATGGACGGCAAGATCCAGATCGATCCGATGATCACCCACACGCTGAAGCTTGAGGACATCAACAAGGGGTTCGACCTCATGCATGAGGGCAAGTCGATCCGAAGCGTCGTCGTTTATTGAAGAAGGCCACGAGCCGCCGACCAACCGGCCTGCGACCTTTGTGGTTCACAACTGGGAGGAGAAAAGAATGCCGGAAAAACTGCATCCGAAAATCGACAATGGCTTGCCCAGGGAAAGCGCGAGCTTTGCCGGCGGCACGCTGGTCTGCGCCTGCACCAGCAAGCCGGTCAAGGTGAAGGTCAAGGGCCAGATCGCCCACAACCATGCTTGCGGCTGCACCAAATGCTGGAAGCCGGAGGGTGCGCTGTTCTCGGTCGTTGCCGTGGCCGGCACCGCCGACGTCACCGTCACCGAGAACGGCGACAAGCTGAAGGTGGTCGATCCCAGCGCGCTGATCCAACGCCATGCCTGCACGGGCTGCGGCGTCCACATGCACGGGCCGGTCGAGCGCGACCACCCGTTCAAGGGCCTGTCCTTCATCCACCCCGAGCGCTTCGAGGAAGACGGCTGGTCGCCGCCGGGCTTCACTGCCTTCGTCTCGTCGATCATCGAATCCGGTGTCGACCCGAAGCGAATGGACGGCATCCGCGCGCAGCTGAGGTCAATCGGGCTGGAACCCTATGACTGCCTCAATCCCGGCCTGATGGATTATATGGCGACCTGGACTGCGAAGAAGTCCGGGGCCTTGCCGGCGTAACAACCGATCAGATTATCTCCATGGGGCCGGCCGAAATCGCCCGGCCCCATGCTTTTTGGAACAGTAAATGCCTGCACCCGCCATCCTCGTCGACGCCGATGCCTGCCCGGTCAAGGCCGAGGTGGAAAAGGTCGCCGAGCGGCATGGCGTCGTCGTTACCTACGTCTCCAATGGCGGCCTGCGGCCATCGCGCGATCCGATGATCCGCAACGTCGTGGTGTCCAAGGGCGCCGACGCCGCCGATGACTGGATCGTCGATAATGCGCGGACCAACGACATCGTGATCACATCAGACATTCCGCTGGCCGCCCGCGCGGTGGCGCTCGGCGCCCATGTGCTCGGGCCCACCGGGCGTCTGTTCACACCCGAAACGATCGGCATGGCGGTGGCCATGCGCGATCTCAAGCAGCATCTGCGCGAGACCGGCGAAAGCAAGGGCTACAATGCCAGCTTTGCGCCGCAGGACCGTTCGCGGTTTCTCGGCGAACTTGACCGCATCTTGCGGCGGGCGCTCAAATCCGCCACACCGGACTGATCCGGGCGCTTCTCGAGAGCTGGGCCATGGTCACCGACACCTCGATCAATTCACCGATGCATCGGCACAAGCAATTCGTCGTGGCGGCCGGCATAGGGGCCGTCGCACTGGTGGTTGCGCTGCTGTTGCGCGCGCCACTCCCTTATTCGATCGGCACCAATGCGTTCTTCGCCGTCTATGTCATTTTGGTCGTCGCCCAGATGCCAAGGCTTACCGGTCGCTACCTCAGCAAGAACGCGCGTGCCACCGACCAGCCGGTGCTGGTTATCTTCGCTGTAACGCTGGTCGTGGTCGTCGTTGCAATTGTTTCACTGTTCCTGCTGATCAATCAGAAGGACAGAGGCCATCCCGTCGAGCTCGGCTTCGCGCTGTTGTCGATTCCGCTCGGCTGGTTCACCATGCATGCCATGGCAGCGCTCCACTATGCCCATGTCTACTGGATGGATGGCGATGCGGTCGACGCTGAGACCAAGAAGACAATCCCGGTCGGCGGGCTGCTGTTCCCCGGCGACAAGCGGCCGGAAGGCTGGGATTTCCTATACTTCTCGGCGGTCATAGGCATGACCGCGCAGACTGCCGACACCAACATCTCGACGACGCATATGCGTTGTGTCGTACTCGTCCATTCGATCCTGTCGTTTTTCTTCAACACGGTCATCGTCGCCGCGGCCGTGAATCTCGCCGTCAGCCTGGGCAGCCCGTAATAATTCCGTGATCGGATGAAACATCGGTTTGGTTGGCGACGTATCAGGAGGACAATGAGCGTGTAGGTCACGCCGCGAGGCCGGGAGACGAGACAAGATGGAATCGGTTGCCAGAAGCCAACCCACCGCCGGAGCGGACCCCGCCGCGCGGAAGGATGAAACGCTGATCTACCGCCAGTCGCGCTGGACGCGGCTGACGCACTGGATCTGGGCCATTTCGCTGTTCTTCATGCTGCTTTCCGGCCTGCAGATCTTCAACGCCCGCCCGCAGCTATACATCGGCAAGCAGTCGGGCTTCGACTACAACAACACCATCTTCGCCATTGGCGCCGAGAACACAAACGCCGGTGCCCGTGGCTATACCGAAATCTTCGGGCATCGCTTCGACACCACGGGCGTGCTCGGCTGGTCGGGTCCGGCAGGCCAGGAAACGGCGCGCGGCTTCCCGTCTTGGGCGACCATCCCTTCCTACTATGATCTGGGCACCGCTCGCGTCATCCATTTCTTCTTTGCCTGGATACTGACCACGACCTTGATCGTCTGGCTGGTCGCAAGCACCGTGAACGGCCATCTGCGCCGTGATCTGGCGCCGCGCCTCGACGATCTCAAGCGACTGCCGCAAGATTTCATCGACCACGCCAAGCTCAAATTCCACCACACGCGGGAATACAACACCCTGCAGAAGATGGCCTACGGCGGCGTGCTGTTCGTGCTGCTGCCGCTGATGATTATCACCGGCCTGGCGATGTCGCCCAGCATGGACTCGGTGCTGCCGTTCCTCAACGATCTGCTCGGTGGCCGGCAGACGGCGCGCACCATCCATTTCACCGTCATGGTGCTGCTGGTCGCTTTCTTCATCGTCCACATCCTGATGATCCTGGCTGCCGGCCCGATCAACGAACTGCGCTCGATCATCACCGGCTGGTACCGCACCGATCCTCCCGCACAGGACGACAATTCCACCGAGAGGAGTGCGTGACATGGCAAAGTTCGAGATCAGCCGCCGGAAATTCCTGACGGGCGCCAGCCTTGGCGCCTCCGGCATCATGCTGTCGGGCTGCGATGCCTTCGACAGCCAGTTGAGCATTGGCAGCGGCCTGCGCAGTTTCCTCGAAAACGCCAATGGCCTGACATACCGGGCGCAACGCCTGCTTGCCGGACGCGACGCGCTGGCGCCGGAGTTCACCGAGGCCGACATCCGCCAGCCGCAGCGGCCGAACGGCGTCACGGCTCCCGACGACGACGTCTACAAGGGCTTGCTCGCCAACAATTTCGCCGATTGGCGGCTGGAGGTTTCGGGCCTTGTCGAAAAGCCGCTGTCGCTCAGCCGCGAGCAGTTGATGAACATGCCGAGCCGCACCCAGATCACCCGCCATGACTGCGTCGAAGGCTGGAGCTGCATCGCCAAATGGACCGGCACGCCGCTGTCGCTGGTGCTCGACCAGGCAGTGGTCAAGCCGCAGGCGCGCTACGTCATGTTCCATTGCCTCGACACGATCGACCGCAGCCTGTCGGGCGACATCAAATATTACGGCACCATCGACCTGATCGATGCCCGCCACCCGCAGACGATCCTCGCCTATGGCCTGAACGGCAAGCCGCTGCCGGTCGAGAACGGCGCCCCGCTGCGCGCCCGCGTCGAGCGTCAGCTCGGCTACAAGATGCCGAAATTTCTCTACAAGATCGAGCTGGTCGACGGCTTCGCCAATGTCGGCGGCGGCAGGGGCGGCTATTGGGAAGACAATGGCTACGACTGGTACGGAGGAATCTGAACCGCACACCGCAAAATGATGATCGGCCCGGGGGCGTAGCGGGCGCTGCCCGCCGGTTCAGGCAACCTTGTCGAGCAGCGGCTTGAGCGCCGGATGGATTTCCGGCGAGGCATGCTTGATCAGGGTCAGCAGCGCACGTTCGTTCTCGTACAAAGGCCTGTCTACCCCGATGTGCTCGATCAGCCAGCCGGCTTCGCCGGCATCGATCGTCTCGGCGCGGCGGGCCAGGGCCTCGGCCGCCCTGTTCTTGGCTTCCCACTCGGCCTCGATGTCGTCGGGGGAGCGATAGGCCTCCATGATGCCGGCGAGGCCGCCGGAGACCATGCGGCTGAAGAAGCCGCCGATTTCCGGATCGGCGTGTTCGACGAAGGCGTCACGGCGCAGCGCCACATCGCGTGTCGGCGCCTCATAACCGGCCGAGCACATGACGAAATTGGCGATCGCCTTGACGAACAGATCGTTCCAGGTCGGATCGTTTTGTCCTTGAGCGGTACGCTCGTTGATCTTGACCAGCACCTCGGCCTCGGCGCGGGTGATTGCGATGTTGCCGTCGCCGCCATGGGCATGCAGGATCCGGCGCAACAGCTCGACCTCCGCCTTGGCGATCAGTCCGGCAACCAGCGCACCACCGAGCATCAGCGGCCCCTTGCCGTCGATGACGGCGTGGGCGACCTGCTCCAGCGCATAGACGCAAAGCTGGCTCGGCGATGATCTTGCTTCTTCCAGCACATGGACCAGCAATTCGAGTTCGGTCCGGCTGTCGACCATGCCGTCGCGCGAGATCGTGCGGATCAGCCAGTCGGCATTGTCCTGCGAGATGTAGCCCGACGGCTTCTCCTGGTGGACGATGTAGTCGGTGACCGCCTCGACAAAGAACGGCGGCCATTCCTGGCACTTGTCCTTGGCTGTGGCATCGAGCGCGAACAGCGCCTCGGCCTCGCCGCGCGTCACCACGCCGTCACCGAACACTTCATGGCGCAACATGGCCACGTCTTCCCTGGTGATGCGGCTTTTCGAGGTCAGCCCCGCCACCGGCGCGCTCATGATCAATTCGCCCATTTGTCGTCCCCGTCCACTGCCGGCAAGCGCCGGCCCAACGCCTCACAGAAGCCACCATATCAGCAGTGTCTTGAAAATCCGGCAAACGGCGTGGTTAGCGAAGACTTGTCAGCCAATACATTTCTCCCAAAAGTGTGCAGCGGCTTTGGGAAAACGACATGCATCAAAGACGTCGCTGACAGGTGACAATGTGTCGTCGACAGGCTATGGATGACGAGTCGAGGGCTCTTGCGAGTCCTACCTGTTTGCGGGAGAGAACAGCGAAAGCTGTCGCCGAAGGGGAAATCGCCCGAAATCTCTCAGGCAAAAGAACCGTAGACGGGAAAGACACTCTGGAAAGTCGGGGCTTGCCCCCGCGCCGAAGGTGTAAGCGCCGCTGACAGAGTTCCGGTTGCGCGAGTCTCTCAGGCTTCAGACAGAGGGGCACGGACTGGTCGCCATTCGCGACCGATTGCGTGCGACTCTGGAGATGACATGACGGGCGACGACACCAAACACCTTCCCCTCGAAGATATCCATGTGGCCGCTGGTGCGCGCTTTGGCGCCTTTGCCGGCTGGTCGATGCCGCTGACCTATCCGGCCGGCGTCATGAAGGAGCATCTTCACACTCGCGAGCATGCCGGCCTCTTCGACATCTCGCATATGAAGCTGTTCGAGGTCAGTGGGCCGGAGGCGGTTGCGATGCTCAACCGCGCCTGTCCCCTGGATGCCGGCGCGCTCGAAGTCTCGCAGTCCAAACTATCCTTCTTCCTCAATGAGGCTGGCGGCATCCTGGACGACCTGATCGTCACCAGGCTGGGCGATATCAGGTTCATGGTGGTCGCCAACGCTGGCAACGCCGTGGCCGACGAAAAGCATTTGCGGGCGCTTGCCGCGGATTTTGACGCCAAGGTCGAACCACTCGACCGTGTCTTCCTGGCCATCCAGGGCCCTGAAGCCTGGGCCGCCCTTTCCCGCGCCGGCATCGAGACCGGCTCGCTGCTGTTCATGCATGGTGTCGAGCCTCGGCAGAACTGGTTCATGAGCCGCTCCGGCTATACCGGCGAGGACGGTTTCGAGATCGGCCTGCCGGAGGCCGATGCGCGGGACCTCGTCGCCAAACTGCTCGGCGATGAGCGCGTGCTGTGGATCGGCCTTGCCGCACGCGACAGCTTGCGGCTGGAGGCCGGGCTCTGCCTGCATGGCCAGGACATCACGCCGGAGACCGACCCAGCCAGCGCCGGATTGATGTGGGCGATCCCAAAGGAGATCCGCGCTACCGGCGCCTTCATCGGCGCCGACGCCCTGCGCGCGGCCGTTGAGCGAGGACCCGCGCAAAAGCGGGTCGGGCTGAAGCCTGACGGCCGCCAGCCGGTGCGCGCCGGCGCCGCGCTCTTTGATGTCGACGGCAATCCCGCCGGCCATGTCACATCGGGCGGCTTCGGCCCCTCGGCCGGCCATCCGGTCGCCATGGGTTATGTTGCAACGCCACTGGGAAAGCCCGGCACTCGGGTTTTCGCCGATGTGCGCGGCACGAGGATCCCAGTCGATATCAATTCCCTGCCCTTCACACCGCATCGCTACCGCAAAGGATGAATTCGATGGCAACGACCTATTTCACCGAAGATCACGAATGGCTCCGTGTCGAGGGCGGCATCGCCACCGTCGGCATCACCGACTACGCCCAGGAGCAGCTCGGCGACCTCGTCTTCGTCGAACTGCCCGCGACGGGAAAGAAGCTGGCCAAGGGCGATACCGCCGTGGTGGTCGAATCCGTCAAGGCGGCCTCCGACGTCTATGCGCCCGTCGACGGCGAAATCACCGAGGCCAACGGCACGCTGTCGTCGGACCCGTCGCTGGTCAATTCGGCGGCAACCGGCGCCGGCTGGCTGTGGAAGATGAAGCTCGCCGACGAAAGCCAGCTCGCCGGCCTCATGGATGAGGCCGCCTACAAAGCCCATATCGGTTGACATCAGGACCTCGACACATGACCGCAGCACCCTACCCCTTCATGGCCCGCCACATCGGCCCCGGCGTCAACGACACCAGAGCGATGCTCGCCGTCATCGGCGTTCCCTCGATCGAGACGCTGATCAGCCAGGCCGTGCCGAGATCGATCCGCCTCGACCAGCCGCTCGCCTTGCCAGCTCCGGCCAGCGAAGCGGAAGCGCTCGCCGAACTGTCGGCGATCATGGCGAAAAATACGGTGCTGAAGAGCTTCATCGGCGCCGGCTACCACGGCGTCCACGTGCCTCCGGTCATCCAGCGCAACCTGTTCGAGAACCCGGCCTGGTACACGGCCTACACGCCCTACCAGGCCGAGATCAGCCAGGGCCGGCTCGAAATGCTGTTCAATTTCCAGACACTGGTCGCCGAACTGACCGGCCTGCCGGTGGCGTCGGCCTCGCTGCTCGATGAAGCAACGGCGGTCGCCGAAGCGGTCGGCATCGCCTTGCGGCACCACCGCAACAAGCGCACCAAGGTGGCGCTTGCCGGCACGCCGCATCCGCAGACGCTGGACGTGGTACGCACCCGCGCCGAACCGCTCGGCATTGAGATCGATGGCGAGGCGATCGACGACAACACCGCCGCGCTGCTTGTCTCCTGGCCGGACACGTTCGGCGTCTACGGCGACCACAAGGCAGCGATCGACAAGGCGCGCGCCACCGGCGCACTGGTCGTGTTCATCGCCGACCCGCTCGGCCTGACGCTGACCGACGCGCCGGCAAAGCTCGGCGCCGACATTGCCGTGGGACCGATGCAGCGCTTTGGCGTACCTATGGGCTTTGGCGGCCCGCACGCCGCCTATTGCGCCGTCGCCGACAGGCTGACGCGATTGATGCCCGGCCGCCTGGTCGGCCAGTCGACCGACAGCAAGGGTCGGCCCGGCTACCGGCTTGCCCTGCAGACACGCGAACAGCATATCCGCCGCGACAAGGCGACCTCCAACATCTGCACCGCACAGGCGCTGCTTGCCAACATGGCAACCGCCTACGCCATCTGGCACGGCCCCGCCGGGCTGCAGGCGATTGCCGGGCGCATCCACGCGCTGGCCAATCGTCTGGCACGCGGCCTTGAGGCGGCGGGCGTGTCGGTGATCGGCGCCAGCCGCTTCGATACCGTGACCGTGGAGACGAAGGGCAAGGCGGCGCAGATCGCCGCTGCGGCCGAAAAGACCGGCCGCCTGCTGCGCGTCATCGATGCCGACCGTGTCGGCATCAGCTTCGACGAGACCTCGACCGATGCCGATCTCGACGCAATTGCGGCATTGTTCGGTGCCAAGGCTGGTTCCTCGGCTGACAGCACGGTGCCCGGAAAACCGCGCGGCAAGGAATTCCTGACCCAGCCTGTGTTCCACGAGAACAAGTCGGAAACCGAGATGATGCGCTTCCTGCGCCGGCTGGCCGACAAGGATCTGGCGCTCGACCGTGCCATGATCCCGCTGGGATCCTGCACCATGAAGCTCAACGCCGCCGCCGAGATGATGCCGGTGAGTTGGCCAAGCGTTGCCAACCTGCATCCGTTCGCGCCGGCCAGCCATTCGGCCGGCTACCGAGCCATGGCCGGCGAACTGGAAGGCTGGCTGTCGGAGATCACCGGTTTCGACGCGGTCAGCCTGCAGCCCAATGCCGGCAGCCAGGGCGAGTATGCCGGATTGCTTGCCATCCGCGCCTATCATCGCTCGCGCGGCGAAGGCCATCGCACCATCTGCCTTATCCCATCGTCCGCGCATGGCACCAACCCGGCGAGTGCGGCGATGGTCGGCATGAGCGTCGTCGTCGTGCGCTGCTTGGAGGACGGCAATATCGACATGGACGATATGAGGGCCAAGGCCAATGAGCATTCCAAGAATCTCGCGGCGCTGATGTTCACCTATCCCTCGACGCATGGCGTGTATGAGGAAGGCGCGCGCCATCTCTGCGCCCTCATCCATGAGCATGGTGGACAGGTCTATTTCGACGGCGCCAACCTCAACGCCCTGGTCGGCCTCGCGCGCCCCGGCGACATCGGCGCCGATGTCTGCCACATGAACCTGCACAAGACCTTCTGCATTCCGCATGGCGGCGGCGGCCCAGGCGTCGGCCCGATCGGTGTGAGGGCGCACCTCAAGCCCTATCTACCGGGTCATGTCACCGAAGGCTCGGCGCATGCCGTGTCGGCCGCACCCTTCGGCAGTGCTTCCATCCTGCCGATCACCTGGATGTACATCCGCATGATGGGCGGTTCCGGCCTGAAGCAGGCGACCGAGACGGCGATCGTTTCGGCAAACTACGTGGCGACGCGGCTCGCACCGCACTTCCCGCTCCTCTACAAGGGCAGGCACGATCGCATTGCCCATGAGTGCATCCTGGACACGCGTGTGCTCAAGGAGAGCGCCGGCATCAGTGTCGACGATATCGCCAAGCGCCTGATCGACTATGGTTTCCATGCGCCGACCATGTCGTTTCCGGTCGCCGGCACGCTGATGGTGGAACCGACCGAGTCCGAGCCCAAGCGGGAACTCGACCGCTTCTGCGAGGCGATGATCGCCATCGCCGGAGAGGCAGCGAAAGTCGCCAAGGGCGAATGGCCTTTGGCCGACAATCCGTTGGTCAACGCACCGCACACCGCCGCCGAGGCGCTGGCCGGCCAGTGGACCCATCCCTATTCGCGCCTGGAGGCGGCCTATCCCGCCGGTGACGCGGACACGGCAGCAAAATACTGGCCGCCGGTGTCGCGTATCGACAATGTTGCAGGCGACCGCAACCTGGTCTGCTCCTGCCCGCCTCTGTCGGATTATCTGGGTGCGGCCGAATAATTACGCCGAGCGCAAGGCCGGCTCGACCGGTTCGGCCTTGCTCGTCTTTTTGCCGCTGATGACGCAATTTCGCCCGGCGCGCTTGGCGACATAGAGTGCTATGTCGGCCTCGGTCAGCACCTCGTCGAGGCTGCGGCCGTTGACCTCTCCAAAGCCGATGCCGCCGCTGACCGTGCTGCGCAACGGCCCGAGCGGGGTGGCAACGATTTCGGTACCGAAGGCAACGCCGATCTTGCTGGCGAGGTCGTAGGCCCTTTCGTCCGTCATCCGCGACATGACGACGGCGAATTCCTCGCCGCCCAGGCGAAATGCGTCGACGCCAGTCCGGGCATATTTCTTGATAACCGCGGCGAAGCGGCACAGGACCTGATCACCGACCGGGTGACCGTAGACATCGTTCGTCCGCTTGAAATGGTCGAGGTCGAACATGACGACGGACATGAAGGGACCGAAACGCTTTTCGCCGTAGAGCGACATCAATCCCCGGCGGTTCATCAACCCGGTCAGCGGGTCGGTCATGGTCTCCGCCTTCAGCTCGATCTGCGCCTGCAGATGGTGGAGGGAGAGCGTCAAGGCGCCAAGCGCGGTCATGCAGGCCACCGCCACCACGGAGTTCAGCCGTTCGGCCCAGTTGTCGGGCGCGACCGCGAGCGTCCATTGCCCTCGGGCCAAGAGGACCATGCCGCAAAGCGCAAACGACACCGCACAGGTGCCGCTCAGAAACGAAACCACCAGCAGGATCCGGCGGTCATGGCTGCCGTTGATCCAGAACATGGCGCCGATCGCCGAGAGCAGCGCTGTCACCGTCGTGTAGGTAATGATGAAGCCGACACCATCGAGGCCGATGAAGGTCACCGCCGCACAAATAGCCATCGCGGCAAGCGTCGGTGCGACGGCACGCCTGTAACCGGGCACGCCGAGATACTGCATGGCCGACAGGCACATGATCAGGAATCCCAGGCTGAGCAGAACAAGCACGATCTGGCAGAGCAGTGGGTCGGGATCCTTGGTGTATCGCCAGAACAGGATCACATGCGCGACGAGCACCAGAATGCCGCACGCGACGGTCAGCACAAAGCCTGCCTTGGGCGCGGTGAGCCAGATCGCAAACATGGTGACACTGAGGCATGTGCCCGACAGCGCGGCTGCGAGCAGGAGCGAACTGAAGTCAAGCATGTTGGGCAAGTGCCTCTTGAGCGTCGGCGGTTGCACTGCATTCTAGGTCAGCGGTAGCCCTCGGATACGGGTTTTCGGCCGGTCTTCCGAGGCAACCTGCGCATAGGGTTTACAAAGCGTCCATGGCCTGTGTCCCGAAACAGCACCCTAGAGCATGATCCGGCTCCAGGACGCGACGACCAGATCAACCCTTGTTCAAGAGCGCGAGATTGGCGTTGACGACCGTCGGATCCGCCATGCCGGCCCGCGCTTCGAGCAGCAGCGCCTTGGCCTTCTTGCGATTGCCACGCAACAGTTGCGAATAGCCCATGTTGTTGACGATCTGCGGCTTGCGGCCGGCGACTTTCAAAAGCTGGTCGTAGGCTCGGTCGGCGAAGTCGAAGCGGCCAAGTTCGTCATAGGAAGCGGCGAGCCCCATCCAGGCTTCGGCATTGTCGGCCTTCAACTCGACGGCCTTGCGGAAGTGCTGTTCGGCGAGTCCATAATTGGCGTCGCGAAATTGCGCCTTGCCTTGCGCCAGTTCGGAAGTGTCGATGGCCTTTGCCGCCGGTTGGATGGCGGTGGTCTTGGTGGTGTCGACGCCACTCGTCGTACAACCAGACATCATCAAGACGACCGCTATCGCGGCCATTGCCGTGAAATTACTGTGACGCATGCCCCTGCCTCATCGCCCGATTTGCCGGGTCGTTCTTCAGGAAACACATTACAGGAAAGGCGATTAAACTTCGGTGCCGAAACACGCTCAAAATTAAGCTTTGGGCACACCAGCCATTAACCACGAGGCGCAGACCAAAGGACCTTGACCAGGCCGTGTGCAAGACACGACTTGGACCGACTTTCGTGGAGCCGCTCCCTAGCGCTCCGTCATCATTTTGACGATGATCGGGATGACGGCGATCATCAGCACCACCGGCAGGATACACACCGTCACCGGCACCGACATCTTGGCCGGTAGGGCGTGCGCCTTTTCCTCGGCCAGCGACATGCGCTTGTGGCGCATTTCATCGGAAAAGACGCGTAGCGCTCCAGACAGGCTGGTGCCGAGTTCCTTCGACTGCTGCAGCAGCGTGGCGAAGGAACGCACCTCGTCCAGGCTAAGGCGGTCGGCAAGCGCCTTCAGCGCATCGTCGAGGCTGCGCCCTGCCCTTAGTTCGAGCGACACAAGCTGCAGGTTCTGGCTGAGCGCGGGATAGGTCTTGGCGAGTTCCTTGGAAACGCGCTCGATGCCGGCCTCCATGCTCATGCCAGCATCCGAGCAAACGATCATCAGGTCCATGAAATCGGGAAACCCGTTGCGATATTCGCGCCGCTTTTCCCGCACCTTCTGGCTCAGCACCAGGCCAGGCAGGAAGTAGCCGGCCGCTCCCGACAGGATGACGAACGTCCACCGACTGGCCATCGTCGCGTCTGGGCTGGCCATCCACTGGTTGAGCACAAAGACACCGATGGCCGTGCCGATCATCGCGATGAACCGGACGAGGAAAAACATGCCGACGGCGCGCGGCTCCATGTAGCCCGCCTGGATGAGCGTCATACGCAGCCGGGCGACATTTTCCGGATCGCTCTTGGCATAGAATTCCTGCGCCCTCTTCACCGCCTTCTCGCGCACGATGCTGGTATTCTTCTTCGGCACCGGCTCGGGCTTCGCGGCCACCGGACCGTGATCCACCTTGAGCCGGCGCATGACGTCGTTGCGGTCGCCCTTCGCCGCCACCATCGGCCAGGCCACCGCGACGGCGCCAACAGCCAGCAACAGGATGGCTACCGGCATCAACGAGTTCGGCGCAAGCGAGGCCAGGAATTCGATGAAGGCTTGCATGTCAGAACCTGAAATTCGACATCTTGAACATCATCAGATTGCCCAGCATCAGCCAAGCGACCGAGCCGCCAATCAGGTACCAGGTCAGCGGCTCACCCCAGACGTTGCGGTAGAAGGCTGGCATCAGTGCCATGATGGCGGCAAACAACAGCGCCGGTATCGCCGTCAGAATGTAGGCCGACATGCGGCCTTCGGTCGAAATGGCGCGCACCTTGCGGCGCAGCTTGCCACGCTCGCGGATCGTCAACGCCAGGCCGTCGAGGATCTCGCGCAGATTACCGCCCGAACTGCTCTGGATCGAGACGGCGGTGACGAACAGCGGCAGGTCCTCATGGCCGACCCGGTCGAACAGCGAGTTCAAGGCCGAAACCAGGTCCGATCCATAGGTCACCTCGTCGGCGATGACGCCGAATTCGCTGCCGATCGGGTCGGGCATCTCGCGCGCCACCATGGCGATCGCCACCGGCACCGGATGGCCGGCCTTCAGGCCACGCGTGATCAGTTCCAGTGCCTCCGGCAGTTGCGCGCCGAACCGCTTCAGACGGCGGCCGCGTTTGAAGCGCAGCGTCATTACCGGCAGTATCGGCACAAGCATGACAAACAGGACGAGCCCGAGCAGCGGCGGCAAGCCGTACCACATGGCTGCCAGTGCCGCTGCGAATGCCACGCCGCAGGTGGTCATCACGAATTTCGGCAGCGGCATGACCATGCCAGACTGGGTTCGCAAGGCGCGGAACCGTTCCGGCGAGAACAGCGACGTACCCGCGTCAAGGCCGCGCTCCTTGCGCAGTTGCACAAGCACTTGCTCCTGGCTGATGGTGTTTTCCTGCAGTTTCATGCGCCTGTTGATGGCGGTGCGCTTGTCGCTGCGGCCGGCGTAAAGCAGGTAGCAGGCCTCGGCGATCAGGATGCCGGTAAGTGCTGCCGCGGCATAGACGACATAGATCGCGCTGAGCCCGTCGAACACTGGCTACTCCTGCGGCCGGCCGGGTTCGAAGTATCGCCCGGGGAACTCGATGCCCATGGCGCGCAGATCCTCGAGAAAACGCGGCCGAATGCCGGTCGCCTCGTAGTGGCCGAGGATCTTGCCGTCGGCGTCCATGCCGGTGCGCACGAAGCGGAAAATCTCCTGCATCTGGATGACATCGCCTTCCATGCCGGTCACCTCGGCGACGCTGGTCACCTTGCGCTTGCCGTCGGACAGGCGCGTCAGTTGCACGATAAGGTCGAGCGCGCTGGCGATCTGGCTACGGATCGACTGCACCGTCATCGGCATGCCGGTCATGCCAAGCATCTGCTCGAGCCGGGAAATGGCGTCGCGCGGCGTGTTGGCATGGATGGTCGCCATCGATCCTTCGTGGCCGGTGTTCATCGCCTGCAGCATGTCGAAAGCCTCCTCGCCGCGGCACTCGCCGAGGATGACGCGGTCGGGGCGCATGCGCAGCGCGTTCTTGACCAGATCGCGCTGCTTCAGTTCGCCATTGCCCTCGATGTTGGCTGGGCGCGTCTCCATGCGAGCGACATGCGGCTGCTGCAGCTGCAGTTCGGCCGCGTCCTCGATGGTGATCAGCCGCTCATCTTCCGGGATGAAAGCCGACAACGCATTGAGCATGGTCGTCTTGCCGGTGCCTGTGCCGCCCGAAATGATCGTCGTTTTGCGGGCATGCACGGCCGCCGCCAGCACCTCGGCCATGTTCTGGGTGATGGCGCCGAACTCGACCAGCTTGTGCAGGCCGAGCTTGTTCTTGGAGAACTTGCGGATCGACACCAGCGGCCCGTCGACCGCAACCGGGCGGATGGCCGCGTTGAAACGCGAGCCGTCCAGCATGCGCGCGTCGACCATCGGCTGCGATTCGTCGACACGGCGGCCGACCGCGGCGACGATCTTGTTGACGATGCGCAGCAGATGCGCCTCGTCCTTGAACGGAATATGGACGGGCTGCAGCTTGCCCTTCTTTTCGACAAAGCAGTTCTGGTGGCCGTTGATCAGGATGTCGTTGATGTCGGGATCCTTGAGCAACGGCTCCAGCGGACCGAGGCCGACCATCTCGTCGACGATGTCGTCGACCAGCGCGTCAAGCTCGACTGTGTTGATCGCCATCCGCTCTTGCTTGGTCTTTTCCGACACGAAATCAAATACTTGCCGGCGCATCTCATCCTTGGGCAAACGCTCCAGCGCGACAAGGTTGATCTCCTCGAGCAGCAGCCGGTGGATACGAACGCGCGCATCGAGCACCTTGTTGGCGTTCTTTGCCGGTGCGGCTTCCGGCTTTGCCGTCAAAGCCTTTCTGTTCGTCGGAATGACGACGGGATGATGCGCGACTGGCATCGGCTCGGCAGCGCGCTGCGGACGCGCATCGCGGTTCTGCAGGGTAGAAAAGCGACTGGTCATCCGGCCTTCCTCTTCAGCAATCCCCGGCCCATGCCAAACAGCGAGCGCGATTTCGCCCGCGGTTGGACTGCTTCCTCCGGCAGGATGATCTTCTTCAGATCGTTGACGACATTGGCGTTCGGGTCGATCTCGTGCAGCGGCACGCCGCGGTCGACCGCCTCGCGCACCAGCCGGTAGTTGTTGGCAATGCCGCCGACGAAATGCTCGCCGAGGATTTCCTGCACGTCCGCCTGCTTGATGCCGTTGTCGAACATCTTTTGCTCGAAACGGTTGACGATGACGTTGGGCTTCACTTCCTTGCCGGCCGTTTCGTAGACCGCCTGGATCAGGCGCTGCGTGTGGCGCAGGCACGGCACCGTCATTTCGGCGACGATGTAGAGTTTGTTGGAACCGAGCAGCACCGTCTCCGTCCACGGAAACCAGGTGCGCGGCATGTCGATGACGACATTGTCGAAATAAGCCGAAACGAGGTCCAGCATCCGCACCACGACATCGGTCTTGAACGAGCGCATTTCCGCTGGATGCGTCGGCGCCGCCAGCACGCATAGCCCGCTGGCATGCTTCGACAGCATCACGTCGAGCAGTTGCCGGTCGAGGCGTTCGGGCTGGTTCTCGATCTCGGTGATGTCGAAACGCGGTTCGAGGTCGAGATATTCGGCACAGGCGCCCTGCTGGAAGTTGAGGTCGACCACGCAAGTCGACGCGCCGCGCGCCACCGAGTGATGCAGCTGGAAGGCGGTCTGCAGCGCCAGCGTCGTGGTGCCGACGCCGCCGGCGGCCGGCATGAAGGTGTAGATCTGCGACTCGGTGTTTTCCTCGCGCCCGGGCCCTTGCAGAGCCCGCACGACGGAGCGTACCAGGTCGGCGGTGGTGATCGGCTTGACCAGGAAATCCGCGACCTTGAGCTGCACCAGGATGCGCACCGCGGCGGCATTGAACTCCTGGGTGACGACGACGACCGGCACCTTGTCCTCCAGCCGGCGCATGATGCGCTGCAGCGACTCGACCTCCTCCAGCCTTGCCGCATCCATGTCGACGATGATGGCGCCGAAATCGGCTTCCTGGATCTCGCCGCGCAGCTCCGTGACATTCTTTTCCACTGTCGACAGCTGGATGACTTCGGAGGCGGCGAATGCAGTCCGCGTGTCCTGCACAAAGGTCCTGTCGGTCGATACGAGCAGGATCTTCCTGGTCTTGATGCCGTTTGCCATTCTGTCAGCCTGTCCGGTCGCCGCCTGTTGGATCAGTTGCCTGTCGTGGATTGCGACGCCTTCGCGCCGGCCGCCTGATCGGGAGTGATGGCCACCGCGTCGCCGCGCTGGGCTGGAACGAGAAGTTTTGTGTTCTGGACACCGTATTTCCAGGGATCGACCATCTGCATGACGGTGTCGGCGGCTTGCGCATTGCCAGCGGCCGGCGTCACCCCTTCGGTGCGCACATAGTCGTCGCTGGTGCAGCCGGCGGCGAAGCCGGCCAGCAGCAAGGCGATGCTCGATCTCGAGACCAGACGCATGGTTTCAGTCCTTCGGCAGGTCAAGGAAATGCCCGACCGTGGTTACGGCAGCCGGTTGCGCGACTGTGCCGCCGGCCATTGCCAACGCGCGATTGGTGTCGGAGGTCTTCACTTCGTCGGTGTTGTTGAGAAAATAGTCGGCGTTGCTGGCCGCCTGCGTACCGTCGGTCGGCACGATTAGTTTCTTCGACGGATCGACCGGCTTGACCAGATAGGGCGTGACGATCATGACCAGGTCGGTCTCGCGCCGCTGATAGGATTTCGACGAAAACAGCGCCCCAAGCACCGGCATTTTGCCAAGCCCGGGAATGCGCGACGTGGTGATGTCGTTTTGCGACTGCAGCAATCCGGCGATCATGAAGCTCTGGCCATTCTTCAGGTCGACCGACGTCCTGGCGCGGCGCACGATGAAGCCGGGCACCGATATGCTGCCGATATTGTAGGAGGCCGACGCGTCGATCGAAGAGACTTCCGGCGCGATGTCCAGACTGACCAACCCGTCCTTCAGCACCGTCGGCGTGAAATCCAGGCTGACGCCGTATTTCTTGTAGGTGACCGAAATCTTGCCGTTGTCCTCGGAGACCGGGATCGGAAATTCGCCGCCGGCGAGAAAGCTTGCCGTCTGGCCGGAACGGGCGATCAGGTTCGGTTCGGCCAACCGGCGGGCCAGGCCGCGCTCTTCCAGCGCCTTGATGGCGATATCGATCGACACACCGTTCGACAGCAACCGGCCGATGATCTCGCCGGTCCCGGCCCCCGGCAGGGTACCCGGATCGATGGTGACGTCGCGCCCGCCGAGGCCGTAGGCGAAATTGGCGCTGTATTTGGCGCCGAGATCCTGACCTGCCTGGCGGTTGATCTCGACGAAGCGGACGTTGAGCTGGACTTGCTGCGACGACGAGATGTTGACCGAGTTGATCACCTCCTCGGCGCCGGAAAAACGCGTCGCGATCTTGTTTGCCTTTTCGGCGGCGACCGCGTCATCAGCCTCGCCCGACAGCACGACACGGCCATTGGCCGAGCCGACCTTGATCCTGGCGTCCGGCACGCTGGCGCGGATGGTGCTGGCCAGTTGGTCGGTGTCGAGCGTCACCTCGATGTCGACGGTGCCGACAAGCTGCTTCTTCTCATTGAACAGCGCGATGCCGGTGGTGCCGAGGTTGTTGCCGAGCACGTAGAAGGATTTGTCTGTCAGCGGATTGACGTTGGCGATCTCCGGATCGCCGATGACGATCTGGTAGAAAGCGGCGCTGGTCATGATCGTCTTCGGCTTGCCCTTGGCCACCTTGATCGACGCATTCTTGGTCGTCGACACATAGACTATGTCGTTGTCGGCCCTTGCCGAGGTGCCGAAGGCCAGCATCGCTGCGGCAGCCAGTAAAGCCGCCACAGCCACGGTGCGCAACACGCGCAACCGTCCCATGACCCGATATGTAATCAGCCCGAACATTGTCCCGTCCCTCACCCAGTCCCCACTGGTTTCTATTTCTGGTCCGGCGAATCCGGCGAAGGAACCTGGTATTCCTCTGCCTTCGTGCCGCGTGTCACGATGACCGTCTTGAATTTCGGTTTCTCCGGCTCTTTCGCCACGGCATTGAACAACGAACTGGCCGCGGCCTGCACGTTGGAGGCGACCGATCCGCCGAACGAAGAGATGGTGGTGACGCCGTTCTTGCCGTCACCGCCATCGCTGGAGGAGCGCAACGACAGCGACAGCGTGCCGACGGTGCGGGCAAGCGCCACTTTCTTGGCGCCTTCTGTCGTCACCTCGATGGTCACCGAATTGGCGATCTGCGGCGTCGTCTGGCGCTCGTCGGCGCCCTGCCCGACGCTCAGCACCTTGGCATCGGAGACGACAATCTCGGAGGTGATGGTCGAACCGGCGGCGCCTTGCGCGTTCTTGGCCACCTCCTGGATCTCGCCGGCATCGCGCGTCAGCACGACGTCGACCCGGTCGCCCGGCGTGACGAAGCCGCCGACACCGGCAATCTCGTCGGTACGGATGGTCACCGCCCGCATTCCGGCCGTCAGCATGTTGGAGAGCGTCGCGCGGCCATTTGGCCCCGACAGCTTGGTGAGCAGCACCGGCTCGTTGACCTCGATGGGCGTCAGCACCACGCGATTGCCATCGCCAAGCAATCCATCGATGGTCGGGAAGGCGCCCTGCGGCAGGGAATCCTGCGGCCAGGGAATCTCACTGAGCTTCGTGCGGTCGAGCTCCATGCCATAGCGCAAGGGGGCATTGGCCACCACGATGGTCTTGAACTCGATCTTGGGTGCAACTGGCGCGGGGATCGACGCCGTCTTCGCTTCGCTATCTGCCCTGGCCTGGCTCTTGACCCAGAAATCCGCGGCAAAGATCGATATCGCGCCAAAAACGGCGGCGATGCCGATCATCGATATGGCCTTGCCCCTCACGCCCGAAACCCCTGATACCCGCAGTTTCTTGTTTTGTTGGGTTCATGCTAGGCGGCATTGTTAAAGAATCAGGAATCCAACGCGGTGGCATTTGACCTATTTCCGCCGGATTGGTTATCGAATGGTTCTGGGTTAGGACGGGCAATTCCCTGAACGGAACAGGAACCTCGGTCGCTTGGCGCTAAAAAGCGTGCCAGTATCGCGAGGTGATTCGCAGCATTGGACTCTATGGCAGGCATGGACGACAACAACGATCTTTTCGGCAATCTGGACAAGCAGCCGCAACCGGTGCGCACGCCGGCGCGTCCGGCGGATCCGCTGGTGCAGGCGACCAGGCGTCCCGCCGCGACCAAGGATGGCAGCGAAGGCTATAGCGCCGCCGACATCGAGGTTCTGGAAGGGCTGGAGCCGGTGCGCCGCCGGCCAGGCATGTATATCGGCGGCACCGACGACAAGGCGATGCACCACCTGTTCGCCGAGGTCATCGACAATTCGATGGACGAGGCGGTCGCCGGCCATGCCACCTTCATCGATGTCGAGCTCTCTGCCGACGGCTATCTCGCTGTCACCGACAACGGTCGCGGCATCCCGGTCGATCCGCATCCGAAATTCAAGAAGCCGGCGCTCGAAGTGATCATGACGACGCTGCATTCGGGCGGCAAGTTCGACTCGAAGGTCTACGAGACCTCAGGCGGCCTGCATGGCGTTGGCGTCTCCGTGGTCAACGCGCTGTCGGACCATCTTGAGGTCGAGGTCGCGCGGGGCCGTCAGCTTTATCGCCAGCGCTTTTCGCGCGGCGTCCCGGTGACAGGCCTGGAGCAACTGGGCGAGGTTCACAACCGGCGCGGCACGAAAATCCGCTTCCACCCCGACGAGCAGATTTTCGGCAAGGGCGCTGCGTTCGAGCCGGCGCGGCTCTATCGCATGACGCGATCGAAAGCCTATCTGTTCGGCGGCGTCGAAATCCGCTGGACCTGCGATCCATCGCTGATCAAGGAAAAGGACCCGACTCCGGCCAAGGCCGAGTTCCATTTTCCCGGCGGCCTCAAGGACTATCTCAAGGCATCGCTTGGCGACGAGTTCCAGGTGACGCGCGAAATCTTCGCCGGCAAGAGCGACAGGCAAGGCGGCCATGGCTCGCTCGAATGGGCGGTGACCTGGTTCGGCGGCGACGGCTTCATCAATTCCTACTGCAACACCATCCCGACCGGCGAAGGCGGCACCCACGAGGCCGGCTTCCGCAACGTGTTGACGCGCGGCCTGCGCGCCTATGCCGATCTCGTCGGCAACAAGCGCGCCTCGATCGTCACCTCGGAAGACGTCATGATCTCGGCGGCAGGCATGCTGTCGGTGTTCATCCGGGAGCCCGAATTCGTCGGCCAGACCAAGGACAGGCTGGCGACGATCGAGGCAATCCGCATCGTCGAGACCGCGATCCGCGATCCGTTCGATCATTGGCTGGCCGACAATCCGCAGGAAGCCTCGAAGCTGCTCGAATGGGTGATCGCGCGCGCCGACGAGCGGGTGCGCCGGCGCCAGGAAAAAGAAGTGTCGCGCAAGAGCGCGGTGCGCAAATTGCGGCTGCCGGGCAAGCTCGCCGACTGCACGCAGAACGCTGCGGCCGGCGCCGAGCTGTTCATCGTCGAAGGGGACTCGGCCGGCGGCTCGGCCAAACAGGCACGCGACCGTGCCAGCCAGGCCGTGTTGCCCCTGCGCGGCAAGATTCTCAACGTCGCCAGCGCCGGCAATGACAAGCTTGCCGGCAACCAGCAGATTTCGGACCTGATCCAGGCGCTGGGCTGCGGCACGAGGTCGAAATATCGCGACGAGGATTTGCGCTACGACCGCGTCATCATCATGACCGACGCCGACGTCGACGGCGCCCACATCGCCTCGCTGCTGATTACCTTCTTCTACCAGGAGATGCCGGCCCTGGTGCGTGGCGGTCATCTCTATCTGGCGGTGCCGCCGCTCTACTCGATCCGGCAAGGCGGCAAGGTCGCCTATGCCCGCGACGACGCACACAAGGACGAGCTTCTGCGCACCGAGTTCACCGGGCGCGGCAAGGTCGAACTTGGCCGCTTCAAGGGCCTGGGCGAGATGATGGCCGCGCAGCTCAAGGAAACCACCATGGATCCGAGGAAGCGCACGCTGCTTCGCATCGATGTCATCGACGCCGAGGCCGCCACCAAGGACGCGGTCGACGCGCTGATGGGCACCAAGCCGGAAGCCCGCTTCCGCTTCATTCAGGAACGCGCCGAATTCGCCGAGACGGAAGTGCTGGATATCTAGCCGCCAGCCGGTCCATAACAGGCTCGACTTGCGGAGACCGGCATGTGACCTGGGCGCGGCTGAAAGGCTATTTCGAGACCAGTTTGGCCGGGCTGACGCAACCGACGCGTTCGGACTGGATTTTCTCGCTGCGCACCGTTTCGGCCGGCTTGATCGCGCTCCTAGTCGCCTATGCCCTTGAGCTCGATCACCCGCAATGGGCGATGATGACGGTGTTCATCGTCGCCCAGCCCGTCGCCGGCATGGTGCTGGCGAAAGGCTTCTACCGGCTGCTCGGCACACTTGCCGGCGGCATGGCGGCGATTGGCATCACCACGATCTTCGGCACCGGTCCGTGGGTGCTGGTGACCGTGCTTGCCGTCTGGATCGGCATCTGCACTTTCGTCTCGTCGCTGCTGCGCAACCCCGAAGCCTATGGTGCTGCCCTTGCCGGCTACACCGCGATGATCATCGGCCTGCCTGCCTTCGGACAGCCGCACCTCGTCGTCGACCTCGCGGTCGCACGCTGTGCCGAGATCGTGCTCGGCATTGTCTGCGCCGGCCTGACCAGTCGCCTGATCCTGCCCAAACTGGCCAGCGACGCCATCATTTCGCGGTTGAAGCGCTGCATCCTCGATCTTGCCACCTATGCCGGCGGCGCATTCTCTGGCGGCGATCCTGCGATCCTGTCGGGCCTGCACCGAAAGCTGGTCGCCGACATCCAGACGCTTGGCGAAATGCGCGCCTATGCCAGGCTCGAAACGGCGAGCTTCGCGCCGCGCGCCCATCCGGTCCGGCGCACCATCGGGCAACTGCTCTCGGCCCTGTCGGCGGCGCGCGCGCTGCATTCGCACGCTGCCCCGAAGAACGCCGCGCTCATTCCGGTGCGCTCGGAGTTGCAGGTCCTCGTGAGCGAACTGGCGACCAAACCCGGCGCGTTGGACGACACCGCACCATGGGTGGCCCGGCTCGACGGGATCTCGGTCAAGGCACGGCAAATGCCCGACGCCTCGGCCGATCAGGGCGACGACAGGGTCGGCACCATCACTCGGCTCACCATCGCCGCCGATTTCGCCGAGGCGCTCAAGCAGGTGCTGCGCGGCCTCGACGCCTTGCGGGCGCCTATCACGCGCCCTGCCCGGGGCAGCAGGCAGCCCGCGCTGGTCGTGCACCGCGACTACGCCGGCGCATCGCGCAACGCCGTGCGCGCTGCCCTTGCCACCTTGCTGGTCGCGGCCTTCTGGCTGACGACGAAATGGTCAGAAGCCGCAGGCACAGTCATTCTCGTTGCCGTCGTGTCGAGCCTGTTTGCCGCTCGCCCCGATCCAGTGCAAGTGTCCTGGGGTTTCTTCAAGGGAACGCTGCTGGCGCTTCCCTTTGCCTTTCTCGTTGGTCAGGTCGCGTTGCCCGCTTTGCACGGCTTCGGCTGGTTCATGCTGTTCGTGGTACCGATCCTGGTGCCCACGGCGCTGGCCATGGCCAATCCGCGCTATGTCGGCGTAGCGACGGCCTTCGCCATCAACTTCCTCGCCTTCCTCAGTCCGCACCAGGCGATGACCTACGATCCCGGGCCGTTCTTCGCTGGCTCGGCATCGATCCTGGTCGGCATCCTGCTGGCGATCGGTGTCTTCATCCTCGTGCTGCCGGCCGACCCATGGCTTGCGGCCAACCGCATCGTGCGCTCTATGCGCGAAGATCTGGCGCGGCTTTGCCTGCATGAGCGCGTGCCGAGGCGTTCGGCCTTCGAGAGCCTCGCCTACGACCGCATCAACCAGTTGATGCCGCTGGTGCAGAATGCCGGCAGGAAAGGCGATGCGGTTCTGGGCGGCAGCGTTGCCGCCGTCACCGTCGGCTTGGAGATCCTGCGGCTGCGCGACGCAAGCCAAGGCCATGCCATCCCATCCGAGACCGCGCTTTCAATCGCCAACTTTCTGAGGGGGCTGGCGCGCGAACTGCTCTTCCGCGCTCCCGGCGATCCGCAGACGTCGACCGTCGCCGTCGCCCGGCAATATGCGACGAGCATCGCGCAGCGGAACGGGACCGGCGAGATGCTGCAGATCGCGGCATCGCTGCGCATCATTGCCGCGGCGATGGAAGATTTCCCCGATTTCTTTGCGAGGGATAAAGGCTAGGCCGCAGCGATCGCAAGCGCATGACCACGAGCATTCTCACGCAGCGCATCGAGATGGATCGACTTGACCAGTGTGGCGAGATCGCTCTGCGCCGACTGTCCGCCCAATTCCTTCAGCATCAGCCAGCTGACCTCCTGAACGCCGGCGACCCGCTTGCCGTTGGCCACCTCGCGCCAGATTTTCAGCGCGCGCAAGATGATGGCATGCGTGACGGCAGCGAGGCCGGCGCTGCGAAACAGCGCCTGCAAGGCCACATCGTGCCCCCCCGCCAGCAGCGCCCTCACCCTTTGTTCGGATTGCTGGCTGAGCGCGACCAGCGCCGAGCCGAAGAAATCGACCTTGCCATGCGCGATGGTGCGGATGAGGAAGCTCGCGGTGAGATCGCCGCGCAGCCTGAGATGCTCGATCAGCGCCGCATGTTCTTCCTGGCGCGTACCTTCGATCAGCGTCACCGAAGCCTTGACGCAGGCGTCACGCGTCACGCGGTCGGCTCGCGCCGCGCCCATCAAGGCCATGACCAGCGGCGACGTTTTCAGCATCTCGCCGAGCTTGACGAGCAGCATGTGCCGGCAGTCGGCAGGCAGGCGGGCGTCCGATATCAGGGCCTCGCGCACCAGGGGCAGATGGCCGTGGCGTTCGGCCATGCGGCGAAAGCTGAGCGAGGCGATGTCGGCGCCGCTGTTGGCGAGCAACACGGCGCAGGCTTCCGCCTCGCCGATCTCGGCAATGGCCGCCGACAGTGCCATCGAGACGAACGGCCGGTCGGCGATCAACTTTTGCGTCACCTTCGGGCTGCTGGCCACGCGGTTGATCAGATCGGCATCGGTAAGCAGCGGCGAACGTGCCAGCACCACGCCGGCGACTTCCGGCTGGTCGGAGGCCAGCGCGCTGATGATCTGCAACGGCGCGTGCTGGCTCATCGACAGCGCCTCGGCCATCGCCAGCCGCACCTTCGACGAAGCGTCGTCAAGCAACAGCGTCAGCGCCGCCTCGGCGGCGCAGCGGTCCTCGAAAGGCAGGTCGGAATTGACGTAGGCTCGAGCCAGCGCATTGGCCGCGGCGGCGCGCTCCGAGACCCTGGCGGTGCAAATCCATCTCAAAAAATGCGAAACAACCATTGCCGCCTGCTTACGCCCCTTGCCAGAACGTTTCCTGGCCCCGTGCAGACGGTAGGCAGAAAAGGTTTACGAACGGTTCACCATGTTCATTAACTGGCTTGCGAGCCCTGAAGGCAGCGCCTATCAACCCACAGACGGTAGAGGAGCAGGATATGGCCGGGCTTTATTTGGAAGAGTTCGTCGTCGGCCATGTCTTCCAGCACACGCTGCGCAAGACCGTCACCGAAAGCGACAACATGTTGTTTTCGGTGATGACGCTGAACCCACAGCCGCTGCATATCGACTTCGATTTTGCCGCCAAGAGCGAATGGGGCAAGCCGCTCGTCAACTCGCTGTTCACGCTCGGGCTGATGATCGGCATCTCGGTCAACGACATCACCGTCGGCACCACCGTCGCCAATCTCGGCATGAAGGAAACGGTGTTTCCGCACCCGGTCTTCCATGGCGACACCATCCGTGTCGAAACGACGGTGATTTCGGTGCGCGAGTCCAGATCGAAACCCGACCGCGGCATCGTTGAATTCGAACATCGCGCCTACAACCAGAACGGCGATCTCGTCGCCAAATGCACCAGGCAAGCGATGATGCTGAAGAAGGCGCCCTGATGCGTTCGCTGCTGTTCGTCCCCGGTGATTCCGAGCGCAAACTGGAAAAGGGTTTTGGCGCCGGCGCCGACGTGGTCATCGTCGATCTTGAGGATTCCGTGGCGCCGCACAACAAGGCGTTGGCCCGCGAAATCGCGGCGCGCTTCATCGCCGAACGTAGGGCGCAAAACCGGGTCCGGGATCTATGTGCGGGTCAACGATCTGTCGACCGGCATGACGGATGACGATCTGACGGCTGTTGTTTCAGCCAAGCCCGACGGCATCATGCTGCCAAAATCGAACAGCGGCCAGGATGTGCAGCATCTCTCGGCAAAGCTCAGGGTTCACGAGGCCGAAAATGGTCTCGCCGACGGCGCGATCAAGATCCTTCCGATCATTACCGAAACCCCGGCAGGCGTGCTGGCGGCAGCCACCTATGCCGGGACAAGCGTACGGCTAGCCGGTCTCACCTGGGGCGCCGAGGATCTGTCGGCGGCGATCGGCGCGCGCACGGCCCGCGATGAGCGCGGCGGCTACACCGACGTGTTCCGCCTAGCCCGCACCATGACCATCCTTGCCGCGGGTGCGGCGGAGGTCGCGGCGATCGACACCGTATTCCCGAATTTTCGCGACATGGCCGCCTTCGAAGTGGAATGCGCCGAAGCCGAACGCGACGGCTTCACTGGCAAGATGGCGATCCACCCCGACCAGGTGCCCGTCATCAACGCCGCTTTCACGCCTTCGGCGGAGGCCGTGAGACAATCGGCGGCAATCGTCGCGGCGTTCGCGGCGGCGGGAAATCCCGGCGTCGTCGGCATCGACGGCAAGATGTACGACCGCCCGCATCTGCGGCTGGCCGAAAGGCTTCTGGCGCGGGCCAAGGCAGCCGGCAGTCAGTCAAGGCCGTGAGACAGGGCGATCGTCGCTGCGGGAAACCTTGGCATCGTCGTCGACCCGCGGAAACGCAGAATCACTACCAGACCAGCGGAACCAGACGGTAGCGGACTTGGGCCGCATAGTTGTCATACCCTCGCAGGCCAGTCCGAAGCGTTCTCTCTTCGATGAATATGCGGACGGCCAGGAGAGCGACGAACACGAGCACCGATGCCAGCCCCCACCAGGAGCCAAGCAGGAGCGCCGTACCGGCGAAGAAGAAAATAGCGCCGGCATACATCGGATGACGGACGTAGCTGTAGGGACCCGTGCTGATCACACGCTGTCCGCGCTCGTCCTGGATCTTCACGACGGGCGCCGCGAAACTGTTCTCCAGCATCGTAAGGTAGCAAATCCAGATTCCGAGCAGCAGGAGCAGCGCGCCGATCGCACGCACCCAAACGGGAACCGCGGACCACCCGAAACGAAAGTCGAACCCAATCAGGGCCAGCCAACCAAAGATAGCGGCCAGCAGTACGGTCAACAGGACCTTGTCGGCCGCGGTCTGGTTCTTCTGGATGGGTGGGCCTAGCCGCTCATTCATCAGCCCGGGATCGCGCCTGGCCAACGCCACACCCATGGTTAGGCTGAGCCCCACCATCACCACCAGGAACACCCACGCCCCCGGCCAGTTCAGCGTGCCAGCCGACAGGAAGAGCATGGCGCCCATGACGCCAAACCACACGAACGTCTGGAGAATCAACCTCGAGATCATGACTACCTTCCGCGATATGCCCCGCCAGCTTGGCCAAACTAGACCATCGGTCTATTATACCGACCGATGGTCTGTCGTTCAAGCGAGCGTCGATACCGCACTGGACGACAACGGCCATCGCGTGCAGAAGGTCTGGTCATGCCCCGTGTCATCAAGCATCCGGAAATCAGGCGAGAAGAACTTCTGGACCACGCCCAGGCCCTGTTCCTGACGCTTGGCTATGAAAAAGCCAGCCTCAACGAGGTCATCACAGCTGCCGGCGCGTCCAAAGGCGCTTTCTATCACTACTTCCCTTCCAAGGAGGCTCTTCTGGAAGCGCTTGCCGAGCGCTTCGCCAGACAGGCTCTGGCTGGCGTGCAAGACGTACTCGACGATCCCGGCCTCGATCCGCTCGGCCGCCTGAATGGCCTGCTTGCCCAGTCGCGGCGGGCCAAGATCGATACCGCGCCCGAAGCCTGGGCTCTTTTCGAGACGCTGTTTCGACCCGATAACCTTGTGCTTTTCTACCGTATCAATCTGGCGGCCAGCGCGTCGTTTTCGCCCTTGCTGGTCAAGATCATCAGGCAAGGTGTCGAAGACGGCACCTTCAGGACATTCGACCCGGAAGGCGTCGCCGACATCGTCATGCAGTTCGGCATGGCCACGCAGGGCGTTATCGCCAAGGCGATCGCCGGCGGCAGCGACGCCGACATGGACGTCGCGATCGAAGCCCTTGAGAATCGTGTCCGGCTCTACGAGATCGCGCTCGACCGCATACTCGGCCTCCCCGACGGAAGCATTTGCATTGGCGAGCCCGGTTACGTGCGCGCCGCCATGACAGCCAGGCGGCGAACGAATAGCGGCAAGGCGCAATGACTGCAGGGCCTGGGTGTTTAGCCCTTGTCCCAGCGAGGCCGGCGCATCGGAAACACCTCGTTGACGCTGGCATAGTCCATGTAGCCGAGACGAGCGACATTGCCAGCCTTCGTGATGTCGAACAGGCCATCCTTCAGGAAGGCATCGTCGATGTGCACGCCGACCACTTCGCCGGCGACGACGACAGCGCTCGTCGCCGATCCGTCCAGCGCCTTTGGCCGAAAGACTTCGGTCACCCGGCATTCGAGCGCGGCCGGTGCTGCCGCCACGCGCGGTGGCGCGACGAGGCGTGACGGCGCCATGGCAAGGTCTGCATAGGCGAACTCATTGACGCCGCGCGGCGCGTCGACCGACGTGCTGTTCATTTTCTCGGCGAGATCGCGGCTGACCAGATTGGCGACAAACTCGCCGGTTTCCTGCGCGAAGGTGGCGCTGTCCTTTTCGCCTTCGGAGGAAAACCAGACGATGAAGGGCCGCGTCGAAAAGGCGTTGAAGAACGAGTATGGCGCGAGATTGATCTCGCCCGCCGCGTTCAGCGTCGATATCCAGCCGATCGGACGCGGCGCCACGATCGCCTTGGAAGGATCGTGCGGCAGCCCGTGGCCCTTTGAAGGTTCGTAGAACATTCAGCCCGCCCACGGCCCCGAATAATCGGCATAGAGCTTCGCCGGATCGGGCCGGGGCCTCTCCGGCGCCGGGCCGGCGTAGGAGCCGATATGGACGAAGCCAATGACGCGCTCCTGCGGTGCCAGCCCCAGCAGCGCCCTGCCCTCGGGCACATCCGAATACCAGTTGCTGATCATATTGGTACCATAGCCCAAAGCATTGGCTGATATCATCAGGTTCATCGCCGCCATGCCGCCTGACAGGAACATCTCCCATTGCGGGATCTTTGGATTCTCCCTGGGGATCGACACCACGCCGATCACCAGCGGCGCACGCGAGAACCGCGCCAGTTCCTGGTTGCGGCGGCCTTCCGGCAACGGCCCCTCCCGTTGCTCGGCAAGCGCGGCCAGTTGTCTGCCGATCTCGACGCGGGCGTCGCCGCGATAGAGGATGAAGCGCCAGGGTTCGAGCCGGCCATGGTCGGGCACCCGCGAGGCAGCACTGATCATCGTCGCGATCTCCGCATCGCTCGGCGCCGGCTCCTTCAAATCAGGGATCGGTGCGGAGTTTCGGGTCAGCAGGAAATCGATGATCGGCGACGCCATGGGCGCATGTCTCCTAAAACACTCTGTTTTGAGTTGAAGCGCACCATCGGGAATTCGGGCGGCTCGGGCAATAGCGCGGGGCGCGCCGGACGGAAGAGTCGTATCAGTTGGACTCTTAAGCCTTGAAATTGCCACCGCCATGGGCTTCAACGCAAGGCATGTTTGAGGGGACACTGCGTCTTTTCCTGGTCTGGTTGGTCGCCTTGCTGGTCACGGCGCCGGTTTCGTTCGCCATGGCACAGAACGCGGATGGCGTTGGCAATCTCAAGCTTCCCGGAATTTCGAGCTACGCGACGCCGAAAAGCGAGAGGTCGCTGGCGACCGGAAGCGCCGGCGCCATTACCCTGTCCGCCCAATTGACCGACAAGGGCGCCGATATCACCCGCGGCATCGTCTGGCGTGTCTTCAAGCCCGAGGCCGTCAACGGCAAATTGCCGATGGTCGCCTCCGCGCATGGCGGCACCGCCGTCTTCCAGCTCGAACCCGGCAGTTACCTGGTTCATGCCTCCTATGGCCGGGCCGGCGCCACCAAGCGCATCACCGTTGTCGGCAAGGACGCCAAACGCGAAAGCCTCGTGCTCGACGCCGGCGGCCTCAAGCTCGACGCGGTCCTGTCCGGCGGGGTGCGCATTCCACCGAAGAACCTGCGCTTCTCGATCTACGAAGGCACCGCCGCGCCGAATGGCGAGCGCGCGCTGATCATACCCGATGTCGAGCCCAACAGTGTCGTGCGGCTCAACGCCGGCACCTACCATGTCGTCTCGACCTATGGCGCGGTCAACGCGGTCATCCGCTCCGACATCCGCGTCGAGGCCGGCAAGCTGACCGAAGCCACCGTCGAGCATCATGCCGCCGAGATCACGATGAAGCTGGTGCGCGAAACCGGTGGCGAGGCGATCGCCGACACGTCCTGGTCGCTGCTCAACGAATCCGGCGATCCGATCAAGGAATCCGTCGGCGCTTTCGCCTCGATGGTGCTCGCCGAGGGCGACTACACCATCATCGCCAAGAACCGCGACCGCATCTATCAGAAGGATTTTACGGTCGTTGCCGGACAGAACCAGGAAATCGAGGTTCTGGCCACCGAGGCCGCGGCGATTGATCCTGAAGAAGGTGCCGATTAACCGTCCGCCGCAGGCTTGCCGACTTCAGGCCGCCAGCTTGGTCCGTGCCGGCAGAAACGGAAGCCGGCGACGCGCCACGTTTGGCGCCAGGTCAAAGACGCCGCGATGAAGGCGGTCGAGCAATGTCTTGCGGTCGCGCAGTGGCTCCAACTCGCTCCAGCTCAGCACATCGCCGACGCGAACCTCGATCGCCTTGCCGGACAATCGCGCGAATTCGCGGATGAGCAGCGATGTGCGCAGCGTCAGCGACGCCTTGCCGACGAATTTCGCCAGGCGGCCATCGCTTTCGGCCATGTTCATCGGGCCGCTGACCAGATGGAACAGCCGGCCGTTCT
This sequence comes from Mesorhizobium sangaii, assembly GCF_014207355.1. GTDB lineage: Bacteria > Pseudomonadota > Alphaproteobacteria > Rhizobiales > Rhizobiaceae > Mesorhizobium > Mesorhizobium sangaii. Next base: position 525,336 of record NZ_JACHEF010000003.1, on the reverse strand, counting down.
GTCCGGAAAAATGCAACGGAATGACCGACGCCTTGGCATCCTGGACGAGACGGGCCGGAAACATCTTCCACGGCAGGTCGCGCGCCCGGCCAAAGCCCTTCGGCGCGGTGGCGACGCCGCCGGCCGGAAACACCACGATGGTGACTCCCTCTTTCAAAAGCCGGACCGCCTCGTGGCGCACGGCCATGTTGTTCTTCAGCGCGTCCTTGGTCTCGGAAAAGTCGATCGGCAGCGAATAGGGCTCCATCTCCCGGATCTTGAGCAGATCCTTGTGGATCATCACCCGGAACGGCCGCCCCAACTGCTCTGCCAGCGACAGCACGGCAATGCCGTCGCCGATGCCGAACGGATGGTTGGCGACGATCACCAACGGTGTATCCGGCAATTGCGCCGGCGGCCATTGATCCGCTGTCCGCACCCGGACGTCGATCAGGTCGAGCATGCGGCTGAACACGCGCTCGCCGGTCGGCACCACCTGGCGGCGCCAGAAATCATAAAGCGCGGTGTAACGGTCGCGGCCAGACAGGCCCTCGATCGAATGAATGAACCAGCGCGTCAGCGCCGGCTGGCGCGGATTGGCATAGGAAAGCTCGGGAAAGGACCGTTCGCGCAATTTCAGCTTGAGCATAAGGGCTCGTTACAAGGTTGGCGTGACAGGGATATGAAAATGGCGGTGGATCGCTCCACCGCCATGGCTTCGGAACCATGCAGATCAGGCAGCGCGCTTGCGCCTGCGGTCCGGCGTGACCGCTTCTTCGGTCAGTTGCGCGATTGCCTGGGCAAGGCCAAGCGATTCCTGGTCGCGCGAGCCCAGCCGACGCATGTTGACCGTCTGCTCCTCCGCCTCGCGCTTGCCGCAGACGAGGATGACCGGAACCTTGGCCAGCGAATGCTCGCGGACCTTGTAGTTGATCTTCTCGTTGCGCAGATCCGCCTCCGCCAACAGTCCGGCGGCCTTGAGCTTTGCCACCACCTCGGCCGCATAATCGTCGGCGTCCGAGGTGATCGTCGCGACCACCACCTGCAGCGGCGCGAACCACAGCGGGAAATGACCGGAATAGTTCTCGATCAGGATGCCGAGAAAACGCTCCATCGAACCGCAGATGGCGCGATGCACCATGACAGGCTGCTTCTTCTCCGAATCCGAGCCGATGTAGAAGGCGCCAAACCGCTCCGGCAGGTTGAAGTCGACCTGCGTCGTGCCGCACTGCCATTCGCGACCGATGGCATCCTTCAGCACATACTCGAACTTCGGCCCGTAGAAGGCGCCCTCGCCCGGGTTGATCGAGGTCTTGATGCGATTGCCGGACCGCGTCCTGATCGTCTCCAGCACGCTGCCCATGATCGCCTCGGCGTGATCCCACGCCTCGTCGGTGCCGACGCGCTTGTCCGGCCGCGTCGACAGCTTGACGCTGATCTCGTCGAAACCGAAATCGGCATAGGTCGACAGGATCAAATCGTTGATGCGCAGGCATTCCGACGCCAGCTGCTCCTCGGTACAGAAGATATGCGCATCGTCCTGCGTGAAGCCGCGCACGCGCATCAGCCCGTGCAGCGCGCCCGATGGCTCGTAGCGATGCACATTGCCGAATTCTGCAAGCTTTACGGGTAGATCGCGATAAGACTTCAACCCATGCTTGAAAATCTGCACATGGCCCGGACAGTTCATCGGCTTCAGTGCGAAGACGCGGTCGTCGTCGGTATCGTCACCGGCGACCGTCACCTTGAACATGGCGTCGCGGTACCAGCCCCAATGGCCCGAGGTCTCCCACAGGCTCTTGTCGAGCACCTGCGGCGCGTTGACCTCCTGATAGCCCTGCTCGTCGAGCCGGCGGCGCATGTAGTTGACCAGGTTCTGGAACATCTTCCAGCCCTTGGCGTGCCAGAAGACGACGCCCGGCCCCTCTTCCTGGAAATGGAACAGGTCCATCTCGCGGCCAAGTTTCCGGTGGTCGCGCTTCTCGGCCTCCTCCAGCATCGTCTGGTAGGCATCGAGTTGCGCCTGGTCGGCCCAGGCGGTGCCGTAGATGCGCGTCAGCATCGGATTGTTGCTGTCGCCGCGCCAATAGGCACCGGCAACCTTCATTAGCTTGAACGCATTGCCGATCTGCCCCGTCGAGGCCATGTGCGGCCCACGGCAAAGGTCGAACCAATCGCCTTGCGCATAGATCTTGAGGTCCTGGTCCTCGGGAATGGCGTCGATCAGTTCCAGTTTGTAGCGCTCGCCCTTGTCGGCGAACACTTTTTTCGCCTTGTCGCGCGACCAGACTTCCTTGGTGAACGGCTTGTTGCGCGCGATGATGTCGCGCATCTTCTTCTCGATCACCGGGAAATCGTCGGGCGTGAACGGCTCGTTGCGGGCGAAATCATAGTAGAAGCCGTTCTCGATCACCGGCCCGATGGTCACCTGCGTCCCCGGCCACAATTCCTGCACGGCTTCCGCCAGCACATGTGCGGTGTCGTGGCGGATGAGTTCCAGCGCGCGCGGATCGTCGCGGGTGACGATCTCGACCTTGCCGGATTTGCCCAGCGGATCACTGAGGTCGCGCACGACGCCGTCGATGCTGTAGGCGACCGCCTTCTTGGCCAGCGATTTCGAGATCGATTCGGCAAGCCCGGCACCGCTCATCGCCGCGTCATATTCGCGGACGGAGCCATCGGGAAATGTCAGGGAAACGGAATTCAGCATGTGGTTCTCCTATCCAGTCCCGCAAACGAGCGCGGGTGGTCAACTGCATGTCGTTCAGAGTGAGCAACGCTTTTGGCGACATGCATGGGGTAAAGCCGGATGCGTCCGGCGGCGGGCGGGTTTTAGAGGCAGCGCCGCGCCAGGTAAAGAGCGCTGATTGGCCTGGCCGTCAGGAAATGTCGCCAGAGATGTCGTAGGCCGGGCGTCAAGGCTTGCGAATATCGCCGGCATGTTCTGGAATCCCCGACATGGAAGACGCATCCCCCAGCCGAACCGCCCTGCGCGTAGCGCGTTTGAGGGCTCTTCATCAGATTTCACCCGAGGCTCCGCTGTTTCGCGACCCATACGCGATTGCGATCCTCGGTGAAGGTGCTCCCGGCGAGCAACAGCTTGCGCAAGAGGACACCCACAGCCAGCGTATGCGCCTGTTCGTGGCGGCGCGCGCCCGCATTGCCGAGGATTGGCTGGCGGCGGCGGTGCATCGTGGCATCCGCCAGCTCGTCGTGCTCGGTGCCGGCCTCGACACGTTTTCGCTGCGCAATCCTTATCCGGATCTCTCGGTGTTCGAGGTCGATCATCCGGCAACCCAAGCCTGGAAACGCAGGTGCATCGCCGATGCCGGCCTAGCCGAACCGCCCACCACCACATTCGTGCCGGTCAATTTCGAGCGGCAGCGTCTGCCAGAGGAGCTGGCATCGGCCGGCTTGAAGTCGACCGAACCGAGCTTCTTCATCTGGCTGGGGGTCGTGCCATACCTGACGAAAGACGCGATCTTCAGCACGCTGTCCTACATCGCCACCACTCCGGGTTCGGAGGTGGTGTTCGACTATAGCGAACCGTATGAGAATCGCGGTGCGGCAGGACGGGCCGCCCTGGCTTTCTACGCGGCGCGCGTCGCTTCTGTAGGCGAGCCGTGGATCAGCTTCTTCGTCGCTGGCGAACTGGCGAAATCACTCTCCGGTCTCGGATTCGATGAGATCGAAGATATCGAAAGCGGCGATATCGCCGCCCGTTTTTCCAGGGCACCAAGGCGAGTGCCGACCAACTCCGGCGGCCACATCATTCGTGCGCGCCGATCACCGGCAACAGCCCCTTGAACGTCCAAGCCGGGCTGAACCTCTGGTCGCACACACCATCCTGTTAAAGCGTCTTGCCGCCTCGCGGCGTCGAGGATCGGCGTACACTGCACATCCCCAAGCGGCGCCGATTGCGCGCGCAACGGAAATCCCAGCAGCCAGGCGAGCAGGAACAGGATCGCGGCAAAGATGAAGGGAAGACGGTCGATATTGCGCATTTGATGCTCGCTCCAGAGGGGGTCCGCGAGCGGCTTAGCGAGGTCTCTTGTCTCGATTTTGTCTCAAATGCGCAGTCTTTGTGCAGCTTCGCGTTAACCCTACCGGATCGTAAACAGAAAGCTTGCCAGGCTCGATCAGCCCTGCGGCTGGCCGCGCTTGTTGCCGATCCGCCAATACCGCCACGGCGCGAACCAGACGTAGCGATCCGCCAGCACCTCCGGCACGAGGTCGATGCCATGCGTCCCGAAGGGTCCACAGCGCAGCACCCGGAAAAATCCCATCCAGCCGCCGGCCCACAGGCCATGGCGGGCGATCGCCTCGTGCGCATATTCAGAACAGGTCGGCAGGTGTCGGCAGGAATTGCCGATAAAGCCTGACAGCGTCAGTTGGTACAGGCGCACGAGCGATGTGCCCAGGAGCCGGCCGGGTGTCTTGCGCCACGGGCCAGCCCAGTTGCGGCCGTGCTTTGGCGCTCCGGCAATATGCCCATGCTGGTGGCCCACCGCAGTCTCCGCTCCAGAGCATGATCCCGAAAGTCGGAACCGGTTTCCTCGGACAAACGGAAACCGTTTGTCCAGAGATCATGCTCGATACAATCGCGTTCCCACCCGATAGATGTGGGCTCCGGCTGGAGAAGGCAATCCCTTCTGCACCTCGCCATGCCATCAGGGTCGGGAACGGCGAAACGGCTCCCGGCCGGCCGAGGGCGCCCACCGATCGGGACTGACCGGCTCTTCGCGGCGCTTTGCATGCCGTCTGTCGTCACGCCATTGAAACGTTACGATCCGCATGACATCGCCGAAGATGCTCAGGATCTGGATCATGACCGTGTCTCCTTTGACACGGATTAGACCGCCGCTGGCCTTCGCCTTCAAACGAGTATAATTTCCACTTCGGATAATCTAAGGTTATGCGAATGAAGCGCGGACGCCTGCCGCTGACGGCACTGAGGAGCTTCGAGGCGGCGGGCCGGCATCTGAGCTTCAGCAAGGCCGCCGAGGAGCTTTTCGTCTCGCAGGCGGCGATCAGCCGGCAGATAAGAGAACTAGAGGTTCTGATCGGCAGGCCGCTGTTCGAGCGGCTTCATCGCAGGGTTGAACTGACGGAAACAGGGCAAACTCTCCTAACTCAGTTAACCACCAGCTTTGACGACATCGATCGCCAGCTATCACAGGTTCTCAGCAAGCCGGCTCAGAGCCCGTTGCGGGTCAGCGTCGAACCGTCCTTTGCTGGCGAATTTCTGATACAGCGACTGAATTCGTTTCAGCAGCGCCACCCGGAGATCGACATTTCAGTCGACGCGGACTCACGGCTCATAGAGTTTCGCGGACACGAAGCAGAGATCGCGATTCGATACGGAGCCAATGCCCGGTCTTGGCCGCGCACACAAGCGCGGCATCTGGTCGACGTTTTGGTCACCCCGGTCCTGGCAAAGGAGTTGCTCTCGTCGGGCGTCCCTCTGACATCGCCGGCCGACCTGCGGCACTATACCTTGCTCCATGACTACAATCGCGATGGCTGGGCGACATGGTTTCAGGCATTGGGCCTTCCAGATCTCGCCCAGCAGAGAGGACCACTTTATACCGACGCAGCGCTTGCCATGCAGGCCGCGAAACTCGGGCACGGCGTCGCTTTGGGCGACCGCATCCTGAACGGCGCAGACCTTCGGGCCGGTCTCTTGGTTCGTCCATTTGAGATGGAAATCCCTTATGGCGCGTATTGGCTTGTCGCGCCTGATTTCCAGCGCCTCAGCCGACAGGCGGAGATATTTGCGGACTGGCTTGTCGAAGAGCTCCGCGGGACCGAGGGATAGCGAAATCTAGGCCGCTTCTTCGGCGCGCTTCTTCTCGATCTGGCCGATCGCGTCGACCACTGCGTCGAAGGTCAGCATGGTCGAGGCATGCCGCGCCTTGTAGTCGCGCACCGGTTCCAGATATTTCAGGTCCGCGAAGCGGCCGTCAGGCGGGGCGCCATTTTCCTTCAGCATCTTCAGCATAGTGTCGCGCACCGCGCGCAATTCCTCGGCACTCGCGCCGACGACATGCTGCGCCATGATCGAGGATGACGCCTGGCCGAGCGCGCAGGCCTTCACGTCGTGGGCGAAGTCGGTGACGACGCCGTCCTCCATCGTGAGGTCGACGGTGACTGTCGAGCCGCACAGCTTGGAATGCGCCTTTGCGGTCGCGTCAGGATGGTCGAGGCGGCCGATGCGGGCGATGTTTCCGGCAAAACCGAGAATTTTCGCATTGTAGACATCGTTGATCATTATTTTCCAATCCGTCGCCGCCAAGCGAACAGCGATTGCCGCTGTCGTGTCTTCCTTTCGCGCGTCATGACCTTATATAATGCTGGCAGTCCGGTATCGACAAGACAACGAAAGCCAGTGTCCTTGCCGGGAAGTTCACGCCACTTACGGGCTGGAAACCGGGCAAGTTTCCGACACCGAAAGGTCGTGGTCCGTTCAACTCGTTCCTCCGCCGAGAGGGACTACGGGAGACGCCTTTATGGATGCCGTCATCAAGAAGCTCATGCCCCAGTCAGCCTATATGGAGAAGCCGGTCACCGACCGGCCGAGCGAAGCCGAAGTCGAGGCCGCCGTGCACACGCTTTTGCGCTGGACCGGCGACAATCCGGACCGCGAAGGGCTGGTCGACACGCCGAAGCGGGTGGCCAAGGCCTTCCGCGAAATGTTCGGCGGCTACGACATGTGCCCGTCGGAAGAGCTCGGCCGCACCTTCGAGGAGGTCGCCGGCTATGACGACCTGGTCATCGTCAAGGACATCCAGTTCCACTCGCATTGCGAACACCACATGGTGCCGATCATCGGCAAGGCGCATGTCGGCTACCTGCCGGACGGCAAGGTCGTCGGCCTGTCGAAGATCGCGCGCGTGGTCGATATCTTTGCCCACCGCCTGCAGACCCAGGAGGCGCTGACGGCGCAGATCGCCGGCGTCATCCAGGATGTGCTCAATCCGCGCGGCGTCGCCGTCATGATCGAGGCCGAGCACATGTGCATGGCCATGCGCGGCATCCGCAAGCAGGGCTCAACCACCCTCACCTCGACCTTCACCGGCGTCTTCAAGGACACGCCCGAAGAGCAGGTTCGTTTCGTCACAATGGTGCGCGGCGGCGGGCTGTAAACCCCTAGCCAATATCGCTAGATAAGGACCGGCGATGTCGGCACTGGAATTTCCGAAAGCTCCGTCGGACAAGAAAGCGTTGGAGGAAGGCGCGGTGTTTTCACCGCGCTTCGACGCGACCGGTCTCGTCACGGTCGTCGTCACCGATGCCGAAGACGGCGTGCTGCTGATGGTTGCGCACATGAATGCGCAAGCGCTGGCGCTGACGTTGGAGACCGGCATCGCCCACTACTGGTCGCGCTCGCGCAACGCGCTGTGGAAGAAGGGCGAAACCTCCGGCAATTTTCAGCATGTCGTCGAGATGCGCACCGATTGCGATCAGGATGCATTGTGGCTGCGCGTCAAAGTGTTGGGCCACGACGCAACCTGTCACACGGGCCGACGTTCATGCTTTTATCGGACGGTGGGGCTGGTCGACGGCAAGGGGACGCTTGTTGACGACGGCAGTAAGCCGCTGTTCGATACGGAAACCACGTATCGGAAACCATCAGCTTGAACCTTCTGCCTGATCCAAGTCACATAGATTCACCATTTCGATACGGCCCGCCTTTATATTAGCCGTGGGACAAGGGAGATCATGATGCTCGAGTGGGCGTCATTGCGTAACAAACCGGATGTCAGGGAGGCCAATGGCCTGTCCTCGTCGGGCGGCGCATCCGAAACAAAACCACCAAGGAAGACCGGTATTTCGCTCGCTTTGGGCGGCGGCTGCGCGAGAGGCTGGGCGCATATCGGCGTGCTGCGCGCGCTCGATGAAGCCGGCATCGAAGTCTCGATGATCGCCGGCACGTCGATCGGCGCGCTGGTCGGCGGCTGCTATCTCTCAGGCAAACTGAACGAATTGGAAGAATTCGCCCGCAGCCTGACCAAGCGACGCATTTTTGGCCTGCTCGATCTCAACCTGCGCGGCAGCGGCCTGTTCGGCGGCATGAAGCTCGACGCCCGGCTGCGCGAGCACATGGCCGGCATTCGTTTCGAGGACCTGGCCAAACCGTTCGTCGCAGTCACCTCCGAAATCCGCACCGGCCACGAAATCTGGCTGTCGAGCGGCTCATTGATCACAGCCATGCGCGCCTCTTATGCGCTGCCCGGCGTGTTCGAGCCGGTGAATTGCAACGGCCGCGTCTTGGTCGACGGAGCGCTGGTCAACCCGGTGCCGGTTTCGGTCTGCCGCGCCTATGAGCAGCCGCTCGTGGTGGCGGTCAATCTTCATTATGACCTGTTCGGCCGCGCCGCCGTCATCAAGCACAGCGCCGGCGAATTGGTGGTCGAAAAGGATGCGCCGCGTCCCGGCCGGGTCGATGCCGAGCACCAGTCGCATCAGACGCGACTCGGCATAACCGGCGTCATGGTCGAGGCCTTCAACATCATCCAGGACCGCATCTCGCGCGCCAGGCTTGCCGGCGATCCGCCCGACATGTCGCTGCAGCCGAAGCTCAGCCATATCGGCCTGACCGAATTCCACCGCGCCGACGAGGCGATCAGCCTCGGCTATCAGGCAACGATGGCGCAGATCGGCGAACTGACACGGCTGCAGTCCGTTCTCGCCTGATGCAGGTCTCCCAAGGCAGAGAAACAGGCGCTTGAAGCGCGCCGACCAACGCGAATGGCGCCGGGCGAATTTCGGAAGCAAATACGATCCTAGGCCGCCCCATGGTGACCTTACGCACGCGCCGCGTCGATGATGCGGAACTGCACCGTGCGGTTACCGTTCCAGTAATTGCCCGACAGCGAGCCGGCGACATGCACCGTCTTGCCCCGGTTCTTGAACAGGAACTCGCCAAGTGCGGTATCGACGGCGCGAAAGGCGATCGCCTGGATGCGGCCGCCGCTTTCCGACTGCAGCTCGACGCGGATGTGGTTGGTGCCAACCGGCCGCGCATCGGCCAGTCGGTGACGCGGCAGCACGAAAACCGGGGCAGCGTGCCCCGCGCCGAACGGTCCGGCTTTCTCCAGCGCGTCGAGAAGGCCGAGTGTCGCGCCTTCGGCGGCAAGCGCCCCATCGATCGCCAGGCTTTCCTCGCCTTGCAGGCGGAACACATCGGCCGCCGCCCGCTCTTCGAAAAACGCCCTGAGATCGCCTAGCTTCGCCCGTTCCACGGTGATGCCGGCCGCCATGCCGTGGCCGCCGCCCTTGATGATCAGCCCGGCATCGGCCGCCTCGCGCACCAGCCGGCCGAGGTCGAAGCCCGATACGGAGCGGCCCGAGCCGGTACCGGTGCCGCTGGCATTGAAGGCGATGGCGAAGGCAGGCCGGCGCGCATGGTCCTTCAGCCGTGAAGCAAGCAGGCCGACAATGCCCGGGTGCCAGTTGTTGCTGGCGGTGACGACGATGGCAGGGCCGTTGCCGCCGGCAAGCTCGGCGTCGGCCTCGGCGCGTGCCGCCGCCAGCATCTCCTGCTCCATCTGCTGCCGTTCCTGGTTTAGCCGGTCGAGCGTCTCGGCAATGGTGCGGGCCTCGACCGGATCGTCGGTGGCAAGCAGGCGACTGCCAAGTGCGGCATCGCCGATCCGTCCGCCGGCATTGATGCGCGGGCCGATCAGATAGGCGAGATGGAAGGTGCTGATCGGCTCGCCGATGCGCGACACCCGTGCCAGCGCGGCCAGCCCTTCGTTCTTCTGCTGGCGCGCCATCTGCAGTCCCTTGACCACGAAAGCGCGGTTGACGCCGGTCAGCGGCACCACGTCACAGACGGTGGCAAGTGCGGCGAGATCGAGCAGGGAAAGCAGGTCCGGTGGCGTGGCATCGACTATCCGCCCGCGCAGGATCTTGGCTGTCTGCACAAGGGCGAGGAAGACCACACCGGCGGCGCAGAGATGGCCCTGCCCCGAAAGGTCGTCGTCGCGGTTGGGATTGACGACGGCAATTGCCGCCGGCAAGGCACCACCGACCTGATGGTGGTCGAGCACGACGACATCGGCGCCGGCTGCATTGGCGGCGTCGATGGAAACGGCGCTGTTGGTACCGCAATCGACAGTGACGATCAGCGTCGCGCCGCGCGAAACCAATTCGCGCATGGCATCCGGATTGGGACCATAGCCTTCGAAAATACGGTCAGGGATGTAGATCTCCGACGGCACCGAGAAATGCGCCAGGAACCGTTTCAGCAAGGCCGACGAGGCAGCGCCGTCGACATCATAGTCGCCGAAGATCGCCACCTTTTCCCTGGCCATCACCGCGGCGGCGATGCGGGCCGCCGCTTTGTCCATGTCGGTCAGCGACGCCGGGTCCGGCAGCAGGTCACGGATCGTCGGGTCAAGAAACCGCTCGGTCTGCTCGGCGGTGACGCCGCGACCGGCAAGCACCCGCGCGACGATGTCGGGTACGCCATGGCCTTGCGCGATGGCGAGCGCGACCATGTCCTGCCGCTCGGTCAGCCGGTGCTCCCAGGAAACCCCGGTAGCCGACTGCCTGACATCGAGGAAGAGGCGTTTGTCGCCGGTCATGCGGTTTGCCAACTCATGGTTGGCCGCAGGATAGTGTATGTCGCCCAAAAGTGTGCAGCGGTTTTGGGACAACGACATGCACAAGCAACAAGCTAAGGCAGGCAAAGCCAAGCGGTTCGCGGTGATGCACCGTCGCGGGAGATATCAAGAAAACTACGCTTTCCGCTTTTCAGCCTGACGCCGAAGCCATTCGTCGGCCGCATCGCCCATGGTCTTTTCCGCACCGTCCTTGAGCCAGGCCATGAATGGCCGGTCGAACCTGAACCCATCGCCACATTCGCGGGTGAAAAAGCGTCGCACGTTCTGCGTGTTGCGATAGGACTTCGTGACGGCGGTGGCACGCGAAATCGCATCCGCGTGCCAGTCGAACGGTTTCATCGTCAAATCCTTGCAGCCAGCATCATCCAATGTAGCCACAGGGCTAACAACTGCAATGCTGGTCCGCAAGCACCCAGGCCGACAACGGAAAGAAACCTAGAACTTGTCCAGATCCTGGTGCCTGGCCTTGATCTCGCGCACCGTCCGCGACGACGAGCGCAGCACGATCGTGTGGGTGGTGATGGTGTTGCGGCCGAACTTGACGCCGGCCAGCATGTTGCCGTCGGTGACACCGGTGGCCGCGAACAGCACGTCGCCGCGCGCCATGTCTTCTGTCCGATAGACCCGTTTCGGATCGGAAATACCCATCTTGGCGGCGCGTGCCACCTTTTCCGGCGTGTCGAGGATCAGCCGGCCCTGCATCTGGCCGCCGGTGCAGCGCAACGCCGCCGCTGCCAGCACGCCCTCCGGAGCACCGCCGGTGCCGAGATAGATGTCGATGCCGGTTTCCTCTGGATCGGTCGTGTGGATGACGCCGGCGACATCGCCGTCGCCGATCAGCCGGATCGCGGCACCCGTGGCGCGCACGGCGTCGATCAGCTTGGTGTGGCGTGGCCGGTCGAGGATACAGGCGGTGATATCAGACACCGCGACGCCCTTGGCGCGGGCAAGGCTGGCGATGTTGTCGGCCGGCGAGGCATCGATGTCGATGACGCCGTCGGCATAGCCCGGGCCGATGGCGATCTTGTCCATGTAGACGTCGGGCGCGAACAGCAGGCTGCCTTTCTCGGCGATCGCGATGACGGCGAGCGCATTGGGCAGGTTCTTGGCGCAGATCGTCGTGCCTTCGAGCGGATCGAGCGCTATGTCGACCGCCGGGCCTTTGCCTGAGCCGACTTCCTCGCCGATATAGAGCATCGGCGCCTCGTCCCGCTCGCCGTCGCCGATCACCACCGTGCCCTTGATGGCAAGCCGGTTGAGCTCCTGGCGCATGGCATCGACGGCGACCTGGTCGGCCGCCTTTTCGTCGCCGCGCCCGCGCAGCCTGGCGGCCGCGACGGCGGCCCGTTCGGTGACGCGCACCAGCTCCATGGTGAGTATCCGGTCAAGGCCGGCGACAATGTTGTGGGCCACATTCATCTGGCAATTTTCCTCGTTGATATGCGGCCTCCCGCCGGAGGCGCGTCTCTTTTGTCAAACGAGCATGACAACGGCAAGACCTCTCGGGAGTTTTATCGAATAGCCAGCAATATCAATCGATTAAACCGCATTCTTGAAACGAGGTCGGCCCGGTCGCAAAGAACCGGACCGGCTTGTAAAGCGGAAAATCGCGCCGCTGCGGCGCAAAGCAATTCCAGGAAAAGTGTGCAACGGTTTTCCGTCCGGAATTGCGTCAAAACAAAGAGATAGAGCGGTTCTGCGTTTCCGTGAAACGATGAACCGCTCTAGAAAACCGCAAGGTATTTGAGCAATGAAATGATGCCGATGATGAGGACGATGATCTGGGCGATCTGTCTCATCCGGGCGTCCAGCGGCAGGCGCTGAACCAGATAGAGAACGAGGATAATGACGAGGAACGTGATCAGGATGCTGATCAACATCGACGAAGCCATGGTGCCCTCCTGGCAATGATGTGCTGAAACAAGGACTGTGCCGGCAAAGCCGGCTTCGGCACGACGCGATTAATACCAGCGGCGCGAGTTGTCGTTCATCGACTGGCCAATGGCGAGGCCGGCCAGAAAGCCGAGCAGGCCGATCACGCCGATCACGGCCGTCGTCGTACCGGGATTTTCGCGCGCGACGTCCGACACCGCCTGCGCCTGGCTGCGCAACTGCTGTGCGGTTCGCGACGCGCGGGCCGCGGCTGTATCGTACAAATCCGAAGCCTGCTCGCTGGCATCGTCGAGCAGTTCCGCGCTCCGCGCCGAAATGCTCTTGTTGATCTTGGTGATCTCCTTGCGCAGTTCGGCGATCTGCTTTTCCAGCGTCTTCTGGATGTCGTCGATGTGGGGGCTGTCGGACTTGTTGGTATCGGCCATGAAGCGGTTCCTTTGGTTGCTGACCAAGAGAACGGCGCCAAGGCGAATTCGTTCCGGTCGATCGGGGCGGCTTGCCATCGGATCGACGCACAATGCCGGCGGGATTCCTGTCCCGCGGCGACCAGAAGATGGGAAGCTACCCTGCCCGCTCGATGCGGATGACCTGCGGCTTGTCGGTCAGATGGCCATCCTTGGTGATGCCGTCGACGGCCTTGCGCACGGCGGCCTCGGTCGTCTCGTGCGTCACCAGGATCACCGTCTTCTGCTCCGCCGCCTCGCCGTTGACCGCGTGCTGGACGATCGATTCCAGCGAAATGTCGTTGTCGGCCATGCGCTTGGCGATCGCGGCAAAGACGCCGATGCGGTCATGCACGGTCAGCCGGATGAAGTAGCCGCCGGCATGGCTGCGCATCTGCGCCTTCTTGTAGGGTTTCAGTTCCTTCGCTGGCCGGCCGAAGACCGGACCGTGCTGGAAGCCGGGCCGGCTCTTGGCGATGTCGGCAATGTCGCCGATCACCGCCGAGGCGGTGGCGTTGCCGCCGGCGCCGGGACCGGAAAGCAGCAGTTCGCCCAATATGTCGGTCTCGATCGCCACCGCATTGGTGACGCCGTGCACCTGTGCGATGACCGAGGCGGTCGGCACCATGGTCGGGTGCACGCGCTGCTCGATGCCGCTGTCGGTGAGTTGGGCAACGCCCAGCAGCTTGATCCGGTAGCCGAGATCGCCGGCCGCACGGATATCGGCCTGGGTGATGTTGGAAATGCCTTCCATATAGATGTCGTTGGCGGCGATTTTCGTGCCGAAGGCGAGGCTGGTCAGGATCGACAGCTTGTGCGCGGTGTCGTGGCCCTCGATGTCGAAGGTCGGATCGGCCTCGGCATAGCCGAGCCGCTGGGCGTCCTTCAGGCAGGCATCGAACGAGATGCCCTCCGCCTCCATGCGGGTCAGGATGTAGTTGCAGGTGCCATTGAGGATGCCGAACACACGGGTGACCGAATTGCCGGCCATCGCCTCGCGCATGGTCTTGATGACGGGAATGCCGCCCGCCACCGCCGCCTCGTAGTTGAGGAGCACGCCGCGCTTCTCGGCGATCTCGGCCAGCGCCACGCCATGCTTGGCCAGCAGCGCCTTGTTGGCGGTGACGACATGATGGCTGGCTTCGAGTGCCGCCTTCACCGACGACCGCGCCGGCCCCTCGTCGCCGCCGATCAGTTCTACGAACACGTCGATATCGGCTGTCTGCGCCATCTTGACCGGATCGTCGAACCACTTTGCCGAGCTGACATCGATGCCGCGATCGCGTTTCTGGTCACGCGCCGAAACCGCGGTGACAACGATGTCGCGCCCGCATTGCCGGGTCAGTTCCGCCGCCTTGTCGCGCAGCACGCGCGCCACAGACGCGCCAACCGTGCCAAGACCGGCAATTCCAACACGCAATGCTTCAGCCATGGCCGGCGACGTCCCTCAAGTCAGATCGAAATTGTCTGCGGCAAACTTTACCGGTGAGCGGAAAGCGGCACCACATTGTTGGGTTGCTTGGCGCTGGCCGACAGGAAGCGCTTGATGTTGCGCGCCGCCTGCCGGATCCGGTGCTCATTCTCGACCAGCGCCACGCGCACGAAATCATCGCCATGTTCGCCGAAGCCGACACCGGGCGCCACCGCCACGTCGGCGTGTTCGATAAGCAGCTTGGAGAATTCGAGCGAGCCGAGATGACGGAACGGCTCCGGGATCGGAGCCCAGGCAAACATCGATGCCGCTGGTGCCGGAATGGTCCAGCCGGCGCGGCCGAAGGCGTCGACCATCACGTCGCGGCGCTTGTGGTAGATGTCGCGCACTTCGGCTATGTCGGCGCCGTCGCCGTTGAGCGCATGTGCCGCCGCCACCTGGATCGGCGTGAAGGCGCCGTAGTCGAGATAGGACTTCACTCGGGTCAGCGCCGAGATCAGCCGCTCGTTGCCGACCGCAAAGCCCATGCGCCAGCCGGGCATGGAGAAGGTCTTCGACATCGAGGTGAACTCGACGCAGACGTCGATGGCGCCCGGCACCTGCAGCACCGAGGGCGGCGGATTGCCGTCGAAATAGATCTCCGAATAGGCAAGGTCGGACAGGATGATGATGTCGTTCTTCTTGGCGAAAGCGACAACATCCTTGTAGAAATCAAGCGAAGCGACCAGTGCCGTCGGGTTCGACGGATAGTTGAGGATCAGCGCCAGCGGCTTCGGGATCGAGTGACGCACGCCGCGCTCGAGCGCCGGAATGAAGCCATCGTCCGGCTCGACCTGCAGGGAGCGGATGACGCCGCCCGACATGATGAAGCCGAAGGCGTGGATCGGATAGGTCGGATTGGGGCACAGGATCACGTCGCCAGGCGCAGTGATCGCCTGCGCCATGTTGGCAAAGCCCTCTTTCGAGCCGAGCGTCGCCACCACCTGCGTGTCGGGGTTGAGCTTCACGCCGAAGCGCCTGCCATAGTACGCGGCCTGGGCGCGGCGCAGGCCCGGAATGCCGCGCGACGAGGAATAGCGATGCGTACGCGGATCGCGCACGACCTCGCACAATTTGTCGACGATGGCCTTGGGTGTCGGCAGATCCGGATTGCCCATGCCGAGGTCGATGATGTCGGCGCCGCGCGAACGGGCGCTGGCCTTGAGCCGGTTGACCTGCTCGAAGACGTAGGGCGGAAGCCGGCGAACCTTGTGAAATTCTTCCATGGCAGTTCCAGACAGAAAGGGGCCAGATATCGAAGGGCTTTGGGCGCGCGCTATATACTTATTTGCAGGTAGGGTCGAGGGCAGGGTCGCATTTGCCTTCGATCTGCTTCAGCGTTTCGTCGCCATGCTTTTTGGCAAGCTCCGTGAGCGCCGCCTGGTCGGCCACGTCGGGCTTGCCGTTTTTTGCCGCCTGCGCGCTCTCATCCGCCTTCAATTGCGCAAGCTTGGCGTTCTTCTCGGCATCGGTGAACTGAGGCGCCGCCACCTGCGGCTTGATGTTCAGGTTCGGAAAGGTGCCGGTATCCTTGGCTCCCGTGACAGGCGCCGGGCCGCTGGTGCTCGAGCAGCCGGCAATCCCCAGGAGGACGATTGCCGCCCCAATGCAGCAAAAACGTCCAGCACCAAAAAAAACAGTCTCGCCAATGTTAATCGTCATATTGTTTCCTTGGCAGCCGCGGTAGAGCGAGATTGGACCCCGTCGGATGTCCCATGTTAATATGTCAAGAAAACGCCTCGGGAGGAACCCCGCGAACCATGTCCAAGACACCCGATTCGGGCAAAGCGGAAGATGACGAGCCTTCGACCGTCGAGCAATATCTGGTGAAGGACCCGGAACGCTTCGCCCTGAACATGGCGCGCATGATCGAGCAAGCCGGCAAAGCGGCCTCTGCGTGGGCCGAGCCGCGCGAAAAAGGCGATGTGCGCGATCACGTCGCCGAGCCTGTCGTCGACATGGTGAAGACCTTCTCCAAGCTCAGCGAATACTGGCTCTCCGATCCGCAGCGCGCGCTGGAAGCGCAGACGCGGCTGTTCTCCGGCTACATGACCGTCTGGGCCAACGCCATTCAGCGCACAAGCAACGCCGCGGAAGCCACCGAAGATGCAGTGAAGCCGGAACGTGGCGACAAGCGCTTCCTCGATCCCGAGTGGGGCCGCAACGCCTTCTTCGATTTTCTCAAGCAGGCCTATCTCGTCACCTCGCGCTGGGCGGCCGACCTGGTCGAGCACGCCGATGGTCTGGACGAGCACACCCGCCACAAGGCCGGCTTCTACGTCAAGCAGGTGGCCAACGCCATCTCGCCGTCGAATTTCATCCTGACCAACCCGGAACTGTTTCGCGAAACCGTCGCCTCGAACGGCGAGAACCTGGTGCGCGGCATGAAGATGCTGGCCGAGGACATCGCCGCCGGCAAGGGCGACCTGAAGCTGCGCCAGGCCGACTACTCGCCCTTCGAGATCGGCAGGAACATCGCCACCACTCCTGGCAAGGTGGTTGGCCGCAGCGATGTCGCGGAGATCATCCAGTACGATCCGACGACCGAAACTGTGCTCAAGCGACCGCTGCTGATCTGCCCACCATGGATCAACAAGTTCTACATCCTTGACCTCAACCCGCAGAAATCCTTCATCCGCTGGGCGATCGAACAGGGCCACACCGTCTTCGTCATCTCCTGGATCAATCCCGACGAGCGCCACGGCACCAAGGGTTGGGAAGCCTATATCCGCGAGGGCCTGCAATACGGCCTCGACATGGTCGAGAAGGCCACCGGCGAACGGGATGTCAACGCGATCGGCTATTGCGTCGGCGGCACGCTTTTGGCGGCGGCACTGGCGCTGATGGCGCGGGAAGGCGACGACCGCATTAAGTCGGCCACCTTCTTCACCACGCAGGTCGACTTCACCTATGCAGGCGACCTGAAAGTGTTCGTCGACGAAGAGCAGGTCGCGGCGGTAGAAAAATCGATGAGCGAAAAGGGCTACCTCGACGGCACCAAGATGGCGACCGCCTTCAACATGCTGCGTTCAGGCGACCTGATCTGGCCCTATGTCGTCAACAACTACATGCGCGGCAAGGATCCCCTGCCCTTCGACCTGCTTTACTGGAATGCCGATTCGACGCGCATGGGCGCGGCCAATCATTCGTTCTACCTGCGTAACTGCTACCTCGAGAACAACCTCTCGCAAGGCATGATGGAACTGGCGGGCCACACGGTCTCGCTCGGCGATATCACCATCCCGATCTACAACCTCGCCTCCAAGGAAGATCACATCGCGCCGGCGCTTTCGGTGTTCCTCGGCTCGAAATATTTCGGCGGCAAGGTCGAATACGTGATGGCGGGATCGGGCCATATCGCCGGGGTCGTTAATCCGCCGGCATCCAACAAGTACGAGTACTGGACCGGTGGGACGCCGACCGGTGATTTCGGCGAGTGGATAGCCAAGGCCACCGACCATCCCGGATCGTGGTGGCCGCACTGGCAAAGCTGGATAGAGGCCAAGGAGAACACCCGCGTGCCGGCCCGCAAACCCGGCAAGCATATGAAAACCTTGGGCGATGCCCCCGGCACCTATGTGAAAGTGCGTGTGTAACGGACTGTAATGTCTGGTGAGTTGACGGGCCGGTAAAAGCGGGCGAAATGGTGTCGTCAACCACCGCGCGGCCGTAATTCGGCAATAACTGCAAAAATACTTCCAGGCTTGCGGATTTGACACAGGTCTCGTTTCCGGATCGGAGACAACGGTCACTTGGCACCGATATCAGGGCCGCGCCAAGGACATACCGACCGGACATCGAGGGGGAATTTGACTTTGAAATCAGCAGGATGGAGCCTCGCAAAGGGAGAACGCCGCGCCATCGTGGCAGCGCTCTGCTCCCTGCTTCTGGCCTCCTGCACCTCGGCCGGCGACCCGACGATGTCGGTTGGAATGCCCGGCTACAATGCCACCGCATCGGACATAAGCGCTGCCTCGAATGGCAAGTCGACCACCGTCGTCGATTCGACGCAGACCACGACCGAGCAGACGACCGTGATGACGGCAAGCGATACGGCCCTCCCCGAAAAGGTCGCTTATGTGCCGGTGGCCAAGCCGCAGGCCGCCTTTCCGCTGACCACGCCGGCTGGCACCGAGACGATCACGGGACAAACCCCGCAGTCCCTGCAGCAGCCGGCGCAGACGGCGCAGCAGAACGACGCGGTTGCCCAGCAGATTGCCGCCGCCGATGCCGGCGTGAACGCGCCGAAGCCAGCTGCCGCGCCAGTGATGGACAATGCGGTCTACGTGACGTCAGGCGAGATGCCGCAGGCCGACGCGCCGAGGAAAAAAGGCTTCCTGGCCTCGATGTTTGGCGCCACGGCCGCCTCGGCCGCGCCTTCGCCGCTCATCAACACAAGGTCGGGCGAGCAGCCTGCGGCGCAGGCCAAGCCGGCGCCAGCAGCGGCAAAACCGATCATCACGCTGGCCTCGGCCGATTCCACGGCAAAGCCGCTGCAACTGGCCTCGACCGGCGGCGAGAGCGGCCACATCACTGGTAGCGATGCGCTGCCGGGCGTGCGCCAGACAGCCCTGTTCGAAATCAAGCGCAAATCCGGCCTCGATGACGAGAGCGACGTCGACCTCAACGAGGACGAGGGTCCAATCGGCGGCTCCTATCAGGTCGCGTCCGCTGCCGGCATGGCCCGGCTTGCGCCCAACGGCTTGCTCAAGCAGAACGAGAGCGTCGATGTGGCTTGCCTGAAGCCGTCGCTGGTCCGCGTGCTGAAGACGATCGAAGGCCACTACGGCCGCAAGATGATGGTGACATCAGGCTATCGCGATCCGGCCCGCAACCGCCGCGCCAACGGCGCCAAGAATTCGCTGCACATGTATTGCGCCGCCGCCGACATCCAGGTCCCCGGCGTTTCGAAATGGGAGCTGGCGAACTACATCAGAAGCATGCCCGGCCGCGGTGGCGTCGGCACCTACTGCCACACCGAATCCGTCCACGTCGACGTCGGCCCCGAGCGCGACTGGAACTGGCGCTGCCGTAGGCGCAGCGGTGGCGGCGACGGCTAGTCCTCTCCTGCTCCGCCTAGATCAGCAGGCCGCCACTCGGCATGACGGGCGTCACTCCGGAACCTTGCCAGTCTTGGCGAAATCCCTGTTTGAAAAGCTGGAAAAAAGTTGTCCAAGACGGCACCTGACGGGTTGCCGGTTGCGCACAACGCCAGTATAAGCCGCTTCGTCTGAGCGCGCCCATCGTCTAGCGGTTAGGACACCGCCCTTTCACGGCGGTAACAGGGGTTCGATTCCCCTTGGGCGTACCAGCAATTTCAAATATTTGACGGATGACCTCCTTTCCCTGTCCGATCTTTGGCCAGTAGCCCTGAGAATCGTACCCGGCTTGCGTCACTTCCGCTGCCAAAAGCCGATACCAGGCAGACCACGCGCCTAACTGCCGACCAGCGGCACGGTAACGGTGGTCGCGTAGTTGATCGGGAAATCGCTGAAGTAGGGGAAGTTGATGACGAAGGCATAGGTGGCGGTCAGATGCGCCATGCGGAAGCCGCCGCTCACCGGATCGATGGCGATCGTGACGTTCACATCCTTCAATCCCAGAGCCTGCAATTTCTGAGTGGCGATGGATTGGATGTCGGCCTGGGTCAGCGTGTTCTGAAGCTGCAGCGAGCGTGATGATGTCTCCAACGTATAGCGAACGCTCGACACCGAGTTCATGGCCCAGCCGAAGGCGAAGATCCCGAACAGCAGCGTGATGAGGAAGGGCGCGATCAGCGCGAATTCCAACCCGGCGCCACCCGATCGATCCCGTCTGAATGCGCCTGCCCTAGCGGACACGGATAACCTCCGAGTGGCCGATGACGCTGGAGCCGGAAAAAACGCCGAAGGTGAAGGGCGGCACCCAGGTGGCCGATGCCTGGATCTGAACATAGACCGATGGCACCTTCGGCCCACTGCACAAGGCCGAAGCGTCGACCACGGTCGTCCCGCACATGTAAATCCGGCTTAGCGTGACCTGGCCATCCGAGGGCCGCTTCTCCCAGCTCGAAATGGCAACGGCCTGGGTCGCCGTATCATTGGTCGATCCTCCCATGACCAGGTTCGCGGCGGTCTTCACGCCAGCGCGCATCGACATCGAGTTCGTCATATAGGACCAGCCATCGGCGATGCCGAGCAGCGCCACACACAGGAACGGCAGGACCATCGCGAACTCGACCGCAGCAACCCCGGCTTTATCGCGCAGCATCGGCATCGATCGGCGTTCCATGGAGGCTACTCGACCAGCGCCACGGACTGCGTGGCCGGAATGTCGCGCATTCCGAGGCTCGTGCAATCCTGATTGATGCTTGAGTTGCCGGACCATTGGATCGTGTCCGCAACGACCTGGGTGCATCCGTTCTGGCCGGAGAAGTTGCCGAGATAGTTGACCTGCTGCTTGGGGAAATAAAGCGCGCCCGTCAGCAGCGAAGCCGCCGTGCCGTTGAAAGTGCTCTGTCCGCCTATACTTGTTCTGTCACCATACATCAGCACGCCGGAATAGGTACCGGACGTCGGGGCGCTCAGGGAGACGTTGGCGTTGCCGTTCATCGACACACGCGAGGAGCCGGCGAGGTAAATGGTGACGCCGTCGCCGGAGACGTTGGCGTTCGCATTCACCTTGAGATCGCCACTCTGGATGACATAGACGCCGGGCTGAAGCGTAACGGTGCCGCTGAGGCTGAGCCCGTTGCAGTAGGTTCCGGGTTTTAGCGTCGACTTGTTGGCGTTCTGGCAAGGGTTCGAGGCTGCCGGAGCCGGCAGGTCGGCAAATGGATCGGCGGCGGGCAGAGCCTGGGTGATCGGGGCCGCGCACACGGTCGTGACGGGGTTGCTGAGAGAGACACCGCCGGCCGTTATCAGGCAATCGGCCTGGAGCGCAGCCGAGCCCTGAAGCTTGATGGCGTCCGAGGCGATCGAATTGGCCATCACCGAGCAGCCGATGAGCTTGACGCTGGTGTTGCCGGAAAACAGCGCCGCCTGCGATGCCGATGGATCGAGCGCGAGCACGCAGGCCTTCGAAGCATTGGTGATGAGGGCCACCGCCCTCGCCTGTTCGGGAACCTGGCCCTGCGTGAAGAGCGAGGTGAACATCCGGTCGAGGTTCTGGCCGACGATGACCTCGACCGCCTTCTTCGCCGTGTTCGGCCCGGATGCTGGTGGCGTATTGACGACGATCGTGCCGGAGCCCAGCCCGTTTGATGCGGCCGACTGGGTTGCGGCCGCGACGATCGTCGGCTTGTCGGAACCTGAGATCTGTTCGAGCGCGCCGGCATAGGCAGCGGCGTCGGCGGTCGCCTGCAATCTCAGGCTGTTGTAGTACCAGTAGGAGGTTTCCACCCCGAAGCCTGCAGCACCGACGACGATCGGCAAGGTCAGGGCGAAGATGGTGGCGACGTTTGCGTTCGTACCCCGGCATAAGCCGTTCGCTCTGAGCCGAATTCGGGTAAAGCAACTGAGGGTCATGAAATAGATTAGAAAACATGCATATATGAACGAAGGCCTAAAAAGTTCGGTTCATTTTTGAGCAGTGATCTATTGGCTTCCAAAACAAGCTGTTTGTTGGCTAATCAACGCGCCCAGGAAAGCTCGGTGAGCAAAAAACTCGCGCCCGGAGATAGTTTACCATTTGCTAACAGGGCAACTGCGCAGCAAGTTACCCGTGCCCTGCTTGCCGGAAGGCCCGGACTTCAAGCGGAAAGAACTGGTGTCGACCCGGCGGCCTCTCTGGCCGACATCTCCCGCTGTACCGCAAGGAAGAACCTTCGCACTTCATCGCTGGCCGCTATTTTGTCTCTGCCGGATCCGACAACGAGATCGAGCAACTCCGACGCCTTGGCCCTCCAGAACGAAGTGGCGGTATCGCCATGCAGATGGTCGAGTTTGGCGGCGACTTCTCTCACCAAGAACATTTGACGATCGATCGGGAATGCGCGGACTTTTTCTGGAGACATCTTCCGAACCATGAACTGACGCAACGAATCAACCATTGCTGAACAAGCAATGGCGTAGCCGCGAATGTGGAAACGGAAGCTTAACGGAGCTGGCATTGACGCGTCCAGATCCGCCCACGGCATCGCCGTGTCCATTCAAACGCGATCGCCGGCATTTCAATCGGGACAGGTGAAGCGGTCGCTGGCCTCAAGCCTGCAGAGTTCTCGCCTCGCCGCCACGCTTGCGCGGCGTCATCATGTCCTTGGCAATCAGTCCGCTTGCACGACAAAACGCCATGAATGCACGGCAGGCATCTTCGGTCTTGACCACGTCCACCGTGGCGCCAAAGCAGGCGTTGAACGCCTTCTGATAGATCGGGCCCTGACGGCGCACAGGCCAGCCCTGAAGAATATCGAGCGCCTGTTCGACGCTGTAGATCTCCTCGACTGGCAGGCCGGGCGCGGGTGCTATGCGCACCGGAACCTCGAATTGCAGTCTGTCCATGTCCCTATCTCCCGAACCGGCGTCCCAACGCTGTTCGTCGTCAAAAGTTGCTTCGACCGCCTTTGGCGCAGAAATGTGTCGTCACTGCGGTCGCGACCCTTTCGGGGCCGCGACCCGCGCCAGGGGCCGCCAGGCTTACTGGTTCGCCGGATCTGTCTCCGCGTCGAAAGCCATGCGGGTGGCGGTGATCAGCACAAATACGGTCGGCGCGGCGAAGATGCCGCCCAGAACAAGTGCCGCAATCGCCGACAGGCCGAGCGTCTCGGCAACCGCCCAATAGACGGTTCCGATGCAGATGAGCGCCTGGACGGAGAGAAACGCGGCAGCCGAGGCGGCACGCGACAGGGTTTTGAATGTCTTGATGCGTTGTTGCATTGAAATGGTTCCGGAAACGACGCGCCGCGCGACCGGTGCGCGGCCGACAGCCGCCGCACGGTCACGACGCGATCAGGGATAGGTCTGGGGTGAAGCTGCGGTCCTGGACCGCTCAGGCCGCGATGGTCGGCGGTGCGCGCGGCTGATGGGTATTTGCCCTGGGGCTCGGGGGCGCCTCGTATCCCGAAACAGCGGCCTTCGGCGAAGTCCGCTCAAGCCAAGAAAAGACGGCGTCGACAACCGGCAAAACGGGATGGCCGCACGCGAACTTGACCACAGCCGGCCGCCCGGCGCGAACCTCCAGTGCATGCGCCTTGCCGGTGACACGCAGAAGCGCCGCCGCTTCTGCAGACCGTTCCAGGCCGATGCTGGCGCGGCCCGATGCAGCATCCGCGAAGGCTGGCGCGTCCGGGCGCCCGAGGCACAGCATCGCCAGCAGCACCATGCCCATCAGGCATGAGCAGGCTGTCGTCAGCGGCGCGTCGAACAATCTGGTGCGCTTGGCCGCCGTGAAGGGACCCAGTCTCGAAAACATCACCCGCCCTAACGCACGATGGCCGGAAAGGAAAGCAAGCCGGGCAAAACCGGCAAGACATAACCCCATTCCAAGGTGTGTTGAGATTCAGGTCAGGCCGAGTCGAAAACGCTGGTTTTCGAGAACCGGAGCGGAGCGTACTTAAAGTACGTGAGCACCGGAAGCGCAGAAAAACCAGCGTTTGCAGGCCGGCATCACCTGAATATCAAGACGCCTTGGGCGAATATCCCGAACTGTGCGGCTGCATCAAGCAGTTCGTCCTTGAACCTTTTGCCCCCAAGTGCCAAATCTGGGGAGATTTTCACGTCGGCCTCTGCAGGGCCTACCCGGCTATACGGACAAAATGGTCACCTATCTCGACGCCGCCACCGCACCACTCAGGAACACCGGCCAGATCCGCCTCTATGGCGAGGAAGGCTTTGCCGGCATGCGCAAGGCATGCGATCTCACCGCGCGCTGCCTCGACGAACTGGTGCCGATGGTCGAGCCTGGCGTCACCACCGAAACCATCGACCGCTTCGTCTTCGAATTCGGCATGGATCACGGCGCGCTGCCGGCAACGCTCAACTATCGAGGCTACACGAAATCGTCCTGCACCTCGATCAACCATGTCGTCTGCCATGGCATTCCCGACAACAAGCCGCTCAAGGATGGCGACATCGTCAACATCGACGTCACCTACATCCTCGACGGCTGGCACGGCGATTCCTCGCGCATGTACCCGGTCGGGACGATCAAGCGCGCCGCCGAGCGCTTGCTCGAGGTCACCCATGAATGCCTGATGCGCGGCATTGCGGCGATCAGGCCCGGCGCCCGCACCGGCGCCATCGGCGCCGCCATCCAGACCTATGCCGAGGCCGAGCGCTGCTCGGTGGTGCGCGACTTCTGCGGCCACGGCGTCGGCCAGCTCTTTCATGACGCGCCGAACATCCTGCACTATGGCAGCGCCAATGAGGGCGTCGAGATGCGTCCCGGGATGATCTTCACCGTCGAGCCGATGATCAATCTCGGCCGGCCTCACGTGAAGGTGCTGTCGGATGGCTGGACCGCGGTGACACGCGACCGCTCGCTGTCGGCGCAGTACGAGCACACAATCGGCGTCACCGACACCGGCTGCGAGATTTTCACCCTGTCGCCCAACAAGCTCGACCGCCCCGGCCTGCCAGCCTAGGAGCCGCGTCCATGGGGGCTGGGTTGCGATTGTCCGGTCGAGTGTTAATCACGGCTGCATCAGCTGAGAAGCCTGCCAAAGACGACCTGCTTGAACTCGATCAAGGGAGCGTCGCTCTTTTCGGCGCGCATGCGCAGCAGTGCGCCCTCCCAGCTATTTAGAACGAACCGCCCCAGCACGGCCGCCGGAATCGCGCTGGCGACGGCTCCATGTTCCTGCGCCTCGGCAATGCAATTCTCTAAGAATCGGCTCCAGGCATCGAAATAGCCGGCGAGGCGCTCCCGCACGAGCGGGCTATGGTCGGCCACCTCGGCGCTGAGATTTCCGAGTAGGCATCCCTTCGCGTAACCGAGAGTTCTAAACGCTTCGATCCGGTCGTCGAAATAGGCTTCTAACCGCGCCAGCGGCGCAGCGCCCGCATTGCCGAAGGTGGCGAGCAACTTGTTCTCGTTGCGATCGAAGTAGGCATCGATCACCTTCGCGCCGAACGCCTCCTTGCTGGGAAAATGATTGTAGAACGAGCCCTTGGGAACATTGGCGCTCTCGACGATCCCCTGGACGCCCGTAGCGGCATATCCCTCCGCATGAATCATTCGCAGGCCCGCCTCGACGAGATTGCGGCGAGTGGCCGGGTTCGGCTTTGGGCCTCTTCTGGCGGCTGGGCGAGATTCCATGTGCAACCCCTATTGACTAATTAATTCTGACCGGTCAGTGTTAATTGTGATTGGGCGAGGGCATTATGTCAAGCGAACTGTTTGGATTGCTCGCTTGGGATCGAACGTTTTGCGCAGGCCTTTGTCGCAACCTCACAACCATGAGAAAGCTCTAATGATGAATGCAACAGGCACCCCCTCCAAGCTTCAATGGAAAACCCTTACTAAAAAGCGCCCTGGCATCGGTCGCGGTCTGCCGGCCGGCAAGGAAAACCTGATGTGGGTCGCGAATTCGTCGACGCTCATCTACGGCGAACGAGACGCCGTCCTGGTGGATACCTTTCTCACGACCGAGCAGTCACAAACCTTGTTGGACTGGGTGGTGGCGAGCGGCAAGAACCTCACTGCCATTTATGTGACGCATGGGCACGGCGACCATTTCTTCGGCCTCGCACCGCTTCTGGAGCGCTTCCCTCAGGCAAGAGCTCTCGCGGTGCCCGAGGTGGTCACGGCCATGCACGACAATCTCTCGCCGGCCTGGCTGGATGATTTCTGGAGGCGGCTTTTCCCAGGCGAGATTCCCGACCGCCTGCTCGTCGCCGAGCCGCTCGAAAACAACGAACTGCAACTGGAGGGACACAAACTCGTCGTGGTGGATGCTGGGCGGACCGACACCGCCCACTCAACCTGCCTACACGTCCCTTCAATCGGCCTCATCGTCGGCGGCGATGCCGTCTACAACGGCATCCATCCATTTCTTGGCGAGACCGATGCACAGAGCCGGATCGAGTGGATCGAAACTCTTGACAAGCTGGAAGCGCTGAAGCCGAGCGCGGTGATCGCCGGGCACAAGGTGCCGGAGAACGACGATGACCCTCGCATCATCGCCGAGACGCGACAATATCTGCGCGATTTCGATCGGCTGAACGCTGCCACGACGACCGCGCGGCAGCTCTACGACGCGATGCTCGAACTCTATCCCAATCACGTCAACCCGGGCTCGCTGTGGGGTGCGGCCAACACTGCCAAGAAGCACCCGTAAAGTCACTGCATCCGACGACACCGACATCGAACCCACAAAGGAATGCCAAGATGCGCAAGACATTGTTCGCCGCGGTCATCGCCTTGACCGTTTCCGGCGGATCACTCGCGGCTGCTCCCAGCGCCGAAAGGGAGCCGCTCAACGCTCAGACGTTGAACACGATCAAATCAGAGTTCGGCAAGCTCATGGATCTGGCCAACCGGCACGACTTCAAGGCTCTGCACGAGATGTTCTGGCAGTCTCCCTCGGCCCTCCTTGTCGCCAAAAGCTCCATCCCCGCTGAGGGAAACTGGGCTGGCTTCTGGGGCAACGAGGCGATCGATCAGAAGCTGCACGACATCGGCACCTCCGGCCCGGTCGTGCTCCAGCCTGACTATTCGAAGCTGAAGGTCGTCGGTCTGACGCGAGATATTGCGGAGTCCTATGTCCCCATGAATATCACGGTTTCCTATGCGGGGCAGGACGGAACACCCAAGCCATTCCTAATGACTATCAATTGGATAAAAGTCGGGAAGGACTGGAAGGTCGCCTCCGAGATCATTTTGCCAGTGCCTCCCGCGCCCGCTACCAAGGGGTAGCAACACCCGAGGCCTACGGGCCACACCGTCTCGCGGAATGTCGCCGTGACGCCTCCCACACTTGCACAACAGAACGGTTTCAATCCAAGCCAGAACGGCTTTAAATGTCTGCGTCAAAGGAGTGTGGGCGGCATATGGGGAACGCAAGCGACGACGAGCGAGGGTTCTTTCCGCAAAGGCCGATCCAGCCTCTTGCGAAGGCCAAGTCGAGCAAGGAAGAGCCGAGCGAGGAAAAGCCGCACTATCTCGGCCACCGCGACCGCTTGCGCGAGCGCTTTGCCGCGGCCGGTGCGGACGCCCTGCCCGACTACGAATTGCTGGAACTTCTGCTCTTTCGCCTGATCCCTCGCGCCGACACCAAACCGGTCGCCAAAGCGCTGCTGGCGCGCTTCGGCACGCTGGCCGAAGTGCTTGGCGCGCCGATTGCATTGCTGCAGGAGGTCAAGGGCATCGGCCCCGCGGTGGCGCTCGACCTGAAGGTCGTCGCGGCGACCGGGCAGCGCATGGCGCGCGGCGAGGTCCGTGGCCGCGAGGTCCTCTCCTCATGGACGCAGCTTCTCGACTATTGCCGCTCGGCAATGGCCTTCGAGGAGCGCGAGCAGTTCCGCATCCTGTTCCTCGACAAGAAGAACGCGCTGATCGCCGACGAGGTGCAACAGGTCGGCACCGTCGACCACACGCCTGTCTACCCGCGCGAGGTGATCAAGCGCGCTCTCGACCTCTCTGCGACCGCGATCATTCTGGTCCACAACCATCCGTCAGGCGATCCGACGCCGTCGCGCGCCGACATCGAGATGACGAAGGAGATCGTCGACGCGGCAAAACGGCTGGGCATCGCCGTGCATGACCACATCATCATCGGGCGCAAAGGCTATTCCAGCATGAAGGGCCTGTTGCTGATTTAGGTCCGGTCCTGAACCGACGATCTGGCGCACCTGTCGTCGGTCAGCCAGGAAATCACCGGCGCCTCGCCGGACCTGGCGGTCGCACCATCTGCCGCTGCCAGCAACGCGCTAAGCCTCGTAGTAGTGAAGCTCGAGGAGGAGGCACCCGGTCTGCGACCGGAAGGGACCGTGATGGACGCCAGGTGGGCGGCAGGCGTAGGTGTTCGGGGCAAAACTCAGCGACGGCTCTTCGACCGAACAACCGCCGACGATGAGGTCTCCCGATACCAGATAGACCTCTTCCCAGTACTCATGCACGAACGGCACCGTCGTATAGGCGCCCGGCGCAAACCGCAGCAGCCGCGTGCGGTTCCCGGTCTTGCCTGCCTCGTCGAGCCGGCCGGCAAGAATCTTCTGCTCGATGCCGGGCGGGTACCCAGGGGGCGTATGCCAGCCCTCGCCGGTCATGTCGATCGTGTGGAATTCCTTGTGTTCCTTGCGGATCGGCATGGCAACCTCAAGCGGCAACGAGAGCGCCGCGGGCCACTTCGTCGTCCAACGAATAGCTGTCCAGCATGTGATCGACGAGCTGTGTGCAACGGTCCCAGTCGAAGGTGCGGAAGCTGTGCCCCTTGGTTACGAAGGTGGCACCGGCATAGAACATCTCATACTGCGTGTGGCGCGAGGCGTACTCCGAGCCGACTGCGTCCCAGGCGAGCTTGAAGAATTTTACCCGGCCCTCCGACGAGGCAACTGGCGATTGCTGCGTCTTTTCAATCAGACCGCGCAACTCCGGATCGGCGAAATCCTGGATGGAGGACGGCAGCATGATCAGTCCGCCGCCCGCAAGCTCGCGCAAGGCGAGGATCACCCCGGCATAGAGTTGCTGTGTCAGCACCTGAGCCGAATAGAGCGTATGGGCGTCGGGCACGAAATAGGCGCCATGCATGTGACCTTTCACCTCCATAGCGTGCACCAGCGCGTCGACCATGGTGTTCTGCGCCGCCAGCGCTCCGAGCGTCTCGCGCACCTGCGGGAAGTTGATGACGCCGTTGGTCTCGGCGATGCGCCGGGCAATGCCGACGAGGAAGCGCATCTTCACCATCAGGCGGATCTGCGCCTGGTAGTTCTGGAAGACATGCGCCGGCGTGGCGTGGAACTGCCGTTGGCACATGGCGATGTCCTGGCTGACGAAGACGCGGTCCCAGGAAACTTTCACATCGTCGAAGTAAAGCACGGCATCGTTCTCGTCGAAGCGGCTGGCGAGCGGATTGTCGAAGACGCTGACGGCACTCTCCTCATAAGATTTGCGCGACAGTATCTTCAGCCCCTTGGTATCCATCGGCACGGCGAAGGACACCGCATAGGGTTCGTCCCCCTCGCGCAGTGGCTGAATGCAGGTGACGAACACCTCGTTTGCCATGATGCCGCCGGTCGCCAGCATCTTGGCGCCGCGGATCGTCAGGCCTGCGGCGTCCTGGTCGACGATGCCGGCGGTCAGGAAGCGGTCCTGCTGCTCACCCGCAGACTTCGAGCGATCGGCCTGCGGATTGAGAATGGCATAGGTGAGATAGAGTTCATTGTCCCGGGCGTAACGATAATAGTCGGCAAGTGCCGCGGCGCGCGCCTTGTCATAGGCCTCGAAGACCTCGATCCCCATGAACATGCCGGAAATGCAGGAGGCGACATGGTCCGGCGCGCGGCCAAGAAAGCCATAATGAAGCTCCGTCCAGGCTTCCAGCGCCTTGCGCCGCTCGACGAGGTCGGCATAGCTGCGCGGCAACTGCCAGATGCGGTTGGCCCGCTGCCCGCCACTTTCGGGCACCTCGAAGGTCATCAGTTCCCGGTTGTCTGGCCGCGCCTGGAAGTCGTAGAGCGTGCCGACCGACCGGATCGTCTGGCGAAAGGCCGGATGCGCACTGACGTCGCCGGCCGCCTGGCCGTTGATATAGACCTGCCTGCCGTCTTTCAGCATCTCGATATGCTGCGCCCCGGTCTTGATCATCTTACCCTCCGCGATCAGTAGTGGATGTCGAGCGGCCAAAGCGGCGCCGTGAACTCCGTTGGCTGCAATGATGCGTAGCGCCCCTTGCTGAAAACCAGCGGCTGCCGTTCGGCGAAGGACCGGAAATGTTTCACCCTGGCGATGAACAGCACGTGGTCGCCGGCTTCGTGCCTGGCCCACGGCTCACAATCGAACAGCGCCGCCGCGCCGGGCAGCACCGGGCCACCAGAGCGGCCCTGCTCGAACCGCACCCCTTCCCACTTGTTGGAAAGCGGCCTGGCGAAGCGGTTGGAAATGTCCTTCTGGTTTTCGGAAAGAACATTGACCGCGTAGGTGGCGGCCTGCTGCCATAGTGGCAGGCTCGCTGAACGACGGTCGATGCTGAACAGGACGAGGGGCGGGTCGAGAGGCAGCGAGTTGAACGAACTCATCGTCATGCCGAGCTGCTCGCCATCGGCCAGACAGGTGACGACGCAGACGCCGGTCGGAAACTGTCCCAACGCCTGCCGGAACGCGCGCACGTCGAAAGCCGCCTCGATGTTCATGCCCCGGCCCTTTCGGCACCGATCTGTTAAGTCACCAAATCAATTCACCCAAATCCGTTGCCGCACTGCCTGCCGCCACTGTGTTTCGGCCGCTCGACCGCATCGCCGATGCGGAACGCCGCGGCCTTCCCTCACTGCGCCGCCGCCGCCGGGCTGCGGGCTGTTGCAACCGAGCCAAACCCTGCCATCATCGGCAGCCGCAAGGCGACGAGCGTCCGCGCCAGATGCTCGGCGACGGCTGCCGACGCTTGTTCGGGCCGCCCGCAGCGTATGCCCTCGACGATCGCGGCATGCTCGGCGAGCACGCTGTCGCCGCGCTCGCCGAAGATCATGATAGTGTGCACGCCCATCCGCAACTGGCGATCCCGCAGGCTCTCATAGAAGTCAGCGAGCACCGGATTGCCAGCAGCGCGCACGATTGTGCGATGAAACTCCCGGTCACACTCGATGAACGCAACGGGATCGTGTCGCACCTCCACCTGTCGGGCGATGAGCCTGTCGAGTTCCGCCGCAAGCATGTCGCCGAAGCCGGCTGCCCGCCCTGCGCACCACTCTTCCACCAGGCCACGCGCCTGCATCACCGCTTCGATCTCGGCCTCGGTGATCGGCGGTACATAGGCGCCCTTCTTCGGCACGATCTGGAGGAGGCCGTCGGCTTCGAGCCGCAACAGCGCTTCGCGCACCGGCGTCCGTGACGTTCCCGTCTCGCGGCAAACCTCCGCCTCGGTAAGGAACGTTCCCTCGCGGCTGGGCAGGGTAAGCACATGCTGCTTCAGCCAGCGGTAGACGATGTCCTGCGCAGCATCTGCGCGTCGCCCTATGGCAGGGCGTTGTGATGGATCCCGATCGCTCATAGACAGAATGTATACATCTTGTCGCCACGAGATTCAAGCCCGAACTGCTGCTGGAAAGTGCGCCTCCACCAGAATAGCAGAGAAGCCCGTTCAGCCGCTGCAAGCGACGGTAGAGAGAAAGGTGAGTGTTCGGTATCTGCGGTTGGTCGGGACGTCAGAGTAGCGAGAAAATGTGACCAATGCCCAAGCGGGAAAATCACGAGTAGTCACTTGATACATACCCCAGCTAGTGCCCCAGCCCTCCGCAACAAGCGCACAAGTATTTGATATATTTGACGATTTTTTTGGTCATATTTTGATGCGCAACCACCCCGTCAGGCGACCCCACACCGTCGCGCGCCGACATCGAGATGACCAAGGAAATCGTCGACGCCGCCAAGCGGCTGGGCATCGCGGTGCACGACCACATGATCATCGGGCGCAAAGGTTATTCCAGCATGAAGGGCCTGCTACTGATCTAATTCGATGACCTGTACGCTGGCGAAGTCGCGTACGCCGCGAGAAAGCCAGGCACTCGCGCGTGACGCGTCGGGCGCCGCCGCACCTGGATCGCACCCACCGACTTCCCTTGTTTCAACGCCTTTCCGACAACCACTCGACGACCGTTACCGTGCCGCTGGTGGGCAGGCTAGGACCATGGTCTGGCCGGTATGGGACTTCAGTGCCGAGACGGTCTAATCGCGTTGATTTATATTGTAATATCAAATGGTTATGGAGTACGTTGGTTGTCAGGTTCGCGCATTGAAACCGTATTTGTCTAAAGTTTATTGCGCACGATTAGTGAATCCTCATATGACGCTGCTCTAGCGGTTGGGCGGAGGTTCCTCAAGGAGGAGATATCATGACAAACCGAAAAACTCTGTTCGCGGCGCTCGCCGCATTGGCGCTTGTGGTGTCTCCGGCGCTCGCCGGAAACGGGCACGGCAACGGCGGCGGCAATGGTGGAGGCAACGGCGGTGGCAACGGGCACGGCCATGCCGGTGGCAATGGCAAGAGCGGGGCTTCGCATGGCAAGTCTGCGTCGGCCCCGGGGCGGGCGGCCAAGGCGGTAACGGACACAACGACCGACACCACGGTCAATACGAAGTCCGTGCACAAGGACAAGAACATCCATGCCAAGCTTGGCCGGCTGAACTCGCTACAGCGCAACATCAACGCCTACATGAACTCCAAGAGCAAGAAGTTCGCCGGCATTCAGGCCTTCGTGACGCAGTCCGCGATAGCCAAGAACGCCCAGATCGCGGCTGACGAGGCGGCCGCCGCGGCGGCCGACGCCCAGGATAAGCTGAATGCCCTGAATGCGCAGATGACCACGCTGCAGGCGGACCCGTCCGCCACGCCTGAACAAATCCAGGACCTGAACGATCAGATCGCTGCTCAGCAGGCTGTTGTCGCCGCCGACAACGCGACGGCCGCCCAGGCCCAGGCGGCTGCTGACGCGGCAACGGTCGGCACCGATCAGGCATCGCTCGACGCGGCGCTGACGGACATGGCCAACAAGCCGGTCGACGCCGATGTCACAGATTGGGCCGAGGGCGTCCTCGCCGACAAGATCGACCAAACGGCCGACGCGCTCCAGAAGGCGGGGACACCGTAGGTATCGCGACCCAAAACAGCAGTCTAGGAAGACGCCGCCGGGCCCGGCCTGGCGGCGTTGCTGTTTCCTGGTCTCGACTTTCACGTTGAACAAAGCGTCGCGATAATTTCCTCGGGGCCAATGCGTCCCTTGACAGCATTTGCGCCTTCATCGGCGAAGTCGATCCAACCCTCGTTGAAGCCGTCCAACATGCGCATGCGCGGCCCCGGATTTTTCATGCCATGGGAGCGGAACAGGCCCTCCCAAGTATTCCGGGGAACCGTTTCGACCCGCACCGGCCGCCCCAACGCCTTGGTGAAGGCGATTGCCAGGTCGTTGGGCGAGACACGGCGCGGGCCTTCGAGTTCGACCACGCGCCTGCCCGTCCAATGCTCCTGGATCAGTTCCGCAGCGACCCGCCCCACATCGCTCGTCGCGACCATTGCGAACGGCTTGTCGGCAGGCATGAGGAAGCTCGAGATGACACCTGTGTCGCGCGCGGAGGCGACATCCCACATTGCGTTTTCGAGGAACCAGCCCGGTCTCAGGAAGGTCACCGAAAGCGGCAGTGCCGAGAGCGCCTCTTCCATCATCGTGCGTTGCGACAAGAGATTGTCCTGCGCAGCATCTGCTCCGATCGTCGACAGGCAAAGCACTCTGCCCGGCTTCGCGGCCTTCAGCGCTTCGACGATGGCGGCGATGACCTTGCGCGCCTCGGGATAGCCGGGCTCAGGGTCGAACTCCGATGGCGGCAGGATGAAGACCCCCTCGGTGCCGGCGAACGCAGCCGTCAGAGCCGCGGCGTCCTCAAGTCCGGCAAGCGCGACCTCGCAGCCGCGCGCCGCCCATTCTTCGCCTTTGTTGGCGTCCCTGAGCACGGCGCGGACAGGCTGGCCCTGTTCCAGCAAGGCGCGGCCGAGCGCGCCGCCGACTTTTCCAGTGATTCCGGTGATGGCATACATCTTCGTTTTCCAATCTCTCGTTTGTCTGGGGTAGTGGATCAGGCGAGATCGAGCCCGTGATAGAGACCGCGCTCGAATTCGCCGTAGAGCGCGACGATCCGCTCGTCGAAAAAGGGCAGCACCTGGGTGAACAGCGCGCCGGTGATGTGCTTCACCGGGTCGAGCCAGAAGTAGCAGTTGAGCAGGCCTGCCCAGGCGATGCTGCCGGCGGAGCGCCCGTTCGGTCCCGGCTGCGTGTTGATGTCGAAAGACAGGCCCCATTTATGCGGCTGTTCCGGGAACTGGTCGAAGCTGCGGGAATAGGACGGCTGCGCCGAGCGCATCGCCTGGACGTTCAGCTCGCCGATCTGGTTCTGCATCATCATGGCGACCGTCGCCGGACGCAGGATTCGGACGCCATGCAGCGTGCCTCCGTTCAGCAGCGCCTGGAGGAATGCCATGTAGTCCCGCGGCGTCGAGAAAGCACCGCCACCGCCCATGAAGAACTCCGGCCGCTGCGGCATCTCGAAGGGCGCCGGCTCCAGCCCGCCATCGGCGCCGCGATTGTGGAAGGTGGCGAGGCGCCGCTTCTGCCCGGTCCCGATCAGAAAGCCGGAATCCTTCATGCCGAGCGGCGCGAAGATATTCTCGCGGAAGTAGATCTCGAGTGACTGATCCGACACCGCCTCGACCAGCTTGCCGACCCAGTCCATGCTGATACCGTATTCCCACCGCTCGCCAGGCTCGAATTCGAGCGGAGCCGTGAAGGCAGCATTTTTGCAGGTCGCGATGTCGGGCATGCCCGTCGCCTTCTCGTAGCGGGTCAGAGCCTCGCTCCAGATCGAGTAGGTGTAGCCGGAGGTATGCGTCAGCAGATGGCGCACCTTGATCGCGCGCCGGGCCGGTCGCAGTCGCGGCGTTCCGTCCTTTGCAAAGCCGTCGAGGACCTGCGGTGAGGCCAGTTCAGGCAGGTATTTCGCCGCGTCGTCGTCCAGATGCAGGCGGCCCTGCTCGATCAGCTGCATGCAGGCCATCGCCGTGAAGGCCTTGGTCATCGACAGCAGCCAGAACACCGTGTCGAGCGTCATCGGCGCGCCCGTTGCGACGTTCGCCTTGCCGAAGGCACCCTCGTAGACGATGCCTTTCGGCGTCGCCGCAACGGCGATGACACCGGCCACGTCATTCTTCGAGACGCCTTCCCGCAAGGCGGCGTCGATTGCCTTGAACCGCACTGACGAACCGGCAGCCGTTGTTCTGGCCAAAGCGGGGCTGACCGTATCGAGAGCCAGAATGGCTCCCAGCATTCCGCCGCGCTGAAGCATCGTCCTGCGTGTGAGGTGGTCCATGGCCAACTCCTTTCCGGTTCGAAGGAAATCCGATTTGCTCGGCCGCTCGCCCTGGCGCTGCCAGGGACGCCACCCTTGTAAGTCGTGCCATGACGTGATTCACGCGCATAAGGATCAGTGCTACAGTGACTCAGATTCACTGCTCGTTGCGTTAGGCTCCGGCGGAGACCTGCAGGGTGAAGGGGAGATCGAATGGTTTTCGATACGCGGCTTCTGACCGGTGTCGGTGTCCTGGCAGCGGTCACGGAGGCAGGGAATTTCGCCCGCGCCGCCGAGATGCTCGGCCTGACGCCGTCAGCGGTGAGCCGGGCCGTCGCGCGTCTGGAAGCGCGGGTCGGTGTGCGGCTTTTCGATCGCAATCCACGCGAGGTCAGCCTCACCGAGGAAGGCCACCGCTTCCACGCGCAGGTGCTGCCGCTTCTGGCTGGCCTGGACGAGGCGGCCGCCGAGGCCGCGGGCGCGGCGGCGGTCGTGCGCGGCCGACTGCGCGTCTCGGTGGACCCGTGGTTCGCGCGAATGGTGCTGGCGTCGAAGCTGCAGGAGTTTCTGGTCCGCTATCCCCTGCTGTCGGTCGATTTCCTCACCAGCAACTATCGCCAGGAGATGATGACCGGCGTCGACGTGGCAGTGCGCTTCGGGCCTCCCGACGAGTCGTCCCTCATCGTGCGCAAGCTGCTTGAGACCCGCATACTGACGGTCGCCGCTCCGGCCTATCTCGAAAAGCACGGCGAGCCGCGGTCACCCGATGATCTCGTCCGTCACGAAGCGCTTCTCTTCCGCGATCCCCAGACCGGCCTGCCCTTTCCCTGGGAGTTCCGGCGCGGCCGGGAGGTCAAGGAGGTCAAGGTCTCCAGTCGCCTCGTGATGGATGACCCTTCGGTCGCGATCTCCGCTTGCCTGGCCGGTCAAGGCATTTTCCAGAGCCTCGCGATCGGCCTAGCGCCTCTGCTGTCGCGAGGCGAGCTTGTTCAGATCCTGCCGGAATGGTCGGAGGAACTCTATCCGCTCTATGCCTATCATCCCTCGCGCCACCTCCCGCCGGCGAAGGTCCGGGCGCTTCTGGATTTCATCCAGGAGATTGCTGTCGGCGCCTAATCGATCCGCACGGTTTCGCAGAACTTTGGGCCTCCCGGAGCTGCAACTGATTTAAGCGTCATTCACGCCTGCGCTACGGATCAAGGCGAATCGGTGTCGCAACGGCCGATAACCACCAGGCGGAAAGGCTCCTCCAGCGTAACGGCCTGCTGCTGATCCGGAAACGGCCTTTTCGAAGGGTCGCGGCGACAGAAGGCGGCATTTTTCCCATCCAGATAGTCGGCTCTGGAATTTCGATCGCAAATCAAGCATGATGACCTTGGCATTCGCCGGGACAGCTTCGCGCGCCCTCGAATGCCGGGAGGACGGGACATGGCCGTAGCGCTTGTACTCGTTTTGGTCGTCGTGGGCTCGGTGTTGTTTCACCTCCTGAGCCCATGGTGGTGGACGCCGATTGCCTCCAACTGGAGCTATATCGACAACACCATCATCATTACCTTCTGGATCACCGGCGTCGTCTTCGCCGCCGTGGTTCTATTCATGGCCTATTGCGTCTTCCGCTTCCGTCATCGGGACGGAAACCGGGCTGCCTACGAACCGGAGAACAAACGGCTCGAATCGTGGCTGACGATCGTCACCGCGGTTGGGGTCACGGCGTTGCTGGTTCCCGGCCTGTTCGTCTGGAGCCGGTTTGTCAACGTCCCGAGCGACGCAACCGACGTCGAAGTCGTGGGCCAGCAGTGGCAGTGGAGTTTCCGCCTGCCCGGCAAGGATGGCAAGCTCGGCACATCCGACACCCGCGACGTCACCGCCGACAATCCGCTGGGCGTGATCGCGAGCGATCCCAATGGTCAGGACGATGTCGTCGTCGAAGCGGCTGATCTGCATCTGCCGGTCGGCAAGCCGGTCAAGATGCTGCTCCGCTCGATCGATGTGCTGCACGATTTCTATGTGCCGGAATTCCGCGCCAAGATGGACATGATCCCGGGTTCGGTCACCTATTTCTGGTTCACCCCGACCAAGACCGGAACCTTTCAGGTCTTGTGCGCCGAACTTTGCGGCCAAGGCCATCCTTTGATGCATGGTGTGGTCATGGTCGACACCCAGCAAGACTACCTGGCCTGGCTTGGCCAGCAGCAGACTTTCGCCCAGTTGTCGGCACCCCAGCAAACGGGCTCGGCAGACCAGGCGCCGGGCAAGACGACGGCGTCAGGTTTGAAAATTGCAGCAAAGCTCGAAACGGTCGGGTCTCGCTGAAAAGGACACGGAGGTGTTCCTATGGTCGACATCACGCCTGCAGATGGCATCCCGCCGGCCGAAGTCGCGGAAGTCGAACTGTACCATCCGCACAGTTGGTGGACGAAATACGTCTTCTCGCAGGACGCCAAGGTCATCGCCATCCAGTATTCGGCGACGGCGACGGGAATAGGCCTGGTCGCCCTGGTGCTGTCCTGGCTGATGCGGCTGCAGCTCGGCTTCCCCGGTACGTTCGACTTCATCACACCGGAAGCCTACTACCAGTTCATTACCATGCACGGCATGATCATGGTGATCTACCTGCTCACCGCCCTCTTTCTCGGCGGCTTTGGCAACTATCTGATCCCATTGATGGTCGGCGCGCGTGACATGGTCTTTCCCTATGTCAACATGCTGAGCTACTGGATCTACCTGCTCGCCGTGCTGGTTCTGGTGTCGAGCTTCTTTGCGCCCGGCGGACCGACGGGGGCCGGCTGGACGCTCTACCCGCCGCAAGCCATCATGAGCGGCACACCAGGCGGCCAGGACTGGGGCATCATCCTGATGCTGTCCTCGCTGATCCTGTTCATCATCGGCTTCACGATGGGCGGCCTGAACTATGTGGTGACGGTGCTGCAGGGCCGCACGCGCGGCATGACAATGATGCGCCTGCCGCTGACCGTCTGGGGCATCTTCACCGCGACCGTCATGGCGCTGCTCGCCTTCCCGGCGCTGTTCGTCGCTTGTGTGATGATGCTGCTCGACCGCGCCCTCGGGACCAGCTTCTTCATGCCGGCGATCTCCGAGATGGGTGAGCAACTGCAGCACAATGGCGGCAGCCCGATCCTGTTCCAGCACCTGTTCTGGTTCTTCGGCCATCCCGAGGTCTACATCGTGGCGCTGCCGGCGTTCGGCATCGTATCCGACCTGATCAGCACCCACGCACGGAAGAATATCTTCGGCTACCGGATGATGGTCTGGGCCATCGTCGGCATTGGCGCGCTGAGCTTCGTGGTCTGGGCGCACCACATGTATGTCAGCGGCATGGACCCCTATTTTGGCTTCTTCTTCGCCACCACGACGCTGATCATCGCCGTTCCGACCGCCATCAAGGTCTACAACTGGGTACTGACCCTATGGCGGGGCGACATCCATCTCACCATACCCATGCTCTTTGCCCTGGCGTTCATCGTCACGTTTGTAAATGGCGGGCTGACCGGGTTGTTTCTCGGCAATGTCGTCGTCGATGTTCCGCTGTCCGACACGATGTTCGTCGTCGCCCATTTCCATATGGTCATGGGTGTCGCCCCGATCCTCGTGGTTTTTGGCGCGATCTACCATTGGTACCCGAAGGTCACCGGCCGGATGCTCGACGAGATGTTGGGCCGGTTCCATTTCTGGGTCACGTTCCTCGGCGCCTACCTGATTTTCTTCCCCATGCACTACCTCGGCCTGATGGGCGTGCCGCGGCGCTACGCTGAACTGACCGACATGACCATCATGACGGAGTCGGCGCACCACCTGAACTCGTTCATCAGCATCATGGCCTTCATCGTCGGCTTTGCCCAAATGGTGTTCCTGTTCAACCTGATCTGGAGCATCCGCCATGGCCGCGAGGCCGGCGGCAATCCGTGGCGGGCCACGACCCTCGAATGGCAGACGCCGCATACACCGCCGACCCACGGAAATTTCGGCAAGGACCTGCCGATCGTCTATCGCTGGGCCTACGACTACAGCGTACCGGGCGCCAAGGAGGATTTCATCCCGCAGAACATGCCGGGCTCCTTCGGCCCTTCAAGGGAGCCGGCATGAGCGTCATCCTGGTCTTCCTGCTCGTCATCGCCGGCTTTGCCGGGTGGTGGCTTTCGCACCAGCGGCTGACGACCAAGCCATGGCTCGAACAAGGTGTGGCCGGCGATTTTGTCGGCCTCGACCGGTCGGCGTTGCCTACCGCCAAGATCGGCCTCGGCGTCTTCCTCGCCGTCGTCGGCTGCCTGTTTTCGCTGTTCACCAGCGCCTACTTCATGCGCATGGGGCTGTCGGACTGGCGGCCTCTGCCGCTGCCGCGCCTGCTCTGGCTGAACACGGGCGTGCTGGTCCTGAGCAGCATTGCGCTGCAATGCGCCGTGGTGGCGGCACGCCAGGGTCAGATCGACATGGTCAGGCTAGGCCTCGCGACGGCCGGCCTCACGGCGCTTGCCTTCCTGGTCGGACAACTCATGGCATGGCGGCAGATGACCGACGATGGCTATCTGCTGAGCTCCAATCCGGCCAACAGCTTTTTCTACCTGATCACCGGCATGCATGGCCTGCACATACTGGGCGGGTTGGTGGGCCTGGGCAGAACAACCGTCGGTGCATGGAACGGAGCACGACCCGGGCGGCTTCGCCTCGGCGTCGAACTGTGCGCCATGTACTGGCATTTCCTGCTCTTCGTCTGGCTCGCCATCTTTGCGCTGCTGGCCGGTTGGGCCGCTACGTTCATCGACATTTGCCGACAGTTGCTGACCTGAAGGGATCAAGCGGATGGCAGAGACACTGACGCAAATCGGCAAGACGGAGCCACGGCCCTCAGGCTGGCAAGGCATTGCCGCCGACTGGTCCTCGGATCAGCGTGCGTTCAAGAACGTGTCCTGGGGCAAGGCCATGATGTGGATCTTCCTGCTCAGCGACACCTTCATCTTCGGCTGCTTCCTGCTCTCCTACATGACCGCGCGTATGTCGACACGCGTGCCGTGGCCCAATCCGAGCGAAGTCTTTGCGCTTCGCATCGGCGGCTCGGATATCCCGCTGATCCTGATCGCCATCATGACCTTCGTGCTGATCTCAAGCAGCGGAACGATGGCCATGGCGGTCAATTTCGGCTATCGCCGCGACCGCCGCAAGACGGCAATCCTCATGCTTCTGACCGCGGCACTCGGCGCGACCTTTGTCGGCATGCAGGCCTTCGAATGGACCAAGCTGATCACTGAAGGGGTGCGGCCCTGGGGCAATCCCTGGGGTGCTGCACAATTCGGTTCGTCTTTCTTCATGATCACCGGTTTCCACGGCACCCATGTGACGATCGGGGTGATCTTCCTGATCATCGTGGCGCGAAAGGTCTGGCGGGGCGATTTCGACACCGGACGGCGCGGTTTCTTCACCAGCCGCACGGGCCGCTACGAGAACGTCGAGATCATGGGGCTGTACTGGCACTTCGTTGACCTGGTCTGGGTGTTCATCTTCGCATTCTTCTATCTTTGGTGAGAGGCAGACATGGCAGAAGCAACCGCAAACGGCCTCGGACAACACGCACTTCATGCTGGTCATGCACATGAGGCGCCGGCGGCAGTCGCCCACGCCGACCAGCACCAGGAACATCCCATCAAGCTCTATCTGGTGGTCTGGGCTTGGCTGTTCATCCTCAGCACCTGCTCCTACCTGGTCGACTATTTTGGCCTGCAGGGCTATCTCAGGTGGTCGCTGATCCTGATCTTCATGATCCTCAAGGCAGGGCTGATCGTGGCCGTCTTCATGCACATGGCCTGGGAGCGGCTGGCGCTGGCCTATGCGATCATCCTGCCGCCGATACTGGTGCTGGTGTTCACGACAATGATGGTCTTCGAAGCCGACTACACCCTTTTCACCAGGCTGGCGTTTTTCGGATCCGGGCACTGACGCGCAAACCCGTGCGTCGCTCACTCCGGCAAGGGAGGCCAAGATGACGATCGCAAACAGACTGAAGGACTTCATCGACGGCAAGGGAATTTCCTACGACACCGTCGCTCATCATCGCACGTCAACAAGCCGGCAGTCGGCCATAGCCGCGCATGTGCCCGGCAGCATCATGGCGAAATCCGTGGTCGTTCACCACGAGCTTGGCTACACGCTGGCCGTGGTTCCAAGCACCCACAGGATCGAACTTGGCAGGTTGCAAGACGTCATGGACAAGCGTCTCGGACTCGCCTCCGAAGACGAGGTGATTTCGCTCTTCGACGATTGCGATACCGGCGCCATACCGCCGATCGGCGCAGCCTATGACGTGCCGGTGATTGTCGATGAAAGCCTTGGCGATGCCGCCGATATCTACTTCGAAGGCGGCGACCATAGAACGCTGGTGCATGTCAGCGGCAAGGATTTCCGCAGCCTGACCATGGGCGCATATCAGGCCAGCTTCAGTCACCCGGCCTACTGACGGTTTCGATCGAACTGCACCGGCCCTTCGCCGGTGCAGTCCGGCAGAACCTTCCTCTCAACTCGCCTGTCTGGCCGGCGGCTCCACGACCTTGCGATAGACATGCCAGGTGGCGTGGCCGAGGATCGGCAGCACGACGGCCAGCCCGGCGAACACCGGCAGCGAGCCGATGATCAGGGCAACGGCGACGATCAGTCCCCAGACAGCCATGGTGATCGGGTTCGCCAGCACCGCACGCACCGAAGTGTGGATGGCTTCGTAGGCGCCGACGTCGCGGTCGAGCAACAATGGGAAGGCGACAACCGTTGTGCACAACACCACCACGGCGAAGACGAAGCCGATGACGTGCCCAAGGATAATCAGCGTCCAGCCGCGGCCGGTGGCAAATATTTCATTGATGAAGCCGGATATCGATTCCGGCGGAGCCGGGCCGAAAA
This sequence comes from Mesorhizobium sangaii, assembly GCF_014207355.1. Lineage (GTDB taxonomy): Bacteria > Pseudomonadota > Alphaproteobacteria > Rhizobiales > Rhizobiaceae > Mesorhizobium > Mesorhizobium sangaii. The sequence continues at coordinate 483,055 of NZ_JACHEF010000003.1, read as the reverse complement.
GATATTGGTAGAACATCTGCGCCGTCAAAAGCCAGGTGATGAAGATCGCAAACAGCATGATTCCGACCGCCGCGATGGCCGGCAGCGCCGGAGAATTCCTGACCTCGAAGGCGTGCCTCCAGGAAGTGTCGAGTCCCGCTTCCCGCCTGCGGCTGATTTCATAGAGGCCGATGGCCGCGAAGGGGCCAATCAGCGCAAAACCGGAGACCAGCGGAAACAACAACGGCAACGCATTGGCGCCCGAAGTCCAGGCGGCGAGCACCACGCCCACGAGCGGATAGATCAGGCAGAGAAAAACGATGTGCGATGGTTTGACCATGAAATCGTCGACGCCCCGTTTGAGCGCGTCGAAAAGGTCGGAAACACCGATTTTTCGAATTTTGGTATGTTCCAGCGTCTCGCTGGCGCCTGCGATCACATGAAAGCTTGCCATGACCATTTCCCTCCAGACCAGGTCCGGTAAGGTCGCGGTTTAGCGGTGCTGTCGTTCTGCGAGACTGGCCACGCAAAACCGCGACCTGCACCGGAATCAACATACTCTCTTGCCAGGGACTTGTCGCCCTTTGTCAGAACAGCTCCAGCGGTCTGGCTAGCTCTGGTGGTCTTTTTTCGCTATTCTTATGCAGCGCTGCGCGCCCTTTTGGGCGCGCAAAGGTTGAAGGTCATGGACGGAAGGACGCTTCTCATACTCGGCCTTGGCATAGTCGCCCTGCTGATCCTGGGATTCTGTGCAATACCATCGTGATGTTCGAGCAGGCCCTGGTCTGCAACGTCTTCAATGCAGCAACTTCAGTTCGGCCATCTCGATCCGCCGGGTTTTCTTTATGCCGTCAACCTCCGGCTGACATGAACGCTCGCATTGCGATGGTGTCGGCAAGCAGTATGGCAAAGATCGCGAAAAGATAGAAAATCGAGAAGGCAAACAGCGCCTTTGCAGGCTTCATCTCCTTGTCTGGAACGACCAGAACCTTCCAGGCATGCCAGATGAAACCCACGCCCAATGCAGCCGAAACAATTCCATAGAATCCGCTCGCGAATCCGAACGCCCAGGGCAGCACGCCGATTGGCGCCAGCAGTAGTGAATAGGCGAACATCTGTTTTCTGGTCGAGGCCTGGCCGGCCACGTTCGGCATCATCGGGATGCCTGCAGCGGCGTAGTCGCCGACCTTGAACAGCGCGAGCGCCCAGAAATGCGGCGGCGTCCACAGAAAGATGATCAGAAACAGGATGACGCTTTCAGCGCTGACGGCGCCGGTTGCGGCCGCCCAGCCAATGACAGGAGGAAGAGCACCCGCCGCGCCGCCGATGACGATGTTCTGTGGCGTCGAGCGCTTCAGCCACATCGTGTAGATGACGACATAGAAGAAGATGGTGAAGGCCAGCAGCGATGCGGCAAGCCAGTCCACCAGCACGCCGAGGGTCATGACCGAAAGCGCTGAAAGCACCAGGCCGAAGCCGAGAGCTTCACCCGGCGTGACGCGGCCCGACGGCACCGGCCGCTTTGATGTGCGCGACATCAGCGCGTCGATGTCGGCGTCGTACCACATGTTGAGGGCCCCGGCCGCTCCCGCTCCAATCGCGATCGCACCGATTGCAATCACGGCGATGACCGGATTCATCGCGCCAGGAGCCGCCATCAGCCCAACGAAAGCCGTGAATACGGCAAGGGCCATGACCCGCGGCTTCAAAAGCGCGAAGAAATCACCCGCCGTCGCTTCCGAGAGACGGATGCCGGTATCCTTGAGGCGGTTTTCCCTAGTCGACATCCCAGACCGATGGAAGCAGGCAACCCACGCGATGATCCTGAACCGAAGGCGCGCGAGCCAGCCAGGTCACTTGGAGAACGTTTTCAGATAGGCAATGACGTTGGCCACGTCCGCGTCGTTCTTGAGGCCGGGAAACGCCATCTTGGTCCCTTTGACCATGGCCTTGGGATCGTGAAGATAGGTCGTCAGTGTTGGTTCGTCCCATTTGACGCCGGATTTGCCGGCCGCAATCATGGCATCGGAATATTTGAAATCCGGATGCGTACCGGCAACGCGGCCGATGACGCCATGCAGCGATGGACCGATCTTGTTCTTGTCCTCGTCCGCGACGTGGCAGACCTTGCATTTGGTGAAGACCTTCTCGCCAGCCGCGGCATCCTGAGCCTGCGATGGATTGGCAACGAAGGTTGCAACAGATACGACGGCGAAAAACGCGACCAAACGCATGACTTTTCCTCCCTGATCGTCAAATGTGCCTGAAATAATCTGCGCACACCGGTGCCACCAGCAACGCGCCTCGCACGGCAGAACAGATTATCCGCTTCTCCCCCAAATGGAATTGCGGCACCTATGTACCACGGAATCTGGGCCACGGGTAGAAGAGGTCGGCCGTACAAAGGTTTATGCAGTCAGCTGCTGCTCAAGGGACATTCGTGTTGCAGCTGCCGGCAACCTGACTGACGGCTTCATCGAACCCCGCGAGGTCGAAATCGGCCTCCCCTCGCCCCGACAGCAACCCGAACCGCCAGGAAAGCCGGAGCCGGTTCGCGGCGCCGAGCCGTTTGATGCCGTCGGCGCCGTCGCGCATCAGCCTGCGGCCGCGCGGCCCGACGGACCAGCTTTCATCGAACTTGCCGCCCTGGTCGAGCGTGACCGACACGGTGATCTTGCGGCTGGCCGAGACGGTGTCGTTCAGTTGCAGCCATTCGGTCCAACGCGGTTCGCTGTTGGCCCGGCAACCAATGGTCAGGATCGGGCTGTAGCTCAACGCCCCGCCGCCGGTGATCAGCTTGTTGGTGGCGTAGAGCGATGCCGTGACGAGGCCGTCTTCGGCCGTTTCGAACCGCCAATTGTCAGGCACCGTATCGGCGCGGGCAATGCCGCAGACCGAAACGAGGACCAGCGCCATTGCCGAGGCGTGTCCCACTTCGACGAACAGTCTCAACGCGCGTCTCCGACATCCCAAGCGGCTTGCGATAGAAGATAATTATCAAGGCTTCGTATCGCCACTGGCCACCACCCGCGAAGTGTTCCGGCTGTTGCAGTTTAGCAACGAAAAAGGCCGCCTCAAAGGGCGGCCTTCGTCGATTACACGGAAAGCGCCGGGCTTATTCGGCGTCCTTGGCAGCCTTCTTTTTCGGCGCGGCCTTCTTCTTGGGCTCTTCCGCGTCGTCGGCCTTCTTGTCGTCAGCCTTCTTGGCGGCGGCTTTCTTCGCCGGCTTCGCCTTGACAGCGGTATCGGCCTCCTCGTCGTCGGCCATCAGCTCTTCCTTGCTGACCTTGACGTCGGTGACCGAGATCTGGCCGAGCAGATGGTCGACCACCTTCTCCTCGAACATCGGCGCCCGCAGCGTGTTCAACGCTTCCGGGTTGTTGCGGTAGAACTCGAAGACTTCCTGCTGCTGGTTGCCCGGATAGCGGCGTACCTGCTCGAACAGCCCGCGCTGCAGCTCCTCGTCCGATACCGTGACGCCGGCCTTCTCGCCGATTTCAGCCAGCACCAGGCCAAGACGCACGCGGCGCTCGGCAAGACGCAGATATTCGGCACGCGCCTCTTCTTCCGTCGTCTCTTCGTCGGCGAACGTGCGGCCCGCCGCTTCCAGGTCGCGATTGACCTGGGCCCAGATATTGTTGAACTCGGCGTCGACGAGCTTCGACGGCGCCTCGAACGAGTAGGACGCGTCGAGCTGGTCGAGCAGCTGGCGCTTGACCTTCTGGCGCGTCATGGCGCCGAACTGGTTTTCGATCTGGCCGCGCACGACGTCGCGCAGGCGCTCCAGCGACTCCAGGCCAAGGTTCTTGGCCGTCTCGTCGTTGATTTCCAGTTCGCCGGGCTGGGACACTTCCTTGACGGTGACGTCGAAGGTCGCTTCCTTGCCGGCAAGATGCGCCGCCTGGTAGTTGTCAGGGAAAGTTACGGTGATCTGCTTTTCGTCGCCGGCCTTGGCGCCGACCAGTTGATCCTCGAAGCCCGGGATGAACTCCTTCGAACCCAGCACCAGCGGCTGATCGGTGCCGGCGCCGCCATTGAAGGCCTCGCCGTCGATCTTGCCGACATAGTCGATGGTGACGCGGTCGCCATTGGCGGCCTTGCCGGTCTTCGGCTCATAGCTGCGCGCCGATTCGGCAACGCGCTGGACCTGCTCGTCGATCTCGCTGTCCGGCACGTCGAACACCTGCCGCGTCACCTTGATGTCGGAGAAATCCTTGATCTCGATCGCCGGAATGATCTCGTAGTTGAGGCGGAACTCGAAGTCGGCGCCGCCGGCCAGGATCTTCTCGGCCTCCTTCTCGTCCTCGGTCATGATGACTTCGGGCTGCATCGCAGCCTTTTCGCCGCGCCCGGTAATGATCGTGCGGGTCGAGTCATTGAGGATTTCGTTGACCACTTCGGCCATGAACGACTTGCCATAGACCTTGCGCAGGTGCTGCACCGGCACCTTGCCGGGGCGGAAGCCGTTGATGCGGACCTTGTTCCTGGCGTCCGAAAGCCGCGCCATCAGCTTGGCTTCCATGTCACCGGCCGGCACGGTGACCTTGATCTCGCGCTTGAGACCGGAGTTGAGTGTTTCGGTGACCTGCATCGTAAAACCTTTGTTTTCACCAATGAGACTGCCACGGCCTCTGCCGTTCACAGCCTGCCGGTATAATCTTGCCGGGAATGGCTTTTGGTACGGAACCTGGCGATTTGACCGAAAATACGGCTCAAACTCTCCAAAACTGCGTTCCAAAATGTGAATAAGTTCTTGTTTTTCCTACTTCTTATCACATTTTGCAGAAGCGGATCGTCGCGTCCCGTCACATTCGACACGCCTTTTGTCACAGGCGGGGCTATTTTTCAACCATCTTCGCATTTCGGCGAACAACCAACATTTTGGCCCTGACCCGACCTTGTTCCTGAGCCCAACCTTGTTCCTGACATTGACAGAACGATGGCTACATGGGATTGCCGGTCCATGCGGATGTGGCGGAACTGGTAGACGCCCTGGATTTAGGTTCCAGTGCCGAAAGGCGTGGGGGTTCGAGTCCCTTCATCCGCACCACCCCGCCCTTCGGGCTTCAGGCCACCTGAAGCTCCTCGTTACATGAAGGTGTCTCCTCCGAAAGCCTTGGCGAAGGAGGAAAATGGCATTGTAGCGACGCTAGCTTCTGATGGCTTCGTCAATGACCGCTATCGCATCGACCTCTATCAGGTAGCCTGGCGACATTATCGCTACCCCGACCACCACATTGGCTGGTTTGTGACCTCCAAATAGCGAAATCTGTGCTTCTTCGATGATCGGAACGTGTTCATCGCGCTTGTAATCGACAATGTAGATCGTGATCTTGCAAACGTGCTCGGGCCGTGCACCTGCCGCCCTGAGCGCTCGTCCGAGATTGCCGAATGCCAGACGCGCTTGTGCCGCAAAATCACCATGCCCAACGAGCTTGCCGTGTATGTCTTCGGGCTGCTGACCTGAGACGAATACCAGCTTGGATCCAGTCGCGACGACAACCTGCGTGTACATCTCTGGAATTGGCAGATCATCGGGGTTGATGAGTTCGAGCGACACCAAACAATCTCCTACTTCGTTCGACTGAAATCGATATTTGCGAATACCGCGTCGCTGGCACAGGGCGATAGAAGGCGGCGGTGCGCGTGGCGATCAGCGGCATGGCCCACGCGAACTCTTCCAGGGCGACGCGCTGGCGCCGGCGAGCCGATTGGGCTTAACGCCGTCCATCCGGCTGACGCACTGCATCTCGCATGGGGTGTCCGGCGATGATTGATCAATTGACAATGTGCTGTCAATTGATCCGGCCGGCGCGCGGCGGTGGTAGGCGCGGCCAGATCTTGTCACAGAGGCACCGCCATGCTCGTCTACGCGTCGAACGCTCTCCCTGTGAACCAGTCGGCCAGGTTCGCCAGTTCAGGCCCCAGCACGCGATCGTCGCCGACAGGCGGCACGATGGCTCTGATGTCATCGACAAATGGCTGCAGCGCCGGCGGCGGCGCGCGTTCGGTGACGTGCAGCGCCTGCGAGGCCATCATCGCCAGCATCGCCATTGCCGCATCGACGCAGCGGCCCGCGGTCGCCTCCTTGGTCCATGCGAAGAACGCCGTGGTGGCGACATCGTCCTGCCCGGCACCGGCTGATTCCGTTCCCGGAATGAAGGTGCGTTGCGCTGCGAGCTTGGCCTGCTCGAGATAGCCGGTGATCGCCATCGGCACATAGCCGACACTGCCGTGGCCATCGCTGTCGGCCCAGTGCCGGCCGGTCATCAAAAGATCGGGCAGCAGCGACACCTTGCCGTTCAAAAGCTTGGAGGCATGGCGGTCGCAAAGCAGGCAGATATCGGCCCATATCGCCGCCAGATCGTCCAGCGCCGGTGTCGCCATGGCATTGTGATAGCCGCCGGTGCTGATGCAGCGGCCGAGCGGATATGCATCGTCGGGCGGGATAAAGACCGGATTGTCGGATATCGCGGCCAGCGAGACGGTAGCCGCCCGCTCGGCGGACGACAGCGCACGATGCGCCTGGCCGAGGACGCGCGGCACGATCCGATAGCTGACCGGCGCCTGGTAATTGCGCCGCCCGTCTCCGGCGCCGACCAGGAATTCCCGCAGCCCCTGGAGGGCCGCGGCTTCATGGTCGTCACCCCAGAGCGTGTCGAGTGCCGCGTCGTAGTGCTCGAGCGGGGCGCGAAACGCTTCGATCGACAATGCGAACACCTTGTGCGCCATGCGGATGCGGCGGCGTGCCGCAAGCGCTGCGTCGGCCACCAGCGCGGCGGCGCAGGGCGAGCCGTTGATCAGCGAGCCCCGCTCCTTGACCTCGAGGTCGAAGCGCGCCGAGAGCTCGGCAAACAGCGGATAGAGCGCCAGGATCTCGCCCGCGCCACCCTGGCCGGAGGCCGGTACCGTTGGCATCGGGCCATCGTCGAGCATCGCGGCAACGGCGAGCGCGATGCGCGGCGTGGTGGCGGCGTTGCCCTCGATGAAGTTCGTCAGCCGGGCAAGCACGATCGCCCGGACCACCCGATCGGGCAAGGGATCACCGAACGAGGTGGCGGCGGCGAACGCCTTGATCCGCGCATGGCGATCCCGCTCGTCAAGTTCGAGTTTGCGGCTCGCCAACTCCCCCATGGCGGTGGTGACGCCATAGATGACCGGCGGCGGATCGGATTCGATGAGCTTCAGGAACGAGGCCCGGCATTCGGCGATGCGCTGCAAGGCCTTCTCGCTGATCTTCACCGTCTCCTTCTTCCAGGCGACGCGAAAAACCGTGTCGAGGTTGATGTCTTCACGCGTCGACAGGGTGATTGGCATGCTTCTTACCGTCCAAGTGGGAGACCGCCGAGGGCGTCCGTCGACCGTCCCGATCGACATCATTGGTTTAATAGAGCGGTTCCTCGAACAGCGTCTTGTCGCCGTCCACCAGCGCCTTGATCTGCGCCGTGCCGTCGTCGGCCAGCGCGAGGCGGATGCCGAACGGGCGGACCCGCATGTCGTTCTGGATCGCCGTCCCCTCGCCTTCCGGCAGATAGAAGCGCTCGATGCCGTAATCCGGCGCGATGGTCATGCCTTCGCTGCGAAGATCCCAGCCCTCGGCGACATGGCCTGATATGTCGGCCTCGTCGGCAGCGGCCGGCGTCGGCGCCTTGCCGAACCAGGCGGTGGTGGGCGTCCAGTACCCGTCGGCACCCTTCTTCAACCGGACGACGATCGGCGTGTCGTCGCTCGAAAATTTGTCGGCCGGAATGTTGGCGATCATCTTCACCGGTATCCGCGAAATCGCGTAGCCGAGGATAATGTAGTCGCCGCGCAGGAGATCGCGCGGATCGACGGGTTCAATCTTGAGCAGCACTTCCTTGCCTTTGCGCAGGATCGCCGCCCTGCCGGCGATGATCCAGCTCAGGAAACCTACCTGGACGAGCGCCAGCACCAGCGCCGAGATGATCAGCCTCTTTCCGGTCATCATGCCGTGGCTCCCTTGGCGGCTGGGCCCTTCATGCGTTTTTCGATGCGGATGATGACGAGCGCAAGGATGCCGAGCAGCACCGCGGCGGCAAGGAAGAAGCCTGCGGTGTCGAGCATCGATTGCAACATCACCACATAGATGATGGCGATTTCAAAGGCGAAACCGGCATAGGCAAGCCAGCGCAACCCGCGGCTCTCCCTTCCTGCCAGCACGATTGCCGCGACGATGCCGGCCAACGCAATCACCGAAGCGATGGCGAACCCGCTGTCGTAGGTGCTTTCATCGGCCAGTTCGAACTGGATCATTGCCAGGCCGGTGAGAAAGCCGAGCAAAGCGTGCAACGGCAAGCGGCCGCCGAGTTGGACGATCCGGTCGACCGGCTCCGGCGCGAAGACGGAAGCCGCGAACAGCAGTGCCGATGCGGCGACGAGCGGGATCGCCACCTGCAGTGTGTTGTGGCTTGTCACCAGCAGCACCAAATAGAAGAGCAGCGACAGGATGATCAGGTGCCGCGCCGGCTGGCTGCGGGTCCAGAACGAGACGGCAAAGAGCACGATCGCCATGACCACGAAGAGATGCGGAAAATCGCTGCGGCTGTAATAGTCGAAGCCTTTCAGGAACAGCCAGGCATCGGCGATGCCGACCGCGGCCACGGTCAGCGGGTTCGAACGCAGCGCGACCGCCGCCAATGCCGTGCCCGCGCCCCAGGTGACCAAGGCCGACGTCTCGTCGCCGGAGAGATGATACATCTGGCCGATCAGCGCGATCGAGCCGCCGAAGGCCGCCGCGGCCACGATCCACAACGCCTCGCCGATCGCCGCATGGTCGCGCGTCTTCAACAGCGCACCGCCGACATAGCCGCCAAGGATGATGGCAAAGAGTGCCGCGACCCGCGCCAGCCTTGGAATCGCATCCCAGTTGGCGGCGACGAAAATCAGGATGGCGGCGCCGAACAGCAAGGCGGCCATCATCGCCAGGATCGAGCCGAAGCTGAGCGATTTGCGCTCGTTGGCCTCGACATCGCGCGTTAGGGAATCGGCGGTGGCGGCGTCGATCAGGCCAGCCTGCTGCCAGCGCGCGATATCCGACCTCACTCGTGACGAATAGCCCGCCATGCCGCTTCTCCCCCAGCTTGGTCTTTTATTCAGCCGATCCGGTCAAACCGTTGACGCAACGGCATTTTCCGATTCGGGCTTCTTTGTGTCAGGTCCGTGAACGCGCGTTAATGCTGCATTGCACAATTTGCATTGCTGCCATGCAGCCATAGCGCTTTTAAATCGATATAGGCCCGCCTATCTATGCTTCGTACACAAAGACGGAATGATCCGGAAGAAAGACGAAACGAGAAATACCATGAACCTGATCCGCAACTACCGCAACTGGCGCCGCTACAGGGACACCGTGTCCGAACTGAGCCGCCTGAGCAACCGTGAACTGACCGACCTCGGCATCAGCCGCAGCGACATTCCTTACGTCGCTCGCAAGGCGGTCTAATTTCTTCGGACCGCAAATGGTCCGAACAAGTTTTGAAAAGAGAACGACAATGAACCTGATCCGCAACTATCGTAACTGGCGCGTTTATCGCGAGACGGTTACCGAGCTGGGTCGCCTTTCGAACCGTCAGCTGCATGATCTCGGTATCGTCCGCGACGAAATCAAGATCATCGCCCGCCGGGCGATCTAACCAGAATTTCGCCAGGGTCGACCTCCTCCCCGACCCTGACGGATCCGGTCAACCTTCACCTCCTCCCGAGGGTTGACCAACAAAACGGCGCCCGCCGCACCTCCTCCCGCGGCGGGCGTTGTTCCCCCGGAGCAAAACGAATTTTGCCCCAGAGGTTTCGCCCCTTTCAAAAATGGCGAAAGAGATTTCGTCAAAGCCGACCTCCTCCCCGGCGATGACGAATACGGTCGGCCTTCACCTCCTCCCGAGGGTCGACCCCAAAAACGACACCCGCCGGACCTCCTCCCCCGGCGGGTGTTGTTGTTGTCAGCGGTTGGTTCCGCCGCAGCCGCTCGCCATGCGCGGCAATTGCAATCACCGCTCCAAGCGATTATTCCGGCGCTCATGAGCAAAAATCCCATCCACATCATCGGCGGCGGCCTCGCCGGTTCTGAAGCCGCCTGGCAGGCAGCCGAGGCGGGCGTGCCGGTCATCCTGCACGAAATGCGGCCCGTTCGCGGCACCGATGCGCACAAGACCGATGGCCTGGCCGAACTGGTCTGCTCCAATTCCTTCCGCTCCGACGACGCTGAAAACAACGCCGTCGGCCTGCTGCATGCCGAAATGCGGCTGGCCGGCTCGCTGATCATGAGTGCCGGTGACGCCAACCAGGTGCCGGCCGGCGGTGCGCTTGCCGTCGACCGGGACGGTTTCTCCGACGCCGTGACGAAAAAGCTCGAAGGCCATCCGCTGATCACCATCCAGCGCGAGGAAGTGCCGGGCTTGCCGCCGGCGGAATGGGACCAGGCGATCATCGCCACCGGCCCGCTGACCGCGCCTTCGCTTGCCCAGTCGATCGCTGAGGCGACGGGCGCCGATGCGCTGGCTTTCTTCGACGCCATCGCGCCGATCATCCACTTCGACACGATCGACATGGACATTTGCTGGTTCCAGTCGCGCTATGACAAGGTCGGGCCGGGCGGCACCGGCAAGGACTACATCAATTGCCCGATGGACAAGGAGCAATATCTCGCCTTCGTGCAGGCGCTGGTCGACGGCCAGAAGACCGAATTCAAGCAATGGGAAGGCACGCCCTATTTCGACGGCTGCCTGCCGATCGAGATCATGGCCGAACGTGGCGTCGAGACGCTGCGTTATGGGCCGATGAAGCCGATGGGGCTGACCAATGCGCACAATCCAACGGTCAAGGCCTATGCCGTCGTCCAGCTGCGGCAGGACAATGCGCTGGGCACGCTCTACAACATGGTCGGTTTTCAGACCAAGCTGAAGCATGCCGAGCAGGTGCGCGTGTTCCGCATCATACCGGGCCTCGAAAACGCCGATTTCGCCCGCCTCGGCGGCCTGCACCGCAACACCTACATCAACTCGCCGACCTTGCTCGACGCCTCGCTACAGCTGAAGTCGCGCCCCGGCCTGCGCTTCGCCGGCCAGATAACCGGTTGCGAGGGCTATGTCGAAAGTGCCGCGATCGGCCTGCTCGCCGGACGCTTCGCCGCCGCCGAGCGGCTCGGCCAGGCACCATCGCTGCCGCCGCTCACCACGGCCTTCGGTGCCTTGCTCAACCACATCACCGGTGGCCACATCGTGTCCGATGATGAACCGGGAAAGCGCTCCTTCCAGCCGATGAACGTCAATTTCGGCCTGTTCCCGCCAATGGAAGCGCCGAAGTCAGAAGGCAAGCGCCTGCGCGGCAAGGACAAGACCGTCGCCAAGCGGCAGGGCATAACCGCACGGGCGCGCGCCGATTGCCGGCAGTGGCTGGGGCTGGCGGCGCAAGCGGAAGCAGCCGAGTAGCCCTGCTCTTCCCTTCAGTGCGGTCGCACATCCGCGACCGTTGGCCGTGGCAAGTTGAGCATCGTGGTTGCTGCCGCGAACACCGCGTCGGCGATGTGGGCATGGCCTTCCGCGGTCGGATGGAACGGACCGCCCAGGCAAACCTCAACCAGATCGAGCAACGCCCAATCTTGCGGCGGCGGTGGCGTGCCGCTTGCCTTGGACTGCACGAAAAGGCAGATGTCGTTGATGGTGCGGAACCAGCGCTCGCGCGGCGCGTAGGCACGCGTGTCGCGAGAAGCCTTGAAATCGGCTTCGCGATAAGCGGAAAAAGGCTCGAATTCCGACCATTTGTCCGGTCGCGGCCCGTCCGCATGGTAGTAGGGCAGCATCAGGCTCTCGGCGGCCGTGACGCCGCTCGACGAGCTCTTTTGCGCGCAGATCCCATGCTTGGCGAACGCGGCACGCTGGGCATCGACGAAATGCCAGTTTCCCGCGTGGGCGGCGTCGCGCGTCGCCGGGTAGAGCACATTGTTGGCGAAATCGCTGATGGGACGCAGCGTCGGCACGTCGATCGACAGCACCCCACCGACGTTGAAGCCTTCCAGCCTTTCACGCGGCGTGGCTTCGCCACAGAGCCTTCCGTCCTGGTTGAATTCGATCTTGGGAAACGCGGTCAGCACAATGTTGGGCGTTCCATTGCTGCTGGCGATGGGCAGCGGCGCCAACGCCTTTCGCAAGGCGGCAAAGCGCGCCGGCAACTCCTTTGCGCGGATTCGCGCCGTGGCGACATCATGTGCCTTGGCGATCCGCGCGACAGTTCGAATGACTGACGCGCCGAGGGCGTCGGCGCGCAACCTGCTGTTCACGTTTGCGTATGGAGGCCTTGTCTTGGTCAGCGCTTCCACGATGAGCGGTGTGAAGCCGACATCGTTTCCACCGATGGACACGATCAGCATGTCGATCGTCCGCAGGAACCGCCCCGGTTTGCAGTCAAGGAGTTTGGCGCTGCGCAATGCGCGGCCTTGCTCGTCGGTGAGCGGCGTGTCGAAAGCCACTGTACGGGTTGCATGGGTGCGCAGCAGATCATCGCGGCACAGTTCGATCATCAGGCGATCGATCTGCGGCAAGTTGCGACGCAGTTTGCCGCCCGACGAAAAATAGGAATTGTTGACTGCCTCGACCCCGGCATAGGGGAAAAGCAGCCCTTCCGTCACTTCGGCCCCTGAGCAGGCAAAGCCGAGAAATGTCACCGCGCTGTGCTTGGGATCGGCAAGAGCGACCTGCAAGGCAGTGCGCAGATGATAGCTATAGGCCGAACGATGGCATTTGCGGTCGAGCCAGCCAGCCGGCGCATTCTGATAGCGGACCGGCAACGAATAGGCTGGTACCGATTTGATCGCTTGAGTGTCGGGGTCATAGACGAAGGAGATGTCAAAAACAGTACCAAGCCATCATGCTGTCAAATTGACACTAGATCGTATTTTACTTAACTATTCGGCTGGCTCGACACTCGCCGCCGGCAACCCGGGCTTGCCCGCTTCACCCGGATTGCGCCTGACATAGGCGGCCTTCAGGGTCTCCGAGGTTTCGCGCGAGCCGTCATGGCTCCAGCCCGGCGGCTTGATCAGGTAGTTCAGCCGATCGCTCAAGCTCAGCCCCGGTGCAAAGGCATCCCTGAACATGCCGATCCATTCGTGGAACGCCACTTTCAGCGGATTGAAGGTGCCCAGATTCTTGACGATGCCGTAGCGCGGCCGGTCCTCTTCCAGCTCTTCGACGAAGCTGCCGAACAGGCGATCCCAGATGATCAGCGTGCCGGCATAGTTGGCGTCGAGATAACGCGGATTGGTGGCGTGGTGGACACGGTGGTGCGACGGCGTGTTGAAGACCAATTCGAACCAGCCCCACATCTTGCCGATCGTCTCGGTGTGGATCCAGAACTGCCAGACCAGGTTGAAGCCGAAGGTGAAGGCAATCACCGCCGGATGGAAGCCAAGCAGCACCAGCGGCGCCTGCAGCACGAACATGAAGGTGAACAGGCTGGTCCAGCTTTGCCTCAGCGCCGTCGACAGATTGTAGTGCTGGCTGGAATGGTGGTTGACGTGTTCGGCCCACACCCAGCGCACCCGGTGCGCGATGCGGTGGTAGACATAGTAGCGCAGGTCATCGAGCAGGAAGGCGGCCAGGAACACCCAGACCGACAGGCCGAGATTGAAAATGCGGAACTGCCACAGCCACAGCAGCGCCCAATAGGACACCACGCCAAGCAGCAGCCCGGCAACGACGTTGCCGGTGCCCATCATCAGGCTGGTCAGCGTGTCACGCGTCTCGAACGAGCCGTTGGCGCGGCCGGTGCGCACCAGCCAAAGCTCGATCAGGATCGCGGCAACGAAGAACGGAATAGCCAGCTGGGTGACCTGCGGAAAGTTGTAGCTGTCCATCACGCGGCCTCCCCAATGGAATTTGAATGTCGCGGCTCGAGCGCTTTCAGCAAGCCTTGCGCATCTATTGCGCTGGCAAAGTGGAAGCGGCCGCCCCTCCAGGTGAAATCGGCAAGCCGAAACGAGACCGTGTTTGCATCGCCTGCAGCCAAAGCCATGACGTCCCCTGATGAGACGATGCGGGTCAAAAAACAGTCGCCAATGCTGTGAACGATGCCGGTGCGCCCTCGCCCGAGATCCAGGAACGCCGTCCCGGCATCCGCCGTCAGGCGAACCGTCGTGGCCACCTCGTCGGGAAAATCCTCGGCGAAACGGCTCAGCGCCTGATCCGCGCCCGCAAGCGTCGCCGACTTGCTGCCACCGGTGAAATGTACGGCGGCGACCGACAGCGCAATGCCAAGGGCGACGATCGCGACCAGCAAAGGCAAGCTCATGGATGGGTATCTCCTCCGGCCAGCCTGTCGTCTATGGCAACAGTTTTGGCCGGGAGACTCCTTAACATGATTGACGTTTACGTCAAAGTGCAGGCCAGCCTTTGCCCGCGCGACGCAGCAGCAGCCAATGCCGGCGCAAAGCCGACAGCCGCACCACGCCATCGAGCGGCGAGCCACTCTCCATTTTCGCCAGATAGGCACGCGACAGGGCCAGCGGCAGAAATGCCGGGCGCAGCGAGACCGGCAGCGCCGATGCGCCCTGTTCGAAGGCGGAAAGATGGTCGCGCGCCAGCGCCATCATCGCTGCCACCGCACGCTTCGCACCAGGGCCGCCATCGCCGGCAACGAACTCCTCCGGTGACGATCCAGCCGCGGCCAGGATATCGGCCGGGACAAAACACTGTCCGCGTTTGCGGTGCAGCGGCAGCAGAAGCAGCAGGCCGGTCATCGCCTGCGCGCAGCCTGCCCGGCCCGCCAGCTCGGCAAACCGTGGCGCCTCGACGGGATCAAGCACCATCGCCGCAAGCTGGATGAGTGCGGCGGCCGTTTCGCCGCAATAGCCTTCCAGGTCGGTGCGCGACGGCATCGGATCGTCGTAGAGGTCGAAAATACGCGCTTCGAGCATGTTGTCGAAGGCCGGCTTCGGCAGGCCGCAAGCGGAAATCGTCGCCTTCAGCGCGTCGGCAACGGGGTGGCCTATGCCCGCGCCGTCGTCTTCGGCGGCAACGACATCGCGCCACCATTGCACCCGCACCTCGCCAGGCAGCGCTTCGTGGATTCGATCGCGAATGCCGGCGATCTCGGCATTGAAGGCGTAGAGCGAAAACAGCGCATCCCGCTTGTCGGCCGGCGCGTAGAGTGCGGTGAGAAAGCGGTCGTGGTCGGCGGCGCGCACCGCATCCATGACGATTTTGGCATTCTGAGACATGTCAATCGACGGCGATGAGCGCGGCGGCCACGGCGCGGTCTTCCGCCAGCAGGACATTGTAGGTCCGCACCGCGGCACCCGTCGACATCGGATCGGACGCAACGCCTGCCGCTTTCAGGGCGGCCCGCAGTGCTGCCGGCAAAGGCCTGAGTTCCCTGCCCATACCGACCAGCAGGATCTCGACCTTGTCGGCTTCGGCCAGCAGCCTGTCGAAATCCGCCACCGTCAGCGCCAGGGGATCCGCCGGCTCCCAGCCATGGATGCCGGATGGCAGGCAGAGCAGCGAGCCGCGATGCGACATGTCGGCGAAGCGGAACCCGCCATTGCCATAGGCCTCGATCGGCGCGCGGCCGGGGAAATGCGCCTCGCGGATGACGATGCCTTTGCCGGTCACCGCTCTGTCACCCCTTCGGGGCCGCGCGTCAGGTCGCGACCGCCTTGCTGCCGTTGACCGGCTTTTCCTCGTCGGCCGAAGCCTGCGGCCGCAACTTGAACAGGATCAGCAGCGGTGCCGCGATGAAGATCGACGAATAGGTACCGAAGATGACGCCGAACAGCATGGCCATGGTGAACGAGCGGATCACCTCGCCGCCGAACAGCACCAGCGCCAACAGCGCCAGGATTGTCGTCACCGAGGTCAGCGTCGTTCTCGACAGCGTCTCGTTGATGGCGTTGTTCAGGAGTTGCGGCAGCGGCATGCGCTTATATTTTCGCAGATCCTCGCGAACGCGGTCATAGACCACGATCGTATCGTTCAGCGAATAGCCGATGATGGTCAGGATCGCCGCCAGCGATGACTGGTTGAACTCAAGCCCGGTGATGACGAAGAAGCCGATGGTCATGACCACGTCGTGCACCGTCGCGATGATGGCGCCGACCGCGAACTGCCATTCGAAGCGGAACCAGACATAGACCAGGATGCCGAGCAGCGCGATCAACATGGCGATCGTGCCTTGCTTGGCGAGTTCGCCCGAAACCGTCGGCCCCACCACTTCGACGCGGCGGAAGTCATAATTGTCCTGCAGTTCGCCGCGCACCTTATCGATGACCGTCTGCTCGGCATTCTCGCCGCCATCCTGCGTACCGACGCGGATCAGCACGTCATTCGGCGCACCGAACTGCTGCACCTGGACCTCACCGATGTTGAGTTCCGACAACCGGCCTCTTATGTCGGCGATATCCGCATTGCCACTTTTGGCCTGCACCTCGATCAGCGAACCGCCCTTGAAATCGATGCCGTAGTTGATGCCGACGGTCATGAACAGCACCACGGACAGGATCGACAGTGCGCTCGACAGCGTGAACGTCCAGCGGCGGATGCCCATGAAGGGGATCTTGGTGCCCGGCGGAACGAATGTGACTGGAGCGCGCGGCATTTCCTTCGGGCGCGCGCGGCGCAACCAGATCGAGACCAGCATCCGGGTGAAGGTGAAGGCGGTGAAGACCGTGGTCAGGATGCCGATGGCATAGGTGATGGCAAAGCCCTTGACCGGTCCCGTACCGAGATAGAACAGCACCACCGTGGCGATCAACGAGGTGACGTTGGAATCGACGATGGTTGCCAGCGCCTTCGAGAAGCCGGTGTCGATCGCTTGGATCACGGAGCGGCCGTTTCGTCGCTCCTCGCGGATGCGTTCGTAGATCAGCACGTTGGAATCGACCGCCATGCCGATGGTCAGCACGATACCGGCGATACCAGGCAAGGTCAGTGTTGCGCCAAGGAGTGACAGCAGCCCGACGATCATCGCCACGTGCACCGCCAGCGCGATGTTGGCGAGGAAGCCGAGGAAGCCGTAGGCGACGAACATGAAAGCCACGACGAGGACCGAGCCGATGATGCCGGCAACCTTGCCGGCATGGATGGAATCCTGGCCGAGGCCCGGGCCAACCGTGCGCTCTTCGATCACCGTCAGCGTCGCGGGCAACGCGCCGGCGCGCAGCAGCACGGCGAGATCGTTGGCGCTTTGGGCAGTGAAATTGCCCGAAATCTGGCCAGTGCCGCCAAGGATCGGCTCGCGGATCTGCGGCGCCGATATCACCTGATTGTCGAGGATGATGGCAAACAGCTTGCCGACATTCTGTGCCGTGGCCTGGCCGAAGCGCGCCGCGCCTTTCGAATCGAAGCGGAACGAAACCACCGGCTCGTTGTTCTGCGAATTGTATGTCGCCTGGGCATCGACGAGATTTTCGCCCGAAACGATGACGCGGTTTTCGATCAGATAGGGAACCGGCGGATCGTCCTGCGAATACAGCACCGAAGATCCGGCAGGCGGGCGGCCATTGAGCGCGTCCTGCACCGGCATCGACTGGTCGACCATCTGGAAGGTCAGCTTGGCGGTCTGGCCGAGGATTTCCTTCAGCCTTTGCGGGTCCTGAAGGCCCGGCACCTGGACAAGGATACGGTCGTCGCCCTGCCGCTGCACGATGGGCTCGGTCGTGCCGAGTTCGTTGACGCGGCGCTCGACCACTTCGATCGACTGCGTCAGGGCGGTCGATGTGCGGTATTTGATGCCGGCATCGGTGACGTTGAACTTGAGCAGGCCGGGCTCGGAATCGTCGAGCGTCATTTCCTGGATCGAACCACCGGTGAACAGTCCGGCAGCGACCGGGTCGGTCAGCGACTTCAGCGCTTTCTTGGCGGCGTCGAGCTGGGCGGGATCGGTGATGCGGACCTGCAAGGTCCGCCCCGTGCCGGCAAGGCCGGTATAGCCGATCTTGGCGTCACGCAGCAGCGTGCGGATTTCGTCGCGCGTCGTCTCCAGCCGGTCCTTGATCAGGTCGTTCTGGTTCATCTCCAGCAGGATGTGCGAGCCGCCCTGCAGATCGAGGCCGAGCGTCATCTGGCGCTTCGGCACCCAGCTGGGGAGTTGGGCCAGCGTGCTGGCGGAGAACAGATTGGGCGCGGCGAGGATCACTGTGATGGCCACGGCCACCCAGATCAGGATCATCTTGAAGCGCGAAAAATAAAGCATATGGCGTCGTCCGTCAGAGCGTGTCCGCGGATCGCTCCGCCTGAAATTCGGTTATTTCTTGGCGTTCTGGTTCGCCACCGGCTCGCCCTTGACGCGCACATCGGCGATCGTCGAACGCAGCGCCGTCACCTTGGTGCCACCGCCCAGGTCGATCTCGAGTTCGTTGTCGTCGATCACCTTGGTCACCTTGCCGACGAAGCCGCCGCCAGTGACGACCGTGTCGCCACGACGAACCGCGGCCAGCATCTCGCCGCGCTTCTTCAGCTGCGTGCGCTGCGGCCGGATGATCAGAAAATACATGATCACGAAAATCAGGACAAACGGCAAAATGCTGATGAACATGTCGGGAGAAGCCCCAACGCCTTGGGCGTATGCCGGTGTCACGAACATCGAGGTACTCCTGAATTTTGAAAACAGCCGCCACCCGTCCTTGTGGAGTTTGGCGGCCCCTTGAAATTTGGCCGGAATATAGTCGGTAAAGTTGCCAATGCAACTGCGTGGCCCGCCAAATCGGCCGCTTTTCCGGCCTGTTGAGCCGTGTTAGAGCATGATCGCCAACAGCAGGAGCCGGTTTTCGGAAAAGATCACGCTCGAACAAAAGGTTGCAACCGGTTTCGACCCCGACGGAATCGGCACGCTCCCCACTTCAAAACGCGAAAAACAAAAGACCGACATGACCGACAGCAGCATTGACGCCCTCAACAACAAGCTCGACAGCCTGATCGAAGCGGTTAGCCGCCTCGCCCCGCCACCGGTACCTGAAACGGACATCGGCGTGGCCGACTGCTTCGTCTGGCAGGCGGATCCCGGCTATCTGGAGCCGGTGCGCAAGGTCAACCGCGTCGACATCGGCCTGATCCGTGGCGTCGACCGCGTCCGCGATATCCTTGTCGACAACACCGAACGCTTCGCTGCCGGATACGCAGCCAACAACGTGTTGTTGTGGGGCGCGCGCGGCATGGGCAAATCGTCGCTGGTCAAGGCCGTGCATGCCGAGATCAACGCCAGGGCCAAGTCCGACCTGCCGCTGAAGCTGATCGAAATCCACCGCGAGGACATCGACACGCTGCCGAAGCTGATGGGGTTGGTGAAGTCAGCCCCCTTCCGCTTCATCCTGTTTTGCGACGACCTCTCCTTCGACCACGACGACACCTCCTACAAGTCGCTGAAGGCGGCGCTCGAAGGCGGCGTCGAGGGCCGCCCGGCCAACGTCATCTTCTACGCCACCTCGAACCGGCGTCACCTCTTGCCGCGCGACATGATCGACAATGAGCGCTCGACCGCCATCAACCCGTCCGAAGCGGTCGAGGAAAAGGTCTCGCTGTCCGACCGGTTCGGCCTGTGGCTCGGCTTCCACAAATGTTCGCAGGACGAGTATCTCGACATGATCGACGGCTATGTCCGCCATCACGACCTCGCCATCGATCCTGAGACGTTGCGCGCCGAAGCACTGGAATGGGCAACAACGCGCGGCAGCCGCTCGGGCCGCGTCGCCTGGCAGTTCACCCAGGACCTGGCTGGGCGGCTCGGTAAGCAGCTCAAGGATTAGGGTCGGGGAAAAGCAACTGAAAAAGCCCGCTCCTTGCGGGGCGGGCTGAGCCGGCGGGCCGGACTGGAGGTCAGGCAGCCCGCAAAATCGCTTTCTTGTTCTATTCGAGACAGCCCGGCTACTCGAGATAGCCAGAGGGGTCGACCGGGGCGGAGTTCTTGCGCACTTCGAAGTGCAGCTTCGGCGAGTCCGTCGTGCCGCTCATGCCCGACAGCGCGATCTCCTGGCCGCGCTTGACCTTCTGGCCGCGCTGCACCTCGATCGAGCTGGCATGGCCGTAGACGGTGACCAGGCCGTTCTCGTGGCGGACCAGCACCGTATTGCCGAATTCCTTGAGGCCGTCGCCGGCATAGATGACTACGCCGTTCTCGGCCGCCTTGACCGGCGTTCCCGTCGGCACGGCGATGTCGACACCGTCCTTGCCTGACCCGAAACCGGAGATCACCCGGCCGCGCACCGGCCAGCGCATCTTGCCGATGCCGGTTGCGTCCGGTGCAACCGCCTCGTCGTCCTCGGCCTGCTGGATGACCTTGGAATCTTTCTTTGGTGGCGTGTAGGACGCCAGCGTTTCCGACGGCGTGGTCTTTGCCGCGGGCTGCGTGGTGGCCGTCGTCACCGGATCGACCTTCGCCGGCTTGGCGCTGGCGACGGTCGCGGTTCCGCCGGCCGGCACCTTCAAGGTCTGGCCGATCTTGAGCAAGCCGTCCTTCATGCCGTTGGCCTGCTTCAGCGCAACGGTGCCGACACCGGTCTTCCTGGCGATCGAAGAAAGCGTGTCGCCCGACTGGACCGTGTAGGTGCCGGCAGCGCCGGTTGCCTTGGCTGCGGCCACCTGCTGCTTGGGCTCCTTGGGCTGGCTTGCGGCGGCCGAAGTATCGACCTGAGCGGCGGACTTGCCCTCCTTAGGCTTGGGCTGTTGCGGCAGGACGGCGACCTTGTCCGGCGCGGTGGCCGGCAGGTCGTGCTTGCCGTTTTTCGCTGGCTTGGCGTCGGCGACTTTCGGCTCCGATTTGCTGGAGTAGGCGTAGGCCGGGATGACCAGCTTCTGGCCGGTCTTCAGCGCCTTGGTCGCGCTCAGCCCGTTGACCTTCATGATCACGTCGGCCGGCACCTTATAGTGCTGCGCCAGGCCGGAAATCGTTTCGCCATCCCTGACGACGATCTCGGTTGCATGCGGCGTTCCGGCCGCGGCGACGCGCGGCGCGTCGGGCTGCGCAACCTTGAACGGCGATGCCGCCGGAGCGACTGTGCCGGTCGTGGTCCGGTCGACATGCGGCGCCGGGGCCAATGCGGTGCGGACCGGCTTTGCGGCAGGCGCGAGTGCCGGAGCCGGCTGTGCCTGGGCAACGGGCGGAGGCAGCGGCCGCGTCGAGACCGGTTCGAGACTGGAGCGGCTGACCGATTGCGTATGGCTGCCGTCGACCGGAGCGGCCGCGACATCGCCCGGATAGGGCTGCACGGCGTCCTGCTTGTTGATGATGGCGCGCTGGTTGTTGGTCGACGAGGTAAAGACGTCATCGACGCTGTTGAAGCGTGAAGCCTGGGAGCTGCACCCTGCCGCAGCGCCTGCGATCATGAGTACGGCACAACCACGCATCAGGTTGCGTCCGTTTGTCTTCAAAACACTGAGTTGCATCGCACTAACCCGCACATACCCGGTACAAACTAGGCATGATTAAAGCGCGTTAATGTTACTCGTCGGTTAACCCCATAGAATCCGATGCGAATTTTCTTAAAATATTTGAGATCGCTTGCAGAGTGCCGAAGCTATGCTCAGGACGGGCTGGCTAGTCGACCCGCCGAACCGGATGCAGCGGATTGCGGCCCCACAATTCGCAGGCCGCCACCGCATAAAAGATCACTCTAAATGACGGCGGCGACGCTGCGCAGGATCGGCTGCAGGCGCACGAGACCGATGTCTTCGCGTTCGAACCGGCTGCCGACCTTGGTCAGCTTGGCCAGCACCTGTTCGCCCTCTTCCGGTCCGATCGGGGCGATGACGATGCCGCCGCTCGACAATTGGTCGAGCAGGAAGCGCGGCAGGCTGTCGAAGGCAGCCCAGGCGACGATGCGATCGAACGGCCCTTCGTTCGGCAGGCCACCGGAACCGTCCGCCTGGCGCACGATGACATTGCCGATGCCGAGCGCCTCGAAGCGCTGCCTGGCCTGCTCGACAAGCGTCTTGTAGCGGTCGGCGGTGACGACCCGAGCCGCCAGCCGCGATATCACCGCCGCCGTGTAGCCCGAACCCGTGCCGATCTCGAGCACACGGTTGCCCTGCTCGATGGCAAGGGCTGAGATCACCGCCGCCTGCAGATCAGCCCCTTCGATCGCCTCGCCGCATTCGATCGGCAGCATACGGTCCGACCAGGCGATCGGATGGTATTGGGCGCCAAGGAAACCGCGCCGCGGTGTCGCCTCGAAAGCCGCGATCAGCGCCTTCGGCACCGTCCCCCTGCCGCGCAAACGCAGCAGAAAGGCGGCAAAACCTTCGCGGTCGTCGATTGGGAGGCCCTGGTTCATGCAAGCGCCTTGCTCAGTTGGTCACGGATTTCATGCGCTGTGAGGTCGAGCTGCAATGGCGTCACCGACACCAACCTGTTGCGCAAGGCATGGAGGTCGGTGCCTTGCTTGCCTTCGACTGGCTCGCGGCCGAAGCGCAGCCAGTAGTAAGGCAGGCCGCGCCCGTCGCGGCGCTCGTCGACCCACAGGCTGTGCACGAGTTTGCCTTGTGAGGTCACCACCGTGCCTGCGACCTCTTCAGGAAGGCAGTTCGGAAAATTGACGTTGAGCAGCACGCCGTCCGGCAGCGGCGCCGCCACCAGTTTCTGCAGCAGTGCAGGCGCCAGCGCTTCGGTCGTCTCGTAGGGGACAATCCGATCCTCGCCGACATAGCTGTAGCCCTGGCTGAGCGCGATCGAGCGGATGCCGAGCAGCGCGCCCTCCATGGCGCCGGCGACAGTTCCCGAATAGGTGACGTCGTCGGCGATGTTGGCGCCGGAATTGATGCCGGACAGGATCAGGTCGGGGGCACCGGGCAGGATCTTCTTGACGCCCATGATGACGCAATCGGTCGGCGTGCCGCGCACGGCAAAATGCTTCTCGCCGATCTTGCGCAGCCGCAGCGGCTCCGAGATCGACAGCGAGTGCGCATAGCCGGACTGGTCCTGCTCCGGCGCCACCACCCAGACATCGTCGGACAGCGTGCGCGCAACCCGTTCGAGCGAGGCCAGGCCCTCGGCATGAATGCCGTCGTCATTGGTCAGGAGGATGCGCATTATTTCGATTCGATCTTTTCCCGGCCGCCCATGTAAGGCCGCAGCACTTCAGGAATGGTTACGCTGCCATCCTCATTCTGGTAGTTTTCGATGACGGCTATGAGCGCGCGGCCGACCGCGGTGCCTGAACCGTTGAGCGTATGGACGAAGCGGTTGCCCTTGCCGTCCTTGTCCTTGTAGCGGGCGTCCATGCGGCGCGCCTGGAAATCGCCGCACACCGAACAGGACGAGATCTCGCGATAGGCGTTCTGGCCGGGCAGCCAGACTTCGATGTCATAGGTCTTGCGCGCGCCAAAACCCATGTCGCCGGTGCACAGCGTCATGGTGCGGAACGGCAGCTCAAGCCTCTTCAGCACTTCCTCGGCGCATTGCGTCATCCGCTCGTGCTCGGCGAGCGACGATTCCTGATCGGTGATCGACACCAGCTCGACCTTGTAGAACTGGTGCTGGCGCAGCATGCCGCGCGTGTCGCGCCCGGCCGAGCCAGCCTCCGACCGGAAGCACGGCGTCAGTGCGGTATAGCGCAGCGGCAGTTTTTCATGCGCGGTGATTTCTTCGCGCACGAGGTTGGTGAGCGGCACTTCGGCGGTGGGGATCAGGCCAAGCCTGCCCTCCCCGTGCAGCGTGAAGAAAAGATCCTCCTCGAATTTCGGCAACTGGTTGGTGCCGAAAAGAACGTCGTCCTTGACCATCAATGGCGGGATGACTTCCTCATAGCCATGCTCGGTCGTGTGCAGGTCGAGCATGAACTGGCCGAGCGCCCGTTCCATCCGCGCCAGCCCGCTCTTCAGCACCGTGAAGCGCGAGCCAGACAGCTTCGCCGCGCGCTCGAAATCCATCATGCCGAGCGCTTCGCCGATCTCGAAATGCTCCTTCACCCAGTTCGGACGCGTCGGCAGCTTGCCAACGATGTGCTTGACGACGTTGTCGTGCTCGTCCTTGCCGACCGGCACATCGTCGAGCGGCACGTTGGGCAGGACCGCCAGCGCATCGTTGAGCGCCTTGTCAAGTTCGCGTTCGCGCGCCTCGCCATTCTGGATGAAAATCTTGATCTCGCCGACTTCGGCTTTCAGTCTTTCGGCAAGCGCCGCATCGCCCGAACGCATGGCGTTGCCGATCTCCTTCGAGGCGGCGTTGCGGCGCTCCTGCTTGGTCTGCAGCTCGGTGACGTGTTCGCGCCGCGCTTCGTCCGAGGCGATCAGCCCGTCGACCGTGGACTGCGCCTCGCCGGCCGACCACGAGCGCTTCACGAGCGCCTCGACAAGGGCCTTCGGATTGTCGCGAATCCATTTGATATCAAGCATGGTTTGAACGCTCCTGGGTAGCATGTCGCCCAAAAGTGCGCAGCGGTTTTGGGATAACGACCTGCTTAAAACAAAAACTGAAACGCATCGCTTTGATGGCGATGCGTTTCAGCCAGAGGGCGTAAACCGCATCGTTGATCGATGCAAGATCGGGCGTGATGAAGCCAGGGCTGCGAGCTCGCTTTCGAGCGCTTTACCAGGGATGGCGCGAGAGCCTGAAACTAAAAACCCGCCTTGCGGCGGGTCGCTGGCGCAAATCAGCACCATGCCTGAATTAATAGCATAATTGCCGTCACAAAGCAATCGATTCCGAGGCCGCCGACCCCGTGGCGGGGGCGCCGCGCCATAGCCTATGTGGATGACTTTTCGGCCACCTCTTCCGCCGCGTCCTGCTTCTCGCGCGCCACCCGCTGCTTTTCCTGATCGCGCTCGATCAGCCGCGCAGCCCAGATGGAGACCTCGTAGAGCAGGATCGTCGGAATGGCCAAGCCGATCTGGCTCATCGGGTCGGGCGGCGTCAGCACCGCCGCGACGACGAAGGCAATGACGATCGCCCATTTGCGCTTCTCGGCCAGCGCCTTCGACGACAGCATGCCGACGCGCGTCATCAGGCTGGTCACCACCGGCAACTGGAACACCAGGCCAAAGGAGAAGATCAGCGTCATGATCAGGCTGAGATATTCCGACACTTTCGGCAGCAGCGAAATCTGCACCTGATCGTCGGTGCCGGCCTGCTGCATGGCGAGGAAGAACCACATCACCATCGGCGTGAAGAAGAAATAGACCAGCGATGCGCCCATCAGGAACAGGACCGGCGATGCGATCAGGAACGGCAGGAAAGCGTTGCGTTCGTTCTTGTAGAGGCCGGGCGCGATGAACTTGTAGATCTGCGTGGCGATCAGCGGGAAGGCGATGACCATGCCGCCGAACATGGCGAGCTTGACCTGCGTGAAGAAGAATTCCTGCGGCGCGGTGTAGATTAGCTCGACCTTGTGCGGATCAAGCCCGGCCCATTTCGTCGCCCATTTGAACGGGACGACCAGAAGGTTGAAAAGCCTCTTGGCGAAGAAGAAGCAGACCAGGAAGGCGACGAAGAAGCCGCCGAGCGACCAGATCAGCCGCCGGCGCAGCTCGATCAGATGCTCCATCAGCGGCGCCGACGATTTCTCGATCTCGTCTCTTTCCTTGTCCGAAACGCTCACTTGGCGGCTCCAGCCGTCTTCTTGGCCGCAGGCTTCTTCGCCGCGGCAGGCTTCGGTTCGGCTTTCGTCCCCGTCTTGGACACGATTGGCTTGGTCGCGATTGGCTTGGTCGCGACCGTCTTGGTCGCAGTGGGCTTCGTAGCTTTTTCAGGCTTTGCCGCCGCCTTGGACGCAGGTGTGGCCTTGGCGGTCATCGCTTTTGCCGGCGCGGAAGCCGTCGTGCCATTGGCCGACGTGGCAGGCGCTTTCGCAGCCGCTTTCGCGGGCACAGCCTTGGCCACTTTCTTCACCGCCGACGTCTTCGCCGCGACCGGTTCGGCCGGCACTGCCGCCGTCACCACCGATTCATCGGTCATTGCCGGAAAAATCGGCGCTGCCGGTGCTGCTTCCGGCCCACTGACGCCAGGCATGGTCGTCGCGCCGTTCTTCAACGGTTCGGCCGCCTGCGGCGTCGAAGCGGCTGGCGCTGTCGGATCATCTGCCGGCTTCGGCTTCATCACCGCGTCGACGCCGGAGCGCACATCGGCCGCCGCCTGTTCGAACGGATTGAGCTGCTTCCTGATCTCGGACATCGGGCTGAGGCCCCTGAGCTCGTCGACCGACTTCTTGACGTCGTCGAGCTCGGCTTCCTTCAGCGCCTCGTTGAATTGCTTCTGAAAGTCGGACGCCATGGCACGCAGCTTGGCCGTCGTGCGGCCGAAGGTGCGCAGCATATTGGGCAAATCCTTGGGCCCGACGACCACGATCATGACGATCGCGATGACCAGCATTTCGGTCCAGCCGACTTCAAACATGGCACTCTGTTCCGACTAGAACCTTTGGCTCAGCTCTTGCTGGCTTTTTCCTTCGCGGCCGAAACGGTCTCGTCGGCGCGGTGCTCGACGGTGCGCTTGTCTTCGGCAACATCGTCGTCCGCCATGCCCTTCTTGAAGCTCTTGATGCCCTTGGCCATGTCTCCCATCAACTCGGGGATCTTGCCGCGGCCGAACACCAGCAGCACGATCACGAGCACGATCATCCAGTGCCAAATCGAAAACGAACCCATAGCAAATCTCTCTCGAATGTTTTCCCTGGCGATGATCTATGCGTTTTCGCGTTGGGATTCAAACACAACTGCGACAGAGTTTATGAAAGGGTGGCGGATGTCACGCATTTTCGGCGTGATGGCCCGCTACGAATCCGCGCATCCTCGACAGATTGGCCGCGATTGCCAGTCAATCTTCCGTGACGCGCGGCGTCAGCAGGCCGAGTTCCTCGAGGTCGATGTCGGTCAGCGCATCCTCGTCGTCGGCCAGCGCATCGGGGTCGGCAGGCGGCTGCGGAATGGAGAAATTCGACGGCATGCGGCCCGAAAGCAGGCCTGCCCCCTTCAGCTCCTCCATGCCGGGAAGATCGCGGATTTCCTCCAGCGCGAAATGGTCGAGGAAGGTCTCGGTCGTGCCATAGGTCACAGGGCGTCCCGGCGTTTTGCGCCGGCCGCGCATGCGCACCCATTCCGTTTCCAGCAGCGTGTCGAGCGTGCCCTTCGAGGTTTCGACGCCTCTGATGTCCTCGATCTCGGCCCGCGTCACCGGCTGGTGGTAGGCGATGATCGCCAGCACTTCGAGCGCGGCGCGCGACAGCTTGCGCTGCTGCACCGTGTCGCGGCTCATCAGGAAGGCCAGGTCGCCGGCGGTGCGGAACGCCCAGGCGTCGCCGACGCGCACCAGATTGACACCGCGCCGCGCATAGATCTGCTGCAGGTCGGCCATCGCCAGGGCGATGTTGATGCCGTCTGGAAGGCGCGCGGCAAGCTGCTTTTCGCTGACCGGCTCGGCGCTGGCGAACACGATCGCCTCAGCCATCCGGACGGCTTCCGCCATGTGCAACCGCTCGGCCGGGTTCTGGACCTGCTCGGCCGGTTCCTGGGGAAACAACTCCCCTTCCATTTCGTCATCGACCTTGAACGGGATTACCGAAGCGTTGCCGCGTTCGCTCATGATGCCACCTCGACTGCCTTTATTGCCTGTGCGCGGCCGCGCAGGTAGATCGGCGCGAACACGTCATCCTGCCGCATGTCCATCTTGCCTTCGCGCACCAGTTCCAGCGTGGCCGCGAACGAACTTGCGATCGCCGTGCGCCGCTCCTCGGGGCTGGTCATGTAATCGATCAGAAAACTCTCCAGCGCCGTCCAGTCACGCACCGCGCCGACCAGCCGGGTCAGGATGTCGCGCGCGTCCTTGAGCGACCAGACACCGCGCCTGGCGATCGTCACATTGTTGATCGCCTGTTTCTGCCGCTGCTGGGCATAGGCGGTCAGGAGATCGTAGAGCGAAGCCGAATAGGCGTTGCGCTTTTCGACGATGACCATTTCCGGCATGCCGCGCGCGAACACGTCGCGGCCGAGCCGGTTGCGGTTGACTAGACGCGCCGAGGCGTCGCGCATCGCTTCCAGCCGCTTCAGCCGGAACTGCAGCACCGCCGCCAGTTCCTCGCCGCTCTCGCCCTCGTCGCCAGGCTGCTTGGGAATGAGCAGCTTCGACTTGAGGAAGGCCAGCCACGCAGCCATCACCAGATAGTCCGCGGCAAGCTCGAGCCTGAGCGCCCTCGCCGTCTCCACAAAGATCAGATATTGCTCGACCAGCGCCAGGATCGAAATCCGTGCCAGATCGACCTTCTGGGTGCGGGCCAGATGCAGCAGAAGATCGAGAGGACCTTCGAAGCCGGCCACGTCGACGACCAGCGACGGATCACCGGTGACGCGTGAATCGTCGTTCTCGGCCCAAAGACGGTCCATCGGTGCGGCCTTCGAGGCCTTGCTTTCCAATGTTTCCGCCACTTCTCTCGCTTCCTTTGTCAGGCCACCGCGTCGAAATAGGTGGCGAATTCTGCACGTATCTCGGTTTCTTCAGCCGCGTCGTGTTTCCTAATATAGGTCAGCGCGCGTTTTGCGCGCTCCAGCGACTTGCCCTCAAGCCCCGTGGTGCGCGATGCGATGCCGGCCATTTCCTCGAAAACGCCGTTGCAGTGAAGGACCAGATCGCAGCCCGCCGCAAGGATCGAGGCCGCCTTTGTCGGGAAATCCCCAGAAAGTGCCTTCATCGAAGTGTCGTCGCTCATCAGCAGCCCGTCGAAGCCGATTTCACGACGGATGATCTCGTCGATGACCTTGCCGGAGGTCGTCGCCGGGTTCTTCGGGTCAATGGCGCTGTAGACGACATGCGCCGTCATCGCCATCGGCAGATGGTTGAGCTCCCGGAACGGGGCGAAATCATGCCGTTGCAGATCGCTGAGCGACGCATTCACCGTCGGCAATTCGAAATGCGTGTCGGCAAGGGCGCGCCCATGGCCGGGAATATGCTTCATCACAGGCAGCACGCCGCCCGACATCAGCCCTTCGGCGGCGGCGCGGCCGAGTTCGATCACCGGTCGCGGCTCCTTGCCATAGGCACGCGCGCCGATGACGTCGCTGGCGCCTTCGATCGGCACGTCGAGCACCGGCAGGCAATCCGCCGTGATGCCGTAGCGCAGCAGGTCGAAGGCATGCAGGCGCGCCATCAGCCAGGCCGCGCGGGCGCCGGCATCGTGATCGTCGCGCCACAGCGCACCGAGCGCGCCGCCGGCCGGATAGTTCGGCGCCAGTGGCGGCCGCAGGCGTTGCACCCGGCCGCCTTCCTGATCGATGAACACCAGCGCGTCCGGGCGCCCGATACAGTCGCGCATCTCGGCGACCAGATCGCGGATCTGCTCCGTCTCGCCGATGTTGCGCGCAAACAAGATGAAGGCCCACGGGCATTCATTGCGATAGAAATTGATTTCTTCGCGAGTGAGCGATTTCCCGGCACAGCCGAGGATCATGGATTTTGATTCGGTCATGACGAGAGCTTAGGGCTTCGCGCGGTCAAAGGGAATCATCCCCCGCCGCACGTGCTTGAAGACACATCTCTTCCACATGAAAAAGCCGGCGCGGTCTGAGACCGCGCCGGCTTGATTGGTTGCTTCAGTTGCTAGCGCGAGACGAAGCAATTGCCGCCGGCAGCCTTGTAGCTGGTGCACAGGTTGATCGCGTCGTTGCGCGACTTTGCTGGCACGCGCACACGGTAGAACGTACCTTTGCCGGCAATCTCCGCCTTGACGATGTTGGCGGTGCGGCCGGAAAGCACGCTGCCGTAGCGGCGCTGCAGATCCTGGTAGCTGGACTGGGCGCTCTCGACCGTCGGCTGCGAAGCGATCTGCATCGACCACGAACCACCGCCGGTCGCGGTCGATCCCGAATCGATGGATGCAACCTGGTCCGGCTTGACCTCGCCGACGACATCAACCGGCTGGTCGGACGGGCGCTGCGGCGCGACCGGAACCTTGGCCGGCGTGTTTGCCGATTGGGCCTTGGCCTCGGCCTTGGGCGCCGCTGCCGGTTTGGCTGCCGGCTTGAGGGCCGGCTCGTCGTCTGCCTGGGCTGTGGCGGGCGTCACGGTGCCGGTCTGGTCTGCATCGGGCTGGGTCGACGGGGTAACTTGCTGCGGCGCCGGGTCGGCCGGCTCAGCGGCCGCCACTTGCGGCGCCGCGGGCGCCGGATCCTCACGCGGCACCAGCGAACCGTCTGACTTGACCACCATGGTCCTCACCTTGCGCGGCGCAACGGCGACGACTTCGGCGTTGGTGCCCTTGTCGGCCTCCTGCAGCACCTGCGCGATGCGATCCTCGGATTTCGGTGCCGGCGCCGCGTTATCGGCGGGCGCCGCGTTGGCTGCCGGCGCGGCGTTCGCGACCGGCGCGGCGTTACCGTCGTCCGCTCCACCTGCCGCGGCGTTCTGGTCAGCCGAAAGATCGATCGCGCGAGCGGGATCCTTGGCCTGCACATCCACCGGCTCTTCAACGTTGGTGACCAGTTTATCCTGGACAGGCTCGGCCGGCTTGGTCCCCTTGACCACTGCGTCGTAAACCTTGTTGTCCTGGTTCGGCACAACGGTGCCGCCCGGATTTTCCGGCTTGACCTTGATCGGTGCGTTGTCGGCCTTGACGATCACCGGTGCATCGCTGCCGCCCTTGCCGCCAAAAGACAGCGCAAAGGCACCGAGGCCGCCAGCCACCGCCACCGCGCCGACAACAGCGGCAATAAACAGGCCACGCCTGCGCGAGGGCCTCGCGGCCTCCCGCTCGCCGAGACCCGGAACAGCCATCGCCTCATCCAGATCGGGATCGTAGTCGAGTTCGTCGACTGTGAAATCGTCAGCCTGGGAAGCCGGCTGGCTGCCGGGCAGATTGTCGAGGTCGAAGCTGGCGGCATCCGCATAACCGGCCGACGCTGTCGCGCGGGCAGGCGTTTCCGCTGGCCGCGCGGCATAGGTCCGCGCTTCCGGCTGATAGGTCGGCTTGACACCGTCATAGCCCGGTTTAACCGCGTCATAGGTCGGCTTGACGGCATCATAGGCCGGCTTGGGCTCGTCATAGCCGGAATTGAGCCCGGCATTGTAGGATTCACCGCTATAAGCGGTGCTGCTTGCGGGAGCAGGAGCGACCTCCACCGAATTCATCTCGGTGAGAAGGCTTGAGAATTCCGCGTCGAGATCGTCATAGGCAGGCGTCGCCGGCTTGTCTTCCTCGAAGTGCAGTTCCGGGATGTCGAGATCGTCCGCCAGCGCCACGACACGCTCGGGCACGTCGACTGTCTCGACATCGGGCATGTCTTCGTAGTGCGAGGACTGTCGCGGTTGCGGCACAGATACCGGGGCAGCAGGGGCGACGGTCTCGACCGGCTCGATCAAGCGGTAGGGCGGCACTGCGGCAACTGCCGGCGCCGCGGCGTGGGGTGTTATCGAAGCGGTCGGCTGAGCATTAAACGCCGGCTGCTGCGGAACCGGCGTCACGCGGCTCCACGAACGGGTCGGCTCCGTCGGCTCGGCCCGTTCCGCCAGCCGATCGGAAGCGGCCGCGTCGCGCGAATCCAGGCTGTTGGCCAAAGCCGCGTCGAACGCATCATCGTCGAAATCGACTTCGCCTTGCGCGGTAACGTCCGAACGCTCATCCAACCCCTGAAGGTCATCGAGTTGCAGAACGTCGAGATCCGCATTAGCGGCTTGGGCAGCGTCAAGGCGATGCTTCTCCTCAGGCGCCTGTCCGTCGAGATCCCAATCGAAGTCGGCCGGATCCTCAGTGGTCTTTGCACCTGCGGCGACGGGCGGGTGAGCGGCCACAGCCGGATGAGCCGTGACGGGCTCCCTCGCCACCGGCACCGGGCGCGCGGTCATTGCACCCAGCAGCGCATTCAACTCGTCTTCCAGGCTTCGTTCGTCCGCGATCGGCGAGTCCAACGGCTCGGCCGCAACGGCGGCTGGCGCCAGCGGCTCGACCGCAGCGGCGGCAACCACGGCGACCGGCTCTTCGGCCGTTTCGGCAAACCCGTCGTCCAGGTTCAGGTCGAACCCATCGTCCAGCGAGCCCTCAGGGCCGGGAATCTCGCCCTTCGCGTCCGCGGTATCAGCAAGCGCATCATGCGCTTCCGGCTCCTCATAGGCGACCGGCTCATCCGCACGATCCTCATAGGCGACCGGCTCATCGGCACGACTGGCAAAATCCATATCTACATCGGCCATGGCGTCGTCGAAATGGTCGGCAAAATCCTCGCTCGAGATTGCCTGGGCATCACGCGCGGTCGTTTGCGCCGGCATGGGGTACTCGACCGGTTCCGAAGCCGCCGGTTCCGCAGCCGCGTAGGACTGCTCCGCCGCCCAATGGTCGTCGAGCATCATCTCGTCTTCGAGCGAGATCGCAACCGCATCGTCGAATTCAGGCTCGGACGCCGGCCCGACGGCAGCAGGTTCGACAGCAGCAGGCGCGTCGGCAACGGCCGCGGTGTGCCGCACTTCGTCGGCTTCGTCGTCGATCCGGAAGTCCTGATCGAGCGACGCTGCTAGCTCGTCCTCTATCGGCTGGTCGTCCTCGAAGGGCGAAACGTCTTCGAGCGAACTGGCGGCGGCGTTGTCGAAATCAGAATCGAAAGCCGGCTCTACCGCTGGCGCGGTTTCGGCAGCGTCGATATCGGCATGGCTGGCGACATCCGCATGGCTGGCGACGGGTGCGTGGTCTTCGAGATCCGCCATGTCCAGGTGGAAATCGTCGTCGAGCGACATCGCAAGATCGTCGTCCGTCGGGCCGGCCTTGGCCGTTTCGAACGTCGGCTCATGCGCCTCGGCGACCGGAGCGGCGTCGCTGTCGCCAGCGCCGAACTCGCCCATCAGTTCCTTCTCGAGATCGATCTCGAAATCGTCCTCTTGCGCCGGCTGGTCGGCGACGGGCGCTTTCGGCTGGACGGGCGCTTGCGGCTTGACCGGCTGGCGCGGGTCGAATCCCATGATCCTGGTCAGTTCCGCGAACGGATCGTCATCAACGATGTCGTTGTTGTCGGCTACTCTCAGCTGGGTTCTGTCTGCCATTATTGTTCCCGAACTCGCACTCATTCGGACGCCATGGACGTCGCGTAGGGTTGGCCCTTACCAGCGCAATGTGGGCAAAAGGTGACAGGTTTTTTAGTCAAACCTAACGCATTTCGGTGGGCGCAGCGGCTCCGATCAACGTCAGGCCGGACGTCAGAACGTCCGAGACAGCCTGCACCAGCCCTAGTCTGGCATGCGTCAATTGTCGGTCGTTAACCTTAACAAAACGTAAGTCTGGATTTTCTGTGCCACGGTTCCAGTGTCCGTGGAAACTAGAAGCCAGATCATAAAGGTAAAA
The DNA here is from genome assembly GCF_014207355.1 of Mesorhizobium sangaii. Taxonomy (GTDB): domain Bacteria; phylum Pseudomonadota; class Alphaproteobacteria; order Rhizobiales; family Rhizobiaceae; genus Mesorhizobium; species Mesorhizobium sangaii. The sequence continues at coordinate 449,829 of NZ_JACHEF010000003.1, read as the reverse complement.
TGCCAGCCTGTGGGGCTCGAGCGCAAGTGCCGCCGACTCGATCAGACGCGGGTATTCTGCAAGCTTGCGGATCAGGCCGATCTCGCCCTCGTCGGTCAGCAAGGCCACGGCGGACGCCAGGCTGTTGCGATCGAAATTGACCTCGCCCAGCTGCTCGCTCGCCTGCCGGAACACCGAATGGCAGCGCGCCGAGGCGTACTGCACATAGAACACCGGATTGTCCTTGGACTGCTCGGTGACCTTGGCGAAGTCGAAATCGAGCGGCGCGTCGTTCTTGCGGTAGAGCATCATGAATCGGATCGCGTCGCGGCCGACCTCCTCCACCACTTCGCGCAGCGTCACGAAATCACCCGACCGCTTCGACATGCGAACGGGTTCGCCCTCGCGAAACAGCTTCACCAACTGGCAAAGCAGCACGGTAAGCTTCACCCTGTCGCCGGCAATCGCGCGCGCCAAGGCCTCCAGCCGCTTGACATAACCACCATGGTCGGCGCCGAGCACATAGATCAGGTCGACGAAGCCGCGATCGATCTTGTCCTTGAGATAGGCGACGTCGGCGGCAAAATAGGTGAACGAGCCGTCGGACTTGACCAGCGCCCGGTCCATGTCGTCGCCGACCGCGGTCGAACGGAACAGCGTCTGCTCGCGATCCTCCCAATCGTCGGGCTTCTCACCCTTGGGTGGCGGCAGCTTGCCCTTGTAGATGTGACCCTTCAACGTCAGGTCGCTGATCGCCGACCGGATCTTCTTGGCGTTGTCGGCGTGCAGCGTACGTTCCGAGAAAAACACGTCGTGATGCACGTTGAGCATCGCCAGATCCTCGCGGATCATCGCCATCATCGCATCGATGGTGCGGTCCTTGACGATGGCCAACGCCTCGTCATCCGGCATCTCCAGCAGCGAGCGGCCGAACTCCCTGGCCAGCGCCTGCCCGACAGGAACCAGATAGTCGCCGGGGTAAAGCCCGGCCGGAATTTCGCCGATATCGTCGCCAAGCGCCTCGCGGTAGCGAAGCATGACCGAGCGGCCGAGCACGTCGATCTGCGAGCCGGCGTCGTTGATGACGTATTCCTTGGTCACGTCGTAGCCGGCGAAGGCCATCAGGTTGGCAAGCGCGTCGCCAACCACCGCGCCCCGGCAATGGCCGACATGCATCGGGCCTGTCGGATTGGCCGAGACATATTCGACATTGGTTTTCCTGCCACCGCCAACCGTCGAGCGGCCATAGTTGCGGCCCTCTCCAAGCAGCGTCGTCAGATGCGCCTGCCAGAAACCGTCCCTGAGCCTGAGATTGACGAAGCCGGGCCCCGCGACCTCTGCGGCGGCAACGTCCTTGTCCCCACGCAGCGCCTGGGTCAGTCTTTCGGCCAGCGCCCGCGGATTCTGGCCGGTCGGTTTGGCCAGCACCATCGCCGCATTGGTCGCCAAGTCGCCATGGCTGGCATCGCGCGGCGGCTCGACGGCAATGCGCGACAGGTCCGGCGAAACGCCATTATTGTCTTTCAGATCAAGCGCTTCGACGGCTTTTATGATTCGCGCGGTGAAATCGGCGAAGATGTTCATTTGGACTGGCTCTGGCGGCTTTGTGGCGAATCCGGCTCGTTGGCCGGCAAAATCGAGCCCGCCCTAGCTCAAATCCGGGGTTCGGTCAAACAAACGCCGATGTTCCTTGAGCGCGTAGGTGTCGGTCATGCCGGCCAGGAAGTCGGCCACGCTGCGCGCCTTGATGCGATCGTCGGCCCGATCGAGCCCCTCGCGCCAGCCGTCCGGCATCGCGCGTGGATCGGCGAAATAGACGTCGAACAGATCCCTGACGATCTGCTCGGCGTCGGCGCGCACCCGCATCACCTCCGCGTGCCGGTAGAGGTGCTTGTAGAGAAAGGCCTTCAGCTCTTTCTCGAAGGCAGCCATTTCGGTTGAAAAAGTCACCATCGTCTCCCCGGCTGCCCTCACCGCGTCAGCGCTCTGCGGCCTGATCCGCTCCAGATTGGCAGTGGTCGAAACAATGACATCCTCGACCATCGCGGTGATCTGGCGCCGCATCAGTTCGTGGCCGGTGCGCATGTCCTCGAGCGCCGGATAGCGGGCGCGCACGCCCTTCAGGATCGTTCCCGGCAGCGAGACCGTTTCCAGCATATCCAGCGTCAGCACCCCTGCCCGCAAGCCGTCGTCGATATCATGTGTGTTGTAGGCGATATCGTCGGCGATCGCCGCGCATTGCGCCTCGATGCCGGCGAACCGGTCCAGTTCGAGATCGTGCAGCTCGGAATAATCGCGGATCGCCTGAGGCACCGGCCCTTTCAAGCCATGGCCATTGCCGTCGGTCAGCGGCCCATTGTGCTTGACCAGGCCTTCCAGCGTTTCCCAGGTCAGGTTGAGCCCGTCGAATTCGGCGTAGCGCGCCTCCAGCCTTGTCACGATGCGCAGCGATTGCGCATTGTGGTCGAAGCCGCCCCAGGCGGCCATCTTCTCGTTCAGCGCGTCCTCGCCGGTGTGGCCGAACGGCGTGTGGCCGAAATCATGCACCAGCGCCACGGCTTCAGCCAGATCCTCGTCGCCGCGGAGCGCCCGCGCCAGCGCACGCGCGATCTGCGCCACTTCTATCGAGTGGGTCAGACGGGTGCGATAGTGGTCGCCTTCATGCGCGATGAAGACCTGCGTCTTGTGCTTCAGCCGCCGGAACGCCGTCGAATGGATGATGCGGTCACGATCGCGCTGGAACGGCGTGCGCGTCGGGCTCTCGACCTCATCGAAAAGCCGCCCGCGCGACTTTGCCGGATCGCAGGCATAGGCCGCGCGCGGTCGATAGCCGAATCCGATGTCGCCCAACTCATTGGTCATGGCTTATGCTGCCGCAGTTGACTTGGCCCCTCGCGCTTCATACCTATCATGTGAAACCGAAAGCAAGGTGACGCCCATGGGCGCTGACGCCAAGACTGCCATGAAAGTCGACATGACCGAGGCCGCCGCCAGGCGGATCGCCAAGATTGTTTCGGGCGAGGCCGGCAAGACGGCGCTGCGCGTCTCCGTCGAGGGCGGCGGTTGCTCCGGCTTTTCCTACAAGTTCGATCTGGTCGACACGCGCAACGACGACGACGTCGCCATTGAGAAAGACGGCGCCACGGTGCTCATCGACGATCTGTCGCTGGTCTATATGGGCGGCTCGGTCATCGATTTCGTCGACGATTTGATGGGTCAGTCGTTCCAGATCCGGAACCCGAATGCCGTCGCTTCCTGCGGTTGCGGCACGAGCTTTTCCATATAGAAATGTCTGCAATCGGTGCGGTCCGCCAGATCGCGCTGTCGGCTGGACGCGACCTCGACGTGACGCTGGCGTTCTGGCGCGATGTGCTCGGCATGGCCGTGCACGCGCGCTTCGATCCGCCGGGCATCGCCTTTATCATGGCCGGCGATGTGCGCTTGCTGTTCACCGACGGCATACCGGCCGGCACGGTCTATCTCGACATGTCGGGCCTCGATGATTTCCATGCCGAGGCAAGAGCCGCGGGCGTCCCCTTCACAGCGCCGCCAATGCTCGTGCACAACGACACCGAAGGCCAATTCGGTCCGGCGGGGGAAAGCGAATGGATGGCCTTTCTAAAGGACCCGGCAGGCAATACGATCGGCCTGGTCGAACGCCATCCGCCGCAAGAACCCCACTGAACAGCATCGAGACCGTCATGAAAATCGTCACCTGGAACATCAACGGCGTGCGCGCCCGCATCGGCAACCTGACCCACTGGCTGACCGAGAGCGCGCCCGACATCGTCTGTCTGCAGGAGATCAAGACGCTCGACGACCAGTTCCCGCGCGCCGAGATCGAGGCGCTTGGCTACAATGTCGAGACCCATGGCCAGAAGGGCTTCAACGGTGTCGCCATCTTGTCGAAACTGCGCTTCGACGAAGTTACCAGAGGTCTGCCCGGCGACGATTCCGACGAGCAGGCGCGTTTCATCGAAGGCGTTTTCTCGACCGACAAGGGCGCGCTGCGCATCGCCTCGCTCTATCTGCCGAACGGCAACCCGATCGATGACGACAAGAAGTTCCCCTACAAGCTGTCCTGGATGGAGCGGCTGGAGCGCTGGGCACAGGAGCGGTTGAGGCTGGAAGAGGCCCTGGTTCTGGCCGGCGACTACAACGTCATTCCCGAGCCGATCGACGCCAGGTTTCCGGAGAACTGGCTGGGCGACGCGCTGTTCCAGCCGCAGACCCGGCAGGCCTTCCGCCGGTTGCTCAATCTTGGTTTCACCGAGGCGGTCCGCGCGGTCACGGACAAGCCCGACACCTATACTTTCTGGGACTATCAAGCCGGCGCCTGGCAGAAGAACAATGGCATCCGCATCGACCATCTTCTGCTGTCGCCGGAAGCCGCCAACCGGTTTTCGGCGGCCTCGATCGAAAAGCATGTGCGCGCGTGGGAAAAGCCGTCCGACCACGTGCCGGTGGCGATCGATCTCGCGCTGCAGCCGGCATGACAAGAGAACCCTGTCCACAGGCCCTGACGCCGGGCACGCAAGGCGTTTGACCTCATATAGCCACATTCCGGCGCATGATGGGGGATCATCATGGCGGCCGGGGTTCCCATGACCATTCGAATTGTTCTTTGTCCGATCGGCTTGGCATTTGCCATGGCCGCGGTCGTGCCGGCTTTCGCCGCCCCCGAATGTCTTGCCAATGGAAAATCGTATCCGGTTGGTCAGGTCGCCTGCCTGACGGTCGCCGACCAGAGCCATCTTGCCCGCTGCGACATGGTGCTCAACAACACGTCGTGGACCAAGGTCGGGGACAGTTGCCCTGAAAACACGATGGCGCCCCATCTCCATGTGACGCCGATCTCAACGCCGGCCCCCAGCATGGTGCCGACGGAACCGACCGAGAACTGATCAAAATCAAGCGCTTCCGGTAAGGCCAGCGCAGCCGCGAGACTACTGGTCCGCGCTGCCGCCCTTGGTGAGGATGTCATCGGCCAGCGAGATCGCGGTGCGGCGGTCGGCTTCGCCGGCGGTGGCGAATGCCTCTTCCTGCATGCCGCGGATCCACGGCTGATCGGCCGGCGAAGCGCGTTCGAGCGCAGCCGTCATCATCGCCAGGCCGCGAACGATCTTGCCGCTCTGGAACAACAAGTGGCCGAGCGTCGCCTGGGCGCCGGCATGGCCCTTCTCGGCAGCAAGCTGGAACCAGCGTCCGGCCTGCTTGACGCTGGCCTTCACGCCGCCCTCGCCCTTCAGGAACATCTGACCCATCTCGAACTGCGCGTTCGGATTGCGGTAGTTGGCGGCGGCGCGCATGTAATATTCCTGGGCCGCCACCTCGTTCTCGGTGACCGGGCTGCCGGGAATGCCCTTGCGCAGATAATCGCCAAGCGCCACCAGCGCGTCCGAGACATAGCTTTCCTCGGGTGAGCCGGGCTCGACATCCTGGTCGACGATCTCCGAGAAGAACTTGAACGCCTCATAGTCATCGCGCGCCACGCCGTCGCCCTCGGCATACATGCGGGCAAGCTTCCAGGTGGCGCCGATCTGACCGTTCTCGGCGGCGTATTTGTAGGCCTCGGCGGCCTGTTCCTTGTGGCCGTTCTTGTAGGCGGAAAAGCCGAACTGGAACACCGCCCATGGGCTGGATTGCGGCTTCACGCCGGTCTTGTCGTCGAACACCTTGTCGTCAAAGGCCATAGCCTGACCCACGGCGCCAAAGGTCGCGCCAAAAGTGGCGAACACGACCAGTGCCGGAAAGACAGACGACCTCAACAACTCAGATGTCCGCATAGCAGTGTGTTTCTTTCGCACCGCCCGGATGGGTGACCGCGCCATCGCGCGCCGGCCCAACCGTCTGTGCATATTTCCATATCGCGCCCGACTGATAGTCGGTCGTGCGCGCCTTCCAGGTCTTTGCCCTCGCCACCAGTTCGCCATCGGACAGTGCCACCTCGATCGTGCCGTTCACCGCGTCGATCGAGATCACGTCGCCATCCCTCAGCAGCCCGATCGGCCCACCCACGGCTGCCTCGGGTCCGACATGGCCGATGCAGAAACCGCGCGTCGCGCCCGAAAAACGCCCGTCTGTGATCAGCGCCACCTTGCCGCCCATGCCCTGGCCGTAGAGGGCTGCTGTCGTCGACAGCATCTCGCGCATGCCTGGGCCGCCGCGCGGCCCCTCGTAACGGATGACGAGCACCTCGCCTTCCCTGTAATTGCGCTTCGTCACCGCCTCGAAACATTCCTCTTCCGAATCGAAGCAACGCGCCGGGCCGGAGAACTTCAGCTCCGACATGCCGGCGACCTTCACGATCGCGCCTTCGGGGGCAAGGTTTCCCTTCAACCCCACGACACCACCGGTTTGGGTAATGGGTGTGTTGGCCGGGCGGACCACATCCTGGTGTTCATTCCAGGCAACGTGCTCCATATTTTCGGCCAAAGTACGGCCAGTCACCGTCAGGCAGTCGCCATGCAAATATCCGTGGTCGAGCAACGTCTTCATCAGGAGCGGAATGCCGCCGGCCTCGAACATGTCCTTGGCGACATATTTGCCGCCCGGCTTGAGGTCGGCGATGTAAGGCGTCTTCTCGAAGATTTTCGCCACGTCGAACAGGTCGAACTTGATGCCGGCCTCGTGGGCGATCGCCGGCAGGTGAAGTGCTGCGTTGGTCGAGCCGCCGGTGGCCGAAACCACGGTCGCCGCATTCTCCAGCGCCTTCAGCGTGACGATGTCGCGCGGCCGGATGTTCTTGGCGATCAGTTCCATGATCTTTTCGCCCGAGGCGAAGTTGAAACGGTCGCGCATTTCGTAAGGCGCCGGCGCGCCGCAGGAATAGGGCAGCGCCAGGCCGATTGCCTCGGCAACGGTGGCCATGGTGTTGGCGGTGAACTGGGCGCCGCAGGAGCCGGCCGACGGACAGGCGGCCTGCTCGATTTCAAGCAGCTCGGAATCACCGATCGCGCCGACCGAATGCTGGCCGACCGCCTCGAACACGTCCTGCACGGTGATCTGGCGGCCACGATAGCTGCCGGGCAGGATCGAGCCGCCATAGATGAAGATCGACGGCACGTTGAGACGCACCATGGCCATCATCATGCCGGGCAGCGACTTGTCGCAGCCGGCCAGGCCAACCAGCGCGTCGTAGCAGTGGCCGCGCATGGTGAGTTCGACTGAATCGGCGATGACCTCGCGCGACACCAGCGACGACTTCATGCCCTGGTGGCCCATGGCGATGCCGTCGGTAACGGTGATGGTGCAGAATTCGCGCGGCGTACCGTTGGCGGCCGCGACGCCCTTCTTGACCACTTGCGCCTGGCGCATCAGCGAAATGTTGCAGGGCGCGGCCTCGTTCCAGCAAGACGCGACGCCGACCAGCGGCTGCGCGATCTCGGCCGCCGACAATCCCATCGCATAGAGATAAGAACGGTGCGGCGCACGCGCCGGACCGACGGTCACATGGCGGCTCGGTAGCTTGTCCTTGGAAATAACTTTGGCGTCCATACTCTTCCTTGCCGCGGGCGGTGCGGCCTGCCCATCGCCGAGCCTTTTGGCGCGTGTCCCGAGACAAGATCGAGGTGCGCCGGGTTTATGGCGGGAAATGGGCAATTTCCTTAGCCTGACTTTTAGCGCAGGGGTTGTTCAGAAAGTGTTGCCAAAACGTCACAATCGCAAGAGGCGAAAGCGGTGCGGCTTATCTGCAACGCAGCTTGGATAGCAGGGCACAAACGGCGCAGGTCCAAACAAAAAAGGCCGGGCAATGCCAGGCATTTTTTCGTTTCGCTTCAGATGGTTACCACTTGACCTTCAAGGAAGTGGAGACCGCCGAAACAAGATCATTGCCAAAGTCGGCTGTGTAGTCGGTACCGTAGGTAACACCATCGCTGCCGACGACCGAATGGATTGATCCGCTGGTAAGCACGCCCAGCGCGCCACCGAGACGAATTTCGATGTTCTGGGTTGGCGTGTAGGCCACGCCGCCGCTCACCGTCCAGGTGTCGGTCTGCGCGCTCAGGCCGGTGGTCGTGCCACGATCCCAGGTGAGAACCGCCGCCCCGCTCCACTGATCGTTGAATTTATGGCCGATGCCACCGGAAACCGTCCAACCGTCGCGATAGAGCAAATCAAGCGAGGTGGCGCGCACAGGGCTGGTCGTCGTGCAGGCAACGAGCCCCTGGGTCGAGGTCGGGCAGAACGGAATGCTTTGCAGCTCGCTCCAATTCACCCACTTGATGGATCCAAAAGCCAACCAGCCGGGAGCGATGCCTGACTGAAGCTTGAGTTCAACAGAATCCGGAACCTGCGAGGCCCCATAGACGTCAGTGACGTTGCCCAGAAGCGGATTTGCAGGATTGATAAGCCCAGGCACCTGGGTCAAATCAAGCGTTCCGCTCAAATTGTCGAGCTTGACCGACGAGTTGTAGACCAGGCTGGCGCGCAAGGCGATGTCCGGGATCTCATAGGCGACACCGGCACGCCATCCCCATCCATCCCCTTCGAGATCAAGGCGGCCAATGCCTGTGCCGAGAAAGGCGGGAATGGGAGCAACCAACTGTTCCTTGAAGCCCGAAACATCCTCATGGAACACGCCGCCAATGAAGCGAAACTGACCTTTGCTGAGGTCCATCTTGTAAGAACAGGTCGCGCTAAAGGCTTTGCTCTCTACCTTCGTCTCGACATTGCTTTGTGCACCCGCCCAGTTCGCACCAGGATTGCTGAAGGCACCAATCGGCTGGGAGTAGTCGCCCAGGCAATCGACCGGTCCCATGCCGATCTTGATGCCACCGTAGGGCACCCAATAGCTTTCGGTATCGCGCGCCGTGCTGGATTTACCCAGCGCATTGAGATTGCCGTCGGTTGGATCCGTATCCTTTGCATTCTTCAGGTCTCGCTGCGGCATCACATAGGTGCCTGAAAGCTCGCCTGTGACCTGCGCCGGATCGAACAGCAAGTCGATGTCGTAGCCGCCGCGCTCCAGGCCGCCAGCATGCGCCGAATTCATCGCCGTCCCGATCAAAGCAAGCGAAAAGCACCCCGCCCCCAGCAGTGCTTTATGTCGCAAAATAGTCATAAATGTCCTCCCCGAATTCGAGTGCGGCAAGCTAGAACCAATTCAGGTTAACGGTGCAATAACGAATTCATGCGGCGTACATGTACATGTTCGCCACGCGCATTTTCGACACAAAACAAGCCACTGCCGTTAGGCCAAAAAGCCGCCTCCGGAGTGTGTGTCGCCCTCAAAACGCGAGAAAAACCCGCCCAAAAGGCTCAAAAATATATGTTTTTGGGAGTCCAGGGCCCCATTGTTACATTATGGCAACAATGGGGCTAAAACTTTCCGTTTACGTCAACATTAACGCAGCGGAATGCCTATTTTGCAGGCAAAAAGGTCCGATTTCGAAGCCGCCGAAGGGCAACGAATCTACCCTCAACCGGCGTCGCGAACCCTCGTCAACGCCACCGAAAGCTTGTCCTGCGCGTCGCGGTACTCAGCGAGCTTTTCACGCTCGGCATCGACGATCTCGGCCGGCGCACTGGCGACGAATCTTTCGTTCGACAGCTTCTTGTGCAGGCGCGCGATTTCTTCGGTCACCTTGGCCAGTTCCTTCTGCAGCCGTGCCGCTTCGGCGGCGAGATCGATCAGGCTGCCAAGCGGCAGGCAGATCGTCGCCTCGTTGAGCACGATCTGCGCCGAGCCTTTTGGGGCGACATCGGCCAGCGAGATGTCGCCGACCCGCGCCAGCCGCTTGATCGCCGAGTCCTCGCGAACGAGCCGTTCCCGGGTCACCTCGTTGGCGCCGACCACCACCAGCGGCGCGATCGCCGCCGGCGGCACGTTCATCTCCGAGCGCACCGAGCGGATGCCGGAGACGAGATCGACCAGCCAGTTGATGTCGGCGGCAGCCTCTGTGTCCTCGAAATCCGGCGACGGCCACGCTGCATGGCACAGCAGCGAGGCGCGTTCCTTGCCTTCGCCAGCCGTCTGCGCCCACAGTTCCTCGGTCATGAACGGCATCATCGGATGCAAGAGCTTGTAGATCTCGTCGAGCACGAAGGCGACGCAGGCACGGCTTTCGGCTTTTGCCGCCTCGTCCGTGCCCATGAACACCGGCTTCAGCAGTTCCAGGTACCAGTCGCAGAACAGGTTCCAGACAAACCGGTAGGCGGCACCGGCCGCCTCGTTGAAACGGTATGAGGTGATGCCGTCCGTGATCTCACGCGCCGCCCGCGTCAGTTCGGTGAGGATCCAGCGGTTGACCGCAAGCTTGGCATCGTTAAGCCAGAAATCGTCATTGCGCGCGACTTCGTTCATCTCGGCAAAGCGCGTCGCATTCCACAGCTTGGTGCCGAAATTGCGGTAGCCGGCGATGCGCGACGGATCGAGCTTCACGTCGCGGCCTTGCGCCGCCATGACCGTCAGGGTGAAACGCAACGCGTCGGCGCCGTATTCGTCGATGAGGTCGAGCGGATCGATGGCGTTGCCTTTCGACTTCGACATCTTCTGCCCGTTCTTGTCGCGCACCAGCGCATGGACATAGACGGTGTGGAACGGCTCCTCGTCCATGAAATGCAGGCCCATCATCATCATGCGGGCGACCCAGAAGAAGATGATGTCGAAGCCGGTGACCAGCACGTCGGTCTGGTAGTAGGTCTTCAGCTCGGGCGTCTCATCGGGCCAGCCCAACGTCGAGAACGGCCACAGCGCCGACGAAAACCAGGTATCGAGCACGTCCTCGTCGCGGATCAGGATCTCGCCCGGCTTGAAGTTCTCGAGCTTGTCTTCGACCCAGGCCTTCCATGGCCCTTCCAACGCCAGATAATATTCGATCGCCGCACCCAGCGCTTCTTCTTCGGTCTTTTCGACAAAGACACGCCCGTCCGGCCCATACCAGGCCGGAATCTGGTGACCCCACCACAGCTGGCGCGAGATGCACCAGGGCTGGATGTTTTCCATCCAGTCGAAATAGGTCTTCTCCCAGTTCTTCGGCACGAAATTGGTTCGCCCCTCGCGCACCGAGGCGATCGCCGGCTTGGCCAGTTCCGCCGCGTTGGCATACCACTGCTCGGTCAGGAACGGCTCGATCGGCACGCCGCCGCGGTCGCCGTGCGGCACCGCGTGGCGATGCGGTTCGACCTTTTCCAGGAAGCCGCCTTCTTCCATCAGCTCGACGACCTTCTTGCGCGCGACGAAGCGATCGAGGCCATTGAGTTCATCCCAGACTGCCTGCCGCTCCGGCGTCACCTCGAGACCGGCGAGAAAATCCTCATTGTCCTTGAGGCTTATCGCCGCCTCGACGGTGAGGATATTGATCGCCGGCAGCTTGTGGCGCTTGCCGACCTCGAAATCGTTGAAGTCGTGTGCGGGCGTGATCTTGACCGCGCCAGAGCCCTTCTCCGGATCGGAGTACTCATCCGCCACCACCGGGATCTTGCGGCCGACGATCGGCAGGACGATGTTCTTCCCAACCAGATGCCGGAAACGCTCGTCATCAGGGTGCACGGCGACGGCGGTGTCGCCCAGCATCGTTTCGGGGCGCGTCGTCGCCACGGTGATGAAGGTTTTCGGATTTTCCGGGTCGAAGACCTCGCCCTCGATGGGATAGCGGAAGTGCCAGAGATTGCCGTTGACCTCGTGCTGCTCGACCTCGAGATCGGAGATCGCGGTGAGCAGCTTGGGATCCCAGTTCACAAGGCGCTTGTCCTTGTAGATCAGCCCTTCCTTGTAGAGCGTGACGAACACTTCGAGCACCGCCTTGGACAGGCCCTCGTCCATGGTGAAGCGTTCGCGTGACCAGTCGGCGGAGGCGCCGAGCCGCTTCAGCTGGTTGAAGATCGCCCCGCCCGATTCGTCCTTCCACTCCCACACTTTCTCGATGAACTGCTCGCGCGTCAGGTCGCGGCGGTGGATCTGCTTTTCCATCAGCTGGCGCTCGACCACCATCTGCGTGGCGATGCCGGCATGGTCCATGCCCGGCTGCCACAGCACGTTCTTGCCGCGCATGCGCTCGAAGCGCACCAATATGTCCTGCAGCGTGTTGTTGAGCGCGTGGCCCATATGCAGCGAGCCGGTCACGTTCGGCGGCGGGATGACGATGGTGAAGGCTTCCGCCCCCTCCTCGGCCCCGGCGCCGGCGCGGAAAGCGTCGGCCTCTTCCCAGACTTTGGCGATCTTCGGCTCGACGGTTTTTGCGTCGTAGGTCTTTTCAAGCATGGGAAAATGGTCCGCGCTGTCGGGTTTTGCTGGTCCGGTGTAAATCGGAAGGTTTTGGCCAAGTCAACCGCAGGGGCTGCCTCGGAACCTCAACGTCAAATAGATACGGCCTGGATCAGGTCAAGGAGACCCACTTGCGCTCCATCGATCAGATTGGCAGGTGCCTGTTGCTCGGGAAAAGCCGTAGCGCTCGCGCCTTGACCGGCAGAGGCCACCACAATACGATGCCAACGCTGCTGTAGGGCGCATCGGCTTCCGGCCGGAGGGGCATTGCCCGCCTACGCCACCTCAACCCCGCAATGCGCCGATGCCGACCCTCGAACACCACAAGAAGCAGGCCAAGCTCTATCTCAAATGGCACCGCGAGCGGTATTATCCCGTCGCCGCTGTGATTGGATGGCTCTTGCCGCGTTTTCGCGATCTCAGCGACAGCCAGATCCTCGATCACGGCTTCAAGCTTGCCGATGCCCAGGAACTCGTCGCCAGGAAGTCAGGTTTCGAGAGCTGGCAGGCGCTGAAGGAAGGCCTTCAAACCGTGACCGATCGTGCAGCAACAGACGCCGCAAAGCCGTTCCTCGCCCTTGCCGAACCGCAGCTCTTTGTCTCCGATATTGGAGCTGCCTGTGATTTCTACCGGCAAAAGCTCGGCTTCGAGACGCGCTTCACCTATGGCGAGCCGCCCTTCTACGCACAGATCATCCGCGATGGCGCAAGGCTCAACCTGCGCCATGTCGACAAGCCGCCATTAGCCGCCAATTCGACCGATGACCTGCTGGCGGCGACCGTCATACTAGACAACGTAAAGGCGCTGTTCCTGGAGTATCAGGCGGCCATGGCCCCGTTCCACCAGACATTGCGAACCGAACCCTGGGGCGCCCGCACGTTCATCGTCAGGGATCCCGACGGCAACCTCATTTGCTTCGCGACCAGCCCGAGCTGACCTCATCGACAAAAACGCCGCCTCACGGGCGGCGTTTCGAGGGTGATTGTTAAAAGAGATTACTGCGCCCCGCGCGCCACGCGCTCGATTTCCTCCCGCACCAGCCTTTCGACCAGTGTCGGCAGGTTGTTGTCGAGCCAATCCTGCAGCATCGGCCGCAGCATCTCTTCGGCCATCTCGTCGAATGTCTTCTTGCTGCGGCTGGCAAACGCATCGGAAAGCTCGCCAAAGGCGGCGGCAACCTGCCGGCCCGTGTGCTCGGAAACGATGGCCGGACGTGGCGCGTCGCTGGCCGCGGCCGGTCGCGCCACGCCTGCGCCTGGATGAGCCGGCTCGGCGGCTGCTTGGGCAATCGGTTCGTCTCTTGCAGTTTCCATCGGCGGTTCGACTACCGGCATGCGGGCCTCGCTTTTGTCGGGCACAGCTTTGGCCTGCTCGCCGACGGCGGCGATATCGCGCCGCCAATCGGCAACGGGGGCGTCGGCGGCAGGACGGACTGCCGGCGCGTCGGCGATAGGACGCACTGCCGGCGCGTCGGCCATGACCGGCGGCGTCGGCTCGGCAGCGACCCGGGCGCTGACTTCTGCAAGTGTCATCGATGGCTTTGCCGGGGTGGGCTCCGGGCGCATCGGCGTTTCCATCCGCGCGATCACCGGCTCGACGGCCGGCATTTGTGCCTGGACTTCCGCCAGCGTCACCGGCTTCTTGACCTCTGGGGCGGCCTGCAGGTCGGCTCGAAATGCCTCGACGTCGGCAACTGCACCGGCGCTCGCTGCCGGCTCCAGATCCTGGCGCAGCTCATCGGCGTCGCCCGGCTGCTTGCGGCCGCCGTCGCTGTCCTCGATGATCCTCCTGATGGAAGCCAGTATCTCTTCCATGGAAGGTTCGCGCTGTGCGCTGCTTGCCGTTGCCATCGTCACATCCGCCGCCCTTGTGACCCGTTGCAGATTTCCGCTCCGGCAAGGCCGGATCGAATCATGACGACAGCGTAACCGACGGATCGCCGCACGAGAATCCCCAATCTGGGGACTTGTGGGATTTCAACAGATTAGACCAGACCCCGAACGATGGGCAGCGAGGCCGAAGAGCTAGCTCAGGCAGGAGGACCGAAAAGTCCGGGCCGAAACTCTCAGCGGCCGTCCGGCGTGCGCAGGCCGATCCATTTGTCCTTGACCGCGTTGTAGTGCTCTTCAGGTCTGTACTTCGTCACCTGCAAGCCAAGGCGGTCGACGGACAGGCGGCCAGTCGCCTGCAGGATGGCGTAGCTCGCCACCACCACATCATGTTCAAAGCCGGCCTGGTTGATCTCGGCGGTGATGACCGTCGCCTGTGCGTTGAGGACATCGAGCGTGGTGCGCTGGCCGACATTGCGTTCTTCGATGACGCCGCTCAGTGCCAGCTTCGCGGCCTCGATCACTTGCCTGTTGGCCGTGACCTGTTGCTGCGCGGCAGTGTACTCGGTCCAGGCGGCGGTGACGGCCTGGCGCACCTGGTCGCGGCTGACGTCGACCTCGATGCGGGCCTGGCTGAGCGATTCCTTGTCCTGGCGCACGATCGCCGATTTACGGCCACCGGAATAGATCGGGATGCTCAGCGTTGCACCGATGTTGGCCGAATTGGTGGTGCCGTCCTGCGACGCGAAGGCGCCCGGTACAGTGTTGCGATAAGCGCTCGAAACACCCGCGCTTGCAGTCAGCTGCGGCAGCAGCGCGCCTTCGGCCGACTTCACCGAAAACGCGGCAGCGTCGACCAGATGCTGGGTGGCAAGGATGGCCGGGTGCTCGTTCGCGGCCACCTCGACGGCAGCTGAGAGGCTCGACGGCAACAGCTTTGCCACCGGGGAAGCGGCTTTGAGCTTGCCCGGTTCGTCGCCGACGATCTGGCGATAGCTTGCGGCACTGGCCAGCGCTTGCGCACGGGCGGCGCTCAACGATGCCACGGCGGCGGCCCGCGAAGCGTCGGCCTGCGCGACGTCGGTACGCGTCCCTTCACCAACCTCAAAACGCGAACGCGCCGCGCGCGCCGTCTCGGTCAGGAATTGCAGGTTCTGCTCGGTCAACACGGCGATCTGGCGGTCGCGAATCACGTTCATATACGCCTGTGCCGCGCTGAACAGGGTGTTCTCTTCCGTGTTGCGCAGGGTTTCGACAGAAGCGCGGACCTGCGCTTCGGCGGCGGCGACATTGTTCCTGGTCTGAAAACCGTCGAACAGCGTCTGATTGATCTGGACGCCAAAATTGCCGGTGGTCAGCCGCACGCTTGAGTTCGTGCCGTTGAGATGGCTGCTGGAATAGTCGATGTCCGCCGACCCGTTGATGGTCGGGCGCCATCCAGACTTGGCGATGGCGACGCTCTCGTCGGTGACGCGGACGCCGGCCCGGGCCGAATTCAGCGAAGAATTGTACTGATAGGCCTTTGCCAGCGCACCAAGGATGGATTCCGCCGAGGCCGAGAATGGAGAAAGCGCGGTCGCGGAAACGAGGACGGCGGCGAAAAGACTCTTGCGTATAGGCAGGACCATGTATCCCTCATTCGTTGTCCATGGGAACCACGCCACACCGGCTTCTCCTTCTTGAGCAGCCGGCGCCGCGTGTTCAATGTTCCCTGCTGCTCAGCCCCAAAGTGCCCCCAGTTTTGCGGATCAGCAACGATTTCAAACACAAGCGACCATGACAACGCCTATCCTGCAAGGCAAAATCATTCAGAATTCGAAGGCGCGAATACGTTCAAACCCCGGTAGTGGCTTAATTGCCGCATTAAATGCGCGTCTTCCGGTTACAACCCCCCCCGCTTTAAAAAAAAGCCGGGCCACGCCGGAATTGCCCTGGCCTTCGACGGCGACGAGTCGGCCGCCTTCGGCAAGCTGGTCGAGCAGCGGGGCCGGCACATCCGCGACGCTGCCGCCGATGAAGATGACGTCGTAGGGCGCGTGGGCGGCATGTCCTTGCGGCAACGCCCCCTGGACAACGGTCACATTGCCGCAGCCGAGCGATGAAAGCGTCGATCTGGCGGTATCGGCCAGCGCCGAATCGCTTTCGAGCGCCACAACGGACTTCGCGAGCCGAGACAGGATAGCCGAGGCATAGCCGGTGCCGCAGCCGACATCGAGCGCCGAATCGGCCGGGCTGATCTCGGCCAGTTGCATGAGCTTGGCCAGCGGCGAGGCTTCCATGAGATAGCGCGCGCCGTCCGCGCCGGCGGCAATGCGGATGTCCTCGTCGATATAGGCGAGATCGCGCTGGTCGGCGCCGACAAAGATTTCCCTCGGCACGACAAGCATCGCTTCGAGCAATGGCGCGCTGGTCACATCGGTGGTGCGAACCTGGCCGTCGACCATCTTGACGCGAAGCTCGGAGAAATCAGCGCTCATGTTCCAACCAATCCGCTTGCCGCGCCAGAACCGCGGTTCATTACGATCGGAACTTCAGGCCCCAGCGCTGGTGCGCGGGGCCCGGGCATTGGAGGCCTCGCCCGGAATCGAACCGGGGTGCAAGGATTTGCAGTCCTCTGCGTAACCACTCCGCCACGAGGCCTCATTGCTCCCGGCGTTCCACCCGGTTCCAATAGGTTGCGGCGAAAATGCCGTCAAGCGGCCACCCGTGCATTCCGAACGGTTTCCTCTCGCCGGTTTGGGCAGCATCCCGCCAAATCCCGAGCCCGGGCCTCACGACGATACGTTAGCTGCTCGTTAAGCATGGCTCAACGCCGGAAGAAACTTATTCAGCAGCCCATACGTTGGACACGCCGGGAGACATGCCATGCGTTGGACAATGGCGGCAAAGGGCAAGAATGCGGCATCCGGCCTGTCGCTGCCGCAGTGCGAAGAGCTTTTGCGCTACGCCATCGACCGCCTGTGCATCGGCAGTGCGAGCAGCCTGTTGCCGCATGACCGGGCAAAGCTCGCCTCGGCGGCTGCGATTCTCAAGCAGATCCGCGAAGCGCTGGAAGAGCACGCCGGCCGCTGAGGCCGCGCGCTGTCGGCCTCAATCCGGTCGACGGCGCCGTTCCCACCAGACAACGAAGCGGCGCCGGTGGCGGCGGACCATGGCGAATTCATAGGACAGCACAAGCAATCCGAGCGGCACCATCCAGAAGCCGAGGATCGGCAGGAAACCGAGAATGCCGCCGATGGTCAGAACGATGCCGATGGTGATTCTGAGCCCGCGCGAGCGCGGCATTTTGAACTCGCGCCCGAAAACCGAGATTTTCCGCGCTGGCATCTGGTTGTCTTGTGCTGTCATCGTCTCGAAAGATTAACCCTTTTGACCGTTCAGGAGCATCGTTGAATCTAAGCCGCAACCGCGCTTTCGGTTCCATATCCCCAGCAAGACGGCTAATATGAGGGCACCCGCGAACGATTGCGAGAAACCCCTGAGCGAAAAGGCCTCGGAAAAATGCGAAATGCTTCTTTGCAAAGCGGAAAAGGGTTTGCTATAGGCTGCGCCACTCACATGAGAGCCTCTGTTCCCCGGTAGCTCAGTGGTAGAGCAACCGGCTGTTAACCGGTTGGTCGCTGGTTCGAATCCGGCCCGGGGAGCCAAATCTTTTCAAGCACTTAGCAACGCAGCAAAATCGCCGATTTTGGCGATAGGTACGGTATAGGTACCCGCCAGACCCATGCTTTCCTGGGAATCGGGCCCTACGGCGCCTCCGACGCCGACCGTTGAAATCGAGTGAGCTTCTCGCGGCTCCAGTCTCGCAATAGCCGAACCGGCGACTGAGCCTGAACGATCGGAATGCAAATCTCTTCCATCTCGCCTATAGCGGCTTGCATAAGAGGCCCAATCTTATCCTGGGCCGAGGGGTGTCCCTAAATTGCGGAATCAAACTCCATTCGCAAGTCCTGATCCTCTGTTCCAACTCTATCGCCCCTAATACTCTCGTACCGCACTGAGGCTGAAGCGGTGAATGTTCGGAGCGCCTCGTCGACCTTGTCGAACGGCTTAGCAGCTTGTGGTCCGAACAGAGCCTTCATCCGAAACTTGTAGGAGAAGAAGTCCTTCCAGAATTCCCTTTGCGCCTGCCATCGAGCAATCGGCACATAGTGCGAATCTCGAAGTCGCGCCTCTGATTCAGACTCGTTTTCTCGCTTCGCCCGGTCTGCAGATTCAATGTATGGGTACGACATCGGCATCCGAAGTTCGCGTACCTTTTCTTCGCCTTCGTAAAAAAGAGCTATAACGTGCTGGCAGAGCTCGATGTCTCGGCGACCATGCTTACCATTGCAAGATCTGCGGCTTCAAAGAAACCGACGATGGGCAATAGAAAAAGCCCGCCACCCAGGGAAGAGGCAGCGGGCGCTAGTTCGGGAGGAGTCGGGGCAGCCCCTTTTTGCCCGTGAACAACGGTACGCCTCGCTTAGCTGGATAATAAGCTCGCGCTGGTTGAAGCTCTGCATATTCAAGCTGCGTGACTTTTCTGCCACAAGATAGAGAAAGCCCGCCACCGTTAGGCAGCGGGCTCGATCGTTTCGTGTGCGGAATGATTAGAGGTGGTCGCAGTGATCAAGCTCTCGCGATCATCCATGGCGCGCCGATCAAAGCCGGCGTGGTCGGGCTCAAGATTCTCGTCGCCGTCGATCTCGTCGAGCAGCGAGAGCAGGTTCTCGATCGTCGTCTCTATCCGTAGGCGTAGAGTCGGCGTCATGCCAATGAATACGGTCTGGCGCCTCATGACCGGACCGCCTTTCTGACGCCCAAGGCGTCGCCTTCCTCGCTGTTCAACTGCTCCCGGACAGGCTGGAGAAGATCCTGAGCGTAGATCAGGACGTAGCCGATAAACGCCATTTCCTTCTCTGAAACGTTGGTCGGTCGGCTTCGAAGGCGTTGATCGCAAGCCGCGCGACGCGGATCAGGTCCATTGCATGGTCCATGACGTCGACCGCCAACATGCCGGGATATTGCGGGTTGATGATTCTCCGAGCCATCGTCAGGCATCCCCTGCCAAGCGAAGGACGGACGCGGCGAGATCCTGCCCCCAAGTGCTGGCGCCAGGGGTCATCATCATCGCCACCAGATCGGCATGGCGTGACCATGTATCGAGCGCCAGCGCCTTGATGACCACGCCGCCCATGGTCGATGCGTCATGCCCCATGGTTTCCATGACAGTATCGGCAAGCCTTTCGAAGGCAGCGCGCCGCGCCTCTTTTGCCGCGACGATGCCGGATGCCTTGGTGACAGCAGCGCGCTTGGCTTCGAGTTTCGCAGCGGCCTTCTGCTGCACTAGCAGGGACGACAGGTATTCCTGCCATTCTGCCCTTGTCAGGCCCCTGATCTTGCCTTGTCAGGCCCCTGATCTCGTGCTTGTCGATGGTTCGGCCTTTCAAGACACGGCGGCAAAAGTCGATACTCCATTGCAGGCCATCGACCGTTGCAATGGGTCTGAGGCCGGTCTTCCCAATACTTGTTCTTGCTGTAAATGGCATGCCCGGCGAAGGTGACATCCTGTTTGTTGAAGCCGCTCTCGATCAAGACCTTTGGAGCGGCAGGCCAGCGAGCGGACCATTCCTTGATGATGGCCGTGACGGTATCGCGAGTCGCGACATAGCGGGCTTCGACATCGGGCAGCGCGTTGCCGAGCTGAACCAAAGTCGGGTTTTCGGCGAGCGGTGCAGAGTGAGCATCAGGCGCGACCGTTATGGCAGCGGCGGTTGAAGCAGCCGCGAGGCCAAGCAAGAGGCGGCGGCGGTTGATCTCGGGCATACCTTCGGCGGCTGCCCGAACTGAGGTGTTCGGCATTGTGGTTGCTCCTAGAGCCAGTTGTTGATACAATTAGAACAATAGCACTATTGTTCTAATTAGGTCAACACCGCATGGCATCACCCGATCAGCTTCGAGCGGCGCGAGCGATTCTTGGGCTCTCTCAGCCTGAAGTCGCCGCTGCCGCAAACGTATCGTCGATGACGGTGAAACGTGCAGAAGGTTCGGGAAAGCCTGCCGCCTCCGCAGATGCAATGTCTGCCATCCGCCGCGCCCTCGAAACGGCCGGCGTCGAGTTCATCCCCGAGAATGGCGGCGGCGCCGGGGTGAGGCTGAGGAAATAATCGACGCAACCAAGTCTTAACGATTATTCAATTCATCTACTTTAGAAACCTCTAATGCGCTTCTCCATTCTGCTTTTTGGCTGGGCGGCATTCTTCGGTTGGGACTTTGCCGCCAACGATGGCAACTTCACAATTCGCCTAGGTGTGCGAGTTGCCCACCTAATCCACATGTTCGGTCTTATGTGACCGCGCGGCCGCGGCGCGAGGCTTCAGAAGCTGTGATCGCCAAGGTGATCCTTTGGTTGTGGCTGACGATCGTAGGTTTCGCCGCGATTCCAAATCCAACGATCGCGATCGCATTGCTTGCCAAGGGCAACATAAGCGGTTGTTTGGAGTTCGGGTTATTCAGCATCGTTTCCTGGGCAGCGCTCAGAGCGACATGGAAGGACATCGGCCCGCGTTGGCGTAAAAAACTGCTTGGCAAATGGCTGGCGAGGAAGAAATAGACGCAAAGCGCGCGTTTGCCACCGGCCTATATTAGGAGCACATTATAGACGGGCTTGGGAGATACACCCGTCTCTCCGGTCCAAGGGCCCGGCGTCTCGGAGTTCCCAAACCCCAAAGGTCGTCGGGCCCGCCTTGGTGCAATCACTCATGGGGAGGCAGCGAACGTGCGAACAATCGATCTTTGTGCGGCCGTTGCTCTGTGCATCGTGCCATCCAGCCTACTGGCGGCAGACGAAGTTTCCGTCGAACGCGGTTTGTATATTTCGATCATCGGCGGCTGCCATTTCTGCCACACCGAAGGATACCGGGAAGCCGATGGGAAGATCGATCCGGCCAAGGCGCTCAAAGGCTCCTCCATTGGCTGGCGGGGTCCCTGGGGCACGACCTACGCTGTAAATCTCAGGGATTCGGCAATGGGATTTGATGAGGACGCTTGGGTCGACCACCTCAAGAGCAAGGTCCAATTGCCGCCAATGCCCTGGTACCAAATCCAAGCCATGACGGAAAGCGACATGCGTTCGGTGTATCTTTACATCAAATCGCTCGGACCACCCGGCGAGTCGGCACCGTTTTACCGGGAGCCAGGCAAGGAGCCGAGGACACCTTATGTCACACTAGTGCCACCTCAGACACCGAAGAAGTAACGACCCTATCGCCTCTTCGGCGTGCTCATCCAAACCAGCCGAACGTATGGCTAACCATCGCCACCGCGATCAGGATCGAGAGCGGTTTCTTTGTCACTGAACATTAGGCGCGCGCCTTATGCTGCTTCGTTGAATGCTAAGAAGCTGCGAACCCGGATTCGGTTCCAAAGCGCGTTGGCGTCAAGGTCGGCAGCAACGACCAGAAATGAAAAAAGCCCGCTGCCTGTCCAAAAGAGGGGTAACGGGCTGAGTGTTATGGAGGGCAATTAAGCCCACCCTAATATTAGATCGGGAAGGCGCGCTTGTCGTTAAGTCATTGCCCGTCGTCTACGGGTGTGGACTACCTGTGGATAACTCACAAGCGTTAGCGCCTGTCTCGTTTCGGGACAAAAATGCTGGCACCGGTTTTGCACTGCATAGATTGCCGGTGTCCTCCCACCGGTCCTGATCGGGGATCAGGAAGTAAACTTTCGCCGGGCTTGAGGGAATTGGGGCCTTCGCCCGGCGAGTTTTCTTTGGCCATCCAGCGCGATCACGCCCTCAGCGCAGGCAAATCGGCGGGCCAGCTGCTGGCGCTGGTATTTTTCGTGCCAGCATGCCGCGCTCGCCCATTATCCTTAATATTAGCAACCGCTTTGTCTTTCTTCAGAACCGGATCACCATGCAAGGTGCTTTGTCGGAAACTCTGAGGGAGGTCTTCCGATGCGATTGGTGCTCGTCTTCATTGCCTTGGCGGTCGGCTTCGTCATCTGGGACAGGCTGGCGAACGAAGGTCGGTACACGGCCGCTGTGGAACATAGTTTCCGGCTGGCGATGGCCGACCTACCGAGCGGTTACGGCACCGGGATAACATTCGACGGTCTCGGCAAGCGTTGATGGGCGTTCCTATGGACTCTCGCCCGCAAGCGGCCAGTTAGCGAAAGTCGGGGCGATGAAGCGCGTTTGCCTGGCAGCATTATTCGCAACGGCGGCTCTGTCTGTCACGCCGATGTGCGCTGGAGCATGACGGCGGCGTGCGACTCGGCAGTGAGGATGATAGTCATGATCAATACGGGCGTCATGATCGTTCACCCGTATTTCGGCTATCGGTTCCTACCCGCCGAAGACGATTTCGCAGCGCGTACCGCAAGGATTGAGTACGCGATGAGCATCGACGGCGATGTCGAGGGACCCATTCACATAGACTGACCCGCAGCCTTTAAGGCCACCAAGCCAGCGCCAGAACGACGCCAGCGTCAGCGGGTCGAGGCGGGACAACGTTGTGAGCGAACTTGTGCTTCCGCGCGATCTCCCAATCTATGTAAGCCACACCGTCCACGACCTTAGTGCTTTGCTGTTCCTGTTCTGTCATTGGCAAACCCCTCCCTCTAGAACCATCCACCAAACCACCGAAAGTCATAAGCGGCAAGTTGACGGCGGCGTCGGGGTGAGATTGAGGGAAAACCCTAAGCGCTACTCCTTTCGGGGAGCCTGCTTGCGCGTGCCCTCTAGTTGCGCGATGTTGGCACTCAACAAATGGGGGCAAAAATGATCTCAAAATCTCACGAGTACACAACGCCAGAAATATTAATTGCTAACACAGCTCTTATCCGATCGCTTTTTCTTATCTTAACGCACCGTGGCGTCTTGAACGATCAAATTCTCGATGCGGTGTTCGCGATGACAAAGGAAGATATGAACCTCGGCGTGGGCGTGGATTCCCAGTTCACCAAGGGGGCTTGCGCCTTCGTAGACATGATGCGGGACAACATGAAGCCGAGCGCGCCCAGCCTGAAGACCAAGATGTAAACGTGCTTCCGATCTACATCGCCGCAATCACCGCCTCGATGCTCGCCAAGCGAGACAGACGGAAGCGCTTGTAGCCACTCCAAAAGCCCGCCGCAGGTCGCTCCAGTGGCGGGCTTTTCAATCCGAGACTAGTATTCGGGCGGAGCCCACTCGCTAGTATCCACGGGGATAATAACCCCAAGCACTCCTGCGGTAGCATCGAACGCGCCAACGACCATGTCGCCAAAAACTACGGCAGACCCTTCTCCAACCTCGGCGGGGGTAGCGACGGTAGTAGCGGCGGTGGTAGCGCCGATAGTGCACCTGATCCACTTCTGCCGGAGCACCTTCGTCGTCAAAGGTCTCGGCCTCTGGCGCATCGAGTTCATCGAGAATGTCGCTTCCGGCGCCGGGAACGCCGGCCACCGCATTCATAGGCCGAACTGCGGTTGCAATAACAGCTGCACCTGCAACCCCAAACATTGCTGTCAAGAAGGATCGCCGATCCATAGAAAACCTCCCGCTCGCTCGCCTGCAGGAAGAGCAGGCATTCCCACTCAACGCATCTAGGTCAGGCGTAGTTCCCGATCACTCCTTACAGGTCTTCGCGCTTCATAATCCGATTGATTGCATGGTTAATTTTGTCACGATCGGCGCTCGTTCTTCACCTTGGGCGTGATCTCCTCGATCCGCACCTTGTCAAAAGGTGGCCCGCTGCCAGGGCACGGCAACGGGCCTTTGACACAAGCCGGACATGGATTTCGGGACGGGCATCCGGCGCGAAATTTTGTTCCCGCGGCGATCGCAAAATAGATCGGGCCGAGGCACTGATCGACAGGCTCGGACGCTGATCATCCCGCCGGGCCGGGGTATGGCTGCGGAAGTGAAATTGCCACCGGCTTATATTAGGAGCACATTATAGACGGGGATCAGGGCCTAAGGGCCCGGCGTCTCGGAGTTCCCAAAAACCCAAAGGTTGTCGGGTCCGCCAGGGAGGGGGCGAATATGCGAACAATCGATCTTTGTGCGGCCGTTGCTCTGTGCATCGTGCCATCCAGCCTACTGGCGGCAGACGAAGTTTCCGTCGAACGCGGTTTGTATATTTCGATCATCGGCGGCTGCCATTTCTGCCACACCGAAGGATACCGGGAAGCCGATGGGAAGATCGATCCGGCCAAGGCGCTCAAAGGCTCCTCCATTGGCTGGCGGGGTCCCTGGGGCACGACCTACGCTGTAAATCTCAGGGATTCGGCAATGGGATTTGATGAGGACGCTTGGGTCGACCACCTCAAGAGCAAGGTCCAATTGCCGCCAATGCCCTGGTACCAAATCCAAGCCATGACGGAAAGCGACATGCGTTCGGTGTATCTTTACATCAAATCGCTCGGACCACCCGGCGAGTCGGCACCGTTTTACCGGGAGCCAGGCAAGGAGCCGAGGACACCTTATGTCACACTAGTGCCACCTCAGACGCCGAAGAAGTAACGACCTTATCGCCTCTTCGGCTTTGCATCTTTGCGCCGGCGGAAGCGATGTAGGCTGGCACCAAGCCTATCGGCGTCCACCCCGTCTATATTCGCCGGGATCGATAAAATGCCCTGCCCACAAGTTGCGTTTGGCAATGCGGGCTTCGCGCTCTTCGGCAAGGTATCGAGGCGATTGTTTATCGGCGACCGCCAATCCGTGTTTCACCAGATCGCGTGCGAGATCGATGCCTCCCACGAAGCAGACGCCGACATCGTTGTCATAGCGGTCCTTGCCTTCGATGGTGCAAGATACATCCCCGGAGGCAATGAGATGGCGAATGTGGTCACGCGCATACCTGCCGCAGGGCCAGATTTTGTCAGCGGCATCAAAACACGGCTGCGAAAGTTCGGGGGCATCGATACCGAGCAACTGAACGCGTTTTTTGTCATGCCAAAGCGTGTCGCCGTCATGAGCAAACCAATGCTCTACTGCGGACACGGCGCCACAGGTGAGCACGAAGGCGAGAGCGAGGATCAACCTGCACATGGCTAAGCCCAAATGTGATTATTGCGCCTTCTCGTCGTATTGTTAAGCTTGGATCACGCGAACCGATGGCAAAGATGAGGGCTTAACATCAGGCCACGGATGATTCCGTAAATGAACCGCCTCAACGCTTCGCCTTCGGCGTGATCTCCTCAACCTGCACCTTGTCGCCGATCTCCTTGGCCAGCGCGAACGCTTTTTCCTTGTCCTTGGTTGTTAGAACGGTCCACCAATGCGGCATCTCGAAAGCGCTCACGACGTAGCTCGTCACCAGCTTATCTGACATCGCTAAAATATAGCCTGCGCCCGCCTGTGTAGCCAGGACTACGAGCAGGCCGGCGCCCCTTAATTGTGGTTGTCCAATAGGATGGCAAGCTTTCTGGCTGCGGCGCTTTCTACAATCAGCTCCTCCAGACACATATCGCCGACGCTCGATTTGTTGACGCGACGCCTGACTACACGGAGCGCTTCAGATATCGAAACTGCGGTGGTCTTCGCGTGATCATCAAGATACCGGCCGACTGCAATCACGGCATCTGCATCGATGTCGAATGGCAATTCTCGCATGGCACCCTCCCGCCATCTTGGCACCCAAACCCTGTGCGCCCGAAATTATCGCGCTAAATCAACCAGAGTCTTGCACCGGCATTCGGTCTCTGGGTTCATCCGATTTGATGGCGACAGAACCGAACACCGCCGTTTTGCCACCTTTAGCAGCGATGCATATTCGGCGTATAATTTGCCAGCCGGCGAGCCCCAACCCCGGGCCGGTCAGGCCCGGTGGTCAAACCCCGGCCCCCTACCCTTGGCCGCTGGGCCGCCGGTAGCCTCGCGAAGAAATCCGCACCTTGTTACCGGCCCAGCCAAGTTTTTCTCTCTTGCCCTCTCTAGTTCTAAAAATCTGATGTAATAGGTATCAAAGGCCTCACTGTTCTTCCGCTCCTTTCTCCGGAGATAAAGATACGGCAGCGCAAACGCCGAAATGGTGACGACGCCGATCGGACCCACCATGTGATTGCTGCCTGCAAGCCAATAGAAAACAGCAACCACGCTGCCGGCTATCGCCGCCCCCGCCACACTTCCCCAGATAGGATCAAATCTTGGCGGCGGCGAAACAGAGTCTGCCCGTTGCCTGGCCTCGAAGCTAACGCGTGCAGCATCCAATCTGACAATTCCCGATATCGACGCAAATGGCCGGCGCAGGGGATGCTTGGGGAAGCTAAGCCGCACCGGCCACCTTGACGGGAAAAGCCCCCGCCCGATAAATCTACATTACATTAGAGATCGCGCAATTAAGACTGAAGTCCCTCGTTTGCTGGCCCTAAAGACCCACGTTGGAATGAGCTAACTGAAAGTCGGCTTCCAATCCCGGTTGCGCTGCGCCTGGATGCCCTCATAGTCAGGAACGACAGTGAAGAACACAGGCCGGCGGTCGCGGCCGGCGGTGTCTGCGAGGGTCTTGGGCATGGCGATCTCCGTTGAAGGGTCGCCGCAACGAGAAGACTATATTCCTGGTATAGGTCACGCCCGCAAGCGCTATTCATTCGATGGGTACGGGACCGGCCCCTGAAAGGATGATGGCCACCCGCACTTAGCCTTAATTGAGCGACGTCTGAAGTGGTTGTAGATTCACTTGAGCGGGAGATCTGACCTCCCCCGCAATGGCCGGTGCAAGCTTTTAAGTCCGGCACCCGTCGTCGACTGCGGATGTACCAGCGACGGCGGGAGCAGCGGCAAGCGCCGGCCTTCTTCAGGGCAAAGTAGCGCACCACCAGCGCGATTCGTGGACGACCGTTATCGAATTTTTTGGCGGAACCTGGAGTGGCAACTGGTGCAATCCTGCAAAATCATGTGCACCAAGTGTTCTGCGGGCAGCGTCGCCGGGTCGGGCTCAGCCGCGTTGGTGCGCTTCCCCAGCAGACTTCCGCCGTCCATCATCATCGTTCCAGGCCCCATCCGCATTTCGGCGTTGATTTGCGGGGGCGCATTCGCAGCCTCCTTTGCCAGTGCAGTTGCGAGCGTGGCGATGTGGTGAGCCAGTGCTTCAAAACTTCGTCGGTCTTGGTCGATTTCCGGTTTGGCACCGGACAGTGGACCGAGCGATCCGAATGGAAACTCGCCAAGGAGGCTCCCGGTTCGATCTCGTAGGGTTTCGGCAGCGTCTCGAAACTCAGCAGCATCATAAGGGACTTTGCCGTTAAACATCCCAGCAAGCGATTTTGCAGCCGTTGCCATTTGTTTCATGGACGCTTGGCGGGCCTCAATGAGTGCTTCACTGCCAACCTTGGCAGCGGCCAGGCCTGAAACACAAGCCAGTGCAAGCCCCACCGCAAGGACGATGCGTTTGTTGTGCGCTCCCCAGTGCGGGCAGGCCGCAACTTCAATGTTCATGCGCCTACCTCCAAGTCACCCTTCGGCCGTACACCTTCCAGCACATGGAAGGTCAAGCCGTGTGATCTCGCACCTAGCCAAGTCAGCTACCACCAGCCGGCCTTGGATTTTGCCCACTCTTTTAGCAGACCAATCCCGACATCCTTAACGACGCTAAGCTGCAAACCCGAGAGCTCGGCAGGAGCGCGAAGTTGCGGCCCATGGGTTCTCCCTTCCGCCCTCGCGGGCAGGTTGTTCAAGTATCCGATTGTAGGTATGGTTGGCGCTCGGGGCCGACGGGGATTGCTTCGACTGCCAAACAGACTGGCGGTGTGAGTTATCGTCTACGGCGGAAGCGGCCTTAAGGTCTGTGGAAGTCTATCAAATATGGCAACTCCACGCATTTCTGCCTTGGATGGCCTGCGAGGTTACGCGGCTGTTGTCGTTCTGATTTGCCACGCCATAGTTGGTTACAATTGGGACCTTACAAAGTTCCTTGCGACGCCTGTCCAGTCTGTTCCTCGGGACTTGATATGGAGTAAGTTCTGGCTGACGGCACTGGACGGTGAGAGCGCCGTCATAATCTTCTTCTTGCTTAGCGGATGCGTTCTCACCAAATCGGCCGCCAGCGATACCGAGCGGTTCGGTGCGTTCAGGTCGTTTATCGCCTTTTCAGTCCGGCGCGGCCTGCGCGTTTTTCCTGCTGTCATAGTCTGCGTGCTGGCATGCGCGGCGGCGACGGGCGCTCTGAAGTTTCTTGATTTGTCTGCACCCGCTTTCGATGCTCGCGCAGTCTTGGACAACTTGCTTCTTCTTGGGAGTGACGTCATCAGGCCGACTTGGACGCTCCAGGTCGAAATGGCCGCTGTCCCTCTGATATTCCTGGGTGGTTGGGCCCTTGCTCGCCATGGGTACATCGGCCCAGTCCTGTTCCTTGTCGCCAGCCTTGTCGCGCATGAGTTGCCATGGCTGGTGCTAAACTACGCCTCATTGAGTCAGTTCCTGCTTTGTTTGGCGCTGGGTGCGGTGGTTCCCACAGAGATTGGGGCGGGGTCCAGCCGCATGGCTGAACGCATCGGTTGGCCTGCGCTCCTCCTCGGCTTCATTTTCATCCGCATGTTTCTGCCGTTCGGCCCCATTGGGATGCTGCTGCAAGCCGCGTTCGG
Organism: Mesorhizobium sangaii; assembly: GCF_014207355.1. Classification (GTDB taxonomy): domain Bacteria; phylum Pseudomonadota; class Alphaproteobacteria; order Rhizobiales; family Rhizobiaceae; genus Mesorhizobium; species Mesorhizobium sangaii. The sequence goes on along the minus strand of NZ_JACHEF010000003.1, from coordinate 421,259 downwards.
ATATCTCTTCCTTTGCCTTCTGATGTATGTGAAACCCGCGAAAATAACAGCGTTTCTGAACAACCCAGTGTCTCAATTTCTGGGCAAGGTGAGCTTCGGGTTCTACCTGTGGAACGTGTTTTTTCTAACACTCCTTTGGGGATTTCGAGACGATTATTACCCGCCCCTTCTAAAAGACTATGCCGTCGAATTCGGTTTGGTCACCGGGATAGCATTGGCCTTTCCATCGCTGGCGATGGCGGCCCTATCCGAGAAATATATTGAACGGCCGTTCATCAACCTCGGTAGAACAATCTCCGATCGAATATTCAACCGCTCTGCGATCGTAGTTCCGGCCAAGATTTCTACGCCGGTCCCGACGACGGAATTGCTTGGCGGGCTACGAAGCGCCCCTGCCGGCGCAGATGCGTTGTCTTGACCGACGAATCCAGAGTTGAGGTGCGGATCGATCCGTGTCGATCGAACAGCACTGCATGCTGATGGTAGGCAACTAAATCTGGGCCTGCCACCGTAAGGCAGCGGGCTCGATCGTTTGAACCATTCCGCAGTCTCAGCATTGAGGCTATATTGGGTGGCGGAGGCGAAGGGCGATGGATACGGTAACGTCTGCCATTATGGTGCTGTTGTCGTGCAGTCCCGATTTGATGCTATGCCGAGCGGCGGCCGCAAGGCCCATGATCTTTTCGACCACGTCGCAATGCGAAGAGGCGCTGGCTGATCAGATATCGAGAGTGCCGCACGCTGGTCAAAAAACGGTCGGACGTTGCCAGGTGATCAGAGATGAGAATGACATCACGAGATGGGGCGTCTCGCCGAATGGCGAGCTGTTCTACGCCAGCGCCACAGACGTGATCGGGATAGTCGCTTCGACCGCAACCCCTGCCCCTGCAAAGAGCCGGCCTGCTACAGTGCGCGTCACGCGTGGTAACGGTTCCGGGGCGGTGACAACGTCGTCGTACACTGTACTTAGCACCGGCTCAAAGTGAACCAGAGAAAAAGCCCGCCACCTAAGGCGGAGCCTTCCGACACGCAAGAAGTCACTGTCAGACATGGTCGACTAAGCGAGAATGGCGTATAATTCGCCAGCCGGCGAGCCCCAACCCCGCGCCGGTTAGGCCCGGTGGTCAAACCCCAGCCCCCCGCCCTTGGCCGCTGGGCCGCTAGTCGCCTCGCGAAGGAATGGCCGGTGCAGACGACGAGGGGTTGTAAGCGAGCACCGGCCATCGCGAGAAAGCCCCCGCTGGTGATAAGTCTATATTACATTAGCAATCACGCAATTGAGACTGAAGTCCTTGGCTTGCCGGCCCTAAAGACCCACGCCGTAATGAGCTATCCGAAAGTCGGCTTCCAGTCGGGGTTGCTCAGCGCCTGCGGCAAGCGGCGGGCGTTCTTCGAGGATCAGGCTGCTATCAGGACGGCGATGCGATGCACCGTCATCAAGCGCTTAGGAAGGTGCTCGGGATTGATGAGCAAAGCGAAACCGACGGGAGCGCTTACGCCAAGGGTTCCGCGATCACACCATAGGCGTCTGCATCTCGATTATATTAGCTTGTGCTTGTAGTGCCTTTTCCGCCTGGGCCGGCGTCCTCCATCCCAACATCCTGCCCAACGGTGCGCCGGCGGAAAGTGAGGAAGCATGAGCAGCTTGGGCGTATGGGTCGTACTCGCTACGGCGACCATCGCGATCATTTACCTGTTGTCGTATGTCTCGATCAGGATGTAGGGCAGCAGCGGCCATCATCCTAAAGGTTGTATTCCGACAACTCTAGCGAGAGCGCTATGCTCACTTCTCGGCGCCGCTTCCCTCAAAGCGCCGCCGGTGAAGGCTCGGCGCCCTTTTGGTTTGTTCAGTGTAAAAAACAGGGCGCCGAGCTGGCCGCACCGGTTGGCTAATTGCAACCACATTTGATATTGAAATTCGTCTCGGACGAGCTTTATAAAAATGGACGTTCCCCATTGCTTTCTAGGGAGGCTGCGATGGATAGCGTAACGTCGAACGGCAAGGTTTGCCCTTGCGTTGAAGTGGTCGAAGCCTGCGGAGAATGGTTCGTCCGCGTGGTCGAAGACGACCAGGAACTAACCCGATCATTCGAACTGGAATCTTTCGCTCTCGCCTATGCAGAAGGCCAGCGGCTACGCTTAGGGCTTGCCGAATTCACGCGACTGTAGCGCTGGATGCAAAAAGAAATGGCCGGCGCGAGGGTGCTTAGTTGTGAGCGCACCGGTCATTGCGGCACAGGCCTTTTTTTTTATAGCCTGTCCGTGTTGATAGCACCTAAGGGCACACCTCACAGACCGCCAGATCCACCCCCAGCCCAGGTGACTATCTGGGAAAGACCGGCGACGTCGCCATAGATCATCGAACCTTTGACGAGAAAACATTTGTCACCCAGGACTTCGTCGAGTGAGCTTGACGCGGTGCAAACCGGCAGGTGCACCTTGCGGCCCTTGGCATCGGCATGGCCGATGCTGGTCGCGAGGATAGCGATAGCAATGAGAGTCGTATTGCTCATATTTAGCCCCCCTAGAGCTAGCAGGCCCCTTGGGCAGCAAAACCGGGTTGCCGCCATTTGCCTTGCCATCAAGTGGAGCAGCGGGGTAAGTCGCGCCATCCCTCGATTGGATGACGCGGGCTCATCTATATTAGCTAACGCTGAATGACGCCGCTGGTCGTGAGAATTGATCGGGTGTAGTGTTTTCTATCCGTATCGGCGGAGGGACAGCCGAATGCGTGGTCTGATCGGCAGCTTGCTCATTTGTCTGGGTGCGCTCTCAACCACCCAGGCCGGTCCGCTTCATGATGCGGCCAAGAGCGGCGATCTAAATGCAATCGCGTCGGCGCTTGATGCCGGCGCCGATATTGAGGAGCAGGAGAAGGGCGCCACACCGCTCTTCCTGGCGGTGCGCAGCGGCCACGCGGAGGCCGCGGAACTGCTGATCAAACGCGGCGCCGATGTCAACAAGGAGTCGGCGCTTGGCCTGCCGATGACTGTTGCCGTGCTGAAGAACGCCGCCGACATGATCCGGCTGCTGCTGGGGCATGGGGCCGACGCCAATGGCACGACGCGGGGCGAGCCGATGCTGACCCTCGCCGTCGCCAACGGCTGTCTCGACTGCGTCAAGGTGCTGGTCGAGGCCGGCGCCGACGTCAACGCCGTCTGGATCCAGGGTGACCCCGCGCAGCGGCCGAGCATCATCACGCCTTACCACCTTGCTAGGCACGACGACCATGCCGACATCGCTGCCTACCTCAAGGCCCATGGCGTCGTCATCCTGAAACCGGAGCCGATTTCCGCCAAACTGGCGGCCGGCGACCCTGCAAAGGGCGCGACGTTCTTTGCCTCCACCTGCGCCCCCTGCCATGTCGTACGGCCAAAGGACAATTCAACCATAGGGCCGAACCTGTGGGACGTCGTCGGACGCGACAAGGCCTCAACGAAGTTCGACCGCTACTCCAAGACCCTGCTGGCCTGGGATGGGTCTTGGACCTACGAGGATCTCAACACTTTCCTCGCCGGTCCGACGCTGACCACGCCCGGCGTCAACATGGAATTCCGCGGCGTGCCCAATGAAGCCGACCGGCTGAACGTGATCGCCTATCTGCGAACGCTGTCCGACTCGCCGGTTCCGCTGCCCTGATCTGCACGACCTCGCCAGTCTTGCGGCCCACCAGACCTTTTCGATATCGACATCGCCAGAACCCCCTTTCCAGGCCGTGGCCCGGCCGCTCTATCAGTTCGCTGTCACGCCATCGTCCACGCTGGCGCATATTGGCAACAGGCTGTATTATGCGTTCCGGAACTCTTTGAGGGAGCTTCCGATGCGAATGGTGCTCGTCGTCATCGCCTTAGCTGTCGCCTTCGTCATTTGGGATAGGCTGGCGAATGACGGCCGGTACACAGCTGCCGTAGAACGCAGTTTCCGGGAGGCAACCGCCGATCTACCAAGCGGTTATGGCACCGGGATCACATTTGACGACCTCGCGAAGCGCTAAACGGTACCAGGATGCCCGCCGTAAGTTTCACTCGCCGGCTAGAGCATCGCTGCTTTTCGGTGCGTCGGGGCCTAATGCAACGAGCACCTCCACATAGCCGGCATGTCACTTTCACGTTGGCGATCGAAAGGTTCTCCGCGCAAAGTGACCTTTCCATTCCTTAGATCGTCTCACCTATGATGCTGAAATGAGGTTGTTCCTTGCTCTGGCGGTGGTTTCGGCCTTGGCTGGCTGCGCGCCCGAGGCTGATGACTCCAAAACCTATACGCTGTACCGAAGCTCCGCTGCCGCCGAAATGCGTATCCATGTGGCCACGTTCGATGCGACCGAGGCGGAGGCGTACAACAGAGAGAATTGTCAACTCGCGGCCAGTCTGTTTCGGGCGCAACCGGGTGTCGTTGTTCGATATTGGTGCGAGAAAGGGCGATACAGAGGATAGCTCGGTCTCCCCTCTCGACCTACTTCCAATGCATGTGTCGGCTATCCCAATCGCTAATTTGATCCAATGGGCCCGTTCTACTAGCCTGCCAAAATTGGCGCTCGTAGCTCAATCTAGGACAGAGCGGGACCTTCCCGGGCAGATGCAGGTTCGAGCCCTGCCGAGTGCACCAAACCCGCCTCTGGTGCGGCTGCGGGCCGAGCGCCTTGTCAATAAGATCAGTGCCGCCAATGCTCTCCCCCCGGCGTCAGAGCGTTGATGAACTGGACCTGGTCAAAGTCATTCCATTCGATGGATGTCCTGCACGATGCCATGAACTCGCCTTTGCGCGCAGCTTCGGCCATGTTCGTTGGCGCGACCGCTACGATGGCGGCGGTTGAAGCAGCCGCGGCGGTTGAGAGCGGGCGGCCTTCGGCTGCCCGAACAATGGTGTTCGGCATCGGATCTTCGCCAATTCGGTTTTAGTTTGAGGTTCCAGTGCTTCCGCAAGGACAAGAATTCTGATATCACGGTTCTTATGCCAAAGCAGGAAACCGTGGTATCAAAGAAACGGCGAGGCCCGGCCCCGACTGGCAAGGGCGTGCCAATCATGGTCCGCCTTCAACCGGACATGCTCGCGGGCGTGGATCAATTTGTTGCCGAACATGATGTTTCGCGACCTGAGGCCGTCCGACTGATCATTCGTGACTGGCTGATCAGATTCCAGGTACTGAAGGCAGAGTGAAACTCCGGACAACTTCCCGCGTGCCCTCGAAGCAGCTGGGGTCGATGTCATTGCCGAGAATGGCGGCGGCGCCGAAGTGGTGCTCAAGAAGGTGACGGGACGTAGATAGCGGAGGCCAAGGTTAGTGGTCCGGCAGGTAATTCTTCGAAGATGGTGCGGGACGGTGCGCACGCAGATGGCCGCCGAATACGCGCGCTACGTGGCCGGGACAGGTGGCGACGAGCTTGGCGCCACCAAAGGCAATCTCGGTCACCAGATCACGCTGCGCGACCTCAGCGACGGCGTTACGGAGATATGCGCTCTGAGTTGGTGGACCGATATGGAAGCGGTAAAGGCCTATGCGGGCGAACAACCTGAGCGGGCCCACTACTATCCCAAGGACGATCAGTACCTGATCAACAAGCCTGAATTCGTCGAGCATCACGTCGTCGTCTATGGCGACCTCCTCAGCCCGTAGGAATCTTACCGGGGTATCCCTGCCCAGTCAGGCTGGTCCTTCTATCCACGCAGATGTCTCACGCGCTCCGGAGAGACTTTCTCGCATGACTGCGTTTGGCAAAATCAGCCAGGTCCCGCCACATCGATAACAGCCTTGATCAGACCGGACTTCTGCTGCGCCCAGATCGCAATATCGCGAGGGCTGTTACGCAGGGTCGTACGATGCGTGACGAGTTCGTCGATTGGTATTGTTCCAGCGCGGATCGAAGCCATGACGTGCTGAAAGTCGGCGCGCGTCGCGTTGCGACTGCCGATCAGCATCATTTCCCGCTTGTGGAACTCTGGGTCGGAGAAGGTTATGTCGTCCTGTACGACGCTGACCATCACCATGACGCCGCCATGGGCAACATAGGCAAACGCAGACCGCATCGAACGGCTGTTTCCCGTAGCGTCGAAGACCACATCGAAACCTGTCCTTGCAGTTCGCTCCGCTATCGTCTCGACGATCGAACCCTTCGACCCGTCGATCACCAGAAAACCTTGCCTTGCGGCAAAAGCCAGCCGCTCGGCATCGACGTCCATCACGGTCACGCACTGCCGCGCTATGCGGGCAAAAAGCGCGGTACCGAGGCCGATTGGCCCTGCGCCGATAACCAAGGTGCGGCTGCTCGGCCCGGCCATGGATCTGCCGACCGCGTGCGCACCGATGGCCAGAAACTCGACCGTAGCCGCTTCGACCAATGACAGACCGGTCGCTGCAATCAGGTTCTGCGCCGGCACGAGAATCTGCTCGCTCATGGCACCGTCACGGTGCACGCCGAGCACCTCGATCGCGAGGCAGCAGTTCGGCTTGCCCAGGCGGCAGGCGGGACAATTGCCGCAGGCAAGATAGGGGTTGACGACGACTTGTTGCCCGACCGCCATGTCCACGGGCCCGTTGATTGCCGCAATTGTTCCCGAAACCTCATGGCCCATGACGCGTGGGTAGGCGAGGTACGGATGCTTGCCCTGGAAGATGTGGTAATCGGTTCCGCAGATGCCGACATGGGCGACGTTGACCAGCACCCAGCCTTCCGGCGGAGCGCCTGGCGCTGCCTGTTCCTCGAACGCCAGCCTGCCAGGCTCGGCGCATCGCACGATCTTGATGGTGGCGTCCATAAGCGTAATTCCACCCCTTCGCTACGGTGTAATCCTGGCGCCCGGAAACAGGAAGTGATCCGGCGGTGCAATCCACCGGACCACTGGTGGATCACTCGAAGTCCTTGACGTTCTGCAGCGTCACGAGACCGGCGCCGGTATCCACGTTGGCCTCGACGGCTTCCCCGCGGATCGCCTTGACGACCGTGTCGATGCCAAGCTCACCCATTTTTGCTGGAAATTGCGCAACACTGGCATCTTCCGCGCCCGACTTGATCGCTTCGATCTCACCGCAGCAGGCGTCGAAGCCGACCAGGATGATCTTGTCGTTGGCGATGCCCGCATTGCTGATCGATTTGACGGCGCCCGGGATCGGCGGGCCGCAAGCCGAGTAGATCGCCTTGAGATCGGGATTGGCGGTCAGGATGTCTTCGGTCACCGACGTGCCAAGTTCTAATGTGCAATTGGTTGCACCCTTGCCGACGACGTCGATCTTGACGTCGCCGAGACCCTCCATCATGCCGGTCACCCGGTCGTCGAGTGCCGGCACTCCGGGCACACCTTGCAGGATGCCGACCTTGTCGCCGCTTTTGAGCACGGTCTTCAGGTACTCTCCGGCGATCTTGCCGCCGTTGAGGTTGTTGGTCGAAACCAGCGCTGTCTGGCCTTTCCAGTCCGGGATGCTGTTGTCGACGAGAACCACCTTGATGCCGGCCGCGACCGCCTTGTCGAGCGCCGGCGCAACGGTCGGATCGACCGGCGTGATCGCAAGCCCCTTGACGCCTTGCGTGATCATGGACTCGATCAGCGCGATCTGGCCTTCGATGTCGGTGGCCGCCTGGCCCTGGCCGGTAACCAGCTCGATCTCTGGATGGGCGGCTGCGTATTTCTTGGCTGCATCCTCCATGGTCGAGTAGAACGGCACCGGGAATTTCGTAATCAGGCCGACCTTGATCTTGTCGGCGGCCGAAGCCGGCATCGCAAACGCAACGGCGATCGCCAGCCCAGCGAACAGTTTTCGGTTCATTGGCATTCCATTCCTCCCTTGGATCGAGGCGTCTTCCGGCGGAAGTCGCTTCAGGCATTTGCGGACCGGAACAGTCCCCAAATTTCGAGCGAGTCAGGCTCCAACGATCATGGAGACCAGCTCCTGCTTGTTGTCCTTGGTCGGCACCAACTCGCCGACTTTGCGGCCCTGGCGAAGCACCACGGCGCGGTCGGCAAGCTCAGTGACGTGTTCCATGTTATGGGTGATCAGGATGACGGCGTTGCCCTGGTCGCGCAGCGTCGCGACCAGGTTGAGCACTTGCCGCGATTCACGCAGGCCGAGTGCGGCGGTCGGTTCGTCCAGGATCACGACCTTGCGAGCAAACACGGTCGACCGTGCCACGGCGATGGCTTGCCTTTGACCGCCCGACATCATGGCGACGACGGCGTCCAGCCTCGGCAAAGTGACTTTCAGATTGGCGAGCAGAATGCGCGTTTCGGCATCCATCCTGCGCTGTTGGAGAAATCGCATGCCGCGAGGAAGCCATCGCGGCCAGGCCAACTCGCGACCTGCGAAGAAGTTCTGTCCCGGCGTCAGATTGTCGAACAGCGCCAGATCCTGATAGACGGTCTCGATGCCGGCGAAGCGCGCATCCGCAGGGGAGCGTATCTGCGTTGGCGCACCGTCCAGAAAGATCGCGCCGGCATCGAGTTGGTGCACCCCGCTGATACATTTGGTCAATGTCGACTTGCCGGCGCCGTTGTCGCCGAGAAGCCCGAGGATCTCGCCGCGTCGGACCTCGATGCTGACATCGTCCAGCGCCACAACCGAGCCGAACCGCTTGGTAGCACCGCGCACCGCCAGGACGGGATGATCCACGGTGGGTGCAGATTCGACGTTGGCCGCTACGGCGCTCATGACTGCCTCCCGGCCTGCAGGACACGCATGCGCCCTTCGAGATAGTTGCGCAGCACGTCGGACTCGACCGCGATGACGATGACCACGCCGATGACGATGAGCTGGAAGAAGACGTTGACGTTGAGCAGGTTGAGCGCGTTGCGGATGACGCCGATCATGATGGCGCCGATCAAGGCATGGCCAAGATGGCCGCGGCCGCCGAGAAAACTGGCACCGCCGATGATCACCGCCGCGATCGTATCCAGTTCCAGCAGATTGCCGAACAAGGGCGAACCGGCGTCGGTGCGGCCGGCAAGGATGACCGCGCCGATGCCGGCGCAGAGCCCCGAGATCACATAGACCGAAACCAGGACCCAGGACACGGGAATGCCCATGCGCAGGGCAGCGTCGGGCCGGCCGCCGACGGCATAAATCCAGCGCCCCCAGACCATCGTCTTGGCCATGACGAAAAGTACCGCGGCAACGCCCGCGACCACAAAAACCGATCCAGGCAGGCCCCAGACCGCCTCGCGGCCAAGCGCATCGATGGCATCCGGCATTCCAGGGATGGCGCGCCCATCGGCCAGTTGGAGCGCCAACCCCTTGGCGATGCTCAAGGTCGCCAGCGTGATGATGAAAGGATGCGGCAACCGGCCGAAGACGTAGAAAAGCCCGTTGATGGTGCCGACCGCCGCACCGCAGCCAACCATCACCGCGATCACCACGGAGGCGGGAGCGCCGGCATGAAAGCTGAGCGCGCCGACGACCGAAGCCAGTGCCACGTTCGAGCCGACGGAGAGATCGATCCCTCGTGTCAGAATGACCAGATGCTGGCCCATCGCCACCACCGAGATGACGGCGGTTTGGGCCAGGATGTTGCTGAGGTTGCGCCCTGTCAGGAGATAGGGCGACAGAAAACTGAGAACAACGATCAGCAACACCAGGATGACGACCGGACCGGCGCTCAGCAGGGCCAGCCCAAGCGCGAGGCCGGGAACGGCTTCTTGCTTCTTGGGTGCTGACATTGCCGCGTCGCCGACAGTGGTGCCGGTGCCTCGCGTTTCAGGCAAAGTTCCCTCCCCGCCGCGGCCCGTGCAAGCCGCGTCGTCAAAAACTCATGCTGTATTTTAGTTCCCTCTTATCGATAAAAAACAACCTGCATGACTTGGTCAAGTTGTTTTTTATGGATAAAGTTCATGGTAGAAAGGACAAGGTCTTGCTCAGAGGAAGATCCGATGCGAACCGACACTGTCTACAAGAAGGCTTTCAATCGCGTCGCAAGTATGCTGCGCGACGGACAATTGACCGGCGAACTCCCTTCCGAAAATGAGCTTAGACGGAAAATGGGAGTCAGCCGCACGACTGTCCGAAAGGTCTTGGGAGAACTTGTCCACCGTGAGCTTATCGCCGAGCGCAGCGGTGTCAGGACGACAGGCCGTGCGGTCGAGGATAGCGATTACTATCCCGACGCCGAAACCACCTCGCGGGCCAAGCATGTGGAACAGCAGTTCATGGAATGGATGCTGCGAGGTGACACCAGACCCGGTACCAGCATCAATGAACTCGAACTTGCGCGGCAGTTCGGCGTCGCGACCAATGGAATTCGCGAGTTCCTGATCCGCTTCAGCCGGTTTGGACTGCTCGAGAAGAGGCCGAATACGGGCTGGCTGTTCAAGGGCTTTACGGAAGATTTCGCACTTGAGCTGTTCGAGATCCGGGTGATGTTCGAGCTGCGCTCGGCGCATCTGTTTTCACGACAGCCCGACATGTCTCCGCTGTGGGAGAAGCTCGCCGCGCTCAAGGTTGCGCATACCGAACTGCTGAAGCAGATTGAAAGCCGCTTTCACGACTTCTCCAGTCTCGACAACCGGTTTCACCGGCTCATAAACGAGGCTTCGCCGAACCGCTTCATCGACGATTTCTACGATATTATCAGCTTCGTTTTCCACTACCACTATCAGTGGAACAAGCATGACGAAAAACAGCGCAATCAGGCGGCGATCCTGGAGCATCTCGCCTATATCGATGCGCTCGAAAGCCGCGATTCCGAGCGGCTCGAGCGGGCCTGCCGAGCCCATTTGGCTTCGGCAAGGGAGACCCTGATGCGTTCGCTGATTGTATTCGACGGGATGGATACCAACGCCTAGCAAGACGTTCCGATCGCACAAGCGATCTAGTTTATCCTGGTGCCGCTCTGGGCGTCGAACAGATGCACCTTATGCACCATAATCCCCAACTCCACCTCCTGATCAGGTTTGAAAAGGGGCTGTTCCCGGATTTCGGCGATCAGTTCAACGCCATTCGCATTTAGGGTAAGTTCCTGGGCCTCGCCGGTCGGTTCCACCACCTGAACCGTTGCCTTTGCGTGGGTCCCGCCGACCGTGATGTGCTGTGGGCGAATCCCATATACCACACCTTCCCTGTCACTGATCCGAGCGTCATCAGGCAAGGGCAAGCGCAGGCCCTGCTCGGCGGCGAATGCGCCATTGTCGATTCGGCCCTTGATCAGGTTCATCTCCGGAGAGCCGATAAAGCTCGCGACGAACAGGTTGGCAGGGTTCTCGTAGAGCTCGGAAGGGGTCCCGATCTGCTCAACCTGACCTCGGTCCAGCACCACTATGCGGTCGGCAAGCGTCATCGCCTCGGTCTGATCGTGCGTGACGTAGATGCTGGTGCGCCCGAGCCGTTGGTGCAGTTTCTTGATCTCGGCACGCATCTTGACACGCAACTTTGCGTCGAGATTGCTGAGCGGCTCGTCAAACAGGAAGGCTGCCGGGTCGCGCACGATCGCGCGGCCCATGGCGACCCGCTGGCGCTGGCCGCCAGACAACTGGCGCGGCATACGACGCAGCAGATCCTGCAAGCCGAGGATTTCGGCGGCTGCCTTCACCCTTGAAACGATCTCTTCCCTGGGGACCTTGGCCAGTCGAAGGGCGAAGCTCATATTGTCTGCCACGCTCATATGCGGATAGAGCGCGTAGCTCTGGAAGACCATCGCTATGTCGCGCGACTTGGCGGGCATCTCGTCGACGACGCGCCCGCCTATGCGGATCTCGCCCGTGGTCTGTTCTTCCAGGCCGGCGATCATCCGCAGAAGAGTTGACTTGCCGCAGCCCGAGGGGCCGACAAGGACGACGAACTCGCCGCTGGCGATTTCAATGTTCACGTCGCGCAGAACTTCCACGGCGCCGAAGCTCTTGCCGAGCTGTTCTATCTGGATTGCAGACATCTATTTTCCTCCCGTGCAGGCCCTGCTCATTTTCGCTGAGCGTGCCGCCATGCGCGGTATTCGGTCTCGCCCTCTGGGCTCAACGGGTAGTATTTTCGCAAATCCCCTCCTTCGGCCAAGCGCGCGCGGGTAAATTCTTCCCACTCGATATGCTCGCCGGCGAGCGCGACCAGCTTGGGCGCAAGCGCGATCGGCACGACGACCACGCCGTCGTCGTCAGCCACTATGATGTCACCGGGGATGACGAGCACATTCGAGCAGGCGATGGGGACGTTGACGGCGAAGGGAACAATGTTGGTCTGGGCGTGGAAATTCGGCGTCGTCCCCCTCACCCAGATGCCGATGTCCAGGGCCGCGGCCTGGGCAGAATCGCGGATGCAGCCGTCGACGACCACCCCGGCCCCGCCGCGGCCAGCGAAATAGGTGAGCATCATCTCGCCGAAGATGCCGCTACCCAGATCGCCGCGCGCATCGACGACCACCATGTCGCCTGGCTGCGTGGGGTAGAGAACGTGACGATGGAGCTGTCGCTCCGGGTCCTCATACTCTGTTTCGTTGTAGAGATCTTCGCGCTTCGGCATGCATTGGAGCGTGAGAGCCGGGCCTACCGCCGTGCGGCCGGGCCTCAACGGCCGAGGACCCCGGATGTGCGGATCACGAATTCCCATCTTATGATAGAGCTCACTGGCCAGTGTCGCCGAACCGATCGCTGCAAGCGCGTCGACCAATTGCCTCGGTGGCCGGGAAATGTCTGATATCACCGGTATTTGATCCGCTTCCACTCGTCATCCTCCCTTAGCGCAGCACCAATTTTATCCACCGCGCCGGTCTTGCTTGCCTAACCAACTGTAGTCGAAAGCATCGAGCGCATTCCTGCCTTGCCCGCCGCTCAGCCACGGACCGCACCGGTGGTCAGGCCTTTGACCAACAGGCCTTGGGCAAACCAGACAAACACCAAGGTCGGGATGACCATGAGAACGCCGGCAGCTGACATGGCCCCCCAGTCGATGCCGAACTGCGAAACGAAGTTGGTGAGCCCGACCGGCAGGGTCTGCGCGGCCTTGCTCGACGTCAGGGTCAGTGCGAGCAGCAAATCGTTCCAGGTGAAAAGGAAGGTGATCACCGCGCTGGCCCCGATGCCAGGCGCAATCAGGGGCGTGACGATCTGGACCAGCGTGCGCATCGTGCCGGCGCCATCCGATTGGGCAGCTTCCTCGATCTCTCTCGGGACATCCTGGATGAAGCCCAGCAGAAGCCAGATGGCGACAGGCAGTTTGGCAGCCGTATGGGCGAGGATCAGCGCCCAGATCGAGTCCAGCAGGCCCATTGCCGCGAACACGGCGAAGAGCGGAATGGCGAGTGCGATGACCGGAATCATCCGCATGATCAAGAGCAGGCCGAAGATCAGCATGACGCCCGGCATCCTGAAGCGTGACAGCGCATAGGCGCAGGGGATGGCCAGCAAATGGACCAAGATGACCGTCACGAACGATACGATGATGGTGTTCCAGACATAATCCATGGTGTCGTATTCGCCGAAAACCGACACATATTGCGTCAACGTCGCAGTCACGGGGATGATGTGGACCGGCACAGAGAAGATGTCGGCCGAGCTGCGGATCGACGTCAGGAACAGCCACACCAACGGAAAAATGGTGAAGGCGATGGTCAGGAAGAGAGCGAGGTAGCGTCCGGCAATGCCGGCTGTGAACCTGCGGCGTCGGCGTCTTGGCTTGCGATGCGTGCTCACGGCCACGGTATCCATCAAATGGCCCTCCGCTTTGCGATCAGCCACGGCACTCCGTAGAGCAGGCCGAGCACGACCAGGGACATCCCCAGGGCAATGTAGGAAACCGCCGCCGCGTGTCCGAAATCCACCGCCTGGAATGCCAGCAGGTAGGCATAGACGGTAAGCAGGTTGGAAGCGCCCCCCGGCCCGCCCTGCGTCATCAGCCAGACGACGTCGAAGGTCCGGAACGTGTCTATGATACGCAGCATCAGCGCGATCATGATGACCGGACGCATCAACGGCAGAACAATGTGCCAGAAGCGCTGCCAAGGGCCCGCGCCGTCCACCGTCGCGGCTTCGAGGGGCTCCTGTGGCAAGGATTGCAGGCCGGCCAGGAACAGCAGCACCATCAGCGGCGTGTTCTGCCAGACATCGGCGATAATGACCGAGACCAGAGCCCAGGTCGGGTCACTGAGCCAGGGAATGTTGGGCAGGTTGAACATGCGCAGCAACGCATCAACAAGACCGTATTGCGTATTGAAAAGCCACCGAAAATTGAGGCCGACGACGGCGGGAGCGATCATTGGTGGCACCAACAGCAGCGTGCGGGCGAGCCGCATGCCGCGCAATTCTCCGTTGACCAGCACAGCGATCGCCATTCCGGCCACCACCTCGACCGTAATGGAGACGACGCTGAAGATGATCTGGTTTCGAAGGGCCTGGTTGAACTGGCGGCCAAACAGCTCGTCTGTGTAGTTTCCTGTCCCGATGAACGGCGCGGAGCCGCTCAGATCCCACCGGAAGAAACTCATGAGAAACGAGTACCCCAGGGGATAGACGAAGATGGCGAGCATGACGACGAATGCCGGGCCGGCCAGAAGGTACCCCTTCTGCCAGGTGTAGGGCAGCGGCGAACGGCGCCGACGCCCCGACACCCGGTTCTGCGGGATGGACGACATCCTCAGTCGTAGGCTCCGGCCCGACGCATGGTGTCTTCCGCTTCCACTGCCGCTTGATTGAGCGAATCGCTTGGCGAAACCTGGTCGGTGAGCGCCTGTTCGATGGCGGAGAACATCAGGGTGCAGACTTTCGAGAAGCCAGGCAGCTTGGGCCATTCCTTGCCGTTCGCGATCGTCGTCTCGAGCTGCTGCAGCCATGTGGCTTGCGGGCCTTTCGCCGCCGCGATCACCTCCTTGGCGATCGCCTGGCTGCTGGGGAAGTTTGTGAACTGGTCGAACTGCAGGCGCTGCGCCTCGGGGCCGACCGTAAACTTGATGAATTCGACGGCGGGATCCTTGCGGCCCGATTGGCCGTTGAGGGCCATGGCGTGCGAGATGGCGCAGGAGATTGACGCTTTGTCCCGCACATAGGGCGCGGTCGACCACTTGCCGACAACGCGGGAGGTATCTGGATTGGAGAGAGTGGCAAAAGCGCCCGGCCAATCAAAATTGGCGTAGACCGTTCCAGACGAGAATTCGGTCGAATTCTCGTTCCACTGATAGCCGACCGCATCCGGCGGAACGATTTTGTGCTTCTGGACGAGGTCGCGGTAGAATGTGAGGGCCTTGATACCGGCTTCGGAATTGAAGGCCGGCTTGTTGGCCTGATCGACCCAATCCCCACCGGCCTGCCACAGCAGATCGCTGAAGGTGCGCTGGGCCGGATCGCCCTGTCCCGGGACAACCAACCCGTAGTGGCCATTGCCAGTGAGTTTCAGGCCGACGTCGACGAGTTCTTCCCAGGTCTCGGCCGGCTTAAGGCCTTTCTCCTGATAGATGTCGCTGCGGTAATATTGAACGCGCGCATCCATGTTGCGCGGAATGGCCGCCAGATTGCCGTTTTTGGGATCGCGCAGATATTTGACCGCGACCGGATAGAAGTCCGCCAATTCGGACTCGCTGAAATAGCTGTTCAGCGGCGCAAAATGGCTGAAGTAAGAGTCAATCTGCGCCGTGTGGGTGCTGTAGACGTCATATTGGCTCGATCGCGCGGCGCTCAACGTGACGACCTTCGATGTCAGTGGCGTGAATTCCAGCAGATCATAGCGTACCTTGATGCCGGTCTTCGCCGTGAAATCCTGGACTATCTTCTCCCAATATTTGGGATAGAGCGGGCCGCCCGTGATCAGCAGCGCCGTAATCTCGTTTGCCTGCGCCCTGGCGATCCATGGCGCCGCGAGCGAGCCTGCCGCCACCGTGGCGCCAGCCGCCAGGAATTTGCGTCTCGATAAGTTTCCGGACATCACAATTTCCTCCTTGGTCATGATTGGTCGGCCCTTTGGGTCGAGCGACGACGTTCAGCATTCCCGTCAAAGTCCGCGGCGGCTTGCTCCTCCCGCCAGGAGACTGTCTGGATCACTCCCGTGCAGACACCACCTTTGCCCTGCAGTGGGCCTTTGGCCCTCGCCGGCTTCTGGCGGAGATTCTGTCATTCTCTTGTCAGTCTTCCGGTGTTCCGTTTGTTCCGGCGCGCTTTGCTACGCGCATACGTTTCTCCTCACGGAAACCAGGCGACCCTTGCGAGCCCGCTGGGCGATTGAGCAACGATGGCCGCCGCGTTCAGCGACAGTATATCGATCCTCATCTCGGGTGGCGAACGCCGGGGTTGGATATCTCCAACGTCCAAACCTCCCTTCCCGCGGCACGAGTTATAGGCTAGTGAGCATTTTTATGAGATAGTTGACTGCATATCTAGCCATCAGCCTATAAGCTTATCAGACAAGTGGATTTTAATGATGGATGCCATGGAGGTCAAGCTTCAAACTTTGCCCAAGCAGGTGGCAGGCGTGCTCGCGCGTCGCATCGCCACCGACGGTGTTTCCGGGGGCCAAGGACCGTCGGAGCAACAGATCCTGCAAGAATTCGGGGTATCGCGCGCGGTGGCACGCGAGGCGTTGAAGATTCTGGCTTCCCTCGACATGATCGAGATCGCACAGGGACGGCGCGTGGTGCTGCGTCCGGCCGAGGAATGGGACTATCTCAGTCCATTGCTCATCGACTGGCTGCCGCCCGAGCAGATCCGGCAACTGCTGGCGGAAGCACACGCGACGCGAATTATCATCGAACCTGCCATCGCCGCCATCGCTGCCAAGCACATGACGAAGGAAACCCTTGAGCGTCTTGGCATACTGCTGGCCGCCATGTCCGCGACCGAGGACAATCCGGATGCCTATCTGAAGCTAGACCTCGACTTCCACATGGAGATTTGCCGGTCTACCCAAAACAGGATCCTCGACCGCTTCATGTACTCGTCGCGATGGTGGCAGGCGGCGAGCCGGCGCGTCAGCAATCAGATGCCTCATGCCCTGACCTTCGCGACGGAAGATCACAGGGCAATCTATGAGGCACTCGTTGCGCGCGACGCAAAACGTGCGGAAGAAGCGATGCGCCGGCACCTGAAGGCAACCACCGCCGTCGGGTTACCGTATAAGGATTAGCCGTTTGACCATCCCTGGTGCGGCGCGGCCAGCAAACGCACTGGCCGCGCCGTGGCGTGTTGGGAGGACACGGCCGGATTCAATGCATGTCGCCTAGAACTGGCCCCGGTCTTGGGGCAACGACATGCAAAAGCGCATCGCCTGAATCCTTTCAACGCGGCGCGCTTTAAGCCCTTTTCGCTTCCCGCTCCTGGCGCTGCCGGGCGCGAAAACCAAACATATCGCCCTTGTCCTTGATTTCCGCCCAGATAGGCGCGGTATGCTTGTCAATGGCGGCGACGTCCGCGTCGGAAATCGTCCAGCCTACGCTCTCGATGTTTTCCTCCAATTCCCTGACAGTACGCGCGCCGACCAGCGGCGAACTCACGCCTGGCCTGCTGGTAAGCCACTGGATCGCAAGCTGTGGCACCGTCTTGCCGTAACTGGCCGCAATCGGCTTGAGGGCTTCGACAGCGGCGACGGCTCGCTCGTAGGTGCCCGGCTGGAACAGCACGGTGGTGCGCCGCTCGTCTCCCTCGACGAACTTGGTATCCGGCGAGAGCAGGCCGGTAAGCAGCCCCTGGGCAAGACCACTGTAGGGCATGACGCCGATATTGTGCTTGCGGCAATAGGGCAGCGTTTCCGCCTCAACCTCGCGCCACAGCATGTTGTAGGGAGGCTGGAGCACGTCGATGACGCCATACTGGCGTGCGCTGTTCATATCAGCAGTGCTGAAATTGGAAACGCCGACCGCCTTGATCCGCCCGGATGACCGCAGCTGTTCCATCATTTCTATGGTCGGGCCAATCGGGAAGTCCGCGTTCGGCCAGTGGACGAAATAGATGTCCACATAGTCCGTCTGCATCCGTCTCAGCGAGCCGTCGAGCGCCGCCTCGAGCGCCGCGGGTTCGAGATGGTTCGGGGCAACCTTGGTCGCGATCACCGCTTTTTCCCGGTTGCCGGCGAGCGCCTTGCCGACAACCTGCTCGGCATGGCCATGCCCATAGGCTTCGGCCGTGTCGATCAAGGTAATGCCGAGTTCCATGGCGCGTTGAATCACCCGTATCGATTCCTTGTCATTGGCCGCGCCCCAGAACGCGCCCGACATACCCCAGGTACCCAGGCCAATCTTGGATACCTTGACCGACGACGATCCTAACTGTCGCTGTTGCATTTGTTCCTCCTGATCGGCGGCATGCCCGTCTTGGCACGTCGCCCAGTTTGTCACTATATTTATAGACTTATATGCTCGTCTGACAAGTCAATCGTGACGTGCTCCTTATTTTTGATCGGAGATAGAAATTTCCACCATCCGGGCCGGTAAACCGTCCTGCGCCGGCGCAACTGCCAAAAACACATTCGGCAAAACGGTCGGAAAAGGGGGTTTACGTTTCATCTTCTCTTCTTATATGCTCATCGGACAAGTTGAGGCCTACCCGCAAGGTGAGTGCACAGGTATGGGTGAGCCACCTCGGGAGGAGCTTCGATGAAGATCGTGGACATCAAGACGGCGGTCGTCGCCTATCACGGCAAGGCGACCCTGATCCGTATCGATACCGACGCCGGTATCTCCGGCTATGGCGAGGCAAATCCCGACGCGGGCGCGGCCGCGATCGTCGGACTTATTTCGGAATTGAAGTCGGAACTCATTGGCCAGGATCCCCGCAACGTCGAATATTGCTGGGACAAGATCCGTCGCGACCATGTCTTTTCCGGTGCGCAGGCCGGCGTCTTTCTCATCGCGCTAACCGGGCTTGAAATGGCGCTGTGGGACGTGGCGGCGAAGGCGGCGGGGCAGCCGCTCTATCGCATGTTCGGCGGCAAGTTCCGCGACCGGATAAGGCTTTATGCCGATTGCGGCGACGGCGATGACGAAGCGGGATCGTCGCAGGGATGCGCGACGCGCGCCCGCCGCATGGTGGCCGAGGGCTTCACGGCGGTGAAATTCGACATCGACAACATGCGCCATCCGGCAAAGTTCGATGCGGTGAACCACACCATCAACGGCGCGGAGCTCCGCTCCATGGTCGAGCGCGTCGCGGCGGTGCGCGACGCGATCGGTCCTGACGTCGATCTCTGCATCGACCTGCACGCGCGCTATGACGTACTCAGCGCCAGCCGCATAGCGTCGGAGATGGAGCGGTTCAACCTTCTGTGGCTGGAAGAGCCTATTCCGGCTGAGAACGTCGAGGCCCTGAAACAGATTCGCATGCGAACCAAGACGCCAATCTGCGTCGGCGAAAATCTCTACCTGCGCTGGGGTTTCCGGGAGCTGTTCCAGAATTACGGCGCCGACGTCATCATGCCCGACGTGCCGAAATGCGGCGGCCTTGCCGAAAGCCGCAAGATCGCGAACCTCGCTGAAATGTACTATGTGCCATTCGCACCGCATCTTGTGTCGACACCGCTGGGCACGATGGCGACATGCCATGTGTGCGCGAGCGTTGCGAACTTCCTTGTGCTGGAGTGGCATGCCCTCGAAGAGCGGGAAGCGTGGGATAGCTATGTGCGCCTGCCCGGTGGCGCCAAGTCGATCGTCGAGGATGGCCACATCGTCATACCCGACACGCCCGGCATCGGTGTCGAGCTCAACATGGACGGCGTGCACAAATACGCCGTGCCTGGCTACGGCATCTTTGAATAGGCGCTGACCGGACAACATGCGGCTAAGGCGGAAGTGCGTTTTGGCCACGTTTCTGCCGCTCGACGAAATGAGGTCCGTTGGGAGGAAACCATGGGCAAGCGGATCGTTTTCACTGGTGGCAGCGGCAAGATCGGCCGCCACGTCATACCCTACCTGCTCGAACGTGGGCATCAGATTCTGAACCTCGACCTGACGCCTCTCTATGTGCCTGGCGTGGACACTGTCCTCACCAACCTTGCGGATGCCGGCGAGACCTACAATGCGCTGACGCTGCATTTCGGGTTCAAGGAATATTTCGGTGGAAAGGGCCGCGGCCCGGTCGATGCCGTGGTCCATTTCGCGGCGATCCCGCGGATATTCCTGCGACCGGACAACGCCATGTTCGCCGCCAACGTGCAGTCGACCTACAATGTGATCGAGGCCGCCACCAAACTCGGCATCCGCAAGATCGTCACAGCTTCCAGCGAAACGGTCTATGGCGTGTGCTTTGCCGAAGGCAACCGCGACTTCACATCGTTTCCGGTGGAAGAGGACTACGACACCGATCCGACCGACAGCTATGGCCTTTCAAAAGTCCTGGGCGAGAAGATCGCACGCTCCTTCGCTTCCCGAACGGGAAGCGATATCTACGCTCTGAGGATCGGCGGCGTTGTCGAACCACAGGACTACGCCCGGTTTCCGGAGTTCCTGGCGGACCCCTCAAAGCGGCGGCGCGACGGCTGGACCTATATGGACGCGCGCGATCTGGGCCAGATCGTGCATTTGTGCATCGAGAAGGACGGTTTGGGATTCCAGGTATTCAACGCCGTCAACGACAACATCGTCGCGGACACACCAACGGCAGAATTTCTCAAGAAGCATGCGCCCGGCACGCCAATTACGCGCTCCATGGACGTGTTCGAGGGGCCAATCTCAAATCGAAAGCTGCGCGAAGTCCTGGGGTTCAGGCAGGAACATGATTGGCGAACGCGACCAGTGGGTTCGTGACGGCGCACGACGTGGCCCATCGAGGGAACCGACGCATCCCCTGAGGAATGCGTCGGGCCAGGCTCACGTGTGGCGTATTTCCGTTCCCAGCACCTTCAGGCATTCGCGAATGAAGGCCGCCAGCGCCGTCCAACCTTTGGCCGAAACCATCGTCCCATCCACATAGGCATCGGTCGGAGACAGATCGATGTAAGTGCCGCCAGCAAGCGTCACCTCCGGCTCGCAAGCCCCTAGCGCGCCAACCTTCTTGCCACGGACGACGCCGTCCACGGCGACCAGGATCTGGACACCGTGGCAGATCGTAAATATCGGTTTGTTCGCCTCGTGGAAGTGGCGCACCATCGCCTGCACGCGCTTGTCGGTGCGGATATATTCCGGTCCGCGCCCGCCGGCGCAGTACACAGCATGATACTGATCAAGCTGCTTCTCGGCCTCGGAGAAAGTCTTGTTGATCAGTGCGTTGTGACCGGGTTTTTCTGTGTAGGTCTGGTCGCCTTCGAAGTCGTGCAGCGAGGTCTTGATCAAGTCGCCGGCGTTTTTGTCGGGGCAGACGACATGGACAGTGTGGCCGACGGCCTCCATAGCCTGCTGGTAGACGAAGATTTCATATTCCTCGGTGAACTCACCTGTCAGCATCAGGATTTTTTTGCCTGGCATGGCTCTTCCTCTCGGTTGTGTGATGGGCAAGGCGCACCCCGCGTCATGCCCCTAAGGGATCGAAGTCGGGATCAGAACGGGGAGTCGGGGAAGTAGTATTCCTTGGCGTTGGCCTGGGTGATCAGCGGTGCGTCGAGCTTGACCGTGCCGCGGACCGGCGCCTGGCCAATCAGATTGGCGACGGTCATGTAGATTGCCGTCTTGATCATCGACGGCGGGTATGGCGTCTCGACCGGCGTCATTGCATCGCCGTCGATCACCTTCTCGACGATATCCTTCATGCCGTTGCCGCCGAGCGCCAGCTTGATGTCCGTCCGGCCTGACTGCTTCACGGCCTCCAGCACGCCGAGCAGCATGTCGTCATCATTGGCCCAGACCGCGTCGATATGCGGATACTTGGCCAGGTAGTCCTGCATAAGCTTGAAGGCTTCATCGTCGTCGATGACGGTCGGAATTCCGCGAAGCACGACAAGGTCACCCTTGTCGCCCAGCTTGTCGATCATGAACTTCGCTGTGTTGGTGCGCACAGCGATATCCAGCGTCACATCAGACAGTACTGTGACCGGGCCGTATTTCCTTGAAAGGCCTTCGGCGCGCAGCAGGGTCTCAGCTTGCCGTTCAGGCCGCGCCGGCAAGGTGCCGGTATCTGTCTCAAATCGCTTGGCAAGGGACATCGCAACAGCTACTCGAACGCCGGCAGGAGACGGTCCCGCGAATTCTCGATGTGCACACGCATCGCCTTTTCGGAGGCGTCCGGGTCACCCGCGGCGAAGGCGGCGAGAATTGCCTCGTGCTCGTCGAGCGCCTCTTCCGTCACTCGCGAGTGGTACATCAGGCGGAAGATGTGGAAGTGGGTATGCTGGTGATTCAGGGTCTCGCGAATGAGCTCGTTCTGAGCGAACTCCACGATCTTGTCGTGGAAGATCGCATCCTGGCGGGCGAAGTTCGAATAGCGCAGGCGTTCGTCCTTCCCCACACGCCGGGCCATGACACCAGCCGCCTCCTGCAGCACGGCCAGACGCTCGTCATCGAGCGTTGCGGTGGCTTTAGCCGCCGCGGCGGGCTCAAGCAGAAGACGCAGCTCATAGAGCTCATCAAAGCGGCGGCGGGTGATCTGCGGTGCGGCCCGAAAGCCGATCAGGTGGGTCTTGACCACCAGCCCCTCGCCTTCCAGCCGGCCAAGCGCTTCGCGAATGGGCGTATGCGAGACGTTGAATTCCTTGACGAGATTATCGACGGTGATGCGCGATCCCGGAGCAATCCGCAGCGACATCAATTGCCCGAAGATCGCCTCGTACACGTCGCCAGCCAGGCTGTTGGCACGCTGAATGCGGCCGCTCGAGCGGGCTTCATTGTCAACCGTCAGGTCGGGCTTCTGCATTGGTTTTACCTCTTGACAGGAGCACCCACTAACATGATGCTCCGGCCAATTCAATACTATATCCTATACGATTTTATCGGGGATATCCGTGAAACCAACCCAATGCGCCGCGAGAGCATATCCCGCGCGTCGAGGCATCGTCCCCGGCGACGGGGCGTCCGGCAGGCGCGCTCGCGCTTTGAATGACGGCTTCGAGATCGGGGCCGGTCTCTGGGCCGAACTCGATTCACTTAGCTCTCAACCTCTCTTCGAAGGATGCTGTCCATGACGTTGTTCGCAGCCGTGCGCCTGCCGCGCGAGATCCTGTTCGGCAAAGGCCAGCGCCATGTGCTGCCTGCCGTTGCCGCCAGGTATGGACGACGTGCGTTCGTCTGCACCGATGAGCGTTTCGCGACGACAACGCAGTTCGCGGAGATTCTTGCTGGCTTGCGCGCCGCCGCGGTGGAGACGCTGGTCTACGACCGAACGCTGCCCGATGTGCCCCGCGATAGCGTCGCCGCCTGCATTGCGGAGGCGATGGATTACAAGCCGGACATGGTCATCGGGATCGGCGGCGGCAGCTGCCTCGACATGGCAAAATGCGCCGCGCTTTTGCTCAGCCACGGCGGCAGACTTCAGGACTACTATGGCGAGTTCAAGGTACCAGGCCCCACCCTTCCCTTGATCGCTGTGCCGACAACGGCTGGCACCGGCTCGGAGGTGACCCCCGTCGCCGTGATATCCGATCCGGAGCGAACGCTGAAAGTCGGCATCTCGAGTCCTCATCTCATCGCCACCGTGGCGCTTTGCGATCCGGATCTCACGGCCACATGTCCACCTTCCCTGACGGCGATCGCCGGTGCCGACGCGCTGACGCATGCAATCGAAGCTTTCACAGCGGCCAAACGCGGCACCGATCCGAATTTGCCGCAACAGCATGTCTTCGTCGGCAAGAGCGCCCTGACCGACCATTTCGCGCTTCTGGCCATCAGATTGCTGGGCCGCAGTCTGGAAATGGCATATCGCGACGGATCGGACGAAGATGCGCGCGCCGACGTCATGATGGGAGCGCTGGCAGCAGGCTGCGCCTTCGGCACGGCTGGAACGGCTGCCGCTCATGCGGTGCAGTATCCCGTCGGCGCGCTCACCCACACGCCGCATGGGCTCGGCGTCGCGACCATGATGCCTTATGTGATGACATACAATCTTGCGGCAGCTGCTCCGGAGATTGCTGAAGTCGGCGCCGCACTCGGCCTGTCCGATCGGAACAGCAGCGGACCTGATGCGCTGGCGCATGCCACCATCAGAGAGGTGAGCCGGCTGTTCGGTGCCATCGGCATCACGCCGACATTGGCCGAACTTGGTCTTCCCGAGGACAGGATCGACTGGACGGCCGAGCAGGCGCTCGGCATCGACCGGCTGATCAAGAACAATCCCCGCCCCTTCGACCTCACCGCCATGCGACGGCTGATCAGAGCCGCTTACGACGGCGATATGTCTGCAGCCACGATGCGACAGGAGCAGGTCCAATGAACATTTCCGCAGACATATTCGACGAGGATGAAGGCATGTCCGACTACGCCACGTTTTCGCACGGCCTCTACATTGGTGGCCGCTGGCAGCCCTCGTCGGATGGCCGTGTGATCGAAGTGATCGACCCATCGACCGAGGCGGTGATCGCGGCGGTTCCCGACGCCACGCTCGCCGATGCTGCCCTCGCCGTCGACGCGGCTGCAAAGGCAGCGGCCGGCTGGCGCGAAACCCCGCCGCGCAGGCGTTCGGAAATCCTGCGGCGTTGCTTCGAACTGATGAGCGAACGGGCGGAGACGTTGGCGGCGCTGACCTCGCTGGAAAACGGCAAGGCGCTGCGCGATGCGCGCGGCGAAGTCGCCTACGCGGCGGAATTTTTTCGCTGGAACGCCGAGGAGGCGGTTCGCATCAGCGGCGAGTTCGGTCTCGCCCCCTCGGGCGCGAACCGGATCGTCGTCGACTATCAGCCCATCGGCATTTGCGTGCTCATCACGCCATGGAATTTCCCCGCGGCCATGGCGACGCGCAAGATCGCGCCGGCGCTCGCGGCAGGCTGCACGGTGATCCTGAAGCCCGCCAGCGAGACGCCGCTGACGGCCTACGCGCTTGCAGCCCTCTATGAGGAAGCCGGCGTGCCGCCTGGCGTCGTCAACGTCCTGACGACCTCGAGCCCCGGGCCGGTGACGGCCGCCATGCTTGCCGACCCAAGAGTGCGAAAACTGTCATTCACCGGCTCGACCGGCATCGGCCGCGTGTTGTTGGCCGAAGCCGCAAAACACGTCATCTCCTGTTCGATGGAACTTGGCGGCAACGCACCGTTCGTTGTGTTCGACGATGCCGACCTGGAGGCAGCGCTCGACGGTGCGATGGTTGCCAAGATGCGCAATGCCGGCGAAGCCTGCACTGCCGCCAACCGGTTTTACGTCCAGGCCGGCATCCATGATGCCTTCGCCGATGGATTGCGCAAACGCATGGCTGCCCTCCAAGTAGGCCCTGGCACAGACTCGGAAACCGAATGCGGCCCAATGATCACCAGGAAGGCCGTGGACAAGATCGATCGGCTCGTCCAGGACGCAGTTGCCCGTGGCGCCAAGGTTCTGTGCGGAGGGACGATTCTCGAAGGCAGAGGCTACTTTTACCCGCCGACAGTGCTTCGCGACGTGCCCCCTGACGCCGTCATGACCCAGGAGGAGATATTCGGTCCGGTGGCGCCGCTTCTGAGCTTCGACAGCGAGGCGGAAGTGATCGCAAAGGCCAACGACACCGAATACGGTCTCGCCGCCTACATCTACACGCGCGACCTGGCCAGGGGGATGCGTGTGGCATCGAAGATCGAGTCGGGCATGATCGCCCTGAACCGCGGCCTGATGTCGGATCCTGCGGCGCCCTTTGGCGGGGTCAAACAGAGCGGACTGGGCCGCGAAGGTGGGCAGAAGCACGGCGTTGCCGAGTTTATGGAGGCGAAGTACATCGCCGTGACCATCTGAGCAGATACGATGCAAAAAGATCCGTTCCGCATTCGTGATCACGTGGCCGAGTTCGACGACATCGTCGCCGAGATTGTTCGCCGCAGCACACAAAGCAGGGCGAACATACCCATGGTCGCAGACGTAGCCTATGGACCTGATGCAACTGAAACCGTTGATCTGTTCTTCCCGAAAGGCAAACGCGAGCGCCTGCCGGTGCACATGTTCATCCACGGTGGCTACTGGAGGATGTTCTCCAAACGCGACTATTCCTATGTCGCCGAGACCGTCGCCAATGCAGGTGCGATCGCGGTCATCGTCGATTACGCCCTCATGCCCGCCGTTAGGATGGCGGTGATCGTTGGCCAAATACGCCGCGCCAGACAGTGGGTAGCCGAACACATCGCGGACTATGGGGGCGATCCCGGCCTGCTGACCATTAGCGGTCATTCGGCCGGAGCGCATCTGGCAACGATGCTTTTTGAGGACGATAGCCGGCCATCCGGCATCAAGGCCGCCCTGCTGCTTGGGGGCCTCTATGACCTCAAACCATTGCAGACCTCATTCCTTGCCGGCGAAATTGCGATCACAGACGAAGAGGTCCACCTGTTCTCGCCCATCAGCAAAACCTGCGATCCATCGGTGGCTGTCGAAATCTCGGTCGGAGCCGATGAAACGCCCCCCTTCCACAGCCAGGCCGCAATCTATACGGACCACCTCGAGCGACAAGGACTGGATGTCTCACGCACGACCCTTGCAGCGGCCAACCACATGAGCAGCGTCCGCGACCTTGGCGTGGCTGGCACCGATGCCGCGTCGCTGCTGGCCCGCCTCGTGGCAGCCTGAAACCGGGCCGCCATGCAACTAGATATGTTCGCGAAGCGTGTCGGCGATCATGACTTCGATAGTCTGAGCCGACACTCCGAGGATTGCCTCGGAATCGGAGGAATCGACAATTAGCGGACTTTCGAAGAGGTAGCTCATTTCCACGAGTTCGTGCATCCCCAACGCGTCCATCTGGGCATGCGAGTAGGTGCTGACCTCGGGAAGTTTTTTTCCCAGCATCGCCGAGGTCCTCCGCATGATTTCCCTGGGCGAAGCATGCTGGGACGGAACGTGAAATGCACGGCCCCATTCTCCAGCATAGGATGAGGCAGCTACAAGTGTTCTGGCCACGTCCTTCGTGAAGGTCCAGGCATGATCCGCATCAAGATTGCCCAGGAAGGTAACGGGTTTCGCCTCCAAGAGAGAGGGCAATGCCAAGATCGAGAAGTAGGTGACTGCGCCGTATCCAAGGTAATCGCTGGAACGAACCTCAATGGCGGGAACACCGGCGCCAAGGGCTCGCTGCCACATGATGGTTCGCACGGTGCCCTTGCGCGAGGTGGGATCGAGCGGCAGATCGGGGCGAAGCTGGCCCTTGGCATTTGCGCCATATCCATAGAGATTTCCCAGAACGATCAGTTTTGTGCTGACCATCTCGGCTGCGCGCGTGACCCCTTCCATGATCGGGAAAAAATCGGTTGGCCAACGGTCATAGGGGGCCATGGCGCACATGAAAATGGCGTCCGCGCCCCGGCTAATCCGCGCAAGCGCACCGGCGTCCGTGGCATCCGCCTGGACCGCGCGCACCTGCTTCAGATCAATGGAGCCGACACCGCGGCTTGTGAGAACAACGTCATGTCCGTCTTCTCCAAGCAGGCGGGCGGTTTCGAGCCCCACCGGACCGGCGCCCACAACAACATAGGTACTCATGTCAAATTCCTTCGAACGTTGCGATAGCGTCAACGTTAGCGAGGCAACGCATTGAAAATCGCACGGCATTCGCCAAATGTTCAGCATGTTTCGCCAATCGTTGAGCCCGCCATGCATCCACAATCTGCTTCGTCTGCGGCCAACGCCGTTACCATCGCGGCATTGCAGGTTGAGGCCGGCAGCTTCCAATCGCCTCAAGCCCATCGGCACCGCGTCTTCGTCCACGCAAGCGCGGCGACGCGTTCCTATTGCAGCCAGGTTGGGAAGTATTTCGTACGGCGCGCCGGCGATATCGATCTCGTGCCCGCGGGAGAAGAAGGAGGATTTGAAGCCGAGACGCGGTTCAACACCATTGAACTCAGCCTCTCGCCAGCTTTGATGGAGAACGTCGCAGCGGAACTGGGTTCGGGAAGCCTTCGACGGCTTGAGACGCGTCACCTTCTCCGTGACGAACGGATCGAGCATCTCGCTCGGGCGCTCGAGAACGATTTCCGCTCAGGCACTCCGAGCGGATCGCTGTTCGCGGACAGCATCGGCGTTGCGCTGGCGGTTCGCTTGCTGGGTCTTGACGAAAAGGAGACCGAGCGACCGGGCCGTTTGTCCGAAATCCAACTAAAGCGTGTAGTCGACTTCATCGAAGCTCAAATCCAAACACCGCTGTCCTTGGAAACATTGAGCAGGGTCGCTGGGGTCAGCAATTCACACCTGAGAACCTGGTTCAAAGCTGCGACGGGACTGACAGTTCATCGCTATGTGCTTCGTCGCCGGGTTGAGAGAGCGCGTTTGTTGCTGTTGGCGAGCGCCTTCAGCATCAGCGAGGTGGCGCATCTAACGGGCTTTGCTCACCAATCCCACCTTTCCCATTGGATGCGGCGCGAGATCGGCGAAACGCCTCGCGGCATCAAGCGGTCGCGCTCCGTGGCCTGACGCGTCAGGGTCCTGAGCCTAGTAGCCGTAGTAAAGCCCCAGGCCCCGCTGCAGGGCCGATGCCAGATGCGCCTGCATCGCGGCCGCTGCTGCCTCCGGGTCGCGTGCCTTGCATGCCAGGATGACCTGCATGTGCTCGCGCAGGGATTGCAACACGAGTGGCACGGTGACTTTTCTGTCCAGCCGGATCAGCCGAACGTAGTTGTGCAGCCGCTTGTAGGAACTCTCGATCAATGGATTGTTCAGGCTGGCAATGATGGAGTGATGCAGCAAGGTCTCGAGTTCCTCGAGGTCGGCTCTGACATGGTCGGTGAGCCCGGTGCGCTCGATCTCTTCGATGGTCGAGAGGTGTTGTCGTTCCAGTTCCGCTAACTCCGCTTCTTCGGCGGTTTGCGCGTAAACACCTGTCGCCGCCCGTTCCAGAATGCTGCGAAACTGATAGGTCGATCTGGTCAATTCGAACCCGGGCTTCACGAACTGGATGCCCGACCGCGAGTGGATGATGACGATTCCCTCCGCCTCGAGCAGCTTGAGTGCATCGCGCAGCGGCGCAACCGGGATCTGGAGCATTTTGACAAGATCGCCTTGCGACAGAAAGGCCCCTGCGGGGATCTTTCGCTCAAACAGCGTTTCGAGAATTCGCGTGTAGGCACGATCGCCAAGGCGTTGGCCCGCTGCCACTCCGTCGTTCCCGTCGGGCTTCCTTTCGCGCTCAGCCACTTGCTTCACCTCTCTGAATCTGAAATATCTAAACAACATTCTGGCATATCAGATCAGAGACTTTAATATGCGCATCGCAGAATACCGCATCACTCGTTATCAATTCGCTCGTGACCGTATCATAGGCGACAGTCAGGTGCGCATCGATGCGGTCCATGTAGCCGCGCTCGAGCTCGTTGGCGAGGATGGCCAAATCGGACTGGGCTTTGTGCAGAGCTTGTTTCACCCTTTACCCGCCCAGGCGGAGATCGTCCGCGTTTTTGAGGAAGAGGTCTGGCCCGGTCTTGTCGGACAATCGCCTTTGGCGCTCGTGCACCGGGTCCAGCGGCCGCGCGGTGGCAACCGGCGCCTCTTCGGCTTGCCTTTCGAAGAGGCCCTTCAGGTTGCGTTGTGGGATCTCAGCGCCAAGCAGGCCGGCCTGCCGTTGCACAGCCTGCTGGGAAGCCGCCGCAAGCGCGTCAGAGCCTACGCCTCAGGTCTCGATTTCCACCTTGGCGACGACGAGTTCCAAGCGTTTTTTGCCCATGCCGACGCCCTCGGGTACCGCGCCTTCAAGATCAAGGTGGGGCACTCCGATTTCGACCGGGACTTGTCCAGGCTGGAGCTGTTGAGAAAGACGGTGCGGCCGGGCGCATCGATCATGATCGATGCGAACGAGGCCTGGGGCGCAAAGGAAGCATCGGTAAAACTGCATAAAATTCATAATCTTGGCTATGAACTCCTATGGGTTGAGGATCCGATTCTGCGCCATGACTTCGAAGGCCTGCGGATGCTCAAGGCGGCAACCCCCCAAACCATGATCAATTCAGGCGAATATCTCGATGCCGCCGGCAAGCGCTTGTTGATGCAGGCCGGGGCGACCGACATGATGAATGTTCATGGACAGGTGACCGACGTGATGCGCATCGGCTGGCTGGCGGCTGAACTCGGCATCCCGGTGACCCTCGGCAATACGTTTCTTGAAATCGGGGTGCACATGGCCTGCGCCCTGCCCGAAGTCGAGTGGCTCGAATATTCCTTCCAAAACCTGAACCACCTTGTCGATGAGCCTATGGCGATCGTCGATGGGTGGATTCAGGCTCCAGAGCGCCCGGGCCATGGCCTTGTCCTCTCCGAAGGGGCCCGCAGGCAATGGGCGCGGCCAGAAGTGCTGCCGCACGATCGACTCGACAGGCCGCCCGTCGACGCGCGAACCGCGCTGTAACCGCAACGCCTGTTCCGAAACAGCCTGACCTGTCGGCTAGATGACGTTAACGCTGTTGTGATGTTTCAGATTATATGATTAATATCTCAGACAGACGACAGTCGCTGCCAATGGATAATATTGATGTACCACACACGGCCGCGCATTTATTGATGCACCACCGCGGCGCGTCGTCTCGGAGGCCTCCATGGATTGCTACACTTCTGTCGGTCCCGCATCGCATGCGATCGGTGCCGCACTTAAGAGCGATGCGCAAATGGATGCCTATCAACGAGAGATGATCGAGGGGCACGTCGCGTTCTACGTCGAGGTGCTGGAGCCGCTGTCACCGCTTCCTCAGGAGGATGTCCGCCGTCGCTGCGTCGGCATCATCGGCGCGGCTGAGGCGCTGTCGGCTGAGATGGTTCGCGGCGCCGCCACGAAGGAAGAGGGGGCGCGAAGTCTGGCTACCCCCATCATAAGCTGGCTGTCGGCGCCCACCCCGTCCTACGCGCCGGAACTGCCATGAGCGGACCCCTGTTTCAGAAGATCGATTGCGTGATGCTCAAGGTGGCGGACCTGGATGCCGCTCTGGGATTCTACTCCGAAGCCCTTGGGCATCCACTTCTCTGGCGATCGCCAGAGGCAGTTGGGCTGGGAATGCCAGGAACGGACGCGGAGCTTGTCTTGCATACCGATCTGGGTCCCGAGGTGGATCTGCTTGTGGACAGTGTCGACGCCGCGCTGGAGCGCTTCGTCGACGCGGGCGGTGCGATTATCAAGAAGCCATTCGACATCTCGATCGGCCGTTGCGCCGTCGTTCGTGATCCGTTTGGCAATGCCCTGGTGATCCTTGACCAAACCAAGGGCACCTTCGTCACCGATGCGACAGGGCAAGTGCTGCGCGTCGAGTAAATCCTGGCGACAGGAGGTCGGCGGACGTTACAAAAACCGGCGTGGATTCCTCTGGGTCCACAGCTGACTATTGGGCCCAAAAAGGACAGGGCGTCAGGACGATTTTCCCCGGCTCGATGGCACATTGATTAACGGTGCTGACGAGACAAATGGCAAGCCTCGTGCCGCAGCGATGGTTGATGTCCTGATCATGGGACTATGACGAGTATGTCAGCGGCTTCGGAAGGCGTGGCGGCCACGTAAGGCGCGGTCTCGCTCAATCGGGCAGATCTGCGCCACCCGTCTCACGACGTCGAGGTGGCGAAAGAGGTGGATCAGTCGAAGAACCCGGCGTCCTCTTCGAGCAGATACTTCTTGGCGGCCTTGGCGTCGATGTCGAGACCAAGCCCGGGGGCTTCGAGCAGATCAATCATCGAATCCTTCACAATCTGCTTAGGCAGGCCGATGACGATGTCGTTCCACCAAGGGTCCGACGCGCTCGGGTATTCGAAGGCGATGTAGTTGGCGGGCAAGGTGGCGCAAACATTGATCAGCGCGCCGAGACCGAGGAGACCGTTCGCCGTGCCGTGCGGCGCCATCAGGATCGAGTGCATATAGGCATGCTCGGCCACCCATTTGAGCTCGGCGATGCCGCCGATATCGGCGGGATCCGGACCGATGATGCGCACCGCCTGCGTCTCGATCAGTTCCTTGAAGTTGTGACGCAGGTAGATCTGCTCACCCGTGTGGATGGGGGTGGATGTGGATGTCGTGAGTTCGCGATAAGCCTGCGGATTGACCCATGGCACATAGTCGCCCGTCAGCATGTCCTCGAGCCACATGAGATTGTATTTTTCCACCGCCTGCGCGAAACGGATGGCGTCGGGCAAGAACCAGCCGGGACCGCAATCCAGCGCGAGCGAAACCTTGTCGCCGAGCACTTCCTTCATGGCGATGACGCAGTCGATCATATGCGCCATGCCGCGCTCGCTGATCTGCCCCTGGTCCATCGCGCCGTGATAGGTCGGCGGCTGCCGGACACCGTAATGGAAGTCGGGTACGCTCGTCTTCATGTTGGAGTGGAAGCTGATCCCCTGCTTCACCATGAAGAAGTTTTGCGGTTGCTCCATCATCCATTTGACATCCGCCGCATAGTCCTCGGGCCTGTCGCCGGTCCTTTTTTTGCGGATGGAGCCGTTATAAACCCGCACCTTGTCGCGGACCTTGCCGCCGAGCAATTTGTAAACCGGAACGCCTACCGCCTTGCCGGCGATATCCCACAGGGCATGTTCGATGGCGGAGACGGCGGCGCCATAGGGCTTGAACGAGCCGCGCTGGCGGATCTTCAGCATGCAGCGCTCGACGTCCGTCGGGTCCTCGCCGATCAGTGCGTCGCGGAAATGCAGCACCCAGGGCTTGAGATAAGGTTTGGTGTACTCAACCTCGCCAAGGCCATAAAGACCTTCGTCGGTGACGATGCGGACGATGGGATGTTTGCCGATGACAGCGCACCGGAGGTCGGTGATCTTCATGCTTTCCCTTTCCTACACTGCCTCAAAAGCCAAGGCGGTCAGCTCCAGGTCCGGTCCCAGGAATATTCGTCGTCCCAGTGATCGGTCGGCTGCCAGATACCTTTGACCCCGTCCTGCAGGTGTTGGCTGATGACTTCATCAACCACGTCGTCGATGCCCAGGCCCGGCTTGTCCGGCACTGTGATGAACCCGTCCTTGACCAGCGGCTTGGGCAAGCCCGTGACGATGTCGTCCCACCAGTCCACTTCCACGCTGTGATATTCGAGCGCCATGAAGTTTTCCGTGGCCACCGCGACATGCGCGGCGGCCATTGCCGCAATCGGGCTTTCCGCCATGTGAATGGCCATGGCAACGCCGTGGTCCTGCGCCGCGTCGCCGATCTTCTTGGTCTCGAGGATGCCGCCGGTGGTAAGCAAGTCCGGATGGATGACCGAAATGCCTGAGTTGAGCAGCGGCTCGAAGCCTTCCTTGAGGTAGATGTCCTCACCCGTGCAGATCGGCACCGACGTTGCCTCCTGCAAACGCCGATACTGCTCGGTGTACTGCCAGGGGATCACGTCCTCGAGCCAGGCGGGTGCATATTTCTCGATCCGCCGGGCGAGACGGATGCCGTCCTGCAGCGAGACGTGGCCGACATGGTCGATGGCGAGCGGGATCTCATAGCCGATCACCTCGCGGACCTCGTGGATATACTGATCGAGCAGGTCGATGCCCTTTTCGGTGAAGTGGAGGCCGGTAAAGGGATGCGGCACGTTCTGCGCGTCGTAGGCGGCATTGCGCGCCCGGCGCTCGTCGGGCGTGCCTGCTCGCCCGCGACCGGCATGCGTGCGGAAACCTTCGAGCACACCGGCCGGCGCCACCACCGCGCCTGGGATGTGAGAGATCTGTGCCAGCCCGAGGTCCATCTTGAGGAAGGTGAAACCGAGGTCCATCCGCGCCTTGAGCCGCTTTCCGGTCTCGGTGCCACTGGGCCTCTCCGCGTCGGTGTCGCAATAGACACGCACCTTGTCGCGGAACCGTCCTCCGAGCATCTGGTAGATCGGCACGCCATAGGCCTTGCCGGCGAGGTCCCAGAGGGCGATCTCGATCGCCGAGACACCACCACCCTGCCGCCCATGACCGCCAAACTGCTTGATGCGGCGGAACAGTCGATCGATGTCGCAAGGGTTCTCGCCAAGCAACCTACTTTTCAGCATCAGCGCGTAGGTCGCGCTGGCGCCGTCGCGCACCTCGCCCAGGCCGACAATGCCCTGGTTGGTGTAGATCTTGATAAGCGCCGAGGTGAACGGCGCGCCGACGATTTCGGCGACGCGCAGGTCGGTGATGCGCAGGTCACTCGGCTTGGAATTCGTGTTCACCCGATCGAGCGCCCCGTCGGCTCCACCTGTCTTTGGCATGACTATCCTCATTCTGGTCGGCGGGGTTTGTCGAAAGCAGCCTGGGCGGCATGGAGCGCGTTGCTAGCCCAGCTCTATTTCGTTGGCCTGCAGGTAGTCGCGGTTCATCTCAACGCCGAGACCAGGCTTCGACGTCAGCTTGAGGTTGCCGTTCGAAACGTCGAGCGGTCTGTCGATGAGGTGATCGTATTTGCCCAGGTTCCACTCCGACGTTTCGAGCTTGTAGAAGTTAGGCACCGTCATCATCACCTGCGCTCCCGCAACCACGTTGATCGGCCCGGCGGCGTCATGCGGCGAGACCGGGATGTAGTAGGCTTCGCACAGGGCGGAAATCTTCTTCAGTTCGGTAATGCCGCCGGTCCAGGTGACGTCCGGCATGATGTAGTCGGCGAGCTTGTTCTCGAGCACCGGCACGAAATCCCACTTCGTATGGCCGCGCTCGCCCCACGAGATAGCGGCACTGACCTTCTCACGCACCTGCTTGAGGGCGTTGAGGCTCTCTGGCGGGCAAGGCTCCTCAAACCAGTCGATCTGGCCGGCTTCCTCTAGGCTCCGGCACAGGCGAATGGCGGTGGGAACGTCGAAGCGGCCATGCGCGTCGATCAGGATGTCGACGTCGGGGCCCGCCGTTTCGCGGATCAGCGCCGTGAGTTCGGCCGCTTCGCGCTCATCCTTGCGGGTCATGCTGCCGTCGAGGTAGCCATCCCGCTGTTCGCGGGACAGGCCATCGGCGGTGCGACCCTGGTGGGGGAAAGGGTCGAACTTGAGCCCGGTGTGCCCGGATTCGACGATGTCTCGAATTTCGCGGACCACGGCCTCCTTGCTGGTAAATTTGGCCTGGTTGGGATGGGTGTAGAGCGCGATTTCGTCACGTACCGGTCCGCCCAGCAGTTCGTAAATCGGCTTGCCAAGGACTTTGCCGCGGATATCCCAGAGGGCGATGTCGATGGCACTGACGCATTCGACGGCGGCGCCACGGCTGCCCATGTAGGTGAAGCTGCGGAAAATCTTGTGCCAGAGGTGCTCGATCCGCGCCGGATCCTCGCCCGTCACGGCGATGCCGATCTGCCGAAGGATCGTACAGAGAGCGCGGTTGGCGAGCCTGGTGGTGGTTGTGATCTCTCCCCAGCCGCTCACCCCCTCATCGGTCGTCACTTCGACGAACAGGTACTCTCCCCAATATGAGGCATCGGACTTGATCAGCCACGGCCGAACGCTCGTGATTTTCATTTATCAACTACCCTTATCTGATTGTCAGGCTAACGATGTTCCAGACTGGAAATTCTATCCGGCCCGAGCGGCGTTGCGCGCACGCATCTGTTCGAGAACATGCCGGCCGGAACCCTCGACATGGCGGGAAATGAGGTCGGCGGCCTTGTCTGCCTCTCCCGCCTTCACGAGTGCGATGAGTTCGCGGTGCTCGCGAAGGATTGCGGCCCGCCGTGCGAGCGTGAAATTGAAACGCCGGCTCACGGCTCGCAGCACTTCGCGATGCTTCCACCAGAGCTCGGCGGCATGGCGGTTGTAATGCCGCTGGTACATCACGGTGTGAAAGGCGGTATCCAGTTCACTGTGCCTGTACGTGTCGGCAAAGTTGTTCTCTTCAATCAGGCCTTGGATACGTTCGAGTTCGGCAATGTCTTCGACGGTCGCCATATTCACAAACCATCGCGTCAGGGCTGGCTCGATCAGGACTCCGATCTCGTAGATATCCCGGACAAAATCCTGATCTATGGGCCGGACTCGCGCCCCGCGGTTGGCGACGAAGGTGACGAAGCCCTCCCCGCGCAACAGCTGCAGAGCCTCGCGCACGGGGTTGGTCGAGGTGCCGTGACGCCGGGCGAGATCGGTCACCACAAGCCGCTCGTTGGCGGCGAGCCGCCCCTCAATGATGTCTTCCCTGATCAGCTCATAAAGCGAGGCGCCCTCGCTGGAGGCTCCGATGGAGTCAATCCCCGCGGGTGGCTCTGCTTTAAAATCGCTAGTTTCGGCCAAGGCCGGCTCCCCAATTCAATACACACATTAATCGATATCACGCACGGTTTCTATAAACAATGTACGATTTATCGCGTTGACAGACAATCCGCGATCTGAAAACGTACAAAATGCTCGAAGGGATACACAGAACAGGACAACGTTCCGCGATCGAACGAGCAAAAGACCGCTTGCCTCGACGCAGAGCGGCATGGGAGAGAACCTGGAGGATACCTATGACGAGGATTACACTCGGTGGTGCCGTCCTGCGCGGCACCGTCTCCACTGCTTTAGTGGTATCGCTGTCCGCATCGGCGCTGGGTGCGCCGCCGGTCGATTTGAGCAAGTGGTCGCCGGAATATGTGCGTTCCATCGCGGGCACACAGGATTTTGATACGGCCGCCGATTGCGGCAAAGTCACCCCGCTCGACTACAAGGGGCGACTGACTTTCTGGTATCAGGGCGTGTTCGAGGGCGATCCCGACCTGCTGCGCCAGTACTACAAGGAATTCTTCGAGACCTTCCGCAAGACCTATCCGAACATCCAGCTCGAGGAACAAGCCCTCACCTACAACGACCTTCTCGACAAGTTCCGCACGGCGCTCCTGGGCAATGCCGCGCCGATGGCGGTCCGCCTGCAAATTCTGGGTGGTACCGAGTTCGCCGCAAAGGGGTATCTGCAGCCGCTCAAGCCCGAGGATGTGGGCTATTCGACCGAGGATTTCTGGCCCGGCGCCATGAAGGCGGTGACCTGGGACGGGGTAACCTACGGCATTCCGACCAACAACGAGACGATGGCGTTCATCTGGAACGCCGACATCTTCAAGCGTGCGGGCCTCGATCCGGACAAGGCTCCGGCGACCTGGGATGACGTGGTCAAGTATTCCAAGCAAATCCACGACAAGCTCGGCATTTCCGGCTACGGCCTCGTGGCTCGCAAGAATGCCGGCAACACGCCATACCGCTTCATGCCGCAACTGTGGGCCTATGGCGGCGGCGTCTTCGACGAAGCCACTGCAAACCCGACCTATAAGGAGGTCGAACTCAATAGTCCGCAGAGCAAGGCGGCGCTGCAAGCCTCGTACAATATGTATGTTCGCGACAAGTCGGTCCCGGTTTCGGCGCTCACCAACCAGCAGGCCGATAACCAGCCGCTGTTCCTAGCCGGCCAACTGGGCATGATGGTCTCGCACCCGTCCGATTACAACGTCATGCTAGACCTGCAGAAAAAAGCGACGGGGACCGACAAGGACAAGGCGCAGACCGTCATCGACAACATGCGCTACGGGCTGATTCCGACTGGCCCAGACGGCAAGCGCGCCGTTGTGTTCGGCGGCTCGAATATTCACATCCTGAAGCCCGAATATGTCGAGGGCGGCAAGGTGGACGAGCCGGCTGCAAAGGCCATCATCTGCATGTGGACGAGCCCTGAATGGTCGCTGAAGATGGCATACGCCGGATCGAACCCCGGCAACCTCAACGGCTTCAAGACCAAATGGATGAAGGAACGCCTGGACAGCATCAAGTTCCTTGATGTCACGACGTCGATGCTGCCATACGGCATCCCGTTTCCAGCACTGCCGCAGTCACCCGAGATCATGAACATCATCGTCCCGGACATGCTGCAGAACGCCCTGACCGGAGCGATGACCGTCGACCAGGCAGCGGACGACGCGGCCGAAAAGGTGAAGAGCCTGGTAGAGGGCAAACTCTAGTTTGAACCTGACTTACGATCCGACCGGCCGCACCAACGGTGCAGCCGGTTCGTTCCAAAGAAAATAAGGGCGCGCCACAGTGACGATCGTGACCGGTAAGGCCGAGGCTCGCCGAAGATTGCAATCCGGTTGGTCCGGCGTGCTGTGGAAGATGTGGGAACATCGCGCCGACTACGCGTACGTGCTCCCGGCGATCGCCGTAATGCTCATCGTCATCGCCTATCCGATCTATTACACAATCGAGCTGTCGTTTTTTAAGACGCCGCCTGGCCTGCAGCTGCGCGACAAGATCTACGTCGGCTTCGACAACTACACGAACATCCTCACCAGTCCGGTGTTCTGGAAAGTCACCTGGAACACGATGATCTGGACACTGGCATCGACCTTCATCTCCTTCGTCCTGGGGTTTGGCTCCGCGCTGGCGCTCCACCGCGACTTTATCGGCCGTGGCGTCCTGCGCGCTATCCTGATCATTCCCTGGGTTATCAGCGCCGTCGCCGCCTCCTACATCTGGAAGTGGATCTACCATTCGGATTTCGGGGTCATCGGTGCGGTGCTGGTCGGTCTCGGTTGGGCCGACCGGCCGCCGAATTTCATCGACAACGTCAGCACGGTGCTGCCCTCCCTGATCGTCGTCAACATCTGGCGTGAGTTTCCGTTTGCCATGATCATGATGATGGCCGGCCTGCAGACAGTCCCCGAACAGCTGCTGAGCGCCGCAAAAGTCGACGGCGCCAGTGCGTGGCAGCGCTTCTGGCACGTAACCTTCCCGCATCTGAGCAGCGTCTCGACGGTGACCATCCTGCTGCTCGCAGTGGCCAACTTCAATTCCTTCATCATCCCCTGGATCATGACCGGCGGCGGGCCGTCCAACGCATCGCATATCTGGATCACGCACATTTATGAGCTCGCCTTCGGACGACAGCTCTGGGGCGTGGCATCGGCCTATTCGGTGCTCCTGTTCCTCATCCTGATGACGCTGGGCTACTTCTATGTCCGTGCGCTAAGCGGCAACGAACGCAAAGAGGGGCGCGCATGAGCACGATTGCCGAGACAGCCCCTCGGCGTCAGACCCGTCGCCGCATGCGCGTCGACGGATGGCGGTGGGGCGGGCGCATCTTCCTTGTATTCATGCTGTTTTACACCGCGCTGCCGATGATCTGGATGCTGCTCACTTCGATCAAGTCCGGCTTTGCGGCGATGCAATTCCCGCCGCAATGGTGGCCAGATGAGCCCACCCTCGCCAGCTACCAGAAGCTGCTCGATCCGCAGAACAGCGTCGGCCAGGACTTCCTCCGCTTCTTCTGGAACAGCCTTTTCGTGTCGACCGCCACGACGATCCTTTCGGTGATCGTGGCTGTCCCGGCGGCCTACGCGTTTTCGCGTTTCCGTTTTCCCGGCCGGAACTTCCTGTTCTTCGCCGTGCTGCTGCGCAACATGTTCCCGGCGGTGATCTTTCTCGTGCCGCTGTTCATACTGATGCGCATGCTCGGGCTGGTGAACACGCATGGCTCGCTGATCCTCACCTATCTCACTTTCGGCCTGCCACTGGCGATCTGGCTGCTCAAGGGCTTCTACGACAACATCCCGGTGCAGCTCGAGCAGGCGGCGCGGATCGACGGGGCAACGCGGTTCCAGGCCTTCATCCTGATCGTGATGCCGCTTTCGACGCCGGGAATCATCGCCACAGCGATCTATTCCTTCATCGGCGCGTGGAACGAGTACATCTACGCCTACACCTTCCTCTCCAAGAACGAGCAGTTGACCCTGCCGGTCGGCATCCAGCGCTTCTTCTCGGAAAACACGACGGACTTTCCGGGCCTGATGGCGGCCAGCTTTATGATGAGCGTGCCCGTCGTCGTGCTGTTCCTCGTCCTGCAACGATACTTCGTACGCGCCCTTACAGAAGGCGCGGTCAAACACTAGGGAGTTGCCGATGGCCCACGTGGTCCTCAAAGATCTCGTCAAGACCTATGGCGGCTTCAAAGCTGTCAACAATGTTTCGCTGACGGTCAATGACGGCGAGTTCGTTGCGCTCGTCGGTCCTTCAGGCTGCGGCAAGACAACCACGCTCAATCTCGTCGCCGGGCTGATCCCGATCACGTCGGGCGACATCGTCATCGGCGACCGGGTGGTCAACGACCTCGACCCCAAGGACCGGGACATCGCGATGGTGTTCCAGAACTACGCGCTCTATCCGCAGAAATCGGTCTATAAGAACCTGGCGTTCCCGCTGCAGATGCGAAAACTGCCCAGGGACGAGATCGACAAGAAGGTCAAGGACGCGGCGCGAGTGCTCGACATGACGCACCTGCTCGAGCGCAAGCCGCGCGAACTTTCCGGTGGGCAGCAGCAGCGTGTAGCCCTGGGCCGTGCCCTCGTCCGCGACCCGGCCGTGTTCCTCATGGACGAGCCGCTCTCCAACCTCGATGCCAAGCTGCGCGTGCAGATGCGGTCGGAGATCAAGCGTTTCCACCAGGACCTCAAGGCGACGATCATCTATGTGACGCACGACCAGCTCGAAGCCGTGACCATGGCCGACAAGATGGCGGTGATGAATGGGGGCTTCCTGCAGCAATACGATTCACCGGCGCAGGTCTTTGCCCATCCGATGAACATGTTCGTCGCAAGCTTCATCGGCAGCCCGGCGATGAGCCTTATTCCGCTGCAGGCATCGACAGCGAACGGCAACACCGTGCTGACCAGCGCGGAGGGCTGGACCCTCAAGCTCTCGCCGCGCAACGCCCGGAAAGTCGCGGGGGCAACGACCAAGAAAGTCGTGCTCGGCGCGCGTCACTCGACGATCAAGCTCCACAAGAGCGCGGTACCTGGCAGCATCCCGGCAAAGGCCTACACGGTGGAACCGACCGGAGACGTCACCTTCGTTCAGGCGTTCCTGTCCGGCGCCATCGTCAATGTCAGCGTGCCGCCGACCATTACCGTCGCGCCCGACGAGCAGATCTGGCTCGAGTTCGACCAGGAGCGCATGCATCTGTTCGACGGCGAAACTGAAATGGCCCTGAAGGCCGATTGAGACCGGGCGGATGCCTGTGGAACATGGGCGTGGATGACAACGAAGCTTAAGATCACCGCGATCAAGCCCTATCCGGCGTGGGTGGGAACGCGCAACCAGATGCTCGTCAAGGTCGAGACCGACCATGGCATTTTCGGCTGGGGCGAGAGTGGCTTGAGCGGCCGCGAGAGGGCCGTGGCCGGCGCGGTCGAGCACTATCGTGAGTTTCTCATCGGCCGCGATCCCATGCAGATCGGGCGGATCTGGCAGGAAGTCTATCGCAGCCAGTACTTCGAAGGCGGGCGCGTTCTGCAGGCGGCGATTTCCGCCATCGACATCGCCCTTCACGACATCAAGGGCAAGGCGCTGGGAGTGCCGGTCTACCAACTGCTCGGCGGCAAGCAGCGCGACCGCATCCCCACCTTCGCCTCGACCGGAGACGAGGCCGAGGGCGATGTTGCCATCGAACGAGCCCGCGAACTGCGCGAACAGGGGTGGCAGGCGATCCGCTTCTTCCCCGTCGGGCAAAGCAGCAGGGACATCTTCGAGCCCCGCGAGTCGATCGGCGTTACCGCGAGCATGTTGAACAAGGCGCGCGAAACGCTGGGCGACGACGTCGTCCTCGGCATCGACTATCACCATCGGCTGTCGGTGGCAGAGGCGGCGAGCTTCTGCAACAAGCTCGGCCGTGGCGTGCTTGATTTCCTTGAGGAGCCGATACGCGACGAGACACCGGAGGCCTACGAATCCCTGCGGACGATGACCGACATCCCCTTTGCCATCGGCGAGGAATTTGCCAGCAAGTGGCAATTCCTTCCCTACATCGAGCGCGGCATCCATCAGTTCAACCGGCTCGATATCTGCAATGTCGGCGGGTTCACCGAGGCGATGAAAGTCGCTGGCTGGAGCGAGGCGCACTATGTGGACCTGATGCCGCACAATCCCCTTGGCCCAGTGTGCACAGCCGCAACCGTGCATCTCGCTGCCGCTGTACCCAACTTCGCGTGGCTCGAGACCCGGGCGCCCGAAAGAAAGCTGGGCTTCAACAATTCCGACTTCTTCCCTGTGCAGCCACAGCTCGACGGCCCCGATTATCCGGTCAGCGATCTGCCGGGGCTTGGCGTCGAGGTCAACGAAGAGGCAGTCCAGGCGGAGAGCTTTCGT
Source organism: Mesorhizobium sangaii (assembly GCF_014207355.1). Taxonomy (GTDB): domain Bacteria; phylum Pseudomonadota; class Alphaproteobacteria; order Rhizobiales; family Rhizobiaceae; genus Mesorhizobium; species Mesorhizobium sangaii. The sequence goes on along the minus strand of NZ_JACHEF010000003.1, from coordinate 379,351 downwards.
TTTTGGGAAGCGCCTCACCTTAAGCGCCGCGACGGTTCTGTTACGAACTGGTAGTTCCATCCACCGGAGTCTAAAATGACGCATACCCCCGACATTACGCGACCGCCTAAAGACCTGATCGACGCGCTAAGGGAAATCGGCGCCGCCACGGTTGCCGGCACGCTTGGCCATATGGGCTTCCGCAATCCGCACATGGTTGGTCCCGTGCCGCAAAACCACGGGAAGTCGATCGTCGGGCCGGCGCTGACGCTGCAGTTCCTGCCGCAGCGGCCGGACCTCTTCAACGAGGGAGAATATGCCGATCCGGAGACGCAATTGCACCGGCACGTGCTCTATCACGCGCAGGAGGGCGACGTAGTGGTGGTCGACGCGCGCGGCGACATGAGCTCGGGCGTCTTCGGCGATATGATGTCGACGTATTTCAAGGGCAGAGGCGGCGCGGGCATCGTCATCGATGGATGCATGCGCGACCGGCCCAATGTCGAAAAGCTCGATCTGCCGCTATGGCTGCGCGGCTGGACGCCAAATTATCATGTACAGACCAGCATCTATCCCAATGCCGTCAACGTTCCGATTGCCTGTGGCGGTGTCACGGTGATCCCCGGCGACATCATCGTCGCCGACGACGACGGGGTGGTGGTGCTTCCCGTCGCAATGGCCGCTAAAGTGATCGATGAATCACAGAAGCATCACGATTGGGAGGAGTTCTCGCGAGCGAAGCTCATGGAGGGCGGGTCGTTGCAACGCTATTATCCGCTGCATGACGATGCCCGCGGGGAGTACGAGGCGTGGCGCAAAACCAACCGCTTGCAGAACCCCAGTTAGCGCATGGATTGCCTGCGGTGGGCAGTTGACCTTCTGGCGGTAGCGCTGGCGCAACAACCGAGAGTCGAATTTCGCCGTCAGGCGTCTGGCTTCGATCTGCCAGCTGGGATTAGCGCGATCCAACCCCGGAAGTCCGCCGAATGTCGCGCCAAATTGGCGACACCAATGAAGCGGCGGCGCTAGGCGTGGTGACAGTCTCCTGGCTACCAAAATGGCGTGCTGGCAGCGGGCGGTCGGCGCTTCGCTCTTGGTCTGATTCACAACCCACTTCAATGATTCCGACCAGTGCGCGAACAAATTCGACCATATCGTTTGCCGTGATGGCTGCCTTGTCGGGACTTTGCCCAACGTTCTCGGCAGCTTCGCAACATGAGCGGCGAATGAGATCGTAGTGTAGATCCCTTTCATCCTCCGGCAACGCGGCCAATTTCATCGCCCTGCGATGAATCAATCGCAGCAATTGTTCGAGAGCTGTTCCGACACTCATGCGTTTGCTCCGCATTGGTCGAGCGTCCCGCGGCTCCAAGGGCGCGCGTTGGAACGTCGATGAGGAGGGTGTTCCCCATCCCCATGGAGGAAAGGTGCATCAGAGCTGTTAATATATCGTTGCTGGCTAATATAAGACGATTCGGTCCATCGACCCGCAGGGGGGCGGAGACTGATCTTGTTGATGAAGGTAACGTTGCAAAATCCAGCCCGTCCAAACGCAACAGCTGTGGTACACGCGGATCGCCAAGCTAACTCGGCCCTGCAACGTGAGAATCCCATGCGAATAGTGTTGCGCACCCTTTTCCTCGGCCTCGCCGCAGCCAGTCTGTCGCCCGCCTGGGCCGCCGCCGGCGATTGCGGCGATGTTGTCGCCCTGGTGCAGCAGGCCTACCCAAGGCCAAGAGGAGCGTCGACGGCGCCTCGCTGACCCTCGAACCCCATATCAGCATCCCCCTGACGCTTACGGACTACGAAACCCCAATTGGCCTGGCCTGCAAGATCTGGCCTGCGCATGATGACCTGCTGCTGGTCGCGGTGCCGCTGATCGACAGCGCCGTTTCCAGCGATGACGGGCATGTTGGCGATATCGAGCTTCTGGTTGTCGACAGGAACAGCCTGGGCGTACGCCAGCGCCTGCTGCAGCCCGGCCTGATGACCGATGACGCCATCGCCATCCGCAAAGTCGAATTCGATACCGGTCGCTATCGGCTAGCACCCGATGTCTCCGCCTTTGGCCTGCGCATCGAACTGGCAACCCATTCGCAGGCCAATCCATTCAACGAAACCGGCCTGCGGCTCTATGCCGTCGCCGGCGATACCCTGCGCTTGGTGCTTGGCGGCCTTGCCGTGGTCGGCCATGGCGGCGAAGGCGACGCCAGTTGCGCCGGATCCTTTCATTCCAGCCAGGTCAGCCTGACGATGGGCGCGGCGAGCCACCACGGCTATCACGACATCACAGCGGTCGAGCAGACGGGTACCGACGAACCCTTGCCCGACAAGGATGGCGAGTGCCAGTCTCATCCCGGCAAGTCTGTGAAGCGGACCTACCGGCTGCGCTACGACGGCAGCCTCTATCCGGTTCCGGCGGCGCTCAAGGCAATGGAGCCGTGAGAACGCCGCTCGCGTCGACAAGGCGTGCTTGCACGCGGCGGGCCGTCGCGCGATAGATGTGTTGCTTCGGGAGGATTCATGCGGAAAATCTTGGCATCGGCATTGCTGCTGGCGGTCGCGTCATTTGCACACCCCGCCCTCGCGCTGGACAGCAGTGGCACGCCCGTCGTCGTGACGCCGCTGGCATCGCGCACGACGACCGCTTCCGGCCAGCCGATCACGCTGCCGCAGAAGAACGTGCAGGTTCTGGTGTCGACCTATGACATCGCGCCGAGTGCGACCTTGCCGGTCCACAGGCACCCCTTCCCGCGCTACGCCTATGTCCAGGCCGGGACGCTGAAGGTCACCAATGTCGAGACCGGCAACAGCAACACCTACAAGACCGGAGATTTCATCATCGAGATGATCGGCCAATGGCACCAAGCCACCAATATCGGCGACGGTCCGGTCAGGCTGCTGGTGATCGACCAGGTCGAGGAAGGCGCCAAGAACACGGAGTTGCGCCAGTAGCGGCCAAGGCCGACATCTCCGCCCAATGGCCGGCATAGCCCTGCCGTGCCACCGGATGGCAGCGCCCCCGCTCTAAGACTAGCCCCAGGCGCCGACCATCTGCCGTGTCGTGGCGTTCAGCCGATTGAAGGCATTGATCAGGGCGATCTGGATGACCAGGGCGGCAAGCGCCTTTTCGTCATAATACCGGGCGGCTTCGTCCCAGACATCGTCCGGCACCGCGTCGGGCCGGTCTGCGAGCCGTGTGCCAGCCTCGGCCAGCGCCAGGGCGGCGCGTTCGGCATCGGTGAAGTACGGCGTCTCCCGCCAAGCCGCGAGGGCGAAGATGCGCTCGTCCTTTTCGCCGGCCTTCTTCAACTCGCGCGCATGCATGTCGACGCAGAGGCTGCAGGCATTGATCTGGCTGGCGCGCAGATGGATGAGCTTGCGCGTCACGTAGGGCAATTAGGCCGCTTCGGTCGACCTGTCCAGCGCCAGCAGCGCCTGCAGGGATCCGGGAACGAGCACCACCGGATTCTTGATTCTTGCTTGCATGGTCTTCTCCTTTTTGAAGGGTTTCGTCAGGGCGTGTCTCGTCGGGCCCGGATGCCGCGCATCCAGCCTTTCTGAGTTCGGTTAGTGCAATTAATAACCATCCGGTTATGATTATTCCATAACCCAACGGTTATTTGACTGTCAAGCGCTGAGTTTGCCGTCTGGCCCAAATGGCCGCGCGCTGTTCACGCTTTCGCGCCAACCGGCCCGATGCTAGGGCTTGCGGCGACATCATCGATTGGATTGCCCCTTGACCAAAGAAACTCGCCTGCCGTTGATCGAAATCTGTGTCGAAGGCATTGACGGCCTGCTGGCCGCGCAGGCTGCCGGCGCCGACCGGGTCGAGCTGTGCGCCAGCCTCATTGAAGGCGGCATCACGCCGAGCCTCGGCACCGTGCGCGCCGCCCTCGACCAGGCGACCGTGCCGTTCCACGTCATGGTGCGGCCGCGCGGCGGCGATTTTCTTTACAGCGAAACCGAGTACGCCTCGATGCTCGCCGATGTCATGGCGCTGCGCGACCTCGGCGTACCTGGCGTGGTATTCGGCTGCCTGAACGCCGATGGCACCATCGACGAGGCGCGCATGAGTGAATTGACGCAAGCCGCCGGCTCCTTGAACGTGACCTGCCACCGTGCCTTCGACATGACCCGCGACCCCGCCGAGGCGCTCGAAGCGCTGATCCGCAGCAAGGTTGGCCGCGTGCTCACCAGCGGCCAGCGGGATACGGCGGTCGAGGGCATGTCGCTGTTGGCGGATCTGGTGCGACAGGCCGGCGACCGCATCGTCATCCTTGGCTGTGGCGGGCTTGATCTCGGCAACATTGCCGAAGTGCGCGGAAGGACCGGGTTGTCAGAAATGCATTTCGCCGCCCTCAAGGACGTGCCGAGCGCCATGGATTACCGCAACCCGCATGTCGGCATGGGTGGCTCCGACCTCGACCGCGAATACCGCAACACCTTGACCGACACAGACCTGGTGGCGGCCACCATTGCGGCTGCCAAGGCATGAGCGTAACCCCTGCCCCGATCAGCCTCGTATCGGCCGAAGACGAAGCGGCGATCCTCGCGCTCAACAACGAGCACGCAGCCGAACTGTCATGGCTGGAGCCCGAACGCCTGTCTTTCCTGCTCGGCGAGGCGTTCTACACGCGGCGCATTGGCGATCTCGAAGCCTTCATCATGACCTTCGACCAGGACGCCCGTTACGACAGCCCGAATTTCGTCTGGTTCCGCGAACGCTACCCCCGCTTCGTCTATGTCGACCGTGTCGTCGTGGCGGCGCAAGCGCGTGGCCGCGGCCATGCCCGCCGGCTCTATCAGGATCTGTTCGGCCACGTTGAGCGCGCCGGCCACATGCTGGTCACCTGCGAAGTCAACACCGACCCGCCGAACCCCGCCTCGGATGCCTTCCACGCCGCGCTTGGCTTCACTGAGGCCGGCGACGCCGTCATCCACGGCGGCAAGAAGGCGGTGCGCTACTACATCAGACGGATTTCCGTCTGATGCATCAGGCGAATCTAGCCTGATACTGGCAGATCACCGCCTGAACCTGCTGACGCTGGCCACACAAAGAAGCCGCAGCTAATATGAATGTTTCCGCCAAACGGAGGAAACGCGATGCCGAGCAACGTCTTCCGCTTCGACGAAAGCTGGCACATTCCCGAAGGCACGCCGCAGGAAGTGTGGGAGGTGCTCTCGGATGCCGAATTGCTGCCGCTATGGTGGGGCGACGTCTACAAGGAGGTGGTGCCGCTCGACAGGAAGGGCAAGGCGACCATCGGTTCGCGCGCAAAGGCAAGGGCTCGCGGCGCCCTGCCCTACGAGCTGAACTTCATCATCGAGGCTGCAGAGCTCGAACCCGGCCGGCTGGTGGTGGTGAAGACCCTTGGCGATTTCGACGGGCTGTGGCGGGCGGAATTGTCGCCCTCCGGCACCGGCACCCATGTGCAATTGACCTGGCAGGTCACGGTGCTGCGGCCGATCCTCAAATTCCTCGCACCGCTGCTGCGGCAGGCCTTCGCCTGGAACCATCGCTGGACGACGCCGCGCGGCGAAGCCGGCCTCAAGCGGTATCTGACGGAAAAGAAGCGCCGATCGGCTTAGCGCCGACAGGGCTGCGGCGCTACCAGTTGCGGTTGAGCCATTCCCGTGCCGGTCGCTCGATGACGTAGTAGCTGCAGAGCGCGCAGACAAAGACCCCGGCCAGCATCGGGATCGGCGCGCTGCCTTGCTCATAGACGAATTTGTAGAACGGCTGCTGCCACAGATACAGCGAGTACGACCACAGTCCGAGCGTCGCCATCGGCCAGGAGGACAGCAATCCGGTCAGATAGCGCGGGCTGAAATCGAGTGCGTTGACGGCCAGCGCCAGCAGCGGCACCGCGAAGAGATAGTGGATCGGCGTTGGCACCAGATCGAGGAACAACAGAACGGCGCAGACCGATGCCGCCAGCGCCACATGCTTGCCGATGAACACCGCCGGCAGCCGGCCATCGGCCTTGAGCAGGCAGATCGAGGCCGACAGCAGGATCGACGCGATATGCACATCGGTGCGCCAGTAGGTGGTTTCGTAGTCCATCCCGAACACCCAGTACGAAACCGCGCCGTTGGCCATGGCAAGCAAGGCCAGCGTCAGGAGCAGCACGACGACGCGAGAGCGGCTTGAGATAACGACGCTGATCAGCGCCAGGATGATATAGGCGTGCTCCTCGATGCAGAGCGACCAGATATGGTCGAGCGCTCCCGCCCGCGTGACGAGGATGCCGGCATAATTGTAGGTGAATGTCAGCGCGGTCAGCGCCGCCTTCCATTTGAAGGCGATGAATGTGCCGGAGAGCGCAATCATGGCGACGACCACGAAGACCAGAAGTGCTGGATAAATGCGCGAGAAACGGCGCTTGAAGAATTTCTTCAGCGGGTAGCGCTCGATGAACAGGATCTCGCCCATCAGCCGGCCGCTGAGCACGAAGAAGAACTCGACGCCCAGCACGCCGAGATTGATCCCGGGAACGGGAAAGAAATGGCCGATCAGCACCAGGGCAATCGACAGGCCGCGCCAGCCATCTAGATAGGCCAGTCTTGTTCTGACCGCTCTGTCGGCGACGGATCGGGACGGAACGACATGCGTCGCGGAGATGTCGGTCATGCCGGCTCCCTTCGCATTGAAATATGCGAAAGGGGTCGCAGTTCGTAATGAACATTCCGAACCCGGCTCGCGTTTGATCACCGGCATATTGCAGTGCAATATCGCTTTGTGCAAGTGCGAGATTGCCACATGCGAAAAGGGGCCACATGGGCCCCTTCACGCAACAGTATCCGCAGGGCGTCAGGCGTTGGCGGCAGCCACGGCGCGCTTTGCCATCACCGCGATCAGATTGGCGCGGTAATCGGCCGAGGCGTGGATATCGGTCATCAAATTCTTCGCCGGCACCTTCACGCCTTCGAGCGCCGAGGCGGCGAAATTCTTGGCCAGTGCCGCCTCGATCTCCTTCGAACGGAAGACGCCGTCGTCGCCGGCGCCGGTGACGGCGACGCTGACGCCATCCTTGCCCTTGGCCACGAACACGCCGACGATCGCATAGCGCGATGCCGGGTTGCGGAATTTTTCATAGGCCGCCTTAGCCGGCGCCGTGAAGGTGACGGCGGTAACGATCTCGCCTTCCTTCAGCGACGTCTCGAACAGGCCCATGAAGAACTTGTCGGCTGCGATCTGGCGCTTGTTGGTGACGATGGTGGCGCCGAGCGCCAGCAGCGCCGCCGGATAGTCGGCCGCCGGATCGTTGTTGGCGATCGAGCCGCCGATCGTTCCCCGGTGGCGCACCGCCGGATCGCCGATCAGCGACGCCAGATGGACAAGCGCCGGGCAGGCCTTCTTCAGCTTCTCGTCATTGGCAACGTCGAAATGCGTGGTTGCGGCACCGATGGTGACCGTCTTGCCCGACACCTTGACACCCTGCAGTTCCTTGATCTTCGACAGGTCGACAAGGTCGGATGGCGCGGCAAGCCGTGTCTTCATCGCCGGGATCAGCGTCATGCCGCCAGAAAGCAGCTTCGCATCGCCCGCCTTGACCAGCTTGGCGGCGTCGGCGACCGAGGCGGCGCGGTGATAGTTGACCGAATACATGCTCGTTCCTCCTCAGTGTTTAGTCGTCGCGCGGATTGCTGCCCACACTGTGGACGGCGATGCCGGCATGGCAAGATCGTTGCTGCCGATGGCGTCGGTGATGGCGTTGATCACCGCCGGCGGCGAGCCGATGGCGCCGGCCTCGCCGCAGCCCTTGATGCCGAGCGGATTGCCCGGGCATGGCGTGTTCGAGGTCGAGACCTTGAACGACGGCAGGTCGCCGGCCCGCGGCATCGTGTAGTCCATGTAGCTCGCGGTCAGCAGCTGGCCGCCATTGTCATAGTGGGCGCCTTCGAGCAGCGCCTGGCCGATACCTTGCGCCAGCCCGCCATGCACCTGGCCCTCGACGATCATCGGATTGATGATGTTGCCGAAATCATCGGCGGCCACGAACTGGATGATCTCGGTCATGCCGGTTTCCGGATCGACCTCGACCTCGCAGATGTAGCAGCCCGCCGGGAAGGTGAAATTCGACGGATCATAAAACGCCGTTTCCTTCAGCCCGGGCTCCATGCCGCCCGGCAGATTGTGGGCGGTGTAGGCGGCGAGCGCCATCTGGAACCATGGCACGTTCTTGTCGGTGCCGGCGACCTTCAGCGCGCCGTTCTCGATGACGATGTCGCCCTCGTCCGCCTCGAGCAAATGGGCGGCGATCTTCTTGGCCTTGGCCTCGACCTTGTCGAGCGCCTTGACGATGGCCGACATGCCGACAGCACCCGAGCGCGAGCCATAGGTGCCCATGCCCATCTGCACCTTGTCGGTGTCGCCATGGACGATCGAGACAGAATCGAGCGGCACGCCGAAGCGCTCGTTGACCAGTTGCGCGAAGGTCGTCTCATGGCCCTGGCCATGGCTGTGCGAGCCGGTCAGCACCTCGATCGTGCCGACGGCATTGACCCGCACCTCCGCCGATTCCCACAAGCCGACGCCGGCACCAAGACTGCCGACAGCCGCCGACGGCGCGATGCCGCAGGCCTCGATGTAGCAGCTCATGCCGATGCCGCGCAGCAGCCCCTTCTTGGCTGCGGCAGCCTTGCGCTTGGCAAAGCCGGCATAGTCCGACGCCTTCATCGCCGCGTCGAGCGAAGCGGCATAGTCGCCGGCGTCGTAGCACATGATGACCGGCGTCTGGTGCGGGAACGAGGTGATGAAGTTCTTGCGGCGTAACTCGGCGGGTGAGACGCCGAATTGGCGCGCGGCGGTCTCCATCATGCGTTCCATGACAAAGGTTGCTTCCGGCCGCCCTGCGCCGCGATAGGCATCGACGGGTGCTGTGTTGGTGTAGATCGCCTTCACATTGGCGTGGATGGCCGGGATGTTGTACTGGCCCGACAGCAGCGTCGCATAGAGGTAGGTCGGCGTCGCCGACGAGAACAGCGACATGTAGGCGCCAAGGTTGGCCTTGGTTTCGACCTTCAGGCCAAGGATCTTGTGATCGCTGTCGAAAGCCATTTCGGCATGAGTGTGATGGTCGCGGCCATGCGCGTCGGTCAGAAAACTCTCGGTGCGGTCGGCCACCCATTTGACCGGCACCCCGGTCTTCTTCGATGCCCACAGGCAGACGATCTCTTCGGGATAGATGTAGATCTTCGAGCCGAAGCCGCCGCCGACATCGGGCGCTATGACGCGCAGCTTGTTTTCCGGCGCGACATTGTAGAAGGCGCTCATCACCAGCCGCGCCACATGCGGGTTCTGTGACGTCGTCCAGCAGGTGTAGTGGTCCTCGGCCTTGTCGTAGTGGCCAAGAGCCGCGCGCGGCTCCATGGCGTTGGGCACGAGGCGATTGTTGATGATATCCATCTTGACGACATGGGCCGCCTTCTTGAACGCCGCGGCCGTCTCGTCGGCATTGCCGATGTCCCAGTCGAAGATCAGATTGTTGTCGGCCTCGGGGTGGATCTGCGGCGCGCCCTTGTCCATCGCCTTCGAGGCATCGACGACGGCCTTCAGTTCCTTGTAGGTGATCTCGACCGCTTCGGCGGCATCACGCGCCTGCCCCTTGGTCTCGGCCACGACGATGACGACGGCATCGCCGACGTAGCGGACCCGGTCGAAAGCGAGTGGCGACCACGCCCCCATCTTCATCGGCGAGCCATCCTTGGAGTGGATCATCCAGCCACAGATGAGGTTGCCGATGCCGTCGGCCTTGAGCTCCTTGCCGGTCAGCACGCCGATGACGCCGGGCATGGCTTGAGCCTTTTTGACGTCGATCTTCTTGATCTGCGCATGCGCGTGCGGGCTGCGCACGAAGGCTGCGTGCTTCATGCCGGGAACCACCATGTCGTCGACATAACGGCCGGCGCCGGTGATGAATCGTTTGTCTTCCTTGCGCGCGACCCGAGCGCCAACGCCTTCAATGCCCATCAGAAATTCCTCCCGAAATGCTGAAATAGCGAATAGTGAGTAGCAAATAGCGGGTAGTGAAGGTGAGTTGGCGTTTCGTCAGACTGCTGACTATCCGCTACTCCCTGTTCGCTACTCGCTTCCTTCTCACGCCGCTTGCCTGGCCTTGCCCTTCGACCCCTTGGACATCGTCTTCGATGCGGCAAGGATCGCCTTTACGATGTTGTGGTAGCCGGTGCAGCGGCAGATGTTGCCTTCGAGCTCTGTGCGCACCGTCGCTTCGTCGAGGCCTTCGGGGTGGCGGTTGATCATGTCGGTCGCCGTCATGATCATGCCCGGCGTGCAGAAGCCGCACTGCAGCCCGTGATGTTCCCTGAAGGCGGCCTGCACCGGATGCAGATCGGCGCCGTTGGCCAGGCCCTCGATCGTCACCACGGTCGAGCCGGAGGCCTGTACCGCGAGCATCGAGCAGGATTTGACCGCCTTGCCGTCGACATGGACGACGCAGGCACCGCATTGCGAGGTGTCGCAACCGACATGCGTTCCGGTAAGGCCGAGATTTTCGCGCAGGAAGTGAACCAGAAGCGTTCGGTCCTCGGCAGCGCCGCTGACCCGTTTTCCGTTCACAATCAACGAAACGTCCGACATGCTTCCTCCCTGGGTATCAACCTTGGTCATCACGCTGCCGATGCGGTGTTGGCGCTTCGGCCATGCGTTATTCGTACACTGCACAATGGACAAAAAACAGCACGTCGCAAACTCGTTACATTGTACTTTCGGTCATGGGCCGAGCCCAAACGCGCGGCCCCGGTCGCCCATTGCCAAAACAGGGTTTGAGGGCAACAATGTTATCAGACGCCCGCGCGCCCGACGCGCATAAAACAGCGTCGGAGGAAATGCGGAGAACACCGCTGGCCAGTTCACGGACGCGCTATGCATGCGGCCTGTCGGCGCTCACCACTGATGAGCCCGACATGGACGCATTCGCCAAAGCGATCGCGTTGGAGGCCGCGGCAATCGACGCCGGCTTCGCGCTGCTGTTTTTTTCCCAGAGCCTCGTCGAGGCCGACACCCTTTCCCGGGCGCTGATGACCCACGCACCGGCGCTTCATCACGCGGGCTGCTCGACCGCCGGCGAGATCACGCCGCAGGGTCTCGAGGACGGCCACGTGCTCGCCATGCTGCTTCCGTCCGCCGCGTTCACCGCCGTCAGCGTGATGGTCGACAATCTGTCCTCGTCGGGCATGGACAGGATCACCAGCGAGGTCGAGGCCTTGCGGCGGTCGCTGCGCGCGCGCCTGGGTTGCGACCGCACCAAAGGCACCTTCGCGCTCTGCTTCATCGACGGGCTCTCCTATGCCGAGGAAGCCGTGAGTTCGGCCATCCATTGGGGCCTCGACGACATACCGCTGCTCGGCGGCTCGGCCGGCGACGACCTGAAGTTCGAGACGACGCGCCTGATCTCGAACGGCAACGTCACCTCCGACAGCGCCATCATCGTGCTGATCGCCACCGAAATCCCTTTCCACGTCTTCAAGACCGACAACTTCGTTCCCACCGATGAAAAGCTGGTGGTGACGGCGGCCGATCCCGATCACCGCATCGTGCGCGAGTTCAACGCCACCAATGCGGCGGAGGAATATGCCGCGTCCGTCGGCATCGTCGCGCAGACGCTGACCCCGCTGAGTTTCGCCTCGCATCCGGTGGTGGTGAAGGTGGGCGGCGAATATTACTGCAGGTCGATCCAGAAGATGCATCCCGATGGCTCGCTGTCGTTCTTCTGCGCCATAGACGACGGGGTCGTGCTGTCGATCGCCCAACCCAAGGACATGGTCGAATCGACGCGCGCCGCGCTCAGGGATGTCGAGGAGCGGCTTGGCGGCATCGACATGATTCTCGGCTTCGACTGCGTGCTGCGCCGGCTGGATGCACGCAACCGCCAGGTGTTTCGCGATATCTCGGAGCTCTACCGGGTCAACAATGTCATCGGCTTCGGCACCTATGGCGAACAATACCGGTCGATGCATTTGAACCAGACCTTCACCGGCATCGCCTTTGGCGAACGACAGGCGGCGGAATAAGATGCCGCTCAGGGACATTAACGATCTTGAGAAGCTGAAGAAGATCAACGCCGCGCTTGTCAGCCGTGTCGAGCGGTCGATGGACCAGCAAGGCAATGCCTTCTCGCTGTTCCAGACAGCGATTTCGCTTGAGAACCGCGTGCGCACGCGCACCGAGGAGCTGCATTCGACTTTGCGCCGGCTGGAGCAGTCGAACATCGACCTCAGCGCTGCCAAGGAAAACGCCGAACTGGCGAACCTGTCGAAGACCCGCTTCCTCGCCGCCGCCAGCCACGACGTGCTGCAGCCGCTGAACGCGGCACACCTCTCGGTTTCGGCGCTGGCCGAAGTGCAGACCAGCGACGAGGGCAGGAAGCTGGTGCGGCAGGTCGAGCGCTCGCTGGAGACGATGGAGGATCTGCTGCGCACGCTGCTCGACATCTCCAAGCTCGACGCCGGCGTGGTGCAACCCGACACCGGCGACGTCAGCCTGGAGGCGCTGTTCTCGTCACTGCGCTCGGATTTCCTGCCGGTGGCGGAACTGAAGGGACTGTCGCTGAAATTCCGGCCGGTCAACGCCGTGGTCCGCTCCGACCGCACGTTGCTGCGCCGCATCCTGCAGAACATTCTCTCCAATGCGCTGGGCTACACTCGCTCGGGCGGTGTGTTGGTCGGCACCAGGCATCGCGGCGATACCATCCGCATCGACGTCGCCGATACCGGCTGCGGCATTCCCGAAGACCAGCGCGAGGCGGTGTTCGAGGAATTCCACCGCGGCACCTCGTCGGCCAATGCGGAGCTGGACGGCGGCGGTCTCGGGCTCGGACTTGCCATCGTGCGCCGCATGGCCAGCGCGCTCGGCCATCCCGTAACATTTTCATCGAAGGTCGGGCGCGGCACGATCTTCCACATCGACGTTCCGGTCGGCATCGGCGCCCCGGCCGACACCATCGCCAACAGCGCCGACATGGAACGGCCGCGCGGCTACGGCCTGTTCGGCACCAAGGTGCTGCTGATCGAGAACGATGTCGAGGTGCTGCAGGCCATGACCTTCCTGCTCGAGCGCTGGCAATGCCTGGTGCGGGCCGCGACCTCGACCGACGACGCCCTAGACATGCTGGGCGACACCGACTGGGTGCCGGACATCGTCATTGCCGACCAGCATCTCGACGGCGGCGATCTCGGTACAGCCACGATCGCCGAGGTCCGCGACTATCTCGGCCGCGCCGTGCCGGCGCTGATCGTCACCGCCGACAGTTCCGAAGCCGTCGCCAAGGCGGCGCGGGCCGGCGGCATCGAACTGATGCGCAAGCCGCTGAAGCCGGCGCAACTGAGGGCACTGCTGGCGCATCTGTTGGCTTAGCCCTCTCCACGAAAGGAACGGTGGGTGTATTGTACCGGAATGACCAGTACGATTCTTAGCTATCTGGGACAACCGGCGACGTCTCTCTTGACGTCACCTCCGTTTGCATCCTGGAATTTCAAAAACTGTTGATGATGATCTTTCAGAAATACGAATAAATTGCGTTTCTGCACGCAATAAGTTTTCTATTACCTGCGATGGCGATGAAAAAATAAATACCATATTTATTGAATCTGATAATTTTGATCGAAAACTCTTTGGCGTTTTTTTTCATCTAGTCTCAACGACGTGCTGAGTGTCTTTGGCATGCCTTTAAAAAGCGGCGAGGCACGGAGAGACCCTATTCTGGGTGAATATGGCCCTTGGGACCGATTTGATAGAACGGACTATTCGATACATATTCTGTATCACGTTCATGTTGATAGAATAAGAAGAGTGACGTTGGCGCGCGTTGACGCAGTCTCAAGATAATAATTTAAGATACGAATTGCGGCGGCAGTGCCCTTTTTATCGAGGCAATTGCGGTGACAGTGCACTTTCATCATATTCGCCACTCGTCCTGACAAATCACCCGGCCCAAAGAAACGACAATGATAGTACAGTTCTATGGCGTCACCTCGCTCCGCTTCGCCTCAAAACCCTGCCTGATCCCTGAACAGCTCCGCATTGTCCAGCTTCGACACCTCGATCACCGCTTGCGTGCGGCTGTAGACATTGAGTTTGCGCAGGATTTCGGAGACGTGCGCCTTGACCGTGGTTTCGCCGACCTGCAGCTCGTAGGCGATCTGCTTGTTGAGCAGGCCCTGGCGCAGCATCTGCAGCACGCGCAATTGTTGCGGCGTCAGCGTCGACAGGCGCTGCACCATGTCGGCGCGGTCGACGCTGTCGGCGTCGGGCGTGCGGGCTTCATAGGTTTCCGGCACATAGATCGCGCCTTCCATCACCGAGCGTATGGCGGCGGCGAGGTCGCTCTTGCGCGCCGATTTCGGAATGAAGCCGGCCGCACCATAGGACAGAGCCTCGGAAATGATCTTCGGTTCCTCATAGCCCGAGACGATGACCACCGGCAGGCGCGGATAGCGGGTTCGCAGCTGCAGCAGCCCGTCGAAGCCGTGCACGTCGGGCATGCTGAGGTCGAGCAGCGCCAGATCGAACGGCTTGGCGCCGGCCAGAAGATCGAGCGCCTCGCTGATCGAGCGCGCCTCCACCGTGTCGACTTCCGGATAGGCCATCTGCACCGCGCTGTGCAGCGCCTCGCGAAACAGCGGATGGTCGTCGATGATGAGGAACCGGGCGCGATCGTGGATTGCGGTCATGGGGTTCATTTCGGTTCAGGGGCGATTAGAATAGCCTCGCGACCTTGGCCAGATTATTGCCAAATAGTACATCGCTATCTCCGTCGGAAAGCGCGGCCGCGCCTTCTCGACCCATTCGCCTTGCCCGGGCGCCCAAATCGGACGAATGTTCCGGCAACCAAGCAGAGACCCACATGACCGCCTTCGTCCTACCCTCGCCCGCGACATCATCGGTGGCCGTTGCAGGTTCGCCCGAGCGTTTTGCGGTGCGCCGCATCTTCTGCGTTGGCCGCAACTACGCGGCGCATGCCCGCGAATTCGGCAATGACGAGCGCGATCCGCCCTTCTTCTTCACCAAGCCGGCCGATGCGGTGGTCGATTCCGGCGCCACCATCCCCTACCCGCCCCTGACCGGCAATCTGCACCACGAGATCGAACTGGTCGCTGCGATCGGCAGGTCGGGCTTCCGCATCGCGCGTGAGCAGGCCCTAGATCATGTCTGGGGTTATGGCGTCGGCATCGACCTCACCCGTCGCGACCTGCAGGATGAAGCCAAGAAGACGGCGCGGCCCTGGGACTGGTCGAAGGCGTTCGACCGCTCCGCGCCTTGCGGCCCGCTGATCCCTGCGGCGAAATCCGGCCATCCGCAAAAGGGCCGCATCTGGCTCGCCGTCAACGGCAAGGTCAGGCAGGACGCCGACCTCGCCGAGCTGATCTGGCCGATCGCCGATATCGTGTCGATCTGCAGCGAGGCGGTGGAACTGGAACCCGGCGACCTGATCTTCACCGGCACGCCTGCCGGTGTCGGCGCGGTTCGTGCCGGCGACACGATGACTGGCGGCGTCGACGGCATCGGCACGATCGAAATCACCATCGGCCAACCGAAGTGAGCGCATGAGCGACATCGTCCTGCACAACTACTATCGCTCCTCCACCTCCTATCGGGTGCGGATCGCACTGGAGATGAAGGGGCTGAGCTATGACTATGTCCCGCATCACCTGCGCCATGGCGAGCATCTGGAGCCCGCCTATCTCGCGGTCAATCCGCAGGGTCTGGTGCCGGCGCTGATCCTGGACGACGGAACGCTCTTGACGCAATCGCTGGCGATCATCGAATTCCTCGACGAGACCACCCCAGAACCACCGCTGCTGCCGAAGGACGCGGCTGGCCGGGCGCGGGTCAGGATGCTGGCGCAGATGATCGCCTGCGACATCCATCCGGTGAACAATCTGCGCGTGCTGACTTCGCTGCGCACTTTGTTCAGCGCCGGCGACCAGGACATCACCAACTGGTTCCGCCACTGGGTGAACGAAGGCTTCCAGCCGCTGGAAAAGATCCTGGCTGCCTCGGCCGAGACCGGAGCATTCTGCCATGGCGACATGCCGGGCCTGGCCGACATCTGCCTGGCTGCGCAGGTCACCAGCAATGCCCGCTTCGGCGTCGACATGACGCCCTACCCGACGATCGCGCGCATCAACGCCGCCTGCATGGCACTACCCGCCTTCCAGAGAGCGGCGCCACAGAACCAGATCGATGCCGAGTAAGGCCGCCGACGCGTAGCCTGCCTTGGCGGAATCGATTTCCGCTTGACCGCACAGGGAATCGGCTATCGTTTCCTGCAGGCCGTTTGAAGGTTGGGAGTTGCCAATGAAAGCCGTCGTCTTCGAGAAATTCGGCGAAGCGCCGACGATCCAGACCGTTCCCGATCCGAAACCGGCTGCCGATGGCGTCGTCATCAAGGTCGAGGCGACCGGGCTGTGCCGCAGCGACTGGCATGGCTGGATGGGTCACGACGACGGCATCCGCCTGCCGCATGTGCCGGGTCATGAGCTGGCCGGTGTCGTTGTCGCCGCCGGCAAGCAGGTGACCCGCTGGAAGGCCGGCGAGCGCGTCACGGTGCCGTTCGCCGTCGGTTGCGGCCATTGCTTCGAATGCACCTCGGGCAATCACCAGGTCTGCGAACATCAGACGCAGCCCGGCTTCACTGGCTGGGGCTCGTTCGCCGAATATGTCGCCATCGAACACGCCGACACCAATCTCGTACGCTTGCCCGACGAGATGGAATTCGCCACCGCCGCCAGCCTCGGCTGCCGCTTCGTCACCTCGTTTCGCGCCATCGTCGACCAGGGTCGGGTGACGCCGGGCGAATGGGTGGCCGTGCATGGCTGCGGCGGCGTCGGTCTGTCGGCGATCATGATCGCCAGCGCCATGGGCGCCAATGTCATCGCCATCGACCTTACCGACGAGAAGCTCGATTTCGCCACGAAGATCGGCGCCGTCGCCACCATCAACGCGTCGAAAACGCCGAATGTGGTCAAGGCGGTCAAGCAGATCACCAATGGCGGCGCGCACATGTCGATGGACGCGCTCGGCCATCCTACCACCTCGTTCAACTCGATTGCCAACCTTCGCCGTCGCGGCCGCCATGTGCAGGTCGGCCTGATGTTGGGCGAGCACGCCCGCCCGCAGGTGCCGATGGACAAGGTGATCGCCTTCGAGCTGGAAATCCTCGGCAGCCACGGCATGCAGGCCTATCGCTACCAGGCGATGATGGAGATGATCCGCAACGGCAAGCTCAAGCCCGAACTTCTGGTCGGCAAGAAGATCAGCCTCGACGAGGCGCCCGCGGCCTTGATGGCCATGGGCGGCTTCGAAGGCATCGGCATCGGGGTGGTGACGAAGTTCTAGGGACAGGAGCCGCCGCCCCGAGACTATCTCGCGAATTTCTTCGCCCCGAACACGCATAGCACCACGCCGAGCGTGACGACGACCATCAGCGAACTGACCTGCTCGTGCAGCAGCGTCGCCGCCAGCGCCAGGCCAAAGAACGGCTGCAGCAACTGCAACTGTCCGACGGCGGCGATGCCGCCTTGAGCAAGGCCGCGATACCAGAACACGAACCCGATCAGCATGCTGAACAGCGAGACATAGGCGAGCCCGATCCAGGCGTTGGAGCCGACGGCCGCAAAGGATGGTGGCAGCGTCGCGAAAGTCAGCACCAGCATGATCGGCAGCGACAGCACCAACGCCCAGCAGATCACTTGCCAGCCGCCGAGCCCGCGCGACAGCGCGGCACCCTCGGCATAGCCCAGGCCGCAGACGACGATGGCGGCCAGCATCAGACCATCGCCGACCGGCGAGGCGGTCACGCCCTGCATCAGGGCAAAGCCCGCGACCAGCGCGCTGCCCACGCACGAGAACAGCCAGAACGCCGGGCGAGGACGTTCACCGCCGCGCAGAACGCCGAAAATCGCCGTCGCCAGCGGCAGCAGGCCGACGAAGATGATGGAGTGGGCCGAGGTGACGTGCTTGAGCGCCAGTGCCGTCAGCAACGGAAAGCCGACCACCACGCCGAGCGCAACGATTACCAGCGACAGCAGATCCCCCTGCTCCGGGCGCTTTTGGCGGAACACCAGCAGCAGCGCGAGACCAAGCAGTCCGGCAATCGCCGCGCGGGCTGATGTCACGAAGGTTGGATCGAAATCCATCACGGCGACGCGCGTTGCCGGAAGCGAACCGCTGAAGATCAGCACGCCAACGAATCCGTTCACCCAGCCGCTCGCCATCTTGTCCATCAAAGGCTCCGTTTGTTTCGCCCTCTATCGGGCCTGCGCCTATGGCGTCGCCAGAGACAAAAGGGTACAATTTCGCAAAACTGTAATGGTCAAATAGGCAGTACAGATGACGGTAGCAGCGCTGGAGACTGAAGACGCGGTCACTTTGGTCGAGAGCGTGATGGCGACTGTCCGCCAGCGGATCGCCGCGCGCAGCCTGACGCCGGGAGCGCGATTGCCGTCGATCCGCGCCTTCGCCAAATCCATGCAGGTTTCCAAATCCACCGTGGTCGAGGCCTATGAGCGGCTCGCCGCCGAAGGCGCGATCCGTTCCCGGCCGGGCTCAGGCTTCTATGCCGCCGGCTCGCTGGCTCCGCTGTCTCTGGCCGAGATCGGTCCCCGGCTCGACCGCGCCGTCGATCCGCTCTGGATCTCGCGCCAGTCTTTGGAAGCAGGCGATGACAGTCTGAAACCCGGCTGCGGCTGGCTGCCGGCCGCGTGGATGCCCCAGGCAGCGTTGCGCCGTGCGCTGCGCACGGTGGCGCGTGCAGATGATGTCGCGCTCGCCGACTACGGCACGCCGCTCGGCCTGCCACCGCTGCGGAACCTACTGGCGCGGCGCATGGCCGAACATGGCATCGAAGCCTCTCCCGAACAGATCATGCTGACGGAATCGGGCACGCAGGCCATCGACCTCCTGTGCCGCTTCCTGATCGAGCCCGGCGACACCGTGCTGGTCGACGACCCCTGCTTTTTCAATTTTCATGCTTTGCTGCGCGCCCACCGCGCCAAGGTCGTCAGCGTTCCCTACACACCGTCCGGGCCGGATATCGAACTGTTCGCGCAGGCGTTGGCCGAACACCGGCCTCGCCTCTACATCACCAATTCGGCCATCCACAATCCGACCGGCGCGATCCTGTCGCCAGTCACCGCCCACCGGCTGCTCAAGCTCGCCGATCAATCCGACCTGACCATCGTCGAGGACGATATCTTTGCCGATTTCGAACATGCCCCCGCCCCCAGGCTGGCGGCATTCGATGGCCTGAGCCGGGTCGTCCAAATCGGCAGTTTCTCAAAGACACTGTCGGCGTCGGTTCGCTGCGGCTTCATCGCAGCGCCCCGCGACTGGATCGAGCGCCTGATCGATCTCAAGATCGCCACCACCTTTGGCGGCGGGCGGCTTGCGGCCGAACTGGTGCTGACGCTGCTGAAGGACGGCAGCTACCGCAAGCACATGGATCTGCTGCGGGCACGGCTTTCGCGCGCCATGGGCGAGACGAGTACCCGCCTGAAGGCAATCGGCATCACGCCCTGGATCGACCAGCCGGCCGGGCTGTTCCTGTGGTGCAGCCTGCCGGATGGCGTGGATGCGGCCGAAGTCGCCCGCCGCGCACTCACCGACAACATCGTGCTGGCGCCCGGCAATGCGTTCAGCCTGTCGCAGACAGCAAGCCGCTTCCTGCGCTTCAACGTTGCTCAGTGCGCCGACGAGCGGATTTTCAAGATGCTTGAGGCGGCAACGGCGCGTTGATGTTGCGAGGTGGTCAGCGAGCCGCACAGACCTCCCGCACACACTCGCGCAACCATCGCTGCGCCGGATCGGCATCGAGACGCGGATGCCAGAGCATGGAGATGGTGACCTCGACGGTGGCGACCGGCAGCGGAAAGCTGTGCATGCCGGCGCGCGCGCCTTCCGTGTGACGCGCAGGCACGCTGGCGATCAGGTCGGATGCGCGCGCCATGGCAAGCGTGGCCGAGAAGCCGGAAACCATGCACACGACAGTCCGCTGGAGTCCAAGCCGCTCCAGGGCTTCATCGATCGGCCCTTTCTCGCGGCCACGCCGCGAAACACTGATGTGGCGGCCGGCCGCGTAGCGCTCGGGCGTCACGACGCCCCCGCTCAAGGGATGGCCAGCGCGCACGGCGCCGATGAAGCGGTCGCGAAACAGAGCCTGAATGCGCATCTCGGGTCCGGTTTCACCGGCGACGCCGATTTCCAGGTCAACCGCCGCCCCGCGCAGCGGCGTGACATCCTTGTCGGACTTCGGTGCGAAACGGAGTCGCACGCCAGGCGCCTCCGCTTCGATGCGAGCGACAAGGCGCGGCGCGAACTCTTCCACGAAGCTTTCATTGGTGCGCAGCGTGAAAGTCCTGGCGAGATCCGAAAGGTTGAGGAGCGTGGCAGGGCGCAGGAGTGCTTCCGCATCCTGGACGACGCGACCAGCCTGCTGCCGCAACTCCTGCGCGCGCGGTGTCGGAACCAAGCCGCGGCCGGCGCGAACCAGCAGGGGGTCGCCCGTCGCCTCGCGCAGCCGTGCCAGCGTCCGGCTCATCGCCGAGGGGCTGAGACCAAAACGATTGGCGGCGCGCGCCACGCTGCCTTCGGTCAGCAGAACGTCGAGAGCGACGAGCAAATTGAGATCGGGCGATGCCATCGGTGGATCATAGCACGTGATATGGCGTTTGGTGCATGAATAACATGCAAATGCTGCGTCTTCCGCCATATCCGCCAAGAGACTAGGTCTCCGATAGCTCCGGTTATGGAGCCGATGGAAAGGAGATCGCCTTGGCAATCGCAGAGCAAAATGAGCGCGTATCGGCGCCGCCCCAGGTCCAATCCGCCCGCTGGGCGCTGGTGAGCCTTTCGCTCGCCACCCTGCTGTCGTCGCTGGGAACCAGCATTGCCAGCGTCGGCCTGCCGTCGCTGATGCAGGCATTCGGCGCATCGTTCCAGTCCGTGCAGTGGGTTGTTCTGGCCTATCTGCTCGCTATCACCACATTGATCGTCAGCGCCGGAAGGTTGGCCGACATGTTCGGGCGCCGGCCGTTGCTGCTTGGCGGCATCGCGCTGTTCACGCTGGCATCCATACTCTGCGGCCTGGCGCCGACACTCTGGCTGCTGATCGCCGCGCGGGCCGTGCAAGGGCTTGGCGCGGCGCTGATGATGGCGCTGACACTGGCATTTGTCGCCGAAACGATGAGCAAGTCCAAAACCGGCAGTGCCATGGGCCTGCTCGGCGCCATGTCCGCGATCGGCACGACACTTGGGCCCTCGCTCGGCGGTCTTCTGATCGCTGGCTTCGGCTGGCGGGCGATTTTCCTCGTCAACGTGCCGCTGGGCGTGCTGACCTTCGCTCTCGCCTATCGTGCCTTGCCGGCGTGCGGCAAGCCAGCCCAGGCTGATCGGGGCAAGTTCGACGCCGTTGGCACCGCCCTGCTGGCCCTGACGCTGGCCGCCTATGCGCTGGCCATGACGCTTGGCAGGGGCAATTTCGGCGCACTCAACCTCGGCCTGCTGATAGCTGCCGGCATCGGCATCGCCCTGTTCGCCGCCGCGCAGGCGAAAGTGAAGAACCCCTTGATCAAGCTTGCCAGCTTTTGTGACCTCCAGCTGAGCGCCAGCCTGGCCATGAGCCTCGTCGTCGCCACTGTGATGATGGCGACCCTGGTGGTTGCCCCGTTCTACCTGTCGCGCGGACTCGGGCTTGATGCCGCAAGGGTCGGCCTCGTGCTGTCGACCGGCCCACTCGTCTCGGCCCTGTCGGCGCTGCTGGCCGGACGCCTGACCGATCGCTTCGGGGCCCACAGGATGATGGTTGCCGGCTTGGCCAGCCTTGCCACCGGCACGTTCGTGCTGTCGCTCGCCATGACGAAACTCGGCATTGCCAGCTATGTCGTGCCGATCACCGTCACCTGCATCGGCTACGCGCTGTTCCAGACGTCCAACAATGCAGCGATCATGACCGGTGTCGGCGCCGGCGAGCGCGGCGTCGTCTCCGGCCTGCTCAACCTGTCGCGCAATCTCGGCCTCATCACCGGCGCATCGTTGATGGGTGCCGTCTTCGCCGTCGCATCGGCCGGGGAACAAGACATTCTGAGTTCCGTGGCTGCCGCCCGGGGAATGCAGGTCACCTTTCAGACGGCGACAGCGCTGGCGTTGGTCGCGCTATCCCTTGCGCTGCTCTCAACCCGCGCCGCTAGCCGCGCGGAAGCCAGCGTTTCGTAAGGCGCAACTTGATTGGCGGTCGTTCAGCCCCCAGCCCGCTTGCGGCGCTCGTAGAGCATGACCAGCGTTTCAGCGGTGAGCGCCGGCTTCTCCTCGCCTTCGATCTCGACCGTGTTGGCCGCCTTCATCAGATACTGGCCGGGGCCTCTGTCCTCCATGGACAGCAGCGTGGTCCGCAGCCTGATGCGCGCGCCGACCTTGACCGGAGCCAGGAAGCGCACCTTGTCGAAGCCATAGTTGAAGGCAGCCTGGGTGTTTTCGGGCACGATACCCATGCCGAGCGCCAGCGCGCCGATGATCGACAGCGTCAGGTAGCCGTGCGCGATCGTCGTGCGGAACGGGCTTTGCCGTCGCGCCCTCACGGGGTCGACATGGATCCATTGATGGTCGCCGGTGCATTCGGCGAACTGGTCGATACGATGCTGGTCGACCGTCGTCCACTCAGACACGCCAAGCTCCCGCCCGGCCATCGTCCTCAATTGCTCGTAGGTCGGCGGCGTCTTGGGCCGTATTTCAGTCATTCCTGGTATCCCGATAGCTTCCAACGCCTCCGGACCACGAACTGGCGGCCCCTGTCAATTCGCCCTGCACGAATCCGTTCCGCCAATTTCAGCCGCGATCGTGCCATGCCGCCCGTCGTAACGGCAGGGCAAATCGGGATTTCTTGGGCTTTCGGGCTGCCGGAGGCAACAACCGCCTTGGCCGGAGACCGCTACTTCCTGTCGTAACCGGCGCGGATTTCCTCCATCGCCTCCTTGATGCGCGTACGCAGGATGTCGACCGATTCGGTGCCGGATTTCTTGACCAGTTCAGCCACTTCGCCGGCGTTCTTCAACGCAGCCTCGAAGGATTTGCGGGCGAATTCCGTCTGTTTGGCCATCAATTCCTGCGGATTGCCCGGCGCTCTGTAGCTTTGTGCCATCTCGGTGACTTCGCGCAGCGTGTCCTTCAGCATTTCGCGCTGCCTGGACAACAGCGACGACGCGCCGGCAGCACTGGCTCGGGCCGATTTCTCCAGCGCTTCGAGGTTCTTGCGATGATGCGCAAGGATTGCCTCGACATCGACGTTGGGCACTTTCAGGTCTCGGCCGAACTTGCCGAACATATCCATGAAGGAATCGGAATCCGGTTGCTTGGCCATGATGGTCTCTCCCCTGTCGCCGCCGATTGGGCTCCCGGACGAGAGAATAGCACCGGAGCGCTGCGTGTCCATTCGAACGCAGCGGAATTGGCCGAGGTGCGAATGCGCGTCAGCCGACGAGGAACAGCCGTTCGGCGACATGGAGCACGACACCGGCAAGCCCACCGATGATCATGCCGTTGAAGCGGATGTATTGCAGGTCCTTGCCGATGTTCATCTCGATCAGCCGCGTCAGCTGCGCCAGATCCCAGCGCTTGACCTGGTCGGCGATAAATTTCGACACGCCACTCTTCTGGCTCTCCACGAACGAAGCGAGCGCCACCACGAAGCCTTGGTTCATGTCGGCCCGGATCTGCGCATCGCCGGCAAGATGGCGGCCGATCTCGACGAACATGTTGGCGAGATGCGTGCGGATGATCGACTCGGGTGCCTTGGAGTCCTGCTCGATGAATTGGCTGAGGCTCGCCCACATGTCGCCGGCTAATCCCTTGACCTCCGGCCGGGCGAGGAAATCGCGTTTCAGCTTCTCGGCGCGTTTGGCATATTGCTTCGATGTCCTGAGCTTTTCGATGAAGGCTTGAGCGAAACGGTCGAATTCGGCGCGCATCGGATGGTCGGGATCGGCCCTCACCTCGTCGAGCAGCGAACCGGCCGAGGCGACGATCTTCTTCAGCAGGTAGGCATCGGCGCGGAACAGGTTGAACAGCGACGGCAACTCCTCGCGGATCTTCTCGCGCATCGTCGCCAACGCCTGCTCGTCGTTGAGGAACCGGCCGATCACCTTGGTGAATTCGTCGAACAGTTTCTGGTGGCGACGGTCGTCGGTGAGCGCCGACAACAGCTCGGCGGCCAGCGGCGCCAGCGGCACCTTTTCGATCTGCTCGAGCATGCGGCTGGTGACGAAGCCACGCAGGCCGGATTGCTCGACGGCGACAAGCGTCTGCGGCACCAGCCGCACGACGAAGCGCGACAGGCCGGCCGCACGTTCGGCATCGGCCAGCCAGTCGGCGACGAGCGCCGAGAAATCGACCTCTGCAAGCTTTTCACGCACCGGCTCAGGCGCCAGGAAGTTGACCTCGATGAAGCGGCCGAGATTGTCGGCGATGCGGTTCTGGTTCTCGGGGATGATGGCGGTGTGCGGGATCGGCAGCCCCAGCGGCCGCCTGAACAACGCCACCACCGCGTACCAATCGGCCAGGCCGCCGATGGTCGCGGCCTCCGCAAAGGCAGCGACGAAGCCTAGCCACGGATAGATATGCTCGAACGACTTGGCGAGCGCAAACACCAGCACGCAAAGCGCCAGCGCCGCCGCTGCGATGAACTTTGTCCACCGCAACGCCGAGAGCTTGGCCTCCGCGTCGGCATCGAAACGGGCAGGCGCCAGGGACTGGGCCAATTGTGACATGGATGAGCCGCTCCTCGTCAATCTCGGGCCTATTTAGTGTTTCATCAGGCGAAATGCCCGTAACAGCCGGTTTCACCCGCGCCTTGCCCGGATGCACACACAAAGTTGACGAGAATATTCATCTATTGTGCCCGGCTAGTCTGGAATTGTTCCAAGGTATAGGCCATATTCCGCCCAGGCCAATGTGGCGAATCCGAAATTTCGGGGTCAAAGCCGCATCAGTAAAGTTTTGAAATCTGGCGTGGTTCTACCGCACCAGCGCGTTGTGAGGACAAAATGCGGCTTACGCGCCAGACCAACTATGCCATGCGCATCCTGATGTATTGCGCCGCCAACAATGACCGATTGAGCCGCATCCCCGAGATCGCGGCCGCCTACTCGGTGTCGGAGCTGTTCCTGTTCAAGATCCTGCAGCCGCTGGTCGAGCACGGCCTGGTCGAGACCGTGCGTGGCAGGAATGGCGGCGTCAGGCTTGGCCGCGCCGCCGAATCCATCAGCGTTTTCGATGTCGTGCGCGTGACCGAAGAGAGCTTCGCCATGGCCGAATGCTTCGAGAACGATGCCGCCGAATGCCCGCTGGTCGACAGCTGTGCGCTGAACTCGGCATTGCGCGAAGCGCTGAATGCATTCTTCGCGGTGTTGGAGCGCTACACCATCGCCGATCTCGTGGCGGCGCGGCCGAATGTGCGCAACCTGCTCGGCATCGACATGCTGGTGGAACGCCGCGCACCCGCTGCCTGAGCAAATCTCCCGCGTCTGAGTAGGTCTGTTGAGATTCAGGTCAGGCCGAGTCGAGAATGGCGAGGTCCAAGAACCGTAACACAGCGTACTTTCGGGTACGTGAGTACCGGAAGCGTAGGAAACCGCCATTCGCAGGCCGGCCTCACCAGAATATCAATAGACCGCTGATTGCGGCAACACGAACGGCACGTTGCCGGCCGGCAGCACGCCGACCCTGAGCCGGCAGTCGAACACTTTTTCGATCAGATCGTCGCTCAGTACGTCCCGCGGCGACCCGGTGGCGGCAAGCCTGCCGCGGTGCATCGCAAAGATCCGGTCAGCAAACATGGCCGTCAGGTTGAGGTCGTGCAGGATGGCGACCACGCCGCCGCCCCTCCTGGCGAAGTCGCGGGCGATGGTCATGATGATCAGCTGGTGCTTGATGTCGAGGCTGGAAACCGGCTCATCGAGGAACAGGTAACGCGGCCTGCCGTCGAGCACCGGCGTCCAGACCTGACACAGCACGCGCGCAAGCTGGACACGCTGTTGCTCGCCGCCCGAAAGCTCCTGGTAGAAACGCCCGGCAAAGCCGTCGAGGTCGACGCGCGCCAGCGCCCGTTCCGGCAGCCGCGCGTCCTCGCCCGGCAAGACGCCCGAGCGGCCGCCGACAAGGCCAAGCTTGACCACCTCCCGCACCGTGAACGGAAACGACAGCGTCGTCGCCTGCGGCAGCACGGCCCGATGGACGGCGATCTCGACCGGCTTCATCGCCAAGAGATCGCGGCTGTTGAGGACAACATGTCCGGTGTAGGCAAGTTCGCCGGAAAGCGCCATGAGGAAGGTCGTCTTGCCGGACCCATTGGGGCCGACGATTGCCGCCACTTCGCCGGGGTATGCAGCGAAATCGACACCGGCAACGATGCGCTTGCCGGCGATCGCCACGGAAACGTCCCTTGCCTCGATCATCCGACAGGTCCCCAAATCACAGATCAACGACGCCGCGCTTGCGCAGCAGGATCCACAGGAAGAACGGCGCACCAGTGATCGCGGTGACGATGCCGATCGGCAGTTCGGCCGGCGCCACGACGGTGCGCGCGACGGCGTCGGCCAACAGCAGCAGCGATGCACCGAGCAGCGCCGATGCCGGCAGCAGGTAGCGATTATCGGGACCGATCAGCAGGCGCAGCAGATGCGGCACGACGATGCCCACGAAACCGATGCCGCCGCTGACGGCGACAGACGCGCCGACCGCCGCCGAAACGCCGATGATGGCCGTGTATTTCAGCCGCTGCACCGAAATGCCCAGATGGCCGGCGGTCGCCTCGCCCAGCGCCAGTGCGTTGAGGCCGCGAGCCAGGAAAGGCATCGCCGCCAGCGCAAGCACGATGATCGGCCCGACCGAGGCGATCTTCGTCCAGGTCGCGCCGCCGAGCGATCCGAGTTGCCAGAAGGTCAGGTCGCGCAACTGGCGGTCGTCGGCCGTGAAGATCAGGATGCCGGTCAGCGCCATGGCAAGCGCCGCCAGCGCGATGCCGGCGAGCAGCATGGTGGCGACCGAGGTTTGTCCCCGTCGCGTCGCAACCTGGTAGAGCAGCAGCGTCGTGGCGAGCCCGCCACAGAATGCAGCCAGCGGCAGCGCAAGCGTGCCGAGCCAGGCCGTCAGCGGCGCCAGCACCGTGGCGCCGAGCACGATGATCGCAACCGCACCGAGACTGGAGCCGGCCGATACGCCGATCAGGCCGGGATCGGCGAGCGGATTGCGGAACAGCCCCTGCATGACCGCGCCGGAGACGGCAAGTGCTGCGCCAACCAGCATGCCGAGGATGATGCGCGGCAGGCGGATGTCGTAGACGATCAGGCTGTCGCGAGCGCTCAGCACGGCGTCATCCGGCACGATGCCGAACAGCCGGACGCTGATGACGTTGACGGCCGACGCGTCCGATGCTCCCGACGTCAGCGACAGCAGCACGGCAATGACGAGCCCCAGGCACAGCAGAAGGATGACGATGCGGGCGCGGCCTGAGCGGTCGCCTTCGGATGCACCCGCCAACCCCTTCACTGGGCCGGCGATCGATTGATCGACCATGATCTGCCCGCTCAATCCGTGACCTGCCCGCCATAAAGCGAGACGGCGAGGTCGTGGATGGCGTCGGCCGTGCGCGGCCCGAAGCCGAGCAGATAGGCGCCGTCGATGCGGATCAGCTTGCGCGCGGTGCCCGCTGGCGTCGAGGCGATCGACGGGTTGGAGAACAGTTCGTCGTCGGATACTGGAGGCCCGGCATTGCTCATCATCAGGATCACGTCCGGCCTGGCGGTGATGATCGCCTCGTCGGAGATTTGCTTGTAGCCGGAAAAGCCTTCGACCGCATTGAACCCGCCGGCGAGCTTGACCATGCCGTCGGCGGCGGTCTCGCTGCCGGCCGCCAGGATCTTGCCGCCCTGTATCGACAGCACGAACAGGATGCGCTTGCGCTCCTTGATCGAGGCCGTCTGCTTTTCGGCGGCCGTGAGCTTGGCATCAAGCTCCCTGGCCAGCATCTCGGCCTTGGCGTCGACGCCAAGCGCCTTGCCGACGATGCGGACCTTCTCCAGGACGCCTTCGTGGCTATAGTGTTCGGGCACTTCGATGAACGGGACGCTCGCCTTCTTCAGCACGTCGACGGCTTCCTTGGGACCGCTGCCATGCAGCGCGAGGATGCCGGTCGGGTTGACCGACAGCACGCCTTCCGGCGACAGCTGGCGCATGTAGCCGACATCAGGCAGATCAAGCGCGGCTTTCGGATACCGGCTGGTGGAGTCGCGAGCCACCAGATGCTTTTCCTCGCCGAGCGCATAGACGATCTCGGTGATGGAGCCGCCAATAGCGGCGATCTTCGAGGGATCGGCAAAGACCGTCGCGCCCTCAGTGGCATTGCCGGGTTGCAGCGCGACAAAACCAAGGGAAAGCGCGATTGCCGGTCCAAGCGCCAGCCTGAGAACAGGCGCCAGTCTGGAAAAGGAAACCATGGCCATAGTCCTCAGGCTGCGGTCGGGCTTGGGATGCGCGGCAGGTGTTCCGCCAAGAATCGCCAGTCGTCGCGCTCGCTCTCGCCCTCATGGCGCTTGCCGAAGAACTGGATGATCATCTTGCCGTCGGCGTCATAGACTTCGAGCGAGGTGACATGACCGTCCTTGGTCGGCTTGCGCACCGCCCAGACCTCGTGGATGTGGTCGGTGCGCAGGTGCAGGTGGAAGGTCTCGTCCAGCACGTTGATCCATGGCCCCATCGGCTTGATGGATTTGACTGGACCGGAATGGATCTGGATGCAGCCGCGATTGCCGACAAAGCACATAATCGGCATCTCGCCTTCGGCGGCATGATGGAACATGGCACGGACGGCGTCATTGTCGAGCAGCCAGGCATAGTCCTGGCCGACCATGCGCACCGCTTGCCGGCGACTAAGCTTCAGCGTCTTCAGCATGCCGAAGAACTGGTGCACGTCGGTCAGCCGGCTCCAGCGGTCGCGCAGATCGTCGAGATTGGCGGTGGTTTCGCCGCCATGTACCTCGTCGTCGGGAATGTGTCCTGAAACGACGATTGTCGGCTCCTGGTTCGACGATTCCAGCGCGGCGACCAGCCTCTGATAGGCATAGAGACTGGAGGCCGGCCGCAGATGCACCTTGTGCACCGCCTCGCCGGCCGCGTCGAAGAACTGCAGGCTGCGGCGGATGTCGTCGCCATCGCGCTTTTCCACGGCAAAGCCGTGCGCCCAGACTTTGGGGAAGATGCGCAGATCGATGTTTTCGCCGAGCACCATGGCATTGTGGTTGCCGGTGACGATTTTGTCGTAGACGCCGACCTTCTCGTGCACCGCACTTTCGTTGCGGGTCAAAGCCATGACTTCGCCGACGGCTTCAAGGCCGGTCAGGAGATCGTTGACGCGCGGCTCGATGCGGACGACCCCGTCGCCGCAATGCGCGGCGATGAGCTCGGCTTCCGAAATGCCAAGCTGGGCAGCCAGATCACGCTCGCGCGTCTTCGCATTCTCTGTCCGTGCCCGCCGGATTTCATGTGGGGCAGGTTTTACGCGCTGGTCCATGTCTCGTCCCTACTGCCTTGCCTTACTTGTTGAGAATGAGCTTGCCCTGGCGGGTGATCTTCAGCCGGTAGAGCGCGCCATGATGCTCGATGCCGATCTCGTGCTCGCCCTGGAACAGGGTGTTGCTGGACAGCGTTCGCACCGCCAGCGGAACCCGGTCGAAACGGGTGGAGGGATCGTCGGAACGGCGCACGCGATAGCGAAAGTCATTGGGATTGTGTGTGTTCATCTGGATCGATCCCTTTCCTGTGCCGGGCGTCTGGCTAGGCGTTGCATAAATGCCGATTCATTTCTTGACTTGAATAATCATGTTTACTAGTCAGTGCAATACCGGAGTAAACGAGTCAACATTTAAGACGCCGGACACGATCAAAAGCGCCAGCGAGCCCCAGGCCAGCCAGCAACGAACCTGGACTTTGGAGTTGGGGCATGGGGTTGATGAATTGGGAATGGCGTGGCCGGTTTGACATCGGCCGGTCTGATGAGGGTCTTGGCGGGCGATCCACGCCACGCGGAATGGCGGCCTTGCTGGCAAGCGTCGCTGCAGTCGCCTTGCTGGCACCACCGGCCAGCGCCCAGCAAGCGGCGCAATCACCGAAGGCCGAAGAGGCCAAGGCTGCCCCGCCGGGCGCAACGCTTCTCGACAAGATCCTGGTGCTGAGCCGTACCGGCGAGACGGCGATCGAATCGCTGGCTTCGGCGAGCCATATCGACCAGGAACAGCTCGACCGCCGCATGGCGACGACGCCAAACGAGATGCTGCTCGGTGTGCCCGGTATCGCGGCACAGGCCGACGCCAGGCGCGTCGGCACCAGCATCAACATCCGCGGCCTGCAGGATTTCGGTCGCGTCGCGGTTATCGTCGACGGCGCCCGCCAGAATTTCCAGCGTTCCGACCACGGCACGCAGTCGACCGTCTACATCGATCCGGAGCTCGTCAAATCCGTCGATGTGATCCGCGGTCCTGTCGCCAACACCTATGGCTCGGGCGCCATCGGCGGCGTGGTTTTCTTCGACACCAAGGATGCCGAGGATTTCCTCAAGCCGAACGAGACATGGGCTGGTTCCGTCACCGGGCGCTACGAGAGCAACGGCAAGGGCTGGACCACCAGCGCATCCGGTGCCTATCGCTTCAACGAGAACTGGGACGCGCTCGGCAACATCGTCTATCGCAACTATGACGACTACAAGGACGGCGATGGCGACGCCGTCAAGGGCACTGGCTTCGACGTGCTCAGCGGCCTGCTCAAGACCACCATCCGGCCGACCGACAACAGTGCGCTGAAGCTCGGCTGGGTCGGCTCAAGCGATGGCTGGAACGAGATCAGCGGCGGCGCACCGGTGAATGATGTCGACCTGAAGTCGAACACCTTCACGGCCCGCTACAACGTCACCGATGAAGACAAGAGCTGGCTCGATCTTCACATCAACACATCCTACAACAAGACCAATCTCGACCTGACAAGCCTCGTCCCCCTAAAACGCTTCGATCCGGTCACCGGCCTGTCCGTGGTGTTGCCGACAGGTTCGACCTCGACCTTCGATGTCGGCACGACCAGCATCGACATTTGGAACACATCCAGGTTCGAGACTGCCGGCGTCGCGCACGAACTCACCTATGGCGGTGACTGGGCGGGTGACAACGTCAAGACCGACGGCACGGCCGGCGGCGACAGTTTCTACACGCCTTCGGGCAAGCGCAACGTTTCCGGCGCCTATGTCCAGGACAAGCTCACCTGGGACTGGCTCGAAGTCATCGCCGGGCTGCGTTACGACAATTACAGCCTCAAGGATGATACCCACCAGACATCAGGCGATAGAGTGTCGCCGCGCGTCACCGTCGGCGTCTCGCCCTTCGAAAGCGCTGGCCTTGCCGGCGTGCAGTTCTATGGCACCTACGCGGAAGGCTACCGTTCGCCCTCGCTTACGGAGACGCTGATTAGCGGCAACCATCCGGCCGGCGTTTCCTTCCCGTTCCTACCCAATCCCAATTTGCGTCCTGAAACCGGCAAGACGACGGAATTTGGCGTCAACTACAAGCAAAATGACATCTTGGAGGCCGGTGACGCGGTCCGCATCAAGGCGGCCTATTTCAACAACAATGTCGATGATTACATCGACGGCGTGACACTCTCGCCGTTCGACCCGACCAGCGGCTGCCCGTTCGGCCCAGGCATCCCGATCTGCTTCCAGTACCAGAATTTCGCCAAGGCCAAGATCAACGGCTTCGAGATGGAGGGCGTCTACGATGCTTCATGGGGTTATGCCGGACTTTCCGCGTCCATCATCAATGGTCACACCATATCCTATGAAGGCGACCAGGCAGACCTTGCCACCATTCCGTCGTCGCAGGTCACGGCCCAGCTCGGCCTGCGCTTCCTCGAGGACAAGCTGACCGTCGGTGGCGAAGTGCAGTACAATGGCAAGCCAAAGGGCAATGCGGTGGCCAAGAATTATACGCTGGTCAATGCCTTCGCCAGCTATCAGGCGACCGACAATCTGAAGGTCGATTTCCGCGCCGACAATCTGTTCGATGTCAAATACGCCAACCCGTTGAACGGCAGCACGACGGTTGCGGTCTATGAACCGGGCATAACGCTGAAGCTGGCGGCAACGATGCGATTTGGAGGCTGACGGCAATGACGAGCTTGAGGACATCGCTTCGTCTGCTGACCTCGACGTTGGCGATGTCGCTTGCGATGGTTCCGGTGTGGGCTGAGCAGTCCGCGCCGGTTCCCGCGCTGGCCCTCGAACTCAACGGCGCGCAAGCCTCCGACAAGGGCTGCCGTCTGACCTTCGTGGTCAGCAACAATCTCGGCGCCGACCTCTCCAAGGCGGCGTTCGAGATCGCCCTATTCAACAAGATGGGCGTCGTCGACCGGCTGACCGTGCTCGACTTCAAGGAATTGCCGGCGGGCAAGACCAAGGTGACACGCTTCGATCTGGCCGGCACCGACTGCGCCTGGGTCAGCCGTGTGCTGATCAACAGCGCAACAGAATGCGCCGGCACAGGCGTCGAACCGAACGCCTGCATGCGCAGCCTGAAGACCGACACCAAGACCGGTATCGCTTTCGGCGTCTGAGGTGGGACTGCATCCCGCATTCCTGCAAAGCGCAGTGGCATGGCCTTTGGCCGGCCACGGCCGACTGCCGCTGACAGCAAACGAACTTGATTTGACAATTCTGTTAGGGTCGCAGCAGGTCTCGCCGCGAGACATGCAGGATATCAACCCCCTCTCCGAAGCCAGCGCTGCCGAGCTGGCTATCACGCCAACTGAGGCGCTTGCACCGCTACGGCCATCGGCCTGGAACCGCAAATGGACGGCCGCGATCGCCGCCTCCTGCCTGCTCCATGCGGCGGTGGCTGCGGGTTTTCTGATTTCGCCCCCGGAGATATTCGATTCCCAGGACGCCATGCAGTCGGAAGGCAGCGATCAGTCCGGGGACAAGGTGGTCGGCAGCGCACTGGACCAGGATCCGACGGCGGTGAATGTCACGCTGGTGCCGAATACGCAGCCGGCCAAACCAGAACCGGAAAAGGCGGCCAAGCCGGCGCCAGCAACGCAGCGTTCCGAGCCGGAAACGGCGAAGCCACCAGTCAAGCCTTTGCCGGAAGCGGTCAAACAGCCAGCGGCGGCGCCGGATATACTGGTGGCAGGCGCGCCCCGCCTCGATGACCAGAGTGTGGCTCCAAAGACTGAAACACCGGCACAGCCGACCGTTCAAGCCGAAAGTCTCGAGGCGCCCGCCGCTGTTCCACAGCAGCCACCGGTTCCCAGCGCCAGGCCAACTCCGGCAGTTGCGCCAGCAACTGCAGGCCAAGCATATGAGAAGCGCGGCGCGGCGAATGGCCGGGAAATCAAGGCCGCGATTGCCAGCAAAGGCAGAAAACAAACCGATGCCGGCAATGCTGCGGCGTCTCGCTATAGCGGCGCCGTGGCCAGCAAGTTGGCTCGCGCCAATCGCCGTGTATCGAAATCCGCGCAAACGACAGCCCGCAACAACGCTCTGGTCGCATTTGAGGTGCTGGCCGACGGGAGCATCGTCGACCTGCACCTTGCCAAAAGCTCTGGCTCTCAGGAGCTCGATCAATTCGCCCTGGACCTTGTGCGAAAACAGGCGCCGTTCCCTCCCATCCCCCCAGAAACCGGCCTGCTAAGCTGGCGATTCAAGGCACCAATCGGACCGTTCTGAGCTGGCGCCGCTCTAGCCAACTCGTCAATCAATCATCAATGTTCAAGACCGCTGAAAGGAACCTCCATGTACATCGCCATGAACCGCTTCAAGGTGCAGACTGGCTCGGAAGCCGATTTCGAAGCCGTCTGGAAGAACCGCGATTCCAGCCTTGCGCAGATGAAAGGCTTCCGGGAGTTCCATCTGCTGCGTGGCCCGGTCAACGAGGCTGAAGGCTACACGCTGTTTGCCTCGCACAGGGTGTGGGCGAGCCACGATGATTTCGTCGCCTGGACCAAGTCGGAGAGTTTTCGCGCTGCCCACAGAAATGTCGGCACCACGAAAGTCCATTATCTCGGACATCCGCAGTTCGAGGGCTTTTCCGTCGTGGAGGGTGCCTGAGATGGCAACGCCTGCCGAAGACCCTGCGCGCAGCATCCCGATCCTGCCCTCGCCTGACGTCGAGGCAACGCGCGATTTCTATCGCGACGAGCTCGGCTTCGGTGTCGTCGAGCCGGAGATGGACGACTATCTGATCGTGCGCCGGGGCGACATCGAAATCCATTTCTGGAAGAGCGACGACCGCAAACTTCCCGAAGTCTCGTCCTGCTATATCAGGGGCGGCGAGGTGCCGGCACTGTATGCCGAATTTTCGGCGCGCCGGGTGAGGCAACTCAGTCCGTTCACCGTGCGGCCGTGGAACATGAAGGAATTCCATATCCGAGACCCGCACGGCAATCTGCTGAAATTCGGCTGCGCACCCGAAGAGGTGTAAGCAGCCGGCCGGGCTCAAGCCCCGGCCAGCAGGCTGGCATTGCCGCCCGCCGCGGTAGTGTCGACGCAGACGGCGCGCTCATGCGCATAGGCCGCCGGGTTGAGCACCTCGCTGACCAGCGGCACGATTGGCCCTGAGCGGTCGGCGATGACCTTGCGCACGATGCGGGCAGCCTCCGGTGTGCCAGAGAAAGCGACGACGTCGACGTGCAGCGAGCGCGCTTCGATCGGATCGGGCCGGCCATCTATTGCGGCCAGCGGCAGGCCCTTGCCGGTCAACGCCGAGAGCGCCGCCGGTGCGCCCGGCGCGACAGCCAGCACCGCGTTGCCGGCGGCGAGCGCCTGGATCGCCTGGGCAAGCAGGGTGTCGCCATCGGGGCCGAGACAGAGCACCCGCCCGCGCGGCGACAGCGACAGCGTGTTGGCCTCGCCGGTTGGCCCGGGCAGGTCGACCTGACCGAAATCGATGCCGGCGGCGGCACCAATGGCTGCCGCACCCTTGCCGCGCAGATGCTTCCTCAGGATGGCGACCCGGTCCGGCCGCGTCGACCAGCCACCCAGCGTCGGGTCGGGCAGATTATCGGCAAGCTCAGTCGCCGTCACCTTGTGGCCTTCGGCAATGTGCGTGCCCGCCTCCGGCCCCTTGCGGAAGCGACGGAGGTAGTGCGGACCGCCGGCCTTCGGCCCGGTCCCTGACAGCCCCTCGCCGCCGAACGGCTGCGAACCGACGACGGCGCCGATCTGGTTGCGGTTGACGTAGATGTTGCCTGCATGGATGCCGTCGACGAAATGCTGCACGCGGCCCTCGATGCGGGTGTGCAGGCCGAAGGTTAGCCCATAGCCCTTGCGGTTGATGGCGGCGATGACCGCGTCGATCTCGTCGGCGTCGAACGAGGCGACATGCAGCACCGGCCCGAACACCTCGCGCTCCATGTCCTCGATGCCCTTGACCCGGAAGACGTGCGGCGCGACGAAGCGGCCATCTTTCGGCGCCTCGAGCTTGGCGATCAGCCGGCCCTGCAGGCCCATCTTCGTGCAGTACTCGCGGATCGAAGCCTGCGCTTCGTCGTCGATGACCGGGCCGACATCGGTCGAAATCCGCCAGGGGTCGCCGATGCTGAGCGCCTCCATGGCGCCTTTCAGCATTTCCAGCATCTTCTTCTCGACGTCCTTTTGCACATAAAGCACGCGCAGCGCCGAACAGCGCTGCCCGGCGCTCTGGAAAGCCGAGGCCAGGATGTCGCGCACTGCCTGTTCGGGCAGCGCGGTGGAATCGACGATCATCGCATTCAACCCGCCGGTCTCGGCGATCAGCATGGCGTCGGGCGCGGCCGTGTCGGCCAGTTGCTTCTCGATCAGCTTGGCGACTTCGGTCGAGCCGGTGAAGCAGACACCGGCGATGCGCGGATCGGCGGTCAGCGGGCCGCCGACCGAGGGACCGTCGCCGGGCAGAAGCTGGATGACATCTTCCGGCACGCCGGCCTCGCGCAGCATTTCGACAGCGCGGAAGGCGATAAGCGGCGTCTGCTCGGCCGGCTTGGCGATCACCGAATTGCCGGTCACGAGTGCAGCCGCGATCTGGCCGGTGAAAATGGCGAGCGGAAAATTCCACGGCGAAATGCAGACGATGGCGCCGCGCGCCTGCGTGCCCGGTTCGGCATTGGCCGCCTCGGCCGCGTAGTACCGCAGGAAGTCGACGGCCTCGCGCACTTCGGCCACACCGTCGGCCAGCGATTTGCCGGCTTCCCGGGTGGCCAGCGCGAAGAACTCGACGGCGTTGGCCTCATAGAGATCGGCGGCGCGATTGAGGATGGCGGCGCGCTCGGCGACAGGACGCTTTGCCCAGGCTGGCTGCGCCTCCACCGCGATGCGCACTGCGGTCGTAACCTGCTTGGCGGTGGCTTCGCTGACCGTGCCGACGACTTCGGCGGGCTTGGCCGGATTGACGACAGGGCGCTGCTTGCCATAGCCGGCGGCCCGCGTGATCGGCTTCGCATGCCAGCGGTCGGGACCTGCGAACGCAGCCTTGGCCTTGTCGATCGCCGCCAGCGTCACCGTGTCGGTGATGTCAAAACCTTTCGAATTGCGGCGACCGGCGCCGAAGATCAGGGAAGGCCGGGCAATCGCCGGATTGGCGGCGGGGCCCTGGCTTTCGACCGTTTCGAGCGGATCGCGGGCGATGTCCTCCGGCTCGACCTCCTCGTCCGTCAGTTGATGTACAAAGGAGGAATTGGCGCCGTTCTCCAGCAGCCGCCGAACCAGATAGGCAAGCAGATCGGAATGCGCCCCGACCGGCGCATAGATGCGGCAGCGCGTTCCTTCGGCCTTGCGCACCGTCTCGTGCAGGGCCTCGCCCATGCCGTGCAGGCGCTGAAATTCGAAGGAATCGCGGTCCCCGGCCATCGACAGGATCGCGGCGACGGTGTGGGCGTTATGGGTGGCGAATTGCGGATAGATGCGGTCGGTCATCGACAGCAGCTTTTTGGCGCAAGCCATGTAGGAAACGTCGGTGTTGGCCTTGCGGGTGAAGACGGGATAGCCTGACAGTCCGAGCGTCTGCGCCCGCTTGATCTCGGTGTCCCAATAGGCGCCCTTGACCAGCCGCACCATGATGGTGCGGTCGTATTTCTTGGCCAACGCGTAGAGCCAGTCGATCGCAAACGCCGCGCGCGGGCCATAGGCCTGGACGACGACGCCAAAGCCGTTCCAGCCGGCGAGCTCCGGCTCGGCCAGCACCCGCTCGATGACGTCGAGCGACAAATCGAGGCGGTCAGCCTCCTCGGCGTCGATATTGAGACCCATGCGCGAATGTCGTGCGGCCAGCGCCAGCGACAACAGCCGCTCGGCCATGACAGGCAGCACCTCGTCCTTCTGCGCTACCTCGTAGCGCGGATGCAGCGCCGAAAGCTTGACCGAGATGCCGTGATTCTGGCGGATATCAGGGCCGTTGGAACCGGCATCGAGCGAAGAAATCGCGTCGGCATAGGCCTTGTGATAACGCAACGCGTCGGCCTCGGTGCGTGCGGCTTCGCCCAGCATGTCGAAGGAATAGAGATAGCCCTTCTGCGTCATCGGCCGGCCGCGCTTGACGGCCTCGGTGATGGTGCGGCCGAGCACGAACTGCTCGCCCATCTCACGCATGGCGGCCGCCACCGCCTTGCGGATGACCGGCTCGCCCAGCCGACGCACCATCGAGCGCAGCGTGCCTTCGATGCCGCCCTCGCCTTCATCGAGGACACGACCGGTCAGCATCAGCGCCCAGGTCGAGGCATTGACGAAGATGGAGCTCGAACCACCGGAATGCGCCGACCAGTCATGCGGGGCGATCTTGTCGGCGATGAGATCGTCCATCGTCTCGGTGTCAGGCACGCGCAGGAGCGCCTCGGCCAGGCACATCAGCGCCACGCCTTCCTTGGTGGAGAGACCGTAGGCAGAGAGGAACACTTCCATCAATCGCGGATCGGAAGAGCCGCGCACGGCCCGTACCAAATCGGCGGCCCGGGCCGAGATCGCGTTGCGGTCTTTCGCGGAAAGCCCCGTCGCCTCGGCCAGTCGCCTCATGGCCTCGTCTTCGTCGGGCAGATAGTTGGCGCGGATCTGCTGGCGGATGGAATCTAGCGGCATGGCGGTCCCGTGGATCGAACAAAAGGGAGCGGGCCGGCGGTCACCGGACCGAATGGCGCAAGCTAGCACAGGTACGAATTTCAGTCGGTCCGAAGAAATCGACATTTTAGGTCATTCGATCTATCATTGTTATCCAGAATTGGCATATGGACTGCGCTTTTGATGACAGAAGACCAATTGGACCGCATAGACCGGAATATCCTGGCGGCGCTGGCAAGCGATGGCCGGCTTTCGATGTCTGAACTGGCGGCAAAGGTCGGGCTGTCGAAGACGCCGGTGCAGGCGCGGGTGAAGCGGCTGGAAAAGGACGGCTATATCAGGGGCTACCAGGCGATCATCGACCGCGAGCGCATGGGCGAAGGCCATGTCGCCTTCGTCCAGGTGAAATTGTCCGACACCCGATCCGCAGCGCTCGATGCCTTCAACCGGTCCGTGCAAGCGGTGCCGGAGATCGAGCAGTGCCACATGATGGCGTCGAGCTTCGACTATCTGCTGAAGGTCCGCACCAGGGACATCGCCGCCTATCGCCGCGTGCTTGGCGAACGCATCTCGGCCCTGCCCCATGTCGCCCAGACCTCGACCTTCGTGGCGATGGAGACGGTCAAGGACCGGTAGATCACTCCGCCAGCGTCTTCAGGAACGCCACCAGCGCCGCACGTTCGCGGTCCGACAGCTCCAGCGGATGGACTTCGGATGTTCCCTCGACACTGGGCGCGGCCTTGGCGTAATGCGCGACCACCTCGTCGAGGGACGAGAACTGCCCGGCATGCATATAGGGTGGGCGCGTGGCGGCGCCGCGCAACGAGGGCGTCTTGTAGGCCCGCATCAGCTGCGGCCCATCCTTGACCATGAAACGCAGCTCGCCGCAGGCACGGGCGTCGCCATCACGATAGGCGCCCAGGCAGTTGAACGGGTCGGCCTCTACCTGCGCCACCGCGTCGATGCGGCCGCGATCCGGCGGCAGATCCGCGACGGGCGGCACGCCGGTGTTGTGAAAACTGTTGTCGGTGAAGCGCGGCCCATTGTGGCATGTCACGCAATTGGCCTTGCCGATGAACAGTTTCAGTCCGAGGATTTCCTCCTGGGAAAAGGCGGCATCTCCTTTCGCCTCGGCGCCGGTGGCGAGGTCCAGCGCAAAACGATCGAAGCGTGTCGGCACCGGCTCGATCGACCGTTCGAAGGCGGCGATCGCCTTGCCGATATTGGCATAGACGCCGTTGATGGCATCGCGCTGCGCGCCGCTCATCGCGTTCCAAGCGGCCTTCTCGGCGTCATTTCCAAGCGGACTGGCATTCAACGGCATGCCGGAAAATTCGGGCAGCGGCCCGAAGATGCGCTCGTAGCGTTCGCCGAAGCGCGCCTTCATGTAGTGCGCGTAGGCGGTACGGTTTCCCGCCTGCTCCAGCGGATTTTCGAGCGGTGTCAGCGCCTGCGCCCACAGGCTGTCGCGGCGGCCATCCCAGAAGAACCAGGGATCGCGCGCCACGCCCGCCAGCGGCATCGTGCGCCGGTTGGTGTGGCCGACGCCGACTGCTTGCGGAAGGTCGTCCTGGAACTGGCGGTCGATCTTGTGGCAGGTCGAGCAGGACACCGTGCCGTCGCGGCTCATCCCCTGGTCGAAGAACAGCGTCGAGCCGAGTGCGGCGGCCGCCGGCACGTCGGCAAAGCGGTTGGTGGTGTCGGGCTTCAGCGACGGCAGCGCCGACAGCGCCAGCGAGGCGACGGTCCTCTTCTCGGCGTCGGAAAAATCCGGTTTGCCGCAACCGGCAAGGACAACGGCTGCCAACAGCGCCAGAAAACGCGGAAAGTGCCTCATCGGTCGCTCACAGCACCACGTTGAACAGCACCGTGTCGGAACCGGCCGTGGCCGAGATGGCGAAATGCAGCTGCCACCAGCCACTCATCGTGAATTTCACCCCTTCGATCCGATAGCGCCCGTCGCCGAGATAGTCGGTCGCCTGCGGGCTGGTAGGCAGGCCGTGATTGTGCTGCGGCATGCCGCCGGAAATCGCGATCGCGGCCCCCTCCACCGGCGCGCCGGCCTTTGTCTTCAGGGTCAGCAGCCAGGATTCCAGTTCGCCTTGCCGCACGACGCCCCGCTCCGGCAAAAAACTTGCCACGAAAAGCCCGTTGTCGGTGTTCTTCGTCCGAGAGACATCCGGGCCGGCAGGCTGCGACGATCGCGGCGCCGTCAGATAGACGACCGCGAGAATGCCGACCAGCAGGGCAGCCAGACCAAGACCCGCCAGAAGATAACGCCATAACGATGCCAAACCGGTTCCTCTTCTGCAGACAACGTTTTGCCGGACGGATCGCATCCCGCCAGCCTGTGGGAAAACGCTGTGGCGGAAAAAACCCTGCTTGCCAAGCATGGCGCTGCCCGTTGCAAAAAGCTACAGCACCGGGATCACTGGAGGATTGCAGATGGCGGGAAACGGCGTCGCCTCGATCGGCGAATGCATGCTCGAACTGTCGGGCCAGACAGGCCCGAACTGGCGCATGGGTTTTGCCGGCGACACGTTCAACACGCTGTGGGCGCTGCACGCGTTGAGCGGCGACCGGCCGGCAACCTATGTCTCGGCCTTCGGCGACGACCCCTTCTCGCAAGACCAGATCGGCTTCTTCGCTGAAAACGGCATCGGTATCGGCTCCAGCCCGGTCATAGCCGGGGCGCGGCCCGGCCTCTATGCGATCACGCTCACCGGCGCAGAGCGTTCCTTCACTTACTGGCGCGGCGACGCCGCCGCCCGGCAGCTCGCCTCCGATCCGGCTGTATTGTCGAAAAACCTGGAAAATCAAGCGCTTATCTACTTCAGCGGAATCACTTTGGCAATTCTGGGCGATGCCCCGCGGGCTGCGCTGTTGGCGGCCGTAGCCGGCGCGCGGGCGGCAGGCTCGACTGTCGCCTTTGACCCCAACTACCGGCCGCGGCTCTGGCGCCGGCGCGAGGATGCGCAGGCAGCGATCGCCGAGGCGCTTGCCGTCACCGACATCGCCTTGCCGACCTTTCCCGACGAGCAGATGCTGTTCGGTGATGCAAACCCGCAAGCGACCGCCGAACGGCTCGGACAAGTGGTCCGCGAGGTTGTCGTCAAGAACGGCGAGGCGCCGGCACTGATTGCCGACAACGGAACATTGCACGACGTGCCGGCGATCCATGTCGCCGCACCCGTCGACACAACCGGCGCCGGCGATTCCTTCAATGGCGCCTATCTGGCCGCACGCCTCGCCGCCCACGCCCCGGTGGATGCCGTATTGCGCGCGCACCGCGTCGCCGCCGCAGTGGTGCAGGTGCGCGGCGCTTTGGCCCCGTTCGAGACGTTGCGGAGGGCGTTCGAGAACGAATGACCTGAAATACTAAGGGAGCCGGAACCGATATTCCGTCACATGATGGTAGATCGCGCCCGGCCACAGCGTCGCCTGCGGGAAATACGGCCGGTTCGGCGCATCCGGCCAGACCTGCGGCTCGAGGCAGAAACCGCAGAAGGCCCTGTAGTCTCGTCCTTCCAGCCCCTTGCGCGGTGTCACGTACTGGCCGGTATAGAGCTGGACGCCGGGCTCCGTGGTCCAGACCTCCATCTCGACACCGGAACTCGCCCCTTGCGTCCAAGCCGCCTGCTTGAGCGGCCCACGCGTCGGAGCGAGGCAGAAATTCTGGTCGTAGGGCAGCTGTTCGCCCTCGGTCTCCATGCGCAGCGGCCGCGCCTGGCGGAAATCGAAGGGCGTGCCGTCAACCGGCTTGACCACGCCGGTCGGGATCATGTCGCCATCGACGGGCAGATAGGCGCCGGCATTCAGTATCATCCTGTGGTCGAGGATGTCGCCAGCGCCACCATCGTCGAGGTTGAAATAGGAATGCTGGGTGAGATTGCACAGCGTCGGCTCCTCGCAGGTCGCGGTCAGCTCGACGCTGAGCGTGCCGGGGATCTTCAGCCGGTAGGTGCAGGTGACGTCGAGCGCTCCGGGAAAGCCCATTGTGCCGTCGGGATCATGCAGCGTCAGCGTGACGAAATCCCTGCCATGCAGCGAAACCGTCCACGGCCGGTGGAAATAGCCCTGCGAGCCGCCATGCAATGTATGCTTGTCGAGGAAGTTGCGTTCGGTCTGGTAGCGCTGGCCGGCGATGGTGAAGCGGCCGTCACGGATGCGATTGGCGTAGCGGCCGACGACCGCGCCGAAGAAGGCGGTGTCGGTCTCATAGGCTTTCAAATTGTTGTAGCCGAGCACCAATGGCGCATCATGTCCGGTAAGGCGCAAATCCTGGACGATCGCGCCGAGCCCGATGATGTTGGCGGTGAGACCGCCACCCCTGATCGCGAAGCGACGCACCGGCTCGCCCGCCTGCGTCGTGCCGAAAACCTCACCGTCCTTCATTCGCCATTCCCGCAAACGCCAGTTGAATCAGAGGATTTCGGCTGGTTTCTCGACTGA
This sequence comes from Mesorhizobium sangaii, assembly GCF_014207355.1. Taxonomy (GTDB): domain Bacteria; phylum Pseudomonadota; class Alphaproteobacteria; order Rhizobiales; family Rhizobiaceae; genus Mesorhizobium; species Mesorhizobium sangaii. Next base: position 336,791 of record NZ_JACHEF010000003.1, on the reverse strand, counting down.
GGCGGGCAGGTCGCAGACCTGCCCCCACAGAGCCAGTCTATCAGAGGCCGAGGCCGCCGATGCAGACATATTTGGTGTCGAGGTAATCCTCGATGCCCTGATGTCCGCCTTCCTTGCCGAGGCCCGATTCCTTGACGCCGCCAAACGGCGCCTCGGGCGTGGTGATGAGGCCTTCATTGACGCCGACCATGCCGTATTTCAGCCCTTCCATGACGCGGAAGGCGCGGCCGAGATCGCCGGTGTAGAAATAGCAGGCGAGGCCGAATTCGGTGTCGTTGGCAAGCGCGATTGCCTCTTCCTCGGTCTCGAACTTGAACACCGGTGCGACCGGGCCAAAGATCTCTTCCTTCATGAAGCGCATCTTGGGCGTGGCATTGGCAATGACCGTCGGCTGGAAGAACGAACCGCCGAGCGCATGGCGCTTGCCGCCGGCGACGATCTTGCCGCCCTTGGCGGTGGCGTCGGCAATCAGTTCCTCGACCTTCTCGACCGCCTTCTCGTCGATCAGCGGCCCCTGCTGGACGCCGTCCTCGAGGCCGGAGCCGACCTTCAACCCGTTGCTTGCGGCAGCGAGCTTTTCGACGAACTTGTCGTAGACGCCGGCCTGAACCAGGAAGCGGTTGGTGCAAACGCAGGTCTGCCCGGAATTGCGGTATTTGGCGGTGATCGCGCCGGCGACGGCACGCTCGATATCGGCGTCGTCGAAGACGATGAACGGCGCGTTGCCGCCGAGCTCCATCGACACTTTCTTGACGGTGACCGAGGACTTCTGGATGAGAAGCTTGCCGACCTCTGTCGATCCGGTGAAGGTGATCTTCGACACCAGCGGATTGGCGCAGATCTCGTCGCCGATCTCGCTGGCCGAACCGGTCAGGATGTTGATGACGCCCTTGGGGAAACCGACTTCCTCGGCGAGCGCGCCCCAGGCGAGACCTGAATACGGCGTCTGCGAGGCCGGCTTGACGACGGCGGTGCAGCCGGCGGCAAGTGCCGGTCCGAGCTTGCGGGCCAGCATCGAGGACGGGAAATTCCACGGCGTGATGGCGGCGATGACCCCGACCGGCTCCTTGGTCACCAGGATACGGCGGTCCGCCCATGGCGAGGGTACGACATCACCGTAGGTGCGGCGGCCTTCCTCGGCGAACCACAGGATGTAGGAAGCGGCGGAGCCGATCTCGCCCTTGGACTCGAACAGCGACTTGCCCTGCTCGATGGTGAGCAGTTCGGCCAGAACGTCCTGATTGTCCATCATCGCGTCGTGCAGCTTGCGCAGCAGCTTCGAACGCTCGAGCGCAGTCGTCTTGCGCCACGACTTGAAGGCAGCTTCGGCGGCCTCGATGGCACGGCGGGTCTCGGTCTTGCCCGACTTCGGCACAGTGCCGATCTTGAGACCGGTGGCCGGGTTGTTGACATCGACCGTCTGGCCGCTATCGGCCTGCACCCACTCGCCGTTGATGAGATTGGCCTGCCGCATGAAATGGCTGGTTTTCTGAAGCATGGTCTATCCTCCGTTTGGCGCACTGACGGGCCGGTCTGTGAAGTCTTCGGTGAGCGTGCGCCATGGAATTGAAGCCGGCACGCCGGAGCCACTGCTCTTTACCTAGGGCAAGGCCCGCAAGCAATCGCTACATGGCATATAGGGGTTGGGCCAGCCGGAGGCGAGAGCAGGTCGACATTTGGCATGCCGATCGCAGGCCGGCATAATCTGGATATCTTCGTACCCGATCAGAAAACGTGGAGCACCACCGTCAGCCAGAAAGCAGTCGTCACGGCGGCGCAGGCTGTGGCGATGGTCATCTGGTTGGATGCCAGCGCCTGGCCGGTGTTGAACTGTACGGCGATGAGATAGGAGTTGATGCCGGACGGCAGCGCCGCGATCACGACCGCCACCTTGGCCGTCAAGGGCGGTAGGCCGAGCAGCCAGACGAAGACAAGAACCAGCGCCGGCATCAGGAACAGCTTCAGCACCGAAAGTGCCAGCGCCGGCCGGACATTGCCGGAAATGCCGAAGCGGCGCAGGCTGAGCCCCATGGCAAACAGCGCCACCGGCCCGGCCGTATCGGCCAGCGCATCGACAAGCCGCATGGCAAGGTCGGGCAGCGGCACGCCGCTGAGGCGCCATGCCAGTCCCGCCAGAATGCCGATGATCAGCGGATTGATGAACAGCCGCCTCAGGAAACTGCGGATGATGCGCAAGGGGTGCATGGGCTCGCTGCCACTCCGGCCGAACATCTCGAACAGGACGATCGATGCCATCATCATGATCGGCAGATGCACGGAGACGAGCAGCGACAGCACTTCGAAGCCGCTCGGGCCGAATATGCCGAGAATGAAGGGGGCACCGAGCAGCACGACATTGGAGTAGGCCGACGACACGCCGCCGACGACCCCTGCACGCGCATCCCGTCCGAAGAACCGCGTGGTGACGAGATGACCGGCGGCCCAGGTGATCGCTACCGCCGCGAAATAGGCGCCCCACAGGGACCATGGCGCGACGCCGTGGAAATCGGCGTTCACCATGGTCTGGAACAACAGCAGCGGCATCGCCACGCTGACCGCAAAATCGGATATCCCCTCGCCGCTCGCCGGTCTGAGATAGCCTGTGAACCCGGCGAGATAGCCGAGCGCGACAAGGCTGAAGACGAAAAGGACGGTTTCGGTAAGCGGAGACATAAGCCTGCTGTAGTGATTTGAAATAAAAGGATAATTATTTCGGATGCAATACGCTTTCCAAAGCGTCTTCCAAAGAATGGATGGAACTTATCTGGCATCCATTCCAGCGCCACCACCAAACCCCGCCCTTTTGCGTAGGCCCCTAGCACCTTCGCGTATGACGGCGATACCCTTGTGCAATTGTGGGGTGGCCTAGCCGTGGGGTAGTTTTCTAGCCGTCGGCCATCTACTTGCACAGCCTGTGGTCGGCGCCAAGCTAGCCACGCATCCTCCCTGTCTGGGTTAGCTAATAAAAGAAACCCGCTGCTCACCCCCCCCGGCAGCGGGTTTTTCTTGGTGGGGCCATACAAGAAAAAATCACCATTCCGTGCTGGATCATTCCGTCCCGCTCAGCGTTGGTTGATATTCCAACGCGGAGCATCACCATGGACGACGAACGGGACGAAAAAATTCGGCGACGCGCGTTTCAGATTTGGGAACGCGAAGGCGGGGTCCATGGTGATGACCCGGAAAAACACTGGCACCGAGCTGAAGCCGAAATTGACCGCGAGGCTGCACTGGAGGCCCGCCAAGGCACCACCGAACCAAGTGCCATTGGAGCTACGGTGTTATCAGGCAAGGCGAAGAAGCCGCGGCGCGGCGAGACCTCCATTTCCGACGTCATGTCCGTCGAGGTCCTGGCGATGCGAACCGGCATCACGGGCGATCAGGCACAAGACCTTATAGACCGGCTGGGCGATGACCGGGTGGCAATAGAGGATGCGGCGGCGAGCTTGGCCGCTGGGCAGCAGAATTTCAGCAAATAGAAACCCCGCCGAAGCGGGGTTCTGTCGTTGTTTGCGGAACGGTCAGGCGGCAATGAGCGACCCCGAAATCATCATCAGAAGGTTGCCTGTCCTCTTAGGAGCGTTGTCCAGCCGGAGGCACGTCATCTCGAAGCTGCAGGAGTGATTTTCCTCGCCGATAGTGAAACGGTCGACGGCGGCGCTGGGGTGAGGTTGCGCATTTTAGACAGCCCTAATAGATAGGTATTTGTCAGCTAACAGGGGGACCGACAAATGACCAACGAAACCGACAACCACGCCGCCGCACTGGCCGAGCTGACTGCGGAGGTTGTCTCTGCATACGTGACCAATAACCCATTGCCAGCCGCTTCACTGCCTGACCTGATCGCCTCAGTGCATCTTTCGCTCTCAGGCCTTATCCTGCCGGCGACCCTGCCAGCAGAGCCTCTCGTGCCGGCGGTAAATCCGAAGAGGTCGGTGTTTCCCGACTACATCGTGAGCTTGGAAGACGGCCGCAAATTCAAGTCGATGAAACGCCACCTTGGTTTGCTTGGTATGACGCCTGATCAATACCGCGCCAAGTGGGGCTTGCCGCATGACTACCCAATGGTCGCGCCATCCTATTCCAACCGCAGATCGGCTCTAGCGAAGGCTAGTGGTTTAGGTCGTAAGGCTGAGCCTGTTAAGAAGGCGCCAGCCAAGCGGAAGGCGAAGGCTTAAACGTAAGGTCAAGACTCAGCTATCAGAAAACTGCGGCGGACCTGCCGTCCGCTTTTGGCCGGCGCCTTTCAGGCAACCTCCCCATCAGGCGCCGGCCTTCTCCCCCTACTGAAATCGTCAAGCGCCTTTGCGGGGGCTGGCATAGGCTCATCAAGTCTGGGAACAATTTCGCATCAACGACGTTCGGGATAACGAGAAATAGTGCCCAAATTCAGGGAGGACTTGATCATGAAGTTCCTGTCCGGCATGGCGGCTGCCTTGATATCATCGTTAGGGCTAACGAGCACTGCTCCAGTTGATGCCGCACCAATTTTCGTGCCTCAGACGCAAAGCGCACAGCCCGACGTCATCCAAGTTCGGGGCGGCGCCAGATGGCGCAACAATTATTGGGGAGGCGGCCATTACAGGCGACACGGGGGTTACTATGGCCACCGCTACTATGGGGGTGGATACGGCGGCTACAACGACTTCTTTCCAGGAGGACTTATCACCGGAGCCCTGATCGGAAGCATGTTCAACAACGGTTACTACGGTGGTGGGTATTACGGAGGCGGGTATTACGGCGGCGGGTATTATGCTGACCCGTATTACGGCGGGGGCTATTACCGCCCTGTGTACTACCACAGGCACTACTACCATAGACATTATTACCACCACAGGTACTATCACCACAGGCACTACTATCATTACAGGCACTACTATCACTACAGGCACTACTACCACCACAGGTATCACCACCGTAGGCACTATTACCGCTACTGAAATACGGCATGCTGTCGCGTTTAGCCCGCTGCCTCACGGTGGCGGGCTTTTTGGTTCGCCTTCTGAGCGCCCGGCGAATTAGTCGTCATTGTGCCGGCGTGATCCCTCCTCGATCCGCACTTTTGGGCTTCCGCGATCACACCATAGGCTAACGCGATCCCGCAGTTCACAATACAACTACAACCGGTTGATTCCTTTGGGATGCAGCCGCTCCCATCAGAGGTCCGTCGCGTGGGGGCACGCGGCGGACTGCTGGTGGCCGGCGGCGCCGGGGTGAGGCGGAAAGCGGCTTTGAACGCATTAGTGAATCCCGGAGTCACCATTCTGTTTCCAGCCCTTGGATGGGAGGTTGCACCATGGATAAGCTGGGTGTTTCGGTATCGTCTTTCGACTGCGATATCATTCGCAGCGCCTTCGTAAAATCCGTCATCGAAAAGAACATTCCAGAAGACCAATGGCGGGCCGCAGCCGCGCTTTTGATCCGCGACTATGCCGGCAGCGATGAGATCGAAACCGACTTGCTTGAATGGATCGTGCGGAAGTAGGTCTAGCCTTGTTGAGCGGCCATAATGCGGGCCTCTCGCACGAGCGATGACCAACTATGCGCGCCAAGAATGGCGATAAGCGCCGGAGCTTGCTCTTCGGAAATTCCCGCCTCAGCCGCCAACCGCCTAACGATAAAATCGTCCGGTCTGGTGCGTGCTTCGTCCCGTTCGTCGGCCATCGGCACATTCCACTAGAGGGCCTAAACGAACTTGCCGGGCGCTTGTTCCGGCAGGAATTGTAAAATTCGTACAGACAGGTTGGCGCTATCAGCCATGGGGAATGGCCGGTGCAGCTGGGGCTCTTAGGGGCTACTACGGACCACACCGGCCACTACGGGGAAGGGTCGAATTTCCCCGCAGCGCTTGATTTGTTAGCAATCGCGCAATTGGCCTATAGGCGCTAACCCAGCCTTAGATTTCTCGATCACGCCGCCGTCGATATATTAGCAGTCTCTTGATACCAGACGCGCCGCTCCAGAGTCTTATCCATGGCGCGGAACATCAAAATCGGTGACAGAGTGGCGATCAGCGCCACGGTGGGCAAACGCATTGACGATCGCGTCACCCTGCACATCCTCACGGCCAACAATCCCTCTTCGATTATCGATCCAAAGGCGAAGCCGGGCGACAGGATGAGATTCGAGGGTGAAGTGATCTACGTCGACGAGGATCTTGGCCGTGTCACCGTGCAGGTGCTTGGGCGCGTCACGGTCGAAGCCAGTACGGTGGAACTGGTCAGGAAGTACCTGCCGCCGACCCGCAAGAAGCCCCTGCGAGACATGGTCGACTAAGCGAGAACGGCGTACAATCCGCCAGCCGGCACCCCTCTCCTTTGCCGGTTGGGCCCAGTGGTCAAAAACCCAGCCCGCCCACCCTTGGCCGCTGGGCCGCTAGTAGCCTCGCGCCGGGCAATCGTCGCGTGAATTTCAAAAGTCTGGTAAAATTTAACCGACCCTCAACTTAGAAACTTAACGCACCTGCAACTCGCGGTGATCTATTAGGATTATCTTATAGAAGCAGGCAGGGGTCCTGACATGCAAAATGTGATTGCTCGTTTCATCCAAGACGAATCTGGGGTGACCGCCATCGAATATGCTCTGATCGCCAGCCTGATTGCGCTAGCCATTATCACCGGCGCCGGTGCGCTCGGCAATTCGGTCAACGGCAAATACAAGTTTATTGGCAACACGCTCAACACCAGCGGGTCGTAATTCGGTCTGATCGAAAGTCGGTTTCCAGTCGCGGTTGCGCCGAGCCTGTATGCCTGCATAGTCGGGAACCACAGTGAAGAACACCGGCCGGCGGTCGCGCCCTGCGACCTTACACGACGAGCAGCGGAAGATGCCGACCAGATCCCAGTGCATGGAACCATGGTCCGGCCCGAGCCGGTCAATAAGTGCCTGGACGTCGAGCTTTGTCGACCTGCAGCATGCCGGATGTCCGCAATTGACGTGAAGCGAATCTTTGGCAGCCAGGGTGTCGGCGAGGGTCTTGGACATGGCGATCTCCGTTGAAGGGGTTTCGCCGCAATGGAGGATTTTATTCCTGATCTCGATGGCGCCGGCAAGTGGCGAATGGTCACTCGGCAAGCCAGGCTCATAGGCGCAAATAGCATCGAGGATTGGCCTGAATCATCAGCCAATGCCGGCGGCGCCCTCCTGGCCCGGCGCCGCGGCCGGCCGGATCGGCGCCTGTCGGAAATTGACCATGCCGCGAGCGCGCCGAGCACGGTCCAGAATCCATACGCTCCCATCACGACAGGCTCGAACATTACCGCGCCTGTGCCGCCTTTCGGGTCAGTGCCCTCGCCGTGCGCTTCTACGGCCGGCGCAGGCGAGGTCTCATCGGCCCAGTCTGCTTCCTGCGCCTTGCGCCGCGCAGCCGCCTCCTCCAGCTCCCGACGGGCCAGCTCCTGACTGAGACTTTTGAGAACCTCTGGGGACAACTGAGTACCGGGTACGCCCTGCTGACCCCAGAGACCCCAAAGAGCCCGATCCGTCGTCTCTGGGGTCTCTTGGGTCAGCGTGTTGCGCATCTCACGGCGTGCATACTCCGACAGGGCTGTGTCAAGGTCACTCTTCTCCTTGGCTGACAACTGACGACCGGGTGCGCCCGATAGCTGACTGTCCCTGGGAGAGTCGAACAGCCACTTGAGCCATGGCTGTCGGATCACTTGATGCACTATTCGCTCCATAGACTCTGTGTGCCACGGCATGAAAAGTTCTTTGCTCGCGGCCACCTTCTGCATGTCCCGGAAAATCTCCTCCGATGGGGCCACGGTAGTCTGGACGCTGACGAGGCTCAGCAGCAGCAATCCTGCGATCACCGCAATAATCGACCACGGCCATTCCCTGTCGTTCCGCCACATCAGGACGAAGCCGACGCAAACGAGAGCAAGCGCGAGGTACCCAAAAACCATCTGACCTCGCACCCACCACAGAAGGATCGTCATCAACGCCATACCGAATGCGACATAGCCCCAGTACCGAGGAGCGGATGAAGCTCTCTTCAGGAAAGGGAGCACCAGACCGAGCGCCAGTAATGGTGCAAACCAGATAACTGCAGTTGTTGCGAGCACCGCCAGGATCTGGACGGCAACGGGGGCAAAGATGAACAGGGCCGGCGGCAGGATGATGAAAGCAACGACCACCCACCGGTGTTCACCGCGCGTGATCGCAGACACAAGCACCCAAACCCAGACCAGCAGGGGAAGGGCGGCCCCAAGCGCAGGGAGCAGGTTGCCCGCCCTCATTTCGCTGAACGCGGACTGGGCAGATGCGGCCATATTCCGGAACAGCGGAATTACTTCAACTTCCTTCCACGCGCTTGCGGCACTGCCGGGTGCTCCGGCGATCAGACCCGGCAACACAACCAACCGAGCCACGATCATATAGAGGGTAACTGCCCCCATCACGATCATCAGGCCGACCGCGCTGCCTATGAGGGACAACCCCAGCCCCTCCTTCAAGCTTTTGGCCGCAGCTATGTACCAGACGGCGACGGCCAACGATGCTGAGGCCGCCGCCCCGATCGCTAACCAGAGCAATACAATGATGAAGACCGGAGCGTAGCCCCGCCCCTTATGCCCGGAGGTCACGCCCAGGATTTCCTCCGTCGAGCTACTGAAGAAGATTTTCTCGGCTTCGGAGATCGTCTCAGGCAGATGGTCCAGCGCCACCGCGAAAATGCCGAACAGCATGAGGGTACCGGCCATTTCGAATCCCCGCCTCTTCCAACCCAGCCGCTCACCGTCGTGGATGGCGTCCCGTATCAATTCGAAGACGAAGCCCCCTATGGCCCCGGTGAGCAGGCCCACGCACGTCCTCTGTGCCATTTCAGCCCAGTTGAAAGTCCCGTCTTTAACAAAGTGAAGCAGGAAGAAATACAGCGCAAAGCCGCTGACCACCCCGAAGCCGCCGGCTATGGCCGCTATCACCGCAATGGTTATCGGAAATTCAGGTTCAAACTTGGCAGCGGTGCTGGAACGATGGAATCCCTCTGTTGCTAGTCCGGTCGCCATGGCGCCCGCCCTCCCTGGGCCTCCTCGTCCGGGGGAGCCCCGGCAGACTAATAACTAAGGGGGATCTCCTTCAGCCGGCGCTATATGGCGAAGGGGTTAAGCCGCGCCACGCATCAAAGTAGCATCGGCCCATGGCGGGCTCCATTCCATCGATTGGATGACGCGGGCTCATCTATATTAGCTAGGGCTTGACGAAGCCGCCACAGCGCCAAAATACCATCCATGGCGGCGCCGGCAAGGCCATAAGAGCAGAGGGAGCCATCTGGTTTATTTCGCTACGAGGGCGAACCGCTCGCAGCGGGTTTTGGAATGGTTGAGCTCCACGCCTGTTCCGGTGAAAATTGGCACGCGAACAAGCCCGATACTTCCTTTTCCTCATGGATCAGCAGTTGGGTGGACGTAGCTATCAACGCTATAGTGGTTCCCGCTGCACTTAAGACTATCAGGACAACGAGACCGGTGATTCAATTGCATCTCCTTACTCCTCCCGAAAATCCTGCAGCGATGCGTGCCGCAAGTCATCCTCGCCGCGCAGGTGCTTCACACGTCCGATCAGCCCCGGCTTGACCCACTGCGTCGCCGCCCGCTTCATACCGTCGCGGATCGCACGGCTGGAATTGATGAAAGCCGAGCCGACATACTTCCCGGTCGCCCGATCCGCCATCAGTGCGAACGCAGGCTTACCTGCCTCGCGCTCGACGCCAAGCAGTTCATATTCGTCGATCGAGTAGCATTTCGCCTTCAGCCAGTTGGTCGACGGACCGCTTCGGTATTTGCTGTCCTTGCGCTTTGAAACCAAGCCTTCAAGGCCGGCCTGATCGACCAAACGGAAAATGCTTGCGGCATCGCCCGGCAACGCCTGGCTGAATTGAATGCGACCGCCGGCGGGGATCATTGCCTGCAGGATCTCGCGCCGGTCCTCCAACGGCATGTCGCGAAGATCATGACCGTTGAGATGCAGCAGATCGAAGGCGACAAAATAGAGGTCTTGCTGCCGACTGGTGATGGCCTTGCGCAACCCCCTGAAGTCGGACAATCCGGCCTCATTGGTGACGATCACCTCGCCGTCGATGACGGCATCCTCGACATCGAGCTCGCCCGCGGCTTTGGCAAGGTCGCGATATTCGGATGTCCAGTCGAGACCGCGGCGGGTGAAGATGCGCACGCCGTCGGCATCCCTGATGATCAACTGCGACCGGTAGCCGTCGAACTTGACCTCATGAATCCATCCGTCGCCCTCAGGAGGTTTCTCCACCAAGGTCGGCATTAGCGGCTCGATGAACTTCAAACGCATGCACATGCTCACGGAATCGCGATTCAAGGAGTGGTGCCCTTATTAGTTCCTAAGAATTTTAGCAAAATTGAATATTCGAATGAACGGCCTATGATTTGCCAACCGGCAAACCTACCCGTTCGCCCGGTTAAGGGGAGGAAGTCATGGCAGACGTGACGCCAAGAAATCAGAACTCCGATCTCGTACGGCGCGGTTATGCAGCGTTCGAAGCAGGAGACATGGACACGCTCAAGCAAACGAACGACGAGTCCTGCACGTGGCACGGTCCGGGGAAGAGTTCGCTCGCCGGAGATTACAAGGGGCACGAAGCGATTTTTGGCTACTTCAGCAGGTTGGGAAGCGAAACTCACGTGACGTTTAATTCCCACCTTTTGCACGTAACGGAGAGCGAGGACGGATCCGTTGTCGCCGTACATCGCGATACCGGGGAGCGGAACGGCAAACGGCTGGATGTACTCACTTGCATCGTCTTCGAAATCAAGAACGGCAAGGTGATGGACGGCCGGGAGTTTGTCTACGATCTCTACGCCTGGGACACATTTTGGGATTAAGCCCTGGCGGCGTCGATCAGTCCGCCACGCCGACGTCATGATGTACGATCGCGTCCAGAATTGCTTCGTAGACGCTGCCGGTGTCTTCCTCAATCTCGGTGCTGGAGATGCCTATCGACCTGGCGTCGGCGAGCAGCTTTTGCGTGAGGTCGGCAACTGAGATGACATCTTCGCCAGCCGTCTCAGGGACGTTGGACGCCATCCATTTGTACAAAAAGTCGGTTCCGCGCGTGCTCATCCAAACCAGCCGAACGTAAGGCTAACCATCGCCACCGCGATCAGGATAGATAGCGGCACGGCAGCGAACAGCCCTGCTTCTAAAAATCGTGTTTCTTTGTCACTGAACATTAGGCGCGCCTTATGCATTCATTCGTTGAATGCTAACAAGCTGCAAACTCTGATTTGGTTCCAAAAGGGGAGCAGCGCCCTGCCGTAAGGGTAAAGGCCGGTGCTTAGGGGGGCCTGGTATTCCGGGGACCGCGCAGGCCACCTGCCCGGCATCCCAACAATGTCCGGCGCAGGCCCGGCCCCGCAATCCTGCGTCACCATGAAGGCCGGTCGGGCCTCCCCGCTACCAAAATTGGCCAACGAAGGTAGAGCACTGCGCATTGAGTGCCTATTAGCCCGCTGCCTCGGGGAGAAGCATCGGGCAAATGCAAGGCCGGAAGGGCCTGGGTGCAAGTTTCGGGCAGCGCCCGACACAAACGGCGCGGCTGGAGGTTGGTTCCGCGATCACACCGTAGCCGTCTGCATCTCGATTATTTCAGCTTGTGCTTGTAGTACCTTTTCCGCCTGGGCCGGCGTCCTCCATCCCAACGCCTTGCCAGAGCGAGGAAGCATGAGCAGCTTGGGCGTATGGGTCGTACTCGCTACGGCGACCATCGCGATCATTTACCTGTTGTCGTATGTCTCGATCAGGATGTAGGCAGCAGCGGCCATCATCCTAAAGGTTGTATTCCGACAACTCTAGCGAGAGCGCTATGCTCACTTCTCGGCGCCGCTTCCCTCAAAGCGCCGCCGGTAAAGACTCGGCGCCCTTGGTTTGTTCAGTGTCAAAAGAGGGGCGCCGGGTCGCACCGTTCTCGGTGGAAAGTCGGCTTCCAGTCACTATTACATGGCGAGCTTTGTTTGCCGGAAGCGACTTGGTCTGGCGGCAGCCAAGCTTTCCTCTCTTGCCCTCGGCACGAGAGGGACCATCCTTCTTCCGCCTGACCCGCATTCGCATATGTTGACGATGTAGGTTGTGGCCGGTTTGTAGATCATCCTGTTCCTCACTGAAGCCCGCGCCGCTTGCGGGCTAGCGCGGGCCGATCAGGAGGACACCCGATCTTCGGCAAGCGATGGAGGGCACCGCCTTCCGTAAGCGAGAATATTTAGAAGTCGCTAATGTTCCGTCAAGTCATCCAGATCACGCGCGTCACACCACGCCGTGCGCCCGGCACGGCCCCATTGAAACGCACAAAGGGCCCCTTGGGGTGAAACATCAGGCGGAAACAATTCTCTACAATCCAGAAACAATTCAGAAACATCGCAGACAAATACGGAGCGCATCATGGCTCGCGGCCACACCACGGGCCGCCGAAAGTCGTTGAGGGCTCTTCGGACCTGATGACAAAAATTTCGACCAGCTTGATGAGTGCGGTGTTCGCCATGTCGCTCGTGGCAGCGGCGGTCGAACAGTCGGATGCAAAGCCCGCCCTTACCCGGAGCGAGCGTTGCACCAATCTCAGCCACCAGCTTGATGAAGCCCTCGAAACTCATGCCACGGCAACGAAGGTCACCGCGGCAAAGGCACTTCAGAGAAAGGGCAATCGGTACTGCGCCGCCAAGAAACAGGCACAGGGTATCCGGATGCTCGCCAACGCTCTGAAGCTGCTTGGTGTCACACCGAACGACCCGGTTCAGTAACACTCAAACTCGACCCGCATACAAAGGAAACGAAGCCATGAAAAAGTCTCTCCTCTCCGCAACCGGTCTCGCCGTCGCGCTCGCCTTCTCGATGCCGGCTCTCGGCAACGCCGCCGCCACCACGACCGCTGCTCCGGCTGCTTCGACCACCACCGCGCCGGCAGCTACTGCTCCGGCCACCGCAGCTCCGATGAAGGCAGCTCCGAAAAAGGCCTCCAAGAAGACCGCGTCCTGCAAGCCGACCAAGACGCACAAGTGCCCGGTCAAGAAGGCACCTAAGAAGGCTGTGAAGAAAGACGCCCCCAAGACCTGATCTTAGCGCGCATAATTCAAACCAGTAACAGACACGTAAAGGAACACGTTATGAAAAAGCCCCTGATGTACGCCCTCGCAGCGGCACTCTCCCTCTCATTGCCACTGGCCGTGGGCGTGGCAAACGCCGCCAACCCGCATCGCCTTCACGACAAGCAGCCGGCAAACTACCATCATCACCATCATTACCACCACATCCATCATTACCACCATCATTACCACCACATCCACCACATCCACCACGTCCACCACGTCCATCACAGTGCATAACGTACTCAGTTTGCGCGAGCTTTTTCGGCTGCGGACAAGCCGGTCTTTATTGGGCCGGCTTGTCCGCTTTAGGCTCGGCAGTACATTGGAGGGTGATGGTGGCCTACACAGTGATTTGGTACACGAAGACAGGCATCTTGGGACAGACGCCGTTCAACGACTATAAGACCGCCAAGGGCCATGCGACCAGCATGCTCCCGGCGAGACGCCGGAACGATGGCGTGGTCTCAGTAGAAGTCCGCAAAGACGACGGAACGGTCGTGTTCAGCCAAGGCTGGTGACAAGTAATGCCACAGGACCCGCGCCATTCACGTCATGCGCATTGGTCATTAGCTGCGGCCAGACGGTCGACATGCCCGATCTGCGTCAAGTCATTTGGCACGAACGGCCGAAGCACAAACCGTTCATCGTGCTAGTTGATTAGACGCGGCGTCTGGAGAATAGCCGTTTCCGTTCCATTAGCAGCTAGGACGCGGACTCATTTAATGCGCAGCCATAGCCTGATTAGAGTTGAACGAAGGCAAGGTAGTTGGCGGCAAGCCTATCGTAGCGCGTTGCCACCCAACGACATTGCTTGATCTTGTTGAAGAACCGCTCTACGCGGTTGCGTGCGCGGTAGAGATATGGGCTGAAGCAGATCGGAGCGCTGCGATCTTAGCCGCTATTGAACGCGCCCTCGAAACGGCTGGCGTAGAGTTCATCCCCGAGAATGGCGGCGGCGCCGGGGTGAGGCTGCGGAAGGCGCGACCGCAGGATGGTTAGCTGCGCGAAGGCGAAGCGGCATCATCGACGGCAACGAGATGCAGGGCTCGCGGAGGAACCTCAACGCCCGCACGACGCGTGCGCAAAAAAAGTTTCGGCTTCGTGGGCATAACAGGCCTTACGCCAGCGTTAGCGTAGGATGAGGGTTCGCGCTCAGGAGGAAATCCATCATGCGCACCATGCTCGTTCTTGCTCTTCTTGCCTTTGCCATGCCAGCCTACGCCGCGAATCATGCGGTCCAGATCAAGGGCATGAAATTCAACCCGTCGAAAATCTCGATCGCCGTTGGCGATACCATCACCTTCACCAATGCCGACTCGATGACGCATACCGCCACCGCGCTCGACGGCTCCTTCGACACTGGCCATCTCGCCACAGGCAAGAGTGCCAAGGTCAAGATATCAGCTGCCGGCGCACACGCATTCCATTGTGCGATCCACAGCTCGATGAAGGGCACGGTCGCGACGAAATAGCGGCATCTCGAGCCCGAGCATCCGAGCCGTCGCAAGGCGCATGGTGGCGCGCGGTTTGATCTGGCGCAAGGACGGTGGGTGACCTTCATGAACGAATAGTGACGGGGACGTAGAGCGCCTCCGCTGCCGTCCCGATGGAGAGATCGTCATGAAAAGTATATTGAGAAGGGCAGCGCTCGGGCTCGCTGCTGCCACAATACTGATGGCCGGCCATGCCGGCGCCGTCCAGGCTGCTTCGCTTGTCCAGATATCGCTGTGGGACAAGGGCGCGAGCACTGAGATGGCAATGGGGCTCGCCTATGCAACACAAGGACTCGATATCGCCAAAGCGACCATGGGCATCAAGGCTTCGCCGGGTGCTGTGAAGGCCGGGGAGGTCACATTCAAAGTGATCAATGACTCCAAGGACACGGTCCACGAAATGATCGTGATGTACCTTGCCGAACCTGGCAAGCCGCTTCCCTATCTTGAGAACGAGAACCGGGTCGACGAAGACAAGGCTGGCGACAAGGGCGAAGTTTCGGAACTCGATCCCGGCAAATCAGGCACATTGACCGTCGATCTGAAGGCTGGAAAATACCTGCTTATCTGCAACGTGCCTGGTCACTATGGAGCCGGCATGTGGGCCGAATTCACCGTCGATCCATAAGGAAGGCCGTTGTTTCTGCAGAATCTCTTAGTGCTTCGCCTTCGGCGTACGCCAATGCGGCTTTTCGAAAACGCTCACGACGTAGGTTGTTACGGGCTTGTCGGTCATCCGCTCGTCAATCCGCCACGCCAGCTTCGTGATGCACGATGGCGTCAACGATTGTCTTATAGACGCTGCCGCTGTCTTCCTCGATCTCTGTGCTTGAGATGCCTATCGACTTGGCGTCGGCGAACAGCTTTTGCGTGAGCTCGGCAACTGAAATGATGTCTGCGCCCGCCGCTTCTGTAACGTTTGCGCAATATCCATTTGTACAAAAGTCGTTGCCACGCGTGCTCATCCAAGAGCAGCCATTTTCAAACTGATCCACAGCAGCGCGCGTGACCCAGCTATGTTGACACGAACATTTGCGCAAGGTGGCGGGCGGCCAGAGCGCTTGCTAGGCTCTTGGGTTTGCCAGAGCCGCGCGGGGCGACGAGGGATTAGTCATTGCTATCCGCGTTTACCGTTTTCTATTGGTCTCGCGGCTAATAAGAAATTCGGAACAAAGCAGCACAGGCTGCGTTTTTTTTGAGAGAGACGACATCAATCCGTTCAACTCCAGACTGCGTTGTAAGGGGGCAAGAGAGTGCTCTTTAGACGCCGAAATCCTGATGGTCGCTTCGAGCGCTTACGCATTTATATGTGGCCGCGCCGCTCGTTCTCGCGCTCGCTTCAATATTTTTCAAAGCGCATCCTCCGGCTGAACGCCACTCCGCACGCCGTCGCGGCTGGGGTCGCGGCGGGCGTTTTCGCGTCATTCTTTCCGGTAGGATCCCATTTCGCCATTGCCGCCATTGTGTGCTGGCTGATCTCAGGAAACATGGTGGCGGGAGGGTTAGGAACATTTGTCTTTGGCAATCCGCTGACCTTCCCACTTGTTGTAGGAGCGTCCTGGGAGACCGGCAAGATCATGTTGAACAACCACCTGCGACGTCACGGCCCGCCAGCCCATCTGAGTGAGATGTTGCAAACCCTTTCAATTTCGCAACTGTGGGAACCGGTGCTAAAGCCCATGCTGTTCGGCGCGGTGCCACTCGGGCTGATTTTTGGCCTGTTGTTCTATGGCATCACGCGCTATGGCATGACAGCCTTCCGCGAACAGAGGCGTAAGCGACTGGCCGAAAAGGGGAGCCGGCCCGTTCAGCAAGAAGACAACGCGTTATCGCCCCCTCTGCCTGCTCTACATCGCCGTTCTGGTGCGATCCTGCCCTGATGTTCGACGATCTTAGCGTCCACCAGTTCCTGGCGATGCGCGCCTTGAACGCCGAAAGGGCTCAGCTCTCGTCGAGACCCAGAGCTTGGTAGCTGACCACATCAGTCGAGGCTGATCCGCGTTCCCTTGGCGCCGTTGAGCAGCCGCTTAAGATGGAAGCTGGCGAGCTGGTCGTCCGGACATTTGCCGATCTGCGCGGCGAAAGCCGTAACCGCGTTTGCATCGCCCGCCTCCAATCTGCCGAAGGCTTCGAGATAGCTCGCCGTCGAAGGATCATCATACTGTTTTGACGACAAAGGCTCGAACGCGCGCAGCGCCTCGGCCCTGCCGCGCAGTATCAGATCGCCGACCGGCCGTCCGCGGAAGCCGTCGACCCTTGCAGCCGCGCTCCCGCTGACGCAGATACGCGTGCCCAGCTGCTTGTTGGCGCTTTCCAGCCGCGCCGCGATATTGATAGTGTCGCCATAGGCCGTGTAGTCGAAGAAGCGGCCTCCGCCGAAATTTCCGACCAGCGCCGGACCTGCATGGACGCCGATGCGGGTCGTACCGACCGCGACGCCCTTGTCGCGCCAGCTATCGCGGAACGATTGCGACAGCGCGTCGAGCTCGAGCGCGCAGGCAACCGCGCGCGCCGCATGGTCCTGCTGCTCGCCAGGAGCGCCGAAGAGCACATGTAGTGCATCGCCGACGATCTTGGCGACGGTGCCTTCATGCGCGAACACGACGTCAGTCATGCCGGCCAAATAGTCGTTGAGGAGCGCGCCTAGCGTGGCGGGGTCGATCGTTTCCACCAGCGTGGTGAAGCTGGTAATGTCGGTGAACAGCGAGGCGACCTCGCGCCACTGCCCGGCTAGCGCCAACCCGTCGGCGTCGCCGGCCAGCCGCTCGGCAAGATTGGGCGAGAAGTAGCGCGACAGCGATGCATGCGCGCGCTCCGCGACCGCTTGCCGCCGATGCGCCTCGTGCAGCACCTCGCGATGCTTCAAGGTCTTGGCAATCGTGGTCTCCAAGTCGGCAAAGTCGATCGGCTTGGTGATGAAGTCGAAGGCGCCGCGGTTCATCGCAGTGCGGATGTTGGCCATGTCACCGTAAGCGGAGACGATGACCGTCGAGAGCTGCTGCCCCTCGGCCTGCTGCAGCTTCTCCAGCAGCGAAAGACCGTCCATACGGGGCATGTTGATGTCGCACAGCACCATGTCGATGTCGCTGTTGCCGTCGATGACGGACAGGGCGTCCACACCATCGCTGGCAAACAGGAAAATGACCGCGCCGTCGCGGATCTGACGCCGGAACTTCTGGACGATCAAGACCTCAAGGTCCGGCTCGTCGTCGACCACAAGGATGCGCGCCGTCACGCCACCATTCCCAGCCGTGTTTCGATCTGTTGCCTGAGCGCCGCAAAGTCGATCGGCTTGGTCAGCAGCGCTTCGGCGCCGTTCTCCAAGACCTTGCGCTTGGTTTCGGCGTCGCCATAAGCGGTGATCATGATGACCGGGACGTCCGGCCGCTGCACCTTGATCTTCGGCAGGAGCTCGAGCCCGCTCATGCCGGGCATGTTGATGTCGGACAGCACCAGGATCAGTGTCACCCCTTCGGCGTGGTCTATCTGCTCCAACGCATCCACCGCCGATTGCGCGAACTCCATGGTGAAGCGGCTGGCTCGGATGTCGCGGCGGAACTGCTGGCGAAACAGCGGCTCGACGTCGGGCTCGTCGTCGACGACCAGGATGAGGAGGTTCATTCTTCACCTCCCGATTTTGCGAGCGAGGCCGCAGCGCGCGGCAGCACAATCCGAAACTCGGTGAACTCGCCTGGCTGGCTGATGACGTCGATCGTGCCAGCATGCTGTTTGACGATGATGTCGTGGCTGAGCGACAGGCCGAGCCCGGTACCCTCGCCGGCTGGCTTGGTCGTGAAGAATGGATTGAACATCTTCTCCTTCACCTCCGGCGGAATGCCGGTGCCGTTGTCGCGGATCCTGATTTCGACACGGTCGCCGAGACTCATGGTGGTGGCGGAGAGCGTCGGCTCATAGCCCGCGCCATTCGCCGCGGCGCTGCGCTTGGCTGTTGCATAAAAGCCGTTGGAGATGAGGTTGAGAAGCACCCGCGTGATCTCCTGCGGGTAGAGATCGACATCCCCCGCCTGCGGGTCGAAATTCCGCGTCAGCGTGACGTTGAATCCCGGCTTTTCGGCGCGCGCCCCGTGATAGGCAAGGTTCAGGCTCTCCTCCACGATGGCATTGATGTCAATCGCACGATGCTCTCCTGAACCTGCGCGCGAATGCAGCAGCATGTTCCTGACAATGGAATCGGCCCGCTTGCCGTGCTGGACCACCTTGTCGAGATTGCTCTTGAGAATGGCTGTCAGCTCGCCGACCTCTTCGCGCACGGATGCCTCCAAAGGCGCTCCGGCCAGCACACTGTTCAAATCATCGATGAGTTCGCCGGAGAGCGTTGAGAAGTTGTTGACGAAGTTGAGCGGGTTCTTGATCTCGTGGGCGATACCGGCGGTCAACTGGCCGAGTGAGGCGAGCTTCTCCGTTTGCACGAGGCGGTCCTGCGCGGTCCTCAGATCTTCGAGCGAGCGTGACAATTCGCGGGTACGCGCCTGCACCTCGTCGAACAGCCGGACGTTCTCGATCGCTATGCCGGACTGGTCGGCAAACGTCTCGACGAGCTCGATCTGCCTCGGCGTGAAGTCCCGCACCTGTGACCGCGTCAGCGCGAACACGCCGACCGGCGCGCCTTCGCGCAAGATCGGAACGCATAGAATGGTCCGGTAGCCGCCGAGCTTCTGAAGCTGCGTTGCCCCGTAGTCCGGGTCGGCGAGGACGTCCGAAACGTGGACGGCGCGGGCTTCGAGGGCCACCCTTCCGGTGACGCTGTCGCGACCGGCGGCGAAGGGATTGGCTTTGGCGAAAGTCGCGGCTTCAGGCAAATTGCCGTACTCGGCCGACCACCGGTAAAGATCGCCGTCACGCTTGAAGATGACGCTCGTGTCCGCGTCGCACAGCTTGGCCGCTGATTCTGCCAGCGTGTCGAGAACCGGCTGCAGGTCGAATGTGGAACGGCTGATCGCCTTCAGAACATCCGCCGTTGCCGTCTGCAGCTGCAGCGATTCGCTCAATTCCGCCGTGCGGGCCTGTACCTCGTCGAACAGACGGACATTTTCGATGGCGATCACTGCCTGGTCGGCAAAGGTTTCTACGAGTTCGATCTGCCTTTCGGTGAAGGGCCGCACCGTCGAGCGGGTGAGTGAGAAAACGCCGATTGGAACCCCCTCGCGCAGCAGCGGCACGGCCAGCACTGTGCGGTATCCGCCGAGCCGCTGTCCTTCCCACAGCGTGTAGTCGGCGTCAGCCAGCACGTCCGGAATCTGGACGGCATTGCCTTCGAGCAGGACTCGGCCGACCCCGGTGCCGCGCCCCGGGACGTGCACAAAGCCGCTGAAATATTCCTCGAGCTCGGCCGGATAGCCGTAACTTGCAGCCTCGACGAATTTGCCGTCCGTCTCACGCACGATCGAGGCGTTGTCCGCCTCGCACAGCCGGGTCACCGATTCGGCTAGAGCGTCGAGCACTGCCCGTAGGTCGAACGTCGAGCGGCTGATCGCCTTCAGCACATCCGCAGTCGCCGTTTGCTGCTGCAGTGACTCGCTCAGTTCCGCCGTGCGTGCCTGTACCTCTTCAAACAGGCGCACATTCTCGATGGCGATCACCGCCTGATCGGCAAAGGTCTGGACAAGTTCGATCTGGCTCTCGGTGAAGGGCCCGGGTTCGGGCCGCGTCATTGCGAAGACGCCAATTACCGATCCTTCGCGCATGAGCGGTACACAGAGCACAGCCGAATAACCTCCGAGTCGCGGAGCTTCGGGAAGGCCATGTTCGGTGTCCTTGGTAACATCCGGAATATGGACGACTGCCTTGTCGAGTGCTGTTCGGCCGACCCAGGATTGTCGGCTCATCGGACTCGGATTCGCCTCTTCATACGCGCGATACTTCGGGGTTTGGTCGTAGCCTGCCGCAAGTCGGAAGACATCGCCGTCCCGCATAAAGATGCCAGACGTTTTCGCACCGCAGAGCCTCACAGCAGAATCGATAAGTGTCTGCAGGACGCTCTGCAGGTCGAATGCGGAGCGGCTTATGACCTTGAGCACATCCGCGGTCGCGGTCTGCTGCTGTAATGCTTCGCCAAGCTCGGCGGTGCGAGCCTGCACCTCCTCGAAGAGCCTCACATTGCCGATTGCGATGACAGCCTGGTTGGCGAAAGTTTTGAGAAGGCCAATTTGGCTGTCGCTAAAGGGCCGCGCCTCGATGCGCCGGATCATAAGCGCTCCGATTGCTTTTCCTTCCTGCAACAGCGGAGTGGCGAGAATCGCGCGAAAACCAAGGCGTTGAGCCATCATTCGGCCAGTTGCAAACTCCTCTCCAGCGATCGTCAAGTCGTGAACGTGGACCGGAACCCGATCCAATACGGCGCGGCCGGTAACGATGTCGCGCGCGACCGGCAAGCCAGCACTGTCAATCGGAATCGGTCCGTGATGCGCTCCCACAGCCAGCCTGTCGGAGCGCAGCAGATAGATCGTTGCGTCATAGGCGTCGCAGAGCCGAGCGGCACTTTCAGCGACGGCGTCCAGCACAGGCTGAATATCCGTAGGAGACCCGGCGATCACTTGCAATATTGCGCCGGTGGCCATCTGCTGTTCCAGCGACTCGGCTAGGTCGCGGTTGCGGGACTCCACCTCTTCGAACAGCCGCACGTTCTCGATCGCGATGACCGCCTGATCCGAAAATGTCTGCACCAGTTCGATTTCGCGCGTACTGAACGGCGAGACCGACGAACGGGCGAGGACGAAGACGCCGGTCACGGCGCCGTCACGCATCAGCGGAACGCCCAGCAGGGTGCGGAAGCCGCCGAGCCGCTGGCCTTCGATGTTGGTATACTCCGGATCGTCGAGAACGTCGGTAATCTGCTCTACGGACCCGCTCTGGGCAACACGGGCGGCGATGCTGCCCCGGCCCGGCGTGACCGGGAGGTTATTCATGTGGTCCTGGAATTCTTGGCTCCATCCGATCTGTACCGTCGGCTGCAACACGTCGCCCTGGCGAAGATAGATGTAGCCCATCCCGGAATGACAGAGGTCGGACGCGGACTTCACAAGCGTATGCAGCACGGAATCGAGATCGAACACCGAACTGCTGATCGTCTTCAACACTTCGGCCGTCGCCGTCTGCTGATCCAGCGACTCGGCCAGTTCACGATTGTGCCCCTCGACTTTCTCGATCAGCCGGGCATTCTCGATCGCGATCACGGCCTGGTCGGCGAAGCTCTCGACCAGTTCGACTTGACGCGGTGAAAATAGCCCGATCGTCCGCCGCGCCAAGCCGAATACGCCGATGGTCTCCTGACCCCGCTTCATCGGAACAGAAAGTACTCCGCGGAAACTGCCCATGATTGCCGCTTCCGGCCTTTCGTATTCCGGGTCTTCAAGCGCGTCCGCCACGTGGATCGTCAATCCCTCCAGCGCGGCGCGGCCCTGGAACGTCCCTCGTCCCACGACATGTGGGTTGGCTCGTTCGTATGCATGCAGCTCAGCAGCCTGCCCGCCGCCTGCCATGAACCGCAACGTATCGCCAACGCGCAACGTGATTGCGCCCATGTCCGCCCCGGCCAGGCGTATTGCCGAGTCGACCAGCGTCTGCAGTACAGGTTGGAGATCGAAGGCCGACCGGCTGATTGCCTTGAGCACCTCGGCGGTCGCGGTCTGCTGCTCCAGCGCCTCGCCGAGATCGCGCGTGCGCGCCTGCACCTCGTCGAACAGGCGCACGTTCTCGATGGCGATGACCGCCTGGTCGGCGAAAATCTTGAGCAGCTTGATCTGCTTCTCGCTGAAAGACTTGACCTCGATGCGCCTGATGACGAGCGCGCCGATCGCCTCGGTGTCACGCATGAGAGGTGTTGCGAGCATCGTGCGGTGGCCAAGCCTTTCGGCAAGTGTTTGGCTGACAGGAAACTCCGCACCTGCAACTGCTATGTCGTTGACATGCACAGTCTTGCAGTCGGCGAAGGCGCGACCGCAGACCCAATCGCGTGCGACCGGCATCGGTTCGAAGTCGAAGGCGATGGGTCCGTAGTGCGCTTTGGGGAATAGTGTTCCGTCTCGCGCCAGGAAAATGCCGGCGTCGTAGGTGTCGCAAAAGCGCGCAGCACTCTCCGCCACGACCTGCAGGACGGGTTGGATGTCGGTCGGCGATGCGGCGATCACCCTGAGGATCGCACTCGTCGCATTCTGCTGTTCAAGGAGATTGGCGACCTCCGCGGTGCGTACCTGATTTTCTTCGCGCGCCGCTGTCAACTCGGATCGAAGCGAGCTGATCGTCATCTCAGAGTCGGAGTCGGGCCCTCCCATTGAGGCGCTCCTTTTTTCTCTGCTGAGTGTCGGCTTTGGCCAGCCCAGCGTCAAGTTTGGTGACCTGCAACGTCCGTTTGTGACGCAGCTCGGCCGCTTTGGTGATGCACCTGAGCGTCGGCTTTGGGAGCTGTTGCAGATAGGGAATACGTCCGAGATGGGGGTCGTAGGCTGAGTGCCCGCTTCTTCGCACTTTGACCTACCAGTCGGTCGTCAAGTGTTCCCCGCGGTGCCCCATCATCATCATCCGGAAGCATACATCGTGACTGATAGAACGAGTGCGCGCACGGCAGATCGCCAGTTGTGGTCGGCAAGCGCTAGTTCGGCTTTCAGGGTTGTCGTCCAAATCCAACCGGCTATTGCGATCATACACCGCTATGACTCAGCCAGCTGGACTGCTGGCCGCTTTGACCGTTGTTGGCTTAGGACAGGCAGACGGCAAGTCGGGGGCACCAAAGTTAGCGAACCGGAACCCGCCGGGAGTGCGAGCGCCTATTGGAGGCACCGTTGAAGCCCCGCGCGGCTGGACACCGTTGAAGGCAGGACCGGGGGCGAGATCGTTACAAAACCGTAATTTGGCGGCCACAAGTCTGACAGGAAGCCAACGGAAGAAGGATATCCTTTTTAACAGGAGCCCCTCGTCGGATGACATCTCCCGCGTACACTTCCACCCAGAAGTTTCTTCACTGGTCTCTCTTCGTGCTTGTCCTTTTGCTCTACGCACTGACCTTCGGCGAGGACCTGTTGCCTCGTGGCGATCCTACGGTCGATTCCATCTGGCGGCTGCATATTTCGTTTGGCCTTCTGTTGGCTGGCCTGGTGCTTTGGCGGGTCGTTCTGCGCGGCCTGAAAGGAGCCCCCGGTCTTCCGGATGAGATGTCGGCGCCAGAGCGGGCGACGGCCAAGTTTGGTCACCTTGTCCTCTATGCATTATTGATTGCGATCCCTGTCCTAGGTATCCTTTTGACTTGGTTCAGGGGCAACGAGTTGAGCTTCTTCGGCCTGTTCACGGTCCCGGCTCCTTTTCCACCTGATCGAACTACGGCTCGCACGATCCGAGAACTTCACTCATTGTGCGCGAATGGCATTCTGATAGCCGTCGGCCTGCATGCCTTGGCTGCGCTGTACCATCATTTCATCCGCCGCGATGCAATTTTGACGAGAATGCTCCCAAAGGGTTGAGCCTTTGTGGGCGCTAACGCCACGGGCAGGGTCCAGTGATCTTGGCGTCAGGTGGTTCGCGTTTCGAGGTATCTAGGTTTGGGACGCCATCCACGAGGTCATCGAAATGAACCTGGCCGCTTCCTCTGGCAATTCTGGGCGCTGCTATCACCGACTTTCGCCGCGCTGACGGCAATTTTCGCCAAGGTTTGCATCGAGAACATCAATTCCGATTTCGCGACCTTAATCCGCACGGCCATCATCCTGATCGTGTTCGCGGCCGTTCTCGCCGCCAGCGCCAGTTCGTGAGGCGGAGCTAGAAGTTAAATTTGCCGCGCCGCCTGCCGAACCGCTCTATGCGGCGAAGTTTTCACCCGCAGTGGATGCCTTCTGGATGGGCACTGTCCCAACATGGAAAGGCGATGTCCCTCATCCAGAACTCCATTCGGGCGCCGTGCGCTTGTCAATTGCCCATCCCTCGAATACGTCGGCTGGCGCAATTTTCCGGGCTTTGGAGAGACACCGAAGGCGAGGATTATATGTGAGATTCAGACAATAGCGGCAGCGAAATTGCTCCCCGGCGAGCTAGGAAGACAGTTTTACTGCTGGAACAGTCAACCTGCTCAAATTCTTTGCGCAGGTATTCCCGTCACACATGCGCCCCCAAGCAAGGGGTTAGCTAGCCGGGTGCGTCATGCAGCCGGTCAGCCAACCGCGTGGACCGGGGTCTGGACCGCATTTATGATTGGGGAACCTGGTTCATACGAAGCCGTTGTGGACTATAGATCGAGGTGCTGCGCTTGAGCGAACCAGTCCCAGATACCGAGCGCCGGCGCCTAGGGAGTTACCAGCCTCGCCCGCCATGTCAAATCAGCGGTGCGTCCGCGCAAGGCAAAAACAGGCTTGTTGCGGCGATGCTTGTAGCATGCCTCGTTTTCGGCTTCGGGGTGCTGGCAGAGGAAGTCCTGGAAGGTGACACGACCAAGTTCGACCTGGCCATCATGTCGGCTCTTCGCGCAGCCGATCCGGCCTACCCGATCGGTCCGCCATGGCTTCAGGAAGCGGCCCGGGATGTGACCTCAGTGGGCAGCGTGGTGTTTCTTGGCTTCGTGTTGCTGGCAGGGGTTGTCTATCTTCTTCTGATCCACAAGCGGGCTCTCGCCATCTGGATGGCGGTGGCGGTGGTTGGCGGTGAACTGCTTGGCACGATCCTCAAGCTGAGCTTCAACCGGCCCAGGCCAGAGATCCCTCATGTCACGCGAGTATTCACGGCAAGCTTCCCGAGCGGACATGCAATGCTTTCGGCGATCGCGTTCCTGACCGTGGGCGCTCTCCTTTCACACGCAAATCAGGAACTGCGTCTCAACGTGTATTTCATGTCCATCGCCGTGTTTCTGACGGTGGCCGTTGGAATAAGCCGGGTCTATCTCGCGGTCCACTATCCCACAGATGTCCTGGCGGGATGGTGCATTGGTTCTGGCTGGGCGATCCTGTGTTGGATAGCCGCGTTATGGTTTCAGGAAAGGCCGAAGCGGGTGGAAACTTGAAGGTCCTGGCCCTCATCAACAAAAATGCCGGCGCTGCGGCGCACAAGGGTGACATAGAGAGAGCCGTACGGGATGAGTTCGCCGAACGTGGCGTCGAGGCGGATGTCCGATTGGTGGTTGGGCGAGAGGTTGGAGAGCTGGCTCAGCGCTTCGTCGACGAAAACAAGTCGAAGTCCGGCCATGGATCAATATTGGTGGTGGGCGGTGGCGACGGCACCCTCAGCAGCGCAGCCTCCGCGCTGGCGGGGACCGATCTGGTGCTCGGTGTCCTTCCGCTCGGCACATTGAACCACTTTGCCAAGGATTTGGGTGTGCCTCTCGACCTCGCAGCGGCGATCGATACAATCACGACAGGCAAGCCTGTGGCAGTCGATGTCGCCGAGGTCAACGGCCGCGTCTTTCTCAACAACTCATCGATTGGGATCTATCCCTTCTTTGTTGCAAAGCGTTCAGCCGAGCAGCGGCGCCGTGGGTTCGGCAAGCTTGCCGCCATCGGACCCGCCCTCATGAGAACGTTGAGATCCGCCTCGTGGCAGGCTGTCCACGTCGCTGCTCAGGGCACCCGCGAAAGACTGCGGACGCCCTGTGTGTTTGTTGGTAACAATCTTTACGACATCGCCGATCTTGGCCGTCGCCGCAGCCTGTCGTCAAAAGAGCTGTGCGTTTACGTCGTCAAGCAGCAGTCCTGGCTTGGACTGGCATTGCTTCCGTTCAAAATCGCGTTCGGCATGATCGACGCCACCCGAGATCTTGAAACCTATCGGGCAAGCTCACTCCAAATCACATCGCATCGCCACGCCATGCTGGTTTCTCTGGACGGCGAAGCCGTCAGTATGGACATGCCCTTGAACTTTCAGATTCGACCAGCTGCCTTGCAGGTCCTTGCGCCTGCCAAAATGACCAGAAGCCGGGGCCATAGGTGACAGCGGAGAGCTTTCAGTGAGAACCCTCGTCCACCTCTCGGATTTGCACTTCGGAAGAACGGAGAGCCAGCTTGTGGAAGCGATCGCGGTCGAGGTTCGCGCCGTCGACTCTGATTTGCTCGTCGTATCGGGGGATCTAACGCAGCGCGCCCGGAAAGCCGAATTCCTGCAGGCGCGAGCCTTCCTTGATTCTATTCCTGGTCCCCGCATCGTAGTGCCCGGCAATCACGATGTGCCGCTCTGGAATGTCTTCGCGCGCGCATCGACGCCTCTGTCGCGTTACAGGCGCTACATCGAGGCGGACACCGAACCGTTCTATGCCGACAGCGAAGTCGCTGTCGTCGGGATCAACACGGCACGATCCCTGACAATCAAGGATGGCAGGATCAATGTCCGCCAGCTCGCGGCTGCGACAGAGAAATTCTCACGTATGTCCGATGACATTACCCGGGTCGTGGTCACTCATCATCCTTTTGAAGGGCTGGATCTGGAAAGCGACGAAGGCATCGTTGGCCGCGCGGCTCTGGCAATGGATGCCTTCTCGCGCAGCGGCGTAGACATCATATTGTCTGGCCACCAGCATCTTCACCGCACCGGTTCGAGCGCAAGGCGTTACCTCATCGACGGCTATGCGGCGCTGCTCATTCAAGCGGGAACGGCGGTTTCATCGCGGCGTCGCCACGCTGCAAATTCGTTTAACATCATTCGCATCGAGCACCCGAGCATCTCCGTCGAGTGTCGAGCCTGGCAGCCTTTGCGGCCCGGGTTCGAGATCTCAGCCAGTTATTCCTTTCGGCACGGTCCACGCGGGTGGGAAGCTGCTTGAAGGGCGATCAGGAACAGCGTCTTACTCATCCGCAACGGAGACACCGCGTTAAGTCGCTGCCCCAACGACTGCGGCTGAGCGTGGATGGCTGTTTTCCCGATTGATCCGTGACACAAAAATCGCGCGAATCCGGGGGTGGCGAAATTCGGTTTTGTCCCTACTGAAAACTACCTAGGCTGACAGTTGAGGGAAGACAATGAACAGCGACCCGCAGACATGGTTGGCCGTGGTTCCGCTATGGTCGCAAAGGTTGGTCGCTACCTTCGCTATCCCAAGATCCTCACGCCCTCTACGATAAAAGGGCGCACGCCCAATACGCGCCAATTGCCATCTGGACGGCAAATGCCGTGAACCGCAGACTCACTGCAATCTGACTGGTGGAAACGAGATGGATAACCGACTGGACGAGGCGTGCTCCCAAAAGCACGAAGGCTAGAGGGTCGGTAAGCGCCGTTCTCGATGTCATTATTGCAACGCCGAGCAAGCCGCCAAAGATTGGAAGGCCTTCAATGCAGTTGGCATGAGCGCGTGCCAACCTCTCCATGAAGGGGCAGAGTCCGCTATTGTCAGGCGCAAACCCATTAGCAGGCACCCGTCGGGAAACCACGAGATATGTGCGGATCACTTCCATCACGATCAGCAAGATCAGTGTCCATGAAATGAACCCGACCAAACCGTAAGCCGTTGCAGACATTGCCTCTCCCCCATGTACCACGGTCCTTTTAGCTGATTTGCTCTAGGTCGGCGAGGGAGATGGGTTCGAGGCCAGTCGCCATAGATTGGCTTTAACTTCCCACCTTCGAGCCGCGATACGTTCAAGATGGAACGGCCAGGAGATCGAGCTCAGGGCGAGGTCACCGTGTCGATGGCGAGTTGGTGACGATTAGCCGATTAGCCGCCTGCCCGTTCTGGAAGGGTTTCCTCATCGTTTATCCGGTGTCCTCGCACGGTTAGAGAAATGCAGCTGTCGATCGTCACAGCCGGCGTCACCTCTCCCGCCTCTACTGCCGGCAGCAAGCCCGAGCGCACCTATCCTCGATGTGGTTATCATGGCGATGTCCTTCCGGACGGCGGCAGAAGTGCTCTACATCCGGTCCTCATCCCGTTCATGAACGTCGCTCTTGCAGCTGTCAGCCAGTTGTCAGGTTGAATTGGCTATGTCGCACCAATGACGGTGAAATGGCCGTCTGACACGACCGATCGAAATCCCAACGGCAGGCGCAACATTCGCGCCCAACCTCCCGAATGGAGCCATCATGTATCGCACAATCGTTCTCGCCGCTCTTGCCGCCACGATTGCAGGACCGGCGCTCGCCGCCGGCGGCAGCTGCAGCACCGCCCCGAAATCGCAGTTCAAGCCCAAGGCAACGCTGGAGGCGCAGTTAACCGGCGAGGGCCTCACCGTCCGCCAGATCAAAGTCGAGAAGGGCTGCTACGAAGTCTACGCGGTCGACAAGGCCGGCAAGAAGGTGAACCTGGCCTACAATGCCGAGACCCTTGAAAAGCTCGACAATGCCGAAGCCGGCGAAAATTGATCCGAACGTTTCGATAGCCACGGAGGCGCGAGCATCTCCAGAGATGGTGCGCGTCTGGGACCGGGTCGTGCGGAGTTTCCACTGGGCGCTGGTGCTCAGCTTCGTCACTGCCTGGCTCACCTCCCATTCCTCGGAGGACATTCACCATTGGGCTGGCTACGCCACTGCCGGGCTGGTCGCGATGCGGCTCTTGTGGGGGGTTCTTGGCACTCACTATGCGCGCTTCTCGCAATTCGTGCGTGATCCAGCAACAGTGCTACGCTACCTCTCGGCGTTGCTGAGCGGTCGCGAGGCCCGCTATATCGGCCATAATCCCGCCGGCGGCGCGATGGTGATCGTGCTGATCGGGGCGATGGGATCGACCGCGCTGACCGGATGGCTGATGACAACGGACGCCTATTTCGGCGTGTCCTGGGTCGAGACCGCGCACAGTCTGAGCGCGCACGGCTTACTTGTGATGGTGCTTTTCCATATAGGCGGCGTCGCGCTGGCAAGCTTTCGCCATCGCGAAAACCTGGTACGGGCCATGATCACGGGGCGAAAACGCAAAGCTGAGCCCGCGGACGTAGCCTGACGACCTTTACCAGGCCGGTGTCAGTTTCGATGAGGTTACAGCAAAAGACGCCCGGGGTCCTTGGACATTAAGCACGTTGTTTTGGCGACGCTCCTTAATGGTACGCGGAGGAGCATGCGACAGGCAGGTGCGGTGAACCCATGTATCGGATAATTCTCTCACTCGTGATCTTTGTTGTTGGACGGCGCTGCTAGCGGGCGGCATCTGGCTCGCTCATCTCGGCGGATCGTGGTTCTACCAAGGGGCGCGGCGCTGGTGGTTTCGGCAGCGCTAACCTTCACGCGCCACCCCGCTGGCTTGGCGCTATATGGCGTAGCACTGCTGGTGACGCTGTGCTGGTCGATAAAGGGGAGTTGGCTTCGACTGGTGGGCGCTTTCGGCGCGCGGTAGCCTGCTCATTATGCTCGGCGTGCTGCTGCTGTTACCGCCGATGGTGCGGTCACTTCACAGAATTGACACCGGCTCAGCCCGATACAACGGCACCAGCCGGCTTTTGGCCGCCTCCCTCGTAATCGCGGTGCTTGCCGGCGTCTACACCATGTTCCAGTCGCCGCACGATGTAGCCGGCACCTTTGCCGACGATCGCACGCGACGCGAGACCTTAAAAGCACCGTTCCGGATGGCGAATGGCAGGCTTACGGCCGCACTGCGGCCGGTGACCGTACTACCCAGCTCACTCCGCAAAACATCGGCGATCTGAAAGTCGCGTGGACCTACCATACGGGGGACATTCGCGGCCGAAACGATCCCGGCGAGGCGACCTATGTGCAGAGGCCCCACAAACCACCCCTGCCCGGCCGCCTGCCGACAAGGGGGGCGGGTACCGACCGTCGCGGAAGGGCGGCTTGCCGTCGCCTCATCCCGACAATCGGGACGAAGAACCAGCATAGTGTGAAATGGGTTCCTAAAGAGCGTCCGTTAGGGCTGACTTGGATCAACGGACAAGTTAGTCAACGGACGCAACCCTTTCGGATAGGAGTCGGCCTGTGGCCAAGACAGTCTTTTATGCGCGCGTCTCAACTGCCGACCAGACGCTTGAGCATCAACGCAGGCAGGCCGAGCTAGCAGGTTTCAAGATTGATCAAGAGATTGCCGACCACGGTGTGTCCGGCATCTCGACCAAGCTGGCGGAGCGACCTCAAGGAAAGCGGCTTTTCGACATCCTCCGCCCTAGTGACACCCTGGTGGTGCGCTGGGTCGACCGGCTGGGCCGCGACTATCGGGACGTGTCGGATAGCATCCGGCTTTTCATGCGTGACGGTGTGGTGATCAAGACGGTCATCAATGCCATGGTGTTCGACGGAGCGACCAAGGACCCCATCCAACAGGCCGTTAGGGACGCGCTGATAGCCTTCATGGCAGCAACGGCGGAAGCACAGGCGGTCGCCACCAAGGAAGCCCAGAAGGCAGGTATAGAGGACGCCAAGTCCGACCCCAGGTCGTACCGTGGCAGGAAGCCGAGCTACGACCGTGAGGCATTCGACACGGTGGTTACAATGCTGGGCACAGGGGCTGGTGCATCAGCCATAGCCAAGGTCACGGGCTTGACGCGGCAGGCGGTCCTCAGAATCAGGGAGGACCGGATTGGAGCGGAGAAGGCCCTGGCCATGTGGGCGCTCTAGGCGTGGTCGGTGGCAAAGTCACTCGGCCCATCCTTACCACGCCAAGAGGCAGAGCTTATGGAGTCGTAGACGAACGGTACTGCCCTGACGGTTTTTCGGACACGCAGTTAAGCTAGCATAGATTTCTCCTCGAACTCGACGGGGCTTAAATAGCCGCGTTCCGTCTCGATATTCTGATTGCCCGACAAAAATCCCAGCTCGCAAGCTTGCTCACAGTGATCTCCACTGCCTCCGGCGGACAAAGGTTCTGAAATTGCTGCCGGCAATATGCCGGGAGCGATCGTCGCTACGTGATCACTGAACGACCGAAATGTGGCCGGAAGCGGACCGGACGCTTCGAGCATGAGACCTTCAAAAGCGGACTCTCGGTTCGGCGCCAGCATCGGCGTGAGTGACCAATCCAGACGCCATCGCTGCTTCAGAACCGGGTAGAACGCTCTGCCGGCTGGGGCGTCTTTAAGCACTGGCAAGAGCATTCGGGATTAGCCGGAAGTCGTGCCGCGGTCTCCAGGGCGACCCGCGAGGCTGTCATAGAGAGGTTCGGCAACACGTCCTCCTGCAGCAATTTCTGGCGATTGCGGTCCATATAGTCATTGAAACCTGCCGTTACGAAAGCGAGAGGCACGAAACAAGCGCCGATCTCGCGCGATAAGGTAGCCTCAGGGGCAATCGAATGGTTGAGCACGTCCGCTCCCATGTTTCGATACGCCAGAGCTTCGGCGGGAGTTGTCAGTCGCGGCCCGTAACAGTGGGCAGCGACCAACTGCTGTTCGATGCCATGAACGCGGAATTCGGCTGGCCAATGACGGCGGGCGGTTTCGACCAGAACTGCCGCACATCTGGGACATACGATCTGCTTGCCCGAGCAGTCGAAGCTCTGGCGGCCAGGCAGCAGTGAAAACGGGGTCTGCGACAGTTCGATGATATCGGCGTTCACCACCATGTCTCCGGGCTGGATCGCCTTGTTGACGGCGCCAACGGTCGAGCAGGCGAGCACTTGTCGTACAGCCGCCTGCATCAAGACCCAGAATGCGCGGCGATGGCAGGAATGGTCGATATGGTCGCGGGGATTGCCGTGCGAATACATGCACAAGGCACGTTTCGCTTTACCTTCGACGGTAATCGACGCATCGAACTCGAGCAGCTTCCAGTTGTCGGAGCGACCGAAAGGCGTCTCAAAACTCATGTCGCGCCGCAAGGTGCGCACGCCCTCGAATTCGACATCTTCCGGGAAGGCAAGCCCCCAGTTTGCCGAGCCGGTGATGATCGCCAACCCGACCTGGGGTATGTCCGTTGATTGATCCGCCGGAGCACCGGCTGCGCGATGATTTGTGGGCATGTTTCCAGTCTCGGTCAGGATTTTTGGCGAAGGGTCACAATCAGGACTACGGCCACAACGATGACGGTCCATAATGTCGAGATCGCCGCAATGGTCGGATCGATCTGATCGCGCAGCGACAGGAACATAAGTTTCGGCAGCGTGCTGTTTTGACCGCTGGCGACGAAGATCGAAATCACAGACTCGTCGAGCGAGGTCAGGAAGGCCATCAGCGTCGCCGACAACAGACTGATCTGAAGTTGCGGGACAATTATGCCGCCAATGGCTCTCGCCCAGTTTGCGCCGAGGCTGCGCGCCGCCTGAACCTGGTTCCAGTCAAAGCGAGCCAGAGCGGGCAACAACACAATGCACGCGACCGGAATGGCCAGCACCACATGTCCGACCAGGACACCGAACAGCGTTCCGACCAGACGTTGCGCCGCCAGAACAAAGAACAGACCGATCGCCAGCAGGATGCCCGGCACAATGGACGGGGTGAGCAGAACGCCCTGAATGGCTACGGCGGCCTTTCCGCCGAGCCTGTTCATCGAGATGCAGGCCAGCAGCCCCAGGGGCACTGCGATCATCGCCGTCAATGTGCCAAGGATCAGGCTCGTCCTGAGTGCGGCCATCCATGTCGCCGAGCCGAAGAAAGCCTCGTACCAGCGCAACGAGTATGCCCGCGGTGGGAACTCAAGAAGATTGGACGCCGAAAAGGAGAGCGGGACGACGACTAGCGTCGGCAGAATCAGGAACGCCATTACGAGCGCGCAAAAGCTCCACAGAAGGATGCGGGCCAGCCTGTTGTCTGGGTAGGCTTCAAGCATGGCCTGTACCGACTTTGCGCCCGGCAATCAGCCGCCGCGCCGCCAGGAACATCACACCCACCAATGCCATTAAAATGAGGAGCAGAATACCCAGGACGCTTGCCGACCCCCAATCCTGAAAGGTCGACAGCGTGCGCTCGATCCGGGTAGAGAGAGGATTTACCTTGCCGCCGCCAAGCACAGCCGGCGTGATGAAGAAACCTATCGTATAGATGAAGACGATGATCGAGCCCGAGAAGATGCCGCCGGCGGAAAGCGGCAGAATGACGGTGCGGATCGTTTGCCCGAGAGTGGCGCCCATGCTCGCCGACGCGCGGACGAGGTTTGCGTCGATGTCGCGCATCGCCGCATAAACGGGCAGCAGAAAGAGCGGCAGCATGTAGTGAACCATGCCGATGAGCGTTCCGGTGAAGTTGTAGACCAGCGGCAATGGCTCGGCTGTCAGGCCTGAACCTGTCAAAGCCGCGTTGATCAGCCCATCGCGCCGCAAGAGCACGAGCCAGCCATAGGTGCGCACCAGAATGGAAGTCCACAACGGCAACATGACGAAGGCCATCAGCAAATTGGCCACCCTTGGTCTGGCGCTGGCCAGGGCGAGCGCCAGGGGGGTGCCGAGAAGAATGCAGATCGCCAGTGTGCCCAGGGATAGCTGAAGCGTCGTGACGAGCGCCGACCATGTCAGTCCGCTTGACAGCACCTTCTCGTAATTGCCGACAGTGTATTCACCCCCTGTGGTCAGGAAGGATTGCCGGATGATCCAGACGATGGGCAGGATCGCCGCCAGCCCAACGATGAACAGCGCCGGCAGCGAAAGCGAGAGGAAGAACCGCCGCTCGCGTCGGGCGTCTGCTGCCAGGAAAGGATCGGCGATTACGGTCACGCTCTTGCTCCCGGTATCGCGTGAACTTTTGCCGCCGGCGCATAGGCAGTCAGTCGTTGGCCAGTGGCGAGCTCTGCGCAGCCAGTGGCCAGCGCTGCCGGGATGCAGACAAGGATCTCTTGCCCGCCGTCAAGCGCCAGCGTCAAAAGCCAGTTCTCGCCGCGAAACGCCTTGGCGCGCAGCGTTCCCTCAAGCGCCACCCCGTCTCGCCCGACGAGCTTCGCATCAAGATGGAAGCTTTCCGCGCGGATCATCAGAGCTTCACTTGACGCATCGGCGCCGTCTATTCTTCGCACCAAGCCTGGGGCTATAATGTTGGCCTCGCCCATGAATTCCGCGACGAAGCGGGTCGATGGATGATTGTAAATACGCTGCGGCGTATCGATCTGCTGGATGCGGCCGGAATTCATCACCGCAACCCGGTCGGACATGATCAGCGCTTCGCGCTGGTCATGCGTCACATAGATCGTGGTGATCCCCAGATCATCGTGCAGACGCCGGATCTCGTACTGCATGGTTTCGCGCAGATTCTTGTCGAGCGCCGACAACGGCTCGTCCATCAGCATCACGCGTGGCTCGAAGACGATCGCCCGTGCCAGCGCCACACGCTGGCGCTGGCCGCCGGACAATGCGGCAATGTTGCGCTCCGCCAAACCATCCAGCTTCACGCGGGCCAGAGTGTCGAGTGCCCGCTGGCGGGCCTCGGCTTTCGGCGTCTTGCGCAGCACCAACGGATACTCGACATTTGCCAGAACGCTCATGTGGGGAAACAGGGCGTAGTTCTGGAACACGATGCCGATGTCGCGCTTGTTGGGGGCCAGGCGGGTAATGTCCCGATCGTCCAACGAGAGCCTACCGGAATCGGGCCGGACAAAACCAGCCAGAGCCATGAGCAGCGTGGTCTTGCCCGACCCGGACGGCCCCAGCAGCGTCAGGAATTCGCCAGCCCGAATGTCGAGCGAGACATCGTCCAGCGCGACGTAAGATCCATAGGTCTTGCGCACGCTGTCGATGGTGATCGGGAGCGACTTCATCATGTGCTTCAGCCTTGGAGCTGAGCCTCAGCGGGCCATCATCTCATCGAAGGCTTTTTGGGCAGCCTCGCCATTCTTGACCCACCAGTCCGCATTCGAAAATACCGAAGTGCCGGCATTTTCAGGCGCGGTCGCCAGGGTCTTCAGACGGTCCTCGGGAATAAGGCCTCCCTCATAGCCGGCAGGATTGACCGGGCCATAGGCTATGAAGTCGGTCAGCTTCGCGACGCGCGCGGGCTGTGTCATCGCCGCGATGAGCTTCATGGCTGCTTCCTTGTTTGGCGCCCCCTTCGGTACCGCCAGGCAGTCGGTGCCGATGACGGAACCCTTGAACGTGTAGTCAGCCGCGCCGCCATCTTTTTTCACAGTCTCTGCCCGTCCGTTCCAGGTGATGACCAAATCCGCCTCACCGTCTTTCAGCAACTGCGCGGACTGCGCTCCCGACGTCCACCACACCGCGACATTTGGTTTGATCGCTTCAAGCCGCTTGATGGCGCGCTCTAGCCCTTCCGGCGTGCTGAGCACGGAATAGACGTCCGCGGGTGCCACACCATCTGAGAGCAGCGCGATCTCGATCGAGTCTTGTGCATTGGCGCGCAGGGCGCGACGGCCCGGAAATTTGGCAACATCCCAGAACTCCGCCCACGTCTTCGGCGGATTCTCGCCATAGGTCTTGGTGTTCCACGACAGGACGGTGCCATAAGAGTCGAACGGATAGCAGTAGTCGGACTTTGCAGCGGCCGGCACGGAGTTGGGATCGATGATCTTGTAGTCGAGCGGCTCCAGCAGTGACTGTGCCGCCGCCTGCGCGCCCTCCGGTGAGCCTAGATGAATGACGTCGGTCGTGATCGCACCCGAGGTGACCTGCATCTTCAAGGCGGCTAGGCCGTCGCTTAGGGTCTCCTCGTGGACATCGTATCCAAGCTCCTTTGCAGCAGGGCCCCACATGGCTTCCTTCATGGCGTTGCCATAATCGCCACCCGCGGTCGTGATGGTGACTGTTTCAGCATGGACGGGCAAGGCAGCCGAGATTGCGAATGCTGTTAAGGAAATGCGTAGCCAGGACATAGGTTCTCCTCCCTAGAGTATCGAAATGTCGCGCAAAAGAGCCACTTAGGTATAATCGTAACGTTACGATTGCATCCAACTGCCCCAGAGTCAAGCGGCTTACAGGGGGCGCTCGGATTGACGGTGAGGTGGAATCCGGTAACGTTATGACGGTCAGCAAAAATCAGCCGGCGCTTTCGCAAATGAGGTCGGGCGACATGGCCAATCTAAAACAGATCGCGGCGGAACTTTCCCTTTCGGTGACCACGGTATCGCGCGCTCTAAAGGATGGGCCGGAAGTTCATCCCTTGACCATCGTTCGCGTCAAGGAGGTGGCGAAGCGGGTCGGCTATGTGCCAAATCATCATGGCTTCGCGCTCAAAACCGGCCGCACGCTGACGATGACGGCAATATACCCGATGGAGACACAAGACCATCTGTCCGATCTGTTGAAGCTTCCCCTGATCGAAGGCATGACGCTGGCGGCACGGCAAGCGGGTTATAGTCTGTCCATCTATTCCACCACTCCCGACGACGATCCCATTGAGAGTGTGCAGCGGCAGCTTCAGGCGCGCAGCACAGATGGACTGATTATCACGCGCATGGTGTCAAGCGATCCGCGCGTCAAGCTGCTGCTGGATCAAGGCATGCCATTTGTCGCGTTCGGAAGAACCGACCTGGATACCCCGTATGCTTATGTCGACATCGACAATGAACAGATTGCCTACGAGGCGACCCGACGACTCATGGACAAGGGCTGTCGACGCATTGCGCTGCAACTTCTCGTTCCGGAGGATCAGGCGAGTGCCATGCGTCTTGCTGGGTACGGACGGGCAATGGCCGAGGCCGGTATTCCGATCGACCAGTCGCTGATCGGTCATGGAATGTTCACCATGGAATCGAGCGCAGCCTGGTTCGATCGCATGCTGGCCTGGTCAGATCCGCCGACGGGCTTGGCATGCGCCAACGAACTGGGCCTTCTCGGGGCGTTACACACTCTTGGAAGAAGAGGTCTTGCGCCGGGGAGCGACATCCACATTGTCACTCGGGACAGCACGCGGCTGTCGCGCTTCCTGCCGGCGAAGATTGGAGTTCATTTCGTCGACATGGCGGGTGTCGGACGCAAACTTATCGAGGTTCTGGAGAGCCGGATCGCAAATCCGCTTGGGCCGGTCGCTACAGTCTTGTTCAAAGGTGAGTTCGATCCTGGCGAATAGTCGGACCGGAAGAAGTCGGTTGGTCGACCGCGATGTCCGCTTTCGAGGAGCAAGTAGCTTTACCGCTATGTCCGAGATGAGGCGCATTGCTGCTCGGCAGCTTTGGGGCCTCAAACGGAATGACAGCTTTGCAGACATCGAGAAAGGAAAGCGGACCTTAGCTGCCATAGGCTCAACAACCCCCCGTCCCGAGGGCAACTAGGGTGGCAGCCCGCGCGTCAATCCTCCTCCCAGAGTCCTTGCAGCGAGGGTATGCCCTGGCGCCCTAGCGCCGCTGGACGGTCAATGGCTAGTGGATAGTCGTTCGATAGCTTAGCCCGGGAAATGAAACAGCGTCGGGCATTAGCCTTGGCCTGCCGGCGGGGTGGCCTTTGAGGATGTCGAGAAAGAACGCCGTGGTCAGCGCGTTCGCTTGCTTAGAGTTCATGAACATCATGTGCCCGCCACTATCGAATACGGCCAACGCCTTGTCTTGGCTGCTGATCTGATCATACGCCCACAGAGCGTTGTCTTTAGGCAACACAACGGCATCGTCGGAAGCGAACATTATCAGCGTCGGCACCTTGACCTCCGCAATGCCAGTGTCGCCAAGGGCATGCAGCTCGCCGCCCGGAGCTCCGGCGACGAGAGCGGCTACGCGTTTATCCCAGAGGGGCGGCATTGGCGCTGCAAACGGTTCAGCGACCCCAAAGTGCGTCGCGACCGCCTGCTCGTGGCCTACGAAGTTGCAAGTATCATTGGCGGATGGCTCGTTTTTGTTTACAGCGCACCATGCGTCGAGTTCACTGAAGTTGACTTGGGCGCCTCCCGCCTGGAACACAGTGGTCCCGCCACTCGAATGCCCCCAAACACCGATGCGGGAGGTGTCGATTATTCCGGCCAGCATGCCGCCCCGGGCGGTCAATGTATCAGCGTACCCGATCACTCGGACCACGTTGGCAGGGCGATCGTAAAGCAACCAAGTGGTCCACTGATCTTCCCGGCCAACTCCTTCATCTAGCGGTCCTCGCAATCCGGTATCATAGTCTGCAGCAGCGACGACGAAACCATACGAAGCGAGTTGCCGACCCAAGGCGCCGTAGAGGCCGCCGGTACCCTCGAGGCCGTGGATCAAAATCACCAACGGATATGGACCGGTTGTTGCAGCAGGTGCATCCATCGACACCATCAAGATTGCGGTGTTGGGATCGGGTGCGGGACCGGCGGCGGGATACCAGACCATGGTAGCCATGGGATGTTTGCCAGAAGTGTCGGGGATAGTGAACTTCTGGAGGCCAACTGCAAACTGTCCTGGCTTCGTGAAGTCTGCGGCGAACACGGGTGAGAGAACGGCCACTAGCCACACGACAAGCCCGGCCAACGGAAGGCTCAACCTGAACATAATCTCGCCTCTTAGCCGGCTCCGTAATCGTCGGCCTTCGGAGGGGGAATTGTGGTGCAGATTGGTGTCATTGACAATGCCGATTATTCCGTCTCTCGGCCATTTGGCGGCAGCCTGGCCCGCCGGCCGAAGCCAGTGGGAAAGGGCTGGAGTACCAGGACCGGAGAAAGTTCCTGGCACATTGCGAACGGTCTGACCGGCACTTGTTTCAGATTCCTTTTGGACGACCGCCCCGGTGGCCAGATTGCTGCATCGTCGGAACGAATGCGATCAGCGGCTGTTTAGCAATCGAAGGGACCGCAAACCCAAAGGATGCGGAATGTTTGATTTTCAGAACTTGGAACTTGCCACTGCCAGGCAACGAGTGAACCGAGCACAACTCGTCCATGAACGTGCTGAGGAGATGCTCAACGAGGATTGCGGCGTCGGTATCAACCTAGCGCTTTGCTGCAGGATTAGGTCGGCGCGACGGCGTGCGATCGATGCAAGCGCGCGCCTGGTGAAGATCGATCCGACCAGCGCGCGCTGAGGGTGGCAGTGCGATGATAGCGACCTTTGACATTGAGACTGCGAAGCCTAGCGGCATGTACCGTGCCGAATGTAGATGGTTTGCGCCGGACCATGCCCGCCTGCCCGGACTCCAGCATTTCGTCCGCTTTCGGGCCTCAACAAAGTTCGGCTCTATGACCGACATGAGGCGCAAAGCAGCCACGGTACCTCTGCCACCACGACGCGTAGGCCGAAGGTCCAACATTTTGAACC
Organism: Mesorhizobium sangaii; assembly: GCF_014207355.1. GTDB lineage: Bacteria > Pseudomonadota > Alphaproteobacteria > Rhizobiales > Rhizobiaceae > Mesorhizobium > Mesorhizobium sangaii. The sequence goes on along the minus strand of NZ_JACHEF010000003.1, from coordinate 297,250 downwards.
GGATATTCTACTCGTCCATCAGGTACGACCAAAAAATCCGACAAGGGAGAGTGTACCCGCTGGCGGATCCCAATCCGGGCCGACTTCATCTGCCAACCGCCTCAGAGACTCTGCCCACCCAGTCAACTTGGCTGTCCATTCAGGCGTCATGCGCCGGTCAATTGCCCAGCCCTCAAAAACGTCGGCCAAGTGGATCATATGGCGATGCCCGAGCTCCTTTCGTAGGTCCTCCGACCAGCGTTGCTCTGCAGCTTGATCGAACATGCGTGCGAGTCCTTCAGCAGAGGACCTTCCCCGCTTCATTGATGAGGTTTACAACACCCGCCGATTGCACTCAGCGCTCGGCTATCTCAGCCCGCAACAGTTCGAAGACCAACACGCCCGGAAGATGGTCAAAACTGCCGCTTGATCCTGTCCGCTCCGAGGGGCGCACTCCATTTCGCGTCCAATCGCGACCCCTCTGGGTGCCCAGGTTTGGGCTTATCCGGGTAGTGCATAGAGAGGGGAGCAAGCTCAAGAGCCATCACCCTGGTGAGCTGCTCGATGCCACCCTTGGACACGTTGTAAACTGTGTAGCCCGGCATCGCCATCACGCCGTTCACGGAAGACATGTGCACAATCGCCCCCTGCGTCCCCTGCGTCTTGATCTGTCGGGCCACCGCCTGACCGCAAAGAATCATGGAAACAAGATCGATCTGAAAGCCGGTCGCGAGGTCCTCGTCCGTGAGTTCCAGAAATGGCTTTTTCTTCGCGACCCCAACATTGGAGATTAGGACATCAACGCCTCCAAATGAGGCAACCGCCTCGGCGACCATCGTCTCGACCTCCTGCCGAGAAGTGACGTCAGTCCGCCGATACCTGAACCGTTCGCTTTCGCTCAGGACGCTCGACGCAGCACTCCCCTCCCATTTCTGAATGTCCGCCGCGAGAACCTGTGCGCCTTCGTCCAGCAGTCGCTGAGCACATGCAAGACCAATGCCTTGAGCGCCTCCTGTGATGATCGCCCTTTTGTTCTTGTAGCGGATCACAATCAATCTCCTAGGGCAGCTTTTGCGTCGCAATAGAGCTACAGCGTATCCACAAAAAGGGCGATCACCCAGCAACGCCGCCTCGGCACGCGCCACCCGGTTTCCTGCGCCAACTTATCCGAGTTTCGCCAGCTTTGCGGCCTGACGAATGGCTCGATCCGGCTGCAGTTCTGATCTGCCGATGTTGCTTTTGATCGATCCAGTGACCACCGCAGCCTCTACCGAATGCCCTGGCAGCATCAAGTCCGAGCCGGAAATGAAGAAGAATGGAGCCACCGCCGCATCGCCGTCTGCGTCCGTGGGTCTGGACGGATCAATTCATGCGCAATATGGATGGGATGTCGTCTGACGCGGCGCCGCCAAGGCAGTCGATGAAGACGTTGGTTCAATGACGCCGCGCCGGAGGGGTTGGCCATTCGATTTGCCGCCGCACTCGCAAAGTGTCGATATCGGGGGATTGGTCATGAGCGACAACAGGCCAGACGTTACCAAGGATTGGCAAGCAACGCAGGGCCAGAAGTCTTCCGCGACGCGGCTCCGCCTTTTCGCCGTGCTCTGCTGGATCGTAGCCATTGGCGCCGAGATCGCCGGGATCTACCTGTTCTACCGGCACAAGTTCGACCACGGCAACATGCCGCTGCTGGTCGGCTTGCTGGTCGGGATCGCGGTCTTTGCAATCGTCGGCAACTTGCTGTGGAAGGCGGCCAATAGGCACGATCCGGCCCGCGCATCCGACACGGCCAGATTCTTCTTCCAAAACCAGCTCGGCGCGATCATCACGCTGATTGCCTTCCTCCCTCTGGTTTTCCTGATATTGACCGACAAGAACATGGATCCGCAGACCAAGAAGGTTGCCGGCGGTGTGGGCGCAGCCCTTGCCGTGCTCGCGACGCTGATCGGGGTCAGCTACCAACCTCCGTCGGTCGAGCAATACACCCAGGACATGAACGCGTGTGCGACCCAGATTAAGACGGGGCAGCCAACCACAGCCTGTTCGCCCGAAGTCGCCGCCCAGGCGCAAGAGATCTCCACGGACTCCGCCGCGGTGACGGCCGCTACGAAGGACGCTAATCACCCCGCCGGTCAGGATGTTGTCTACTGGATCGCGCCGGAAAATGGCGCCAAAAAGTCCGCCGAGCCGCATGTTTTTCACCTCTGCGCAGCCGTGAGTCCACTGAAAGACAAGACCGTGAACAGCGGCTCCGTGACCGAAGCCTATGCGCAGAACGCCATCCGCATTACGAAGCAGATCGAGATGGAACAGAAGCAGTGTGGGTTCACGGTTTCGCAATAGACCTGCCGACGTTCTATTGTGCCTAGCGCCGATCCAAGCGGGTCATCATTGAGTCGATCATCAGGATTTCCAGAGAACTCGGCTTTCATGTCGTCGCCGAGGGCATAGAGACGTAGGTGGAACGCACGCCCTTGCGTACCTGGCGGGGGCCAACGTGGCGCGTATATGATGGTTGAGCGCGAGCCCCGCTTATGCCTGACGGATCGCCTCTCGGCTTCCGAAAGGCACAAAGAACCCGCTGCGCCGGTTCGCAGCGGGTTCGTAAAGGCTATTTTCTTTCCAGTATAGTGCCGTGGCTCAGATCAAAGGGCCTGGGCGTCCACGCCTGCTTTTGAAGATGGGCCTGCAAACTCCGCCCATTTTCTGAAGTGTTCGGCGTACCGGCCGCAAAGATTATCCGGCATGTCCATCAGGGTGTCCCCCAGTCATTGCAATCTAGTTTTTGGTCGAGGCGCTTGCTGTCCATTGAAGCTCGAACAATTCGGTGAAGCGTTGTCTGAATGGTCGGCTACCGTCCGGGCCGCTTCACGGACATCAGCGCGCGACCTGCAGCTCTGTGTCGTTGACTCAGGCCATGCCAAAAGCGTAAGTCGCGGTGCGCGTCTCACGTCCAAGGCGCAGCGCTTCACCCACAAAAGGTATCAAAAATGGACGACAAATATGCCAACGCGCGCGAGCACTTTTTCGCGGCGATCAGGACGCTAGCAGCCTCTTCCGACAGTGTTCAAACGCGCCTGATCGACGCAAATACGACCATTCTAGACGTTACGATCGATGAGTTCGATGGTGACCCAGAGCTCAAGTTCAAGTTTGCAAAAATACTGGATCTGCTTGCTGTCGATCAAGACGACATGGAAACGGTCGCTGTTGAGACCGCCGCGCACATGACAGATTTTGAAGCGGTCAAGGTCGCGGACCTGATTTGTGATTTCTACTATGAGCTGACGTAATTTGGCGTGACGGGCGGAGCGCTTCCGCTACGTCCGCGGCCAGTTTAACGACTCGCACGCGCAATCAAGACACCGGTCTAGATCCGCGCTGGGAGCATCCAAGAAGCCGACCGAGCAATGGAATTGTCACGATCAAGCCTTCCATTTGCGCTGGCGCAATACGACTCAGATTTTGGCATGCATGCAAATCCAACTAGGCGCCAGCAATTACCGTTTCTACCTCATGCGCGGAATGGCCTGTAAGATCCTTGGCGATTTCGCCAACAAGCACGGCTGACAGTTTCTGGTGATAGTGCTTGCGAAGTTCCCCAAGGGTTCGCGGAGCGGCGATGACAATCAGGTTGGCGATTCGTCCGTCCAGAACTTGTCGGTTAAGCAACCCGGCAGTTCCTGCCGCGAAACTGTCTTCTTCGATCTGACTGTTGTCGGGATTGGCGGAACTGCTCTGATGACGGGCGCCGGACCCCTTGTTCTCATTTGCCAGGTCTTCAACCGCCGAGACCGTCAGCTTCGGGTTGGCTTCGTCTCCGGAGTTGCAGAACAGGTTGAGTTTCTCGCCATCAGCTACTGCAATTGTCGCACCTTTGGGAATATTCATTTTAAGTCTCCAAAATTGCGCCAGTGGTTGGCTGATCCGATTAAAGCCATCTGGCGTCGGCCTCAACGTTTCAACTCGCCATTGGATGCCCTGGATTCGGAGTCTTTCGCCGAGGGCCATCGTTGGATCGGAAAACCACATCGCGCCGTTGCGAGATGCCAAGGTCATCAAGGCGCTGCATTGAGTGCGGAATGTCGTTCGTTCCCTAGCAGACGCCGCCTACTGGCCTGGTGGCAGCTTGACGCAATACATGCATGCGCCCGTTTCGCTTTTACATCGATTGTCTATGTTCCAGACAAGCGCCAAGTTGGCCGGAATGACGACATGAGGCGCATTGCGGTCCGGCAGCTTCGGGGTCGAAAGCTGTCTGAAGCTTCTGGGCCTCCGGGACTAACCGTCTTGTCGTCATATCGGGTCCATGAGTCGCCTATGTGAGGCACAGTTAATTACATAGCCAGCGACCCACAATGTGATAGGGTGGGTCATGTTTTTCGACCGGGCATGAATTCCGGTCGGCGTTCCTGCCGAGTGATGGCTCGCTTCGCGAGCTTTCGGCCCTTGAGGGCCAATTTTCATGGCATCCGTTTCAGCATCCCATCTGGAAGCCGCGAGCACGCTCGCAGTGGTCGTTTCATCGAACGAGCCGCTTCTGTTCCTGACCGATGATCTCAGGGTCATTGTGGTCAGTGCCTCGTTTTGCCGGACTTTTCAGATCGATCCAGCAACGGTTTCAGGCAAATTGCTCTCGGAAATCGGCGCAGGCGAATGGGACATGCCGAAGCTGAACTCATTGCTCCAGGCAACCGCCGCAGGCAGCGCCCAGATCGAGGCCTACGAGATCGACCTGAAGCGGGCGGGCCAGAAGATCCGTCAGTTGGTCGTGAATGCGCGCGTGCTCGAAGACGGCGATCCAGACCGAACTCGCCTCCTGGTGGCTGTAGCCGACGTCACCGATGCTCGCGCGGATGCCCGTCAAAAGGACGATCTCATTCGCGACAAGGCAATCCTAATGCAGGAAGTGCAGCACCGGGTCGCCAATAGCTTGCAGATCATCGCCAGCGTGCTGATGCAGAGCGCGCGCAGGGTCCAGTCCGAAGAGGCTCGCGGCCATCTGCATGACGCCCACAACAGGGTCATGTCGATCGCGGCTGTGCAGCGGCACCTTGCCAAGTCTGGCGTGGAGAATGTTTCGCTGCAGACCTATTTTACGCAGTTAAGTGACAGCCTTGGCGCGTCGATGATCTCCGACAAGGACCGGCTTTCAATCGTCGTTTCCGTCGACGACAGCGTCGTGAAGTCGGACATTTCGATAAGCTTAGGCCTGATAGTAACCGAACTGGTAATCAACGCATTGAAGCATGCGTTTCCGCAGGAGCGGTCCGGCAAGATCTCGGTCGACTACCGCTCGCACGGGCAGGAATGGACACTTTCGGTCCGCGACGACGGGGTTGGCATGGGCGACAGTGCCGCAAAGGCCGGGCTTGGTACAGGTATCGTCGAGGCGCTTGCCAGAAACTTGCAAAGCGACATCAGCGTCACCGACGCAAATCCCGGAACTCTCGTATCTGTTACGCACCTTGCCGACGTCATCGACAATGTTCCGGCGGCAGCATAGCCAGATGACCACACCAAAATCCGCTGACGCGGGGCAACCATTGCCCAATGCGAAATTAGGTCCCGCGCAGGCCGGAGACATTGCGGCAAACCGCAAGGCCGTCATTCTGATCGTCGAAGACAACGCCATCATCAGGATGGGCGCGGTCGACCTCGTCGTCCATGCTGGTTACGAGGCGCTCGAGGCCAGCAATGCCGAAGAGGCAATTCGGCTGCTGGAGGCACGAACGGACATCGTTCTGGTGTTCACCGACGTCGGCATGCCCGGCACGATGGATGGCATCAAATTGGCCCATCACATCCGAAACCGGTGGCCTCCGGTCAAGCTGATCGTCGCTTCCGGCAGATCGATCATCGAACAGAGCCGGCTTCCCGAAGGAAGTCACTTTTTTCCCAAGCCCTATAGCGACGGAACGATCGTCGAACAGATGCGCCGGATGCTGGCACCGATCGAGACGCGTCAAGAATCCTAGCGCGGACCGTCTGTCGCGTTTTTCAAGGCACAAGTCCCCTCACATCCAGTTGAACCAATTAGATAGAACTAAATCGGGGTCGAAACCTTTGCGGGGACTGCCGAGGGGAGCATCCAGATGAGCAACGGCGCGGTTCTGGTGGTCGAGGATGAGCATCCTCGTCCTGCTTGACGTCGAGTCGGCCCTGGAAGAATCGTTCAACGGCAAGGTTTGCCCCTGCATTGAAGTGGTCGAAGCCTACGGATAATGGTTTGTCCAAGTGGTCGAAGGCGACCAGGAACTAACCCGATCATTCGAGCTGGAATCTTTCGCTTTCGCCTATGCGAAGAGCCAGCGGATACGTCTGCCGAGTTCAAACGGACCTAGGCAGAAGGATTCGAGATCGCAATGCGGTATCGATGTCGTCTTTGAAAGCAGGCCTTTGTGGACTAGCAAATTGTTGATCGCCGCGACCGCCATCATCAGACCTTCAAGCTAAAGATTGTCGACGTTCATGGCCTGGAACTCTTTACGTGGTCGGATGGGTTCTGCCCGTCTGACTGGTGGGTCTTGTCGTCCACCTCATTGACGGGGCGCGTCAGTCCAGCGCCATTCTTGGGCTTCTTGTTTCCGGCCGCGTCCTGAGAGAAAGCATCCGAAGGGTCGGCGCCGGTCTTTGCCGGATATTTTGTTGCTCCGGTTTCGCGACGGTTTTCGTTGTCAGACATGTCTTGGTGCTCCGTGTGATCAACGATAACCGCCCCCGGCAGTGCTAGTTCCGGTCCAGATGGAACATTCCCCACGGCGGGTCGTTGGCCAGCTATTGTCAGGGAGCCGGAGAGAGCCGGCTCCAAGATAGAACGTAAAGGCCTGAACGGAAGCGGCGAGGATCTATCGCCACCCAACCCTAAGACGGCAGGTGCGTCTCCTAAGAACAAAATCCCTCTGGCAGAGCCCTTCCCTGCCAGACAAAGCCATGCGCGGCCGGTGGCACACCTCATCCGACCGACAGACCGGGAGAATAACCAACGAACTTCCTGTCCCTAACCCTGACGAGAACCGTGATCCACCAAAGCGAGCATTGCGATGAGCGGTGATTAGGTGCGCAGCGGTGGTTGCCACCGATGGCGAATGCCTCATGTTCTCAATATCTGGGCGAATGTACACTGTTCCGGAGCCTTGTCAGGGCGCCACCGCATGAACTTGGTACCGTGCCGGAAGCGATCGCCGGTGACGTGATCGAACCGGACTTCCACTACCAGTTGGGGCGTCAATGGCTCCCAATCTCCGCTCCTCTCGGTGCTCCAACGGCTCGGTCCGCCCGGCGCTTTGCCGCTAAAGCCCGGAGGCGAACGCAAGGCTTCGAGTTGTTGGGTCAGCTCTGATCGATCCTCCTGCGCGATGGTCGACGTAAATCCCACATGGTCGAGCTTGCCCTGGTCGTTGTAGAGCCCAAGCAACAACGAACCGACCTCGCGCGCGTTCGCCAGATAGCGGAAGCCACCGACCACGCAATCAGCTGTGCGCAGCCGTTTGACCTTGACCATGGCGCGCTCGCCGGGCCGATATTCGTCGTCGAGAAGCTTGGCGACAACGCCGTCCGTTGATCCGCGACCGGATTCGCCAAGCCACTTCGTTGCCGTCGCCAAATCCCGAGTACAACGCGACAATTCAAGATCGGTATGTCCCGCTGACTTTACGAACGCATCCAGCACCTGGCGCCGCGCAGACAGCGGATGATGCATCAGGCTGGCATCCGGACTGGCCAGCATATCAAACAGGATCAGCTTGGCCGGGGTTTCAGCCGACAGTTTCCGGATCCTGCTTTCCGCTGGATGCAATCGCATCTGGAGCGCGTCGAAAGAAAGTGAGCCATTGACTTCGATAACGATCTCGCCATCGACGACGAATTCCCTGGCTTTCAGCTCACGCAACATCGAGACGACTTCCGGAAAATATCTGCCGAGCCGCTTGCCGGATTTTGCTCGCAACTCCACCGTATCTCTGGCTTTGAAGGCCAGGCAACGGAACCCATCCCACTTAGGTTCGTACTGCCATTGGCTAGCGCTATCAGGCAGTTTGTCTGCAGCCTTTGCCTCCATTGGTTTCGTGTCCAATGGGACGGCAAATGACAGTTTTTCCCCTTCAGATGTCATGCGGCGAGCTTTGCAGAACCCAGCCGTTTGATGGCGCTGCTGATCGACCTTTCGCCATCGTCGTAGTCGGCCCAGGCGACGGTCTTCTTCAACAGGCTCGGAACGGTTCGGACCGTGTATTTTTTTGGGTCGAGATCCGCCTTCACCTGGCCCCATGTCAGCGGCATGGAGACAGTCGCTCCTTCCCTAGCACGCGGTGACAGCGGAGCGACGGCCGTCGCCATGCGATCATTGCGGAGGTAATCGAGAAAGATCCGAGACGTCCGCAGCTTCTTGGCCATGTTGATGAGGTAGAGGTCCGGCCGGTCCGCCGCCATTTGCATGCACACCGCCTTCGCGAAGGCCTTGGCCTCTGGCCAGGTCGTTTTGTTGCGCTGGGCGGCCAATGGGGTGACTACGTGCAGGCCCTTGCCGCCCGTCGTCTTGCAAAAGCTCACCAATCCCAGATCTTCAAGACGATCGCGCATTTCCTTCGCTGCGGCTACTACCTCGGCAAAGGAGACTTCGGGACCAGGGTCTAGGTCGAAGACAAGTCGCCCGGGTATCTCGGGATTGCCCGGCTGGCAATTCCAGGGATGCAATTCCAGGCCGCCAATCTGGGCGATCGCAGCCAGGCCTTCAACGCGGTCGATCTGCAGATACGGCTTGTGGTCGCCGAAGACTTTCACCAGTTCCAGCAGATTGGATGTGCCTGGCATTGCGTGGCGCTGGAAGAACTGCTCGCCGGCGTAGCCATTAGGGGCTCGGACAAGCGAACAGGGGCGACCCTTGAGATGTTTGATCATCCAGGGGCCAATGGCCTCAAAGTACTCTGCAAGATCGAGCTTGGTGACCGGCTGACCACCGTCGCCGGCATTCGGCCACAGCGGCTTGTCAGGCTTGGAGATGATGACGCCCAGGACGACCGGGCTTTTCGCACTCCGGGCAGTTGCCTTGCCGGGTTCGGCAATCTGCGTCTCTTGAGGATCGGCGGGTCGCTCGGCCTCAACCTCTTTCGCGGGCTTGTCTTCGCGCAAGCCCTTGAAGGCGGCCTGCCTGACATTGCCGCCGCCCGTCCAGCCGGCGAATTCGATTTCCGCAACCAGTTCGGGCTTTGTCCAAAAGACGGTTGCATCCTTTTTTGGCGCGCCATCGCCAGTGAAAGGCGACTTGACCGCCTGCATCTCCTTGAGCCTTGGCAGCAGTTGCTTGACCTTTGCCTCGCTGTATCCGGTTCCAACACGGCCGATGTAAGCGAAATGCTCGCCCCGATTGACGCCGACCAGCAGCGATCGGAATTTGCCATTGGTGGTGGCCCAGCCGCCGATGACGACCTCATGTCCGGCGCGGCATTTCGATTTTGCCCAGGTGTCGGTCCTGCCCGAGACATAGGCTGCATGAGCCTTTTTGGAGATAATGCCTTCAAGCGACAGACGACAGGCGGACCGCAGCACCGCATCGCCGCCATTGGTGAAGTGCTCGACATAGCGGATAAGGTTTTCCTCGCCGCGATCGACCTTGCCGAGCATCGCGCTCAGCTGCTCCTTACGTTGCAAGAGAGGCAGCGTTCGCAGATCAACGCCGTTGGCGAATAACAGATCAAAGGCAAAGAAGATGAGATCGTTTGTTCGGCGCTCGGATAATGCAGCTTGCATGGCGGCAAAATCGGGGGCGCCATTCTCGCCGAGCGCGACAATCTCGCCATCGATGATTACATCGGGAAGGCTGCCCGCCTCCTTTGCGATGGCGCCAAATTTGTCCGTCCAATTCAGGCCTTTTCTGGTCTTCAATGTGGTGGCGTTATCCTCGACGCGCAGCTGGACTCGGTAGCCGTCGAACTTGATTTCATGCACCCAATTCGCTCCGGCCGGCGGCCGGGAGAGCGTCTGGCACAGCTGCGGTGCGATGAAGTGGGGCATTTTCGTCCCCGACGCACGAGAAGCTCGTTTGGGGCGCGGAGATGGCTTTGACGCTTTGATGGCGCGTTCGTCAGCAGCATGGCCGCGATTGCTGTCCCACACGGCGTCCGCATCGGCCGCCGATGACCCTTGCATCATGAACGGCTTCGGTCCGGCTCCTTTGCCCGCAGCAATCTTATCCATGCTCCGCCCGGAAGCGATAGATCGGTCCTGTGCCAGCACCGCGTCGCCATTGCCGTCCACCGCGTATTTGTCGCGATGCTTGATCAGCAGCCAGTTGGTGCGTTTGCCTCCATTGCGATCGTGCTTCATGCGCACAAGGACAAAACTTCCGTGCAGGCGCTTACCGTCGAGCGTGAACTTAAGATCGCCTTTTTCCAAAGCCTGTCCAGCTGACATAGAGCCTTCCGGCTCCCAGTATCCCCGGTCCCACAGCTGCACGGTGCCGCCGCCATATTGGCCCTTGGGGATGGTGCCTTCGAAGTCGCCATAGTCTAGCGGATGGTCTTCCACCTCGACTGCGAGACGTTTGTCGTGAGGATCCAGCGATGGTCCCTTCGTAACGGCCCACGACTTGAACACACCATCAAGCTCAAGACGAAGATCGTAGTGCAGCCGCGTGGCCGCGTGCTTCTGAATGACAAATCGAAGCCGGTTAGATTTCGCGATCGTGCTTTCGCCGCTGGGTTCTTCCGTCTTGGTGAAATCCCGCTTCGCCCTATAGGTGGAAAGCTCGCCTTTTATCATGGGAAATGCCCCGGCTGATGACGCAACACGAGGCTCAACGCCGCGGACGAGATTTGGTTCGGCCAACGCTGGAATCGGACAGCAGCAAAAGCTTCGACTTAACAATTGCGATCCCCCATCTCAAACAGCGAGTTCCGCGTCGGTACTGTCGGAAGCAGGGAAGCAGCCCAGTCGAGATCAAACCTTCGCAATGCCGGTTGGGAATGGAACCAGATGTCCCGTGCCGCGTCATAGAAGCAGGTTCTTATCGTGCAGCTGCAGGAGTGACATCAATGATCAGGCCCGTTCTTGTCGCAGCCGCCGTGCTGGCCCTCGCATGCGGCAGGACAGAAGCGGCGAAGCTGGACCGAGCCGCCGTCAACAATGCCCAATTCGACGACGGCGAAGCGAAGGGCGTCAATCCGATCGTGCTGAAGGCGCAAATCCTTTTGGATCGCGCGCGGTTCTCGCCGGGCTTGATCGACGGCCGCGGAGCAGAGAACTTCGAGAAGGCGATCCGGGCATTTCAGGCGGCCAACGGATTGCCCTCCGATGGCAAGCTCACACGGGAGACTTGGAACAAGCTCGCCGCAACATCCTCAAACCCGGCCCTTGTGACCTACGAGCTGACGCGCAAGGATGTGCGTGGACCGTTTACCAAGCGAATTCCGGCTCGCATGGAAAGAATGGCTCGCCTACCTAAGCTTGGCTATCACAATGCGCTGGAAAAGATGGCTGAGCGCTTCCATACCAGCGAACAGCTGCTCGAAAGGCTCAATCCCGGCATTGGCTTCAGGGTGGCTGGCGCAAAGTTGCTGGTGCCAGCTATCGATCGAGGCGATCCTCCCGCGGCTATTGCCAGAGTGGAGGTCGACAAGAGCGCTCGCCAGGTTCGCCTGCTCGACTCTTCCGACAAAGTGCTTGCAGTGTACCCCGCTTCGATCGGGAGCCAAGAGAAGCCGGCGCCGAGCGGCCACGCAGAAGTCAAACGCGTGGTGCACAACCCGACCTATCATTACGATCCTGACTTCGCCTTCAAGGGGGTTAAGACCAACCGCCCATTCACCATAGCTGCCGGGCCAAATAATCCGGTGGGATCGGTGTGGATCGATTTGTCCATCGAAAGCTACGGCATTCACGGTACTCCCGAGCCAGGCAAGATTGGAAAGACCTTCTCACATGGTTGCATCAGGCTGACCAATTGGGATGCTGAAGACCTCGCCTCTGAGGTGCAAAAGGGCACAAAGGTTATCTTCAAAGATGAAATGGTGGAGTCGGTCAACGAGTAATTCCAGTAGCCGCGCCGCTACGTGAACTTGGAGAATCGTATGTCCACTAAGAGACTGCTTCGATGGTGTTTCTTCATTGTCAGCGCCGCCGCGACAAATCTAGGCTTTACCACTGCGCCTCCGGCCGCACCGGTTGACGCGCAGGCGATCGCCGATCACTTCTCCTCAATACAATCCATGTCTGGGGACTTCGTTCAGTCCGGCCCGAAAGCGGAACGGACAAGTGGCAGGTTTTTTCTCCAACGGCCGGGCAAAATCCGATTCAACTATGCCGGCCAATCGGGGATCAGCGTAATTGCCGACGGCAAATCGGTAGTCGTTCATAATAAGAAACTTAAAACCTCGCGGCTTTATTCACTCTCCAAGACGCCACTCAAGCTGCTACTCGACAATAGGATCGACCTGTCTGGCGGCCGTCTCAAAAGCATCAGAGAAGAAGCCGATCTGATAATTATTAAAATATCCGACAAATCATCCTTCGGGAATTCGAATATCTCCATGATATTTGACAAGAAAAAGCTCGTTTTACGCAAGTGGAGTCTTATCGACGAAAAGGGGCTGACCACAACGGTAACAATCTTCAACGTGAAGCAGGGCGTTCGCGTTGCCGAGGGAACCTTTACTATCGACTACGCGGCAAACCGGGAGAACAACACCTCAACGAAATCGCGTTGAATTTGGTGGTTCGAATCATCTCGCCCGATACCGCTGGACATAGCCAGGGTCGAAATTTGAGGCTGGTCGCATCGTCGCATCGCCACCGGACTTGTACCTGGATCCGTCCCCTGATCGGCAGCAGTCCGCCCGCGCCACTTTAGCCAGTTGAACGGAGCCATCCGACCCTGCCCACGTTAAGGCGGAGAGGGTAATGTCATGGGTTCGGAAGCCATCAAACGGAAAGCACTTGCGCCCGATGAGCGCCGTGAGCGACGTAGGCTGCGCAGAGAGAGACAGCGAATTGAAAACGTTGGGCGTGCCGACAAGATGCATTCCGCCCGATTGGCCGGGGCAATAGCAAAGCGTGATACCGAGTCGTGTTTGCAGGCATCTGCCTATGTCGGGTGCTCGGGATGGTTTTACTGGAAATGGCGGGGACAGTTTTATCCGACGGATCTGCCCACGAGCGAATGGTTCAATCACTACGCGAAACGATTCGATACTGTCGAAATTAACGCATCCTTTTATTCATGGCCAACCGTCGCAAATGTAAAAAGCTGGCTTCGGCAACCCGCAAAAAGCAGTTTCGTCTATACGGTAAAGGTCTGTGAGCTGATTACTCACATCAAGAGGTTCGAGGGGACCAAAACTCTCGTAAAGGATTTTGGAATGATAGCCGATATCCTCGGTGAGAGAATGGGCTGCTTTCTATTCCAGCTCCCGCCCAGTTACCATTTCACAAAGGCAAGACTGAACGACATTCTCGGCCAACTCGACCCGGCCCGGCGTAATGTGGTGGAGTTTCGTCACGCCAGTTGGTGGAACGAGACAGTATACTCGGCCTTTCAGGAGACAGGCACAATCTTTTGCTCATGCAGCGGCCCTCGTCTTCCGGATGTACTGGTGCGTACAGCGGAGGATGTCTACGTGCGGCTCCACGGTCCCGAGCGCTGGTACCGGCATGATTACACCAGAGACGAGCTAGGCGGATGGGCTGACAAGATCCGCGCCAGTGGGGCAAGAAGAGCTTGGGTTTATTTCAACAACGACTACGAGGGCTTTGCGCCAAAGAATGCCCTGTCGATGCGGCGCTTGCTAGAGGAATAGCCCTTAGACGATGAACAGCTATGGGCCCATGGCCACGTATCTGCCGTCGCGATCTCCAACATCAACTGCCCGCCCCTGAGGCACAGCAGGCATCCTCATATTGCGGACGCGCGCGTTTGGGATTTAGATACTTCGCCCTTCGAATCCCGGCATGGCAAAGACGTCGCTCACGAAATGCCGAATCTGACGGTCAGCACGTCGCCCGACTTTGCCGCCAAGTGGCTGGTAAACCGCCTAGGCTGGTTTGCCGTGACGCCAGAAACGGTCAGAGCGGCTACCGATCATTGAATGGGCGGATCGCTGCTACCCTCAGAGCGGCCGAAAAAGTCGCTCACTGTCGCCATTATCGCCAGGAAGGCGGCGGAGTATCTTGCAAAACCAAAAGCCTGCGCCGCCACAAGCTTTGCGCCATGCAAATGCTGGTTGACAAATTCGGAGGCTACTTCCTGGACTTCGCCCGACGCTTTCCCGAACAGCTTACGTTCTGTTTCGGTTGCATCAAACGATCGGCCAATTACGTGGCCAATCAACAACCCTCCAACTGAACCAGCGAGCATCTTGGTCCGAGCAGCGTTGGTGACGGCCTGTCGCGAGGGTTGCACCCTCGGAACGCTCGCCTCGCCCGGGCCCTGTGCTTCGCTGGCCCAGGGAAATCCATTGGGGTTCGTCGGAGGCTTGCTGCTGTCAACACTTCTTCTGCCCGCATCAAATACCGCCACCGCGCCGAGTGCTACCGTAGCCGCAGTGCCGCCGTTTTCTTTGATGGCGTCTGACACACCACTCACGGCCTCGGCCACCTTGTCCCTGGCATAGCGCGTAGTCACGTCGACCAAATGCCTGGGTTGCAGGCGGCGGCTTATTTCACTGACCGGCCCGAACAGGGCCTGACGTTCGACCCGGCATTGCGCCATGATCTCGCGGAGGTCATCGTTGTGTGGTGCCATAACGTATCCCCTGCTTCAATGCAGCTATATCGCTGCGCACCTGGTTGACGGTCTCGATTGGAGTGATGGTCAAGCCGACAAGCGCCCGCTTCGCCAGGTGAAGGGAGAGCAAACCTCCGCCAAACAATACGATGCCGACTGCCAAGCAGGCGACTATGGCGCTGATGCCGAGATGGATCATCACCAGGATCAGGAACTGGACCATAGCGAACGATGCCAGGACAAACAGGGCAACGGCCGCTATTCCACAGGCGCTGGACGAGACGATTATCGAAGACTTGCTCTTCATTTCCGCCTCTAGCAGGCGCAAATCCAAGCGAATCAACGATGCGAATTTTTCGAGCGCTTCGTTGACGAGGCTGCCGAAGGCCCGGCGATCGATACCGTCATTCATCCAAGTAAGCCTCTCTCAGGAACGATCCGAGCTGCGCATGAGGCGGGTCAGCATCACGCCGGCGAGAATCCCGACCCCAAAGAACGCCGCCGGTTGGCGTTGCGCGAATTTCGTAACGGAGTCGAGCAGTTCGCCGACATTGCGATCTCTGACGTCGGTGGAGATTCGTTCCACACCTTCGGCTGCACTCCGCACCATGCTCGCGACCTGAGGCGATTGTTTTTCGATCCCGTCTGCGGCCTCCTTGACGGAGTGCGCGATGTTCGCAATCGCATCTGCTCCGGCAGTCTTGTTGGACTCGACGGCTTCCTTGAATGCACCGGCAGCGTCGGAAGCGACAGAGCCGGCATAGTCCTTGGCGTCGGTCGACACCGAGGCGGCGGCGGTTTTGAGGTGAGTTGCGGTCTCGGCCGCGCTCGTCTTCAATTTGCCGAGCGCCTCCTTGCTTTTCCCGGCACGGTTGGCATCAGCCTGCCATTGATTCTCGTTGGAAAGACCCGATCCGAGAAAGTCGTTTGTGTCTGACGTGTTCACGATGTTTCACTCCTGTTGTGTAGAGTGGAACTTCGCCACAAGCCTGCGGTTCCTGCGTTTGTAGAATAATCCTATTGCGCCTGCCCAGCGCCGCGAACGGCATTAGAGGCGGTCCAAACATTTAACCAATACCGGCCTCCGTCGGAACTGACATCGCGGGCAATCGACAAAACTTCACGCAGCACTTGTTACGAGCGTACTCACTGGTGCAGATCAATCCGGTCGGTCACAAGGGATCTATCTGCTCCCCACCATCAATTTTCAGACGGAATGCTCGACCACTCCCAGCATCAGCCAATCGACAATCCTACCACCGAAGCCCCGGGCTTCATGCGACCGGGCTGACTGATCTGGCGCCGTTCTCATTTCGCCGCACCGTCACATCTCATCAGTGGATCACATGGCACAAAGCTCGGCCGTCTTGGATGCGTGAAAAGGCCCGCGCCACGGAGGGACCGATGGCGCGGGCCGGCCGATGTTTGCACATCGGCCTGCGACGGAGCCAAACAGCGGCATCCGAAGCATTAATCAACTATTCGGAACTGCTAATGTTCCGTCTCCGCGATTCCCGCCCACCTGCATCTCCTATAACCGGCTCGCGTCACAATAGACGCGAGCCAGCGAGAAATGTGCTTACTTGCCAAGAATGATGCGCTGCTTGTCGCGATTCTGGGCGTAGGTGCCCTTGTCGTAGGCGGCCTGCGCTTCGAGTTGGGCCTTCGTAAGGTTTGTGTAGAGGTAGCGGTTGCCGTTCTTGTCGGTCATGAACTTCAGCTCTTCCATTCCAACTGCGACCGACTTTTCTCCGATGCCCAGGAAACCACCGACGTCGACGACGATGGCGTCAACCTTCTTGTCTGTGCTCAAAACAATATCGCCGATCTCTCCAACCTTGGCATCATCGGCGCCGTATACAGTGGTTCCGATCAAATTCTCCGCGCTGATCTTGTCCGCGGGCATCTCCGTCAGGGCCGACTTGTCGATGGCGGCCGTGGCGGTGTTGTCAGTGGCAACCGCAGGCGCGGCAGAGGGGGCGGCGACTGTGTCATAGGCCTTGGCGTCGAAGTTGGCCTGGGCTTGGAGATCTTCCTTTGTCGTGTGGGCGACCAACCACCGGCTGCCGTTCTTCTCGACCCATTCAGCCTTGCTGAAATCATAGGCGACGTTCTTTTCGCCAATCCCCAGGAAGCCTCCGACACCAATGATGATGAACTTGGCTTTACCGTCCTTGGCGAGAACAATGTCATTCACGTCACCGATCTTCTCGGCATTGTCTGCGGCACTGTTGTAGACCGCAGTGCCCATGATCTTGCTCACGAGGCTCCCGTCAGGTACCGCCACAGGCGCGGTTGCAGTGGCATTTTTCGTTGCGTTGGCGGGCTTGGTGGCATCTTCAGAATGGGCGCCCGATACCAGCAGGCCTGATGACAGCAGCGTGACCACGGCGGTGGTGGTCAAAAGTTTGCGGATCATGGTATGTTTCCTTGTGCGTTTCGTTGATGCACGCCGCGCTCGGCTGAACCCGTGCAAGGCGGCTGGGCGCGGCATCTATGCACAGTCACAACGAGCCTCTCGTGGACAAGTTCCGCTTAGGCCGACCTGTGGTCCGCGCGTTCATAGGGATTTGCCCGAACATGCAAGTCCGGGCCGAGATCGAGTTGAGCGGCGGGCTGCCCTACCCTGCCTTGATCGCCTTGGAGCTGGCATGGGCGATCACGTGAAAGATGCTCTCAATGAGATCCTTTTTGCGGAATGGCTTGCTTAGCAGCGGGACGTCCGACGGACGATCGGCAATCGCGCTCGCATCAGCGTACCCGGTTATGATTACCGCTGGCCAATCCGAGCGGAGAGTGCGCGCAAACCGAATGACCTCCACTCCGGATACCAGTGGCATAGCAAAGTCTGTGACGATCACGTCGAAATCATGTGGCGTCCGTTCAATAGCCGCGAGCGCCTCGGCACCCCCTGCTGCACAAGTCACCGAAAACCCCCGCTGCCGCCGCGATTCAGCTGTCAGATGCCGAAGTGCGCTGCTGTCGTCTATCAGAAGAATCGACGTCAACAGCCCACGCCTGCTGTCCTCACCTGCCTCATCGGCTTCAACATGTCATGGACGGCTAAGGACAAGCAAAAGCGCGGTCATCGTTGCGCTGGCGCACGCAACCGCTATCAGCGCTACAATGCCACTGGAGCTGGATTTTTGCTTCGCGCGAAAGGAGACGTCTGTTGCAGCCGAACCACTGTGAACCAGAGCGCCCAGATCTGACCTGCTGCCGTGTCGAACGGAATAGGCGCGAGTGAATTCGGCTCCGAGAAGAAAGATTTCCGATGAGTAGTAAACCCAGAGAAGGATGACGAGCAGTCCACCGGCGGCGCCATACGAGGATGCGATCGCGCTAGTGCCGATATACCAACCGATAAGAGATTTTCCAATCGTGAAGAGGGCGGCGGTGATAATTGCGCCAATCCCGACATCGCGCCATTCGAGCGCTCTGTCGGGCAAAACTTTGTAAATGGCAGCAAACAGCAGGGAGATAAGGGCAAACGAAACGATGGCGTTAATCATGCTGAGGATAAGCGTGCCGAAGGGCAGATAAGCGTTGATAAAATTGCCCAGAGCCGAAATCGCAGCACTTGCAATAAGAGAGACCAGCAATAGGAAACCGAGCGCGGCCACCAAGCCCAGACTGGCAGCGCGTGCCCGCATCAGACGCGACAAGGAACTGCCCTGCGGTTCGACCTTCCATATCGTGTTCAGCGATTGCTGCATTTCACCAAAGACGCCAGACGCGGCTACCAACAAGGTGACTAGCCCGATTACTGCGGCCCAGGTCCCGTATAGCTTGCTCGATGCATTCTCCAACGCAGCCTGAAGTAGATCGGCACTTTCTGGCCCCATCAGCCCCGAGATCTGGGCAGACAAGGCTAGTTGTGCGGCATCATGACCGAAAGCGAGACCTGCGATAGCGACTACAATCAGCAAAATCGGCGCCAGCGATGTGGCAGCGAAGAAAGCCATCGCAGCACCATGACTAAGAGCATTGTCGTTGATGAAGCCGACTACGCTTTCTCTCACCAATTGCCACACTTTTGTGATCGATGGTTTCACTTCGAGTCCGTAGCCAGTGAGTTCAAAATAGCGTTCATTAGCAATGCGTCAGAACCTCCGATGTTCCAGTCGGGGGTCGCGCCATTGGACACCAAGAAAATTGCTGTCGCGTCTTCTAGGCGAAGCTCCTTTCTTCCGCTCGCGGGCGTCAGAAGGTGACACGGCAAAACGAAACAAGCTTAGTAAGCCCGTGGTCTAGCCCAAGCGCAGGTACTGAATCCAAGACCGCAGAGCTCCCAGTTCGCTGCCGCGCACGCTCGACGATATTGGTTTGATGAACGACGAAGTCGAGCCTGAGCTTGGAAGGCCATCCTGGGGAGTGTCGGTCCTGTGCGATTTATCAAGCTGCCAAATGGATGCGATTTCGGCCGGCTATTTTTGCGGAATAGAGGGCACTGTCGGCGCGCGCCAGCACGTCGGCAACAATGTCACCCACCTGAGCTGTCGCGATACCTGCCGAGAAAGTATATCCAAATTCCGGCCGACCCCTGAGGGGTATTGAGCCGCGAATGGCGGCCAGCATGCGTTCCACGATCAGCTCGGCCGCGTCCATAGATGTGTTCGGCAGCACCAAAAGAAATTCCTCACCTCCCACGCGGCCAAAACAATCGCTCCTTCTAACTTCCCGCTGGATCCGCGCTGCGAAGTCCCGCAAAATAATGTCACCCGCCGGATGTCCGAACCTGTCGTTGACGTATTTGAAGTTGTCGAGATCGATCACAGAGACGCAGCCAAGCTCATTGCGCGTTTCCGATCGACGGAGCATTTCTTCCAAACGGGCAATCACAAAGCGCCGATTGGCAACGCCCGTGAGGTCATCCGTGTTAGAGGCCTTTATAGCCAGGTCCCGATCTTGCCGAACCGATCGTCCGCTGGCCCGCAATTTCGTGATGTCGTTGGCGATACAAAGCATCCAGCCTTCACGGTCAACAGTCTCCGTCATCCAGAGCCAGCGTCCCTCAACAAGATCGGTCTCAAATGCTCTGAACCCAATCTTGCCGCGTCTCGACAGCGTGGGGGTCAGCCATGCTTCGAAATCCCGTTCACGGATAACGGTTCCTCTGCCCGCGTAATAATTGCGGCGCATGAGATCTGGCCACAACGGCATCTCGTCGGGGTCAACGAAAAATGCCGAACGAAATGCCTCATTTGCGTAGCGTAGGCGATCGAAACTGTCATACACCGCCACCAACACCGGCGTGTGATCGTAGAGATGGAGAAGCTTGCTGGAAATCTCATCCATCCCATCTTTTTACAGGTTCTGGCTTAAGGGGAAATTACCCGTCGGAGCCCGTTAAAAATGCTGAAAGAGAGCGTTTTCTGTTGGCGACGAGCGGCGCCATGAAGCCTACGCTTAACTAGCCGCCTGGCCGGCGCCCTTGAGCCCAACAAGCCCAGGAGTGGGTAAACTCACGGATGATGATCTTTGATCACGTTGCTGGTAAACGCGATCAGCTCGAAGGCCAATTCAAGAACTCCACGGCATCGAAAAAGATCGAGCTCGTAGCGTTGTTTCAAATTCGACCGGCGTCGCGTTTGCCATGCGCGGCGCAAGCCGCTTCTAGACCTGGACGCCGGCGCTACCGGTAGGACACTTGGAAGTTTCATGGCACTTCTAAGCAAATATTCCACGTTGCCTAATACGAACCCACCCCTATCAGAGGGCGATGGAAAAGCGTCCATCATACGCCGTCTACAGACCAATGCTCTGTTTTCCGTTCCTAGCTGTCATTCTGACAGTAGACGGAACAGTTACAGCCCGGCCATTTGATACGGCTAAAGATGCCTCCGCCTTCAACCGGCTGATGACTGAGGTTGAGCACCTGGCAAAGTAAAGAATTGACGATATCCCTGCATTAGAGCGGAAGCACGGTAGGGGCAGCGTGGACAAGATGAGGACCCTCGTCAGGGGACGCTCAAGACGTCCGATTGAGCACTTAGTCGCGAACCTCACTGACGGGCTGCGAAAGCATTCATGCCCTTCTTGATTGCCCTCCGAGCTTCCGCGCCGTTCTGCCAGCCTTTGAACTTTATGACCTTGTCGGTTCCAACCACGGACGAGTGAAAGAACAGCTCGATCTCGCGCCGCAAGTCATCGGGAACATGATCCGCCGCCACCGGCTCGTCCGAAGCATCCTCTTTGTGGGGACAGAAGATATAGCGATCGTTGCGCAAGACCTTCCCGCCCGCGTCCTTCTGCTTGACGCGCAAGGCACCTAGCAGATTGCATTTGATCACAACGCCAGGCGCCGTCGACGCCTGATGGATCACCAGCCCATCCAGAGGATCACCATCTTCGCCCAATGTAGACGGAATGAAACCCCAATCGTAGGGATATGTCATTCCGACCGGCAAAGGCCGGACGTAGCCAAACACCTGCGTTTCCGGATCGAACGCAAGCTTCGCCGTGGCGCCGCGCGGAGTTTCAATCACCACGCGGATGAGGCCCTTGGTGACCGTCGGCAGCTTCAGGTAGTTGGGCATCGAGGATTCGTCTCCTTCGGATTTGGGCGGCGCTCTCCCATCACCAATCGCAGGGCACGCGATGGAACTTCAGAGCGCACGGAATGTTCCAAAGAGCCGAGTAAGGAGAGATCCAGATATGACAAAAGCCTCTTTGCACGTGCTGAAGGGAGTGGGTTATCTCATCTCAACGACAAGCGTGATCATGCTCGCCATGGTAAGCTGGTCGGCCGCTTCGAAAAGCTATTTGCTGGCAGCCTGTCTGGTTGGCGGCGCCGTCTTATCGATTCTCGGCATGCTCTGCCGTTGGATAACATATGAGATTGAGAAGCGCCGAGAGAACAACTAGCCGGGATGTGGCTGACGCGTTCTGGATATCCGCGGTTTCGGCGACGTCTGACCTGGAGGATTTGGGCGGCTGCGGGCAATCTCCGCGCGATGGCGCTCGCCTGCAATTGATCGAAGGCGTGCGCCCGCCTTCGACATTCAACCCAGATTTAGCCGCCCATCATCTTTGCCATAGCGCAGAAATCTGCATGCGACTTGTTAAGTGTGGTGTCGCCGCAGTCCTTCAACACCGCATTCTGTTCGTCGGGTTTCATGGCATCCATGCGGTCTTGAAATCCGCCTCGGATTTCATGGTTTTCATGCCGGCGTCGGTGAAGAACGGCGACATCTTTGTCGGATCATCGAGCGCGGATGTGCTGCCCGCAAAAGCTGAGCCAGTCATCATTGCAAGCGCCATCGCGCCCATTGTGAGCATCTTGATGTTCATTGTTTCCTCCGTGGTCATTCGTCCTGACCTTCCGGAAAAACGTCGTCTGTTGAACTCGGTTCCCACCGCTTACGTCTATGTTCCGCCCGCCCGGCGCAACCTCCCGCGGGGCGGCGCCGGGCATCGTCCAAAAGGCTGGATTCCGTCAACTCTAGCGAGAGCGCCATTCTCACTTCTCGGCGCCGTTTCCCTCAAAAGCTCCCCCGGCAAAGGCTCGGCGCCCTCTGGTTTGTTCAGTGTCCAAAAGAAGGCGCCGGGCCAGCCGCACCGGTCGGAGGCTACGATGGAACAACGTGATGCTGAAGGTTTACCCTGCGTGAAGTGGTCGAAGCCTTCGGAGAATGGCCGATTTCACACGGGTGTAGCGCTCTGCTCACGACGTAGGCTGTCTCGGGCTTTGCCGATCATTTATGTCCGCTGGCCAATCAAGAGCGCTGGTCTCGGCAAAGAGCGCGGGCCGATCGGACGTCCTCAATTACCCGCTTCAAAGGCGATAGCATCTGGCGATGCAGGCATGACGTTGCGTCAAGACTCGGCTACCCTAACGCTGCGGCGGACCTGATTTGCCGCTTGGCCGGCGCCTTTCAGGCAACCTCCCCTATGGCGCCGGCCTTCTTCCTTCTAGCTTGCCTTCGCGTACAGGTTGCGCGATGCTGCCCTCGGGGAACTAAATAGATGGGGCAATCCAATGGCAGCCGAGATCAAGAGCGAGAAGCACGCAATTGCCATCGACAAGTGGGAGGTAGCCATGAGTGAAGTAGTCGGGGGCGTCGTTTTACTACTGTTCCCGACCGAGGGTGATGTTGTCCCGATCATACTTAGGCCTGCTCAGGCAACATAATTGGGCTACGATCTACAAACGCCCAAGTTCATACCGAAGCCGACAGTCCAATGATCTAGCGGCTACTGGCAGCCGCCAATGCGGCTCAAACACGCTCACCACGTAGGTCGTTTTGGCTACCTGTCATCGCCAGACCTAGGGCGACTTCACCAACTCGAGAGAACCTTCTCCATCTCGACCGTCTCGACCTGCTGCGCGAAGCGCTGGTGATAGACGGTCAGCAGTGCATCATGTGTCGCGTCAGAAGAGCTGCACAGCGCGTCGGTGACGAGAACCACCCGATAGCCGAAATCGATCCCGCCGAGCACCGTGGCCAGAACACACACGTCGGTTTCCCCGCCGGTGATGACCAACGTGTCGACGTTCTGTTCCATCAGATAGGCTCTTAGGTGACCCTCGAGCCAAGGCGAGTAGATATGCTTGTCCGATCGTCGTCGCCGGCGGACAGTATCCGGCGAGCGTCGGCAACAGTTCGACCATTTCGGGACCTATGTTTTCGATCGTCATCGAGGCCCACCGCTCATAATAGCGTTTCCATGTGCCGGTGCCTTGCCCCGGCTTGCGAGCAGGTAGGAAGCGCGTGAAAACCGTCTGCGGCGCGCGCCGTGCGACAAGCCGCTCTATCTGGGGGAGGACACGGCTGATCCAGGGCGTGGCCCATTGTGATGGTTCGGCAAACAGCCGCTGCATGTCCACACAGACATGCATGCATCGGTCGCCTAGCGGGCCATATACCAGTCCATGCATCGACATGCAGATGGAACTTCGGCACGCTGCGAATGTTCCGATCCTTCGGCGGCGCGCCGACTGACCGCTCGGGTTCCTCGCGGTCAAGGCCTGCCCCCCCACTTGCGAAGCGACGGGCCTACCCCACCCAATAGCCCCCGGCCAATTTCCCGCGAAGTCGTCGAGTTACATGTTGCTGGCCGGCCTTTCCGGAGGCGACGGTCTATACGCCTGCGTCTGCCTCGGCTTGACCGGAATGTCGGCCAACGATGCGCGGATCGGTCGAACGGATGCAGATAGGCTATTGGCACGGCGCTTCAACAGTGTAGCCGCCATCTTGGCAACAAGGTCACGAACTTCCATGGGCTCTCCTCCGAGAGCCCCCGCCATCGCTGCATTAGCATTGCTGCAACTACGCCGCATTTAAATTTGACATATTGAGCTGCCGCAATGCTTCCTTCTCAAAGACGCTTACGACGTAGGTTGTCACCGGGCTTGTCGGGTCATCTCTTCCCCTCCCTGAAAAGCCCGCGTCTCGTTGCGGAGAGCGCGGGCCGATCAGGTAGATCCTAGCGCCCTCGTCATCGATGATGAGTTGGGAGCGATACCCGTCGAACTTGACTTCGTGAATCCATCGATCGCCCTCGGGAGGCCTCTCCACCGGGGTTGGCATCAACGGCGGGATGAACTTCAAACGCATGAACTGTCTCGCAAAGCCGCGATTCACCCAGCATGCGCTAAAATGGTTCCGGAACAAGTTTAGGCAAATTGTGGTGATCACAAAGCTAACAGACCTTGGTCCGCCTAATCCTACGGCGGCGAACACTATTTTTTGTAACGCCGTCTTGGCAGCGGGCTTCAATGAAGGAAACAGGAAGCCGACATGACCCGGCTCTCGCGATCGAGCAGCCGGGGCATAGGGCGATCAGTAGCCGTCGCCGGTATCATCCTGGATGATGACCGGATGTTGCCCCATTTGCATGTTTCCATGAATGCGTCCTTCGGATCACGGTTTGCTGCTAACATTTCGCGAGCAATCTGTACGGGTTCGGATGGCGCCAAGGATCGAGATACCCCCTCCGGGGGCAGGCAAATCGCTGTTCGGAACGCTTTCCCTGACCGCGTGCATCTGCAATTCAAATGTTGACCCCGCGACCCGAAGGGGGGTGGCAACCCTTGGGATGATCCGACCCAAGGACCGCGCGCATCGCCCAGCGCTAACGCAATTACGGATTTCCCTCGCGCGTGCGCGCAAGCGCGCGAGGACAGGACAAAAGTGATTTTGTTGTCGGTGCCAGGCACGCTACGTTGCATCATGTACGAATGAGGAGATGAGAATGAAAACATTCCTCGTAATGGCGACAGCGCTAGGCCTCTCCGTGTCCGCCGCCTGTGCCAATTGCCCCTTTCACGAAAAGGTACAGGCATCGGTCGACACGCAGAAAACAGCGAGCGTCGAGAAGGCGGATGTGTCGAAGGCTGCGGACACTCAAACTATAAAGAAAGAAGTGCCGGCAAAGACCGAATAGCAGCGCGCAACCGGATGCCACGCAGGTGCATGGCAGCCTCGCCAGGCACCGCTTCGGCCATCTTGACTGCGTGCTCCGCGATCTCTTTCGGCGTCATGCGCCCATGGCTGGCGGCGGGCATTTCGCGTGCGGTTTTCCTGCAAAAATCAGATTTCTTACGCTTTTGCAGACTTGGATCCCGAAGCGGTTGCAGCCCCGTCTCACCTTGGCGATCGAGACCCCTACCCCTGGGGGCACGCTGCTTCGAGGTCAGCACAAACTCACCGCGATGTCGGTGGCGGAGAGGATGGCGGCCCCGAATTGCTTTGCGATCTTCAGCGTCTCAGGGGAGCGGATATGAACGCCTTAGCCCTCGATGAACGTCACCTGGCCGGCGCCTCAGGACAGCATCTGCGGCGGCTAGCATTTCTTTTCGGGTTGTCATGGTCATCGGGTGGTCATCCCAATAGGAGGAACCGGCCAGGCCTGCATTGTCAGAAAGAAATTTATACAGATTTAGCAGAACTACAGACCACATCGGTCGCAATGGTAAGACTGGTTTTTGAGCCTACACCCCGTTACCCACTCGCGCGTGCGTTCGTACGCGTCTTGGCGTCGACAACGATTGCACCACCCCTCCGCTGCTCATTGTCGTTCGCAGGCCGCAAGTCAGGCCGGATCTTCCATAGTGCCTCCCACGTTATGCGGCGCTTGGTGATGCTGTCCGTCGCGGTGGAGACTATCGTCATGCTGCCTCCTCTTCGTCGAATTGGGCGGCCCAGTCCTGGGCCATCTCGTGTACCGTTTTCACGGCTTCGGGCACCACTGAGTATCGAGGAACAAACTTGACGCGTGGCCTCTCGATGTGCGGAGTCGGCTTCCAATCATAGTCGATCACGATGCCGCTGCGGTCGACCTGTGGAATGGCTGGCGCCTCGATGCTGTCGTGAGTGTCGTCGCCGTTTTCACGCGGCAAGCACTTAACGAAACCGCCATTGTGGTAGTGCAGCAAGAGCCGAGCACGGCGCCCCACTAACTCCTCAGCGGTTTCTATGTCGCTTAAGCCCACAGCATCAAGCAGGCTGCCCAGGACCTTCTGGCCATCTGCTTGCTCGCTCTCATCATCGCTGCTGGTGACGATGAAGATGTCAGACTGAATGCCACAGTCTGTGGTGTAGTTGAAAGTCAAACACTTTGCGTTGTCGTCTTCGAGATCTTCTGGGTCGACGCTGGTGATCGTCACCCACCTCTCGACATTCGGATAGACTGTGAAGTCTGGTTTGCCGTCTTTCTTAAGTGGTCTGATGCCCGACGTGGCGTAGCCAAACGGCGGTGCATCAGCA
The DNA here is from genome assembly GCF_014207355.1 of Mesorhizobium sangaii. Lineage (GTDB taxonomy): Bacteria > Pseudomonadota > Alphaproteobacteria > Rhizobiales > Rhizobiaceae > Mesorhizobium > Mesorhizobium sangaii. The sequence goes on along the minus strand of NZ_JACHEF010000003.1, from coordinate 270,844 downwards.
CCACCTACGTAGGTACCCGTAGGTACCACGTAGGTTTGGGGTGCGGATTCCCGCGTCGCTACACCGGTCAGGTACGCGAATTTCCGCGTAACAATGTCTCTTAGTGGCGCGGATTTCCGCGTAGGTAGGATTTCATTGCTAGGTACGCGATTATCCGCGTCGCTAGCGGGAATTTTCTTTTTGCGCTTTTTGCGTGCAATCGAACGCGATTCAATCTCAGATTTAATTTCAGCGGCCACCTCACGCACCCATTCAAAATTGAATGTGTAGGTTTTGCCGCGGGTGCCGGTGCCCTGGTCCACGATCTCTGCAAGGTGCATGTCCTGCAGCCGGCGAATTGATTCTTGAACACTCCGGATGGGGCGGCCGGTTTCGCGAGCCAGGTGTCCGGCACTCGACGGGAAGGTGACGCCATCCTTCTTCTTGAACCTGTCAATCAACTCTAATAGCACGGTGAGGTCCGTGCCATTCAGCGGCGGCTCGGCGCCCTTGGAGGCGTATAGGGCGAGCTGGAACTGGTCTAGGGAACCGACGTCCTTAATGGGCATTGACGCGTGCCTCCTTCGCGGCACGCCATTCGTCGCCAATCTCTAGGCACGGCTCAAATATCGGCCGCCCGTCACTGGTGCGATCGATTTCTCGGATTACCCCGGCCTCGAGCAGGCGCCGGATAGCGGCGCACATTGTGCGTCGCGTCGACTTGAAATCGCGCGCCAGGCGGTTGGTGGAGAGGACGCAGTGACCCTTCCGTGCCCATTCATCTACGACGATGAAGGGGATGCGAAAATCGTGTCTGCCGATGCGTAGTAGGCTTGTTGACGCTGCGGTGTAGTCAATCATCCGGCGGATCGTGGCGTCCGGTATATCTTCTAGTTGCATCTCGATTCCTGTTCGGAAGAGAGTTCTTAGTCACTGTGGGGAGAGAACGCGCCCGCGGCACTTGCCGGCAGGGTTACAATCGACGCTTGGCCGGAAAGCGCGTAGGCTTATGGGCGAGCGGCTTCCTGTTTGCGCCAAGCCTGCACCGCGCGGATGGCGGCTAGCTCGGCCTCGAGTTCCTGCAGGGACATTTCGGCGAGGCGCCTCATGCTGCCCTCGCTGCGATGCGGCCAGCAATCCAATCGCTGACCTCGCTCTCGACAAACCCAATACGCCTGTCGCCAAGCGGCACGGCTCGAGGGAAGTCGCCCGCCTTTCGTAAGCGCTTGATGAAGGTGAGTGACAGCGAGGTGCGCTTCATCACCTCGCGAATACCAACAAGTCGGTTATTGTCATTCGATGACATAGAATCTCCCCTGCTCCTGCGACTCTAGACGCAGAAATCCACGCACGCCGAAGCGCGTTAAAAAACTGAAATGAAAAGTGGGGTTGGGGTCGCCGTTAACTTTGGCGGGGCAAGTAAGTCGCCGCGACAAGCGCGAACTTGTTTTAACCAATAGGCGTTTTCACATTTTTTGTCAAGCTATTTGGCCTTTTGTGGCCCTATTGCGCCGCACTCCCGCAATAAGCCGCCCACGCCTGCATCATCTCGCGTCGCCGCTCTAGAACATCGGAGCGCGCGTATGCCCGCTGGACCTTGCCGCGCGTCTCATGTGCCAGGGCCGGCTCGGCAAGCTCGTCAGGGTAGCCCTGTTCCTGCGCCCACGTCCGAAATGTCGTGCGAAAGCCGTGTACCGTAAACCCGAGAACACCCTTCGCAAGCAGCTTAGCCATGGCCACCTCCCCTATTGGCCGGTCCCGCCGCGCTCCCTTGAACACGAGCCCCTTCCCTGGCTCGCCAAGAACGGCAATACCGGAGTCCGTGAGCGGTACACGGTGCTCGCGCGGTTCTTTCATGCGCGAGGGAGGGATAATCCAAACCTTCGCATCCGTGTCGATTTCCGACCAATCGGCGAAGCGCACCTCCTTCGTGCGATTCGCGTTCAGGATAAGAAAGCGCAGAGCGCGGCCAGCAACGGTGTCAGGGATGCCGGCGAAGAATTTCGGCAAGTCAGGATATGGCATTGACGCATGATTGCCCGCTGCGGCTTGCACCCCTAGCGCCTTGTCACGAGCCTTTGCATCCATACGGGCCGGGTTGGGGCCAGCGCGAAGCTCCATATCAGTGGCAAGCTCAAGCACGGCGGCGATCCGCTCCAGCGTCTTCTTTGCTGTCTCTGGCTTCGCTTGCCATATGGGCTTGATGACGCGCACGACGTCCGCCCTGCGAATTTCGTTGACGGGCAACTTTCGCAGCCCCTTGGCGTGGGCCTCCAGCGACGACTTCCATCCGATCTCCGTCTTGCCGCCTCTCCACTGCGGCGCGTGATCTTTGATATATTCGTCGGCGTAGTCGCCGAACTGAGGCACGCGTTTGTCGACTTGCCTAAAGGACGCATCCTTGAACGGATCCTTGCCGGCATGCAGAAGCTTGCGCACCTCATCGGCCTTGTCACGGGCATCGGCCAGGCTCACCGCCTCGAGCGGGCCAAGTCCCATTTCACGGCGCCTGCCGTGGCGCTGGTAGATGAAAATCCAGTACTGCTTATCGCCGCGCGGCATCAGCCACAGGCCGCCGCCATCGCCGATTCTTCCCGTCGCGGCCTTCACCATTCCGGCGGTTAGCTTGTAGCGGGCCATTTGCCGTTTCCTAATTTCTTTCCTAAGCTTGGAGAGGCATAGGCCATAACGGTCCAAAAGGCAACAAGTGGGAAACAGGAATGAAAATCAATCGGTTGATTGGTGCCACGAGGTTGCAAAGTACCCTTCTTAGTCCCTTACGGGCTGGCGCATAGCCTCGGTAAGCGGAGACATTTTTCCCGTGATAGGCGAGCCACGGTCGCGGCGCAATCGCGCCTGAATTTGATCATGGTCGGCTGGCAGCGTTATAGAGGGTTTGGATCATCAGGGGCGGGCGCGAACGACAAATGGGCTTTGTCGAGACTTCAAAACGCAATCTTGTCTGGCAGGCATGGCTGACAGCTTTCGTCGCCACCCTGTTTTGCCTTGCCGCGACAGCGCTTCAGGCCGCCGAAACGAAAGGCCTCAAGGGCGTGGCGCTGATCATCGGCCAGTCGAAATACGAACACATCGCCGCCCTCCCCAACCCGGCCAACGACGCCCGCGACATGGCCAAGATGCTGACCGACCTCGGCTTCGACGCCCGCAACGTCACCGACCGCGACGCCGCCAAGCTGAACCGCGACCTGGAGCGATTCAGCGAGGATGCCGAAGGCGCCGATGTCGCCTTCATTTACTATTCCGGTCATGGCATCGAGGCCGGCGGCGAGAACTATCTGGTGCCGGTCGATGCCGACATTTCGTCCCTGAAAGATGCCGACGCGGCCCTGGTGCCAATTTCCGCCGTCATGGATGCGTTGAAGAAGACCGTGCCGGTGACGATCGTGCTGCTCGATGCATGCCGCATAAATCCGTTTCCGGCGGATGCAGTGGTGCGGCGCGCCCCGACCGCCTCCGCCTCGCCGATCAGCGCCGGCGGGCTGGAACCGGTGCGTGGTGCCAGGGCCCTCGGCAACGCACCGGCGACAGACGCGAGCCTGGGCACCGTGGTCGGCTTCGCCGTCGAACCCGGTCGCCCGGCGCTCGATGGCGCTGCTGGCGAAAACAGCCCTTACGCGGCCGCCCTGCTGCGCCACCTCGCGGCGATGAAAGGCACCGAGTTCGGCTCGGTCATGCGCATGGTGACCGAGGAGGTCTATCTCGGCACCAAGGCCAAGCAGCGCCCCTGGGTCAATGAAAGCCTGCGCCGCCTGCTCTATTTCGGCATTGCACCACCCGAACCCACCGGCGACGACGGGTTGATCACCGGCGAGCGGCGGCAGCTGCTGTTGACCATTTCCGACCTGCCCGACCCGAAACGGGCACAGGTGGAACTGGCCTCGCTGCAGGAAGGCGTGCCGCTCGACGCGCTCTATGGGGTGCTGAAGGCGCTCGGCACGGAAAAAATCCCCGAGGATCCGACGGATCTGCAAAAGGTGCTCGACGCCCAGGCCGAGCGCCTGAAGAAGATGATGTCCGAGCGCGCGGCGTTGCGCACCGACGATCCCGAGATCAAACGCCTCGTCGCTTCCGCGGACGAGGCCATCCGCCAGGGCGCCATCGTGACGGCGCGCAAATTCCTCGATGACGCGGTCGGCCGGGTCGAGCAAACAGGCGCTGCGGTCGATGAAGCAGAAGATCTCGTCAAGCAGAAGCGCCTTGCCGATGCCGCGATCTACGCCAGGCGCGCCGATGCTTCGGCGCTGATCTTCGAATACAAGTCCGCCGCCGGCGATTACGCCAAGGCGTTTTCGCTGGCCGAAAAATGGGACGACAAGCTGCGCTGGAACTACAAGAACCAGGAAGCCGAGGCGTTGAATGCTTATGGCTATGCCTCCGGCGATCTCGATGCGCTGCAGCATTCCATCGAGGCCTATCGCATCATCCTGAACTTCATCCCCAATGGCGAACAGAATCGCGACTGGGCCATCACCCGCAACAACATGGCGGTGGTGCTGCAAACCATCGGCGAGCGCGAGACCGAAACCGCGCATCTCGACGAAGCGGCACAGATCTTTCGGGATTCCCTCATCGTATTCGAGCGCGAGAAGGACGACCTCAACTGGGCTGCCGCGCAGAACAACCTGGCCAATGTGCTCCTGAAGATCGGCGAACGCGAGAGCGACCCGAAGCGCCTGAATGAAGCGGTGGCGGCAATGCGCGCCACACTCGAGAAGCGCCCGCGCGACAAGGTGCCGCTCGACTGGGCAGCCTCGCAGAACAATCTCGGCCTGGCGCTCTATGCGCTTTCCGAACGCGAGGCCGCCGGCGAGCATCTGACGCAAGCGGAAGCGGCCTACCGGCTGGCGCTTGAGGAATACACCCGCGAAAAGGCGCCTGTGGAATGGGCGATGGTCGAGAACAATCTCGGCAATACGCTCGTGTCGCTTGGCATCCAGCTCAACGACGAGGCTAAGATCAACGCGGCGGCCGACGCCTTCCGTGCAGCACTCGAGGTGCGAACTCGTGAAACCTTCCCGGTCTCCTGGGCCACCAGCCGGCTCAACCTCGGCAACGCGCTGAGCGGCGTCGCCCGCTTCGACTTGGGTACCAGCGCGCTCGAGGAGGCCGCGGCGGCCTATGACGATGCGCTGACGGTGTTTACCCGGCAGCGTTTTCCAATGGACTGGGCGTCGGCGCAGAACAATCTCGGTTCGATCTACCAGACGCTTGGCCAGCGCGCCCGCGACGCGGCCAGGCTCGAACAGTCGGCGGCGGCGTTCCAGGCCGCCCGACAGGTCTATGTCAGGCGGAAATTCCCGCTCGACTGGGCAATGAGCCACTACAATCTCGGCAACACGCTGCAGCTGCTTGGCGGCGTGACCGACAAGCCGGAACACTATGGCGAGGCTATCGCCGCCTACCGCGACGCGTTGCGCGAGTACAAGCGCGAGACGAACCCGCGGCAATGGGCGCTGGCCCAGGCCGGTCTCGGCTCGACGCTGCACTGGCTGAGCATGAGCAACGCCGACCCCGAGACCTTGCTCGAGTCCATCGCCGCGCGGCGGGCGGCGCTTGAAGTGTTGACCGTCGAAGCAGCACCCATCGATTGGGCCAATGGGCAGAACGGCATCGGCATGAGCCTGCTCAACCTCGGCAATCTCCAGCGGACCGATAAATATCTCGGCGATGCCGAGGCCGCCTTTACGGCAACGTTGAAGGTGTTCACCCGCGAAAGCCAGCCGATGCAGTGGGCCTTCGAACAGAACAATCTCGGCGACATCCACTGGAACCGCGCCAGTTATGGCGGCGGCAAGGCCGAATATCGAAAGGCGATCGAATTCTTCGAGAACGCCAAGCAGGGCTTTACCGAAGCCGGCCACACTTTGCCCATCCCGCTGACCGACCAGAAGATCGATCTGGTGAAGAAACAGCTGGCGAAGAAGTAGGGCTCTGTCCGACCGCGCCTTGTCTTTCGGCTGGCTTTACCGTCCCTATATGTCCAGTCACCGGAGCCCATGCCGGGAACCGGAGAAGGATAGCCTATGATTCGATTTTTGTTGGCTTTGCTTCTCATCGCCATCCCGGCCGCGGCCCACGCAACGGACGCCGGCTGGGCGCTGTTGCGCGACGGCGGCCATGTCGTGCTGCTTCGCCATGCCATGGTCACCGGCACAACCGATCCGGCCAATTTCGACATCGACAGCTGTGCCACCCAGGTCAACCTGTCGGCGCGCGGCAAGCAGCAGGCGAGCAAGATCGGCGCCTTGTTTGCGGCGCGGGCGGCACCCATCGAGCGCGTGTTGTCCAGCCGCTATTGCCGCTGCCTCGACACCGCGCGCATCGCCTTCGAGGCCGAGCCGGAGCTGTTTGCGCCGCTCGATCTCCTGAAGGGCGACGAAACGCAGAAGGCGGCGCAGATCGCGGCGATCATGAAGGAAATCCGCGCCTATTCCGGCTCCGACAATCTGGTCATGGTCACCCATCTGGAAGACATCGTGGCGCTGACCGGCGTCTCGCCGCGCGAAGGCGAGGTCGTGGTCGTCGAGCCGCAGGGCGATGGCCTGCGCGTGCTCGGCCGGGTCACGTTCTAGTCGAGCCGAGAACCGACTGACGCGTCGGTGAGCAGCCACGCATCGATGCGGGCTTGCCACGCCTGAATCATGCGCGCGAACGCGTCCTCCGTCAGCGCCGATAGATACGACCTGCCTGACGCGTTCAGGGCGGTGAACGTGTAGGCGATCGATGCCTCGGTGCCGCCATCAGCCGCCGGATGGCAAGCCACCTCGACAAATCCGAAACGAGAATCCGGCGTGACCCTGACATAGCGGACACGATGCCCGACAGGATCCCAGTCAGCGCAGGCCCAGAGCGTCGTCTCATCACCGTGGGCGGTCCGGAAGACCATGCCTTGCTGCGTTTCGCCGCCTTGCGGATGCAGAAACTCCGGATCCCAGCCCTCCACCCACAAAGTCTCGCCGATCGGCGTGAACAGCGGAAAGACGCGATCGACCGGACCGGCAAGGACGATGCTGTGGCAACGCTCAAGATGGCTCGTCATCCGCCTTCACCCTTCCGTTCAGTCAGATGGTGGCTGTCTTCGGCGCGAAGCTCCAGCCCATAGATGCGCTTCAATTGGCCGATTGTTTCGAGCGTCGCCGGCGAAAACGGTGTCTGCCCTTCGAAAGCATGCAGCACGATGCCCTCGATGAGATCGCCGAGGCTCATGTCGCGATGTTCGGCCAAGGCCTTGAGGACCTTCACCAGTCGCTTTTCCAGGCGAACCCCTGTCTGCACGCGCTCTATATCCATCACCATCTGTACCATGGTACATTGGTACACGCAATTACCCGTGGCGACTGCCGTTTGTGTTGCCGAAATGCCACCACGGAAAGAAGCCGCAAATTGGTCACGACAATGCCGCTTGCGACAACCCGTCGCAGGGGCTATAGGCGCGCACCCGGTCACGAAAACCGAAGTGAGCACAACGGTTGGAGCTTTCGTCTCCGCCCGTGCAGGCGGCTTTGACCGCCCTGTATACGGCGCCGCTTTGGGGATTGGGATCGCGGATATAGCTCGGCGGAAGAGCGCCGGATTTGGGTCCGGAGGTCGCAGGTTCGATTCCTGCTGTCTGCACCACGGATAGCTCAGTTTGGTAGAGCATCAGATTTAGGTTCTGATTGTCGAAGGTTCGAATCCTTCTCCATTGGCCTGATAAGCCAACACCCTGCCAGGTGTTATCTGAAAACGGTCCGGGGACTGGAATGCTGAAGATCGGACGGACAGCCCAAGCCTTCGGGCGCGGGCCATCCTGAAAGTCTGACGCCATCGGCTCGCGGCCAGGCCCGCGGTGACGATCAAGGCGCAACGTCGCCGGCAAGGGAGGCTTCGGCCTCCGGCGTCCGCTTCGCTGCCCCGCGATCCGCTCCCGAAGGCCCGCCACGGATTGATGCCACCAGTCCCCGGATCATTCGTACCCGGACCATGACGCAAGAGACGATGTGAAACGAGAAACGAAGGGAAGATCGACGCATGTCTTGACGCCTCGCATGGGGCCATGCCCGACAGGAGTACGACAATGACCATTCTCGACAAGGTTCTTGGACGCGAGCGCGTCCTCGTAAGGGAAAACGAACGTGCCCTCACCCTCTACAAGGGTGAGATCAAGGCTGTCCTGCTGCCGGGCGAACATTGGCTCGCCAACCGGCGCGGAAGCCTCGAGGTGTCGCGGCACGACCTGAAGAACCCGGAATTCGTTTCGGCATACGAGAAGGCGTTGTTCGACAAGCTGCCGGATGTGGCCACGCGTCACTTCACCGTCGTTCGCACCGGGCGCACGGAGGTCGCCGTGATCGAGCGTGACGGCAACCTGCATGCCGTGCTGGCGCCGGATCGCAAGCTCGTGCTGTGGACGGATGCCGGTCCGTGGAAGGTGACGCTGATCGACACGTCGGCCGATCTCGCCATCGATGCGGCGGTCATGCGCCGGCTCGGCCAGGCCCGGAAAGCGGAATTGATGTCCGTCCATCCGGTCGTCGACGGCCAGGCCGGTCTGCTGTTCATCGACGGTGTCCTCGTACGGACGCTGGCGGCGGGCGTGCATGCTTTCTGGAACGTCGGGCGCATGGTGCAGATCAAGGTCGTCGACCTCAAGCGCCAGTCGCTCGACGTTGCCGGGCAGGAAGTGCTGACCAAGGATCGCGTCACGATCCGCGTCAACATCGCCGCCGAATACCGGGTCGTTGATCCGGTCAAGGCGGTGAGCGCTGTGAAGGACTTCTCCGAAGCCCTCTACCGTGCCCTGCAGTACGCCTTCCGCAAGACGCTTGGCGCGCTGACGCTCGACCAGATCCTTGAGAAGAAGGTGACGGTCGACGAGGAAGCGGCAGCCAAGGTCCGCGCCGACATGGCGGAGATCGGCGTCGAGGTCAGCGATATCGCCCTCAAGGATGTCATCCTGCCGGGCGAGATGCGCGAGATCCTCAACCAGGTGGTGTCGGCCGAAAAGCAGGCCGAGGCCAACATCATCCGTCGCCGCGAGGAGACGAACGCCACGCGTTCGCTGCTCAACACGGCCAAGGTGATGGCGGAAAACCCGGTGATGCTGCGGCTGAAGGAGCTCGAGGCTCTGGAAACCATCGCCGGCAAGGTCGAGCGGCTGACCGTCCACAACGGAACGGGCGGGCTGCTCAACGACCTGGTCAAGCTCCGCGACAGCTGAGCTGACGTTGCGTCAATGGGAAGGGCCGCCGGGTCGACCGGTGGCCCTTCTTGCGTTTCTTGAGCGCCCTACCCATCTGCGCCCCGCGTATCAGGCCTTTTCCTGCCGAGAAAAACCGATTAGACAGCGCCCAAACACATGCGGACAGATTCCGCCCGCAACCGAAGGAAAAGCCTCTTGTCCACCACGTTCGACAAAGTCGCCAAGATCATTGCCGACACCAGCGAGATCGATATCGACACCATCACGCCCGAGAGCCACACGATCGACGATCTCGGCATCGACAGTCTCGATTTCCTCGACATCGTCTTCGCCATCGACAAGGAATTCGGCATCAAGGTGCCGCTGGAAAAGTGGACCCAGGAGGTCAATGACGGCAAGGCTTCGACCGACGATTACTTCGTCATGAAGAACCTGTGCGCCAAGATCGACGCACTGGTCGCCGCCAAGACTGCCTGAGGTCAGTTGAGCGCGCGATCTTGACGCGCTCTCCCGCCTGACCCACAAAGCCGCCCATGAGCAGCCCCCGCGACGTCGTCATCACTGGTATCGGCCTTGTCTCCTCGCTGGGAGAGGGTCCGGACGCCCACTGGCAAAAGCTCGCCCAGCCGGGCCTGCAGCCGGTGCTCGAGGCCGCGCGCTTCGCCCCCTACACCGTCCATCCGCTTCCGGAGATCGACTGGAACCTGCAGATCGCCAAACGCGGCGACCAGCGTCAGATGGAGACCTGGCAAAGGCTCGGCACCTATGCTGCCGGCCTGGCGCTGGACGACGCCGGCATCAAGGGCAATGACGAACTCTGCACGACCATGGACATGGTTGTGGCCGCCGGTGGCGGCGAGCGCGACGAGGCGGTCGATGCCGCCATTCTCGCCGCCTCGGAAAGCCGCAACGACCGCGACGTGCTGCTTAACGAGAAGCTCACCACCGAACTGCGGCCGACCCTGTTCCTGGCCCAGCTTTCCAATCTGCTTGCCGGCAACATCTCCATTGTTCACAAGGTGACCGGCTCCTCCAGAACCTTCATGGGCGAGGAAGGTGCGGGCGTTGCCGCCGTCGAGACGGCTGCCGCGCGCATCCGCTCCGGCCAGTCGACGCACATCCTGGTCGGCGGTGCCTTCCAGACTGAACATTCCGACATGCTGCTCGGCTACGAGCTTGCCGGCTACCTGCATCGCGGGCCGTGGAAGCCCGTGTGGCAAAGACAGGGCGCTGAGGGTGGCGGCGTGGTGTCAGGCTCCGGTGGTGCCTTCCTGGTGCTGGAGCAGCGCGAACACGCGACAAGCCGCGGGCGTAAAATCTATGCCGAGCTCGGGCCGGTCGTCTCCGGCCGCGCCAGGCGGCGGCGCGGAGAACTCGACGCCGAGATCGCCGCGCTGCTCGGCAAGGCGGCGCTGCCGAACGGCAAGCTGCTTGCCTTGTCGGGCGCGTCGGGCGCTCATGCGGCAACCACGGCTGAAAAGGCAGCGCTCGATGCCAATCCGGCGATCGCTTCGCGCGGCTTCTCGACGCTGACCGGACACATGAAGGAAGCGCAGTTTCCGTTCGCAGTGGCGCTGGCCGCACTCGCCGTCGACCGCAAGGCCGCCTACCCTGTTTTTGATGCCGCTGCCGAGAAGCCATTCGAAGGCGTTCCCGCAACCGTCCTTGCAACGGCGATCGGCTATCACCAATTCGAGGGCATGGCGCTGGTCAACGCCGCCTGAGGCGGTGACCTGCAATCCATGCTGCAACGATACTAAAAGGTCGAGGGCTCCCGGATGGCCAATCTGAACGATCACATGGGCAGGCCAATCGTCGCCGTCACCGGCATTGGCGTGGTGACCTCGCTTGGCGTCGGCAAGGCCGACAATTGGGCGGCGCTGACCTCCGGCAAGTCGGGCATCCACCCGATCACCCGCTTTCCGGTCGACCATCTGAACACCCGCATCTCCGGCACCGTCGACTTCCTGGCGTCGAGCTCTAAGGGCGCCAGCCCCCTCACCTACGAACTGGCCGAAACCGCCGCGCACGAGGCCGTGGCCGAAGCCGGTCTCAATTCCAGTGATTTCGGTGGTCCTCTGTTTCTGGCATCGCCACCGGTCGAACTCGACTGGCACGAACGCTTCTCGCTCTACAATTCCGACAAACAGGATGCCGGCGCTGAGAGGCTGCTGCGGGTGGCCCGCGGGCTGAAGGAAACAGACATTTTCGAGACCACTCAGTTCGGTTCGATCGCCGACCGTCTCGCCGACCGTTTCGGCACACGCGGCCTGCCAATCACGCTGTCGACCGCTTGTGCCTCCGGCGCCACCGCCATCCAGCTCGGTGTCGAGGCGATCCGCCGCGGCGAATGCCACCGCGCGCTGTCGATCGGCGCCGATGGTTCAGCGACAGCCGAGGCGCTGATCCGCTTCTCGCTGCTGTCGGCGCTTTCGACCCACAACGACATTCCGGAAAAGGCCTCAAAACCCTTCTCCAAGGACCGCGACGGCTTCGTGCTGGCCGAGGGCTCCGGCGCGCTCGTGCTGGAATCGCTGGAGGCCGCCCTCGCGCGCGGCGCCACCGTTCTCGGCATCCTGCGCGGCTGCGGCGAGAAGGCCGACGATTTCCATCGCACCCGCTCGAAGCCCGACGGTTCGCCGGCAATCGCTGCGGTTCGTGCCGCCCTTGCCGATGCCGGTCTGAGCAAAGACGAGATCGACTACGTCAACGCCCATGGCACCTCGACGCCGGAAAACGACAAGATGGAGCACCTGTCGCTGTCGACGGTGTTCGGCGAGCGGATCGGCTCGATGCCGGTCTCATCGAACAAATCGATGATCGGCCACACGCTGTCGGCGGCCGGGGCGGTCGAGGCGGCGTTCTCGCTGATGACGATGCGCGAAAGCGTCATTCCGCCGACCATCAACTACGACAATCCCGACCCCGCGATCGTGCTCGACGTGGTGCCGAACAAGAAGCGCAACGCCGAGGTTCGCACCGTTCTGTCGAACTCATTCGGTTTCGGCGGCCAGAACACTTGCCTTGTCATGGCGCGGGAACCGGTCTAAGCGACCTGTTTCCGCCAATCAGAACCGACAGGCTCCATGCGCGCACTGCAACTTATCGAGGACCGCCGTCTTGAAACAGTGGACCTGCCGCCTCCCCCGCCGCCGGCACTCGGCGAAGTCACGCTGCGCATCAAGGCGGTGGCGCTGAACCACATCGACGTCTGGGGCTGGCGCGGGATGGCCTTCGCCAAGCGCAAGCTGCCGCTGGTCGTCGGTGCGGAAGCCTCCGGCGAGATCGAGGCGGTCGGTCCCGGCGTTTCCAGTCTCTTGCCCGGACAGTTGGTTTCGATCTACGGCGCACGCACCTGCGGCCTTTGCCGTGCCTGCCGCGAAGGCCGCGACAATCTCTGCGAACATGTTTCGGGGGTTCACGGCTTCCATCTCGACGGCTTCGCGCAAGAGAAGATCAACCTGCCGGCACGCCTGCTGGTCCCCGCCCCGCCCGGCGTGACCGATATCGGTGCCGCGGTGGCGCCCGTAACCTTCGGCACCGTCGAGCACATGCTGTTCGACAATGCCCGGCTGCAGCCAGGCGAGACCATCCTTGTCCATGCCGGTGGCTCCGGCATCGGCTCGGCGGCCATCCAACTGGCGAAGCGGATGGGCTGCACGATCATCACCACGGTCGGCTCGAACGACAAGATCGACAGGGCCAGGGCGCTCGGCGCCGACCATGTCATCAACTATCGCGACGACCGTTTCGAAGGTGTCGTGCGCAAGCTGACCAAGAAGAAGGGCGTCGATGTCGTCTTCGAACATGTCGGCGCCGACACCTTTGCCGGCTCGATGCTGTGCCTGAAGCGCGGCGGTCGCCTGGTGACCTGCGGCTCGACCTCGGGCGTCTCGACGCAGATCAACCTGATGCAGCTGTTCCAGCAGCAGTTGAAACTGCTTGGCTCGTTCGGCTGCCGCATGGAGAACATGGCCAACGCCATGCAGAAAATGGCGGCGGGACAGGTCGCACCGGTCATCGACACCGAAGTCGGCTTCGACGATATCGATGCCGCGTTGAAGCGCATGGAAGGCCGCGACGTGTTCGGCAAGATCATCCTGCGCGTCGACTAGAGCTTGACCTCAGTGCTCAAGAAGTTTCGCCGCGATCTCAAATTTCGCTATGGCAGGCAGTTGCGCCAGTTGAACTACTGGTTGGTGGCGCGTGCGGCGATGATGATCATCTCGGTCCTGCGCCTGCTGCCGGCCGACAGCGCACTGAATTTCGCCGACCGCGTCGCGCGCCGTGTCGGCCCCCGGGTGGGACGCCATCAGGTCGCCGTCGACAATCTGCGCAAGGCCTATCCGGAAAAGAGCGAAGCCGAGATCCAGGCCATCGCCTCCGACATGTGGGGCAACATGGCCCGCCTGGCCGCCGAATACATCTTTCTCGACGCCCTGTTCGACTACGATCCCGCCGCTACCAGCCCGGGACGCGTCGAGGTCAAGGGGATAGAACACTTCGTCGAGATCGCCGCCGAAAAGCAGCCGCACATCGTCTTCACCGGCCACCTCGGCAATTTCGAATTGCTGCCGGTGGCCGCCGCCACCTTCGGCATGAACATCACGGCGCTGTTTCGCCCGCCAAACAACCCCTACCTTGCCGACTACATCCTCTCGACGCGCCGCTCGACCATGGGGTCGCTGCTGCCATCGATGGCCGGCGCCTCGTTCGCGTTGGCCGGGGTCCTGGAGAATGGCGGCAACATCGGCGTCTTGGTCGACCAGAAATTCTCCAACGGCCTGGAGACGACATTCTTCGGCCGTCCCTGCCAGAGCAATCGCGTGCTGGGCACGCTTGCCCGTCACTACGACTGCGACGTCTATCCGGCGCGCTGCGTCAGGCTTCCGGGCAACCGCTTCCGGCTCGAGATCGAGGACAAGCTGACCTTGCCGCGGACCGCTGACGGCATCGTCGATGTCCGCGCCACCACCCAGCTTCTCAACGACGTTGTCGAGCGCTGGGTACGCGAAGACCCCGGCCAGTGGATGTGGTTCCACAAAAGGTGGGAGATCGGCGGCCGGCGCAGAAAGCGGCCCCCGCAGGCGGAAGCGCCAGTCGCTGGCGCCTGAGACTTGTCGATTGGCTACCGGTCCTGACATTCGTAGCTTTGTTGGTCAGGGAATCTTAAACGGCCGGGGCGCAGATATCCCAGGGATGTTCATCGGCTGGGCCCGTTGCATGGTTAGTCTCGAAACGCGTCGTGCCGACCGGGATAGGCTCGAAGACCGCTCGTTTGGCCGTTTTGGCAGGGCCTGGTCCTTTATCCGCCACCGAGGCTTGCTGGAGCCGGTCAGGCTCGTTCGTCGACACGGGATCGGTGCGAGCGTTGGCTTTGTCCTGCGAAACGTCCGCTATATCATCGCCGATGGCCTCGCGCGAAAATGGGATCGCCGGCACGATGTCGATACGGCCGGTTCGATCCAGCTCGCGGCGCTCGATGTCGTCGGCCCGCATCGCAGCAAGGGCAACGAAGCCGTATGCACCTCGCCGAAAACCTTTGACTTCATCATGAAGTCGCTGCCCCGGGATATTGAGGGCCACACATTCATCGATATCGGCTCTGGAAAATCGCGCACGCTGTTGCTGGCGTCGCGCTATCCGTTTGCAGAGATCATCGGGGTGGAGTTCGCACGCGAGCTGGTCGAAATCGCCAGGAGCAACATAGAACGCTTCAGCGATCCGTCGCAGAAATGCCGGGCGCTCAGTGTCGTCGAGGCGGACGCGGCAGCCTACGAATTTCCCGATGCGCCGCTGGTGGTTTATTTCTACAATCCTTTTTCCAAGGACGTTTTCGACATCGTTCTGAAGAATCTCGTGTCGTCGCTTGAACGGCACAGGCGGGACTGCTTCATCGTCTACGGAAGCTCAAGCCACCGCGCCATCGATTGGGCAAGGCCGGCAATCCGCGAGGCCGGCGTTTTCATCGAACTTCCCGTGCCGCCGATGCCCGGCTTTCTCGATGCGATCCGAACCATCGACTACGCGGTCTTTCAGTTTCGCGCCGCGGCGTAGCCCTTGCCTCTGGCCTTGACGAAACGGGTGACGTTGCGCGCGGCGTAAGGCGTGCCGGCGGTGAAACGCATCAGCGGACCAAAGCTGCCGACGGCGCTCGCACCGACGAAATGCAGGCCCGGGATGCTCGACTCGAACCCCGCGGAGAGCACCGGCCCCCCTTGCCGGCGCGCAATTGCGGCTAGCACGTCGGGCGCGAACAGCCCGAGCCTGGCGATATCGATCTGGTAGCCCGTTCCCAGCAGCACATGATCGAAGGTGGCGGCATCCTTCTCGAACCGCAGTTCGATGGCGTGGTCCTTGGCGGCAGCACCGACAATCCTGCTGCCGGCATTGACCTTTATCCCGTCGAAGTCGGGCTTCAACCAGCCTGACGCGCCGGCCCCAAGACTGCGCGTGTTGAGCCCGTCTCTGGCTGCCGCCGGAAACCGGTGCACAAAGCCTGGAACGTCGACCAGCCAGGACAGTGGGAAGGGCCCGACCCTGGAGGGAGACGCAAGGCGCTCCGAAGCGAAGTCGCGCAAACTCCAGCTTTTGTTTCCCGACAGCGTTCGATACCCAAGCCAATGGATGTCGCCACGGCAGACAAGTTCGACATCCGCACCGCTACGCTTCAGCAGCACCGCGGATTCGCAAGCACTCTGCCCACGCCCGACAACCGCGACCCGCTTGCCGCGGAAGGCCTCGTAGCCGGCATGTTCGCTGGCATGGCTGACCAGTTCGACGGGCATTCCATCGAAGACGCTTGGGATCATCTGCTGGTTCATCAGCCCGGTGGCAACGACGACTCGCCGCGCTTGGACGGCATCGCCATCGGCAAGGGCGAGGCGAAACCCTCCCCTCGCCGTCTCGACGCGGACAACCATTCGTGTATCCAGATCGGGAACCGTCTGGGCCTGTATCCACAGTCCATAGTCGACGAAGTTCTCCAGCAGCAGCGGTTCGC
Source organism: Mesorhizobium sangaii (assembly GCF_014207355.1). Classification (GTDB taxonomy): domain Bacteria; phylum Pseudomonadota; class Alphaproteobacteria; order Rhizobiales; family Rhizobiaceae; genus Mesorhizobium; species Mesorhizobium sangaii. The sequence goes on along the minus strand of NZ_JACHEF010000003.1, from coordinate 254,660 downwards.
GCGGCGAGATTCCAAGGACCGCTGCGTAAGAATCGAGCGAGAGCGGACCTTTGGTATGGCCGATATAGGTCGCATGCCAGGGTGAGCGCAGCCTCATGCCTCTTGGCATATGATCGCGCCAGAAGGACATTGCGCCGCCGAGGGCAAGCGTTTCAATGCCCGCCGCCTTGAGGGCGCAAGCAACGGCCAGCCCAAACGGCCCGGCACCGATCACAGCCACCTCGCAATCGGTCCTGGGCATGGGAGCGGTCATGTCACTGGTTCCGTTTTCTCGACGCCTGACCGCGACTGAAACTCGGTCCGACACCCCGTCGTCCTAAACATTCCCAGGTTAAGAATGCGGAAATGAACCGCATCCTACTGCCTGTCCGGAAGATGACTTGACGTTGTCGGTTAATGGTTTCACCGCCTACGAAGTCATCCTACTGCCTGTCCGGAAGATGACTTGACGTTGTCGGTTAATGGTTTCACCGCCTACGAAGTATTCGCCTCGTCAGCACTCTCCACATGGTCAAGGGTACGTCGATCACGCCCGGCATCGGGTCGCTTGCCGTGAATGTCGCCCATGCCCGTACCGAACCGAACGAGCGCAAATAGGCCTGCCTTGTCAGCTGGCCGCTTGAGATCAACTTGCTGACGGCCACCATGTCCCGAACCAGATACATCCAGGATGTATTCGGCCGCGCCGAGACCGCCTCGACCTCGTGGCCCGACCTGATCGCCCAAAGCATGGCGCCGAGATCGACGCCCGCGGCAGCGGCAAGCCCAAACCATGTCCAGGGCCGCGGATTGACATCGAGTATCTTCAACGAGCCATCGCGGGGGTCGCGCTTGAATTCGACCTCCACCAGTCCGTGGTGGTCGATCGATCCAAGCAGCCGGCGCGCGGCGTCGATCAGTTGCGGCTCGTCGACGACCTCGACGAACGTGCTGGTGTAGCCGAAATCAACCGGATACTGCCGGCTGCGGCGGGCGGTAAACTCGGCCACCGGTGCGCCCCGGTTCCACAGCGCCGCGTAGGAGAACTGGCCTTCTCCTCCCCCCGGTATCATTTCCTGAACGACGACATTCTCGAAACCGATCTCTTCGGCGGCCCATTTGTAGGCTGTCAGGAACGACGCCTGGTCGTTGGCCAGAATGGCCTTTGCGCGAGCAAAACGGCTGCGCCCGCCCATGTTCGGCTTCAGGATGACTGGAAAGCGAAGCTCCGCCGCCCTTGCCTGCTCCAGCGAAGTAAACTCGTAGGTCAGCGGAATGGCGAGCGCCAGTTCGCGGGCACGGCGATAGAGAAGCGGCTTCTCACAAACCCATTTCAGTTGCTGCCACGGCGGCAGCACCACGTCGAATACGTCGGACAGCTGCTCGATGGCTTGCGACACCAGCCGAACTTCAGGGTCGCCGCCGGGGACCAGTAGAAATCCGTCCAATCCCTGGGTCTCAGCCAGCTTCCTCAGGAAGGCAACGGCGCCGTCATCCTCTGGGCCGGGCCACGTCATCTGCCGATGAGCATAACGCGAAAAGCGGGGCAAAGGCGTGTCGGCGCTTACCAACCAGACCGGCACTTTCTGCGCGCCAAGGCTCCTGGCTAGCGCCAGTGTCCCGTGCGCCCCACCAAGAATAACCACTCCGGCGGGCCGACTGGAAACACGATCGTCCATCTTTGGCTGGGAGAGCATCTGTCAATTCCGACAATCGGTGCGCAGTGGCGAGACTTCTGGTTACCGATTGACCGGCCTGCAATAAGTAAGAGACATCCAATATAGAAAACTGGTCGCCCAGGGGCCGCCACCACCGGCGGAACGTCTCATACCAATGCTTTCTAGATGGTAATGAAAAATTTGGCGCCGCTTTGGAAAGAGGCACCGGCAGTCGGCCAAGAATGAACGCGTTCCAACTTGCCACTGGCTTCGACGGCCATAGCAATCAGGAAAAGTGCCAACAAACAGTTGACCGGTTCAGCGACCGCCGACGTTGAACCGGCTAACAAAGACAACCCCGCGCTCCGGACGGGCGCCCGACGGCCCTAGTTCGTCACAACAATCCGCGTGTTGCCGAAACCCACTTCCCGCACCATCGAATAGAAGGTCGCGGCGTTGGCCGTGTGCAGCCGCACGCAGCCATGCGATGCCGGCCTCCCGAGTTGCCTGACGGCGCCGGTTCCATGGATGGCATAGCCGCCATGGAAGAAAACGGAATAAGGCATTGGCGACATATGGTATTTGCGCGAGTACCACATCCGTGCCGTGCGTTGCGGCCGATAGGTGCCGCGCGGCGTGAAATAGCCGGATCGCGCGGTGGACACGCTCCACCGATAGACCGAAAAGCCATATCTGACGGTCATTGTCTGCGACGACACGTCTATGTTTGCAACGAGGCTGGCCGCCCAGCCTTGCCCCGCACCTCCGAACAACATCGCGACAAACACGGCTGCCATAAGAACAGTCTTTTTCATGCGATCAAACCCCTTTGATTGCCCCTTACTTGCCTGCCATCACGTTGTTTTTCATCTTTTTAATGGCAGCGAACGGATAGCACACACTCCTTGACCAATTCGCCAATCCAAAGCAGCGAATTTGAACGATTTCGCGCGATAGTTGCCGCAACGACACGCCGCACGGGTCTGTTCATCGGCGGGCTTGCAAAACCGCTGATATCGCTGCTCAACTCGTCGGATGAACGAGCGACTCCTCAAGGCAATCGATGACCGGCGCGACGATGTCGTCGCGCTGACCGCCGACCTGATCCGTTTTCCGACCATCAACCCACCCGGCGAGGCCTACCGGCCATGCGCCGAATATCTCAGTGCGCGACTGAAGAAGAGTGGCTTCGAGACTGAATTCATCCGTGCCGAAGGCACGCCCGGCGACACCGATCGCTACCCGCGTGTCAATGTCGTTGCACGATTCGACGGGCGTTCGCCCGGTGCCTGCGTCCATTTCAACTCGCATATCGACGTTGTCGAAGCCGGCGACGGCTGGACCGTCGATGCCTTTGCCGGCATCGTCCGGGACGGCAAGGTCTACGGCCGCGGTGCCTGCGACATGAAGGGCGGCCTAGCCGCCTCGGTCATTGCAGCCGAAGCCTTCATGGAGGTGTTTCCCGACTTTCCAGGCGCCATCGAAATATCAGGCACCGTCGACGAGGAATCCGGCGGCTTCGGCGGTGTCGCCCATCTGGCCAAGCTCGGCTATTTCTCGAAACCCAGGGTCGACCACGTCATCATTCCCGAGCCGCTGAACAAGGACCGCATCTGCCTTGGTCATCGCGGCGTCTGGTGGGCCGAGATCGAGACCAAGGGCGAGATCGCTCACGGCTCGATGCCGTTTCTCGGCGACAATGCGGTACGCCATATGGGCGCCGTGCTGCAGGCCTTCGAGGATGAACTGTTCCCCGCGCTCGACCGCAAGATGACGCGCATGCCTGTCGTGCCCGAAGGCGCCAAGCGCTCGACCATGAACATCAACTCCATCCACGGTGGCCAGACCGAGGATTTCCGGCCCGGCCTGCCTTCGCCCAACGTGCCCGATTCCTGCCGGCTGACCATCGACCGCCGCTTCCTGCTCGAGGAGGACCTCGACACGGTCAAAGGTGAAGTGACCGGCATTCTCGACCGGCTGAAGCGCGAGCGGAAAAAATTCGACTATGAGATCCGCGACCTGATGGAAGTGCTGCCGCTGATGACGGAGCGCGACGCGCCTGTGGTCAAGGCGGTGGCGCAAGGCATCATGGCGATCTTCGACCGCGAACCGGACTATGTCATCTCGCCCGGCACCTACGACCAGAAGCACATTGCCCGCATCGGCCATATCTATGATTGCATCGCCTATGGCCCGGGCATACTCGACCTCGCCCACCGGCCGGACGAATGGGTCGGGATATCGGACATGGTCGAAGCGGCCAAGGTGATGGCGATCGGGATCAACGTGCTGCTGCGCGGCACAGCCACCGGATAGTCGCATCGCAATAAGCTTCGACCTGCCGACAGGGCTGTCACGGCAAAAACATTCCCAGCCATCCTGCCGGGCAGAACGAAACGCAATTTACTCTGTGGCCAAATCACGCTTCTATCGCCCGGGTTTGAGCACGTCTGAAACGCATGGGGAGTCGCACGATGAGATTGTGGAAAACCATTCTGGCCGCCGCGGTTCTGTCGCTGGCCACTGGCACCTCGGCGTTCGCCGCGCGAACCGACCTCGTCATCGGCATTCCACTCGAACCGCCGCATCTCGATCCGACCGCCGGTGCTGCCGCGGCCATCGACGAGGTTCTCTACGCCAATGTGTTCGAGGGCCTGACCCGCATCGGGCCGAAAGGCGAGGTGCTGCCGGATCTGGCCGAAAGCTGGACCATTTCCGATGACGGCAAGGTCTACACCTTCAAGCTGCACAGCGGCGTCAAATTCCACGACGGCACCGATTTCGACGCCAGCGACGTGAAGTTCTCGCTCGACCGCGCCCGCGCCGACAATTCGGTCAATGCGCAGAAAGGCTTGTTCGCCGCGATCGACAAGGTCGACGTGGTCGATCCGGCAACGGTAAAGGTGACGCTGAAGAACCCTCAAGGGTCCTTCCTCTACAATATGGGCTGGGGCGACGCGGTGATCGTGGCGCCTGAATCGGCCGACACCAACAAGGAGAAGCCGATCGGCACCGGCCCATTCAAATTCCAGAGCTGGGCCAAGGGATCGTCGATCACGCTGGTCAAATCGGACAATTACTGGGGCACGCCAGCGTTCCTCGACAAGGCCGAGTTCCGCATCGTGCCGGATGCCGCCGCCTATGTGCCGGCGCTGCTGTCGGGCGACATCCAGGCTTTCCCGTTCTTCGATGCCGACAGCGTCGCGCAGGTCAAGGACGACCCGCGTTTCAAGGTGGTGATCGGCGCGACCGAGGGCGAAACCCTCCTGTCGATCAACAACAAGAAGCCGCCTTTCGACAAATTGCAGGTGAGACAAGCGATCTCCTATGCGCTCGACCGCAAGGCGATCATCGACGGCGCCTCGGCCGGCCTCGGCCAGCCGATCGGCTCGCACATGTCACCGGCCAACAAGGACTATGTCGACCTCACCGGCCGCTATCCGCACGATGTCGCCAAGGCCAAGGAACTGCTGAAGGAAGCAGGACTGGAGAACGGCTTCAAGGCGACGCTGAAATTGCCACCGCCCTCTTACGCGCGGCTCGGCGGCGAGATCATCGCCTCGGAACTTCGCGACGTCGGCATCGATCTCGAGATCGTCCCGGTCGAATGGGCGCAGTGGCTGGATCAGGTGTTCACCAAGAAGGACTACGACCTGACCATCGTCTCGCACACCGAGCCCAACGACATCGATATCTATTCGCGCAAGGACTATTACTTCAACTACGACAATCCGGCCTTCGACAAGGTGATTGCCGATCTGAACCTCACTTCCGACGAGGCCAAGCGCAAGGAACTGCTGGGACAGGCGCAGAAGATCCTGGCCGATGATGCCGTGGTCGGCTTCCTCTTCGAACTGCCCAAGGTCGGCGTCTGGGATGCCAAGCTGCAAGGCCTGTGGGAAAACGCGCCGATCCAGGCCAATGACCTGACCAAGGTGAAGTGGAGCGAGTGAGGGTGTTGGCCAAAAGGCGACCCTTGCGCCCCTTCGCGCCCCCCTCTGCCCTGCCGGGCATCTCCCCCTCAAGGGGGGAGATTTCGCTCTTGTCACCGCTTTCGCCATTCATCAATGAAGCCTTTGTAGCGCCTGCGCTGAAATTGCCGATCTCCCCCCTTGAGGGGGAGATGTCCGGCAGGACAGAGGGGGGCGTCGCAGAACGCTATCGTCACCTGTTGTCTGCCCTCGGCAACGCAGCGGTCCCATGACCGCCTATCTCCTCAAACGCCTCACCATCGCCATCGCCACGCTGGTGCTGGCCTCCATGGTGGTGTTCGCCGTGCTGGAGATCCTGCCCGGCGACCCGGCGCGGTTGATGCTGGGCATGAACGCCAGCGCCGACCAGGTCGACCTGTTGCGCAACCAGATGGGCCTCAACGCACCGCTGCCTTGGCGCTACCTGCATTGGGCCGGCGGCCTGCTCAGCCTCGATTTCGGCCGCTCCTACACCTATTCGGTGCCGGTCATCGATCTCGTGCGCGAGCGGCTGGCTGTCTCCTTGCCGCTGGCGCTGATTGCGCTTGCACTCTCCACCATCATCGCCATTCCGGTCGGCCTGTTTTCGGCCAGCAGGCGCGGACGGGCCGGCGACACGGTGGCGATGGGCGCTGCCCAGCTTGGCGTCGCCGTCCCCAATTTCTGGTTCGCGCTGATGCTGATCTATGTCTTCGCCGTCTGGCTGCGGCTGGTCCCGGCCGGCGGCTTTCCCGGCTGGGGCGCCGGCCCCTGGCCGGCGTTGAAATCGCTTCTGCTGCCGGCAGTGGCGCTTGCCTTGCCGCAGGCGGCCATCCTGGCGCGCGTCACCCGCTCGGCGCTGATCGAGGTGCTGAACGAGGACTATATCCGCACCGCCCGCGCCAAGGGCCTGCCCTATCGCGCAGTGCTGTGGCGGCACGCGCTGCGCAACGCCATGATCCCGGTGCTGACCATTCTTGGCCTGCAGTTCGCCTTCCTGCTTGCCGGCACCATCATCATCGAGAATGTCTTTTATCTGCCCGGGCTCGGCCGGTTGGTCTTCCAGGCGATCACCCAGCGCGACCTGATCGTCGTCGAAAGCGTCGTCATGCTGCTGGTCGCCGCCGTCATTGCCGTCAACCTCCTCGTCGATCTTTCTTATGCAGTCGTCGATCCGCGCCTGAGGAGCCGGCAATGACGCTGCACATCGACATCCCCGAGGAGACGTTCGCCAGCATCCTGGCCAAGGCGTTCAGGAACACCGCTTTCGTTGCCGGCTTCGTCATTACCTTGCTGGTCCTGGCGATGGCCATCATTTCCTACGTCTGGACACCCTACGACGTGACGAAACTGGTGATATCAGACAAGACGCAAGCCCCCTCGATGGCGCACTGGTTCGGCACCGATCATTTCGGCCGCGACATCCTGTCGATGGTCATGGTCGGCGCTCGCAATTCGATTGCCGTGGCGTTGGTCGCGGTCGGCATCGGCATGGGGGCCGGCGTGCCGCTCGGCGCCTTTGCCGCGGCGCGCGGTGGCCTCGTCGACGAGGCACTGATGCGGCTGAACGACCTCGTCTTCGCCTTCCCTGCCCTGCTGTCGGCCATCATGATCACCGCCATCTTCGGACCGGGCGCCGTCAACGCCATCATCGCCATCGGCATCTTCAACATTCCGGTGTTTGCCCGCGTCGCCCGCGCCGGCGCGCTGGCGATCTGGCCGCGCGAGTTCATTCTTGCCGCGCGCGCCGCCGGCAAGAGCAGCACCCAGATCAGCATCGAACATGTGCTGCCCAACATTGCGACGCTGCTTCTGGTGCAAGGCACCATCCAGTTCGCGCTGGGCATCCTGGCCGAAGCCGGGCTTTCCTATCTGGGCCTGGGCGCACAGCCGCCAATGCCGAGCTGGGGCCGCATGCTGTTCGACGCGCAGACCCGCATGGTGGTGGCGTCGTGGATGGCGATCTTTCCCGGCATGGCCATCGTCGTCACCGTGCTTGGGCTCAACCTCCTGGGCGATGGCATCGCCGACATCCTCGACCCTAAATCGCGGCGGCAGCGATGAGCCTGCTCGACATCGAGAACCTGTCGCTGACCATCGGCGACACGCCGATCCTCAGAGGCATGGAGCTTTCCGTTGCGCCCGGCGAGGTGATGGGGCTGGTCGGTGAATCCGGTTCGGGCAAGTCCATGACCGCGCTGACGGTGATGCAGCTTCTGCCTCATGCCGCGCGCGCCACCGGGCGCGTCTCGTTCGACGGCATCGACATCCTCGCGGCAACCGAGGACCAGATGTGCGCGCTGCGCGGTGACGACATCGGCATGGTGTTCCAAGAGCCGATGACCGCGCTCAATCCGGTCAAGACCATCGGCGAACAGGTCGCCGAAGGCATACGCTGGCACACCAGGGCAAGCCGCGCCGCGGCCGAGGAGCGTGCGCGAAAAATGCTCGACCGCGTTGGCTTGCCCTCAGCAAAATTCCCACTGTCGCGCTATCCACACGAACTGTCCGGCGGCCAACGACAGCGGGTCGTCATCGCCATCGCCTGTGCGTTGAAGCCTAAGCTGCTGATTGCTGATGAGCCGACGACGGCGCTCGACGTTGTCTTGCAAGCCCAGATCCTCGACCTCTTGCGCGACCTCGTCGCGGAGAGCCGCATGGGCCTGCTGTTGATCTCGCACGATCTCGCGGTGGTGACCGAGATGGCCGACCGCATCACCATCCTGCGCCACGGCGAGGTGATGGAAGCCGGCGACACGGCGCGCACGCTGTCGCAACAGCTCCATCCCTACACGCGCCAGCTGGCGCAGGCCTCGATGCATGTGCCGGCGCGGGCAAGACCGCATGGCGCCGGATCGGGCCAACCCCTGCTTCAGGTCGAGGGCGTGACCCGCGACTATCCCGGCCGACGCAGCTCGCTGTTCAAGCGCGCGCCTGATATCCGTGCCGTCAATGACGTATCCCTGTCGATGGCGCCGGGCCAATCGGTGGCGCTGGTCGGCCGCTCCGGCTGCGGCAAGTCAACACTCGCCCGCATGATCCTGGCGCTCGACCGACCAAGCTCGGGCACGATCCGGTTTCGCGGCGAGACCGTCACCGGCAAGAACGAAGCGGAACTGAAGCCTGCCCGGCGTGACATGCAGGTTGTCTTCCAGGATCCGTATGGCTCCTTCGACCCGCGCCAGAAGGTCGAAAAACTGGTCGCCGAACCCCTGCATGTGCTGGACAAGAAGCCGACGCGCGCCGAACGTCGCGAGATGGTGGCGCATGCGCTGCACGAGGTCGGCCTCGACCAGCGCGACATGGACAAATATCCGCATGAGTTTTCCGGCGGCCAGCGCCAGCGCCTGTCGATCGCCCGCGCCATCATCACCCGCCCCAAGCTGGTCGTCGCCGACGAGCCGGTCTCGGCGCTCGATGTCTCGATCCGCGCCCAGATCCTGGATTTGTTCGCTGAGCTCAACCAAAAACTCGGCATCGCCTATCTCTTCATCACCCACGACCTGACCGTTGCCCGCGCCATCACGGACGAGGTGCTGGTCATGCATGACGGCAAGATCGTCGAGCGCGGCAAGACGAACGAGGTGCTGGATCACCCGCAATCCGAGGCGGCCAAGGTGCTGGTCACCGCCGCTCCCGATTTGCACCGGGCGATCGCTCGACGGATGCAGGAGCAGGGCTGAGCGGGTAGTTCGCGCCCTACTCTTCCGGCTTGACCACGTCGACTGGACTGATGTCGAGCAGGTCGAGCGTGCGCCGGAGCAGCCGCACCTCGCTTTCGGCCAGTTGCGAATCCGCCTTGGCGATCTCGGCCATGTGGCGGGCCAATTGCTTGCGCCGCTCGATGTCGAGATCGCGGAACAGCGCAATCGCCTGCGAGCCGTTGGTCTCGTAGCCGAACTCGTTGAGATATTCGATGACGCTGTCGATGCTGGTTTCGGCAATGCCGAAAGCGTCCTTGCAGATGCGCCGGAAGGCAACCATCTCGCTTTCGCTGACCGACCCGTCGGCCAGGATCATGCGGAACAGCATCAAGAGTTCCGCCGACAAGACCGGATCGTCCGCCACCTTGCGCACGCCCGGGTCGCCGTCGAAGATCGAGCGTATCTGGTCCAGCAATGCGAATGCCATCAGGAGCCCCTTTCCGATTCAGATGCGTCGTATGATTCCACCCAAGCGCGACGCGCTGGGATAGAGGTAGCGCGGAATCGGCCTTGCGCAAACAGGGTCGTCGTGGTCGAACGCCCGATATCTCAGCCCACCGGACATTTCCATACATCAGATGATCGACCTCACCACCCAGACCGTCGCCATGCTGGCGTTCGCCGGCTTTGCCGCGGGCTTTGTCGACTCGATCGCCGGCGGCGGCGGATTGATCACCATTCCCGCACTGCTTCTCGCCGGTTTCTCACCGATCGAAACCCTTGGAACCAACAAACTGCAAGGGATGTTCGGCTCTGGCTCGGCCACAATCCATTATGCCGCGAATGGCCATGTCGACCTGCGACGACAGCTGCCGTCAGCCTTGCTGGCGCTTGCCGGCGGCACTGCCGGTGCCTTGCTGGCAACGATCGTGCCGGGCGATATTCTACGCGCCTCGCTGCCGCTTCTGCTGATCGCCATCGCATTTTATTTCGCCATAAAACCCAACATGGGTGATGTCGACCGTGCCGAGCGGCTGTCACCGTTCCTGTTCGGGTTGACTGTCGCGCCCGCAATCGGCTTCTACGACGGCCTGTTTGGACCCGGCGCCGGCTCCTTCTACATGCTGGCCTTCGTCGCACTCGCCGGTTTCGGCGTGCTCAAGGCGACCGCGCATACCAAGCTGCTCAATTTCGCCTCCAACATCGGCGGCTTCATCGTCTTCGCCGCGGTCGGCGTCGTCTACTGGAAAATCGGTTTGATGATGGGCGTTGCCCAATTTCTCGGCGCCCGCGTCGGCGCCAGTCTGGCCATGCGCATCGGTGCAAGACTGATCAAGCCATTGCTGGTGGTCGTCTGCCTTGCGCTGGCCGTGAAGCTACTGGCCGACCCGGCGAACCCGCTGCGTGTCATGATTGGTGTGTGATCACCCGCCCTGATAGAATGCCGCTGTTCGAATCATGTTGCGAGGAGCCAGACATGAATCTTAGCGCACCCACCCAGATTGTTTTCATCATTGCAGTTGTTATCGCCATCATCGGCGTTCTCGCCGCTCTTGGCGTTCTTGCGTTCATTCCACTCGCATCGGTGTGGATAGTTCTTATTGCCTTCATCGTGCTTGCCGGCGGCTGCTTGATGCGCGGCGCCTGACCAGTTTCCCTTGAAGTGGGGACCAGGAGCGCCCGGCCAAAAGCCGGGCGCTTTTGATTCTGGTCTGGGGTCTGCTAGATTTCCCTCCGCGGAAGGATGGCAAATGCCTGTTGAGATGCATCGCCGGAAGGAACAGGACCACTCCGTCGCCGGGCGGTTCGAGATGCGCCGGCGCCTGCCCAATGCTGCACTCGATGGCATCGTCACCGACATCTGCGGCTATCGCGAAACGACTCCTGGCCATTTCCACAATGTCGAATATGCATCGCTGACCGTGCCGCTGGTGATCAGCTTCGCCGAACCCTTCGCCATCGGCCTCGGCAAGGCGCCGGGCGACAATGACCGTTTCGCCAGTTTCGCCGCCGGCCTTTTTGCCGGACCGGTGGTGATTGAATCCTTCGGTGGCGCCTGCTGCGTCCAGGTCAACTTCACGCCGCTTGGCGCACGCCGGTTTTTCAAGCAGCCTATGAGCGAACTCACCGACAGCATGGTCGTCCTCGACGACGTGCTTGGCGCCCAAGGCATGGCTCTGCGCGAACGGCTTGGCAACGCGCCGGACTGGGCGGCGCGTTTCGACATCGCCGAAGCCTTCGTCGCGGCCCGTCTCGAGAATGCCGCCGAAACGCCGCTCGAAATCGCCTGGGCCTATGACCGCATCATCACCTCTGGTGGCCGGACCCGCATTTCGGCGCTTGCCGAAAGGCTGGGCCGGAGCCGCAAGCATCTCGCCAGCGGCTTTTCCGACGCGATCGGTATCGGCCCCAAGACGCTGTCGCGCATCGTGCGCTTCAACCGGGCGCTTGGCCTGTCGAGGCGGCAGACCGTCGACTGGGCGGATATCGCCGCCGATTGCGGCTACGCCGACCAGGCGCATCTGGTACGCGAATTCCGCGACCTTGCCGGCGAGACGCCGACCGCACTTGCCAGGTAACATTTCTTCAAGACGCTGGAACGGCCTTCGACCAGAGTGATGCATGTCGCCCAAAAGTGCGCAGCGGTTTTGGGCATGCACAAACCAGGTTCATCGACCAACCCAACTGAAGGAGTTCCCATGCCCACCACCACGGAAGCGCCGCGCCTGTACCCCGCCCTGCGCTACAAGGACGCGGCAAAAATGATCGACTGGCTGTGCGAAGCCTTCGGCTTCAGCGTCCGTGCCCGCTATGGCGAAGGCGATGTCGTGCACCATGCCGAACTGGTTTTCGGCTCGTCTATGATCATGCTGGGCACGGTGCGCGACGACGACTACGGCAAGATGGTCGGCGAGCCCGGCTCGGGCAGCGGCAAGTCGATCTACATCGCCGTCGACAATGCCGATGCCGCCTATGCCAAAGCCAGGAAGGCCGGTGCCACGATCATCCAGGAATTGACCGACCGCGATTATGGCAGCCGCGAGTTCATCTGCCGCGATCCGGAAGGCAATGTCTGGTCGTTCGGCACCTACTGGCCGAAGGCCGGCGAAAAGGCATAGGCAAGGTCTAGCGCGCCAGCGCGAAAATCGCATCGCAGTCGAGATGGGTTTCCAGCTCGGCTGCGACCTCGTCCAGCGCCCGCTCGACTTCAGCCCGATAATCGATGCCACCGCCCTTGATGCCGAGGCTCTCGAGGAATTTCCCGCGAAAGCCGTCGGCGCCGAACAGGCCATGCATATAGGTGCCGATCACCTTGCCGTCGGCGGAGACAGCGCCATCCTCGACACCATTGATGATCGCCGACGGTCGCATGGTGTCCGGACCCGTGGTGTGGCCAAGGTGGATTTCGTAGCCCTCAAGCGGCAGGTCGAATTGTACCGAGCGCGCGCTGACATTGCGCACCGTCTTCTTCGGTTCCATCACCGTTTCGACGTCGAGCAGGCCGAGCCCTTCGGCCTCGGTGACGCTGCCTTCGATCCCGCCAGGGTCGCGCACCGTCCGGCCAAGCATTTGGAAGCCGCCACAAATGCCGACGACGTGACCGCCCCGCTTGCGGTGGGCAAGAAGGTCGCGATCCCAGCCATTCTCGCGGAATTTCAGGAGATCGCCGATTGTCGACTTGGAGCCGGGAATGACCACCAGCCCGGCATCGGCCGGCATCGGCTTGCCGGGCGGCACGAACACCACCTCGACCTGTGGCTCGGCCTTGAGCGGATCGAGATCGTCGAAATTGGCGATGCGGCCAAGCATCGGCACCGCCACCTTCAGCGCGCGCCTCTCGCCGGACGCCAGCCGTTCCAGCACCACCGAATCCTCTGAGGGCAAGCGTGCCGCCGCCTTCAGCCACGGCACGACACCAAAACAGCGCCAGCCGGTAAATTTCTCGATCGATTTTATGCCATCATCGAACAGCGAGACGTCGCCGCGAAACTTGTTGATGAGGTAGCCGACTATCATGCGCCGGTCCTCTTCCGGCAGGATCAGGTGCGTGCCGGCCACCGAGGCGATGACGCCGCCGCGATCGATATCGCCGACCAGCACCACCGGCACGTCGGTGCGGGTTGCAAAGCCCATATTGGCAATATCGCGGCTGCGCAGGTTGATCTCGGCTGGCGAACCGGCGCCCTCGACGATGACCAGGTCGGCGCCCTCGCCGACCTTGTTCCAGGAGTCCAGCACGGCGTCCATCAGATGGCCCTTGAGCGCCTGATAGTCGCGCGCCCGCGCTTCGCCAAACACCTTGCCCTGCACGATGACCTGTGCGCCGACATCGGTCTGCGGCTTGAGCAGCACCGGGTTCATATGGACCGACGGCGCCACGCCGCAGGCGATCGCCTGCAGCCATTGCGCGCGGCCGATCTCGCCGCCACCGGCCTTGTTGTCGCCGGGAATGTCGGCGACCGCAGCGTTGTTCGACATGTTCTGCGGCTTGAACGGCCGCACCTTCAGCCCGCGTTTTTTTGCTGCGCGGCAGAGGCCCGCGACCAGCACCGTCTTGCCGACATCCGAACCCGTGCCTTGCAGCATGATCGCCTTGGCCATCAGCCCCTGCCCTGCGCCACGGTTCCGGTGATCGTGGATTTCGCCGCCAGTGGCCCGCCGCGCCAGATGTAAAGCGCCAGCAATGGCTCTATGCCGGTGCGCATGGCATGGTTGACGTTGGAAGCGTGGTGGACGACCTCGCCGGCCGCGCGTCGGCGAAAGCCGCTCTCACCCATCCGCCACTCGGTGCCGCTGGTCAGCGGGATGTAGATCTCCTCGGCAACATGATGATGGTCGGGATAGACGATATCGGGGCCAAGAATCAGCAGGCCGGCGGCAACCTCGTCATTGGTGAAGTGGCCACGTGTGCCGAACACTTCGAGCCAGGCGTAATTGTCGATGAATGCCTCACCGAGATCCGCCTTGCTATAGGTCTGCCCCCAGCGGAGATCATTCCGACGTTCCGCAAGCAATAGCACCAGCGGCTTGGCATCGGGCCGCGCCAGTTCGGTGGCGCGATCGAGGTGGCGCAGGCAACCAAGCGGATGCGGCTCCAGCTCGCGGGCTGGCATGTCCCAGGCGATCCCCGCCACGGCGTCGCGCACCAGGGCGTCGTCCACGGAAGCGAGATAGGCGTGGAACTGTTCCAGCAGTTCATCGAATTTCGTCGTCACATCTCGCTCCGGACATGCATTGGTGCACAGCCGCTCCGCAGGAGGTCGGGTTGCGCGGCGGCATCATTGGTCTAGATTGGTGCGCGCGCAAAGCCAAAAACGACAGGCCAGCGAGCTAGCCGGCCAGCACATAGGGAGCACGCCATGGACGCCGCGGTCGATGCGAGCACCAGCCAGTTCGAACTCAACGAGGAACAGCGCGCCATCCAGGAGATGGCGCAGGCCTTCGCCGCCGACCGCGTCGCGCCGAACGCACTCGATTGGGACCGCAGGAAACACTTCCCCGCCGACGTGATCCGCGAGACCGGGCCGCTGGGCCTCGGCGGCATCTATGTCAGGGACGATGTCGGCGGTTCCGCACTCGGCCGGCTCGACGCAGTGCTGATTTTCGAGGCGCTCTCGCATGCCGATCCGGCCTTTTCGTCCTTCATCTCGATCCACAACATGGTCGCCTCGATGATTGACCGTTTCGGCAATGAGGAGCAACGCCAGCGCTTCCTGCCGAAGCTCACTTCGATGGAATGGCTGGCGAGCTACTGCCTGACCGAACCGAGCTCCGGATCGGATGCCGCCGCGCTGAAGACGCGCGCGGTGAAGAGCGGTGGTGATTACGTCCTCAACGGCACCAAGCAGTTCATCTCGGGCGCCGGCGACAGTGATGTCTACGCCGTCATGGTGCGCACCGGTGCCGACGGGCCGAAAGGCATTTCCACCATTGTCGTGCCCAAGGACGCGCCCGGCCTTTCCTTCGGCGCGAACGAGCACAAGATGGGCTGGCATATGCAGTCGACCCGCCAGGTCATCTTCGAGGACTGCAAGGTACCGGCGGAGAACCTGCTGTCGGGCGAAGGCGCCGGCTTCGGCATCGCCATGGCCGGGCTCGACGGTGGCCGGCTGAACATCGCTGCCTGCTCGCTGGGCGGCGCGCAATCGGCCCTCGACAAGGCGCTCACCTATGCCGCCGAGCGCAAGGCTTTCGGCTCCAAAATCAACCAGTTCCAGGCGTTGCAGTTCAGGCTGGCCGACATGGAGACCGAGCTGCAGGCGGCGCGCATCTTCCTCTATGCCGCCGCCTCGAAGCTCGACCGCAAGGCGCCGGATGCCGGCAAATGGTCGGCGATGGCCAAGCGCTTCGTCACCGACACCGGTTTCAATGTCGCCAACGACGCGCTGCAGCTGCTCGGCGGCTACGGCTACCTGCACGATTACGGCATCGAGAAGCTGGTGCGGGACCTGCGCGTCCACCAGATCCTCGAAGGCACCAACGAGATCATGCGCGTCATCATCGCGCGGGCCCTGATCGGCCGCTGACGCCAGAAGAACCTGGGAGACAGACAATGACGACGATCGCCTTCATCGGCCTCGGCAACATGGGCAATCCAATGGCCGCCAACCTGGTCAAGGCCGGGCATGCCGTGCATGGCTTCGACCTGATGCCGGAGAATCTGACGGTTGCCCGCGAACACGGCGTCGTCATCATGGCCAATGCGCCGGCCGCTGTGAAGGACGCCGATGTGGTGATCACCATGCTGCCGGCCGGCAAGCATGTGCTGTCGGTCTATGAGGATATCGCACCCAAGGCCAGAAAAGGCGCGGTGTTCATCGATTCGTCGACCATCGATGTCGAATCGGCCCGCAAGGCGCATGTCATTGCCGCCAAGCACGGCCTGCCGTCCATCGACGCACCGGTCTCGGGCGGCACCGGCGGCGCGGCGGCCGGCACCCTGACCTTCATGGCCGGGGGCTCCGACGATGCCTTCGCCGCCGCCGAGCCGATCCTGAAGCCGATGGCCGGGCGCATCGTCCATTGCGGCGGCGACGGGGCCGGACAGGCAGCCAAGATCTGCAACAACATGATCCTCGGCATCTCGATGATCGGCGTCGCCGAAGCCTTTGTGCTGGCGGAAAAGCTTGGCCTGTCGCACCAGGCGCTGTTCGATGTCGCCTCGACCTCGTCCGGCCAGTGCTGGTCGTTGACCACCTACTGCCCGGTGCCCGGCCCTGTGCCGACCTCGCCCGCCAACCGCGACTACAAGCCAGGCTTTGCTGCCGCTCTGATGCTGAAGGACCTGAAACTGGCGCAGGAGGCGGCACAGGGGGCTGGCGCTGTGACCCCGCTTGGCGCCGAGGCCGCTCAGCTCTATGCGCTGTTCAACGCCCAAGGGCATGCCGGCGCCGATTTTTCCGGAATCATTAATTTTCTACGCGGAGCCAATCCATAAGCTCCTAACATAACTGGGTTTTGCGTATCTTGGAAGAAACCCGGTCAAATTTAGGTTTGATTAAGCTCTCGATAACCCCCCGGTAACGATGTTTCTGTAAAACGGAATGCGAGGCGGACATATCGCATCCGCCCGGCGCTCCGGATCAGGTCTCGCGTACCGGAGCCCGTAAGTTTCGCCTAGTGTTTGCGTAGCGAAACGCCATGCGTATCTGGCAAAGCCGCGTTCCCGATGGAGCGCGGTTTTTGCATTTCTGCCGGTTGATCAGCGCGGCCTGTTTTATATTCCGATTGCCGCATTCGGGATCGGGACATGATCTTCATTGATCAGCACGATCGGTGCATCGGCTCCCTCGATCCTGACAACCAGTAGGCGCAGGCTCCAGGTGCCTGCTGTCCGAACAGCGGTCGAGAAGGCGGTGCCCTTGCCCTTGGCACCATGGACCGGAATGCTGAACTGGGCATCGCCCGCCCCATTCGCATTGACATTGAGATGGCCACCGACCCAGAAACCTTCGGACAGGTCATCACCGAGAGCGGCCTTGACGCGGTCGTCGGCGCGAAGCTTGTCCATGGTCATGTGAAAGGCATCGCTGCCTTTCAGGACGTAAGAAATGCCGCCGACCATCGCCGCGCAACCGCCGATGCTGACCACCCAGATGACAAGGCCGGCGATCGCCCAGTTGCGTTGCGTCTTGCGGAACTGTTCCGCGTCGCGCCAGGCGCGGTTCTGCCAGGCCCAGCGACTGCCGCGCGCACCCAGCACGATAATCATGACGATGTTGACGACAGGGATCAGTGCCAGCAGCGCGATGAAGGTGCTGTTGCCGATACCCCAGATCCAGTTGAGGAAGAAGGCGCCCCAGTTCCAGCGGTCAAGTTCGGCCGGAATTTCGGCGGGCTGGTTGAGCGGCTGTCCGGCCATGATGTTCCCCCATCGGCAGATGTGCTTGATGGGTTCTAACGTATGACCTCGAAAAACGGGAATCGGTTTTTCGGGAACGGCCTTCTTGTCAGGCCTTGTTGGAAAGCCGTCGAAAATTCGCCTTCACCGCAAGGCTTGCCGGCTTCAGAGCCGCGCTGATCGACTTTTCCGCCGCGACGCCGTTGAACAGCGACGGCGTGCGGCCGGCAAAGATTTCCGGCCAGAACCGCGATGCCGACCGCAGGAAGGACATTTGCGCCGCAAACGCACCTTCGGCCATCGCCGCGGTCTTCTCGTTCACCGCGCGCGCTGTCTCCGTGCCCCATGGCTCGTTGCTCCCGGCCTCCAGCGCCATCAACGGCAGCCGCATCAGCGCCACCATCGGCGCCAGCATCAGGTCACCGCCGATGCTGGCCGCTTCTTGCAACCGTCGGCTCTTGCCGGTCTTTTTCATGAAAACAGTCCCTTTGTCGCAGCCACGCCGGCTGCTGACCCGCACACTAAGCGCTGAGGGCAAAATTCGTTCCACAACGACATGTTTCTCGAAGCCGGGCGTTCCTGTCGAGGAACGCCCGGTCGAGGTTGCGATCCTACCGCTTGCGCAGATCCGCCTGCGCCAGATCCAGCGCCTTGGAGATGCGCTCGCAAGCCATGTCGATCGTGTCACGGGTCCAGATCAGCGGCGGCGACAGGATCATCGTGTCGCCGGTGGCGCGCAGCATCATGCCCTGCGCGATCGCATGGTCGCGCAGGGTCACCGCCGCGCTTCCCGACGGCAGGAACCGCTCCTTGGTCGCCTTGTCCTTGACGATCTCTATCGCGCCCATCAGCCCGATCGAACGCACCTCGCCGACCAGATCATGCCCGGCAATGCGCTCCTGCAATGCCTTGGCGAAATACGGGCCAGTATCGTTCCTGACGCGATCGACCAGCCCTTCCCGCTCGATGATCTCGAGGTTCTTCAACGCCACGGCACAGGCCACCGGATGACCGGAATAGGTGTAGCCATGATTGAACTCGCCGCCCTTCCCGACCAGTGTCGCGGCGATGCGGTCGCCGACCAGCAATGCCGAGAGCGGCTGGTAGCCCGAGGTCAGTGCCTTGGCCGTGGTGATGGTGTCCGGCTCGATGCCGAGCGTTTGTGATGCGAACCATTCGCCGGTGCGGCCGTAGCCGGTGATGACCTCGTCCAGCATCAGCAGGACATCGTATTTGCGGCAGATGCGCTGCACTTCCGGCCAGTAGCTTACCGGCGGTATCTTCACGCCGCCTGCCCCCATCACAGGCTCGCCGATGAAGGCCGCAACCTTGTCGGCACCGGCTTCGAGGATCGCATCCTCGACGGCCTTGGCCGCCCGCAGGCCGAAATCATGGTCGCTCTCGCCCGGCAGTGCCAGTTCATAGGCATAAGGCATCATCACATGGACGATGTTGGGTACCGCGCCGCCGAGTTGCTTGTGCATGGCATCCATGCCGCCGAGCGAGGTCGCGGCAACGGTCGAGCCGTGATAGGCCATCTTGCGTGAGATGATGCGGTTCTTCTCCGGCTTGCCTTCCAGCACCCAGTAGTGGCGGACAAGGCGAAGCGCCGTGTCGTTGGCTTCCGAGCCGGACGAGCCGTAGAACACCTGATTGATGTGCTTCGGCGCGATTTCCGCCAGTTTCTTGGACAAGAGCACCGGCGTCGGCGTCGAGCATTTGAAGAAGGAGTTGTAGTAGGGCAGCTCCTTCATCTGCGCGTAGGCGGCCTCGGCCAGCTCGTCGCGGCCATAGCCGATGTTGACGCACCACAGCCCGGCCATGCCGTCGAGGATCTCAGTCCCCTCGGAATCGTAGATGAACGGCCCGTTGGCACGGGTGATGATGCGCGAGCCGGCCTCGCGCAATTCCTTGTGGTCGGTGAAGGGATGGAGATGGTGCGCGGCGTCGATCTGCTGAAGCTGCTTCAGCGAATAATTCTGATAGGTCATTGATCTGATCTTTCCTCTGGATTCTATCCGGCTCGTGCCGGGAGCGAATGCATCAGAGGCAAGCAGGTGGTGAATAACCGATGCGGGCGCACAGCCGCAAGAGCTCGGCGCGCAGCGTGCGCGGTGACGGTGTCACCGCGACCCGGAATGCGCGAGCCCCAAATACGGGAGCCAATGTCCTGACGAGAGCCATGGACGGCACCTTAGAGCAATTCCGGGAAAAGTGTGAAGCGGTTTTCCCGGGAAAAGCGCATAGCGCTTTCCCTTAGGGAATCGCATCAAAACAGAAGGGCGAGCAAAGGACGGTCGAGGTGAACCATCCTTTGCGTTTGCAGCGCCGAGACTTCGGCTCATGCGTTGCCGCTCAGCGCCCTTTGTAGGAACACATATTTCATCGCCGTCTGCGCCGCCTGCGGCCGGCGGTCGCCGCGGCCGCCATGTCCGCCCTCGGTCTCCTCGAAGAACAGCGTTCGGGCATGGCCGGCTTCCTGCAGGCGGGCCGCCATCTTGCGCGCATGACCGGGATGAACGCGGTCATCCGCGGTCGAGGTAGTGAGCAGCACCGGCGGATAGGCAGCATCGGCCTCGACATGCTGGTAGGGCGAATAGGCCGAAAGCCACTTCGCATCTTCCGGTTTCGACGGATCGCCATATTCGGCCATCCAGGAGGCACCGGGCGGCAATTCGGTGTAGCGCAGCATGTCGAGCAGCGGCACCTCGATGATGACGGCACCGAAAAGCTCTGGATGCTGCGTCAAGGAAACGCCGGTCAGCAAGCCGCCATTTGAGCCGCCCTGGATGCCGAGCGAAGCGGCCGTGGCAATGCCGCGCTTGACGACGTCCTGCGCGACCGCGGCGAAATCGTCGAAGGCGTTCTGGCGGTTGCCCTTGAGCGCCGCCTGATGCCAGGCCGGGCCGAACTCGCCGCCGCCGCGAATACACGCTTGGACATAGGCATTGCCCTTTTCCAGCCACAGCCTGCCGCGCACGCCAGCATAACCTGGCAGCAGCGGGACTTCGAAACCACCATAGCCATAAAGCAGCGTCGGCACCGGACCCTTCTGGTCGCGCCGCCGGACGACGAAGTACGGGATCATCGTGCCGTCCTTCGAGCGCGCCTCGAACTGCTCCGAGATCAGCGGCGACGCATCGAAGCGGCCCGGCTGCGACTTTACGGTGGCGAGCGTCTCGCCATTGTCGTCCGACCAGATGATCGAACTCGGGGTCAGGAAATCGGTGAACGAGAAGGAAACGCTGGAGCCGAAATGCTCAGCATGGCTGATGCCGACATTGCCGTTTTCGGGCAGTGCCACAGGCTTCAGCGACCAGCCGCCATTCCTGCGCTCGCAGACGACGACCTTGCCACGCACATTGTCCATCAGATTGATGAACAGGCGGTCCTGCGTGCGGGCAATGCCGGCAATCGACACGCGATATGCCGGCTCCAGCAAGGTCGCCACCGGGCCGAGCGTGCCGGTTTCTACCCAGTGCGCCAGATCCAGCGAATAGAGGCCATCAGGCTTGCACGAGGTGCCATCCGGCGCCGTCCACGGGCTACGCACGCCGAAGACGAGTTGATCCTTGAAGATCGCCGTATCGGTCACGTCGTCAGGCAGCGGCAGGCGTTTGTTCTCGCCGGAAGGCAGCCGCAGGAAGATATGCGAGGCGAAGAAATCGAGCGTCCGGGCCAGGATCAGATAGCGTCTGTCGCCGTCGAACTCGACGGCAGCGCCAACGGCGAGATCCTCCTTCTGCCCCTCGAAGATCGGTGTCGCGTCTTCCAGTTTGGTGCCGCGCTTCCACAGCTTGACCACGCGTGGATAACCGGATTGAGTCTTGTCCGCCTCCTCGAAAGCCGCAGAGACGATGACGGTGTCCTTGTCGAGCCAGCCGAAGCCCGACTTGGACGCGGGTGCACGAAATCCGCCATCGACAAAGGATTTGGTCGCGATGTCGAATTCGCGCATCTCGCTGGCGTCACCGCCATCCGGCGACATCGAGACAAGGCAGAGGTTGAAGTCTGGATAGAGCCGGCTGGCACCGCTGAACACCCACTTAACCCCGTCCTTCGCCGCAAGCTGGTCGAAGTCGACGATCGTTTCCCAGTCGGGCTTCTCGGTTTTGTAGGAAGCGACCGTCGTGCGACGCCACAGGCCGAGCACATTGGTCTTGTCCTGCCAGAAATTGTAGACATGGCCGGCAATGGCGGCACCGACCGCGATATTGTCCTCGGCCGTCATCAGGTCGAGCGCGGTCTGGAACGACGCCTGGTACAACGGATCGCCCTGCAATTCACCAACCGTTACCTCGTTCTGGCCATGCACCCAATCGAGCGACTGCCTGGCTGTCCTGTCCTCCAGCCAGAGAAAGGAATCTTCGGTCGAAGGGGTGGAATTTGGCAGGCTCTGTGTGGTCGACTTGGTCATAGTGTCTCCGGTAAACTCATCAAGGCTCGGTGTCGCAAACATCGTCATGCCACCACCGATATTCAATTGGAACGCGCGAAAGAAGCGACCCCGCCATACCGCATCAACTGCGAAGCCTTATCCGGCCATGTGTCGCTACGAGGAAGCTCCATGCAATTTCTCTACATTGCCAAAGGGAGATTTGATCCGTCCAGCGGCACGGAATGGACGAAATACGTCGAGTGGTCGGGCCTCACCCAATTGACCGAAGTCGTCACACTCGATGGAATGCTCGGCCCGATCGCGCTTGGCGAGACAAAGGACAGCTACTGGTCCCACATTGTGAACGAGGACTGGATGCTCGATTTCTTTGTGGACCTGGAGTTTCTGCTTTCTCAACTGGCGGACACCAACGAACTGAATATTTTAAGCGCAATTCGAAAGCCGTCGACGGACGTGCGTTCGATTGATTGGGGCGGTTTCATCTTCCTGGGCTACGACTTGTTGGATCAAGAAGTTTCCATAAGCGCGTTGACCAACTGCGGCGGATTTCCAGACGTGTTTGCGAATTCGGAGTTGTCTCAAGTTGGCCTGATACCTGACTTTGATCGTGCCGTTGAAATTAAGGACATGCTGCGCCGGATGTACCCTGAGGAACGTCACGCCCATTGTGACATATGGGCAATTTCGAGATGGCAAGGCGATGTCGAGCTGCGGCATCCCACAATCGCATCAGGCTGATTTTCGACCAACGATGCTCGCAACCGCCAGCGCCAGACACATCAGGCCAAGCGCAATCGGCAGACCTCTTGCACCCAGAATATCCATCGCTGTGCCAGCCAGCGGCGGCACGGCGATGCCGCCGACGCCCCACATCAACGAGAAGGCGGCGTTGCCGGCCACCAGCGTCGAGCCGGTGAAGCGCTCGCCGAGCTCGATGATCGACATGGTGTAGATGCCGTAGGATACCGCACCCCAGACAAAGATCATCGGCCAGATCAGCGGCGACTCGATCAAGAGCGGCAGGAGCAGGCAGCCGAGCACCGTGATCGCGACACAGGCAAGCCGCACCAGACGCGCGGAGAGCCTTTCGGCCAGCAGGCCAAGCGGCACCTGCATGGCGATGTTGCCGGCGATCATCACCGACAACAGCGCCGACATGCGGGTCTCGGTGATGCCGTGATGGGTGCCGTAGACCGGCAGCAGAGCCAGCGCGCCCTGCTCGAAGCCGGCGGCAACGATGACGGCAAACAAAAGCAGCCAGGCCAGCGGCACGAAGCCCAGGACGGAGACCTGACGCCCGGCCTCGTCGACCTTGGGCAGGCGCGGCAGTACCGAGGCCAGGCAGATGCCGCACAGCACGAAGGCGAAAATGCCGACCAGGAAGGGCGGCCAGCCCTCCGTGCCGACGGCAAGCAGGCAAAGCGGCCCGGCCGCGAAACCCGCCGAGATAATCGTCGAATAGACGCCCATGACGCGGCCGCGCCGGGCCCGCGGCGCCAGCGCGATGACCCAGATCTCGCTCAGCACGTAAAGCGGGTTGGTGACGACGCCGATCAGGAAGCGCAACGGAAACCACAGATAGACATCCTGCGTCCAGCCGATCAGCGCCAGCACGATCGCCGAGAGCGCCGCGCAGGAGAGCGCGGTGCGCCCTGCCCCGAACCGACGCGCCAGCGCCGGGATCAGCGGTGACGAGACGATGAAGCCGATCGGTGTCATTGCCGCCGACAGGCCGATCATCGACGGTGATATGCCCTGGCGCTGCAGGATGAAGCTCAGCAGTGGATAGGACAGGCCTTGGGCGATGGCGAACACCGAGACGGTGGCGATCACGCCGGTGATTGCCGCCCACTGCATCTCCATCTCACTGCTGCTCGACCCATTCGCGATCATGACTTACCGCTCCGGCGCACGGACGAGCGATACAGCGCGAACATCACCAGCAATGCGTTGAGACCGGCGATCACGACGGGCAGGCCGAGCGGGCCGATGCCTTGCATGAGCAGCCCGGCACCCGGCGGGCCGACAATACCGCCGGCGCCCCACATCAGCGCGAAGGCAGCGTTGCCGGCGACCAGCACCGAGCCCTTGAAGCGGCTGCCCAGTTCGACCAGCGCCATCGTGTAGACGCCGTAGCCGACGGCGCCCATCACCAGCAGCACGACCCAGATCAGCGGCGTCATGATCAGCAGCGGCAGCAAAAGCGCGCAGGCCGCGGTTGCCAGCGCACAGGCGATGATCATGGCACGGCCACCAAAACGCTCCGCCAGCAGGCCGAGTGGGATCTGCAGCAGGATGTTGCCCAGCGAAAGCGCCATCACCAGCGAGGCAAGCACGGCCTCCGCCAGGTCGTAGCTGGCGCCGAACACCGGCACCAGCGCGTAGGTGCTTTGCTGGACCGCTGCCGAAACCAGGACGGCAAGCAGCAGTGCAGGCGCCACGTTGGCAAAGCCGACAAGGCCGCTGGCAGGCTGGCCGTCATCCTCGAAGCCGGTGAGCTTCGAAGAGACGGCGTGCAGGATCACCGCGCAGAGCGTGAAGCCGGCGACACCCACCAGGAAGGGAGCCCAGCCCGACGTGCCCAGCAGGGTCAGTGCGAACGGGCCGGCCGCATAACCGGCGCCCAGCAGCGTGTTGAACACGCCCATGACCCGGCCCCGCCGCGATGGCGGCGCCAGCGACAGCGCCCACACCTCGCCAAGGATGTAGAGCGGATTGATGACCACGCCGATGACGAAGCGGATGACGAACCAGGCCACCCAGTCCTGCAGATAGCCGATGCCCAGGAAGCAGAGCGCGCCGATCAGCGAGCAGCCGACCGCCAGCGTGCGTGCTCCGACCATCCGCACCGCCGCCGGCACGAAGGAAGCCGAAAGGATCAGGCCGAGCGGCATCATCGCCGCCGACAGGCCGATCAGCGCCGGCGACATCCCCTGCTTTTGCATCAGCAGCGTGAACAGCGGCGAGCTCAGCCCTTGCGCGGCTCCGAACATGGCAAGTGCTGCGGTGACGCCCGCAAGCGCTGCCCACTGCGTTCCCGCTTCGCCTTCGCTCGAGCTGGTCGCGACCATGCTGATACTGTCATCCATATGAAGTGCTGGCTATCCGCCGGCAAGCCCGACTAGCTACTGGTTCGATTTGGGGAAAGGAAGGGCCGGACGGCGAAATCCGCTTGCGCCACCGGACCCGTCCTGTCGGCTGAAGCCGAACGGTTCCTCATCGAATGGAGACAGATGCTGGCTACGGAAAATACCGGGCGATCGCCCCCTTCTTGCCGTCGGCGTAGGGCTTCAGCCACTTGTCGTCGATGGAAATCCCGTCATCGTCGGAAGGTCCCTTGCCGATCGTCCTGCGCCAGGCGCGGAACTTGTAGTGGTCGAACACGTCCAGCATATGCACCGCATAGGCCGCGGCGAAAGTCTTGTCGCCTTCCACGATCACCATGTTCTCGTCATTCTCGTAGGAAGCCTTGTAACCGAGATTGTGGCTGCCGGTGATGACCGTGGCGTTGTCCTCCATCGGGTCGATGATGACGATCTTGTCGTGCACGATCGCATGGCCGACGGTCAGCACCTCCGCCTGGAAGTCGCGGGCGATCGTGGCGCCGGTCAGGTTTGCCGCCCGCACGATGGAGACGTTCGGCATCTCCCAGACCTTCTCCGGAAAGACGAAGGGCGACTTGCCGTCCTTGTTCGACTTGTGGGTGACGGGATCCTTGGTCGGCGCCACATAGTTGGGCATCGCGGTTTCATCGCTGATCGCGCCCTGCACGATCAGATTCCGATCGGCCTTGGCTGCCGCAACGGCCTGGTCGACGATCGAGTTTTCGCCGAGCAGCGACGGATTGAACACCAGGAAGAGCACCGCGCGCTTCGCCGCCCTAATGCGGGCGAAGACATCCTCGAGGTCGACCGGCAGCACCGAGATGTCCTTCTTGTTGCGGTCAGGATCGTTGGGCGAGAACCAGACCGTCATGCCGTCCAGCCTCGCCGTGACGCCGTTCAGCGGATTGCGCAGGTGGTTTTCCCTGCGAAACGGCACGCCTTGCGTCTGCACGACGTGGCCGGCAGCGCTTTCCGAGGCCGGCGGCGGGAACACGTCGGCCTTCATGCGCTGCCAATAGACGTCGAAGATCTCGGCCATCGCCGGATCGTCGCGGATGAAGGCGTTGTTGGACTGTCCGCAAATGCCCGTCGACGTCCAGTTGGTGCTGCCGGTCATCACCGCTTGCGGCTTGCCCTGGGCGTCGCGGTAGACCGCAAACTTGTTGTGGCCGATATGGTTGTTGTTGAACAGGCGGTCGCTCACCACGACGCCCGCGTCGTGCAAACGCTTCCTGTAAGGCGCGTTGCCTGCGTCCCAGGCCTTGGTCTGGTCGTCCCTGCCCGAATTGGCAAGAATGACCTCGACGACATCCTTGGCAGCGACGATGGCGTCGCAAAGCTCGTCGTCGCCAAGCTCGTAGAGCGCCAGCCTGACGGTGCCGCCTTCGGCCTTGGCCCGTTTCAGCAGGCTGGTCAGCACATCAGGCACATCGCCATGCAGATAGGCGCGTATCTTGCTGGTCGGATCCCGCAGCACCGCCCTGATCTTGTCGCGCTGCCCGACCTTGATGCCGGCCTCTTGCAGCGCATGCGACATCCATTGCGTCGACAGCACGCCGTTGGTGAAGGCAACCCGCGCCTTGCCGAACATCTGGCCGAGAAAGATCGGCGGGCTGACCGCACCCTGGCCGAGATAACCGAGCGGACGCGCTGGCCCGGTGTAGGCGGGTTTGCCATCGACGACCTGATCGGGGCGCACCGGCACCGGGTCGAGGCCCGGCTTCATGTCGCCGACCGGCCGCACCCGGTAGGCGATCATTTCACCCTCCGGCCTGACGTCGATGCTGTCGCGCCGACGCCGCACGGTGAGATCGCGCCAGAATGTCTTCTGCACCGGCCAGACGCCGGTATCCTGGGGAATCCATCGTGGATTGCGTTGACCCTTGAAAGGCACCCAGGAGGCCAGGCAACGTTCCTCGCCAGTGTCGGGATAGATGCGCACGATCTCGAAGCCGAGGCAGCCAGGGATCATGCCGTCTACATCCCAGGAAAGGAACGCGACTTCGTTGTTTGTCGCGGCGCGCACTTTAACGACATCGGGCATGGCTTTCCCTCCAAATTCGTTCGGCACGCCAATATAGCAGAAGTAAAAGACGGATGTGTAACGCGTTTCACTTGGCGTCCATCCGGCCGCAGCTCTCAGACCAGCGCCCCGCCGCGATCGGGGCGATATTCTGGTCGTGCAACTGCCGTTCCGGCATGTCGCTTCCCTCGCCCTAGTGGTCGCCGCCTCCGCAACGACCGGCGGGTCGCCGGTCCATTATGCCGCCCGCTGCCGCATCGTACGAGGACCATCATGACCGCCGCCCTACAACCTGCAGAACCGGCATTGGCCACGGACCGCGCCCGTCGTGGCGGCCGCGCCGGAAAGCGCGCCGGCGGTTCGGCCGCGTTCGAACAGCCGGCTTTCCGCCAGTTGAAGAACCCGCTCGCGCCGACCAGGCTGGTTTCGGACGACGAGTTGGAATCGATCCATCTCGCCTCCTTGCGCGTATTGAGGGAAATCGGCGTCGACGTTCTGCATGACGAGGCCCGGCGTATCATGAAGGCACATGGAGCCGACGTGCGCGACGGCAGCGAGCGGGTGCGCTTCGACAGCGACATGATCCTCGAACTGGTGTCGCACTGCCCGTCGGAGTTCACCATCCACTCCCGCAACCCGGCGCACAATGTGCGCTTCGGCGGCAACAATCTGATTATCTCGATGATGGCGTCGGCGCCCAACTGCTCCGACATCGACCGCGGCCGCCGGCCCGGCAACCAGCAGGATTACCGCAACTTCCTCAAGCTCGCCCAGATGCACAACATCTTGAACTGCACCGGCGGCTATCCGGTCGAGCCGACCGATATCCATCCGTCGGTCCGGCACCTTGAGTGCGTCCGCGACCTCGCCACGCTGACCGACAAGGTGTTCCACATCTACTCGCTCGGCAAGGAGCGCAACGTCGACGGCATCGAGATCGCCAGGATCGCGCGCGGCATCAGCCATGAGCAGCTGCTCGAGGAGCCGTCGGTCTTCACCATCATCAACACCAATTCGCCGCTCAAGCTCGATGTGCCGATGATGGAAGGCATCATCCAGATGTCGAGCAAGGGCCAGGTCGTCGTCGTCACGCCGTTCACCCTGTCGGGGGCCATGGCGCCGGTGACGATCGCCGGTGCGCTGGTGCAGCAGAACGCCGAGGCGCTGTCCGGCATCGCCTTTGCCCAGATGGTGCGCAAGGGCGCGCCCGTCGGCTATGGCGGCTTCACCTCCAATGTCGACATGAAGTCCGGTTCACCGGCCTTCGGCACGCCCGAATACATGAAGGCGCAGTTGGTCGGCGGCCAGCTTGCCCGCCGCTACAACATCCCCTACCGCACCTCCAACACCTGCGCCGCCAACACGGTCGATGCGCAGGCGGCTTACGAGAGCGTGTTTTCGCTTTGGGGCGCCATCCAGGGCGGCGGCAATCTGATGATGCATGCGGCCGGCTGGCTCGAGGGCGGCCTGCGCTGCTCCTACGAGAAGACCATTTTGGACATCGACCTGCTGCAGATGGTGGCGGAGTTCCTGACCCCACTCGACCTGTCCGAAGAAGCGCTCGGCTTCGACGCCATCCAGTCGGTCGGCCCCGGCGGCCATTTCTTCGGCACCCAGCACACGCAGGACCGCTACAAGACCGCCTTCTACTCGCCGATCCTCTCCGACTGGCGCAATTTCGAGACCTGGGCGGAAGCCGGCTCGCCGACAGCCCTGGAAAAGGCCAACAAGGTGTGGAAGGAACGGCTGGCGTCCTACGAAGAGCCCTATATGGACCCGGCCATCCGCGAGGAGCTCAACGCCTTCGTCGAAAAGCGCCGCTCCGAGGGCGGTGCGCCGACCGACTTCTAAATGGCACGCGGCGACCGCTGACCTCGGCGTCGAGGCGTTCCGCCGCAGACCCAGAAAACTTGATTCAGTTTACGCAAAAACGGACCTATCTTGATGAAATCTCATGTAAAAGCGGTTGTCATCGGCGGCGGCGTCGTCGGCTGCTCGGTTCTCTACCATCTGGCCAAGGCCGGCTGGAGCGACATCATGCTGATCGAGCGCTCGGAGCTTACCTCCGGCTCGTCCTGGCATGCGGCGGGCGGCTTCCACACGCTGAACGGCGACCCCAACGTTGCCAAGCTGCAGGCCTATACGGTGCAGCTCTACAAGGAAATCGAGGAGATTTCCGGCCAGTCCTGCTCGCTGCACCTGACCGGCGGCGTGATGATGGCGGATACGCCGGAGCGCATGGACTTCCTGCGGCTCGCCCACGCCAAGGGCCGCTATCTCGGCATGGACACCGAGCTGATCACTCCGTCCGAAGCCAAGGCGATGTTCCCGCTGATGGACGAGACCAACTTCGTCGGCGCCATGTGGGATCCGGTCGAGGGCCATCTTGATCCTTCCGGCACCACGATTGCCTATTCCAAGGCCGCCAAGAAACTCGGCGCCGAGATCGTGCTGCGCAACCGCGTCGTCGAGCTGACGCAAGAGGTCGACGGCACCTGGAACGTCGTCACCGAACAGGGCACGGTTCACGCCGAGCACGTCGTGAACTGTGGCGGCCTGTGGGCACGCGAGATCGGCCGTATGGTCGGCGTCGAATTGCCGGTGTTGGCGATGGAGCACATGTATCTTCTGACCGAGCCGATGCCGGAGGTCGAGGAATTCAACAAGTCGACCGGCCGCGAGATGATCGGCGTGCTCGACTTCAAGGGCGAGATCTACACCCGCCAGGAGCGCAACGGCATCCTGCTCGGCACCTATGAAAAGGCCTGCAAGCCGTGGTCGCCGGTCAACACGCCGTGGGATTTCGGCCACGAATTGCTGCAGCCGGACCTTGACCGCATAGCGCCGTCGCTGGAGATCGGCTTCAAGCATTTCCCCGGCATCGAGAAGGCCGGCATCAAGCAGATCATCAACGGCCCCTTCACCTTCGCGCTCGACGGCAACCCGCTGGTCGGCCCGGTGCAGGGCCTAACCAATTTCTGGTGCGCCTGCGCCGTCATGGCCGGCTTCAGCCAGGGTGGCGGCGTCGGTCTGGCGCTGTCGAACTGGATGGTCCATGGCGATCCCGGCTTCGACGTCTGGGGTATGGACGTTGCCCGCTTCGGCGAATGGGCCGGCCTGCGCTACACCAACGCCAAGGTGCGCGAGAATTATTCTCGCCGCTTCTCAATCCGTTTTCCCAATGAGGAACTGCCGGCCGCACGGCCGGCGCAGACGACGCCGCTCTACGACACGATGCTGGCCAACAACGCCGTCATGGGCGACAGCTGGGGTCTCGAAACCCCGCTTTGGTTCGCGCCGAAGGGCAAGGAGCCGAAAGACATCGTCTCCTTCCACCGCTCCAACGACTTTGGGCCGATCGGCGAGGAAGTGCGCGCCACCCGCGAGCGCGTCGGCGTCACCGAGATCGCCAACTTCGCCAAATACGAAGTGTCGGGACCAGCGGCCGAGGATTTCCTCAACCGGCTGATGACCAACCGCATGCCGAAGACCGGCCGCATCGTGCTGACGCCGATGATCAACGAATTCGGCAAGCTGATCGGCGACTTCACCATCGCCAAGGCCGGCGAAGACCGCTTCATGATCTGGGGCTCGTCGGCGGCGCAAAAATATCACATGCGCTGGTTCGAGAAGCACCTGCCCAAGGATGGTTCGGTGCGCATCCACCGTTTCGACCAGACGCTGGTCGGTCTGTCGATCGCCGGGCCTAAGTCCCGCGACCTCTTGCAGAAGCTCGTCGATGTCGACATCTCGACAAAAGCCTTCCGCTTCATGGATTTCCGCGAGATGGCCGTCGCCGGCGCGCCTTGCATGGTCAACCGCATCACCTACACCGGCGATCTCGGCTACGAGATCTGGATGGCGCCGGCATACCAGCGCTTGGTTTATCAGCAGATCAAGGATGCCGGCGAGGAATTCGGCCTCGTCGATTTCGGCATGCGCGCTCTACTGTCGATGCGCCTGGAAAAAAACTTCCCGACCTGGTTCCGCGAGTTGCGGCCGATCTATGGGCCGTTCGAAGGTGCGATGGACCGCTTCATCAAGCTCGAGAAGAACGACTTCATCGGCCGCGAGGCTGCCGCCAAGGAACAGGCCGAGGGGCCAAAACTGCGCCGCGTCTCCTTCATCGTCGATGCCGCCGACGCCGATGTTATGGGCGACGAGCCGATCTGGGCCAAGGCCAGCAAGGATTACGGCACGGTGGAAAAGCCGCATGGCTACGGCGCGCCGCGCTTCGACGATAGCGGCGAGGAAATACGCGGCTCCAAGGCCGCTGAAGGCGCTTCGGCCGTGCGCGGCATTGTCGACGGCGACTGGCGCGTGGTCGGCTGGGTGACATCAGGCGGTTATGCGCACTATGTGCAGAAGTCGATGGCACAGGGCTACGTTCCGGCAGCACTCGCCGAGGACGAAAGTGCCGGGCTGTTCGAGATCGAGATCCTTGGACACCGGCGCCCGGCGCGCATCAACGTCGAAGCACCGTTCGACCCGAGCGGCGAGAAGATGCGGACCTGAGCCCATGGACAGCGCGGCGCCAAAGGGCAGTTTTGGCCGCCATCGCAAGATCATGCCGTTCGAGCCTGGCTCGATAGAGGCATTGCGCGACGCCTCCCGCCAGAAGGCGGCGTCGCTCAACCAGCATGTGCTGGGCTATGGCGCGCAGGCGGAAGCTGAATGGGCGGCGGCAGGCATTGCCGCTCCCGATTTGCCGGCGATGCGCCAATACCGGCTCGACCGCATCCGCGCCGAGTTGAAGCGCCGCGACTATGCCGGCGCCCTGCTCTACGACCCTGTCAACATCCGCTACGCCACCGATTCCACCAACATGCAGCTGTGGGTGGCGCACAACCCGACGCGGCATTGTTTCGTCGCCATCGACGGGCCGGTGGTGCTGTTCGACTATTTTTCCTGCGAGCACCTGTCCGACCATTCCGGCGTCGTCGACGAGGTTCGCCCCGCGGTGTCATGGATGTACCTCTATGGCGGCGAGCTGACCGAACAAAAAGTCCGCCGCTGGGCCGCCGGCATTGCCGATCTGGTCAGGGAACATGGCGGCGGCAACAGCCGCATCGCGGTCGATCACATCAATCCGGAAGGCGTCGAGGAACTCGCCCGTCTGGGTGTGACGATCGGCAATGGCGAAGCGGTGATGGAAAATGCGCGGCTGATCAAATCATCGGACGAAATTCTCGCCATGCGCCGCGCCATCGTCGCTTGCGAGGCGGCGATGGGCGAGATGGAGCAGGCTCTTCGGCCTGGCATTTCCGAGAACGAGTTGTGGGCCGAACTGCATCGCGGCAACATTGCGCGTGGTGGCGAATGGATCGAGACGCGGCTGCTGACATCAGGCCCGCGCACCAACCCGTGGTTCCAGGAATGCTCGTCGCGCAGCATCGACGCCGGCGACCTGGTCGCCTTCGACACCGACCTGATCGGCCCCTATGGCTTCTGCGCCGACCTGTCGCGCACCTGGCTGTGCGGCGATGCAAAGCCGACCAACGAACAACGCGACCTGTTCCGCATCGCCGCCGATCAGATCGGGCACAACACGCAATTGATGCAGCCGGGCACCTCATTCCGCGACCTTGTCGAACGCTCGGCGGTACCGCCCGGAGATTGTTTTCCGACGCGTTACGGCGTGCTCTATCACGGCGTCGGCCTGGCCGACGAATACCCGACCTTGCCGCATGCCAGCGACTGGACCCCCGACACGCCGGACGGCGCACTCGAACCAGGCATGGTGCTGTGCGTGGAAAGCTATATCGGCCGGCTGGGCGGGCGCGAGGGCGTCAAGATCGAAGAGCAGATCCTCATCACCGAGACCGGCAACGAAAAACTTTCAACCTACCCGTTGGATGCGAGGCTGCTCGGCTAATCCGGCAAGTGCCTCGCGCATCACCCTGACCGTCTTTTCCGGTGTCGTTGCGGCGGTGATGAACGGCAGGCCTTTGCGCCGTCCGGTCCAGCCGACGACCTTCACCGCTTGCGCCGCCGGCTCGAAACGCTTCGCCAGCGCCCAGCTTCCGCAGTCGATGGCCGCGATGTCCGCCTTACCCTCGGCCACCGCGACGATCGAGTCGCGATGGCCGCCGCTTTCGCTGCGCGTCGAGAAAATGTCCAGGCTTTCGCCGGTTGTTTGCAGGTCGCGCGTCAGCGCAATGATGCCCGACATGGAATCAAGGCTGTTGAAGGTGAAGCGTTTGCCGCGGATCAGATCGACCGGGATGAGAGCGCGGCCGTCCGCAGGCGATCGAACCTCCGGCCCCTCGCCCGCTCGCATCACCAACGCGCTCGAATAAAATTCGCCCTGCCCGCCTTCGCAGGCGTCGTAGCTCGGCTGGCCGACCACCTGAACGTGTCTTGACAGGCCGAGTTCCATCGGTCCCCAGCAGGTCTGCGCGAACAGCAACGCCGGATGCAGCCAAAGCTTGTGAAAATCAAGTTCGTCCGGCGGCAAAGTCGCAGGGTCTGGCGCAATCAGTTTTCCCTTGGCGTCATGAATACCACCCGGCACCGGCGGCAGGTCGCCATTGCGGCGCACGATGGCTTGCGGCGCGTCGATACCTCTCTGCCGGAAGGCGTCGCGCAAGCGCGCCCATTGGGCGTCGACCTCGGCGCGCGCTTCAGGCCAGTCATACATCGGCAACGCCGCAACCAATTCGCTCATTCCGGGATCTGACCGTTATGTCTGGGATTGAAGGGGACCGACCGCAGCCAGACTAGCAGGCAGCGCCCACTCGCCGCAAAGCTCATTCCTTGGGCGGCTCGGCTGGAACCGGCGCGGTGCCGAGTCCATTGATGTTGCGTGCCCTGATGCGTGGCTTGAAAGCCCTGCCCGGCTCCGGCGCGCGCCGCAGCACCGGGTGCACGATCGGCTCCTTCGCCTTGAAGGCATAGGCTTTGATCAGCGCGAAGTAATTTGGATAGGCATAGCCATTGTTCATCCGCAGCCATTCGTCGCGACGGTCGCGAAACAGTTTCGGCAGCCGGTACCACGCCACGGTCGGGCTCTTGTGGTGGACGAAATGCAGATTGTTGTTGAGGAACAGGAACGACAACGGCGAGCGCTCGACGATCACCGTGCGGCCCTCCGGGTGTTCGGACCATTGATGCTCGGCGAAGGTGCGGATCGAGATCAGCGACTGGCCGAGCCAGACCGGCACCAGGATGTAGAGCCACAGCGGGATGCCGAAGCCGAACTGGACGATGGGCATCACGATGGCGAGGCCGATCGCATGCAGCAGCCACGCCTTGCGGATCGCCTTGTCGCCGGCGATCATGTGCTTGGCGTCGTCGATGAAGAAGCCGACGCAGGACAGCCAGGGGCCGAGCACGAAACGGCCAGCCATGGTGTTGTTGATCTTGAGCAGGAATTTCATCGTCGGCGGCAGGTCGTCATGCTGCCAGAGCGCCTGGTAGTAGCTCTCGGGATCGTCCAGCGGATCGGTCAGTCGCTCGTCGGCATGGTGGCGCAAATGAATGGTCTTGAAGCGGCGGAACGGCCAGACCAGACCGATCGGCAGGAAGACGAAGGCTTCGTTGATCCGCGCGTTGCGCGTCGGATGACCGTGCAGCACTTCGTGCATGATCGAGGATTGCAATGCAGCGGTGAAGGCCAGGACGGCGAGCGCGGAGATCGGGTAGGATGGCCAGAGCAAGAAACCGGTGGCGAACCATGTTGTGTAGCAGAAGAATGCGAGAACCACAGTCGGCCATTCGATGGCTGGTACGCTACGCTGTCTGATGCTCTTGCTCGTCATGCTATCGACCACTGTCCTTCAGTCGCCGGAACCCCAACTGGTTCCTGACATCATTGTGTCAGGAGAAGTGATTCCACTCAACGAGACAAAGTGTACAAAATGTTGCGATTGCGCATTTTTGACCGCACATGTTACACATTGTAAACAACCTTAGGGATTCATTTACGCCTGAGCCGCCCATTCGGGAGCTTTGGCGCAAATTTTTCCTCCTGATTCGCGGAGCCAGGTGATGGACAAACGAGACCTATCAGCGATCTTTCGCGAGCGTCTGAAGCTGCTCCTGACAAGGTCTGATCTCAACCAGTCGGCATTCGCGACTGCGGTCGGCATCGATCGGTCGGCCCTGTCGCAGCTGCTGTCGGGTGCCTCGACACGCCTGCCCCGAGCGGAAACGCTGCTCAACATCGCCGCCGAGTTCAAGGTGTCGCTCGACTGGCTGCTTGGTCTCAGCCAGGACGAGGGTGTCACCGGCGAAATCCGCGAAAGCCTGGAGATCGAGGAAGCGCGCGACGGCTTCGATCGCACGCTGCTGGCCAAATGGTTCGCCGAGGCGGCCGGTACCAAGATCCGCTATGTGCCGGCCGGCATCCCCGATCTTCTGCGAACACACGCGCTCGTTGACTACGAAGCCAACATCACCAACAGGAGCCGCCTGACGCAGGCGAACGAAACCCAATACCGCATTGACTACAACCGGCGGCCGGAAACCGACATGGAAGTCTGCATGCCGCGCCATACGCTGGAGATCTTCGCCCGCGGCCTGGGCGTGTGGGACCGTTTTCCGGAGGCCGACCGCCGCCAACAACTCGCCCATATGGCTACGCTGCTTGACGATCTCTACCCAACCTTCCGCCTGTTTCTCTACGATGGCCGCATGCGCTATTCCATTCCCCTCACCATCTTCGGCCCCTATCGGGCGGCTATCTATGTCGGAGACATGTATGTGGTGCTGAATGCCACCCAGCCGATCCAGGCCCTGACCCAGCATTTCGACAATCTGATCCGTGCCGCCGATGTCAACCCGCACGAGGCCTCCGCCTTCGCACGCAATCTGTCAGATTATTCCTTCGCATAAGGCCCTGCCTGATTGTCGGCAATCTGGGGCATTCAACCCGACGCCCCGGCCGTCGACGTCGCCAGTCAATCGCGGCAAAATCATTGACTACACATAAAGACTTCTTTATATCCTTATTCGAATTCGAAACATGAAAGCCAATCCGATGACGACGACCAACCCGATCGATGCGCTGCTGGCTGAAAAGGGCGTGCTGTTGGCCGATGGCGCCACCGGCACCAACCTGTTCGCCATGGGGCTGGAGGCTGGCGAAGCGCCGGAGCTCTTGAACGAGACGGCCCCCGACACCATCACCAGCCTGCACCAGAATTTCGTCGATGCCGGCGCCGACATCATCCTCACCAATTCCTTCGGTGGCACACGTCACCGGCTGAAGCTGCACCACGCGCAGGACCGCGCGCATGCGCTGAACAAGCGCGCCGCCGAGATTGCCCGTGCCGTGGCCGACAAGGCCGGCCGCAAGGTGATCGTCGCCGGCTCGGTCGGCCCGACCGGTGAATTGCTGGTGCCGCTTGGCGCCATGACCTATGACGAGGCCGTCGATGCCTTCGCCGAACAGATCGAGGGTCTCAAGGCCGGGGGTGCCGAAGTCGCCTGGATCGAGACGATGTCGGCTCCCGACGAGATCCGCGCCGCTGCCGAAGCCGCCATCCGCGTCGGCCTGCCCTATACCTATACCGGTTCCTTCGACACCGCCGGCCGCACCATGATGGGCCTGCTGCCGAAGGACATCCACGGCGTTGTCGACGGCTTGTCGCAGGCGCCGCTCGGCGTCGGTGCGAATTGCGGTGTCGGCGCGTCCGACATCCTTGCATCGCTGCTCGATATGACCGAGGCAAAGCCGGAGGCAACCGTGATCGTCAAGGGCAATTGCGGCATTCCCGAATTCCGCGGCACCGAAATCCATTATTCCGGCACGCCGGACCTGATGGCCGACTATGTGCGTCTCGCCGTCGATGCCGGTGCGAAAATCGTCGGCGGCTGCTGCGGCACCTCGTTCCAGCACCTTGCCGCCATGCGCAAGGCACTCGACGCGCACACAAAGGCGGATCGTCCGACTGTTGGCGCGATTGTCGAGCGCATCGGTCCGATGCGCAACAAGGTGGCGACGGAAAACGCCGCCGAGACCAGCGAAGCCCGCCGCGAGCGTCGCCGCAGCCGGGCCTGACCTTATCGTTTCCGGTTATTCGCTGTTGTCGGCGTAGCTCGACTGCGCCGACTTGAAATCGGTGCCGGCGCCGGCTGCCGTATCGCCGCGCATCGTCGTCAGCGCCCCCGATGCGATGGGGTCGGTGATCTGCTCCAGCATGACGCGAAAGCGGTCATTGTTCAGCGCGGAGATGGCGGTGTGACGCGCTTGGGCTACATCGTCGCTGATGCGCCTGGATTCCGCCGACGGCGTGGACGACGCCGATCCCAGTGCCGGCATATCTCGGGTTATCGAGTTCGCAAGAGTCTTGATCAACAATTCCGGCTCCCTCAAGCCCAAACATCAGCCTGTTCGTAGCGAGAGGAAATTGCGATCATCTACCGGAAATCCAACGCAATTTAACAATCCGCAAAAAAAGGCCGGCAAGGGAATAAATCCCTCGCCGGCCTGCCTCACCCGCCCGTGGGTCGGTTTCCCGTATCAGAACGATCCCATCTGAAAGAAACCGGCCGTCATCACCACTACCGATTTCCGCCCAGCGCCGAGGCAAGGCGCACAAGCGAGAGGAACTCGGACCTGTAGCCAAACGGGTCGGCTCCTCGAGCGGCAGTGGCAATCTCCATGATCTTGTCGTAACCGAACTTCGCGGTCGCATCCTCGTCGCGCAGCTTCTGGCCGAAGGCCGCGACTGCCACGGAGAAGCGCTGGTCGGTGCCGGCCTGGTCGAAGGACGAGACCTCGTTGGCCGAAGTCACCGGCGTGGTGATCAGCTTCGAGACGTCCTCGTTGGGCAGCTTGTAGCGGATCTTGACGAAGGCATATTCGCCCGCATTCGCGACGCCGCCATTGTCCACCGACGCCTGGCCGTAGCGCAGCGGATCGATCTGCTCGCCACCGCTGCCTTTCGGCGTGATCTCGTAGATTGCGGTGACCGAATGACCCGAACCGATATCGCCGGCATCGACGCGGTCATTGTTGAAATCCTCGCGGTTGAGCGCCCGGGTCTCGTAGCCGATCAGCCGATATTCCGAGACCTTGTTCGGGTTGAACTCGACCTGGATCTTCACATCCTTGGCGATGGTGAACAGCGTCGAGGAGGCATCCTCGACCAGCACCTTCTCGGCCTCGGCGAGCGTGTCGATATAGGCGGCGGTGCCGTTGCCGTTCTGGGCGATGGTCTGCATCATCTGGTCGTTCAGATTGCCGCGGCCAAAGCCGAACACCGACAGGAAGACACCGGTCTTGCGCTCGCTCTCGATCAACCGCTTCAGGTCGTCGTCATCGGTCTGGCCAACATTGAAGTCGCCATCGGTGGCGAGCATCACCCGGTTGACGCCGTCCTTGACGAAGGATTGCTGGGCAAGCCTGTAGGCTTCCTTGATGCCCGCCTCGCCGGCCGTCGAGCCGCCAGGCTGCAGATTGTCGATGGCATTGAGTATCTTGTCCTTCTCGGCAACTTTTGTCGGCATCAGCACGGTGCCGGCCTCGCCCGCATAGGTGACGATCGAGATCGTGTCGTCGGCCTTCAGCTTGCCGACCAGCAGCCGGAAAGCCGACTTGAGCAGCGGCAGCTTGTCCGGCTCGTCCATCGAGCCCGACACGTCGATCAGGAAGACCAGATTGGCCTTCGGCTGCTCGATCGGCTTGACGTCAAAACCCTTGATGGCGACATGCATCAGCTTGGTGTGCGTGTTCCACGGCGTCGGCATGACGCTGACCGTCGAGTTGAACGGCGTCGTGGCGGAGTCCGGCCCCTTCCAGTCATAGGGGAAGTAGTTGATCATCTCCTCGACGCGAACCGTGTCGGCCTGCGGCACGAACCCTTCCTTCAGCGAACGCCGTACGAAGGAATAGGAAGCGGTATCGACGTCG
This sequence comes from Mesorhizobium sangaii, assembly GCF_014207355.1. Taxonomy (GTDB): domain Bacteria; phylum Pseudomonadota; class Alphaproteobacteria; order Rhizobiales; family Rhizobiaceae; genus Mesorhizobium; species Mesorhizobium sangaii. Next base: position 215,705 of record NZ_JACHEF010000003.1, on the reverse strand, counting down.
ATCGAGAAGGTCGAGACCGGGTCTTCGAGCGCGGCATGCACCGGATTGGTCTTGAAATCCTCGATGCGATCGCGGTTTTCCTCTTGCGGCTGAACCTGGTCGGCCGGAGCCATGGCTGGCTGCGGCGCCATCAGCTTGGACTCGGCCGGCTTGAGACCCCCTGACATCCTGGGCGCGCTCACCGTGCCATCCAGCGCAAATTCACCTGTCGGGGCCGATGCCGGGGGTGCACTATTCATTGCCACACTTCCGGCGCCAGTAGCATCCTGTCGAGGAGCGCCCGTCGCCGCCTCCTTCTGTGCGCCGCCGATGGTGGCAACAGTCGATTCGGATTTCGGCGGCGAGGCCGGCGCGACAAGCGCATCGGTGGCGTCGCGGCTTTCCACATCCGCGTCGGCCTTCTTGTCTTTCTCCAGTTCGGTGCGGACCGGCTTGGGCTCGTTGGTCGTCTGCTTCACCGCCGCGGGCTTGTCGGCGAGCGTTTCGGTGATCTTCTCGTCGCCGCCGAATTTCGGCGGCTGTTCCCTCAGCATGTGGAAGGTGGCGTATCCGGCGATCGGCAGGGCGACGAGCCCGGCAAGAGCCGGCGCGGCAATGAGTTTCTTTTGCATGATCTCGCTCCAGAGCTTTTGTGCTCGCTCTGTGAGACGAAGCCCGCCAACCGATCCTTGGGTCACGGTCGAAATATTTTCCTGGTCATAGGCGCGCATGGCGGCTTCGAAGGCACGAGCCTTCGCGCTCTCGCCCGGCGCCGGCGCCGCGATGTCGCGCAGTCTGTTGAGTTCGTTGTCGTCGACCATGGTCACACTTCCCCGGCCGAACGCATCAGCGTCTTCAGCCGTTTCTTCGCTTCATGGACGTGCCAGGAAACCGTCGTCTCCGAGATCGCCATCGCCTCGGCGGCGGCCGCATGGCTCAAGCCCTCGCCATAGACCAGCAGCACGGCGTCGCGCTGCTTGTCCGGCAGTTGCCGCACCGCCGCCCACAAGGCCTCGGCCGGGTCTTCCGGCTCTGCCGAAGCCTCACCCGAGATCAGCGCGTGAACGCCGTAGGCCTCCGTCTTTGCCATATCGCGGGCGGACTTGCGCATCATGTCGCGCGCGGCGTTCAGGGTCACGGAATAAAGCCATGTCGTGAAGGCGCCGCCGCCGCGATAGTCGCGGATCGCCCGGCCGAGCCGGACGCAGACTTCCTGGGCGATGTCTTCGGCGTCGGCCTTCTTGCCGCACCAGCGATAGGCGGCGCGATAGACGAAGTCGTAGTGCCTTTCCAGCAATTTGCTGAAGGCCCCCCTGTCTCCGCCCTTCGCCCGCCCGATCAGTTCGGCGTCGGAGGCTTCGCTCTCATCCAGCATCGTCGCCATCATTTGCCTGTTGGACGAAGGCTAATGGCGATTCCTTGGGTCAATGGAAAGATTTTTTTGGAAACGGCCAGATCGTGGCCATCGCTGCCCGGCTTGACACATACATATCCCCGCGGTTATACGTCAATCAATAGCCGCCGAGTTATCGATCCCAATGACGAATGCTCACGATGTCCTGTTCAGAACGCTCTCCGATCCGACGCGTCGGGCGATCTTCGAGCGCCTGTGCCGGGAAGGCGAGCAGACGGTCGGCGCCCTGACGGCTCAGTCCGGGGTCTCGCAACCGGCCGTGTCAAAGCACCTCGGCGTGCTGAGGCATGCCGGGCTGGTGCGCGACCGCCATGAAGGGCGACAGACCCACTACAGCGCGCAGCTCGCCGCGCTTTCCCCACTGATCGACTGGACCAACCAGATGAACGCATTCTGGCAAAGCCGGTTCGACGACCTCGAAAATCTGCTCAAAAGAATGGACCAATGACCAACATTGCGACCGAAACACGCTCCGTCGTTGTCGAACGAGAGGTACCTTATCCGCCCGAAAAAATCTGGCGCGCGCTCACCCAACCGCATCTGATCGAGGAGTGGCTGATGAAGAATGATTTCAAGCCGGTCGTGGACCACCGTTTCAATCTCAGCGCGGACTGGGGCGGCGTCGACTGTCAGGTCCAGACAGTCGAGCCTAACAAAACACTGTCCTATACCTGGGACACCAAGGATCTCGAGAGCGTGGTCACCTGGACCCTCACCCCTACTGGCACGGGGACCCATCTGCGCATGGAGCAGACGGGCTTCCGGTCGGATCAGCAGCCCTACTTCCGCGGTGCCACGGTCGGCTGGCAGAGGTTCCTTACAGCCCTGGAACAGGTTCTGGAGCGGATCGATTAAACGGGCCAGGCGGATGCCGGGGCCGCTACGGCTCGTTTGACAGGAGGTGCAATTGGACTGGAACAAGTGGGTTCGGCAAATTCATCGCTGGCTGTCGATCATCTTTACGCTGACCGTCATCGCCAACTTCGTTGCCATGGCATTGGGGCAGCCGCCTGCCTGGATCGTCTACTCGCCGCTGTTGCCGCTCTTCTTGCTGCTGTTCAGTGGCTTGTACATGTTCGTGCTGCCATATGCCGCCAAGAGCGGGCAGTGTGCGGGCGGATAGGAATGGCCAAGACGCGGGAGCAGTCGACCAAGGCCGCGCCGGTGCAGCTCTCGGGCGGCAACCCGCAAATCGCGAAGGGGGACCGTAACGCGCCGGTGCAGGCCTATATCGCTGCAATGCCGGGCTGGAAACGCGGCCTCGGCGAGCGCCTCGACGCACTCATCGTGCGCAATGTGCCTGACGTGCGCAAGGCCGTAAGATGGAACTCACCGTTTTACGGCATCGAGGGACAAGGCTGGTTCGTGACGTTCCATGTCCTGACCCACTACGTGAAGGTGACCTTCTTCAGCGGCATGTCGTTGCGGCCGGTCCCGCCCGGCGGCACAGTGAAAAGCAAGAACGCACGCTGGATCGACATCCGCGAAGGCGACGCGTTCGACGAGGCGCAGATGGCGGACTGGGTAAAGCAGGCCGCCGCCCTGCCCGGCTGGATCCCGTAGCCGCGCGAGCGGATTGATTGAAGCCTGCCAGCACAATTCAAACCACGCCCTTCCGACAGGGCGGACAGAGGAGAAATAGCGATGAAGATCAAGCTGACCAGCGTCTATGTGGACAATCAGGAAAACGCCCTGCGCTTCTATATCGACGTGCTGGGCCTCACCAAGAAAGCCGACTTCAGCAATGGGCCCTATCGCTGGCTGACCGTGACCTCGGCCGAAGAGCCGGATGGAACCGAGCTGCAACTCGCGCTCAACGACAACCCGGCCGCCAAGGCCTATCAGCAAGCCATCTTCAAGCAGGGTCAGCCCGCGGTCATGTTCTTCACCGACGACGTCAAGGGCGACTACGAACGCATCAAGGCGAGCGGCGGCGAGTTCACCATGCCGCCGACCGAGGTGACCGGCTCGACCATCGCCCAGTTGAACGACACCTGCGGCAACCTCGTTCAGATCACCCAGCTGGCGCGCTGGTAAAGCGCGGAAATAGAACGCGTCGTGGCACAGGAAGGCACCCAATGACTCCATCGCAACAGATCGACCAGCTGATCGCGGGCCTCACGGACTGGCGTGGCAAGACGCTCGCCAGCGTCCGCAAGACCATTCTTGAAGTTGATGCCGAGATCATCGAGGAGTGGAAGTGGATGGGAAGCCCAGTGTGGTCCCGCGACGGAATGATCGCCGTCGGCAACGCCCACAAGGACAAGGTGAAGCTTACCTTTTCCCACGGCGCCAGCCTGCCGGATCCCGACAAGCTCTTCAACGCGGGTTTTGGCGGCAAGGTGTGGCGTGCGATCGATCTTTTTGAGGGCGATGAGCTCGACGGGCGCACGTTGAAAGACCTCGTCCGGGCGGCCATCGATTACAACCAGGCCAAAAAGAAGGAGAAAGCGCTGGCGAAGGCACAGAAGTAACATCCCCGCCATTTTTCGAATTGGTGCTTTTAGGTCTTGTTTTTACGCATGTAGTCCTCCCAAAACTGGGACCACTTTTGGGCGACACGCATTAGGCAGCTTGTCCCGCGACCCAACCCGACGACCACGCCCACTGGAAATTATAGCCGCCCAGCCAGCCGGTGACATCGACGACTTCGCCGATGAAGAACAGGCCCGGCACGGATTTCGCCTGCATCGTCTTCTGGTCGAGTCCGTTGGTGTTCACCCCGCCCAACGTTACTTCGGCGGTACGATAGCCCTCCGAGCCGGCCGGCTTGATGCGCCAGTCATTGACCGCCGCGGCGATTGTTTTGATCTGGGCGTCCGAAAGATCGGCGAGGTTGCCGTCGATCGCGGTGCGCTCGGCGATCGACTGTGCAAGCCGTTTCGGCAGATGGTTTGCCAGCACCGTCTGCGCGGCTTGCCGCCCGTTGCCGCGCTTGGCGGTGCGAATGAGGTCCGGCACGTCGACCCCCGGCAGCATGGCGATGCGGATCTCATCGCCCTCGCGCCAATAGGACGATATCTGCAGGATGGACGGTCCGCTGACGCCGCGATGCGTGAACAGCATCGCTTCGGAAAACCGTGTCTTGCCACAGGCGACTTCTGCTTCGACGGCATTGCCGGCCAGGGGCGCTAGCCGCTCGAGCGTCTTTGCGTCGAAGGTCAGCGGCACCAGCGCCGGCCGCGTTTCGACAATGGCAAGGCCAAACTGTTCGGCAAGCTCATAGCCGAAGCCGGTCGCTCCCATCTTGGGGATCGACTTGCCGCCGCACGCCACGACCAGGGACTGGCAAGTGACTTTGCCGGTGGAGAGGGTGAGCACAAATCCTTCCGGGGTTTTGCGGACATCCGCGACCTCAGTTGACAGTACCAGTTCCACGCCCCTGCCACGCATTTCCGCGACCAGCATGTCGATGATCTGGCGTGCGGAGCCGTCGCAGAACAACTGCCCCAGTGTCTTTTCGTGATAGGCGATGCGGTGGCGTTCGACGAGCGCGATGAAATCGCTCTGCGTGTAGCGGCTGAGCGCCGAGATACAGAAATGCGGATTGCCCGAGAGAAAATTCTTCGGGCTGGCATGGATATTGGTAAAATTGCACCGCCCGCCGCCGGAGATGCGGATCTTTTCGCCAGGCATCGCCGCGTGATCGAGGATCAGCACCGAACGGCCGCGCTTGGCCGTCTCCACGGCGCACATCATTCCGGCGGCACCGGCGCCGATGATCACGACATCATAGGTTTGCATCAGGCTAAATCGTTCCCGCTGACGGCGCCGTTGTAGCGGGCGGCGCCAATCGTGCAGTCTCTACCCGTTCGGTGCGACCGCAGGCAACGTCCCGATCAGTTTTAGATCAGCGTCTCGGCAAAGAGCGTCGTCAATCGCTTCCAGTGACGTTGGGCACCCGCGGCATCGAAGACGCTATGGTCGGGCACGCACCAGCCATGCGCCATGCCGACATAGTTCTCGATGACATGGTCGACTTCCGCAACCCGCAGCGCCTCGGCAAGCCGTGCCGACTGCTCCGGCGGGAAACTTCTGTCGACACCGGACGTGCCGACATAGACCCGCGCCTTGATCGAGGCAGCCTTGCGATGCGGGCTGTCGGCGGCATCGCTGGCCAGATTGCCGCCATGGAAACTGGCCGCCGCCTTTATATGCTCGGGATAGGTTGCAGCGGCGTTCAATGCCCGTGCGCCGCCCATGCAATAGCCCACCGTCCCGATCGGTCCGGTAACACCCTGGGGAGCCAGCGCGTCGAGGAATGCGCCGCTGTCGCTGATGGTCATCTCCTGCGTGGTGCCGGTGACCAGCGCCATCAGCGCTGTCTTGGTCTTTTCCTCGGTAAAGGCGGTCTTGGCGTCGAACGGCCCGTAGGGCGCATTGCGGTAGAACAGGTCCGGCACCAACACCGCATAGCCTTCGCCCGCCAACCGTTCCGCCATGCCATCGAGCGCAGCGCGCGGCCCGAACGCATCCATATACAGGATGACGCCGGCCCTGGCCGGGGACGCGTTTGCGGCGCGGAAAAGTCCTGCCCTGGCAACGCCATCCCTGGTCTTGATCTGAAGGTCTTGTTTCGTCATCGCCTGCTCCGTTCGTCAGATGCGCGATACATATCCGCACGAGCCGCCAGAACAAGGCATTCCCTGAACCTGGCAGTCAACATTTCGTGCAAGATCGCGTGACGACTACAGACCGGCGAATGCCGCCATATGAAAGGCCTGGACCTCCGGTGGATAGCGATAGGCCGTGCCATAGGGACAGGCGTTGCGGTCGAGGCAGCCGCCGCTTCGGCACGGTCCGCCATTCGCTCCCCGCACATGCGCCAGGCAGGACTGGTAGGCGAAACCTTGCGCGGAATAAGCGTCGACCGGACAAGATTTCAGGCAAGGTTTTTCCACACATGCATCGCAAAGGTGGAGCGGCGTCTCAAGGGCTTGAAGCGGCAGTTCTTGCTCGAACAGCAGCGCACCGCGATAGGCGTGCCACAGCCCATAGTGCGGATGCATGAGGATGCCGAGTGGTGATGGCTTCAGCCCCTCCGCCCGCATCGCCCATTGCTGGAAGGGCAGATAGGGCTTGTCGGACGGCGAGACGGCCCTCGCCGAAAATGTCTCCGCCACCGCCCCGATCACTTCACGCGACCAGGTGTCGAGCGGATTGGCGATGGTCCGCGATTGCTTTTCCCGCCAGCGCAGGAAATGCGGCCAGGACGCAGCGCCCACCTGCCCCACCAGCAGCATGGATTTGGCGGGAGCGCCTGACTGGCCCGGCGGCGGCGCATCGCCCAGCGTAAAATTGAAGCCGCCACGAAGAACAAGGCCGTTGGCGAAAAGCGCCGCAGCGATACCGTCAACGCCGCCGGCAGGCGCAATCATTCCTTCTTGACCGGATCGGAGAATGCGCTCCGCCAGACTTCCTTGTGAATGATGTTGGCGACTTTAGCCCCGCCTGACTCGGGCTCCTTTCAAGTGAAGGCGTCGGGCATCGATCCCTTCTTCTTGGCGATGAAGTCCTTCAAGGCTTCGTCGGTGCTCGGATCGAGGTACGGCGCCTCGTAGGTTTCCAGCCAGCGGCGGGCAAGTTCGTTGGCGCGCTGCGGCGCGGTCTTCTCGCCCTCGGCCAGCCACTGTTCGTAGGAATTGTTGTCGGCGATGTTGGAGCGATAGAAGGCGGTCTGGAAATTGGCCTGGGTGTGGTCGCAGCCGAGATAATGGCTGCCCGGTCCGACCTGGCGGATGGCATCCATCGCCTGGCCGTTTTCAGACAGATCGACGCCCTCGGAGAACTTCTGCGTCATGCCGAGCTGGTCGATGTCCATCATGAATTTTTCGTAGCAGGAGGCGAGCCCGCCCTCGAGCCAGCCGGCCGAATGCAGCACGAAGTTGGTGCCGGCCAGGATGGTCGAGTTCAGCGTGTTGGCGCTTTCATAGGCCGCCTGGGCATCCGGAACCTTGGATGCGCAGAGCGAGCCGCCGGTGCGGAACGGCAGGCCGAGGCGGCGTGCGAGCTGTGCGGCGCCATAGGATACCAGCGACGGCTCCGGCGTGCCGAAGGTCGGCGCGCCCGATTGCATCGAGATCGACGAGGCGAAGGTGCCGAACAGCACCGGCGCGCCCGGCCGGATCAGCTGGGTGAACGAGGCGCCGGCCAGCACCTCGGCCAGAACCTGCGTCAGCGTGCCGGCGACCGTCACCGGGCTCATCGCGCCGGCGAGGATGAACGGCGTGACGATGCAGGCCTGGTTATGGCGCGAATAGACTTTCAACGCCCCGAGCATGGTCTCGTCGAACACCATCGGCGAGTTGGCGTTGATCAGGCTGGTCAGCACCGTGTTGTTTTCGACGAAGTCGTCACCGAATACGATTTTGGCCATGGCGACGGTGTCTTCGGCGCGCTCCGGCGCGGTCACCGAGCCCATGAACGGCTTGTCCGAATATTTGATGTGGCTGTAGATCATGTCGAGATGGCGCTTGTTGACCGGCACATCGACCGGCTCGCACACGGTGCCGCCCGAATGGTGGATCGACGGCGCCATATAGGCGAGCTTCACGAAATTCTGGAAATCCTCGATCGTCGCATAGCGCCTGACGCCGTCGAGATCGCGCACGAAGGGCGGGCCATAGACCGGCGCAAAGACGGTGGCGTTGCCGCCGATCTGCACCGAGCGCTCGGAATTGCGGGCATGCTGGGTGTAGACGGAAGGCGCGGTCTTCAGCAGCGAACGGCAGAGCCCTTTGGGAAAATGCACACGCTCGCCCTTGACGTCGGCGCCGGCTTCTTTCCACAGCTGCAGCGCTTCCGCGTCGTCGCGGAAGATGATGCCGATCTCCTCGAGCACCGTGTCGGTGTTCTTCTCGATCAGCGCCAGGCCTTCCTCGTCCAGCACCTCATAGACGTTGATCTTGCGCTTGATATAAGTGAGCTGGGTGCCGGGGCCGCCGCCCGAACGTGCCGCACGCCGGGCAGCCGCTCCGCCGCTGGCGCCGCGCCCGCGTCGCGCGTTTGACGCTTCCTGATCAACTGCCGCGTGTTCGCTCATGATCGCTCTTCCCTGAATTTGTTCTTGTCCGGAATCCATTGCGGCCACGTATCGCCGCTTCTTGCCGGATCGTAGCCATGCACCCTATTCGAAACGGCCCGCCAGCGCCAACGCCTGTCGCAAAATCGACAAGAATTCCAAGAGAGTTACGGTCGCTTTCCTTTTGCGGGAAGTCGCAAATCAGCTATGGATACATGCCCTCAGCGGGTTAGGTATGAACGCGAATATTGTGTGCCTTGCGACGCAGTCGCGATGCCGGCAGGAGCTCGATACAAATGTCCGACGACGAGATCATCCTTTCCGAACTTTCCGACGACGAGTTGGTGCAACAGATGCACGACGATCTCTACGACGGGCTGAAGGAAGAGATCGAGGAAGGCACGCAGATCCTGCTCGAGCGCGGCTGGGTACCTTACAAGGTGCTGACCGAAGCGCTGGTCGAAGGCATGCGCATCGTCGGCGAGGATTTTCGCGACGGCATCCTGTTCGTTCCCGAGGTGCTGTTGTCGGCCAATGCGATGAAGGCCGGCATGTTCATCCTGCGTCCGCTGCTTGCCGCCACCGGCGCGCCGAAGCAGGGCAAGATGGTCATCGGCACCGTCAAGGGTGACATCCACGACATCGGCAAGAACCTCGTCGGCATGATGATGGAAGGTGCCGGCTTCGACGTCATCGACCTCGGCATCAACAATGCGGTCGAGAAGTATCTCGATGCGATCGAGCAGCACCAGCCCGACATCATCGGCATGTCGGCACTGCTGACCACGACCATGCCCTACATGAAGGTCGTCATCGACACGATGAAGGAAAAGGGCATCCGCGACGACTATGTCGTGCTGGTCGGCGGTGCGCCGCTGAACGAGGAATTCGGCAAGGCCGTCGGCGCCGACGCCTATTGCCGCGACGCCGCGGTGGCGGTCGAGACCGCCAAGGACTTCATGAAGCGCAAGCACAACGTGCGCGCTTCGGCCTGAAAAGAAAAGGCCGCCCAATCATGGCGGCCGTTTTACTTGGGCAGAGCTGGCTCCCGCGACGCTAGTTCGCGGCGGTGGCAACTCTCTTGCCGGCGTTCTGGGTAGCGTTGACGGTGTTGGCAGCATCCTTGCCGACGCCACGGATCGTGTTTGCGCAGGCCGAAACCAAAAGCGCACTGGCGAGCAGCGCGATGACTGCATATGTGGATGTTTTCATGGACGGTTTATCCCTCTCTCGGTAGACTCGCCCCACAGCAACGAAAGCCGGCTCAGCTGGTTCCATGGCCAAGACAAAAAAGAGGAAACCAGACCAAGCGGACAGGCTGCTCGTCATCGCCTGCGGAATGATTGCGCGCGAGGTGTTGGTCGTCAAGGAACAGCTCGGACTCAATCACCTCGACCTGACCTGCCTGCCGGCAGAATTCCATTTCTATCCCGACCGCATCGCGCCGGCCATGGACAAGGCCATCGAAAAGGCCAAGGCGGACGGCTACGAACACATCTTCGTCGGCTATGCCGATTGCGGCACCGGTGGCCTGCTCGACCGGATCTGCGAAAAGCACGGCGTCGAGCGCATGGCCGGCCCGCATTGCTTCGCCTTCTATCAAGGCATGGAGGCCTATGCGAAAATCGCCGATGACGACATGATGTCCTTCTACATGACCGATTTCCTGTGCCGTCAGTTCGACGCCTTCTTCATGAAGCCGCTCGGCCTCGACAAGCACCCGGAGCTGATCAAGGACTATTTCGGCAATTACGAGAAGCTGATCTACCTCGCCCAGACCAACGATGCGGAGTTGGACAAGGTGGCGGAAAAAGCCGCAAAACTGCTCGGCCTCGCCTATGAGCGCCGCGCAACCGGCTATGGCGACCTGACGGCCGGAATGGCACAGGCCGCGCTACACGCCGGCTAGGCGGTTCCCACTTCCGCCCGCAGCTCCGCAAGCACATCGGCAAAGCTTGTCCTGCAGACGAACCCCAGCCTGTCGCTTGCCCGCGAGGCGTCATAGACGCGGTCGATGGAGGCAAACATCGTCCAGCTTTTTCGCGCATAGAGCGCCGGAAATTCCGGAAAATAGCGCGCGACGACCGACGGGGCGTCGGCGATCAGTGCCGCGCAATCATCGGGCCGGAAAGGCGTCGGCGCCGACACGATGAAAATGTCGAAACCCAGCTGCTGCGCCTTTTCGAGGGCAAGGATGTGGGCAGCGGCCGCGTCCTCTACCGTCAACCGGCGAAACAGCAGTTCATTGGCCTTGGTGTTGGCATCCGACTGTTCGATTGCATGCGCCATGTCGTCGGCTTCGGGAAAGAAGCGGGCGGTGCGCAGCACCACCACCGGCAGGCCATGCTGGATATGATAGAGGCGGCAGAGATGTTCGGCCGAAAGCTTGGTGACGCCGTAGATGTTGCGCGGCTCGGGCGACATCGCTTCCGTCAGCCAGGCGGCCTTGCGAGCGCCACCCTTGAACCCGTCGCGTATCGCCTGCGAAATCATCAGCGAGGTCGTCGACGTGAAGACGAAACGCTCCACGCCGGACACCACCGCTGCATCGAGCAGGTTCAGCGTGCCTTGCACGTTGGTGGCGACAAAATCGCTGTTGGCGCGGTTCTCGATATTGGGCTTATGCAGCGCACCGCTGTGGATGATCGCCTCGATCCGGTTGTCACGGGCAGTGCGTAGGACAAGATCACGATCGGCGATCGAGCCGACTATCTGGGTCTCCCTCGATGGAACGGGATCGAGGCCGGTGACATCGTGGCCAAGGGCCCGCAGGCGCGGCGCCAGCGCGCTGCCCAGCCAACCCGACGATCCCGTGAGCAAGATTCGCATTCGTCACACTATGATTTTTGACCGTGACGCTGTTAAGCACGGATGACAGGCGCCAGCGACCCGATAAGTTATGCACCAGGTCCGCAGCGGCGCTGCTCGAGACGTCAACCGGGAGGCCTCCTATGATCCTTCGTCCACTGATCGCCGCTGTCGGTCTGCTCTGCTTCACCCTTCCCGCGCTTGCCGATGGTGAGGTACAGAAACTGATCACCGCCGCCGACAAGACACGGCTCGACAGATATGGCGAGACCCGCAAGGCGGCGCTGGCCGAAGCGAAAGCGGGAGATCCCGCCGAGGTCAAGCAGCTCGACGCCTTGCTGGCAAAACCGATGGTGGCGTTTTCCGACAAGGACCTGACCGGCAACTGGCAGTGCCGCACCATCAAGGCAGGCGGTTTGAGCCCGCTCGTCATCTATGGCTGGTTCAAATGCAAGGTGACCGACGATGGTTCCGGCTGGCGGCTTGAAAAGATCAGCGGCTCGCAGCGAACCCAGGGCCGCTTTTTCGACGATGGCGAGAAGCGCGCCATCTATCTCGGCTCCGGCTCCGTCAACAACGATCGGGCAAAGCCTTATGGCAACGGCCCACAGACCGACCAGGTCGGCTATGCCTTCCGCACCGGTGCCGGCGAATGGCGCATCGAACTTCCCGCGCCCTACTACGAATCGAAGCTCGACATCATCGAGTTCAAGCGCTGAGCGTGGTCATCAAGATTTAACCCCATTCCGGCACAAATCCGGCCAGCATGCGGCAGCCGGCCGCGTGCAAGGCAGGAAAGCGGGCCATGTCTTCACCGGTTGGAACCAGTGCGTCGATCGTCGTCGTGACCGGCGGCGGCCAGCATGTCTGGGCCATGATCAACGCAATCGCCGATCGCGTCGGTCCTGTCAGCGTCATTCTCGAGACCCCTGAATCCAAAAAGCAATTGCTGCGTGGTCGGGCTCGCCGCCAGGGTTGGGTCTCGGCCATGGGCCAGCTTGGCACGATGGTGCTGAGCAGGGTGGGCAAGCGGCTGCTGGCTCGCCATGGCGCGCGATTGATCGCCGAGGAGAGACTGGAGGTTGAGCCGCGACCAGGCCAGGAGATTATCCAGGTGGCCTCGGCCAATGGGCCTGAGTGCCTGCAGGCGATCCAAAAGATCCAGCCAGGCGTCGTGCTGCTCAACGGTTGCCGACTGATCTCGGCCGAGATGCTGCGCAAAATGCCCTGCCCGGTGCTCAACTATCACGCCGGCATCACGCCGAAATATCGCGGCATGAATGGCGGCTATTGGGCTCTGGCATCAGGTGATGCGCAGAATTTCGGCACCACCGTGCATCTGGTCGATGCCGGCGTCGATACGGGCGCGGTGTTGAAACAGGTGCGCGCTCAGCCCAAACGCGGCGACAGCATTTCAAGCTACGCGCTACGCCAGGCGGCGTTTTCGCGCGACATCTGCGTCGAAGCGGTCAGCGATGTGCTGGCCGGAAAACTTACCACCATCGACCCGGGCCTGTCATCGAAACAATGGTATCACCCGACGATCTGGTTCTACCTCTGGACCGGCCTCAGAACCGGAATCTGGTAGGTCTCGTCAGCCCGGAGCCGGACAAGGCCAGACGGCTTTTCGGCACGCCGACCCTGCCGCCGGTGCGCCCCGCGAACGAATAAACGCACCTTTCATTTTACGACATCCGAATGCGTCGCTTTTGAATGCGCGCGCGTCGTCCCATAACAAGCGGCCCAACTGCGCTTCCGGCAATGCTCGCTCCATCGAGGAGTGAGAATTCATGGCCGATCTGATCGTCGTCTACTGGCGCGACATCCCTGCCCAGGTCATCGTCAAGAAGGGCCGGCAGAACGCCAAGCGCGAACTGCCGCTGCGCTTCACCGAAGCGATCGACATGTGCGCCATGCGCACCGGCGCCGGCGGCACCGACGACTATCTGGCCGAATGGCGCAAGGCCGATCCTGTTCCGGTCGGCGATGATCTCGAAGCCGAGGTCGAAAAGGCTTTCCAGGACATCGACACGAAATACGACCGTGAGCGGCTGGTCGCTCTGGTCAAGTCGGGCGGCAAAGACAATGTCTGACACCCAGCCAACGGTTACCCAGGCCACTCTGGTCAAAAAGGCAGCGCCGAAATCCGACTACAAGCCGGCCGACGTGTCGCCGCAGCGCCGCGTGCAGCGTTCCTTCGCGGTCAGATTGTGGTCTGTGCGGCATTCGCGATTGCTCGAATGGTTCTATGCCAGATTCGCCGACATGTTCCTGCTCCTCCACCCCTTGTGGAAGGGCATCGGCTACGGTCGTGTCGAAGGGCCGGTCAAATTTGTCGAGAAGCGCGTCAAGGGCTTCATGTTCGACTGCCGCATGTGCGGCCAATGCATATTGTCCTCGACCGGCATGTCGTGCCCGATGAACTGCCCCAAGCAATTGCGCAACGGCCCGTGCGGCGGCGTGCGCGCCAACGGCAATTGCGAGGTCGAGCCTGACATGCCCTGCGTCTGGGTCAAGGCCTGGGAAGGCTCGCAAAACATGGTCCACAACGACAGGATCCTGACCGTGCAGAAGCCGGTCGATCAGTCGCTGCGCGAAACCTCGGCCTGGCTGCGAGTTACAGCGCAGGCGGCCGCCGCGCGCGAAGCCGCCGCTGCCGCCAAGAATGGGGCGGCAAACACCGGGGCATCGGCATGATCGGAAGCCAGCGCGACGAGAACCCGGCCGGCATCCATCTGCCGCTCGATCCCCTGCCCGGCCACACCTCGCGCGGCCGGCTGGAACGTGTCCTGCGGCGTGGTGAATTCGCGGTCACCACCGAACTCAACCCGCCCGACAGTGCCGACCCGGAAGACGTCTACAACCGGGCGAAGATATTCGACGGCTGGGTCGATGCCATCAACGCCGTCGACGCTTCGGGCGCCAACTGCCACATGTCGTCGGTCGGCATCTGTGCGCTTTTGACCCGCATGGGCTATGCGCCGATCATGCAAATCGCCTGCCGCGACAAGAACCGCATCGCCATCCAGGGCGACGTGCTGGGCGGGGCCGCGATGGGCGTCGCCAACATGCTGTGCCTGACCGGCGATGGCGTGCAGGCCGGCGACCAGCCCGGCGCCAAGCCGGTCTTCGACCTCGATTGCATGTCGCTCCTGGAAACCTGCCGCATCATGCGCGACAACGGCAAGTTCCTGTCCGGGCGCAAGCTGACGACGCCACCGCAGCTTTTCCTTGGAGCGGCGATCAATCCGTTCGCACCGCCGATCGACTTCCGTCCGCATCGGCTGGGCAAGAAGATCGCCGCCGGCGCGCAATTCGTGCAGAGCCAGTATTGTTTCGACGTGCCGATGTTCCGCACCTACATGCAGAAGGTGCGCGACCTCGGTTACACCGAACAGTGCTTCATCCTGGTTGGGGTCGGACCGCTGGCCTCGGCCAAGACGGCCAAGTGGATCCGCTCCAACGTGCCGGGCATTCACATCCCCGATTCGGTCATCAAGCGGCTGGAGGGCGCGCAGGACCAGAAGAAGGAAGGCAAGCAGCTCTGCATCGACATCATCAACGAGGTGAAGGAAATCTCCGGCGTCTCCGGCGTCCATGTCATGGCCTATCGCCAGGAGGAATATGTCGCCGAGATCGTCGATGAATCGGGCGTGCTGAAGGGCCGCCAGCCGTGGAAACGCGAAATCCGTCGCGACGACCAGATGGTCGCCGACCGGCTCGGGCACATACTGCACGACGACATTACCGAAACGCAGGTGGACATGGTGAAGACCGCGCACTGACGGCGCGGACGACCACCCGTTCGCTTGAACGAAACCAGACAACGATATAAAGAAATCTTTATATCACGGCGGAGAGAATTCATGACCCGGACGATCGTCGCCTCGGCGACACGAGAAATCATCATCGGCTTCGACCAGCCATTCTGCGTGATTGGCGAACGCATCAATCCGACCGGCCGCAAGAAGCTGGCCGCCGAGATGATCGTGGGCAATTTCGAGACGGTCATCAGGGATGCGCTCGAGCAAGCAGCCTGTGGCGCCACCATGCTCGACGTCAACGCCGGCGTCACCTCGGTCAACCCCAACGAGACCGAACCCGGCCTGCTGGTGCAGACGCTGGAGATCGTCCAGGGCCTGGTCGACCTGCCTTTGTCGATCGACTCGTCGGTCACCGCCGCGATCGAGGCAGCGTTGAAGGTCGCCAAGGGCCGGCCGCTGGTCAACTCCGTCACCGGCGAGGAAGAAAAGCTCGAGGCCATCCTGCCGCTGGTCAAGAAGTACAACGTCCCTGTCGTCGCCATCTCCAACGACGAGACCGGCATTTCGATGGATCCGGATGTGCGTTTCGCCGTCGCCAAGAAGATCGTGCAGCGCTGCGCCGATTTCGGCATTCCCGCGCATGACGTCGTCGTCGACCCGCTGGTGATGCCGATCGGCGCGCTCGGCGATGCCGGCCGCCAGGTGTTCGCGCTGCTGCGTCGCCTGCGCGAAGAGCTCAAGGTCAACACCACCTGCGGCCTCTCCAACATCTCCTTCGGCCTGCCGCACCGCCACGGCATCAATGCCGCTTTCATTCCGATGGTGATAGGCGCCGGCATGACGAGCGCCATCATGAACCCCGTGCGTCCGCAGGAAATGGAAGCCGTGCGCGGTGCCAATGTGCTCAACGGCACCGACGAGAACTGCACCAACTGGATTCGCACCTACAAGGACTACAAGCCGGCCGAAGGCGGCCAGGCGGTGGCCGCCCCGACGCAAGTCAATGCGCCGGGCGAAGGCGCCGGCAATGGTGGACGCCGCCGTGGCGGCCGTGAAGCCCGGATGGGTCGGGGATAAGCGCGCAATCGTGGACCGTCCTGCAAACCTCACCGAACCGATCGTGCAGATGATGCCGTCGGGACGGTGTGCGTTTCGGTCAGGCCGTGCCCACAATGGCGTCGAACAGCACCATTCCCGCCCACGATCCGAAAATGCCGGTCAGCCCGCCGACAATGAAGTCGTCGTCGGCTGCCGGCCAGAACCCATGGAGCAGCAGGGCTCCGACAATCGCGCCGACGATACCGGACGCCAGATATTGCGGATTGCGCAGCCATGGGCCGCGCAGCAGGCGCACCATGGTAAAAGCGGTTATTATGGCGGACAGGAGGAGATCGGACATGATTGGCCTCTGGACCATCAAACACTCCGCCCATTAGTCAAACGATCCGTTAGACGGCATCGACAATCGTCATCGAGACGCGTGCAAGCATGAATTCACCTGCCAACATCACCGATCCGCTCGTGCTGTTCATGCCGTCGGGCAAGCGCGGCCGGTTTCCTGTCGGCACGCCGGTGCTCGATGCCGCGCGCCAGCTCGGCGTCTATGTCGAAAGCGTCTGTGGCGGTCGCGCCACCTGTGGGCGCTGCCAGATCGAAGTGCAGGAAGGCAATTTCGCCAAGCATAAGATCGTCTCCTCCAACGACCACATCACACCCAAGGGCGCCAAGGAAGAGCGCTATGAGCGCGTCCGTGGCCTGCCCGAACGACGGCGCCTATCCTGCTCGGCGCAGATTCTCGGCGACCTCGTCATCGACGTG
Organism: Mesorhizobium sangaii; assembly: GCF_014207355.1. Classification (GTDB taxonomy): domain Bacteria; phylum Pseudomonadota; class Alphaproteobacteria; order Rhizobiales; family Rhizobiaceae; genus Mesorhizobium; species Mesorhizobium sangaii. The sequence goes on along the minus strand of NZ_JACHEF010000003.1, from coordinate 198,901 downwards.
CCGCAGGACACGGTCATCAACGCGCAAACCATCCGCAAGGATGCCGACACCAGGGTGATCGCCCGCGATGCGGCGATCCGCATGTGCTATGTCGAGATCGAAGAGCCCGACATGCACAAGCCGCTCGGCGATCTCGACCGCCTCAAGATCGCCCTGATGAAGGACTGGAACCTCAAGAGCCTGGACTTCGATTTTTATCTTTTGCCGCAAGTGCAAGGCATTCTGCGCAAGGGCAACTGGACCGCCACCGCTGCCATCTACAAGGACGCCGACTCGGAGACCGCACGGGTCATCGCTTTGTGGCCGGGCCTCAAGAACGAAGCCTATGGGCTGGCCTGCGATATCGGCTCGACTACCATTGCCATGCATCTGGTGTCGCTGCTGTCGGGCCGCGTCGCCGCCTCGTCGGGCACGTCGAACCCGCAGATCCGCTTCGGCGAGGATCTGATGAGCCGCGTCTCCTATGTGATGATGAACCCCGACGGTCGCGAGGGCATGACGGTCGCCGTGCGCGAAGCGATCTCAGGTCTGGTCGACAAGGTCTGCGCCGAAGGCAATGTCCAGCGCAACGACATCCTGGATTCCGTCTTCGTCGGCAATCCGATCATGCACCATCTGTTCCTCGGCATCGACCCGACCGAGCTTGGCGGCGCGCCCTTCGCGCTGGCCGTTTCGGGCGCGGTGCACGTCAAGGCCTCCGATATCGGCCTGAAGCTCAACCAGGGCGCCCGGCTCTACATGCTGCCTTGCATCGCCGGCCATGTCGGTGCCGATGCGGCGGCGGTGACGCTGTCGGAAGGCCCGCATCGCCAGGACGAGATGATGCTGATCGTCGACGTCGGCACCAATGCCGAGATCGTGCTTGGCAACCGCACGCGCGTCGTCGCCGCCTCCTCGCCTACCGGCCCCGCCTTCGAGGGCGCGGAAATCTCCGGCGGCCAGCGCGCAGCGCCCGGTGCCATCGAGCGCGTGCGCATCGATCCCGACACGCTGGAGCCGAAATATCGCGTCATCGGCTCGGAATTGTGGTCCGACGAGCCGGGCTTCCTCGACAGTGTGCAGGCGACCGGCGTCACCGGCATCTGCGGCTCCGGCATCATCGAGGTGGTCGCGGAGATGTATCTCTCCGGCATCATCTCCGAGGACGGCGTCATTGATGGCGGGCTTGCCGCCCGCTCGCCGCGCGTCACCGCCAATGGCCGCACCTTCTCCTACGTGCTGAAGGAAGGCGAGCCGAAGATCACCATCACCCAGACCGACGTGCGCGCCATCCAGCTCGCCAAGGCAGCGCTTTATGCGGGCACCAAGCTGTTGATGGAAAAGCAGAACACCGATCATGTCGACCGCATCCATTTCGCCGGCGCCTTCGGCTCTTTCATCGATCCGAAATACGCCATGGTGCTGGGGCTGATCCCGGATTGCGATCTGGACAAGGTCTCGGCTGTCGGCAACGCCGCCGGCGCCGGTGCCCGCATGGCGCTGCTCAACCGCGGCTATCGTCGCGAGATCGAGGACACGGTCAGCAAGATCGAGAAGATCGAGACCGCGCTGGAACCGAAATTCCAGGAGCATTTCGTCTACGCCATGGCGCTGCCCAACAAGGTCGATCCTTTCCCGAAACTATCGGCGGCGGTGAAACTGCCGCCGCGCAAGACGGTCAGCGAGGACGGCGTCGCCGGCGACGCCGCACCGCGCCGGCGTTCGCGCGAAGGTCACGCGGCCCGGCGCGGCAGGGAGTAAGCGGTCGCGCCCAGGCCGACAGCCGCCAAACTCATTTGTATGCAAATGTTTCCGGATCTGCCTGATCCGGAAACCAAAGCGTTGTTTTCGTGAAATCCGCTGGAAACATGCACGGCGCATTTAAGCCGGCGTCGAAGGCCGGCCGGAAATGTCTTCCTGCCGCGGTGACCTTCCGGAGAAACCAAGATGTCGATGTTCGAAAGCCTCGGCCGTTATGGTGCGGCCATCAAGTTTGCCCACGACAGGAAGAAGTCGATCCGGGCCATGAACAGCCTGCCGCCGCATGTCCAGAAGGACATAGGTTGGCCGGCATCGCCGCCGAACGACCCGCAGGCCGCGCTCATCTCGCTGCTTCTGGGTACGGCGCGCTGATGACATTCGCCGACAAATGCAAGCTGCTCGTCAGGCGTCGGAGCCCCCATGCGGCCTCGGCGCCTGGCAACACCCGGCTGCGCGCCGCGCTTCTGTTGCGGCGTTGACCGCCGACGCAAGCACCACGGCGCGGATCACACCACTGTGTAGACATCGCGTAAAACTTGACATTTTCGGCCACGGTACGATCTTCGCCAGAGAGGGGAATTCTCTTAGTCGGCTGCCGCCGAAGTTCGTGTATCCGCATGCCAAGTTTGAAAAGCCACGTCGTGTCCTTCGTGCTCCGGCACAGTCGCAAGAAGGCGTTTTCCAGCCCGGAAAACCTGCAGCGCTGGATCGCTGCCGCGCGCAAGTCCGAGAACCACCAGCCGCCCGCCGCGCTGCATCAGCGTCTCGATATCGGGATGCATACGGTCGATGGCTTTCCAGTCTATGAGATCGCCCCCAAGGCCGGAGAGCAGAAGCGGATGCTTTATCTGCACGGCGGCGCCTATGTCTTTGAAATCACGCCCTATCACTGGCACCTGATCGCCGACATGGCCGACCGGCTGGGCTACGGTATCACCGTGCCGATCTATCCGATCGCTCCCGAACACGATTTCCACGCCATGTTCGGCATGGTCGGCGATGTCTACCGCCAGATGCTCGACGAGACGGAGGCCGAGGATATCGTCTTCATGGGCGATTCCGCCGGCGGCAACATGGCCGTCGTGCTGACCATGATGGCCGCGGAACAGGCCCTGCCCCTGCCGTCGCGCCATGTACTGATTTCGCCCGGCCTCGACATGTCGCTTTCCAACCCAGAAGTGTTCGAGGCCGAACGCCGCGACCCCTGGCTGGGCATTTCGGGCGGGATGGAGGCTGTCCGGCTCTACAGCGCCGGCTTCGATCGCAGCGACTGGCACATCAGCCCGCTCTATGGCGACCTCTCGGTGCTGCCGAAAACGCTACTGTTGACCGGTTCGCACGATTTGCTCAGCCCAGACAATCTGATCTTCGCGCAAAAGGCGCGCGCCGCCGGCGTCGAAGTGGAGGTTGTCTACGAGGAAGGCATGTTCCACGTCTGGCCGCTGATCGACATGCCGGAATCACGCCGCGCCCGCCAGCACATCGCCGCTTTTCTTGCCGGGAGCCGCTCGCCAATCACGCAAGACGGCAGGATAAGGTTCGAAGCGCCCTCCGCCGAAGCGGCGGAGTAGCGATCAGAACTTGCCGGTTTCCCGGAACACTTCGAAGGTCGCGCGGATATGGTCGGCGACGGCCTTGACCGGCGCGCTGGCGTCCGGCGCCACCACCATCGCGAGATTGTAAGTGCCGATGTCGGGCATGCCGTCCTTGGGGCAGAGTTCGACCATGTCGTTGCCGAGGAATGACTTCGGCAGCGGCGCCACAGCGAGATCGGACATGATCGCGGCGCGCTGGCCGGCCGTGTGTGCGCTCATATAGGCGATGCGGTAGTTGCGGCCTTCGCGTCCAAGCGCTTCAAGTGCGCCGGCCCGCCAGGCGCAGCCCTCTTCCCAAAGCGATACCGGCAAGGGTTCGCGCAGATGCGCGCAGCCGCCCTTGGCACCGGCCCAGACGATCGGCTCTGTGAGCAGCACCTCGGCACCGAGCGCACTGGTCTTGTAGGAGTTGGTCAAGAGCGTGATGTCGAGCGCCCGGTCGTCCATGCGCCGGCGCAGATTGCTGCTCTGGTCGATGGTGACATCGACGGCGATCGACGGATGCGATTGCGCGAAACGCTTCAGCACATGCGGCAGCACGCGCTCGCCATAGTCATCCGGCGAACCAAGCCGGACAACGCCGACAATCTCGGGAATGATGAATTTCGACACCACCTCGCGGTTGATCGACAGCAGCCTGCGGGCATAGCCGAGCAGCATTTCGCCATCCGTCGTGAGCGACACCGAGCGGGCGTCGCGCGCGAACACCGAGCGGCCGAGAATGTCCTCCAGCTTCTTGATCTGCATGGAGACAGCCGACGGCGTGCGGAAGACGGCATTGGCGGCGGTGGTGAAGCTGCCTGTCTCGGCAATCGCCACGAAAGTGCGCAAAACGTCGAGATCGAGGAGAGGCAGTGGATGATTGAGTGGGGCGTTCATGGGAAGCGACCTTCAATTTTTCTGATACAAAGGATCATTCCATTTCGTTTGATTGAACATCAGATTGGGACGATAGTCAACACCATCGAGGCAGGACGCATTGGAAGTGGCCACGGAAACGACCACGACACAAACCTGCAATCGACATGAAATGCGGTTGAAACAAAAGCGACGTAACCATCTCACCGTCTGGCATCTGCCAGCACCAAAGGAGAAAGAAATGTCTATCCTGTCGTCCATCGGTCGGATCGCGACCGAATTCAGCGCAGCCCGCGCCCGCTACCAGACCGAACGTGCTATCCACTCTCTGCCGATCGAACTGCAGAAGGACATCGGCTGGCCTGAAGCTGCCGACACCAAGACCGGCATTCGCAACGGCGTCGGATCCTGGGCTGGAGCAAAGTAAATCGTGTGTACCATGTACTGAAGGCCTGCCGCGCGGCCCGCCCGGCAGGCCTTCTCTGTTTTATTTGTATTCAAACGAGTTTTGGAGCCATGTCGCCAGCGCATGACGCATATGAGCAAGCCGCATAGCGACCCAGTTTCCCAATTAGTCCCTTGTAAACAATTGCAAATTTCGAGCATGTTGCCCAAATTTGTCGCAATCGGTGTCGCATTTCATAACAAGCGCTTCGCTTTTGCGATTTAGTTTTTTCTTACACAAGCCTATATCAGCGTCAGCAAACGAGCTGCCCCACTCCATCAAGCGAAGGCGACCCGTCTGAGCAACCGAATGGAGATGATCATGAAGCTTTTTGCCCGCCTCTTCGCCCGCCGCGAAATGAACCTGACCACCGCTCTCGAGCGTCAGCGCCTCGCCAACACCATGCCCGGCCAAACCGGCGCGATGGCTGCGGCGCGTCTCGGCTTCGTCGCCTGAACCTTTTTGCAGGCAGCGCTTCCCTGCCGCTGCTTTAAAACTGCAACGCCGCCTGGTTCCTCCCAAGGCGGCGTTTTTGTTTCCGCCGCAAGGCGTAATCTGGCTGTTCCTGAACAGTTGGGCGTCTCGTGCAGGCCTCGCTGAACACCCGATTGCCCATTTGCGACCCATGTCGCAAATTTAATCGTGTCCTGGCCGCGTAGCCGATTGACAGACATGGTTTTTCCTGATGTCGCTATGCTAATCGCGACATCCTGTTCGCGCCATGGCTGCGTGAGGTTCCCTTGAACGCCGTAAAGCATCCGATCAAGCGATCGTTTGTATTCTTTCTTATTCCCGATTTCACCATGATCGCGTTTGCGACCGCGCTCGACCCGTTGCGCTCGGCCAACCGCATGCTTGGCTATGAGGCCTATCGCTGGCGCCTCGCCAGTATCGACGGCAAGCCGGTGCGCGCCTCGAACGGGGTCGAATGCGCGGTCAACACCTCGCTGGAGGAAGAGCGCAAGAAGATGGCGGGCCCTGACCGGCCGAACATGGCCATCGTCTGCAGCGGCGTCAATGTCGAGCGCTACCAGAACAAGTCGGCCTTCGCGTGGCTGCGCGAGGAGTACAATCGCGGCGTCGCCGTCGGCGGCCTGTGCACGGGCGCGCATATTCTCGCCGCCGCGGGCCTGCTGTCCAACAAGCGCTGCGCCATCCACTGGGAGAACCTGCCGGGCTTTTCAGAGGCGTTCCCGAAGGCCAATGTCTTTGCCGACCTCTTCGAGATCGATCAGAATATCTACACCTGCGCCGGCGGCACCGCGGCGCTCGACATGATGCTGAAGCTGATCGGCGACGATTTCGACGAAAACCTCGTCAACCGCGTCTGCGAGCAGGTGCTGACGGACCGCGTTCGCAGCCCGACCGACCGCCAGCGCCTGCCGCTGCGCGCCCGCCTCGGCGTACAGAACTCGAAGGTGCTGACCATCATCGAACTGATGGAGGCGAACCTGTCCGAGCCGCTGTCGCTGATCGAGATCGCCGACCATGTCGACCTGTCGCGCCGCCAGATCGAGCGGCTGTTCCGCACCGAGATGGGACGGTCCCCTGCCCGCTACTATCTGGAAATCCGGCTCGACCGCGCCAGGCATCTGCTGATCCAGTCGTCGATGCCGGTGGTCGAGGTGGCGGTCGCCTGCGGCTTCGTCTCGGCCTCGCATTTCTCCAAATGCTACCGCGAGCTCTATGCCCGATCGCCGCAGCAGGAGCGCGTCGACCGCAAGCAGTTGCTGGCGGCCTGAGCCGGCACAAGGTTACCTAGGCGCTCTGCGCCTGCGCCGTGCGCATTGCCTCGACGCGGATATCCTCGGTCAGCCGTGCCTTTAGCGCCGAGAATTCCGGGCTGGTCTTCAGCGTGTAGTGGCGCGGATGCGGCAGGTCGATGGCGACATCCGACTTGACGCGGCCGGGTCGGGCAGTCATTAAGATCACCCGCGACGCCATGAAGATCGCCTCCTCGATGTCGTGCGTGACGAACAGCACCGTTTTCTTGCGACGCTCCCAGATGCCGAGCAGCAGCTCCTGCATCAACCCGCGTGTCTGGTTGTCGAGCGCGCCGAACGGCTCGTCGAGCAACAGGATCTCGGGATCGTTGGCCAAAGCGCGGGCGATCGCCGTGCGCTGCTGCATGCCGCCGGAAAGCTGCTTCGGCCAGTGGTTCTCAAACCCTTTCAGCCCGACGAGATCGACATAGGAAGCAACGATCCCATCACGCTCTTTCTCGGCCATGCCGCGCTCGCGCAGGCCGAAGGCGATGTTCTCGGCCACCGTCAGCCAGGGAAACAGCGTGTAGGACTGGAAGACCATGCCGCGATCCGGCCCCGGCCGGGTCACTGCCTTGCCGTCGAGCAGCACCCGGCCTTCGCTTGGCGCTTCCAGCCCGGCGACAATTCTGAGCAGTGTCGACTTTCCGCAGCCCGATGGACCCAGGATGGTGATGAAGTCATTGGCCGCGACCGCAAGGTCGACCGGCATCAGCGCCTTGACCGGCTCCCCGCCGCGTACGCCGGCGAACGTGCGCGAAACGCCTTCGATGAGAAGCTTGCTCACGCCAGGCTCCACGGAAAGAGCCAGCGGTTGAAGGCCTTGAAGGCGAAGTCGGACAACAGTCCGATCAGCCCGATGACGATGATGCCGAAGATGATCTGCCCCGTCGCCAGCCGCGACTGGCTGTTGATGATCATGTAACCGATGCCGGAGGACGAGCCGATCAGCTCGGCGACGATGACATAGGTCCATGCCCAGCCGAGCACCAGCCGCAACGTCTCGGCGATCTCGGGCGCATTGGCCGGCATGATCACACGGCTGACGATGCCGTTGTTGGTGGAGCCCAGCGTATAGGCAGCCTCGACCAGGTCGCGCCGCGTGCTGCCGACCTTGACCGCGATGATCAGGATGATCTGGAACACCGAGCCGACGAAGATGACGAGCAATTTTTCCAGTTCGCCAATGCCGGCCCACAGGATGAGCAGCGGGATAAAAGCCGAGGCCGGCAGGTAGCGGGCAAAGGAGACGAATGGCTCCAGAAACGCCTCCACCGGCTTCCAGGCGCCCATGGCAATGCCGAGCGGCACCGCGACCACCGAGGCCAGCAGGAAGCCGCCGAAGACGCGCCAGATGGTGATCAGTATGTCGAGCCAGAAACGATCCTCGACCAGCAGCCGCCAGCCATCCCGCAGCATCGACAGCGGATCGGCGAGGAAGATGCGATTGACGTGGCCGCCAAACGTGATCCACGCCCAGAAGGCAACGAACAGCACGAAGAAGGAAATGCCGAACACCGTTCGGATGCCCGGCGAGACTGGATGCAAGGGGCGCATCTTCAAATCGTCCCCATCTTCAAATCGTCACTTGTCCAGGAGAAAACGGCGGCGCTCGGCGCCGCCGCCAGATGACGAAGGCCGGACTGTCAGTTCGACACCGCGCTGGTGTCGGCGAGCGTAGTGACGTCTGGCGCTTCCTTGATCAGCCCCATCTGCAGCAGAAGATCGCCGGCGGTCTTGGAAAAGTCCTGGAATTCCTTGGTGAAGAACTGTTTGTTCTCGGCCTTGTCGGCCCATTTCAGGTACTTCGCCGAATCCTCGAATTCCTTGGCCGACTGCTTCACGTCGGCGCCCATGATCTCGTAGGATTTCTGCGGATCGCTCTTGATCAGGTCGAGCGCTTCGAAATAGCTGTCGGCAAGTGCTTTGGCGGCACCGGGATTGGCCTTGAGGAACTCGGGCGTGCAGCCGACCGTGTCGAGCACCATCGGGTAGTCGAGCGTCGTCGCCAGGATATGGCCCTGGTCGGATTTGCCGCGCACCGCCGAGATGAACGGTTCATAGGTGACGGCGGCGTCGTTCTGGCCGGCGAGGAAGGCCTGCGCCGCCGCGTCCGGCTCCAGATTGACGACGGTCACATCCTTGGTCGACATGCCGTTCTTGTTCAGCACCCAGGCGAGCATGAAATAGGGCGACGTGCCCGGTGCCGAGGACGCGACATTCTTGCCCTTGAGGTCGGCGACGGTCTTGATGTCGTTGCGGGCGACGATACCGTCGGCGCCATAGGACTTGTCGAGCTGGAAGATCTGCTTGGTGGTGACGCCGCTGGCGTTCCAGACCAGCCAGGTCTCGACCGTGGTGGCGGCGCATTGCAGGTCGCCGCTGGCGATGGCGAGCGGCCGGCTCGCTTGCGGCACCTTCTTCAAGGTCACGTCGAGGCCGTGCTTCTCGAACAGGCCTGCCTGCTTGGCAAGCGTCAGCGGCGCGAAGCCGGTCCAGCCGCTGATGCCGATGGTGACCGATGTGGCAGCCATCGCCGGTGCCGACAAGCCGGCGGCAAGTGTCAATGTTGCGGCAAGAACGGCGATCCTGGTCATGTCAGTTCCCCTTTTGTTTTCTCTGAGGAAATTGTGTCACAGAGGCCAATCGGCTTGTCAATGAACAGGATGGTGAGGTGCAACGCGGACCAGTGCCGATAGCCACTGGATCGCCCGCCTGCCGCCGAAATGGCATCAGGCGCCAGAAATCCGGCATGCATTCAGTAGTCGTCGCAATAACACTCCGCCGACGAGATGCGGTCGTTCCACTCGCTGCCGCCGAAATTACGGACCCTGCGCCTGATCTCGATCGAACGGCCGCCCATCCGCGAGTCTTCATAGGCAACCAGCGTGCAACCACGGCGGACGATCACCGACGACACACGGTCGTTCCAGAACTGACCGCCGCGAAAATTCACGGAATCGTCGGACCCAATGCCGATAGACCGCCCGCGAAAATTTGCATGCTCGAACATGATGCAGGCGGGCTCATCATTGTATTGGGCGCTGGCGCCGTCAGCAAAAAGCACGGAAGCGACGGCAGTCAGGATGGCAAGACGTTTCATCTGGTGTTTCCTCGGTTCTGCCCGCAGCCCCGCCGCCCAATGGCGCAGCCTCGCCAGTTTGCCATTGCTTCGTCTGGAGAGGCAAGTCTAGCGGCTGTCGAACATCCAGCTGCGGTTGCGCCACATTTTCTCCCCGACCAGGCAGTCGCTGGCGGGCGCGTCCTGCGCCAATACAACTGGAGGATGCGCGGCTTCTTCCGCCGCCCATTGCGGTGAGGCCGGGCCGGCAAGCTCCAGCACCAGCTTGCGGCGGATGGCTTCGGGAAATTGCGTCCAGTCGTTGACCGGGATCATGAAGGCTCCAGGACCGCCGATGACGCAGTCACTGTAATAGCGATCGAGATTGTTGACGTCGTAGACGCCGGAAAAGCCGCCTCGGGTCATCAGCGGCAGCCCGTTGATGACGATGCCTTGCTTGACCAGCCCGTCGCGGGTGAGGTTGACCGGCGCGCCCTGGTTGTTGGGACCGTCACCCGAAATGTCGATGACCCGCTTGTCTCCCTGGTAGCCGCTTTCAGCGAAAAGATCGCTGCCGAACTCCAGCGCGCCTGAGATCGAGGTGCGCCGTGCGCTGCCGGGCGGCTGGGCCGACAATTGCGCAACCACACGCTCTGCGTCGGCGCGATCGGCGATCACCGTCCACGGCACGATGACGCGCTGCCAGGTGGTCCCGGCCCACTCGACATAGGTGACCGCGATCTTGCCATGGGCGCCGTCGGCGATCGCCTGCAGCACGTTGTCGTGTGTCAGCGCCGCCGCGTAGCCGTGACGTTGGATCTCGAGTTCGTCGGGCGACATCGACAGCGAAACATCGACGGCCAGCACCAGCTCGACATCGACCGGTTCATCCGCGAGGGACACCGGCGTCAGCCAGAGCATCAGTGCCATCGCGGCGCTGCCCGACAAGACATGTCTTGCACATGAAAAAGCAGACATGCCCGCAAGGGTAAGCGAGAATCGTCCGATTAAAAAGTGAAAAGCCCGGCCAAGAGCCGGGCTTCGCGTTCACGCTGTTTCGCGCTTGCCGGTACTCAGCTGCGCGGCTTGAGGTTTTCCGGATCGTAGAGCGGCTTGTAGCCGACCGCGGCGACTTCGACCGGATAGGTCTCACCGAAATACTCGATGGCGAGCTTGCGGCCTTCCTGGGCATACGCCCACGGCAGATAGGCGAGACCGATGTTCTTGCCGATGGTCGGCCCATAGGCCATCGAGGTCGTGAACGACCGGCGGCCGAGTTCGTCGACCAGCGTTTCGCCCGTCTTCGGGTCCATCACCGGCATCGTGCCGACGGGATAGCGGGCAACGCCTTTCGAATCGACATGTTCGGTCATCACCAGCGTGCACAGCGTGGCCGGCTGGTGCTCGCGCGCGCGGTACTCGACATGCCTGGCCTTGCCGCAGAAATCGTTCTCCTTGACCTTCGGTCGGGCTAGATCGGCTTCGAGCAGATTGTACTCGGTCAGCAGGTCGGCATTCTGCAGGCGCAGGCTCTTTTCCATGCGGCGCGTGTTGGCATAGGTTTCGACGCCAAAGGGCATCACGCCGGTCGAGCGCAGCGCGTCCCAGACGGCGAGACCATCCTCGTAGCGCATATGCAGTTCCCAACCCTGCTCGCCGACATAGGAGATGCGGAAGGCGGTGACGTCCTTGCCGCCGATCCGGACCGGCTTGATCGCCGCGAACGGGAAGTTTTCAAGCGAGAGCCCGTCCGGATTCTCGACCACCTTCTGCAAGGTCGCCCGGGCATTCGGACCCCAGATGCCGATAGTAACGAATTTCTCGGTCACATCCGTGATGGTGACGTCGAAACCTTTGTCCTGCGCGGTTCGACGCATGTACTGGAAGTCGCGCGGGCCGGCGTCCGCCCCGTCGATCAAACGACAGCGGTCGGCCATGCGAATGACGGTAAAGTCGGCGCGCACCATGCCTTCCTCGTCGAGGAAGTGGGTGTAGATGCCCTTGCCGATGTTGTTGTCGCCGCCGATCTTGGCCGCGCACAGCCATTCCAGCAACGCCACATGGTCAGGCCCTTCGACGTCATACATCGAGAAGTGCGACAGGTTGACGATGCCGCAATCCTCGCTCATGGCGAGGTGTTCGGCATTGGAGACGCGCCAGAAATGGCGGTTGTCCCACTCGTTCTCGCGCACCGGCACGCGGTTGCCGTATTTCTCCAAAAGATACTCGTTGGCGGCATAGCCGTGCGCGCGTTCCCAGCCGCCCAGTTCCATGAAATAGCCGCCGAGTTCCTTCTCACGCTCCCAGAACGGCGAGCGCCTGATGTTGCGGGCTTTGGAGAATGGTTCGCGCGGATGCACCGCCGGATTGTAGACTTTCATCGCCGTTTCGGTGCAGCGGTCCCAGATGAACTGCTCCTTCGTCTGGTGCGGATAGAAGCGCGCATAGTCGATGGCGTGATGGTCGATCGCCGTGCGGCCATCGGTCATCCAGTCAGCGATCAGTTTGCCCATGCCAGGACCGTCCTTGACCCAGATGGCGACGGCATACCACAGGCCCCTCACCTTCTGGCTTTCGCCCATCGAGGGGCCGCCATCCGCAGTCACCTGCAAGAGACCGTTGAAGGAATGGCTCTCGTTGTAGCCGAGTTCGCCCAGGATCGGCGTCAGCTCCATGGCGCGTTCGAGCGGCCCCAGAATTTGCTCCATGTCGAGATCGCGCTGCGACGGTGAAAGCCGGGCCTGGTCCTTCTCCAGCAGGTCGCGCGGATGGCAAAGGCGCGGATTGGTCTCTTCGTAATAGCCCCATTCGATCTGCCCGCCCTCGGCGGTCTTGGGATCGCCGGTGTCGCGCATATAGGCCGAATTGCCCTGGTCGCGCAGCAGCGGCCAGCCGATCTCCTTGCCGGTGCCGGCGAACTCGTTGTACGGGCCGAAGAAGGTCAACGGATGGTCGATCGGCATGACCGGCAGATCCTCGCCAACCATCTCCGCGATCAGCCGGCCCCAGATGCCGGCACAGACCACGACGTAATCGGCCTCGATGGTGCCGCGATCGGTCACCACGCCGGTGATGCGGCCGTCCTTGACGATGAGCGACTTTGCCGGCGTGTTGGCGAAGGATTTGAGCTTGCCGGACGCTTCCGCCTGGTCGACCAGCTTGCCCGCGACGGTCTGCGAGCGCGGGATGACGAGACCGGCATCGGGATCCCACAGGCCGCCCTGCACCATCGCTTCTTCGATCAGCGGAAACTTCTGCTTGATCTCGGCCGGTTCGATCAGACGGGCGCGCGTGCCAAAGGCCTTGGCCGAGGCGATCTTGCGCTTGATCTCCTCCATGCGGCCGTCGTCGCCGACGCGAGCCACTTCGAGGCCGCCGATGCGCGCGTAGTGGCCCATCTTCTCGTAGAAATCGATTGAGTACAGGGTCGTCCAGCACGACAGGAAATCATGGCTGGTCGTGTAGCAGAAGTCGGAGGCATGCGCCGTCGAGCCGATGTCGGTCGGGATGCCGGACTTGTCGATGCCGACAATATCGTCCCAGCCGCGTTCGATCAGGTGATGGGCGATCGATGCGCCGACAATGCCGCCCAGGCCAACGATGACGACCTTCGCCTTTTTCGGAAACTCTGCCATTGCCCGCGACTCCAAAGTGATAAAGCGGGCGGACTATAGGGCGGAGCGGTGGCGCTGATGAAGCCTGTTTGCGACATTGGCAAAAAGCCGAGCGACCAGACAGCCGAATGGTTCACATCAGGCGCCTAGGGCGGTTTTCTATTTCTGCCGGAAGATCAGTTCAGGCGAAGGCCCACACATCCTCGGCCTGGAAGCCCACCTGATAGCCTGACGTCTTCAACTTGACCACGACCTGGCCGATCTCGGCCGCCGGCAGCGCGCCGACCTCGACCTTGATCATGCCTGGGCGATAGCGCTTGAGGTCAAGCTGTTCGAAGACCACCCAGTCGGCGCCCTCGCAATCGACGAGGAAAGCATCGATATGGCTGATGCCGTTGCGGTCGAGCAGGGTTTGCAGCGTTTCCGACGGCACCTCGATATCCCTGAGATGCGGCGCGAACTTGTTGAAATTGGCATCGGCCTCGCCCCAGGCATTCTTGCCCGACATCAGATTGGTGTCGGTCACCGACGAGCAGCCGATGAACTCGATCGGCAACGTGCCGGCCTCGAGTGCGGCGGCATCGAAGGTGTGGACTGTGATCGTGCCCTTCGCCTTGGTGACGGCCACTGGCTCGATGATGAACCGGCTCGTGTCGGGATAGTTGGCGCGCAGCCGTTTCTGATTGTACGGGATCGGCTCGACCAGCATGGCGCGTGCACCAGCTATGCGGTGCAGCCACGGCGTGACGTCATCGAACAGCGCGCCGTCGCAGGCGCCGACATTGACCATCTGGAACGGACGCCCTGATCCGCCGAAGCGCGCCTTCAGCGCCGCCTTGGCCAGGAATTTCGTGCCGCGCAGCGATGGCCCGCGATCGAGAAGCCCAACGGGAAGACCGAGCGACAGGGCAACGCGCGCCAGGTTGGATACGGAACTCATGACTTCTCTCCGGGAATGACGTGCATGGCGTTGCGATGCTGGCCACGCGTCACTGTCGCCCACAGCGCCATCAGCGGCGTCGCCAGCAGCAGGAACGGCGGGATCAGATTGGGGAAATAGATGCGGGTGTCGTGGATCGGGAACACGGCGAATTTCGCCAACACACCGAGCACCAGTGCTGCAAACAGGATGCCGGCGCGACGCTCGAGGCCAAAGCCGGCGCGGCCGGCCGTGTACCAGCCGGCCAAAGCCAGCACCGACACGCCGACCCAACTGTTCAGGCTGACGGCACGCAACAGCGATGTCGCAAACGCCCGCAGATAGGCAGCGATCGAGAAGGGCGGCTCGAAACCGTCCATATTGTAGTGCTGCTCGATGCTGGAGAACCACAGATGCGGCCACCAGCCGGGGTGATGGGCCCAGTGCGAAATGACGAAATAGGCGACGAAGGACGCGGCGAAGCCTGCCAGCGCGCCCCATGCCTTCTGCCGGAACACGACCAGCAACACCGCGAAAATGGCAAGGAAAACAATGTTGTCCGGCCGCGCCATGAAGGCGAGGAAGAGCAGGATCGCCGTAGCCGCCTCGCGGCCGCGGACATAGGCGTAAAGCCCACCGAGGAACAGTGCCGAGCACAACAGATCAGGCGTCGAGGCGCGCGCCGCGTCGCCGAAGTCGGCCATGATCAGCACCGCACCGACCAGAGGCGCCAGCGCCAGTGCCCGCTCCGAGCGCAGCCAGAGCAGCGCGATCGCGCCGAACAACAGCACGGACAACACCGAAATCAGCCGCATCGCCTCGACCGGCGACATCACCGAGCTCATCGTCGACAGGATCTCGGCATAGAGGAACTTGATCCGGTACATGCCGAGCAGAGAATGGAAGTCGGCGGCATTCTCCGCCATATGGCTGCGGAAGCCGCCGCCATCATCGGTCAGCATCTTGTAGTCGCCCGCCGACACGCCGGCCTTGACGGTGCTGTAGGCATAGTCGTGCAGTGCCTGCGCATCGGGATAGGTGCCTTCATCGGCGATGGCGAGATAGGGCAGCATGTCCCAGTTGGCGTCCGGCATCACCCATGCCGTGAACGCCGTCAACAGGATGTAGAGCGCGAAAGCCGCCGCACCGATGGGTGCCGCCAACCGCGCATATGTCCCCTCGCCCCACGCCAGGCCGGCCTCGGTGAGCCGGTCGAGTGGGTTTTTCGCAAGGGGAGACTTGGTCAGCATGATATTGCTCAGCGAACTTCGCTTTAACGGACTTGGCTTTTGACAAAATCCTTCACGATCGACACGATGCCGCGCGACAGCAGGCTGTCGAAGGCATCGACGAAGCGGTCGACGTGCTCGCGCTGGCAGATCAGCGGCGGCTCGAGCCGGATGACGTTGCGATTGTATTCGGTGAAGGCGACGAGCACGTCGTAGTCACGCAGCAAGAGCGCGCCGACGAAGCCGGACAGCGAGCCTTTCAGCTTGTCGTCGAGCACGCTGACGATCGGCCGCAGCACCATCGGCAAGGTCTGCGAGAAGTCGTGGAACTCCAGGCCGACCATGAAACCTTTGCCGCGCACGTCCTTGATGATCTTAGGATATTTGTCCTTGAGCGCCTGCAGCCGCTGCAGCAGGTAATCGCCGGTAACGGCGGCGTTGTCGATCAGCCCCTCGTCGTAGAGCACGTTGAGCCCCTCGATCGAGGTGACGCAGGCCTCGCCCATGCCGCCGAAGGTCGCCATCGCATGGATCATCGCCGTCTTCGGCGTGCCGTAAGCCTTCATGTAGACCTCGCGCCTGGCAATCATCGCACCGACCGCCGCCTTGCCTGCACCAAGCGACTTGGCCAGCGCCGTCACGTCAGGAATGACGCCGTAATGCTCGAAGGCATAGAAGCGGCCCGAGCGGCCATAGCCACACTGTACTTCGTCGGCGACCCACAGCACTCCATACTGGTTGCAGAGCGCGCGCAGATTCTGCCAGTATTCGGCCGGCGCCTGGATGATGCCGCCGCCGCCCTGGATGGTTTCGAGCACGATGACGCCAACCTCCGGGTCGGAGCGGAACAAGCGCTCGACCGCTTCGATGTCGGCAAAGGGGATGCGGACTGTATTGTCCGCCATCTTGAAGTCGGCGCGATAAAGCTGGCCGTCGGTGATGCCCAGAACGCCCTTGGTCTTGCCGTGAAAGGAATTCTCGGCATAGACGATTTTCGGCCGCTTCGGGCCTGCGGCGCGCTCGGCGAGCTTGACCGCCGCTTCCATCGCCTCTGAGCCTGACGAGCCGAGGAACACCATGTCGAGATCGCCGGGTGAGCATTTGGCGATGTTGTGCGCCAGGGCCGCCGCATACTGCGACATGAAGGCGATGGCGATCTCCTGGCGCTTCTCCTCCTGGAATTTTTTCCGCGCTTCCAGTATGCGCGGATGGTTGTGGCCGAAGGCCAGCGAACCGAAGCCACCGAAGAAGTCGAGGATCTTGCGACCGTTCTGGTCGATGTAGAACATGCCCTCGGCACGCTCGATCTTGATCTTGTGGAAGCCGAGCAGCTTCATGAAATGCAGCTGGCCGGGATTGAGATGCGCCTTGAACAGGTCGGTCATCACAGCGACGTCCATCGCCTTGGCCTGCTCGACGCTGATCAGGTCGGGCTTGGCGATGGTGGCGGGCGACAGCGCCGGCGCGCTGACCATGGTGCGCGCGCTCGTCTGTTCGGGCTTGGCCATGACGGTCATTTCAATCTCCTGTCTGCGCGTACGACCAGGATCGTGCGCAACGAAAGCTGTTTTGCGAGCCGCTATTCGGCAGGCACGTGTTTGGTGGCGACGGCGTGACCGGCCTTCTTGGCGCGGTACTCGCTGTAGGCGGCGATCAGCATGTCCTCGTCGCGATATTGCGGTACCCAGCCGAGCTGGCGCTCGGCCTTGGAAACATCGAGCACGCACTCTTCGTCGGCGATCAGATATTGCTCCGGATCCATGATCGGCATGTTCATCAGGTCGAGCAGGTCGAGCGTGCGCTTGACCGCCCAGCCCGGCGTCGGGATCAGGATCGATTTCGAACCGGCGTGCCTGATCAGGTCGCCGAGCAGTTTCTTGACGGGCGGGGGGTTGAGCGAGCCCAGATTATAGGCCTCGTTTGGCACCCCGGCCTTCCAGGCGGCGCGCGCGGCCTCGGCGCAGTCGAACACCGAGATGAACTGATAGGGGTTTCTGCCCGAACCGATCATCGGCACCGGAAAACTCCAGTCGATCAGCTTGAACAGTTTTTCCAGAATGCCGAGCCGGCCGGGGCCGATGATCAGGCGCGGGCGAAACAGCGAGATCGACATGCCACGCTTGCGCCATTCGGCAGCCAGTTCCTCGGTCTTCTGCTTCGACCAGCCATATTCGCCAAGCGGCGCGACCGGATGCTCCTCGGTCATCGGCTGGGTGACCGTGTGGCCGTAGATCATGTCGGTCGTGTAATGGACGAGCTTGGGTGCGGCGGCCTTGTCCATCGCCTGCATGATGTGCTCGGTGCCATGGAAATTGACTGGAAAGAAGAAATCGTGCCGCTTGGCGCGCACCTGGATCGGCGACAGCATCTTGGCCGACAAATTGTAGACCATGTCGTCGGCCTTCAGCCCAACCGCGGTAACCGACGCCGGATCGGTGACATCGCACTTGATAAAGCGGACATTGCGGTAGTGCGGCAGGTCGCTCCTGGCGATGTCGGCGACGACAACCTCTTCGCCATCGGCGACAAGCTTCGGGGCAAGGTAGCGACCGACGAAACCGTCACCACCGAAAATCACATGTCTCATCGAATAATCTCGCTGCGAATCTTGTCGGAGGAAAGCGAAGCCGTTTGAGCCTCATTCCCGCGCCCGCTTTGCGCGATCAGCACCGTGCCGACGCAGATGCAGGCGATGCCGGCGATGCGCCAGCCATTGAGATCCTCGCGGAAGACGAAGTAGGCGAAGATGGCGACGGCGACGTAGGCGAGGCTGAGGAACGGATAGGCGAAGGAAAGCTCGACCTTGGACAGCACGTAGAGGTGCGAGGCCATCGAGATGACGAAGGTGCAGAGGCCCAGGAACACCCAGGGGCTGAAGACGATCTGCAACAGCTTGACCAGGGGATTGACGCCCTCGAACGAGATCGGCCCGAGCGACATCATGCCTTGCTTCAGCATCAGCTGCGCAGCGGCATTCGTCATGACGGTAAAGAGAATGAAGACGATGTATTTCATGTGTTCCCAACCACCCCTTCACGCTTCCTATTACAAACCCGCAAACATTTCGTGAAGCTGCGAGACTGTTTTGAGTGAATCGTCAGTTTAATGATTTGATAACCAACAATTACTCAGATTTTATCTATTCCGCCGCCTCGACCGTACCGCGCCGCGTATCGAGCTTCCTAGCCGTCCGAGCCCAGAATGACGACATGAAGGCGGGATCGCGCAATGCCTCCAGCCGCTGCCATTCGGGGAAGGACGAAGCGAAGATGTCGGCGCCCATGCGGGCATCCTTGTAGGGGTTGACCGCGCCGCCGGCCTCGACCGCGATGCGGTCGAGTTCCCGCAGCAGCGCGAGCGTTGCCGCTCCCCTGTTGGGGAAATCCAGCGTCAGCGTATAGCCGGAACGCGGGAACGACAGCAGCGCCGGCGAGCGGATCGAGCCGAACCGCTTCAGCACCGTGAGGAACGACCCCTGCCCGGCCCGCCTTGCAGCCGCCAGCAGCGCCCGCACCGCCTCGCGCGCCGTCTCTTCCGGCACCACGCTCTGGTGCTGGAAAAGCCCTTTCGGTCCGTAAAGGCGGTTCCAATCACGCACGCCGTCAAGCGGAAAGAAGAAGCCCTGGTATCCGACCTGGCGCGGCGCTGCGGACCGGCCCTTCTTCCACCGGTAGGCGGCGTTGAAGGCGGTCAGGAACCGCCGGTTGAGGACATTGAACGGCGGCTGGACCGGCACCGATAGTGAGCCGCCGGCGCGCGCGGCCGAATGCGAGCCGTGCTCGGCGTGATTGCCCGTGAACAGCAGGCCGCGACCGCTGTTGCGGCCGCTGGCCAACTGATCGATCCAGGCGACCGCATATTCATTGGCCTGGTCGGCCGCCTCGGCCAGACCGAAAAACTCGCCGAGATCGCGAAACGGCGTCGCCGTCTCGATGATGTCGAGCGAAGGCACCCGCATCAGCCGGATCGAGGCCGACAGGATGAGGCCGGTGAGCCCCATGCCGCCGATCGTCGCCCGAAACAGCCGCGCGTTGTCGGTCGCCGAACAGCGACGGGTCTTTCCGTCGGACCTGAGCAGCGTCAAGGCCTCGACATGGCAGCCGAAGGTGCCGCGCCGATGATGGTTCTTGCCATGCACGTCATTGGCGATGGCGCCGCCGAGCGTGACGAATTGCGTGCCTGGAACAACCGCCGGGAAGAAGCCGTAAGGGGCAGCGTGTGCGATGATGTCGGACAACAGCACACCGGCATCGGCTTCAAGAACGCCTGTCTCGGCATTGAAGGCGCGGATGCTGTTCAGGGACCGCATGTCGACGACCGTACCGGCCTCGTTCTGGCAGGAATCGCCATAGGAACGGCCATTGCCATAGGCGAGCAGCGACGCTGGCTTCGCCTGGCCGCCTTTCAGCAGCGCAATGCCATTGTCGACATCGATCGCGCGCGGCGCCGGCGGTGTGGCAAGGCCAAAGCTCTGGAAGCGTTCGGCGGCCATTCCTACCAGCCCCCGATGACCAGCATCACCGCACCGATCAGCACCACGATCTGGCTGCGCCAGTCGCGGATGATGAAGACGACGGGGTCGTCATGCATCTCGTCGCGGCGCGCCAGGATCCAGACGCGCATGGTGAGATAAAGTACGATCGGCGCCAGCGGCCAGATCAGCCAAGGATGCGGATAAAGCTCACGCACCGCGACGCTGTCCATGTAGAGCGCCAGCACCAGCGCCGAGGAGAAGGCCGAAGCCATTCCGGCCTGGGCGACGATCTCCTGGTCCTCGGTGCGATAGCCGCGGCCGGCAATGCGTTCGCCGGGCGGAATGGCCGTGGTGCGCAGTTCGACGAAGCGTTTCACCAGCGCCAGCGACAGGAAGAAGAAGATCGAGAAGGCGAGCAGCCAGAACGAGACGTCGACGCCGGTCGCGGCCGCACCCGCCAGGACACGGATCGTGTAGAGACCGGCAAGCGTCAGCACATCGACAAGCAGCATGCGCTTGAACGACAGCGAATAGGCTGTCGTGACCGCCATGTAGCCACCAAGCACGGCCAGGAATTCGGGCGACAAAAGCAACCCGGTGCCGATGCCGATCGCCAGCAGCACCGTGATCGCGCCAAGGCCGAACGGAATCGACAGCGCGCCGCTGGCGAACGGCCGGTTGCGCTTGGTGGCGTGCTTGCGGTCGAGCGCAAGGTCGAAGAAATCGTTGAGAATGTAGATGGCCGAGGCCACCGCGCTGAACGAAACGAATGCCAGCATGCATTCCCAGATCATGTCGGTGTTGAAGTATTCATGCGACAGCACCATCGGCACGGCGATCAGCGAGTTCTTGAGCCACTGATGCACGCGCAACATCTTGACGACGGTCCGCAACGTCGGCTTCAGCGTCGGCATCGTCTCGGCGCCGTGTGCTGCCTGCCAGCGCGCGGCATGGCGGTCGGGCGCCACGACGATTGCCGTGCGCGCGACGTCGAAGACCTGGAGGTCGTGGCGGCTGTTGCCGGCATAATCGAAGCCGCCGTCGCCATAGGCCGCGATCAGTGAGGCGCGCTTCCTGCCGGAGGTCAGATTGTCGAAACCGTCGGTAGCCAGCACCCGGTCGAAAATGCCGAGATGGGTAGCGATGGCGTCGGCGAATTTGCGCGGCGTGCCGGTCGCCAGCACGATCTTGCGGCCTTCGGCGTGCTCGGTGCGGAGGCGGCAGAGCAACGCCTCGCGATAGGGCAGCGATGCCGGGTCGATGTCGATGCGCTGGGCGATCGCCTGCTTCAACCGGGCCGGCCCGCGGGCGGCCCAGAAAGGCACGAGGAAGATATAGAGCGGGTTCTTCTTGAGGAGGATGAACAGCCCTTCCCACAACAGGTCGGTGGCAATCAGCGTGCCGTCGAGATCGACCGCAAACGGTATTGCGTTCCTGTCCGACCGCGCATCCATAGCCCGTCCTGCCCTGCCACCGTATGATCCGGAAAACCGGAGCCTCGTTGCGCGCCGCGTTTCGGCGTCTTGAAGCTGATATAGCCGGGAACGGCATAGCGAACGTTAAAACGCCCGGATGCAGGCGGTTGTCGCGGCGGTATTTCCAGCGTCATTGTTAAGCAAACGCTACCGCAAACAATAAAAGGCCGGGCAAATGCCCGGCCTTTTCCGTCATGTCGCCGGAATTACTTGATGCGGGCAACGCCGCCCGAGATTTCGACGGTTTCGGAGCCGGTGAGAGCTTCGAGATCGCCATTGGGCAAGGTGACGAAGCAGCCGTTCGGGCAGAATTCAACGGTTTCGCCAGCGGCCAGCGCAAGGTCGGATTTGCTGCCGCCCTCCGTCACGATCAGCGTGCGGGTCTCGGCGTCCTTGTTGACCGCGCTGGCGGCATGGGTCGAGCCGATGGCAGCGGCCAAAGCGACGGCAGCGACGAGAGACTTCCACATGTTGCAATATCGGTGTTCCCACCGCCTCTGTTGCATTTCGCAAGGCATTTTCGCCTTTGCATGGGAGCTTATATGAGATGGAAGCTGAACCGCAACTGAATGCCGCATTCATGCCGCAATTGGCTTTGGCCGGTTGCGAGCGCGCCCGTTCAAGGGCCAGTTGACTGACTACACCCCTAGTCCGGATCGGGCTTGCGCACCTTGCGTCCCGTTTTGGCGAGCTTTCTTGCTTCGGCCGCGGCTTCCACCTTGGCCTGTTCCTGTTCGGCAAAGTCGGCCTCGATCTTGTCGTCGTCGGTCGGCCAGGCCTCTGGCTTGCGCACCTCGACGACAGCGCGTGGCGTCGAGGGAATCTCGATATGCTCGCCGTTGAATTTCTCGAGCACGGCAAAGCGGATGTCGTTCTGCGCGATATTGCCGTTCATCACATCGGCCAGGAACACGCGGATCTCGAATTCAAGTGCGGCCGCACCGAAATTGGAAAACAGCACGAAAGGTTCCGGGTTCTTCAGCACCATGGGGTGGCTGCGTGCGATGTCCAGCAGGATGGCATGAACCTGTTTGACGTCGCTGCCATAGGCGACGCCGACCTTGATGTCGACGCGGCCAAGCTTGTTGCGATGCGTCCAGTTGCCGACGGCGTTGTTGATCAGGTTCGAATTGGGCAGGATTACCGACTGCCGCTGGAACGTCTCGATCTCGGTGGCGCGCACGCTGATCTTCTTGACGGTGCCGCTGACGTCGCCGGCGACAATCCAGTCACCGACCTTGAAGGGCCGCTCGGCCAAAAGGATCAGGCCGGAGACGAAATTGGACACCACATTCTGCAGGCCAAAGCCGATGCCGAGGGAAAGAGCACCGGCGACCAGCGCGAGATTGGACAGGTCAATGCCTGCAGCCGAGATGCCGACGAGTGCCGCCAGCGCAACACCGGAGTAACCGACCGCCAGCCGGATCGAGTTGCGCACCCCGGTATCGACCTTGCCGCGCGCCATCACTGAACCGTCGAGCCAGCCCTGGAACCAGCGCGTCAGGAAATAGCCAATGATGAAGACGACGATGCCGGAAAGGATGCCGGTGACCGAAATCGTCACCGAACCGACGGTGATCCCGGTTGCCAGCCTGTAGGCCCAGGCCTCGATGTCGCCGGGCTGGAAACCCCACATCAACAGGATCAGCGGCAGGAAGACCAGCACGATCATCAAGTTGATGGCTACGCTGACGGCGAGGCCGAGTTGATCGAGGGCGGCGTCATCGTAACTCGAATTGGCCGACAGCCAGCGCCCAACGGAAGTGTCGGCGAAAGCGCCCTCCTCGCCGATCGCCCGCGCCGACAGGAAGCCGATATAGGAAGTGATGAGGATGGTGCCGGTGACCAACACCTGCACCGAGACAAAGATGGCAAGGCCAATATAGCCGAGCAAGGACGCAGCGATGGTGAACAGACCAAGCGCAAGCGCCATGTAGCGCAGCCATGCCGGCCACGGACGCCAGCTTCCATCACGCGCCCTGAACGGCCGCAGCATCGCCATCAGGATCAGGATCACGCCAAAGATGATCGTGGCGCCGAAACTCCGGGCGATGGTCAGCGACAGCGGCGAGCCCATCTTGTCGTTGACGATGGACAGGAAATAGTTGACGCCGATGACCACTGCCATGGCGGTCGTCAGCCGCACCAGCCAGCGCGCCGGGCCGGTTTCGACGGGAATGAGCCGCCAGTTCGGCAGCCGCGGCTCGAGCGCCGCATTGGTCAGCCGGTTGACGCCGAACACCACGGCGATGACAGCCGCCAGCGCGTTCAGGAAGACCCCGATGTCGCCACGCAACACATTGTAATAGTTGAATAAGAATACCGTGGAGGCCAGGAATACGCTGACCGCCAGTGACGGCAGCAAAGTCGACCAGAACGCCACCGACAGACGGCTGAGGTAGGACGGTTCCTCGACCGTCGGGTCGGCTTCAAAGACCCGCCCGAACAGGCGCCTGCCCCCGACCAGCAGCACCAGCGCAAGTCCGAGCGCCACGAATGTCGCAGCCAGGATGGCCTTGAACTTGAACTTGAAAGCAAAGATCAGCCAGGACGACACCGCCTTGTACAGGTTGGCGTATTCGTCATGGGCGTCGGAGAAGACCTCAGGGCTCAGGGCATCGGACAGCACGTAGCGCTTGGTCAAAAGGTTGCGGAACAGCGCGCTGCGCATGTTGCCGATTTTGTCGACCAGCCCGCTGATGCGGATCGACAGGTTCTGCGCGCTGGCGACAACCGCGTTGATCTCGGCCTTTTCCGACGCCAGCGCCTGGCGTTCGCCGGTCACTATGTCGGGCTCCTGCGGCTGCCCCGCCGCAGGCGGCGGGCCCAGCACCTCAATCCGATTGTTGATGTCGGTGAGGCGCGATCGAAACGCCAGCGCACTGGTAAGTGCCGCACGCGACATGTCCTCCAGTTGCAGACGAATATCGACGAGTGAGGCATCGTCCTCACCGTCCTGCTGTATTTTCTTCTCGAGATCGTCAGTCTTGGCCGTCAGGCCCTGGATGACTTTCTGCTGATCGGTGATCAAACCGGCAGCGCCCTGACCGAGCGCTTGCGCCATCGCATCAAACGAAGGCGGCGCCGAGACGACAAGCGCTAGGATCAAAATGAGGCGAAGCAACCGGAAAAGCATGATTTGTTGGCGACTCACGAGCGGCAAAGGCATCTAAAAAGCCTGTCATTGATAAAGACGGCCATATCATGGGGCAAGCCGTCGCATCTGATCACTCGACTCATCCGATCGCGGGCGTCGGCCAGTCGAAAGGCGATGGCGCAATATTGGCTTTGCGGATGCGGCCTGCTCTATAGTCTGCCGCATCGCCCGAACCGGATGACAATGATGGCAGAGTACTCGGCCTTTTCGCTGCTCGCGAACGCGCTCAAGGGAAACAAGGACTGGAAGCCGGCCTGGCGCAAGCCGGATCCGAAGGCGTCCTATGATGTCATCATCATCGGCGGCGGCGGTCACGGGCTGGCAACCGCCTACTATCTCGCCAAGGAACACGGCATCACCAATGTCGCGGTGCTGGAAAAGGGCTGGCTCGGCTCCGGCAATGTCGGCCGCAACACGACGGCCGTGCGCTCGAACTATCTGCTGCCCGCCAACACCCGCTTCTACGAGCATTCGATGAAGATGTGGGAGAACCTGTCGCACGAACTCAATTACAATGTCATGTTCTCCCAGCGCGGCTGCCTGAACCTGGCGCACACGCCGGCCCAGTTCGACGATTATGCACGGCGCGGCAACGCCATGCGCCATCTCGGCGTCGATGCTGAATTGATGACGCCAGCGCAGATCAAACGCCTGATCCCGGCGCTCGATATCTCCGACAGCGCACGCTTCCCGGTGGTCGGCGGCCTGATGCAGCGGCGCGCCGGCACCGCCCGCCACGATGCGGTCGCCTGGGGCTATGCGCGCGGCGCCGACCGTCGCGGCGTCGACATCATCGAGAATTGCGAGGTCACCGGCTTCCTGCGCGACGGCGACCGCGTCACCGGCGTCACCACGTCGCGCGGCGATATCCGCGCCAGGAAGGTGGCCGTAGCGGTCGCAGGCAGCACCGGGCGAGTCATGCAGTTGGCGGGCGTCGAGACGATGCCGATCGAAAGCCACGTGCTGCAGGCCTTTGTCACCGAATCGCTAAAGCCCTTCATCGACACCGTCGTCACCTTCGGCATGGGCCATTTCTACATGTCGCAGTCGGACAAGGGCGGCCTCATCTATGGCGGCGACATCGACGGCTACAACAGCTATGCCCAGCGCGGCAACCTGCCCATCGTCGACGAGGTAATGAGCGAGATGCTGGCGCTGTTTCCGGGCCTTGCCCGCGTGCGCATGCTGCGCTCCTGGGGCGGCGTCTGCGACATGTCGATGGACGGCTCGCCGATCATCACCACCGGCCCCCTGCCCGGCATGTATCTCAACTGCGGCTGGTGCTATGGCGGCTTCAAGGCGACGCCGGCCTCGGGCTGGTGCTTTGCCTGGACCATCGCCAAGGATCAGCCGCACGACTTCAACGCCCCCTTCACGCTCGACCGCTTCCACCGCGGCCTGGTGATCGACGACAAGGGCCAGGGTGCAAACCCGCGGCTGCATTAGGTAAAGTCCCATGTTGATCACCTGTCCATATTGCGGCCCGCGCGACGTCGTCGAATTTACCTATCAAGGTGACGGCAACCGCGAGCGTCCCGACCCCGCCTCGCAGAATTTCGAGGCATGGAACGCCTATGTCTACGACCGGCTGAACCCGGCTGGCGATCACAACGAAATCTGGCAGCATTCCGGCGGTTGCCGCGCGCATCTCAGGGTCGTGCGCAATACGCTGACGCATGAGATTTTGAGCGTCGCCTTCATACGCGGCGCCCACACCTCGACCGCGCGCCGCAAGGCGGAGGACAAATCATGAGCCCGCGCCGCACCGACACCGGCGGCCGCATCGACCGGCTGAAAACCATCCGCTTCACCTTCGACGGAGCGGCCTATACCGGCCATGCCGGCGACACGCTGGCGTCGGCGCTGCTGGCCAAGGGCGTCACCCTCTATGGGCGTTCATTCAAATACCACCGCCCGCGCGGCCTGCTCACCGCAGGCGTCGAAGAGCCCAACGCGCTGGTGACAGTGCTGAAGGGCGAGGTTCGCGAGCCCAACATTCCGGCGACCATGGTCGAGATCCATGACGGGCTGGTCGCCATCAGCCAGAACCGCTTTCCCTCGCTTGCCTGGGACATCAACGCCGTCAACCAGCTCGGCGGCAAGATCCTGTCGGCCGGTTTCTATTACAAAACCTTCATGGGGCCGGTGATCGGTCCGCTCAAGGGCACACGCTTCTGGATGTTCTGCGAGCATTTCATCCGCCGCGCCGCCGGTCTCGGCAGCGCCGGATCGGCGAAGGACCCGGCCCGCTACGAACGCATGAACGCCTTTTGCGACGTGCTGGTGGTCGGCTCCGGCCCGGCCGGGCTGATGGCCGCCAAGGCCGCTGCCGATCAGGGCGCCCGGGTCATGCTGGCTGATCTTGAGCCGCGGTTCGGCGGCTCTGCCAACTGGTCGGGCGAAACCATCGATGGCGCACCGGCCGCCGACTGGGCCCGCCGCACCGTCGCCCAGCTCGAAGCCCGCGACAATGTCCGGCTTTTGCCGCGCACCACGGTCTGGGGCTACTACGACAACAACACGCTTGCCGCGCTCGAAAGGGTCAGCGACCACAAGGAACAGCCCGGCAAGGGCGAGCCGCGCCATCGCTATTGGGCGATCCGCGCCCGCTCCGTGGTGCTTGCCACCGGCGCCTTCGAGCGGCCACTGGTGTTCCCCGGCAATGACAGGCCGGGCGTGATGCTGGCGCATGCCGCCGAGCGCTACGCCAACGAGTTCGGCGTGCTGCCGGGCGAACGGATCGCGCTGTTCACCAACAATGACAGCGCCTACCGAACGGCCGTCGCCTTGAAGAAGGCGGGTGCCTCGGTCGTCGCCATTGTCGACGTCAGGCCAGAGCCTTCAGCCGAGATGCGCAAGCTGGCCGCCGAAGCCGAGGCCGAGATCTTCGCCGGCCATGCGGTCATCGCCACCGAGGGCGGCAAGGCGCTGTCCGGCCTCAAGCTGCAACGCTTCGACATGGCCAATGGCTCGCTCACCGGCGACGCCCGCAGCATCCATGCCGATTGCCTGCTGATGTCGGGCGGCTGGTCGCCGACCATCCATCTGGCCAGCCAAGCCGGCGCCAAGGCCGAGTGGAACGCCGCGCGGCAGGCTTTCCTGCCGCCGAAGCCGACGCAGCAATGGCCAACGCAGCACTGGATTGGCGCCGGCGCCTTCACCGGCAGTTTTTCCACCACCGAAGCCATCGCCGAAGGCCGCGCCGCCGGCCTTGCCGCGGCCGGTGGAACCAGCACGCCGGCGGCGTTGCCCACTGTCGAAGCCGTTCCTGGCGACCCCGATCCGGCGCCGGTGTTCGAGATCAGGGCCAAGGGCAAGAGCTTTGTCGATTTCCAGCACGACGTGACTGCGGAGGATGTGCGGCTGGCGCATCGCGAAGGCTTTGTCTCGGTCGAGCACCTGAAGCGCTACACCACGCTCGGCATGGCGACCGACCAAGGCAAGAGCTCCAATGTTCCAGGCCTTGCCATCATGGCCGAGGCGCTGGGCAAGCCGATCCCCGAGGTCGGCACGACGCGCTTCCGCCCGCCCTTTGCGCCCGTATCGATCGGCTCGCTGGCGGCGGAACGCTTCGGCGACCTGAAACCCGAGCGGCTGACGCCGATGCATGACTGGCATCTCGCCAATGGCGCGACGATGTATTCCGCCGGTCTCTGGTACCGTCCGATGATCTACGGCCATGCCGGGGAGACGGTCGAGCAGGCCTATGTGCGCGAAGCCAAGGCGACGCGTGACAGCGCCGGCATCGTCGATGTGTCGACACTGGGCAAGATCGCCGTGCAAGGGCCCGACGCCGCCGCATTCCTCGACCGCGTCTACACCAACATGTTTTCGACACTGGCGGTCGGCAAGGCCCGCTACGGGCTGATGCTGCGCGAGGACGGCCTCGCCTTCGACGACGGCACCACCTGGCGGCTGGGCGAGCAGGATTTCCTGATGACCACCACCACGGCCAACGCCGGCAAGGTGATGCAGCATCTGGAGTATTTCCTCGACGTGATCTGGCCGGAGCTCAAGGTGCACGTCACCTCGGTGACCGACGAATGGGCGGGCGCCGCGATCGGCGGACCGAAGGCCAGGCAAATCCTGGCTGCTTGCGTCACCGGCACATCGGTCGACAACGCCACCTTGCCCTTCATGGGCATTGTGCGCGGCGAGATATCGGGTGTCCCGGTGATGATCTGCCGGCTCTCATTCTCCGGGGAAATGGCCTTCGAGGTCTATTCCGGTGCCGGCCATGGCACCCATGTCTGGGAGGCGCTGATCGAGGCCGGCAAGCCGTTCGGGCTGATCACCTACGGGCTCGAGGCGCTGGGCACGATGCGCATCGAAAAGGGCCATGTCACCGGCGCCGAGATCGACGGCCGCACCACCGCGCGCGACCTGCATCTCGACTGGATGCTGTCGAAGAAAAAGCCGTTCATCGGCTCGGCGATGATGGACCGCGAGGGCCTGATCGCGTCTGACCGTCTGGAACTCGTCGGCCTGATCGCTCTCGACAACCGGCCACTCAATGGCGGCGCGCACATCGTAGAGCAACTCGATGAGGCCAATCCACACGGCTCGATCGGCCACATCACCGCCTGCTGCTATTCGCCGGCGCTCGGCAAGCACATTGCGCTGGCGCTGGTCAAGGGCGGCAAGGCAAGGCACGGTACGCGCGCCAATGTCTCCGATCCGTTACGCAACCGGTTCGGACCGGTCGAGATCGTCTCCAACCATTTCTTCGATCCGGACGGGAGCCGCATGCATGGTTGAGCGACAATCACCGCTCGAGCCGGAGTTTCACATTGGCTCGCATGGCAATTTCGAACACGGCGTCGAGATCATCCTGACCGAGACCGGGCCCGGCTCGATCGTGCAACTGGCAGCCTGGCCGGGTGAGGAGAAGAAGCTGATTGCCGCCATCCGTACCGTCACCGGGCTTGCGTTGCCCGATGGCGCCGGCGGCGGCCTGAGCGACGGCATGAAGTCGGTTTTCGGCTTCGCACCGGGAAAATTCACCGTTGCCGATGAAGCCGAAGGCCTGGCCGGCGCCTTTGCCAAGGCGGTTACCCCGGCCATCGGCACGGTGACCGACCTTTCGCATGGTCGCACCGCCATTCGCATCGCCGGGCCGAAGGCCGAATGGGTGCTGGCGAAATTCTTCGCCATCGACTTCGCGCTGCCGGCCTTTCCGGTCGGCGCCGGCCGCTCGACCGCCCATCACGACGTCTTCGCCCAGATCCAGCGCACCGGCTCCGACCAGTTCGACATCTATGTCTTCCGGTCGTTCGCACGCTCGTTCTGGAAGGCGCTCTGCCATGCCAGCGAGGAAGTCGGCTACGAGGTGCAATAGGCAGCGCGGCCGGATGGCCGCGTCGCCTCTGCTTCTGGCATCAAGGCCAGCCGGTTCTGCCGCTAGAGAATCGCGCCGCGGGCCGCCATGATGGGAAACGTGGCCGCCAGACCGGCCCAAGGGATATGAAAATCCCGTCTCAGACTCGGCACATTCGTTTGGTTCGAACATCCCCATGACCGCAGAAATATCCGCCGGCGCCACCGATCGCGCCGATGTGTCGGCCAGAGCCTTGCTCCTGCTGCCACTGACGGTTGCCTGCGGCGTCTTCATGACCAGCCTCGACCAGAATGTCGTGGTGACGGCGCTGCCCGGTATCGGCGAAAGCCTCGGCCGCCCGCCCAGCCAGCTCGGCCTGCTGATCACCGTCTATGTCGCCAGCCTGATCATCTCGATGCCGCTTGGCGGCTGGGCCGCCGATCGCTTCGGCCTTCGCAATGTCTATTGCTTTGCCTTGCTGGTGTTCGCCACCGCGTCGGCCCTGTGCGGGCTGTCCGACAATATCTGGATGCTGGTCGGCGCCCGCGCGCTGCAAGGGTTCGGCGGCGCTTTGATGGGAACGCTCGGCCAGGTCGTCATCCTGCAGACCTTTCCGCGCAGCCGCACGCTGAAGATCAACATGTACATCTCGCTGGCCGGCCAGTCCGGGCCGCTGGTCGGCCCGCTCGTCGGCGGCGCGCTGACCACCTACATTTCCTGGCGCTGGATCTTCTTCATCAACGTGCCGTTCGCGCTGGCGGCGGCTTTCCTTGCCGCCTCGCTGTTTCCGACAGTGACCAAGCCGGTGCGCACGCCGTTCGATTTTCCGGGCTTTCTGCTGGTCGGCAGCGGCATGGTGCTGCTGGTCTTCGGCATGGATTCACTTGCCGCCAAGGACGCTGCCGGGAGCGTCATCGCCGGTGAACTGGCGCTGGCGCTCGTCATCCTGACCATTGCCTCGTTCTACTGCCTGCGCGTGCGCAATCCGCTGCTCGATCTCAAGCTCCTGCGCATCCGCACCTTCCGCATCTCCTTCCTGACCGGCGGCGGCCTGGACACGATCGGCCTCAGCTCGGTCGTCTTCCTGCTGCCTCTGATGTTCCAGCTCGGCTTCGGCATGAGCGCGGTGCAGGCGGGATCTCTGACTTTCGTTGCCGCGGTCGGTTCGGTGGCGATGCGCTTCTTCATGCCGCGTGTCCTCAACCGTTTCGGCTTCCGCCGCGTGCTGGTCTGCAACACGCCGATCGTCGCCGCCATGGTCGCCGGCTTTGCCTTGATGCAGGCAACCACACCGGTCTGGATCGTGCTTGCCTACATCTTCGTCTTCGGAGTCTTCCGCTCCGCGCAATGGGCGTCGACCGGCAACCTCGCCTATTCCGACATCGCCCCCGAGCAACTCGCCCGCTTCAGCGCGCTCTATTACATCCTGTGGCAGCTCGCGGTGGCGATCAGCGTCGGCCTCGCCGCCGCGGCACTGTCGTTTCTCGCCGGCGGAGGTCCGGCGATCGCCAACGATTTTCGGATCCTGTTCGTGATCGAGGGCGTCATCACGCTGTGCGCGCTGCTCGCCTATCTCAAGCTGACGCCGCAGGACGGCGCCCATGTCAGCGGTCACGGCGCACAGATGAACACGGAATAGTGCTGGACGCCCAGTTGGCCGGTTCTGGCCAAGGCGGCCGGCTTACTCGCTGAACGTCACCCACTCTTCCAGCGGTACGCGGTCAGTGCGGAAGGTGTTTTCGGGTTTGGAAATGTCCTCATGGCCAAGCGCCATGCCGCAGACGACGATCTCCTCGTCGGGAATATTGAGCACCGGCCTGATCTGCCGGTGATAGGGGGCGAACGCCGCTTGTGGGCAGGTGTGCAAACCCCTGCCCCGCGCCGCGACCATGATGTTTTGCAAGAACATGCCGTAGTCGATCCATGAACCCTGGTTGAGCCGGCGGTCGATTGTGAAGATCATGCCGACCGGCGCGTCGAAGAAGACGAAGTTGCGGTCGTGCTGGGCGCGCATCTTGTCGACCTCGCGGCGGCCGATGCCGAGCGCGCCATAGAGCCCGAAGCCGTTGGCGCGTCGTCGTGTCAGATAGGGCTCGAAGAACTGGGTCGGATAGTAGCGGTACTCGTCCCAATCGGCCTTTTCGGCGCGGATGCCCGAGTTGAGGATGGCGTCGGTGATCTGCTGCTTGGTCTCGCCCTTGGTGACGTAGACCTTCCACGGCTGCATGTTGGTGCCGGATGGAGCGCGCGCCGCAACCGACAGAATGGCGCGGATGGTGTCGTCGTCGATCATGTCGGGCAGGAATGCGCGCACCGAGCGGCGCGACAGGATCGCCTCGTCGACAATCTCGGCCTCGTCCGCAATTCGGGTGTTCTTTTCAAGCATGGGCCGTCCTTTAACCCTCGTCTCGACCAGACGTCCCCACTCGCCGTTCGTGCCCGAGCCTTTGCATGAACCGCCAAAATCCTGCAAGCAAATCTTGAGCATCTGTGAAAATCCACTTGATTTTTTCATGAGCTTCATTTCTCATGAAATTCGGATGCAAATTTTCATGAAGTGAGCGTTTTGCCTTCACCTATCGCACGAACATTGCAGGGACCTGACGAACGCGTGCTGGCCGGCGATATCAGGGCGCTGCGCAAGGCGCGCGGGCTTACGCTTGCCGAGATCGGCCTGAAGCTTGGCCGTTCCGTCGGCTGGGTCAGCCAGGTCGAGCGTGGTCTGTCGACGCCATCGCTCAGCGACCTCAGAGCCTTCGCTGAACTGTTCGGCGTGCCGATCAGCCTGTTCTTCAGCCATGACGTGCCGGTCGAAAGCGAGCGTGGCGTTGTTGTGCGTGCCGGCAGGCGCCGCACGCTTGGCACAAGCGAATCCGGCCTGGTGGAGGAGCTTCTGTCGCCCGATCTCGGCGGTAGCTTCGAGATGGTGCGTTCGGTCTTCGCGCCGGGCGCGGAGCTGAAGACCGAGGCGCGCCGGCCGACTGAGGAGGCCGGATACGTCGCGTCGGGACTGTTCGACATCGAGATATCGGGCGTCTGGCATCGGCTCGGCGAAGGCGACTCCTTTCGCTTCGAAGGCAAGCCCTACCGCTGGCGCAATCCGGGTACCGAGCCGGCAGTTGTCATCTGGGTGGTTGCGCCACCAGTCTATTGAATGCATGTCGCCCAAAGCGTGCAGCGGCTTGGGACAACGACAGGCATCAAAAACAAAAAATGGAAAGCGCAACGCGCTTTGGGTTTTGTCAGGGAGAAGAACATGGCCGGTTTGCCGAGCACGGCACGCGTGGTGATCATCGGAGGGGGTGCCGTCGGCACGTCCGCGCTCTATCATCTCGCCAAAGCGGGCTGGACCGACTGCGTGCTGCTCGAAAAGAACGAGCTGACCTCCGGCTCGACCTGGCATGCCGCCGGCAATGTGCCGACCTTCTCCTCGTCCTGGTCGCTAATGAACATGCAGCGCTATTCGACCGAGCTCTATCGCGGGCTGGCCGAAGCGGTCGACTATCCCATGAACTACCACGTCACCGGTTCGGTGCGCCTCGCCCACTCGGTCGAGCGCATGCAGGAGTTCCAGCGCGCAAAGGGCATGGGCCGCTATCAGGGCATGGACATCGACGTCGTTGGCGTCGACGAGATCAAACGCCGCTACCCCTTCATCGAGACGCATGATCTGAAAGGCGCGCTCTACGATCCGAGCGACGGGGACATCGATCCGGCGCAGTTGACCCAGGCGCTGGCCAAGGGCGCGCGCGACATGGGCGCCAGGATCATCCGCTTCTGTCCGGTCACCGGCGTGCGCCGCGAGAACGATGAATGGGTGGTCGAGACAGCGCAAGGCGAAATCCGCTGCGAGATCGTCGTCAATGCCGCCGGCTACCGCGCCGCCGAAGTCGGCAAGATGTTCGGCCGCGAGGTGCCGATGATGGTGATGAGCCATCAGTACATATTGTTCGAGGAAATCCCCGAACTGGCGGCCTGGTCGAAGGAGCAGGGCAAGAAACTGCCGCTGCTGCGCGACGTCGACACCTCCTACTATCTGCGCCAGGAAAAGAACGGCATGAATCTCGGCCCCTATGAGCGCAACTGCCGCGCGCATTGGGCGACCCACAATGATCCGATGCCGGAGGACTTTTCCTTCCAGTTGTTCCCCGACGACCTCGACCGGCTCGAACATTATCTGGCCGATGCCGTCGCCCGCGTGCCGATCCTGGGCACCGCCGGCCTGTCCAAGGTCATCAACGG
The DNA here is from genome assembly GCF_014207355.1 of Mesorhizobium sangaii. GTDB lineage: Bacteria > Pseudomonadota > Alphaproteobacteria > Rhizobiales > Rhizobiaceae > Mesorhizobium > Mesorhizobium sangaii. Next base: position 165,012 of record NZ_JACHEF010000003.1, on the reverse strand, counting down.
TCCGATCCCCTATACGCCGGACGGCAATCCGCTGATCGGGCCGATGCCCGGCGTTCCCAACGCCTTCGAGGCGTGCGTCTTCACCTTCGGCATCGCCCAGGGCGGCGGCGCCGGCAAGGTGCTGGCCGAATGGGTGACACAGGGCCAGACCGAATGGGACATGTGGTCGTGCGATCCACGCCGTTTCACCTCCTTTGCTGCCGCGCCGGACTATTGCGTCGCCAAGGGCATGGAGATTTACGGCAACGAATACGCCATCCAGTTCCCGCGCCATGCCTGGCCGGAGGGCCGTGATCGCAAGCTGTCGCCGATCCATGATCGCATCAAGGCCCTCGGCGCCCGCTTCGATGCCTATAATGGCTGGGAACGCGCCACCTGGTATGCCAAGGATGGCGACGACATTTCCGAGGAAGCGACGCTGACCTTCCGTCGCGAAGGACCGTGGCACAATCGCGTCCGCGAGGAATGCCTGGCCGTCCGCGACGCGGCCGGCATCCTTGACCTGCCGGGCTTCTCGCGCTTCAACCTCGACGGCCCGGGTGCTGCCGAATGGTTGAGCCTGCAGGTCACCGGGCTGGTGCCGAAGCCCGGCCGCATCGGCCTCGTCTATTTCGCGGACGACGAGGGCCGCATCGTCACCGAAATGTCGGTCGTGCGCCATGATGAGAACCTGATGACGCTGATCACCGCGGCGGTCGCGCAATGGCATGATTTCGAGTGGCTGAAATCCCGCATGCCCAAAGGTGCGCCGTTCAGGCTGATCGACCGCACCGAGGAATTTTCCACCCAGATCCTGGCCGGCCCGAACTCGCGAAAAATCCTCGCCGCTGTCTGCAGCGCCGACCTTGCTTTGCCGTGGCTGACACACCAAGAGACGAAGATCGCCGGCCGCTGGGCGAAGCTGGTGCGCGTCTCCTTCGCCGGCGAACTCGGCTGGGAAATCCACACCAGGGTCGACGACACCGCGGCCATCTTTGATGCCATCTGCGCGGTCGGAGAGCAGCATGGCCTGAGACCATTCGGCATGTACGCGCTGGATTCGCTCCGGCTCGAAAAAGGCTACCGCACCTGGAAGGGTGACCTGACGACCGACTATTCGATCCTCCAAGGCGGATTGGAGCGCTTCGTCAAATGGGACAAGCCGGATTTCCGCGGCAAGGCGGCACTGCTGAACGAGAAGCAGCAAGGCGTGAAGAAGCGTTTCGTCACGCTGGTCGTCGAGAACCCCGGTGACTGCGACGCCCCTTCTGTTTCCACACTCTGGCACGAAGGCAAGATCGTCGGCGAAACGACATCGGGCGGCTGGGGTCATAGGATCGACAAGTCGATCGCGCTCGGCATGCTGCGCGCCGATCTGGCGGAGCCGGGAACAAGGATCGAGGTCGAAATCTTCGGCGACCGATTTCAGGCGGTCGTGCAGAAGGACGAGCCTTTGTGGGATCCGAAGAACGAGAGGCTGCGCGCATGAAGAAGATCATCCTCACGGATGGCGGCATGGGCCAGGAATTGGTCCGCCGCAGCAAATCCGAGCCGACGCCACTATGGTCGGCCAGAGTACTGATCGACGAGCCGGATCTCGTGCGCGACCTGCACGCGGAATTTATCCGTGCCGGCGCCCGCGTCATCACCATAAACACCTATTCGGCGACACCCGAACGCCTGGCGCGCGAGGGCGCGGAAGAGCTCTTCAAGCCACTGCAGAAGCGCGGCATCGAGCTTGCAAGGCAGGCCTGCGACCAGGCCGGCGAGGCAACCATCGCCGGCTGCCTGTCACCGCTTTTCGGCAGCTACGCGCCCGCGCTGACCATTTCATATCAGGATACGCTCGATATCTATCGCCGCATCGTTGCCGAGCAGGCGGATGGCGTCGACCTGTTCCTCTGCGAGACCATGGCGTCTACCGAGGAGGCGGGTGCGGCCGTCACCGCCGCGTCGGAAAGCGGCAAACCCATATGGGTATCGTGGACACTGGCCGATCACGGCAAGCCACGCCTGCGCAGTGGCGAGACAATAGCCGCTGCGGCAAGCGCGCTCGACGGCCTGACTGTCGCCGCGCGGCTGCTTAACTGCTGCCGGCCGGAAGCGATCGCCGCGGCTTTGCCTGAACTGATCGAACTCGGCGGCCCGGTCGGCGCCTATGCCAATGGCTTCACCTCCACCGAAGCGCTCAAGCACGGCGGCACCGTCGATGTGCTGCATGCCCGCCACGACCTCGGTCCGGATGCCTATGCCGACCAGGCCATCGGCTGGGTGGAGGCCGGCGCGAGCATTGTCGGCGGCTGCTGCGAAGTCGGACCGCCACATATCGCCGCGCTGCGCGACCGGCTCGAACAGGCCGGCTACGAAATTTCGGGAGATATACATGCCTAGACCATCATCGCGCATCTCCGGCATCGTGCCTTCGGGCAAGGATGGCTGGGAAGTCCATTTCGCCGCCTGGACCCGCAAGGAGGCCGGCGAAGACATCATTATGTTGTCGGTCGGCGACCATGATTTCGATACGCCTTCGGAAACGATCGAAGCCTGTGTGGCAGCGGTTCGCGGCAGCAATCACCACTACACCCCGCTTCCCGGCCTGCCACGCCTGCGCAAGGCAATGGCGGCGGCCTCGAGCGCCTGCACCGGCGTCGAGACGACACCGGACCAGGTCATCGCCACGCCGGGCGGCCAGGCCGCACTCTACGCGGCCGTGCAGGCCGTTCTCGACCAGGGCGATCATGCCATCGTGGTGGCGCCCTACTACGCCACCTATCCCAACACGTTCAGCGCCGCCGGCGCCAGCTTCACCGTGGTCGAGACACCGGCCGAGGACGGCTTCCAGCCTCATGCCGACATGATCCGCGCAGCACTTCGGCCGAACACCCGCGCAATCCTGATCAACACGCCGAACAACCCGACCGGTGCGGTCTATTCGCGCGAGCGGCTGGAACAGCTGGCCGAGGTCTGCAGGGAGCATGATCTCTGGCTGTTATCCGACGAGGTCTACTGGACGCTGGGGGGCGGTGAGCACGTCTCGCCGCGTTCGTTGCCTGGCATGGCCGAGCGCACTCTGGTCATCAATTCCATGTCGAAGAGCCACGGCATGACCGGCTGGCGCATGGGCTGGCTGACGGGTCCGCAAGAGATGATCTCGCTGCTGGTCAATCTCAATCTGGTGACGACCTATGGCTTGCCGGCCTTCATCTCGATTGCCTGCTCCGAAGCGCTCGAGAACCGCTATGGCGTCAAGGAAATCGCCGAACGCTACGCTGCGCGGCGCACAGTCTTGCTCGACGCCGTGCGTGGCATGAACGATGTCACCGTGCGCGGTTCTGAAGGCGGTATGTACGTCATGCTCGACATATCGGCCGTCGAACCCGACGACGAGAAATTCGCCTGGGCCTTGCTCGAGAGGGAAAAGGTCGGCGTGATGCCCGGCTCCAGCTTCGGCGAGGCCGCCGCCGGCCACATTCGCATCAGCCTTTGCCAGCCGGAGCCCGTGCTGCAGGAAGCAGCACTTCGGCTGCGCCGTTTTGCTTCCAGCTATCGCCGCGAGGCCGCATGACCGCCAAGGCCATCCCCACCAAGGCAAGAGCGGTCATCATAGGCGGCGGCGTCTCCGGCTGTTCGGTCGCCTATCATCTGGCCAAGCTCGGCTGGACCGACATCGTGCTCCTGGAGCGCAAGCAGCTGACGTCGGGCACGACCTGGCACGCTGCCGGCCTGATCGGCCAGTTGCGCGGCTCGCAGAACATGACCCGGCTGGCGAAATATTCGGCCGACCTATACGTCAAGCTGGAAGCCGAAACCGAGGTCGGCACCGGAATGCGGCAGGTCGGCTCGATCACCGTCGCGCTGACCGAGGAGCGCAAGCACGAAATCTACCGGCAGGCCTCGCTTGCCCGTGCCTTCGACGTCGACGTGCGCGAAATTTCGCCCAATGAAGTCAAGGAGATGTACCCGCATCTCAATGTCTCCGACGTCGTTGGCGCCGTGCATCTGCCGCTCGACGGCCAGTGCGACCCCGCCAACATTGCGATGGCGCTGGCCAAGGGCGCGCGCCAGCGCGGCGCCACCATCGTCGAGAATGTCAAGGTCACCAAGGTCCAAACCAAGGCCGGTCGCGTCACCGGCGTGTCGTGGGCGCAAGGCGAGGATCAAGGCACGATCGAAGCCGACATTGTCGTCAACTGTGCAGGTATGTGGGCGCGTGAGCTTGGCGCCCAGAATGGCGTCACTATCCCGCTGCATGCCTGCGAGCACTTTTACCTCGTCACCGAGCCGATCCCCGGCCTCTCTCGCCTGCCGGTGCTGCGCGTGCCGGACGAATGCGCCTACTACAAGGAAGACGCCGGCAAGATGATGCTCGGCGCCTTCGAGCCGGTGGCCAAGCCCTGGGGCATGGACGGCATCCGCGAGGATTTCTGCTTCGACCAGTTGCCCGAGGACATGGACCATTTCGAGCCGATCCTCGAAATGGGCGTCAACCGCATGCCGATGCTGGCGACCGCCGGCATCCACACCTTCTTCAACGGTCCCGAAAGCTTCACCCCCGACGACCGCTACTATCTTGGCGAGGCGCCGGAACTGTCCGGCTACTGGATGGCGACCGGCTACAACTCGATCGGCATCGTCTCCTCCGGCGGCGCCGGCATGGCGCTGGCGCAGTGGATCAATGACGGCGAAGCACCCTTTGATCTGTGGGAAGTCGACATTCGCCGCGCCCAGCCGTTCCAGAAGAACCGCCGCTATTTGAAGGAGCGCGTCTCCGAAACGCTCGGCCTGCTCTACGCCGACCATTTCCCCTATCGGCAGATGGCGACATCGCGCAATGTCCGTCGCTCACCCCTGCATGAGCATCTCAAGGCGCGTGGCGCCGTCTTCGGCGAGGTCGCCGGATGGGAGCGTGCCAACTGGTTTGCCCGTGACGGTCAGGAACGCGAATACCGCTATTCCTGGAAACGGCAGAACTGGTTCGACAACCAGCGCGAGGAACATCTGGCGGTCAGGAACAAGGTCGGTCTTTTCGACATGACCTCGTTCGGCAAGATCCGGGTCGAGGGCCGTGACGCCTGTGCTTTCCTGCAAAAGCTCTGCGCCAACGACATGGATGTGGCGCCGGGCAAGATCGTTTACACGCAGATGCTAAACCAGCGCGGCGGCATCGAGAGCGACCTCACCGTCTCGCGGCTGTCCGAGACAGCCTACTTCCTCGTCGTCCCCGGCGCGACGCTGCAGCGCGACCTCGCCTGGCTGCGCAAGCACCTGACCGACGAGTTCGTGGTCGTCACCGACGTAACGGCGACCGAAGCCGTGCTCTGCCTGATGGGGCCGGACTCGCGAAAGCTGATCCAGAAGGTCAGCCCGAACGATTTCTCCAACGAAGCCAACCCGTTCGGGACGTTTCAGGAGATCGAGATCGGCATGGGCCTGGCCCGCGCCCATCGCGTCACCTATGTCGGTGAACTCGGCTGGGAGCTCTATGTCTCGACCGACCAGGCAGCCCATGTCTTCGAGGCGATCGACGAGGCCGGCGCCGATGTCGGCCTGAAGCTGTGCGGCCTGCACACGCTGGATTCCTGCCGCATCGAAAAGGCCTTCCGGCATTTCGGCCACGACATCACTGATGAGGACAATGTGCTGGAAGCAGGCCTCGGCTTTGCCGTGAAGACGGCCAAGAGCGACTTCATCGGTCGCGATGCGGTGCTGCGGAAGAAGGAGGCCGGCCTGTCACGCCGGCTGGTGCAGTTCCGGTTGAAGGAGCCGCAACCCCTGCTCTTCCACAACGAGGCGATACTGCGCGACGGCAAGATCGTCGGTCCGATCACCTCGGGCAATTACGGCCATCATCTTGGCGGCGCCATTGGGCTGGGCTATGTGCCGTGCCAGGGCGAGAGCGAGGCGGATGTGCTGGCCTCGTCTTACGAGATCGAGATCGCCGGCGAGCGTTTTGCTGCGGAAGCCTCGCTGAAGCCGATGTATGACCCGAAGTCGGAGCGGACGAGGATGTAAGCGCTTATCCTTCTCCCCGTAAACGGAGAGAAGGACGCTAACCCCTCAAAACCGCTCCAGCTTCGCCCGTACCTTCGCCAGAAACGAAGCCCGCGTTTGTGGCGTCGAGGCATCCATGAGGTAGTGCGCCAGGAAGAAGGTCCGGCAGCGCGTCGCGCACAGCGCTCGCATGCCGCGCAGCAGGGTCTTGCGTCCGGGCTGGCCGACGACGACGCTCCACCAGGTCGGCGCACCGCAGGTTGTGATGACACCGACCTTGGTCACATGCGTCATCAGCGACTTGATCCGCCCCTTGCCCGCCGGCAGCTTGAAGGCGACGTCCGTCGCCCACACCCGGTCGAGCCACCCCTTCAGCATCGCCGGCAGCCCGTACCACCAGGTCGGATAGACGAACAGGATCGCTTCGGCCCAGTTGAGCAGCTCGATATGCGGCTTCAGCGCCGGATCCTGCGGCGCCTGTTCATTGTAGGAACGCCGTTCGTCGCAGCCCATCACCGGGTCGAATTTTTCCGCATAGAGGTCGAGCAGCCGCACCTCCCAGCCTCGCGCCTTCAGCACCTCGACGGCAGTGTCACGGATCGCCGCGCAAAAGCTCTCCGGCACCGGATGGCAGTAGACCACCAGTGCCCGCATCAGAAGGCGTCCATGCCGGCCGCGACCTTGGCCATGAAGGCCTTGCGCGTCTCAATGGTCGACAGGTTCATCGCATAATGCGCGAGATAGCTCACCGGCGCACCGGGCTTTACGGTGGCGCGCAGCATGCGCTTGACAAGCTTGCGCGGCGGGTCGCCCATCAGCATGGCGCGGAACCGGCTGCCGCCATAGGTGGTCACCGCCGCGACCTTGATGATGTTGTGCAGCGACGGCTGCACCTTGCCGTTGACCAGCTTGAACGACACGCCAGGCAGGAAGACGCGATCGAAGAAACCTTTCAGGACCGCCGGAAAGCCATAGTTCCAGACCGGATAGGAAAGCACCAGCGCTTCGGCGCGCAGCAGGCGCTCGACATAGGGCGCCACAGGGTCGGCCGGGCCGCGCTCATTGTGGTAGTCCAGCCGCTCCTGGCGCGTCAGCCGCGGATCGAAATCCTCGGCGTAGAGATCGCAGTCGTCGACCTTGTGGCCCGCCGCCGTCAGCCGCTCGACGATCATCCGGTGCAGGCCGGCATTGAAGCTGGTCTCGACCGGATGGGCGTGGAGGACGAGGATGTTCATCAGCCGGCCTTTTGCAGCCCCTTGAACAGGAATGTCCGGCCCGAACGGTAGTCATAGTCCGGGTTCTCCCAGGCGATCATCTTGCCGGGGTTGAGCAGGCCTTGCGGATCGGTCTCGCGCTTGAAGGCAAGCTGCACCGCGTCCGTCTGCTTCATGCCGCCCTCTTCCAGCGTGTAGCGGTGCGGGTTGAAGATCGGGCAGCCATTCTCCTCGTGCAGGCGCACGATTTCGTCGAGCCGCGCTTCGGTGGTGAACTTGACCAGCGGCAGGCCGAAGCAGGTGATGTTGCCGTCCAGCCGCACGAATTCCAGATGCGAAAAAACCTCGCCAGGAAACATCGCGTCCATCTTCTCGACCAGCGCCAACTGGTTGGGGAAGGGATAGAGCGATTGCAGGTAGGTGATCGAGGGATCGACGCGCAGCGCCCTGAGCGTGGTGTGGTTCCAGGCCAGCTCATAGGCGGGCGGCAGGCCCTTCTTGTCCTCCGGCGTCACTGTGGCGGCATTGAAAATAACCTCTCCGCCGGCACGGCGAGTGAAGGCCAGGAAGGCATCGAGCCCATGCTGCGCCACCATGACGACACAGATGCTCTGCCCTTCCCCGAGGAACTTCTGGTGCCGCTTGAAATAGAGCTGCGGCACGGGCGCCGCTATCGGCGTGATCAGCTTGGTCAGGATGCCGTCCTGGCAAGCCAGCGCATTGCCATAGCGGGCCGCCGCCATGAAGCTGTCGAAACCGACGATGACATCGATCCAGTCATAGGCTGATGTCAGCGGCATCTCGACTTCGGTGATGATGCCGTTGGTGCCATAGGCGTGGGTCACCTTGTGCAGATCCTCGCCGGTGAGTTCGAGCGCCTTCGGCTCGGCCTCCATGGTCACCACGCGCAGGCGAAGCACATTGCCGAAATCGCGCAGGCCACCGAAATTGATCGAACCGACGCCGCCCGAACCGCCGGCGATGAAACCGCCGATCGAGGCGGTGTTGTAGGTGGAGGGCGACAGCCGGAGTTCCTGGCCGGAATGCGCCCGCGTTGCCTTGTCGATGTCCGCCAGGACCGCACCTGGCCCGGTCACCACGCGTCCCGGCGCGATCGACTTGATTTGGTTCATCTCGGCAAGGTTGAGCACCACGCCACCGGAGAGCGGCATCGCCTGCCCATAATTGCCGGTGCCGCTGCCGCGCGGTGTCACCGGCACGCCATGCCTGTGGCAGGCCGCAAGCACTCGGATCAGCTCGGCCTCGTTCTTCGGCGTCACGATCAGGTCGCCGGTGACATGGTCGAGCTGCTGCTTCAGCACCGGGCTGTACCAGTAGAAGTCGCGGCTCTTCTGCTGGACGATGGCCGGATTGTCGTCGAGCTTCAGCCCGTCGAGATCGCGTTTGAGCGCCGAAACGTCCATCATTCCACCATTAGTTCATCGAGTTCGGCATAGTCGGGCAATTGCCGGTCGATCGCGCGCCCGCCGCGCACGACGATGCGATCCGATTCGGGCCGCGACAGCAATTCCGTCCAGCTCCTGCCTTTGAACACGATGAAGTCGGCATCACCGCCGGTGGCAAGCGTGCCGAAACCGTCGAGCCGCATCACCTTGGCCGGTGTCGCGGTGACCGCTTGCGGCCAGTCGGCGACCGGATGATCGAAATGCAGGATGCGCGTCGCCATGCGATAGACCTCAAGCATGTCGAGATCGCCATAGGCATAGAACGGGTCACGCGTGTTGTCGGAAGCAACGGCAACTGGAATGCCACGCGTCTTCATCTCGTGCAGCAGCGTCACGCCGCGCCAGCGCGGCGTGGTGTGGTCGCCGCGCCGGTCCTGCAAATAGAGATTGCACATCGGCAGCGACACGACCGCGAGCCCGGCCTTCGCCACCTTGTCCAGCGTGTCGAGCACGTCGAGATCGGGCTGGCGCGCCAGCGAGCAGCAATGGCCGACGAGGATGTTGCCCTCGAAGCCGTTCCACAGTGCCGCCTCGGCGATCTTCTTCAGCGAGATCGCGGCGATGTCGTCGGTCTCGTCGGCATGGAAATCGAGATCGAGGCCATGCTTGATCGCTTGCGCGAAGACATGGTCTAGCAGCTCTTCCAGATCCGGCACCATATAGGTGACGACACCGAGAACACCCTTGGCCGCGGCGACCCTTTTTGCCAGCCTGTCGAACCATTTTTTGTCGCGCACGCCCTCGATGCCGATCAGGCACGCGCCCTGCAGTTCGATGCGGCCGCGCCATGTCTCGCGCATCGTTTCGAACACCGGCCAGGAGATTTCCTCTTGCGGGGCGACGCTGTCGAGATGGGTGCGCAGTGCCCTGGTGCCATGCGCGTAGGCCGAGCGCAGCGAGAAATCCATGCGCCGCGCCACGTCCTCGGCGTTCCAGCGCGCGGCACGGTCGGCGCCGGTGGCGTTCAGCGCGCCCATGAAGGTGCCGTCGGGATTGGGCTTTCTCGGCCAGATATGGCCCTTGTCGATATGCGTATGGCAGTCGACGAAGCACGGCAAGATGATGCGGCCGCCAAGGTCTATGGCGTCCACTGGCACTGCTGTACGGCCATGCGCGTTGATGCTGGAAATCCTGCCGTCGGCGACAGCGATGTCCGCAAGCGCAAAGCCATCGCTGTCGAAAGCAGTGGTGAATCCCGGCGTCAGGGACGCGTGAACCCGTGCGTTGGCGAGGCGGTAGGAACCTGTGTTCGGTACCAAGGAACTACCGCTCCTGCTTCAGCGCGCTTTCGTGCCAGCGCCTTAGAATGAGATGCGAAATCAGCGACAGAACGAGGAAGATCACGATGCCGGTGAGCGAGATCAGGAACAGCGCCGCGAACAGCCGCGGCGCGTTGAGCCGATAACCGGCTTCGATGATGCGTGAGGCAAGCCCCGACGACTGCCCGGTAGCGCCGGCGACGAATTCGGCCACCACGGCGCCGATCAGAGACAGGCCGCCGGCGATCTTCAGCCCGCCCAGGAAATACGGCATCGCCGCGGGCAATCTGAGATAGCGCAACTGCTGCCAGCGCGTCGCGCCATTGAGCTTGAACATGTCGCGCAGGTTGCGGTCGACCGAATTGAGGCCGAGCGTGGTGTTGGAGAGGATCGGAAAGAAGGCGACGATCCAGGCGCAGAGCAGGAGCTTCGTCGTCTGGTTGTCGACATAGATGTTGATCAGCGGGAAGATCGCCACGATCGGCGTCACCTGCAGCACGATGGCGAACGGGAAGAACGACATCTCGACCCATTTCGATTGCGCGAACAACACCGCCAGTCCGACCCCGCCGACAACAGCGAGGAGCAGGCTGAGGAAGGTGATGCGCAAGGTGACCAGCAGGGCGGAAAACAGCAGGCCGGCATCGTTGTAGAGCGTCCACAGCACGACGCCGGGGCGCGGCAGGATGTATTGCGGGATCTCGTTCCACACGCAGATGCGATCCCATAGCCAGATCGCCAGGATCATGATCGCCAGTGGCAACACCCAGCGGCCAATCCGTTCGAGCCGCTCCTGGCGCACGCGGCGCGCTTCCTCGGGATCGAGTTTAAGCACGCCCTCGTCAATGGCCGTCATGATGCGCGCCTGCTGTTGAATTGATGGCCTTGACCAACACGTCGGAGGCCTGCCGGCACAACGCCGCATAGTCGGGCGAGGTCCGAAACGCCTCGTCGCGCGGATAGGCTGCCTCGATTGGGAGTTCGTCGAACACCCTGCCCGGCCGCGCCGCCATGACGACGACACGGTTGGAGAGGAACACGCTTTCGAAGACGCTGTGGGTGACGAAGACGACGGTGAAGCGCTCGTCCTGCCACAACTCCAGAAGATCGTTGTTGAGCTTGAAGCGGGTGATCTCGTCGAGCGCGGCGAACGGTTCGTCCATCAACAGCACCCGCGGTTTCGTCACCATGGCGCGCGCGATCGAGACACGCATCTTCATGCCGCCAGACAGTTCACGCGGCACCGCGTCTTCGAAGCCGGTCAGGTGCACCCGCGCCAACATTTCCGTCACCGCCGGCGCCGCCTTGGCGCGGGAAACGCCTTTCAGCCTGAGCGGCAGCCAGACATTGTCGAAGACGCTGGCCCAGGGCAGCAGCGTCGGCTCCTGGAAGACGAAGCCGATGTTCGAGCGGTCAAGCGAGCCGCCGCCGCGCCAGTCAAGCACGCCGGAGGTCGGCGTCGACAGGCCTGCGATTAGCCGCAGCGCCGTCGACTTGCCGCAACCCGACGGTCCGAGCAGGCTGAGGAAATCGCCTTCCCGGATCGTCAGGTCGACATCGCTGAGCGCCGTCACGCCGTTGGAAAAGACCTTGCCGACGCCGCGCAGCGCCAGCAATGTCGGAGCGACATCCGACGCGCTCGCCGGCGCTTGCGCCACATTCTCCTGCATCATGCCGGAACGGCCTACTTCTTGAGCTCGAGCCCGACGCCCTTGTTGACGAAGGTCAGCGTGTAGGCCTTCTTGATGTCGATGCCGGCTGGCGTGACCTTGGCCTTGACCATCTTGTCGTAGAAGCTCTGGATGCGCGCGTCGGTCATGGCGCCGATGCCGAGTTTTTCGGTGTCGCCTGAATCGGCAAGGCCGAACTTTTTCATCTGCTCGATCGAGAAGGCGATCTGCTCGTCGCTCATGTCAGGATTGTCTTTCTTGATCATGTCGTTGGCGGCCTTGTTGTCGCCGTAGAGATATTTGTACCAGCCCTTGGCCGAGCCATCGACGAAGCACTGGACCACCTCCGGCTTCTTGTCGATCGTGTCCTGCATCACCTCGATCGTCGTCGAGTAGGTGTCCCAGCCATAGTCGGCAAGCAGGAACTGGTTCGGTACGAAGCCGCCTTCCTTCTTGACCGCGAACGGCTCGGAGGTGACGTAGCCCTGCTGGATTGACTTCTTGTTGGCGAGGAACGGAGCGGTGTTGTAGGTGTAGGGTGCGCGCTTGGCGGCGTCGAAGCCGAGCTCGATGACCATCCACTGGAAGAAGGTCTGCACGCCCTCGTCGCCCAATATGTACTGGTCGGCATTCTTCAGATCTTCCCATTTGTCGAGCCCCTCGCCGGGGTGGGACATGATGACCTGCGGGTCCTTCTGGAAATCCGCCGCCACCACGCGCATCGGAATGCCTTGCTGGACGGCATCGAAGGCCGACAGCAGATTGCCACCCATGTAGAAATCGATCTTGCCGGCAAGCAGCATCGGCCGGCCGCTGACCTGCGGACCGCCCTGCATGATGGTGACGTCAAGGCCGCAAGCGGCGTAGGTGCCGTCAGCCACCGCCTGATAATATCCGCCATGTTCCGGCTCGGCCAACCAGTTGGTGCCGAAGGTGACTTTTTCATTCGCCGCGGCACCGAGCGTGCTGGCCGCAAGCAGGGCCACCACCGCCACCGAGATCTTCTGTTTTCCGTACATTAACATCACCCTTTGTTTGCTCCGGCACGCCACGCGCCAGGCTCGACACCAGAGATTCAAGAAGCAAGACACATGCCACCGGCGTCTTGCGCCGGGACCGCCCGCTTGCACCACAGCCATCTGCGAAAGCCGGACGGGTCGTGCTGCAACAGGTGCATCGTGCCTATTTTTTGAACGCCTGTCCACAATCGCCCCAGCGACATGCACCGCCATCTTGAAGGCATGGTGCATCCGGATTTAGGCTACCGACGAACCGGAGATTGCCATGTTCAAGTTCCTTACCCCGAAGTCGATCAAGCCGCCCTTTGCCCGCTACAGCCACGGCGTCGAGGTGCCCGCCGGCAAGCGGCTGGTGCTGTGCTCGGGTCAGGTCGCAATCACGGTGGACGACCAGATACCGGAAGATGCCGGCGCGCAGGCCGAACTCTGCTTCCGCAACATCGCGGCAGTGCTCGGAGAGGCCGGTCTGGGGCTGCAGGATATCGTCCGCATTAACGCCTACGTCACCGACCGCGTGCACCTGCGGCCGTATATGGATGTCCGCGACCGGCTGTTTTCCAGCCCGGCGCCGGCCTCGACGCTGATGATCGTCTCCGGCTTCGCCCGGCCGGAGTTCAAGGTCGAGGTCGAGGCCATCGCGGCTGGGTGATCGACAGGCCGCGCTTACCGCGCTAGGTCTGACCTACTATCGAAGAGGCGTGACATGACCGTTGCAAAAAGACGTGTGTGGTGGGGCGACTACCGCACGACCGAATACGCCTCGATCGATCCGGAGGCAACGATCGCCGTGCTGCCGCTGGCGGCGATCGAGCAGCATGGTCCGCATCTGCCGGTCTCGACCGACACTTCGATCATGAACGGCATGCTCGACACGGTGATTGCCCGCCTGCCAGAGGATCTCGACATCCGCATCCTGCCGGTTCAGGCGGTGGGCAAGTCGAACGAACATCTTCACGCACCGGGCACCCTCACCCTGCCGGCAACGACGCTGGTCGAGGCCTGGACCGAACTTGGCCTGTCGATCGCGCGGGCCGGCGTGCGCAAGCTGATCGTCGTCAATTCGCATGGCGGCAATGAAGAGATCATGGGCATCGTCACGCGCGAACTGCGCGTGCGCGAAAACATGCTGGCGGTGAAGACCAGCTGGCAGCGCTTTGGCCGCCCGGCCGGCATGTACACCGAGCTCGAGGACCGCCACGGCATCCATGGCGGCGATGTCGAGACGTCGTTGATGCTGCATTTCCGGCCGGATCTCGTCGACATGGGCAAGGCCGACAACTTCGTTTCCAGTGTCGCCAAGGCCGAAAAGGAATTTTCGCTGCTGCGCCACACCGGCACCCATGCCTTTGCCTGGATCGCCAGCGATCTCAACCCGAATGGCGTGGTCGGCGACGCCAGCATCGCCACGGCCGAGAAAGGCCGGTTGACATCAGAACATCAGGCCGACGGTTTCATCAGCCTGCTGCGCGATGTGCGTAAGGCGAAGCTTGCCGAGTGGCTGAGATAGCCTCCAACCAGTAGCCGGCGTCGAAAGGCAAGCGCTGTAATCGCTATCCCAGATCTCTTGAACAAACGAGGCGATGGAGGAGGCGGATCAGACAATCGGGCCTTCCCACAAGAGATTTTGACAAACTTTGCCAAAACGGATCATGCTGGACGGGATATGGAGGCTGATATGGCAACAATGAACGTATCATTGCCCGACTCGATGAAGGATTGGGTTGAGGCGCAAACCGAAACCGGCCGCTACGCCAACGCGAGCGACTATGTGCGCGATTTGATCCGTCGGGATCAGGAGCGCAATGACAAGATTACCGCCATGCAGCGCTTTGTCGATGATGGATTGAAGAGTGGCATCGGCAATCGATCCAGGGACGCACTTTTTACGGAGGCGGTTAAGCGCGCTGAAAAGTCACCCGGCAATGGGTAATGGGATTTCGCCTTTCTTCAGCCGCGGAAGAGGACATTGTCGGTATTGCCGAGCAAGAGGTGCGCCTGTTCGGGGCTTTGCAGGCCAGACAGTATCATGACGAGTTGTTCGCGATCTTGACCTGATCGCTGCCAGTCCCCGAATAGCACGGGAGCGGCTTGAATTGGCGCCACCGATGCGTGTCCATCCCTTCAAGGCCCATCTTGTCGTCTACCGGATCGAAGCCGACGGCGAGGTGTTTATTGTCCGGGTACGCCACGGACATGAAGATTGGGCGAATGAAGGCACTCGATAATCCAACAACGGTAGATAGGCAGGTTGGCTAGATATCGATCCTCAGCGCGAAGGGCGTTCCCTCAAAGGCGTCGGCGCCGCGCCCGATCGCTTGGATCGCCTCGATCATGCGGCCATTGCGGTCGAGCAACACATCGGCCACCGCAATCAGCCGCGGGTTGGGCGTTGCCGAGGGCGACAAAGCCCGCAGCGTCTGCGCCAGTTCGGCTTCGTCGCGCTTCGGCGCCAATGCTGCCGCGATGATGTAGGCAGATGCGGTCGAGCGGCTGATGCCGGCATAGCAATGCACGACCATCGGCTTTGCCTGGTCCCATCGGCGCGCGAAATCGAGCAGGTTGCGGACGTGCTCCTCGCCCGGCATGGTCATGCCGTCCTGCGCCACGGCAATATCGTGCATGACCAGATGCAGATGGTTTTCCCGGGCGATCGAGGCCGGGCGCACAACATCGGTTCCGGCGGCGAGCAACGACAGCAAGCGATCGGCGCCGGTCCTTGCCACCGTTTCCTCGACCTTTGCCAGCGAGCAGACATGGATCATTGTTTCGAACCCTTCGATCGATCCTCGCGCCGGAACGCCCATTCGGCAAGCGCGGATTCGAGCCGCTGCCATTCCACCTCGCTCCCCGGCAGGCCGGCGCGCAAGACACCCGGACGATCGGCGAAATGGCGCAGCAGGATCCCGCGCTCGCCAAGTGTGGAAAACAGATCGGCGGCGTCGGGCAAGCGGAGATAGCGGAACAATGTGGTGCCGCCCGCGACAGCAGCGCCGAAGCGGCCGAACAGCGCATCGAGTCGTTCCGATGCCTCTGCAAGGGATGCCCGCATCGCGTCCTGCCAGTCGATATCGGCAAGTGCGCGAATGCCGTATTCCAGCGCCGGGCCGGCGACGGCCCATGGTCCGAATTGCGTGTCCAGCCGGCCGACCGTCGCCGCATCGGAAAGCGCAAAACCGAGCCGCAGCCCGGCCAGGCCAAAGAACTTGCCGAACGACCGCAGCACCACGATGCCGCCCTGGCCGACATCGCCGGCGAGGCTATGCTCGCGCGGGCCGACATCCATGAACGCCTCGTCTACCACCAGCAGCCCACCCTTGGCGCGCAGCCCTGCGGCCAACTCAAGTAACTTGACGCGCGCGATGATGCGCCCATCCGGGTTGTTGGGATTGACGACGACGGCAAGGTCGGCTTTCGCCAACACTTCGAAATCGCCGACCTCCGTCACCGCGTGCCCGGCGATCGCCGCTGCCCGCGCATGTTCGGCATAGGTCGGACCTAGCACGAGCGCCTTGCCGGGCGCGATCAGCGATGCGACGCGCGGCAACAGGATCTGCGTCCCGGGTGCGGCCACGACGTTGACGGGCGAAGGGGCGCCATAGGCGCTTGCCGCGATCTCGACCAACTCGTGGCCACGCCCGGCCTCCGGCAGCCGCGACAGGGTGGTGGCGGCGAATTCGAAAAGCGGGTAGGAGTGCGGATTGATACCGGTCGAGAGGTCGACGAAGGGCAGCGGCGCGTTGGGGAAAAGCGCCCTCGCCCGGCCGAGACTTCCGCCATGGTCCACCGCCGCCCCATCAAGAAGCTTCATGTCAATCCTGATCGCTTTCCTGTCATTGGCCGCTGAATTCGTCCTGGGTTACCCGGACTGGCTGTTTCGCGCCATCGGCCATCCGGTGACGTGGTTCGGCAGGCTGATATCCTTTCTCGACGGCAGGCTCAACCGCGCCACTGATCCCGACGCGCTGCGTCGCACGCGTGGTGTCCAGGCACTGCTGGTCATCGTGCTGGTGCCGGCGGCGATCGGGCTCGCCGTGCAGATCCTGCTCTGGTTCGTTCCCATGGGATTGATCATTGCCGCCCTTCTGGCGACATCGCTTCTGTCGCAGAAGAGCCTCTACGAGCATGTCGAGGCCGTGGCCGACGCACTCGACACCGGTGGCCTCACTCTGGGCCGCATCGCCGTCTCGCGCATCGTCGGCCGAGATCCAGAAAAGCTCGACAGGGCCGGTGTCTGCCGCGCGGCGATCGAGAGCCTGGCCGAGAATTTTTCCGACGGCATCGTTGCTCCCGCCTTCTGGACCGGCGTCGGCGGGCTGGCCGGAGGCGCTGCCTACAAGGCAGCCAACACCGCCGATTCTATGATCGGCCACCGCACCCCGCGCCACGAAGCGTTCGGCTGGGCGGCGGCGCGCTTCGACGATTGGATCAACCTGCCGGCATCGCGGCTGACGGCGCTGCTGATCGTGCTGGCCGCATTCATCATCAAGGGTGCTGATGGGAAAAACGCCTGGCATGCCGTGTGGCGCGACGCGAGAAAACACCGCTCGCCCAATGCCGGCTGGCCGGAAGCGGCAATGGCCGGCGCGCTCGGCCTGGCGCTTGCTGGACCGCGCAGCTATGGCGGCGTGCTGGTCGACGACGTCTTCATGGGCGAAGGCGGCCGGCGCGAAGCCGACAGCATCGACATCCGGCAGGCGCTGAAACTCTATCGTGTCGCCGACTATCTGCTGATCGCACTGTTCGGTTTGGTCTCGGCAATCGTCATGGTCGCGTGATCCGGCCTTAGCCCTCCCTCTGGGCTAAGGCTATCAGAACTCGATGCCTTGCTGCGCCTTCACGCCTGCTGAAAAATGGTGCTTGGTCACACCCATCTCGGTGACGAGGTCGGCCGCCTCGACCAGCGCCGGCTTGGCGTTGCGGCCGGTGACGACGACATGCAGGCCCTCGCGCCGCGCCTTCAGCGCCGCAACCACTTTGTCGAGATCGAGATAATCGTAGCGCAGCGCGATGTTCAGTTCGTCGAGCACCAACAGGCTGATCGATGGATCGGCCATCAGTTCGAGCACTTTGACCCATGCGGCTTCGGCCGCGGCGATGTCGCGCTTCAGATCCTGGGTTTCCCAGGTGAACCCCTCGCCCATGGCGTGCCAGACGACGCGGTCGCCAAAGGCGGCGAAGGCATCCTTCTCCCCGGTGTGCCATTTGCCCTTGATGAACTGGACGACGCCGACACGCTTGCCGTAGCCGAGCATCCGCAGCGCCAGACCAAAAGCGGCAGTGGTCTTGCCCTTGCCCGGCCCGGTGTTGACGATCAGCAGCCCCTTCTCGATCGTCTTGCCCGCCACCTCGGCATCCTGCACCGCCTTGCGCTTGGCCATCTTGGCGCGGTGGCGTTCTTCATCCCGGTCGTCAATGGTCTTGTTGTCGATATCGGTCATCTCATTTCACCTTGAGCGGCAGCCCCGCCACCATCAGCAGCACCGTATCGGCGACAGCGGCGACCTGCTGGTTGAGCCGGCCGGCCGCATCGCGAAAACGGCGCGCCAATGCGTTGTCCGGCACGATGCCTTGGCCGACTTCATTGGACACGACGAACCAGGGCCCGCGCGGCCGCGACAGCACGTCTGCCAGCCGGCGGCATTCAAGGTCGAGGTCGTGTTCGGCCAGCATATGATTGGTCAGCCACAGTGTCAGGCAGTCGACAAGCACCGGCTGATCGTCCGGCAAGGCCTCGAGCGTGCCGGCGAGATCGAGCGGTGTGTCGATGGTCGCCCAGCCCTTGCCGCGCCGCGATCGATGTAACGCAATACGCTCACGCATCTCGTCATCATAGGCTTGCGCCGTGGCGACATAGGTCCATGGCGAAGGTAGAACCGTCGCCAAGGTTTCGGCATGCGCGCTCTTGCCGGAGCGCGCACCTCCGATGATGAAGGTCAGCTTGCTGCGATCAGGCAAAGCTGTCGCGCAGGCTGGTCGCGGTGCCGGTGAAGCGGCCGCGCACCACGCCGACGACGGCGCCGAGCACCAGCCAGAAAACCAGGTTGGTCACCGTAACCGCCACCACGAACTGGTGGTGCAAGCCTTCCGGGATCGGCGTCTCGAAACTGTCGGGCTGCGGTGCGCCGACGACATGCGGCGCCACGATCAGCAGGACGGCAAGGATCGCGAGCGGCAGCGACTTGCGGAACGCGATCAGGCCGAGACCAGCCGCGGTCGCCACCACGGTTGCCCACCACCAGATCTGGCGCTGCGTGAGATCGGCCGCCGGCATGGCAGGCAATTCCGGTGGCAGGCCGAGGCCGGGTGCCAGCGTGAACACAGCAAAGCCGGCCAGGCCCCAGAACACGCCCTGGCGCCAATTGCCGATGCCGCCGGCGAATTCGGAAACCGCGACCAGGATCAACGCGAAACCAATGCCGGTGACAATATTGGCAACCACGCTGAAGGCGAAACGCTCGAAACCGTCGGCCGGCGCCCAGCCTTCGTCTTCCGCTGCCGGAGCGACTGCTTCCGCCGGCGCCGGGGCGGCAGAGCTCATGGCATTGGTATCGTTTGCGGCCGGAGCGGCATGGTCGTGGTGATGGCCGCCGCCGGCCTGTTCATAGACTTCCGCCTTGAGGATCAGCGGCACGGTGGCATAGGCCTGCAGGCAGGCGAGAACGACGCCAGCCACGAGCCCTGCGATCGCCGCGATGAACACGACGTTGCGAAACAGGTTCATGTTGTCAAACCCTCGTCA
The DNA here is from genome assembly GCF_014207355.1 of Mesorhizobium sangaii. Classification (GTDB taxonomy): domain Bacteria; phylum Pseudomonadota; class Alphaproteobacteria; order Rhizobiales; family Rhizobiaceae; genus Mesorhizobium; species Mesorhizobium sangaii. The sequence goes on along the minus strand of NZ_JACHEF010000003.1, from coordinate 145,675 downwards.
GTGGCAGGGAAACGCCATCGAATGGCGATAGTCGTGAGCCGCATTGTGGACCGCATCGATATGCGAGAATCCGACAAAGCCGACAACGAAGATGCCAAGCAGCGCCACGAGTGCAAGCTGCATGAAGCGCGACTGCGAGGAGACGGAGGCGCCGAGGGAGACGGAAGCGGTAGTCATGTCTTGTCCTTTCGCCCTCCACCCGAGGGCATCGAAGTCAGTTTCCTGTCGCCGGCAGGTCTCCTGGCTCGCGGATCAACGCCCTTCCCCACCTTCCCGAAGAAAAACCTTCAGTGGCATATGGAGTGGACTACCGTACACAGTTGCGGGGGCAGCCACGGCATTGGGCAACAAGTCCGCCCGCACCGCATTCCCTCTTGGCTCCAAACGGAACCGACGACAAGCGCGACTATAGGGAAAATCGCCGCGACCGGCAAACCAAATTCCGCCGACAACCAGCGCGATTGCGCCATCCAGATAAATCGGGTCTCAGGCACAACAATTGACAATTCCCGTGGTCGGGTGTCGGCTGAAAAATTCAGAGGAAACCACCCATGCAGCCCATTGCCAGCGAGCGCGATCCCTATAACGGCCTGACCCGGGCCGAACCGACGCTGCCATCGTCGGCCTATTGGGATGCCGACAGCTATCAGCGCGATCTCGACGCCATCTGGTACAAAAGCTGGCTGCTGGTCTGCCGCGAGGCCGACCTTGCGCAGCCGCTTGCTTTCCGCACCTTCCGCATCGGCACGCAGGAAATCGTCTTGCTGCGCGACGAAACCGGCGAACTGCGCGCCCTTCACAACACGTGCCGTCACCGTGGTTCGCAGCTCTGCCAGGAAAGCGAAGGCCGGCTGAAGGCGCGGCTCATCACCTGCCCATATCATGCCTGGTCCTATTCGCTGCGCGGCGATCTGGTGCGCGTGCCGTCCAAGTCGCTGCCGGAAGGCTTCGACAAGGCCGATCATCCGCTCTATCGCGTGGCGCTCTCGGTGTGGCGCGGTTTTGTCTTCGTCAATCTGCAGGAGGATGCCGCGGGCTCGGCGGAAACATCCTTCGATCCGGCGTCCGGCAGTCTCGCCAACTGGCCGCTGGAAACGCTTGTTACCGGCCATGTGCTGCGCAAGGTGATGAACTGCAACTGGAAGATCTTTTGGGAAAACTTCAACGAGTGCCTGCATTGTCCGGGCGTCCACAAGGACCTATCGCGGCTGGTGCCGATCTACGGGCGCGGCCTGATGGGTCGCCATGACGATCCCGAATGGTCCCGCCACGCTGACAATGACGCCCCGGAGTTTTCCGGCGGCCTGCGCGCCGGAGCGCAGACATGGTCGCGCGATGGCCAGGCACATGGGCCGATCTTTGCCGGCCTCACATCAGCCGAACGCGCAGCCGGCCAGACCTACGCCACCAATCTGCCTTCGATGTTCATCGTCGGCCATGTCGACTATGTCAGGACCGTGCGGCTGGTGCCGCTCGGCCCCGAGCAGACCGAGCTTGTCGCAGAATGGCTGTTTGCGCCTGAGGCGCTTGATGCAACCGACATCGACAACATCGTCGCCTTCGGCAAACAGGTGCTGGAGGAGGATGCGGCGATCTGCGAGGTCAACCAGAAAGGCCTGCGCTCGATTCGCCATGCGGCCGGCGTGCTGATGCCCGAGGAGTACGACCTGCACCGCTTCCACAACTGGATCCGCGAACGGCACGCAGCGGTTACCCCCCAAGCCCTGAAGATCACAGCGATTTCGGCAGGTATCGCCACGTCACGAAGCCGCAAAACGCCGCCAGCAGGCCGAGCGTGATGAACACCGACCCCAGCCCGAAGAACGCCAGCACCACTGAATAGACCAGCGGCGGCGTGAGTTCGGAAAAGTCGAGATAGGTCCGGTAGACCGCCGCCATCTGCGACCTTTCATAGGATCGCACCGAGCGCATGAAGGCGGTCGAGCCCAGCGCATCCAGCGCAATGGTGAAGAAGGCGCCACAAAGCAGCAAGCCACCGGTCAGCAGCGGTACGGTTTCGCCGACCGCACCGGCGGCCAGAAGCATCGCCGACATGGCGAAATAGGCAAATGTCATGGTCCTGCGGCCACCAAAGCGTTTTCCTGCCTTGCCCCAAAAGATGGCCATGAACAGCAGCGCGTTGCCGGCTGAAACCAAAAGGCCGCCGGCCAGCTTGCCCTCGCCGGTGATCACCATGAACAGCGGCCCGTAGACGAAAAACGTCGTCCAGAAACAGGAGCGGCCGAACGCAATCAGCCAGGCCAGCCGCAACCTGGGCTGGGCGACGAAGCGGCCAATGTTGGCGAGCGGATTGGCCGGCCGCGTCTTGCCTGGGCGGATCGACGGGTTGTCGCCGAGCCGATAGGTCCAGAACAGCGCCAGCAAGGCCATCGCGAACAGCGCCACCGCACCATGCGCGGCATAGATGCCGAAGCGCGTGTAGAGGAAGATGCCCAGTGTCGGCCCGCCGGTCCAGGCAAACATCGACCACGCCATGCGCAGCGATTCGGCCTGCATGAAGTCGGTCTTGCGGATGTGGTCCATGATGTAGAGGTTGAGCGTGATTGACAGAGCGCTGGCGCCCATCACCCGGCACAGCATGCCGGCCAGTTGTCCGGCCAGCGTATGGGTGACGAAGAACAGCGAGCCGATGGCCAGCAGGCAGGCGCCGGCCGTGTAGACCCAGCGCCGGGCAAAGCGGCGGATCAGCATCGGCATGAACAGCGTCACCGACAGGCCTAGCATCGCCACGATGGTGTAGAGGATCGAGACTATCTGCTCGTTATGCAGGATCTCGAAGGCCTGTATTGGGATGACGCTCGACACCGTGGCGCGGGCGAACGATTCGACCGCATAGAGCGAAGCGAAGGTGCGCGCGTCGGCCGGCCGCAACGCCGGTAGCCAGATCGGGTGGCGCACATGGGTGGACATTGCTTCCCCAAAGCAGAATCAGCGGGTCAAATCTGCCGTGGTGATCCCTGTGCGGGTAACAGGAAACCGACGCCTATCCCGCAAAAAGCGAAGTCGGCCAAAGGCTTTCCGGCGCTGGCCTAAAGCAGCGCCTGATCCAGCGTCTGCAGCGCAGCCTATACCCGAAGCTGCTGGCCTTCTTTTGTCCGGGGCAACCGTGATAGTCGTCTTGCGGGGCTGAATCAGAATACGAGATCATGAGCATCCACACGCCGACCGCACCCATTCAGGATCGACCGAAGCGCATCGTCGCCATCGACATCGTGCGCGGTATCGCGCTCATCGCCATGGCGAGCTACCATTTCACCTGGGACCTGGAATTCTTCGGCTATACCGATCCCGGCCTCACCGCATTCGGCTGGTGGAAGATCTACGCGCGTTGCATCGCCTCGACCTTCCTGTTCCTGGTCGGCGTCAGCCTGTACCTCGCCCATGGCCGGCAAATCCGCTGGAACGGCTTCTGGAAGCGTTTCGCCATGGTCGCCGGAGCGGCGATCGCCATTTCGGTTGTCACCCGCATTGCAACCCCGGACGGTTTTATCTTCTTCGGCATCCTGCACGAGATTGCGCTGGCCAGCCTGCTCGGCCTCGCCTTCCTGCGGCTGCCGGCGCTGCTGACGTTGGTTATGGCAGCGCTGGTCATCGCAGCGCCCGTCTATCTGCGCCTCGAGGCCTTCGACCATCCGTGGCTGTGGTGGATCGGCCTGTCGGCGGTCAATCCGCGTTCCAACGACTACGTGCCGCTGTTTCCGTGGTTCGGCGCCGTACTTGCAGGCATCGCGGTGACGAAACTCGCCACCGCTTCGGGCCTGCTTGCCCGGCTTGCCGAATTCGCGCCCGGCCGCTGGGCCAACCCGCTGGTCTTCATCGGCCGCCACAGCCTGGCCTTCTACCTGATCCACCAGCCGCTGCTGATCGGCTGTGTGTGGCTGTTCGCGCAAGTCATGCCGGCCAAGGTCGAAACCCCGCAGGTGAACTTCCTGAAAACCTGCCAGTTGTCTTGCGAGCAGTCGCGCGACACCGAGTTCTGTTCGAGCTACTGTGTCTGCATGCTCGACACGCTGGAGGGCGAGGCCTCGCTTGATCGGCTCTACAACAACGACCAGACTGCGGAATGGAAGACGCATATATCCGATCTCGCCGGTATGTGCACCGCCAAGACTGAAGACAAGATGACGGAGGGAGGGGTCAAATGACCGAGAACCAGCCGAAGGCAGGGCTCATACCGTGGCCGCCGGTGATCTACGTCGCGGCCATCGCCATCAGCATCGCACTCGGCCTGCTCTATCCCCTGCCCTGGATTGGCGACCTCTTGGGCGATATCCTGTTCGCCGCCGGCTGGGTGGCCCTGCTCGGCGTCGCGGCACTCTGGTTCACCGCGATCCGAACCATGATTCGGGCCAAGACCACGCTCAACCCCAACGCGGTGCCCGATCACCTGGTTACCACGGGCCCCTTCGGCATCACCCGCAATCCGATGTATCTGGCCAACACGCTGCTGTTGATCGGCGTCGCCTTTGTCTCGGGGATCGTATGGTTCCTGCCGCTCGCCTTCATCGCGGCCTATGCCACGCAAAAGATCGCCATCGAGGGCGAGGAAAAGGTGCTGGCGGCAAAGTTCGGCAAGAAATACCGGGATTACGCCAAAAGAGTGCGGCGCTGGATTTGAACAGCGCTACGTGTTGACGCCGAGTTCGACGAGCCGCTCGACACAGGATTCCTCGGCCTGGTCGAGTTCGGCCAGCGTCTCCTCGAGGTCGCGGCGCTTCTGTCGCAGATCCTCGCGCTTTTCCTCGATGCGCTTGATCATCAGCTTGAGTTGACCGACCTCGCCGGGCGGCTCCTTGTACATCTGGATGATTTCGCGGATCTCATTGATCGAGAAGCCGAGCCGTTTTCCCCGCATGATCTGCCGAATGAGGTGGCGATCAGACGGGCGAAACAACCGCGTGCGGCCGCGCCGCACCGGCTGCACCAGCCCCTCATCCTCATAGAAGCGCAGCGTCCGCGTCGACACGTCGAATTCGCGGGTCAGTTCGGTGATCGAATAATATTCCCGCATTGTCACTCCCACACCCCGGAATCCCGGGTGATCGCCATGCGGCGTCGAACCAAACCCATGCCATGCCGGAATCGACATGGCACCCCGCGCAAGCCTCGCACGGCGTTTACGTAAAAGTCAATTGAGGGCACGATGCGCCTTCAAGACACCGCAAACCACCACGTGGCAATGCCGAGAAAGGCAAAGAAGCCGACGACATCGGTGACCGTGGTGACGAAGACCGCCGAAGCGACCGCCGGATCGATCTTGAAACGGTCGAGCAGCAGCGGGATCAGGATGCCGGCCAAAGCGGCCGCAAACATGTTGATGATCATCGCCGCCGCGATAATGCCGCCCAGATTGTTGTCGTGGAACCAGGCCGCTGCGACGATGCCGATCAGGATGGCAAAGACGATGCCGTTGATGAACCCGACACCCATCTCGCGGCGGATGATGCGGCCGGCATTGTAGATGTCGATGTCCTTGGTCGCCAGCGCACGCACGGTGACGGTCATGGTCTGCGAGCCGGCATTGCCGCCCATGCCGGCGACGATCGGCATCAGCACCGCCAGCGCCACGATATGCTCGATCGTGCGGTCGAACAGGCCGATCACCGAAGCCGCCAGGAATGCCGTCAAGAGGTTGACCAGCAGCCAGGGCACGCGCGAGCGCGAGGTCGAAAGGATGCTGTCAGAGAGCTCTTCGTCGCCGACACCGCCCATGCGCAGCAGATCCTCTTCCGCTTCCTGCTGGATGACGTCGACGACGTCGTCGATGGTCAGCACGCCGACCAGCCGCTCGTTCTCGTCGACGACCGCGGCAGACAGAAGGTCGTACTGTTCGAATTCCCGCGCCGCCTCTTCCTGGTCCATGGTGGCGGGAATGGCGTGCCGCGTCTCATGCATGACCTCCTCGACCTTGACCGCGCGCTTGGTCCGCAGGATCTGGTCGAGGTCGATGGCGCCGAGCAGCTTGAAGGTCGGATCGATGACGAAGATCTGGCTGAAGCGCTCAGGCAGGTTCTTGTCCTCGCGCATGTAGTCGATGGTCTGGCCGATCGTCCAGAACGGCGGCACCGCGACGAACTCGGTCTGCATGCGGCGGCCAGCCGTCTCTTCCGGATAGTCGAGCGAACGGCGCAGCCTGATCCGCTCGGTGAACGGCAGTTGCGACAGGATCTCGTCCTGGTCTTCCTTCTCGAGGTCTTCAAGAATGTAGACCGCGTCGTCGGAATCGAGCTCCTGCACCGCCTGGGCGATCTGAGCATTGGGCAGATTGTCGACGATCTCCATACGGATCGCCTCATCGACCTCGGTCAGCGCGGAGAAGTCGAAATCGGCGCCCAGCAACTCGACCAGCGCGCGGCGCTGTTCGGGATGCAGCGCCTCGAGCAGGTCGCCGAGCTCCGACTGGTGCAGGTGATCGACTTCATGCTTGAGCGTGAGCGTGTCGCGGTCGGCGATCGCCGCGCCGATCTGGGCAAGGAAGGACGAAAGGACGGCGCCATCCTCGCCATAAATATCGGCGTGGGCGTCTTCAACGGCCCTGGCGCCGGTCGTCCGTTCGTCCTGGCCTTCCACCAGCGCCTCCCGCCATCGCAATCCCGGAAAAGGTGCGTCTCAGGTCTAGAGCATCGGACCCAAAAGTGGAAACCGCTTTTGGGGAGAATCCGCCGCTCAATCCAGAGATGGCGCGGCAGCACGATTCGATTTGCGAACCTATGGTCCTAACGCACGGAATATCAAACGAAATACGCGCTCTCCTACCGGCCTGACGTCGCCAGAGGCGGACATCGCCGAGCCCTGGGCCGATAACGCCGATCGCGTCAAAACCAACAGCATACCGGTTCAGGTGGCGCGACAGCGCATGTCGCTGGGGAAAGAGCACCGTGGTGCGGTTGCGGCGATTGTCATGGCACAGGGTCCGGATACCAGCCGGATCCACCCATGTCCGCAACCGATCCAGAACGGAACTCCTTGAACGCAAGGTCGGCGAGAACGAACGAAGCACCATCCGGACAGCAACGCGTCCGCGTCGTTGTCGCCGAGCGCAATCCGCTTGTCATATCGGCGCTCCGCGAAATGCTGGAGTGCGACGGACGTTTCGAATTGCTGGGCGCCGTGCAGAGCGGCAAGCAGCTCCTGGAACTGGCAGGAAAGACCAAGTTCGATGTCGCTGTCATCGGCTGGCGGCTCGCCGACATGGACGGCGCGGATGTCCTGGCCGAGGTCCAGACCCGCAAGCTCGACGTTCGCATCACGGTGTTCTCCAACGACCACGACATCGGCATCTTGAAGCAGTGCGTGCGGCTTGGTGCTCAAGGCTACTGCTTCCAGTTCGACGACCCGCATATCATCTTCGAGACGATCCTGGCGGTCGCGCACGGCCGCATCTGCATCCCCTACATCGACATCAACAAGGTCAACGACACGCCTTTGGCGCAGCTCACGGTTCGCGAGCGCGAACTGCTGGCGGTGCTTTCCGACGGCTGGACCAACCTTCAGATCGCTACGCGCACCGGAATTTCCGAGAATACGGTGAAATACCACCTCAAGAATCTCTACGACAAGCTTGACGTCCGCAATCGGGCGATGGCGGTCGCGCTCTATTCGAGCGAGAGGCGTCGCAGTCCCAAACAGCCTGTCGGGTAGGCCGAGTGGGTAGGCCAACTGGGTAGGCAAGCCCCACCCGGGCGCGGCGAGAACTTACCCACCAAGGTGTTGTTGCCCCTCGCCTTCCAAACGACATTCCCTCCACAAATCTCTAACTTCGGAGGAGTTTCGCGCATGGCTGGGTTCACCCACCTTTTTATTCCAGGACCCACCAACATTCCTGAGCAGGTCCGGCAAGCAATGAACCTCCCGATGGAGGATATGCGCGCCGGATCGTTCCCTGAGTTCACGCTGCCGCTGTTCGAGGACATCAAAAAGGTCTTCAAGAACGAGACCGGCCGCGTCTTCATCTACCCGTCGTCGGGCACCGGCGCCTGGGAGGCGGCGATGACCAATGTGCTCAGCCCCGGCGATCGCGTGCTGATGTCGCGCTTCGGACAGTTCTCGCATCTATGGGTCGACATGGCCGAACGCCTCGGCTTCGAAGTCGACGTGATCGACTGCGAATGGGGAACCGGCGTGCCGCTCGACCTCTACGCGGAAAGGCTGAAGGCGGACAAGGCACACAGCATCAAGGCTATCTTCTGCACGCAGAACGAGACCGCGACCGGCGTTACCAGCGATGTCGCCGGCTGCCGGGCCATACTCGACGCGGCGAACCACCCTGCCCTTCTCTTTGTCGATGGCGTGTCGTCGATTGGCTCGATCGACTTCCGTCAGGAGGAATGGGGTGTAGACTGCGCCGTCAGCGGCTCGCAGAAAGGTTTCATGCTGCCGGCCGGCCTCGGCTTCCTCTCGGTCAGCAAGAAGGCGCTCGTCGCCTCCAGGGCCGCGACCCACCGCCGCTGCTTCTTCTCGTTTGAGGACATGATCCGCGCCAACGACGCCGGTTATTTCCCCTATACGCCTGCGACGCAACTGCTGCGCGGCCTGCGTGCCTCACTCGACCTGATCGCCGAGGAAGGGCTCGACAACATCTTCGTCCGTCATCATCGCCTCGCCGAAGGCGTGCGCAAGGCGGTCGACGCCTGGGGCCTGAAGCTTTGCGCGAAGGCGCCGAAATGGCACTCCGACACCGTCAGCGCCATCCTGGTGCCTGACGGCATCGACAGCGCCGACGTCGTCAAGCGTGCCTATCAGACCTACCGGACCTCGCTCGGAGGTGGTCTCAACAAGGTGTTGGGCAAGGTCTTCCGCATCGGCCATCTCGGCTGGCTGAACGAGGTGATGGTGCTCGCCTCGCTGTCGGCGGCGGAGATGGCGCTGCTCGATTGCGGCGTCCGGCTGGCGCCGGGCTCGGGCGTCGGCGCCGCCATCCAGTACTTCCGTGCCTCGGCAGAGGTACCTGTCGCAGAAGCGGCGTGAGAGGAACGCGACCATGAGCCACACGATCAACCATCTCAAAAAACTCAGGCTGCAGCGCAGCGAACTCGCGGTTCCAGGCTCCAGCCCGGAGATGATCGAGAAGGCAGCCAACAGCGCCGCCGACTTCGTCTTCCTCGACATCGAGGACGCGGTGGCGCCGCCGGACAAGGAACGCGCCCGCAAGAACATCATCCAGGCGCTCAACGACATCGACTGGCGCGCCAAGGGCAAGACCGTTTCGGTGCGCATCAATGGCCTCGACACGCACTACATGTACCGCGACGTTGTCGACGTGATGGAACAGGCCGGCGACCGGCTGGACACCATCCTGGTGCCGAAAGTCGGCGTTCCGGCCGACCTCTACATGGTCGAGGCCATGGTCAACCAGATCGAGATGGCCAAGGGCTACAAGACCCGCGTCGGCCTCGAAGCCCTCATCGAGACGGCGCTGGGCATGGCCAATGTCGAGGCAATCGCGGCGACGCCCGGCCGCCTGGAGGCGATGCATTTCGGCGTTGCCGACTATGCCGCTAGCAACAAGGCGCGCACCGTCAACATCGGCGGCCTCAATCCCGACTACCCGGGCGACCAGTGGCACTTCGCCCTGTCGCGGATGACGGTTGCCTGCAGGGCCTACGGCCTGCGCGCCATCGACGGGCCGTTCGGCGATTTCTCGGACCCCGAGGGCTACACGGCGGCCGCAAGGCGCGCGGCGGCACTTGGCATCGAGGGCAAATGGGCGATCCACCCCTCGCAGATCGCGCTTGCCAACAACGTGTTCTCGCCGCCGGAAAAGGAAGTCGTCCGCGCCAGGCGCATCCTGGAAGTGCTCAAGGAAGCAGAGGCGCTCGGAAAGGGCGCGGCGGCGCTCGACGGCAAAATGATCGACGCGGCGTCGGAACGCATGGCCCGCAATGTGCTGGTGGTCAACGAAGCAATCGAACGCGCCAGCCAGGCGCACGCCGCCACGCACTGAAGGCTCCTGGGAGGACAGAAAATGGACATTCACGAATACCAGGCCAAGGAACTGCTCGCCCGCCACGGGATTCATGTTCCGCGCGGCGGCCTGGCCTACAGCCCCGAGCAGGCAACCTATCGGGCGCGCGAGATCGGCGGCGGCAAATGGGTTCTCAAGGCGCAGGTTCATTCCGGCGCCCGCGGCAAGGCCGGCGGCATCAAGCTCTGCGCCAATGACGAGGAGATCTCCAACGCGGCCGAAGCAATGCTCGGCCGCAAGCTCGTGACCCAGCAGACCGGCCCCCGGGGCAAGCTGATATCGCGGCTCTATCTCGAGGAGGCCGTCGACATCGCGCAGGAGCTCTATGTCGGCTTCGTTCTCGACCGCAAGGAGGAGCGCGTCATGATCGTGGCGTCGGCCGCCGGCGGCATGGAGATCGAGGATATCGTCGAGCGGGCGCCGGATTCCATCATCCGGACCACGGTCGATCCGGGCGTCGGCATGCAGCGCTTCCAGGCGCGCGAGATCGCCTTCGGGCTCGGCCTGGATCAGAACCTGATCGGCAAGGCGACCGAAACCATCTTCAGCTGCTACCAGGTGTTCCGCGACTACGACGCCTCGATGCTGGAGATCAATCCGCTGGTGGTGACCCGCGACGGCAATCTCGTCGCGCTCGACGCCAAGATGTCGTTCGACGAGAACGCGTTGTTCCGGCGGCCGGAGATCTCCGAGCTGCGCGACAAGAGCCAGGAAGACCCGCGCGAGACCTTCGCCAGCGACCGCGGCCTCTCCTATGTCGGCCTCGACGGCAATATCGGCTGCATCATCAACGGCGCCGGCCTCGCCATGGCGACAATGGACATGATCAAGATCGCCGGCGGCGAGCCGGCCAACTTCCTCGACATCGGCGGTGGCGCCTCGCCGGAGCGGGTCGCGAAATCGTTCCGCGCCGTGCTTGGCGACAAGAATGTCGAGACCATCCTGGTCAACATCTTCGCAGGCATCAACCGTTGCGACTGGGTCGCCGAGGGTGTCGTCAAGGCGATCCGCGAAGTCGGCGTCAACGTCCCCCTGGTGGTGCGGCTTGCCGGCACCAAGGTCGAGGAAGGGCGCCGCATCCTGGCCGATTCCGGCGAGGCGGTGATCGTCGCCGAAACGCTGGCGGAAGCCGCCGAAAAAGCCGTCGCCGCATGGCGTTCGGCAACGCTCAAAAAAGCAAGCTGAGGGAGCTGAAAATATGGCAATCCTGCTCAACCGCGGCACGCGGGTCATCGTCCAGGGCTTCACCGGCAAGATCGGCAGCTTCCATGCCGAAGACATGAAGCGCTACGGCACCAAGCTCGTCGGCGGCGTGACGCCCGGCAAGGGCGGCCAGAAGCATCTCGGCCTGCCGGTCTTCAACACCGTCAAGGGCGCCGTTCGCGAAACCCGCGCCGAAGCCAGCATCGTCTTCGTGCCGCCGCCTTTCGCCGCCGACTCGATCATGGAAGCCGCCGATGCCGGCATAAAGCTATGCGTCTGCATCACCGACGGCATTCCCTCGCAGGACATGATGCAGGTGAAGCGCTACATGCTTCGCTACCGTTTCGAGGACCGCATGCGGCTGATCGGGCCGAACTGCGCCGGCGTGATTACGCCCGGGCAGGCACTGATGGGCATCATGCCGGGCAGCATCTATCTCCCCGGCCGCGTCGGCATCGTCGGGCGCTCCGGCACGCTGGGCTATGAGGCCGCCTCGCAGATGAAGGCGCTTGGCATCGGTGTCTCGACCAGCGTCGGCATCGGCGGCGACCCAATCAACGGCTCGTCCTTCAAGGACATGCTGAAGCTGTTCGAACAGGACGACGAAACCGATGCCGTGGTCATGATCGGCGAGATCGGCGGACCACAGGAGGCGGAAGCCGCGATCTGGGCGCGCGACAACATGCGCAAGCCGCTGATCGCCTACATCGCCGGGCTTTCCGCGCCGAAGGGCCGGCGCATGGGTCATGCCGGTGCCATCATTTCGGCGTTCGGCGAGTCGGCGCAGGAAAAGGTCGAAATCCTGAAAGAGGCCGGCGTCGTCATCGTGCCGACGCCATCGTCTTTCGGGGAGGTTGTGGCCGATACCCTGGCCGGGATGAAGAAGGCCGCGTGATGGCCGACCGGGCGAAGCGCGCATAGCGCAGAATGTGAAGTCTGTTCCGGGTCGGCGGATGCATCGCGGCCCTTCGATCGGCAGGAAATTCGATGAAACCGCGTTTGATTGTCACCCGGAGATGGCCGGCCCCCGTTGAAGCAATCCTCGCCGAGCGCTTCGACACGACACTCAACGCCAGCGATACGCCGCTGAGCCCTGCCGCAATGACATCGGCATTCGCGCATTTTGACGCGATCCTGGCAACGGTCAGCGACCGCTTACCTGTTGCGGTGTTTCCTAAGAACACCGCCCGCACCCGGATCATCGCCAATTTCGGCGTCGGCTTCAGCCATATCGATGTCGCGGCAGCCCGCGACCGCGACATCGTAGTGACCAACACCCCGGGCGTGCTGACCGATTGCACCGCCGACCTCGCCCTCAGCTTGCTGTTGGCTGTCGCGCGCCGCACCGGTGAGGGCGAGCGGCAGCTGCGGGCTGGAGAGTGGCGGGGCTGGTCGCCAACCCATATGGCCGGCGCGAAAGTGTCGGGCAAAACCTTAGGTATTGTCGGCATGGGGCGCATCGGCAAGGCGACAGCCAGGCGCGCGCATTTCGGCTTCGGCATGAAGATCGTGTTCTTCAATCGGTCGCCGGTCGATGATGACGAGACGCGCGCCATGGCCGCGGTCCAGATGCCAACTTTGGAAGATGTGCTCGCAACATCCGATTTCGTGTCGCTGCACTGTCCGGGCGGCGCGGGAAACCGCCATCTCATCAATGCTCGAAGCTTGCGGTCGATGAAAAGCGACGCGTTCCTGATCAACACGGCGCGCGGCGACGTCGTCGACCAGGATGCGCTGATCGGCGCCCTGGAAAGGCGCGAGATCGCGGGAGCGGGTCTCGACGTCTTTGCCGACGAGCCGGCCGTTCCGGAGGCGCTGAAGCGGTTGGAGAACGTGGTGCTGTTGCCGCATCTCGGGAGCGCGACCGAGGAAACGCGGGTGGCAATGGGCATGAAGGTGGTGGAGAACCTGACCGCCTTTTTCGAGGGTCGCCCTGTCCCCGACCGGGTCGCCTGACAGCAGGCGCCGCCTTCGGTTCAGGGCGCGGCTACAGCGGAATCGATACGGACGAATCGGAAAGCGGTTTGGAACAGAGTAGACGCATCAACTTTCGTGAGGACGAGCGCAGCCTTTTGTTGCGCTTGCTGCTTCAGGTCGCAAGCGCGCGTGAGCCCGAGATCGCCGCCGTTCTGGCTGGACGCAGGTCGCTCGTCTCCCTCGCCGCGGAGCAGCGCATCCCGGCGCTTCAGGCAAGTGGCGTATGGTTCCAGTTGCTGGCGATAGCAGACGAGTTGCTTGCCATGCGGGCGCGCCGCGAACTCGAACAAGGCGCGGGTGTCGACGAAGTGCCCGGCTCCTTCGCCAGCGTGATCGCGCAGATGGCGGCGAACGGCCACTCGGCGCAGGAAGTCCAGGCGAAGCTCGATGAGCTTCGCGTCGGCCCGACCATGACTGCGCACCCAACGGAGGCCAAACGCGTCACGGTGCTGGAGATCCACCGCCGTATCTATCGCAAGCTGACCGAGCTCGACCAGCCGCGCTGGGCGCCGCGCGAACGCTCCCTGTTGGTCGCCGATCTGGAAAGCGAGATCGAGCTTCTGTGGATGACGGGCGAGCTGCGGCTGGAGCGCCCGACGGTCGAACGCGAAATCGCCTGGGGCCTGCATTTCTTTCGCGAAGTCATCTTCGAGGCAACGCCGCAGCTCTATGGCAAGCTTCAGGGCGCCTTCGAGCGTCACTATCCGGGAGAGCCGATCAGAATTCCCACATTCATGCGCTATGCCTCGTGGATCGGCGGCGACCGCGATGGCAATCCAAATGTGACTGCCGCGGTCACCGCCCATGCCATGGCCGAATACCGCAATACCGCCATCGGCTGGTATCTGACGCAGGTGCAGCGGCTGGTGACGGTGCTCAGCGCCAGCTCGAACGTCATCGACCTGCCGGCCAGCTTCAAGCCGGTGCTGCAAACGGCGCTTGATAGGAGCGGTCTGGCGCACGTGATCGCCGCCCGCAACCCTGACGAACCGCTTCGCCAGTTCGCTTCGGCCTTGTTTGCCCGGCTGGAGGCCACGCGCGACGGCGGTCCGGCGGCCTATCTCTCGGCAGAAGCGTTTCGTGCTGATCTGAACGGGCTGTCTTCCGTTCTCGAAGCGATCGGAGGCCGCGCGGTAGCCAAGCGCTTCATCCAGCCTCTGCTTTGGCAAGTCGGAAGCTTCGGCTTCCGTACGGTCTCGCTCGACATCCGGCAGAACTCCACGGTCGTCAACCGGGTGCTGGCCGAGCTGTTTGCGCTGGCAGATCCCGCCGATCCGGTCGCAGCCGGCACGCCGCAATGGTCGGCGCGCATCCGCGCAGCCGTCAGCCAGGGCGAGCGGCTGGAGATCGACGCAGGCCGGCTCTCGCCTGAAGCAGGTGAATTGCTTTCGACATTCTCCGTAATCCGCGAGCACATCTCCAGCTCGGATGCCGACGCTGTCGGCTCGTTCGTGCTCAGCATGACCCGCTCGGCCGACGATCTGCTCGCAGTCTATCTGCTGGCGCAATATTGCGGACTTTCAACCGCGCCCGCTGGCGGCGGCACAATCAGGCTGCGGATCGTGCCGTTGTTCGAGACCATCGCCGATCTACAGGCCGCACCTGGCATCCTGAATGGACTGCTCGGCGTTTCGCTGGTGAGGCGGACAGTGCGGGATTTCGGCGCGCGCCAGGAAATCATGCTTGGTTATTCGGATTCCAACAAGGACGGTGGTTTCCTGGCTTCCAATTGGGAACTGGCAAAAGCGCAAAAGCGTCTCGCCGTCGTCGGGCGCAAGCACAACGTCAGGATCAGTTTTTTTCACGGCCGCGGCGGCTCTGTCAGCCGTGGCGGCGCGCCGACCGGCCGGGCGATCGCGGCACAACCGCAAGGCACTGTCGCCGGAGCCATGCGGGTGACGGAGCAGGGCGAGGTCGTATCGTCGAAATTCGCCAATCGCGGCACCGGCCTCAACCAGCTCGAGGTTCTCGCCGCTGGCGTGCTGGCCCACGGTGTCGGATCGGCCGGTGATGTCGAGCCGAAGGAAACGCCGGAGTTCGACGAAGCGCTGGAAGCGCTGGCAGGCATGTCGCAGGCATCCTACGCCAGATTGATGGCCGAGCCCGGTTTCCTCGATTATTTCAACCAGGCAAGCCCGGTCGCGGAGCTGGCGCTCCTGAAAATGGGGTCACGGCCGGAGCGCCGTTTCGGCGCCAGCGGCATTGCTGACCTGCGCGCCATTCCATGGGTGTTCGCCTGGAGCCAGAACCGTCATCTGTTGACCGGCTGGTATGGCATCGGCAGCGCGCTTAGCTCTTTCGTCGCCGTGCGCGGCGAGGCCGGGCGCGAACTTCTCGCTCGCATGTTCGAGCACTCGCGCTTCTTCCGCTTGATCGTCGACGAGGCTGAGAAGACGCTTTATCAGTCCGACATGGAGATCGCGGGCCTCTACGCCCGCCTGGTGTCCGACAGCGACGCGGCCCGGCGAATCTACGCCCGCATCGCCGCCGAATACGAGTTGACGCGACGCCTGATCGGCGACCTCACGGGAGGCGATCTTTCCGCGCGCTTTCCAATGTTCAAGCGGCGTTTCGACAGTCTGCGGCGCCAGATGGATGACATTCACCGACTGCAGGTCGATCTGCTGCGTGAAGTTCGGGCAAATACCGGCACGGCGGATCAAAAGCGGGCGACCGACGCCCTGCTTGTATCGATCAATTGCATCTCGGCTGGACTTGGGTGGACGGGATAGGGCCTGAAAAGCGGGGCGGCGGCGTGGTCTGAATGACGCGCCGCCGCCGCCGTTTCGATCCCTGGAAAGCCCTGTGGCCGCGACGTGTCATCGCCTGCCGTCAGAATTCGCCATAAGCAATCTGTCAGGGAAATTTTGGTGCGGTCGAGAAGACTCGAACTTCCACGGGTTGCCCCACAGCGACCTCAACGCTGCGCGTCTACCAATTCCGCCACGACCGCACGTGGTAGGAGCCGGAACCGACCGGCTCGGGGCGTGTAGCAAATCGTTTCCGGCGAAACAAGTGCGCCGCGAGCAATAATCGCCAGCGATCGGCATAACGTTCCACAGAATTGGAATGCGTAGCCGGAACTGGACGTTTCGGCCCGATAGCGCCATATGGAGGGCAAATGCATGTCGCCCAAAAGCGCAAGGCGGTTTTGAAACTACGGCCTGCATGAACGAAACACGAAAAGCCATATGCCAGAACGCAGCCAGATCGCCACGTCGTTCCTGCCCCTCCCCGGCTCAGCACCGGTCGAATGGCGCATCGAACCTGGCCTCACCGCCTATCCCGATGCGCTGGCCTTCATGGAGGCGCGCGCCGAGGCGATCCGAAGCGGCGCCGCCGGCGAGATGGTCTGGCTGGTCGAACACCCGCCGCTCTACACCGCCGGCACCAGCGCCCGTAGCGAGGATTTGATCGACGCCAATCGCTTCCCGGTGTTCGCGGCCGGGCGCGGCGGTGAGTACACCTATCATGGGCCGGGCCAGCGGGTCGCCTATGTGATGCTCGACCTGAAGCGGCGCCGCGAGGATGTCCGCGCCTTCGTCGCCGCGCTCGAACAGTGGATCATCGGCACGCTCGCCGCCTTCAACGTCCACGGCGAGCGCCGCGAGGACCGCGTCGGCGTCTGGGTGGTGCGGCCGGATCGCCCTGCCCTGCCGGACGGCTCGCCGGCCGAAGACAAGATCGCTGCCATCGGCATCAGGCTGCGGCGCTGGGTAAGCTTTCACGGCATCGCCATCAATGTCGAACCGGATCTCGACCATTTCAGCGGCATCGTGCCGTGCGGCGTGCAGGACCACGGCGTCACCAGCCTGGTCGATCTCGGCCTTCCCCTGACGATGGCCGATCTCGACTTCGCCCTGAAATCCGCCTTCGAGGATGTGTTCGGTCCTGCCACGGCTTTGCCTGTCGAAGCCCCCCGCAAGGCCGGCTGACCATCCGGTCTGGAGACGCCTCGGGCCGGCATCACCTGAATATCAACACACCTTCAGATGAGCTGCGCGGACGCCCACAGCACGCCGTAGCCATGGATGGCGAACACCGCCAGCAGCGCGCCGGCGATGACGAAGCGGTCGACCGTGCGGATCGGCTTCAGTTCGTGGCGCGGCTTGACCCCGCTGCGCATCGTCAGCAGGCTGAGGATTGAAAAGACCGCTCCCGCGGCGAGCAGAAAGCCCGGGGAAAAGCCGGCCTGTCGGCCAAGCGCCAGGAAGGCCGAAAGCAGGGAGAACGAGGCCAGCGCCAGCACGATCGGCCCCGGGCAGATCTGGCGCAGCACCTGGCCGCCATCGAACTTCCATACCGGCACCAGATTGGCGATGTTGAACAGGGCAGCAAAGCCCGCCAGCGCTGCCAGCAGCATTGCTGCCAGTCGATATCCTTCCGCGCCGGCAAAGGTGCTGGCGGCGATGACGACCGGCACCAGGAAGGCGGAGAAGCCGGCGCCCATCAACGCAACGAAGGCGACTTCGAAGCGGCTGTCATATGGCCGCCCGCCAATGGCGATGCCGCCGAGCAGCGGAATGAAGATCATGCGCGCCTTGCTGTGACCCATCAGGCGAAACGCCGCCATATGGCCGAGCTCGTGCAGGGCCACCACCGACGTCAGGATCGCGGCCAGCGCCAGTCCGCCGAGATGAAGACCGAAGAACGGCCACAGGATCAATGCCGACAGCGCGGCGAAGCCGACCTGGCTGAGCGGATGCTCGAACCAGCCGCCCTTGCGATACTGCCCGGTCCTCGCCCAGCGCTGAAGCTTGGAGAGTTCACGGCGCATGGCGAAATAGCGGAACACCAGGAAAGCAAAGCCGCGATAGCGATCGGTCTGGCCGAGCGTGACCCGCGTGCCGCCGCCTTCGGAAACGAGCTCAGTGGTCTCGCGAAAATCCTTCCAGAACGAGGTATCGAGTGCGGTATCCTCGATGACGCGCATCGAGAAGCGGCTACCCTCGACCACGTCTTCAAACCGCGACTTGCGCTCGATCGGCTTGCCGTCGCGGCCTTCCCAGGACAGCATGATCCGGGTCATGCCCTCGCCGTCCAGCGGCTCGGCCGAAAGGATCTCGCCGGACCAGCCGGCATCGCTGCCGAGTGGCCACAGCGCCTGCCAGAGGCGCTGCCGGTCCATTGCCACGACACGGCTGAGCCTGATCGTGCGCAAACCAATCGGCACGCTCATCAACAGAAAGATCAGCCCGAGATTGCTGGCCACGAGGATGGCCGTGACGATGGGCGACACGCGACGTTGCTCCCTGTCTTGGACGGATTACCCTAAACGTCGCGGCGGCAAGAAAGGCTTAACAGGAAAGCTCGGTTTCCGATTGCACGCCTTCGAGTCGCCATCTCGATGAAAGGCATGCCGCCGGTGTTGATGCCCCCTCTCCCCGTTTAGAACGGGGAGAGGGTAAGTGTGAGGACCGATGCTGCGCAGGGACGCTAGCGTTCGCACCACGTCCTCAACTCCAGATCACATGGCGCCGATCCAGATCGCCATGGAAATGAGAAAGGTGCTCATGCAAACCAGTGAGATGACATCCTGAACCAGATCGGTCATAACTCTCTCCTGTTGTTGATATGTTCGTAATTTGTTCTAATTTTGTTCGAATGTCAACGACCGGAATCCGGCCGCATTCCGAATTTCCGGGCGATCAAATCGGCAGGGTTAAGGAAAGGTTGACGGGCGTGCGACAGCTATCAATGGAGCGCCAACACGCTCCGAAGGCGGACCGTCCGCAAGCCCACCCATGGTCTGTCGAGATTGAAGTCAGCCCGAGCCGAGCGGCACCACTTTGCCGTCGGCCAGCGTGACGCGCCTGTCCATGCGCGAGGCCAGTTCGTGATTGTGGGTGGCGATCAGCGCCGCGAGGCCCGATTGCTTGACCAACGCCGCCAGCGCCTCGAACACATAGGAAGCGGTGACCGGGTCGAGGTTGCCGGTCGGCTCGTCGGCAAGCAGCACCAGCGGTGCGTTGGCAACCGCGCGGGCAATGGCGACACGCTGCTGCTCGCCCCCGGAAAGCTCGGATGGACGGTGCGACGCGCGTTTGCCGATCTGCATGTAGTCCAGCAGTTGCGCCGCGCGCTCCGACGCCTCCTTGCGGCTCAGCCCCTTGATCAGCTGCGGCATCATGATGTTTTCCAGCGCCGAGAATTCCGGCAGCAGGTGATGGAACTGATAGACGAAGCCAACATCATTGCGGCGGATCGCCGTGCGCTCGTCATCGGAGAGCCGCCCGCAGGCACGGCCGGCCAGGATGACGTCGCCGGCATCAGGCCGCTCCAGCAGGCCGGCAGTGTGCAATAGCGTCGACTTGCCGGTGCCCGACGGCGCCACCAATGCGACCATCTCACCGCGCTTCAGCGAGAAATCGGCGCCGTTGAGAATGGTGAGCTTGCGCGGCCCCTGGACGTAGTGCCGCTCGACGCTCTTCAGCTCGATAATGGCCTCGGCCATCATTCATACCTCAAGGCTTCGACGGGATCGAGCCGGGCAGCCCGCCACGCCGGAAACACCGTTGCCAGGAAGGACAGCCCGAGCGCCATCAGGATGACATAGGTCGTCTCGCGCGGATCCATTTTCGCCGGCAGCTGGCTGAGGAAATAGAGCTCCGGGTTGAACAGCACCTTGCCGGTCATCCAGGAGAAGAACTGGCGGATGGATTCGATGTTGGTGCAGATCAGCACGCCGAGCAGCACGCCGGCGATCGTGCCGGTCACGCCGATCGCCGCTCCTGTCATCAGGAAGATGCGCAGGATGGCGCCGCGCGACGCTCCCATGGTGCGCAGGATGGCGATGTCATGCCCCTTGTCCTTCACCAGCATGATCAAGCCGGAAATGATGTTGAGCGCCGCCACCAGCACGATCAGCGTCAGGATCATGAACATGACGTTGCGCTCAACCTGCAGGGCGGAAAAGAAGGTCTCGTTGCGCTGGCGCCAATCGACGAGGTCGATCGGCCGCTGCGCCGCCTCCTCCACCTTCGGTTTCAGCGCGTCGACATCATCGGGATTGTCGACATAGATCTCGATGGTCTGGGCCCGGCCGTCCATGTTGAAATAGAGCTGCGCTTCCGAGAACGGCATGTAGACAATGGAACTGTCATATTCCGACATGCCGACCTCGAAGATCGCGGTGATCGGATAGCCCTTCATGCGCGGCGTCGTGCCGAGCGGCGTCACGTCGCCGTCGGGCGAGATCAAGGTTATGGTGTCGCCGAGCGCCAGGCCGAGATTCTCGGCCATGCGTTTGCCGATGGCGACGCCCTCGCCGGTGTCGAAACCGGCGATCGAGCCCTGCTTGACGTTGGCGGCGACGATGGCGATCTTGCTCAGATCATCGCCGCGTATGCCGCGAACCAGCGCGCCTGTTCCGCCGCCGACATTGCCTTGCGCCAGCACCTGGCCATCAATCAGCGGGATGGCGTATTTGACGCCGGGCACGCCATTGATGCGGCCGGCGACCTGCGCGTAGTCCTCAAGCGGCGAATCGAGCGGCTGCACGATCAGATGGCCGTTGACGCCGAGGATGCGCGTCAACAGCTCCGCCCGGAAGCCATTCATCACCGCCATCACCACGATCAGCGTGGCGACCCCCAGCATGATGCCGAGGAAGGAGATCGAGGCGATCACCGAGATCACCGTTTCCTTGCGCCGCGAGCGCAGGTAGCGCCAGGCAACCATGCGCTCGAACATGGAAAAAGGTCCGGCGCCCGCCGATCTTGCCGCCGCCACGTCGCTCATGCGGCGCTGCCAAAGCGTTTTTTCGCGTCGGCTATCGGCAGCGTCTCGCGCTCGCCGGTCTTGCGATTCTTGATCTCGATCTCGCCGCTACCCACACCGCGTGGCCCGACGATGACTTGCCACGGCAGGCCGATCAGATCGGCGGTGGCGAACTTGCCGCCCGGCCGCTGGTCGGTGTCGTCGTAGAGCACATCCTTGCCGGCGGCGACGAAGGCGGCATGCAGCTCGTCACAGACGCGGTCGCACTCGGCATCGCCCGCCTTCATGTTGATCAATCCGATGTCGAATGGCGCCACCGCCTCCGGCCAGATGATGCCGTTGTCGTCATGGCTGGCTTCGATGATCGCCGCGACCAGGCGCGACGGACCGATGCCGTAGGAGCCGCCGGAGACGAAATGATCCTTGCCGTCGGGCCCGGTCACCTTGGCGCCCATCGGCTTGGAGTATTTGTCGCCGAAATGGAAGATGTGGCCAACCTCGATGCCGCGCGCCGAAACCTTGTCGCTTTCGCCGATCTTTTCCCAGGCCGCCTCATCATGCATCTCGTCGGTGGCGGCGTAGGGCGTCGTCCATGTCTTGACGATGTCGCCGATCTCGGCGTCGTTGGCGAAGTCGGTCTTCTCTCCGGGCACATCGAGCGAAAGATAGTCGCGATGGCAGAAAACCTGGCTCTCGCCGGTGTCGGCGAGGATGATGAATTCATGGCTGAGATCGCCGCCAATCGGCCCGGTGTCGGCCCGCATCGGAATCGCCTGCAGGCCCATGCGCGTAAACGTCCTGAGATAGGACACGAACATCCTGTTGTAGGCCGCCTTGGCGCCCTCGAAGTCGAGGTCGAATGAATAGGCGTCCTTCATCAGGAATTCCCTGCTGCGCATGACGCCGAAGCGCGGCCGCACTTCGTCGCGGAACTTCCACTGGATGTGGTAGAGATTGAGCGGCAGGTCCTTGTAGGACTTCACGTAGGCGCGGACGATCTCGGTGACCACTTCCTCATTGGTCGGGCCGTAAAGCATGTCGCGGTCCTGCCGGTCCTTGATGCGCAGCATCTCCTTGCCGTAGTCATCATAGCGGCCGCTTTCGCGCCACAGATCCGCCGACTGGATGGTCGGCATCAGGATTTCCAGCGCGCCGGCGCGATTCTGCTCCTCGCGGATGATCCGGCAGACCTTGTCCAGCACCCGCTTGCCGAGTGGCAGCCACGAGAAACTGCCCTGCCCCTGCTGGCGGATCATGCCGGCGCGCAGCATCAGCCGGTGCGAGACGATTTCGGCCTCGCGCGGATTTTCTTTGAGGATAGGCAGGAAATAGCGCGACAAACGCATGGACTGGTCCGTGAGTGAGGATGGCCGCGCGGGAATCGGCGCGACACAGGCGTGCTTGCCCCGGCTTCATAGCCATTTCATGGCGGAATGGAAACCCGGGCGCATCGATCCGAAAATCGGAAATCGGCTTTCGGAAAGGCACGAAACGTGGGGTCGAACCTGTCAGAGCGCCGTTGCGCGTGCCGCGGACACGCCGCGTTCCAGGGACACCGCAGTGCCGCGCGCGGCTTACTGGTCGTTTCCCAAGCAAAGCCTGCCACACTATTGTGCAGTGCAGCACGAGAATGCCCGTTTCAAGGCAAAATTCTTCGTGACATTTTCATTCGCGTTGGGCTAATGTGCCCCGATAACCGAGAGGGCAGAGAAAAATCTGCTCTCCTACGCGGTCAAAGTCTTGGGAGGATGCGATCTAGGCGCGGTTACTCGCTGCCGCCGGAAACCGGAAACAGATCGGACGCGTTTAAATTGCAAGGCCTTGTGCCTTGCATTTTTTTTGTGCAAACATCTGGTTAGCAGCAGACATTGATAAACTGGATGACCCTACGTCAACCGGCACAAGGCCAGAATCGCCATGGCCTTCAGGCGATATCGTGTCGATCTCGAATCTGCTGAAGCGCGAGCCTGAAAACGGTCTATTTCGTCGGCGTCTGACTGAATTCCGGAATGATGTGCGGCACCTCGTCGAGGCTGTATCCCAACCCTTTCGTCAGGCCATAGAAAATGCCCATGAGTACCGCCGTGGCGACGGTGGTTCGCAGGACGGCGCGCAGCATATGCGGGCCGCGTGGCGCACTTGGAACCGTGCCCAGCGTCACGTCGTGATCGTCGTCCTGTGTCCTTATGCTGAACGGCAGCACGACGAACAGCACGATCCACCAGGTGGCGAAGAAAAGTGCGGTGAACGATACCCAGCTCATGATTGCTCCAGTTCGATCAGCGTACCGAAGAAATCCTTCGGATGCAGGAACAGCACCGGCTTGCCATGCGCACCTAGCTTCGGATTGCCGTCACCCAGCACGCGCGCGCCGGCGACCTTGAGCTGGTCGCGCGCGGCCAGGATGTCGTCGACCTCGTAGCAAAGATGGTGCATGCCGCCGGACGGGTTCTTCTCCAGGAAGGCGGCGATCGGCGAACGCTCGCCCAGCGGCTCCAGAAGTTCAATCTTGGTGTTGCCGACATTGACGAACACCACGGTCACGCCGTGCTCCGGCAGTGCCTGCGGCTCCGTCACTTCGGCACCGAGCGTGTTGCGATAGGCGGCAACGGCCGCCGCCAGATCCGGCACTGCAAGCGCGACATGGTTCAGGCGTCCGAGCATATCCGGGCTTTCCCTCCTGGATCCCAATGGCTGGCGTCATACGTCAAATCGACTGATATCAACAGCCTTTCACAAGGCGCGCACTGTCGCACTTCGATGAGCTGTCCTCGAACGCCTTGAACGGGCTGAGAGGTTCAAAACTGCGACCCAGGCTGTTCCAATAGGCAACTGCGAAGTACAAACGTCAAATGTTCGAACCTCACCCTGCTCGCCCCCGCGTTTTCACATTCGGCCTTGGCTCATTCAAGGTTGCCGCTTTGCTCGATGCCGTCGACGTTCGCGACAACCTTGCATCGGCCCTGGCGCCCGGACAGTCGCCGACCGCAGTGCACGACCTCGCTGTCTCGAACTTCATCGACCGCGATCGCTACGAGCACTGTTTCATCCCGACTCTGATCGACACCGGTTCCGAGAAGATCCTGTTCGACACCGGATGCGGAGACGCGGACAGCTCGCTTTTGGGATGTCTGCAGGACCTTGGGCTCGGGCCTGATGACATCGATGTGGTGATTATCACCCACGGGCATCCGGATCACATCGGAGGGCTTGCCAGGAATGGCGAACCCGTTTTCAGGCGGGCACGCTATGTATTCGGCGCGGCAGAATTCAGCTTCTGGACCGAAGGAAATGCGGTGCGCGAGGCCAGATTGAAAAACCGTGATCTATTCAGGCGCATTTGCAGCAACCTGGCCGACCGGGCAGCATTCATTGCCCCCGGAGATAGGGTTGTGCCTGGCATTACCGCCATCGACGCAGCCGGTCATTCTCCCGGGCTGCTGGCGTTTCTCGTCGAAAGCGAGGGGCAGCAATTGCTGATCTGGTCGGACGCCTTCCTGCACTATGTCGTGTCCATCCAGCAGCCGGAGTGGCGTGCTGATCTGGATGATGACAAAGACCAAGCCGTCGACACCCGCAAGCGACTGCTGAGGATGGCCGCGGAACAACGTCTGCTGATCGCGGGCCATCACATGCCATTTCCAGGTCTGGGCTACGTCGAGCAGGTCGACGGTTCTTTTCGCTGGCTTCCCGTCAGCTATCAGCTGAACGTGTAGCGAACGCTGACCCCTTCACCGGGTGACAAACACCGTCACCAGCGGTTTCTTGCCCCAGGCTTCGTTGGCGGCGCCGCGCACGGCGCGCCGTACTGCCTCTTGCACCAGGTCGAGATCCTTTCGCCGCTGGCGGGGGATCGAATCCACCGCGCCGACTGCCGCGTCGATCATCAGATCCTCAAGCGCTTCACCGCTTGCATCGGCCTCGGCGACGCCGATGGCGACCAGATCGGGATCGCCGGCAAGCTCATATTTGTCGTCGAGCACGACATTGACCGCGACATGGCCGGCGAAGGACAGTTTGCGCCGGTCGCGAATGCCCATCGCCTGATCGGTGCCGATCAGACTGCCGTCCTTGTAGATGCGCCCGAACGGCACCTGGTCGATGATGGTGGCGGGGCCGGGAGCGAGCCTGAGCATGTCGCCGTCGCGCACCTGCGCCACCTGGCCGATGCCGGAGGTCGACATCAGCGACCCCTGCGCCACCAGGTGCGCCGCCTCGCCATGCACGGGAACGCCGATCTGCGGCCGCACCCATTCATACATCTTGCGCAATTCGCTGCGCCGCGGGTGGCCGGAAACATGCACCAGCGCATCGCCGTCCTCGATGATCTTGATGCCGAGGTCGATCAGGCGGTTCTTGATCTCGAGGATCGCCTTCTCATTGCCGGGGATCGTGCGCGACGAAAACACCACCGTGTCGCCGGCCGTCAGCGACACCGACTTCATTTCTTCGCGCGACAGCTTGGCAAGGGCCGCCAAAGGCTCGCCCTGGCTGCCGGTGCAGATAATCACCAGGTTTTCGCGCGGGATGAAGCCAAAATCCTCTTCGGCGATGAACTCCGGCAGCCCGTCCATGTAGCCGAGTTCATCGGCCACATCGATAACCCGCTTCAGCGAACGGCCAAGCACCAGGCACTGGCGGCCGGCATCGCGCGCCGCCTTGGCAATGGAGACGATGCGGCCGACATTAGAGGAGAAAGTGGTGACGGCGACGCGGCCCTTGGCGGCCTGGATGACGCCCTTGAGGCCCTCCCCCACGGCGACTTCCGAGGGTGACTCGCCTTCCCGCAACGCATTGGTCGAATCGCAGATCAGCGCCAGAACGCCCTTGTCGCCATAGGCGCGGAACCGCGCCTCGTCGGTCTTTGGGCCGATCGTCGGCTCCGGATCGATCTTCCAGTCGCCTGTGTGGATGACGGTACCGGCCGGCGACGTGATCGCCAGCGACATCGGCTCGGGGATGGAGTGTGCGACCGGGATAGCCTCGATCTCGAACGGGCCGACAGTGAATTTCTCGCCTGCCCGATAGATGGTCAGCGGGATCTTCGGCGCGCCCTGCTCGCCCTGCCGCTTGGCCTCGAGCAGGCCGGCGCTGAACGGCGTCATCCACACCGGCGCCTTCAACTTCGGCCAGGTATCGAGCAGCGCGCCGTAATGGTCTTCATGCGCATGCGTGATGATGATGCCGCGCAGATTGGCGAGGTTCTCCTCGATGAAGCGCGTGTCGGGCAGCACCAGGTCGACGCCGGGCAGGCTGGCATCGGGGAAGGTCACGCCGACATCGATGACGATCCACTCGCGCGCGCTCGGCGGGCCGTAGCCGTAGAGGGCGAAGTTCATGCCGATCTCGCCGACGCCGCCGAGCGGCACGAAGACGAGTTCGGCGTTTTCCGCTTTCGCCATGATTTTTTCCTTCCTGACCCTCAGGCCAAGCCCGTTAGACGCTGGCAGACGCGACCGCGCCGAAATGCACGTCGCCGGCGGCGATCGTCAGAATAGAACCTTCATCGTCGCGGATCACGAAACGGCAGTCCTCGTCAATGGTTTCAAACACGCCACGCACCACATTACCGTCAATTCTGACAGCAACCTCGCCGCCAAGCCCCGCCGCCCGTGCCAGCCAGCGTCGCCTGACCGCGGCAAGTCCGCGCCCCTCATCCCACAACCGGGCATTCTCGCTCCAGGCATCCGACAGCGCCAGAAACAAGGTTTCCGCGTCGCATGCCGCGCCCAGCGCGCGCAATGAGGTTGCCGGATAAGGCAAATCCTCGGGATAAGCCACAACATTGACGCCGATGCCGACCGCCACCGCGAAGCGGCCGCCGTCCAGGATCGCCGATTCCAGCAGGATGCCGGCCAGCTTGGCGCCCGAGGCAAGCACGTCGTTCGGCCATTTCAGCTCGAAACGGTTGTGCCCTTGGCTGCCGCCGTCGAGGCCAATGGCAACCCGCCCCTTCGGCACGACCGCGTCGAGCGCATCGGCCAGCGCCAGCCCGGCGACAAAGCCCAGCGTCGCGGCAAGGCGAAGCTCGGCAGTGGTGATGACAAGCAGCGTCGCCGCGAGGTTGCCTTCCGGCGTCGCCCAGACGCGGCCACGCCGCCCGCGCCCGCTCTCCTGCTTCTTGGAAACGACCCACAATTTGCCGGGGTCGCCGGCCCGGGCATGGTCCAGCGCCAGTGCATTGGTGGAGCCGACGCTGTCATGTGCCTCGAGCCGGAACCCTTCCGACGCCGAGGTAGGAGCCAGCCGAAATGCCATGCCGTTTAGAAAAATGTCTTGGCGGCGGCTTCGGCATAGGTACCGATCGGTCCGCCGATCAGCACGTAGAACAGCACGAAGGCGCCACTGACGCCGAGCACGAGGCGCAGTTCACTGGCCATCGGCACAAAGCCGCCAACCGGCTCGTCGAACCACATGATCTTGATGATGCGCAGATAGTAATAGGCACCCACCACCGAGGCCAGCACGCCGATGATCGCCAGCGCGTAGAGGTTGGCGTTGATGGCGGCGAGGAAGACGTACCATTTCCCCCAGAAGCCGGCGAGCGGCGGAATGCCGGCCAGCGAGAACATCAGGATGGTCAGGATCGTCGCCATGATGGGGTTGGTCGACGACAGGCCGGCCAGGTCGCTGATCTGCTCGACATTGCCTTCCTTGCGCCGCATGGCGAGGATGAAGGCGAAGGTGCCGAGCGTCATCACCAGGTAGATCAGCATGTAGATGGCAACGCCACGCACGCCCGCCTGGCTGTTGGCGGCAAGGCCGACCAGCGCGTAGCCCATGTGGCCGATCGAGGAATAGGCCATCAGTCGCTTGATGTTGGTCTGGCCGATTGCCGCGAAGGCGCCGAGCGCCATCGAGGCGATCGAGATGAACACGATGATCTGCTGCCAGTCTGAGGCGATCGGCTTGAACGCGCCCATGGTGACGCGCACCATCAGCGCCATCGCCGCCATCTTGGGTGCGGCCGCCAGGAAGGCCGTCACCGGCGTCGGCGCGCCTTCATAGACGTCGGGCGTCCACATGTGGAACGGCACCGCGGAGATCTTGAAGGCAAGGCCGGCCAGCACGAAGACGAGCCCGAAAACCAGGCCAAGCTGGCGCTCGCCGCTGCCCAGCGCCGTGGCGATCTCCTGGAAGCCGGTGTTGCCGGTGTAGCCATAGACCAGGCTGATGCCGTAGAGCAGCATGCCCGACGACAGCGCACCGAGGACGAAATACTTCAGGCCGGCTTCGGTCGAACGCAGATTGTCGCGGTTGATCGCCGCCAGCACGTAGATCGCCAGCGATTGCAGTTCGAGGCCGAGATAGAGCCCGATCATGCCGTTGGCCGAGATCATCAGCATCATGCCGAGCGTGCAAAGCAGCATCAGCACCGGATACTCGAACTTGTCGAAATGCTCCGCCTTGGCAAAGCGCATCGACATCACCAGCGTCACCGCCGAGCCGGTCAGCGCCAGCACCTTCATGAAGTGGGCGAAGGAATCCTGGATGAACGCATTGCCATAGGCGCTACCCTGCCCCGTGCGGAAGATCAGCCAGGCGCCTGATATCACCAGCACGGCGACGGCAAGGCCGGTCACCGTATTGGCGGTGTTGGCGCGCGAATAAGCACCGACCATCAGCAGCGCAAGCGCACCAACGGCAAGGATCAGCTCTGGCGTCGAAAGCGACAGGCTGGAGATAAGGTCCGGCGTCATGGTTCGCAAAACCCTTGGGTTAGTTCGCCGCCGCGGTTTGCGCGGCGCCGATGGATGCAGTGACATTGGTGACGAGCGACTTGACCGATTGGGCCGTCGCGTCGAAGACGGGTGCCGGATAGACGCCGAAGAAGATGACCAGCACCACCAGCGGGTAGATGATCGCCTTCTCGCGTGGCGACAGATCGAGCAGGCCCTTCAGGCTGTCCTTGGTCAGAGCGCCGAAGATCACCCGGCGGTAGAGCCACAGCGCATAGGCTGCCGACAGGATGACGCCGGTCGCGGCGAAGAACGCCACCCAGGTGTTCACCCGGAACACGCCGAGCATGGTCAGGAACTCGCCGACGAAGCCGCTGGTGCCGGGCAGGCCGACATTGGCCATGGTGAAGACCATGAACACGGTGGCGTATTTCGGCATGTTGTTGACCAGCCCGCCATAGGCGGCGATCTCACGCGTGTGCATGCGGTCGTAGATGACGCCGACGCACAGGAACAGGGCGCCCGAGACGAGCCCGTGGCTGAGCATCTGGAAGATCGCGCCCTGCACGCCTTCCTGGTTCATGGCGAAGATGCCCATGGTGACGAAGCCCATATGGGCGACCGAGGAATAGGCGATCAGCTTCTTCATGTCCTCCTGCATCAGCGCCACCAACGAGGTGTAGATGATGGCGACGACCGACAGTGTGAACACCAGCGGCGCGAACATTTCCGACGCCAGCGGGAACATCGGCAGCGAGAAGCGCAGGAAGCCGTACCCGCCCATCTTGAGCAGGATTGCGGCCAGGATCACCGAGCCTGCCGTCGGTGCTTCGACATGCGCGTCAGGCAGCCAGGTGTGCACCGGCCACATCGGCATCTTCACCGCGAAGGAAGCGAAGAAGGCGAGCCACAGCCAGGTCTGCATGTTGGCCGGGAAATTGTGCGTCAAAAGCGTCGGGATGTCGGTGGTGCCGGACTGATAGAACATCGCCATGATGGCGAGCAGCATCAGCACCGAGCCGGCCAGCGTGTAGAGGAAGAACTTGAACGAGGCATAGACGCGCCTCTTGCCGCCCCAGACGCCGATGATGATGAACATCGGGATCAGGCCCGCCTCGAAGAAGACGTAGAACAGCACGATGTCCAGCGCGCAGAACACGCCGATCATCAGCGTTTCGAGCAGCAGGAAGGCGATCATGTAGGCCTTGACGCGCTTCTCGATTGCTTCCCACGAAGCCAGGATGCAGAGCGGCATCAGGAACGTCGTCAGGATGACGAACAGCATCGAAATGCCGTCGACGCCCATATGGTAGGAGATGCCGGAGTCGAGCCAGGCAACCTTCTCGACGAACTGGAAGCCGGCTTGCGAATTGTCGAAACCGGTCCAGATGAACAGCGAGATGATAAACGTGAACGTCGTCGTCAACAGCGCGATGGCGCGGATGTTGCGGCGCGCGTTTTCACTGTCATCATTGATGAACAGGATGAGCAGCACACCAACCAGCGGCAGGAAGGTGACCAGCGAGAGGATTGGCCAGGCGGTCATCAGAGCATCATCCAGGTGACGAGTGCGGCAACGCCGATCAGCATGGCGAAGGCATAGTGGTAGAGGTAGCCGGTCTGCAGCTTGACGACGCGGTCGGTGACATCGACGACGCGCGCCGAGATGCCGTCAGGACCAAGACCGTCGATGATGGTGCCGTCGCCGGTCTTCCACAGGAAATGACCGAGTCGCTTGGCCGGCCGCACGAACAGGAAGTCGTAAAGCTCGTCGAAATACCACTTGTTGAGCAGGAAGGCGTAGAGCAAGCGATGGTTGGCGGCGACGCTTCGCGGCAATTCCGGTGAGCGGATGTAGAACTTCCAGGCCAGCGCGAAGCCGATCAGCATGGCGATGAACGGCGAGAGCTCGACCCACAGCGGCAGTTCGTGGATTTCGTGCAGGATGTGGTTTTCCGGCAGCGTGAACAGTGATGCCTTCCAGAACTCGGCATAGCCCTCGCCGATGAAGGCGCCGTGGAAGATGATGCCGGCGAACAGCGCGCCAGCGGCCAGGATGAACAGCGGCACCAGCATCACCGGCGGCGATTCATGGACGTGGTGCATCACCTCATGGCTCGCGCGCGGCTCGCCATGGAAGGTCATGAAGACCAGCCGCCAGGAGTAGAAGGCGGTGAAGCAGGCGGCGATGACCAAAAGCACGAATGCGAGGCCGGCGACCGAATTATGGCCGGCAAAAGCGGCCTCGATGATGGCGTCCTTGGAGAAGAAACCGGCGGTGCCGATGACCGTCACCGGAATGCCGACACCGGTCAACGCCAGCGTGCCGATCACCATCATCCAGTAGGTGGTCGGGATCAGCTTGCGCAGGCCGCCCATGTTGCGCATGTCCTGCTCGTCGGAGACGGCGTGGATGACCGAGCCCGAGCCGAGGAACAGCAGCGCCTTGAAGAAGGCATGCGTGAACAGGTGGAAGATCGCGGCACCGTAGGCGCCGACGCCCAGCGCCACGAACATGTAGCCGAGTTGCGAGCAGGTCGAATAGGCGATGACGCGCTTGATGTCGTTCTGGACGAGGCCGACCGTCGCCGCGAAGAAGGCGGTGAAGGCGCCGATGAAGGTCACGACCGTCAGTGCCGAATGCGACAGTTCGAACAGCGGCGACAACCGCGCAAGCATGAACACGCCCGCCGTCACCATGGTGGCGGCGTGGATGAGTGCCGACACCGGCGTCGGGCCCTCCATGGCGTCCGGCAACCAGGTGTGCAGCGGCACCTGCGCCGACTTGCCCATGGCACCCATGAACAGCAGCAGGCAGACGATCGTCATTGCCGACTGCTTGTCGAGCGCATAGCCTAGGAAGGTCAGCACGGCGGCACCTTGCGGCGCGCCTTCAGCGGGAATGAACGTCGCCGCATTGGCGAAGATGGTGCCCAGATTGACCGAGCCGAACAGCACGAACACGCCGAAAATGCCGAGCGCGAAGCCGAAATCGCCGACGCGGTTGACGACGAAGGCCTTGATGGCGGCGGCATTGGCCGAGGGCTTCTTGTACCAGAAGCCGATCAGCAGGTAGGACGCGAGACCCACCCCTTCCCAACCGAAGAACATCTGCACCAGATTGTCGGCGGTCACCAGCATCAGCATGGCGAAGGTGAACAGCGACAGATAGGCGAAGAAGCGCGGCCGGTTCGGATCGTGGTGCATGTAGCCGATCGAGTAGATGTGGACCAGCGCCGACACCGTGTTGACCACGACCAGCATCACCACCGTCAGCGTATCGATCCGGAGTGCCCAGGACGCCTCCAATCCGCCCGACTGGATCCAGCGCAGCACTGGAACGGTGAACACCTCGCCATGGCCAAAGCCGACGGTGAAGAAGGCAACCCACGACAGCACCGCAGCGATCACCAGGAAGCCTGAGGTGATGTATTCGGATGCCTTGGCGCCGAGCGACGTGCCGAACAGGCCGACGATCAGGAAGCCGAGCAGGGGAAGGAAGACGATGGCCTGATACATGGTGGTTCCGTCAACCCTTCATCATGTTCACGTCTTCGACCGCGATCGAGCCGCGGTTGCGGAAGAAGACGACGAGAATGGCAAGTCCGATGGCAGCCTCGGCCGCCGCGACCGTCAGCACGAACAGCGCGAACACCTGGCCGACGAGATCGCCAAGTGCGGCGGAGAAAGCGACGAAGTTGATGTTGACCGCGAGCAGGATCAGCTCGATCGACATCAGGATGACGATGACGTTCCTGCGGTTCAAAAAGATGCCGAACACGCCGAGCGTGAACAGGATCGCCGATACGGTCAGATAATGTGCGATGCCGACGACCATCTCAGACTCCTTCGCCCGACTTGACCTTGCGGATTTCCATGCCGGTCGCCGCGGTGCGGCCGACCTGGGCTGCGATCGACTGCCGCTTGACCCCTTCCTTATGGCGCAGCGTCAAGACGATGGCGCCGATCATGGCGACCAAGAGCACGAGGCCGGCGATCTGGAAGTAGTAGAGGTAGTCCGTATAGAGGATGTCGCCGAGTGCTGCCGTGTTCGAGCGCGTGGCGAGGTCCGGAATGGGCTTGGAGACCGTCGAGGCGAGCTGCGGTGCGAATGTGTAGCCACCCAACACGACAATCAGCTCCGCCGCCAGGATCAGCCCGACCAGCGCGCCGATCGGCGCATACTGCAATGCGCCTTCCTTCATCTCGGCGAAATCGACGTCGAGCATCATGACGACGAACAGGAACAGCACCATGACCGCGCCGACATAGACGACGAGCAGGATCATCGCCAGGAACTCGGCGCCGGTCAGCATGAACAGGCCGGCCGCGTTGAAGAAGGTCAGAATCAGGAACAGCACCGAATGAACGGGGTTGCGCGACGAAATGACCATGAACGCCGACGCCACCGCGACAAAGGCGAAGAGGTAGAAAAAGGCCGCCTCTAGTCCACTCAGCATGGGGTTCCCCCGGGTTCCTGTCCGGACCGGCTCTCGCCCTGTCCGCTTCTGTGGCTTGGTACCGCCTCCGGTTCCCAAGTCGCGTTGTCCTTAGACGAGGCCCCTCGCCCCGTCCATGCGTCAAATATCAGCGATACGGCGAGTCCAGCGAGATGTTGCGCGCCAGTTCGCGCTCCCACCGGTCGCCATTCGCCAAAAGCTTGTCCTTGTCGTAGTAGAGCTCTTCGCGCGTCTCGGTCGCGAATTCGAAATTGGGCCCTTCGACGATGGCGTCGACCGGGCAGGCTTCCTGGCAGAAGCCGCAATAGATGCATTTCACCATGTCGATGTCGTAACGCACCGTGCGGCGCGTGCCGTCATTGCGGCGCGGGCCGGCCTCGATGGTGATCGCTTGCGCCGGGCAGATCGCCTCGCACAGCTTGCAGGCAATGCAGCGTTCCTCGCCGTTGGGATAGCGGCGCAGCGCATGCTCGCCACGGAAGCGGGGGCTGGTCGGCCCCTTCTCATGCGGATAGTTGATCGTCTCCTTCGGTGCGAAGAACTGGCGCATCGACAGGAAGAAAGCGCTGACGAAATCCTGCA
Organism: Mesorhizobium sangaii; assembly: GCF_014207355.1. Taxonomy (GTDB): domain Bacteria; phylum Pseudomonadota; class Alphaproteobacteria; order Rhizobiales; family Rhizobiaceae; genus Mesorhizobium; species Mesorhizobium sangaii. The sequence goes on along the minus strand of NZ_JACHEF010000003.1, from coordinate 112,070 downwards.
GCAGCAGCGATTTTGCGGCTTGGGACAGAGCAGACATCACGCAAACCCCGTGATCTTGAGGAAGGCGGCGGTGGCGACCACCATGAACAGCGAGATCGGCAGGAACACCTTCCAGCCGAGCCGCATCAACTGGTCGTACCGGTAGCGCGGCACGAAGGCCTTCACCATGGAGATGCCGAAGAACACGAAGCAGACTTTCAGCACGAACCAGATGACGCCCGGCACCCAGGTGAACGGCGCGAAGTCGAAGGGCGGCAGCCAGCCGCCGAGGAACAGGATGGTGGCCAGCGCGCACATCAGCACGATGGCGACATACTCACCGAGGAAAAACAGCAGGAATGGCGTCGACGAGTATTCCACCATGTGGCCGGCGACCAGTTCCGATTCGGCTTCCACCAGGTCGAAGGGTGGCCGGTTCGTCTCGGCCAGCGCCGAGATGAAGAAGATGACGAACATCGGGAACAGCGACAGCCAGTGCCAGTCGAGGAAGGTGTTGGGCAGGCCGAGCTTGGTGCCCAGCCCATCCTGCTGCGACAGGACGATGTCGGACAGGTTGAGCGAACCGGCGCACAAAAGCACGGTGACGATGACGAAGCCGATCGAGACTTCATAGGACACCATCTGCGCGGCCGAACGCAGCGCGCCGAGGAACGGATATTTCGAGTTGGACGCCCAGCCGCCCATGATCACGCCATAGACCTCGAGCGAGGAAATGGCGAACACATAGAGGATGCCGACATTGACGTTGGCGATCGCCCAACCCTGGTTGACCGGAATGACCGCCCAGGCCGAGATCGCCAGCACGGCAGAAACCAGCGGCGCCAGGAGAAAAACGCCCTTGTTGGCGCCCGACGGGATGACCGGTTCCTTGAAGACGAACTTCAAAAGATCGGCGAAGGCCTGCAGCGTGCCCCAGGGACCGACGACGTTCGGGCCGCGGCGCAGTTGGACCGCCGCCCAGATCTTGCGGTCGGCGTAGAGGATGTAGGCGACGAAGATCAAAAGCACGACGATCAGCACGACCGACTTGAGAAGGATCAGCAGCGCCGGCAGCACGTAGAAGGAGAAGAAAGTGTCCATGCTTATTCCGCCGCCTGCTTGAAGCCGCTCTTGGCCAGTGCCGAGCATTCCGCCATCACGGCCGATGCCCGCGCGATCGGATTGGTCAGGTAGAAGTCCGTGACCGGCGAGGTGAAGGTGCCCTTGTTCAGCCGCCCGCCGAGCTTCGCCACCTTGGCGATGTCCTCGGCATTGCCGGCTGCGACCTGATCGATGCGGGCCAGATGCGGGAATTCGCCATAGAGCTTCGCACGCAGCTGCGGCAGCGAATCGAACGGCAGCTTCTTGCCCAGCACATCCGACAGCGCCCGCAGGATCGCCCAGTCATCGCGCGCATCGCCCGGCGCGAAGCCGGCGCGGTTGGTCTGCTGCACGCGGCCTTCGGTGTTGACATAGGTGGCCGATTTTTCGGTGTAGGCTGCCGCCGGCAGGATGACATTGGCGCGGTGCGCGCCCTGGTCGCCATGCGTGCCGATATAGACGACGAAAGCGCCGCCGGTCTTGGCCATGTCGATCTCGTCGGCGCCAAGCAGGAACAGCAGTTCCATCTCACCCAGCATCCCGGCGACGTTCTTGCCGCCCTCGCCCGGCACGAAGCCGAGATCGAGGCCGCCGACGCGACCGGCCGCATTGTGCAGCACGGCAAAGCCGTTCCAGTCCGCCCTAGCGGCGTTGACGGCGGCGGCGAGCTTTGCCGCCTGGCCGAGCACGGCCGCACCATCGGCGCGCGCCAGCGCACCCTGGCCGACGATGATCAGCGGATGCGTCGCCTTCTTCAGCGTCTGGAAGAACTTGCCGTTGCCGTCGGCCAGATCCTTCAGCGAATCCGGTCCGGCGCCCAGCTGTTCGTAGTCGTAGCGCGTGTCGCCGACATCGCCGATGACGCCGACCGGCAGATTGCCGATCCGCCAACGCTTGCGGATGCGGGCGTTCAGCACCGAGGCCTCATAGCGCGGATTTGCGCCGATGATCAGCACCGCGTCGGCCTGCTCGATGCCCTCGATGGTCGGGTTGAAGATATAGCTGGCCCGACCGAGCGCCGGGTCAAGTGCCGCGCCGTCCTGACGGCAGTCGGTGTTCTTCGAACCGAGCGAAGCCATCAGCAGCTTCAGCGCGTAGATTTCCTCGACCGCGGCCAGATCGCCTGCAATGGCGCCGATCTTTTCGGGTGCCGCCTTCGACACCGCATCCTTGATCGCGGCGAAAGCCTCGGCCCAGCTGGCCGGTGCCAGCCTGCCATCTTTGCGCACATAGGGGCGGTCGAGGCGCTGCGTGCGCAGACCGTCCCAGATGAAGCGGGTCTTGTCGGAGATCCACTCCTCGTTCACCTGCTCGTTGACGCGCGGCAGGATGCGCATCACTTCGCGGCCGCGGCTGTCGACGCGGATCGCCGAGCCGACGGCGTCCATCACGTCGATGGATTCGGTCTTGGTCAGCTCCCACGGCCGCGCCTGGAAGGCGAACGGCTTCGAAGTCAGCGCGCCGACCGGGCAAAGGTCGATGACATTGCCCTGCAGCTCCGAGGTCATCGCCTGTTCGAGATAGGTGGTGATCTCGGCGTCCTCGCCACGACCGATCAGGCCGAGTTCGGAAATGCCGGCGACTTCGGTGGTGAAGCGGACACATCGCGTGCAATGGATGCAGCGGTTCATCACCGTCTTGACCAGCGGGCCGATATACTTGTCTTCGACCGCGCGCTTGTTCTCGTGATAGCGCGAGGAATCGACGCCGAAGGCCATCGCCTGGTCCTGCAGGTCGCATTCGCCGCCCTGGTCGCAGATCGGGCAATCCAGCGGATGGTTGATCAGCAGGAATTCCATCACGCCTTCGCGGGCCTTCTTGACCATTGGCGTGTTGGTGAAGATTTCCGGCGGCTCGCCATTCGGGCCGGGGCGCAGGTCGCGCACGCCCATGGCGCAGGAGGCCTGCGGCTTGGGCGGCCCGCCCTTCACCTCGATCAGGCACATGCGGCAATTGCCGGCGATCGACAGCCGCTCATGGAAGCAGAAACGCGGCACTTCCGCGCCAGCGTCTTCCGCCGCCTGCAGCAGCGTGTAGTGGTCGGGTACAGTGATCTCTTTCCCGTCGACCTTGAGCTTTGCCATTCGCCTCAAACCCCTGCGGATTTCCCGCAATCTCTTGTCCCGGGCACGGTCGAAACCGTATCCGGCATTCAATCATTTCCCGACGGCGAGTGCCGCCGCCTGGGCAATCCAATCGTCACGGACGATGCGGCCGGCGAGCGACAAATAGTCCTCGACCCAGGCAACCTCTTCCGGCGCCCAGGCCGCGATCTGGTCATATGTCCAGATGCCCAAGCCGTTGAGAACCTTCTCCAGCTTCGGACCGATGCCCGATATCGCCTTGAGGTCCGAAGGCTGCGCCGGCTTGTCCATAGCCTTCGGCTGCCTGAAATCCTCCGGCATCAATCCGGCCGGAGCCGGGTCTGCGGCCGGGGCGGCATCGGCGACAGGCACTGCGTCGGCCGCCTCCCTCGCAACCATGTCAGTCACGTCCTGTGCGAAGGATTGCGCTTCGGCGATCAAGGTCTTGGTCGCCGCGCGGGCAGCCTTGGAAGCGCTCTTTTTCGTCTCCGAAAAACGCTCGCTGCGCGCCTCGAAATCATCGACGATCGGCTGCAGCAGTCGTTGCGAGGCTTCGGCAGCCCCCGAGAGTGCGCCCAGCCAGACGCCGAAGGCGTGGTTCGCCAGCCCGATGCCGAGCGCCGACATCGCCGCGGCACCCGCAACAGGGTGCGCGAGAAGGTTGACGGCGCTCGCCATCTCCTTCGGCATCATCCTGGTTAGATCCTGGTTCATCTTCTCGAACTGGTCCAAATTGGGCATCAATGAGTAGGGTGTCGAATACGGCGCCATAGATATCTCCTGGTCGTTTCTTCGTTCGCCCGCCCCGGTTGTCTTAAATCGGGCACTTGCCCGTATCTCGCTTCGGGCTTTCGCCCGCAATCACAAAGTCTCTATTCCGCCGCCACCATCACCGGCTCGGCCCGGTGCGCATTGCGCGAAAACTCGTCGATCCGGCGTTCCACCTCGCCGCGGAAATGCCGCATCAGGCCCTGGATCGGCCATGCCGCCGCATCGCCCAGTGCGCAGATCGTGTGGCCCTCGACCTGCTTGGTGACGTCGAGCAGCATGTCGATCTCGCGCTTCTGCGCTTCGCCGCGCACCAGCCGTTCCATCACCCGCCACATCCAGCCGGTGCCTTCACGGCACGGCGTGCACTGGCCGCAGCTCTCGTGCTTGTAGAAGTAGGAAAGCCGCGCGATCGCCTTCACGATATCGGTCGACTTGTCCATGACGATGACAGCCGCCGTGCCGAGGCCGGATTTGAGGTCGCGCAACGCGTCGAAATCCATCGGCGTGTCGATGATCTGCTCGGCCGGCACCAGCGGCACCGAGGCGCCGCCCGGAATGACCGCCAGGAGATTGTCCCAGCCGCCGCGAATGCCGCCGCAATGCGTCTCGATCAGCTCGCGGAACGGGATCGACATCGCCTCTTCGACCGTGCACGGGTTGTTAACGTGGCCGGAGACGCAAAACAGCTTGGTGCCGACATTGTTGGGCCGGCCGAAGGACGAGAACCAGGCGGCACCGCGGCGCAGGATGGTCGGCGCAACGGCGATCGATTCGACATTGTTCACGGTTGTTGGGCAACCATACAAGCCGACATTGGCCGGAAATGGCGGCTTCAGCCGCGGCTGGCCCTTCTTGCCTTCGAGGCTTTCGAGCAGCGCCGTCTCCTCGCCGCAGATATAGGCGCCGGCGCCATGGTGCATGTAGATGTCGAAGTCGTACCCCGACGTGTTGTTCTTGCCGATCAGCTTGGCTTCGTAAGCCTCGTCGATCGCCCGCTGCAGCGCCTCGCGCTCGCGGATGAACTCGCCGCGAACATAGATGTAGGCGGCAATCGCACCCATGGCGAAGCCGGCGAGCAGCGCGCCTTCGACCAGCGTGTGCGGGTCATTGCGCAGGATGTCGCGATCCTTGCAGGTGCCGGGCTCGGATTCGTCGGCATTGATGACGAGGTAGCTCGGCCGGCCGTCGCTCTGCTTGGGCATGAACGACCATTTCAGACCCGTCGGAAAGCCGGCGCCGCCGCGCCCGCGCAGGCCGGATGCCTTCATCTCGTTGACGATCCACTCGCGCCCCTTGGCGACGATGCCGGGCGTGTTGTCCCACGCGCCGCGCGCCATCGCGCCGGCCAGCGACTTATCGAAGAGGCCGTAGATGTTGTTGAAGATGCGGTCTTTGTCCTGAAGCATTTTTCGTCCCTCAGACCGGCTTCTTGCCGAAGACTCGGATGTATTCGGCGACGCCACCCTTGGCGAGCGCCTTTGCCTGCTTGACCCAGTCGTCGCGATCGATGCGGCCGTGGAAAGCGAGATAGCCGTCCACCCACTCGCGCTCCGCCTTCTTCCAGGAGGCAACTTGCGTGAAGGTGAAAATACCAAGCGAATGCAGGACGCCCTCGATCTTCGGGCCGACACCGGAAATCAACTTGAGGTCGTCGACCAGCGCTGGCCTGTCGATGCCGGCCGGGCGGTTCTTGTCCTCGAGCGACGGCTTGGCCGGCTTGTCAGCCTTCGCGGCTAGCACCTTGACCTCCGGCGCCTTGAAGGCGGCTGCCGGCTCGGCCTTGGTCCTCGGACCGTTGCGCTGCTTGGAAACCTGCTCGACCTCGGGGGCCGCCTTGTTGGCATTGGCGGCCGAATGCGGCGGGGCCGAAACGCTCGCCGCTCTTTCAGCTGCCGGCGCGACCTTGGTCTTTGAAGGCGTCTTCAAGGCCGGACTGGTTTCAGGGGCATCGGTCTTCGGCTTGCTGGCATTGGACGGTGCGACAGGAGCGGCAGCGGGCGCGACCGTGGCGATTATCGCGTCGGGCGCCGCCTTCGCGGCCTTGGTTGCCTCCCTGGCTTCCCTGTCGCGGGTCGACTTAAGGATCGCCTTTTCGCTCTTCAGGGTCGTGAGGCCGGAGGCCGGCTCCGAGCCGGTGCGGCCGTCCTGTGGTCCGGGCGTCACTGAAGCGCCCTTGCCGGCGTCATAAAGATCGATGATTTCGGCCAGCCGCTCGGGCGTCAAATCCTCGAACGTATCCTTGAAGATCATCACCATCGGCGCGTTGACACAGGCACCAAGGCACTCGACCTCTTCCCATGACAAGGTGCCCTTGTCGTTGGTATGGAACTGGTCGTGATGGATCCTGGAGCGGCACACATCCATCAGCGCTTCCGAGCCGCGCAGCATGCAGGGCGTGGTGCCGCAGACCTGGATATGGGCGCGGGTACCGACCGGGCTCAGCTGGTATTGCGTGTAGAAGGTGGCTACTTCCAGCCCCCTGATACGGGGCATGCCGAGCATGTCCGAAATCGTCTCGATCGCCGCCTTCGTCACCCAGCCTTCCTGCTCCTGCGCCAGCATCAAAAGCGGAATGATGGCCGACTGTTCGCGGCCCTTGGGGTATTTCTTGAGCCATTGCTTCGCCGCCGCCGCATTCGCCCGGTTGAAGGCGAAGGACGCTGGCTGGACGCTGGCTTCTGCGAGACGGCGGACTGACATTTAGCGATCGACCTCACCAAACACGATGTCGAGGGAGCCGAGAACGGCGGTGACGTCGGCCAGCATGTGGCCGCGGCAGAGGAAATCCATCGCCTGCAAATGCGCGAATCCGGGCGCGCGCAGCTTGCAGCGGTAGGGCTTGTTGGAGCCGTCGGAGACCAGATACACGCCGAATTCGCCCTTCGGCGCTTCGACCGCCGCATAGACCTCGCCGGCCGGCACGCGGTAGCCCTCGGTGTAGAGCTTGAAGTGGTGGATCAGCGCTTCCATCGAGCGCTTCATCGCCTGGCGCTTCGGCGGCACCACCTTGCCGTCGAGGTTCGACACCGGGCCGGTGCTCTCCTTGCCGAGCAAAAGGTCGACGCACTGGCGCATGATCTTCGCCGACTGGCGCATTTCTTCCATGCGCACGAGGTAGCGGTCGAAACAGTCGCCATTCTTGCCGATCGGAATGTCGAAATCCATTTCCGAATAGCATTCATAGGGCTGCGACTTGCGCAGGTCCCAGGGCGCGCCCGAACCACGTATCATCACGCCCGAAAAGCCCCAGGCCCAGGCATCGGCCAGCGAGACGACGCCGATGTCGACATTGCGCTGCTTGAAGATGCGGTTGCCGGTGAGCAACTGATCGAGGTCGTCGATCGACTTCAGGAATGGATCGATCCACTTGCCGATATCCTCGACCAGCTTCTGCGGCAGGTCCTGGTGGACGCCGCCGGGGCGGAAATAGGCGGCATGCATGCGCGAGCCGGAGGCGCGCTCATAGAACACCATCAGCTTTTCGCGCTCGACGAAGCCCCACAGGGGCGGCGTCAGCGCGCCGACGTCCATCGCCTGCGTCGTCACATTGAGGATGTGCGACATGATGCGGCCGATCTCGCAGTAGAGCACGCGGATCAGCTGGCCGCGCTTCGGCACATCGATGCCGAGCAGGCGCTCGGCCGCCAGCGCGAAGGCGTGCTCCTGGTTCATCGGCGCGCAATAGTCGAGCCGGTCGAGATAGGGGATCGCCTGCAGATAGGTCTTGGCCTCGATCAGCTTTTCGGTGCCGCGATGCAGCAGCCCGATGTGCGGATCGACGCGATCGACAACCTCGCCGTCCAGCTCGAGCACGAGGCGCAAAACGCCGTGCGCCGCGGGGTGTTGCGGGCCGAAATTGATGTTGAAGTTGCGGACGGAGGTTTCAGCCATTCTGGCGCCTCAATTCGTCTTGGCTTTTTCATCGCCCGGCAGGACGTAATCCGTCCCTTCCCATGGCGAGAGAAAATCGAAATTGCGGAATTCTTGCTTGAGCTCGACCGGCTCGTAGATGACCCGCTTGGCCTCGTCGTCGTAGCGGACCTCGACGAAGCCGGTCAGCGGGAAATCCTTGCGCAGCGGATGGCCTTCGAAGCCGTAATCGGTCAACAGGCGCCGCAGGTCGGGATGTCCGGAGAACAGCACGCCATAGAGATCGTAGGTCTCGCGCTCGAACCAGTCGGCGCCGGGATAGACCCCGGTGATCGACGGCACCATCGTCTCCTCGTCGGCCTGGACCTTAACGCGGATGCGCACGTTCTGCTTCGGCGACAGCAGGTGATAGACGACGTCGAAGCGCTTGGCCCGCGACGGATAGTCGGCGCCGCAGACGTCGATGATCGAGATGAACTGGCAGCGCGCATCGTCGCGCAGGAAGGTCATCACCTCGACCAGATGGCGGGGCTCGACATGAACGGTGAGTTCGCCATACGCAATCGCCGCGTCATTGACGCGGCCGATCAGCTTCTCGCCGAGATAGGTCGACAGTTCGCTCAGGGATGCGGTCATGGATTTACCGTTCGATCGTGCCGGTGCGGCGGATCTTCTTCTGCAGGAGAAGAATGCCGTAAAGCAGCGCTTCGGCGCTCGGCGGGCAGCCGGGCACATAGATGTCGACCGGCACGACGCGGTCGCAGCCGCGCACCACCGAATAGGAATAGTGGTAGTAGCCGCCGCCATTGGCGCAGGAGCCCATCGAGATGACGTAGCGCGGCTCCGGCATCTGGTCGTAGACCTTGCGCAGCGCCGGCGCCATCTTGTTGGTCAGCGTGCCGGCGACGATCATGATGTCGGACTGGCGCGGAGATGCGCGCGGCGCAACGCCGAACCGCTCCGAATCGTAGCGCGGCATCGAAGTGTGGATCATCTCGACCGCGCAGCAGGCGAGGCCGAACGTCATGAACATCAGCGAACCGCTGCGCGCCCAGGTGATCAGCGCCTCAGTCGAGGTGACGAGAAAGCCCTTGTCGGCCAATTCGTTGTTGATCTCGAGGAAGAAAGGATCGTCGGACCCCACCGGCCTGCCGGTGTTGGGATCGATCAGGCCCTTGGGCTTCGGCGCGACGAGCGTGCCGGAACTGTCGTTCAATCCCATTCCAGCGCTCCTTTTTTCCATTCATAGGCAAAGCCGATGGTCAGCACCGCCAGAAAGACCATCATCGACCAGAAGCCGAGCATGCCGATCTTCGAGAATGACACCGCCCACGGAAACAGGAAGGCCACTTCCAGGTCGAAGATGATGAACAGGATCGACACCAGGTAGAAACGGATGTCGAATTTCATGCGGGCGTCGTCGAACGAGTTGAAACCGCACTCGTAGGCGGAAAGCTTTTCGGGATCGGGATTGCGGTAGGCGACCAGGAAGGGGGCGGCCAGCAGCGCCAGCCCGACGACCAGTGCCACGCCGATGAACAGGACGATGGGCAGGTATGAACCTAGAAGTACGTTCATGCTCGGCTTTCCGTTGGCGCCAATCCACGTTGATTACAGCACCGGACCCTAATGCGGAAGCGTGACAGTTTAACCGCTGAACCGTTTTAAGGGCCTATGCTGCAACGCGGCGAGGGTTAGCGCAGCACTTCCAGCGAAGCAAGTCAAACCTTGTTCAAAACGCGGTGCTGGACGGCATATCCGAGGAAACTGGTCCGATCCGCTCCTGTTTGATTTCCTTCGCTTTTTACTCCACTTTTGTCTCCTGACATGGTTGCCGCCAAAACCCTGATAGCATGGGCCGGAATCACCAGCCAAAACGTCAGCTAACATCCTCAGAGTCCCATCCGAATGAAGGAAAAGATCTCGCTTGCCATGGCCCGGCGCATCGCGCTCGCCGCCCAGGGGTTTCTCGATCCCCGCCCTGCCGGTACGCCCGACCGCCGCCATTTCGCCCGCGTCCTGGCCCGCACCGGCCTGCTGCAGATCGATTCCGTCAGTGCAGTGGTGCGCGCTCACTATATGCCGCTCTATTCGCGCCTTGGCCCCTACCCGCTCGCCTTGCTCGACAACGCGGCCGTGACGCGCAAGCGCACGGTGTTCGAATACTGGGCGCACGAGGCCTCCTTCCTGCCGGTCGAGACATACCCGCTGATGCGCTGGCGCATGCAGCGGGCCGAGCGCGGCGATGAAATGTATCTCGGCCTCGCCAAATGGGGCCGCGAGCACGCTGGCTACATCGAACAGATCTACCGCGAGGTCGCCGATCGCGGTCCGATCGCCGCTTCCGCGCTCGAAGGCCAGAAAGGCTCGGGCGGCTGGTGGGGCTGGAGCCATGCCAAGCATGCCTTCGAATGGCTGTTCTGGGCCGGGCGCATCACCACGGCCCACCGCCGCGGTTTCGAGCGGTTCTACGATCTGCCGGAACGCGTGCTGCCGCAGGCGATCCTCGACCTGCCGGTGCCGGCCGCCGAGGACGCGCACCGCGAATTGCTGCGCATCTCGGCCCGCGCCCACGGCATCGCGACGTCAGGCGACCTGCGCGACTATTTCCGCCTATCCCCAGCCGACATGAAGGGTCGGTTGGAGGAACTGGTCGAACTCGGCGAGTTGTTGCCGGTGCGTGTCGAAGGCTGGGACAAGCCGGCTTACCTTCATAAAGACGCCCGTCTGCCACGCAAAATCGAGGCCCGCGCCCTGCTGGCGCCGTTCGACCCGGTCGTCTTCGAGCGGTCGCGCACCGAGCGGCTGTTCGATTTCCACTACCGCATCGAGATCTACACCCCGGCCGAAAAGCGACAATACGGCTACTACGTCCTGCCGTTCCTGCTCGGCGACCGGTTCGTGGCGCGCGTCGATCTCAAGGCTGACCGGCCGGCTGGCGTGCTGCGGGTCCATGCTGCTTACGCCGAGCCCGGCGCGCCGCCTGAAACCGCCGCAGAACTCTTCGATGAACTGAAGCAGATGCAAGGCTGGCTTGGCCTTGAACGTATAGAAGTGACACCAGCCGGTGATTTGGGTCCGGCGCTGGCCGACCTGACCGTGTCGTAAGCCCACGTTGACACCGCCGCCCGCAAAAGCCTAAATCCGGTCCAGACGGTCTCCTCTCTTCAACGAGAGGAGCCAAGAGGGAATGCGGTGCGAAATTCCGATTTCAAATCCGCGGCTGTCCCCGCAACTGTAAGCGAAGAGCCAAGGCCGAAAGCCACTGGGATGATCCCGGGAAGGCGGCTACCCAAGGCGATGACCCGCGAGCCAGGAGACCTGCCGTCTGCGACTGTAGAATCCGATCGCCCGGCGGGTTTCCGGGCAAGGAGCCCGATTTTTGGACCACGACAGCAGTTTTTCCGCTGGCACAGCGGACAATTCGTCCGGCGAGAGCGATGCCATTGCCGGCGTGACCGTCATCGTCTGTGCCTCCTGTCGCGATGAAACCGGTTCCGATGCCCATCCTCGCGCCGGCGAACTGCTTGCCGACGACACGCGCCGCGCCGCATCTGGCGAAGACATCCGCGTCCACAGCGTCGAATGCCTCGGCAATTGCAAGCGCCGGCTCAGTGCCGCCATCCTGCGGGATGGTTGCTGGAGCTACGTCTTCGGCGACCTGACCGCAACCAGCGGCGCCGACCTCGTCACTGGGGCAAAACTTTTCGCCACCTCGACCGACGGCCTGATCCCATGGCGCGGCCGTCCCGATAGCCTCAAGCGCGGCCTCGTTGCCCGCATCCCTCCCCTCGACCTGCTGAAGGACTGATCATGACCGCTTCCGTCTCCCGCGTCCCCTGCACCGTCGTCACCGGCTTCCTCGGCGCCGGCAAGACGACGCTGATCCGCCATCTCCTCGAAAACGCCGGCGGCAAGCGGATCGCCATCATCGTCAATGAGTTCGGCGACATCGGCATCGACGGCGAGATCCTGAAGGGCTGCGGCATCGACACGTGTCCGGAGGAAAACATCGTCGAACTGGCCAATGGCTGCATCTGCTGCACCGTTGCCGACGATTTCGTGCCGGCGCTCGACCAGATCCTGTCGCTGTCGCCGAAGGTCGACCACATCCTGATCGAGACCTCGGGCCTCGCTCTGCCCAAGCCACTGGTCCAGGCTTTTCAGTGGCCGACGGTGAAGAGCCGCGTGACGGTCGATGGTGTCATCGCCGTCGTCGACGGTCCCGCACTCGCCGAGGGCCGCGTCGCCAATGACATGGACGCACTTCAGGCACAACGCGCCCAGGACACGACGCTCGATCACGACGATCCCGTCGAGGAAGTGTTCGAGGACCAGATCGCCTGCGCCGACCTGATCATCCTGTCGAAGAGCGACCTGATGGACACCGCCGGCTCCGCCCGCGCCAATGCCATCATCAACGAGCACATCGCCCGCGCCGTGAAGATCGTGCCGACGTCTCAGGGCAAGGTCGATCCTTCGGTGCTGCTCGGTCTTGGCCTTGCAGTCGAGGACGACATCGAGAACCGCAAGACCCATCACGACGACGAGCTCGACCACGAGCACGACGACTTCGACTCTTTCGTCATCGACATTGCCTCGATCGCCAATCCGGACGAACTGGCAAAGCGCGTCGCCACCGCCGCCGAGGAAGAAAACGTGCTGCGCGTGAAAGGCTTCGTCGAGGTCGGCGGCAAGCCGATGCGGCTCTTGCTGCAGGCCGTGGGGCCGCGCGTCAATCACTACTACGACCGCGCCTGGACGGCCGCCGATGATCGCCGCTCGCGTCTCGTGGTCATCGGCCTGAAGGGGCTGAACCGCCCGGCGATCGAGCGTATACTCGCCGGCTGACGCAAACCACGGGCCGCGATGCACATCCTCACCACGACTTCCGCCTCGCTCGACGATCTCGCCGAGCCAGTCGATCTGCGGCAGACGCCCGCGGATATCGTGGCCCTGTCCTTCACCGACAGCGATCTTGCCGGGCTGGCGGCGGCGTGGAAGGCCGATGCCGGCCGCCTGCCCTCGATGCGGCTGGCGGCCCTGCGTGACCTGCGCCATCCGATGTCCGTAGACCTTTGGGTCGACAGCGTCGCCCGCCACGCCAAGGTCATTCTCGTGCGCATCCTCGGCGGCTATGACTGGTGGCGCTACGGCTGCGACCAGCTTGCCTCGACCGCACGCGCACGCGGCATAAAACTGGCGCTGCTGCCCGGCGAATGCCGCGACGAGGATCTGCGCCTGATCGAAGCCTCGACGCTGCCGCGCGAGGAACTCGACGGCCTGCTCGACTATTTTCGCGAGGGCGGTCCAGCCAATATGGGCGCGCTGGTGCAGAAGCTGGCGCGGCTGGCTGGGTCTGAAGCAACAATTTCGATGCCGGTCGCGGTACCAAAGGCTGGCTACTATGAGCCGGGCCGCGGGGTCGTCCCTCTCCCCCTTGAGGGAAATGCCGCGCCTGTGATCCCCATCCTGTTCTACCGCTCGATGCTGCTGGCCGCCGATGTCGCGCCGATCGACGCCCTTTTCAAAGCGCTGAACCAGCGCGGTATGACGCCGGTCCCCATCTTCGTCTCGAGCCTCAAGGACCCGGCTTCGCTGGCATTCGTCGAAACCGCACTGGCCGCGCTCAAACCCACCGCCATCGTCACCGCGACCGCCTTCGCGTCCGGCGCCGAACCCGGCGTCGAAACCCTGTTCGATCGTGCCGGCGTACCGGTGTTCCAGGTCATCGTCGCCACCACCCGCCGCGATATCTGGGAAAACAACCAGCGCGGGTTGGCACCCGCCGACCTTGCAATGCATGTCGTGCTGCCCGAACTCGACGGCCGCATCCTTGCCGGCGCCATTTCCTTCAAGGGCGAGACCGAGGTCGATCCCGCACTTGGTCACCGCGCCTTCGCCAACCGGCCGGAGCGGGATCGAGTGGCGCAAGTCGCGGACCGCGTCGCGGCCTTCATCAAGCTGCAAGAAACGCCCCGCGCCGAACGCAAGCTCGCCATCCTGATCCCCGATTACCCGAGCGCGCCCGGCCGCACCGGCTATGCCGTCGGCCTCGACGTGCCGTCCAGCGTGCTGGCGATGCTGCATGACCTCAAGGAACAAGGCTATGCCGTTGGGGGGATTCCGCAAACGCCACGTGAGCTGCTGGATTTGCTGGAGCGCAGTGAGGACGGGCTGGGGCTGGAGGACTATCTCGTCTTCTCGACCGAACTGCCGAGGGCGGCGATAGCTGCCGTAGAAGCCGCCTGGGGGAAGGTGGAAGACGATACCGGCTTGTGCGAGGCGCCCCCCTCTGTCCTGCCGGACATCTCCCCCTCAAGGGGGGAGATTGGCAGCTTCAGGACGCCGTCCACTTCTGCGACTATGGCGATTGGCGAAGGCAGAGATGAGAGCGCAATCTCCCCCCTTGAGGGGGAGATGTCCGGTAGGACAGAGGGGGGTGTTCAAGCGCCTGCCATCGCAAAATTCCCCTTCCGCGCCGCCAACTTCGGCAACGTCACCGTGGCACTTGCTCCTGACCGCGGTCGCTCGGTGGATCGGCGCGCCGATTATCACGACCCGTCGCTGCCGCCGCGCCATGCGCTGATTGCCTTCGGCCTGTGGCTGCGCAAGTCGCTCGGCGTTCATGCGCTTGTCCATGTCGGCGCCCACGGCACGCTGGAATGGCTGCCCGGCAAGACGGTTGCGCTCAGCCAAAACTGCTTTCCCGAGATCGTCACCGGCCCCTTGCCCGTGATCTATCCCTTCATCGTCTCCAACCCCGGCGAAGCCGCGCAGGCCAAGCGGCGCATAGCCGCCGTCACTCTTGGCCATCTGCCGCCGCCGCTGACCGGCGCCGGCCTCGATGAGGACCAGCACAAGCTCGAACGGCTGGTCGACGAATATGCCCAGGCCGATGGGCTCGACCGCCGCCGCCGCGACCGTCTGGCAAAGCTGATCGTCGACACCGCCCAGAAGACCGGCCTCGCCTCCGAAGCGGGCGTCGCCAAGACCGACGCGCCCGACGAGGCGCTGCGCCGCATCGACGCATGGCTCTGCGACCTCAAGGATTTCGCCATCAAGGACGGGCTGCATATCTACGGCCGCGCCTCCGAGGACGAGCTTGACGCCATGCGGCGTCAAAGCGCGGCAGCCGAGAAGGCGGCGCTGCTCGCAGCGCTCGATGGCCGTCACGTCAAGGCCGGCCCGGCAGGAGCGCCGGCGCGCGGACGCTCCGATGTTCTGCCCACCGGCCGCAACCTGTTCACGTCGGACCCGCGCACCATGCCGACGCCGACCGCCTATGACCTCGGCAAGGCGGCAGCGGAAGAAGTGGTGCGCGGCTATATGCAGTCGCATGGCGACTGGCCGCGTTCGCTGGTCATCGATCTCTGGGGCTCGGCCTCGCTGCGCACCGGCGGCGAGGAGATCGCGCAAGGCCTGGCCCTGATGGGCTGCCGGCCGCAATGGGATGCCGCGACCGGCCGCATCACCGGCATCGAGGTGCTGCCGCCGGCTGCTCTCGGCCGCCCGCGCGTCGACGTCACCTGGCGCATTTCGGGCCTGTTCCGCGACATGTTCCCGACCCAGATCGCGCTGATCGATGCCGCCGCCAACGCGGTTGCCGCCCGCGATGAGGAGGATTCGGAAAACCCGCTCGCGGCCAAGACACGCACGGATGGCAAGATCAGCCCGCGCATCTTCGGCACCTCGCCCGGCACCTACGGCGCCGGTGTCGAGGACTTGCTGTCGAGCGGCGACTGGGCAGCGCGTGAAGAGATCGGCCGCGCCTATCTCGACGCCACCTCGCATGCCTATGGCGGCGCCGAGGGCGAAGGCGTCTTAGCACCCGGCGCCTTCGAAGGACGCATCGCCGAAGCCGATCTCCTCGTCCACACCGGCGACGATCCCGGCCGCGATATCCTCGAAGGCTCCGCCGACGTTGCCTTCATCGGCGGATTTTCGGCAGCACTTGCGGTGCTTGGCAGGAATGCCGATGTCATCGTGCTCGACACCACCGATCCGCAAAAGCCGAAGCCGCGTTCGCTTGGTGATGCGGTGGCCCGCGTCGTACGGGCCCGCGCCGTCAATGCCCGCTTCATATCAGGGCAGATGCGCCACGGCCCGCGCGGCGCCTCCGAATTCGCTGAAACCGTAGACCGTCTGGTCGGCTTTGCCGAAACCACCCTCGCAATATCAGGCTCGCTGATCGAAGCCGTGCACGATGCCTATCTCGGCGATCCCCTGGTGCGCGCCTTCATCCTGCGCGAGAACCCTGCCGCCGGCAAAGTCATCGCCGAGCGCTTCCAGTCGGCGCGGCGGCGCGGGCTCTGGCATCCCTTGCGCAATTCCATCGACGACGATCTCGCCGCGCTGATTGCCGAGGCTGAAGCGCTGGGGGTTGCGGCATGAACGCCTTCTCGCGTCGCGGCGCCTGCCCGGCCCTGGAAGCCCCCATGCGGACCGGCGATGGCCTGTTGGTGCGGCTCAACCCGGTTGCTGGAGGCCCATCTTCTGGAGGATTGTCACCAAAGCTTTTGATCGCACTCGCCGAATCCGCCCTGCGGCACGGCAACGGCATCATGGAAGTCACCGCGCGCGGCAGTTTGCAGATACGCGGCCTGACACCGGAAAGCGCGCCACTGCTGGCAACGGAAGTCGATGCGCTTGATATCGCGGTGCGCACCGGCGTGCCGGTCGAGACCGGGCCGCTGGCCGGCATCGATCCGCAGGAGATTGGCGATCCCCGGCCGCTGGCTGAACGGATCAGGGCAGCGGTCGACGAAGCCGGACTCACGCAACGGCTCGGCCCGAAGGTTTCGGTCGTTGTCGACGGCGGCGGGCAGCTTCGTCTGGATTCGGTGACGGCCGATGTGCGGCTTGCTGCGACGCGCACCGATGCGGGAGTTCGGTGGCTGGTGTCTGTCGCGGGCGATGGGCGGAATGCGAGGCCGCTGGCTACGGTGGAAGACGATGCTGCACGCGAAATTGCCGTTGCCGTGCTCAGGATGATTGCCGAGAAGGGCCGTGAGGCGCATGCGAGGGATTTGACCGAGAGGCAGCTAGCTTCTCTTTCAAGTTGGCACTCCGTCCCACCCCCCTCTGTCCTGCCGGACATCTCCCCCGCAAGGGGGGAGATTGCGCTCTCATCTCCGCTTTCACTAATCGTAGGCGTTGCAGCAATCACTCAGCGTGCAAAAGGAGAGCCGGCGGCAGAACTGCCGATCTCCCCCTTTGCGGGGGAGATGTCCGGCAGGACAGAGGGGGGTGGGCAGGATCGCTATCCTGCGCCATCGACTCGCTCTCCCATCGGAACTTTCAACCTGGCCGCCCCCAATACCGCCCTCGGCATCGGCCTGCCCCATGGCAGCATGCCGGCAGACAAGATCATCGGCCTTGCCCAGAGCGCCCTCGGCACGTCGGAAATCCGCCTCGCCCCCGGCCGCGCCCTGCTCTTCCTCGGTCAGCCGGCGGCCGCCAACCAACTCCTTCAGGACACCGCCGCCACCCTCGGCTTCGTCACCGACGCCGCCGATCCGCGCACACGCATCGCCGCTTGTCCCGGCACGCCGGCCTGCGCCTCCGGCCGGATCGCCACGCGCGACATTGCCGAGACGATTGCCGCTGAAAATGCCGACATCCTCGACTTCACCTTGCACATTTCCGGCTGCGCCAAGGGCTGCGCCCATCCGGGCAAAGCAGCGCTTACCCTGGTCGGCGGCGAAAACGGAGCCGGACTTGTCGTGAACGCGACGGCAAAGGGCCTTCCTGCCGGCTACAGGCCGGGCTATGACGCCGCGCGCGGCATCGGCCGCGTCGCGGCGGCGATCCGCAGCGCACGATTTCCCGGCGAAACAGCCGCCGCTTGCCTGACAAGGCTTGGCGCGGCCGGCATCGCCGAGGCTTACCAACAGGAATGAGCATGGCCGCCTACGACTACATCCACGACGGCACGGCGATCTACGAGCGCTCCTTCGCCATCATTCGCGCCGAGGCCGACCTGTCGCACTTCTCCGAAGCAGAGGCCGATGTCGCCGTCCGCATGATCCATGCCTGCGGCCAGGTCGAAGCTGCCAGCCATTTTGTCTTTTCGACGGATTTCGTTGCCGCCGCGCGCACGGCACTTTCGGCTGGTGCGCCGATCTTCTGCGACGCCGAGATGGTCTCGCATGGGGTCACCCGCGCCAGACTGCCGGCCGGCAACGAAGTGATCTGCACCTTGCGCGACCCGCGCACGCACGAAATCGCCGGGAAGATCGGCAATACGCGCTCCGCGGCCGCCATCGACCTTTGGGGCGAGCGCATGGCCGGTTCGGTGGTCGCCATCGGTAATGCGCCGACCGCGCTCTTCTATTTGCTGGAAAAACTGCGCGATGGTGCGCCGAGGCCGGCAGCGATCATCGGCATGCCGGTCGGCTTCGTCGGCGCGGCCGAATCCAAGGATGCGCTGGCCGGCAATTCCTATGGCGTGCCCTATGCCATCGTGCGCGGCCGGCTTGGCGGCAGCGCCATGACTGCCGCCGCACTCAACGCCCTGGCGAGGCCTGGCCTGTGAACACGCTCTCCAAAGGCCGTCTCGTCGGCGTCGGCACCGGTCCCGGCGACCCCGAACTGTTGACGCTCAAGGCTGCACGGGCCTTGGCCGAGGCCGATGTCGTGGCGTATTTCGCCAAGCGCGGCAACAACAGCAACGCGCGCGCCATCGTCGAAGCGCAATTTCGCCCAGGCATGACGGAACTGCCGCTGCTCTATCCCCTCACCACCGAAATCGACAAGGATCACGACGACTACCGTTCGCAGATCGCCGGTTTCTACGAGGAATCGGCCGAGAAGGTCGCCGAACACCTTGAAGCAGGCAGGATGGTTGCCGTGCTGTCCGAGGGCGATCCGCTGTTCTACGGCTCCTACATGCACCTGCATGTGCGCCTCGCCCATCGTTTCCCCACCGAAGTCATTCCCGGCGTCACCGCCATGTCCGGCTGCTGGTCGGCGACCGGCCTGCCGATCGTCCAGGGCGACGATGTGCTGACGGTGCTGCCGGGCACGATGAGCGAGTTCGAGCTCACCCGCCGGCTGGCCGACACCGACGCCGCCGTCATCATGAAAGTCGGCCGCAACCTGCCCAAGATCAGGCGGGCCCTGGAGGCAACCGGCAAGCTGACGCGCGCCGTCTATGTCGAGCGCGGCACCATGGCCGGCAGCGTCTCGATGCGACTTGCCGAAAAGCAGGACGACAGGGCGCCTTATTTTGCCATCGTGCTGGTCGCCGGCTGGTCCGGCCGACCCGGCGCCTTGGGAGCGCAGGCATGAGCGGCCGTCTCACCGTCATCGGGCTCGGGCCCGGCAACGCCGATCAGGTGACGCCTGAGGCCAGCCGCGCCGTGGCGCAGGCAGCGTACTTCTACGGCTATAAGCCCTATCTCGACCGGCTCGAATTGCGCCCGGACCAGACTCGCGTTGCCTCCGACAACCGCGAGGAACTCGCCCGCTCCAAGGACGCCCTGACCAAAGCCGCCGAAGGCCATGACGTCGCCGTCGTTTCGGGTGGCGATCCCGGCGTCTTCGCCATGGCGGCTGCCGTCTGCGAGGCGATCGAGGCCGGCCCGGCTGAATGGCGTGCGGTCGATGTCGCCGTGGTGCCCGGCATCACCGCCATGCTCGCCGTTGCCGCCCGCATCGGCGCGCCGCTCGGCCATGATTTCTGCGCCATTTCGCTGTCCGACAATCTGAAGCCGTGGGAACTGATCGAGCTGCGCCTGCTGGCGGCGGCCGGTGCCGGCTTCGTCATCGCGCTCTACAATCCGATCAGCAAGGCGCGCCCGTGGCAGCTTGGCCGCGCCTTCGAATGCCTGACCGCGATCCTGCCCGGCACCACGCCGGTCATTTTCGGCCGCGCCGCCGGCCGTCCGGACGAGCGCATCGACGTGTTCCTACTGGCCGATGTCGACGCGCAAAAAGCCGACATGGCGACCTGCATCATCATCGGCTCGCCTGAAACCAGGATCATCAAGCGCGACGACAGACCCGCGCTGGTCTACACGCCGCGCTCGTCCACGGGGCAGATCAGATGATCGGCCCCGAACTGGTTGACAATGGCGGCCAGCGCTTCGACGGTTTCAGCCGACGGGACATCCGGCAGGGCCGGCCTGCGGACCATGACCACCTCGATGCCAAGTGCTCGCGCGGCGGCGATCTTGCCATAGGTCGCGTCGCCGCCGCTGTTCTTGGACACTACGATGTCGATGCGATGCTCTTCGAGCAGCGCGCGTTCTTCCGCCTCGCGGAACGGCCCCCGGGCCAAAAGATAGTGAGCATCGGGAACGGAGAGCTTCGGCTCGACCGGATCGACGCTGCGGATGAGATAATGATGCTGGGGCGCTGCTTCGAAAGCGGCAACCTCTTGTCGGCCAAGCGCCAGGAAAGCGCAACGAGAGGCGGAACCCAGCGCTTGCACGGCATCGGCTATTGTATCGACCTGCGTCCAGCGGTCGCCTTCGACAGGCTCCCAACCCGGCCGCCGCAGGGCCAAAATAGGCACACCGGCCAGGCGCGCGGCTTGCGCGGCATTGGCCGAGATTCGCGCTGCGTAGGGATGGGTGGCGTCGATCAGCAGGTCGGTGCGCGTCTCCCCGAGATAGGCAGCCAGTCCATCGGGGCCGCCAAACCCTCCGGTTCGCACCGGCACGCCTTGCGCAGCCGGGCTTTCGGTGCGCCCGGCCAGCGACAGAGTGACCGAGGCGTGCGCCGCCAGTTTTCCGGCCAGCTGCCGGGCCTCCGTGGTTCCGCCGAGGATCAGAATGCGGTGGGTCATCATGCCTGCTGAAGGTCCGCGCGACGCCAAGCTCAACTCAAGATGGCTCACAGTCGTCGGCATCGGCGAGGACGGTTTAGCGGGTCTCGGCGACGAGGCCAAGCAGCTGATCGCCAAGGCGGAGATCATCTTCGGCGGTAAGCGCCACCTTGCCCTTGTCGCCTCTTTCGCCAAGGGCGAGGCGCGCCCCTGGCCAGTGCCGTTCGACGCCGAGATGGTCGACGTGCTGGCGCTTGCCGGCAGAAAC
This sequence comes from Mesorhizobium sangaii, assembly GCF_014207355.1. Classification (GTDB taxonomy): domain Bacteria; phylum Pseudomonadota; class Alphaproteobacteria; order Rhizobiales; family Rhizobiaceae; genus Mesorhizobium; species Mesorhizobium sangaii. The sequence goes on along the minus strand of NZ_JACHEF010000003.1, from coordinate 91,225 downwards.
GTCTGCGTGCTCGCCTCCGGCGATCCGTTCTTCCATGGGGTTGGCGCCACGCTCGCCCGCAAGGTGAAGGCGCAGGAGATGCATGTCATCCCGGCACCATCAGCCGTTTCGCTGGCAGCGGCCCGCCTTGGCTGGCCGCTGCCGGATATCGACACCGTGTCGCTGCATGGCCGACCCCTCGACCTGATCCGGCCGCTGCTGCAGCCGAACGCCCGCATCCTGGCGCTGACGTCGGATGCCGCAGCACCGGCTGCAATCGCGCGCCTGCTCGTCGAACTCGACTTCGGCGCATCGCGGCTGACGGTGCTGGAGGCGCTGGGCGGTCCTAACGAAAACCTGCGCTCGGCCCGTGCCGATGCCTTCGACCTCGAAAACATCAATCCGCTCAATGTTTTGGCGATCGACGTTGAATCAGGACCTGATGCACGCATCCTGCCGCTCACGGTTGGCCTTGCCGATCATCTGTTCGACCATGACGGCCAGATCACCAAGCGCGAAATCCGTGCCATCACCCTGTCGGCGCTGGCGCCGCGGCGCGGCGAGTTGCTGTGGGACATCGGCGCCGGCGCCGGCTCCATCGGCATCGAATGGATGCTCGCCCATCCCTCGATGCGTGCTATCGCCATCGAGGCCGACCCGATCCGCGCCGCCCGCATTGGCCGCAACGCCGCCGCCTGTGGCGTTCCCGGCCTGATCGTGGTGGAGGGCAGTGCACCCAAGGCGCTCGCCAGGCTGGACACGCCGGACGCGATTTTCATCGGCGGCGGCGGCAGCGATACCGGCGTGTTGAACGCTGCCATCAAGGCCTTGCGCGCCGGCGGCCGTCTCGTCGCTAACGGGGTGACGCTGGAGATGGAAACCCTGCTTCTCGCCCGTCACGTCTCGCTTGGCGGCGACCTTACCCGCATAAACATATCCCGCGCGTCGCCGGTCGGCTCGATGCAGGCCTGGCGGCCGGCCATGCCGGTCACCCAATGGAATTGGGTGAAGCCATGATGATCGCAGGCATCGGCAGCCGAAAAGGCGTGAGCGTCGAGGACGTGCTCGCGGCGATAGAAGCCGCGCTGGAGACGCACGGACTGACGATGACGGCGTTGTCCGCCTTGGCGACCGCTCCCCTGAAGCAGGACGAAAAGGCTATTTTCGCTGCCGGGCACCAACTCAATCTTCCGATCGTCGTCGCCGACACGGCCGCGATCGAGGCAGTCTCATCAGCCACGCTTAGCCATTCCGTTCTCTCGCAGGAATTGGCCGGCACGCCATCGGTTTCCGAAGCATCCGCGCTTGCCGTCGCCGGCAGGGGCGCGAGGCTCCTCGGAGCCCGTACAGTGCTCGGCCCGGTCACCTGCGCCATCGCCATCAGCGGAGTTGGGCCATGACCGTGCATTTCATCGGTGCCGGTCCAGGCGCCGCCGATCTCATCACGCTGCGTGGCGCCAGGTTGCTGGCAAGCTGCCCGGTCTGCCTGCATGCTGGTTCGATCGTCGCGCCCGAATTGCTGCAGCACTGTGCGCCTGGGACAAAACTGATCGACACCGCGCCGATGTCGCTCGACGAGATCGAGGCCGCGTATCTGGAGGCCCACAAGGCCGGTCATGATGTCGCCCGTCTGCATTCCGGCGACCTGTCGGTGTGGAGCGCTGTCGCCGAGCAGATCCGGCGGCTGGAGAAGCACGGCATTCCCTACACGCTGACGCCGGGCGTCCCCTCATTCGCCGCCGCGGCCGCAGCACTTCGCCGCGAGCTGACCATTCCGGAAATCGCGCAAAGCCTGGTGCTGACCCGCATCTTCGGCCGTGCCTCGAAGATGCCGCCCGGAGAAACGCTGGCTGGTTTCGGCCGCACCGGCGCCACGCTCGCCATTCACCTTGCCATCCACGCCATTGACCGCGTCGTCGCCGAGCTGACGCCGTACTATGGTGGGGATTGCCCGGTGGCGATCGTCTTCCGCGCCTCCTGGCCGGACGAGCGCGTGCTGACTGGCACGCTGGAAACAATCGAGGCACAACTCGCTGCCGATCCGATGGAGCGCACGGCGATCATCTTCGTTGGCCGTTCGCTGGCGGCGGAAGGCTTTGGCGAGAGTTCATTATACGACGCCCATTACCAGCGGCGTTTTCGCGGACGGGACGGATTGTGAGCGGCAGCACCAGGAACAAGGGCGAGAACGCCACGCTGGAACAGGCGTTGTCACGGCTGAATTTCAAGCCGCGCCGGCTAGAGCCCGGCCATGTCTGGCTGGCCGGCGCCGGCCCAGGCGACCCAGGTTGCCTGACCCTGGAAGTGCTGGCGGCCTTGGCCGAGGCGGATGCGCTGGTCTACGACGCGCTGGTCTCCTCCGATGTCGTCGCCGTTGCCGCAAACGCCGAGCTTTTCTTCGCCGGCAAGCGCGGCGGAAAACCGTCGATGAAGCAGGACGACATCACCGCCCTGCTGGTCCGGCTGGCGCGCGAAGGTCGCCGCGTCGTCAGGCTGAAGGGCGGCGATCCCTATATTTTCGGCCGTGGCGGCGAAGAAGCCTTGGCGCTGGCGCGAGAGCATATCCCGTTCCGCGTCCTGCCCGGCCTGACGTCGGGGCTGAGCGCGCTGGCCGCGACCGGCATCCCCGCCACCATGCGCGGCATTAACAAGGCGGTAATTCTGGCGACCGGCCATGCCGCAGGTTCCGATGACGATATCGACTGGGGCGCAATCGCCCGCACCGGCCAGCCCGTAGTGGTCTATATGGGCATGGCTAATCTGCCCCTCATCGCCGCAGCACTGCTCGACGGCGGGCTGGCGCCGTCGACGCCGGCGGCAGTGATCGTTGCCGCGACAACGCCGCGGGAACAGACCGTCGTCGCCACGCTCGCCACCATTGCCGAGGAAGCCGCCGCCGCCGGGCTGACCTCGCCGGCGCTGATCGTGGTTGGCGGCATCGTCGCCATGCGCGCGGCACTGGCGGGCAACCAGTGACCGCCCGCGCCATCATCATCGGCGCACCGCGCTCCGGCTCGGGCAAGACTAGCGTCACCATCGGCATCCTGCGCGCGCTGACCCGGCGGGGCTTGAAAGTGCGCGGCGCCAAGTCCGGCCCCGACTATATCGATCCCGGCTTCCACACCGCAGCCACCGGTCTGTCCGGGGTCAATCTCGACAGCTGGGCGATGCCGCCATCGCTGCTCAACGCACTGGCCGCGCAAGCGGCCGATGACACAGATTTCGTCATCCTCGAAAGCGCCATGGGCCTGTTCGACGGCATTCCGGCGGCTCCCGGCCGCACCGGCTCGGCGGCCGATCTCGCCCGCCTCTACGGCTTACCGGTGCTGCTGGTGCTCGACGTTTCCGGCCAGTCGACCACGGCGGCCGCTGTCGCCAAGGGGTTTGCCACTTACGATCCGGATGTGCGCATGGCCGGCGTCGTGCTCAACCGGCTGGGCAGCGAGCGCCACCGCCGTCTCTCCGGCGACGCCATCGAGGCGATCGGCCTGCCTGTCGTCGGCGCCATCCTGCGTGATCCCACACTGAACCTGCCGGAGCGCCACCTCGGCCTCGTCCAGGCCGGCGAATATGACGACCTGATGGCGCATCTCGACCGGCTGGCCGACATGGCGGAAAAGTCACTCGATCTCGATGTCATCATGGCCTTGGCGACCCCCCTCACCCCGGCGCCCGGCGGCTTTGACGACGCGCTATCGCCGCCCGGTCAGCGCATTGCACTGGCTGAAGATGCCGCTTTCACCTTCCTCTATCCGCATGTGGCGGCCTATTGGCGCAAGGCCGGCGCCGAGATCGTCCCGTTCTCGCCGCTCGCCGACGAGGCACCCCACGAAGGCTGCGATGTCTGCTGGCTGCCCGGCGGCTATCCGGAACTCCATGCTGGCAATCTCGCCGCCGCCACGAATTTCCGCGCCGGAATGACAAGATTCGCCGCGACGAAGCCCATCCATGGCGAGTGCGGTGGCTTCATGGTGCTTGGCGAAGCGCTGGAGGACGCGTCGGGCGAAACACACGGAATGCTCGGCCTGCTCGGCCATTCCACCAGCTTCGCCAAACGCAGGATGAATCTCGGCTATCGCGAGGCGCGGCTGCGCGCCGATTGTCCGTTGGGCGCGCAAGGCGCGCTGATCCGCGGCCACGAATTCCACTATGCGCAGATGATCGCGACCGGCAATGACGAGCCGCTGGCCGACCTCGCTGACGGCCAGGGCAACCCCATCGGCGCCTCGGGTTACCGGCGCGGCCATGTCAGCGGCACCTTCTTCCACGCCATTGCGAGGGGCTAGAGCATGATCCCGAAAAATGGCAACCGGTTTTGGGAAGAAATCCGACTCAAATTCCAGAGCTTCAGCCGTTCGCCCCGGCAAATCCCCAGCGATATCGCGCTTTGCCTGGTCTTCTTCACCCGGCTGCCGCTGCCCGTCTTCGACTTTCGCGGCCGCAGCCTTGCCGCCGCGATCTGGGCCGCCCCGTTTGCCGGCCTTGTCGTCGGTCTGATCGGTGCCATCGTCTTCGCCACGGCGGAACGGTTTGGCCTCGCCATGGGCCCGGCGGCGGCCCTTGCCCTTGTGGCAACCCTGTTCACCACCGGCTGCCTGCATGAGGATGGGCTCTCCGATGTCGCCGACGGCTTTGGTGGCGGCAAATCGCGCGGCCGCAAGCTGGACATCATGCGCGACAGCCGCATCGGCACCTACGGTGCCGCAGCACTCGCTCTGTCGCTGCTGATCCGCTGGAGCGCACTGCAGGAATTCACAGAACCCACCCAGGCTCTCTTCGCGCTCGTGGCCGCACATGCCGCCTCGCGCGGCGTGCTGGGCGTCTTCATGCACCTTTTGCCCCCGGCCCGATCCGATGGTCTCTCGGCGGATGCCGGTACCGTCTCGTTCGAAACCGCCATCGCCGGTGCCGTCCTCGGCGCGATACCTCTGCTTTTGCTCGGGCTTGGCGGCGCCATTGTCGCGCTTGTCATGCTTGGCCTGCTGTTTGCCGCCTTCCGCGCCGTTTGCCTCAACCAGATCGATGGCCAGACCGGCGACACGATCGGCGCCTTGCAGCAGTTGAGCGAAATCGCCGTGCTGCTCGTCGCTTCCGTAGCCCTCTCCTGATTTCCCCTTGGCCTGATTCCCTTTCGGAGACTTTGCCCCCATGCCCTTCAAATCACTCGATGAACTTCGCGCCGCCTGCCTCGACCTGCCCGCCGGCAGCGATACAGCCGCAAATGCGGTCGCCCGCCGCCAGGACACTCTGACCAAACCGCAAGGCAGCCTCGGCCGGTTGGAAACAATCGCAGCATGGCTGGCGCGCTGGCAAGGTCGAGACATGCCAAGGCTTGATCGGGTGAAGGTCTTCGTCTTCGCCGGCAACCATGGCGTCACCGCGCAAGGCGTGTCGGCATATCCTTCCGAAGTCACCGTGCAGATGGTGGCGAATTTCGCCGGCGGCGGTGCCGCCATCAACCAGCTCGCCCGCATCGCCGGCGCCGAACTCGATGTCATCCCGCTCGATCTCGACAATCCCACGGGCGACTTCACGCAAGGGCCGGCGATGGATGAGAAGGCGTTTCTCGCCGCCGTGTCGGCCGGCTATGACGCGGTGACGAAAGACCTCGACCTTGTCTGCTTCGGCGAAATGGGCATCGGCAACACCACGCCGGCCGCCGCCATTTCAGCGGCCCTGTTCGGCGGCGGTGCCGAAAAATGGACCGGCCGCGGCACCGGCGTCGACGACGCTGGCCTCAAGCGCAAGGTGGTCGCCATCGAAGCCGGCCTGAAGCGCCATGCCGCCGCCCTTACCGATCCGCTGGGCGTTGCCGCGGCACTCGGCGGGCGCGAACTCGCCGCCATCTTCGGCGCCACGCTCGCCGCCCGCCATTTGGGCGTACCCGTACTGCTCGACGGCTTCGTCTGCACCGCCGCCGCGGCCCCGCTGGCAAGGCTGCATCCGGCCGGCCTCGCCCACACGATCGCTGCACACGTCTCGGCCGAATCGGGCCATCGCGGCTTGCTCGAAGCGCTCGGCCTGCCGCCGCTGCTCGATCTCGGTATGCGGCTCGGCGAAGGCTCCGGCGCCTGCCTCGCCGTCAACATCGTCCGCTCGGCGTTGGAGTGCCATGCTCGCATGGCAAGTTTTGCGGAAGCTGGAGTGTCGGAGAAGTAAACGCCGACTTCCCGCATCGAGCGGACAAGCCCCAGTCTTCACAGCAAGGGCGGTATCTTTCTATCGTAGCGATTCTCGAATAGGTCTGTTGGATGAAAAAGCTTCATCCTGCTGCCGCTGCTGTGACTATCGCCGTGCTGCTTGCAGTTGTGCTTCGTCGTAAAGGATATTCAAGTTACGGCCCGATCGACACCGCGATTCTCGCAGTTTTCCTGGTTTTCTTCTGGTGGCTCATCAGTGATTTTTCAGGCGGCAAGGCCAGCATTGATGCCGATGGCCATCAAAGTACGGACAACGGCATCGCATTTCGGCTCGGCAGGTTTCTGAACCGCATTTTTCGGCGCGGCAATCGCAGCCTTTGATGCCACGCCGGTTGGTGTTGAGGGCGCCGCCGGTCAACTTGCCATGAGGGCCAGGTTCAAAGCCAGTCTTGAGAAGACCGCACCATAACCGGCGCATGCCCGAGACGCGTCAACGCGTCTCGTTTTCAGGTCTTTTCCACCAAGTCTTTGAAGAATTTGGTGGGTGCGCACAGGATTGAACTGTGGACCCGCTGATTAAGAGTCAGCTGCTCTACCAACTGAGCTACGCACCCACTCGGCCGGCAAAAACCGGCGTTGGCGGGCATATAGCCGCCACCATCGGTCCTGTCCAGCCCTGCCGGAATCATTTCCCGACAAATCGCCTGGAGCATGATCCCGAAAAGTGGAATCCGGTTTTCGGAAGAGATCATGCTCATACAAAAAGACCGAACCCCATCCCGATTTTATCGGGATGGAACAGGCTCGAAGGGCCTGCTTGCGATCAAACGAACAGTCTGCCTTCGGCGACCTTGACCGCGTTGCCACCGATACGCGCCGAGGCCAATTTTCCGCCTTGTACGGTCAGTTCGAGGCGGATGCGCGACGGCCGGCCCATCTCCAGCCCCTGCTCTATCCACAGCTGCGAAACACCATCGGTCGGGCCATCGAAATGCATGATGGCGCCGGCAAAGGCGGCCGCCGCCGAGCCGGTTGCCGGATCCTCATAGGACGGCGTACCCGGCACGATCATGCGGACATGGAATGCGCTTTCGTGGTTCACCGTCTCGCGGCAATAGACGTAGGGGCTGGCAAAGGCCCACTCGCTCTTGCGCGGCGCCAGTTCCGACCACGCCTGGTTGTCCAGCCGGATTCGGCCCGCCGCTTCGAGATTGGCAACCGGGATGGTCACATAGGGCACGCCCGCCGACCAGAACGCGACGCGGTGATTCTCGAAGCCGATCTCATGCGGCGCCAACCCAAGGGCCGCACCGATCGCTTCCGGGTCGGCTTCGAGCTTCAGCGGCTCCGGCAGCTTCGCCAGATCGAACTCGGCGAAAGTGTTGCCATCATGCTTGCTGACGGCGCAACGCACCGGACCGATGTTTTCTTCCAGCACGAAGATGCCGGCGCCCTCTTCTGCCAATTCGGCCAGCGCGATCGCCGAACCCACCGTCGGGTGGCCGGCGAACGGCATTTCATAGTCGGGGGTGAAGATCCGGATGCGGTTTCGGTGCTTGGGGTTGTCCGGCGGCAGCACAAAGACCGTTTCGGACAGGTTGAACTCGCGCGCGATGGCCTGCATCGCGGCCGTGTCCAGACCTTTGCAATCCAACACCACGGCCAGCGGGTTGCCGGCCAGTCGCTTGGTCGTAAACACATCGTAAAGCAAGTAATTCCGGGTTTGCATTCCTGCCTCAATCCCAACATGGGCGAAATTTAATTTGATATTTGAACCCGCAACCCTGATCTGTGGAAAGATAGGGACATTGCGCATCATAGGGGTCCAACGTGGACCAGATTGTCAATCTGCCAAAGACGGAATCGGATTCCGCCATCGAGACGGCGCTCGGGCTCGACAGACAAGGTCTGCGCAAGACGCGCCGCCGTGGCTGGCTCTATGCGCTGCTGACGTTGATCGTGCTTGCCGCCGGGCTTGGCGCCTATCAGTGGTATGCCGGCTCGCCCGCCAAGATTGACTACACCACCGTGCCCGCCGCCAAGGCCGATCTCACCGTCGAGGTGTCAGCGACCGGCACGCTGCAGCCGCTTACCCAGGTCGATATTTCCAGCCAGCTCTCCGGCATCGTCCGCTCGGTGTCCGTGGAGGAGAACCAGCAGGTCAAGAAGGGCGACGTGCTGGCCGCCCTCGACACCGCCAAGCTGCAGGTCCAGATCGAGCGAGCCGAGGCATCCGCCAAGGGCGCGGCCGCCAATGTCGAGGACGCCACGGTGACACTCGCCGAGAACGAAAAGGCGCTTGTCCGCGCGGCGGCATTGACCAAGCGCGGCATGGCGACCGACCAGTCGCTGGAGGCGGCGGCCGCGACGCGCGACCGCTCCAAGGCGGCGCTCGACAGCGCTCAGGCCAATCTCGCCATCGCCAATGCCGATCTGAAATCACAGCAGACCGACCTCGCCAACAGCACCATCTATGCGCCGATCGACGGCATCGTGCTGACGCGCTCGGTCGACCCCGGCCAGACGGTTGCCTCCTCGCTGCAGGCGCCGGTGCTGTTCATCATCGCCGCCGATCTGAGGAACATGGAACTGGTCGCGGCGGTCGACGAGGCCGACATCGGCGCGGTCAAGACCGGCCAGCATGCCCGTTTCACCGTCGATGCCTTCCCGGACCGGCCGTTCGACGCCGAGATCCGCGACATTTCCTATGCCTCGGTCACCACTGACGGCGTCGTCACCTACAATGCGCGGCTTGAGGTCGACAACAATGAGCTGTTGCTGCGGCCCGGCATGACCGCAACCGTTTCGGTCGTCACCCGGCAGGCCAAGGACGTGCTCACCGTGCCTGCCACGGCCTTCCGTTATCGCCCGGCACAGCAGGCGGCCCGCGGCTGGAGCCTGAGCGACCTGTTCACCGGCCGCATGGGTCGCCCCGGCGGCAACCGCCAGCGCCAGGCCGTGACAGCGCCAACCGACGGCTCGCGCACGCTCTATGTGCTCGAGAACGGGCGGCCGCATCCGGTCAGTGTCAAGATCGGCTCAACCGATGGCGAACTGACCGAGATCACCTCGGGCCTCAAGGAAGGCGCTGAGGTCATCACCGCATCGCAGCAGCGGAGCTGAGGCCGTGGCTGCCGGCGCTCCCCTCATCACCTTCGACAAGGTCTGGAAGAGCTATGGCCAGGGCGAGGCCAAGGTCCATGCGCTGGCCGGCGTCGATCTTGCAATCCAGCGCGGCGAATTCGTTGCCATCATGGGTCCGTCCGGCTCCGGCAAGTCGACGGCGATGAACATCATCGGCTGCCTCGACACGCCGACGGCCGGCACCTATTCGTTCATGGGCATCGATGCCGGCCGGCTCGACCGCAACCGCCGCGCCATGCTGCGCAACCTTTATGTCGGTTTCGTCTTCCAGGGCTACAATCTGTTGGCCCGCACTACGGCAGCGGAAAATGTCGAACTGCCGCTGATCTATCGCGGCGTTGCTGCACGCGAGCGCCGCGACCTTGCCATGCAGGCGTTGTCCCAGGTCGGCCTGGTCGGCCGCGAGCACCATTCACCGGCCGAACTGTCCGGCGGCCAGCAGCAGCGCGTGGCGATCGCGCGCGCCATCGTCACAAGGCCGACGCTGCTCGTCGCCGACGAGCCGACCGGCAATCTCGACACCGCGCGCACGCACGAGATCATGGAGTTGCTGACGCAGCTCAACACCGAGCTTGGCCTGACCATCGCCATGGTCACGCACGAGGCCGACGTCGCCGGCTATGCCGAGCGCACCATTCGCTTCCTCGACGGCCACGTCGCTTCCGATTCCAAGAATCTCGAGGTGGCCTAAACCATGATCTGGGAAACCGTCCGCCTCTCGCTCCGCTCGATCCGCCGCAACGTGCTGCGCTCGTTCCTGACATTGCTCGGCATCGTCATTGGCGTTGCGGCCGTCATTGCCATGCTCACCATCGGCTCCGGCACCACCGAAAAAGTCAAGGCCGACATTTCAAAGCTCGGCAGCAACCTGCTGGTCGTCCGCTCCGGCCGCCCGGCCGGACCCGGCGGTCCGGGCGGGCTCGACCAGGTGGTCCGTCCGCTGGCCGAAAAGGACCTCGCGGCGCTGGTCGCGCATCTGACCGGCGCGCGCGCCATTTCGCCGGCCTCGCAAAAGCAGGTCCGCGTCATCTTCGGCACCGAGAGCCTGACATCGGGCGTCACCGGCACCGACAGCGCCTACCTCGACGCGCGCGACTGGAAGCTGGTGTCCGGCCGTCCGTTCAGCGATTCCGAAACCCGCTCCGGCACCGGCGTCTGCCTGATCGGCGAGACGGTGCGCCAGCAATTCTTCGGCACCGGCGACCCCGAGGGCGAGATCATCCGCGTCAACCGCACTTCCTGCAAGATCATCGGCCTGCTCGAGCCCAAGGGCTATACCGGCTTCGGCCAGGACCAGGACAATGTGGTGCTGATGCCGTTGCACGCCTATCAGCGCCGCATCGCCGGCAACCGCGACATCGACAACATCTACATCGCCGCCGACGACAGGACACCGACCAGCGAACTGCAGCCGCGCGTCGAGGACATCTTGCGCGACGCGCGACGCGTCACCCCCGACCGCGAGAGCGATTTCGCCATCCGCGACATGACCCAGATCGCCGACGCCATGGCCAGCGCCACCACCACCATGACCGGCATGCTGGGCGCGGTTGCCGGCGTCAGCCTGCTGGTCGGCGGCATCGGCATCATGAACATCATGCTGGTCTCGGTCACCGAGCGCACGCGCGAGATCGGCATCCGGCTTGCCATCGGCGCGCATGAAAAGCACATCCTCATCCAGTTCCTGGTCGAGGCGACGGTGCTGTCGCTGCTCGGCGGCATCATCGGCATCCTGATCGGCCTGGCGCTGGCCGGCCTCGCCTCGGTGGCGCTGACCATCCCCTTCGCGCCAAGCCCGGCGGTCATCCTGCTAGCCGTCGGTTTTTCGGCGCTGATCGGCATGGTGTTCGGCTTCTTCCCGGCGCTGCGCGGTGCCAGGCTCGACCCGATCGAAGCGCTGCGGCACGAGTGAGCCCAGGCCAGCTCCCCCCACGGCGATCTCGCCGGGGGTTCTCTTCCGCGTCGTTAAGATCCCAGGCCGCCGACCGCGAGGCCGACGACTTCATGACCCTCCCAAGTTCGCGCCCAGGGTGACGAGTAGCTCGTCCAGTTGCTCGAACTGCTCGCCCATCGCATCCGCCGCCCCGGTCCCGGCAGCGTCGAGAGCTTCCTTCGAGGGATAGAGTTCGTGCAGGACCAGCAGCGTCTTGCCACCCTTTTCCTCGAAGGTCACCGTGGTGACGGGTCCAACGTCACCACCTTCGTCATTGGTCCAGACGATGCGCGAGTGCGGTATCACTTCGATATACCTGCCGAAGAACTCGTCAGAGTTTGAGGCATCGTGGCCGAACACCAGACGGTACGTGCCACCGGTGCGAACATCCATCTCGCAGGAACGCAGGAACATGCCCATCGACTTCGGCGCCCACCACCGCATGAACAGCTCGGGCTTGGTCCACGCCTCGTAAACGATGCGCGCCGGGCCATTGAACGTTCGCGTAACGACGAGCTCTCGCTCGGACTTCCGTTCGATCGTCGTGCGGCTATTCATCGGGGTGGGCTCACTTTCTCTTCTTGCGTCCATCGGCTTTCTCCTTCCGTTTCAATTCCTCGACAACCTTGTCCAACTCGTCGAAGCGTGCGTCCCAGAGCTGGCGGTACCTCTCGATCCATGCCGCCTCTTCCTCCAGTCGGCGCAGGCCGAGCTTGCAGGTCCGCACGCGCCCGACCTTCTCCGTGGTGACGAGCCCCGCCTGCTCCAAGACGCCGACATGCTTCTTCATACCCGTGAGGGTCATGTGGAACTTCTCGGCAAGCTCCGTGATCGAAGCATCGGAACGTCCGAGCTGCTCCAGAACGCCGCGTCGGGTGGTGTCCGAGAGCGCGGCGAACGAGGCATCGAGAGGGGGTCGGAAATACTGAACCATGTGGTTCAGTATTTAGCAGACGGATTGGCGGCATGCAACAGGAGATCCGGCGCAATGCCGCGTGCCCGCCGCCATCGCTTCCAAATCGACCTCGTTTCGAAGCAGATTCGATCGACTCGGCGATCTCCGGGCCCTAAAGCAAGATATCTCTGGTCGGGGGCGAACAACGCATGAGCAAGAAGGCACGACTAATCTTGGCGATGGTCATCATCGAAGCAGTCCTTGCAGGCATCTGGTGGTATCTCGCCCGCTTCGGCATGGCCAATCCCGATCGCGTCACCGCCGATTTCCAGGCAGTCGTCGGACAGACCATGGGAATGGCGATGGGCGGCTTGCTGGGTCTCGGATTTATCTTGTTCTTCGTCGCCGCCCGCAACGATCGCAAGGCGGCGCAGGACAAGACGCGCCGTTAATCCACGCTCGCAAAATGCCACTCGACCAGCGGCTTCATATGCGCCGCCAATCCGTCCGGCAGGTCGGCGGCGTGGCGGATGATGACCGGTCCCTCGATCTCCGGCTCGGTCTCGGTGGCGACGAAGGCTGAGATTCGCCGGGCAATCTCGTCGGCCGGAGCAGTCTCGCGATAGCGGCGGAAGATCACCGTGCCGCTGGCCGTCGACAGGACGTGGTAGCGCTTGCCGCGTGGCGCGTCCGACAGATCCAGACCGGTCTCCTCGCGCACCTCGCGGATCATGTTGAAATCGACGTCGACCTGGCCGTCGCGAAAGTCGATGGGCTCGAACGAGCCGGCGGCGAAATAGACGCGCCCGGCATTGACCGTGTGCGAGCCCATGCGGATCGCCACCAGCGCATTGTCGCCGGCCACCAGCACGGCATGGGCATAGGCATGTTCGGCGCCCGAATTCTCGCGCCGCTTACGCCAAAGCATGAAGGTGGAGTAGTTGACCGCATAGCAGCGGCCGACGAGACGGTTGTCGCGATAGGTGAGTTGCGACAGCAGCACCACAGTGCCGTCGAACAGCGCCGGCTTGGCTGCCACCTCGCGCTGCCAGTTCTCGACGATTGCCTCCGCATTATCCAGTGCGAACGGGTGCGGACTGGGATCGAGCCGGACGTCGACGGCATCGACCGGCAGGATGACATTGCGCGGCAGGTCGAAACTCATTTTGCTCCAGGTGTGTTGAGATTCAGGTCAGGCCGTGCCGAAAACGGCGGGTTTCGAGAACCGGAGCGGAGCGGACATTCAGGTCCGTGAGCACCGGAAGCGCAGAAAACCGCTGTTTGCAGGCCGGCATCACCTGAATATCGACACAGCCTAGGTCATGTCCAAGGTGATCGCCACTGGGCAATGATCGGATGCCTTCGGCCGGTCCCAGCCGGCGCGCGGAAACCGGTCGACCTCCTGGCCGGGCGGGAAAATCGTACGCCAGGGCTGGCCGTTGCGGATGATGTCGGGAACGGCCGTCGCGTTGCTGGCGGCGAGCCCTTTCGACAACAGGATGTAGTCGAGCTGGCACAGATGCCGTTCTTCCGGTCCGCGCGTGTGGTAAAAACTCCAGCGGTTCATCTCCGGCCGCCGCTCGACGACGTTTTCGCAGAAACCGCCTTCCGTCAGCACGTTGATGCTTGACTGGCTCTCGTTGACCACCTCGAAGCGGTGGCCGTCGATCGCGTCGCCGGCGATCTTCACGCGCTGCCGGTAATCATTCATGTCGCCGCAGATTGCCCAGCGCTTATCAGCGGCGTGGTCCTTGCCGAAACGCTCCTCGATGATCCGGCGCACGGCGTGAGCCTCGGCGATGCGCACCGGCATCGTCGCTTCGCGTCCGTCGAGCCCGTTGCGCGGCGAGCCCATCGACTTGAAGTGCACCAGATAAAGCGTCAGCGGCACCCCGCCCACGGTCACGTCGACTTCCAGGCAGTCGCGCCGGAAGATGCGCTCATTGGCCTGGTTGCCGAGTGCCTCGAGCTCCGGCGTGTGCAGCCCGAACTGTTCGAAGGTGACGTAGGCATGGCTGGTCATGCGCACGAATTCGATCGGCTGGCCCTGAGCGGTTTCGTTGCGCATCATCACGGCGACGTCGATGCCGCGCGAATCATTGCCCGATGTGGTGTATTTCTGCCGGTAGCCCTGCCCGACCATCTTGAACAGATAGCCGTATTCGAAGGCCTTCAGCGCCTCGATATTGTCGACCTCCTGCATGCAGATGATGTCGGCGCGGGTGGCCGCGATCGCCAGCGCCGTCAGCTGGCGCGTATCGTCTGACTGGGCGATGGCGCGCGCCTGCTCCAGCATCTTGTATTCCGCTTCGCTCTGGATATCGAACAGCGCCAGCGTGCGATCCTCGTTGAGCTGGTTGCGATAGCCGGAAAAATCGAACCTGTTCATCAGGTTCTCGACATTGAAGGTGGCGAGGCGCAGCGACATGCCATGACCTTTGCCCGCAAGCGCGGCGGAAAACAAGGTCGCAGGACCACCAGCGGAGATCGATCGGTCCCGACACCACTCGCGCCATGGTTGACGGAACCTTTCCGTTCATCCGCCGTTCAGATGTAAACATCCACAATGGGCCCCTAGGGTAGGCGTGGGGCCTGTATCTTTTGGAGAGTGCAATGAACTCGCTCTTTTCTTCCACGGTCAAATCAGGGCTGATAGCCCTCGGTATCCTGTCCGGCGTCACGGCGCCGTCGGCCGCCGGGCCGATGATGCAGCCGGACGTGTCGATCCCCGTCAGCACGACGGCGCCGATGGCGGTCCGCGAAGGCTGGGCGGGCGGCAACAATGGCGGCAATTGGAGATGGCGCCGGTCGGGCAATTGGAATGGCGGCAACTGGAATGGCGGCAACGGACACTGGAACGGTGGCCACGGACACTGGAACGGCGGCGGCGGCGGAAACTGGAACAATGGAGACAATTGGCGTTGGCGCCATGGTCGCCATCATTATCACGGCGGCGGCTACTACGATGACGGCGCGGCTGCCCTTCTGGGCCTTGGCCTTGGGCTCGGCATTGGCAGCATGTACAACAACTACAATTACTACGACGCGCCGCCGCGCCGCTACTACCGCACCTACCGGGCCCAGCGGGTTTCGAGCGCCCATGTCCAATGGTGCTACAACCGCTACCGGTCGTATCGCGCCTGGGACAACACGTTCCAGCCCTACAACGGCCCGCGCCAGCAGTGCTACTCGCCCTATTGATGAGCTGGTCTGTAGCGGAGCCCAGAAATGAAAAACGGCGCCATGTGGCGCCGTTTTTCATTTTCAGCTTCTCTAAGCCAAGGGCTTCGAGCGCATGGTTCAGTTCTTGGCCTTGCCGACGAGCTTGTTCTTGGAGGTCCCCCGCGCGCCCGCAGGGCGAAGCCCGAGGACGCGCATAGGCAAGAACGTGGATTTCGTTTCAGTTCTTGGCCTTGTCGACCAGCTTGTTCTTGGAAATCCACGGCATCATCGCGCGCAGCTTGGCGCCGACTTCCTCGATCTGGTGGCTGTCATTGTTGCGGCGGATGCCCTTGAAGCGCGACATGCCGGCGCGATATTCCTGCATCCATTCCGAAGTGAATTTGCCGGTCTGGATGTCCTTCAGCACACGCTTCATCTCGGCCTTGGTCTCGGCGGTGATGATGCGCGGGCCCGAGACATATTCGCCCCATTCGGCGGTGTTCGAGATCGAATAGTTCATGTTGGCAATGCCGCCCTCATAGATCAGGTCGACGATCAGCTTGACCTCGTGCAGGCACTCGAAATAGGCCATTTCCGGCGCGTAGCCGGCTTCCACCAGCGTCTCGAAGCCGGCGCGGATCAGCTCGACCAGGCCGCCGCACAGCACGACCTGCTCGCCGAACAGGTCGGTCTCGCACTCCTCGCGGAAATTGGTCTCGATGATGCCCGAACGGCCGCCGCCGACGCCGCAAGCATAAGACAGCGCCAGGTCAAGTGCATTGCCCGAGGCGTCCTGGTTGACCGCGACCAGGCACGGCACGCCGCCGCCCTTCTGGTATTCGCCGCGCACCGTGTGGCCGGGGCCCTTCGGCGCGATCATGACAACGTCGACCGAGGCCTTGGGCTCGATCAGGCCGAAATGCACGTTGAGGCCGTGCGCGAAGGCAATCGCGGCACCGTCACGAATGTTCGGCGCGATCTCGTTGCGATAGATGTCGGCCTGCAACTCGTCAGGTGTCGCCATCATCATCAGGTCGGCCCATTTGGCGGCGTCCGCCACGCTCATCACCTTAAGACCGTCGGCCTCGACCTTCTTGGCGGTCGCCGAGCCGGCCTTGAGGCCGATGGCGATGTCCTTGGCGCCGGAATCCTTGAGGTTGAGCGCATGCGCCCTGCCCTGGCTGCCGTAGCCGATGATGGCGACCTTCTTGCCCTTGATCAGGTTGAGATCGGCATCGCGATCGTAATAGACACGCATTTTTGTCTTCCTTCCCGGTTTATGAATCAGAGGCCTTGCGGCCGGTTGTTGCTCTTGAAAAGAGCGAGAAACTGCTGCGTCGCCCGTGCGGCATCGCCGCCGATCGCCGCCTCAGTCAATTCCAGCCGGTCGCCGAGCAGCAGACGGATCTGCACGTCGCGGGCGACCAGCCCGAAAAAGGTGCGGAACGCCGTCTCGGCATCCGCAAAGTCGAGCAGTCCGGCCTGTCGTCCGGCCTCAAGCAGAGGCTTCAGTCGCTTGGCCAGGGCAAAGCGGCCATTCTCCAGCACCACGGCGCCAAGGTTATCCTTGCCGGAACCAGCATGGCTCACCGCCACCCGGTTGAGCGCGATCGACGTGTCGCTCGAAATCACCTTCAGCCAGTCGGAAGCGAAGCGTTCGAGGCTTGCGGTCAGCGACACAAGATCGAGCCCCTTGCCATCGACTTGCGCCACCCGCACCTTGGACGCCTGCCACTGCACCGTCGCCGTCAGCAGCCCGTCACGGTCGCGGAACCATTTGTAGAGCGTTTCCTTGGAGCAGCTTGCCCGGCGCGCCACGGCGGTCATGGTCAGCTGATCGCCCTCCTCGACCAGCAGCCGCAACGCTGCGTCGAGCACGGCTTTCTGCCGCTCGGTCAGCGCTTCGCTGGTGTCGATCTCGGGCACGATGTCCAACACGCTCTTCTCTCGGCAGGCAAAGGCCGGTCTCGGTAGGCAAGGCCGGCCGGCTATTTCCGGTGAGCCGTACCGTACGTTACGGTTCGCTGCTTCTATGGCGTATTGTTCCGATCCATGCAAGTCCTATTTCTATCTGCATGGGGTCGTGTCGGACGGCCTGAGCGGGGAACGAAAATGCTGATCGGATTGTTGGCCTTGACGGTTGCCGCCGTATTCTCTGGTGCCGCGATTTACGTCAGTGTCGCAGAGCAACCGGCGCGGCTTCGTCTCGACGACAGGGCGCTGCTGCAGGAATGGCAGCCGTCCTACAAGCGCGGCGCCGCCATGCAGGCGTCGATTGCCATTGTCGCTTGCGTTCTCGGTCTCATTGCCTGGTGGCAGACTGGCGGTTTCGCCTTTCTGGTCGGCGCGGTGCTGATCATCCTGCCCTGGCCGTGGACGTTGATCGCCATGATGCCGACCAACAGGGTGCGGGGGGCGATGGACGCTGGCGCCGGCGATCCGCAAGCCAGATCCCTGATCGTCAAATGGGGCGATCTGCACCTGGTTCGCGTGGCCCTTGGCGTGCTGGCGACGCTGGCCTTTCTCTGGGGCAGTCATTCGGCCTGACCGGCGCTAAAACGTCAGTCCACAACGGGCGGATGGCGCAATCGACCCAGGAGTGCCGACACCATGTTCAGCTCATCCGCGGAGAGTTTGGCGCCAACCAGTTCAGTGATCGAGCGTCCATAGACAGCCCACATCTGGCGGCGCATCTCGCGGCCCCTAGCCGTGATGCGGATGGTCTGGCCGCGGCCGTCATCGGCCACCGGAAGTTTCTCGACCAGCCCGTCAGCCTCGAGCCGCGCCAGCAGCCGCGAGATGTTGTATTGCGCAAACAACGTGCGCTCGATCAGCTGGAACGGCCGCAGCCCGCCCTCACCCGCCTCGGCCAGTTCGTGCAGCACGTCGTACCAGGCAAGCGGCGGCAGGCCGCCCGCCTTCAGCGCGTCTTCAGCACTTTCCACGAGTTGGCGCGAAACCCGCATCAGGCGGGCCCAGGCCGTGATGGCTTCGGGCGAAGGCATGGCTTTCTCAGTCATGGCCCACCATAGGCGATAGATGCAATTGCATCAAGCTTGACGGTTAATGCATATGCATCTATATTGATGCAACTGCATTAACTTTGAAGGACGCGCTATGAAACACGAAATCTGCAAGGTCGCCGACATTCCGCAGACGGGCAGCCTGATCGCCCCGTTCTTCGGCCGTGAGGTCCATGTCTACCGCTGCGGCGAGCGTATCCGCGCCGCCGCCAATGTCTGTCTGCACTTCGGCGGGCTGCTCGACTGCAAGGAAGGCAGGTTGGTCTGCCAATGGCACGGCGCCTCGTTCGACATGGCAAGCGGCGACCGCATCGATGGTCCGGCGCCAAAGGAGTCCCGCCTAATGTTCCTGTCGACGCGCGTCGAGGACGGCGCGTTGAACTATGTCTGGGGAGAGTGAGATGACCGACAAGCTCATTCTCGTCAGCCATCCTCTCTGCCCCTATGTGCAGCGCGCGGCGATTTCGCTGGCCGAAAAGGGCGTGCCGTTCGAGCGCGTCGATATCGACCTCGCCAACAAGCCGGCCTGGTTCAGAGCGATCTCGCCGCTCGGCAAGGTGCCGCTGCTGCGCGTGCAGCGAAATGGCGAGGAAACGGTGATCTTCGAATCCGCCGTCATTCTCGAATTCCTCGAAGAGACCCAAGCCAATCCCCTCCACCCCGCCGATCCCTATGCCCGCGCCCGGCATCGTGCTTGGATCGAGTTCGGCTCGGCAGTCCTCAACGCCATCGGCCGGTTCTATTCGGCCTCGACGGAGGCCGGCTTCCTCGCCGAAAACAGCGCGCTGTCGTCGATGTTCGATCGTCTCGAGGCCGAGCTGGCGGACACCGAACGGAACGGACCATGGTTCGCCGGCGAGCGCTTCTCGCTCGTCGACGCCGTCCATGGCCCTGTTTTCAGATATCTCGACGTATTCGACCGGATCAGCGATTTCGGCATTCTGGACGGCAAGCCGTTCGTCCGGGCCTGGCGTCAGGCGCTGAGGGACCGCCCGTCGATCGGGAACGCCGTCGCGCCGGACTACCCGCAGCGCCTGCATGCCTTTCTCCAGGCGAAGGGGTCAGAGCTCTCGACGATCATTCAGCGGAACGATCTGGCCATCGCGCTTCCTTGAGCCCGATACGCCTGAACGGATCGACCACCGTGCCGGCCACCATCGAGGCAAGGAACTGTGGCGCCGGCGGGATTCTTGCCACCGTCGCCACCAGCCTGTCGCGGATGTAGGGCAGCGCCACGGAATCCGACTGGTAGAAGGGCGTCAACGCCAGCGACAGCGCCTGGAAGACACGCACATGCCAGCGCCGTGCCTTCGCATAGGCTTCAAGTGCCGCCTCGACGTTTGGCGTCCGCGCCAGCGCATGGCTGAGCGCCGCCGCATCGAGCAGCGCCATGTTCGCCCCTTGCCCCAGCTGCGGGCTGGTCGAATGCGCGGCGTCGCCGATGACGGCCAGCCGCCGGCCGGCCGGCCACTTCATCGTGTGGTGGCCGTAGCGCGCCAGCGAGAGCTGGTCGAAATCCTCGATCTGGCTGGTGTATGCCTCGCTCTCGGGCCACAGCCGAACCACCCTCTCCTTCCAGGCGACGAGGCCCCGGGTGCGCACCTCATCGACGTCCGCCGGCTTCAGGCTCCAGAAGAAGGCCGCCATCTTTTCAGCGCCCGGCTCCGGCCGGCCGATCGGCAGCACCCCGATCATCACGCTGGCCTTGTCGTAGCGCTGCAGCAGTGCGTGCTCGTCGAACCCTTCATCGCGCCAGCGCAGCGACGCCCAGAACGCACCATAGGTGAGTGGGCGTGGCGCGCCTGCATTGCCCGCGCACCGCCGCAGCATCGAGCGTGAGCCGCTGGCGTCGACGACGAAGTCGAACGGCCCTTCCCTGCGGCCGTTGCCACAGACCAGCGTTGCCCGTTCGCCAGTCTCCAGAGTCTCGATCTCGACACCTGTCTCGATGGCGATCGCTTCGCGCTGTACAGCGCGAAAAAGCACGCCGAACAGGGCCGCTCGATGCACCGCCAGCCC
Source organism: Mesorhizobium sangaii (assembly GCF_014207355.1). Classification (GTDB taxonomy): domain Bacteria; phylum Pseudomonadota; class Alphaproteobacteria; order Rhizobiales; family Rhizobiaceae; genus Mesorhizobium; species Mesorhizobium sangaii. Next base: position 70,930 of record NZ_JACHEF010000003.1, on the reverse strand, counting down.
GAAACGGTGGCCGCGCTGGGCATCATAGCGGACGTCGAGCACGGTGCGGCCGGTGGTGGCATCGGCGCCATGCAGCCGGTCGATGCGGCTGCCCAGCGCCAGTATGTCGTCGAGCAGGCCAAGATCAGCCAACACCGTCAGCCCTGTCGGCTGCAGGATCAGCCCGGACCCGACCGGCTTCGGCTCCTCGAAGCGCTCGAAGATGGTGACCTTGTGCCCGGCGCGCTTGAGATAGAGCGCCATGGCGAGGCCCGCCGGGCCGGCCCCGGCAATCGCGATATCGTAGGAAATGCCAATGCCCCCAAAGCCGAACTGGCCGGACAATCCTTCAGCGGGCGGACTAAATCAAGCCGCGGCTCTGGTCTTTGCCCGGTTCACGGGCTGCCTCACCCTTGGGCCGCATCAAAACCGGCGCGTGCGTCGCGCACCGCGTCATGGTTGAGCTCCGCCCACAGGATCAGCTGGTGCAAGGCGCCGAACATCGATCGTCCAAGGTCGGTAAGGCTGTATTCAACGCTCGGCGGCTTGGTCGGGAACACTTCGCGATGCACATAACCGTCACGCTGCAGGTCATGGAGCGTCTGGGTGAGCATGCGTTGTGAAATGTCGGGCACCAGGCGCCGCAGCTCGCCGAAGCGATATGGCTGCTCGGCCAGTGCCGCCATCAACAGCGAGCTCCATTTGCCGTTCAGCCCCTGGATCACGTCGCGAACCGGGCAATCGGCGATATTGCCGCCATCGCTCAACGATTTGTAGATCTCGAGCTTGGATCTCAGATTGACGATCGTGCTGTCCACGGCTGGTTCCCTAGCTGTGCCTACCTCCCGAAAAACTGCCTTCTTTACGGCCACGGGTCAATTCCTATTTTAGTGCTGGTCTCTTTTTGAGACCACCTCTGTGTCCCTCCTCTCCGACCCATGCCAGGATCTCCAATGAGCAAAACCCTTCTTGTCACCGGTGCCTCCGGCCAACTCGGCCGAAGCGTCATCAACCACCTGCTGGACACGTTCAACGTCCCGGCGGCACAGATCATCGCCAGCACGCGCACACCGACCAACCTTGCCGACCTGGCGGCGCGCGGCGTTGTCGTCAGGGCCGCCGACTTCAACGACGGCACGTCGCTGGAGAACGCGTTCCAGGGCGTCGACAAAGTGCTGATCATCTCGACCAGCGAAATGGACCTGAAGGACGATCGGCGCCTGAAACAGCATGAGACGGCGGTAGCCGCTGCGAAGAAGGCTGGCGTCGGCCATCTTCTCTACACCTCGATGCCCAACCCCGAGCCGGTTTCGCCGGTGCTGTTTGCCAATGATCACTACGGCACCGAGCAGGCGATCAAGGCAAGCGGCATTGCCTACACCATTTTCCGCAACGGCTGGTACCAGGAGAACCTGTTCATGGCACTGCCGCAGGCCATCGCCTCCGGCCATTGGTACACGTCCGCTGGCGAAGGCCGCATCGCCCATGGCGGGCGCGATGACATGGCAGCGGCGATCGCTGCCGGTCTCGCAGACGATTCGAACGAAAGCAAGACCTACACGTTGACCGGCCCGCATGCGTACACCACGGCCGAGATTGCGGCCCTGGTAGGCGAGGTCACCGGCAAGCAGCTCGAAGTCGTGCAGGTTTCGGATGAGGCCCTGACCGAAGGGGTGAAGGCGGCCGGCATTCCCGAGGACTTCGCCCGCATCATCGTGTCGTTTGACGCCAACACGCGCGCCGGTCGCATCGCCATGGTGACGGATGCGGTCGAGACGCTTTCCGGTCGGAAGTCAAAAACGCTGAAGCAGTTCCTGGAGGCCAACAAGGCCGCCTTGGCAGGCTGACGGCCCGTGAGTGGTCCCGGAAGCCGACCTCCGGCTTCCGGCGCTACTTCGACTTTTTGAGCAGCCCGAGCCGGATCAGGCTTTCGCCGGTGGCAACCAGCGCATCCTCGCGTGATCGCGGCGCCCAGCTTAGCAGGCGCACTGCCCTCGCTTTGGTTGCATTCTTGACCTTGCCCAGTTCCGGCACCAGCTGTGCGACTTCCGGGTTGAACAGGCCCACGATCCGCACCAGCCAATCGGGAAGCTCCCGCGTCGAGACGCGCGCCCCGGCATCCCCCAGCCGCGTTTTCAGAGTCTGCGCGATCTCCCGCACGGTCATGAAATCGCCGGCAACCGCCAGGAATCGCTTGCCCCTGGCGGCAGGGTTGGTCATGGCACGCACATGCAGGTCCGCCACGTCGCGCACGTCGACAACGCCGAAAGACAGGCGCGGCAGCCCCGGCATGGCACCGTTCAACATACGCTGGACAAATTCGGTGGAGGTCGAATGGTCTGGGCCGAGCACCGGGCCGAAGATACCGACCGGGTTGACCACCGCGAGTTCCGGTTTGCCACCCTCCGCGGCAATGAAATCCCAGGCGGCGCGTTCGGCGAGCGTCTTCGATTTCACATAGGCACTGACCTTGGCCGTCGGATCGGTCCAGCTCTCCTCGGTGAACGGCTGCCCGCCGGGCGGCAGCTTGCCATAGCCGATCGCAGCGAAGGACGAAGTCAGCACGACGCGCTTCACCCTCGCATCCCGTGCCGCACGCAACACCCTGAGCGCACCTTCACGAGCCGGGATGATGAGGTCGTCTTGGTGTTTCGGCACGCCGGGCGGAAATGGCGAGGCGACATGAAGCACATAGTCGCAACCGGCCACCGCATCCGGCCAGCCCGTGTCGGCCATCAGATCGGCGACGGCAAACGAGAGCGCCGCTCCGGGCTCGGAGCCGCCGGCCTTGAGCATGGCCAGAACATCGGCTTCGCGCTTGGCTGAGCGCACGGTCGTGCGCACGCGGTAGCCGGCGTTCAGCAGTTCGAGAATACAATGCGCGCCGAGGAAGCCGGAGCCGCCGGTAACAAGCACCAGTTCGCCGCTCATTCCCGCCTCCTCAGACGTTCATCGGCAAGAGCCCGTCAGATCGCCACCTGCGTACCGATCTCTACCACACGGCCGGTCGGGATCTGGAAATATTCGGTCGCATCGGCCGCCGTACGCGCCAGGCCGATGAACAACCGGTCCTGCCACACCGGCATGCCGGAATTGGGCGAGGCCTTGAGCGAACGTCGCGACAGGAAGAACGAGGTCGTCATGATGTCGAACTTCCAGCCCTGCTTGCGGCAGATCGCCAGCGCGCGCGGGATGTTGGGCTGCTCCATGTAGCCGAAGGTCAGCGTCACCCGCATGAACAGTTCGTTGACCGTCTCCATCTTGACCCGCTCGCTGTCGGGCACCACCGGCTGCGGCGCGGTCACCACCGAAAGGATGACGTTCTGCTCATGCAGCACCTTGTAGTGTTTCAGGCTGTGCATCAGCGCCGTTGGCGCGCTGAGCGGATCGCTGGTCAGGAACACGGCGGTGCCGGACACCAGTTGCGGCTTCTTGTTCAACAGATTGCCGGCGAGGAAATCGAGCGGGATCTCGTTGCGCCGGGTCTTGTCGAACAAATAGCGGCTGCCGCGCACCCAGGTCCACATGCCCAGCACGATGGTGAAGGCTACGGCCAGCGATGCCCAGCCGCCCTCGAACACCTTGACGATGTTGGAGGCAAAGAAGCCGATGTCGATAAAGGCAAACAGCGCCGTCAGCGAGATTGCCAGCCACAGCTGCCATTTCCAGATGCGCGTCATGACGACATAGAGCAGCACCGTCGTCACCAGCATGTTGCCGGTCACCGAGATACCATAGGCCGACGCCAGCTTGCTGGACTCGCCGAAGCCGACGACCAGCATCATCACCACCAGCGCCAGCAGGAGGTTGACGCGCGGCATGTAGATCTGGCCGGACTGTTTTTCCGATGTGTGCAGGATTTCAAGGCGCGGCAGCATGTTGAGCTGCACCGCCTGCCTTGTCAGCGAAAAGGCGCCCGAAATCACCGCCTGGCTGGCGATCACGGTCGCAGCAGTCGCCAGCACGACCATCGGGATCAGCGTCCAGCCCTCGTTCATCTCGAAGAACGGATGGCCGACCACGCCGTTCTTTGCCAGCACGAAGGCGCCTTGCCCGGCATAATTGAGCAGCAGGCAGGGAAAAACGATCGCCAGCCAGGCGAGCACGATCGGCTTGCGGCCGAAATGGCCTAGATCGGCATAGAGCGCTTCGGCGCCAGTGACGGCGAGGAAGATGGCGCCGATGGTAACGAAGGCGACGTCGGGCGAATTGATCAGAAAGGCGACGATGTAGTGTGGGCTTACCGCCCAGAGGATTTCGGGATCGGCGATGATGTGGTTGAGACCGGAAAGGCCAATGGCCAGGAACCATACTGCGGTCACCGGGCCGAACACCAATCCCACCCCGCCCGTGCCAAAGCGCTGCACTGCGAACACCATGGCAAGAATGACCAGGGTTAGCGGTACCACGTAAGGTTGGAAGGCAGGCGTGACGACATTCATGCCCTCGACGGCCGACAGCACCGAGATTGCCGGCGTGATGACGGCGTCACCGAAGAAAAGCGATGCGCCGACGATGCCGATGCCAAGCATCAGCGCCGAGCGCTTGGGGAAACTGCCGCGCGCCAGCGCCATCAGCGACAGCACGCCGCCCTCGCCGCGGTTGTCGGCGCGCAGCACAAACATGATGTATTTGATGGTGACGATGATCGTCAGCGACCAGATGATCAGCGACAGGACGCCAAGAATATCGCCGCGATCCGCCACGCTACCCCGCGACGACGCCACCAGCGCCTCGCGGAACGCATAGATCGGGCTGGTGCCGATATCCCCATAGACGACACCGAGCGCCCCCAGCATCAACACCTTGGTGCTGTGCTGTTCGATTTCGGGATGGCTCGATTGTTCGACGGGTTCTGCCTCACTACCAGCATTGGCAAGGGCCATGGACGACACTCCGATAAGTGCGCGGTCATCTACGCTTGCTGCGATGCAATATCAAGTGCCGTCGCGTGATGGCTCCCATGCCGGCAACGCTCGGCTGCTCGGGAGATCATCGGCCCACGCGAGATTCGCGGGCTCGATTTGCAGGCATGGTCGCACCAGCAGGACCGGCAGCATGTGCGTCCGTCAGATCGCCACCTGCGTACCGATCTCTACCACACGGCCGGTGGGGATCTGGAAATATTCGGTCGCATCGGCCGCCGTACGCGCCAGGCCGATGAACAACCGGTCCTGCCACACCGGCATGCCGGAATTGGGCGAGGCCTTGAGCGAACGTCGCGACAGGAAGAACGAGGTCGTCATGATGTCGAACTTCCAGCCCTGCTTGCGGCAGATCGCCAGCGCGCGCGGGATGTTGGGCTGCTCCATGTAGCCGAAGGTCAGCGTCACCCGCATGAACAGTTCGTTGACCGTCTCCATCTTGACCCGCTCGCTGTCGGGCACCACCGGCTGCGGCGCGGTCACCACCGAAAGGATGACGTTCTGCTCGTGCAGCACCTTGTAGTGTTTCAGGCTGTGCATCAGCGCCGTTGGCGCGCTGAGCGGATCGCTGGTCAGGAACACGGCGGTGCCGGACACCAGCTGCGGCTTCTTGTTCAACAGGTTGCCGGCGAGGAAATCGAGCGGGATCTCGTTGCGCCGCGTCTTGTCGAACAGATAGCGGGTGCCGCGAATCCAAGTCGACATGATCAGCCCCATCATGCAGGCGACAGTAATTGATACCCATCCGCCTTCGAAGATCTTCACGACATTTGCCAAGAAGAAGCCGCTGTCGATAATACCGAACAGCAGGGCCAGAGCCAAGGCAAGCGCCAGCTTCCATTTCCACATCTTGCGCATCACCACGAACAGCAAAATGGTCGTCATCAGCATTTCGCCGGTCACCGAAATTCCGTAAGCGGAGGCCAGCGCACTCGAGCTGCCGAAACCTACCACCAGCAGCATCACCCCGATCGCGATGAGCAGGTTGACGCGGGGCATGTAAATCTGCCCGAGCTGCATTTCAGAGGTATGCTGCACCTCGATGCGGGGCAAAAGGTTGAGCTGGACGGCCTGACGGGTCAGTGAAAAAGCGCCTGAGATGACCGCCTGGCTGGCGATAACGGTCGCGGCCGTTGCCATGCCCACCATCGGCATCAGGGCCCAGTCAGGCAGCATCTGAAAGAATGGATTGGTCGGCCTGCCACCATTGGCCAGGACAAAGGCGCCTTGCCCGAAATAGTTGAGCAGCAGGCACGGGAAAACCACGGAAAACCAGGCCATCACGATCGGCTTGCGCCCGAAATGGCCGAGATCGACATAGAGCGCCTCGGCCCCGGTCACTGCCAGGAACACGGCACCGACGGTCACAAAGGCGGCGGTCGGAGTACCGGCGAGATAATACACGGCGTAGTAAGGATTGATCGCCATCAGGACCGATGGATCGTCCGTCAGGTGATAGAGTCCTGCGATGCCGATGGCCAGGAACCAAAGCGCTGTCACCGGCCCGAACACCGCCGCGACCTTTCCGGTGCCGAAGCGTTGCACCGAAAACAGAAAGGCCAGGATGACCAGCGTGATGGGCACGACATAGGCATCCAATGTCGGGGTCACCACCTCCAGGCCTTCGACCGCGGACAGCACGGAGATGGCCGGTGTGATGATAGCGTCGCCAAAGAACAGCGCCGCACCGCAAAGCCCGATCCCGAGAATTAGTCGGGCGCCTTTCGGATAGGCGCTACGTGCAAGCGACATCAGGGATAGCGTACCGCCCTCGCCCTTGTTGTCTGCGCGAAGCACGAAGGCGACATACTTTATGGTGACGATAATCGTCAGCGCCCAGACGATCAGCGACAGAACGCCCAGCACATCGCTACGCGTATCGGCGCCGGGAGAAGCATGGAGCGCTTCTCGGAAGGCGTAGATGGGGCTGGTGCCGATATCGCCATAGACGACACCGAGCGCGCCCAGCATCAGAACCTTGGTACTGTGCTTTTCGACTTCGGAATGGCTCGATTGTTCGACGGTTCCAGCCTCGCTACCGCTACTGGCAAGGTCCATCGACCACTCTCCGACAAGCGCGCGGTGCTCTATGCATGCTGCGATACGATATCAATTGCACGCGATGGCTGCCATACTTTCAATGCGCGGCTCAACCCTACCACCCGCAGGCTTTCAGGAACCGCCCCACCGTGCCGGCCATGCCATACTCCAACGCGTCGGCTGTCAACCCATGTCCGATCGACACTTCGGCCAATGCGGGAATGCGCTTTGCCAGTGCCGGAAGGTTGCTGACCACCAGATCGTGCCCGGCATTGACCTGAAGACCGGCGGCAAGCGCGGCATCAGCGGTTTTTCCCAGTTTTTCCAACTCCTTGGCCGCTCGGGCGGGATCGGAATAATAACTGCCATACGGACCCGTATAAAGCTCTATGCGGTCGGCACCGGTGTCACGCGCGGCCGTCACGCCCGCGGGGTCCGGGTCCGAAAACAGCGACACACGAAAGCCCCCCTTCTTCAGACGCTTGACGATCGGAGTAAGGAACGCGGCCTCGGCGGCAAAGTTCCAGCCATGGTCCGACGTCGCCTGCGCCGGATCGTCCGGCACCAGCGTCACCTGTTCAGGCTGATGCTTTTCCACAAGCACCAGGAAATCCTCGGTCGGATAGCCCTCGATGTTGAATTCCGCGCGCGGAAATTCGTCGTCGATCAAGGACCGTATCTCAGGCAGATCGGAGTGTCTCGTGTGCCGCTCGTCGGGGCGTGGATGCACCGTCAACCCATGCGCCCCGGCTGCGAGCGCGATACGGCCGAGGCCGGTCACACTCGGCCACGGCAGGTCGCGCCGGTTACGCAGCATGGCGACGGCATTGAGATTGACGGAGAGTTTTGCGGGCATGGAGGCGGCCTCGGAAATCATTCGACGCGCCACCTATAATGCCTTTGGCGGGAACAGACAGGGGGTTTCGGGTGTTCCAAGCCTGATGAAGTGAGTCCGCGAAAGGAAGCGCCATGAATTTTCTCGATGCCGTACCGGCCATTCGTCGTCTCGAGACCAGCCGTGACGACCTTCTCGCCATCGACGTCGTCGGCCACGTCTCCGCAGCCGATGGCGAAAACCTTTTCGGGTTGATGGAGGCAGCCTATGCCCTTCACCCACACATCGACGTGCTGGTGCGCCTTGTCGACCACGATGGCGTCGACTGGGCCAATATTGCGGAAGACACCCTGAAGCAGGGCACCGCCCATGCAATGGAACATGTCGGACGTTGCGCGACGATCGGCGAGCCGGACTGGACCGCGGACGCGCAACACGTCCTGCGGGATGCGCCGTCAATCGAATTCAAGCACTTCGAGACCGAGGATGAAGCCTCGGCCTGGCAATGGCTTGGAGCCCGGCCGACCGAAAAGCAACAGGGTCGCGGCTGAAACACGACAGCCCCGCGGGCCCGGTGAGTGCCTGCTACCTGACGATCGTCAGCCGCTCGGCCGCGCGCGTGATGGCGGTGTAGAGCCAGCGCTGGCGTGTTTCCTTGAAGGCCCAGCTTTCATCGAACAGCACGATCTCGTTCCATTGCGAGCCCTGCGCCTTGTGCACGGTCAGCGCGTAACCATAGTCGAAATCGTCGAAGCGCTTCTTCTGCTGCCAGGGGATGTCGGCATCCGGATCCTCGAAGGCCGCCTTGAGCAGTTTGATCTTGGCGACGCCGCGATCCGGATCGTCCTCTTCCGGCGACACCAGAAGGTTGATGCCGGGCTTCACCGTCTCGCGCGACGAGGTCATCACCTTCCACAGCGAGCCGTTGAGCAGGCCCTTGGCCGGATCGTTGCGCAGGCAGACGAGCTTGTCGCCGGCCTGCGGATAGTCGGCATTGAAGCCTTTGAGCTCGCGCAGCCGCTGATTGTAGCGCCGCCGCGTGCGGTTGGTGCCGACCAGCACCTGGTCGGCCTTCAGCACCAGCTCCTGGGTGACGTCTTCCTTGCCGATCACCTGTGCCGTGCCATAGTCGCCGCGCATGAACTCGCGGCCCTCGCGAACGTCGAGCGCCAGCCGCAGGATCGGGTTGTCGCGCGCCTGCCGGTGGATTTCGGTGAGCAGGAAATCCGGCTCGTGGTCGGTGAAGAAGCCGCCGCCCGAAATCGGCGGCAGCTGGCCGGGGTCGCCAAGCACCAGAATCGGCGTACCGAAGCTCATCAGGTCGCGGCCAAGCTGTTCGTCGACCATCGAACATTCGTCGATGACGACCAGTTTCGCCCGCGAGATCGGGCTCTGCCGGTTGAGCGAAAAGGTCGGTGACATCGAGGTCTTGCCGGTGACCTCGTCCGACACCGATTCCTCTCCTTTCGGCCGATAGATCAGCGAATGGATGGTGCGGGCGTTGACCGCACCCTTGGAGCGCAGCACCTGTGCGGCCTTGCCGGTGAAGGCGGCGAACTGCACCTGGCCGTCGACATGCTCGGCGAAATAGCGCGCCAGCGTCGTCTTGCCGGTCCCGGCATAGCCGAACAGCCGGAACAGCTGCGGCTTTCCGGTCTTCAGCCAGCGGGCAACCGCTTGCAGCGCCTCGTCCTGTTGGGGAGAGAATTCCATCAGCGCGAGAGACCGGATTCGCAAGGGAAAGACAAGATAGCCGCCACCACCATCGACGTGTCGGGGCGCTTCAGTGCCACCGACGGTCAGGCTATCAGGCGCAAACAAGAACGTAAAGAGAACGGACGCAGCAGCGCCACGATCTATGGTCGGGCTGCCGCCACGATCTATCGGGTTGGCCTGGGGTCGTTCTCCAGCAGGATCGGCTTGCCATGCGGAGTGGCGTGCGCGGCGCGCTCCCAGGCTTCAGCCATGGCATCGACATCCGCCTTGGCGGCCAGCCCTTTCGAGACAAGCAGGCTTTCCAGCGCCGCCAGCCAATGTTCGTAATAGTCATGACCGTCAATCGCAGCACCTGGCTTCTTAACCTGGGCCGACAGTGCCTGGGCCCATTCGCTCCACGAAAACAGGCCCTTGTCATGCAACGCCACCGTCATGGCAAACGCTTCGGCCTGCCATGGCTCGGCAAAGACCGCGGCATCGACACCAAGCGGTAAATCGACTGCAGGTCCGTTTGCCTCACGCCGGCTCAAGATAGCTCTCCCAGGCATCGATCGACACGCTCAGCGTCGGGTCGGCGCCCTCGCCCCAGATTTCCGACCCTTCGAAAACCACCGTGTAGACCCATTGCGGGTTTTCGCCCTGGCCATGCGCGTTGCTGTCGGGGAACACGAAGCCGTCGCGCACCGCCTCGACCGTTCCATGTTTGCCGCGTGCATAGCGCGGCAGCCGCGTGTGGCCAGTCGGGTTGAAGTTCTTGGTCCGCACGGGATCGCCGGCCTTGAACCGGGCCGGCTGCGCCACCGGCCGGTCGCAAGGACCGCCCGTGGCCAGCACCGCAGGCACGTTTTCCGCTTTCAGCACCCGTTTCGGCACCGCCGCCGGATCGACCGCCGTGCCTGCCTCAAGATCGCGCTCGCTGACAAAACCATGCCGCTTGAGCAGCACTTCCAGCGCCTTGATCCAGATCTCGTAGTAGCTGGAGGCATAGTAATCGGCGGGATGCAGCGATTCCCGCGCATGCCGGCTCTCATCGATGTTCCATGCGCCCATCGCGCCGGCGCATAAGGTCACACCCAGCGCCCGCCTTTCCCAGGCGGCATGGAAATACGGCTCGTCAATTTCCGGCGCGACCGGACCGAAGCCCATCTGCCCGCCAAGGTCCTGCGGTCCGTTCATGCCGGCTGCCTCGCCAGTGCGGTGCCGATCATTGCGTCGCGGCTCACCAGATCGGCCAACCGCTCCTCGCTCCAGCCCTCGGTGCCGTCGGGCCGCATCGGCACGACGAGATAGCGCAGCTCGGCGGTGGAATCCCAGACGCGGATCTTTTTGGTCGTTGGCAGCGTCAGCCCGAACTCCTCCAGCACGCCGCGCGGATCGATGACCGCGCGCGAGCGGTAGGGCGGCGCCTTGTACCAGACCGGCGGAAGGCCGAGTACCGACCACGGATAACAGGAGCACAGCGTGCAGACGACGAGATTGTGCGTGTCCTCGGTGTTGAAGACCGCCTGCATATGCTCGCCCTGGCGGCCGGTGTAGCTGAGCGATTCGATCGCCGCCGTCGCATCGCGCCTCAGCCAGTCGGCATAGGCAGGATCGCTCCAGGCCTTCGCCACCACCTTGGCGCCATTGCGCGGGCCGATCCTGGTTTCGTAGGTATCGACGATGACATCGATCGCGGCCGGATCAATCAGCCCCTTGCGAGTGAGGATCGTCTCCAGCGCACGCACCCGCGCGGCAAAAGGATCGAGCTCGTTGTCGTGGTCGTGATCGTGTGACATGACGGCAAATTACGTTTCCGGTGATGCCACCGCAAGCGCGACGCCTTAGGCCAGATCCACGCGACCTCGACTTCTATTCGGCGGCCGTCTTCTGCGGTTCGAGCTGCTGCTCTTCGTTGACATCGAATAGAGAGGGCTGCCTCACAGGTTCCTTCGGGACCTCCTCGGCCTTGCGCTTCGGCATCAGCCCGACCAGCCAGCCCGAGAAATTCTCCATGTAAACATAGATCACCGGCGTCACGAACAAGGTCAGCGCCTGCGAGGCAAGCAGACCGCCGACCACGGCAACGCCCAGCGGCTGTCGCAGCTCGGCACTTGCACCGGTGCCGAGCGCAATCGGAAACGTGCCCATCAGTGCGGCCAGCGTCGTCATCATGATCGGCCTGAAACGCATGAGGCAGGCCTTGTGGATCGACTCGGTGGCCGACAACCCGTCTCGTCGCAGTTCCAGCGCCACGTCGACCATCATGATGCCGTTCTTCTTGACGATGCCGATCAGCATCAGAATGCCGATCACCGCGATCACCGACAGATCCATGCCTGCGAAGCGCAGTGCAACGACGGCGCCAAGCACTGCCGATGGCAGGCCGGTGAGAATGGTCAGCGGGTGTATGAAGCTTTCGTAGAGGATGCCGAGCACAATGTAGATGGTCAGGATGGCGCCGCCGATCAGCAGGCCCTGGTTGGCCAGGGAATCCTGGAAGGTCTTGGCCGTGCCCGCAAAGGTCGTCGAGATCGCCGTCGGCATGCCGATCTGCTCCTTGAGCGCGTCGATGCGGGTCACGCTGTCGCCGAGCGCCACACCTTGCGGCAGATTGTAGGAGATGGTCACCGCGGGCAGCTGGCCAAGCTGGTTGACCGTCAAGGCGCCGGCTGTGCGATCGACCCGGGCAAAGGCGCCAAGCGGCACCAGACTGCCGCTCGCCGTCCTCATCTGGATGGCGAGCATCCGCTCGGGCGACCATTCGATCTTGGGATCGAGCTCGGTGATGACTTCGTAGCTGTCGGCCGAACCGAAGATTGTCGAAACCTGGTCGGTGCCGAACCCGCCATAGAGAGCGGAGCGCAGCGTGTCGGTATCGATGCCGAGCTGGGCGGCTTTATCGCGATCCACCACCAGCGTCGCCTGCAGCGCATTGTTCTGCAGGTCGCTGGTGACGTCGGCGAAGGTCGTATGGTCGGCCGCCATTGCGTCGTTCATCTTCTGCGCCCAGATATCGGTCTGGCCGGTATCGAGGCCCTGAACCACGAGCTGATAGGCGCTGGCCGACGACCGCGAACCCAGCCTCAGGTTCTGCACGGGTTGCATGTAGGTCTCGATACCCGCCACGCCCGCCAGTTGTCGCCTTAGATTCGAAAGCACCTTCTCGATATCGGGACGCTGGTCCTTCCCCTTGAGCTGGACGAAGAGCTGGCCCTGGTTGAGCGCATTGTTGCCGCTGCCCGCCGACCACGCCACATGGTCGACATAAGGCGAATGCGAGAAGACGTTGGCCACCTGCCCTTGCAGCTTGGACATGGCGTCAAACGAGATGTCCTGGCGCGCGATGGTCGTCACCGATATCTGGCCGATATCCTCCTGCGGGAAGAAGCCCTTCGGCGAGACCTGGATCAGCCATACCGACGCTGCCGCGGTTCCGATGAAGACGAGGAACACCAGGAAGGTGTGCCGCAGGCAGAAGCTCAAGATCCGGTCGTAGCCGCGTGTGATGAAGTCCTGCTTGTGACCAGGGCCATGCTTGTCGCGATCGGCCATCGTCACCGACAGCAGCCGCGAGCACAGCATCGGCGTCAGCGTCAGCGACACGAACATCGAGGCCAGGATGGCGACCGTCACCACGACGGCAAACTCGTTGAAGATGCGGCCGATCACGCCGCCCATCAGAAGCACGGGGATGAACACGGCCACCAGCGAAATCGAGATCGAGATGATGGTGAAGCCGATTTCGCGCGCGCCCTTCAGCGACGCATCGAAGGCCGACAACCCATCCTCCTCCATATGGCGGAAGATGTTTTCCAGCATCACGATGGCATCGTCGACGACAAGGCCAACCGCAAGCGTCAGGCCCATCAGCGATATGTTGTCGATGGAAAAGCCGAACAGGAACATCGCGCCAAGCGTGGCGATCAGCGAGATCGGCACCGCCACGGCCGGTATGATCGTCGCCGTCACCCGGCGCAGGAACACGAAGATCACCATGACCACCAGCGCGATGGTCAACAGCAGCGTGAACTGCACGTCGTCAACGGCCTGGCGGATCGAGGTCGAACGGTCGTTGAGCAGCTTGATCGAGGCGGCGGCCGGCATCTGGTCCTGGAAGGACGGCAACATGGCCTTGACCTTGTCGACGACGTCGACCGTGTTGGCGTCGGGCTGGCGCTGCACGGCCATGATGATGGCGCGCGTGCCGTCATACCAGCTCGCAGTTGTCGTGGTCTGCACCGAATCGACGACGCGGGTCACCTCACCCAGCCGCACCGGGTGACCGTTCTTGGTGGCGATGATGAGGTTGGAGAAGCCGGCAGCGTCGGTCAGTTGCGTGTTGGCCGTAATGGTGAGCTGCTGCTTGTTGTTCTGCAGCACGCCGAGCGGCGTGTTGCTGTTTGCAGACGCGATCGCTGCCTGCAGCTGATCGATCGAGATGCCGCGCGCGGCAAGCGCGGTCGGATCGATCTGGATGCGCACTGCGTATTTCTGCTGGCCGAAGATCGAGACCTGCGCGACGCCATCGATGGTCGACAGCGACGGCGAAATGACGTTTTCGGCGAAAGCATCGAGGTCCGTCAACGGAACCGTGTCGCTGACCAGCGACATCAGCAGGATCGGCGCATCGGCCGGATTGACCTTGCGATAGCTCGGCGGCGCCGTCATCTGCGGCGGCAATGATTTCTGCGTGCGCGCGATCGCCGCCTGCACGTCGGCCGCTGCGGCGTCAATGTCGCGGTTGAGCACGAACTGGATGGCGATCGAGGTCTGGCCAAGCGAGTTGGTGGTCGAGATCGAATCGATGCCGGCGATGGTGGCGAACTGCTTGATCAGCGGCGTCGCCACCGATGTGGCCATGGTTTCCGGCGAAGCGCCGGGCAACTGGGCCGAGACGTTGACCACCGGGAATTCGGCGCTGGGCAGTGCCGCCACCGGCAGGAACTTGTACGCGAACAGTCCGCCCAGAACGAGGGCGAACGACATCAGGAGGGTGGCGACTGGCCTGCGAATGCAGAATTCGGAGATCATTGGGCCGCCTCGCCGGCCTTGTCGGCTTCCGCGACCTTGGGAGCGGCTTGACCTCCGCCACCGGTCGCGGCCTTGCCTTCATGCACGGCGGCGCCGTCCTTCAGCCTTGTCTGGCCTTCGGTGACTACCTTCTCACCGCTTTTCAACCCCTGGCTGATGGCGCTGTTCTCACCTTCGGTCAGGGCCACCTCCACCGGCCGCATCTCGACCGTGTTGTCCGGCTTGACCACATAGACGAAAGGCCCCTTCTGGCTGGGCTGCACCGCAACCGTGGGAACCGATGTCATCTTCGGCATGATGCCAGCGTCGAGCACGACATTCACATATTGGCCCGGCCACAACGACAGGTCGGCATTCGGCACACTCGCCCGCGTCGCGATCGTGCCGGAAGCGGTGTCGACGCTGGAGTCGACGAAGTCGAGCGTTCCCTTGCCGATCGGCGTCGGGTCGCCGTCCTTGGTCAACGTCACGGCACCCTGCTGCGGCGCGGCAAGCGCCTTGTGCAGAAGCGCCAGGTCACTTTCCGGCAGATTGAAGTTGACCTGCAGGGGGTCCATCTGGGTGATGGTCACCAGCGGGGTCGCCGTGCTGCTGTTGTTGCCATTGCTGGTGGTGACTAGGTCGCCGACCGCGACATTGACGGCGCCAAGCCGGCCGGAAATCGGCGCGGTGATCGTGGCAAAACCAAGCTGGACGTTGTCGGCGTCGATTGTCGCCTTGTCGGCATCGACGGTTGCCGCGGCAGCCTTTTGCGCGGCAACCGCCTGGTCGTAGGTCTGCTGCGTCCCGGCCTGCTTGGCGACCAAATCCTTGGCGCGCTGGAGATCCGAATTCGAGCTGGCGAGCATCGCCTGGTCCTTGGCGAGCGCCGCCTGGTCCTTGGCCAGTTGCGCCCTCAGCGCCCGGTCGTCCAGTGAAAACAGAACGTCGCCGGTCTTCACCATCTGCCCGTCCTTGACGTCGATCGATACGATCTGGCTGGACACCCGTGCATTGATGCTGACGACGGCCGGAGACGAAACGAAACCGATCGCATAGCGCCGGATCGGGAAATCGGCCGTCGAAGCGACGGCCGAGAGAATGGAGGCGGAGCGCGCGGCGGTGGCGCCCTTCTTGTCCGAAGCCGCAGCCGGTTGGTCCGCTGCGGCCACCTGCTTTGCGCCGATGATCTGTTCAACCTTGCCCAGCGCGTTCGGCGAAAGATAGAGCCAGCCCGCCGCGCCGAGGCAAGCGACGGCAAGCAACGAAAGAACGACTTTTCCACGCATGGTCAAAAGGCCCTCTCCATCCGACGCGCGATGGGCCGATGGTTCACATTCTAGCGCAAATCACGGCCCGTTGCCGCGATTTCGCCGAATAGATAGGACACGCCTTTGTCGGAAAAGGGCCAAAACACGGCATTACGAAGATTTAATGTGCACTGCACAATGGATGTGCAGCAGACCAAGGTGGGTGGAGATTCAGGTCAGGCCGGCCTGAATGTCGACAGGCCTAGCGAAGCATAGGCCACAACGTCGCCGCCAGAAGCACGCCCATGGCGATGTTGAACCATTTGAGCCGCACCGGGTCCGACAGGAAACCGCGTAGCGCGGTGCCGAAACCCGCCCATACCGAGACGCTCGGCAAATTGACGACGGTAAAGGCCACCGAGATCAACACCACCGACAGGAACGGATGCTCCGGATTGGTGTAGACGGCCATGGCGGTGATCGCCATCACCCATGCCTTGGGGTTGACCCACTGGAACGCCGCCGCATCGATGAAGCGCATCGGCTGCCCCTCCGCCTCACCCTTGCCGGCAAGCGAACGCGACATGGCGATCTTCCAGGCGAGATAGAGCAGATAGGCGCCGCCGGCGATCTTGAGTGCCGTATGCAGGATCGGAAACGCGGTCAGCACCGCACCCAGGCCAAGCCCAACCGCCACCAGCAGCACCAGAAAACCGATGCTGATGCCCAGCATGTGTGGAACCGTCCTGACGATGCCGAAATTCACCCCCGATGCCAGAAGCATGAAATTGTTCGGCCCCGGCGTGATCGACGTCACCAAGGCATAGACGAGCAGGGCAAGGAATGCGTCAAGCGACATGATATCCTCCCAGACACGTCAGCATTATTGTCTCTTTTCGGCGGCCGCACAAAGACCAGTGGCCGGTTTATGGCAGAGCCAGACCTACGCTTGTCAAAGATTTGGAAGGCCCGCCGTGCCTACATCCCCTGCGGGCCGCGGTTCATCGCCGCCACGCCGGTGCGGCAGATCTCGACCAGGCCGAGCGGCTTCATGATGGCGATGAACTGGTCGAGCTTGGAACCCTTGCCGGTGATCTCGAAGATGAAATGCTCCGTGTTGGCGTCGATGACGCTGGCGCGGAAGGCGTCGGCCAGCCGCAGCGCCTCGACGCGGGCCTCGCCGGTACCGGCAACCTTGACCAGCGCCAGTTCCCGCTCCAGCGGCCGCTCCTGGCCGAACTCGTGCGAACGCACGGTCAGGTCGACCACGCGGTGGACCGGCACGATGCGCTCGAGCTGATGCTTGATCTGCTCCAGCACATGCGGCGTGCCGCGCGTCACGATGGTGATGCGCGACAGGTGCTTCTCATGCTCGGTCTCGGAAACGGTCAGGCTCTCGATGTTGTAGCCGCGCCCGGAGAACAGGCCAATGACCCGGGCGAGCACGCCCGGCTCGTTGTCGACCAGCACGGAAAGCGTGTGGTTCTCTGGCCTTTCCGTCTCCTTGGCGATGAAGTAGGCGGAGCCCGTGGGCTGTAGGTGCTGTGCGTTCATGACGTGAATCTCGATTTCAAACTTCTGAGCTAATTCTCTGTTTGCGCACGGCTTCTTGCGACAGCCCTGCCTCGGCTGGGCGCACTACACCAGTTCCCTGCCCTTGGCGTCGATGGCGTTGGCCACCGCCTCGTCGGTCGCCTCGTCGGGCAGCAGCATCTCGTTGTGTGCCTTGCCCGACGGGATCATCGGGAAGCAGTTGGCAAGTGTCGCCACGCGGCAATCGAACAGCACCGGCTTCTTGACCGCGATCATCTCCTTGATCGCATCGTCCAACTCGTCCGGCTTCTCGCAACGGATGCCGTGGCCGCCATAGGCCTCGGCCAGCTTGACGAAGTCCGGCATCGCCTCTGTGTAGGAATGCGACAGCCGGTTGCCGTGCAGCAGCTGCTGCCACTGTCGCACCATGCCCATATACTGGTTGTTGAGGATGAAGATCTTGATCGGCGCGTCATGCTGCACGGCCGCGCTCATCTCCTGCATCGTCATCTGCACCGACGCATCGCCGGCAATGTCGATGACCAGTGCATCGGGATGCGCGATCTGCACGCCGAGTGCCGCCGGCAGGCCATACCCCATCGTGCCCAGCCCGCCTGACGTCATCCAGCGGTTCGGCTTCTCGAAATGATAGTGCTGCGCCGCCCACATCTGGTGCTGGCCGACCTCGGTGGTGATGTAGGTGTCCATGCCCTTGGTCAGTTCGTAGAGCCGCTGGATGGCGTATTGCGGCATGATCACGTCGTTGTTCATCTTGTAGGCGAGTGAATCGCGCGCACGCCATTTGGCGATCTGCTCCCACCAGGGGTAGAGCGCCTTCTTGTCGGCCTTGGCGGTCGCCCGCCACAGCCGCACCATGTCCTCCAGCACCCGGCCGACATCGCCGATGATCGGCACTTCGGTGTGGACGTTCTTGTTGATCGACGACGGATCGATGTCGATGTGGATCTTCTTCGAGTTCGGCGAGAACGCGGTCAGCCGCCCGGTGATGCGGTCGTCGAAGCGCGCACCGATGCAGATCATCACGTCGCAATCATGCATGGCCATGTTGGCTTCATAGGTGCCGTGCATGCCCAGCATGCCCATCCAGTTCTTGCCCGATGCCGGATAGGCGCCGAGCCCCATCAGCGTCGAGGTGATCGGGAAGCCGGTGAGATCGACCAGTTCGCGCAGCAGATGGCTCGCTTCCGGGCCTGAATTGATGACGCCGCCGCCGCTATAGATGATCGGCTTCTTGGCGCCGGCCATCAATTCGACCGCCGCCTTGATCTTTTCCAGGTCGCCCTGGAGCTTCGGCTGATAGCTGGTGCGCGGCGCGATCTGCGGCGAGACGTAAAAGCCCCTGGCGAACTGCACGTCCTTCGGGATGTCGACCACGACCGGACCGGGACGGCCGGTGGTCGCGACATGGAAGGCCTCGTGAATCGTCGCGGCGAGCTCGTTGACGTCCTTCACCAGCCAATTGTGCTTGGTGCAGGGGCGCGTGATCCCGACCGTGTCGCATTCCTGAAAAGCGTCGGAGCCGATCAGCGAAGTCGGCACCTGTCCGGTCAGGCAGACCAGCGGGATCGAATCCATCAGCGCGTCCTGCAGCGGCGTCACCGCATTGGTGGCGCCGGGTCCCGATGTCACCAGCATGACGCCGGCCTTGCCGGTCGAGCGCGCATAGCCTTCGGCCGCATGGCCGGCGCCCTGCTCGTGGCGGACCAGGATGTGCTCGACCTCGTCCTGTTGGAAAATCTCGTCGTAGATCGGGAGTACCGCGCCGCCCGGATAGCCGAAGACGTGCTTGACGCCATTGTCCTTCAGCGCCTGCACCACCATTTCGGCGCCCGTCATTTCGCGCCGCTCACTCTGTCCGTTGCTCATCGGTCTGGTCCCGTACTGCCGCCATCTGGCGATTGCTGGTCGTTTAGTCGTGTTTCAGGCAATAAAAAAGGCCCCCGAGGGAGCCTGTGTGTGCGCATGGGAGGTTTTCGCCCGGCGGTTACACCGCCTTGCCCACGCGCTTTCCTACGAGAATGAGTGCCGTTTTCATGGTGGCGGACATTAGAATTGGTTTTACGCCGCTGTCAACGGCGAATCTGAGTGACATGAACCCGCAGCAAAGGGGCCGGCTCTCCTCTTCGGCACCGGCAAGCCATCACCGGAAATCCCATGGGGTTCCCGATAAGGCATTGAAAACACGCCAAACTATTGGAGGGCGTGACGCTGCGGAGCTTTTGAAGAAATACTCCGCTCATCACGGACAACTCAGTCCGGCCAAATCGCTCGATCGAGAAGCGATCACAATCCAAGGAGGAAAGCTGATGCTCGACAAGGCCCCTAACAAGAAACTGTCCGACCTGCTCGACCAATTCGGCGCCGCCCTGGCCGCCAACGACATCGAAAAGGCGGTCAATTGCTTTCAGGAGGACTGTTACTGGCGCGACCTCGTCACCTTCACCTGGAACATCAAGACCATGGAGGGTCGCGACCAGGTCCGCGACATGCTGAAAAGCCAGTTGTCGAAGACCAAGCCATCCCACTTCGCCATCGCCAAGGGTGAGGACGCGACCGAGAGCGGCGGGGTGATCGACGGCTGGATCAGCTTCGAGACAGAGGTGGCGCGCGGCTTCGGCCATATCAGACTGAAGGACGGCAAAATCTGGACGCTGCTGACCACCATGGTCGAACTGAAAGGCCACGAAGAGCCGGCGGGTTTCGCGCGACCAATGGGTGCCAAACACGGCTCGGGCAAGAACCGTGCGACATGGAAGGAAGAACGCGAGAAGGAAGCCGCTGAGCTCGGCTTCAAGACGCAGCCCTACACGGTGATCATCGGCGGCGGCCAGGGCGGCATCGCGCTCGGCGCGCGGCTGCGGCAACTCGGCGTTCCCACGATCATCATCGAGAAGAACGAGCGGGCCGGCGACAGCTGGCGCAAGCGCTACAAGTCGCTCTGCCTGCATGACCCGGTCTGGTACGACCATCTGCCCTATATCGATTTCCCAAAGAACTGGCCGGTCTTTTCGCCCAAGGACAAGATCGGCGACTGGCTGGAAATGTACACCAAGGTAATGGAGCTGAATTACTGGTCCTCGACCGAGGCCAAGAGCGCGTCTTACGACGACAAGAAGAAGGAATGGACGGTCGTAGTCCACCGCGACGGCAAGGACATTACGCTGAGGCCGAAGCAGTTGGTGCTGGCTACGGGACAATCCGGCAAGGCCAATATGCCGAAATTCAAAGGCATGGAAAACTTCAAGGGCGATCAGCATCACTCCTCGAAGCACCCCGGTCCCGACGCCTATGCCGGCAAGAAAGCTGTTGTCGTAGGCTCGAACAATTCCGCCCACGACATCGCCGCGGCACTTTGGGAAGCAGGCGCCGACGTCACCATGGTGCAACGCTCGACCACGCATATCGTCAAGTCCGACACGTTGATGGAAATCGGGCTGGGGTCGCTCTATTCGGAACAGGCGGTGCAAAGCGGTATGACCACAGCCAAGGCCGACCTCGTCTTTGCCTCCCTGCCCTACAAGATCCTGCACGAATTCCAGATTCCGGCATACGCCGAGATGAAGAAGCGCGATGCAAAATTCTACACGGGTCTGGAGAAGGCCGGCTTCATGCTCGATTGGGGCGATGACGATTCGGGCCTGTTCATGAAGTATCTGCGGCGTGGTTCGGGCTACTACATCGATGTCGGCGCTTCCGACCTGATCATCGATGGCTCGATCAAGCTGAAAAGCGGTGTCAACGTGGCTGAGATCAAGGAGCACTCAGTGCTGCTCAGTGACGGCACCGAGTTGCCCGCCGATGTCATCGTCTATGCCACCGGCTATGGTTCGATGAATGGCTGGGCGGCCGACCTGATCTCCAGGGACGTCGCCGACAAGGTCGGCAAATGCTGGGGACTCGGCTCGAACACCACCAAGGATCCCGGTCCATGGGAGGGCGAATTGCGCAACATGTGGAAACCGACGCAGCAGGAAGCACTGTGGTTCCATGGCGGCAATCTGCACCAGTCGCGACACTATTCGCAGTTCCTGTCGCTACAGTTGAAGGCTAGGCAGATAGGCCTGCCGACGCCGGTCTACGGGCTGCAAAAAGTCCACCACAAGGGATAGTCAATTAAGGTAACCAAGCGAGGTGCGGCGAATGCCGCACCTCCATCCATATCGTTGTCAATTGCGAATGGGCAAAGCTTCGACCCCGTTGGGGCTTACTGGCCGCATCGAGACGACGTGGCTCGCCGGGAGGGGCGCTCAGCGACGCTGCAGGAGCGCCTGCTGTATGCTCGCGCTCCCTACAATTGTCGGACCTATGTGGGGTCACCCCACCTTGCCCGTCGAAACAGAAACACATCTGTGCCTCCGGGTAGGCGCCGCCGTCAGGCGCGACCGCGAAAGTCGCGAACGACCCGCTGCAGCAGCGGCACGTAATCGCGGAACGTCCGTGTCTTCATGTTGGCGATCTTGCCGCTCTCATCCCAGATGCGAACCCGGACCGCTTCCTGATGGAAAGGATTCTTGCGGAACTCGGCCACCTCCTCGGCGCTCATCGGCCCGCCCTGCAGCGACAGCGTATGCACCGAGGCCTGCGACAGCTTGCCGAAATAGCTCGGATCGGTGGCGCAGAGATAGCGCTTGGCCGAAACATGCAGCCTGACGCATTCGACGATGACCGGCGGAAAGAACGGCGCCAGCACCGCGCCGCCGGCTTCGTCATGATGCTTGTCCTCGACATCCTCTGGCGAATAGGTGCCGAACTCGCTGGTGTAGTGGCCGATGTCGTGCAGCAAGGCCGCCGCCACCAGCTCGTCCGGCGCACCGTCCTGCTCGGCGAACCATGCGCCCTGCAGCATATGCTCCGACATGGTGACGGGCTCGCCGAGATAGGATTCCGCGCCCCGGCGTTCAAAGATGTCGGCGATGAACTCGACGATGTTGTCCGCGTTCAGGTCCTGGCCGTTCATTCCGCCGCCTCCTTGAACCCGTGTTCGATCGCTGCGAGCGTCGACAGCAAGCCGTCCTTGTCTGCGTAGCAACCCTGCAGCCAGCGCTTGCCGGTGCCGGAAAACGCCTTGCGGGCATGCATGACGCGCGTGTTGTCGACGATGAACGCCTGGCCCGCTTCGAGCTTGAAAGTCACTTCGAAGGATGGATCTTCGATCAGCTCGGCAAACCGGCGATACGCGGCATAGTACGCCTCCATGTCCGAGAACGGCACGTCGACCGTCGGCGCCAGCGAACGGTTGTTGAAGCGGATGCAGATCAGCTCGCCGTCGGGCCCGAGCTCGATCATTGGCCGCTTCGCCCGCAGCCGCTCGCAGGAAGAGCCGGCATATTCGAAACGAGCCGGGCATGAACTCAACAGCCGGAAGCCTTCGGGGTTTTCAGCCTGCAAGGCGGCCGCGACCGCAAACCCGTCGACGACGCTGGACTCGCCACCTTCCACCGTATTCTCGATGCAGGACAGGATCTGCAGCGTCGGCACCGGATCGCGATAGGGATTGTCGGTGTGCGCCTGGAGGCCAAGATTGGTGTAGGCGAGATTGCTGGGATTGACCTCGGCGCGCACTTCGAACCAGCGGCCGTAATTGGTCTCCCTGATATAGCCGAACAGATCGGACACATTGCAGAGCGCCCCGGATTCGGCCGGCAGGTCGTCCATCACCGCGAAGCCATAGGCTTTCACCGCCGACAGCCATTGCCGCAAGACATCGCGGTCGCGGCTGGCAGCTGGGTAGCCGGCGCGCGGCACGGAATTCTGCATCGTCGCCTTGGTCCAGCGCACTGTGTCCTCGCCTGTCCAGCCGGCTAGGCGGGCCGCGCCGCGATCATAGGCATTGGCGCTTAGCCACTTTGAAGGAAAGCTCACCGTCTTTCCTTCCGGCACGAAGCTGACCTCGAGGGCGTCGCCCTTGATCGACGCCGCGCCGATCTTCGTCTCAGCCGGAATGTCGAGGATGGTGATGAGCCGTTGGCCATTGCCGGCACTGCGCGTCTTGTCGTCCAGCGCATTGTCGCGCAGCCACATGGCGTGAAAGCGGGTGCGCGTCCCGTCCTTCCAGCCAAGTTCGATGGTTTTGCCTTCGTCGCCGATCAGCGCGTGGGTGAGCATGGAGATCTATTCCTGCAGCTAGGCCTGCGGTCCGATCCGCAGGTTTCGATTGCATGTTGACCGCGCGAAAGGCATAATTCAAATTATCGTTTTTTGGCCAATGACCTTAAATATGTAATGGGTCGAACAAACCCGCCCCTGCCTCCGCTTGACTGGCTGCGCAGTTTCGAGGCTGCGGCGCGGCTGTCGAATTTCACCGCCGCGGCAACCGAGCTTGGCCTGACCCAGGCGGCGGTCAGCCAGCACATCCGGCTTCTCGAAGAACGGCTGAAGACGCGTCTGTTCTCCAGGCTGGCGCGTGGCGTCGCGCTGGCGCCGGAAGGCGCGGCTTACCTGCCCCACATCCAGTCGGCTTTCGCCACCATCGGCAACAGCACCGCGGAATTGTTCGAGCCGCGCGCCGTCCAGACCGTGACCGTTCGAGCACCGATCTCCTTTGCCCTGCTGATGATTGTTCCGGCCCTGCCCGATCTGGCGAAGGCATTGCCGCGAATCCAGCTCGACCTGGTGACGATCCACCGACCGGCCGACTACGACCTGCCGGGCTCGACGCTCGACATCCGTTTCGGCAACGGGTCCTTCCCTGGACGTGAAGCCGACAGGCTGACCGCCGAGCGGCTCGTGCCGGTGGCTGCCCCGGCCCTGGCCGGCGACGCCGACTGGACACCGCTGCCGCTGCTTCTGGTCGCCGGCGCGCGCGAGATGTGGGCGGAATGGTTCGCGGCCTCAGGGTTGGCGGGCCACCCCCGGCGATCGCATCGCTTCGACAGTTTCGTTGCCGCGATGGAGGCGGCCAGGGCCGGTGCCGGCGTGCTGCTGGGCTCGCGGCCGCTGGTCGATACCGCGCTCGACAGGAGGACCCTGGTCAGGCTTTCCGACTTCGAACTCTCCAGCACCTCGGGGCATTTCCTGACCAAGGCGTCGACCGCGCGCCTGACCAGCGCCGAGCAGGATTTCCGCCAGTGGCTGCTGTCGCGCCTCTCTGGTTCCGGGCCGGCGTGACGGGTTACGAGACTGGCCCGATACGCTTCCAGTAGAGGAGCGTTCCGGTCAGCCCACCATGCGGCTTCAAGGCATAGTCCGGTATCTCGCCTGCGAGCGTGAAACCGAGCTTCTCGTAGAGGCCTGAAGCACCCTCCTCCGTCGCCGTATCGAGAACCAGCAGCGTGCGCCCCTTTTGAGCGGCCAAGCTCTCGGCGGCTCGCATCAGGCGCGTTCCCACGCCCCTGCCCCGGTAATCCAAACGGGTCATCAGCTTGGCGATCTCGGCCCGGTGCGGCTGGTTGGGCGGACAGTCGAGCAATAGGGTGACAGTGCCGACCAGGACCTCGCCGTCCCAGGCGCCCAGGACCGCCCTTTCCCCTCTTGCCGCCGCTGCCAGCGATTTCTGCCAGAATAAGCTAGCCGCTTCCGGTGCCAGCGGATGCATGAAACTGACCGATCCACCGGCCGCTACCGTCGCGACCAGCAAGTCGGCCAGCATCTCCTGCGTCGCCGCAGCCGGGGTGAGTGTTTTGATCTCGATCGAGTTCATGCGTGTGACGTCCTCATTGCGATGGCACGACTGAAGCGGCCGTCAGTCCAGGTGGCGCACACGGCGCCGCTTTCGGGCCGCCTTGATGGCGCCGATGCGTTCGGTGTCTTCTTCCCGGAGATGCCGCCCGCGTTCCAGAATCTCGAGCGTGTATTCCTCATAAGTCAGGCCCAGCCGCTCGGCCTTGTCCATGCGCAGCAGCATGACTTCGCGGCTAGGCGCTTTCCACGCCTTGGCATGGGCGGCCTGCCAGGCAAGGAAGATGTAGGGATCGCCCTTGCCCCATGGCGGGCCCTTGTACTCGTCAAGAGGCGGCCCCCCATTGTGGGAGCGCTTCGGTCGTCTGGCCATGAGTTCAACCCCTGACCAGCGCGACGAGGTAGTCGGCGCCGGGTTCCAGGGCGTGGAAGGTGCAGTCCGACGGCGCACCGAGCGCCAGGCAATCGCCAGGGTCGAGTTGGTGCACCACATCGCCCTCGACGAACTCGAGCCGTCCCGAAACCAGCCATATCTGCTGCTTGATGAAAGCATAGGACGCGGCGGGAAAACTGACCCTGGCGCCCGCCGGCAACTGGACCCTGATCAGTTCCAGCGGCATGTCCGAGGCGGGCGACAGATGCCGCCTGACATAGCCCGTATCGGGGTCGCGCCACACCGGTTGGTCGGCCGCGCGCAGCAGCCCGCCGCCTTGCAATTCGGCGCGCGCGATGAGGGTCGACAGTGTCATGCCGAAGGCCGACGCGATGCGCACCAGAAGGGCCGCCGTCGGGCTGGTCTTGCCGCGCTCTATCGTGCTCAGCATCGCCTTCGACACAGCGGAGCGCTCCGCCAGCTCGGCCAGCGACCAGTCCCGTATGGTCCTTTCGGCGTGTATCCTTCTGCCGATGGTCGAGGAAATATCGTTCGCTATATCATCCATATGTCCATTATAGCGAAATATCGATTCCGGAGAAGAGGCGTGTCGCGACAATTTTCACAGGCTGCTTAAGCCTCTCTACACCATCCAACCTCATCCCGCCTTAACCCCGTTCCTGTAAGGTCGATGCTCCAGGGGAAATGGGGATTGGCCTGTCCATGTATGTCGAACGCGAAGCCTCCGTTGGAGAACCGACATTGCAGGAGCGCCGCAACGCGGAACAGAACGACAGGCGCATTCTGGGCAACGTCGTACAATGCGACGGTGCGCGCGCCACCATCAGCGCCTTTGCGGACGATATTGACGGCGCGGTGACCGGCCTGTGGACGGTCGGCAAGATGATTTCCATCAATCTGGGATCCACGCGAACCGTCGGCCTGGTCTACGGGATCGGCAAATCGGACCGCGCCTGGAGCAATGAAGGTCAAAACCCGATCGAGGTCAGCATCGAGCTTATCGGCGAAGTCCGCGACGGAGCAGAGCCGGGCGCTAAGCCGATCTTCGATCGCGGTATCACCACCTATCCGCATATCGGCGCCATCGCCCATCGCATCCGCACCCGTGACCTGCAGGCGGTGTATGATCTGGCCGGGCGTCATTCGATCACCATCGGCACACTCTCGCAGGACGAGACGATCGCCGCCAACATCGCCATCGACGATACGTTGGCGCGTCACTTCGCCGTTGTCGGCACCACCGGTGTCGGCAAATCCACCGCCGTCTCCTTGCTGCTGCGCAAGTCGATCGCGGCGCGGCCGGACTTGCGCATTCTGATCCTCGATCCGCACAACGAGTTCGCCGCGTCGCTGCCCGAGTATTGCGTCAGGGTCGATTCCAAGACGCTCGACCTACCGTTCTGGATGTTCAGGCTGGAGGAATTCGCCGAGGTGCTGTTCCGTGGCCGCGAGACGGTGCCGGAAGAGATCGACGCGTTGCGCGACCTCATCCCCGCCGCCAAGAACCTTTACCGCAACCCGAATTCTGGCAGCTACATCAGGCGCGGCAGCGATGCGCTGACCGCCGATACGCCGGTGCCTTACCGCATCGCCGACCTCATCAAGCAGATCGACGAGCGTATGGGCATGCTCGAAAGCAAGACCGATCGCCCGACGCTGAAATCCCTGAAGACGCGCGTCGAATCGGCGGCGGCCGACCCACGCTACCGGTTCATGTTCAACTCGCGCCTGATCGAGGACACCATCCACGAGACGATCGGCAACCTCTTCCGCGTGCCGCATCATGGCCGCCCGGTGACCTGCTTCGAGATGGCCGGCATGCCGTCCGAAGTGGTCAATTCCGTCTGTTCGGTGCTGGCGCGCCTGGCCTTCGACCTCGCTTTGTGGAGCGAGGGCAAGCTGCAGCTTCTGCTTTTGTGCGAAGAAGCGCACCGCTACATGCCGGCCGACCCGCGTCTCGGCTTTGCGCCGACAAGGCACGCGCTGTCGCGCATCGCCAAGGAAGGCCGCAAATATGGCTGCTATCTCGGCGTCGTCACCCAGCGACCGGGCGAGCTCGACCCGACCATCCTGTCGCAATGTTCGACCTTCTTCGCCATGCGACTTGCCAATGAGCAGGACCAGGCGATCATCCGCTCGGCGATTGCCGACTCCTCGGCCTCGACGCTGGCTTTCCTGTCGTCGATGGGCCAGCGCGAGGCCATTGCCTTTGGCGAAGGCGTGGCGACGACGATGCGGCTGAAGTTCGAAAAACTATCCTCGGAATTGATCCCCGGCACCAACAAACGCGAAGAAGCCGCATCAAAAGCCGGCGAGGATGTCGACCTGGTGGCAATCGTCGAGCGGCTGCGCAACGTGCCGAAACCAACGCAGCAAGCGATGGCCTTCGCCGAAGTCGTCGATTCAAGTCGCCAGGCCGGCGATCCCGACTACCGCAAGCCACCAGCCACCAGCCGCGTGCAATCGGATGACGATTTCGACATGCGCTACGGCCTCAAGCCTGCGACCTTCGGCCTGCGCCCGCAAAACGACTGAGCCGGCATTCGGCCGACCCGACTTGGAGCCACGTCAACTTTCAAGGGCGGGGGCTTCGTTCGCATGCCTGGGTAAATCCCGTCACGGAATTCGTCAGGCTGAGTCGATTGGTGTCGACTTCGAGAACCGGAGCGGAGCGGACATTTAGTCCGTGAGCATCGGAAGCACAGAAGCCGGCATCAAACGGCCGGCTTCACGAATTCAATGATGGGATTTTAGGCGCAGACGCGGTTGCGGCCTTGCCTCTTTGCCTCGTAGAGCTGGCGGTCGGCGCGGCGATAGAACTCCTCCGCCGTTTCCTTACGGTCCCAGACAGCCAGACCGACGCTGGTGGTGATCTTGAGCCGGACATTGCCGGAGAGCACCGACATGTTGGCGACCGCCTTGCGGATGCGCTCGGCAAACTTGCCCAGCAGTTCGGCGTCCATGTTGGGCGTGACCACGGCGAATTCCTCGCCGCCCAGCCGCGCCACCACGTCGTGATAGCGTGTCATGTCCTTGAGGCAGCTCGCGACGGCCTTGAGCACCTCGTCGCCGACGTCATGGCCATGGGTGTCGTTGACCTGCTTGAAATGGTCGAGGTCGAGGATCATCAGCCCGACGGGCTTTTCGATGCGGCGGAACTCCTCGAGATATTCCTTCAGCGCGTCGTCGAAATAGCGCCGGTTCTGCATGCCGGTCAGGCCGTCGGTCAGGGCGGCATGCTCGAGTGTCTCCGAGCGGGCGCTGAGCGAAACCGTCATGGCGCGCAGCTTGCCTTCCTCCGTCGCCTGTTTGCGGATCAGCGGATAGATGAAGAAAATGCCGAAGAACAGCGCAGTGGCCAAAAGCACGCCGGTCGCGAACAGAAGCTTGTTGAGATAGATGACCTTGTCCATGCCCGAAGCCGAATGCAGCTCGGTGGCGAAGGATTGCAGCAGTCCATAGGCATGCAGCGTCACCAGGCCGGCGGCCAGGATCACGAAAATAAAGACGAAAAATGCTGATTCCGCCTTGTGGAAACGCATCTGCTCCCCAATGGAAAAGTGCCCACTGACCTTATGGCATGGGCGGGCTTACGGAGGGTTAATTTGGACAACCACAACGGGAACTTTACCTTGCATATAAACTTTTCAGGTTGCAATGGAAACAGGCGATCAAATCGTGGTTTCCAGATCGTCACCGGGCCGCAATCTTTGCCATTCCGAGCCCAGTTGATGCCTGAACCAGGTCGTTTGCCGCTTGGCATATTGCCTGGTTGCGATCTTGGAGCGCTCGATCGCCTCGGGAAAGCCAATGTCTCCAGCCATCGCGGCCTGCAGTTCGCGAACGCCGATCGCTTTCATCGCCGGCAATTCGGGGTCGAGGCCTAGCGCCGATAGCTGCTTGACCTCGTCCAGCGCTCCCTTGTCCAGCATCTGGTCGAAGCGCTTTTCGATGCGGTCGACCAGCGCCGCCCGGTCCGGCTCGATCACGAAGAAACGGGCGCTCTGTCGGTCGATGAGCGGCCGGCCGCGCTCGGCCTGCCATTCCCGGATCGAACGGCCCGACGCGTCGAGCACCTCCAGTGCGCGCACGATGCGCTGGCTGTCGGTCGGCTTCAGCATCATGGCAGCCGCCGAATCCTCGCGCAGCAGCAGGCCGTGCAGCTTGACGGCGCCCTGCTCCTTCAACTCATAGCGCCAGCGGTCACGAATCCGCTGCGGAATGTCGGGCATTTCCGAAATACCCTCGGCAAGCGCACGGAAGTAGAGCCCGGTGCCACCTGCAAAAATAACAGGCTGTCCGGAGAGCGTACCGTCCTCGATCAGCTTCATCACATCGCGCAGCCACGCGCCGGTGGAATAGGCCGTGGCCGGGTGGACATGGCCATAGAGAAAATGCGGCGCGCGGGCGAGGTCGGCCGCCCCCGGCCGGGCGGTCAGCACGTCGAGCACCGAATAGCCCTGCATGGAATCGGTGTTGACGATGACGGCGCCCTTGCGCTCGGCCAGCTCGAGCGCAAGGGCCGACTTGCCGCTGGCGGTCGGCCCGGCTATCAGGATCGCGTCCTTCACGCGGCCCTCGCCCGCCTGTCCGCCGGAATTGTCCATGCCGCTCATCGCCACGCTTGTTTCCCGTCCCGCCGATCGCGCTTTGTCGCTATCGCTTGCGAATATGGCGTCACGCTCGGTCGGCGCAAGCGCTGTTGTCTGGCTTGCCGACGGGATTGCCTGCGATCTTGCCTTGCCGCCGGAGGCTGACGCCGCCGGGACAAGTGCCGCCCTGCGCGCAGCACTCGCCACTGAACCGGTCGACGTGATCGTCCAGCAGGCGGAAACCCGCCGCAAGAAGATCCTCATCGCCGACATGGATTCGACCATGATCGACCAGGAATGCATCGACGAGCTGGCCGACGAGATCGGCGTCAAGGATCATGTCGCCGCCATCACCGCGCGATCGATGAACGGCGAGATCGCGTTTGAACCTGCCTTGCGCGAGCGGGTGGCGTTGTTGAAGGGCCTCGACGCCGCCGTGGTCGACCGCATCGTCGCCAATCGCCTGACGCTGGCCCCTGGCGGCGGCGCGCTGGTGCGGACCATGCGGGCCCATGGCGCCTGGACGGCGCTGGTGTCTGGCGGGTTCGAGGTGTTCACGACGCGCATCGCGGCCATGCTTGGCTTCCAGGAGAATCGCGCCAATCGCCTACTCGAACAGAACGGCCGCTTCACCGGGCTGGTAGGCGAACCAATACTCGGCCGCGCCGCCAAGGCCGATGCGCTGATCGAGATTTCGACACGCCTCGGCCTGACGCCGACTGACGCGATTGCCGTCGGCGACGGCGCCAATGATCTCGACATGATCCGGCTGGCTGGCACCGGTGTCGCCCTCCATGCCAAGCCGACGGTGGCGGCACAGGCAAAGGTTCGCATCGACCACGGCGACCTGACGGCATTGCTCTATGTGCAGGGCTACAGACAGGAAGAGTTTGTGCAATGAAACCAATGCGTACCGAGCGCTTGATCCTGCGCAACTGGGAAGATCGCGATCGCGAACTGTTCCACCGGATCAACTCCGACGAACAGGTGATGGAATTCTTTCCGTTCCGCCGCACCCGCGCGCAGGCGGACGCCAAGATGGACGAGGTCCGCGCCTGGGTCGATGAGGACGGCTATGGCTTCGCCGCGGCCGAGATTGCGGCCACGGGCGAGTGCATCGGCTTTGTCGGGATAACCGGGACAGAAGACATCGACGTGCTACCCGACGGTACGATCGAGATAGGCTGGCGTCTCGCCCCGGAATTCTGGGGCAAGGGCTACGTCACCGAGGCGGCCGAGGCCTGGCTCGCCTACGGTTTCGAAACGCTCGACCTGGACGAAATCGTGTCTTTCGCGGTCTACGACAACCATCGCTCCACCGCCGTCATGAAACGCCTCGGCATGAGGTTCGACCCGGCTAGCGATTTCGACCATCCCGACGTCCCTGACAGCCACCCGGCGCTCAAGCGGCATGTCCTCTACAGATTGTCGCGCAAGGACTGGCAGGCAAGAAAAAAGGCGGCTCAATAGCCGCCATTTTTCTTCTCAAAATCAGGGCACTACAAGCCTTTCCGGACTTCAGTCCATCCGGATCGTCACGAACCTGAGCTCACCGGTCTTCGACGCCAGCATCAGCAGCGCGTTCTTGCGCCCTTGCTCCTTCAAGGCGCCAATCCGGTCCATGACGTCCTTGGGCGTGGCGACCGATTCCTGTGCGATCTCGGTGATCACTTCGCCCGGCTGGATGCCGCGTTCGGCGGCAGCCGAATCCTTGGTGACATCGGTGATGACGACGCCGGAGACATCAGCGGCAATGCTGAACTTCTTGCGTGTCTCGTCGTTCAGTTCGCCGACGGTCATGCCAAGCACCGAAGCCGTCGAGACGGCCGGAGCCTTGTCACCCTTGTCCTTGTCGGTGTTGCTGCCGTCCTCGCCGCTGGCGAGCTTTTCGCCATCCTCGAGCCGGCCGAGCGTCACCTTCACGGTCTGCTCGACGCCCTTGCGCACGATCAGCACGTCGACAGCCTTGCCGACCGGGCTTTCGGCGACCACGCGCGGCAGGTCGCGCATTTCATGGATGTCCTTGCCGTCGAATTTGAGGATGACGTCGCCGGCCTGGATGGTGCCGTTGTCGACCGGGCCGCCCTTGATGACGCCGGCGACCAGCGCGCCCTTGGCAGTCGCCATGCCGAGGCTCTCGGCGATGTCGTCGGTCACCGGCTGGATGCGCACGCCGAGCCAGCCGCGCCGGGTCTCGCCGAACTGGCGCAACTGGTCGACGACGCCGGAGGCGAGTTGCGAGGGGATGGAGAAGCCGATGCCTATGGAACCGCCGGACGGCGAAATGATCGCGGTGTTGATGCCGATGACCTCGCCGGCGCTGTTGAACAGCGGACCGCCGGAATTGCCGCGGTTGATCGCGGCGTCGGTCTGGATGAAATCGTCATAGGGACCGGAATTGATGTCGCGGTTGCGTGCCGAAACGATGCCGACCGTCACCGTGCCGCCGAGGCCGAACGGATTGCCGATCGCCATGACCCAGTCGCCGACACGCATCTTGGTGGAATCGCCGAACTTCACCGCCGTCAGCTTGTGGCCCTTCGGATCGACCTTCAGCACCGCGACATCGGTTTTGGTGTCGGTGCCGACCAGCGTCGCCTTCAAGGTGATGCCGTCGGAGAAATTGACTTCGATGTCGTCGGCATCGGCGATCACGTGGTTGTTGGTGACGACGATGCCTTGCTCCGCGTCGATGACGAAGCCGGAACCCAGCGACTGCACTTTCTGCCCGCCATTGTCCTTGTCGCCGCCACGGTTCTTGAAGAAATCGTCGAAGAAATCCTGGAAAGGCGAACCTTCGGGCAACTGCGGCATCGGCACCGCGCCCGGACCTTCCGTGCCCTTCACAGTCTGCGAGGTCGAGATGTTGACCACCGCGCCGAGCAGGCCTTGAGCGAGGTCGGCAACCGAAGCAGGTGCGTCGGCGGCAAATGTCGGCGTCATGAAGGATGGGGCAGCGACGGCGCTGACAAGAAGTGCTGCCGCGCCGGCGATCAGCGTCCGCCGTGCCGCGCGCAAAAGGGTGTTGGATGTCATCGAGAAGCCTCCCGGTATTCTTGAAAAGAAAAGCGCTTCGACGAAAACGCCGCGTCGCGCCATGTTGGCAAAAAATACGGCACGTTTGCGGCTATGACTATCGGCAGAGCATAAATCATCCGTTATCCCAGGATCGAAGTTCGTATCCCAGGATCGAAGTTCGTATCCCAGGATCGAAGTTCGTATCCCAGGATCGAAGTTCGTATCCCAGGATCGAAGTTCGTATCCCAGGATCGAA